>NZ_JBWBRA010000001.1:2500-3085000 GCF_056279295.1 Aeromonas sp. TECH754 | reverse complement strand
GGGAGACACACGGCGGGTGCTAACGTCCGTCGTGAAGAGGGAAACAACCCAGACCGCCGGCTAAGGTCCCAAAGTTCTGGTTAAGTGGGAAACGATGTGGGAAGGCTCAGACAGCTAGGATGTTGGCTTAGAAGCAGCCATCATTTAAAGAAAGCGTAATAGCTCACTAGTCGAGTCGGCCTGCGCGGAAGATGTAACGGGGCTCAAACCAGGCACCGAAGCCGCGGATTCACACGTATGTGTGAGTGGTAGGGGAGCGTTCTGTAAGTCTGCGAAGGTGTATCGAGAGGTATGCTGGAGATATCAGAAGTGCGAATGCTGACGTAAGTAACGATAAAGGGGGTGAAAAGCCTCCTCGCCGGAAGACCAAGGGTTCCTGTCCAACGTTAATCGGGGCAGGGTGAGTCGACCCCTAAGGTGAGGCCGAAAGGCGTAATCGATGGGAAGCAGGTTAATATTCCTGCACGACTTGTAATTGCGATGGGGGGACGGAGAAGGCTAGGTGGGCCAGGCGACGGTTGTCCTGGTGAAAGTGCGTAGGCGGTATCTCTAGGCAAATCCGGAGATACAACGCTGAGACACGAGACGAAGCCACTACGGTGGTGAAGCCATTGATGCCCTGCTTCCAGGAAAAGCCTCTAAGCTTCAGATTACAAGTCATCGTACCCCAAACCGACACAGGTGGTCGGGTAGAGAATACCAAGGCGCTTGAGAGAACTCGGGTGAAGGAACTAGGCAAAATAGAACCGTAACTTCGGGAGAAGGTTCGCTCTTGACAGTGAAGTCCCTTGCGGATGGAGCAGTTGGGAGTCGCAGTGACCAGATGGCTGGGACTGTTTATCAAAAACACAGCACTCTGCAAACACGAAAGTGGACGTATAGGGTGTGACACCTGCCCGGTGCCGGAAGGTTAATTGATGGGGTTAGCGCAAGCGAAGCTCTTGATCGAAGCCCCGGTAAACGGCGGCCGTAACTATAACGGTCCTAAGGTAGCGAAATTCCTTGTCGGGTAAGTTCCGACCTGCACGAATGGTGTAACCATGGCCATGCTGTCTCCACCCGAGACTCAGTGAAATCGAATTCGCCGTGAAGATGCGGTGTACCCGCGGCTAGACGGAAAGACCCCGTGAACCTTTACTACAGCTTGGCACTGAACATTGAACCTACATGTGTAGGATAGGTGGGAGGCTTTGAAGGCGTGACGCTAGTTGCGCTGGAGCCGTCCTTGAAATACCACCCTTGTATGTTTGATGTTCTAACGCAGGGCCCTGAATCGGGCTCGCGGACAGTGCCTGGTGGGTAGTTTGACTGGGGCGGTCTCCTCCCAAAGAGTAACGGAGGAGCACGAAGGTTGGCTAATCCTGGTCGGACATCAGGAGGTTAGTGCAATGGCATAAGCCAGCTTAACTGCGAGACGGACAGGTCGAGCAGGTACGAAAGTAGGTCATAGTGATCCGGTGGTTCTGAATGGAAGGGCCATCGCTCAACGGATAAAAGGTACTCCGGGGATAACAGGCTGATACCGCCCAAGAGTTCATATCGACGGCGGTGTTTGGCACCTCGATGTCGGCTCATCACATCCTGGGGCTGAAGTCGGTCCCAAGGGTATGGCTGTTCGCCATTTAAAGTGGTACGCGAGCTGGGTTCAGAACGTCGTGAGACAGTTCGGTCCCTATCTGCCGTGGGCGTTGGATGATTGAAGGGAGTTGCTCCTAGTACGAGAGGACCGGAGTGAACGAACCTCTGGTGTTCGGGTTGTCACGCCAGTGGCACTGCCCGGTAGCTAAGTTCGGAATCGATAACCGCTGAAAGCATCTAAGCGGGAAGCGAGCCCTGAGATGAGTCATCCCTGACCCCTTGAGGGTCCTAAAGGGCCGTTGGAGACCACAACGTTGATAGGTGGGGTGTGTAAGCGCGGCGACGTGTTGAGCTAACCCATACTAATTACCCGTGAGGCTTAACCATACAACACCCAAGAAGTGTTCTGGGCCTTGTAGCAAGTGAACGAACTACTTATCTAATTCAGTGATAGTGACAAGGCAAACGCCTAAGTCGTTATTCACGTCAGCTTTCCAGATGAAGTTTTTTGCCTGGCGGCCATAGCGCCGTGGAACCACCTGATCCCATGCCGAACTCAGAAGTGAAACGCGGTAGCGCCGATGGTAGTGTGGCATTCGCCATGCGAGAGTAGGACACTGCCAGGCACCCAATTAGAAGAAGCCCGCTCAATCGAGCGGGCTTTTTTGTTGCCTGAAATTCGTGATTCAATCATTCTCTCTCCGTTATTTATGACTGCTTTATTAGCTTAATACTCCGTTAAATAAGATATTTCTGGTCATAATAGCTGCCTTATATCCTCCATATTTTCAGCCTCCTGCCCCGTTGTTGCCGTCTTTTGCCGCTTTTCGAGCGGCTATGCCTTCCGTTGATGTTCACTATTGCCCGAAACGGGAGTGACAAGACGGGCTGGATCCATAGACTGTGAGTTTCATCGACAAGGGAGTTGTGTATGTTGGGGATCCACGATTTGGCGTTGTTTATCGTCTCGGGGCTGTTGTTGAATATGATGCCGGGGCCGGACTCTCTGCTCATCATGCTGCGCAGCGGCTCACAGGGCTGGCGGGCAGGCTCGGTGGCGGCGCTGGGGATAGGGGCGGGTACCATGGTGCATGTGCTGGCGGCAGCCCTGGGACTGTCTGCCCTGCTGAGTGCCTCGGTCGAGTTGTTCGCCGTCATCAAGCTGATGGGGGCACTCTACCTGGTCTATCTGGGCATCTCGTTGCTCAGACAGGGGGCTAGCGCCTCCACAGTCCCCGAGCTCGCCGTGACGCTGCCTGCGCTCTCCTATGGCCGCATCTTCCGGCAGGGACTGCTGACCAATGTGCTCAATCCCAAGGTGGCGCTGTTCTTCCTCGCCTTCGTGCCCCAGTTTATCGCCCCCGATGCGCCCCAGAAGGCACTGGCCTTCATCGTGCTGGGCTGCATCTTCAACTTCAATGGCATGATCTGGTGTCATCTGCTGGCCTTCTCGACCGCCTATGCGAGCCGCAAGGTCCGTCTGCCTGTCTGGGCGGCATGCTGGCTCAATCGGCTGATGGGTGGGCTCTTTGTCGGGCTGGGGATCAAGTTGGCCGCGGAGTGACGCCCGAGCATGGTGAACGTCGGCCATAGAAAAAGGCGTACCCCATCGCTGGGATACGCCTTCGTCTGCACTGCCGCAGGATGACTGAAATCAGTTCATGCCGTAGCGTTTGAGCTTTTTACGCAGGGTACCACGGTTGATGCCCATCATCACGGCGGCGCGAGTCTGGTTACCACGGGTGTACTGCATGATCACGTCCAGCATGGGGGCTTCGACTTCGGAGAGAACCATATCGTACAGATCAATCACTTCCTGACCGTTCAACTGGGCCAGGTAGTTACGCAAGGCCTGTTGCACAGAGTCACGCAGGGGGCGCTGGGTCGGCTCGGCAGCGTGATTGTGAGTAGTTGTTACCAATGCATCAGAAGTCAGGGTTTGTTCGAACATATTCGGTCGGCTCTTTAGTTATGCGAGTTATGCGTTAACCTAATCCATCGAAATACACTTCAAGTGCTTCCAGTTGTGCATCTGCACAATCCAGAGCATTGAAATGTTTACGGAATTCTCGGCCCGTCTCTTCTTCATCCAGATACCAGCCCACGTGTTTACGGGCAATGCGCGCTCCCAGATATGCACCATAAAACTGGTGCAGGTTGGTAACATGCTCGTTCATCAGGGTGCGAACCTCTTCCCTGTCGGGAGGCGGCAGCTTGGTGCCCGTCTCAAGAAAATGACGGATTTCCCGGAAAATCCAGGGTCGTCCTTGCGCAGCACGGCCGATCATCACGGCGTCGACGCCGGTATAGTCGAGGACATACCGGGCCTTCTCCGGGCTGTCTATGTCGCCATTGGCGACCACAGGAATCGATACGGCCTGCTTAATCGCCCTGATAGTGTCGTACTCCGCTTCCCCCCGATAGAGGTCGGTGCGGGTACGACCATGCACGGCAAGGGCCGCGATACCGCAATCTTCGGCGATTCGGGCGATCTCCTCGCCATTGCGGTTATCCGGATCCCATCCTGTGCGGATCTTCAAGGTGACAGGCACCTCCACTGCATTCACCACGGCCTGGCAGATAGTTCTGACCAGCTCGGGTTGACGCAGCAGGGCAGAGCCCGCCAACTTCTTATTCACTTTTTTTGCAGGACAACCCATGTTGATGTCGACGATCTGAGCGCCCTGCTGCACGTTGTAGCGGGCGGCAAACGCCATCATCTCCGGGTCGGCTCCGGCAATCTGGACCGATCGCAATCCGCTTTCGGCAGAGTGATCCATTCTCATCCTGGTTTTCTGGGTATCCCAGACATCCGGGTTGGCCAGCAGCATCTCTGAAACGGCCATGCCTGCTCCCAAACGTAAACAAAGTTCACGAAATGGTCGGTCTGTTACACCGGCCATGGGGGCCACGATCAAGGGAGTTTCAAGCGTGTGGGGACCTATCTGCATTCCACGGTTACCATCGGCTTAGGGCGGCGTATATTACGCATTTTTTAGTCAGGAGAAAAGGTTAGTATTTGAGCGTCAGCCAATTTTTTCTGAAAAAAACGTCGCGCCAAGGCTTGCAAATTCAGGAGTGCTTGAAAATCAGGCATATTGTCTGAGACCATGATCGGGGTCAAATGAGTGAGGTACTCAGTGATTTGTCAGTCTCCCTCCGCCGCGGGTTTACGTTATGATAGCGAGCCTGAATCGAGCAAAGGCTCCACACAATTTTATTACAAACAGAAGTTGGGGATGTATGACGTCAAGGTTCATCAAATCGCTCTGGCCGTGCCTGTTGGGAGCCATGCTGGGCTCTGCCCAGGCGCAGACGGTGAGCTTCACCGAGGCCTGGAGCCGGGTCATCCAGCAGGATGATGGATTGGCGGCGGAGCAGGCCGGGGTGGCGCGGGCAGAGCAGCTGCGCGAGGCGGCCAAGGCCATGTACCTGCCCAAGGTGGATGTCGGGGCCAGTTATACTCACCTCGATCAGCCGATGGAACTCGACATGCTGGATCTCAACCCCATCGCCAATCACCCGGAGTTTGGCAAGGTGCTGGGGCCCGTCATGCAGGCGCTCAACCTCAGCCCCAGCGACTTCGTCACCCCCCTGACCAAGCAGAACGTGGTCACCAGCTCGGTCAAGATGCTGTGGCCGCTGTTCGTGGGCGGCCGTATCGATGCGGCGCAGGATATCCGCCAGGCCCAGGTGAGCGAGGCGCAGCAGTTGCTGGTGCTCAAGCAGCAAGCCACCTTCGAGAGCCTCTCCCAAACCTATTTCGGGGTGGTGCTGGCAGCTCAGGTGGTGCAGACCAAGCAGGAGATCGAGCAGGGGCTGGCCCATCATCTGGATCATGCCCGGAAGCTGGAGGCGCAGGGTCAGATCGCCAAGGTCGAGCGACTCTCCGCCCAGTCGGCCTATGACAGGGCGCGCATCGATACCCAGAAGGCGCGGCGCAGCCTGGAGATCGCCCAGCTGGCCCTCGGCCATCTGCTCAAACTCAAGCAGGCCGAGCCTAATACCCGGCTCTTCATCAACCAGGGGATGCCAGAGCTCGATCCCTTCGTGCAGGAGACCCTGGCGGTGCATCCCGGCCTCAAGCTGCTGGCGGCCAAGAAGGAGCAGGCGCAGGGGATGATCAAGCTGGAGAAGGGCAAATATGCTCCCGAGCTGTTCCTGTTCGGCAACTACAACCTCTATGAGGATGACTCCATCGTCTCCAAGACCACGCCGGACTGGCTGGTCGGGGTGGGCGTCAGCATGCCGCTGGTGAGCCGCGATGGCCGCTCCGAGACGGTGCAGGCCGCCAAGAGTGCCGAGTTGCAGGTCAACCTGCTGCAGGCCAAGACCCGCCAGGATCTGGAGTTGCTGGTCGAGAAGACGTGGCGCGAGGCGGCACAGGGGCTGGAGGAGTATCAATCCCTCTCCTCGACCCAGGCGCTGGCCGAGGAGAACGTGCGACTGCGGGACAAGGCGTTCGGCCAGGGGCTCTCCACCTCGCTGGATGTGGTGGATGCGCGCAACCAGCTGGCGGGGGTCAAGACCCAGCGCGCCGCCGCCGCCTATCAATATGTGATCTCCCTGGCTCGCCTGTTGGCGCTCTCCGGCCAGATGACCAGCTTCAATCAATATCAGCATGGGCAGGCGATCGAGGTGAACTCATGATCGCCGCCTTGTCTGCCCCTCTTTCCATGTCTGTTTCGACCGCCAAGGGTCGCCCGTTTGTCGAGGTGAATGCATGAGTCATCCCCCCATCAAGAAGAAGATGAGCCAGGGCAAGCCATTGCTGCTGCCACTGGCGTTGATCGTGCTGGTCATCTGGCTGGGCTGGCGTTTCTGGCTGGCTTACCAGCCGGAGCCGGTACGGTTGCAGGGCCAGATCGAGGCGCAGCAGTATTCGGTCTCCTCCAAGGTGGCGGGGCGCATTGCCGAGGTGTTGGTGAAGAAGGGCGATCAGCTGGCCAAGGGTCAGCTGGCATTCACTCTGGCGAGCCCCGAGATCGAGGCCAAGCTGAGCCAGGCCAAGGCGGGGCAGGCGGCGGCCGGCGCCCTGGCACAGGAGGCGGAGAAGGGGGCGCGGGCCCAGCAGATCGCGGCGGCCAAGGATCAGTGGCAACAGGCCAAGACGGCGGCCCAGCTCCATGGCAAGACCTATGAGCGCATCGCCAACCTGCACCGGGAGGGGGTGATGCCGCTGCAAAAGCGCGATGAGGCCTGGACCGCCTGGCAGGCGGCCAGATACAGCGAAGGCATGGCCTGGCAGCAGTATCAAATGACCCTGGAAGGGGCGCGGGAAGAGACCAAGGTCGCGGCCCGTGAGCAGGCCAAGATGGCGGCGGGCTCGGTGGCCGAGGTGGAGGCCTATCTGGCCGATACCCGCATCGTCACGCCCCATGCCGGTGAGGTGGCACAGGTGCTGCTGCGCAGCGGTGAGCTGGCGCCGCAAGGTTTCCCGGTGGTGACCCTGCTTGACATGGAGGATGCCTGGGCCCAGTTCCATGTGCGCGAAGATCTGTTGCCCCGCTTCCCGATCGGCACCGAGTTCGATGCCACCATTCCGGGCCTGGGCGACCAAACGGTCCGCTTCAAGGTCACCCACGTGGCGGTGATGGGGGACTATGCCACCTGGCGTGCCACCGACAGCCGACAGGGGTTCGACATGAAGAGCTTCCAGCTGGAGGCGCGCCCCTTGCAGCCGGTTGAAGGCTTGCGGGTTGGCATGAGCGTGCTGGTCGAACTCTGATGGCACGTGAATGGCGGCTGCTGTGGCAGGACCCGTTCAACCGGGCGCTGGTGAGCTGGATCCCGCTGCTGCTGATCGGGATCCTGTGCTGGGTCTTCTCGGCCGGGCTGGCGCGGGATCTCAAGATCGGCCTGGTGGACCTGGATCGCAGCGCGCTCTCCCGCCAGCTGGCATTCTCGCTGGATGGCTCAAGCGGGCTCAAGCTGAGCAATCAGTTTGATGCCATCGACGAGGGCGCACGCGCCCTGCGCGGCGGCGACATCTACGCCCTGGTGGTGATCCCCGCCCATCTGGAGCGGGATGCCCGCGAGGGTACCCAGCCCAAGATCACCGTGTTCAACAACGGCCAGTTCATTCTGATCGCCAAGCTGGTCAACTCGGCGCTGGCCCAGGTGGTCGGTACCCTCAACGGCCAGGTCGGCGTGCTGGCGGCCATGGCCGATGGCAAGGCGCTGCCCGGTGCCCTGGGGCAGTCGGTGCCCATCGCCAATCAGGTGACGGCGCTCTACAACATCAACTCCAGCTATGCCCAGTTTCTGCTGAGTGCCCTGCTGCCCGCGGTCTGGCAGATCCTGGTGGTGCTCTACGGTCTCAATGCGTTGGCTCGAACCGACAGACTCGGACTGGACTGGACCACCAGAGGGGTCTGGTTCGGCCTCTGGCGCACGCTGATGCCGCATGTGCTCATCGGGTGGGGTTGGGGGCTGGGATGGAGCCTGCTGCTGTTCAAGGCGCTTGGCTACCCCATGCAGGGCAGCTGGCTGATATTGATCCTGGGGTTGGGACTTGCCTCGGCCGCCTGCGTCAGCATGGGGGCTTTCTTTTACGCTGTCATCCGGGATCCGGCCCGTGCCTTGTCGCTGGCGGGGGCTTATACGGCGCCGGGCTTCGCCTTCATGGGGGTGACCTTCCCGGTCAGTGCCATGGGGGACTTCGCCCAGTTCTGGCGCAGCCTGTTGCCCATCTCCCACTACGTCGAGCTGCAGATAGGGCAGACCAACTACGGTCTGCCGCTCGGTGCGGCGCTACCCCAGTTTGGAGCCTTGCTGTTGTTCCTGTTGCCCCTGTTGGTGGTGATGCGCCGCTATCAACCGCAGGCGCAAGCCGCCCGCGAGCTGGTCAGCAAGGAGCCGGAATCATGATGGGTTTCTGGGATCTGGTGCGGCTCGAGCTGCGTACCCTGCTGGCGGACAGGGCCATCATGCTGACCCTGTTTGGCGGCGTCTTCTTCTACTCCTTCCTCTACCCGCAGCCCTATCTGCACCAGTTGCCACGGGAAGAGGCGGTGGTGGTGGTCAACGACGACGGCAGTCAGTTCTCCCGCCAGCTGGAGTTCATGGCCGATGCGACGTCCCAGGTAAAACTGGTGGCGCGAGTCGGCAGCCTGGAGGAGGCGCGTGAATGGTTGCTGAGCGGCAAGGCGAGCGGCATTTTGCATATTCCCCGCCACTTCTACCGGGATCTGATGTTGGGCAGGAGCGTGACCCTGAGCTATGCCGGTGACGCCTCCTATTTCCTGGTCTATGGCACCATCGCCGAGGGGCTTGCCCAGGCGGGCGGCACCCTGGCGGCTCAGGTCAAGGTGGCGCGCCTGCTCAGCCAGGGCGAGGCGTTGCCTCAGGCGGCCATGGGCTGGAGCGCGGTGGGGCTCAACGTGCTGCCGGTGTTCAATCCCAGCATGGGCTATGTGAACTACGTGGTGCCGGCGGTGTTCGTGCTGATCCTGCATCAGGTGTTGCTGATGGGGGCCGGCATCCTGGGGGCAACCCAGAACCAGCGCAGCGGGCGTGGCGAGCAGGGTTACTGGCAGAAGGTGCCGGTACTGCCCCTGCTGCTGGCGCGCACCCTGGTACTGGGCGGGCTCTTCGTGCTGCCGGTCACCTACTTCTTCGGCTTCTGTTTCGACCATTACGACATAGCGCGCAGCGCACAGCCTGCCGAGTTGTGGCTGTTCACCCTGCCGTTCCTGCTGGCGACCACCTGGCTTGGCATAGTGCTGGGTGCGCTCTTTACCCGACGGGATCTGCCCACTCAGGTGGTGCTGGTTTCGTCACTGCCGCTGGTCTTTCTCGCCGGCTTCATCTGGCCGCTGGAGCTCATTCCGGCGCCCCTCAACTGGCTGGCCCAGTGGGTGCCAAGCACCCCGGCCATCGAGGGCTTCCTGCGGCTGAACCAGATGGGGGCCGACTTTACTCAAGTGTCCCGCTACTGGTGGCAGCTGTGGGGCTTGGCGCTGCTCAATGGCACGCTCGCCTGCTGGCTGCTGGGGTGGCGCCAGCGGCAGTTGCCGGAGCCAGCAATGAAAACGGTCAGCCCAGGCTGACCGTTGTTTGGTGGCTGGATCAGCCGCGCTGCAGATCCGGATCGCCGATGGCGTAGATATGGCCGAGGGCCTGCTCGTTGGTGAGCAGTTGCAAACCCTGCATGGCCACGTCCTGGCGACGTACCAGGCCATGTACCTCTTCCCCCTGACTCAATACCGCCCGGCCGGTGGCCTCGCCATCCTGCAAGCCGGCTGGCCGCAAGATGGTCCAGGCCAGCGTGCTGCTCTGCAACCAACTCTCCGCCAGGCTCTTGAGCCGCACCTCGTGACCGAATGCTTCCCGTGCCCGTACGGGCAGATATTGCCAGCTGTCACCGCAGCCGAGGGAGGTCACCAGCAGCAGGCGCTTGAGCCCGGCCTGCTCCATGGCGTCTATCACATGGCGGTTGCCCTGGTAATCCACCGGCTGCGGCTGGCGAAAGCTCCCCAAGGTGGAAACAACCTGGGCTTCGCTGCCCGCCAGCAGGCAAGCCTGCGCGACTGCGGCCCCGTCCAGAGCATCCCCCTGGACGACCTCCACCCCCAATGCGTGCAGTTCGGCCGCCATTTCTGGGCTGCGGACCAGGGCCAGGACCCTGTGGCCCTGGCGCAGGGCCTGTTCGGTGAAGGCGCGGCCCAGCCCGCGGCTGGCTCCGAAGATGAGTGTGGTTGGCATGAGAGGCTCCCTTGAACAAAAAGGCTAGCCTAGGGGCTTGCTGATGCTATGTAAATGAGAGTTGTTTTTATTTGCGAGGGGAGAAGAAACAAAGGGCCAGCCGCTGATGACGCTGGCCCGGGTGATCAGCCGTTGTAGTGGCCGATGCTGGGGCGACGGCTGGGGCCGCTCAGGTGGATATCCACCGGGTTGAACGCCTTGATCGCCTCGAAACTGAAGTCACCGATGGCCTGATGCAGGCTCTGGGGGCTGTGGTTGGTGATGATGATGACGCTCTTGGAGAGGTTGCGACGGCGGCGCAGCAGGTGGCCGAGGAAGCTGGACTGGCTCTCCGCCATCTTGGCGCGGTTGGCCGCCACCTCGTCGATGATCAGCAGATCCACCTCTTCCAGGGCGCGGCGGTACTGATTGCGCTCTTCCTGATCCTGGATGACGTTGAAGAACAGCCGATCCACCACCGAGGCCCACTGCTGGAAGATCACCGATTTCTGATGCAGCTCGATCAGCTCGTGGGCCACGGCGCCCGCCAGGGTCGACTTGCCGGTGCCGTAGTCGCCGTAGATGAGCATGCAGCCGCCGCCACTCTTCTCCCAGTGCTCGAAGCCGCTGATGAAGTAACGGGCGGTTTCGATAGGGTATTGCAGCACGGGATCGGTGGCATCCATCTTCTCGAATACCCAGTCCGAATTGAGGTCGGCCTGAGCGATCAGCTTCTGGATCCGCTCCTGACGGGCGGCCTTCTGCAGCTCGCGCACCTCGGCGTTGGCCTTGGCGTCATACTCCTTGCGCAGGGTCTCGTAGTCGTACTGGCCACCGCCGGTCTGGGCTTGCAGGCGACGAATGCGCTCAAGCAGGCCACCCACGTGCTGGCTCAGTTCGGGATCGTGAATGCGGTGATCTTGTTTGGCTTTGGCGATCTTCCGGCGCTTGGCCTCGATCTCCTCCAGCTCCTGGCGCAGTGGATCGTGCGGGTCTGTCATGGAATGCTCCTTCTGCTGGGGCCGAGATGGCAAGGGCCTAGTCGTGGAGATACGAACAATGCTGCTAATAGTGCCTGCTGCGAAGCGTGGGGATCAATCATTATCCGGCCCCTGAGTCAGGCGTTTGGCCGTTTCGATCATCTCCTGTGCCCGTTTGCTCGGCCCTGCGTCGGCGGGGGCGGGGGTGACCTGCTGGTAACCCGTCACCACCGTCGGCTGGCGACGGGCATAGCGGCGGCTCTTGAGGGTACGGATAAACTTGAGCATCCACTGGTGCTGGGAGTCGAATACTTCGGGGCGGCCGAGCCAGTAAGCAATGAACTCCCCGAGATCCTCTTCGTTGTAGCTGGCATCGATCACCCCGCACAGACGGGCGAGGGCGGGCAACTCCTCATCCGGTCGCCACTGCAGGTGCATCTGGAACGGCCGCTCCGGCAGCGGGCTACGCACCCGCTGACTCAGCAGCGGCAACTGGAACGAGCACTGATGGTAGTGCTCACTGTCAGGCAGCGCCTCCACCTGCAACAATTCTGCTTCCATCAACTCATCGAGCAGTTCGGTCAGCTGACGGGCGTTGACCTGATAGCAGAAGCCGCTGGGATCGCCGGGATCCACCACCGCCAGGGCCCGTCCCAGCTCGGGATAATTGAGCCTGGCTTGCCGATTTTCCAGCACCAGCCTGCGCAACTGCAGGGTATAGAGGCTGCGAGCCGGATGGGACAATCTGGGATGAGCGAGGGCGCTGTATTCGGCTGGGGTCATGGTGTTCTTCAGGATCTGGAATGGGGGCATTATCCCTCATGGCGGGGTCTCATACAATTCACGGCTCACACACAAGCCAACGCGGCGATGGCTGGGCTCTCGCCAGCCGGATATGCCCGGTCGTGTACTGAGTCACCGGCTGGCCAGAAAATCTCGATAAAATAATCCGCCCATTTCAAATGGTTGGGCGCGGTCATGACAGTTTTAAGAGGGGGGGCGACAATATTGAGTGGCGAGATAGACCCCACATGTTCTAGGCTTAATACTCAAATAACCGTTTGACTAATAAGAGTTTTATTAAGATGTCAATGGCTGGACTACGGATCCTGGTGGTAGAAGATGAAGCAGTTTTTCGCCACTCGCTGGTAACTTATCTCGAGCATGATGGGGCCTGTGTGTTTCAGGCCGAAGACGGCATAGAAGGACTCTCCGCTGCGGCCCTCTATCACCCCGATATCGTGTTATGTGACCTCAACATGCCGAACATGGATGGGCATGAGGTCATCGCCTGCCTCGCGGCCCGCTACCCCGAGGTGCCGGTCATCGTCATCTCGGGCCAGGACAAGATGGCCTCGGTCGAGCGGGCGCTGCGGGCCGGGGCCAGGGACTTCTTCATCAAGCCGGTGTCGGACTACAGCCAGATCCGGCGCAGCATCGATCAGTGTCTGGCGGGCGGCGTGCAGCAGACCCAGCAGCTGGAGCTGATGGATCACATCGATTTTTTTCGGGGACACGACAGAGCCTCCAGTCGCCTGCTGGCCTGGCTGACGCCGCCTGGCTTGCAGGAGTGGGGCCCCTGGCAGGTGACCTTCGCCGGTATGGGCAATCTGTTTATCCCCGATACCTTCAAGCTGGGGGACAAGTTGCTGGTGTTGGTGATGGAGCTGCCCATCCTCGGCATGGATGCCGCCTTCTGCGGCGCGCTGGTGCGATCGCTGATGAATGGGCCCTACCGCCAGTATCAACAGCAGGAGAGCCTGCTGTTGAGCCAGCCCCACCGGCTGCTCGACTACTTGAATCTGCAATTGCTCGAATCGGGTCTGCGCCATTCATTTGCCATGGCGGCGCTGCTGTTCGATCAGGAGGACGGTCTGGTATTTGCCAATGCGGGCCTCACCTCGCCACGCTGGTTGATGCGCTCGGGCGGATTGCCCCTTGGATTGATGCGCAGCACCCGCTATACCTTGCACAAGCGCAGCTGGCACGAGCCGTTCGAGCTGCAATTTCGCAGCGACAGTGGCAGTGCACTGCGGATGCAGGTTCGCCACCACTGAATGGATGAACATAAAAAAACAGGGCGCCCAATGGGCGCCCTGTTTTTGTTTAGCATCCGTACCGATTAGACGGCGGCAGACTGCAGTGTCTTGTCGTGCTCGTCAGACTCTTTGGCCGGACCTTCGGCACCGTGCATCCAGTAGACCAGGCGATTGGCCATGGTCAGCAGGATCAGGGCACTGATCACGGCCGCGATTGCGATACCGCCGAAGATGGCGATGGCACCGGACTCACCGACGAAGGAACCCACGAAACCGGCGATGTAGTTGGCCAGGGCGACGAAGCCGAACCAGGCACCCATCATCAGGGAGGCCAGGCGCAGCGGAGCCAGCTTGGTCACCATGGAGAGACCGATCGGGGAGAGGCAGAGCTCACCCAGGGTGTGGAACAGGTAAGCACCGACCAGCCAGAACATGGAGGTCTTGACGGCCTGATCGCCACCTTGCTCCAGCACGGCACCGATCATGAACAGGAAACCGATGGCTAGGAAGAACAGACCCATGGCGAACTTCACCGGGGAGTTCGGCTCTTTATTGCCGAGCTTGATCCAGATAGCCGCCACAATCGGAGCCAAGGTGATGATGAAGAAAGGGTTCAGGGACTGGAACCAGGCGGTCGGCACTTCGAAGCTGCCGATCATGCGGTCGGTATATTCCTGCGCGTACAGGTTCATCAGACCACCGGCCTGCTCGAAGCCTGCCCAGAAGATGATGGTGAACAGACCCAGCACCAGAATGACCTTGATGCGATCAACTTCTTGTTTGGTCAGCGGGGCTTTTTGCTCTTTGGAGCGTTGCTCGGCGGCGCGTTGGGCGGCCGGTACGCGACCGATGTCACCCAGGAAGCGCTGTGCCATGGTGGCTTGCACTACCAGGGAGAGCAGCATGCCGATACCGGCGCTGACGAAGGCAGCCTGCCAGCCGTAGGCTGTGGCGGCGGCGCCGCAGATCACGCCTGCCAGCAGGGAGCCCAGGTTGATCCCCATGTAGAAGATGGTGAAGGCCCCGTCACGACGGTGATCGCCGGTCTCATAGAGGTCGCCCACCATGGTGGAGATGTTCGGTTTGAACAGGCCGTTGCCCAGGATCAGCAGGGCGAGGCCCGCATAGAAGAGGCTGTTGACCATGTCCGGGAACATGCTGTGGGGCAGGGCCAGGGTGAACTGACCCGCGGCCATGAAGATGGCACCAATCAGGATCGCGCGACGCTGACCCAGGAAGGTGTCTGCCAGCCAGCCGCCGATGATCGGGGTGATGTAAACCAGACCGGTATAGATGCCGTACAGCTTGAGGGCATCGGCCTGGGTCCAGCCCATGCCGCCGTTGGCGGTCATGTCGGTCAGATAGAGGACGAGGACGGCGCGCATGCCGTAATAGGAGAATCTCTCCCACAGTTCGGTACTAAAGAGCAAAAAAAGCCCTTTAGGGTGACCTAAAAAGGTCCCTTTAGACGGGTTATTCATGGAACTTCCACCTGTGTCTTATATTTTTTTAGGAATTTTATGCAAGGGCTAGAAACAAGCCATATTCCTTATAAAACATGCTGGATCGAATTACAATGAGATGATTTGACGATATTTTATCTATCAACGGTTGAATTTTTGTTTATAAAATGAAAAAAGGCATCGAATGATGCCCAGATTTTTATTCTGTGTATTGCGCAAATATTCAGCGATTACAACTGTTTGACAAACTGTTTCAGCCAGGCGGTGAATTCACCGTCCAGTTCCCGATGGCGCACGCCATATTCCACGTTGGCTTTCATATAACCCAGCTTGCTGCCGCAATCGTGGCTGCGACCCTTCATGAAGTAGGCATTGACCTGCTCGTGCTCCATCAACATGGCGATGGCATCGGTCAGCTGGATCTCGTCCCCGGCACCGGCGGGGGTCTTCTCCAGCAGCGGCCAGATGTTGGCAGAGAGTACGTAGCGGCCGACCACGGCGAGGTTGGAGGGGGCTTCGTCACGGGGCGGCTTCTCGACGATGGCTTTCATCGGCAGCGACATGCCGGCGCTCAGCGACTCGCCCTTGATGTCGGCGATGCCATACTTGTCCACTTCACTCTCGGGCACGGCTTCTACCATGATCTGGCTGATATGCTCGTCCTCGAACAGATGCACCATCTCCGCCAGGTTGTCATGCTTGAGATCGCTGGCGACCTCGTCGATCAGCACGTCCGGCAGCAACACGGCGAAGGGCTGATCCCCGATCAGCGGGCGGGCACAGAGCACCGCATGACCCAGCCCCTTGGCCTCGCCCTGGCGCACATGCATGATGGTGACGTCTTTCGGACAGATCTGTTGCACCTCTTCCAGCAGCTGACGCTTGACCCGCTTCTCCAGAGTCGCTTCCAGCTCGAAGCTCTTGTCGAAGTGGTTCTCGATGGAGTTCTTACTGGAGTGCGTCACCAGGATGATCTCCTTGATGCCGGCGGCGATGGCTTCACGCACCACATACTGGATCAGCGGCTTGTCGACCACTGGCAGCATCTCTTTCGGGATGGCCTTGGTGGCGGGCAGCATACGGGTGCCCAGGCCGGCGACGGGAAGAACGGCCTTGCGAACAACGAGCGGGGTCTTTTTCATGGAAATGAGTCCGAAGATACGAAGTGGGTTCATGATACCCGAAGAAAAATAGGGCAGCCACAGGCTGCCCTCAGGATGACAGGGGGTAAACCGGTTACTTGACGATAATCATGTCCCGATTTGCATCCAGGGTGGCGGGTCCGATGCCGCTCACGTCGGCCAGCTGATCCACCGAGGTGAACTTGCCCTGCTTCTCCCGATAGTCGACGATGGCCTGCGCCTTCTTCTCGCCAATGCCTTTGAGTGCCGCGAGTTCAATGGCGCTGGCGGTGTTCAGGTTGATCTTGCCGACCTCCTTGGCGCTGGCAACGGTGGCGGCGGGCTTGGCTGCCGGCTTGTCGGCGGCCAGTACCGGCTGGCTCAACAGGGGCAGGCAGCCCAGCAACAGGGCGGCGATCAGGGTCTTTTTATTCATGGTTTCACATCCTTGTTAGGTGCCATGTGGCTATAGAAAACTAGTCGAGCTGCGCCACTTTCTGTCTGTCAGAAGTCACAAGGAATAACTCAGTTAAATCGGCTATAAGCTGAACCTGTCTCTTCGGGTACACTGGCTAACCACTTGAGCGAGATACCTTTTCCATGTACCTACCCGCCATTTCCGAGCTGGAGCCCATCGCCCGTGCCGCCGGTGAGGCCATCATGGCCATCTATAGCAAACCCTTCGCGGTGGAGTACAAGCAGGACGAGAGCCCGCTGACCGCCGCCGACAAGGGGGCCCATGAGGTGATAGTGCGAGCGCTGGCCACCTTGACGCCGGACATCCCCGTATTGTCGGAGGAGTCTGGCTCCGAGGTCATGGCCGAGCGGCTCGGCTGGTCCCGCTACTGGCTGGTGGATCCGCTGGATGGCACCAAGGAGTTTGTCTCCCGCAACGGTGAGTTCACGGTGAACATCGCGCTGATCGACGCTGGCAAGCCGCTCTGGGGGCTGGTCTATGCACCGGTGCTGGACAAGCTCTGGTTCGGCGGCAAGGGGCTGGGGGCCTGGCGGATTGACGAGAGTGGCACTGTCGCGATCCAGACTCAGGCTCATACAGAGGGGCTGGCCTGGCGGGTGGTGGGCAGTCGCAATCATCTGTCCCAGGCGACCCTGGACTATCTGGCGCCGCTCGGGGAGATCAAGCTGGTGGCGATGGGCAGCTCGCTGAAGTTCTGCATCATCGCCGAAGGGGGCGCCGAGCTCTACCCGCGGCTGGCCCCGACCTGTGAGTGGGATACCGCAGCGGCGCAGGCGGTGCTGGAAGGGGCGGGTGGCAGCGTGACCCAGCTCGATGGCTCACCCCTGGCCTACAACAAGCCGGATATTCTCAATCCCTGGTTTGTGGCGCGGGCCTGATACCCACCGTCGCCAGCTGTGTGCGGCGCAGCAACGAAAAGGCCGGACAGTGTCCGGCCTTTTGCATTCCGATTCTTAACGATCACCGCCGCCTCAGAATACCTTCTTGTAGGGCTTGATGGTGACGCGAGCGTAGACGCCCGCCGCCACATAGGGATCGGCGTCAGCCCAGGCCTTGGCGTCGGCCTGGCTACCGAACTCGGCGATCACCGTGCTGCCGGTGAAGCCGGCATCGGCGGGATCCTCGGCATCGATGGCCGGGTTGGGACCTGCGGTCAGCAGTCGCCCCTCATCTTGCAACGCTTGCAGGCGGGCCAGGTGGGCGGGACGGGCCAATTTACGCTGAGGCAGGCTGCCTGCCACGTCTTCGGAGTAGATCAGATACCACATGAGAGAATCCTTTTCTGGTAGCGGTTATTTTTTCTGTTCTGCTTTCTGCTCGGCGGGCAGATGGCGATAGAGGTAGACGCCGCTGAGCAGGGTGAACACCAGCGTCATGCCCAGCAGGCCGAAGACCTTGAAGTTGACCCACATCTCCTGCGACAGGTTGAAGGCCACATAGAGGTTGAGCAGACCACAGAGGGCAAAGAATGCGACCCAGCCCAGGTTGACGTGATCCCAGATGCGATCCGGTGCCTGCAGCTCCTTGGCCAGCATCTGCTTGATGAGGTTTTTGCCAAAACCGTAGCGGCTGATCAGCAGCGCGAGAGCAAACAGCACGTTGATGACGGTGACCTTCCACTTGATGAAGGTATCGTCGTGAAAGAACACGGTGAGGCCACCGAAGAACCCGACCAGCAGGAAGGTGAACAGCTGCATCTTCTCGACCTTGCGATAGCGGATCCAGCTGTAGGCGAGTTGCAGGCCGGTGACCACCACCAGGGCGCCGGTGGCGGTGTAGATGTCGTAAAACTTGTAGACCGCGAAGAAGACGATCAGGGGAATAAATTCAATAAACTGCTTCATGCTGGGCTCATCAACCTCAAAATTTGACTCAGTGTACCTGCCCGTTAGGCAACGGCAAATGAATAAGACCCGCCGGATGGCCGCCGGCTCCCGTTATTTTCCGGTCACTCCCTGGGGCTGGTTGCCTCAAACAGCTCCAGGGCGATGGTCTCGCCGAGCCGCAACTGATCCGCCAGCAGCTCGCGGATGTGGCGCTCCTCGATCAACGGATTGAGCAACACGGCGCGCAGCAGGGTGAGTGGTTGCACACCGTAACGCCCTACCGCCCGCTGGGTGCGGGAGACGAAGCTGTGACCCTCGGCCCGTTGCGCCTTCTGCAGCGTCACGTTGAACTGGTTGATCTGCTCGTTGGCTGCTTCATCCAGCGTCTTGCCCTGCAGATGGGGTGGGATGCAGCGGTAGGAGAGCAGGTTCATCACCGGCGCCGACATCAGCTCGAAGGCGGGGCTCGCCTCGATCAGGCTGGCCATCAGCCGTGCCCTGTCGTAATTGGCTTCGATGAGCTCGGCATAACCCTGCTGGCCCAGCAGTTGGAAGGCCGCATCCAGGTAGAGCGCATTGGCCGGGCGGGTGCCCTCCAGGGTGAAACGCCCCTGATCGAAGGAGCTGGCACGAATGGCGTAGGGAGCTTCCCGCTTGACGGCCATCATCATATCCGGCTGGCGGCAGAGCAGCATGCCGGTACCGAGCGGTACCAACAGCTGCTTGTGGCCATCCAGGGTCACCGTATCGGCCTGCTCAATCCCGGCCAGCAGCCCCTGATAGCGAGGGGAGTAGAGCGTCGGGCCGCCCCAGGCGGCATCCACATGCAGGTGGATCTGTTCGCGCCGGGCGATGGTGGCGAGTTCGGGCAAGGGATCGATGGAGCCAAAGTCCGTGCTGCCGGCGACCCCGATCAGTGCCAATACCTTGAGCTTCTGCGCCTTGCACTGTATTAGCGCCGCTTCCAGCGCCGGGATGCTGAGCCGGTTGTCGGCGTCGGTGTCGAGCCGCCACACGTTCGATGCTCCCAGCCCCAGCAGATCCATGCCCTTGTCGAAGGAGTAGTGCATCAACCGTGAGCCCAGCACCACGGCGCCGCGATAGCCCTGCTCATAAAGTGCGAACAGGTTGTCGCCACAGGCCCGGTTGCGAGCCAGCCAGAGGGCGGTGACGTTGGCGATGGTGCCACCGCTGGTCATGACGCCGAGCGCCGCGTCCTTGGCGTGCATCTGTGCCTGATAAAAATCGTCGCCCTCGCGATAGATGAGGCGGTGCAGCTTGGCCAGCACCTCCCGCTCCAGGAAGCTGAGCAGGCGGGAGGATTCCATCTTCATCGGATTCTGGTTGAGCATCACCAAGAGACGCGACAACTCGGCGGTGAAGGCCGGCAGTGGCGCCGTCATGTGCCCCATGTAGCGCGGGGAGGTGAGATGGGAGGCGCCGGGCACCAGGGTGGCGAGCCGAGTGAGGTACTCTGTCGTGCTGATGCCGGTGGCGGGCATGCGGGACTGATCGAGCTGATGAACGAAGTGATCGCGCTGGTAGGGAGCCTGGCTGTCATCCGAGTGATGAAAGGTCTCCAGCAGGGTGGTCATGGCCTGGCCGAAGGCCGGATCCGGTTGTGTAAAGAGTTCAGTCAGCTTCATCAGGTTCTCCAGACCAGCGTGTCGGGCAGAAAATAGCGGGCAGAAAGCGTGCCGCCAGACATGGCCATCAGCACGGGCGGCTGGTGGCGTCGGCCGCAGAGCATACACCAAAGGCCCCTGGGGAACAGCCATCTCCTGGCGCTCTGGCGCCCGGGGTAGTTGCCTCAATATTTTTGAGCTAACACTTGTAGCCTGAAATCAGGGCCGTTAGAGTGAGCCAGAGTTTGGGCAGGGAGTATGCGATGAGTGATGTGACGGGGTATTCCCCGAAAGAGGAGTGGGCCAATCGCCTCAGCCATGGGGTGGGGCTATTGCTCGGAATAGTTGGGCTGATCCTGCTGCTGCACAAGGGCTGGAACGAGGGGCCACAGGTGCTGCTGAGCTATGGTCTCTACGGCGCCAGCCTGGTGTTGCTCTACCTCGCCTCGACGCTGTATCACAGCATGGCGTCGGAGGCGGCCAGACGCAGGTGCAAGGTGTTCGACCACTGCGCCATCTACCTGCTCATCGCGGGTACCTATACCCCCTTCCTGCTGGTGGCGCTCGACACGCCGCTGGCGCAGGGACTGATGGTGGTGATCTGGGGGCTGGCGCTGGCGGGAGTAGTGTTCAAGTTGCTGTTTATCAACCGTTTCAAGCGGTTGTCGCTGTTTACCTACCTGATGCTGGGCTGGCTGTCGCTGGTGGTGGTTTATCAGCTTTATCTGCATCTGGCGGGAGAGGGCTTGCTGCTGCTGGGAGTCGGCGGCCTCATCTACAGCCTGGGGGTGATCTTCTATGTGGCGAAGCGGATCCCCTATAACCACGCCATCTGGCACCTGTTCGTGCTGGGGGGCAGCCTGTGTCACTTCGTGGCCATCTATGGTTACATCTAAAACTAACCCTTAGTTGGTATTTAAGAGCCCATGAAAGGCTGAATTCGTGCGGCACCCCACAGTTGCCCCTTTCGTTTGCTGACAAGCTAGGCGCAGTTCAGCTTGGAAAGGATGCACACGATGAGTGAGATCGCGCTTTCCATCAGCATGTTGTCGCTGGTGGCGGTGCTGGGACTCTGGCTGGGAAACTGGCGGGTCTATGGCGTTGGGTTGGGAATTGGCGGGGTGCTGTTCGGTGGCATCATAGTGGGTCACTTCGCCGGTCTGTCCGGTTTGCAGTTAAATGAGCAAACACTTCATTTTATTCAAGAATTTGGCCTGATCCTGTTCGTCTATACCATCGGCATCCAGGTTGGCCCCGGCTTCTTCTCCTCCCTGCGCAGCTCGGGTCTCAAGCTCAACGGTTTCGCGGCCCTGCTGGTGCTGCTCGGCTGCGTGGTGGCGGCGGCCTTGCATCAGCTGTTCGACGTACCGCTGCCGGTGATCCTCGGGGTCTTCTCCGGCGCGGTGACCAACACCCCCTCCCTCGGGGCGGGACAGCAGATCCTGGCGGAGCTCGGTGCCAATCCTGGCACCACAGGCTTGATGGGGATGGGCTATGCGGTGGCCTATCCGTTCGGGATCTGCGGCATCCTGCTCACCATGTGGCTCATTCGACTGTTCTTTCGCATCAAGATCGAGGAAGAAGCGGCCGAGTTCGAGCAACAGGCTGGCAAGACCAAGGAGAGCCTGCAGACCATCAACATCGCGGTGCGCAACCCCAACATGCACGGTCTGATGCTCGGCGAGATCCCGAGCCTGGACGAGGCCGACGTCATCTGCTCCCGGCTCAAGCGGGGCGACGAGCTGATGGTGCCCAGGCCGGATTCGCGCATCGAGCTCGGCGATCTGCTGCACCTGGTGGGTGAGCGGCACGCCCTGCACAAGGTGCTGCTGGTGCTGGGGGAGGAGGTGGATACCTCCCTCTCCACCCGGGGCACGGATCTGCGGGTCGAGCGGGTGGTGGTCACCAACGAGCAGGTGCTCGGCAAGCGGATCCGCGACCTCGACATCAAGCAGAAATACGATGTGGTCATCTCGCGCCTCAATCGGGCCGGCATCGAGCTGGTGCCGACCAGTCAGACCAGCCTGCAGTTTGGCGACATCCTCAACCTGGTGGGGCGGCTCGAGGCCATCGAGGCCGTGACCAGCGTGGTGGGCAACGTGCAGCAGAAGCTGCAGCAGGTACAGATGCTGCCGGTCTTCATCGGCATCGGCCTCGGCGTGTTGCTGGGCTCCATCCCCTTCTACCTGCCGGGCTTCCCGGCGGCGCTGAAACTGGGGCTGGCAGGGGGGCCACTGGTGGTCGCGCTGATCCTGTCGCGCATCGGCAGCATCGGCAAGCTCTACTGGTTCATGCCGCCGAGTGCCAACCTGGCGCTGCGGGAGATCGGCATAGTGCTGTTCCTGGCCGTGGTGGGGTTCAAGTCCGGTGCCGGTTTCATCGACACCCTGATCAACGGTGATGGCCCGGCCTGGATGATGTATGGCATGGCGATCACCCTGATCCCGCTGCTGGTGGTCGGGGTGCTGGCGCGCCACTATGGCAAGCTCAACTACCTCACTCTCTGTGGTTTGCTGGCGGGCTCCATGACTGATCCTCCCGCCCTGGCATTCGCCAACGGCATGCACCCTACCAGCGGGGCCAGTGCCCTCTCTTACGCGACCGTCTATCCGCTGGTGATGTTCCTGCGGATCATCTCCCCTCAACTGCTGGCCATCCTGCTCTGGGCCGGCGCCTGATCTAGCGCAATACGGGAGCCCACCGGGGCTCCCGTGTTCAAACTTTCATAATCGATATTATTGATTTAACTAATCTTATTACCTTTCACCCACCCTTCGTTTTCAGCCCATAACCAGGCTTCATATTGGTCTGTTCGTTCGATTTTTCTCACTGGTTTCTAGCCTGGTTAACGGGCACATTAGACACTGGAAAAACATGCCCATTGATATTTCAGGAGAAACCATGAGCAGCCATAACATCGTATTGGATCAGGATGTCGTCGTTACCCAATTGCAAGGCAAAATCTATCTGGTTGCCGCTGACGGGAGCCAAACACTTCTGACCGAAGGCGATGTGCTGCCCAAGGATGCGGTATTGCTGGCTCCCGAAGGTGCCAGTTTCCAGGGCGGAGACACCACCTTCACCCTGAGCCCGACCAAAGAACCTGTGGCGGATGAAGCCCCGCTGCTGGCGCAGAATGTACCAGCGGGAACGCCAGACGACGTTGCTGCCCTGCAAAAAGCCATTCTGGCGGGCACCGACCCGACCCAGGCCTTTGAAGCGCCGGCGGCCGGTGGGGCACCCGCAGCGGGCAATATCGGTGGTGTCGCGGGCGCCAGCGGCAACGGCGGCTTTGTCACCATCGACAGAACCGGTGATGCCACCATCTCCGCCGCCGGCTTTGACACGGGCAATCTGGCCAAACCCGCGCCGATCGTCGAGGCACGGGATGGAGAGGATGAGCTTACTGACTTCAACGTCCCCGTCATCGCGGGTGATGACCTCGGCGCGGTGACCGAGGATGCGACTAACCCGACCCTGACTGACAGCGGCGTGCTCACCGTGGATGACGCGGATGCGGGCCAGTCCACCTTCGTGGCGGGCAGCGGCACCCCGAGCAATGGTGCGCTGGGGAGCCTCTCCATCACCACTGGCGGCGCCTGGACCTATGAGGTCGATAACAGCAAGGTGCAGTACCTGGCCGAGGGCGAGACCAAGGTCGAGACCTTCACCGTGCACAGTAGCGATGGCACTGCCCACATGGTGACCATCACCATCACCGGCACCGACGATCTGCCGGTCATCTCCGCCGACACCGGCGCGGCCACCGAGGGGGATCTGACCCCGGTGACCGGCACCCTGACCGCGAGCGATGCGGACAACCCGGGCCTGACCTTCGTGGCGGGCAGCGAGAGCCGTGCTTACGGCAGCTTCCAGGTGGGTACCGATGGCAAGTGGAGCTTCGTGCTGGCGGACAACGCCACCGTCGATGCCCTGGCGGCCGGTCAGCAGCACACCGAGCAGTTCACCGTTAGCTTGAGCGATGGCTCGACCACCACGGTCACCATCACCATCACCGGCACCGACGATCTGCCGGTCATCTCCGCCGACACCGGCGCGGCCACCGAGGGGGATCTGACCCCGGTGACCGGCACCCTGACCGCGAGCGATGCGGACAGCCCGGGCCTGACCTTCGTGGCGGGCAGCGAGAGCCGTGCTTACGGCAGCTTCCAGGTGGGTACCGATGGCAAGTGGAGCTTCGTGCTGGCGGACAACGCCACCGTCGATGCCCTGGCGGCCGGTCAGCAGCACACCGAGCAGTTCACCGTTAGCTTGAGCGATGGCTCGACCACCACGGTCACCATCACCATCACCGGCACCGACGATCTGCCGGTCATCTCCGCCGACACCGGCGTGGCCACCGAGGGGGATCTGACCCCGGTGACCGGCACCCTGACCGCGAGCGATGCGGACAACCCGGGCCTGACCTTCGTGGCGGGCAGCGAGAGCCGTGCTTACGGCAGCTTCCAGGTGGGTACCGATGGCAAGTGGAGCTTCGTGCTGGCGGACAACGCCACCGTCGATGCCCTGGCGGCCGGTCAGCAGCACACCGAGCAGTTCACCGTGCACCTCAATGATGGCTCGACCACCACGGTCACCATCACCATCACCGGCACCGACGATCTGCCGGTCATCTCCGCCGACACCGGCGCGGCCACCGAGGGGGATCTGACCCCGGTGACCGGCACCCTGACCGCGAGCGATGCGGACAACCCGGGTCTGACCTTCGTGGCGGGCAGCGAGAGCCGTGCTTACGGCAGCTTCCAGGTGGGTACCGATGGCAAGTGGAGCTTCGTGCTGGCGGACAACGCCACCGTCGATGCCCTGGCGGCCGGTCAGCAGCACACCGAGCAGTTCACCGTGCACCTCAATGATGGCTCGACCACCACGGTCACCATCACCATCACCGGCACCGACGATCTGCCGGTCATCTCCGCCGACACCGGCGCGGCCACCGAGGGGGATCTGACCCCGGTGACCGGCACCCTGACCGCGAGCGATGCGGACAACCCGGGCCTGACCTTCGTGGCGGGCAGCGAGAGCCGTGCGTACGGCAGCTTCCAGGTGGGTACCGATGGCAAGTGGAGCTTCGTGCTGGCGGACAACGCCACCGTCGATGCCCTGGCGGCCGGTCAGCAGCACACCGAGCAGTTCACCGTTAGCTTGAGCGATGGCTCGACCACCACGGTCACCATCACCATCACCGGCACCGACGATCTGCCGGTCATCTCCGCCGACACCGGCGTGGCCACCGAGGGGGATCTGACCCCGGTGACCGGCACCCTGACCGCGAGCGATGCGGACAACCCGGGCCTGACCTTCGTGGCGGGCAGCGAGAGCCGTGCGTACGGCAGCTTCCAGGTGGGTACCGATGGCAAGTGGAGCTTCGTGCTGGCGGACAACGCCACCGTCGATGCCCTGGCGGCCGGTCAGCAGCACACCGAGCAGTTCACCGTGCACCTCAATGATGGCTCGACCACCACGGTCACCATCACCATCACCGGCACCGACGATCTGCCGGTCATCTCCGCCGACACCGGCGCGGCCACCGAGGGGGATCTGACCCCGGTGACCGGCACCCTGACCGCGAGCGATGCGGACAACCCGGGTCTGACCTTCGTGGCGGGCAGCGAGAGCCGTGCTTACGGCAGCTTCCAGGTGGGTACCGATGGCAAGTGGAGCTTCGTGCTGGCGGACAACGCCACCGTCGATGCCCTGGCGGCCGGTCAGCAGCACACCGAGCAGTTCACCGTGCACCTCAATGATGGCTCGACCACCACGGTCACCATCACCATCACCGGCACCGACGATCTGCCGGTCATCTCCGCCGACACCGGCGTGGCCACCGAGGGGGATCTGACCCCGGTGACCGGCACCCTGACCGCGAGCGATGCGGACAACCCGGGCCTGACCTTCGTGGCGGGCAGCGAGAGCCGTGCGTACGGCAGCTTCCAGGTGGGTACCGATGGCAAGTGGAGCTTCGTGCTGGCGGACAACGCCACCGTCGATGCCCTGGCGGCCGGTCAGCAGCACACCGAGCAGTTCACCGTGCACCTCAATGATGGCTCGACCACCACGGTCACCATCACCATCACCGGCACCGACGATCTGCCGGTCATCTCCGCCGACACCGGCGTGGCCACCGAGGGGGATCTGACCCCGGTGACCGGCACCCTGACCGCGAGCGATGCGGACAACCCGGGCCTGACCTTCGTGGCGGGCAACGAGAGCCGTGCGTACGGCAGCTTCCAGGTGGGTACCGATGGCAAGTGGAGCTTTGTGCTGGCGGACAACGCCACCGTCGATGCCCTGGCGGCCGGTCAGCAGCACACCGAGCAGTTCACCGTGCACCTCAATGATGGCTCGACCACCACGGTCACCATCACCATCACCGGCACCGACGATCTGCCGGTCATCTCCGCCGACACCGGCGTGGCCACCGAGGGGGATCTGACCCCGGTGACCGGCACCCTGACCGCGAGCGATGCGGACAACCCGGGCCTGACCTTCGTGGCGGGCAACGAGAGCCGTGCTTACGGCAGCTTCCAGGTGGGTACCGATGGCAAGTGGAGCTTCGTGCTGGCGGACAACGCCACCGTCGATGCCCTGGCGGCCGGTCAGCAGCACACCGAGCAGTTCACCGTTAGCTTGAGCGATGGCTCGACCACCACGGTCACCATCACCATCACCGGCACCGACGATCTGCCGGTCATCTCCGCCGACACCGGCGCGGCCACCGAGGGGGATCTGACCCCGGTGACCGGCACCCTGACCGCGAGCGATGCGGACAACCCGGGCCTGACCTTCGTGGCGGGCAGCGAGAGCCGTGCGTACGGCAGCTTCCAGGTGGGTACCGATGGCAAGTGGAGCTTCGTGCTGGCGGACAACGCCACCGTCGATGCCCTGGCGGCCGGTCAGCAGCACACCGAGCAGTTCACCGTTAGCTTGAGCGATGGCTCGACCACCACAGTCACCATCACCATCACCGGCACCGACGATCTGCCGGTCATCTCCGCCGACACCGGCGTGGCCACCGAGGGGGATCTGACCCCGGTGACCGGCACCCTGACCGCGAGCGATGCGGACAACCCGGGCCTGACCTTCGTGGCGGGCAGCGAGAGCCGTGCGTACGGCAGCTTCCAGGTGGGTACCGATGGCAAGTGGAGCTTCGTGCTGGCGGACAACGCCACCGTCGATGCCCTGGCGGCCGGTCAGCAGCACACCGAGCAGTTCACCGTGCACCTCAATGATGGCTCGACCACCACGGTCACCATCACCATCACCGGCACCGACGATCTGCCGGTCATCTCCGCCGACACCGGCGCGGCCACCGAGGGGGATCTGACCCCGGTGACCGGCACCCTGACCGCGAGCGATGCGGACAACCCGGGCCTGACCTTCGTGGCGGGCAACGAGAGCCGTGCGTACGGCAGCTTCCAGGTGGGTACCGATGGCAAGTGGAGCTTCGTGCTGGCGGACAACGCCACCGTCGATGCCCTGGCGGCCGGTCAGCAGCACACCGAGCAGTTCACCGTGCACCTCAATGATGGCTCGACCACCACGGTCACCATCACCATCACCGGCACCGACGATCTGCCGGTCATCTCCGCCGACACCGGCGCGGCCACCGAGGGGGATCTGACCCCGGTGACCGGCACCCTGACCGCGAGCGATGCGGACAACCCGGGCCTGACCTTCGTGGCGGGCAACGAGAGCCGTGCGTACGGCAGCTTCCAGGTGGGTACCGATGGCAAGTGGAGCTTCGTGCTGGCGGACAACGCCACCGTCGATGCCCTGGCGGCCGGTCAGCAGCACACCGAGCAGTTCACCGTGCACCTCAATGATGGCTCGACCACCACGGTCACCATCACCATCACCGGCACCGACGATCTGCCGGTCATCTCCGCCGACACCGGCGTGGCCACCGAGGGGGATCTGACCCCGGTGACCGGCACCCTGACCGCGAGCGATGCGGACAACCCGGGCCTGACCTTCGTGGCGGGCAGCGAGAGCCGTGCGTACGGCAGCTTCCAGGTGGGTACCGATGGCAAGTGGAGCTTCGTGCTGGCGGACAACGCCACCGTCGATGCCCTGGCGGCCGGTCAGCAGCACACCGAGCAGTTCACCGTTAGCTTGAGCGATGGCTCGACCACCACGGTCACCATCACCATCACCGGCACCGACGATCTGCCGGTCATCTCCGCCGACACCGGCGCGGCCACCGAGGGGGATCTGACCCCGGTGACCGGCACCCTGACCGCGAGCGATGCGGACAACCCGGGCCTGACCTTCGTGGCGGGCAGCGAGAGCCGTGCGTACGGCAGCTTCCAGGTGGGTACCGATGGCAAGTGGAGCTTCGTGCTGGCGGACAACGCCACCGTCGATGCCCTGGCGGCCGGTCAGCAGCACACCGAGCAGTTCACCGTTAGCTTGAGCGATGGCTCGACCACCACGGTCACCATCACCATCACCGGCACCGACGATCTGCCGGTCATCTCCGCCGACACCGGCGCGGCCACCGAGGGGGATCTGACCCCGGTGACCGGCACCCTGACCGCGAGCGATGCGGACAACCCGGGCCTGACCTTCGTGGCGGGCAACGAGAGCCGTGCGTACGGCAGCTTCCAGGTGGGTACCGATGGCAAGTGGAGCTTCGTGCTGGCGGACAACGCCACCGTCGATGCCCTGGCGGCCGGTCAGCAGCACACCGAGCAGTTCACCGTGCACCTCAATGATGGCTCGACCACCACGGTCACCATCACCATCACCGGCACCGACGATCTGCCGGTCATCTCCGCCGACACCGGCGCGGCCACCGAGGGGGATCTGACCCCGGTGACCGGCACCCTGACCGCGAGCGATGCGGACAACCCGGGCCTGACCTTCGTGGCGGGCAGCGAGAGCCGTGCGTACGGCAGCTTCCAGGTGGGTACCGATGGCAAGTGGAGCTTCGTGCTGGCGGACAACGCCACCGTCGATGCCCTGGCGGCCGGTCAGCAGCACACCGAGCAGTTCACCGTGCACCTCAATGATGGCTCGACCACCACGGTCACCATCACCATCACCGGCACCGACGATCTGCCGGTCATCTCCGCCGACACCGGCGCGGCCACCGAGGGGGATCTGACCCCGGTGACCGGCACCCTGACCGCGAGCGATGCGGACAACCCGGGCCTGACCTTCGTGGCGGGCAACGAGAGCCGTGCGTACGGCAGCTTCCAGGTGGGTACCGATGGCAAGTGGAGCTTCGTGCTGGCGGACAACGCCACCGTCGATGCCCTGGCGGCCGGTCAGCAGCACACCGAGCAGTTCACCGTGCACCTCAATGATGGCTCGACCACCACGGTCACCATCACCATCACCGGCACCGACGATCTGCCGGTCATCTCCGCCGACACCGGCGCGGCCACCGAGGGGGATCTGACCCCGGTGACCGGCACCCTGACCGCGAGCGATGCGGACAACCCGGGCCTGACCTTCGTGGCGGGCAACGAGAGCCGTGCGTACGGCAGCTTCCAGGTGGGTACCGATGGCAAGTGGAGCTTCGTGCTGGCGGACAACGCCACCGTCGATGCCCTGGCGGCCGGTCAGCAGCACACCGAGCAGTTCACCGTGCACCTCAATGATGGCTCGACCACCACGGTCACCATCACCATCACCGGCACCGACGATCTGCCGGTCATCTCCGCCGACACCGGCGTGGCCACCGAGGGGGATCTGACCCCGGTGACCGGCACCCTGACCGCGAGCGATGCGGACAACCCGGGCCTGACCTTCGTGGCGGGCAGCGAGAGCCGTGCGTACGGCAGCTTCCAGGTGGGTACCGATGGCAAGTGGAGCTTCGTGCTGGCGGACAACGCCACCGTCGATGCCCTGGCGGCCGGTCAGCAGCACACCGAGCAGTTCACCGTGCACCTCAATGATGGCTCGACCACCACGGTCACCATCACCATCACCGGCACCGACGATCTGCCGGTCATCTCCGCCGACACCGGCGTGGCCACCGAGGGGGATCTGACCCCGGTGACCGGCACCCTGACCGCGAGCGATGCGGACAACCCGGGCCTGACCTTCGTGGCGGGCAGCGAGAGCCGTGCTTACGGCAGCTTCCAGGTGGGTACCGATGGCAAGTGGAGCTTCGTGCTGGCGGACAACGCCACCGTCGATGCCCTGGCGGCCGGTCAGCAGCACACCGAGCAGTTCACCGTTAGCTTGAGCGATGGCTCGACCACCACGGTCACCATCACCATCACCGGCACCGACGATCTGCCGGTCATCTCCGCCGACACCGGCGCGGCCACCGAGGGGGATCTGACCCCGGTGACCGGCACCCTGACCGCGAGCGATGCGGACAACCCGGGCCTGACCTTCGTGGCGGGCAGCGAGAGCCGTGCTTACGGCAGCTTCCAGGTGGGTACCGATGGCAAGTGGAGCTTCGTGCTGGCGGACAACGCCACCGTCGATGCCCTGGCGGCCGGTCAGCAGCACACCGAGCAGTTCACCGTTAGCTTGAGCGATGGCTCGACCACCACGGTCACCATCACCATCACCGGCACCGACGATCTGCCGGTCATCTCCGCCGACACCGGCGCGGCCACCGAGGGGGATCTGACCCCGGTGACCGGCACCCTGACCGCGAGCGATGCGGACAACCCGGGCCTGACCTTCGTGGCGGGCAACGAGAGCCGTGCGTACGGCAGCTTCCAGGTGGGTACCGATGGCAAGTGGAGCTTCGTGCTGGCGGACAACGCCACCGTCGATGCCCTGGCGGCCGGTCAGCAGCACACCGAGCAGTTCACCGTGCACCTCAATGATGGCTCGACCACCACGGTCACCATCACCATCACCGGCACCGACGATCTGCCGGTCATCTCCGCCGACACCGGCGCGGCCACCGAGGGGGATCTGACCCCGGTGACCGGCACCCTGACCGCGAGCGATGCGGACAACCCGGGCCTGACCTTCGTGGCGGGCAGCGAGAGCCGTGCGTACGGCAGCTTCCAGGTGGGTACCGATGGCAAGTGGAGCTTCGTGCTGGCGGACAACGCCACCGTCGATGCCCTGGCGGCCGGTCAGCAGCACACCGAGCAGTTCACCGTGCACCTCAATGATGGCTCGACCACCACGGTCACCATCACCATCACCGGCACCGACGATCTGCCGGTCATCTCCGCCGACACCGGCGCGGCCACCGAGGGGGATCTGACCCCGGTGACCGGCACCCTGACCGCGAGCGATGCGGACAACCCGGGCCTGACCTTCGTGGCTGGCAACGAGAGCCGTGCGTACGGCAGCTTCCAGGTGGGTACCGATGGCAAGTGGAGCTTTGTGCTGGCGGACAACGCCACCGTCGATGCCCTGGCGGCCGGTCAGCAGCACACCGAGCAGTTCACCGTGCACCTCAATGATGGCTCGACCACCACGGTCACCATCACCATCACCGGCACCGACGATCTGCCGGTCATCTCCGCCGACACCGGCGCGGCCACCGAGGGGGATCTGACCCCGGTGACCGGCACCCTGACCGCGAGCGATGCGGACAACCCGGGCCTGACCTTCGTGGCGGGCAGCGAGAGCCGTGCTTACGGCAGCTTCCAGGTGGGTACCGATGGCAAGTGGAGCTTCGTGCTGGCGGACAACGCCACCGTCGATGCCCTGGCGGCCGGTCAGCAGCACACCGAGCAGTTCACCGTTAGCTTGAGCGATGGCTCGACCACCACGGTCACCATCACCATCACCGGCACCGACGATCTGCCGGTCATCTCCGCCGACACCGGCGCGGCCACCGAGGGGGATCTGACCCCGGTGACCGGCACCCTGACCGCGAGCGATGCGGACAACCCGGGCCTGACCTTCGTGGCGGGCAACGAGAGCCGTGCGTACGGCAGCTTCCAGGTGGGTACCGATGGCAAGTGGAGCTTCGTGCTGGCGGACAACGCCACCGTCGATGCCCTGGCGGCCGGTCAGCAGCACACCGAGCAGTTCACCGTGCACCTCAATGATGGCTCGACCACCACGGTCACCATCACCATCACCGGCACCGACGATCTGCCGGTCATCTCCGCCGACACCGGCGTGGCCACCGAGGGGGATCTGACCCCGGTGACCGGCACCCTGACCGCGAGCGATGCGGACAACCCGGGCCTGACCTTCGTGGCGGGCAGCGAGAGCCGTGCGTACGGCAGCTTCCAGGTGGGTACCGATGGCAAGTGGAGCTTCGTGCTGGCGGACAACGCCACCGTCGATGCCCTGGCGGCCGGTCAGCAGCACACCGAGCAGTTCACCGTGCACCTCAATGATGGCTCGACCACCACGGTCACCATCACCATCACCGGCACCGACGATCTGCCGGTCATCTCCGCCGACACCGGCGCGGCCACCGAGGGGGATCTGACCCCGGTGACCGGCACCCTGACCGCGAGCGATGCGGACAACCCGGGCCTGACCTTCGTGGCGGGCAACGAGAGCCGTGCGTACGGCAGCTTCCAGGTGGGTACCGATGGCAAGTGGAGCTTCGTGCTGGCGGACAACGCCACCGTCGATGCCCTGGCGGCCGGTCAGCAGCACACCGAGCAGTTCACCGTGCACCTCAATGATGGCTCGACCACCACGGTCACCATCACCATCACCGGCACCGACGATCTGCCGGTCATCTCCGCCGACACCGGCGCGGCCACCGAGGGGGATCTGACCCCGGTGACCGGCACCCTGACCGCGAGCGATGCGGACAACCCGGGCCTGACCTTCGTGGCGGGCAACGAGAGCCGTGCGTACGGCAGCTTCCAGGTGGGTACCGATGGCAAGTGGAGCTTCGTGCTGGCGGACAACGCCACCGTCGATGCCCTGGCGGCCGGTCAGCAGCACACCGAGCAGTTCACCGTTAGCTTGAGCGATGGCTCGACCACCACGGTCACCATCACCATCACCGGCACCGACGATCTGCCGGTCATCTCCGCCGACACCGGCGTGGCCACCGAGGGGGATCTGACCCCGGTGACCGGCACCCTGACCGCGAGCGATGCGGACAACCCGGGCCTGACCTTCGTGGCGGGCAACGAGAGCCGTGCGTACGGCAGCTTCCAGGTGGGTACCGATGGCAAGTGGAGCTTTGTGCTGGCGGACAACGCCACCGTCGATGCCCTGGCGGCCGGTCAGCAGCACACCGAGCAGTTCACCGTTAGCTTGAGCGATGGCTCGACCACCACGGTCACCATCACCATCACCGGCACCGACGATCTGCCGGTCATCTCCGCCGACACCGGCGCGGCCACCGAGGGGGATCTGACCCCGGTGACCGGCACCCTGACCGCGAGCGATGCGGACAACCCGGGCCTGACCTTCGTGGCGGGCAGCGAGAGCCGTGCGTACGGCAGCTTCCAGGTGGGTACCGATGGCAAGTGGAGCTTCGTGCTGGCGGACAACGCCACCGTCGATGCCCTGGCGGCCGGTCAGCAGCACACCGAGCAGTTCACCGTTAGCTTGAGCGATGGCTCGACCACCACGGTCACCATCACCATCACCGGCACCGACGATCTGCCGGTCATCTCCGCCGACACCGGCGCGGCCACCGAGGGGGATCTGACCCCGGTGACCGGCACCCTGACCGCGAGCGATGCGGACAACCCGGGCCTGACCTTCGTGGCGGGCAACGAGAGCCGTGCGTACGGCAGCTTCCAGGTGGGTACCGATGGCAAGTGGAGCTTCGTGCTGGCGGACAACGCCACCGTCGATGCCCTGGCGGCCGGTCAGCAGCACACCGAGCAGTTCACCGTGCACCTCAATGATGGCTCGACCACCACGGTCACCATCACCATCACCGGCACCGACGATCTGCCGGTCATCTCCGCCGACACCGGCGCGGCCACCGAGGGGGATCTGACCCCGGTGACCGGCACCCTGACCGCGAGCGATGCGGACAACCCGGGCCTGACCTTCGTGGCGGGCAACGAGAGCCGTGCGTACGGCAGCTTCCAGGTGGGTACCGATGGCAAGTGGAGCTTCGTGCTGGCGGACAACGCCACCGTCGATGCCCTGGCGGCCGGTCAGCAGCACACCGAGCAGTTCACCGTGCACCTCAATGATGGCTCGACCACCACGGTCACCATCACCATCACCGGCACCGACGATCTGCCGGTCATCTCCGCCGACACCGGCGCGGCCACCGAGGGGGATCTGACCCCGGTGACCGGCACCCTGACCGCGAGCGATGCGGACAACCCGGGCCTGACCTTCGTGGCGGGCAACGAGAGCCGTGCGTACGGCAGCTTCCAGGTGGGTACCGATGGCAAGTGGAGCTTCGTGCTGGCGGACAACGCCACCGTCGATGCCCTGGCGGCCGGTCAGCAGCACACCGAGCAGTTCACCGTGCACCTCAATGATGGCTCGACCACCACGGTCACCATCACCATCACCGGCACCGACGATCTGCCGGTCATCTCCGCCGACACCGGCGTGGCCACCGAGGGGGATCTGACCCCGGTGACCGGCACCCTGACCGCGAGCGATGCGGACAACCCGGGCCTGACCTTCGTGGCGGGCAGCGAGAGCCGTGCTTACGGCAGCTTCCAGGTGGGTACCGATGGCAAGTGGAGCTTCGTGCTGGCGGACAACGCCACCGTCGATGCCCTGGCGGCCGGTCAGCAGCACACCGAGCAGTTCACCGTGCACCTCAATGATGGCTCGACCACCACGGTCACCATCACCATCACCGGCACCGACGATCTGCCGGTCATCTCCGCCGACACCGGCGCGGCCACCGAGGGGGATCTGACCCCGGTGACCGGCACCCTGACCGCGAGCGATGCGGACAACCCGGGCCTGACCTTCGTGGCGGGCAGCGAGAGCCGTGCTTACGGCAGCTTCCAGGTGGGTACCGATGGCAAGTGGAGCTTCGTGCTGGCGGACAACGCCACCGTCGATGCCCTGGCGGCCGGTCAGCAGCACACCGAGCAGTTCACCGTGCACCTCAATGATGGCTCGACCACCACGGTCACCATCACCATCACCGGCACCGACGATCTGCCGGTCATCTCCGCCGACACCGGCGTGGCCACCGAGGGGGATCTGACCCCGGTGACCGGCACCCTGACCGCGAGCGATGCGGACAACCCGGGCCTGACCTTCGTGGCGGGCAGCGAGAGCCGTGCTTACGGCAGCTTCCAGGTGGGTACCGATGGCAAGTGGAGCTTCGTGCTGGCGGACAACGCCACCGTCGATGCCCTGGCGGCCGGTCAGCAGCACACCGAGCAGTTCACCGTGCACCTCAATGATGGCTCGACCACCACGGTCACCATCACCATCACCGGCACCGACGATCTGCCGGTCATCTCCGCCGACACCGGCGCGGCCACCGAGGGGGATCTGACCCCGGTGACCGGCACCCTGACCGCGAGCGATGCGGACAACCCGGGCCTGACCTTCGTGGCGGGCAACGAGAGCCGTGCGTACGGCAGCTTCCAGGTGGGTACCGATGGCAAGTGGAGCTTCGTGCTGGCGGACAACGCCACCGTCGATGCCCTGGCGGCCGGTCAGCAGCACACCGAGCAGTTCACCGTGCACCTCAATGATGGCTCGACCACCACGGTCACCATCACCATCACCGGCACCGACGATCTGCCGGTCATCTCCGCCGACACCGGCGCGGCCACCGAGGGGGATCTGACCCCGGTGACCGGCACCCTGACCGCGAGCGATGCGGACAACCCGGGCCTGACCTTCGTGGCGGGCAACGAGAGCCGTGCGTACGGCAGCTTCCAGGTGGGTACCGATGGCAAGTGGAGCTTCGTGCTGGCGGACAACGCCACCGTCGATGCCCTGGCGGCCGGTCAGCAGCACACCGAGCAGTTCACCGTGCACCTCAATGATGGCTCGACCACCACGGTCACCATCACCATCACCGGCACCGACGATCTGCCGGTCATCTCCGCCGACACCGGCGTGGCCACCGAGGGGGATCTGACCCCGGTGACCGGCACCCTGACCGCGAGCGATGCGGACAACCCGGGTCTGACCTTCGTGGCGGGCAGCGAGAGCCGTGCTTACGGCAGCTTCCAGGTGGGTACCGATGGCAAGTGGAGCTTCGTGCTGGCGGACAACGCCACCGTCGATGCCCTGGCGGCCGGTCAGCAGCACACCGAGCAGTTCACCGTGCACCTCAATGATGGCTCGACCACCACGGTCACCATCACCATCACCGGCACCGACGATCTGCCGGTCATCTCCGCCGACACCGGCGCGGCCACCGAGGGGGATCTGACCCCGGTGACCGGCACCCTGACCGCGAGCGATGCGGACAACCCGGGCCTGACCTTCGTGGCGGGCAGCGAGAGCCGTGCGTACGGCAGCTTCCAGGTGGGTACCGATGGCAAGTGGAGCTTCGTGCTGGCGGACAACGCCACCGTCGATGCCCTGGCGGCCGGTCAGCAGCACACCGAGCAGTTCACCGTGCACCTCAATGATGGCTCGACCACCACGGTCACCATCACCATCACCGGCACCGACGATCTGCCGGTCATCTCCGCCGACACCGGCGTGGCCACCGAGGGGGATCTGACCCCGGTGACCGGCACCCTGACCGCGAGCGATGCGGACAACCCGGGCCTGACCTTCGTGGCGGGCAACGAGAGCCGTGCGTACGGCAGCTTCCAGGTGGGTACCGATGGCAAGTGGAGCTTCGTGCTGGCGGACAACGCCACCGTCGATGCCCTGGCGGCCGGTCAGCAGCACACCGAGCAGTTCACCGTGCACCTCAATGATGGCTCGACCACCACGGTCACCATCACCATCACCGGCACCGACGATCTGCCGGTCATCTCCGCCGACACCGGCGTGGCCACCGAGGGGGATCTGACCCCGGTGACCGGCACCCTGACCGCGAGCGATGCGGACAACCCGGGTCTGACCTTCGTGGCGGGCAGCGAGAGCCGTGCTTACGGCAGCTTCCAGGTGGGTACCGATGGCAAGTGGAGCTTCGTGCTGGCGGACAACGCCACCGTCGATGCCCTGGCGGCCGGTCAGCAGCACACCGAGCAGTTCACCGTGCACCTCAATGATGGCTCGACCACCACGGTCACCATCACCATCACCGGCACCGACGATCTGCCGGTCATCTCCGCCGACACCGGCGCGGCCACCGAGGGGGATCTGACCCCGGTGACCGGCACCCTGACCGCGAGCGATGCGGACAACCCGGGCCTGACCTTCGTGGCGGGCAGCGAGAGCCGTGCTTACGGCAGCTTCCAGGTGGGTACCGATGGCAAGTGGAGCTTCGTGCTGGCGGACAACGCCACCGTCGATGCCCTGGCGGCCGGTCAGCAGCACACCGAGCAGTTCACCGTTAGCTTGAGCGATGGCTCGACCACCACGGTCACCATCACCATCACCGGCACCGACGATCTGCCGGTCATCTCCGCCGACACCGGCGCGGCCACCGAGGGGGATCTGACCCCGGTGACCGGCACCCTGACCGCGAGCGATGCGGACAACCCGGGCCTGACCTTCGTGGCGGGCAACGAGAGCCGTGCGTACGGCAGCTTCCAGGTGGGTACCGATGGCAAGTGGAGCTTCGTGCTGGCGGACAACGCCACCGTCGATGCCCTGGCGGCCGGTCAGCAGCACACCGAGCAGTTCACCGTGCACCTCAATGATGGCTCGACCACCACGGTCACCATCACCATCACCGGCACCGACGATCTGCCGGTCATCTCCGCCGACACCGGCGTGGCCACCGAGGGGGATCTGACCCCGGTGACCGGCACCCTGACCGCGAGCGATGCAGACAACCCGGGCCTGACCTTCGTGGCGGGCAACGAGAGCCGTGCGTACGGCAGCTTCCAGGTGGGTACCGATGGCAAGTGGAGCTTCGTGCTGGCGGACAACGCCACCGTCGATGCCCTGGCGGCCGGTCAGCAGCACACCGAGCAGTTCACCGTGCACCTCAATGATGGCTCGACCACCACGGTCACCATCACCATCACCGGCACCGACGATCTGCCGGTCATCTCCGCCGACACCGGCGCGGCCACCGAGGGGGATCTGACCCCGGTGACCGGCACCCTGACCGCGAGCGATGCGGACAACCCGGGCCTGACCTTCGTGGCGGGCAACGAGAGCCGTGCGTACGGCAGCTTCCAGGTGGGTACCGATGGCAAGTGGAGCTTTGTGCTGGCGGACAACGCCACCGTCGATGCCCTGGCGGCCGGTCAGCAGCACACCGAGCAGTTCACCGTGCACCTCAATGATGGCTCGACCACCACGGTCACCATCACCATCACCGGCACCGACGATCTGCCGGTCATCTCCGCCGACACCGGCGCGGCCACCGAGGGGGATCTGACCCCGGTGACCGGCACCCTGACCGCGAGCGATGCGGACAACCCGGGCCTGACCTTCGTGGCGGGCAGCGAGAGCCGTGCTTACGGCAGCTTCCAGGTGGGTACCGATGGCAAGTGGAGCTTCGTGCTGGCGGACAACGCCACCGTCGATGCCCTGGCGGCCGGTCAGCAGCACACCGAGCAGTTCACCGTTAGCTTGAGCGATGGCTCGACCACCACGGTCACCATCACCATCACCGGCACCGACGATCTGCCGGTCATCTCCGCCGACACCGGCGCGGCCACCGAGGGGGATCTGACCCCGGTGACCGGCACCCTGACCGCGAGCGATGCGGACAACCCGGGCCTGACCTTCGTGGCGGGCAACGAGAGCCGTGCTTACGGCAGCTTCCAGGTGGGTACCGATGGCAAGTGGAGCTTCGTGCTGGCGGACAACGCCACCGTCGATGCCCTGGCGGCCGGTCAGCAGCACACCGAGCAGTTCACCGTGCACCTCAATGATGGCTCGACCACCACGGTCACCATCACCATCACCGGCACCGACGATCTGCCGGTCATCTCCGCCGACACCGGCGCGGCCACCGAGGGGGATCTGACCCCGGTGACCGGCACCCTGACCGCGAGCGATGCGGACAACCCGGGCCTGACCTTCGTGGCGGGCAGCGAGAGCCGTGCTTACGGCAGCTTCCAGGTGGGTACCGATGGCAAGTGGAGCTTCGTGCTGGCGGACAACGCCACCGTCGATGCCCTGGCGGCCGGTCAGCAGCACACCGAGCAGTTCACCGTGCACCTCAATGATGGCTCGACCACCACGGTCACCATCACCATCACCGGCACCAACGATGCACCGGTGCTGCAAGCCGATGTGGGGGCGGTGAACGAAGACGCCATCCTGACCATGAATGCGGCCAGCGGCGTGCTGGCCAACGACAGCGATGTGGACGGCAACATCCTGAAGGTGACCGGCATCCTGAACGGCACCACGGGCTCGGCCACTGCGGTCAATGCCAGCGGTGACACCGTACTGACCAACAGCTATGGCACCCTGACCATCCGTGCCGATGGCAGCTACAGCTTCAACGCCAACGGGGCGGATGCGCAGAAACTGGCGGCGGGCCAGACTGCGGGCGTGGTGTTTACCTACACCGCGACCGACGGCACCGTGAGCCAGACCAGCACGCTGACCATCACCATCACCGGCACCAACGATGCACCGACACTGAGCATCGACAAGGGGGCCGTAGTATCCGAAGAGGGCCTTGCTGGCGGTATCGCCGATACGGCAGGCAACAGCGACACCACGGATAGCGTGGCTGCCAGCGGCAAGATCACGGTCGGTGACCTGGATAGCCAGGATAGCCTGACCATCAGCCTGAGTGGGCCGGCCGGTCTGACTTCCGGCGGTACTGCGGTGCAGTGGAGCTGGAATGCTGCCACCAAGGTGTTGACCGGCTATACCGGTACGGCGGGGGGGGCGGACTACAAGGCCGTCATCGACGTCAAGCTGACAGCGCCGACAGGCGGCAAGGGGGATTGGGGCTACGATGTGACCCTCAAGGCACCGCTTGACCACCCGGTCAAGGGGAGTGAGGACGTGCTCAACTTCCAGATCGGTGTGACTGTGTCGGATGGCAAGACCACCACCACTGGCAGCCTGCCCATCTCGGTCGAGGATGACTCCCCGATCGCAGGCGATGCGGCGGCCGTGTCCGTCACCAAGACGGATATTCCGGCTGCTCTTACCGGTCTGTTCGATCTGACCCAATACAGCGGCAACAAGCTGTCCCTCGGCATGGCAGGTTTCACCATCACGGCCCTGGGCTTCACGTCTGCGACCAATTCGACACTGATCGCGGCGAATGTGAACGGCTCCAGCTCCGGGTTGGGGGTGTCCAGTGTGGCAGCCCCTTACCACAACATCGCCAACGAGATCGATTTCCGTCACTTCGCCAACGGCACCTCGGCCTCCGAACAGCTGATCATCAAGCTGGATGCGGGCAAGGTCGCCTATGGCGCCAACATCAAGTTCAGTCAGATGTTTGGCGGTGAGCTGGAGAGCGGCGTGGTCGAGTTTTATCGCGGTGGCGTGCTGATCGGTACCCAGACCTTCAGCTCCAATGTTGCGGGCGGTGACTATGCCGGCAACTTCCAGGTGCAGCAGGGCGGCTTCGACACCATGGTGATCAAGGCCACCAACAACGGTAACACCAACACTTCCGACAACAGCGACTTCACCGTGAAGAGCATCGAGTTCCTCGGTACCAGCACGGCGCAGGCCATTGCCTACGGTTCGGGCACCGTCACCCCGCAGTGGGGTGCGGATGGCAAGGGCTATATGCAGCTCATCGGTTCGTCCGAGACAGGGCTGACCACGGCTAGCGGCAAGGCGATCACTACCACTCTGGAGTCGGCCAATACCCTGGTCGGCAAGGCCAGCGATGGCTCTCTGGTGTTCCGTCTGGAGTTCACTCCGGCCACCGGCAAGTGGGAGTTCTTCCAGTATCAGAACATGTCCAAGCCGCTGGGCGACGGGGACATCGACTTCCAGATCAAGGCGGTGGATGGGGACGGCGACTCCAGTCTGGGATCGTTCGCTACCAAGCCGCTGTTCACCCCCACAGTGGAGGGTGTCTCCAGCGGGAGCGTGACTGAAGGCGGCAGTCTGAGCCACGGCGTGACCCTGTCCGACGCGACTCAGGAAGCGACCGAGTATGACTTCGCCATCAGGGGCAGCGGCACCAATCCGGCCTCCAGCCTGGACTGGGGCACCGCCCAGTTCAGCAACGGGGTGACTTATAACAGCACGACCGGCAAGATCACCGTGCCGGCCGGGGTATCTGGCTTCACCGTGACCATTCCGACCCTGGACGATCGTCTGGTCGAGGCGAACGAGACCCTGTCGGTGACCATAGGTGGTCAGACCGGCACCGGCACCATAGTGGACAACGATCGTGCGCCGACCGCGGCGGGTGGCTACAGCACTGGGCTGGAAGATCAGCCGCAGGTGCTGAAGTGGGCCCAGTTCGGTGCCAGCGACGATCAGGCGGCAACCGATCTGAGCGTGCAGATCGGCACCTTGCCTCTCAACGGCAAGCTGGAGTACCTCAACGCGGCCGGTCAGTGGGTCGCCGTGAAGGTGGGGGATCTTATCTCCTACGGTGACATAGATACTGGTCACCTGCGCTTCGTGCCTGGTCTGAACGAGTCGAGCACCAACGCCAGCAACGGCAGTGGTGCCGTTACCGGCAACATGAAGATCGACTACGCCAGCTTCGGTTATCAGATCAGCGACGGCGCCAACCTCAGCAACAGCGGCAAGCTGGTGCTCGATGTGGTAGCGGTGGCCGACAAACCGACGGTCAACGTGATCCTGTCCGGCAACGGCATACCGCTCTACAGCCAGAGCTTCCCGAGCGCAGGCATCACCACCAGCCAGTTCCAGTCCGGCAACTTCAACAAGACGGCCTTCGGGATCACCAGCAATCTGACGGACACGACAGCCGGCCAGGATGCAATCACCGGCACCAGCGGCAACGACTACATAGTGAGCCAGAAGGGTGGCGGCGATAACTTTACCGGTGGCCTGGGCAATGACGTTCTGGTAGGCGGCAATTCAGTCTCGGGTGATACCCTCGACGGCGGTGTGGGCAACGACATACTGGTGTCAGGCCTCGGCAATGACGGACTCTACGGTGGTGCGGGCACAGACGTTGCCGTACTGACCGGCAACCGTGCCGACTACGTGATCCAGAAGGGCAGCGGGTATTCGACCAATGATCGCTGGTTCAACTTCTATGTGACGGAGAACGGTGCGGCCACCACCAAGGCGCTGCACGACATCGAGTATGTCCAGTTCGCCGACGGCATCTACCAGATCAATCAGGAGACGGGCGGGCTGACCCTGGTGCAGCCGACCGTGGTCGATTATCCGGTGGAACTGAACGCCTCACTGAGCGATAGAGATGGCAGCGAGCAGTTCGACAGCCTGGTGCTGAGCGGCATGCCACAGGGCACGCTGCTCTATAACGGCAGCCAGCTGCTGGGTGCCGCCGGAGCCGACGGCAAGATCACCCTCACCTCCGGCAGCGGTCTGTGGAGCGCGAGCGCGCTGGATGTGAAGCTGACCGGGCTGACCCTGCGCGTACCGGGCGGCAGCGCCGGCCAGGTGGATCTCAAGGTCGAGGCCATCGCCAAGGAGGTGGGTACCGATCAGACCAGCTCCGCCACCGACGATGACAGCATCCGCCTGAGCTACTTCAATGCCACCGAAGGGGAGCCGGGCGACCAGAACCGGACCTACGGCAGTGAGCACAACATAGTGGTGGGGGATCTGGATGGCAGCGTGGTGTTGCCGGGTCAGAACTACAACATCGCCTTCATGGTCGACAGCTCCGGCAGTATCGGCACCAGCGCCATGGACACCATCAAGCTCCAGCTGGCCCAGGTGTTTACCAGCCTCAAGAACAGCGCTGGCTCGGATGGTGCGGGCAAGGTCAATATCTTCCTGGTGGACTTCGACACCCTGGCCAACAAGTCGGTGAGCGTGAACCTCAAGGACACGAATGCCCTGAGCCAGTTGCAGGCGATTCTCGATGGCATGGATGGCAGCAAAAACAGCGGTGGTGGCACCAACTACGAGGACGTGTTCAAAGCCACGGCCAACTGGTTCAACAGTGCAGCCGCGTTGGGTAACAGCAATGCCAAGAACCTGACCTACTTCATCACAGATGGCAAGCCGACTTACTACCTGGACGATGAAGGCAGCAACCCGATCCTTCGTGATCGCGGCGGCTCATCCAACGATGTTTATCTGAACAGTGTCATCGGTACTACTTATGTCTATGGGCAGACCTATGCGGTGAGTGGCAGGACGGTGATCACTGCAAGCGGCGTTGTATACAACTACAACGGCAGCCAGATCGGCTATATGCGTGCGGATGGCAAGGGTGGTTATACCTACTCGACTCTGGGTGGGAATGGTCAGGATTCGACCAGTACCACCATCAGCAACTCGGTGGCCGGCTTCGGGCTGCTGACCGGGATGGGGGTGACCGTCGAGGCGATCGGGCTGGGGGCGAATATCTCCTATGACGATCTGAAATCCTACGACTCCGATGGGGTGATCAAGACCGGGGTCAATGCCTCGGATCTGGCCAGTGCCATCCTGGGTACCTCGGTCAACAACCTGCCGGGGGCCGACCGGATCGACGGCGGGGCGGGCGATGACATCCTGTTCGGCGATGCGCTGCACTTCGCCGGTATTGCCGGGGAAGGCTATGCGGCGGTCAAAAGCTATGTGGCTGGCCAGCTGGGCCGCGACGTGCTGGATGCCGACGTGCACCGCTATATCCAGGAGCATGCCGCCGATTTCGATCAGTCTGCCAACAATGACAAGGCGGATGTGCTGCTCGGCGGGGAGGGCAATGACATCCTGTTTGGTCAGGGTGGTGACGACTTCCTGTACGGCGGTGCCGGCAACGACATCCTGTTTGGTGGCAGCGGCAACGACTCTCTGTTTGGTGAGGCCGGTAATGACACCCTCTATGGCGGGACCGGCAACGACACCCTCTATGGCGGTGCCGGCAACGACATCCTGAGTGGCGGGCTGGGCAACGACATCCTGGTCGGGGGGTTGGGCAACGACATCCTGACTGGCGGTACGGGTGCCGATATCTTCAGCTGGCAGAAGGGGGATACTGTCGCTGGCACGGTCGCCAAGGACTATGTCGTCGACTTCTCCAAGGCCGAGGGGGACAAGCTGGATCTGAAGGATCTGCTGGACAGCGATGGCAGCAAGACGGAGAGCTCGTTGAAGAGCCTGCTCTCGGTCTTCCAGGACAACGAAGGGGTGCACCTGCAGGTCAAGGAGAGCAGCACGGCGCCGGTGACTCAGGAGATAGTGCTGATGAACCACACCTTCGATACCCTGACCGGCGGCGCTGGCTCCACGGCCAACCAGGTCATCGACTTCATGTTGCAAAACAACATGCTGAGTATCGACAAATAACCTGACGCCAGGTTGAGCAACAAGCGGCAGAGCAATCTGCCGCTTTTTTTATGGGTGTCTGGCGTCGATATCTTGCCCGATGCCGGCATTGCCAGGGGCGTGAGACGGGAGGGGCGACATGATGAGGGTGCGAAAGTGCGCCATAAAAACAGGGCGCCGGATCCGGGGAACGGGCGCCCTGCCAGGGATGATCAGCAGACCGGGGGATCCCTCAGCCGGGATCAGGCATTGACGTGAGACAGGCGGGAATCGCGCTGGAAACAGTTCACCAGCAGCAGCAAGGTGACGACCCCGACGGTCCCCAGCACCAGCCAGGGCAGCCAGGGTTGTCCCTGGGCATTGGCGTAGTCGTGCAGGGCGCCACCACCGACATAACCCGTCATGCCGCCCAGCGCCAGCCCCAGCCGGCTGAACCCCATGTAACTGCCACGGGCACCCGGTTGCGCCAGCTTGGTCATGAGGGTCTCCCGCGCAGGCTCGGCGATGACGATGCCGAGATAGAAGCAGGCCAGCAGCATGAAGACGGCGGGCAGGGTGGTGGCAAAGGCCACCAGTCCGATGCCGGCGGTCATCAGCAGCACCCCCGCCATCAGCCGGCTCTCCAGCTTGAAGTGGCGCTCGCCGTAACGGGCCAGCGGGTAGAGCAGGGCCAGTGAGATGGCCGTCTCCAGGGTATACATCCAGCCCACCGCCGTGGTACTGCCCGCCATCTGCTTGACCAGGATGGGGAAGATCAGCATCACCTGCACCCAGAGTGCGTAGTAGCCGCTCAGGATCAGCACCAGTCGGCAGAAGGCCTTGTCCGCCAGCACCTGGCCGAGGCCTGCCCGGATCGGGGTAGGCCGCACGGAGAGCTTGTAGGGGGGCAGGATCAGCAGGTTGCACAGGGCCGCGCAGACGAACAGGCCGGCCCCCAGCAGGCAGACATACTCGAAGTCAAAGTTGAGCAGCCAACTGCCGAGCAGGGCGCCCACCACGGCACCGGCGCTCTCCAGCATCATCAGCAGGGAGATGTAACGGCCACGTTCACGGGGGCGGGTGAACTTGATTACCAGAGCAGCGCGGGGAGGGTCGAACAGACAGCCGCCGAGCCCCGAGATGATGCAGGAGATGATGAGCTCCAGCCCGGTCTGGGCGTAGGCCAGACTGGCGAAACCCAGCGCTCGCAGCAACATGCCGCAGACGATGAGGGGACGGGCCCCGAATTTATCGGCCAGCGAGCCACCGAAGACACCCAGCCCCTGCTGGGTCAGCTGACGCAACCCCAGCGCCAATCCGACAACCCCGGCGGCCCAGCCGAGTTGATCCACGAATCGCAGGCTTATCATGGGCATGACCACGAAGAATCCCAGGATCACCAAGAGGGAATCCAATGCCAAAAACCACCGCCCCAACCGCCTCGCCCGCTCTACCATGACTCTTAAACCCCTGCTTGCATCGATGACATTATCTGTTGTGTGTCCATTGCCCGAACGGCGGAGTCACCAAACAGAGCCAAGGGCGAAGATAAGTCCCTGACTCGGCGGCGTTATGCCAATTTCATGACGATTGATACTGCTATTCTGGGAGGGGGGCAGATATAGTGGTAGCCGACAACTGGCTATATTTCATATTGGATTCTGTTATGGCTATGACCCTCGATGACCTGCAATTGCTGCTGGATGTGGCCAACCGTGGCAGCTTCAGCAAGGTAGCCGCCATTCGCGGCTGGTCCCAACCCATGGTCAGTCAGCGGATCGCCGTGCTGGAACAGGAGCTGGGGCAACCCCTGTTTCGCCGTCATCGTCGTGGTGCCACCCCCACACCGGCCTGTGAACAGTTCCTGCCCGCCGCGAGTGCGGCCCTGAGTGCGCTGGAGGGGGGCCGGCTGGCGATGCAGGGCGCTCCCGCCCTGCCACGGATCCGGCTCGCCTGTCTTCCTTCCCTGACCACAGTCGTCTTCGGTCCGCTGTTGCTGGCCCTGGTGGACGAGGCGTTCGAGATCCGCTGCAACACGGATCACTCCGGCATCATCATGCAGGAGCTGCTGACCGGAGAGACCGACGTCGGCTTCATCTTGAAATGCCCCGCCATCGCGGGCATCCAGCTCGAACTGCTCTATCGCTCCCCCATCATCGCCGTGGCCAGCGCCGCCCATCCGCTGGCGGGCAGGCAGGGGCTGACTCTACAGGATATCGCCAACGAGCGGCTGGCCCCCCAACAGTGGGGCACCGGCTGTGACGAGCTGATCCTGCAGTTGCGGCTGCTGCGCCAGGTGGCGAGCCCGCTGCACGCCATCCAGCCTGCCAGCGCGGCGCGGGAGCTGGCGCTCGAGCACGGTTTCATCACCCTGATGCCGGCGCTCGCCATCAGCCGGGATCTGGAGTTTGGTCGCCTGGTGCAGCTGGATGTGGTGGACTTGCCGCCGGATCACTGGGACGTGATGATGGCCTGGCGCAGCGGCAAGCGACCGAATCGCGAGAAGGAGCGGGTGTTGGAGGCGGCGAGGACCCTGGCCAAGCGCTGGGCGGGTCGCTGAGCCGCCACCTGATATGAAAAAAGCGCCGGACAAGTCCGGCGCCTGGCTCACGCTGCGCGCTGGCGCAGGATCAATAGCTGGCTTTCAGGGTCACCCCCGAGAAGGCGCTGAAGGCGCTGAGTTGCACATGCCAGGTCCCCGCCTTGGGAGAGTTCAGGGTGCAGGTCTCGGCATTGCCGCTCTTGTAGGGACGGCAGTCATAGCTGGTGCCGGTCGGCACGGCGCCGAACTTCACGTAGAGATCCGCATCTCCGCTGCCGCCACTGCTGGCGATCACCAGCTTGCTCTTGCCGGCGGGCATGTCGATGGTGAAGCCGAGCTTGCCACCCTTGGTGGCGGAGAGACCGGTCACCGGTATGCCGTTTTGCAGCACAGTGCCGGTCGGTGGCGTGATGCCGCAGGAGGGGGTGACGCCGACCGCGGTGAAGGCCGCGGCCACATCGGTCAGGCTGTAACCCAGATCGGTGGTTGCCTTGGTCACGCCGCAGGCGCCCTGATCGTAAGTGGTGTTGGCGCCCCAGTAGAGGCGGTTGGCCAGCACGAACACCTCGAATGCCTTGCGGGTGTTCCAGCCGCTGGTGTTGGCCAGCAGATAGAAGGCACGGTTGTAGACCCCCGAGCTGTGGTGCACGTCGATGCCGTCATGGTAATCGCTGGCATGGCCGATGGACTTGCCATCCCGGGTCGGATCCTCGAAGTAGCGCAGCGAGCCGTTGCCCTTGAAGATCTGGGCCCCCACCAGCCAGTCGTTGCTGCCCTTCATGTAGTTCTCGGCCGCTTCCCCGGCCATGTCGGAGAAGGCCTCGTTGATGCCGCCGGACTGATCGGAGTAGACCAGCCCCGAGTTCTGCTCGGTGAAGCCGTGGCTCACCTCGTGGGCGGCCACGTCCAGGCTCACCAGCGGATAGAAGGTGGTGGCGCCATCGCCAAAGGTCATCTGGCTGCCATCCCAGAAGGCGTTTTCGTAGTTGTTGCCGTAGTGCACCCGCATCTTCAGCTTGAAGCTCAGCGGTGCCGTGTTGTACCAGTTGCGGTACATGTCGAACACCACGTTGCCGAAGTAGTGGGCGTCGTTGAGCGGCGAGTAGGCGCCGTTGATCTCCTTGACCCTGTTCTCCGGACAGGTGAACTGGTGCACGGCCCCGCCCGAGGTGGCGTGGTTGAGGTTGATGGTATCGACGTTCGCGCTGCTCATGCGGCAGTTGTCATCCACCTGCAGCGGGCCGAAGTCCGCGCCGTAGAAGTATTTGCCGGTCTTGAGGTTGCCGCCGGGGCCGGTGGCGTCCTGGTGATTGATCCCCTCCCAGCGCTTGAGTTCACTGCCGTCCTGGGCATCGACCATCACGAAGGGTCGGCTCGGTTGTTCGCTCGCCGCGAGCCAGGAGACCAGATAGACCAGCCGCGCCTGACCGCTCTCGTCTTGCATCACGAACAACTTGACCTGCTCGTTGCTGCCCTTGGCGCCGGCGCGGGCCTTGAGGGCGGCATCGGCGGGGGAGAGCGCCGCCGTGGGGCTGGCGACGTCGGCGCCGATCTGGCGCAGCACCCGGCCAGAAACCTGATTCACCTGGCCCGCGGGGGATTGCTCAGCCACCACCACCTGACCCCAGACCGGGATCCCTTGCCAGGTCTGCTCGTAACGCACCCGCTGCTGGCCGTTGGGCAGCTTGACGACCCGTACCTGGCGAAACTCGCCATCACCGGCCTGGGCACTGATCCCGACGGCGTTCGGTGATCCCAAGAGACCCGCCATTCCCCCCGCCTGATTCACTTCCACCTGTTCTGCCGCCATGGCGGCGCTTCCCCAGCAGGCCAATGCCACGGCCAAATAGACTTTGTTCATCTCGTCTTTCCTTAAGTCGATGAAGATCATGCGCCGGGTTCGTTGCCCGGCGTTCCTACACTAGTGAGCGGGAAAGAAATTGCTGCCTGTTATATGTGACAGGGCAGTGCAAGTGGGTAGCAGGTTCGACTGTTGTGATCCGAAATCACTGCTTTATCTATGAAGTGTGGTGGTTTATGCCAAGCCTTCGCGAGAATGAGTAAATGCTCAAAATGGTTCCCATATGGGTTCCTCCATATGGGGGTTGCCAGCCGGATAAGCATGTAAAAATGCCTTGGCAGACAAGGGGTTGATTGACTACATTGGCTTGCATGATGGCTCATGCCGAGCAAGGGAGGAGAAGGACGCATGTTTTCATGGCAACTGGATGACGAGCTGGCGCTGTTGTTCCTGCAGCCCGACATGGCCAGCGAGCTCTTTGGCCTGTGCCAGCGCAATCGCGACTACCTTGCCCAGTGGCTGCCCTGGGTGCCCTACATCCAGCAGCCGGGGGACAGCGCCACCTTCATCCGCCATGCCATCGAGAAGTTCGCCAGGGGCGAGGGCCTGACCACGGCCATCGAGTATCAGGGCGAGGTAGTCGGTGTCATCGGCTACAACCAGATCGATCAGGCGCTCGCCAAGGTCAGCATCGGCTACTGGCTGGCCGAGCGCTGGCAGGGCAACGGCATCATCACCCGGGCCTGTCAGGCGCTGATCCACCACGCCTTCGAGGAGATGGGCATGGAGAAGGTGGAGATCAGCGCGGCGCAGGAGAATGACGGCAGCCGGGCGGTGTGCGAGCGGCTCGGCATGCAGCAGGAGGGGATCACCCGGCGGGCGGAGCGACTGGCGGACAGGGTGGTGGATCACGTCCACTACGGCTTGCTGCGCGACGAGTGGCTGCGGCTGAGGGATCACTGATGGTATTGCCGCACCTCACCACGGCCCGCACTCCAATTCGGCGAGACGACTGGCTACAGAAAAGGGATCACTGATGGTATTGCCACACCTCACCACGGCCCGCACCCGGCTGACCGTCTTGTCGCCGGACAGAGCTGGCCTGATGCTGGATTTCTACCTGCGCAACCGGGCTCACCTCAGCCCCTGGGAGCCCAGACGTGACGAGAGCTTCTATACCCTGAGCCATTGGCACGATCGGCTGCGTGACGGCTACAGCCAGTTTTTCGACGGCAGCGCCGTCCAATTGGTGGCACTGGATCCACAGGGCGAACGGGTGCTCGCCACCTGCAACTTCACCCACATCATGATGGGCATGTTCAAGGCCTGTCACCTGGGTTATGCGGTCGACAGGGAGCATCAGGGGCAGGGGTTGATGCAGGAGGTGGCGGCGGCGGGCATCGAGTATCTGTTTCACGAGCGCGGCCTGCACCGCATTATGGCGAGTTATATGCCGGCGAATCACCGCAGCGGCGCCCTGCTGGAGCGGCTCGGCTTCGAGCGGGAGGGCCGGGCTCGGGATTATCTGATGATCAACGGCCGTTGGGAGGACCATATTCTCACCGCGCTCATCAATCCTGTCGTTCAGGATTGATGAGCGGGCTCATCTGGTCACACCAGATGTGATTGGGGCGGCTTTTTCGCGATAAGATTGCACTATAGGTGCGCATCTCATACCCCTGATCCCAAAAGCGTGTAAAATTGCGCCCTGAATTTTCCCGGCCAGCAGCAGCTGGCCGCGACTCCATACATGCAAGGCTGACATTGTGACAGAAGTAGATAGATTCGCGGACATTCGCCCCTATCGCGATGACGAAGTGCCGGCAGCCATCGAACGGCTGATCCAGGATGATGAGTTTATCGGCGCCATCGCCAAATACCGTTTTGGCTCCCTGATGAGCTGGCTGGGCTGGGCCATCCGCCCGCTGATCCGCCAGTTCCTGCGCCACAAGTGGTCCAAGGTCACCACGGTGCGCCAGGTGCAGCTGGGGGTAACCCGCTACATGAGCCGGATGATCGCCACCTCCACTCAGGGCGTGACCTTCTCCGGCCTCGAGCATCTGAAGAAAGAGCAGGGCTATCTGTTTGTCTCCAATCACAGGGACATCGCCATGGATCCCGCCTTCGTCAACTGGGGGCTGCATACCCACGGCTTCGATACGGTGCGTATCGCCATCGGTGACAACCTGCTGCGCAAGCCTTGCGCCACCGAGTTGATGAAGCTCAACAAGAGTTTCATCGTCAAGCGCTCCGCCAAGGGGCCGCGGGAGATGATGAAGGTACTCGGCGAGCTGTCGGCCTACATCGGCCAGTCGGTGCACGAGGGGCATTCCATCTGGATCGCCCAGAAGGAAGGGCGCGCCAAGAACGGTGATGACAAGACGGATCCGGCCATCCTCAAAATGTTCTATGTGGACGGCAAGAAGCAGAAGATCCCGTTCGTCGACTACATGCGCAGCCTCAACATAGTGCCGGTCAGCATCAGCTACGAGGTGGATCCCACCGACAAGGCCAAAGCGCGGGAGCTGTACGAGAAGTCGGTCAACGGCAGCTACGAGAAGGGAGAGTTCGAGGACATCGAGAGCATAGTCGCCGGCATCGTCGGCCAGAAGGGGCGAGTTCATGTCTCCTTTGGTGCCCCCATCACCGAGGGCTTCAGTGATCCGGACGAGCTGGCGGCGTTGATCGACCAGGCCATCTGGAGCAGCTATCGCCTGTTCCCCGGCAACTATCTGGCGGCGGATGTGCCTGGAAAGGCCAGTACCATCGAGCAGACCGCCTTCCTGACCCGCCAGTCAGAAGTGCCGGAAGAACACAAGGCGATCTGGCGCGCCATGTATGCCAAACCGGTGGAGAACGCCAAGAAGGCTTGAATGAAGCCGGTTGCAACAAAAAAACGGGAGCTGATGCTCCCGTTTTTGCGTCTGGTCAAAGTTGCTGGCAATAGGGTAGTGAATAATATTGTTTCAGCTGGTACGATCATCTGGTGAATGAGCGGGTATCTCTTGGCAAGACGCGGACGACTGTGCAACAGTGACCAGGCGCCGACGAGATGACCTATGCTCTTCTTCGGTCTGCATGGATGGCAGACGGCGCTAGACAAGGACCTTTGACGGGTCCTTTTTCATTGGCAGACAAAGATAGACGACAGATATACCTAAGGATGCGCATCTCATGATCACCGGCAGTCTGGACACCTTGCAACGCACCCCCTTGCCCGCGCCACTGGCCCGCATCATGGCCGAGGTGGTGAAGGCCGTCGCCCACTGGCGCGACGCGCCGCTCGGCAAGACCGAGATCGATGGCATGCGCCTGTTCTGCCTGGTGAGCGAGGAGCTGACCGAGCCTGCGGCGGATCGCCGTGGCGAGTTTCATGAGCAGTACCTGGATATCCAGCTGCTGCTGCGTGGTGAGGAGTGGATAGGCGTAGGGCCTCATGCTTATGTCAATGACGGCGCCGATCATCCCCATCCCGACCTCTGGTTCGTCGATGACGAACAGACCAGTTATCTGGCGTTGCAGCCCGGCGACTTCGCCATCTTCTGGCCGGGAGAACTGCATCGCCCTCTCTGTACCCTGACCACCCCCGCCAAGGTTAAAAAGTTGGTAGTCAAGGTCCATAAAGCGCTGCTGGCCGAACGCTGAGCAGCTGCGCCGGGCCCAACCCCTGCCCGGGACAAGGCTGCTTCCGATGAAGGCGGGCTTGTCTGGAATCGATAATTCGATGAGTGTGCCGCGCGCCCTTGAGGCCGGCACCGACCAAATTGAAAAATTGGGCGCACTTTCCTGCGACCATAAGCCCCCGACAGGGGAATCCCATCCATTGCTGGATGACACGACACTGTCGGCATAAAGCCGAAGCACAGGAAGATGTAGAACATGAGCAAGTTGGTATTGATCCTTAACTGCGGTAGCTCTTCCCTGAAATTTGCGGTCATGGATGCGCAAACCGGCGAGGACATGCTGTCCGGCCTGGCCGAATGCTTCAATCTGGATGATGCCCGTATCAAATGGAAACTCCACGGCGTCAAGGGTGAAGCCATGCTGGGGGCGGGTGCCGCTCACCAGGCCGCCCTCGACCACATCGTGGGCCATATCCTGCCCCAGGATCCCACCCTGGCCGAGCAGCTCGTGGCCATCGGTCACCGCATCGTGCACGGTGGCGAGCAGTTCTCCCGCTCGGTGCGCATCGATGACAGCGTGATCGCCGGCATCGAAGCCGCCATTCCGTTCGCGCCCCTGCACAACCCGGCCCACCTCATCGGCATTCGCGCCGCCTTGAAGGTGTTCCCGGCCCTGGCCGAGAAGAACGTCGCCGTGTTCGACACCGCCTTCCACCAGACCCTGCCGCAAGAGGCCTACCTCTACGCGCTGCCCTACAAGCTCTATGAGGAGCACGGCATCCGTCGCTACGGCGCTCACGGCACCTCTCACCGTTTTATCGCCGAAGAGGCCGCCAAGGCGCTTGGCAAGCCGCTCGAAGAGCTCAACATCATCAACTGCCACCTGGGCAACGGTGCCTCCATCTGCGCCATCAAGAACGGTGAGTCCGTCGATACCTCCATGGGGCTGACCCCGCTGGAAGGGCTGGCGATGGGCACCCGCAGCGGCGACATCGATCCCGCCATCGTGTTCTTCATGCACGATAACCTCGGTTACAGCGTGGATCAGATCAACCACTGCCTCACCCGTGAATCCGGCCTGCTGGGCATGACGGAGGCGAGCAGCGACTGCCGCTATGTCACCACCAACTACGCGACCGACGCCGGTGCCAAGCGTGCGCTGGATGTCTTCACCTACCGGGTGGCCAAGTATGTCGGCGCCTATGCCGCCGCCATGGACGGTCGTCTCGACGCCCTGGTGTTCACCGGTGGCATCGGCGAGAACGCCGCCATGGTGCGCGAGATGGTGCTGGAGCGACTGGCGCTGTTTGGCTTCAAGGTCGACAAAGCGGCGAACGATGCCGCCGTGCTGGGGGGCGAAGGCCGTATCACCACCGCAGACAGCCGTCTGGCGCTGGTGATGCCCACCAACGAAGAGCTGGTCATCGCCCGCGATGCCCTGAGCCTGGTGGGCTAACCCCCGCGGCTCCAATCCAACGCCCGGCCCTTGCCGGGCGTTGTCATTTCTGACGGGGTGTTATTTGACATGACGGACCAGATACGTACCCTGACGGCAGTTTCACGTAGCGGAGGTAAGGATGAAGGAGACATTTTTTCACTGGCTGACAGACATGGGCGTGGAGGTCAACAATCTGATGGCCCTGGTGATCGCCCTGGGCTTCATCGTTCTTACCGCGCTGGTGTTGCACCTGGTATTGCACCGGGTGCTGCTGGTACGCCTGGTCGGGCTGCTCGGCAAGACCAAGCAGATGTGGCTGCCGCCTCAGTTGCAGCAGCGGCTGTTCTATCGGCTCGCCTTCGTGCTGCAGGGGGCCGTGCTGCTCGGGCAGGCCGAGCTCTGGCTGCCGCGTAAATCCGACAGCCTGCAGCTTATCGAGCTGCTGGCCCAGCTCTGGATCCTGCTGTTCCTGCTGCTGGCAATGTTTGCCCTGCTCGACTGCCTGCTCTCCCTGAGCCGTCACACCCGGCTGTGGCGGGATCTGCCCCTGCGCGGCATCTTCCAGGGAGTGAAACTGGTGGGCAGCATCCTGGTCGGCATCCTGATGATCGCCCTGCTGCTCGGCAAGTCACCGCTGTTCCTGTTCAGCGGCCTGGGTGCCATGACGGCGGTGCTGATGTTGGTGTTCAAGGATCCCATTCTTGGCCTGGTGGCGGGGATCCAGCTCTCCGCCAACCGCATGCTGAGCGTCGGTGACTGGCTGCAGATGGACAAGTACGGCGCCGACGGCGAGGTGATCGACATCGGCCTCACCACGGTCAAGGTGTCGAACTGGGACAAGACCATCACCACCATCCCTACCTATGCGCTGATCTCCGACTCCTTCAAGAACTGGCAGGGCATGACCGAATCCGGTGGCCGCCGCATCAAGCGCAGCATCAACATCGACATGACCAGCGTGCGCTTCCTGACCGCAGACGAACAGCTGACCCTCAAGCAGGCCCAGTTGCTGGCTCCCTATCTGAGCCGCAAGCAGCAGGAGCTGAGCGCCTACAACCAGCAGCTCAGCGATGCGATCAGCTGCCCCATCAACGGTCGCCACCTGACCAACCTGGGGACACTGCGCGCCTATCTGGATGCCTATCTGCGGGCCCACCCCAGCATTCGCAAGGACATGACGCTGATGGTGCGCCAGCTGGCACCGACCAGCGAGGGGATACCGCTGGAGATTTATTGCTTCACCGCGACCACCGCCTGGGCCGACTACGAGGGGATACAGGCCGATATTTTCGACCATATATTTGCCATTATTGGGCAATTTCATCTGCGGTTACATCAATCTCCCACAGGTTACGATATGCGCGCCTGGCAAAGGGGGACGGTCAGCAACGGCTGAGGCCAGGGGCGATAGGTCAGGGCTTAATATCCTTGTCCCTGTCGCCCCATTTGCCAGTTGAATTTTGGCCAAGAGAGGAGAAAAATGTCGCCCTTCTCTGTGCGCCCCGGCCTCATGCCGGCAGACGTTGAGCCCAGAGACATTCATCTAGTCACCATCATGGAAAAGATATGAAGCTCCTTCGCAATACCGTGGCGACCCTGTGCTGCAGCCTGTTGTTGTCTGCCGCGCCCGCGTTCGCCATCGAATATGCACTGCCTGCGGCCAACAGCCGACTGGTGGGTGAAAATCTGGAATACGTGGTACCGGCAGAGGAAGCCGGCCAGCCGCTGGAGGCCGCCGCCGCCAAGTTCCAGCTGGGATTGACCAACATGCTGGAAGCCAACCCCAAGGCGGATCCGTTGCTGTTGCAGGCTGGCGAGAAGCTGGTCGTGCCGCACCAGCTGATCCTGCCGGATGCCCCGCGCGAGGGGATAGTGCTGAACGTGGCCGAGATGCGCCTCTACTACTACCCCAAGGGCAAGAACGTGGTGGAAGTGCTGCCCATCGGCATCGGCCAGCTTGGCACCGACACCCCGGAAAACTGGGTGACCAGCGTGCAGCGCAAGAAGGCGGGCCCGACCTGGACCCCGACTGCCAAGATGCACGCCGAGTACGCGGCTCGTGGCGAGCCGCTGCCTGCGGTCTGGCCGGCCGGCCCTGACAACCCCATGGGGTTGTTCGCGCTCTACATCGGCAAGATGTACGCCATCCACGGCACCAATGCCCAGTTCGGCATCGGCCTGCGGGTGAGCCACGGCTGCGTGCGGCTGCGTAACGACGACATCGAGTATCTGTTCAAGCAGGTGCCGGTCGGTACTCGCGTCCAGTTCGTGAACCAGCCGATCAAGGCCTCGGTCGAGCCGGATGGCAACCGCTATCTGGAAGTGCACCAGCCCCTGTCCCGCAGCCAGGAGGAGTTCAACTCCAGCCTGCCGGCGCCCCTCTCCATGAGCCCGGCGGTGACCCGCTTCCTCGCCCATGCGGACAGCGATTCCCAGCTGGTCAAGCAGGCGCTGGAACAGCGCAGCGGCATGCCGATCGCGATCAATCGCTGATCTCTGCCTGCTCCCATGTGACAGCCCCGGCCCCAGGCCGGGGCTTTTTTATGTCGTGGGACCAGGGACTGCGGGATAAGTCGTTGCTGCAATGGCATAATATTCGGCTAATTCATCCCTGAGTAGTTTCCTGGTTGGTTAGTAAACGGTTTCAGCTTGTTTTTTATTTGTTAAAAACAGTTGAGCTTCTGGGATCTGCTGATTACTCTAGGGCGGTTTTTTAAGGATGAACCCGTCGTCAGAACGGGTACAGACGTCACATAACGGAGTTTTGAATGACAGCTAGCACCCCAATGCTCATCACCTTCCTGGTGTATATCCTGGGTATGGTCCTGATCGGCTTCGTCGCCTATCGCGCCACCCGCAACTTTGATGACTACATTCTCGGCGGCCGCCGCATGGGGAGCTGGGTCACCGCCCTCTCCGCCGGCGCCTCCGACATGAGTGGCTGGCTGCTGATGGGCCTGCCGGGCGCCGTCTTCATCGGCGGTATCTCCGAGAGCTGGATCGCCATCGGTCTGGTCATCGGAGCCTACTTCAACTGGCGCTGGGTCGCCGGTCGGCTGCGGGTTCACACCGAGAAGAACCGCAATGCCCTGACCCTGCCGGACTACTTCACCTACCGCTTCGAGGACAAGAGCCGGGTGCTGCGCATCCTCTCCGCCCTGGTGATCCTGCTGTTCTTCACCATCTACTGCGCCTCCGGCGTGGTGGCCGGTGCCCGTCTGTTCGAGAGTACCTTCGGCATGGACTACAACACCGCCCTCTGGGTCGGCGCCGCGGCCACCATCAGCTACACCTTCTTCGGCGGCTTCCTCGCGGTGAGCTGGACCGATACGGTGCAGGCCACCCTGATGATCTTCGCCCTGATCCTGACCCCGGTGTTCGTCATCATCGCCGTCGGCGGTATCGACACCGCCATGGTGCAGGTGGCGGCGCAGAACGCCAGCAACCTCGACATGTTCAAGAATCTGGACTTCATCGCCATCATCTCGCTGATGGCCTGGGGTCTCGGCTACTTCGGTCAGCCCCACATCCTGGCACGCTTCATGGCGGCGGACTCTCACCACTCCATGGCCAGCGCCCGTCGCATCAGCATGACCTGGATGGTGCTCTGCCTCGGCGGCGCCGTGGCCATCGGCTTCTTCGGTCTCTCCTACTTCTCCACCTTCACCGAGCAGGCTGCCGGCGTGACCGCCAACCCGGAGCGGGTCTTCATCGAGCTGTCCAAGATCCTGTTCAATCCCTGGATCGCCGGTGTGCTGCTCTCCGCCATTCTGGCGGCGGTGATGAGTACCCTCAGTTGCCAGCTGCTGGTCTGCTCCAGCGCCATCACCGAGGATCTCTACAAGCCGTTCCTGCGCAAGAACGCCTCCCAGAAAGAGCTGGTGTGGGTCGGCCGTGCCATGGTGCTGGTCATCTCCCTCATCGCCATCGCCGTGGCGGTGAACCCGGAGAACCGGGTGCTGGGGCTGGTGAGCTACGCCTGGGCAGGCTTCGGTGCCGCCTTCGGCCCCGTGGTGCTGCTCTCGGTGCTCTGGTCGCGCATGACCCGCAACGGCGCCCTGGCGGGTATGCTGGTCGGTGCCCTGACCGTCATCGTCTGGAAGCAGTTCGGCTGGCTGGGGCTCTATGAGATCATCCCAGGCTTCCTGCTCTCCGCGCTGGCCATCCTGGTATTCAGCCTGCTGGACAAGGCCCCCTCCAAGGCCATGCTGGACCGCTTCAACGAAGCCGAGCGCGAGTTCCAGACTCCGCCGGATGCACTGGGTCAGCCGGTTGCCGTGAACTGAGTTGGATGGTTTACATAACAAAAAGCCCCGCACTGCGGGGCTTTTTCGTTTCAGAAACCGATGACCAGGTTTATTCGTTGCTGCCCTTGTCCGTCTGTTGGCAGTTCAGGTTGGATTGGCCGTAACGCTCCAGCATCGCTTCCTTGCCCTTGGTCCAGAGGCTGAGGTTTTGCCCTTCATAACGGGCGCCGTTGGCGCTGGACGCTTCATAGGCGAGCACCTGTCGCTGGCTATCGTCCTCGCTCAGGTTGATCACGGCGGCGGGCAGCTTGCCGTCGTTGTAGAAGTAGGCGGTGAGGGCAAGCTCCTTGCCGCACTGGTAGAGCACGGGGGAGGGCACCACCAGCTGGCCGCCTTTTATCTGCAGCTCGGTGATGCGGGTCTGGTAGCTCGACTCGATGCATTTGCCGGGGTCTGTATCCTTCCAGCACTCGTTGCGACCCTTGATCCAGCCGCGTTGCATGGCCTTCTCCGTTTTGAGCTGTTCGGGGGAGAGGTTGGCGAGTGCCTTGGGATAGAGGGTGGCCAGCTCGTTATCCAGGGCGGCCAGTCCGGCGTCCTTGCAGATCAGCTGCTCGGCGCTGCTGTGGGCCTTGCCACAGTCAAAGGAAGGGGTGGCGGCGTTGGCCAGCAACGGCATCAGGGAGAGGGTGCCAAGCAATAGCTTGTTCATCGGAAAGACTCCAGCAAAAAGGTGGTATATCCGGCAACTACAGCACAATGAGGTGGGGCCACCGAGGTTTTTTTGTACCCGCTGGCCCGTTTGGCTAAATGGGTTTATGCCAGCGCCAGTGGCTGACGGGCGCGCCACAGCCGCTCATGGAAGAAGAAGACCACGGTGTTGACGGCGGGTTCCAACATGGCCATGACACCACCGGTGAGCAGCTCGCCGCTCAGCAGGAAGGCGACACCGAAGGCCACCGAGAAGTGCACCAGGGCGAAGCTGCTGGTCTTGGCCTGCAGGCTGTGGCTGGGCTTGAATTTGTGCCAGGCAAGGTCGTGGAAGTAGAAGGCGACCGTGTTGACGGCGGGCTCAATGAGGGCGATCAGGCTGGCGGTGAGCAGTTCACCGGTCAGCAGGTAAGCCACGGTAAAGGCCACGATGAAGTGCAGGATGGCGAAGCTGATGGTCTTTTTCATGATGGTGGCTCCCTCTGGTGATGAGAAGAGTATGCCTTGGAAGATCACCAAATGAAAATAATTCTCATTTATGATTCTAATAGGGTGAGCCTATCAGGTATGTTCCTTGAGTGCCGGGTCGCATCGCTGTGAAGGGCTGATGGCATGGAGACAACAAAAAGCCCCTCGCGGGACTTTGAGAAAAGAATATAAGCTGATGAAACAAAAGGAATTGTTTCGGTCAATGTCCACACGATGACCACATCGAGAGAAAACTTCCAAGCCCTGCTCTGTCAGGGCTTGGATCTATTGTCCACGTGCTCTTGCCTGTGATACTGCCGCGCTACGCTTGCCACCTAGCGGGCCAATCAAGATGGAAAGCACTATCTTGCTTATCCCACTAGGTCACTATTATTCACTACGCCGAGTATCCGAATTAATTCAGTTTATCCCCCCCGATTATCTATGTTATGTTCCGTGCGGAATTAATAAGAATATTATCAGCCACAAGATGGAGGAATACATGACCGAGTTTCTGAAAACACTGCTGAACATCCGTAGCCTTCGCGTAGCCTTGCGTGACTTGTCATTTGAGCAGTTGGAAGAAGTCAAAGGAAAGTTCGACCAAGTATATGCAGAGCTTTATGCAGCCACCGAAAAAGAACGTGCAACACAAGCGGAACATCAACGCAAGTTGGTAGAGTTCTCTGAAATGTTGAAGGTCGCGGGGATAGACCCTTGTGATTTAGTAAATAGCGCTGCTCCAGCTACCAACTCGGGGAAAGGTAAGAGTAAACGAGCCCCACGCCCGGCAAAGTACAAGTATCAGGAAGACGGCCAAGAGAAAACTTGGACAGGTCAGGGACGTATGCCAAAGGCGATAGCTGAACAGATAGCGCAGGGTAAAAGTCTGGAACAGTTTGAAATTTGACTCCAATTAGATTGGAAATTAAAACCGCCAATTGGCGGCTTTTATTTTTATAGCATTTATAACTTTTTAGCAAAAAAACAATTAGCTGCAACCGATATGACCAAGCTGATGGGGGCCATGATATATCCAATTACTTTAACTACTTCATGGAATACTTCATCACCTGTGTAGAATGACCCAAGTATATTCTGGGCATATAAAAAATAGAGCGGCTTGGCAAACAAAGATAAAAATAAAAGTAGCGAGATAAACAAGCCGATGGTAGAAAATGTTAACACTATCTTTCTAATCATAATATCTCCCAGAACAAGACCTTTGAGGAACGACGCAAATCTGATATACCAAACAGTTCCGCCACCCATGGGAATGTCAGTCTGCCTTGGGTCTCTAGATATCCTACGCTAGCGAGTTTATTATTGTTCCAAAGGTCAACATGGTCACCAGTTCGAGACCTTTCACCAGCTCTCTGCCAATAGTCCTGAAAAAATACAATCCCTGTACGGTTCTTAATTTTTTCTTCAAAATCATTTCCACTCATAGGCTCCGGCTTAGGACACCCTGCGAATGGTTGTTTTTGCAAGTAAGTAGCAAGTTCTTGTGCCCTTATTGCATGTATCCCCTTTCCATTTTGACCTGGTGTAGGACATTGCCAGCATCTGGTGCCAGAGAAGGATTTCATCAATATCCCACAGCTATATAACGCTTGGCTAACGTTTATTGCACAATGGTCGCTAAATATATCCTTTCCGGTACTAGGATCTTTATGAATCACAGTGCTACTAGGATATGCTGCCCATAGTTTTGCAAAGGTAACAGCGGGATGCTCAATGACTTTTACTGAACCAACTTTATTATTGGTTTTTATTTTTTCTGCAGCATTAGGCATGAATCATCCCCTCCATTAAGGCTAAAGCTTCATCACCCCAATAAATATCAAACTCACCCTGTTGCTGTGATTTAATTCTTTTCGTTAGGCCTGCGCTATTTGTTCTACCGGATATAATTTCTCTTGTGTCATTAATTGCATAGTATGGGTAATCTGAAACTGCTTTACCTGAGGCCATAACCTGGATTTGTTCATCAAAGTCTAATGAAGGAACAAGTGCAGTCGGGGGCTGACTTTTACTTGAACTAAAGGTTGTTCCTACGATTACAGAACTATTGCCAATAATAACGCCACCGCAATCAATAGCACCACCAGTCATAGCAATGGGCTTACCATTGATCAGTATATTTGGTATCCCAGAGGCGATACTGCGGGGATGAGGTGGGTTATTTGGCTTGTCATGTGGTTCTAAAGAATCGCCGACACGAGCAACAGGCATCCCATCAATCATTACATCAGACGAACCTGCTGTTATCTTCGTGGGTTTGAACCCATCATGGTCAGTACCGATGTTCCCTACTATGGCTGCTTTCACAATGAGTTCCGTTTGAGGTGTTGTGACTCGATAGTATCCTCATCAACAGACTCATTCAATTTTTCATTTTTACAGTTTTTAATCGCGTCGAAAATTACATAACCAATTGATTGTAAAAGAAAAACAATCATTACCTTAAGGATGGGTTCAACAGCTTCCCCCGCCGAAATGTACACGGAAAAGCATAAAACTCATTACATAACAATCAGTTAGTATTTTTTCTGCCATGGTGTTTGGCCTACAAAAACTGTAAAACAATGAAAAAATTTTCACTCTATTCAGTTCTTGTTTAGCTCAGGAACCCTAGATATGGCGCGCTCCGGATGAACGTTTTGCAGCAATCTATTTTTGCAAAAATTTATGTCCATGCGGCTCGCAGGCGGGAGCGGAAGAGCGCGGTTTCTGTGATGTGCAAATTTACGTGACTATTGAGGTTGCAGGCTCACTACAGCACCCCTGGTAAATCTATAGGAGGGCACTGGAAGCGTGTAGGTTCGCTGGTATACCTAGGCTTGAGATTTTTGGCCAGAATGTTAGCAGACAGTCATGCTTACTTATGGAAAGTCGCGTTCGGTCAGCTACTTGTAAAGTATCGGCATTTCTTTACAGAAATAAGTAAAGGGGATGAATTTCACCCTCTTTACTCTTTGAGTAGAGCTCTTATAGTTTTTTGAAAAAATCTACAATAGATTTCATTTTATTTTTTGATTCATCTTTTTCAGAGGCGCCAATGTTTTTATTAACCTTTTCGTAGCATTCGAAATCAAACCAAGATGCAACCTCAATTGAGGCCACATCTAAAACCGTACTTGTACTCTCTGTTGTGAAATTGGCATAATCATTAGTAAATATAACACTAAGAGTATCTTTATCTCTATATCCAGACATAAGTGGCAGTATCACAATTTCTTGATTTAGCCCATTAGATTCGTTGGGTTCGCCTGTGGCTATTACTATACCAACATAAGCTTTTCTACTGCTAAGTGAAATTAAAACTGGCTTTTTTCTTATAAGAGATTCAAAGAAAATATTATCCATAGGACTGTCTTTGAAAATTTTTTGCATTAAATAAAGCTGGTGTATATTTTTATTTGAATAGTTTTCATCTATCTTGGACAAGATAAAATTAGCGAACCGGCTATAATTATTTTTTATTTTTGAACACAGATAAGCACTCAGTATCGATAAGAAAGATATGCAAATTAGCCAAGCATATTCAAGGTTCTTAGCCTTTGAATCATTGGCCAGAGCACTATCTCTAGTTGGAGATATAGTATTTATATTTTCAGATAGGATCGTTGCAATAGCTGGGTCGAACGTAGAGTATACAACACAGTTATTGTATTCTATTTTCAGTAAAGGAGTGTCAATGAAAGTTGTGCTAGCAGCATCCAAGCTACCACATGCTAAGTCAGGCAGGTGATTACTAACATTAAATGTAGCATCTTTCATGAAAAGGCTAAGGAGAATAGCAAAAAAGAAATGCTTCAGGCCTTTTTGAGCAGCTTTCAGATACAGGTACTGGCCATCATAACGATGAAGACGCCAATACTCTTCTTTTTGTATCGTAAGACACAAAAAGCCACTAACTAGAATAGGGAGGATTAGAAGTGCGTACATTGGGGGTATTTATCCGATTTAAACACCCCCAGGATTGTAAGCGTACTCTACAGTACGCGTCTAGACTGGAGCCACTTGATTTTGTTCAGTGCGTGCTCTAACAATCTTTATCGCAGAGTCTTTTAGCTTCTGAAACTCGTCAGAAGAAGCGATCACCTTGCCATCAACGACAATCGTACCGCGTCCAATGACTTCGGCACCGTTGATATTAGAAGTTACTAATGCATCGCCAAGATCACGCATCTCTTTGTTAACAACCAGTTTTCCTAAGAGCTTGTACAAAGACATGATTGATTCTCCACAGTTCATCGTCATCCATGATGTAACATCAATATAGGCATGATTAGCCATCAAAATCCATTCTAATGTGCGTTTATTTAACACCCATCACAATCTATCCTGTGCTAAAGGCGCCATATAGTACTCTGGTTTGTTGAAAGATTCAACACCAAGTCTATCCCTCTCTTGTGGCTGTATACATGAACAGTTGTTATGCACTGTTCATGCATACAGTTCAAACTTGTTCGACCTGATGCTGCAATGTAAACTATCAATGTTACAAATTGGGTTTGATTCCAACATGAATGATGAGGGGCTTGATGAACAAAAATCCTGAGTTACCTGTGAAAGACGCGCTGACGACAACCTCCTCGACCTCATCAGATGGCGAAGAAGCAGATCCTATTTCAGACGGTGTAAAAGCCGTAGAGCAAGTTGAAGATATCGCCGCTCAGGAGCCCAGCGAGTTCCTTGATTGTGACGTGATCAGCTATTATGGATTGATTGATAAAGCAGGTTACATAACTTTATCAAAAATCATTGAGGGAAAAATCCTTTCTGATAAAAAATCTAAGGATGTAATCCTTGTGCTGGTTACTCCTGGTGGAGATCCTGACGCAGGGTTTCGAATTGGCAGGGCGCTCAATCATCACTATGAGAAAGTGACTATTTTGATTCCTGATATTTGCAAGAGCGCAGGAACCCTTATCGCTGTTGCCGCAAATGAGCTTATCATCGGGGATCTAGGTGAATTGGGGCCTCTTGATATTCAACTTAGAAAGACTGATGAAATCGGTGAGTTAACCTCCACATTAGATATATTTAAGTCAATTGCTGAACTTCAGGACAGAACCTTAGACTGTTTTAGACTTTATCTTACGGACATAAAGTATGGCAGTGGGATAGGGACTAAATTAGCATCAGAGATAGCATCAAATCTCACTAAGACAGTGATTAGCCCTATCTCTGCCCAAATAGATCCAATAAAAATAGGCGAGCATCACAGGGCTCTTCAGATTGCAAAGCAGTACGCGTATAGGCTTAATGAACGTGCGGATAACTTACAACCTAATGCTCTAAAAAGGTTGGTGGAAGGATATCCTTGCCATAGTTTTGTAATTGATCGGAGCGAGGCAAGGAAGATTTTCAAGCGAGTAAGAGGTACTTTAACTTCTGAATCGGAGGCACTGTATCGCTTAGCTCGACATTATCTTAATAAAAAACTTGATGAGTCCCATTTCTATCTTAATGAACGCAATGACGTTCAGGATTTTACGACAGTCGCGTTAAGTCTCTTCCCGAATAGCCCCGCTGACTCATCGGCGGTACCGCTCGAAGCGACGGTCCCCGCTTCGGATTAAATCACGGCAAATAAACATGAGGTCAGCAAGTGTGTGAACTCATGTTTATTAGGTTTTTTGTATTGGCGTACAGTTATTGCCAGAGCTCCAAGGAGCGCAGCTGGCGCTGCTTAACGGCACCTCGCTACGCTCGCCAACCCCTGCTTCGCTGCGCTCGCTCAATCCCTCCTCGGTGAGCCCAGTGGCCTTCTCTGCCGCCTTGCGGCGCAGCACCCAGCAATCCAAGCGGGTCGCCTTGATGGTGTCGCCAGCGGCCACCCCCACGAGACGGATCACGTCCTCCCCGTACTTGTTCTTGGCGGGATCTATCAGGTGGTGCAGCCTGACCGGACGCGATTCCCGTGGACACACCGGGCCGCCCATGGAATAGGTGAACTCCTTCCAGTTCGCCGCGTCTGCATAGCGGCGGCACTCCTCCATGATTTCACTCTTGAGTGGGGCCACCGTGCGCCCCTCCTCCTCTTGCTTGCGCCCCGGCAGGCGGCGCAGCTCCCGCCACACGCTCACCGATGGCCCGCCCAGTTGCTGAAACTGGCGCAGGCCCCAGAGTGAGGCCCAGGCCCTGACCCGTCTCGCCCCTTCGCTGGCGGTGGTCTCGGCCTCCAAATCGCCCTCATCGCCTATCTGGTAGCCGTCGATGTTCTTGGCGATGTATTTGACGATGTAGCCCACGGCGCCGCCTTTGGCCGGGTCCATCACCTTCCAGTCAAAACGTGGGGTGATGTCGCTATAGGGGCGTTTGCTCACCGGGTGGCGCTTGCGCTCAAGGTCGCCTTGGTCGTGGCTGAGGGCATAGCGCTGCATGGTGCTGATCAGTTCATGCTGCTGGGCGGGGTGCACGAACAGCAGCAGGTGCCAGTGGGGCGTGCCGTCGTGATGGGGCTCGACCACCCGAAAGCCAAAATACTCGATACCCCGGCGCGCCAGGGCAGCGCGGCAGCGCTTCCAGAGGGTGCCAAGGTAGTTGTTGGTGTCGCGGGGTGTGTGGCCCAGATACTTGGGGTTTTCGGTGGTGCGGGCGGGTTGGCCATGTCCCTGCGGGGTGGTTTTCCACGGGTGGTACTGGCTCGGGGCTGTCCAGGTGAAGAACAGGCCGCTATAACCCATCTCGTCGGCGGCGTCCGAGAAGCCCCGCGCCCTCACCACCAGTTCATCCCGGCGGTTGGCCGGGTTGGCGATGGAGCTGGCCACGGCATCGGCCAGCGAGATCGTCACGTCGTGCTCTTCGTTGTGGGCCTCCATGCTTTTGAGCCACAGCTCGGCGGCTTGCAGGCGTTCATTGAAAGCCCGTAGGGCGTAGCTGGAGACGTAGGGCGAGACGCCCCGGCGCACCTTGCCAAGCAGGATGGCGCAGTGTTCCCGGTACTGCTCCCAGAGCTTGCGCAGTTTACGCACCCACCATTGCGGGTCGAGCCAGCGGATAAGGTGAGCGGCAATGAAGGTATCGCGCCGCTCGGCGTTCTTGAAGGCGGGGAGAATGGGCAGGAAGCCCCACGGCTTGAGGGGTTGGCCGCAGACCCGCCAGAGGTAGGTGGCGGGAACGGTGTTGGCGTAGCCATTGGTGGCGGCATCCAGCAGGCGCTGCACCCGCTCCACATAGTTCATGGCCAACCGCTCGCGATGCTCTTTACGCTGCAAGAGCTCCAATGGTTCGGGCAGGTCGATTTGTACCTGCCGGAACACCTTTACCTTGTCGGATAACCAGAGATTGGCATCCTTGCAGGTGACCCCTTTTAGGATGGCGGGCACCCGGCGCACACAGTAGCCGCAAAACAGCTCGCCGATAAGCTCATCGGGCAGCTGTACCGCCCCGCCTTTGCCGCGCTTGACCGAGAACATCAGCAGGTCGAGCGCCCAATCCAAGTCGTAGGCGCCGGGGATGCCGATGAAGTAGGTGCGGATGGTCTCTTCGGTTGCGGGGAGCTGGGTATCGCGCTGGCGCGGGGGCTTGCGGGCGTCGTCGAGCGGGTAGAACGGCAGGCGGTTCAGGCGCAGGATTTGGGCCATGCGAGTGACGTTGGCCCGCAGGGTGGCGGCGGTGGGCTTGCGGCGGGGTTGGCCCTTATCCTTGAAGGCGCTGGTGAGTGGCTTCATACCCGGCCCCCGGCGCTTGCCCGCAGTGCCCTAGTGTGGGCGGTGGCGTTGGTACGGGCTTGGTGCAGGGTAGCGCGGGCCAGTCGGCATTGACGCAGCAGCGCCCTAACCTGACCCTTGTCGTAGAGCCCCCTGACTCGCCGCCGGATACGCAACACGGCGAGACGCGATTGCAGGCGGTAAAGGCGTTGGTGGTCGTGGCGCAGGGACTCGGCCCAGAATGCGGGCAAAACGAATCCCTCCGCTTGCTGGGCGGCATTGAATTTGATACTGTTCATGGGTCTTCTCTATCGATGCAGATTGGTTGACACTGAGGGAACCCTGGCCGGTTCCCTTCTTCATTTCTGGCGTTTGCCAACGGCGGTTTCGTCTCTCTCGCTCTCTCCTAATTTCTCCCTTCTTCCTGTTATCTGTCCTCGCCGCGCGCCCTTAGGGCTTGTTCATCTCATGCTTCAAGGCGCAGCGTTTGCCGTGGGTATCGCACAACCTGAGCAGGTCAAAGGCGCGGGGGCGGGTCTGGGTCGCCAGCACCTCGCGAGCGGCGGGCTTGTCATCCGGTAGCGCCACGCGGTGCCCGTTCATCGCTTCCTTCAATGCCTGATTCAGTTCAGCTTGGGCCCAGCGCAGTGCCCCCTCTTGCCCCAGAATGCAGACCTTGGCGTGAGCCAGCGCCGCCAGCTCGCCCAGTTGCTTCTTGAGTGGCTTGAGGATGGCCGGGGCCACCCGGTGGTCGAGGTAGCTTTCGTAGCACCCGGCAACCATGCTCAGGGCGCTGCTTGTGGCCATGTGCGCGTCATAGAGTGGCATGGCCAAGCGCCGCTCTTGTTTCTCGGACAGGGTCACGGCCTCCTCGGCATCTTCCAGTAACTCGCCCAGCTCGCGGTATTCGCGCGCCGCCTCAAGACAGACATTGCCGCCCATCAGCTGGTTAATCCGCCCCTGGCGCAGCTCTTCGCGCCGGGTCTTGGCCGGGGGGATACTGGTTTGCAGGGTGCGGCGCTGCGAGCGCAGGGCCTGCACCTCGTTATCGAGCTCCGTCAACTTGGCGTGTTCACGTTGGAACAGGGCGATACGCTCATCCAGCAGACTGGCCTTGGTGGCGGGAGACGGGTTCGTGATGGCTGTCAGGGTGTGCTGTTCCATGGTGTTACTCCGAGGCGGGTAGGGTGATGGTGTCAAAGGCGGCGTAGGCGGTCGGGTCGCCGAGGGCATAGGACTGGATGCGGTTGTAGCGGACACCCCAGCTGTTGCTGTTGCCAATCTCGCCAGCATGCAGGCGATGGGAGTGGCGCAGGGTCAGCACCTGCAAGTTGGTGGGGATGGTCACTGCCAAGTAGTGACCGGCCATGTGTTGGTGCGAAATCACCGGCAGGTCGGCAATCTTCAAATGCTGCTCCTTGCCGCGCACCTGACCGGGCTTGAGGTACGCCTGCTTATGGACGCGCAGCAGGTCGCCACCGACCCACACCCGCAGGCGCGGGTCGTTGCGGTAGTCCGTCGGCAACAGGTTGATAAGGTGGTACGCCATGGCGTCAAGGTCGGCATAGTCCCCGGCGCCGCTCGGGTCGAACACCGCAGGAGTGCGCAGCACCCGCAGCCCGGTAGGGTCGGCGGCACGGGCCAGCACAGGCCAGCCCGCGATAACGTCCTCCCCCTGGGGATAGGTCGCCGGGTCGGTGTTGACCTCCGCGAACTCACCCCGGAAGCCCACCCGCAAGATGTCGTCGGCAAAGGCGGCCACCGCCAGCGCCTCAAGGGTCTGGTTGGCCTCTTCCTGATTCATGCCGCCTATCAGGCTGGCCAACTGCTGCCACGTCCACACGGCGCTGCTGTCCAAGTCCTCATAGACATGGGTCTGCGAGGCCGGGTCGGCAGGGACGAGAAAGCGGCCGCCCTGCTTGCGCCCCGTGCGCAAGGTCGCCTTGATGGGGTCGGCAAGCGGCGCGGTGCTGTCGTCCACGTTCACGATAGAGCACTGAGCCAGCAGGGGGGCAGCTTGAACGATGGCCGCCCACAAGGCGCTGCTGGCGGTGGGGTTGAGGTTGCCATACCCCGGCGCGGTGAGCGGGGCGAAGCTCAGGCGCAGGTTGTTCAGTAGTTGATGGATATCCATGAGGCGCGGGGCTCCTTAGGTCAGGTGATAGAGAGGGGGAGTCGAGGGGCCGCGCTCATGGGCGAGTCCCTCCAACACTTTGCTGAGGGCGTCGATACGCCGGTCGAGCAGTTCGAGCGAGCGGGCCATGTCGTCCGCCTGCTTGAAGGTGGGGACGGCGGACGCAGGCTTGGCCGGGGTCAGTTTCCCCGTGGGCGCAGGGTGACGCTGCGCGGGCGGCTTCACGCTAAACTGCATCCGGGTCAACCCGGTCAGAGTCGGCGAGTCGGTGACCGTGACCCCGCCCAGATACCACTTGCCCGACTGGGCGAAATTCTCATGGGGCTCAATGGTGCAAAAGCCATGGGTGCCGCTCAGGTTGAGGTCTATCAACTCCAGGGTGGGGCTAAGAATCGCGAACAGCTTGAGCTGGCCGCCCTCCTCCTGCACCTTGACCGCCTCCACGTGCCCCAACGGGCGAGTGCGGTTCCCCTCTGGCCACAGGTTGGCGCTGTAGAAATAGGGGTCGTAGGTCTCGGCCAGCTGGCGCAGGCACTCCGGCGTCACCTCTCGCCCGTCTTGAGTCGGGCCTGATGTGGCAATGCAGACCCAGCCGGTTTTGACCTGGCTATCGCTTTTCGTCATACAGCCCTCCGGGTGACCACCGGCTTGCCGCGCTCTTGGGCGGCCAGCACATCCAGCTGTTTCTGATGCTCGTTCATGCTGTCAAACAGCGCCCCGTGCGCCGACGGTGACAGGCCCCGCGCCAAGCTCACCGCCATGGCGCTGCTCTGCTTGGCGGAAGGGGTCAGGGTGTGGCTGTAGGCCAGGGTGGATACCCAGGTGTGGCCACACTCAGGGTCGGTGCATTGGCAATAGAGGTGAGCCACCCCGGCGGTCAGCCGGTTGGTCTTGGTGATGCGGCCCAGTTGGCCGCACTCGGTGCACATCACGCGCATAGGTTCCCCCGAAGTGAATGGACGGGTTTGGGCAGGCGCTGCCAGAGCGCACCCCATGCCAGGGCATTGGGTTGCTCGATGGCGGCGAGGTAGTTGGGCAGGTGGATGAAGCGCTGACAGGCAGGGCTGGCCAGCTTGCGGCATTGCAGCCGCAGGTTGCGCAAGGCGCAGGGGATAGATAAGATGCTCATCAAATCAAGCCCTCGAAAGCTGATTTGGAAACCCCGCTTGGTGTGACAGCACCGTTAAGCGGGGTTTTTCTTTGGGCGCAATTCAGGGATTGCAGCACCGCCAGCTTGCGCGACAGGCATTGCGCCCCCTTGTCATGGGCCGCCTGTTGCTGATGACCGTTCACCTGCTCCACGGTTTCCCGCAACAGCATCGCCCCGGCCATGTTCAGGGCGGCTTGCTCGGTCCATGTCTGGCTCATACCGGGCTCCCCAGTCCGAGCCAGGACAACCAGCCGTCGCGGATCTCGCGGGGGCGACTCTCAAAGGCCAGCTTCATGCCCTCGTTCCATGCCGGCAGATAGATCCAGTATTCGGCGGGAGCGGAAGGGCTCAGAGGGTTACGCATCGGCACCACCGGCACCTTGCCCTTTTCAATCATCCCCCGCACCGCACTTCGGGTTTTGCCAATCATCTTGGCAAACACCTCGACCGGCACAGCATCGGAGGCGTTGATTATGGGTTCGAGCACCAACGGGATGCGTGGGTCGGTCTCGTTCGGACTTTGTTTTTTGGCTTCTATCGTCATCTGGTATTCTCCCTCGCTGGCCCTAATGGGCCTTAGTGCACCATAATGTGCGACAGACTATCACTCGATGGTCTGCAATCTACATCTAGATAATATGCTATGGAGATCTAATCATCGTGTCAACGAGCATTAGCGAGAAACTTGTATTGATCAGAAAGTCTGAATACATGACGAGAAAGCAATTTGCAGACGCGACAGGGGTTCCCCTTGGGACTCTCAACTATTACGAAACGGGTAGGTCTACCCCTCCAACTGATGTCTCAATGAAGATCTTGAACATCCCCCAATTCACCAAATACACACTCTGGTTTATGACAGATAAGATCGCGCCGGAGGCCGGTCAGATAGCACCGGCTCTCGCACACTTTGGGCAAGACGAAACGGGCTATTCAGCCTCAGGCCAGCAAACTGGTTAACCCTGCATGAGGCGTTTCTCGACGCCATAGAATTATCGGGATTGAGTTACATCGGAGGGCTTCGTTATGTCGATTAAGAAGCTCGATGATGGTCGTTATGAAGTGGACGTTAGACCGACGGGGCGTTACGGAAAACGCATCCGGCGGAAGTTTGCCAAGAAGCATGAAGCAACCGCCTTTGAGCGGTATGTACTGGCTAACCAGCATGACAAAGCGTGGATAGAGAAACCGAAGGATGCCCGACCATTGTCGGAACTCATCCGGATTTGGTGGCTCTATCACGGACAGAACATGAAGTGGGGGACAACCGCACTTAAAACCCTGGAGCTGGTTGAACGACTGATGGGTAATCCCTGTGCTTTTCAGATTGATGACCGGGCTATCGCGGTGTTTCGATCTCAATTGCTTACTCAGGGTATCAAGGCTTCAACGGTGAATCGGCGTCTTATCACCCTGGGCGGCATGTTCAGTTTTCTCATTGATGCCGGGATGTATCACGCCCCCCATCCATTGCGGGAAATGAAGAAGCTCAAAGAGGCCCCCACCGCCATGAGTTATTTATCTCAAAGCGAAATCACGGGGCTGCTCGGCCGACTAGAAGGCGATAACCGCAATTTGGCCGTGTTGTGCTTGAGCACTGGTGCGAGGTGGGGAGAGGCCGTGGCACTCAGGGCCGAACATGTCATCAATCAGCGAGTGATGTTTGTGGCCACCAAGAACGGCAAAAGACGCGTGGTGCCAATCTCGGCCGATGTATCGGCACAGGTGGTCGATGGACGGTCGGGGCGATTATTCCCGAACGTGGATTACCTGACGGTGCGGCAGGTACTACGAGAGGTGAAGCCAGACTTGCCACAGGGGCAGGCGTCCCATGTGCTGCGGCACACCTTCGCGACCCATTTCATGGCCAACGGCGGGAACATCATCACGCTACAACGGATCCTGGGTCATGCGAATATCCAGCAGACAATGACCTATGCGCACTTTGCGCCGGACTATCTGCAGGACGCCATCACCTTCAATCCACTACGGGGAGGGGTAGGCATAGGGTGACCACACGGTGTCCACGAGAAGAGACATTTTGCCCTGCGATATAGAGACATAATGGTAACTAAGTGATTGATTCCCCGTGTAGCAGCCCGCAGCACGGGGTATATAAAAGCCCCTCGCGGGGCTTTTTGAATCGGAAGAGGGGAGGGTCACCCCTCGGCCTTGTTGAGCCACTCGACCCTGTACTGGGCGCCGGCTCCCTGAGCCAGCTTGGCGCACAGGGGCTTGAGGAAGGCCTCGATCTGCTCGGCCAGCATCCAGGGGGGGCTGACGATCAGCATGCCTGAGCCGTTCATGCCCCAATCTGCGGTCTGGCCGGCCACTTCCAGCTCGGCGACCAGCACGTCGCCGAAGTTCTCCCGCTTGATCGCTTTCAGCATGTCGCGGGACTTGTCCGCCTCCTGGCCGAGGATCGGATACCAGAGGGCATAGATGCCGGTGGCCCAGCGCTTCTGCGCTTTTTTCAGGGTATCGACCACGGCGAAGTAGTCTTCCTTCAGCTCGTAGGGCGGGTCGATCAGCACCAGACCGCGGCGCGGAGTCGGCGGCAGCAGGGCGACCAGCCCTTCGAAGCCGTCGCGGTGGTGAACGGCGACACGGGGGTCATAGCCCATGTTGGCGCGCAGGTCTTCCACCTCGTTGTTGTGCAGTTCCATCAGCGCCAGCTTGTCCTGCTCGCGCAGCAGGCGGCGCGACAGCTCGGGGGAGCCGGGATAATAGTGCAGTTCGCCGTTCTGATTCATCTCCTCGATGACCCCAAGATAGGGCGCCATGGTGGTCCACTGGGCCCGCTCACCCCACAGCCGGCCTATGCCGTCGGCATACTCTGCCTTCTTCTGGGACCAGTCGCCGCGCAAGTCGTAGAGACCGCCGCCGGCATGGGTATCCAGCACGATGAAGGGCTTCTCCTTCTTCTTGAGGGACTCGATGATCAGGGCCTGAACGGCATGTTTGAGCACGTCGGCGTGGTTGCCGGCGTGAAAGGCGTGGCGATAACTCAGCATATTAGGTCTCTGAGGGATCCCTGAAGGGCTCCCAATAACGATAAATAGTTCGACAAGTTGTGGCTGTTGCCCCGCGCCAGACTGAGGCTGCGCAGGGCCTGCAGCAGGACGCCCTGCTGCAATCGTTCCAGCTCCAGCTCGTGAGCCAGCATGGACTGATATTCAGCCTCATCGAGCCGCGCCTTGGCGTTCTGGCGCAAGGTGCGCCAAGGGATCAGCACGGCTTCGGTCTGTGCCAGCGCCGGTTGCAGGGCGGCGAGTTCGACCAGGATGCCATCCTGATCCAGCCGATGCAGCAGCAGCGCCAGGTTGACGTTGCCGCCGAGGGTCTGCACCTCGAGCCAGTCCTGGCTACGCTCGGCATAGCGTTTGCTGCTCCAGTGCCAGAAATCGACCGGGCTGGGCAGCTCATGGCTGGCCACCCGCTCGGTGGTCATCGAGAGTTCGTCACGCAAAGAAGGCCTGCTCCCGGGTTTCCAGCTCCTCGCTGAGGCTCATCCACTCCAGCTCCACCCCTTCCAGTTCTTCCTTTATAGGGCCCTGGGATCTGAGCAGTTCGGAGAGCTTGGTTTTAGCGCTCTCCTCGTAGATGGCAGGGTCGGCCAGTTGTTCTTCCACCGCCGCCAACTTGCCCTGCAGCTTCTCCATGCTGGCTTCGAGCTTCTCGAGCTTCTGGCGCAGGGGCCGGGTCGCTTGCCGGAACTCCGCCTCGCGCCGCTTCTGATCCTTGCGCGCTACCGCCGAATTGGCGGACGCCGGGCCGTCGCTCGGCTTGGCGTTCGCCTCTTTCTCCTGCTCACCGAGCCACTTGTGGTAGTCGTCGAGATCCCCGTCGAACGGCTCGACCCGGCCACCGTGCACCAGATAGAAGTCGTCGGTGGTGGTGCGCAGCAGATGACGGTCGTGGGAGACCACCACCATGGCGCCTTCGAAGCCTTGCAGCGCCATGGTCAGGGCGTGGCGCATCTCCAGGTCCAGGTGGTTGGTCGGTTCATCCAGCAGCAGCAGGTTCGGTTTTTGCCAGGTGACGAGGGCCAGCACCAGCCGCGCCTTCTCGCCGCCGGAGAAGGGGGCGACCTTGTCCAGCGCCTTGTCGCCGTGGAAGCCAAAGCTGCCGAGGTAGTTGCGCAGCTCCTGCTCGGTCTTGTCCGGCGCGAGGCGGGCCAGGTGATCGAGCGGGGTGTCGTCGAGGCGCAGGGTCTCGAGCTGGTGCTGGGCGAAGTAGCCGATGCTGACCCCGGCGCTCACCTCCAGCTTGCCCGACAGCGGCGGGTTGGAGCCCGACAGCATCTTGATGAAGGTGGACTTGCCGGCGCCGTTGCGCCCCAGCAGGCCGATGCGCGAGCCCGGTACCAGGTTGAGTTTGATCTTCTCCAGGATCACCTTGTCACCGTAACCGGCGCTGAGGTTCTCCATGGCAATGAGCGGGGTCGGCAGGGCCGACGGCTCGCGAAACTCGAAGCTGAACTCGGAGTCGGCATGGGCCGGCAGTATCTTCTCCATCCGCTCCATGGCCTTGAGGCGGCTCTGGGCCTGGCGGGCCTTGGAGGCTTTGTACCGGAAACGGTCAACATAGGCCTGCATGTGGGACATCTCCCGCTGCTGCTTCTCGTACATGGACTGCTGCTGGGCGAGCTGTTCGGCCCGCTGCAGTTCGAAGTCGGAGTAGCCGCCGGTGTATTCGTTGAGCTTGCCGTTCTCGATATGGATGATGCGGTTGATGACCGAGTCGAGGAAATCGCGATCGTGGGAGATAAGGACGAGGGTGCCCTGATAGCCCTTGAGCCATTTCTCCAGCCAGATGACGGCGTCCAAATCCAGGTGGTTGGTCGGTTCATCCAGCAGCAGCAGGTCGGAGCGGCACAGCAGCGCCTGGGCCAGGTTCAGGCGCATGCGCCAGCCACCGGAGAAACTGCGTACCGGCGAGGAGAGCTGATCGTCACTAAAGCCCAGACCGTGCAGCAGTTCGGCGGCGCGGGCGCGGATGCTGTAGGCGCCTATGGTGTCGAGCCTGCCGTGCAGCTCGGCGACCAGCAGACCATTGTCATCCTGCTCGGCCTTGGCGAGCTGGGCCTCCAGGATGCGGAACTCCTTGTCGCCGTCGATCACGTAGTCGAGCGCCGAGCAATCCAGCGCCGGGGTCTCCTGGGCGACACCGGCGATTTGCCAGCCGGCGGGTAGACTGAAGCTGCCGTTGTCGATGGCCAACTCGCCCCGCACCAGCGCAAAGAAGGTGGACTTGCCACAGCCGTTCTTGCCCACCAGACCCACCTTGTGGCCGGGATGGATGGTGCAGGAGGCGTTGTCCAGCAGCGTGCGGCCGCCGCGGATCAGTTCGATTTGACTGGCAACTATCATGGATGGATCTGCTTGGCTCGATTGAAGGAGAGAAACTGGCGCGGATCTTACGTGAAATGACACGGATTTGCACTTGAGGCGGGGGGAGATGGCTGGTTGCGGCAAGAAAAACGTGCCATAACAGAGACATCTGTCAGGGGAAGGAGGCTGCCATGTTGATTAAAGAGATCATGACGACCCGGGTCGCGACCGTTTCCATGGATGACCGGCTCGGCGTCATCAAGGAGATCTTCGAGCAGGCCCACTTTCGCCACCTGCTGGTGCTGGAAGAGGAGGTGCTGGTGGGAGTCATCTCGGATCGGGATCTGCTGCGCGCTCTCAGCCCCTATCTCGACACCGATGCCGAGATGAACCGCGATACCGAGACCCTCAACCGGCGTGCCCACCAGATCATGAGCCGCCAGCCCGTCACCATAGCCCCGGACCGTCCGCTGCAAGAGGCGGCCAGCATCATGCTGGCGCAGCATGTCTCCTGCCTGCCGGTGCTGGAAAACGGCGCCCTAGTCGGCATCCTCAGCTGGAAGGACTTGCTGCGAGTCATGCTCGATTGGCAACCAGCCTGAACGCCGCCTACGGCGGCTGCCACCCCCATGTGCCAGCGACCGGATCGGTCGGCTGGCCAGCTTTATTCCCCCCGTTAATGCCTCGCTATATATAGCTAACATCTTGTTCTGCTTATCCTTGTTTCTTCCCACATCAGGCCGTCCGACGATGCGCTCATGAAGACAGCTGTGGTCACCAGCGACGACATTTAGTGTCGGGCTGCGCGGTTTTTCGCCAGATTTCAAAAATTAATCGTCATCCGCTTCAGTTCCCATCAAGGTTCGCAGATCTACCCTAGGCCATCGGAACATAGACCCGATCATAACGACCGAGCACAGGTCTGCAGGTCTGCTTAGTGTTTACACCAGAGGAACGAACAATGAAAAAGACAGCATTGACTATGGCCATCTCCAGCCTGCTGCTGGCAGGTGCTGCCCAGGCTTCTACCGTATACAACCAAGACGGTACCAAGCTGGACATCGGTGGCCGTGTTCAAGGTATGTACTACGGTAGCGACAACGACAGCGAAAACGGTGATCAGAGCTACCTGCGTCTGAACATCGCTGGCGAAACCCGTATCAACAACGAAACCGTTGCTAACGGCTTTGTTCAGTACAACGTGCCGACCAACAGCTCCGACAACGAACTGCGTTACGCCTATGTTGGCGTTAAGAACGATCGTTTCGGTGCCTTCAGCTACGGTCGTCAGGATGGCTTGATTGCCAAGGCTGTTAACGATTACACCGACGTCCTGCCAGAGTGGGGCGGCGATGGCCTGGGCAAGGGTACCGAGATCTTCGGTACCGGTCGTACCAATGGCCTGGCTCAGTACATCTACACCTTCGACGGTCTGGTACTGGGTGCCCAGTTCACCGGCGAGAACGAAGCTCAGAACGAGAGCGCTACCAGCTGGACCAAGGGTTCCAACGAAGGTTACGCCCTGTCTGCCAACTACAACTTCGACATGGGCATCAGCCTGGGTCTGGCCTATAACCAGGCTGGCAAGACCACCGATCAGATTGAAAACGCCAACTTCGGTGCTCAAGATGCGAAGCTGACTGCTGTCGGTATCAAGTACGCTGCCAACAACCTGTACGCAGCCGCTACCTATGCCTACGGTGAAGACCACGTCTACGTTAACAACGCCGGCAACAACGGTTATGTTAGCGAGAGCAACGGCTACGAAGCCGTAGTTCAGTACACCTGGGGCCAGTGGAAGCCGTCCCTGGCGTACAACCGCCTGGACGTGAAAGACGCTGACCAGAACATTGACGATACCCTGACCGAGTACGTTTCTATCGGTGCCTGGTACAACATCAACGAAAACTTCGACGTTTACGTTGATTACAAGGCCAACCTGCTGAGCGGTGGCAACAACGACGGCTACAACGAGTTCGGCCAGAACACCGACGACGTTGTTGGCGTGGCCATGCAGTACCACTTCTAAGTCATTCCCTGACTGCCTACTGTATTTTTGGACCGGCCGCATTGCGGCCGGTTTTTTTATGGGCGCCGTTTAGCCCGAGCATTGATCGTCGCGATCCGTTGTTCAGCATTGCTCAGGCTGGCCGATAACCTCTTGTCGGGCCGATGGCGATCGATTTTCCATGTCAATGATGTGGCCGTGGGGCGAGGATCACGCCCTGTGGCCAAGATCCTATCTTTCCTCGACCCTTTTCATTATTTCTATATGAGCCTGTCGCTCCGGTAAGGAGGGCAGGGACTGGCATCTTGGCGCTCCATACCGGGGCGGCGGCGGGGAAACGGACGTAAGGGCGTTATATGGCGAGCATATTGGATTCGGTGGATCAACGTACCCAGCTGGTGGGGGAGAATCGCCTGGAGTTGCTGATGTTCCGTTTGGGATCCCGGCAGTTGTTTGCGATCAACGTATTCAAGGTGCGGGAGGTGGTGAAGCTGCCCCATCTCAACAAGATGCCGGGGGCTCACCACAACATCAGCGGCGTGGCGAACATTCGCGGGGTCTCCATCCCGGTGATCAACCTGCGTGGCGCTATCGGCATGAGGCCTATGCCCATCGACACTGAATCCAACCTCATCATCACCGAGTACAACCGCACCATTCAGGGCTTCCTGGTGGGGCAGGTGGCCCACATCGTCAACATGACCTGGAAGGACATACTGCCGCCACCGCGCTCGGCCGGCCGCTCCAACTACCTGACCGCCATCACCCGCGTCCCCGAGGGGGGCGTCGATCAGATCGTCGAGATCATCGATGTGGAGAAGGTGCTTGCCGAGATCATCACCTATGACATCCGCATCTCGGCCGAGGTGCTGGACAAGGACATTCTGCCCCAGATGCAGGGCCGCCGGGTGCTGATCGTCGACGACTCCAGCACGGCCCGCAACCAGGTGCGGGAGACGCTCGCCCAGCTCGGGCTCGAGGTGATCGAGTGCCAGGACGGTCTGCAGGCGCTCAAGCTGCTCAAGGGGTGGTGCGATGCGGGCAAGAAGGTGACCGACGAGATCATGCTGATGATCACCGATGCGGAGATGCCGGAGATGGATGGCTATCGGCTCACCCACGAGGTGCGCAGCGATCCGCGCATGTCCGATCTCTTCATCACCCTCAACACCTCCTTAAGCGGCAACTTCAACGAGGCCATGGTCAAGAAGGTCGGCTGCGATCGCTTCATCTCCAAGTTCCAGCCTGATCTGCTGGTGGGGGTCACCCAGGAGCGGATGCGCCAGATCCTCGGGAGTTGAGCTTTATTCAACGACGTCAGGAGGAGCGAGGTATTGCCCAATTCCAGTCTGCTTCGCTGGTGGGAGTAGCCCAGGAGCGGATGCACCAGATCCTGGGGGCTTGACGTTAACGCCGGCTGATCAAAAAACACCCGCCTTGGCGGGTGTTTTGTTTGGGACCGTTCTGCAGCTTCACTGGGTCAGCAGCGGCTCGATAAAGCTGGCCACCCTGTCGCGGATCTGCGGCTGGGCCGCGGCCGTCGGATGGAGCCCATCGTTCATCATGAGTTCAGGGCGCAGCGCAATATCATCCAGAAAGAACGGCATCAGTGGCAGGTCGTTGGCCTGTGCCAGCTCCGGGAAGATCTGCTCGAACTGCTGCAAGTAGCGAGCGCCATAGTTGCGGGGCAGCTGGATCTGGGTCAGCACCGTTTTCGCCTTGCTGGCCTTGGTCAGCGCCAGCATCTTGGCCAGATTGGCCCGGGTAATGGCGGGGGCGAAGCCGCGCAGACCATCGTTGGCTCCGAGTTCGATCAACACCCAGTCCGGTTTGTGCTCCTCGAGCAGGGTGGGCAGGCGAGCCAGTCCGCCCTGGGTCGTCTCACCGCTGATGCTGGCGTTGATGAGCCTGTGGGTGCCCCCCTGTTGCTGCCACTTTTGATCGAGCAGGGCAGGCCAGCTCTGCTCGGCCTGCATCTGATAACCGGCACTCAGGCTGTCACCCAGCACCAGCAGGGTCTGGGCCTGCACCGACGAGATCCAGCAACACAAACAGCTCAAGGCGAACAGAAAACGCGCCATGGATTCAACTCCCATCATTAATTGTCAGTAAGGCCTGGGTAACCAGGAAACATTATGTATTGTCATTTAGGGCCAAGGGAAACAGGAAACGCATCATGAGTTCGACCCCCATCATCACCGTCAGAGGGCTTGGCAAAACCGTTCGCCTCGGCCAGGAAAGCCTCACCATCCTTGAAGGGATAAACCTGCAAGTCAATACCGGCGAGACGCTGGCGCTGGTCGGAGCCTCCGGTTCCGGCAAGTCTACCCTGCTTGGCCTCTTGGCCGGGCTGGATTTGCCGAGCAGCGGCGACATCGAGATCCTCGGTCAGTCGCTGACCCGGCTGGACGAGGAGGGCCGCGCCAGGCTGCGGGCCGAACAGGTGGGCTTCGTGTTCCAGTCCTTCCTGTTGTTGCCGACCCTGAGTGCGCTGGAGAACGTCATGCTGCCGGCCGAGCTGCGTGGCGAGACCGATTGTGAGCCCAGAGCCCGCGAACTGCTGGCGGAGGTGGGGCTGGCCGAGCGGCTGCACCATCTGCCGCCGCGGCTGTCCGGTGGCGAGCAGCAGCGGGTCGCCATCGCCCGCGCCTTCATGACTCGCCCCAGTCTGCTGCTGGCGGATGAGCCGACCGGCAACCTCGACAGCAAGACCGGAGAGACGGTGATCGAACTGCTGTTTCGCTTGAACAGAGAACATAACACTACCCTGGTAGTGGTAACCCATGATCATGAACTGGCCCAGCGCTGCCAGCGGCAAGTGGTGATGGCGGCGGGACGGCTGGAGGCGGACGCGCCGGTAGCCGACGCCGCCTTGGCCTCCCGCGTCAGGGAGCTGCCATGAGTCAGTGGAGACGGGGGATCAAGTTAATGCGTGGGGAAGGCGTCAATGACAAGTGGCTGCCCGGACTGGCACAGGTGAGGGACAAGTCATGAGTCAGTGGAGACTGGGATTCAAGCTGCTGCGCCGGGAAGGCTTCAACGGTGAACTGCGCTGGTTTGTGCTGGCGCTGGCGCTGAGCGTGGCTTGCGTGCTGAGCGTGGCGTTGGTGGCGGACAGGCTGGATGCGGGGCTCAAGGCCTCGGGTCGTGACTTTATCGGCGCCGATCGGGTGCTGCGCTCCGGGGTGCCGGCACCGGAGGCCTGGCTCAAGCAGGCGGCGGAGGCGGGGCTCGCGGTCCAGACCACGGTCAGCTTCAACAGCATGCTGTTTCATGGCGATGGATTGCAGCTGGCCTCCATCCGGGCCGTGCCGAGTGACTTTCCCTTCTATGGCAAGCTGGAGCTTAACCCGCAGCGGGCCCCGGCCCCCGGCGAGATCTGGCTCTCCGCCAGGGTGATGCAACTGCTCGGCGCCAAGCTGGGGGATGAGCTGGAGGTGGGCAACACCAAGTTGACCGTGGCGGGCGAGCTGGGTCAGGAGCCGGATCAGGGCTTCAGCCCCTTCCAGATGGCGCCGCGGGCCCTGATCCACAGCGCCGATATCGAGGCAACCGGTGCCCTGCTGCCGGGCAGCCGCCAGCAGTGGCGCTACCTGCTCAAGGGCTCCCGCGAACAGGTCGCCGACTACGAGCGTTGGCTCAAGCCCAAGCTGAAGGCCGGGCAGAAGCTGCTCAAGCCGGACGATCAGGGTTCCCAGGTGGGCAAGTCCCTGGCCAATGCCGAGCGCTTCTTCCGCCTCGCCTCCCTGGCCGGCGTGCTGCTCGGGGCCCTGGCCATGGGCATAGCGGTGCGTCACTTCGCCGAGCGGCAGACCAACATGGTGGCGCTGCTGAAAACCCTTGGCGCCTCCCGCCGCACTCTCTGGGAGTTGATGGGCACTTTACTCGCCTCCCTGACCCTGATCGGCGCGTTGATCGGCCTGGTGGCGGGGAGCCTGATGCAGTGGCTGACGCTGCATCTGCTGGGAGATCTGCTGCCTGCGGATCTGCCCCCCCCCTCCTGGCGGCCATTCGCGCTGGGGTTGGCGATGGCCTTCTTCATCACCCTGTTGCTGGCCTTCGTGCCCTTCCTGCGCCTGCTCAGAGTGCCGCCGCTGCGGGTGCTGCGCCGGGAGCTGGAGGCCGGGGTGCCGCCCTGGCTGGCGCTGCCGGTCGGCCTGCTCGGTCTGTTCGGTCTGGTGTGGGGCTTCACCGCCGATGCCAGGCTGGCGCTGGGGCTCATCGGCGGCATGGGGCTGTTGATGGCGCTGTTGGCGCTGCTCGCCTCCGGGTTGCTGCGCCTCGGCAGCCGGCTCAAGGGGCCCCATGCCCTGCGCCTCGCCATCAGCCACCTTTCCCGCGAGCGCGGCAGCGGTCTGTTCCAGCTGGCGGGCTTCGCGCTGGCGCTGATGCTGTTCGGCCTGCTGTGGGCGGCACGGGTCGACTTGCTCGATGACTTCTCCGCCCGCCTGCCGGCGGACGCCCCCAATCGCTTCCTGGTCAACGTGGCCGACGACGAACGAGAGGGGATCCTGGCCGATCTGCAGCAGGCGGGTGCCATTACCTCGGACTTCTACCCCATGGTACGGGGACGCCTGACCCAGATAGCCGGTCAGGCTGTGGGTGAGGATGCGGCGCGGGAGGGAGTGAACCGGGAGCTCAACTTCACCACCACGGCCGCGTTGCCCCCCGACAACAAGCTGACTGCTGGGCAATGGTTCAGTGGCAAGGGGGAGGTCTCCGTCGACGAGGTGCTGGCGAGCCAGCTGGGCATCGCCCTGGGCGACGCACTGAGCTTCACCATAGAGGGGCGCAGCTTCGAGGCCAGGGTGAGCAGCCTGAGATCCATCAAGTGGGACAACATGAGGCCGAACTTCTACATGATCTTCTCCGCCGACGTGCTGGCCCCCTTCGCTCAGACCTGGCTCGGCAGCTATCGCCTGCCGCAGGAGGGGCGCAGCGCCGAAGTGGAGCTGATCCGCCGCCACCCCACGGTGAGCCTCATCGACGTGGAGGATCTGATAGCCAGGCTCACCGTGGTTTCCGATCAGGTGAGTCGGGCGCTGGGGCTGATGCTGGGGCTGGTGACGGTCGCCGCCCTGCTGGTGTTGCTGACCCAGACCCAGGCCAGCATGGCCGCCCGGCGCCGGGAGCTGCTGCTGATGCGCACCCTGGGGGCCGGCAGCGCCCTGCTCGAGAAGATGCTGCGCTGGGAGCTGGTGGCCAGCGGCCTGTTGGCGGGGCTCTGTGCCGCCATGGTGGTGGAGCTCTGCTCGTTCGGTCTGCAGTGGTGGTGGTTCGAGGGGCAGTGGCAGTTCCACTGGGCAATCTGGACCGGTCTGCCGCTGCTGGGGGCCCTGCTGGTGACGCTGGCTGGCCAGGGCATGCGCCGCCAGCTGTTGGCGGGGACCCTCAGCGACAGGCTCAGAGGGCTGGGGCAGGGGCTGCTGTAGGTTCGATTAGCCACGCAGTGGCGTAATCGGACGAACAGGGAAGGGGGCGGATGCGGGGCTGCCAGCGACGTGAACGCCCGATGACACCCGTCTGCAAAAAGAAAAAATCCCGGCCTTGGCCGGGATTTTCTATGGGCGCTCAGCGCGGGGCGTGCAGCAGGTTGTCCAGAGCCTGGGGCAACTCGGGATAGGTGAAGTGGAAGCCCGCCTGCTGCAGGCGAGCGGGCAGCACATGCTGGCCGGTGAGCAGCAGATCCGCCGACTCTCCCATCAGCAGGCGCAGCGCCCCGGCCGGTACGCAGAGCAGGTGGGGCCGACGCAGGCTGTGGGCCAGGCTCTGGCTGAAGGTGCGGTTGTCGACCGGTTGAGGCGCCGTGCCGTTGAAGATGCCGTCGCACTCGTCGTGCTCGAGCAGGAACAGCATGGCGCGCACCAGATCCTGAATGTGGATCCAGCTCATCACCTGGCGACCCGAGCCCATGGGACCGCCGAGGCCGAGGCGATAGGGGGGCAGCAGCTTGGGCAGGGCGCCGCCATCGGGGCCGAGCACCAGCCCGATGCGCAGGATGCAGACCCGGGTTTGCGGGCTCCTGGCCTGCAGCGCCAACTGCTCCCACTGCTGGCAGAGCCGGTGGGTAAACTCGTCATTGGGCTGGCTGCAATCCTCGTCCAGCGGCTCATCGCCCTGGTGGCCGTACCAGCCGATGGCGGAGGCGTTGAGCAACAGCCTAGGAGGCCGGTTGGAGAGCTTGATAAGGTCGACCAGCTGTTCGGTCAGCAGCCAGCGGCTGTTGCACAGCAACTGCTTGCGTGACTCGCTCCAGCGCCCGGCGGCGATAGGCTCGCCAGCCAGATTGATGACGATGTCCACGTCGTTGAGGTCGTCCAGTCGATCCAGGTTGTCCAGCAGCTTGACGTCGTGGCCGAGCAGATCGTAGGCACGGCTGCCCTGGCGGGTCAGTACCACCACCTCGTGCTGTACCTTGAGATGGGCCACCAGACGGCGACCGATAAATCCGGTCCCCCCCGTGATCAGTATCTTCATATTTTGCCTCCCTGACGCTGTTCGTCCTACTCTAGAGGCTGGGGGCTGGATGGACAAGCAACTGTTTTTATGGGCATTATGGCTCTCGATATCGCAGAGTGTGAGGCCGGTCACGTTGCCCAGACCTGGCTGTTGCGCGCGGCCAATGTGCCCTGAGTGGGAGTGTGTCGGGTGGTGTAAGCTGCTCGGATGGATCCCGATGTTCGCCATCATCTCTTGCAAAGCGGGCGAGCGTGCATAAAATCGTCGGCCTTTTCGCCGTTACCATGAGGATGGTTATGCCGTTTCATCGTCTGAAGGCGCGCCAATACCAACGCCGCCTGGTTTTCTCCCTGCTGGCAGGCCTGCTGCCCATGGTGCTTGGTATTATTGTCACCATTTGGCAGACCATGACCGGGGTGAGGCAGGATGCGGAGCAGCATTTGCTGCATGCGAAATACATGTTTGAGCGTACCCTGGACAATGCCGAGATGGCCGCCTCGGCGGTGATGGGGAGCGTCGGCAAGCCCTGTCTCGAGGTGGTGCAGGGGCTGCGGGATCAGGTAGCGACGGTGCCGGACGTGCGCAGCGTCAGCCTGACCAAGGGGGAGCGCATCTACTGCACCTCCCTCTATGGGCCCTACAAGGGGAACATCAAGCTGGATGACTACACCCAGGGCCGGCTCGATCTGCGCAGAGGCAATCCGGTCACGCCGGATAGACCGCTCATCGTCTATCGCCAGGAGGCGGGAGAGTACAGCGTGCTGGTGGGCGTCGATGGCTACTATCTGCTCAATATCCTCGACATGCTGAGCCGTGACTCACCGCTCGGGCTGGTGGTGGGGTCGCAGATGCTGCTGCGTGACAGCAAACTCACGGATCAACTGCTCTCCTCCACGGATCCCGGTTATCTTGAGCAAGCGTCGGAAAAATACCCTTTCAAGGTGGTGACCACCCTCTCCGCGAATGAATATGGCGTCCATATCTGGGACTACGCCAAGGTCAGCCTCATCCTCTATCCCTTGCTGAGCCTGTTGTTCGGGGGCGGCGCCTTCTGGCTGACGGGGCGTTCCACCTCCCCGGTGCAGGAACTGAGGCGGGCGCTGGATCAGCAGGAGTTCATCCCCTATCTGCAACCCGTAGTGGCGGGGGAGGACGCCCACTGGAGCGGTTGCGAGGTGCTGATGCGCTGGCAACATCCCCATCAGGGCATGATCTCGCCGGATCGCTTCATTCCGCTGGCGGAGGACAGTGGTCTCATCGTGCCGATGACCCGTCTGTTGCTGAAACAGGTGCGAGAGCACTTCGCCGGCCGGGTGCATAGCCTGCCCAAAGGTTTCCACTTTCGGCGTCAACATCAGCGCCAGCCACTGCAAAGACCTGAGCCTGGTAGCGGATTGCCGCGACTTCATCGAGGCCTTCAGGGAGAACCCCATCAAGCTGGTGCTGGAACTGACCGAGCGGGAGCTGATAGTCGCGGACGAGGTGACGGATCAACTGTTTGCCGAGCTGCATGAGCTGGGGGTCTTCATCGCCATCGACGATTTTGGCACCGGCCACTCCAGCCTCGCCTATCTGCAGGCCTTCCAGGTCGATTTTCTCAAGATAGACAAGAGCTTCGTCGGCATGATCGGCTCGGATGCGCTCTCCAGCCACATCGTCGAGAACGTCATCGATCTGGCGACCCGCCTCGGTCTGCAGTTGGTGGCGGAAGGGGTGGAGACAGAGGTGCAGGCCGATTACCTGAGGGCGCGCAATGTGGCCTACCAGCAAGGCTACCTCTATGGCAGGCCAGTGCCGATGGCGGAATTTACCAGGCAACCCAAGAGCTGAGCACCTTCCCCACGGCACCATAAACAAACGGCACCATAAAAAAAACCAGCGACCGGGTCGCTGGTTTTTTTCGCTCAAGGAGCGTCAGAGCATGCGGGCGAGGGCGCGGCAGAGGCGTTTGATGCCCTCTTCTGTAGTGGCTTCATCTACACAAGAGAAGCTCAGGCGCAGGGTATTCTGTATTTCTGGCCTGACGTAGAAGGGTGCACCGGGGACGAAGGCAACCTTCTCCTTGATCGCCTCGTCGAACAGTGCCATGGCGCTGACGCTCGAAGGCAGAGTCAGCCAGAGGAACATGCCCCCTTGTGGCCGGGTGTAGCTGACGCCGGGCGGGCAGTGACGGCTGAGAGCGGCTTCCATGGCGGCGCGCTGGCGACCATAGACTTCCTTGATCTTCTCCAGATGGGCATCCAGCGAGTTGTCTGTCAGGAAGCGGTGCAGCACCTGCTGGCTGAAGGCGTTGCTGTGCAAGTCAGTGGCCTGCTTGGCGATGGTGACCTTCTTGCGCAGCCAATCCGGCACCAGCATCCAGCCGAGGCGGAAGGCGGGCACCACCGTCTTGGAGAAGGAACCGAGCAGCACGGTATTGTTCGGCGCCAGCTTGGCGATGGGGGGCAGGTGCTCCCCCTCGAAACGCAGCTCGCCATAGGGGTCATCTTCGACCATCAGCAGCTCGTGGCGCACCAGTCGCTCGGCCAGCGCTTCGCGGTTGGCACGGCTGTAGGAGACGCCGCTCGGGTTCTGGAAATTCGGCACCCCGTACAGCAGCTTGGCGTTCGAGCCCTGCTCCAGCAGCGCATCCAGCGCGGCCAGATCCAGACCCTGTTCCCCCAGAGTGATGGGCCTGAAATTCGGCTGATAGACGGAGAACGCCTGGATGGCACCGAGATAGCCCGGCTCTTCGATGATGAGATCCTGTCCCTCATCGACCAGCACCTTGCCCAGCAGATCCAGCGCCTGCTGGGAGCCGCTGGTGATCAGGATGTTGTCCGGGTTGACCTGCATGCCGTGGCGCGCCAGATAGCGATCGGCGATGTATTGGCGCAGCGGGGCGAAGCCCTCGGTGGTGGCGTATTGCAAGGCCGCGGCACCCTGTTCGCGCAGCACGTCCTGGCAGGCCTGGTCGATGGCCTTGACCGGGAACAGATGGGGATTGGGCAGGCCGCCGGCGAAGGAGATGATCTCCGGATTGGTGGCGACTTTCAGGATTTCACGGATAAAGGAAGGCTCGACCTTCTCGAAGCGCTGGGCAAAAAACGGCTGCATAGGGTTCTCTCTGACTAAGGTGGCGGTCGCTCCATTCAACCGCCAGGTTATCCGTTTGTATCAGATTTAAAAAATGAGGCAATGGCTGTAACAAAAATCCATAAAAAAGGGCAGGTTTGGCGCCTGCCCGCATTTTATGGCTTCCCGTGGCGAAAAGGGCGTCAATCCCTCTGACAGGCCCGGTGGCCGCCGTTATCCCCGGTTCAGAGTCCCGCTGCTTTCAGCCAGCGGGTCATCGGCGCGATATTCAGAGTCCGGGTTCTTTCAGGAAGCTGATCATCAGCTCGGTGTTGGCGCCAAGTTGCTGCTGCACCCGACCCGGGAACAGCTCGGCCATCTTGTCGAGGCGGTCGTACTGGGTGTGCCAGATCTTGCCCCACTGGGTCTCGCTGTCCCGATCACAGGCGCTCTTGCTGGCCTCGTCGTAGCAATCCCACAGCGCCGGGTTGGTGCTCTGGGAGTAGCCGTCATAGCCATCCTCGCCGTTGATGGTGAAGTTGGTCGCTTCCACATAGGCGACCGGCACCCCCAGGCAGGCGAAGGGAGCGTGATCGGACCAATTGCCGGTCTCACCCTCGGGATAGCCGGGGTAGCTCGGGTGGATGGCGAAGGGAGTGGCACCCTGCTTGGAGATGGCCAGCAGGCGGTCGCGCACCTTGGGATCGAAGCTGTAGCGGCTCGGCTCGGCGCAGCTGTACTCGGCCACATCCGAATGGGCGGAGTGAACATAGACGATGTCGCCACCGGCGATGGTGTCGTAGTTCACCATGGCCAGCAGCTGGGCGACGGCGGCGCTGTCCAGCCCGGCCACATAGGCCTTGGAGCCGTTGAGGCCGTTCTCTTCCGCGCCGAAGAAGGCGAAGCGCACCGTGTAGGGCAGGGTCTGATCCTTCAGCGCCTCGGCGACCGCCAGCAGGGCGGCGACCCCGGCGCCGTTGTCGGTGGCCCCTTCCGATCCCTTCTTGTCACCGGTGCTGTCGTAGTGGGCGCCGATGAGGATCACCTTGTCGCTCTTGCCCTTGAGCTCGGTGACGATGTTCTGGGAGTGTTTGCTGGCGCCGCTGCGGGTATAGGTGAAGGGCTGGTTCTGCACCTCATAGCCCCAACCGGTCAGATGATCCTGGATCCAGGCGGCGGTGCGGGTCTCGGCCTCGGTGCCCGTGGGTCTGGCACCTATGCCTTCGGCGCTGGAGCTCAGTTGCACCAGATACTCGTAGGCCTGGGTGGCGGGAGCGGGCGGTTGCGAATCGTTGTCCGAGGGGTTGCACCCGACCAGCAGGGTCGCGATGGCCAGGGTCAAAATTGTTTTTTTCATACTGCAATCCTTTGTTGTGTATGGCTTTATTATTCGGAGTCAGGATGCACCTGACGCCTGGCAGATTCTGTGAAGGGGGTGGCATTTGTCAACCATGCAGGCGGAATTGGTCGGAGACGGGGATTTGTTGCGCGAAACACTTGCGCCCTGAGCCTATCTTGGGATAATTCGCTCCCCGGTTTTTGCCGACTGATGAAATGACGCACGATTCAGGCGTCGTCGATGACCCGGGTTGATGAAGTAACGAGCAATTCATCTATGTCGCCTGCAACCCAGTGCGATGAGATAACGAGCAATCCATTTATGTCGTCTGTGACCCAGACGGATGCAATAACGAGCAATTTGATTATGCCAGTGACCCAAGATGTATTTAACGAAGACGGCAAGTTCATGCGCAAGATCCGCAGCTTTGTCCGTCGCGAAGGCCGCCTGACCAAAGGACAGGAGAAGGCCCTGGAAGATCTCTGGCCGGTCATGGGCATCGATTTCGCACCGGAGCCGCTCGACATGGTGGCGCTGTTTGGCCGTGAGGCCCCGGTGGTGCTGGAAATCGGCTTCGGCATGGGCGCCTCCCTGGTGGAGATGGCCAAGAACGCCCCCGACAAGAATTTCATCGGCATCGAGGTCCATTCCCCGGGGGTGGGTGCCTGCCTTGCCACCGCACAAGAGGCCGGCGTCACCAATCTGCGGGTCATCTGCCACGACGCGGTGGAAGTGCTGGAGCACATGATCCCGGACGGCTCCCTTGCCTGTCTGCAGCTGTTCTTCCCGGATCCCTGGCACAAGAGCCGCCACCACAAGCGTCGCATCGTGCAACCCGCCTTCGCTCAGGACATTCGCCAGAAGCTGGCCATCGGTGGCGTGTTCCACATGGCCACCGACTGGGAAAACTATGCCGAGCACATGCTGGAAGTGATGAGTGCCGCCGAAGGCTATGAGAATACCGCCGAGAGCGGCAACTGGGTGCCCCGTCCAGAGTGGCGCCCGCTGACCAAATTCGAACAACGTGGCCACCGCCTGGGGCACGGGGTTTGGGACCTGATTTTCAAACGCGTTAGCTAATAACCCGTCAATTAACCAAAGGAGCTATCATGGCCAACCGTAGTCGCCGTCTGCGTAAGAAACTGCGCGTCGATGAATTCCAGGAAATGGGATTCGACATCAGTTTCAACTTCCCGGTCGGCACCGCCGAAGAGACCATCGATGCCACCGTCGATGCGTTGATCGATGAAGTGATCGAACCGCGCAAGCTGGCCTTCGCCGGCTCGGGTCACCTGGCCTGGGAAGGCATGATCTGCACCCAGCAACTGGGCAAGTGCACCGAGGAAGACCGCGCCGTCATCAAATCCTGGCTGGAAGGCAAGGGGATGGAAGCCGTGGTGGTCACCGAGCTGTTCGACCTCTGGTACGGCGAACCCGCCTGATGCCAAGTGCCCGCAAGGGCAGAGAAAATCCCGCCGCTGGCGGGATTTTTGTCGGTGGGGCCGGACCTCACCCCGTCTCATCTCATGGAATAGCCAATGGTGTTGTCATCCGAATTACTGGCCAGCATTCTTGAGCAGGTGCGCCCGCTGCTGGGACAAGGCAAGGTGGCCGATTACATTCCCGCGCTGGCCCAGGTGCCGGCCGACCGGCTCGGCATCGCGGTCTGCACCGTGGAGGGGGAGCTGTTCACCGCCGGTGACGCCTTCGAGCCCTTCTCCATCCAGAGCATCTCCAAGGCCCTGAGCCTCACGCTGGCGCTGACCCTCTATCGGGAAGAGGAGATCTGGGCCAGGGTCGGCAAGGAGCCGTCCGGTCAGCCGTTCAACTCCCTCGTGCAACTGGAATTCGAGCAGGGGATACCCCGCAACCCTTTCATCAACGCCGGCGCCCTGGTGGTGAGCGATCTGCTGGAGACCCGCCTCACCGCCCCGCGCCAGCGTACCCTGGAGCTGGTACGCCGGCTCTCCGGCAATCCGGCCATAGTGGCGGATCAGGTGGTGGCACGCTCCGAGTATCAGCACGCCGCCCGCAACGCGGCCATCGCCTACCTGATGAAGGCCTACGGCAACTTCGAAAACGAGGTGGACAAGGTGCTGCAAAGCTACTTCAATGCCTGTGCCATCCGCATGAGTTGTGTCGATCTGGCCCGCACCTTCCTCTATCTGGCCAACCGCGGGGTGCCGCTTGGCGAGAGTGCACCGCTGCTGCCGGCCCGCACCACCAAGCAGGTCAATGCCCTGCTGGCCACCTGTGGCCTCTACGACGAAGCCGGTGATTTTGCCTACCGGGTCGGCATGCCGGGCAAGTCCGGGGTCGGCGGCGGCATCATGGCGCTGATCCCCGGCGAATTGTGTGTCTGTGTCTGGTCGCCCGAGCTCAACAAGGCCGGCAACTCCCTGGCCGGTACGGCCGCGCTGGAGCTGCTGGCGGAGCGCCTGGGCCGCTCTATTTTTTAACCTTGTCACTCTGAATCGAGACATCATCATGAAACGAATAATGAGCCTGTTACGGGCCACCCTGGCGACCTTGCTGCTCTGGTGTGCCCTGCCCACCTTTGCCGCCGAACTGCCGCCGCTCAGCCTGGTGGATGCCAAGGCCAAAGAGGCGGTCATCCTGGATACCCGTCCCAGCTATTTCTACCAGGGCTGGCCCATGGCAGATGAGAAGCAGGGCGGTCACGTGACCGGGGCCGAGAACCTCTCCGCCGAGTGGAAATACAGTGACGAAGAGTGGCCCAAGGCACTCAAGGAGAAGGGGCTGAGCCCGGACAAGCCCGTGGCGCTCTATGGCGAACCGCGCGCCGTGGCCGAGGTGGCCCGTCTGCTGCGCCAGCAGGGCATCAAGCAGCTGTTCGAGCTGCAGGGCTGGAAGGATGCGCCGCGCGAGTATCTGGCACGCTGGCAGCAGCTGGTCTACCCGCTCTGGCTGGCGGACTTGCAGGCCGGCAAGCCGGTCGTCGCCGCGCCGAAAGGGGACTGGAAGCTGTTTGAAGTTGATTGGGGTTCACCCAAGGCCTATCTGCTGAGCCACATTCCGGGCGCCGGGTACATCGACACCAACAGCCTGGAAGAGGAGCCGCTGTGGAACAAGGTCTCCGATGAGGCGCTCAAGAAGCTGCTGCTGGAAAACGGCATCCGTCACGACACCACCGTCATCCTCTATGGCCGCAACACCATGGCGGCGGCCCGCGCCGCGCACCTGATGATGTATGCCGGGGTCGAAGACGTACGGCTGCTGGATGGCGGCCTGGATGCCTGGTTCGTGCAGCACCTGCGCACCGAGACCGGTCTGGCCAATAAGTTCAAGCCCGTCGAGGAGTTCGGCGTCAGCATACCGGCGCACCCCGAGTACTACACCACCCTGAGCCAGGCCAAGGCGCTGCTCAAGCAGCCCGATAGCGCCCTGGTCAGCGTGCGCACCTGGGACGAGTTCGTCGGCAACACCTCCGGCTACAGCTACATCAAGCCCAAGGGCGATATTCCGGGCGCCAAGTGGGGTCGGGGCGGCGTGGATGCCAACAGCATGAGCGACTTCCACAACCCGGACGGCACCATGAAACCGGCCCGCGAGATCCTCAGCATGTGGGACGAGTGGAACATAGAGCCGACCCAGCAGGCCGCCTTCTACTGCGGTACCGGCTGGCGCGCCTCCGAGGCGTTCTTCTACGCCTGGCTGATGGACTGGAAGCGGATCAGCGTCTACGACGGCGGCTGGTACGAGTGGAGTGCAGACCCCAAGAACCCCACCGTGACTGGTGAGCGTCAGCCCGCCAAGTCATAAGCAGACCGAGATACAAAAGGCCGGACCTATGTCCGGCCTTTTTCATATGGACATCTTTTATCTGTGGTGAACTGGCTATTTTGTAGCGGGTTATATTGGTGGATCTTATTTTTATGCGACGCTTATTCGGCTGGATGGGGCTGCACTAGTCTTCAAGACACATCCTCGCCGTGAGGATGACTGAGGGAGAAGGGGCCGGCGATGAAACGATTGATGATGATCCTGGTGTGCGTCCTGGGGCTGGTGGCGTGCAGCTCCCAATACATCATGAGTACCAAGGACGGGCGCATGATTGCCACCGACAGCAAGCCCAAGCTGGACGACAGCACCGGCATGTACCGTTATTACGATGAAGAGGGGAGGGAGATGCTGATCAAGAAGGACGACGTGACCCAGATCATGGAGCGTTAGGTGGGGGAAGGATGACGACGAAGGGCTGCCATGGGCAGCCCTTCGTCGTTGTGCCTCAGGCCGCGGGCATCAGCCTTCGATCTCCGCCAGCTGCCGGTTGACCTGGCCGACGAACAGCTGGTGGAAACGGGAGCCCGGGTTGGCCAGCAGGCTGACCGGCGAGCCTTGCTCCACTACTGTGCCCGCCTCCATCACCACCACCTTGTCCACCGACAGCAGCGGCTCCAGATGGTGGGCTATCACCAGGTAGCTTGCCTCTGGCCGGTAGCGATAGAGCAGCTCCGCCATCTTGCGCATGCCGCCGTGATCGAGATCCGAGGTGGCCTCGTCCAGCACGATCAGCGGGCGGCGCGACAGCAGGATGCGGGCGATGACCAGCAACTGGGTCTCGCCGGCCGAGAGCTGCAGCTTGTCGAGATCCTCGTCCAGCCGACCGGCACAGCGCTCGGCCAGACCGACTCGGGCCAGCGCCTGCTCCAGCGCGGCGTCATCTTGCTCGGTCAGGGGGGCGAGGTTCGCCCGCAGGGTGCCAAAGAAGGTGAGCGGTGTCTGGGAGACGGTGTCGTACAGGTTGCGCACCGCCTCCGGTGCCAGCGCCGACAGCGGCTGCTCGTCGTAGTAGATCTCCCCCTGGGAGCTCGGGTACATGGCCTGCAGCACTCCGAGCAGGGAGCTCTTGCCCGCCCCGGTGCGGCCACAGACGCCGACCTTCTCGCCGGGAGCCAGTTCGAAGCTGACCTTGTGCAGCGCCCACTGGCTCGCCTCGGGGTAACGCAGCCCCAGGTTGTCAAAACGCACCCTGGGATGGGGGGAGGCCAGCGACTCGCCGGTCTGGCGCTCGCTCTCGATCTCGCTGTATTCCCGCACCCGCTCCACCGCATTCATCACCTGCTCCACTTCGGCGAAGGTGCGGATCAGGGAGTTGAGCATGGCCGAGGCGGTGAAGGCGTAGGTGATGGCCACGGCCCCCAGCAGCGAGCTGTTGCTGAAGGCCACCATCAGCGCCACGGCCCCCACCAGGGCGGCGGAGAGCAGGGTCTGGTACATGCCGAGCCAGCGGTTGATGGAGGTGGTGGTGTACCAGCTGCGCAGGTTGTTGTCATAGTGATGCAGCACCTGGTCCAGCGCGAAACGCTCGGCCCCGGCCAGACGCAGAGCGGGGGCGCCGCGAATGGTCTCGCTGATGCTGATGTAGAGCGGCGAGCGCAGCACCGAGGATTGGCGCCGCAGCTTGAGCTGCACCGCCCGGTAGCGGCGCTGCAGCACATAGAGTGCCCAGCCCACCAGCGGCGCGATGAGCAGCAGCAGCGGCATGTTGACGCCGATCACCACCACCTGCAGCAGCACCGAGATCAGCATGGCGAACAGCCCCATCAGCATGGACAGCAGGATTTCCTGCGCCTCCCCCAGATCCCGGTCGAAGCGGTTGAGGATACGCCCCTGGGGCACCTTGTCGAAGAACGCCATGGGGGCGCGGCTGATGCGACCCAGCATGCCGTCGAACAGGGTCCAGGCCAGCTTGAGACCGAGTTTGTAGTTGATGACCCGCACCACCATGATGCAGACGAGGGAGCCCGCCCCCAGCAGCACATAGATGCCGAGCAGGGTCCGCACATCCGCCACCTCGGCCTTGCCACCGAGCCAGAGATCCGAGGCGATGCGCAGCCCCTCCTGACCCAGGGTGAGCACCAGGGCGATCAGGATGGCGCCAGGGGCGGCCAGACGCTGCCACATGAAGCCGAACAGCCCCCAATCGACCTTGCCCTCGACCACCTTCTCCTCGTTGAACTGCTCCGCCTCCTGCGGGGCCACCATGGGCGCCGGTTGCGGATGCTGGATAAGATCCGCCAGCTGGTGGGCATCGAGCTCCCGCAACTGGCCCTGCTCGATGCGGACCACCCGATCGCAGTGGGCCAGCACGTCCGGATCGTGGCTCACCAGCAGCCGGGTGGGTCCCGGCTTGAAGGCGAGCCCCTGCGCCAGCACCTGGGCCGAGACGATGGGATCCAGCGCCGAGAGCGGGTTGTCCAGCAGCAGGATGTCGGCCTCGGCGTAGAGCGCCCGGGCCAGCGCGACCCGTTGCTGCTGGCCGCCGGACAACCGGGTGCCGAGCTCGCCCACCAGGGTCTGATCGCCGTGGCTGAGCAGACCCAAGTCGGCGCCGAGGGCGCAGGCGCCCAGCACCCAGTGGTAGCGTTCCTCATGCCAGGGCTGGCCGAACAGGATGTTGTTGCGGATGGTGTCGTTCATCAGCCAGGGCTTGTGGCCGAGGTGGGCGACTCGGCCGTGGCGGCGAATGCTGCCCGTGAAGTCATTGTCAAAGCCGGCGACCAGGTGCAGCAGACAGCTCTTGCCCGCCCCGGTGGCGCCGGTGATGCCGACCAGTTCCCCTGGCCGGATGGCGAGGCTGATCCCGTTCAGCACGGGTTTCTGTTGGTGCAGGGCGGTGACGTCCTGGATCCGCAGGCTGCCCAGCGGCAGGCTGGGATCATTGAGATCCCTGTGCTGCTCCGGGCTGTTGAGAAACTCGCACAGTCGGTTGAAGCCGGTGTTGAAGTTGATCAGGGTGCGGATGAGGTAGGGCAGCCGCATCATGGGGATCCGCAGCACGGCGAACAGGGCTATGGTGGTGAACACTTGGGGCAGGGTCAGGCTCTGGCCCGATGCCAGATAAGTAGTGAAGGTGGCGAGGGTCACCAGCAGCGGGGTGCTGAGCATCAGGAAGCTGTTGATGGCATCGAGCTTGAGCACCCGTCCGAGCACGCCGAGCTCCTGCTGACGCTTGGCGTTGGCCGCTCCGGTGAAGAAGGCTCCCAGTCCGTTCTGGCGTACCAGCCGCAGCTTCTTGATGTATTCCGCCAGGATGCCGTTGCGCTCGTCCTGTTGGCGCTTGAGCTGCTGCTCCTGCTGGTTCATGCGGCGCACCACCCGGGTGGAGACCAGCAGCAGCAAGGTGAGCACGGCGAAGCCCACCAGACCGGCGCTGCCCACCTGCCACACCAGCAGGGCTATGGTGCCGGCCAGTTGCAGCGCCATGGTGAGCGGCATGGCCGGATCCGCCAATATCCAAGTGATGTCCCAGACGTCCCGGTTGATGAGGTTCTGCACCCGGCCACCGGCCCTGTCATCGAAGCTCTTGCCGCCGAGTTTCATCACCTTGGCGAGCAGGGATTCCGCCAGCAGCCGACGAATGGGGACGTGCATCTTGAGTGCCAGTTGCAGCGAGTGCTCCGCCAGCATGCCGGCGGCCAGCACAGAGGCAAACAGGGCGAAGGCCAGCAGCAGCTTGTGGCCGGTGGCGGCCCCCGCGCCGAGCTGGGTCATGCTGTGATTGAGCAACCAGGGGCTGGCCAGAGTTGCCAGCATGCCGAGCAGCTGCAGCAGGGTGAGCAGGCCGATGCGGCCCCGATAGTGGCGCCAGATGAAGGCCATGATGGGCCAGGGGCGTACCGGTGGGGTGGCCGTCAGCGCGAGGAAGGCGTCGGCCCGCTCATCGCGTCTGTCTTCCGGCAACAGGGGGTAGAGATCGTCGAGGCTGACCTGGGGCTCGCTCAGTCCCTTGCGCAGCAGCGGGCCCGTCCAGTGATAGAAGAGACGGCTCAGCCAGCCGGCCGAGGTTTCCGGGTGATCCAATGGGTGATCCTTATTATCGTGTGCTGCTTCCGACAGGGGGGGCGGCTCATGGGCCGCCCTCGGTCTTATTGTTGGGTGCCCGGGCTGGCCGGGATCAGCGATCCCGGTTCAGGCGGATGAGCCGGTCCAGGATCTGCTCACCGTCGACCCGCAGGCCGTTGTGTTCGTATTCGTTGGTGATCCAGGCGCGGCTGTTGGCCAGTCCCTTGAGGGTCTCGCGGCTGTAGTCGAACTCGACGTACATGTCCTCGGCATAGACGGCGCAGGCCACCGGCACCCGGTTGCGGGCGAGCTGGGCGGGATCGTAGAGCCGGCCCCAGTCCTTCTTGCTGGCCAGCTGATGAGCGGCTTCTTTCAAGGGGGCGAGCTCGCGGAACTGCTCGAACATCCAGGGGAAGATCATCTCGCCGGTGAAGGCGAAGTCCTTGCCCGGTGCCCAGGCCAGGGCCGGATACTCGCCCCTGACTCGCTCGGCCGCCCAGTTGCTGGCCGCCCCTTCGCAATAGATGAGCTCGTGCAAGATGGCGAACACCGGGTTGGTGTTGAACGGCTGCATGGCCTGCACCTGGTAGAGGAAGGCGGGGTTGAGCCGTTCGCCGATGAAGGCATCCTCCAGCAGGTAGTAGAGCTCCTCGAAGGCGCCGCTGGCGCCGAGATCCAGCCCCTGCTGCTGCAACTGCTCCACCGTCAGGCGCTGGCCGTTCGGCAGGCGCACGTCGTGGCGATGCAGGTGAGTCGCCAGCCGGTTGGCGATGGCCTGGGCGTGGGGGAAGCGGGTGAAGAAGGCGCGGTTCTTGTCCGCCACCCGCTGGTAGGTGGCGCGATAGACCTCGTCCGCGCTGCGGCCGATGGGGGCCACCCCGCCGGTGAGGTAGACCTCGTGCAGGCTGTCCGGGAACAGGGAGAGGTAGGTCAGGCTGCAGAATCCACCGAAGCTCTGGCCGAGCAGGCTCCAGGGACTGTCCGGACTCAGCTGCTCGCGGATGAGCTCGGCGTCCCGCACTATGCTGTCGGCGCGAAAATGGCTGAGGTAGTCCGCCTGCTGGTGCGGGTCGAGATGGGCAAGAGCCTCGGCGTGGATGGGGCTGGAGTGGCCGGTACCGCGCTGATCGAGCAGCAGTATCCGAAACTCCTGCAGGGCCCGCTTGATCCAGCCGCTGTTGGCGCTCGGGCGCGGGGCGCCAAAGCCGGGGCCGCCTTGCAGATAGAGCAGCCAGGGCAGGTCGTCATCCAGCTTGTCCTGGCGACAGAGAGTGCGGCCAAACAGGGTGAGGGTCTCCTCATCGTCCGGTTGCTGGTGGTCGAGGGGCACGCTGAAGAAATGTGGCTCGCAATGGATACCATCCAACACGTAATGCAAGGGGCTGCTCATCCGGGGTCTCCCTGGGGTCGGAAATCGTCGGCCTCATGATAGCCCTGGCACGCAAACGGGTCACGCCGGTTTTCCAGATTGTTAACACCTTGATAGCGAGCTCTCTCTTCGGAGCTTTGGTGCGGCGCGCGAGGATATTTATTGTGCCGGGGTGATTGACGAAGGGGGGCGTGCGGACAAAGATGAGCGGCCTGCCGAGGAGGGCAGGGGCGCTGACTCACAATAGGATGAGGTGGGCTCGATGAAGCCTAAATGGATAAGGTTCAGGAAGAAAAGGAAGCAGACAGATCCGGAGGGAGTGCTGCAGGCGGGGTTGCTGGTATTCAGCGCCACCTGCGGGGCCACCCTGCTGCTGGCGGCCTGTAACGGCGGTTAGCAAGAGTGCAAAAGGCCCGCTCACTCGAGTGGGCCTTTTGCATGGGCATTGCTCGGGGAAAAGTCGCTCGGCCGGCACGGTAGGACTAGGCTGGGGCCCTTTGCTGGTGCGGGTTTGCGGTAGCCGGACACCTGCTGCTATGGTCAATTCACGACTCGATTCAACGAGGGAGGCGATCATGAATAGTCGTGAAAAAGTTCTGGCCCATTTGGCCACCGATCACCGGATGGCAGGGTTGACTGCCGGCGAGGCACTGGCCGGGATCAGCCACTCGATGAGTGCGTTCCTGCTGCAGCAGGATCAGCATTTCTTCCGCAGTCATGCCGATGATCCCTGTCATGAGGTCGCACGGGCTTGTCATGCGGGGCATGTCTGGCATGGAGACGAGAATCGCTACTGAGGATGAGGGCGAGAGAAAGGCAGATGCAGAAAGGCCCGCTCAGATGAGCGGGCCTTTCGAATTTGGCTCCTCCTACTGGACTTGAACCAGTGACATACGGATTAACAGTCCGCCGTTCTACCGACTGAACTAAGGAGGAATTATTGGTGCCCAGAGACGGAATCGAACCGCCGACACGGGGATTTTCAATCCCCTGCTCTACCGACTGAGCTATCTGGGCAACGGCGCGCATTAAACCCTTTCTGGGCGAAGGTGTCAACCGCAGGACGAAGATAGTCGTATCGTTCGCTCGATATCCGAACAATGTGACCGCTTGTTGCCCGTATTCGTCCGTCGCTTGTTCATTGCCTTCACTCACCCGTGAATATGCCTGCGCTGCCCGGCGGTTATCTTGGTTCCTCGCATTGAGCCGGATGCGCTCTGCGGGTATGCTTTGCCGCAACCATGCCCCTGGCGGCCAACCCGCGCGGATCTGCCGCAGCGTGCCGCCAGCCGGGTGTCGACATCCATCCAATACCGTCTGGGGTTTATATGAGTATCAACATGCAAGAGTGGCGCGAAGAGACCACTGCCATCGTCAACGAGCTGCTGGCCGACGGCAGCAATGCGGATATGGATTACGAGATTGAGCACCACTTTGCCTGTCAGGATTTCGATCTGCTGGAGAAGGCTGCCGTCGACCTGTTCAAGGCCGGTTTCGAAGTGACCGATGCCGAGGAGATGGAGCTGGATGATGGCGCGCCCATCTTCTGCTTTGACGCCACCCTGGTACGCAAGCTGGATATCGAGACCATAGTCGCCGATATCGAAAAAATGCTGCCGATCCTCGAAAAATACGGCGTGGATTACGACGGTTGGGGCACCTACTTCCAGGAATAAACCGGTTCGCTCCGGCCACCTGCATCGAGAAGATGCTGACCGTTATCCCTCAAAAAATACGGTGTGGATTACGACGGTTGGGGCACCTACTTCCAGGAATAAATCGGTTCGCTCCGGCCACCAGCATCGAGAAGATGCTGACCGTTATCCCTCGAAAAATACGGCGTGGATTACGACGGTTGGGGCACCTACTTCCAGGTTCGCTCCGGCCACCAGCATCGAGAAGATGCTGACCGTCATCCCTCAAAAAATACGGTGTGGATTACGACGGTTGGGGCACCTACTTCCAGGAATAACAATCCCTCACTCCGGCTCTCTCCTGGAGGGAGGTATAAAAAAGGCCACTCGATGTGGCCTTTTTGCTGTGTGTGCCTCAGAGGACGGCGAGTAGCCGGTAGTCGCGGGCAAACTGCTCGGGGGGCAGCGGGCGGCTGAACAGGTAGCCTTGCAGTCGATCGCACCCCGCCTGAGCCAGCCATTCTTGCTGCTCCTGGGTCTCCACCCCTTCGGCGGTGATCTTGATGCCGAGTTCGTGACCTAGGCCGATGACGGAGCGGACGATGGCGGTGGTGGCCTGGTTGGTCGCCAGCCCCTGGGTGAAGCTCCTGTCCAGCTTGAGGGTCGCTACCTGCAACCGTGGCAGATATGCCAGCGAGCAGTAACCGGTACCAAAGTCATCGATGGCGAGATGGAAACCGGCCTCGATCAGGCTGGCGAGGTTGCTCTCTATCTCGTCGGCATTCTCCATCAACACCCCTTCGGTGATCTCCAGCTCCAGCTGCCAGGGGGCGAGCCCGTGGCGCTCGATGCAGGCGAAGATCTGCTGGCACAGATCGGGATCACGGAACTGCAGCGGCGACAGGTTGATAGAGAGCACCAGATCCGGCGCCACCAGTTGCCAGCGTGCCAGCTGGGCGCAACCCAGCTCCAGCATCAGCTGACCGAGCTGGCCGATGAGGCCGAGCTCCTCCGCCAGGGGAATGAACTCGTCGGGGGAGATCATGCCAAATTCGGGGTGGGGCCAGCGGCACAGCAGCTCGGCACCGTGCAACTGGTTGCCGTGGGTGCAGATGATCGGCTGATAGACCGCGGTCAGCTCGGCAGACTTGATGGCCAGCGGCAGCTGGGCGGCGATGAGCTGGCGGCGTTTGAGCCTGGCATCGAGCTCGGGATCGAACAGGGTACAGTGCTGCTGCTGGCGCTTGCCCTGTGCCAGCGCAGCCTCGGCGTGGCTCAGCAGGCGTTCGGCATCCTTGGCCTGGCCGTGGGCGATGCCGAGGAAGACCGGGATCTGGATCCTGTGCTCCTCGACCTGATAGGGGGTCATCAGCTCATGCTGCAGGTTGCGGCTCCAGTCACTCAGGGAGAGGGGGAGCTCCGGCAGCAGCAGGGCGAAGTCGTCCGCCGCGACCCGGCACAGCAGGGACTGGGGCGGTGCCAGCCGTTGCAGACGGCGAGCGACCTGGCTGAGCAGGCGATCGGCGATCCGGATGCCGAAGCGATCGTTGATTTCGCGAAAATGCTGCAGATCGACCAGCAGCAGGCTGGCCTTGCGGGCACCGAGGTGGCGGCTGGTCTGCAGGAAGTGGGAGAGCTTGAGCAGGCCGGTGAGGCTGTCGTAATGTTGCTCCTGCTGCAGCTGGGCCTGGGTGGTGCGCAGCCCGGTGATGTCGCGGCTCAGGGTGAGAATGCCGAGGGAGTTGCCCTCGTCGTCCGGCACCTCGACCCGGATTATCTCCAGGTGACGGCCCTGACCGTGAGCATCCATCAGGCAGTATTCACCCCGTCCCAGTGCCTGCTCGATGGGCAGGCGGGGGGCAACGCGATGGCCGATCGCCTCGCTCGCCGTCAGCCCCATGAAGTCGAGAAAGGCCTGATTGCAGTCGATGAGCACGCCCTGGTGATCTTCCAGCCGGATGGGGTCGGGGATGGCATCGAGCAGCCGGCGCTGCAACAGCTGTTGCTGGCGAAAGGTCTGCTCCAGCTCCTTGCGCTTGTCTATCGCGCTGATCATGGCGAACAGGGCGAGCGGCTTCCCTTGCTCGTCATAGAGCGGCACCTTGTGGATCTCCATCCAGCCGGTGGCGTCGCCACTGTGGCAGTGCAGTTGTTGATGGAGCAGGGGGTTGCCTTCGGCCAGCAGGCGCTGATCTTCTTCCCTGAATGCGTCGCCCCAGGGCATCTCGGCATCCAGTTTGCCGACGAGTTCGTGGGGGTGCTGCAGCCCGGCCTCCCTTGCGAAGACTTTATTGGCGAACAGGTACCGTCCGTGTGTATCCCGGCAGAAGATATTCATGGGTAACTGGTCGATGATCTGCTGCAGCAGCGCCAGGGAGAGCAAAGAATTCACGTGAGCACTCACGGGGGAGACTTCGAGCAAATCTATGATAACAGGCCAGTTTTGTAAAGCGTGGGTTAAGAGTCCGCCATTTATGTGGATCCCTGCTGACAGTCCGTGTTGCGGACGCCATAATAGCCGCCGGTTGGCCGATGGCCTTATGGACGAGAGAAGCAGCATGAAGAAGATAATGGGGGGCGCCCTGGCCCTGCTGATGGTAGGTTGTGCCAGTGACAACAATGGCGGCGAGCAGTATCGCTATACCCCGCCGGTTGCCAAGGCGACCAACAACACCCAGGAGATGCAGATCCCGGTCGATCTGGTGTGGGCCCGCGCTGAGAAGTGGTTTGGCGATCACGGCCTGAACATCGAGAACAGCCAGCGTGGCTCCGGTCTGATGACCGCCAACGTCGAGAACTCGGCCGATGGCCTGGAGTGGCTGGATTGCGGCACCATGGGTGCCAAAGTGGCGCTGGGCAACCCGAATCTGCAGATCAACCTGATCATCACCCAGAGCGGCAACAACAGCGTGGCCACCGTCAACGTCAAGGGCAACACCCAGCTCTACTTCGTCGAGTCCTCCGGCGAGCGCGTGCAGGCCCCCTCCATCACGCCGGTCTGCGTCTCCCGCGGCAGCCTGGAGCAGAGCCTGTTTGCCACCCTCGGCAACTGATCCTGCCCCGCCGCCGGCACGTCTGGCGACCGGTACGAAAAACCCCGTTGCCTGCAACGGGGTTTTTGTTTTTGGACTCTCCGGTGGTAAGAGGTGGCCGTCCACTCCTCCACGTCACTTAAGCCGGTACGCGGATGGTGCCGCCGCCCATAAACAAAAGCCCCCGGCAGGGCCGAGGGCTTTGTGGGAAGGCTAGCTGGCCATCAGAGCGCGCTGTCACCGTGAAACAGCGCCTGCTCACCGGATTTGAGTACATAGCCCTTCCAGGGGAAGAGCTGGTAGTCGCCCCCCTGCCAGGACCAGTCGCCCTCGTCCCCATGGCGAACGAGCCTGATTTGCTTGCCGCTCGGCAGGGTCAGTTCGGCCTGGCTCTGATCGGCGTTGAACAGCACGAAGGCGCTGCCGGTCTCGCTGGCCTCGAGGGATTGCAGGCGCACCGCCTGTTCGAACAGCCGCACGCACTGGTTGGTCAGGGCAGACCATTGATAGCCGGCGCTGGCACGGCAGCCGTGGGCATCCTGATCGTTGCCGACCAGGTGTTGTGTCGGTGTGCTGCAGGCCGCCAGCAGCAGGGAGGCAGCCATCAGGGTCAGGGTGCGCATATTACTCCTGGCCATCCCGTTCGATGACGATGTTGGAGAAGCCCAACTCCTTGAAGTAGTTCTCCCGGTAATCCTTCACGCTCTTCTTGTCGCGGCGGCAGACCTGGGCCAGCTGGGCTTCCATGGCGTGGAAGCTGGCCAGATTGATCCCTTCGGCGGCGGCAATGGCATCGTAGATGCTGTTGAACTTGTCGTTGGCGTAGCCGATCTCTTTGGTTTTTTTGCCGTAGGTGTAGGTAATTTTAAACGCCATGAGGGTCTTCCTTCTGCTTGGCCTGTTTACGCTGGACGTAGAGATAAAGGCTCTCGACCTTCTCCCGCGCCCAGGGGGTCTTGCGCAAGAATTTCAGGCTGGACTTGATGCTGGGATCCTTGGTGAAGCACAGGATGTTGATCTCCTGCCCCAGTTTCTCCCAACCGTAGTGGGCGACCAGTGCGGTGACGATCGCCTCCAGGGTCAGCCCGTGCAGCGGATTCTTCTTTTGTGCCGGGATGGGTTGCTCGCTCATGCGTCAACCGCCAGTTTGGCAAATGGCTGGCCCATACGGGTGGTCACGCCCGTGGTCAGATGGGGCTCGAAATTGGCCAACATACCCGGGCCAAACAGGCAGACGACGGTGCTGCCGAGCTTGAACAGGCCCATCTCAGCCCCTTTTTGCAGGGTGATCGCCTCATCGCCTGTGTAGTCCCAGCGCACCACTTCCTTGTGCTTGGTCGGCGCTATGTTGCCGGCCCAGATGGTCTCGATGCTGGCGACGATAGTGGCACCGACCAGCACCAGCGCCATGGGGCCATGGGGAGTGCGGAAGGTGGCCACCACCCGCTCGTTGCGGGCGAACAGGTTCGGCACGTTCTCGGCGGTGAGCGGGTTGACGGAGAACAGATCGCCGGGCACGAACACCATGCTCTCCAGCACGCCGTCCAGCGGCATGTGGATGCGGTGATAATCCTTGGGGGCCAAGTAGATGGTGGCAAAGTCACCATCCTTGAACGGCGCCACCAGGTCGTCATAACCACCCAGCAGCTCGCGGGCGCTGTAGTCGTGGCCCTTGGCCTGGATGATGCGGCCCTGATGGATGGGGCCGAGCTGGCTGACGGTGCCATCCACCGGCAGCGCCAGGGTCATGGCATCGTCCACCACCGGGCGGATCCCCGGCTTGAGCTCACGGGTGAAGAAGGCGTTGAAGCTCTTGTAAAACGCCGGCGCCTCATGGAGCGCTTCGCTCATGTCGACCTGGTATTGTTTGATAAAAGCTTCGATTACCTTGGTGGTGAGGTTGCCAGCTTCGGCGGCCGCGAGCTTGCCCACCAGACGGGAGAGCGCGTGTTTGGGCAGGCAGTATTGACCGGCAATTTTCAGGTTGTCAGTGATGCTCATGATCTTCATCTACAGAATTCGTTGAATGGGTCACAGCCGGGCTTGTTGCCGACCGTGGCGGGCTTCCTGCATGGTTTCCAGGATGCGGTGATAGTTGTGGAAGCGATCCGCGCTGATGGCGCCGCTGTCGACCGCCGCCCGCAGGGCGCAGCCGGGATCGTTCTTGTGGGTGCAGTCACGGAATCGGCAGCCACCCAGGTAGTCACGAAACTCGACGAAGCACCAGGTGATGCGATCCGCTTCCAGATGCCAGAGTGCGAACTCGCGGATCCCGGGAGAATCGATCAGATCGCCGCCGCTCGGGAAGTGATAGAGCCGCGCCGTGGTGGTGGTGTGGGTACCGAGTCCCGAATTTTCGGAGATCTCGCCGGTGAGTACATCCAGCCCCGGCATCAGGGCGTTGGTGAGCGACGACTTGCCGACCCCGGACTGGCCGACGAAGATGCTGATCTTGCCTTCAAACTGGGCTTTGAGCTCATCGAGCCCTTCGCCGCTCTCGCAGCTCACCAGGATCACCTGATAGCCGAGCTTGCGGTAGGGGGCGAGCTGGCCCTCGATGCGCAGGCGAGCCGCGTCATCGAGCATGTCGACCTTGTTCAGCACGATGAGCGGCTGGATCTCCACGTCCTCGGCGGCCACCAGATAGCGGTCGACGATGTTGGTGGAGAATTCCGGCATCACCGCCGAGACGATGATGATCTGGTCGATGTTGGCGGCGATGGGTTTGACCCCGTCGTAGAAGTCCGGCCGGGTCAGCACCGAGTGGCGCGGATGCACCGCCTCGATGACGCCGGCGGTGGCGGCATTGAGACCGGGACGCCAGACCACCTTGTCACCGCACACCAGGCTGCTGATGCTGCTGCGGCGCAGGTTGCTGCGGTGGATGGTGCCATCGACGGCCTCGACGTCCGCATGCTGACCGAAGCGGCTGATCACCACCCCCTCGATGGCCGGGCCAAACAGGGTGTCATCGACCACGGTACTGTGATCTTTTTGCAGCCGCCGTTCGCGGTTGGCCTGGACACGCCTTTGTTGACCCAGATTGAGTTTTGCTTTCTTTGCCACTCGATTCGCCAGTTTATGAACAGATCCAAAGCCAGTATGATACATGCAAATTGGCAAAATTCCGCCATTCCTCCCACTAGAGAGAGCAATCATGACAGTCAGCGAGCAGAACCTGGTATGGATCGACATGGAGATGACGGGTCTGGACCCCGAAGAGAACGTGGTACTGGAGATCGCCACCATCGTCACCGACAAGGATCTGAACGTGCTGGCACAGGGGCCCGTCATCGCCATCCACCAGAGCGACGACGAGCTTGCCAAGATGGATGACTGGAACGTCAACACCCACACCAAGAGCGGTCTGGTGGCCAGGGTCAAGGCGAGTGAATACGACGAGGCGCGCGCCGTTGCCGAGACGCTGGCGTTCATTCAGGAGTGGGTGCCGGAGCGCACCAGCCCCCTGTGTGGCAACAGCATCGGCCAGGATCGCCGCTTCATGGTCAGGCACATGGCGGAGCTGGAAGCCTTCTTCCACTACCGCAACGTCGACGTCAGCACCATCAAGGAGCTGGTCCGTCGCTGGCAGCCAGAACTGCTGGATCAGTTCACCAAGAGTGGCTCCCACCAGGCCCTTGACGACATCCGTGAATCCATCGCCGAGCTGCAGTTCTACCGCAGCCACGTGTTCAAAATCTGAGTTGCCGGCAAGGGCTTGGCATCCCCCGGTTGCTAAAATCGGCAGTTCGGACAGCTTTTGAGCGAACGGCTGCACAGTGACAAAAAAGCCCTTGCAATTGGAATGACTGCTCTTATAATTCGGCTCCCGTACAGTAGCGCAAGCAACCAAATGCTGTACGGCCGTTTTAAGGTAGTTGCGGGAATAGCTCAGTTGGTAGAGCACGACCTTGCCAAGGTCGGGGTCGCGAGTTCGAGTCTCGTTTCCCGCTCCAAAAAATTTGCCGATGATGTTCCGATGCGGGAATAGCTCAGTTGGTAGAGCACGACCTTGCCAAGGTCGGGGTCGCGAGTTCGAGTCTCGTTTCCCGCTCCAATCATCAGCAAGCACCTCAAGACAACCTATGTTGCGGGAATAGCTCAGTTGGTAGAGCACGACCTTGCCAAGGTCGGGGTCGCGAGTTCGAGTCTCGTTTCCCGCTCCAATGCTTTTAGTACGATTTTGCAGATGATATTTCGTTGCGGGAATAGCTCAGTTGGTAGAGCACGACCTTGCCAAGGTCGGGGTCGCGAGTTCGAGTCTCGTTTCCCGCTCCAATCATGTGCAGATGACATCCTGTTGCGGGAATAGCTCAGTTGGTAGAGCACGACCTTGCCAAGGTCGGGGTCGCGAGTTCGAGTCTCGTTTCCCGCTCCAATACGTATTAGTAAGCTGCAGATGATATTCCGATGCGGGAATAGCTCAGTTGGTAGAGCACGACCTTGCCAAGGTCGGGGTCGCGAGTTCGAGTCTCGTTTCCCGCTCCAATCATGTGCAGATGACATCCTGTTGCGGGAATAGCTCAGTTGGTAGAGCACGACCTTGCCAAGGTCGGGGTCGCGAGTTCGAGTCTCGTTTCCCGCTCCAATCTCTCTTCGTAGTATCACCAGTCTTTTTATCCCCTTGAATTGATTCCGTATCGCGCCGCGATGCTTCGTCGTATCCGCTTGTCAGCACCTATGCCGGTTTCCGGCCAGCATGCTCGGGCCATCGGCCAGCGCGGCGGGCATTGGGTCGTGATCCCGCTTGGTGGCTTGGGAAGGGGGGGAGGTGCGGCGAATGGCTCACCTGAGGCAGGGCGCGGAATGACGGGCAAAAAAATAGGAGGAGCAGTCTCCTCCTACTGGTTCACTGGCGCGGCTTAGAGCAGGGTCACGTTCTCAGCCTGAGGGCCTTTCTTGCCCTGGGTCACGGTGAACTGGACTTTTTGACCTTCAGCCAGGGTCTTGAAACCCGTGCTCTGGATGGAGGAGAAGTGAACGAAAACGTCCGGTCCCTGGGATTGCTCGATGAAGCCAAAACCCTTGGTTTCGTTGAACCATTTTACTTGGCCGGTGCGAATGTCAGACATGTGGTAAGTCCTATCTATAACAAAATGAAACTAACGCCTTGGTGGGCAGCATTTGCCTAGAATCCAGGGGTCTACCCATGACTGACCACGTCAATTTGTCCCAGTCGCATGCAGTACAATCCCTGTCTAAAGCACAATCGATTGTACTGAAGCCCGATCCCTTGTCAATTTGGCACTTTTCATTTTTTGAGCGAGCTAAAACTATTGCGAAGTCAGCGGCTTGTTTCAGGCTGCGGCTCAAAAAAACGGGAGGCACCAGGCCTCCCGTTTCAGTGCGTTATGCCTCGCGGTTTCACTCCTTGAGTGCGAACCCTTCACCCTGGCGGTCGTAGCGATAGTTCACCTGACCCAGGGCGCGGATCTCGACCCGCTGGATGCGGCGACCCGCGTCCACCAGCACGAACACCGACTTGCCTGACTGCAACCGGGTCAGCGGACGATCCGGTCCCTCGATGGCGATCAGCCGGCTGAGCTCGGCGCCGGGCAGCTCGAACTTGCGGAAGATGGAGTAGAGGGTCTCGCCAGCCTGCACATCGTGCTGCAGCCAGGTACCGTCCACCTTCTCCTCGACCGGCTTGGCGGCAACCGGCGCACTGCCGGTGTTGCCATTGCCGACGGTCAGCGCCTGGGCCGGCACTGCCAGCGGCACGGCGAGCGAACCGGACGGCGCCACGCCGGGGGCGGAGGGCGCCGGCTCCCAGATCAGCACCAGCAACCAGAGCGGGACCAATACCAGCAGGCCAATGGTGTTCTTGCGCGGCAGCGGGCTGGCCAGCTTGAATGAGGCCGTCCTGGCCTCCTTGTTACGCAGGCCACTCATGCCTTGCCCGAGGCGCTGACGCAGGGGCAGGGTAGCGGCATTGATACGATGGAGCAGGGTTCCTTGTGATTCGTCTTGGCGACGCTGCTGGGCTCGTCTGTTATGGCCACGTGGGCGACGGTCCGGGGTGGGCACGGCATTTACCTCTCACTACATTGCCTGCCATCAGGCAAATATGCCGCCTATGGTAAACGGACTCGCCCCCGAGGGGGAGAGCCCTGATGATGAAAATTATCAGCTGAGACGAAATTGTCCGAGCAATTGCTGTAAACGCTCGGCCGCCTGGCGCAAGGCCTGGCTGGCTTTGGCCGTATTGGTCGCATCTTCGGCGATGTCGTTGGCCAGTGCGTTGGTTTTTGACAGATTGCCGGAGACGGTCTCGGAAACCGAGCTCTGCTCCTCGGCGGCGGAGGCTATCTGGTAGGTCATGTCGTTGATGGTGGCGATGGCCTTGAAGATGCTGCCGAGCGCCGCCTCCGCCAGATCCGCCTCGCCCACCGCCTGATGGGTCAGCTGCTGGCTCTGCTGGATGGCGCTGACCGCGTTGGCCGAACTGTGGCGGATCTTCTCGATCAGCTCCTGGGTGTTTTGCACCGCCTGCTGGGTATTGCCCGCCAGCTTGCGCACCTCGTCCGCCACCACCGCGAAGCCGCGGCCCTGCTCACCGGCCCGGGCCGCCTCGATGGCGGCGTTGAGCGCCAGCAGGTTGGTTTGATCGGCGATGCCCTGGATCACCGTGAGGATGCTGGTGATCTGCTCGCTGTCGTAGGCCAGCCCTTCCACCACCTCGGCGCCCTTGCCTGCTTCGGCAGCGACCCTGTGCATGGACTGGATCACCCGCTGGAAGCGCTCCTTGCCCTGATCCGCCGCGCCCTGAGCCTGCTTGGCGGAGTCGGCGGTGTTGTTGGCGTGGGTGGCGACCTCCTGGCTGACGTAGGACATCTCCTGCACCGCAGTCAGCATCTGCTCCATCTCCGCCTGGTGATGCTGCAGGTTGGTGTCGGTCTGGCCGGCGATGCGGTCGGTGTCACCGGCGTGGCGATGGACTTCGCTCGCGGTCTTCTGCACATCCCCCAGCAGCACCTGCAGCTTGTCGATGAAGCGGTTGATGCCGCGGGCCAGGGCCCCCAGCTCGTCCTGGGACTGGGTCTTGAGGCGCTTGGTGAGATCCCCCTCGCCGTCGGCGATGTCATCCACCAGGCTCACCATCTGGCGGATGGGGCCCGTGATGCTGCGGGCGATCACCAGCATGGTGGCGAGGGCCAGCACCAGCACCAGCAGGGCACCGATCAGTTGCTGGGTCATGGCGGCCCGGTTCATGTCGGCGAGCTGCTCCGCCAGCTGATCGGCGCCAGCCAGCACCACCTTGTAGGGCAGGGTGACGATGATGGCCCAATTGCGACTCATGCCCGGCACCGCGATGGGCACCGAGATGCGGAACGCATCGGTGAGCTCCTGGCGCTGCACCTCCGGCTTGAGGTATTGCTGCCAGCCAGCACCGAGCAGCTTGTCGGCGCGGCTGCCGAGCAGGCTGGCATCGCCGCTGGTACCGGTGATGACGCCGGCGGCGCTGACGATCAGGGTCTCGCCTTTGCCGTCATAGATGTTGCTGTTGAGGGACTGGGCTTGACGGCTGATGGAGTCCACCGCCAGATCCAGCGCGGCGACGCCCTTGAACTGGCCGTCCACCAGTATGGGGGTGGTGATGGTGCTCACCAGCACCTGCTGGCCGTTGATGTCCACCTTGAAGGGGTCGATGAGGCAGGAGCGGCCCTCCCGTTTCGGGCAGGCGTAATAGTCGTTGGCCGGATTGCCAAACTCGTCCGCGTCGCTCTTCTCGATGGAGAGCAGCAGATCGCTGCCGATGCTCCCCTTGTCACGGTAGAAGTAGGGCACGAAACGGCCCTGGCTGTCGCTGCCAAGGGCCGTCTGACCGGCGAAGGTGGCGTCCTGGCCATCGAAGCCATTGGGCTCGAAGCCCGCGAAGGCGCCATACAGCTGGGGTTCGAGTGCGAGCTGCGCCTTGAGCAGATCGGTGGCCTGTTGGCGATCCAGCGGCAGCTTGCCCCCTTGCTGCTGGGCGAAGACGCTGGCCATCTGCTGGGTGTAAGAGAGCCCCTTCTGCAGCAGCTGGGTGATGGTGGCGGCCTCGGCACGGGCATTGGCACTCACCTTCTGCCAGGCCTCCTGTTGCAGGGCGGCGCGACTGGAGCTGATGGTCAGCTGCTGGGTCTGTTTGCCGGAATATTGGTTCAGCAGGATCAGGATGACCAGGGCCGTGGTCATGGCGATCCCCGCCATCACCAGGATGCGATTCTGGATAGAACGAAACTGCATCTTGCGTTCCTTGTAACGTAGAAAGTTGTTTGAATTATCGGCAGGGCGGGAGATCTCTCCAGCAATCTTGTCTAGCTAAGCGGAAAAAGAGGGAAACTTTTGCGATCCCATTCAAAAATAGTGGTCTTTACCGGATCCAGGCCTATTTTAGGCTCCGCGGTACCATGGTTTTCCCATCCGGGTTGCTCGGTGCTAAAATGCGACGGTTTTTTTAATGAATTGGCCCAAGGCCCTCTACACAAGGCTTAAAGATGAAAGTCAAAACCCGTTTTGCTCCCAGCCCGACCGGCTTCTTGCATGTTGGCGGTGCCCGTACCGCACTCTATTCCTGGTTGTTTGCGAAGAGCCAGGGCGGTGAGTTCGTGCTGCGTATCGAGGATACCGATCTGGAACGTTCCACTCAGGAGGCGATCGACGCCATCATTGAGGGCATGGAATGGCTGGAGCTGAACTGGGATGAGGGCCCCTACTACCAGACCAAGCGTTTCGATCGCTACAACGGCATCATCGACGAGATGCTGGCCGACGGCCGTGCCTACAAGTGCTTCTGTTCCAAGGAGCGCCTCGAATCTCTGCGCGAAGGTCAGATGGCCAACGGCGAGAAGCCGCGCTATGACGGCAAGTGCCGTGACGCGGCCCACGCTCACCCGGCCGATGCGCCCCACGTCATTCGCTTCCGCAACCCGACCGAAGGCTCTGTGGTGTTCGACGACCACGTCCGTGGCCGCATCGAGTTTGCCAACACCGAGCTCGACGATCTCATCATCCGCCGCACCGACGGCGCCCCCACCTACAACTTCTGCGTGGTGGTGGACGACTGGGACATGGAGATCACCCACGTGGTGCGCGGTGAAGACCACATCAACAACACCCCGCGTCAGATCAATATCTACAAGGCCCTGAACGCGCCTGTGCCGGAGTTTGCCCACGTCTCCATGATCCTGGGTGACGACGGCGCCAAGCTGTCCAAGCGCCACGGCGCTGTCTCCGTGATGCAGTACCGCGACGACGGCTACCTGCCGGAAGCGCTGCTGAACTACCTGGTGCGTCTGGGCTGGTCCCACGGCGATCAGGAGATCTTCAGCCTGGACGAGATGATCAAGCTGTTCAGCCTGGATGCCATCTCCAAGTCCGCCTCCGCCTTCAACACCGACAAGCTGCTGTGGCTCAACAACCACTACATGCGCAGCCAGGATCCGGCGCACGTCGCCAAGTACCTGGAGTGGCATATGGCCGCCCAGCACATCGACACCAGCACGGGCCCGTCCCTGGCTCAGGTGGTGACCCTGCTGGCCGAGCGTTGCAACACCCTGGTGGAGATGGCCGCCCAGAGCCGCTACCTGTTCGAGGAGTACGAGGCACTCGACGAAGCCGCCGCCAAGAAGCACCTGCGCGGTGTGGCTGCCGAGCCGCTGATCCTGGCCAAAGCCAAGCTGGCCGCCCTGGAGACCTGGACCACCGAAGCGCTGCACGAGCTGATCGAAGCCACTGCCGCCGAGCTGGGTCAGGGCATGGGCAAGGTCGGCATGCCGCTGCGCGTCGCCGTCACCGGGCTGGGTCAATCTCCGGCCATCGACGCCGTGATGGCGCTGGTGGGCAAGGAGCGGGTGCTTGCCCGCATCGATCGCGCCCTGGCGTACATCGAAGCGCGCATGGCTGCCGAGTAATACCGGTCTGGGCCAGCTCCCCCTGCCATCGACGCCGTGATGGCGCTGGTGGGCAAGGAGCGCGTTCTCGCTCGCATCGATCGCGCGCTGGCGTACATCGAAGCGCGCATGGCGGCCGAGTAATCTCGCTGCCGGTCAGTCTCTCAAGGCTGGCGAACAAGCCGCTGTGAATGACCTTAAAGGGCTCCCGAACGGGGGCCCTTCGTTTTTGAGCCTCAGTCGGATTTGTGACATAAAACAGTGAGATAGCCCTCTGGCTGCTGGTAAAAACAGCGAACTGTTTGAATTTTGACTAAACGCGCAAAGCGGTGGTATTTTAGGGTTGACAGCAAAGCGGGTGATGCCTATCATGCGCCTCCGTTGCCAGAGATAACTTTGGTAGCACCGAGGTGAGTTGGGGTTATAGCTCAGCTGGGAGAGCGCTTGCATGGCATGCAAGAGGTCCGCGGTTCGATCCCGCGTAGCTCCACCAAATTTTCCTCGAACAATCTGGAATCCAAGGGGTTATAGCTCAGCTGGGAGAGCGCTTGCATGGCATGCAAGAGGTCCGCGGTTCGATCCCGCGTAGCTCCACCAGGTTCCAAATTGAAATGCAGTACCCAGGGCAGTGCGGTGTGTATCACCCAGGCCGACCTTTGTGGGGTTATAGCTCAGCTGGGAGAGCGCTTGCATGGCATGCAAGAGGTCCGCGGTTCGATCCCGCGTAGCTCCACCACTATTTCGAAGTAAGACAAACGGACACCAGAACCGATTGTCTAAAGAGTAAAGATTTCGGGGTTATAGCTCAGCTGGGAGAGCGCTTGCATGGCATGCAAGAGGTCCGCGGTTCGATCCCGCGTAGCTCCACCACTATTTAGCAATGAGGCAGCCGGCCGCCAGAACTGGTTGTTTAAAAAGAAGAATTTGGGGTTATAGCTCAGCTGGGAGAGCGCTTGCATGGCATGCAAGAGGTCCGCGGTTCGATCCCGCGTAGCTCCACCAAACACTTAAGGCCACCGTTATCGCGGTGGCCTTTTTGTTTGTTCAGGCATTTGTTTTTTTCATGGCTAACGCCTCTTCATTTACAAATCAAATGGCCAAAATGAGAAAGCCCGCGACTGTCGCGGGCTTTTTTCGTTATTCAGAGCGAGTTATGAGGTGTGTCGGCGGCGCCAGGCCAGCGGCAACAGCGCCAGCAGCAGGGCACCCATGGCACCACCACCGCCGCCCTTGCTCTCCTCCTGCAACTTGAGATCGACGATGATGGGATCGTGATCCGAGGCGCTGAACGGGTTGTCAGACTTGATCATGTCGCCGGTGAAGCCACGGCCGTACTCGAACAGGTTGCTCTCGTAGGAGTTGATGTGCCAGTCGGCGACCGCGATCACCCGCTTGGCCAGCGCCGGGTTGGCGAGGGCGTAGTCCAGGGTACCGAGTTCGGCCTCATAGCTGTAGGAGATGGCCTTCTCCTGATTGAATTTGACGTTCAAGTCCACCAGGCCATAGCTCTTGCTCACCTCCTGACCGATACGCTCGTAGGACTGCTCGCCGAGGAAGGTGTGGGAGGCGGCGCGGATCTTGCGATCACTGCTGGCCGGCGCGTAGTCGGTCAGCACCCGGATCGGGTCTTCCTTGGCGTAGGAGTTGAAGTCCCCCACCAGCAGCACCTGGCCCGGCAGCTTGTTTACCGCCTCGCCCAGTACCTTGGCGGCACTGACCCGGAACTCGGTGCACTTGCCCTGCAGATCGGCGGGTTCGGTCTTGCCATCCCCGTTTTCAAAGCAGCCGGAGCCCTTGGATTTCAGGTGGTTGACCACCAGGGTGAGCGGCTCGTTGCCACCTGTCACGGTGAAGCTCTGCACCAGAGAGTCACGCTGGCTGGCGGTCTTGGCGACGCCACCGGTGATGTAGCGCTGCTCCGGTAGCGGGATCACGCTGGCATCCCCGCTCGGGGTCAGCTTGGCCGGACGGTAGATCATGGCCACCATGATGGCGTCGCCACCGAAGAAGCGCTCCTGACCGAGCAGGGCCTTGGGCAGGCTGACGAAGGCGTAGTGCTGGCTGACGTCTTTTTGCTGGGCGTTGAGACTCGCGACCAGATCGCTGATGGCGGAGTGTTCGTCGAAGCCGTTGTTCTCCATCTCCATCAGGCCGAGGAGGTCTGCGTCCATCTCGGTGATGGCGTTCACTATCTTGGTACGCTGCTGCTGGAAGTCAGTCAGATCCTTGGCGCCGCGGTTGCAGCCCTTGGCGCTGTCCGCATCCGCCTGATCCACGCAGAGCACGTTGAGGGCGCCGCCCACGCTGGAGTGGCTGGTGAAGTAGTTGAGCACGTTGAAGCTGCCGATGCGCAAGTCGGTGCCGGCGGTGCGGGCCGGTGCGCGCTGGCGATCGTTCTCGTCGGTACGCAGCAGATCGCCGACCGTGATGGTCTGCTCCTTCGGCACGATCAGCCGGTATTCGTCATAGCTGTAACCTACCAGGGCATCCAGGTTGACCGGCGCATCGCCGACGCGCAGATAGCCCTGCTCCGGCTCCCAGGCTGGCAGCCAGGGCAGCTTGCCGTCGGCGGCCTTGAAGTCGGATTCGAGGAACACCCGGTTGCCGGCATTGGCCTGTGCCAGTGCCTTGGCTTGCTCGCTGCCCGCCACATGCAGCTGGGTCGGCTTCATCAGCGGTGCCTGGTGGGAGAGCACCAGGTTGTTGCGCCTGGCGGCGTAGTCGTAGCTGAAGTTGCGGCTGATCTTGAGGCCGCTGCTTTCATCGAGCCGTACCCGCATCCCCTCGTGGCGCTCCAGCGCCCGGGCCAGGGTTTCTCCCTCCAGCACCCGCAGCGGTACGGCGGCAGGGGCCGCGCCCTGTGCCAGCACCTGCAGACGCGCAGCGCTGCCGTCGAAGACGGGTTTGAGCTGGGTGTAGCCGTAATACTCCGCCACCTTGGCTTCCAGACAGACTACGGTGCCCGGCTTGAGGTCCGGGTACTTGGTCGCGAAGTTCTTGTCGCTGAGGAAGACGAAGATGCCGTCCGAGGTCTGGGGGTTGCCATCTCCCTGCACATCCTGCAGGTAGAAGCCCTTGTTCAGGCTCTCGCCGAGGGCGCTGACCACCGCCTTGACCGAGACCGTCTGGGTGCTTTCGAACAGATCGTCCGGGATGAGCGGGCTCTTGTCGCCACTGCCTTGAATGGCGGGGATGGGGGTGAGGGCATTGTCGGCCGGACAGCTGAAGCCGGCGGCGTAGACAGAGGGGGACGCAAGGGCGAGCCCCACGGCCAGCGACAGCAGGGTAGGTGTTCCTTTCATGGGTAATCCTTTTTTATTTTTGCCAGTGTTTCCATAGCCTTGGCGCCTTGACCAAGGGCGCGCATTGTCACATTTCTGGCAGTTCATACCAGTGAGCCAACGCACATTATTGGGAGACAAAGGAGGCCTATTTCATTTATTTGATCTGGCTAACAAGTTGAAATTAATGACTAATTTGTCATTTGTTGCGAGTCGAAATACTGTGATCCCGCTGGCGTTTACATATTTCTCTTCGAGAACAAAGATTGAGCATCTGCGACTTGCTTCCTATACTCGCCCTGTTCCTCACGGAACCCAGGTAAAGGGCAAACCGGCAATGATGCCGGGACGCAAAGCCTCCGATCTGCCCCGCAGGGACAGATAGCGGGGTTTCCCCGGGTGACATGAGGGTATGTGGCCCGTCCATGGCCTGTTGTCGACCCTTTCTCGCCTGTTGCTGCCGCCTTTTGCCCGGTTTTAAAAGCCAAGACAAAACAAGGAAGATAAAACAATGCAACAGACCTTCAGGCCCAGCAGGCTCGCCATGCTGGTTGCCCTCGCGGCCATGCCCGCCTGGGCGCAAGCCGCTTATCCCGCCTATCAGGCTGGCACCGCCTACCAGGCTGGCGATGTCGTCAGCAACGTTGGCAACCTCTACGAATGCAAGGAATTCCCCTATTCCGGCTGGTGTGGCGCCTCGCCCTACCACTATGCTCCCGGCGTGGGCGCAGTCTGGGCCGATGCCTGGAAACCCTTCAGCGACGGTGGCACCGCGCCAGCCCTTGGGCTCGCCATCAGCTCGCCCGCGGTTGGTAGCGCTTTCAACGAAGGCGCCCCGGTGGCCCTGGCGGTGAGCCTGAGCGGCAACAGCAGCGCGCTGACCCGGGTCGAGTATCTGATCGACGGGGTTCAGGTGGCGGTGAGCAGCGCGGCGCCCTGGTCGGCGAGCTGGACCGCCAGCGGGGTCAGCGCCCATCAGCTCAAGTCCCGCGGGCTGGACAAGGACGGCAAGCTGCTGAGCGAGGCCGATGCGGCTTTCAGCGTCAGTGCCGTGGTGGCGCCAGAGGCACCCAAGGTCAGCATCGCGAGTCCGGCCGCCGGGGCCAAGCTGACCCTGGGCCGCGCCGCCACCGTGACGGCCAATGTGACCGATGCCAACAACGACGTGGCCAAGGTCGAGCTCTATGTGAATGGCCAGAAGGTCGGTGAAGACAGCAGCGCCCCCTGGCAGTTGAGCTGGACACCGCAGAACAGGGGCCTGGCCGGCCTCAAACTGGTGTCCACCGATAAAGCCAATCTGGTCGGCGAATCGAGCCAGGTCGATGTACAGGTGGAAGAAGCCGCCTTGCCACCCACCGGTGGCAACCTCTCCTGCGACATTCGTCAGGTCTACCGCGCCGACGGCAGCGAGTGCATGGGGGATGACCATGCCCGCCGGGTCATCGGCTACTTCACCTCCTGGCGTACCGGCAAGAACGGCCTGCCTTCCTATCTGGTGAACGACATTCCCTGGGACAAGATCACCCACATCAACTACGCGTTCGCCGGGGTGGACGAGCAGAGCCATCTGATCAAGGTGGACGACTCTGCCACCAAGATGACCTGGGAGGGGGTAGCGGGCGCCGAGATGGATCCCGAGTTCGCTTATCAGGGCCACTTCAACCTGCTGTCGAAGTACAAGAAGCAGTATCCGGACGTGAAGACGCTGATCTCGGTGGGCGGCTGGGCCGATACCCGTGGCTTCTACACCGCCACCACCAAGGGGGATTGCTCGGTCAACACCGCCGGCATCAACGCCTTTGCCGACTCGGCGGTGGGCTTCATCCGCCAGTACGGCTTCGATGGGGTGGACGTGGACTATGAGTACCCCACCTCCATGAAGGATGCGGGCAACCCCAACGACTTCCCGCTCTCCAACCAGTGCCGGGCCAAGCTGTTTGCCAACTACGAAGTCTTGATGAAGACCCTGCGTTCGCGGCTCGACAGTGCCGGTACCGAGGATGGTCGCAAGTACATGCTGACGATCGCCTCGCCGGCGTCGGCCTATCTGCTGCGTGGCATGGAGAACTTCCAGGTCACCCAGTATCTGGATTACGTCAACCTGATGACCTATGACTTCCACGGTGCCTGGAACAACTTCGTGGCCCACAACGCCGCGCTGTTCGACAACAAGGCGGATCCCGAGCTGGCCCAGTGGGGGGTCTACAGCCAGGCCCAGTACGGTGCCATCGGCTATCTGAACTCGGCCTGGGCAGCGCACTACTTCCGTGGCGCCCTGGCGGCCGGCAAGATCAACATAGGGGTGCCCTATTACACCCGTGGCTGGCAAGGCGTCACCGGCGGTACCCATGGTCTCAACGGCAAGGCAGCCCTGCCGAGCCAGAGCAACTGCCAGCCGGGCACCGGTGGCAGCACCATCCCCTGCGGCAACGGGGCTGTCGGCATCGACAACATCTGGCACGATCTGGACAAGAACGGCAAGGAAGTCGGCGCCGGTGCCGTGCCCATGTGGCACGCCAAGAACCTGGAGCACGCGGCCAGCCTCGGCATCACTACCCTGCCGAGCTATGGCACGGCCTGGGGCCTGGATCCCAACGATCCGGCTGACGTGATCCAGGGCCAGTACGTGCGTTACTACGACGACAAGGCGCAGGCGCCCTGGCTGTGGAACGAGCAGAAGAAGGTGTTCCTCTCCACCGAAGATGAAGAGTCCATGGGCAAGAAGCTGGACTACATCGTCAACCGGGGTCTGGGGGGCGTGATGTTCTGGGAAATGGCGGGGGACTATGCGTTCGACCCGGCCAAGAACGAGTATGTGATGGGTAGCACCTTGACCAGCCTGGCGTACGACAAGTTCAGCAAGGCGAGCAAGGCGAACCTGAAACAGAACGATCTGCCGGCACCGGCGGCCCAGCTCGACATCGGTGTGAGCCTCTCCGGCTTCAAGGAAGGGGATTCGAACTACCCGATCAACCCCACGCTGAAACTGACGAATAAATCCACCCAGACCATCCCGGGCGGGACCCGCATCGAGTTCCTGGTACCCACTTCCACCTCTGACACCATCACGGATCAGAGTGGCATGGGCCTCAAGGTGGTCGAGAGCGGCGGCAACCAGAACTCGGACGGCATTGCCAACGAGAAGGACTTCCACAAGGTGGCCATGACGCTGCCGACCTGGAAGGCCTGGGCGCCGGGCTCCGACGTTGAAGTGGCCATGACCTACTACCTGCCGGCAGCGGGCGTACCGAGCGGCGTGCGCCTGATTGTCGGCAGCCAGACCATAGGTCTCAAGGCTGATTTCCCGGCCCTGGCCGAGGCGGTCGTGGGTACGGGCGGGGGTGATGGCGGTACCGGTGGCACCACCTGCAGCAGCCAGAACGTCAACCCGGCGAGCTATCCGGCCTATCCGAGCTGGCCTCAGGGCGATCACGCCAATGCCAACGATCGCGTGACCAATGGCAAGGCGGTGTGGCAGGCAAACTGGTGGACCAGCAGCGAACCCAAGGCGGGTGACGGCAGCTGGAAGCTGGTGTGCAGCTACTGATATGACGAAACGGCATCTTTCTGATGCCTCGTAGAGACGATAAATCCGGAGCCTGGCTCCGGATTTTTTTATGGGTAAATAGCGTGATAAACGGCCATAAAAAAGACCGCTCCGGAGAGCGGCCAATGTGCCACCAAGGCAACTGGTGGGGCAAGGCCCCTTGTGTCGTGGAGGCAGGGCAGGGGCTCTCCCTGCTGGGCCGTCACTGGGTGATGGCGCCACCTTGTTGTTCCTTCAAGAAGTTGATCCAGGGGGAGGCGCGGCCACTGACGTTGTCGTTTTGAGCCGCCTGACTGAAGGCGGAGAGGGCCTCCTTCGGTTTTTGCTGCTCGAAATAGGCCACCCCGGTCAGGAACTTCAGATCGGCGCGCTGTTCACCGTTGGCATTGGCTGCGGGTTTGGCGGCCAGCGCCACCAGATCCTGATAGCGTTTGCTCTGGATCATCATGCGCGCCATCTTCAGCTGCAGCTCGGCATCCGGGGCCAGCTTGTAGGACTTGGCCAGGGTATCGATGGCCGGATCCAGCTCCTTGGCCTGATGCCAGTAGTTGGCCAGCGTCTTGTAGTTGGCCGCGTTGCTCGCTATGGTCCCCTCCTTCATGGACTTCTCCATCACCCGGGCGGCGCGATGGGGAATACCGGCGAAGGCCAGGTAGTTGGCCAGTCGCTGCAGCTCGTTGGCCTCGGTCAGCATGCCGAGGTTATAAGCTCCCTCCAGCGCCGCCAGCGCCTTGGCGTCGTTGCCCGCCTGCATGTGCATGGCGGAGAGCTGGGTCCAGTACTTCTTCTTCTCCGGATACCTGTCGATGAGGGCGGTCAGCACCTCGGTCGCTGGCTTGTACTGTTTCAACTCGTAGTGCGCCGCCATCTTGAGCAGGTACCAGGATTCGGGCGCCTTGCCCCCTGACAGCTTGATGGCCTGATCCACCGCCGGTATGGCTTCCCGGTACTGCTTGAGCTGTACATGGGCGTTGGCCAACGTGATGTAGGCGTGGGGGGTGGGTTTCTCATCCTTGCCAAGGCTCGCGAACCACTGGTTCATGGTGCTGATGGAGGCCTTGAAGTTGCCCTCCGCCATGTAGAGCTGGGCCAGGTTGTAGCGCACCTGCTGGGCCACCGGTTGCGGCAGGCCGCCGGTGGCGATGGCATCAGCGAAGTACTTGGTCGCCTGGCTGTATTTCTCCTGCTGGGCGGCCGCGAAGCCCAGGGTCTGCAGTATCACCCCCTTGTCATAGACTCGCTCGCCTGCGCCAGACAGCGCCTCTTGCAGCTTGGCATTGGCCTCGCCGTATTTCTTCTCTGTGATCAACGCCTGGGCCTTGTTGACCGCGCGGTAGGCGCGATCGGACAGGGCGGGTTGCTCGGCGGCCCAACTGGCGGTGCTAAGCAGCACCGCCATGGCGACCGGGGCGAGGATCAGGCTACGTAACTTTTTCATCGCCACCTTCCTTAGTTGACCGCAAACTCGATCTCTTGCTGCATGCGGGATGCCTGCGGCCTGCCATCGACCATGGCCGGTTTGAACGTCCATTTGGCGATGGTCTTGCGCGCTTCCTTGCCGAGGTCATAGCTGCGCGGATCCTCTTTCACGATCCGCACGTCGCTGACGGTGCCGCGCTCGGTGACGGTGAACTCCACCACCACCTTGCCGCTCGCCAGCCCCGCCAGGGCCGCCTTGCGGGGCATCATGGGCTCGAAGGTCGCCATGGGAATGGCACCGTTGTTGCCCCCCATGCCACCACCACCGCCACCCGTGCTGTAGGCACCGAGGGCGTTGCCACCGCCGATGTTGACCGGGATGTCGAGTTTGGGCATGTCCATGGACGAGCTCTCCATCTGCGGCCTGTCCGTGCTGGCCACTTCCATCTCCGGAGGGGGAGGCGGCCGGTTCGGGGGCGGCGGCTTGGGCAGTTCCCGTTGTTTCTCTTGCAGGGTCTCCTGGGGTTTGAGGCGAATGAAGTCCGTCATGGTGACGTCTTCTCTCTCCGTCAACTCCCGGTGATCCGGCGTGATGAGTTTGTTCATTCCCAGAAACAGGAAGAACACCACCACACAGGAGACCGTTATCGCTATCAGGTATCTCATGGTGCTCGCTCCGGCATCAGCTGCTCTTGCTCGCCGCGATGGAGATGTTCTGGACACCGGCCATGCGGATCTGATCCATGACCTGGACCACCAGACCCGAGCGGGATTCGGTATCGGCCTGGATCACCACGGCACTCTCCGGGTTCTCCGCCCGCAGCCGCTCGATGTTGGCACGCACGGCGCCCACTTCGACGGATCGCTTGTCGACCCAGACCTGGCCGTTCTCGCGGACCGCAACCATGATGTTCCCCTTCTTCACCGTCTCCGCCGTGCTGGCGCTCGGGCGGTTGATCTCTACCCCGGACTCCTTGACGAACGAGGTGGTGACGATGAAGAAGATCAGCATGATGAACACTATGTCCAGCATGGGGGTCAAATCGATGGCCGCCTCATCAGCACCGCTATCGCTGTGACGTTTTCTCATGGCAAAAACTCCTTGTTTAACTGTGGCCAGACGGTGTGCCGTCTGGCGCATGCATCCTGCATCAGCCGTGTTTCAGGTTATCTTCCAGCCTCTCGACCGCCAGCTTGGCTTTGTGGTCGAGCTGGTTGACAAAAAACAGGCCGGAAAGGGCGGCAATCATGCCCGCCATGGTCGGTACCGTCGCCTTGGAGATGCCCGAAGCCATCGCTCTGGGGGAGCCGGTGCCGGTGATGGCAAGGGTGTCGAACACCTGCACCATGCCCACCACGGTACCGAGCAGACCCATCAGCGGACAGAGGGCGATCAGCACCTTGATGACCGGCATCCCCTTGTCCACGGCCATGGCAACCCTTGAGACCAGCTCGCGCCGGATCTGCTTGGCCGACCAGGAGAGGTGGTCGCTGCGGGCCAGCCAGGTCGCCTTGGTCTGCTTCACCTGTTTGGGATAGACGGTCATGAAGTAGAACCAGCGCTCCAGCAACAGGGCCCACATCATCAGGGTCAGGAAGAACAGGGCGACCAGTACATCGCCCCCCAATCCCAGAAACCGGCGGACCGACTCGACTTCTTCAATCAACCAGAACCACATGGATGACTCCTTAGGCTGCGGCCTTGGCGGCGTGCAGATTTTCCTGATAGCGGGCGACGAAACCGGCGCTCTGCTCTTCCAGGATCTGGATGAGACGGCGGCTCTGGGTCTGCACTATGGTGTAGAGGAACAGCATGGGCACGGCGACCACCAGACCTTGCATGGTGGTGACCAGGGCCTCGGAGATGCCGCCCGCCATCAGCTTGGGATCCCCGGTGCCGAACAGGGTGATGGCCTGGAAGGTGGCTATCATCCCCACCACGGTACCCAGCAGACCCAGCAGCGGCGCGACCGAGGCGATCAGCTTGATGAGGCTGATGCCCTTCTCGAACTTGGGCACGTTGCGCAGGATGATCTCGTCGAGCTTGGATTCCAGATCCTCTATGTTGTCACCGCGGTGGGACTGATAGGCCCCCAGCATCTCGCCGATGGGGTTGCCCTTGACGATTTGCTCGGATTTCAGCTGCTTGCGCATGGAGCTGCCGATCATCGACAGACGCAGGCCGCAGAAGATGGCCAGCAGGGTACCCAGTACACCGAGCACCATGATGACGTAGCCCACTTCCCCCCCCTGATCGATACGCTCCTTCAGGGTCGGGGACTGGACCAGCAGGGAGAGGATCACGCCACGGGACGGGTCGATGAAGATGGGCTCGACGGTGCCATTGCCCTGCTCAAACTTGGCCACTGGCTCCAGCACGCTGTTGTCGGGCTGGCGTGGCAGCTGTTCGAACTTGCCGGTCTCCGGTACGAAGGTGAGGTACTTGCCCTCGGAGACGGTGTTGAACTCGCCTATCTGGGTCACCGTCTTCTCGGCCTGGTTGCCCTCGCCGTAGACCACGGTGGCCGGGATCTGGCTCACCTTGCCACCGTCCACCATGCGGCCGAGGGTGGTGGTCCAGAAGGCGGTCAGGTCGTCGCTGGAGGGGAGCTCCTTGCTCTCCGCCAGGCGGGTCAGCAGTGTCGTCTGCTCAGGGTGTTCGACCCGGCGGGCGGAGGCGTTGAAGATCCCCTTGAACTCGCCGGCGAACTGGCGCAGCACGCCGAACATCTCGCCCATGTTGCCGGAGCGCTGACGCAGGGTCTCGGTCAGCTCGGTGAGCTGCTTGTCGTTGGCATCGAAGGTGGCCTTGAGCTGTTCGCCCTTGGCGGTCTCGGCGGCCAGCTCCGCCTTGGCCTTGGCCAGCAGGGCCCCTTGCTCGTTCTTGTCAGCCAGGAAGCGGGCCTCCCGCTCCTTGTTGAGCTGGGATTCGCTCAGGTTGGACGCCTTGACCTGGCTCAGCAGGGCATTGAGGTCCACCGGTTTCTCGGTGGCGGTCACCGGCAGGATGATCAGGGTGGTTCCCGCGATCAGGGAGGCAATGGCGAGTTTGATTCCTTTCATGATGCTTTCTCCGCAGTTTGAACCGGCAGCTTGATGAGCGCGGGTGGCGCCTGCTTCTTGGCGATACGCAAGCCCTGTTCTACTGCACTGCGATACTTCTGGGGCAGTTCTTCCCATTGACGGGTCTGCTTGTTCCACATGCCGGTCTCGTTGCCATCCGGGGATTGATAGAGCAGGGCGATGCGGCCGACCCGCAGGAACTCATAGGTCTTCTCGGTGCCATCCTTGTCCAGGCTGGCCTTGTAAGACTCTATGGTGCGGCTGAAGCCCTCCTCGATCTGATAGGCTTCGAGGATCTTGCGGTACTTCTCGGAGATGGTGACGTCGGCCCGGTTCATCAGGTCGGTCAGGGCCGCCACGCGGTCCTCCCGCTCGACCTTCTGGAACGGCAGGTCCAGGGAGACGAACTGATCGAGGGAGTCGATCATCTTGAGCATCAGGGGCACCACTTCGGTGCTGGTCTGATCGATCTGGGCTATCTGGCGCTGCATGGAGGCCAGCTCGGCACTCTGGGAGTCGACCATCTTGCCCACCTGCTCGTTGTAGGTGCGCAGGCTGTCGACCTGGCGCAGGGCGGCCTTGTACTGGGCCAGGGCAGACTCGGCAGACTCGGCGTAGCTGTCGATCTTCTGCTGGGATACTTTGGAGGCATTGTCGGTGGCGGCTTGAGCGTCCACTGCCTGACCGGCAGAGGCGGCACTCAGATTGAAGCTGGTCAGCAGGGCAGCCGAAACCAGGCTGCCGAGGAGCGCTTTCTTCATTGTAATAGTCCTTGTTTTCATAGGATTACCCTATCTCCGTGACTTCCTTGGAACCTTGGGCAGAGCCGGCCCGAGGGGGCCGGCTCGTCACTTTCCTGGTGGATCAGAACTTCTGGGCGTAGTCGAGGTAGTAGATGCGACCGTCGATGCTGTAGAGCTCCTCGTCATAGGTGAAGCCATCGCTCTCGAGGGACGGGCCCGCGTTGAACATGTTCTTCACCCCGACCTGGATCTTGCCGTTCCACGGCGCTTCCACGCCGACGTTCAGGTTCCAGGTGGTCTGGGACGCGATGTGGCCCACTTCCTGACCGGTGTCGGCGATGTAGTCCTGGCTCTGGGAGTCGATGTAGTTCGCGCTCAGGTAGGTATCCATGTTCCACCACTGGGACACGTTGACTCCCACGCCGGAGCTGAAGCGCATCTGCGGCTTGCCGTTCTGGCCGATCTTGTCGATGACGGGGCCACCGGCGTACAGGCCTTCCTTGTACTCCAGGATGTAGGTGCCGCCGAGGTCATAGCGGATGGTGGCGGAGGTCAGGTCGTAGCGATAATCCAGTTTGAGATCCAGGCCGCTGGTGTTCAGTGTCCCCCGGTTGACCATGGGGGAGATGGCACCGCTGATCTTGCCCTGGCTGTTGCGGGTGATGTTGCTGGAGCCCCCGTTATTCAGCTCGTCATAGATGACGGACTGCAGGGTGTTCAGCTGGATCACGTCGTCGATGCTGATGGTGTAGTAGTCCAGGGAGAGGTTCAGGTCATCCAGCGGACTGTAGGCCACCCCGAAGTTCCAGGTGTCCGCCGTCTCTTCCTTGAGCTGCTCGTTGGCAGTGCGGGTGGTGTCGTACTGGCGGTTCGGGCAGTCCGCCGCCGAGATGCCGTTCGCCTCGCAGTAGACATAGTCCTTGGCCCAGTCGGCCGAGAAGGAGTCAGCCGCGTAGAGGTCGCTCAGGCTGGGGGCGCGGAACGAGCGTGACCAGGAGGTGCGCAGCATCAGGTTGTCCAGCGGCTGGTAGCGCAGGCTCGCCTTGGGGGAGAAGGCGCTGCCAAAGTCGCTGTAGTCATCGAAGCGACCGGCCAGGTTCAGCTCGATCTGCTCTGTGATGGGCACCAGGGATTCAATGTAGGCGGCGGTGACATCGCGCACCCCGCCGGAGGAGTTGCCGGCGGAGCCTATGATGTTACCCGCTTCGGACTGGGCATCGTACTTGTCGCTGTAGACCCAGTCGTTGTACTCGGCGCCGGCGTACCAGCTGACTGGGCCGGCGGGCAGTTCACCCATGTCCCACTGCACTCCGGCGTACCACTGGTAGAAGTCCATGGTGGAGCGGCGGCTGGTGTCGGCGGTCATGGCGGCAGTGCTCTTGGGATCGAACTCCCCGCCGACGAATTTGCCGTCGGCTACTGCCTGCTGGGCGGCGGATTTGAGCACGTAACCGGTGCCGTTCTCCTTGTTGTCGGTCTTGGAATACATGTAACCGGCGTTCCACTGCATGTCGCCCACGGATTCTGTGGCGATGGTGCCCTCGAAGCCGAGGTTGAGGCTGCCGGTCATGTCGGTGACCAGGTTGTCACGAGGGCCGACGTTGCTGAAGCGGTAGTAGGCGTAGGCGGCCTCGCCCAGACCCTGGGTAGCGGCGGCATCCAGGCCGTTGTCGGTGAAGAACTGGGCGTTGTTCGGGTTGGACGGGTCTATGGCGAAGGCGCCGGCGGCGGGGGCGAAGCGACCGAAACTCTCGACCCGGGAGCCGATGATCTGCGGCACGAAGTCGACGGTGTCGTTGATGTGGTAGCGGCCGTTCACGTACAGGGTGTCACGGCTGCGGGAGGCCGTGGTGGCGGCTATCTGGCCGTAGTTGTAGTTACAACCGTCTTCAAAGTCGATGAAGGGGGATTTGCAACTGCCGTCGGCATTGGTGGCGCCGGCCAGGGGGCCGTATTTCCAGACAGGATCGCCGTTGGCATCCAGGCCTGTGATCCCTTCTACGTTGCGGCCGTAGGGGCTGGGGGACTCGTTGCCCTGCTTGGCGAGATAATCCCGATCGCGGGCGTAGATGACGTCTTTCTTGTCATGCTCGTAGACCGCCATCAGCGAGCCTTTCTCGCCGTTGATGCCGGCGACGACGGAGCCACTCGCCTCGTCACCGCCGTCTTCGGTCGGTGAGCCGAGGCGACCCTGGAAGGTCAAGCCCTCATAGCCCTCTTTGAGCACCACGTTGATGACACCACCGATGGCGTCGGAGCCGTAGATGGCCGAGCCGCCATCCAGGTTGACTTCAACCCGTTCGACGGCAGCCATGGGGATGGTGTTGAGGTTGATGGAGGTGCCGCCCATGGTGGGGGAACCCGCGACCCGCTTGCCGTTCAGCAACACCAGGGTGCGCTCTGACCCCAGGCCGCGCAGGCCGACGGTAGATTGGGACTGGAAGGAACTGCCTGAGGCGGGGGAGACGCCGCCGAAGGAGTTGTAAGAGGCCTGTTTGAGGTAATCGGCGACGGTCTGTTGACCGGATTGCTCGATTTTTGCCTTGGTCACTGAGACGACAGGGGTGGAACCTTCCACGTCGACTCGGGAGATCCGCGAGCCGGTGACTTTTATTTTTTGCAGTTTTTCGACGTTCTGGCCCTCTTCGGCCAGGGCAGGGGTGACCACAACTGCCGCGCTCGCCAAGGCAAACGCTATGGCAGCAGAGAGTCTGCTTTTCCTAAGCATCGCTAGTATCCTTCCTGATTGTTTTTTTGTTTGCTTCCTGTACCGCCCTCGTTGGAGCGGTGCGTAAGGCTTATCAAGGTTTAATAAGTGACGTCAAATGAGGCTTGAAGGATGGGGGAGGGGGTGTCAATAAGATGACTATTTTATATTGGTGGGATTTTTTGGAGTATTATTCCGGTTAATTAACAAATCACCATGTAAGAATGATGTTAAATCCAATTGTGTCAATTTTATTGATTATTTTTTAATTTATCAATAAAGGGCCTATTACCCCGATCCGTATATCGTGATTCGATATTTATACAGTATTTAAATCTGCCGTTAGCCAGGGGCGCGGTTTGGTGACGTATCGGTGTTATGGAAATTTCCTTCTTCATTTGTGGGTAAAATTACAGAGAGCGAGAACCATTGTATTTGATTGTTTTATAAGTATATTTTTCTTTGTTGTTCGAGTTTATAATTTGTTTTTAATAATTGAAATTTATTTCAACATGAGTGCGTAGCAGTTTTTTATCTTGAAGTTGAATTTTTAAGAAAAAATCTCAGTTATTTCTGCTGCAGATGGCGATGGCTATCCATCAGGCGCGTGCTACTTGATTTTTGTTGCAGAGCTTTTACAGTGACCGAGCGGATTGTCTGCCAATAGCAGTCAATTCAGTGAGTAATGCCAGGAAGGACAGGCTGTTCATTGGAATGAAGCGGCCATACAAGAACAACAAGGACGAGGTTTCCCCATGCTGTCGTATTTCTTACGTCGGATGCTTTTGATCATCCCGACGTTTCTCGGTATCACCTTGCTCGTCTTCACCATCACCCGTTTCGTGCCGGGCGGCCCGGTCGAGCGCATGCTGATGCAGGCGCAGGTATCACAAAATGAGACCGGGCGCTCCAGCGGCAGCAAGGGGGCGCAGGCCCTCTCCGACGAGCAGATCGAGGAGCTCAAGGCCTTCTACGGTCTGGACAAGCCCATGCTGGTCGCCTACTGGGAGTGGCTGCAAAAACTCGCGGTGCTGGATCTGGGGGAGTCGACCCGTTACTACGAGCCGGTGTGGGGGCTCATCAAGGATAGGCTGCCGGTCACGGCCTTCTTCGGGCTGGCGACCTTCCTGCTGAGCTACGCCGTCTCCATCCCCCTCGGGGTGGCCAAAGCGCTCAGGCACAACAGCCGCTTCGACTCCTTGAGCTCCATGCTCATCTACATGGCCTATGCGCTGCCCGCCTACGTGGTGGGGATCTTCCTCATTACCGTCTTCGCCTTCCACCTGGAGTGGTTGCCCATGGGGGGCTTCCCGGGGGACGATTTTGATACCATGCAGAGCAGCTGGGATCAGATCCGTACCGTCTTCGCCCACGCCCTCTTGCCCCTCATCGCTTACGCCATCGGGGATTTTGCCATCCTCACCATGACCATGAAGAACAGCCTGATGGAGAACCTGTCGGCGGACTATGTGCGCACCGCCGTGGCCAAGGGGCTGCCGTTTCGCAAGGCGGTCACCGATCACGCCATGCGCAACAGCCTGATCCCCATCGCGAGCCACCTGGGGTCCGTGCTCACCGTCTTCTTCGGTGGATCCTTTCTCATCGAGACCATCTTCAACATCGACGGCATCGGCCTGCTCGGCTACGAGGCCATCGTCGAGCGGGATTACCCCACTGTCATGGGGATCCTGGCCATCACCTCCATGCTGATGCTGGTGGGGAACATCGTCTCCGACATCTGCGTGGCGCTGGTCGATCCGCGCGTCAGGTTTGGGGAGTGAGCATGAAGCCAATCTCGCTTGTTATAACGATGTCACGCGATCTTGTCTCCGATATTTGCGTGCCGATGTCGGTCGATCCCCGTGTACGGTTTGGAGACTGACCATGAACCTGAATCTCAACCCGGTCACCCTGAAAAAACTCAAGCGCTTCAAATCCATCAAGCGCGGTTACTACTCCTTCGTCATCTTCTCGGCCTTGGTGATCATCTCCCTGCTGGCGGAGCTGCTGGTCAACAGCCGTGCCCTGGTGGTGAGTTATCAGGGCGAGCTTCACTTCCCGACCTACGGCGACGTGATCCCGGGCCAGCACTTCGGGCTGGACTACGAATACGAGGCCAACTACCGCCAGTTGCAAGCCAAGTTCGAGAAGGAAGGGAAGGGGGACTGGGTGCTGTTGCCCCTGGTGCCCTGGAACCCCTATGAGCAGGACTTCAAGCAGGATGCCTACCCGCCCTATGCCCCGAGCCTGGCTGAGCGCCACTTTCTCGGCACCGACACCAGCGGCCGCGACGTGCTGGCGCGGCTGGTGTACGGCTTTCGCATCGCCATCGGTTTTGCCTTCATTACCCTGGTGGCGAGTTACGTCATCGGGGTCAGTCTCGGCTGCATGATGGGCTTTCTCGGCGGGCGCTTCGACCTCATCTTGCAGCGCTTTATCGAGATCTGGTCCCAGGTGCCCTTCCTCTACGTCATCATGATCCTGGTGTCGCTGGCCAAGCCGAATTTCGGCCTGTTTGTCGGCATCAACGTGCTGTTCGGCTGGATGGGGATCACCTGGTACATGCGCACCCTCACCTACAAGGAGCGGGCGCGGGACTATGTGATGGCGGCGCGGGCCCAGGGGGCGACCACGGGGCGCATCATCTTCCACCACATCTTGCCGAACACCCTGATGATGATCGTGACCCTGGCGCCCTTCGCCGTGGTGGGCAACATCTCCACCCTGACGGCGCTGGATTACCTGGGTTTCGGCCTGGCGCCGCCGACCCCGAGCTGGGGGGAGCTGCTCTCCCAGGGCATCAACAATCTGGATGCCATCTGGATAGTGAGCTCGGTAGTGGCGGCGGTGAGCCTGGTGCTGATCATGGTCTCCTTCATCGGCGAGGCCATTCGGGAGGCGTTCGATCCGCGCAAGTTCACTCGTTACCAATGATGGTGTGGTGTGAGATGCCGGTAGTGCATTCAATGATGTGATTTAACCCTTAATCAAGAAGCCCCCGTAGCAGGGGTCATGACCAGGAAGTCAAATATGAAGAATAAAATAAAATGGATAGGTGCACTTTTCCTGCTGGTGAACGGCGCCTGGGTCTGGGCCGCCAGCCTGCCCGCGGATCTCAAGTGGGAGACCAATGACGCAGACCCGGTATTTGCCTCTCCCAAGGCGCTGCGAGGCGGCTCCCTTACCATGTTCATCGACAGCTTCCCGCTGACGTTTCGCACCGTGGGGCCCGACTCCAACGGCTCGTTTCGCTCCTTCATCCAGGACAACCAGCTGCGTCTCATCAGCTTTCATCCCAACACCGGCAATCCGATTCCGTCTCTCGCGACCCACTGGGCCATAGCGCCGGACAGCCAGACCGTCTACTTCAAGCTGGATCCCCGCGCCAAGTGGTCAGATGGCAAGCCAGTCACCGCCGACGACTACACCTTCGGCTACGAGATGATGCGCTCCAAAGAGATCCGGGCTCCCTGGTACAACAACTACTACACCACGGAAATCGTGGCGGTGGAGAAGGTCGACGATCACACCATCGAGGTCAAGTCGGGCAACCGCAAGGCCAGGCTGGACTTGCTCAACACCACGGAACTCTGGCCCCAGCCCAAGCACTACTACAAGCTGACCCCGAACTGGGTGAAGCAGTACAACTGGTCCCTGGTGCCCACCACGGGTCCCTACGTCATAACGGAGGTGAAGAAGGGCAAGTCCATCACCTTCAGCAAGCAGCCGGACTGGTGGGCCCAGAACGATCGCTACAACCAGCACAGATTCAATATCGATACCATCAAGGTGCAGGTCATCCGGGATCACAACATCGCCTTTCGCCACTTCCTGAAGGGGGAGGTCGATACCTTCGAGATGATCCTGCCGAACTGGTGGCATGAAAAAGCGGTCACCCCGGAGTACAAGCAGGGTTATGTGCAAAAGGTGATGGCCATGACCGACACCAAGCAGGGGGCGCAGGGGCTGCACCTCAACGTGACCAATCCCAAGCTGGCGGACATCAATGTGCGCCTCGGCATCCAGCACGCCATGAACCTCGACAAGATGATCGCCACCGTACTGCGCGGTGACTATGACAGGGCCACCACCTTCGGCTCGGGCTTTGGCGAGTTCACCGACATGAAGCTGGCGGAGCGGGCCTATGACGTGGCCAAGGCGCGGGACTACTTCGCCAAGGGGGGCTATGGCAAGCCGGGGCCGGATGGCATTCTGCAAAACGACAAGGGGGAGCGGCTCACCCTGGCCATCACCTACACCACTCAGGAGCACTCCAAGCGGCTGACCGTACTCAAGGAAGAGGCCAAGAAGGCGGGCCTGGATCTGGAGCTGAACCTGGTGGATGGCGCCACCGGCTTCAAGGTGATGCTGGAGAAGAAGCATGAGGCGGCCTGGCTCGGCTGGGGCGGCGGTGGTCTCTATCCCCAATACTGGGAGTCGTTCCACTCGGACAACGCCAACAAACCCCAGACCAACAACCTGTTCAACGTGGCGGACAAGGAGCTCGACCGCCTGATCGACGCCTATGACGTGGAATTCGACACCGCCAAGCGGGCCGCGCTCTCCCGCCAGATCCAGCAGCGCATCTATGACTTGGCCATCTTCGTGCCCGGCGTTCAGCTCAACTATGTGCGGGCCAGCAGCTGGCGTTATGTGATGCTGCCGGAGGTGCCAGCCACCAGGAACACCCCGGATCAGCTCTACTGGCCCATGGATGGTTACCCCCACAGCAGCGGCGGCCTGCTCTGGCTAGATCCCAAGGTGAAGGAAGAGACCCTGAAGGCCAAGGAGGCAGGGGAGGCGCTGACGCCCATCAACCTGCTCGACAAGACCTATGCACACCATTGAGGCCAGCGATAAAGGAGGGGCGGCCATGACCAAGCGTGAGGCCCCCATCCTCGAGGTACGCGACCTCGAGGTGGAGTTCGCCGTCGATGACGGCAAGATCAAGGTGCTGGACGGGGTGAGTTTCTCCGTGGCGCCGGGGCAGACCCTCGGCATCGTCGGTGAGTCCGGCTGCGGCAAGAGCGTCACATCCCTGGCCATCATGGGGCTCCTGCCAAAGCCTCACGGCCAGGTGGTGGCGGGCTCCATCCGCTTTCAGGGGGAGGAGCTATTGTCCCTGCCGCCGGATCAGATGTATCGGGTGCGGGGCAACCGCATCTCCATGATCTTCCAGGAGCCGATGACGGCCCTGAACCCGGTGCAGACGGTCGGGGCTCAGCTGATGGAGGTGTTCAGCCTGCACCGGCCAGATTACAGCAAGAAGCAGCGCCAGGCCGCCGCCATCGCCATGCTGCACAAGGTAGGGATACCCGAACCGGAGCGCCGCTTCGGCGTCTATCCCCACAACCTTTCCGGCGGCATGCGCCAGCGGGTGATGATCGCCATGGCGCTCGCCTGTGAGCCGTCCTTGCTCATCTGCGACGAGCCGACCACGGCGCTGGACGTGACCATTCAGGCCCAGATCCTGGATCTGATGAAGGCGCTGCAAGCCCAGACCGGCATGGCCATCATCTTCATCACCCACGATCTCGGGGTAGTGGCCGAGCTGTGCGACGAGGTGGTGGTGATGTACGCGGGCCGGGCGGTGGAGCGGGCCGACATCTATGAGCTGTTTGACCATCCGCGCCATCCTTATACTCATGGTCTGATGGCCTCGATCCCGCGCCTCGAAGACGTGCCCAAGAGCCTGCTCAAGACCATCAAGGGCCAGGTGCCCGCCCTCAGCGAGATGCCGGCGGGCTGCCGTTTCTCCAACCGCTGCCCCCATGCCACCGAGATCTGCGTGGGGACCAACCCGGTGACCGAGCAGCTGACCGATCGCCATGGGGTGGCCTGCCACCACTGGAAGGAGTTGAGCATATGAGCGTCTTGTTGTCGGTGCGGGTGCTGAAGCAGCACTTCAAGATGGGTGGTGGCTTCTTGCGCAAGCACTACACCGTCTATGCGGTGGACGGTATCAGCTTCGATCTGAAGCAGGGGGAGACGCTGGGGCTGGTGGGGGAGTCCGGTTGCGGCAAATCCACCCTCGGCCGCTCCCTGCTCAAGCTGTTCGAGCCGACGGCGGGGCAGATAAGCTTCGAGGGGCGCGACATCACCCATCTCTCCCCCCGCGAGATGCGCGTCCTGCGCCAGGAGATGCAGATAGTGTTTCAGGATCCCGCGGAGTCGCTCAACAGCCGTCATACCGTGGGTCAGATCCTGGAGGAGCCTTTCATCATCCACGGCAAGGGCACGGCCGCCCAGCGACGGGAGTGGGTCAGCGAGCTGCTGGACAAGGTAGGCTTGCCCCGCAGCGCGGCGGATCGCTACCCCCATGAGTTCTCCGGCGGCCAGCGCCAGCGTATCGGCATCGCCCGGGCCATCGCCCTCAAACCCAAGCTGCTGGTGTGCGACGAGGCAGTCTCGGCGCTCGATGTCTCGGTACAGTCCCAGATAGTCAACCTGCTGCTCAGTCTGCAACGGGAGATGAACCTCGCCATCATCTTCATCGCCCACGACTTGTCGGTGGTGAAGCACATCTCGGACCGGATCGCCGTCATGTACCTGGGACGGATCGTCGAGCTGGCGGATGCCCAGCAACTTTACTTGAGCCCACGCCACCCCTATACCCAGGCGCTGATCTCGGCCATTCCTGTGCCGGATCCACGCAAGCGCCGCCAGCGCATCCCGCTCGGCGGGGATGTGCCATCTCCCATCTCGCCCCCCAGTGGCTGCCATTTTCACCTGCGTTGCCCCTATGCCAAGGATCTGTGCCACAGCCAGTCACCTGACCTGGAGAGCCGCGGGGCCGACCATCAGGTGGCCTGCCATTTCCCCTTGCCGGTGGAGGCGAAAGACGAGATGAGATAAGGCGGTTGCAGGCAGGCTCGCCGCGACCATAGGGTCATGCAAGGGTCAGGAACGAGCAATAAAAAATGGGGCCTGTGGGCCCCATCTTCATGGTTGGAGTTCAGGTTTGGCCGTGGAGCATCTGGCCTTGGCAGGACAGCACCCCTCTGCGGGGATGACTGCTGTGTGGATCGTGATTTGTGTAATTTTACTACGTTCTACTTTCAACCGACGATGCTCAGGCACCATAGCGGAAGTAGTAGTGACGGGTTGCAGGCGCATAAGTGTCTTTCTCTACCACGCCTTTCTTGCTGGTTGCACCCTTAAGGTGGAACAGTACTGCCAGGTTCTCAAACATATAATCACCTCATCGCTCTGTTACTGATGGTTATCCGTGACCTGGGTCACGGTTTTATCCTATGGATTTTTGTGAGCTGGATCAACTTTTTGTGTTGTAAATTTACATAAATCATGGAAAGGGTTTTCAAAAATAGGGTTGCTGATGGATACGCTTTCAGGGGGCGCATACCCGGACGTCATCGTGTAACCGCCCGGTTCATGGCGGGATCGATAGCGGTAAGGGGGAAGGAGATAAGCGGAGGGCTGCCAAGGGGTATCGAAGGTTCGAGGGGACTAAAATGCCCCGCACCGGGCGGGACATCAAGAGTTGCGATGAGGCGCGCTTACTTGGCGGGGATCTGTTCCAGCACATGGACCAGCAACTGCCAGAAGCGCTCGACCGCCGGGATATGCACCTTCTCGCCCGGCGCGTGGGCGCCACGGATGGTCGGGCCGAAGGAGACCATGTCCCAGTCCGGGTAGGCGTTCTTGAACAGACCGCACTCGAGACCGGCGTGGATCACCATGACGTTAGGCATCTCGCCAAACAGGGTCTGGTAGCTGTTGCGTACCAGCGCCATCACCGGCGAGTCGACGTTCGGGGCCCAGCCCGGGTAGGCGCCGGTGAATTCACAGCTGGCACCCGCCAGGTTGAACAGGGAGCGGGTCATCTGCTCGACGCTCTCGCGACCCGAGTCGATCAGGGAGCGGATCAGGCACTGCACGTAGACTTCACCGTCGAGGGTCTTGATGACGCCGAGGTTGGTGGAGGTCTCGGTCACGCCGGGGATGGCGTCGCTCATGCGGATGACGCCGTTCGGGCAGGCCATCAGGGAGTCCAGCAGACGCGCCTGCAGCGCTTCGCTCATCAGCTTGGCCGGTTTGTCCTGGCTGGTGAGCAGCACGGTCAGGTTCGCTTCGGTGGCGGCCAGCTCGCTCTGGTAGATGCCGGCGTAGCGGTCGACCAGGGCCTTGAACTCGCTCACGCTGGCGGCGGGCACCAGCAGCTTGGCGCGCGCCTCGCGGGGGATGGCGTTGCGCAGGGTGCCACCGTGGATCTCTGCCAGTCGCACGCCCAGCGGCTCGGCGGCCTTGAGCAGACGCACCAGCAGCTTGTTGGCGTTGCCACGACCGCGGTGGATGTCGACCCCGGAGTGACCGCCACGCAGCCCCTTCACCTGCAGCTCGAAGCCTTCACCCTCGGTGGTGGCAACCAGTTCCAGCGGGAAGCGAATATTGGCATCCACCCCGCCGGCGCAGCCCATGTAGACCTCGCCATCCTCTTCGGAGTCGGTGTTGAGCAGGATCTCGCCCTCCAGCCAGCCCGCCTCCAGCCCGAAGGCGCCGGTCATGCCGGTCTCTTCGTCGGTGGTCAGCAGCACTTCCAGCGGACCGTGCTTGATGCTCTTGTCGGCCAGCACGGCCAGACAGCCGGCCATGCCCATGCCGTTGTCGGCGCCGAGGGTGGTACCGCGGGCGGTGACCCAGTCGCCATCGATGTAAGCATCGATGGGATCCTTGGTGAAGTCATGCTGGGTGTCGGCATTGGCCTGGGGCACCATGTCGATGTGAGCCTGCAGCACCACGGCCTTGCGATTTTCCATCCCCGGCGTGGCCGGCTTCTTGATGATGATGTTGCCCACGGCGTCCTGCTTGACCGCCAGGCCTTCCCTCTGGGCCCACTGCACTATCCAGGCGCTTAAGCGGGCTTCGTGCTTGGACGGGTGGGGAATGGAGCAGATCTGTTCGAAGAATTGCCAAATCAATTGGGGGGAGAGAGAGCTAAGCTGTGCCACGTTGGAACTCCTTACCAGCACGGGAATGGACCGGGCCCAGGGGGCCGAGGAAGAGGATAACGATAATACAGCCAAAAACACAAAAATGTGAGCGAGCAGTGCAAATTGCGGTCTGCTTGTGCTGATAAAGAGAGCAAAAATGGTACAGATGGCTACCGTATAGACTCGGACCAGCACAAAGATAATGTGTGATGCGCATCACAAAAATATTGTCTTTTTGGCGCCGGATGGTAAATTAGCCGCCGTGGGTCAACCACTTGTCAGGATGACAATGAATGCCTCCAGGGAACCGAAGCAAAGCAAGTGCGCCTCCACGGAACCGAGTGTTTGTTCAAGGATCTGAGCCCGCATAAAGGTACGTAACTTGTTAAGCAATGAGGAGTTTTATTATGTCAGGCAGCAATTCAACCTATTGGTTTGCCCAGTCTCTCTATACCCAGGGCTTCAGCTACCCTAACCCCTACGCCGGCCGTCGCTAAGACGGTCAGTCAGCTAGGCTGACAGGCAAACGAAAAAAGCAGGTGCGTGAGGTCTTTATCCTCCCCCTGCTATTTTTTTACCCGGAATCCGGGATCCGGCGCCCGAGTGGGAAAGAAGGTGTGCCAGATGGCTCAATCTTTGTGGATGAAACCGATTTTTCCTGCTTTCGCATACGTTTGTCAGGCATTTTCTGTACAAACGATGCTAATATGCGGCCCCAACAGCCGGTCTGCGTTCTTGCTTCCGATCGACATGACCGCCGGCGATGCCCATCCTGCTTCATCATTGCACCAGCGTTTGCTGCCGAGGGTCTCCTCCCGAGGCGGCCGAAGTGCAAGCCAAATTCGGCGTGCAGGGGGCCAGAATTGACAGCTGCCGATGTTTTTCATGCTCGGCGTTTGTTTTCAAGTGCTTGTTTGTACAACTTTTTCGAGAACGATAATATGCCAAAAAAATTCTACGTGTCGTGGGACAACCTGCAACGTGAAGCGCGCCGTCTGGCCCGTCGTCAGCTGCCGGTCAGCCAGTGGAAAGGGATCATCGCGGTCAGCCGTGGCGGTCTGGTACCTGCCGCGCTGATGGCTCGTGAACTTGGCATTCGCAATGTCGAAACCCTCTGCATCTCCAGCTATGACCACAACAGCCAACGCGAGCTGGTGGTTGTCAAAGCCGCCACCACCGCCGGCGACGGCGAAGGCTGGCTGGTCGTGGAAGATCTGGTGGATACAGGTACTACCGCCAAGGCGATCCGCGAGCTCTACCCCAAGGCCAAGTTCATCGCCATCTTCGCCAAGCCCATGGGCCAGGAGCTGCTGGATGACTTCGAAGTGGCCATTCCGCAGGACACCTGGATTGAACAGCCCTGGGATATGGCGCTAGAGTTTACCACCCCGATCTGCGACGAAGAGTAATAGCGCAGCAGGGGCCTGGTGCCGGCATCCCAAGCCGGACCTGGGTCATATTCCGCCGTCGTCATGATGAAAATGTTTTCAAGGGGCCCCTGTTTTGGGGCCCTTTCTTTTTTCTCATGTGGCTGCCCGGCGTGAAAAATGGTTAAGATGGGCCATCGCTTGAGACAGAAGAGCCACCATTTTGGACCCAAACAACGATACCAACCTGACGGAAAAGCTGTTTACCCGGATCAAAAAGGTATTGGAGACCTCCGAAATATCCAACTCCAGTCCGGTAGACGAGCAGGACAGCAGTCTGGCCGAGAGCTTTATCGACGGCGCCCTGTCCCCCCACTGGTACCGGTTGCTGCGCAGGCCGACCTGGGCCTGGCAGGGCGCCGATCCGGTCGAGGTAGAGCAGATCCTGGCCCGCATCGCCATGGGGCAGGGGGAACGCACCCACGAGCGCTACCTGGATACCATCAAGGGCTATGTACCCGGCAACTGGGTCTATGAATGGAGCCAGCTGGGTGGTCGCTACTTCAATCAGGGCCGTGAGCAGGTCGCGCAAGGCGACTCGGCTGGCGCGCTGAAAAACCTGCTCAAGTCGGTCCGCTATTACTCCATCGCGAGCTATCCCCACCTGAAGCACGACGAGCTGGCGGATCAGGCACAGTTGCTCGGCAACATGGCGTACCGCGAGGCGGGACGGCTGTTCAAGGTGCCGCTCAAGGAGCTGCAGGTGCCGTTTCGGGGCAAGACCATCCAGGGATATCTGCATCTGCCCACCACCGACAAGCCGGTCCCTCTGGTCATCGTCAGCGGCGGCATCGATTCGCTGCAGGTCGATTTTCTCAACTTCTATTTCAAGTGTCTCGAACCTCACGGCATCGGTATGTTGTCGCTGGACATGCCGGGCATCGGCTATGCCGAGCATTGGCCGCTGGTGCAGGACACCAGCCGGCTGCATCAGGCGGTCTTGCACTATCTCTCCGAGGTGGCCTGGGTCGATCATCAGCGCATCGCCATGGTGGGATTCCGCCTGGCCGGCAACGTGGCGGCGCGGCTCGCCTTCATCGAGCCGTTCAAGCTGCGGACCGTGGTCTGTATCGGTGCCGGCGTCAATCAGGTATTTACCAACCAGGAGATGTTCGCCCGTTGCCCGCGCATGATGCGCGACGGCTTGGCGAACCGGCTGGGGGCCGATGCGGCCCAGTGGGATCTGATGCGTGCCAAGTGCCAGGTCTTCTCCCTCAAGACGCAAGGCTTGCTGGGGAGCCGCACCTCGGTGCCGATATTGAGCATCGGGCACAAGCGAGACTTTATTTGCCCCGAGCAGGATGTCCGGGCCCTGGCCTCCGCCAGCCGCAATGGCAAGGCGGTGGTGTTTGACAAACAGCCTCTGCTGGAGGTGTACGACGAGGCACTGAAAGAGACGGTAGATTGGCTCAAGAAGCATTTATGCACTTGATATAACGCTAAAAATGTAACATCACCTTGTGATGCTATGGCTTGTTCAACAGGGAGGTTAGCATGTCAGAGAGAGTGACCTACAAGCGACTGCTACGGCAATTCGCGGCAATTGGCCCCTATTTGCGCGAAGACTTGTGCGAGGAGGGGCGCTACCGTTTCGACTGCCTCTCCGTGTGCATCAGCGCCAAACCGGCGCCGGACAAACGGGAGTTCTGGGGCTGGTGGCTGGTGCTGGAGCAGCAGGATCACGCCTTCAGTTACCACTATCAGATGGGCTTCTACAACGCCGAGGGGGAGTGGATCAACAAGCCGCTGCCCAAGAAGCACCAGGTGGAGGTCGAGCGAACCCTCAACCACTTCTACAAACTCATCAGCACCAAACTCACTGCACTGGAGTGCCAGCTCACGCCCGCCGAGCAGGTGACCGCCGAGCTGAGCGTGACCGCCGCCTGATCCACTTCGGCCCCGCGATGGCGGGGCCTTTCTCCCTTCTCTGCTACATCTGTGTGAAGCCGGCTTAACGTGCCGTCCCCTCTATTCTCATCTAGGACCGCTGCAGGGATTAATTGCCTTGCAGGGCAAGGGGGCCGTGGGTATAAAGGGATTCCTTACTTTTTAACCTCCTCGTTCCCATGGAAAACAGAACCATAGTCGTCAAACTGGGCACCAGCGTGCTCACCGGGGGCTCTGCCCGGCTCAACCGTGCCCACATGGTGGAGCTGGTCAGGCAATGCGCCGCCTTGCACCGGCACGGACACCGTGTCGTCATGGTCACCTCGGGGGCCATTGCCGCCGGGCGTGAACATCTGGGCCATCCCTCGCTGGCGCCGACCCTGCCGAACAAGCAGATGCTGGCAGCGGTCGGCCAGACCCAGCTCATCCGGGTGTGGCAGGATCTGTTCAACCTCTACGGGCTGCACATCGGCCAGATGCTGCTGACCCGCGCCGATCTGGAAGACCGGGAGCGTTACCTCAACGCCCGCGACACCCTGCGTACCCTGCTCGATCATCGCATCATCCCGGTCATCAACGAGAACGATGCGGTGGCCACCGCCGAGATCAAGGTCGGTGACAACGACAACCTCTCCGCCCGCGTCGCCATCCTGGCCGATGCCGACTTGCTGATCCTGCTCACCGATCAGAAAGGGCTGTTCACCGCCGATCCCCGCAGCAACCCGGATGCCCAGCTGATCGAAGAGGTGCAGACCATCGACGACAGCCTGCGCTCCCTGGCCGGCGACAGCGTCAGCGGGCTCGGTACCGGCGGCATGGCGACCAAGCTGCAGGCGGCCGATGTGGCGCGCCGGGCCGGGGTCAACGTGGTGATTGCCACCGGCCAGATCCCCGAGGTGATCGGCCGCCTCGCAGCAGGAGAGCGGGTCGGAACCCTGTTCCCGGCGCTGGCCTCGCCGCTGGAAGGGCGCAAGAGCTGGATCCTGGCAGGCCCGCCCCCCCATGGCGAGGTCCAGGTGGATCAGGGTGCCGTTGCGGCCATGCAGGAGAAGGGTTCCAGCCTGCTGCCCAAGGGCATAGTCGCGGTGAAGGGCGACTTCGTGCGCGGTGACGTGGTGCGGATCCTGGATCCCAAAGGCAGCGAGCTGGCGCGCGGCATCTGCCGTTACGATCACATCGAACTGGACAAGTTGCGCGGCGTGCATTCGGATCAGATCGAACAGGTATTGGGCTACGGCTATGGTGCCGTGGCCATCCACCGGGATGACATGGTGCTGCTGTAAAGCAGTTGGCTCCGATGGTTCCTGCGGCTACGGGATCATGGACCATCCACCGGGATGGCATGGTGCTGCTGTAATGCTGTAATGCTGTAATGCTGTAATGCTGTAATGCTGTAAAGCAGTTGGCTCCGGTGGTCCCTGCGGCTACGGGATCATGGGCCATCCACCGGGATGGCATGGTGCTGCTGTAAAGCAGTTGGCTCCGATGGTCCCTGCGGCTACGGGATCATGGGCCATTCAACGGGATGAGATGGTGCTGCTGTAAAGCAGTTGGCTCCGATGGTCCCTGCGGCTTCGGGATCATGGGCCATTCACAGAGATGAATATGGTGCTGCTGTCAGCAGTCCCAATGAAAGAGAAAAAGGGATAAGGCTATGAGTCTGGAGAAAATGGGGCAGGCGGCCCGAGAAGCCGCCTATCAGCTGGCCACCCTCAGCACGGCGCAGAAGAACCGGGCGCTGGCCGCCATCGCCGACGAGCTGGAGGCGCGCAGTGGTCAGATCCTGGCCGCCAACGAGAAAGACATTGCCGCAGGCCGTGAGGCTGGGCTCTCCGAGGCCATGCTGGATCGCCTGTTGCTCAACCCGGCACGGCTCGCCGGCATAGTGGCGGACGTGCGCAAGGTGATAGTGCTCGACGACCCGGTCGGCGCCGAGATCGACTGCCGGGTGTTGGAGAACGGCCTGCGACTGTCGCGGCGCCGGGTACCCATCGGCGTCATCGGCGTCATCTACGAGGCGCGCCCCAACGTCACCATCGACATCGCCAGCCTCTGTCTCAAGACCGGCAACGCCAGCATCTTGCGCGGTGGCCGCGAGACCTTCCACTCCAATCTGGAGCTGGTACGGGTGATCCAGAGCGCACTGGCCGCCTCCGGCCTGCCTGCCGAGGCAGTGCAGTACATCGATAACCCGGACCGGGCGCTGGTGGGCGAGCTGCTGCGTCTCGATCGTTACGTGGACATGATCATCCCCCGCGGTGGTGCCGGGCTGCACAAGATGTGCAAGGAGAACAGCTCCATCCCCGTCATCATCGGTGGCTTCGGTATCAGCCACATCTTTGTGGACGAGAGTGCCGATCTGTTGCGCTCCCTGGCCCTCATTGACAACGCCAAGGTGCAGCGTCCCTCCGCCTGCAACGCACTCGATACCCTGCTGGTGCACGAGAAGATAGCCGCTGCATTCCTGCCGCAGCTGGTCAGTCTGATGAACGAGCGCAAGGTGACCCTGGTTGCCAGCGCCGACGCTCTGCCGCTGCTGACGGGGACCGAGAGCCTGCGCGCCGCCGGCCCCGAGGATTTCGACACCGAATGGCTGGGGCTGATCCTGGGGATCAAGCTGGTGGCGGACGTGAACGCGGCGCTGGCCCACATGCGCGAGCATAACGCCGGTCACTCGGACGCCATCCTGACTAACGATCTCGCCAACGCGGAGCGCTTTGTCAATGGCGCAGGTTCGGCGGCGGTCTATGTCAATGCCTCCACCCGCTTCACCGACGGTGGCCAGTTTGGGCTCGGTGCCGAGGTGGCGGTGTCGACCCAGATGCTGCATGCCCGCGGCCCCATGGGGTTGACCGAACTCACTAGCTACAAATGGGTGGGTCTGGCGGACTATCTGAGCCGTGCTTGAGTCAGGCCCTGCGCTCGTCACCGAGAATGCCGACTCCAGTCGGCATTTTTATGGTTTTTTATGGCGACTCATCAGGGGCTTGCATATAACTATTCAGCAAGCAGTGGCGAGATATCGCGTGCTCGGCTACCAGCAAAAACGGGAGCGACTTCAAGGATGAAGCACACAAACTGGAGAGTGCGGCTGAAAAGGCTCTGGCTGAGCCTGCCGTTGCTGCTGGGGGCGCTCTGGTTCAGCGGCGCCAGCCACGCAAGCTGGGATCAGGATCTCTACCGTCAGCTCGGGCTGGCGGGCAAGCTCGACAAGCAAGTATTTCGCAAGGCCCTGCAGGGCTACCAAAGCGTGCATCACAAACGCAAACCCATTCTGACCATCATCGACTACAGCAAGCCCTCGACCCAGCGTCGGTTGTTCGTGATCGACGTGAAGCGTCACAAAGTGCTCTATCACACCTGGGTCAGCCACGGCCGCAATTCGGGAGAGCTGGCCGCCCGTCAGTTCTCCAATCAACTCAATTCCAGGCAGAGCTCGCTCGGGGTCTATCGCACCGCCGAGACCTATCAGGGCAAGCACGGTTATTCCCTGCGCCTCGATGGTCTGAGCCCGGGCCAGAACAGCAATGCCCGCAAGCGTGCCATCGTCGTGCATGGGGCGGACTACGCCAGCCCGAGGCATCTGCAAAAATATGACAAGCTGGGCCGCAGCTGGGGTTGCCCCGCGCTGCCGAGGGAGCAGTCGAGAGCCATCATCGACCTTATCAAGGGGGGCAGCGTCATCTACGCCCACGGCTGAGAACCTGTCCACGATCTTCAAGGCTCATGCGCTGATCGGAAACCTCATGTATTCACATACACTCCGGTTCCTGCGCTGCGTTTTACTGAGTTTCCGACCTTTCGTCACCGCTCGTGAACCGGTTATGAGGCGAGCGTCCCATGGCCATCAGCAACAAGAAGGCCAGCAATCGCTGGCCTTCTTGTTTCGGTTGGTTGTGGCTGTTACTTGCGGACCACCAGTACCGGGCAGGGGGCGTGGCGCACCACTGACTCCGCGACGCTGCCGACCAGCAGGTGGCTGATGCCGGAGCGGCCATGGCTGCCCATGACGACCAGATCCACCTTGTCTTCCTTCGCCTGAATGACGATTTCGTCGGCGGCGCGGCCGAAGCGTACCTCGAAGGTGGCGGGGATGGGCAGCATGGCGACCAGCTCCTTGAGCTGGGTCTTGGCCTGACGCTCCATCTCGTGGGTGATCTCGATGGCGGTCATGTGGAGGATCTTGTAGCTGTCGAAACCGTGCAGCTGATCCACCACGTGGACCAGCTTGAGCTCGGCCTGATGACTCTTGGCCATGAAGACGGCATAGTCGAGTACGGCCTTGGACATCTCGGAGAAATCGACGGGGCAGAGTAGTGACTTGATGGTTGGCATGATGAGACTCCTCGCTGATTGGGTCACTAATGAATCTTATTGCCCATAGTATCGTTCGGGGTGACAAATACCCTCGACCCGCTCGCAAAACGGGGAAAAGATGTGAGCCACCGCGAGAACTTCCTATGATGTGTTAAGGCGTTAACCTGCTGGCCCCCAGAGACGCCTTACAGAGGGCGCCGCCACCGAGGAATACCGATACATGGTTCGACCGCTTCTCCTGCTGTGCTGTCTGCTGCTCGCCGGGCCCCTTCGGGCCAACCTGATACATGTCTATTGCGGTGATTGGCCCGGCTTCTGTCAGGCCGATGGTCACGGTGTCTATCTGGACATTGTACGCGCCATCTATGAGCCGCAAGGCTATGCCATCCACCCTCATCTGGTGCCCTACAAGCGGGCGCTGGCGGTGGTGGCCCAGCCGGGGGGGGACATGGCGATGGGGGTTTATCAGGGGGAGGTGCCGGGGGTACATCAGCCGGATTACCCAGACTCTGCCGACTACGTGAGCGTGGTGATGCAGAATCGCTGGTTGCCGCACTGGGCTGGCGAGCACAGCCTGAAAGAGCAGGATGTGCTCTGGCTGCGGGGCTGGGCCTTCGACAAGTTCATTCCGGTGCCGATGCGCTGGTATGAGATAGATAGCCATGAGATGGCACTGCAATTGCTGGTCAAGGGGCGATACCGTTACTACCTGACCGACGGCGCCCTCCATCCCAAGGACTCCCTCCCACCCGAGTTGGCACAGGTGTTCCTGCGCTGGATCCCGACCTATCCCATCTTCGCCGATACGCAGCAGGGTCGGCATCTGAAAAAACTCTGGGATCCCGGCATGATCACGTTGCTGCGGCGTGGCACCTTGGCCGAGATATACAGGCGCAACGAGCTGTACGACTACTACCGCGATTTCATCAAGAAGCAGGAGAAACGGGCGGGTAAATAGTGCCGCCGCTATCCGTTTTGTCTAGGTCTCACTCACCTCGTAGCCGCTTGGCTAAACGATCGTAGAGGATGACGTTGACCGAGGCGGCCAGGTTCATGCAACCATTCGTCGGTACGTAGATCACCTCCTTCACCGCCGCGAAGCGAGCGGGCTCCAGAGTGCCGTCCTCCGGGCCGAAGATGTAGAAGGCACGCTCAGGGTGCACATAGTCCGGCAGCGAGGTCGCCCCCTCGATGAGATCCACCAGCACAGGGGTGCAGCCAGGTGGCACGAACTCCAGCAGATCGTCCACCCCGAGCAGGGGGATCTTCTCCACCATCTGCTTGGTGTCGGTGGCGAAGCGGCGCGCCAGCTCGAAGCGGGAGCCGGTGTAATAGACCTCGTCCGCCCCGTAGCAGCCGGAGGCCCGCATCACGGCCCCTACGTTCTCCGGTGACTTGGGATTGACCAGCCCGATGCAGCAATAACCGGCCTCCGCACTCTGGATTGGTTGGTGGGCGCTATGCGCCTTGCCGTCATGGCCCGACTCTTTCATCTCTCTCTCCTCTGTGGCGGCCGCATTATACCCTCCTCCCACGTTTTGCCCATGATGGCACCTGTTCCGGGCTCGTCCTCGCAGGAGTGGGCCCTACAAGGGGGCGCTTGCACCGTCCCGGCGCAACCGAGCGCCATCGATCTCAGTCGCGGGGCACCCTGCATCCTGGCGCGGGGCTTGCAGTCACTCTTGGACAGAGTGAACACGGCTTATCTGGACAAAGGCGTCCGTCCCCCTTGGGGGCGGACGCTTTTTTTATGGGCCATGGCAGAGGCGACCCAGGGATGGGTGGCCGGACGACGAGGAGTGAGGGAATGAAGACCACCTGTGCCTATTGTGGAGTGGGATGCGGCATCCGGCTGAGCCGGGAGGGGGATGGCTGGCAATTGCAGGGGGATGAGGGGCATCCGGCCAATGGCGGTGCTCTCTGCGTCAAGGGGGCCAGTCTGCTGGAGAGCCTGGACTTTCCCGATCGCCTGCTCTATCCGCGCTGGCAGGGGCAACGCATCGGCTGGGATGAGGCGCTCGATACCCTGGCAGAGCGCTTCACCGCCATCCTGGCCGAGTCCGGGCCAGAGGCCATCGGCATCTACCTCTCGGGCCAGCTCACTACCGAGGATTACTACGTCGCCAACAAGTTGATGAAGGGGTATCTGGGCAGCGCTAACGTGGACACCAACTCCCGGCTCTGCATGTCGTCGGCGGTGGCGGCCCATCAGCGGGCCTTCGGCGAGGATTTGGTGCCCGCCTGCTACGAGGATCTCGAGCTGGCGGATCTGGTGGTGCTCACCGGTGCCAACACCGCCTGGACCCACCCAGTACTGTTTCGCCGCTTGCAGCAGGCGCGGGCACGGCGCCCCGAACTCAAGCTGGTGGTGCTGGATCCGCGCCGCACCATGACGGCGGAGCAGGGGGATCTGCACCTGGCCCTCAAGCCCGGCAGCGACGTGGCGCTGTGGAACGGGCTCTGCCGCTACCTGCTCGACAGCGACGGCTGGGATCATGCCTATGTGGCGCAGCATGTGAGCGGCTTCGCCGAGCTGGCGGCGGCGCTGGACGATCCGGCCTGGCAGCTGGAGGCGGTGGCCCAGAGCTGCGATCTGGCACCAGGGGATCTGCTCGGCTTCTACCGGCTGTTTGCCCGCACCCCCAAGACAGTCACCCTCTTCTGCCAGGGGATCAACCAGTCCAACCAGGGGGTGGACAAGGCCAACGCCATCATCAACGCCCATCTGCTGTGCGGACGTATCGGCAAGCCGGGGGCGGCTCCTTTCTCCATGACGGGGCAACCCAATGCCATGGGCGGGCGCGAGGTGGGCGGGCTGGCGACCCAGCTGGCCGCCCACATGAGTTTTGGCGAGGCCGAGTGCGACCGGGTGCAGCGCTTCTGGCAGAGCCCGACCATGGTGCGTGGCCCCGGCCACAAGGCGGTCGAGCTGTTCGAGGCGGTGCACCGGGGGGAGATCCGCGCGCTCTGGGTGCTCGGCACCAACCCGGCGGTCTCCCTGCCCGATGGCAACCGGGTACGGGAGGCACTGGCTCGCTGTGAGCTGCTGGTGGTCTCGGAGGTGACGGCCAATACCGACACGGCGCGCCTCGCCCACCTGTTGCTGCCCGCCGCCGCCTGGGGGGAGAAGAGCGGCACCGTCACCAACTCCGAGCGCACCATCAGCCGCCAGCGCGCCTTCCTGCCCCTGCCGGGAGAGGCCAGACCCGACTGGTGGGCGCTGACCCAGCTCGCCCGGCGGCTCGGCTTTGGCGAGGGGTTTGCTTATGAACACGAGCACGACATCTTCTGCGAGCATGCGGCCCTGTCGGGCTTCGAGAACGAAGGGACCCGTCAGTTCGACATCTCCGGGCTGGCCGGTCTTGGCCGGGACGAGTTCGAGGCGCTTGACCCCCTGAGCTGGCCCGTCAACGCCCGCTGGCCCCGGGGCCGCGCCCGCCTGTTCGAGGATGGGATCTTCGCTACCCCGGATGGACGGGCCCGTCTGCTGCCCCTGGCCCAGCACTTTCCCCCTGCGCCTGTCGCAGAGTCAGCGGGCGCCATCACGGTACTGCTTAACAGCGGCCGGTTGCGGGATCAGTGGCACACCATGACCCGTACCGGCCACGTGCCGCGCCTGCAGGAGGCCGAGCCCTGGCCCAGGGTGCGGCTCGGCGCCGCCAGCCTGCTGGCGCTGGGACTCAAGGAGGGAGACTTGGTGCGCCTCTATAACGAGCTGGGAGAGGCGCGGCTGCTGATCGGGCTGGACGAGGGGCTGCGGGAGGGGGAAGCCTTCCTGCCCATGCACTGGACCGACAGCCAGTGCAGCCAGGGGGCGGTCAATCGCCTCATCGCCGCCGTGGTGGATCCCCTCTCGGGTCAGCCCATGTTCAAGCAGGGTCGGGTGCGGGCCGAGCCGCAGCCGACCCGCTGGCAGGGGGTCTGGCTCGGACGGCGGGACTGGTGCGAGCCGGTGGACTGGTGGGCCAGGCGCCCCCTGCCCGAGGGCAGTTGTACTCTGCTGGCCTCCTGGTCAGAGATGCCTGAAGTCCTGTGGCTGCGGCTGGCAACCCAGGGGCGCTGGCTGCGATTGCCGCTGGCGTCGGGCTGGCTCGCCGTGGCGCTGGCCGGGGATCGTATCGATGGCCTGCTGCTGGTGGGGGAGCGGCGGCCGGATCTCAAGATAGAGCTGCTGGCGAGCCTGCTCGGCACCCCGCTGCAGGCGGGGGCCCTGAGCCAGACCCTGAGCGCGGCCCTGCTGGGGGAGAGCCGGTTGATCTGCTCCTGCCTGCGGGTGTCGGAACAGCGCATCGTCGACGCCATAGTGCGGCAGGGGGTGGGCGAGCTGGCGGGGCTGCAAACCCTGCTCGGCTGCGGCAGCAACTGCGGCACCTGTCTGCCAGAAATAGACAAGTTGTTGATCAAGCATGTTTTTATCGCTTCGGCCTGAGGGCGGTGGCGTAAACAAAAGGAGTGGGATATGAGCCATATCAGTCTGGTGGGGGCCGGTCCCGGCCCGCTCGAGTTGTTGACCCTGCGCGCGCTGCAGCGGATCGAGGCGGCGGAAGTGGTGGTCTATGACCGCCTGGTGGGAGCCGAGATCCTGGCCCGCATCCCCCAGGGGGCTGCCCGTTTCGACGTGGGCAAACGCTGTGGCGAGCCGAGCCCGAGTCAGGAGCAGATCAACGCCCTGCTGCTGGCGCTGGCCCGCACCGGCAAGCGGGTGGTGCGGCTCAAAGGGGGGGATCCGCTGGTGTTCGGTCGTGGCGGTGAGGAGGCGCTGCACCTGGCCCGCCACGGCATCGAGGCCGAGCTGGTGCCCGGCATCACGGCGGCACTGGGCTGCGCCGCCAGCAGCCTGATCCCCTTGACCCACAGGGGGCTGGCTCGCTCCCTGACCCTGGTGACGGGTCACCTGATGGACGAGCGCGACTACCAGGGCTGGCAGGGGCTAGCCCGTGCCGGTCACACCCTGGTGTTCTACATGGGGCTGGAGCGGGCGGCGCAGATCCGGCATGGACTGCTGGCAGCGGGCGCCTCGGGATCTCTGCCGGTGGCGCTGGTGGTGGCCGGTTGCAGCTCTCGCCAGCAGGTCCATGAGACCACGCTCGACGGGCTGGAGCAGGCCGCCAAGGCCCTGCTCGGCCAGAGCCCGGTGCTGATGATCATGGGGGAGGTGGTGCGCCTGCGGGCCGAGCTGCAGGGCTTGCTGACCCAGGCGCTGGATCGGGTGGCCTGAGCCATCGGTTCACGTTCTACCCCTACTACCTCCAGAGGAATAAAAAGGAGGTAGATTCAAACAGTTGGCGCTCATGTTGCGTGATAGATGGCAGACAAGTCTCGGCAGACAAGCCGAAAGCCGTTGGCAAGGAGCGCCATGACCATTCTCACCCCAGGGGGGCCCGGTGGCCCCGTTTCCCGCCTGCTGATCCACGCCGACGATCCGGGTCAGGCAAATCGGCTGGCCCTCTTGGTCAGCCAGTATGGACATCAGCCAAGGATCCTCGATGCCCGCCAGCTGCTGAGCCAGGACGGGCAGGGCGACGCCCTGCTGGTCAGCAGTCGCCGTTTCGACGCCGAGACGCGGCTCGGTCTCTCCCTCTGGCCCGACTTGCCGCGCCTGCTGTTCTGCGAGCGGCTGGGGGGCGAGGCGCAGCAGGCCTTGTTGCAGCAGGGGGTGCTGCTGGTGCCCCATCCGTGCGGGGAGAAGGAGCCGGTGGAGCAGTGGTTGCGGCTGGCCCGCAGCCAGCTGGCCATGGTGCAGGCACTGCTCCAGACCGAGAGCGAACTGCGCCAGAAGTTGGCCGAGCGGCGATTGATCGAGCAGGCAAAAGGGCGACTGATGCGCCATCAGGGGCTGGACGAGGAGCAGGCCTACCAGCTGATGCGCAGCACCGCGATGAGCCGCCACCTGAGCCTGGGGGAGCTGGCTCGCCAACTGCTGCTGGCTCTGCCGGCGTGAGGCCTGGGCTCGCCAACTGCTGCTGGCTCTGCCGGCGTGAGGCCTGGGCTGGCCAACCGTTTTGGTGCAACGGCGCCTCATTGAGGCGCAGAAACGGGCAGGGGAGGCGCACCCGGGCCGCTCAGGACCCGTCATCAGCGGCTCGGCCAGATTGGCACGGAAAGTGAATTAACGATTACACAGAACAAGAGACAACACGCAGTGGTGAGGCCGCGAGGCCCCACCCGCAACAGGGCAAAGAAGCCTCACCGATCCCGGATCGGTGGGGCTTTTTTTTTGGTCGCGACGCTCTTTCTTGGTCGCAGCGCTGCAACGAGGCAGCGCTGCGCTTAGCCGAAAGAGTGGCGCGATCACCCGGGACAGGGAACCGAGCGAGGGGATCAAATGAACAGACGACAAGGATGTGCGGGCCTGCTGCTGGCGGTGCTGTCACTGCCGGCGCTGGCCGCGGTGGGGGCGCCCGAGCAGGAGGAGCTCAGGCTCGGCTTCATCAAGCTGACCGACATGGCACCGCTGGCGGTAGCCTATGAGCGCGGCTATTTCGAGGATGAGGGGCTCTACGTCACCCTGGAGGCGCAGGCAAACTGGAAGATCCTGCTGGATCGGGTGATCGACGGCGAGCTGGACGGTGCCCAGATGCTGGCGGGCCAGCCCCTGGCCGCCCACATCGGTATCGGCACCCGAGCCGAGCTGGTGACCGCCTTTGCCATGGATCTCAACGGCAACGCCATCACGGTGGCCAATAGCGTCTGGGCCGCCATGGCAACCCAACTGCCCAGGCCGGTGGTGGGCCAGGTGCCGACCCCGGTGAGCGCCGCCGCCCTCAAGCCGGTGGTGGAGCAATACCGGCAGGGGGGCAAGCCGTTCAATATGGGGATGGTGTTCCCCGTCTCCCCCCACAACTACGAGCTCAGGTACTGGCTGGCGGCCGGCGGTCTGCACCCCGGCTTCTATGCCCCTCTGCTCGGCGACAACTCGGGCCAGCGCCAGGCGGATGTGCTGCTGTCGGTCACGCCGCCGCCGCAGATGCCTGCCACCCTGGAGGCGGGCACCATCGCCGGCTACAGCGTGGGGGAGCCCTGGAACCAGCAGGCGGTCGCGAAGGGGATCGGAGTGCCCGTCATCACCGATCAGGAGATCTGGCGCAACAACCCGGAGAAGGTGTTCGGCGTCACCCGCCAGTGGGCCGAGCGCCATCCCAATAGCCACATCCGGCTGGTGAAGGCGTTGCTGCGGGCTGCCTGGTGGCTGGATGCGGAGCAGAACGGCAACCGGCGCGAGGCGGCCAAGCTGTTGGCGAAACCCGAGTACGTGGGGGCCGATGAGGGGGTGATCGCCAGCTCCATGACCGGCACCTTCGAATACGCCAAGGGGGACGTGCGCCAGCTGCCGGACTTCAACGTCTTCTTCCGCCACCACGCCACCTATCCCTACTACTCTGACGCCATCTGGTACCTGACCCAGATGCGGCGCTGGGGCCAGATCCCGCAAGCCCAGCCGGATGCCTGGTTCGAACAGGTTGCCAAGACCGTCTACCAGCCCGAGGTCTACCGCCAGGCGGCCGAGGCGCTGATCGCCGAGGGCAAGTTCAAGGCGGGGGATTTCCCCGATTTTGCCAGCGAACAGGGATATCGCGGCCCCCAGGATGGCTTCATCGACGGCCTCATCTACGACGGCCGCCACCCCAACGCCTATCTGCAGCAGTTTGCCATCGGCCTCAAGGGCGATGAGCGGGTGCAATGAGCAAGGAGAGCGCAATGAAACGACACAAGTGGCAACTCATCAATTGGAAACTCATGGTGCAGCCCCTGCTGGGCGTGCTGCTGTTCCTCGGCCTCTGGCAATGGGGGGCGAGCCAGGTGCAGACCAGCCTGGGCACCTTGCCGGGGCCGCTCGCGACGGCCAGCCAGCTCTGGTCCCTCGGCCAGGATCACCTGATGGAGCGGGAGAAGGCGGCGGCCTTCCTCGAGCGCCAGCGGGTGCGCAATGCCGAGCGGCTGGCAGAGGATCCGGCAGCCGAGGTGAAGCTGCGCCCCTACACCGGGCGCCCCACCTTCTTCGATCAGATAGCGACCAGCCTGCTCACCGTGCTGTGCGGCTTCGCTCTGGCGACCCTGATCGCCATCCCGAGCGGCGTGCTGCTCGGCATGAATCAGGGGCTCTATCGCGCCGCTAACCCGGTGATCCAGCTGCTCAAGCCCGTGTCGCCCCTGGCCTGGCTGCCGCTCATCACCCTGGTGGTGAGCGCGCTTTACGCCAGCCCGGATCCCTGGCTCGCCAAGTCGTTTTTGACCTCGGCGCTGACGGTGACCCTCTGCTCCCTCTGGCCGACCCTGATCAACACCGCGGTCGGGGTGGCGGGGCTGGACGCTGATCTGCACAACGTCAGCCGGGTGCTGCGGTTGTCGTTTGTGACCCACGTGCGTCGCATCGTGCTGCCCGGTGCCCTGCCCATGATCTTCACCGGGCTGCGGTTGTCGCTCGGGGTGGCCTGGATGGTACTGATCGCGGCCGAGATGCTGGCCCAGAACCCGGGGCTCGGCAAGTTCGTGTGGGACGAGTTCCAGAGCGGTGGCTCCTCGTCCCTGGCTCGCATCATGGTGGCGGTGATCACCATTGGCCTCATCGGCTGCGCCCTGGACAGGGGCATGCTGGTCCTGCAGCAGTGGTTGTCCTGGGACAAGCGCCAGGTGCTGCGTTAACGATGCCTGTAAAGAACCAAAGCAACACTGGCCCTGCAGCAGTGCTCCTGCTTCAGGACAAGCGCCAGGTGCTGCGTTAATCACATTCATATTCAGGCAGGAGAAGAGCCAATGAAGAGTTATCTGCAGATAAGCGACGTCGGCATTGCGTTCGAGACGGAGCAAGGGCGCTTCGAGGCCCTGAGTCGAGTCAACCTGCGCATCGAGCGGGGGGAGTTCGTCTCCCTCATCGGCCACTCCGGCTGTGGCAAGAGCACGGTGCTCAACCTGGTGGCCGGGCTGCTTGAGCCGACCACCGGGGGCATCATCCTCGATGGCCGAGAAGTAGCGGGGCCGGGCCCCGAGCGGGCCATGGTGTTCCAGAACCATGCGTTGCTGCCCTGGCTCAGCGTCTATCAGAACGTGGCGCTGGCGGTGGGGCAGGTGGAGCCAAACCGGCGGGCGGCGGCGGAGCGGGTCGACTACTACCTGTCGCTGGTGCAGATGGATCACGCCAGCCAGAAGATGCCCCACGAGCTGTCGGGGGGGATGAAGCAGCGGGTCGGCATCGCCAGGGCGCTGTCACTCTCCCCCAAGGTGTTGCTGATGGATGAGCCGTTCGGTGCCCTCGATGCCCTGACCCGGGCCCATCTGCAGGATGCGCTGATGGCGATCCAGGCTGAGCTGGGCAACACCGTCATCATGATCACCCACGACGTGGACGAGGCGGTGCTGCTCTCCGATCGGATCGTCATGATGACCAATGGGCCCCGCCGCCACCGTCGGCGAGATCCTGACCGTGGACTTGCCAAGGCCCAGGGACAGGGTTGCCCTGGCGGACGATGTCCACTACCACAGGCTGCGTCAGCAGGTGCTGCGCTTCCTCTATGAGAAGCAGCGCAAGGTGACCCCGCTCAAGGTGGCCGAGCAGGTACGCAGCAAGCGCCGGGCCTGAGCCCTCATCGGATTCAAGGAAGAGAGACATGGACAACAAACAAAGATTGCTGGTGGGTCACGGCATGGATTTGCTCGATCACCACTTCGCCGGGTCCCCCGGGAGGGTTGAGAAGCAACGTCTGCTGGTCGTGGGCAACGGCATGGTCGGTCACCACTTTATCGAACAGCTGGTGGCGGCCGGTGGCCTCGACCGGTTCGAGGTGACGGTATTCGGTGCCGAGCCGGACTCCGCCTACGACAGGGTGCACCTGTCCGAGGTGTTCGGCGGCAAGGCGCCGGAGGCGCTGCGGATGGCGGATCCCGACTGGTATGAGGCACAGGGTATCGCACTGCGGTTGGGGGCCGAAGTGGAGGTGCTGGACCGCACAGCCCGCACCCTGACGCTGGCCTGTGGCGAGCAGTTTGGTTATGACCGGCTGGTGCTGGCAACCGGCTCCACCCCCTTCGTGCCGCCCATTCCCGGTTATCAGCGGGAGGGGTGCTTTGTCTACCGCACCCTGGGGGATCTCGCCGCCATCCGCGATGCCTGCGCCGGGGCGCGCAGCGGCGTGGTGATTGGCGGCGGCCTACTCGGACTGGAGGCGGCCAATGCGCTGCGCCTGCTTGGGCTCAGCACCCGGGTGGTGGAGTTCGCCCCCAGGCTGATGCCGGTGCAGCTCGATGAGAGTGGCGGCGCCGTGCTGCGGGACAAGATCCAGGCGCTCGGGGTCGAGGTGCTGGTAGAGAAGGTCACCGACTGCATCGAGGATGGCGAACAGGCCCGCCACCGGCTGCGCTTCAAGGACGGCTCTCATCTTGAGACCGACGTTCTGCTGTTCTCGGCCGGCATCCGACCCGCCGACGGGCTGGCACGTCAGGCCGGGCTGAGTGTCGGCGAGCGCGGCGGCATCTGCATCGACGACGGCTGCCACAGTTCGGATCCCGCCGTGCTCGCCATCGGTGAGTGTGCGCTCTGGCAGGGACGCATCTTCGGGCTGGTGGCGCCGGGTTACCAGATGGCGCGGGCCGCCGTGGCCAGCCTGTGCGGCGGCGAGACCCGCTTCCTTGGGGCCGACATGTCCACCAAGCTCAAGCTGATGGGGGTGGACGTGGGCTCCATCGGCGACGCCCACGCCAGCACCGCCGGGGCCCAGGAGTTGCTGTTGCTGGACCGGGTCAACGGCATCTACAAGAAACTGGTGACCGACGGCGAGGGGAGCCGCCTGCTCGGCGCCATCCTGGTGGGAGATGGTAGCGATTATGAGCGACTGCTGCAGTACTACCAGAACGGGGTGGCGCTGCCACAGCCGCCGCTCTCCCTGCTGGTGGGAGAGGCGGGCGGCGCGGCGGCGCCCCTGGTGCTGCCGGACAGCGCGATCCTCTGCTCCTGCCATAACGTCAGCAAGGGGGCCGTGGTGGCCGCGGTCAAGGCGGGCAATCACGAGCTTTCGGCTGTGAAGAGTTGCACCAAAGCGGGCACCGGCTGCGGTGGGTGCAGCAACCTGCTCAAGCAGGTGATGGAACAGACGCTGGCGGAGATAGGAGTCGAGGCAGACAAGGGGCTGTGCGAGCACTTCGCCCACAGTCGCCAGGAGCTGTATCACCTGGCCAGGGTCGGCGAGCTGAAGAGCTTCGAGGCGTTGCGGGACAAGCACGGTCAGGGGTTGGGCTGTGACATCTGCCGGCCGACGGTTGCCTCCATACTGGCGTCGCTCTGGAACGAGCACGTGCTGGAGAAGCCGCATCGCGCCTTGCAAGACAGCAACGATACCTTCCTTGCCAACCTGCAAAAGGACGGCACCTACTCGGTGGTACCGCGCATCCCCGGCGGGGAGATCACCCCGGACGGGCTCATCTGCATCGGTGAGGTGGCGCGCAAGTATGGGCTCTACACCAAGATCACCGGCGGCCAGCGCATCGACCTGTTCGGTGCCCGGGTCGATCAGCTGCCCGCCATCTGGGGCGAGCTGGTGGCGGCGGGGTTCGAGACCGGGCAGGCCTATGGCAAGTCGGTGCGCACGGTGAAGTCCTGCGTGGGCTCGACCTGGTGTCGCTACGGGGTGCAAGACTCCATGACCCTGACCCAGACCCTGGAGAACCGTTACAAGGGGCTGCGAGCCCCCCACAAGCTGAAGTTCGCGGTCTCCGGTTGCACCCGGGAGTGCGCCGAGGCCCAGAGCAAGGACATTGGCGTCATCGCCACCGAGCGCGGCTGGAACCTCTATGTGTGCGGCAACGGTGGCATGCGGCCGCGCCACGCCGACCTGTTTGCCACCGATCTCGACGAGCCGACCCTGATCCGCTACATCGACCGGCTGCTGATGTTCTACGTGCGCACCGGCGATCGGCTGCAGCGCACCTCGGTCTGGATGGAGAGCATGGAGGGGGGGCTCGACTACCTCAAGTCGGTGATCATCGAGGACAGGCTCGGCATCGGTGCCGAGCTGGAGCAGATGATGGCGGGCATCGTCGGCAGCTGGCAGTGCGAGTGGAAGAGCACCCTGGCGGATCCGGACAAGCTGAAGCTGTTCGAGGCCTTCGTCAACCGGCCCGAAGACGAGACGCCGCCACGGCGGGAGGAGCGGGGCCAGTGGGTGCCGGATATCAGTATCAAGGAGGTGGTATGAACGGGGCCGGCGGGTTGCAAGCCAGCCATCAGCATCAAGGAGGTGATATGAACGGGGCCGGCGGGTTGCAAGCCAGCCATCAGCATCAAGGAGGTGACATGAGCGGGATCTGTGAGTTGGACAGCAGCCATCGAGAGCAGGGAGTTGAGATGAACACACTCAAGGAAGATATGCTGCCGTCGGAACATGGTGAATGGCTGCGGGCATGCGAGCTGGCCGCCCTGCCGGAGCAGACGGGCCGCAGCGCCTGGCTGGGGGGGCGGGCGCTGGCGCTGTTCCGACTCGGCGAGCGGGTCTATGCGCTGGATGCGGTGGATCCCCTGGCCGGAGTGGCTGTGCTGGGGCGGGGGCTGGTGGGGGATTGCGGCGGCGAGCCGGTGGTCGCCTCGCCACTCTACAAGCAGCGTTACGCCCTGGCCGACGGTCGCTGCCTGGACGATCCAGCCCTGTGCGTGGCCTGCTGGCCGGTGATGCTGAGCGACGACGAGGTCTGGGTATTGCTGGGCTGAATAGAATCATCTGAAAACCGTTTTTATCACCGGGCTCTGCCCGGTGATTTTTTGTGCGCGACCCGACACTTTTTGCACGGGGCGATAGCGGGAAAACGTTTTTGGATAATAATAGACAAACGTTTGTAACTGGATGTTTGTCTATGACGGAGCGTGAACAAGAGATCCTCGCCCTGCTGCGCCAGGATCCCATGATTGCCCAGCAAGATCTGGCGGACAGCCTCGGGATCAGCCGCTCGGCGCTGGCCAGCCATATCTCCAGCCTGATGCGCCAAGGCTATGTGCAGGGACGGGGTTATGTGCTGCGAGAAGGGCCCTACGCCGTGGTGATCGGCGGTGCCAACATGGATATCTGCGGCAGCAGCCACGACAACCTGCGCATCGGGGATTCCAACCCCGGCCAGGTGCGGACCTCCGCCGGCGGGGTGGGGCGCAACATTGCCGAAAACCTGGCGCGGCTCGGCACCGATACCCGGCTGCTGAGCGCGGTGGGCAATGATCAATACGGTCATCACCTGCTGGATGTCACCCAGCGTGCCGGCGTCGATGTGCGCCAGGTGCTGATGCTGGAGGGTCAGGCGACCTCCTGTTACCTCAGTCTGCACGATGGCAGTGGCGAGATGAGCTGTGCCGTCAACGACATGGGGATCATCGACGAACTCACCCCGGCGCGGCTCACTCCGCTCGGCGGCTTCCTCGGGGCTGCCAGCCTCTGGGTGCTCGACACCAACCTCGCGACCCACACCCTGGACTGGCTGTTCGAGCGCCAGGGGGAGCACATTATCTTCGTCGACACCGTCTCGGTGGCCAAGGTGGAGAAGATCCGCCCCTGGCTGCACCGGATCCACACCCTCAAACCCAATCGCAGCGAGGCCGAGCAACTGTGCGGCTTGCGCATCGCCGGTCCCGATACCTGGACCATGGCGGCGGCCTGGTTCCACCGCGCCGGGGTGGCGCGGCTGTTCCTGAGCCTCGGCGAGCAAGGCATCTTCTATAGCGATGGGGAGCAGCAGGGCCATCTGCCCGTGCTGGGCAGCCCCGTCATCAATGTGACCGGCGGTGGCGATGCCTTCATGGCAGGGCTGGCCCACGCCTGGTTGCAGGAGCAGGACGTGGCCGAGACCACCCGTTTCGCCCTCGGCTGCGCCGCCCTCACCGTCAATTGTTCCGATACCGTCTTTTCCGGCCTATCCAAGGCCGCCGTTGAACGCATGCTGGAGGAGTACCCATGTTGAACGCTTATCTCGATATCCAACCCGAAGTCGCCGCGGCCCTGGCCGCCGGCAAGCCGGTCGTGGCCCTGGAGTCCACCATCATCTCCCACGGCATGCCCTATCCGCAGAACGTGGAAACGGCGCGCCAGGTAGAGCAGGTGGTGCGCGACAACGGCGCCGTACCGGCCACCATCGCCCTGCTGGATGGTCGCCTCAAGGTGGGGCTGGATGCGGGGGCGCTGGAGGCGCTGGGCAAGGCCGGTCATGCCGCCACCAAGTGCAGTCGCCGTGACATCCCCTTCGTGCTGGCGAACAAGGGGCTGGGGGCGACCACGGTCGCGTCCACCATGATCATCGCCGCCATGGCCGGCATCCGGGTGTTTGCCACCGGCGGCATCGGCGGCGTGCATCGCGGCGCCCAGGAGACCTTCGACATCTCGGCGGATCTGCAGGAATTTGCCCATACCCCTGTGGCCGTGGTCTGCGCCGGTGCCAAGTCCATCCTCGATATCGGCCTGACCCTGGAGTACCTGGAGACTCAGGGCGTGCCGGTCATCGGCTACCAGACCGAGGAGCTGCCCGCCTTCTACACCCGCGAAAGCGGCTTCAAGGTGGATTACCGCCTCGATACCCCGGCGGCGATCGCGCAGGCGCTGCGCCTCAAGTGGGAGCTGGGCCTGGCCGGTGGCGCCGTGGTGACCAATCCGATCCCGACCGAGTTTGCCATGCCCAAGGCCGACATCGACGCCGCCATCAAACAGGCGTTGCAGGAAGCCGAAGAGCAGGGCGTCAAGGGCAAGGAGTCCACTCCCTTCCTGCTGGCCCGGGTGTGCGAGCTGACCGGTGGCAACTCCCTGGCGGCCAACATCCAGCTGGTGCTGAACAACGCCGCCCTGGGGGCAAAGATTGCCGCCAGCCTGTGAGCGTGTGCCGATCGATGAGAGGGCCTGCGGGCCCTCTTTCTCATTCTGGGCAGTCACCGGCGGTCTTGTTGGTCAAATCAGGGACTTCCTGTAACTCGGAGATCTGAATTCGCAGGTCAACCTCTAAGCGTGCCAGATGAGTAAATCCAAGAAGGCCAGTAACTGGCAACAATGCAAGCAGGGCTGGTTCACCCCGGCTCTCTGGCCATCCATTACCCGGTGGCCTGGCACGCTTTCGTCATAGCAATTCTGCTGTCGAGAGGCGCTTGGTGCTAAAGGGGCCGTCAAGGTCACAAATGTGGGTCATAGGGGGCTTCATCAATCCATTCTTCTCGTTGATGAATGTCCCGTTCCAGCCGCCAGATTACAGCTCTATGAGGGGGAAGTGGTGATTCACTCTCAGTTCGAGAGCAATCAATATCCTGTGTAGGCAGGATATGTAAACTAGAGCGATGATTTGAGGTAATAAATTTATTGAGTTTTAAGACATCAATAGCTCAGCATGAAGTATTGCCAATAAATTTTTTGGAGATATGACGAGCTATTCCGAAGATGAATTTACGTGATGTGATTTACTCAAATTTCGATACTTTTGTGGCGTCATTCCTATGTGTTTCTGGAAGGTGCTGTAAAACCGACTACTTGAACGAAAACCTGCCGTCAAGGCGATATCTAGCACTGATTTGTCAGTGTCGCCGAGCAGGGCTCGAACATGATTCAGGCGCATCGTCGTGATATATTGTTTCATCGTTAATTGCATCACCCGTTGAAATATTCCCATCGCATAATTAGGGTTCAATTTCACGTGCTCTGCTATGTTCGCTATGGTCAATGCTTGATCATAATTGCTTGAAATATAAGCCAGCATTTGACTGACATAAACTTGTGCATGTTTTGACACCAAATTATCAGTGGTTTTTGTGGATCTGCTGATGGAGACTTTTTCCCAACCCAATAGACTCAGTCGTTTCAGCATCAGCCCTATTTCATCTGTTGCCAATTGCCTTATCTGCCCATTCTCACTAGCCAATTCCAACTGCCAGCGCTTTACTTCAGATTCACTGATAATGTGTTCAGTGCAAGACTTGACTACCATGCCATGGGTGATACAGGTTATTAATTCACGATCAACTGGCCATGACAGGAATAGATGCATGGGTAAATTTAATATAGCCATGCTCTTGCAATCACCAGGTTCAGTTAGCTTGTGTGGGACACAGGCCCAAAACAAGCCGATATGATTTTTTTTTAGTTTTACCACCTCACCATTGATGATGTATTCGACACCACTATCAAAAGGCAAGTTTATTTCTATCTGGCCATGCCAATGATAGCATGACATTGGTAATGGCTGTCTCAGCTCGATGCTGATATGTTGGTTTTTTGAGTAAACGGATAGTGGGCTGAGTGTCGCCGAATCTAAACTATTGCTCAAGGGAATACTTGCAATGACGTCGACCTTATTTGAAACATCCAGTTCATGGTTTTTTATTACATCAGCATTGCTCTTTATTTCCATCATATCGTCTTCCTGGATCAGCCTTCCATTTGTGATTTTCCAGCTTCATATGACAGCGATGAAATCTTTCATTGACAGATCAATTGCTAGATATAGAAACGCCACGAGCGATGTTTTACCAGAGGTTAGCTGTACTGAGGCTGTTGAATATCATGAGAAGTCTTGTATTCAAGATACAAGCTTGAAGTAGCCAGAACAAAGCATATCAATTAAACGTAACTATTTCTAACTATATCATTAATATTATATATTAAAGTCTTTTAAAAAAATGTGATCTAAGCTGTATTTCTCTTCATTAGCCTGCCCAAGATATGAAATATCCCATTTTCATCAGAGAACTGTGCTTTTGAAACTAAGTAGTCCCGGATCATCAGATTTTATAGCGCGAGTTCTACATTCTGATGTTCTGGGAATGCACTGATGAAAACGCGGACGTTTTCTTGTTTTTCAGGATGCACAATGCCGCCATCTCATAGAAAGCGTCGGAGTGAAGTCATGAGTTCCCCCAAGATTACGTTTATAGGTGCAGGCTCAACAATCTTTGTGAAGAATATTCTTGGCGATGTATTTCATCGTCCTGAGTTGAAGTCTGCGCATATCGCACTGATGGATATAGATGCGGTTCGGCTGGAGGAGTCACATATTCTTGTCAGGAAGCTGATGGAATCAGCTGGTGCGAGTGGTTTCATCACTTGCCATCAGGACCAGAAAGCGGCGTTAAAAGACGCAGACTTTGTGGTCGTCGCTTTTCAGATCGGCGGCTATGAACCCTGTACGGTCACAGACTTCGAGGTGTGTAAGCGCCATGGTTTAGAGCAGACCATCGCCGATACGCTGGGGCCAGGCGGGATCATGCGTGCCCTGCGGACTATCCCGCATCTGTGGCAGATTTGTGAAGACATGTCCGATGTTTGCCCGAACGCGACCATGCTCAACTATGTCAACCCGATGGCGATGAATACGTGGGCCATGTATGCGAAGTATCCGCATATCAAGCAGGTCGGGTTGTGCCATTCCGTGCAAAGCACGGCGGAACAAGTGGCGCTGGATTTGGATATAGACCCAAGCGAACTGCGTTATCGTTGTGCGGGCATTAATCACATGGCGTTTTATCTGGAGCTGGAACGTAGAGGCGCGAACGGCGAATACAGCAGCATCTATCCGGAACTGCTGGCGGCCTATGAGCAGGGCAGAGCCCCGAAACCAGATAATGAGCATTGTCAGCCCCGCTGCAACAACATCATCCGCTACGAAATGTTCAAGAGATTTGGCCATTTTGTGACCGAGTCATCGGAGCACTTTGCCGAATATACCCCTTGGTTTATTAAGCCTGGCCGCCCGGATCTGATCCAGCGTTATGGCGTTCCGATTGACGAGTATCCGAAGCGCTGCGTGGAGCAAGTGGCCAATTGGCAGAAAGAACTCAACGAATATAAATCTGCCGAGCGGATCAATATTAAACAGTCTAATGAGTATGCCAGCGCGATTATCAATTCCATTTGGACCGGCGAGCCGAGTGTCATTTATGGCAACGTGCGCAATGATGGGCTGATCGATAATCTGCCTGAAGGCTGCTGCGTTGAGGTAGCTTGTCTGGTCGATAATAATGGCATTCAACCGACCAAGGTGGGGAAAATCCCATCCCATCTCGCTGCACTGATGCAAACCAATATCAACGTACAAACCTTGGTGACCGAAGCAATCCTCACGGAGAATAAGGAAAGAGTTTATCACGCGGCTATGTTGGATCCACATACAGCCGCGGTGCTTGGTATCGATGAGATATATAACCTGGTTGACGATTTGATTTCAGCACATGGTAACTGGTTGCCTGCTTGGTTGCATGATTAACCCATATCTAATCTGTTGGCATGTCAGACATGCCAACATTCTTATTACAAAAGGTGACCTTAGTCTCTTTTTATAATAAGTCGTCACTGAAATATCTAGTTGGAGGTTTCATGAGTGTATCGATGACCACAAAACTGGCCTTGGGATTTGGGGCATTTGGTAAGGACTTTGCCATTGGCATCGTCTATATGTATTTGATGTATTATTATACCGATGTAGTAGGCATTTCGGCCGGAGTCGTTGGCACCATATTTTTGGTATCCAGAATTTGGGATGCGGTTAATGACCCTTTCATGGGGTGGATAGTCAGCTGCACTCGTACTCGCTGGGGGAAATTTAAGCCTTGGATATTGATAGGCACCATCACTAACTCCATTGCGCTGTTCTTGCTCTTTAGTGCTCACCTCTTTGATGGCACCACCCAACTGGTTTTTGCCGCTGTGACTTATGTCTTATGGGGTATGACTTATACCCTGATGGACATTCCATTCTGGTCATTGGTCCCCACCATCACATTGGATAAGCGCGAGCGGGAAAAACTGGTACCCTATCCACGTTTCTTTGCCAGTTTGGCCGGTTATGTCACTGCTGGCATTACCATTCCTTTTGTAGATTATGTCGGTGGGGCCGATAAAGGATTCGGTTTCCAGATGTTTACACTGGTCCTGATCGCATTCTTCATCATGTCTACCATAGTGACATTGCGTTATGTAAAAGAGTCATACTCCTCGGATAACACTGCCTCGGCAGGGGCTGACGAAGCCCGTCTGACATTTAAAAAAATCATTGGTCTCATCTACAAGAATGATCAGCTCTCTTGCGTACTGGGTATGGCACTCGCTTATAACTTGGCGACAAACCTCATCAGTGGTTTTGCGATCTATTACTTCACCTATGTCATCGGCGACAAATCACTCTTTCCTTATTACATGTCTTACGCCGGTGCCGCGAATCTGATCACCCTGATCTTCTTCCCCCGCTTGGTGAAGGCACTGGATCGCAGAGTGCTATGGGCCTGTGCCTCCATCCTGCCGCTGCTGGGCTGTAGTGTGCTGGGCTGGGTTGCGATGAGTGGTGACCACAATGTGTTCATCATCTGTCTGGCTGGTGTATTGCTGCAGATTGGCACTGCCTTCTTCTGGGTATTACAGGTCATCATGGTTGCCGATACCGTGGATTATGGTGAATACAAATTGAAGGTACGTTGTGAAAGTGTGGCCTATTCGGTGCAGACGCTGGTCGTGAAAGCGGGATCCGCCTTTTCTGCCTTCTTCATCGGGGCTGTGCTTGGCATCATCGGCTATATACCGAATGTAACCCAGTCGACAGATACCATCATGGGGATGCAACTCATCATGATTGTATTGCCAGCGGTGTTCTTCACTATCACTCTTTTCCTGTATTTCCGTCACTACAAGCTCAATGGCGATTATTTGAGGAAAATAACAATCCATTTGCTGGACAAATATGCACAACCCAAAAAAGCTCATCTAGTAAATGAATAAATGTATTCACTGTAGTGATAATTAAAGGTGTGGTAAATGGAAATGATACCCATGATAGGTTATCTGGCGGCTAGTCTGACAACCTTTTCATTCGTCCCTCAGGCAATCAAAGTCATCAAGACGCGCAACACGGAAGGCATTTCTATCATCATGTATTTGATGTTTGTCGTCGGTCTGGTGATGTGGTTGATTTATGGCGTACTGATCGATGATCTGGCGCTCAGTGTGGCCAACTTTATGACTTTACTATTTGCCGCACCAATATTGATTATAAAGCTGCTCTCGAGTCGATAGGCTATTGTTGGCCTCTTTATAAAATCCCACTCTATGGAGAGGCTCAATATTATTTATTGCGGTTGGCTATATCTTACGATGCCGGCCATCTGAAAAGAAACAGGAGAAATCGTTATGTTTATTGTTTGTGTCGCGGCTTGCCCCACCGGTGTTGCTCATACCTTTATGGCTGCTGAAGCGCTGGAACTGCTCGGCAAGGAGCGTGGTCATGAGGTAAAAGTAGAAACTCAGGGCAGTATGGGAATTGATAACGAGATTACCTCTGCTGATTTGGCGCGTGCAGATGCGGCGATCCTCGCGGCAGATATTGCCATCATGAACGCTGAGCGCTTTGACGGCATGATAAAACTGGAATGCAGCGTGGCCGACCCGATTAAATTTGGCGAAGCCGTCTTTGACGCCATTGAGCAGGAAGTGGGTAATGGCTAAGTTTCAGGGCGGAGAAAAAAAATCTCTTGGGGTAGAGATTAAGAACGCCATCATGACTGGAGTATCCTGGATGCTACCATTCGTGATTGCCGGAGCCGTGCTCATGGGCATGGCCCGCATCGGGGGCTCCATGTACGGCATCGATAATATATGGGAGGCGAGCCATGCTCTGTCGCCCAATATGATGGTGCAAGTACTGCACAAACTCGATGGCTTCGGTACTTTGGCTCTGTCTCTGATGTTGCCTGTGGTCGCGGGGTATATCAGTTTTGCCATTGCCAACAAGCCTGGCTTGGCGCCAGGCATGGTGGGGGGGTTGTTGGCCCATAACTTGGGAACCGGTTTTTTAGGCGCATTGGCGGCTGGTTTTGTTGCTGGTTATATCGTGCTTGGCTTGATGAAATATATCCGGCTACCCAAGGCATTAGCCTCGGCAGGCCCAATATTTGTGCTGCCAGTCGGTGGGACATTATTAACCAGTGTGGTGATGGTATTTGTGATCGGAACGCCACTGGCGGTGATCAACCATGGCTTGGAAAGCTGGCTGCTTGCCATGTCGGGTACCAATAAAGTCATTCTGGCCGCCGTCGTCGGTGGCATGGTTGGATTTGACCTCGGTGGACCATTTAATAAGGCTGCGGTGACCACCGCCATGGCGCTGCTGGCATCTGGTATCTACGCCCCAAACACTGCGGCGCAGGTGGCGGTCGTTATTCCGCCGATAGGATTGGGGTGCGCCACTCTCATCTGGCGAAAACGCTTCCCTGCCTCGCTGCAAGAGGCGGGCAAGGCATCCACCTTGATGGGGCTGATTGGGGTATCCGAGGGGGCGATTCCATTTGCCCTGGCGAACCCAAAAATCATTGTGGTCAATGTGCTGGGTGCCGCCATTGGCGCCAGCATGGCCGTCTGGCTGGGGGCCGTCAATCGTGCACCGCTCTCGGGGTTTTATGGTTGGCTGGCGGTAGAGAATGTATTGGTTTATGTACTTTCTATTTTTACTGGGGCGGCCATCATTGCCATCGGCTCACTCTTGGTATTCCGGGGTGATACACAAGCCAATCAGCCAATATCCCAAGAGAAAGAAAAAATAACGGCACCAAAATTTAAAGTGAGCCGTTGAGCAATGCCTCCGATGAATAAGTCATGGGATAGGTGTGGTTGTTAATGCATTGGTGGAAAATAAGTTAGGGTCATAATATGAAAATGGTGCATTTGGTTCAGCATACACACTGGGACCGGGAATGGTATTTTACCGAAAATGACTCGAAGGCTGTCCTTTATTATTTCATGCATGACCTCCTGAATCGACTCGAGCAGGATGAGGAATTGGGGCCCTTTGTGCTGGATGGTCAGACAGTCGTGCTGGAAGATTATTATCAGATTGCACCGGAGCAGCGCGCCAGAGTGGAGAGCCTTATTCGAGCTGGGCGTATTCTGATCGGCCCCTGGTATACCCAGACAGATTTTTTGGTCGTCGGTGCCGAATCTATCACCCGTAATCTCTTGCTTGGCGCGATGGATTGCCAGCAATGGGGTGGGCGGATGACGGTCGGCTATGTGCCTGACTCCTTTGGGCAGACCGCCCAGCTGCCCATGTTCTTGCGACAGTTTGGTATTCATGAGGCGGTCATCTGGCGTGGCTGGTGTGAACATGATGTCGCCAACAGTGAATTCCTCTGGCGTAGCGATGATGGCAGTGTCGTCACCACGGCCGTCATGCCATGGGGATATGGCTGTGCCAAGTGGTTGCCTCATGACGTCGAGAAGGCCCAACAAAGTCTGGTTAGCATCATTGAAAAACAGGCGCAGTTTTCACTGACCGATCTGGTGCTGCTGCCCAATGGCAACGATCAATCGCCTTTTGAATACAAGGTGCCATCGGTATTGGCACAGCTGAATGCGCAACAGCAGGATTATCACTTTGTCCGCAGCAGCTTCAGTCAGTTTTTTTCTGCGCTGTCCGAGTCAGCTGCGCCATTACCCCTTTGGCAGGGCGAATTGCTCAGTCCCAAATATATGCGTATTCATCGCGGAATATTCTCCACCAGGATGGATATCAAGCTGCTGAATGCACGGCTTGAGCAGTTCGTCAGCCAGACGCTGGAGCCATTACTGAGCCTTAATTGGCGTCTTGGCCTGCCTTATCCGCAGCAGGCTGTCGATCATATCTGGCGTGAAGCCATGAAGTCCCATGCACATGACAGCATTGGTGGCTGCAACTCAGATCGCGTGAACAGCATGGTGAAAGATCGGTTGCTGTCCGGCATGGAGATGGCGGATCAGCTGTTCGATCTGAACATGAAGCTGCTGGCTGAGGGGATCACGGCTCAGCAGCAAGGGAAGAAGGTCATTGTCTTTAACTCCTTGCCCCGAGTGCGTGATGCTCAGGTTCGGTTGACGCTCTACACGCCGGAGGCCGATTTCCGCATCCTGGATGGCGAGGGCCAGCCCTGCCGCTGGCAACTGCTGCATGAAAAACCCCAGGACATGTCCAACATTGTGCAAGAGTTGGCGAACAGCACCTCCACCACCTGGTATCGCCAATGTGAGTTGTTGCTGGAAGTCAGCAGCATGCCGGCTTGTGGTTATCGCACCTTCTATCTGCAGGAAGGGCAGGGGGCTGGCTTCGAAAGCGAGGAGCGGGAGGTCGACTGCCTGGAGAATCCATGGCTCAAGCTCACCTTTGAGCAGGGGGTGTTGACCCTGACGGACAAACGCAGTCAACAGCGCTACCCGGATGTGTTGCGCCTGGTGGATGGCGGCGATGCGGGGGATAACTACAACTATTCTCCGCCAGAAGATGATTGGCGCGTTTCCAGCGATGGTCAGCTGCAACTGGTGCGTTGCACCCGCTCACATCTGACAGACAGTATGCTGTTGACCTGTGTCATGGCTGCGCCGCGCGATCTGGTCGCCCGCAATCAGCATCGGCTGGACGCCTGTCTTGAGGTTGAGATGACCCTGACGCTGCCTCGCGATCAGCCTTGGCTGGATGTTGAGATTGCGCTGGATAACAGCCTCCGTGATCATCGACTGCAGATCGAGATCCCCGTAGGCGTTGATAATACTGATCATTTTGCGGATCAGCCCTTTGGCCTGATCCGCCGTGATGACCAAGCCGCCGTCATGGCGCTTTGGTTGCAGGAGCAGTGGAGTGAAGCGCCGGCATCGCTCTACCCGATGCAGAGCCTGGTCATGAAGCATCAGGAGGATCGCGGTATCTGTCTGGTAACGGAAGGGTTGCGGGAATATGAGATCCCCTCGCAGCAATCCGGTGTGCTGGCGCTGACCCTGCTGCGCAGCGTCGGTTGGCTCGGCCAGGCCGACATGCCCTGGCGCCCAGGGAGAGCCTCCGGCATGGTGCTGCCATCCCCCGATTCACAACTTCCTGGTCCGCATCGCTTTCATTTTGCCTTGTTGCCGATGGCCGAAGGCCAAAGCCCTGCCTTCTGGCGCGATGTGGAGCAGTGGCGGGTGCCAATGACCAGCTATCTGGCATCGGATTGGTCGCGTTTCAAGACGAATGCACACGAGCAGTGCTTCCCCCCCCACTACAGCCTGCTGAGCTGGGATAGCGAACTGCATTTCAGCACCCTCAAGAAGGCTCAAAAAGGCGATGGGCTGATATTGCGTGGCTGGAACCCGGGAACTCATGAGCTTCCCCACCGTATCCCCAATGCCGCCGGCAAGGTGACGGAGGTGACACTGGCGGAGCAGAGCGTCGTCTCAAGGACCACTGCCGTCGTACCGCCCGGTGCCCCTGTTTCTTGGATCATTGAGTAACCACCTTACCCGAGACCACTATTATGCTAACGATATCATTCAGTTGTCAGTTGCCTCACGGTATTCACGCTCGTCCTGCGAGCCTGCTGGAGCAGAAGACCAGTCCGTTTAACGCGGAGATCACGCTGCTTAATCAAACCAAGCTGCGGCAAGCCAATGCCAAGAGCGTGCTCGCCATGGTGGGGGCTGACGTGGTCCATGGTGATCGGTGCCAGTTGCTGATTGAAGGGCCGGATGAGCAGGCGGCGTTTCAGTTGTTGGAGCATTTCATCATTCAGGAGTTTCCCCATTGTGACGAGGCGCTGGTCAGCGATGCGGCTAAGTCGTCACAGCAGGCGCTACCGGTATTTCTCTCCCGCAGCACTTCCTCTTGTCTGCGCGGCAACGGTGTGAGCAAGGGCATTGCCAAAGGGGTTCCCGTCTATTTGGGGCAGCCGGATCTGCATGCCCTGGCGACCCAGGAGGCACCTTGTGACGCAGAGGAGCAACGCCAACGGCTGGCACAGGCCTTGGAGAACACCCGCGCGGAGTTGAACGACCAGCTTGCCAACCGCTCAGGTGAGGCGGCCAGCGTGCTGCAGGCACACATCAAGTTGGTGTCTGATCAGGAGTTTGAGCATCAGCTGCTTGGCCAGTCAGGTGCTCGCAACGGTTTGGCAGCGCTGGCCTGTGCGATAGAAGTGCTGTGCCAGCCCTTGCTCAGCAGCAGTAGCGCCTATCTGAGAGAGCGGGCACTGGATATTCAGGATCTTGGCTTACGTCTCGCGACCCATCTGACCGCTCAGCCACTGGATACCACGGTGGCGCTCATCGAAGACGCTATCGTCATCAGCCAGGGGGTGATCACCCCGGGCCAATTCCTGGCATTGCAGGGGCCCTGCTTGAAGGGCATCGTCATGGGCGAGGGGGGAGAGACATCCCATACCGTGATCCTGGCCCGCGCCTTTGGTGTTCCGCTGCTCTGCATCGAGGGGCCCATGCAACAGCTGCCTCACCCTGTCGATCAACTGCTGCTGGATGCTCGCCATGGGGTGCTGGTAATAGATCCCGATGCCCAGGCAGAGCATTGGTATCGGCTGGAGAGGAACAAGCAACAGAGCATTGCCGAGCGTCAGGCCAGCCTGAACGACCAAGTGGTGGCGACTCAGGACGGGGTCGATATCAGGGTCCTGGCCAACATCGCGCTGGCAGTCGAAGCCGAACGAGCCTTTATGAAAGGTGCCGACGGTGTGGGATTGTTTCGTACGGAAATGCTGTTTTGTGAGCGTGCAAGCTCACCCGATGAGGAGGAGCAGTACCAGGCCTATAGACAGGTGCTGAGGGTGGCACAAGGCAAGAAGGTGGTGATCCGTACGCTGGATATCGGCGGCGACAAGCCCTGTTCCTATCTGGCGCTACCGCAGGAGGAGAATCCCTTCCTCGGTTATCGGGCTGTGCGGATTTACCCTCAGTATCTGGCGCTGTTTACCACCCAGGCGAGGGCATTGTTGCGGGCCAGCGCGGCCGGGGCCCTGCATATCATGGTGCCCATGGTTTCCACCCTCACCGAGGTGAAATGGCTACACCAGCATTTTCATGACACGGCGGAGCAGTTAAAGGCGCAGGGTCATGCCATCGGGGAGTGGCATCTGGGCATCATGGTTGAGGTCCCCTCGACCCTGTATCTGATGGACAAGATCCGGCCTTATGTCGAATTTGTTTCGATCGGTAGCAACGATTTGACTCAGTATTTCCTCGCCTGTGATCGGGGTAATGCTAACGTCCGCCACCTGTATAACTATTGCGAGCCAACCTTTCTGGCGCTGATGAGAGATCTCGTTAGCCGCGCGCTGGCACAAGGTTTGGACATTAGTCTCTGTGGTGAGATGGCGGGCGATCCCAAGGTGATGCCACTGCTCCTGGGCATGGGGCTGAGGGACTTCAGTGTGTCTGCCTCCGGCATCATGAATGTCAAAGATCAGCCGCACAGGCTGGATAGCCAGGCCTGCCGTCAACTGCTGGAGAAGGCATTGGACTGCGAGGGGCCTCAGCAGGTGGAGAAACTGTTGCATACCTTCGCCGCGCGGCAGGCTCAAGGCATTCTGGCGCCATCGCTCATGCTGCTTGATCGATCGGTCGGTAGCAAAGAAGAAGCGATCAAGTTGCTGACGGATAACCTGGAGCTGGAGCAGCGTGTCACCACAGGGGCATTGGCCGAGGCTGCAATATGGCAGCGTGAAGCCGTCTTTTCGACGGCACTGGGGTTCTCCGTGGCGCTCCCGCACTGTAAATCCCCGGATGTGCTTCATAACAGCATCTCCGTATTGCGCCTGAGCGAACCACTGGCTTGGGGGGATGATGTTGATGTCACCCTGGTGATCATGTTGACGGTCAATGAAAATGATCAGCATCAGCACATGAAAATATTTTCTCGTCTGGCACGAAAGCTAATGCATGCCGATTTTCGGGAACGGCTGATGTCGATCCCACACTCGACGGAATTGGTCACCTTGTTAAATGAACATCTGGTCGTTGAGTAACATGCCAGCATATTAAAATGGCGGGGCATCATGTTGGTTGCAACGTGATGTACTGCCATTCAATGGACTTATGCATTACCACCACTTGGCGATAATGCACACCAGCAAAGTGTATTTTAATACACATATTAAAATATGATGAGACATCACAATGGGAAGCTAGTCACTCCCATTGCGATCTCATCTATATTAAAAATAAAAAGAGGTTATGATGAAAAGCCATAAATTCACCGCCCTGTTTATTGCGTTATCTTCTGCGTTTGGTTCAATGGCAGCCAATGCTGCCGTTTCATATGAAAACGAGCAAGGAAAGCTCACCTTCGCCGGTGATGTTGAATTTAACGTTGATTATGAAGAAAAAAACAATGATACCAATAAGCAATTTGAGTTTGATCAGAACGGCCGTATCTTGCTTGATATTTCCGGGGTGCGTGAAACCAAGCACAATATCAATATTTTATTCAAGGTTCAGCCGCTGGTCGATACCAGTGGGAAAATAAATCTTGATGATGCCTGGTTTGGTCTTGAGAGCAAGAATGACTGGTTCTTTAAAATAGGGCGATTCGAAGCTTATGATATGTTCCCGGTTGGTCAAGATACCTTCCTGGAGTACACTGGCGATTCATCTAACGAACTTTATTCTGACAAGGGTGGCTACTCTTATCAAATGAAAGAGGGGCGTGGTCGGGCAAGTAGCTCTGGCCAAATTATGGTGAGCAAAACCATAGATGATTTCTATATGGAGTTGGCTACTGTCATCGGCGATCGTACGGAATTGTTCCAGAATGCGAGATATCATGGCCGTGACTTGACCGAGAATGGTGTGGAAAACAAAGATTTCATTGTTGCCCGGCCAGTCTTGGCCTATCAATTTGACCGTTTTAAATTCTCGCTCGGGATGGAAAAAAACCTGGCTGCCGATGCCATTGTAACCAATGAAGGTGATGTGAGTGACCGTACCGGTTACGGCTTCACCACGACTTACAAGGCTGAAGATTTTATATTGAATGCTAACCTGGCCTATATGGCTGCGTTGAATGAGAAAAACACATCCTATGGCGCCAACATTGTCTGGAATCACTTCGGACTGGGTTACATATACAGTGTTAATGATTTTGATAAAGCCTCCGGTTGGTATGACGGCGAGGTTGAGGTCCAAACCTGGAATGCGTCCTATGAATTCAAAAATATTTTTGAGGTGAGCGACTTTTCTATCTTCTTGGGTGCCTATTATACGGAAGAGAAAGGCAAAGGTGACTCTATTAATGGTGACGCCGATTATAATGACAACACTAACGACATTGGCACCCGAGTTAGAATAAAATATTTCTTCTGACCGCAGGTGTAATCTCAAGGGGAATATATATTATTCCCCATGCAGTTCTACGCATTGCGAGACCCCGGCCTTGTAACCTGAGTCTCGCATTTGCCCTGCCAGGGACTTGGTTGCCTGACGCCCAGAGCGCCGATTGCAGGCACAAGGCCTCGCTGGCGACAAAGGCGAAGGGGTCGCGTCAAGCGCAGTCCTGGCCCGCTTCGTCGAGCCGCCGGATGGGCGGGCGTCGCCGAGGATGGCGCGCTGGGCCATGGGCGGGCATCCCATCGCGGCGACCACCACCGGAGCCTGGCTCGCTCAGTTGTTCAGCTCGTCTCCGACCTGTTTGACGGCATCCCGAGTACCGTGTCCTATCTCTCGGGTCACATCCCGGGTGGTGTGGCCAATCTCGCGAGTCACATCGCGGGCGGTATGACCCACTGTCCTGCCCGCTTCCTTGATGTCGGCACACCCCGTGCTCAGCGCCCCGATGGTCAGGGCGATGGCCAGCAGTGCCATGCGGTTGTGCCTCATGGGGATCCTCCTTCTCGTTTCATCTCAACCTCCCTGTTCAGACTGCTGCGGGCATTATGACTCGCTGTGCAGCGGCCGGGCAACCAGCAGGGTGTGACCGGGGCCGGGGATCTCATGCTCGGTTTCCACATGAAAACCCGCTTCGCGCAGGCACTGGTACATCTGCTTGGAGTGGTAGAAACGGCTGTTGCCATTGGCGATGGCGGTGAAGTAGAGGGAGGTGGCATTGAGGCTGAAGCTGGCTGCCTCGAAGCTCTGTCGATCCCAGAACAGCTCCAGGATGCAGACCCTGGCCGCGGGCTTCATGTGCTGACGAATGCGCTTGAGGATGGCGACTATCTGCGTGTGGCTGAAGCAGTCGAGGAACTGGCTCATCCACCAGATATCTGCCTCACCCGGCAGCGCCCCTTCGGCTTCGAGCATGTTGACGGCATGGCCGCCGACGCGGTCCGCCAGTCCGGCCGCCTCGATAAGGGGCCGAGCCAGGGCGAGCTGCTCGGGCAGATCCAGAATGGTGACGCTGAGCCCGGTATCCCGGGTGGCGCAAGAGATGGCCCACTTGCCGGTGTTGCCACCCACGTCATAGAGATGGCGCGGCGCATAGCCCAGCACATGATCCTGGGCCTGCTGGAAGGCCCAGTCGGAGTAGAAGTGATCGAAGGCAAACCAGCTGGCGCGGGCAGGTTCTGGCAGTTCACCGAGATGGGGGTAGAGGGTGGCCCAGTCGCGGTTGAACACCTTGAGCCCCTCGGGCTTGCCTTCGCGAATGGCGTCGAGCAAGTGGGCGAGAGGCAGGTAGCAGAGGTGCTGGGTGAAATCCATGTTGACCCGGGTCATGGGGTCGTTCTGCAGGTATTTGCCGACCTTGCCGAGCACATAGCGCTCTCCGGCCAGATGACAGACCCCGCCCCCCAGCCCCATGTCCAGCAACACGGAGACGCCGTATTCGCTGAGCGCGCAGTGGCTGGCTATTTCGGCCGGGGTGGCCCCCATTTTGCCGCGACTCTCGAGGTAGGCGAGCACGCCGGTTTCACGCAGGCACCAGCAGGCCTGAAACAGCATGGGGGCAAAGGCAATGTGCTGGGCCTGGCTGATGGCGTCGAGCGCATCATGTGACTCGTTCTGATAATGTTTCACGGGATCTGTCTTCTCCGGGATTATGGATGGCTGGTGCGGGACAACTCGATCTGGATGGCCTGATCCAGCCCCTGGACCCAGCGGTTATAGTTGCGATGTATGCGGCCTTTGCCATCGTCATCCAGATTGATGCTGCTGAGATAATGGATGGAATAATGCTGGGCGCTATAGGGAATATCGATCATCGCCTGATGCTGGCGCACATTCAATTGGCCACGAATAAGGCCGGGCTGCTCGCTCTTCATTACCCAACCCTTGCTCAACCCTGCCTTGATGATGGCGTTGCCGACCTGCTCCTCGCTCAGGGTGAAACTCACCTGATTGGTCGGCATATTCTGGATCGGTTGGCGGGTGGCGCAGGCGGCGAGCAGGACGCAGCCGAGCAGCAGGGCAGACTTGGCAATGAGATTCATTTTATTTCCCGATGTCGGTTTATTCTGAAGCGGAACAATGAGACACCATACTGGGGTCGTTTTCAATAAAAGATGACTGTAGACAATGGGTTATGTAGATTGCCGACTATTAATTCTGACGAATAATGCTATGATGTTCGCCGAATTAATGGCAGGCAGGGTGCCATCATTATTTCGCTATATTTGTGAGCCGGACTATACCGGTCTATGGATTAATCCGTTTACCCCCATCAAGCTGCAGCAGGACGGAACGCCGCAATCATGCTCTCATTTTCACTCCTTGATGCACAGGCGCTTTCCCCCGGTCTGGATGACCTCGACCAGTGGCGGCAGTGGGCCGAGCAGGGGCACTGGCCCGCGACCAGTATGCTGCCAGCGACTCCGTTGCTGCCGATGATGATGGCTCGCCGCCTCAGCGCCGGTGCCCGGCTCGCGGTACAGCTGGGGTTGGCGATGCTGGCTCGTCATCCCATCGACAGCGTTATCTTCGTCAGTCGCCACGGCGAGCTGGCCCGCTCCATGAGCCTGCTGCAAGGGTTGGCGGCGGGCAAGCCGCTCTCTCCCACGGATTTTTCCCTGTCGGTGCACAACACGGCGGCCGGGATCTGCTCCATTCAGGGCAAGGCGGCGCTGCCCATGAGCTCGCTGGCCGCGGGGGAGGGCAGCCTGATGGCGGGGCTGACCGAGGCGATTGCCAATCTGCGCGTCAACTCTGGTCGTGTGCTGCTGGTGGCTTTCGAGGGAGAGATACCGGCCTTTCATCGGCCCTGGCTCCCGGCCACCCCCCCCTATGCGGTCGCGCTGCTGCTCGGTAACGGTCCGGCTGGAGAGCGCTGGCACTGCGAGCGCCAGCAGGCGACGGCCAAGCCTCCGGCGTTGGCCCAGCCGCTGGCATTCTGGCGAGCGCACCTGTTGCAACAACCGGAGTGTCTGCTGGGAGACGGGCGCCAGGAGTGGGCATGGCGGCGCGACTGAACCGGCTCTGGCGGCTGCTTGGTACCGCCCTCGGCTTCACCCTGTTTGGGCTGGGAGGGCTGCTGCTCAGCCTCTGCTGGTTCCCGCTGCTGGCGCTCTGCCTGCGGGGGGAGCGGCGTCGCACCCTGACCCAGGCGAGCATCAAACAGAGCTTTCGGCTGTTCATGGGGTTGCTCAAGGGGCTGGGGGTGCTCGACTACCGGGTGAGCGGCATGCCGCCTTCCCTGCACGGTGCCCTGGTGGTGGCCAACCATCCCAGCCTGCTCGACTACGTGATGCTGGCCGCCGAGCTGCCGGCGTGCGACTGCATCGTCAAGCAGGCTTTGTGGCATAATCCTTTCCTCGGTGGCGTGGTGCGCGCCGCCGGCTACATTCCCAATGTGGAGGCCGAGCGCCTGCTGCCGCGCTGTATCGAGCGGGTACGCCAGGGGGGTCTGTTGCTGGTGTTCCCGGAAGGTACCCGCACCACCCCGGGTCAGCCGCTCCGGCTGCAGCGCGGCGCGGCGCAGCTCGCACTGCGTGGACAGCTGCCGTTGCAGCCGGTGCGTATTCATTGCAGCGAGCGCTTCCTCACCAAGCAGGACAAGTGGTTCCAGACCCCGGCCAACAAGCCCTGCTTCACCCTGGAGTTTCTGCCGCAGATCGTTGCCGCAGAGGTGGTCGACGGCTCGCGACACAGTGCCCTGGCCGCCCGCCAGTTAACCCGATTTCTCACCAAGGTCCTGCAACCCGGGACCCAATGACAGCGTATGGAAGAGCAATGCAAGATCTGCAACAAGAGATAAAACAACTCATCATCGACAGCCTCAACCTGGAGGGGTTGACCCCGGACGACATCGACAGCCAGGCCCCCCTGTTTGGCGATGGCCTGGGGCTGGACTCCATCGATGCGCTGGAGCTGGGGCTCGCCATCAAGGGCCGCTACGGCATTGTGCTCTCCGCCGATGATGAGAATACCCGTCGCCATTTCGCCAGTGTCGATGCCCTGGTTGCGCTGATCCAGGCGCAAGCCTGATCCCGTCCCTTTTCGGAGAATCCCTGATGAACAGAGACGATATTTTTGTGCAAGTGAAGACGACCCTGGTCAACTTGTTCGAAGTGGATGAGGCCGCGGTCACCCCGGATGCCCAGCTCTACCAGGATCTGGAGCTCGACAGCATAGACGCCATCGATCTGGTGGTGCATCTGCAAAAGCTGACCGGCAAGAAGATCAAGCCCGAGGAGTTCAAGTCGGTGCGCAGCGTGGCCGACGTGGTCGACGCGGTCGAACGGCTGATGCAGGATGCCTGAGTTGTCTGTGCCCCGTGACACCACGCTCTGGCGGACACGGCCATGATGCGTCTGCTCTCCTTGCTGGCGGGCGGCCTGTTGCTGCTCTATCCCCTGGCGGTGTACTGGGGGCTGACCCATTGGGGCGGCTCCGCCCTGCTCATCCTCTTGCTGGTCACCTTCGCCCTGCGCCTGCTGCCCGGGGCTGCCCCGGTGCGCGAGTGGCTGCTGCTCGGTCGCCTGCTGGCCTGCATCGGTCTGCTGCTGACCGGCTTGAGTGCCCTCTTCTCGGCCCAGCACTGGCTGCTTTACTATCCCCTCGCCGTTTCCCTGGCGCTGCTCAGCCTGTTTGGCTGGAGCCTGGGCCAGCCCATGAGCCTGGTGGAGCGGCTAGCCCGCCTGACCGATCCCGGGCTGCCACCGGCCGGGGTGCGCTACACCCGCACCGTAACCCAGGTCTGGTGCGGCTTCTTCGTGCTCAACGGTTCGCTTGCCGCCGCCACCATCTGGCACTGGGGATCTCGAGCTCTGGAGTCTCTATAACGGCCTGATCAGCTACTTGCTGATGGGGCTGCTGATGGGCGGGGAGTACCTGGTGCGCCTGCGAGTCAAGCGGAGCTTTGCAGCATGAGCGAACCAACGAACCTGCTCGCCGCCATCTGGGCGCGGGCAGATGAAGAGGTGGTCGCCTTTGGCCCGGCGGGAGATCACCGCTTCGGTGAGCTCAGGCGCGGCGCCCAGGCGCTGGCGGCCCGGCTGGCGGCCCTGCCCGCCCGGCGCTGGGCGCTCTGTTTTGACGACAGCCTGTTGTTTGCCGAAGCGCTGCTCGCCTGCGCCCTGACCGGGCACGAGGTGGTGCTGCCGGGTCATCAACGCCCGGCCGCCCTGGCCGAACAGCGTGGTGACTTCGACGGGGTGCTGACCGACAGCCCGAGTCTGGGGGAGGGGAGCCCCGGCCTCTGGCTGCAACTGCCGCTGGTTGACACCCCGCCTCATGCTATGCCAGTCCATGATTGGCCGGCCCCGCAGGCTATGTCGCTGACCCTGTTTACCTCGGGCTCCACTGGGGTGCCCAAGGCGATCCCCAAGGCCTGGCACCAGCTCGAAGCCGAGTTGCGGGTGCTGATGGCGCTTTGGGGGGATAGGCTTGATGGCGCTCGTCTGCTGGCGAGCGTCAGCCATCAGCACATTTACGGCCTGCTGTTTCGGATCCTGCTGCCACTGGTGCTGCGGGTTCCCTTCGCCCGCACCCTGACCCTCTATCCGGAACAACTGCTGGAGCTGCCGGGCCGCTGGGCGCTGATCGCCTCGCCCGCTTTCCTCAGCCGGCTCGATCCCGGTCTTGAGACGGCGGGGTGCGGTCTCGTCGTCTCCTCCGGCGGCCCGCTGGCGCTGGCGGATGCGACGAGAGCCCGTCAGCTGTTGGGTCAGTTGCCCGTGGAGGTGTTTGGCAGCAGCGAGACCGGCGGCATCGCCTGGCGCCAGAGTGCGGCGCCAGAGATCCCCTGGCAGCCCATGCCGGGGATCCGGGTCGAAGTGGCGAGCGAAGCACGCTTGCTGTTGCGCTCCCCCTTCCTGCCCGATGCCGAGCCGTTGCTCTGCGCCGATCGCATCCGGCTGGCCGGGTCCGGCTTTCACCTGCTGGGGCGCGGGGATCGGCTGGTGAAGATCGAGGAGAAACGCATCTCCCTCGATGAGGTCGAAGCCAGGCTTACCGCCTTGCCCTGGGTGCAGGCGGCGGCCGTGCTGCCCCTGACCATGGCGTCCCGGCAGGCGCTCGGTGCCGTGCTGGTGCTGACTCTGGAGGGACAGAGTCAGTGGCAGGCCCTGGGGCCCGGCCGTTTTCTCATCGCCGTGCGCGAGCGGCTCAGACCCTGGCTCGAGCCGGTGGCACTGCCGCGCCGGGTACGGCAACTGCCAGCATTGCCCTTCAACAGCCAGGGCAAGCGGCCCTGGTCCGAGCTGAAGGCCCTGTTTGACGAGGCTCCTGTGGCGGGGACTGGCTGCCTTGCCGCATCGGCAAGAGAGGGAGCAACCCCCATGCCGATAACTGGGCTGCCCAGCCTACTCGAACAGAGCCAAGACAGCGACAGCCTGGTGCTACGCCTGCGGCTGGACCCCGAGTTGCCCTGGTTTGCGGGGCATTTTCCGGGAGCCCCCTTGTTGCCGGGTGTCACCCAGGTACATTGGGCCATGCACTATGGCCGCACGTTGCTCGGTCTGGAGGGCACCTTTGGTGGCATGAGCCAGCTCAAGTTCCAGCGCCCGCTGCGACCGGGGCAGGAGTGCAGCCTGCACCTGAGCTGGCAGGCCGACAAAGGCCAACTGCTGTTCAGCTATCGGCTCGCGGATGAGCCCGCCAGTAGCGGAAAGGTACGGCTATGCCCCTGACTCCTTGCATCCTCATCCCCTGCTACAACCACTCGGCCCCGCTGACCGGGGTACTGGCGCGATTAAAGCCCTTGGGGCTGCCCTGCCTGCTGATCGACGATGGCAGCGAGCCTGCCGCCGCCGCCATCCTCGACGCCTTGGCCGAGGAGCATGGGGACTGGCTCAGCCTGCTGCGCCACCCCAGCAACCTTGGCAAGGGGGCTGCGGTGATGACCGGGCTCAAGGCCGCCCAGGCTCAGGGTTTCAGTCATGGGGTGCAGATAGACGCCGATGGTCAGCACGATCTGGCCGATGTGCCACGGCTGCTGGCCGAGGCCGAGCGTCAGCCCGATGCCCTCATCTCTGGGCAACCCCTCTACGACGATTCCGTGCCCAAGGGGCGGCTCTATGGCCGCTATATCACCCATGTCTGGGTCTGGATAGAGACTCTGTCCTTGACCATCAAAGACAGCATGTGCGGCTTTCGGGTCTACCCGCTGGCGGCGAGCTGTGCCCTGCTTGAGACGGTGCGACTCGGCCGGCGGATGGATTTCGATACCGAGGTGATGGTGCGCCTCCATTGGCGCGGGGTGCCGATGCGCTTCGTGCCAACCAGGGTCATCTACCCCCAGGATGGCAGCTCCCACTTTCGGCTCTGGCAAGACAATCTGGCCATCTCCTGGATGCATACCCGGCTGGTGTGTCGCCTGCTCTGGGATCTCACCCGCAAGCTGGTGAGCTGGCCTGCCCGGCTCTGGCGCCAGAGCAAGGCACATTGGTCTCGTACGCCAGAACGAGGCAGCTTGCTTGGCCTGCAAATTATGCTGGCCAGTTATCGGCTGCTGGGGCGGAGCGGCTTCAAGGCGCTGCTGTACCCGGTGATCGGTTACTTCTGGCTGACCGGGCGTCGGCAGCGCGCCGCCTCGGAGCAATATCTGGCGCGGCTCGACGCCTTCGCGATCGCAGCGGGCGTCTCATTACCCCCGGAGCCCAGATCCAGCTTTCGCCACTTCCTGCGCTTTGGCGAGGCGGCGCTGGACAAGCTGGCGGGCTGGCGTGGCGACATTTCGCCGGAGCAGGTCGAACTGGTGGGACGCGAGCACCACGAAGCGGCCATCAACGGCGGCAAGGGTGTGCTGCTGCTCGGCTCCCATCTCGGGGATCTCGAACTGTGCCGGGCGCTGGGTACCCAGGCGGGCCAAGTCACCATCAATGCCCTGGTGTTCACCCGCCATGCGGCGCGTTTCAATGCCCTGCTCAAGCAGATCAACCCGGGATCCAGACTCAATCTCATCCAGGTACAGGAGATGGGGGCCGACACCGCCATCTTGCTCAAGGAGAAGATAGAGGCGGGGGAGTGGGTGGTGATCGTCGGGGATCGCACCTCGGTCACCAAGGAGAAGCGAGTGGTCTGGGCCGATTTTCTCGGTGTTCCTGCGCCTTTCCCACTGGGCCCCTTCGCCCTGGCAAGCGTCTTGGCCTGCCCCGTCTACCTGATGTTCGGCCTCAAGGAGCAGGGTCGGTTCCGGGTGCATTTCGAACCCTTTGCCGAGCGGCTGCTGCTGCCACGGGCGGAGCGGGAGGCGGCGCTGCGCCACTGGGTGCAGGCCTATGCCGACCGGCTGCAGCATCACTGTCTGCGAGCCCCCCTCGACTGGTTCAACTTCTTCGATTTCTGGCGGCTAACCCATGATAAACAGTGATTTGCACAGGTCCCACGAGCACAGGGCCGAGGTCGGCCTGGATCAGGTCATCTTCGGGGCTGCGCGGCTCACCATAGAGCAGGTTGTCGCCCTGGCCGAAGGGCGCGCCACACCCAGGCTGAACCCGGATCCCGCCTTCCTGGCCCGGATCCAGCGCGGCGCAGACTTTCTCGACAGGCTGTTGGCCGAAGAAGGCGTCATCTACGGGGTGACCACGGGGTATGGCGACTCAGTCACCCGGGCCGTGCCCCCCGCATTGGTGGCCGAGTTGCCGCTGCACCTGACCCGCTTTCACGGCTGTGGGCTGGGGGCCGATCTCGATGTAGCGGCCGGCCGCGCGGTGCTGGCGACCCGGCTCTGCTCTCTGGCGCAGGGGGTCTCCGGGGTCAGTCCGGCGCTGCTTGCGCGGCTCTGCTGGTTGCTGGAGCAGGATCTGATCCCGCGCATCCCCGAGGAGGGCTCGGTCGGTGCCAGTGGCGATCTGACGCCGCTTTCTTATGTGGCCGCCGTGCTGGTGGGGGAGCGCGAGCTCTATCGGGACGGCCGGCTAGAAAATACGGCCGAGGTTTATCAGGAACTCGGTGTCACGCCCTTGACCCTGAGGCCCAAGGAGGGGCTGGCGCTGATGAACGGCACTTCGGTGATGACGGCGCTCGCCTGCCTGGCCTATGCGCGCACCGAGTACCTGATGAAGCTGGCGACCCGGATCACGGCGCTGGTCAGCATCGCCATGGAGGGCAATGCCTTCCACTTCGATGAGCGGCTGTTTGCGGCCAAGCCCCACCCCGGCATGCAGGGCATCGCCGGCTGGCTGCGGGCCGATCTGCAAAGCGGCGAGCTGCCGCGCCACAGCGATCGCTTGCAGGATCGCTATTCCCTGCGCTGTGCCCCTCACGTCATCGGGGTGGTGGCCGACAGCCTGCCTTGGTGGCGCCAGCTCATCGAGAACGAGCTCAACAGCGCCAACGACAATCCGCTGATCGATGGCGACTTCGAACATGTGATGCACGGCGGCCACTTCTATGGCGGCCACATCGCCATGGCCATGGACAGCATGAAGACGGCGGTGGCCAATCTGGCCGATTTGCTCGACCGGCAGCTGGCCCAGCTGGTGGATACCAAGTTCAACGGCGGCCTGCCGAGCAACCTGTCGGGCGCCAGCGGTGAGCGGCGGCTGATCAACCACGGCTTCAAGGCGGTGCAGATCGGCGTCTCCGCCTGGACCGCCGAGGCGCTCAAGCTGACTATGCCCGCCAGCGTCTTCTCCCGCTCCACCGAGTGCCACAACCAGGACAAGGTGAGCATGGGCACCATAGCGGCGCGGGACGCCTTGCGGGTGCTGACCCTGAGCGAACAGGTCGGCGCCGCCTGCCTGCTGGCGGCGGTGCAGGGAGTCGAGCTGCGGCTCGGCCTGCAGCAACGGGGGCTGGCATCCTTGAGCCAGCCGTTGCAAGCGATGGTGCTGGCGGTGCGAGATCAGCATCCGCCCCTGACGGAGGACAGGCCGCTGGAGCAGGAGCTCAGGGCGCTGATCGCTCGCCTGCAGACCCACCATTACCCCCTCTATGAGGAGTGCCCGGATGCGAAATGAAGCCTGGATGATCAGTCACAGCATCGAGATCGAGATCCCGTTTCACGATGTCGACATGATGGCGGTGGCCTGGCACGGCCACTACGTGCGTTACATCGAGCTGGCTCGTTGTGCCCTGCTCGAGCAGATCGATTACAACTACCCCCAGATGGATGAGTCCGGTTACTTCTGGCCCGTCATCGACTTGCGGCTCAAATACATGGCGCCGCTGCGTTTTGGCCAGAAGGTGCGGGTCGAGGCCCGGCTCTGCGAGTATCAGAACCGGCTCAAGATCGAATATGAGCTGTTCGATGCCGGCAGCGGGGTGCGCACCAGCAAGGGCTACAGCATCCAGGTGGCGGTGTGCAAGGAGAGCGGCGAGATGTGCCTCGCCTCGCCCAGGGCGCTGCTCGACAAGCTGGGGGTCGATGAATGAGGCTGGCCTTGAGGGGGCGAATACGTGGCTGGCTCTGCGCCTGCCTGCTGTTGGGCGCGTTGCCGGGAGCGGTGCAGGCTGCGGCCATGACCCAAGCCGAGGTGCGCCAGCTGCTGAGCGAGCAACCGGCTCAGCGGGCCCGCTTCGTGCAGGAGAAACAGGTGGCCGGGCTGAGTCAGCCCCTGCGTGCCAGAGGCGAGCTGCTGCTGGTGCGCGGTCAGGGGCTTTGGTGGCATCAGCAGGCGCCCTTTGAGCTCGCCCTCAGCCTCACCGAGCGACGCATGAGCCAACAAGTCGGGCAGGGGGAGATTACGGTGATCGACAATCCCCAGTTGCTCGAATTCAGCAGCATGCTGCTGGCGTTGTTTGGCTCGGATGAGCAGGCGCTGGCCCGCTATTTCTCCCTCGACTTCCAGTCCGGCGAGCAGGGCTGGACTCTGACGATGACGCCGCTGGCGGCGCCGCTGGACAAGGTCTTCGCCCGGCTGACCCTGAGCGGCGGCGAACGGCTGGACAGGCTCGCCATCGCCGATCGGCAGGGGGATGAGACCCGCATCGACTTCTCCCACTGGCAGGCAGTGAGCCTGCCACTTTCCCCCGAGGAGCAGGTCCATTTTGCCCCCTGAGCATGACAACGAGGCCCCCCTTTCCCCCGCGGCAGGCCTGAGCGAGCGGGCCTGGCGACGGCTCAGCGGGCTCTGGTTGCTGCTCTGTCTGCTGGCACTGGCCCTGCTCGGCTGGCAGTTGTCCATCGGCCGGATCAACACCAGCCTGATGGATCTCTTGCCCCACGAGGAGCGCTCCGCACTGGATCCCGCCCTGCGCGGTGGCTTGTTGCGCCAGCTTGACCGGCAATTGGTGTGGATGCTGAGCCTGCCGGCGGGGCAGGATGGCCGCGCCGCGGCAGAGGCCTGGGCCAAGGCTCTCGAACGCTTGCCCGAGCTCAGTGCCGTGCGCGGTGCCCAGCCCGAACTGGCCGGCGCCTGGCAGGGCTATTTGCACGATTATGCCTGGCAGCGCCTCGATGAGGGCAGCCGGACCAGGCTGGCAGCTGGCCCCGAGGCCTGGAGCCAGTGGGTACTCGGCCAGATCTACAGCCCGTTCGGCGGTGTCTCCCGCGCCGAGTGGCAACAGGATCCGTTGCTGCTGACCCGCGCTGGGGTGCAGGGCCAGGCGGCCACGCCGCTGCGCCTCGACCATGATTGGCTGGTGAGTCAGGATGAGGCGGGACGGCGCTGGTTCATGCTGCGGGCCGAACTGGATCTCTCCGCCTTCGATCTCTCCCGCAACAGTGCCCTGCTGGCCCGGCTCGGCGAGGCGGAGCAGCAGCTCAAGGCTCAGTATCCCGGACTGGAGCTGCTGCGCCGCGGCACCCTGTTTTACAGTCAGCATGCCAGCAACCTGGCGCAGGCAGACATCTCCACCATAGGACTGGGCTCCATGCTCGGGGTGGTGCTGCTCATCTGGCTGGTGTTCCGCTCGGCCCGTGCGCTCTGGCTCTCCCTGCTGCCCATTGCGGTGGGGCTGGCCTGGGGGCTGCTGGCAGTACTGCTCTGGTTTGGCGAGGTGCACCTGTTCACCCTGGTGATCAGCACCAGCCTCATCGGCATCGCCATCGACTACGGGCTCCATTTCCTGACTGAGCGGCGCCTGCACGGGACGCAGGAGAGCCCGCACCAGACCCGGGCCCGCTTGTTGCCTAGCCTCTGGCTGGCCCTGCTCACCACCCTGATCGGTTATGGCCTGCTCTGGCTGGCCCCCTTCCCCGGACTGCAGCAGATGGCGCTCTGTGCGCTGGTCGGTCTGTTTGCCGCGCTGGTGACCGTGCTCTGCCTGTTCCCGCGCTGGCTGGGGCCCCTGCCGGCACGGGAGCCCCGCCTCCTGGCCCTGCTGGCGGTCTGGCTGACCTGGTGGCGCGAGCGACGCTGGCTGCGCTGGGGTCTGCCCCTGCTCTGGTTGTCGCTGGTGCTGGCGGGGCTGAGCCAGCTCAGGGTCGATGACGACATCGCTCGCCTGCAACCCCTGCCCACCGAGCTGCAGGCACAGGAGCAGCAGATCAAGCGTCTCACTGGTCAGCAGGGCGGCATGGCGGGTTTTCTGGTGACGGCGGCGGATGGCGAGACGGCGCTGCGCCGACTCGAAGCCCTGACCCGGCGGCTGACCGAGGCCAGGGCGCAGGGCCAATTGACACACTTCGTCTCGCTGGCGCAGTGGCTGCCCTCGCTGGCGCAGCAGCAAGCGGATCACGCCGCCCTCGCACGCCTGCTGCCCGAGGTGGTGGCCCGGCTCAATCAGGCTGGCGTGCCGGTCAAGGCTAAGCCCCAACCCTGGCGGCCGCTGACCCCGGCGCAGTGGCTGGTCAGCCCGGTCAGCGAGGGGAGCCGGTTGCTGTGGCACGGGTTGCCCGATGGCCGGGTGGCGCTCTGGCTGCCGGTGGCCGGGGTCACGACCAGCGATGCCATGACGGCGCTGGTGGGCGGGCATGAGGGGGTCTTCTGGCAGGATCAACGCAGTCAGTGGAGCCAGCTGTTTGCCCACTACCGCATCCAGCTGGCCGAACTGCTGGCACTGGCCATCGGGCTGGTGGCGCTGCTGCTGTGGCGTTTGCTCGGCTGGCGCAAGAGCGCGCGTATCCTGCTGGTCAATGGACTGGCGCTGGGCGCCGGGCTGGCCCTGCTCGCCGCCTGCGGCCAGCCGCTCACCCTGTTCGGGGTGCTGGCCCTGAGCCTCATCTTTGGCATCGGCATCGATTACGGGCTCTTCTTCGCCCATTGTGGCGAGGATCCCCGGCGTCAGCGCTCGACCCTGCTGGCCATACTGCTGGCCAATATGACCACCCAGCTGGCATTTGGCCTGCTGGCCCTGAGTCACACTCCGGCCATCGCGGGCTTCGGTCTGGTGCTCAGCGGCGGTATCTTTACCGCCTTCCTCTTGTCCCCTCTGGTACTCGACAGGCGATGACTCCATGACCCTTGACTCCCTCCGCCTGTCCGCACCATCCTTGCGGCTCACATTGAGGCTGTTTGTGTTGCTGCTCGCCGGTCTGCTGAGCGCTTGCGCCAGTCAGCCCAAGCCCGACAACCGGGCTTTTTTGACCCCGGACACCAGCCTGGTGCTGCCGGCGCCCGAGCGCGGCCAACCCCTCTATCGCCAGCAATTGCTGAGCGCCACGAGCAAGGGGGGCCAGCATCAGCTGCTGACCGTGCTGGAGGCTGACGGTCATCGGCTCACTCTGGTGGGACTGACCCCGAGCGGGATCCGGCTGTTTCGCGTGAGTTATGACGGCAAGCAGATCAATACCGAGCAGCTCTCCAGTTTGCTGGGGGGGGCGGCCTTGCCCCCGGTGGCCCAGGTGCTGGCCGATGTGATGCTCAGCTACTGGCCCATTGCCGCCTGGCAGCCGCAGTTGCCCAGTGGCTGGCAGCTGACAGATGAGGGCATGGTGCGGCGCCTGAGCGATCCCGGTGGCAAGCTGGTGAGCGAGATCTTCTACCAACAGATAGCGGGGGAGCGCGAACCGGTGCGGCTGGTGCAGCACGCCTTCGATTATCAGCTGCAAATGGAAAGGCTGGCACCATGAGTCAAAATCCGAACGACATCTCGCCCGTCGCCCCCTGCTACATCCAGGATTACGGATTGATCTGCGCCCTGGGGGAGGGCAAAGCGGCGGTGAGTGCCGCCCTGTCTGCCTGGCACGAACATGGCATCAGCCCGCTCGATATGCAGCACCAGGCCCTGAGCGATGGCAGGCTCACGCCGGTCGGCCGGGTGAGGGCCGAGCTGCCCCCGGTGCCTGATGCGCTGGCGGCCTATGCGTCGCGTAACAACCGCCTGTTGCTGGCGGCCCTGAGCCAGATCCAGCCTGGGCTCGATGCACTCAAGGCGCGGCTGGGACCGGATCGCATCGCCATCGTGCTGGGTACCAGCACCTCGGGGATCGCCGAGGCCGAGGCCGCAGTCGCCGCCGATCAGGCGGGCCAGCCGCTGCCCGCCGGGTTTGATTATCGCCAGCAGGAGCTGGGCTCGCCGAGCGAGTTTCTGGCTCGCCAGCTGGCGCTGACCGGCCCGGCCTACACCCTCTCCACCGCCTGCTCATCCAGCGCCCGCGCCTTCATCAGCGGCCAACGCCTGCTGGCGGCCGGGCTGGCGGATGCCGTCATCGTCGGGGGGGCTGATAGCCTGTGCGGCCTGACCCTCAATGGCTTCGACAGTCTGGAGTCCCTGAGCCTGAGCCGTTGTCGCCCTTTCGCGGCTCAGCGCCAGGGCATCAACATCGGGGAGGGGGCCGCCCTCTTCCTGTTGAGCCGAGAGCCTGCCGCACTGGCCTTGTTTGGCGCCGGTGAGTCGTCCGATGCCTGGCACATCTCGGCGCCCCATCCGGAAGGGATAGGGGCCGAGGCCGCGATGCGCATGGCGCTGCGCCAGGGGGGCATCGAGGCCAAGGCGCTCGATTACATCAACCTGCACGGCACCGCGACCCGCCTCAATGACGAGATGGAGAGCAAGGCCCTGGCCCGCCTGTTTGGCGAGGGGGAAATGACGGCGCCCTGCAGCTCCAGCAAGATGCTGACCGGCCACTGCCTGGGGGCGGCGGGCGCCATCGAGGCGGCGCTCTGCTGTCTGCTGCTGGAGCGCGAACTGGCGTCACCTTCGCAGGGGGAGCCGCAGGATCCCGCGCTCCCTCCCATCCAACTGGTGCCGCCAGGGGTGAGCCGCCGGCCGCTCGCCCGGGTGCTGTCTAACTCTTTTGCCTTTGGCGGCAATAACGTCAGCCTGTTGCTGGGTCGCCTGCCTGCTGCGCACAAAGGAACCCTTCATGAGAAATGAGATAGCCATCGCCGACCTGTTGCCCCATCAGGCCCCCATGCTGCTGCTGGACCGGCTGCTCGCCTATCAGGGGGCGCGGGTGCGCTGCGAGACGACGGTCGGGGATCGCCACCGTCTGCTGCTCGATGAGCAGGGCAATCTGCCCGCCTGGGTCGGCCTGGAGCTGATGGCCCAGACCATAGGCGCCTGGGCGGGGATGCGGGGTCGTGAGCGGGGCGAGCCGGTGCGCATCGGCATGCTGCTAGGCAGCCGCCAATACCAGAGTCAGCGGCCCAGCTTCGCGGCCGGAGAGCGGCTCGTCATCGAGGCCGAATGCCTGCTGGAAGATGGCGGCATGGCCAGTTTCGAATGCCGGATCCTGCACGGCGAGCAGCTCTGCGCCGAGGCGCGGCTCAGCACCTATCTGCCCGGCGATGCCGAGTTGACCACCTTGCTGGCACTGCCTTAGTTCTGCTCGCAAGGCATGGCCTGAGGGGCTGCGCCGATAGATGCGAGCGGCTTATCTGATCTGTTAGAGAAGGATTGATTATGAGTTCCACCGTATTGGTGACGGGCGCCAGCAAAGGCATAGGCCGCGCCATCGCCCTGAAACTGGCCGCCGATGGCTTTCACATCGTGGTGCACTATCACGGCGACCGTGCCGGGGCCGAGCGCACCCTGGCCGAACTGACGGCGGCGGGAGGGCAGGGACGGCTGATCCAGTTCGACATCAGGGACAGGGAACAGTGCCGCAGCCGGCTCGAGTCCGACATCGAGGCCCATGGCGCCTACTATGGTGTGATCAGCAACGCCGGCGTCATCCGGGATGGCGCCTTCCCGGCCCTGACCGATGAGGATTGGGACGGCGTACTGCACACCAATCTGGATGGTTTCTACAACCTGCTCAAGCCCTGCATCATGCCGATGATAGGGCTGCGCCGGGGCGGGCGCATCGTCACCCTGTCGTCGGTGTCCGGCATCATGGGTAACCGGGGACAGGTCAATTACAGCGCCGCCAAGGCGGGTATCATAGGGGCCAGCAAGGCGCTGGCGCTGGAGCTGGCCAAGCGCAAGATCACGGTCAACTGCGTGGCGCCCGGGCTCATCGACACCGGCATGGTCAACGCCGAGGTAGAGGCCGAGGCGATGAAGATGATCCCGCTCAAACGCATGGGACAGGCCGACGAGGTGGCTGGCCTGGTCTCCTACCTGATGTCGGACATCGCCGGTTACATCACCCGCCAGGTGATCTCGATCAACGGCGGCCTGATATGAGCCGCAGCATGGGACCTACGCCGCAAGTGAAGGATAAAGAGTGGAGAGCAACAGCATGAAGCGTGTCGTCGTCACCGGCATGGCCGGGGTGACTGCCTTTGGTAACGATTGGCAGAGCGTGGGGCCGCGCCTCAAGGCCGAGGGCAATGCCGTGCGCCAGATGCCGGAGTGGGCCGTCTATGACGGGTTAAATACTCAGCTGGCGGCCCCCATCATGGACTTCGTGCTGCCAAGTCACTATCCGCGCAAGAAGATCCGGGCCATGGGGCGGGTCTCGCAACTCGCGACCGTGGCGACCGAACTGGCCCTGATGCGTGCCGGCTTGCTGGATCATCCGGTATTGACCGGCGGGCGCACCGGCATCGCCTATGGCTCCTCCATCGGCAGCACGGCCCCCATCGGCGCCTTCGGCGCCATGCTTAACGACAAGAGCACTGCCAGCATCACGGCCACCACCTATGTGCAGATGATGCCGCACACGGCGGCGGTCAACACCGGGCTCTTCTTCGGCCTGCGCGGCCGTGTCATCCCCACCTCGAGCGCCTGTACCTCGGGCAGCCAGGGCATCGGCTACGCCTACGAGGCTATCAAGCATGGCTATCAGGATCTGATGGTGGCGGGGGGCGCCGAGGAGCTCTGCCCCTCCGAGGCTGCGGTGTTCGATACCCTGTTCGCGACCAGCCTCATGAATGACAGCCCGGCGCTCACCCCCAGGCCCTTCGATCGGAGCCGCGATGGGCTGGTGATCGGCGAGGGGGCGGGCACGCTGATCCTGGAGGAACTGGAGCATGCCCGCGCGCGCGGCGCGCACATCTTCGCCGAGCTGGTGGGCTTTGCCACCAATTGTGATGCGGCCCACGTCACCCAGCCTCAGCAGGAGACGATGCAGCACTGCATGGCACTGGCGCTGGCCGATGCCGGCTTGCAGGCCGAGGAGATTGGCTACATCAGCGCCCATGGCACCGCCACCGAGCGGGGCGACATTGCCGAAAGCCATGCCACCTCGGCACTGTTTGGCGACAAGACCCCCATCTCTTCCCTCAAGAGCTATTTTGGTCACACCCTGGGCGCCTGCGGTGCCATCGAGGCCTGGTTATCCCTCGAGATGATGGCCGAGGGCTGGTTTGCCCCCACCCTCAACCTGAGCGAGCCGGATCCCGCCTGCGCCGTGCTGGATCATATCCGCAGCGGCGGCCGAGCGCTGGCGGTGGAGTACCTGATGTCCAACAACTTTGCGTTTGGCGGCATCAATACCTCCCTCATCTTCAAGCGCTGGCCCTGACCGCGTGGGTTGCCGCTGACAAATAAACAAGGCGCCTGCGGGCGCCTTGTTTATTGTCGATGAACAGGCTTATTTCTTGGGACGAAATGGCTTGATGACACTCTCGTCGCACGCGAGATAGGGGCCGTCCATCAGGTCGATGCAATAAGGGATGGCGGGGAAGACGGCGTCCAGGCACTCGCGAATGGACTTGGGTTTACCCGGCAGGTTGACGATGAGTGAACTGCCGCGCAGGCCGGCGGTCTGGCGCGACAGGATGGCGGTGGGCACGAACTTGAGGGATTCCGCCCGCATCAGTTCGCCAAAGCCCGGCATCATGCGATCGCAGACTGCCTCGGTGGCCTCCGGTGTCACATCTCGCTTGGCCGGGCCGGTGCCACCCGTGGTGACGATGAGGCTGCAACCCTCCTCGTCGGCCAGCTGGATCAGGGTTCCTTCGATCTGCGCCTGTTCATCCGGAATGAGCCGGTAGACGGGCTCCCACTCCGAGGTCAGGTAGGCGTTCAGGGTGTCGATGATGGCCTTGCCGGACAGATCTTCATAGATGCCTGCACTGGCGCGATCGCTGACGGTGACAATGCCGATTCTTGCCTTGCTCATGCTGTGCTCGTTGTCGCTCGGGAAAGTGGTAAATAAAATAACATAATCAGTGAGATATGTTAAACGACCGGGAGCCGTTGCGGGGGGCAGGGCAATCTGATTCGAACGAACACAATGGGGCTCTTGTCGATGATTTGGGCATAAGGAGCAGAATATCAGTCAATAAAATTTATAAAAAAAACGACGCTGGCATTGTGTTGATAATCATATGATCCATAAAGAATAAGTCTTTTATTTCTTCGCTGTGCCTCCGTATTTTCGCAAAACCGGACTCCTGTGACGCGGTACAGCATGAACCAGATCCGCCGCCATCTTATATAACCTTCCTTACGGACGGTGAAATTATGTGCTGAACGTAGTCATGAAGTATCACACATGAGGCCTCTGGCCAGGAGGGCATATGGAGTTGCCTGATTTCGATACCCTGAAACATTGGGCCCTCGCCGAACCGGATCGGCTCGATGAATTGCTGCACCAGCAAATCGATGCCCTGATCGAGCAGGTGGGGCCTGATCGGCAACGGCGCCTGCGGGGGCTGCAATTTCGCATCGACTGTCAGCGCCGGCTGGCCAAGAACAATCTGGACAGTTGCATCCGGATCGCCAACATGATGCACGAGTCCTTCTTTGTCATGCGCAGTCAAATCAATCATCTTGGTGACGAGCCGCCCTTGGGGGGAGGTAATATGTCGTTGAGTAGCAATATTGTTCGGCTCTCCGATCACCGCAGAGATAAATAATTTATTGATATTTGCTCGTTATTTTCAGCGTTTTTTCAGAACTGGCCACCTCGTTGTTAACCAATGTGGTGGCTTGTTTTTTATTTGCTGAAAATACGCTGCTCTGGCTGGATTAATAATGGTTTTAATGGATGCTGTCGCTATTCCAGATGAAGGGAGTTAATGGTTGGGGTAATATACCGATACCTTTTATTTTACTACGACTCAAAGGAATGATGAGAAGTATCACACCAAGAAGGGTGCTGTCGCAGGAGCAACAGACAGAGATCACCCGGATCATCGTCAAGGTTGGCCAGTTGTTGGCCCAATATGGTGCCGAGGCACGCATCATAGAGCAGACCACGGTCAGGCTAGGTCTGGCATTGGGGCTGGAGAGCGTCGAGATGGCGCTTTCCTCCAGTGCCATAGTGCTGACCAGCCTCTATCAGGGGCATTGCGTCACCACCACCCGCCGGATACGGGATCAAGGCATCAACATGCAGGTAGTGTGCGAGGTCCAGCGCCTCTGCATCCTGGCAGAGAAGGAACTGGTCGGTGCGCGCGAGGTACGCCAGCGGCTCGATGCCATAGTGCCCTTCCACTATCATCCCTGGCTGGTGGTGCCCATGGTGGGGTTCTCCTGCGGCGCCTTCAGCCTGCTGTTTGGCGGCGACTGGCCGGTCTTCCTGGTGACTTTCGTTGCCTCCGCGGTGGCGATGCGGGTACGCCAGCTGATGGCGCGCCATCATCACAGCCCGCTCATCAACTTCGCCGCGACCGGTTTCATCGCCACTTTGCTCTCCTCCAGTGCCACCTTCTTCGGCTGGGGAGCTCAGCCCTACCTCGCCATGGCGGCCAGCGTGCTGCTGCTGGTGCCGGGCTTCCCGCTGATCAACGCGGTCTCCGACATGGTGAAGGGCTATTTCAACATGGGACTGGCCCGCTGGGGCACGGCGACCCTGCTCACCATCAGCGCCGCTATCGGCATCATTCTGGCCATGTCGGTTACCGGGATCTGGGGGTGGAAGGTATGACGACTTTGCAAAAGGCGCCGAGTACCATGCCGGCGATGTCGGTCAGGGGAGAAAAGGCATGATGGATCTGCTCTGGCTGCTGGCCAAGGATGCGTTCTGGTCGGCCATTCCGGCGGTGGGCTTTGCCATGTTGTTCAACGTGCCGCCGCGGATGCTGAAGTATTGCGCCATGGGCGGCGCCCTGGCCCACAGCCTGCGGACCCTGCTCATTCACTACGGCATGCCCATCGAGTGGGCCACCCTGGCGGCGGCGACCACGGTCGGTTTTGTCTGCGTCTATTGGTCACGCCGGCTGCTGGCGCCGCGCCCGGTGTTCAGCGTCGCCTCCATCATTCCGATGATCCCGGGCAGCTACGCGTTCAAGGCGATGATCGCGGTGGTGGAGCTCAACATCTCGGGTGTGACCATGGCGCTTATCCAGAGCGCGGTGGAGAACGGCCTCAAGGCGCTGTTTATCGTGGGAGCGCTCAGTTTCGGTTTGGCTATCCCCTCTCTGGTCGTGTACCGTAACCGGCCCATTGTCTGAGGTAGGGAACAAGAGGCTTATCCCATGAAAATTTCCATGATTGCCGCCATGGCCCAGGATCGCGTGATAGGCAAAGACAACCAGATGCCCTGGCATCTGCCCGCGGATCTGGCCCACTTCAAACGGGTGACCCTCGGCAAGCCGGTGCTGATGGGGCGCAAGACCTTCGAATCCATCGGTCGGCCGTTGCCCGGGCGCCGCAATCTGGTGATCAGCCGCAATCCTGACTATCGGGTGGACGGGGTGGAGGTGATCGATTCGGTCGAGACCGCGTTGGCGCTATTGGCGGAGGCTGAAGGGGTGGATGAGCTGATGGTCATCGGGGGCGGTCATCTCTATACCCAGTTGCTGCCGCGGGCGGATCGCCTCTATCTGACCCGAATCGATCTGGCGGTGGCAGGGGATACCCGCTTCCCTCTCTTCGACGAGGGACAGTGGCAGCGCATCGAGAGCGAATCCCATCCGGCCGACGAGAAGAACCCCCATCCCTATTGTTTCGAGACCTGGCAGCGCCGCTAGCCGCATCGAAGCCGACGAGCCCCTCCCATGACGAGGGGCTTTTTTTGCTCGGCTCCCGAATGATGAGGAGTCGTCCTGACTTCGCCCCAGCCCTTCTTGGCTCTCATCTTTGCAGCGCCTAAAATGGTTAGCTGTGTAACTATTTTTTTGAGTGTGCAGACACCGGATACCTTGGTGCATCCTGCCGTCATTTTCCGAACTCTCCCTTCCTATATTCCTTTCATTTTCATGGCTAATTAATTGAATTTACAATCGATAAGTCGGCCCTATATGGTCAATTTCAGTGTTTTGTTGAATTTTTTGCCTAAAAAATAGCCCTTAAAAATCAATGAATTATGGCGTGTTGGTTTTAGTGAGACTCTTGTGGTTCTTTTATTTTGTTTTGAAATTACTTAGTGTTGAAAGTAATTGGTTCGCGTTCGACGATTTGCCAGGCAAGCCGTCGGCCATGAAAAAAGGACAATATGACAGTCAAACTCGAAGTCAAATCACTCTATAAAATCTTCGGAGAGCAGCCGGAAAAGGCGCTCAAGCTGCTGGCGAAAGGGCATGATCGCGCCAGCATTCTGCAGAAGACCGGACAGACTCTGGGCGTGCAGGACGTCAACCTCGCCATCCACGAGGGCGAGATCTTCGTGGTGATGGGCCTGTCCGGCTCGGGCAAATCCACTCTGGTGCGGCTCTTCAACCGCCTGATCGAGCCGACCCGTGGTCAGGTGCTGATCGACGGTGAGGACATCGCCGCCATCTCGGACAGCGAGCTGCGCCAGGTGCGGCGCAAGAAGATCAGCATGGTGTTTCAGTCCTTCGCCCTGATGCCTCACCTGAGCGTGCTGGAAAATACCGCCTTCGGCTTGGAGCTGGCCGGGGTACCGCTGGCGGAGCGTCAGCAGAGTGCCCGTCAGGCTTTGCATCAGGTGGGTCTGGGTCAGTGGATTGACGCCTTCCCCGATGCCCTCTCCGGCGGCATGAAACAGCGGGTCGGCCTGGCCCGAGCGCTGGCCAATGACCCGGATATCCTGCTAATGGATGAGGCATTCTCCGCGCTTGACCCGCTTATTCGCACGGAAATGCAGGATGAACTGCTAAAGCTGCAGGCCAGTCAGCAACGAACCATCGTCTTCATCTCCCACGATCTGGACGAGGCGATGCGCATCGGCGATCGCATCGCCATCATGCAGGACGGCCAGGTGGTGCAGGTCGGCACCCCGGACGAGATCCTGAACCAACCCGCCAACGACTATGTGCGTGCCTTCTTTCGCGGGGTGGATCTCGCCAATGTGTTCAGTGCCCGCGATGTGGCCAGCCGCAAGCAGACACCGCTCATCAAGAAACACACCACCGACGGGCCGGGCAATGCCCTGCGTCAGCTCAAGGAGCTGGAGCGGGAATACGGCTACGTGGTGGATCGCAGCCGCCGCTTCATCGGGGTTGTCTCGGTCGAATCGCTGGGGCTGGCGGTACGCGACAAAGGCAGCCTGGAGCAGGCGCTGTTGGCCGATATCCAGCCCATCCTGGCCGACACCGCTCTCAACGAACTCATCAGCCAGGTGGCCGCCGCCCCTTGCCAGGTGCCCGTGGTCGAGCAAGATGGCACCTACCTTGGGCTCATCTCCAAGGGCAATCTGCTGAACACCCTGGACAGGAGTACCCCGGTATGAATCTCAACCCCCCTCATCGCCTGCTGACCGGCTTGCTGGCGCTGCTGTTGTTGGCGAGTGCGCCTGCCTGGGCCGACGAGACGGAGGCCGATCCCTGGGGCGCGGCCGCGACCGAGGTCGCCGGCGATAGCCAAGGCAGCACGGCGGCCGAGGCCGCGAATGATCCCTGGGGCAGCACGGCGACCGAGAGCGCAGACTGGCAGAACCAGATCGCGGCGGCGGATAGCGGAGCGACCATCGACTGGCTGGATCCCTTCTCGCAGGCGCTGGTACCGCTGGATGTCTGGGTCGAGGGCGGCATCGGCTGGCTGGTCGAGAACCTGCGGCCGGTGTTCCAGCTGATCCGGGCGCCGGTGGAGCTGGCCCTGGGCGGCATGACCCAGTTGCTGCAGGCGGTGCCGTCTGCCCTGATGATCGGCCTGCTGACGCTGGTTGCCTGGCAACTGGTCAACGGCCGGATGGCGCTCGGTACCCTGGTCTCCCTCATCGGGATCGGCCTCATCGGTGCCTGGTCCGATGCCATGGTGACCCTGTCGCTGGTGCTGACCTCGCTGTTCTTCTGCATCCTGATAGGCTTGCCGGTCGGCATACTGCTGGCCCGCAGCGAACGGCTGTCGAGCTGGACCCGGCCCCTGCTGGATGCCATGCAAACCACTCCGGCCTTCGTCTACCTCATCCCCATCGTCATGCTGTTCGGTATCGGCAACGTACCCGGGGTGGTGGTGACCGTCATCTTCGCCCTGCCGCCGATGATCCGCCTGACCATGCTGGGGATCCGCCAGGTGCCCACGGATCTGGTGGAGGCGGCCCATTCATTCGGTGCCAGCCCGTCCCAGCTGCTGTTCAAGGTGCAGCTGCCGCTCGCCATGCCCACCATCATGGCCGGGGTCAACCAGACCCTGATGCTGGCGCTCTCCATGGTGGTGATCGCCTCCATGATCGCGGTCGGCGGCCTGGGGCAGATGGTGCTGCGCGGCATAGGCCGACTCGACATGGGGCTCGCCTCCATCGGCGGCCTCGGCATAGTGCTGCTGGCCATAGTACTGGATCGCCTGACCCAGGCGATGGGGCAACCGGATCGCCGCCGCACCGGCCGCTGGTATCAGCGCGGACCCCTGGCCCTGCTGCTGCGACTGGGCGGTCGCGGCAAATCCATTCATTGCAAAGGAGCAACTTCATGAAAGCCATCATCACCAGCCTGACCCTGGGATCCCTGCTACTGAGCCCGATTGCCGTGGCCAGCACCGAACTGCCGGGGGAGGGCATCAAGGTACAACCCCTGCAGAGTTCGCTGCCGGAGGAGGCCTTCCAGAGCCTGCTGGTCAGCAAGCTGATGACGCGGCTGGGCTACGAGGTGCAACCGGCGCAGGAGGTGGATTACAACGTGGCCTATGCCTCGGTGGCACAGGGTGATGGCACCTTCCTGGCCTTTAACTGGATCCCGCTGCAGGACGACAAGTACGAACAGGCGGGAGGAGACAAGGTGTTCTTCCGTCAGGGGACCTATGTGGCCGGCGCGGCCCAGGGCTATCTCATCGACAAGCAGACGGCCACTCAATACGGCATCACCAACCTCGGCCAGCTGAAGGATCCCAAGCTGGCGGCGCTGTTTGACGGCGATGGGGATGGCAAGGCCGATCTGGTCGGCTGCAACCCGGGTTGGGGTTGCGAGGGGGCGATCAACCGCCATCTCGACGAGTTCGGACTGACCCCGACCATCACCCACAAGCAGGGCAACTACGCGGCCCTGATCGCCGATACCCTGGCCCGTTACCAGAGCGGCAAACCGGTGCTCTATTACACCTGGACCCCTTACTGGCTGAGCAGCGAGCTGGTGCCGGGGCGGGACGTGGTGTGGCTGGAGGTGCCCGCCGATGCCCCTGATGCGGACAAGACCCGGCTGCCGAACGGCAAGAATTACGGCTTTGCGGTCAACACCATGCACATAGTCGCGAACAAGGTGTTCACCGACGCGAACCCCGCGGCGGCCAGGCTGTTCAGCATCGTCAAGCTGCCGCTCAACGACATCAACATCCAGAACGGCTTGATGAACAAGGGGCAGAACAAACCGGCGGACGTGGAGCGCCATGCGGATGCCTGGCTCAAGGGGCATGAGGCTCTGGTCGACGGCTGGCTGGCCGAGGCCCGCGCCGCCGCGCAGTGAGCGACCAGGCGGCCGTGCCATCCCTGCGCATGCTGACCCGCTGAACCTCAACCATAAAAAAACGCCCGGCAACTGCCGGGCGTTTTTTTATTCTAGGGGCCGCGCGATGGCGGGCGACATCAGTTGCCTGAATTACCCTGATCGCCGCTCTCTTCATGCAGGCCGCATTCGCGCTTGAGGCCGAAGAAGCGGGTCTGTTCCTCGCTCATGCCCGGTTCCCACTTGGCGGTGGTGTGGACGTCGCCGACCGAGAGATAGCCCTGCTCCCACAGCGGGTGGTAGGGCAGATCGAACTCTTTCAGGTAGTAGTGCACGTCCTTGTTGCTCCAGTCGATGACCGGCAGGAACTTGAAGCGGCCGCGGGCGATGGCCAGCACCGGCAGCTGACCCCGGCTGCCGGACTGCTCCCGGCGCAGGCCCGAGAACCAGGTCTGGGCGCCAAGCTCCCGCAGCGCCCTGTCCATCGGCTCCACCTTGTTGAGCTGGTTGTAGCGGCTGATCCCCTCTACCCCTTGCTCCCACAGCTTGCCGAAGCGCGCCTCCTGCCAGGCGGGGGAGAGGGCGGCGCCGTATACCTTCAGATTCAACGCGAGTCGTTCGGTCAGCTCGTCGATGAAGCGATAGGTCTCGGGGAACAGATAACCGGTATCGGTCAGCACCACCGGCACATCGCTTCGCTCCCGGCTCACCAGGTGCAGCATCAGCGCAGCCTGGATGCCGAAGCTGGACGACAGCATGTGCTCTCCCGGCAGGTTTGCCAGTGCCCAGCGCACTCGCTCGGGGGCGCTCATGGCGTCCAGCTTGCGGTTGAGGGGGGCCAGCGCCTCGGTCTGCTGCTCCCGGCCGAGGGCCAGCAGCGCCTGCAGATCGAGCCGCCCGTCGGCGGTCAGCCCAAGGGCCCCGCCATCGGTCAGATCAAGCGGCATAGAAGTCCCTCGCGGAGTCGACGACCGGGGCCACGATACCGGCGCGGATCACGAAGTCACCGAAGCACTCGGCCCCGTTGCGCTCCTTGGCCCAGCGGCCGATAAGGCTGTCGAGCTCGGCTAGGATCTGCGGCTCGGTGATGTTCTCCTGATGCAGGCGCGGGATGCGGGTCCCCTCCAGATTGCCCCCCAGGTGCAGGTTGTAGCGGCCGGGTGCCTTGCCCACCAGACCTACCTCTGCCAGCATGGCGCGGCCGCAGCCGTTCGGGCAGCCGGTGACCCGGAAGATGATGGCGTCCTGTGCCAGGGCGTGTTTGGCCAGCAAGCCCTCGATGTCGGTGACGAAGGCCGGCAGCATACGCTCGGCTTCGGCCATCGCCAGCGGGCAGGTGGGCAGGGCCACGCAGGCCATGGATTGCTTGCGCTGCTCGCTCACGCCGTCATCCAGCAGGCCGTATTGGCGGGCGAGCTTCTCGATGCGTGCCTTCTCCTTGGCGGGGACGCCGGCGATGATCAGGTTCTGGTTGGCGGTCAGGCGGAAGTCCCCCTGATGCACGCGGGCGATCTCCAGCATGCCGGTCTTGAGCGGCTTATCCGGGAAGTCCAGCAGGCGGCCGTTCTCGATGAACAGGGTCAGGTGGTGCTTGCCATCAATGCCTTCCACCCAACCGAAGCGATCCCCACGGCTGGTGAACTCATAGGGGCGAACCGGACCGAACGGGATGCCGGCGCGGCTCTCCACCTCGGCCTTGAACGCCTCGACTCCCACTCGTTCGAGGGTGTACTTGGTCTTGGCGTTCTTGCGGCTGACCCGGTTGCCCCAGTCGCGCTGGGTGCTGACCACGGCGGCCGCCACCTCCAGCACGTGGGAGAGCGGGATGAAACCGAAATCGCTCGCCTTGCGCGGGTAGGTGCTGGTGTCGCCGTGGGTCATGGCAAGGCCGCCGCCCACCAGCACGTTGAAGCCCACCAGCTTGCCGCCATCGGCGATGGCCACGAAGTTCAGATCGTTGGCGTGGATGTCCACGTCGTTGTGGGGCGGGATCACGACAGTTGTCTTGAACTTGCGCGGCAGGTAGTTGGAGCCGAGGATGGGCTCCTCGTCCCCCCCGAGCTTCTCACCGTCCAGCCAGATCTCCACATAGGCGCGGGTCTTGGGCAGCAGGTGCTCGGAGATCTTCTTGGCCCACTCGTAGGCCTCCTGATGCAGCTCGGACTCCACCGGGTTGCTGGTACAGAGCACGTTGCGGTTCACGTCGCCGGCGGTGGCGATGGAGTCGATGCCGGTGCTGTTGAGGGTCTGGTGCATCAGCTTGATGTCGCGCTTCAAGACGCCGTGGAACTGGAAGGTCTGGCGAGTGGTGAGGCGGATGCTGCCGTACAGGCTGTGCTCCTCGGCGAACTTGTCGATCACCTGCCACTGGGCCGGGCTGATGATGCCGCCCGGCAGGCGGGCCCGCAGCATGACGTTGTGCAGCGGCTCCAGCTTCTGGGCGGCGCGCTCGGCGCGGATGTCTCTGTCATCCTGCTGATACATGCCGTGGAAGCGGATCAGTTGGAAGTTGTCACCGTTGAAGCCGCCGGTGAGGGGATCCTGCAGATCCTGGGCTATGGTGCCGCGCAGGAAGTGGCTCTCGCGCTTGAGGCGCTCGTTGTCGGCCAACGGTCCTTCAACCGGTCCCGGAATAAGTTGCTTGCTCATCAATAGACATCCCTTTGATAACGTTTGGCACGACGCAATTCGCTCAAATACTCTTCTGCTTCTTCACGGCTCTTGTGGCCATGCTCGGCAATCACATCCAGCAGGGCTTGCTGCACATCCTTGGCCATGTGGTTGGCGTCGCCGCACACATAGAAGTGGGCGCCGGCCTCCAGCCACTGGTAAAGCTCGAGGCCCGCCTCGCGCAGTCTGTCCTGCACGTAGATCTTGTGGCCCTGATCCCGGCTGAATGCCAGGGAAATTTTCGACAGCAGGCCGGATTTTACATAACGCTGCCATTCCACCTGATAGAGGAAGTCCTGAGTGGCGTGCGGATTGCCAAAGAACAGCCAGTTCTTGCCCTCGGCTCCCTGTGCCTCGCGCTCCTGCATGAAGGCGCGGAACGGCGCTATGCCGGTGCCGGGGCCCATCATGATGACGGGGGTATCGGGATTCGCCGGCAGGCGGAAGTTGTCGTTGTGCTCGACGAATACCCGCACCTCGGCCTCTTCGGGCAAGCGATCCGCCAGATAGGAGGAGGCACCGCCCGAGCGCAGGGCGCCGTCTGCTTGCGGATAACGCACCACCCCGACCGTGAGGTGAACCTCTTCCTCAACCTCGCTCTGGGCGGAGGCGATGGAGTAGAGGCGCGGGGTCAGCGGACGCAGCAGGCTGACCAGCTGGTCGGCACCGAGCTTGGCCGGGAAGCGTTTCAACACATCCACCACCTGGGCGGAGGCGACCAGAGCGTTGACCTGGGCCTTGTCCCCGGCCAGATCCTTCAGGGCCGCGTTGCCAGACAAGTCAGCGAGCCCGGTGATAAAGCCGCCGTGCAGCCGGGTCAGCTCGAAGTGACGGGTCAGAGCGGCGCGCAGGGGGCCCTTGGCGGTGGCTTCATCGCCACTCAGGCCGGTCAGAGCCAGCACCTCGCCCACCAGGCTGGCGTCGTTGTCGAACCAGATACCGAGGGCGTCGCCGGGCTGATAAGTGATGCCCGAATCTTCCAGGCTGATCTCGATATGGCGGATGTCCTTGGTGGAGTCGCGGCCGGTGATCTTCTGATTGACCGACAAGCGGGCCGGGAAGGGATTCTCCTTGTGATACTGGCTGTGGCCGACCGCAGTTTGCACGGCGCCAGCCAGGCTGGTTGCCGCACCGGTAGCACCGCTAGCTGACAGCGTGGTGGCGATGGCTTTCACTGCCTGCTCGCCCCAGATCTTGGCGGCCTCCTGATAGTCCACGTCCAGGCTCGCGAGCTCATAAATACGTTCGGCCCCTGCTTTGGCGAGGAAGCCGTCGAAGTCCTTGCCGGTCTGGCAGAAGAATTCATAGGAGCTGTCGCCCAGGCCCAGTACCGCGAATTTGAGGCCCTCGAGTTTGCCTATCTTGCCCTTCTTGAGCTGCTCGAACAGATCGACCGCGCTCTCCGGCGGCTCGCCCTCCCCGTAAGTGCTCACTACCACCAGCAGGTGGCTCTCTTTCTTGAGCTGCTTGGGTTTGTAATCGGCCATGGAGACCAGGGTCACGGGCAGGCCAAGGGCTTGCGCCTGCTGCTGGATGGTGGCAGCCGCGCCCTTGGCGTTGCCGGTCTGGGAGCCGTAGATGATGGTCAGGCTGCCGGCGGGTGCCGCGCCTGCGGTGGCTACCGGCTGGCCGGCAACCTGGCCAGTGGACTGGGAGAGGCCGTAGAGATAACCGCTCACCCAGGCCAGTTGCTGGGTGTTGAGGGTCGAGAGGACATGGTTCAGTTGGCGCTGCTGCTCATCGGAGAGCGGGCTCAGGTTGGGTAAAGGGGCTGTCAATTGCATCACACAGGTCTTCCATGGTCTGATTTTTAGTCAGGGTAAGGGGCCTGATGAATGACAACAAAGAATATAAACTTATTCTTTATGCTATTTATGAATTTAGAAAGTCATCAGCCTGCTCTGTGCCGGTGGCCTCATGTTATAAAAGAGCCGTAATGAATCCTTCATACCGCCTCACAGGATGTGCCGATGTCGACGACCACACTGTTTCATGTCAATGCCTTCAGCCAGCAACCCTTTGCTGGCAACCCGGCCGTGGTGGTACTGGGGCCGGAGCGGAGCGATGCCGAGCTGCAAGCCATGGCGGCCGAGTTCAATCTGTCGGAGACCGCCTTCCTCACGCCGTTAGGAGCTGCGCACTATCGACTGCGCTGGTTTACCCCGGTGGTGGAGGTAGATCTCTGTGGCCACGGCACCCTGGCGGCCGCCCATGTGCTGTGGCAGACGGGGGAGGTGGCACGCACCCAGGGCCTGCGTTTCGAGACCCGCAGTGGCCTGCTTGAGGCTAAGGCCGAAGGGGACTGGATCCGGCTCGACTTCCCGCGTATCCCGCTTGGCCCTCTGACGCTAGATCCGGCCTATGCCGCCGCGCTGGGTTGCAAGCCGTTGCAGACCCTGGCCGCCGGCGCCAAGTTCCTGCTGGAGTTGGCCAGCGAGGAGGAAATAGAGGCGCTGGCGCCGGATTTTAACGCCCTGCGTGCCTTGCCCGGTCGGGGGCTGATGGTGACGGCACCGTCCAGCCGTGGGGATGATGACTTCGTCTCCCGCTACTTCGCCCCCTGGGTCGGGGTGGATGAGGATCCGGTCACCGGTTCCAATCATTGCGCCCTGATGCCCTTCTGGGCCGAACGGCTTGGCAAGAGCCAGCTGAAGGCTCGCCAGATCTCGGCGCGAGGGGGGGAGCTGCAACTGCAGCTGGAAGGGGACAGGGTGCTGATGGCGGGTCAGGCGCTGACCCTGTGGCAGGGGGAGTGGTTGCTGCCACCCTCGGCATAAGCCGCGAGCCGGCGGGGCGCTCGATGCTCGCCACCGGTTGGTGTTCACCATAAAAAACGCCCCGCAGTTGCGGGGCGTTTTATTGTTATCGCGCGCTCGGGCTGGCCCGGGTGGGATGCTTATTTCTGTTGCGGACGCAGGGCCGGGAACAGGATGACGTCGCGGATAGTGTGACTGTTGGTGAACAGCATCACCAGACGGTCGATACCGATGCCCTGACCGGCGGTCGGCGGCAGGCCGTGTTCCAGCGCGGTCACGAAGTCGGCGTCGTAGAACATGGCTTCATCGTCACCGGCTTCTTTCTGGTTCACCTGATCCTGGAAGCGCTTGGCTTGGTCTTCCGCATCGTTCAGCTCGGAGAAGCCGTTGGCCAGCTCGCGGCCACCGATGAAGAACTCGAAGCGGTCGGTCACGTCCGGGTTAGCGTCGTTACGGCGCGCCAGCGGGGAGACGGCGGCCGGGTACTCGGTGATGAAGGTCGGTTGCAGCAGCATGTGTTCCACCGTCTCTTCGAAGATGGCGGTGATCACGTGGCCCAGTTCCCAGCCCTTCATCAGCTCGATGTGCAGGCGCTTGGCAACGGCCTTGGCGCTCTCCAGGGTAGCCAGATCGTCTAGGGTCACATCCGCGTTGAACTTCAGGATGGACTCGACCATGGTGAGGCGCTGGAACGGCTGACCGAAATCGATGGTCAGACCCTCTTCGCCCTCTTTGGCGTAACGGATCTTGGTGTCCCCCAGGATGTCCTGGGCCAGGGTGCGCAGCAGCTCCTCGGTCAGGTCCATCAGATCGATGTAATCGGCATACGCCATGTAGAACTCGATCATGGTGAACTCGGGGTTGTGACGCACCGAGATGCCTTCGTTACGGAAGTTGCGGTTGATCTCGTATACGCGCTCGAAACCACCGACCACCAGACGCTTCAGGTAAAGCTCGGGGGCGATACGCAGGTACATGTCGATGTCCAGCGCATTGTGGTGAGTGACGAACGGACGCGCGGAGGCACCACCCGGGATGACCTGCATCATGGGGGTTTCCACTTCCATGAAGCGCTTCTCGTTGAAGAACTTGCGGATGCCGGCGACCACCTGGGTGCGGATCATGAAGGTCTTGCGGGACTCTTCGTTGGCGATCAGATCCAGATAGCGCTGGCGGCAGCGGGCTTCCTGATCGGTCAGGCCCTTGTGCTTCTCGGGCAGCGGACGCAGCGCTTTGGTCAGCAGACGGATGGTGCCGACGTGCACGGAGAGCTCGCCGGTGTTGGTACGGAACAGGGTCCCTTCCACGCCGACGATGTCACCCAGATCCCACTTCTTGAACTGTTCGTTGTAGAAGCCTTCCGGCAGATCGTCACGGGTCACGTAGATCTGGATCTTGCCAGCCATGTCCTGCAGGGTCGCGAAGGAAGCCTTACCCATGATCCGGCGGGTCATGATACGACCGGCAATCTTCACCCGTTTACCCAGGGCCGCCAGCTCGTCGGCGCTCTTGTCGCCGAACTCGGCGTGCAGATCGCCAGACAGGCTGTCACGACGAAAATCGTTGGGGAAGGGGTTTCCCTGGGCGCGCAGGGCGGCCAGCTTGGAGCGACGCTCCTGCATCTCGTTGTTCAGTTCGAGAGTCTGGTCGACTGCCGGGGTGGTGGTTTGTTCAGACATGGTGATTCCTGCTGCTCTGTTACAGGCCTGATTTCAGGCTGGCTTCGATAAACTTGTCCAAGTCGCCGTCGAGTACCGATTGGGTATTTCGGGTCTCGATACCGGTGCGCAGATCCTTGATACGGGCATCATCGAGCACGTAAGAGCGGATCTGGCTGCCCCAGCCGATGTCGGACTTGGTCTCTTCGAGGGCTTGCTTCTCAGCGTTCTGCTTCTGAATTTCCAGCTCATAGAGCTTGGCCTTCAGCTGCTTCATACACTGGTCTTTGTTCTTGTGCTGAGAACGGTCGTTCTGACACTGCACCACCACCCCGGTCGGGATGTGGGTGATACGCACCGCGGACTCGGTCCGGTTGACGTGCTGACCACCGGCGCCGGAGGCACGGTAGACATCGATGCGCAGATCGGCCGGGTTGATGTCGATCTCGATGTCGTCATCGATCTCGGGGTAGACGAACACCGAGCAGAACGAGGTGTGACGGCGACCGCCGGAGTCAAACGGTGATTTGCGGACCAGACGGTGGACACCGGTCTCGGTGCGCAGCCAGCCGAAGGCATACTCGCCGGTGAACTTGACAGTGGCGGACTTGATGCCGGCCACGTCGCCGTCAGACAGCTCGATCAGCTCCGGCTTGTAGCCGTGGGCATCGCCCCAGCGCAGGTACATGCGCAGCACCATGTTGGCCCAGTCCTGGGCCTCGGTGCCGCCGGAACCGGACTGGATGTCGATGTAGCAGTCGGAGCCATCGTGCTGGCCGGAGAACATGCGACGGAACTCGAGATCCACCAGCTTGGCTTCGAGACCGTCGGCCTCGACCACGGCTTCGTTGAAGGTCTCTTCATCTTCCCCTTCGACGGCCAGGCTGACCAGCATCTCCACATCGTCGACACCCTGAGTCAGGGTATCTATGGTGCTGACCACGTTTTCGAGCGACACACGCTCTTTGCCCAGCGCCTGTGCGCGCTCGGGTTCGTTCCATACGTCCGGCTGTTCCAGCTCGGCATTGACCTCTTCTAGACGCTCTTTCTTGGCGTCATAGTCAAAGGTACCCCCTAAGCAGCTCGGTCCTCTCAGACAGCTCCTTAAGCTTGTTTAATACAGGATTGACTTCAAACATCGTGAAAACTCTCGGGGTCGATGTGATTTAAAAACGGGATATTCTAGCCAATTGCGGAAGGAATAAACAGGGTTGGTTGGTTCTGGTCGCTGACTGTCACCAATTTATGAGAGGACCTGCTCCGTTTCAGCAGAAAATGTCGCCGTTCCCGCCATTATCAGCTTCAGTTTTGTCCCCTCTAGCCGCTAACAGCACAGTGCCATGCACTTTCGAGCAATCCTGTTCCTGACCCACAAGAAGAACATACGATGAAGAACCTATCACTCAAGCAGAAGATACTGTTGTCTGTGGTGATCGCCCTCTCCCTGGTGATCCTGCTGCTCTCCTGGCAGAGCTATACCAGTCAGAAGTCCCTGTTGCTGCAAGGCAGTCAGGAGCAGGTGCAGCGCCTCGGCGGCCAGCAGGCCGAACGGATCAGCGACTGGCTCTCCGCCCGTCGCGACGTGATCCAGGCCCTCGGCAGCAAGGCCAGCCCCGAGCCCCTCAACGCGCTGCAACAGGCGCAAGTCTCCGGTCGCTTCCAGCTCACCTATTTCGGTGAGGGCAGCGGCAAGATGAACGACTCCGATCCCGCCATCAACCGTGACGGTTATGATCCCCGCTCCCGTGGCTGGTATCAGGAGGCCATGGGCAAGGGCGGTCTGATCGTGACCAAACCCTATCTGGACGTGGCCTACAACATCATGGTGGTGACCCTGGCCCAGCCCGCGCAGGGCGGGGTGGTCGGCGGCGATCTCTCCATTGCCTCCCTGGTGGAAGATGTCACCCGGATGAAACTGCCCGCCGACGGCATGGCCATCATGATGCACAAGGATGGCACCGTGATTGCGTACAAGGACGCGGCCAAGGCGATGAAGCCCGCCACCGAGATCGACAACGATCTGACCAACGTCCTGATCGAGCAGAGCAAGGCGAGCCAGAGTCTGGTGCCGGTCTACTTCGACAACGAAGGCCGTGACAAGCTGCTGTGGGCGGTGGACATTCCTGACACCGACTGGGAGCTGGTGCTGATACTGGACAAGGCCACCCTGGAGGCGCCGCTCTCCTCCCTGCTGCTGACCCAGCTCGGCCTGGCCCTGCTGGTCCTGGTGGGCAGCATCCTCGCCATCTCCTGGCTGGTGAGCCTGTTGCTCGGCCCGCTCGGCAAGGTCTCCCAGGCCCTGGCCCGCATCGCCGACGGTAATGGCGATCTGACCCAGCGCATCAAGATCGACGCCAACGATGAAGTGGGCCAGCTGGCCAACAGCTTCAACCGCTTCGTCGGCAGCCAGCATCAGCTGATCGGGAATATTCGCCAGCTTGCCAACGAGCTGAACGCCGACGCCGAGCGCAGTCTGGTGACCAACCAGGCCGCGGTGGAAGAGCTGCAGCGTCAACAGCAGGAGGTGACTATGGTCGCCACCGCGGTCACCGAGATGGCGAGCGCCACCATGGAGATCGCCGGCAACGCCGAGAACACCGCCGCCGCCGCCCAGCAATCCGCTCAGAGCAGCGAGCAGGGCAAGATGCTGGTGAACCAGACCCGCGCCTCCATCAACAACCTGGCGGAGGAAGTGGGGCAGGCCACCGGGGTGATTGGCGAGCTGAGCCGCCATGCCCAGGCCATCTCCGGCATCCTCTCCACCATTCAGGGCATTGCCGAGCAGACCAATCTGCTGGCGCTGAACGCGGCCATCGAAGCGGCCCGCGCCGGCGAGCAAGGCCGTGGTTTCGCCGTGGTGGCGGACGAGGTGCGGGTGCTGTCCCGTCGTACCCAGGACTCCACCCAGGAGATCCAGGCCACCATAGAAACGCTGCAGCAGACCACCGCCCGCGCGGTGAGCCTGATGCAGACCAGCCAGGGCTTGGCCGACAACAGCGTGAAAGACGCCGATGCCGCCGCCGCTGCGCTCGAAGAGATCACTCAGGCGGTCTCGCTCATCTCCGACATGGCGGGTCAGATCGCCACCGCCGCCGAGGAGCAGACCCAGGTGACCGGCGAGATCACCCAGAACACCACCGCCATCAAGGACGTGAGCGACGAGATCACCGCCGCGGCCATGCGCGACCTGGATCAGGCGCAGGGCCTCAAGGGCCGTGCCACCAACCTGAACCAGCAGGTCTCGACCTTTATTCTGTAAGCGATGGCCTCACGCCTACATGCAAAAGCCCCGCACCAGAGTGCGGGGCTTTTTCTTGGTGCGGTTTCTGCCTGGGGGTCGATGGCGGGGAGCCGAAATGAAAGAGCCCACCGTCAAGGTGGGCTCTGTTTCATGGTCGATCCGGCTTGGTGACTTACAGGAAGGGCATCGCCAGGAACAGCTTGATCACCATGGCGTTGATGATGTCGATGAAGAAGGCACCGACCATGGGCACCACCAGGAACGCCATGTGGGACGGGCCGAAGCGCTGGGTGATGGCCTGCATGTTGGCAATGGCAGTCGGGGTGGCGCCGAGGCCGAAGCCGCAGTGGCCCGCCGCCAGCACGGCCGCATCATAGTTGCTGCCCATGACCCTGAAGGTGATGAACGTGGCGTAGAGCGCCATCGCTATGGTCTGCACGGCCAGCAGGATGAAGATGGGCAGGGCCAGGCTCGCCAGATCCCACAGCTTCAGGCTCATCAATGCCATCGCCAGGAACAGCGACAGGCTGACGTTGCCGAGCAACGAGACTTCCCGATCGCTCACCTCGTGCCACTTGAGCAGGCCCAGCAGGTTGCGCAGCAACACGCCGGTAAACAGCACACAGACGAAGACCGGCAGCTCGAGGGTGCTTCCCTTGAGGAAGGTGGCGAGCAGCTCGCCGCCCTTCAAACAGATAGCGATCAGCGCCACTGTCTCGATCAGGCTGTAGGTGGTGATGGGACGTTCCATTTCCGGCATCTCGAAGCCTTGGGGAGCCTCGTCCCGGTTGTGCTCCTCACCGGGCACCTGCACCTTCTTCACCAGATGGCGGGCAACCGGGCCGCCGATGAGGCCGCCCAGCACCAGGCCGAAGGTGGCACAAGCCATGGCCAGCTCGGTGGCGGATTGCAGGCCGTACTTCTCGCTGAAGATGGCGCCCCAGGCCGCACCGGTGCCGTGACCGCCGGAGAGGGTGATGGAGCCGGCCAGCAGGCCCATCATCGGATCCAGGCCGAGCAGGGTGGCGAGACCCACCCCCAGTATGTTCTGCATCAGCAGCAGGCCGGTCACCACCAGCAGGAAGGTGAACACCGCCTTGCCGCCCCGCTTGAGGCTGCCCAGATCGGCAGAGAGGCCGATGGAGGCGAAGAAGGCCAGCATCAGCGGCGTCTGGAACGCGGTATCGAAGCGCAGCTCCACCCCCATGCTGGCGCGCAGCAGCACCAGTACCAGGGCGACCAGCAGGCCGCCAGCGACCGGTTTGGGGATGGTGAAGGTGCGCAGCACGTTGATCCGGTTGACCAGCGAACGACCGAGCAGCAGCACCAGGGTGGCTGCGACCAGAGTGGCGTAGGAATCAAGTTGTATCATTCGGTACTCCCATGTTGATTGGCTGTGTCTTCGGAGGCGAAGACGCACAGATTCAGCCGGGATGGAAAATAGTGTGGCTCAGTAGCCAATTCAGAAGGGGCGAGATGCCCGATCCCACGTAAAAATGGGAACTATGCGTGCCTGATATCTGCAGGCCTCGAGATGGGATTTATGCAAAATCCGGCGGATACTAGCAAAAAGCACCGCCTATATCCATATTCATCATATTAACGGTTATTCTTGTACTGTATTTCGGCGTTTAATACTACTGGCTGCCCCCCTCCTTCTCGTCGGATTTGTGATCTGGCGACTGTCATTCGGGGCATCAATCTCTATAATTCGCCGGTTTCCATGATCTGCCGGTATTCGGCCTATCCATATAGAGATATGAATGGGATCAGACGCGATTTACTGGTCCCTGACGATATTGATTTGCCGGTTTTTGGCCCACACAGAGGAGAGGGTGTGAAGAAGTCCATCTACATTGCCTACACAGGCGGTACCATAGGGATGCAGCGTTCCGACCACGGCTATGTGCCGATGGCGGGCTTCATGGACGATTGTCTGGCACGGATGCCCGAATTCCACCGGCCCGAGATGCCGTCCTACCATGTTCACGAATATGCGCCCCTCATCGACTCGTCCGACATGACCCCGGCAGACTGGCAGCGCATCGCCGAGGACATTCGCGACCACTACGACCAGTACGATGGCTTCGTGATCCTGCACGGCACCGACACCATGTCGTTCACCGCCTCGGCACTCTCCTTCATGCTCGAGGACCTGCACAAGCCGGTGATCATCACCGGCTCCCAGATCCCGCTCGCCGAATTGCGCTCGGACGGCCAGCAGAACCTGCTCAACGCGCTCTACATCGCGGCCAACTACCCGATCCACGAGGTGACGCTGTTCTTCAACAACCAGCTCTATCGCGGCAATCGCAGCAAGAAGGTGCATGCGGACGGCTTCCACGCCTTCGACTCGCCGAACTACCCGCCGCTGCTCAACGCCGGCATCGCCATCTCGCTGGAGGCGGGGGAGCTGGGTCAGCCATCCGATCGCGCCCTGGTGCTGCACGACATCACGCCGCAGCCCATCGGCGTGGTGACCCTCTATCCCGGTATCTCGAGCGAGGTGATCGCCAACATACTGCAGCAGCCGGTGCGGGCGCTGATCCTGCTCTCCTTCGGGGTGGGCAATGCGCCGCAGAACCCGGCCATGCTGGCGCTGCTGTCCGAGGCCTCTGCTCGCGGCGTCATCATCGTCAACCTGAGCCAGTGCCTGCACGGCAAGGTCAACATGGGAGGCTATGCCACCGGCAACGCGCTGTCCCGCGCCGGGGTCATCTCGGGTTTCGACATGACCGCCGAGGCGGCGCTGACCAAGCTGCACTTCCTGCTGAGCCAGGATTTGCCGGCCCCGCGCATCCGCGAGCTGATGCAGCAATCCCTGCGCGGTGAACTGACGCCCTGAGCATTGTGGCTCCTGCCCTCTCTCAGGGGCAGAGGGGACCGAGCTAGGGCCACAATGAGCATGGGCGAGGGATGCTTTGGCGACGGATTGGCTGCGATGCATTCACAGGTAACCGATCTGCTCCCTGCTCCCCTGGCGGAAGAAGGGTTGGGGATGAGGGGGATATCCTCACCCGGCATAGACAGGAAAAAAGAGGGGAGCCATGATGGCTCCCCTCTTTGCTATGGCGTGCGAGCCGGGCTCGCAGCTAGGCTCAGTGGCTGATCTCGATGCGGACTATCTCTTCCTCATCCCGATACTGGCGCTTGAGCTCGCTCTTGCTCTTCATGACGATCTCGCCGTCGCGGCCTATGTTCATGTGCTCGGGGTTCTCGAGGTGCATCGCCTGCCAGGCCATCACGGCCTGCAGCGAGGTGGCCTTCTGCTCCTCGGTGAGGGGCTGGCCGTCCGGCCACTTGCCGAGTTCGACCGCGGTCTTGAGCCGCTCGTACACTTCCTTGGGCATCTGCCCGATCACCTGTTGAAACGACATCCTGCCTCTCCTTGAACATTGAGCCATAAACCAGGGCTTAGGCGGGCAGATCCTGGCGTACCACGCCGGCCATCTGCTCCATCACCCGCACTACCTGACAACTGTACCCGAACTCGTTGTCATACCACACGTAAAGCACGCAGTGATCCCCCTCGGCGATGGTGGCCTGGGAATCCACTATCCCGGCGAAGCGGGAGCCCACCATGTCGGAGGAGACCAGCTCGGTGCTGGCGCTGAAATCAATCTGGCGATGCAGGGCCGAGCTCAGCGCCATCTGTTGCAGATAGGCGTTGAGACTGTCTCGGTCGGTCGCCTGCTCGAGCGACAGGTTGATGATGGCCAGCGAGACGTTGGGGGTCGGCACCCGGATGGCGTTGCCGGTCAACTTGCCCTTGAGCTCTGGCAGCGCCTTGGCCACCGCCTTGGCGGCGCCGGTGCTGGTCATCACCATGTTGAGCGCGGCGCTGCGGCCACGGCGTTCACCCTTGTGATAGTTGTCGATCAGGTTCTGATCGTTGGTGTAGGAGTGCACCGTCTCCACGTGGCCGTGGCGGATGCCGTACTTGTCCTGCATCACCTTGAGCACCGGGGTGATGGCGTTGGTGGTGCAGGAGGCGGCGGAGATGATGCGATCGTCCTGGGTGATCACCTCGTGGTTGACCCCGAACACCACGTTCTTCATCTCGCCCTTGCCGGGGGCGGTCAGCAGCACCCTGGCGGCGCCGCGGGCCTTCAGGTGTTCGCTGAGGCCAGTCTCATCGCGCCAGACCCCGGTGTTGTCGACGATCAGCGCATGGTCGATGCCGTAGGCGTGGTAGTCGATGTCCGCCGGGTTGTTCGCGTAAATGACCTGGATGAAGGTGCCGTTGGCGATGATGGCGCTGCGCTCGTTGTCCACCTCGATGGAGCCGTTGAAGGGGCCGTGTACCGAGTCACGACGCAGCAGGCTGGCGCGTTTCTCCAGATCCCCCTCGCGGCCGCCACGCACGACGATGGCACGCAGACGCAGGGAGTTGGCAGCGCCGGTGCGCTCGATCAGCAGCCGTGCCAGCAGGCGGCCGATGCGACCGAAACCGTACAGCACCACGTCGGTGGGGGCGGGCACGGTGCCCTGGTTCAGGGCCGGCGCCAGCTTGGTGCGCAGGTAGTCCTCGATGCCCGCCTCATCCTGGTGATCCTGCCAGTAACCGACGGTCAGCTTGCCGAGATCCACTTCGGCGGCGGTCGGGTTCAGCGCGACGATGGCGCACAGCAGGGGGAAGCTTTGCTGGATGGGGAGCGGGGCGCCCTGGTGGCGGCGAACGACTCTATGGGCCTTGAGGATGTCGATGGTGGAGGCATTTTGCAGAGGGCGTCCGAAGACGGTGATCTCTATCCCTTGCTGGCGATAGAGGCGGCCGATCAAGGGTTGCATGGCTTCGGCGAGCGCCTGGCTCTCCTGCCACGCCTGCAAGTAGTGCTCGTGGGTCATTAACCAGATCCTTTATTTCACGTTGTTGGGCAAATTGCTGGAAAAATAGAAATTCGTCGAAAGCAGATCAGTGTAGGGCTGTGTATTTCGTTATATTATTCTGCGGTCGCGGCCTTATATGGCGCGCGCATTGTAATGGATATGTAGCCGATTTGCTAGTTGGTGGTGGCCGTGGCGGGCGAGGCTTGTTATCAATCTGACGAGCCCCATGACCACGGTTTCACGGCGCCAGCCTTATTTTTCAACTCACGCGCGGGGCATACCGATCCTGATGAACCCTGTTCAGCCAGATGCCCAATGGGCCCATCCCTTCGATATCCGTCTCGTCCATGGCCAGGTCGCGTGCGACGGGCGGGTGCTCGAGCGCACCACGGTCCGGGCCGTGGTGCGGCGGGGGGATCAACTGCTGATGGTGCATTCTCGCGTCAACGGGGATCTGATGTTCCCGGGCGGCGGCATCGAGCTGGGGGAGTGTCACGGCAGGGCACTGGCCCGGGAGCTGCGAGAAGAGTGCGGTGCCGAGTTGCTGGCCGTGGGGGCCCTGCTCGGCGAGACGCGGGAGTTTCGCGCCGCCCGCGAGGCAGCCTACGACGCTTACTGTATTCACTCTTTCTACTATCTCTGCCAGCTGGGGGAGGCCTGGAGCGAACCGCGGCCCCAGCCCTACGAGCTGCGGCTCGGCTTCACCCCCGGCTGGTTCGCGCTGGATGAGGCGCTGCAGACCAACAAGACCCAGTTGGCCGGCCCCTGCCCGCAGTGGACGGCGCGCGAGACCCGAGTGCTGGCCGAGCTACAACACTGGGTCGAGGCCGGGCTGCTGATCTGAGCCGCGCTGGCTGCACGGCAATAAAAAAACCGCCAAACGGCGGTTTTTTTATTGTTCAGCCTCTCCTCAAGGGAGGCAGACCGGGCAGAAGGCATAGGTGCCTTGGGGATCGTTGAAGCGGATCAGCGGATCCAGCCCCTTGTTCACCTCGACCAGTGTCTTGCCAAATCCGGCGGGCAGCCAGCTCTGTACATGGGGGGCCAAGGCCCGGGCGCTGCTGTCAAACAGCTCGCGCAGGAACTTGTCTCTGGCCGACTCTTCCTGCTCGATGGGGGTCACCTGCCAGCTCTTGAGGTTGGCGAGATCGGCGGCGGCCTGCAGGGCATCATCCAGATTGCCGAACTCGTCAACCAGCCCAAGTTCCTTGGCGTCCTGACCGGTCCAGACCCGGCCTTCGGCGGCTTTCTCCGCCTCTTCCGGGCTCAGGCCACGGCCCTTGCCGACCAGGCCGACGAAGCGCTGATAGGTATCTTCCACGCCGAGCTGAATGGCCTGACCGACGTGTTCCGGCAGGGCCCGGGTCAGGCCGATGCCGACGAAGTCGGTGGTGCCGACGCCATCGGTGTGGACGCCGTACTGGGACAGTGCCTTGTCGATGGTGGCGAACATGCCGAACACCCCGATGGAGCCGGTAAGGGTGGTGGGGGAGGCGAAGATCTTGTCCGCATCGGCAGAGATCCAGTAGCCACCGGAGGCGGCGTAGCTACCCATGGAGATGACCACCGGCTTGCCTGCCTGTTTCAGGGCCAGCAACTCGGCGCGGATCTGCTCGGCGGCGAAGGCGCTGCCGCCCGGGCTGTCGACCCGCAGTACCACGGCCTTGACCTGATCGTCGCGGCGGGCATCGCTCAGCAGATCGGCGAGGCTGTCACCGCCTATGGTGCCGGCAGGCTGGACGCCATCCATGATGGCGCCGCTGGCGACGATCAGACCCACCTCATCCTTGCCGTTCTGGGGATACTGTTCGGGAATGGCGGCCAGATACTCCTTGAGGCCCACCCCTTTCCAGCCGTGATCCTTGTCTTCCCCGACCTCCTTGATGACCGCCTGGGTCATCTCGTCACGGGTGGCCAGTTCGTCCACCAGGCCGTTGTCGAGGGCGTAGCTGGCGGCATTGCCACCGGCCTTGCGCAGCAGTTCGAGGAAGCGATCCTTGCTCGGCGCGACGGCCTCGGGTTCGATTTCCCGCTCTTCGGCCACGTCGGCCACATAGGATTGCCACAGCTGATCCAGCCAGCGCTGGTTCGCCTCCTTGCTCTCCGGTGACATCTCATCCCGGGTATAGGGCTCGACGAAGGACTTGTAGGTGCCGACCTTGAACACGTGGGGGGTGACGTTGAGCTTCTCCAGCGCCGACTTGAAGTAGGTCTGGTAGACACCTAGCCCCTCGATCAGCACGGCGCCGCTCTGGTTGAGCAGCACGTGATCGGCATGGGCGGCGAGCAGATAGGGGCTTTGCGCATAGTAGTCGGCCATGGCGATCACCGGCTTGCCACTCTCCTTGAACTGGTCGATGGCGGCCGCCACCTCCTGCAGCTTGGAGAGGCTGGTGCCTTGCAGCCCCTGGGGCTTGAGCACCAACGCCTTGATGCGATCGTCATCCTTGGCGCTCTTGATGGCCCACAGCAGATCGGTGAGGACGATCTCGCTTGGCTGATCGTCGCTGCTGTCCACCTGCCGCAGCAGTTGCACGCTCGGGTCGGTTTGGGTGCGTTGTTCCACCAGCACGCCGGAGAGATTGAGGGTGAGGGCCCCTTCGATGGGGGTGCTTGGCGCCTCTTTCTGGCCGAAGGTGAAGACGATGGCCAGCACTATGATGAGAAACAGCAGATTGACCAGCATCAGCCGGGTGAAGTTGAGCAGACGCCAGAGGCTGCGAAACAGCCACCCCAGACCTTTGAAAATAGACATAGCCGCGTTATCGCCCTGTTAATGGGTAGAGAAACGCCATTATTAACCAGATGGAGTGCCAATTGCCATTTCCGCCTGGGTTCGATCGCCAGTGCAATCCCCTGTCCTTCCCTCGGAACACGACTGTTCGCCGAAAAAATGTCCAAACATTTGTTTGAAAAAGAATTTTCGATTCTTTACTCTAGCCTCAGTTTGATAACAAAAAATTAACTGGAGGCACCGTGAGCCACTACCCTACGCTTCTGACCCCCCTCGACCTCGGCTTTACCCAACTCAAGAACCGGGTATTGATGGGTTCCATGCACACCGGCCTCGAAGAGGAAAAGGGGGGCTTTGACAAGCTGGCCGCCTTCTATGCCGAGCGGGCCCGGGGCGGCGTCGGCCTCATCGTCACCGGCGGCATCGCCCCCAACCTGCGGGGGCGGCTGGTGCCTCACGGCTCCCAGCTGAGCTTCCCCTGGCAGGTCGCCAAGCACAAGAAGGTGACGGGCGCCGTGCATCAGGAGGGGGGCAAGATAGCGCTGCAGATCCTGCACGCCGGCCGCTACGCCTATCACCCGTTCAGCCTGGCGCCGAGTGCCCTCAAGGCCCCTATCTCCCCGTTCAAGCCCCGGGCCATGAGCGAGCGCCAGATCCGCAGCACCATCCGTGACTTTGCCACCACGGCCGCGCTGGCCAAGGCCGCCGGTTATGACGGGGTCGAGGTGATGGGCTCGGAAGGCTATCTCATCAACCAGTTCATCTGCGAGCGCACCAACCAGCGCAGCGATGGCTGGGGCGGCAGTGCCGACAACCGCATGCGCTTCCCGCTGTCGATCGTGCGCGCCATCCGCGAGCGGGTCGGTACCGACTTCATCATCATCTTCCGCCTCTCCATGCTGGATCTGGTGGAGAAAGGCTCTTCTCTGGAGGAGGTGATCGCCCTCGGCCAGGCGCTGGAGCAGGCCGGGGTCAGCCTCATCAACACCGGTATCGGCTGGCACGAGGCGCGCATCCCCACCATCGCCACCAGCGTGCCGCGCGGCGCCTTCAGCTGGGTGACGGCGGAGCTTAAAAAGCACCTCAAGGTGCCGCTTATCACCACCAACCGCATCAACACCCCCGAGGTGGCTGAGCGCATACTGGCGCAGGGCGAAGCGGACATGGTCTCCATGGCGCGCCCCTTCCTCGCGGATCCCGAGTTCGTCATCAAGGCGGCCGAGGATCGGGCTGACGAGATCAACACCTGCATCGCCTGCAACCAGGCCTGCCTGGATCATGTGTTCAAGCAGAAGCGCGCCTCCTGTTTGGTCAACCCCCGTGCCTGCTTCGAGACCGAGCTCACCTTCGGGCGGGTGCCCCAGCCCAAGAGGCTGGCGGTGGTGGGGGCGGGTCCCGCCGGGCTGGCGTTCGCCTGCTACGCCGCCGAGCGCGGCCATCAGGTGAGCCTGTTCGATCAGGCGCCGATCATCGGCGGCCAGTTCAACTTCGCCAAGCAGATCCCGGGCAAGGAGGAGTTCCACGAGACCCTGCGCTACTTCGCCAGACGGCTGGAGAAGTGCGGTGTCGAGCTCTATCTCGGTCAGCGCCAGAGCGCCGAGAGCCTGCTTGGCGGCGGCTTCGACGAGGTGATCCTCGCCACCGGCATCCGCCCGCGCACCCCCAATATCCCGGGGATCGAGCATCCCAAGGTGCTGAACTACCTCGACGTGCTGCGGGATCACAAACCGGTTGGCCAGAGGGTGGCGGTGATCGGCGCCGGTGGTATCGGCTTCGACGTGGCCGAATATCTGGTGGACAAGAAAGTGGAGGGAGACGCCGAGCATCACCGTGACCACTGGCTCAAGGAGTGGGGCATCGACAAGAATCTTGGCGAGCGCGGCGGCCTGATCAAGCCCGAGATAGACGCCCCCGAGCGCCAGATCTGGCTGCTGCAGCGCAAGGAGAGCAAGGTGGGGGACGGCCTCGGCAAGACCACCGGCTGGATCCATCGTACCGTGCTCAAGAACCGCAAGGTACAAATGCTGAGCGGCGTGCAATACCTGCGTATCGACGACGAAGGGTTGCACATCATGGTGGGGGAGACCCAGCAATGCCTGCCGGTGGATCAGGTGATCATCTGCGCCGGTCAGGAGCCCTTGCGGGAGCTGCAAGCCGGTCTGCAGGCGGCGGGCAAGCCGGTGCACATCATCGGCGGCGCCGACGTGGCGGCCGAACTCGATGCGAAACGGGCAATCCGCCAGGGCGCCGAGTTGGCTGCGGTGATTTAACCAAAATTGCAACGCATATAGTGATAAACCCCTGCCTGGCAGGGGTTTATTCTTTCTGGCCCCGGGCCGGTGCCGCCGGTCAGCGCCTTTGCGACGCCTCCCGGCTGTGCTAGGGTAGCGCCATCATTGCACCGCTTTCCCGCTACCACACGGAGTCGCCCATGGATGCCCTCACCCTGTTATTGAACCGCCACTCCTGTGGTCGCCTGACCACCCCGGCCCCCAGTGGCGAGGTGCTCGACAACATCCTCAAGGCGGGGCTGCGGGCGCCGGATCACGGCACCCTGACCCCCTGGCAGTTCATCCTGTTTGAGGGGGAGGGACGGGAGCGTCTCGGCAACCTGCTGGCCGAGGCGGCCCGCACCCGGGGCGAGGACGAGGAGAGCATCGAGAAGAGCCGCGCCGCGCCGCTGCGGGCTCCGCTGCTGGTGGCCGTGGCGACCCGCTATCAGGACCATCCCAAGGTGCCGAAGCTGGAGCAGGAGCTCTCCGCCGGTTGCGCCCTGATGGCGATGCAGATGGCGGCCCAGGCCCAGGGCTTCAATGGCATCTGGCGCTCAGGCTGGTTTATCTTCGATGAACAGATCAACGCAGGACTGGGGCTGGCCGAGGGGGATCAACTGGTGGGCTTCCTCTACCTGGGCACCCCCATGCTGGAGGCGCGCAAGCTGCGTGAATTGCCCCCGGCAGAATTTGTCCGCCGCTTCTGAAATGCCGTATTTTCTGAAAAAAGCCCTGATTTATCAGGGCTTTTTTTTTGGTGATATTCTCATCAGGCCGTACTGATAAATGGCGGCTTGCCAAGGGGGCAGGCGGTGTTGGCAGGGAATTTTTTGAATAGTGAGAGGCTGTTCTCAATCCTGGTCGATTACGCTACGTAAAACGTTTGCGCCCCGTTATTATTCCTTTGCCAGTTTAGAAGGTGACCCCTTCTAATATTCTGCGATGAGAGTCGCAATTCCGTAGCACCTTTTTACAGCCCAACGTCCTGGTGACATTGGGCTTTATTTTTTATGGGCCTTTTATGCGCCTGTTACTGTTGTGTGGTTTTTGCCTTGACGGGCAGGACCCGCGCCGGGTTGCCCACCACCCGGGCACCGGCCGGCACGTCTTTGGTCACGACTGAGCCCGCGCCTACGATGGCATCCCGTCCTATGGTGACGCCGGGCAGTATGATGGCGCCGCCACCGATCCAGACCCTGTCCTCTATGGTGACCGGCAGCGCCGTCTCCACCCCTTTGATGCGTTCATCGGCGTCCAGCGCATGAGCGGCGGTATAGATCTGCGCGTTCGGCCCTATCATGACGTTGGCGCCGATGCGGATCGGTGCGTTATCCAGGAAGGTGGCCCCCATGTTGATGTAGGTACCGGCGCCCAGACTGACATGACGGCCATAGGTGCAGTAGAACGGCGGGCAGATGAAGGCCCCTTCCGCCAGCTCGCCCAGCAGCGCCTGCAGCAGGATCTGCTGTTCCTCCTCCTCATCGGCCTTGTTGAAACGGCGATACAGGCGGGCCGTCTCCCGGCGTATCACATCCAGCTCGGGGGCCATGCAGTTATAGGGCTGGCTGCTGATCATTTTCTGATAGTTGCTCATGGCGATCTCTATGGTGATTGGCAGATTCGGCCTCTCAGGCCCATCGGGGAGAGCCATTTTACCCCCAGATGGCGGCAAGAAGAGTGAAGCTTCGCCCAGTACCGGCATTCTCTATGAGATGTCGTAGAGAAGAGGCTGGGGAGTCAGATCGGGGAGGCGTGAAAAAAAGTGTGAGAAACAACGAGGGCACCCTGGGGTGCCCTCGTTGTTGGAGCTGGCGCTTGGCTGCGCCGATGCTCAGCAGTGCTTGCGGCCCCGATATGGTAGCCGCCGTACCGATGATCAGCCGTGCTTGCGGCCCCGATGTGTCGGTAGCCGCCGTACCGATGATCAGCCGTGCTTGCGGCCCCGATGTGTCGGTAGCCGTCGCGCCGATGATCAGCCGTGCTTGCGGCCGGAGAGGCGGCACCACTCCTCTTTCACTGCGGTCTGGTCCATGTCGAACCACTGGCCGTAGATGGTTTCCAGCTCCGGGGCCTGACTTTCCAGCACGCCGGAGAGCGCCATCAGGCTGCCCGCTTTGCCGTGGCCGGCGATGAGTGGGGCCAGCTCACGCAGCGGGCCGGCCAGGATGTTGGCCACTACGACGTCCGCTTCCACCCCTTGCGGCTGATCCGCCGGCAGATAGAGTTCGATCTGGCCGGCGACGCCGTTGCGCTCGGCGTTGTCATGGCTGGCCTGGATGGCCTGGGGATCGATGTCGATGCCGATGACCCGGGCGGCGCCGAGTTTCAGGGCGGCGATACCGAGGATGCCGGAGCCGCAGCCGAAGTCGACCACCGTCTTGCCGGCCAGATCCAGCCCGTCCAGCCACTGCAGGCAGAGCGCCGTGGTGGGGTGGGTGCCGGTGCCGAACGCCAGGCCCGGATCCAGCATGACGTTGACCGCATCCGGGTTCGGTACATCGCGCCAGCTCGGGCAGATCCAGAGCCGCTCGCCAAACTGCATGGGGTGGAAGTGGTCCATCCACTCGCGCACCCAGTCCTTGTCCTCCAGTTGCTCGACCTTGTAGCCGACATCTTCACCGAAGATCTGCTGGAAGAAGGCGATGGTGGGCGCCGGATCGGTTTCGGCATCGAACAGCCCCATCACCTCGGTCTCGCCCCAGAGCGGTGTCTCACCGGGCAGCGGCTCGTAGACGGGCACATCCTGGGCATCCATAAAGGTCACCGCCTGGGCTCCACGCCCCAGCAGCATGTTGCTCACCTTGTCTGCTGTCTTGGCGGTGGCGTTGATTCGAATTTGTATCCAGGGCATGGGGTCGACTCTTCATAAATGTGAAACCGCGAGATTCTATCATCATGGGCCTGTGCTGTCGTGGTTTGCCCATGATGGCGTGGGGGAGGGAGGCAACTCTGCCAAGTTGGCACGGTTAATGTATTCCTCCTTGGGTGACGGGAAGCAACTTGTTCCCGCTGAATGCTTTGCTCTATGAAAGTTCCGTCATCTTTTCAGCCACCCTCGGGTGGCTTTTTTTATTTGGCGGGAAATTGCGATGAACAGGGAGAATTTTGCGGGGAAAAGCGGAGTTTGGCACGCAAGCTGCAAAAGCGATGATGTCCTGCAGAAGGATATGTGTGTGATTGTTATCCCAACGTTCAGGTATTCAGGGCCATCCCGGCGGGATGGCCTCTTTTTATGCGCGTTGATGGCGGGGCTCGGTGATGAGGCGCGGCGGCTCGCCCGGGCTGTGCACTGTTGGGGCTTGCCACTGGTGAGTTCCCCCCATGATGGTGCAGATTTTACCCCTAAGGGATTAGTCCGCGAAGCCGCTCATGTCGATCACCAGCTTGCCCACCATGTTGCCGGCCTCCACCTCGCGATGGGCCTGGGCCAGGCTCGTCGGTGTCAGCGCGGGGATCGTCTTGGTGAGCGTGGTCTTGAGCACGCCCTCATTCAGCAGCGCCGCGACCCGGCCCAGCAGATCGTGCTGACCAATCATGTCCGGGGTCTGGAACAGGGAGCGGGTGAACATGAACTCCTGGCTGAAGGTGACGCTCTTGGGCTTGAGCAGGCCGAGATCCCAGGGTTCTTTCGACTCGGCGATGGTGCAGATGTGGCCGAAGGGACGAATGAGGTTCGCCATGGCGCTCCAGTGCTGCTCGGTGGCGTTGGTGCAGAAGATGGCATCGAGCTGGCTGATGCCGAGCTCGGCAAGATCCGCCTGCAGGCGGTGGTGGCTCACCACCTGATGGGCCCCCATCGCCAGGCACCATTCCCGGGTCTCTGGCCGCGAGGCGGTCGCTATCACCTCCATGCTGGTGAGCTGACGGGCGAGCTGGATGGCGATGGAGCCCACCCCGCCGGCACCACCGATGATGAGCAGCCTGCCTTCGGACTCCCGGCTCAGGCCGATGCGATCGAACAGGGCTTCCCAGGCGGTGATGGCAGTGAGCGGCAGGGCGGCGGCCTCCACATCGCTCAGGCTGGTCGGAGCGAGGGCGGCGATGCGCTCATCCACCAATTGCAGGGCGCTGTTGCTACCGGGGCGGCTGATGTCGCCGGCATACCAGACGCGGTCACCGGCCTTGAACAGGGTAACCTCGCTGCCCACGGCAACGACCTCCCCCACCGCATCCCAACCCAGCACCCGAGGGCTTGGCTCTACCTTGGCCTTGGGGGCGCGCACCTTGGTGTCGACCGGATTGATGGAGGTGGCCTTGACCCGCACCAGCAGATCTCGCGGGCCCGGGGTCGGGGTGGGCAGCTCGGCCTCGATGAAGCAGTGGGGGTGGCTGCTTGGCAGGTAGTGGGTCAGGGCGATGGCTTTCATGGCAATTCCTTTCGAATCGGGATGAGTGGGATTGCCAGAGAGTCTAGTCTGGTTAATTATTCCGATTAAGATGGGTAATTGGTAAAGACTGTTTGCATATATGAACAATGTCGAGCTGGAGTTGATGGGGCTGTTCGCCACCGTGGTGGAGCAGGGCAGCTTCACCGGGGCGGCCGAGGTGCTCGGCATGCCCAAGTCATCGGTGAGTCAGAAGATCTCGCGGCTGGAATCCCAGCTCGGGGTGCGGCTGTTGCAGCGCACCACCCGCAGGCTCAGCCTGACCCCGCAGGGGGAGCTCTATGTGGAGCATTGTCAGGGGCTGCTGGCGCTGGCCCGCAGCGCTAACCTGGCCATGGCCAGGCTGCGCACTGCCCCGGCCGGCCGGGTGCGGATCACCGCCCCCGAGGCCACCGGCACCCTGCTGCTTGGCAAGATCCTGGCCGAGTTTCGCGCCCTCTATCCCGAGGTTGTGCTGGAGCTGACCCTGAGTGACGAGCAGCTGGATCTGGTGGGGGAGGGTTATGATCTGGCGCTGCGGGCGGCGCCGCTCAAGGACTCCAGCCTCATCTGCCGGCGCATCGGCCAGGTGCCCCGTCATCTGGTGGCGGCACCGGACTATCTGGCCCGGCATGGCGCGCCTCAGCATCTGAGCGAGCTGGGGCGACACGCCTGTCTAGTGCACTCGGCGCTGCCGGTGTGGCCACTGCAGGAGGGGGGCTGGCGCCCACGGGGATCCTGCATCAGCAACAGCCTGTTGGCGTTGCGGGAGCTGGCCCTCAACGGCGGCGGCATAGCGCTGTTGCCGGATCACGTCTGTCAGGAGGATCTGATCAAAGGAACGCTGCAGAAGGTGCTGCCGGGTCACCCCATCCCGCCCAATCCGTTCTACCTCATCTATCCAAGCCGGGAGCACCTGGCCCCCGCCCTGCGTTCGCTGATGGACTTTGTCGCCGACCGCCTGCCCTTCGCCTGAGGCCTGTCAGAGGCTGAGGGGGGCCTTGCCGGGCTCGAAGCCGAGCGGTACCGACTGACGATCGGCCAGCATGCGCAGCTGCCCCTCGACCAGGCCGGCATTGGGTCCTAACACCAGTACCAGCTGATGCTCGTTCAGGGCGATCCAGGAGAGGCAACCCAGGCTCGTCAGACGGAGTTGATCCACCAGCGCCATGTCACGCACCCGCAGGCTGAGGCGGGTGAGGCAGACGCTCATGGCCTGCAGGTTGTCCATCCCCCCCAGCACCTTGAGGTACTGGATCGCCAGCATCTGCGGATCCGTGGGGGCCACGCTTGCCAGCCGTGGCAGCTCCTCGGCGAGGGGTCTGCTCGGCAGGCTGAGGGGGGCGTGTTCCAGCAGTTGAGAGAACAGCAGGGCGTAGGCGACGAAGAACAGGATGCCGAGGGGGATGAGCCAGAAGCTATGCTCGCCGGTGGAGTAGCTGAGCACCAGATCCAGCAGTCCGGCGGAGAAGTAGGTGCCCACCTTGATGCCCAGCCCGCTGCAGATGGCCAGCGACAGCCCGGTCAGCAGGGCGTGGGCCAGAAACAGCCAGGGGGCGGTGAAGGCGAACAGGAACTCGATGGGTTCGGTGATCCCCACCAGCGCCGAGGTGAGGGCCAGGGTCAGCAGCAGGCCCCCCTGTGGCAGTCGGTGCATGCGCTGGCGATGGAGCCAGATGGCGAAACAGGCCCCCGGCAGACCGAACATGATGACGGGATAGAGTCCCGCCACATAGCCTTCGTGCAGCGGCTGGGCGGCGGCGAGGGCCTGCAGGTTGCTCTCGCCGAGGCCCACCAGGCTACCCAGCACCTGGTGCAGGCCGAGGGGGATCAGCAGCCGGTTCAGCACGCCATAGCAGAAGGCGCCCAAGGGGGTGGTGAGCAGGTCCGAGGCGATCAGGCTGATGCCGTTTTCCAGCAGTGGCCAGAGCAGGGCAAGGGGAATGACCAGCAGCAGGCAGGCCAGGGCCGAGAGCAACAGTCCGGGAAGTTCTTCCGGCAGTGGCCGCAGCCAGTTCGGGAGAATCAGGCCGCGGGTCCAGGAGCAGGTCAGCGCCGTGGTCAACCCCGCCAGCAGGCCGCAGATCATGTCCGCATGCAGGCCGGGGGAGAGGGTGCCCAGCGCCGAGCTCAACAGCAGGAAGTTGACCGCCCCGGCCATGGCCTGCGCCCCTTGGCCCTGCCTGCTCAGCCCGAAGGCGATGGCCACCGCGTAGATGAGTGGCATCTGGCTGAACAAGGCCTGCCCGGCGAGGGAGAGCACCGCCAGATCCAGTACATCCGGCTGGCCGAGCCGATAGAGCAGGGCGGCCAGCGGCAGGATGGAGACCGGCAGCAGCAGGGCATAGCCGAGCCGTTGCAGGGACTGGGTCAGGATCTTTCTGGCGTTCTGAACGGGCATGATCGCAGGACTTTTTGTGACGTGGCGCACAGTTTACCCGCAAGGCACCCATTTTGGGATAGGAAAGATCCCTTTATTGCTCTCTTTGTTATTTCTGATCAAATAATCGGCGAACGGCCTGATCCGGTGGCGGGGTCAGCAGGCTCACAAGCACGAAGGCCACCAACCCCAGTCCCAGGCTCGGCACTATGGCGTGCAGGCCGGCTGGCTTGATCTCCCACTGACTCAGCAGGCCGTAACAGAGGATGCCGGAGACCATGCTGGCCAGGGCCCCCGGGCCGTTGGCCCGCGACCAGTAGAGGCCGAGCACCAGCGGCCAGAGGAACACCGCCTGCAGGCCGCCGAAGGCGAGCAGGTTGAGCCAGATGATCATCTCGGGGGGCTGCAGCGCCGCCAGCAGCACCAGGGTCCCGAGGATCAGGGTGCAGAGCAGGGAGAGACGCGGCACCCGCACCTCCAGCTTCTCCTGCTTCGGATTGAGGTAGTTGAGGTAGAGATCTTTCACCAGGGTCGCCGAGGCCTGGATCAGCTGGGAGTCGATGGTGGACATGATGGCCGCCATGGGGGCCGCCAGGAAAACCCCCGCCAGCCAGGGCGGCAGTACCTCCATCATCAGCGAGGGCATGATCTTGTCCGGGCTGTCCATGCCGGGCAGGATGGCGCGGCCGAGCGCCCCGGCCAGGTGCATGCCGAACATCAGCAGGGCGCTGACCACGGTGCCGATCAGGATGCCGCGGTGCAGCGCCTTGCTGTCCCGGTAGCCGAAGCAGCGCAGGGCCGAGTGGGGCAGCCCCACCACCCCGACGCAGACCAGCACCCAGAAGCTCAGCATGAACGGCTGGGTCAGCATGTCGCCTGCCCCCTGCGGGCTCACCAGCTTGGGATCGATCTCCTTGAGTTGATGGATGAGGTTCGGCAGGCCGTCGCCGGCCACCAGGATCCCGGCCAGCAGGGCGCCTGTGCCGATCAGCATGATGATCCCCTGCAGGGCATCGGTCATGACCACCGCACGAAATCCGCCGATCACGGTATAAAGCAGTACGCAACTTGCAAAAAGTAGCAGGCCCTGCTGATAACTCAGGCCGGTGGCGGTCTCCAGCAGGCGTGCCCCGCCGATAAATTGCACCACCATGGTGGCGATGAAGGCCAGAATGATGGTGACCGAGCCCAGTACCACCACCCACTTGCTGCGATAACGGGCCCACAGCATGTCGTTGATGGTCACCGCGTTGACCCGGCGGGCGATGATGGCGAACTTCTTGCCAAGAACCCCCAGGGTGAGCCAGACGGTGGGCAGCTGGATCATCGCCAGCAGCACCCAGCCGAGGCCAATCTTGTAGGCGGCGCCCGGCCCGCCGATGAAAGACGACGCCGAGGTATAGGTGGCCACCAGGGTCATGGCCAGCACCAGGCCACCCATGCTGCGGTTGCCGATGAAGTACTCCTGCACGAAGTCCCCGTTGCTGCGATGGCGGCTGGCCCAGAAGCCAACCCCCAGCACCAGTACCAGGTAGATGACGAGGGGGAACATCAGTTCAATATTCAAGGGAGTGATCCTCACTAGCCTGGGTGCTTGCGGCCAACAGAGGGCAGGCCAGGAGACGGCGGACGCTGCTGGCGTCTCTCATTGGCTCAAGACTCATGGGGTGGCTCCTCGGTATCGAGCGGGATGTCGATGAAGAGGCGATCCACCATCAGCGCGCAGAGGCCGATAAACAGCAGTGGCATCAGGATGCAGCTGAGCAGGAACCAGAGCGGCATGTCCCAGAGCTCGAGCTCCTCGGGGACGAAATAAGCCGAGCCGTACCAGGCGGCGAAATAGAGCAGGGTGAGCAGCAGGCAGAGGGCTGCTTCCCGACGGGCGAGTGCGAAACGGTTCACCTTGGCCTCCAACCATTTTGAGGGGCGCAAGGATAACAAAAAAGGGCCATGTCGCCATGGCCCTTTTTCAATTGCAGATCCTGTCTGGACCCGAGATTCTCTTGCAGAGAGCCTCTTACAGACCCAACTTCTTGTGCAGGTAGTGGATGTTGGTGCCACCGTGCTGGAAGTTTTCGTCCTTCATGATCTCTTTTTGCAAGGCGATGTTGGTCTTGATCCCTTCCACCACCAGCTCGTCCAGCGAGTGACGCATGCGGGCGATGGCGATGTCGCGGTTCTCACCGTAACAGATCAGCTTGCCGATCATGGAGTCGTAGTATGGCGGCACTTTATAGCCGGCATAGATGTGGGACTCCCAACGCACGCCCAGACCACCCGGCGCATGGAAGCGCTGGATCAGGCCAGGAGAGGGCATGAAGGTGGCCGGATCCTCGGCATTGATCCGGCATTCGATGGCATGGCCACGGATGCGGATGTCCTGCTGGGTGATCGACAGGGGCTGACCGGCGGCGATGCGCAGCTGCTCCTTGATCAGATCCACGCCGGTAACCATCTCGGTGACCGGGTGCTCGACCTGGATCCGGGTGTTCATCTCGATGAAGTAGAACTCGCCGTTCTCGTACAGGAACTCGAAGGTCCCCGCACCGCGGTAGCCTATTTCGAGACAGGCGCGCACGCAGCGCTCACCGATGAACTTGCGCATCTCTTCGGTGATGCCGGGTGCCGGCGCCTCTTCCACGACCTTCTGGTGGCGACGCTGCATGGAGCAGTCTCGCTCACCCAGGTAGAGGGCGGTACCCTGACCGTCTGCCAGCACCTGGATCTCGATGTGGCGCGGGTTCTCGAGGTACTTCTCCATGTAGACCATGTCGTTCTTGAAGAACTGGCCTGCTTCGGATTTGGTCAGCGCGATGGCACCGGCCAGTTCGGCCTCGTTGCGCACCACGCGCATGCCACGACCACCACCGCCACCGGCGGCCTTGATGATCACGGGGTAGCCGATCCGCTTGGCGATGGTGGCGTTGCGCTTGGCATCGCTGTCCACCGGACCGTCGGAGCCGGGCACGCAGGGCACGCCTGCCTTCTTCATCGCCTCGATGGCGGAGACCTTGTCACCCATCAGGCGAATGGTCTCGGCGCGCGGGCCGATGAAGATGAAGCCGGATTTCTCGACCACTTCGGCAAAGTCGGCGTTCTCGGAGAGGAAGCCGTAACCCGGGTGAATGGCGACGGCCCCGGTCACCTCGGCGGCGGCGATGATGGCCGGCACGTTGAGGTAGGATTCGCCGCTGGCGGGTTTGCCGATGCAGATGGTTTCGTCGGCCAGGAGCACATGCTTGAGCTCCCGATCGGCGGTGGAGTGAACGGCCACTGTCTTGATCCCGAGCTCTTTGCAGGCGCGCAGGATCCGCAGGGCAATTTCACCTCGGTTGGCGATGACTACTTTGTCCAACATGGGTGGTGTTTTCCCTTATTCGATGATGAACAGCGGCTCGTCGAATTCGACGGCCTGACCATTTTCAACCAGGATCGCTTTGATCACACCGGCCTTGTCGGACTCGATTTGGTTCATCATTTTCATGGCTTCGACGATGCACAGGGTATCGCCGACATTGACGTGCTGACCGACTTCCACGAAGGCCTTGGCTTCCGGGCTGGAGGAGCGGTAGAAGGAGCCCACCATGGGGGAGCGCATCAGATGACCGCTCGGGGTGGTGTCGGCTGCGGCAGGCGCGGCGGACTGAGCGGCAGCGACCGGGGCGGCAACTTGCTGCATCGGAGCCTGCTGCATCATCATCTGCGGTGCGACGCTAACCTGGCCAGAGAAATTGCGGCTGATGCGAACGGACTCTTCCCCTTCGGAGATTTCCAGCTCGGCGATGCCGGACTCTTCAACCAGTTCAATCAGCTTCTTGATTTTGCGGATATCCATTAGCATTCTCTTTCTTCTTTATCTGATCAGTGATTATCAAGCCGCGCGCAATTGATGCACGGCTGCGGTTAAAGCGAATTGGTAGCCATCGGCACCCAGCCCGCAGATCACCCCCTTGGCGACATCAGACAGATAGGAGTGATGACGGAAAGGCTCCCTGGCATGGACGTTTGACAGGTGAACCTCGATGAAGGGGATGGCCACGCCCAGCAGGGCATCGCGCAGGGCGACGCTGGTGTGGGTGAAGGCGGCCGGGTTGATGATGATAAAATCCACCTGGCCCATGGCCTGATGAATGCGGCCGACCAACTCATGTTCGGCATTGGATTGCAGGTGTTCCAGGGTGGCACCGAGTTCGCCGGCACTTTGCTGCAGATCGGCGACGATCTCATCGAGCGTCTTGCTGCCGTAGATGCCCGGCTCCCGCTTGCCCAGCAGATTCAGGTTGGGACCGTTGAGCAGGAGGATTCGGTGATGTTGCGACATATTGAGTGCATCCTCGATGATAATGCTGCTATCTATCAGCTATCTGTGGACTACCAGAAATCTAGCCATTTTCTGCGCAATTCGGTGTGCCCTGGCACACAGATTTCGCAATTATATTGATTTCGTGAAAATTAGCAGCATTTTACTGGTCTAATCTCTACATCTGTGTGTTTTTTAATCGGTTGGTTCGCGAGGTGCAACCTCGGATGCCAGAGATGACAAAGCCGGCGCAAGGCCGGCTTTGTGGAGGGCTGTGACAGGACTCAAGCTGCTTCCGACTTCTCGCGGATGAGCTTGTCGACCACGCCCGGATCCGCCAGGGTGGAGATATCCCCCAGGCTGTCGGTCTCGCCGGTGGCGATCTTGCGCAATATACGGCGCATGATCTTGCCGGAGCGGGTCTTGGGCAGCCCCTCGGCCCAGTGGATCACGTCCGGCGTGGCGATGGCGCCTATCTCCTTGCGCACCCACTCCTTCACCTCTTTGTGCAATTCGCGGCTCGGCTCTTCGCCGGCGATCAGGGTGACATAGGCGTAAATGCCCTGGCCCTTGATCTCGTGGGGCACCCCCACCACCGCCGCCTCGGCGATCTTCGGATGAGCCACCAGTGCCGACTCGATTTCGGCGGTGCCCATGCGATGACCGGAGACGTTCAGTACATCATCGACCCGACCGGTGATCCAGTAGTCACCATCCTGATCGCGACGGGCACCGTCGCCGGTGAAGTAGCGGCCGGGGAAGGTGGAGAAGTAGGTTTGCTCGAAGCGCTCGTGATCGCCGAACACGGTGCGCATCTGGCCCGGCCAGGAGTCGGTGATCACCAGATTGCCCTCGGTGGCGCCCTCCAGCGGCTCGCCCAGGTTGTCTACCAGCGCGGGTTGCACGCCGAAGAAGGGGCGGGTGGCCGAACCTGGTTTGAGTGCGGTCACGCCGGGCAGGGGGCTGATCAGGATGCCGCCGGTCTCGGTCTGCCACCAGGTGTCGACGATGGGACAGCGTTCGTCGCCTATGGTGCGGTAGTACCACTCCCAGGCTTCCGGGTTGATGGGTTCACCCACGGAGCCCATGATGCGCAGGCTCGAACGGGAGGTGCCTTCGATGGCGTCTCGGCCCTTGGCCATCAGGGCGCGGATCGCGGTCGGCGCGGTATAGAGGATGCTGACCTGATGCTTGTCCACCACCTGGCTCATGCGGTTGGTGGCCGGGTAGTTCGGCACCCCTTCGAACATCAATGTGGTGGCGCCGTTGGCGAGCGGGCCATAGACCAGATAGGAGTGACCGGTGACCCAGCCCACGTCGGCGGTACACCAGTAGATGTCCTCTTCGTGGTAGTCGAACACGTATTTGAAGGTGAGGGCGGCATAGACCAGATAGCCGCCGGTGGTGTGCAACACCCCCTTCGGCTTGCCAGTGGAGCCCGAGGTGTAGAGCACGAACAGCGGATCCTCGGCGCCCATGGCCTCGGCCGGGCAATCCGGGCTGGCGGCGGCGACGGCGTCGTGCCACCAGATGTCGCGATGGTTGTGCCAGGCGACCTGGCCACCGGTGCGTTTGAGCACGATCACCTTGTTGACCCGAGTCTCCGGGTTGGTGAGCGCCTCGTCCACGTTCTTCTTGAGGGGGATGGGGCGACCGCCGCGCAGCCCTTCATCGGCGGTGATGACGACCGAGGAGCCAGAATCGATGATGCGGCCGGCCAGGGCCTCCGGCGAGAAACCACCGAAGACGATGCTGTGCACGGCACCGATGCGGGTACAGGCCAGCATGGCGACGGCGGCTTCCGGCACCATGGGCATGTAGAGGCAGACCATGTCACCGCGCTTGACCCCCTGGCTCTTGAGCACGTTGGCAAACTTGCACACTTCGCTGTGCAGCTCGCGATAGGTCAGCTTGCGATCCTCGGCCGGGTTGTCCCCTTCCCAGATGATGGCGACCTTGTCGCCACGCTCTTGCAGATGGCGATCCAGGCAGTTGGCCGAGACGTTGAGCAGGCCGTCCTCGTACCACTTGATGGAGACGTGGCCCGGATCGTAGGAGGTGTTCTTGACTCGGGTGTAGGGTTTCATCCAGTCGAGGATCTTGCCCTGCTCACCCCAGAAGGCGTCCGGATCCTGCACCGATGCCCGGTACATGGCCTCATAACCTTCCTTGTCCAGCAGGGCGCCGTTGCCGATGTGGGCCTTGACCGGGTAGACCTTGTGCTCGCTCATCTCTCACTCCTGTGAATACATTTCTGTAATGTTTGAGTAACAACTTATACCTTTGGTGCCCGAGGGCAATTAGACTTTTGGATAGCGACGAGGGGGAATGATGGCCGGTGATGGGGCAGGGCATGTGACAAGGGAGAGGGAGCCGGCGGCTCCCTTTTTCGTGCCGTGGAGGCGGCACCATGGCGGTCGTTGTCATCTGGACGTGACACTGAACCATAGGGGGAGCTAGCCAGAGAGTGGCGCTAGATACAGTAGGTCAGCCTTTCTGGCGACCGAAGGCCTGCACGCCGCGCACCAGTACCAGCATGGCCAGCACGAGAAAAGGCAGGGCGAAGGCCATCAGCGGCAACCAGTGCGCATCGCTGCCGCTGCTGTGAATGAAATCGATCCAGGCTACCAGCAAGGCCAGCATGCCGGCTATCTGGAAGCGGCGGGCGCAGCACCACCTCCACCCCGAGATTCGCGAGGTAGAGGGTGAGCAGTATGCCGGCGAAACCGGTGAGCTGAGCGGCACCGTAGAGTTCCCTGTCCGGGTTGAACAACAGGGCTGCCAAGGGGAGCAAGCCCTGTTCCATCGGAATGAAGCTGAGCAGCCAGCAGGCGATCAATAACAGGGCTGTTTTCATGGCATCGACAGCCGGCAGTTGATAAGCAGCAAGGCTGTTTTCATCGGATCAGTCGGCGGCAGGGGCCGGTTTGACCAGGTTGAGGTAGTTTGCGTCCATGTGGAGGAAGACCCCCAGCAGACGGGCGCTGGCGCCGTAGAAACCGAATTTGTCGGCCTGGCGGCACGCCTGCTCGAAGCGTTCGAACCAACCGAGCAGATGCTGGTGCAGCAACGCTTCCTGCTCCTGCAACCACTGCGCCCGCTCATCCGCGGTGCCGGCCTCGGCGGCGCGGATGATGAGATTGCCCATCAGATCCAGCTCGATGGCCAGGTGGTCGGCCGGCTCCTTGAATTTGTCACTCACATCGATGCCAAGGCGCGTCAGGCGAGCCTGCATCTCTGTCATGGGGGACTGCATCAAGAGCCTGGCGTCCCCCCGATAGAGGGATTCATAGGGCAGGGCGCCCTGCTTGGGATCCACCAGGAACAGACCGGCGAAATCGGCGGCCAGCTCCAGTTGGCGATCCTGACGCACCAGCAGGCGGGCGATGGCATCGTTGAGCTCCGCCACGGCGTCACGCATGGGATCCAGCGTGGAGAGACTCTTCAGGAAGCTGCGCACGTCGTAGCTGTCATACTCGGCGATCTGCGCGTCGCTGAGCTCGGCGGCAAACAGGGTGGAGAACCACCAGTAGAGTTCGGCCCGGCGTTCGCTGGTAGCCATAAATTCCTGCATTCTTCCTCCGTGGATAACAATCGGGAGCCTGGATGGCCCCCGATTCTAACGACTTTAAAAATAAAGGAAACTCAAGGGGCGGTTTTGGCCGGCCCCGCTTACAGTGCCGGGAACATGGGGTCGATGCCGACCGCCGATCCCGGTGCACCAAAGGCGGTGACCGCCGGCGCCTGGCCCTGGAATTTCTCGATCTCCACCAGCGTGGTGTGGGCCGTGGTGGCCTGCGCCAGGCTGGAGGAGCCGATGTCCGCGGTCAGCACATTGGGGTCGCCATAGGTACAGAGGGTGCCCACCTTGCCCCCTTCCAGCGGACCATACCAGGCCCCCTCCTGGATGCGTACCACGCCGGGGGCATAGTCATCGGAGACCACCAGTCCCGCCAACACCTGGCCACGGCCGTTGAACACCCGCACCAGCTCCCCGTCCTTGAGGCCCCGCGCCTTGGCATCCTGCGGGCTCATGTAAACCGGCTCCCGACCCTGCACCGTGTAAGTGGCGCGGTAGGCATCCGAGGAGCAGAGCTGGCTGTGCAGCCGCTTGTCCGGGTGGCAAGACTGCAGGTGCAGCGGATATTGTTGGCTGCCCGGGCCGCCGTGGGAGCGCTCGAACGGCTCGATCCAGACCGGATGGCCGGGGCAATCCGCATAGCCGTAGTTGGCGATGGTCTGGGAGAAGATCTCGATGAGGCCGGACGGGGTGCCCAGCGGTTCCAGATCCGGCTCCTGGCGGAACGACTCGTGGCGCACCCAGGGCTGACCGGCGGGGAAGGTGACGAAGCCTTCTCCCTGCCAGAACTGGCTGAAGCGGGGCAGGCGGATGCCGATGCCACGGCCCTGCAGGCGAGCGTCGTCATAGATGCTCTGGATCCACTCCAGCTTGCTCTTGCCACCGGTGAACTCGGCCTCGCGATCGAAGCGGCGGCAGAGATCGGCGAAGATGTCGTAGTCATCGCGCGCCTCGAACAGCGGCTCCACCACCTTGCGCATGGCCAGGATGCCGGCGTTGGAGTGGGAGCCCCACTGCTCGATGTCGTCCCGCTCGTAGGTAGTGGTGGCCGGCAGTACTATGTCGGCGAAGCGGCAGCTCGCGGTCCACTGGTGATCCACGCTCACCACGGTTTCCAGCTTGCGCCAGGCCGCCACCATCTTGTTGCGATCCTGCTGGTGGTGGAAGGGGTTGTTGCCGCAGAACACCGCCATCTTCATGTCCGGGTAGGTGATGGTCTGGCCGTTGAAGGCGATGGTCTTGCCCGGATTGAGGATGCAGTCCACGAAGCGGGCCACCGGAATGAACTTGGAGTAACCCTTCCAGTCGCCGTCATGGCGCGGCTTGACGCCGGGGATGACGGAGCTGAAGCCGGACATGATGGGGCCTGTGCTGGTGAGAGTACCGGCGCCGTTGTAGTGCCAGCCAAAGCCATAGCCACCGCCCGGCAGGCCGATCTGGCCCAGCATGGAGGCAACGACCACCAGCATCCAGGCGTACTGCTCGCCGTGGTGCATGCGCTGCACGCACCAGCCGCCGATGAGCTGGGTGCGGCCAGCGGCCATGGTGCGGGCCAGCTCGCGGATGGTGTCGGCGGGCACGCCGCACAATTTGGCCGCCCAGTCGGCGTCCTTCACCTGACCGTCGCGGGTGCCGAGCAGGTAGGGCAGGAACTTGTCAAAGCCGGTGGTGTAGTTCTTCAGGAACTTCTCGTCGTGCAGCTTCTCGCTGTAGAGCGTGTGGGCGATGGCCAGCATCAAGGGCACATCGGTCTGCGGGTTCAGGGTGACCTGCTCGCAGCCCAGGTACTTCTGGGTCTTGGACTTGACCGGATCGACGCTGATGACCCGGATCTCGCCCTTGGCCACCTTCTCTTTGAGCTGGGCCCAGTAGTCGTAGACGCTGTGATCCGGCACCAGCCAGCCCACCTGCAGGTTCTTGATGGGATCCGAGCCCCAGATGACGATGGTCTTGCTGTGTTCCAGCAGCAGCGGCCAGGAGGTCTGCTGCTCATACACCTCCATGGCGCCCGCCACGTGGGGCAGGATCACCTGGGCGGCGCCGGTGGAGTAGTCACCGGCCTTGGCGAGGTAGGTGCCGTGCAGGTTCATGGCGCGGCCCAGCATGGCGCCGGCGGAGTGCAGCTTGCCCACCGATTGCCAGCCGGAGTGGCCTGCATAGAGAGCGCTCGGACCATGGCTCTTCTGCACCCGCTCCAGCTCGTGATAGAAGAAGTCCAGGGCCTGGGACCAACTCACCCGCACGAAGCGGTTCTGGCCGCGTTCGTGGGTGTCGGACTGGTGGCCCTTGCGCAGCCAGTCCAGGCGCACCATGGGGTAGCGGATGCGAGAGGGGTTGTAGACCACCTCGGCCAGCCCCTTGAGCATCTCGGTCGGGTGCTTGTCGTGCTCGAACGGCAGGGTCTCGACCCAGCGGCCATCCACCACCCGGGCGCGGAAGGCGCCCCAGTGGGAGCCCGATTGCACCAGCTTGTCACCGGATTCGGCGGCCATGACGGCGCGGCCGAGCAGGGAGGGGCCGATCAGGGCGCTGGCGCCGCTGGCCAGCAGGCCACCCAGGAAACCACGGCGGGAAATATTGATCATGATGTTATTCCTCTTTCGAATCCTTAGTGGCTACCCTGACCGCCGGTATCGGCGGCGTGGTTCTGCAGGTATTTGAGCAGGGTGCGCTCCTCTTCCTTGCTCAGGCGGTAGTAGGCTGACATCGCCTTGAGTCCGGAGATCCAGCCGTTGGCGGTGAAGTGAGCCGGGTTCGGCGCCGCGTGGCAGGAGTTGCAGGTGGATTTGTACATCTCGCCGGCATAGTCCCAGATGGGCTGCAACGAGGATTCAAGTCCCTTGCCATCGACCCAGGCCTGGACCCGTACCTGCTCCCAGGGGATCTGGGTCGCTTCATCCATCTGCTGCTTGAGCACCTGCTCACCGGCCTTGAGCTCATCGCGCAGGGTGGCGACGAAGACCCGCTTGCCCATGTATTCGCTCAGTACCCGGCCCTTGCCGCCCTGCTCGCGCCAGCCTTCGACCGCGACCTGCAGGCGATCGCCGCTGCGGGCCAGCACCTGGATGCGGGAGGCGGGCAGCAGCTTGCCGACGGCTTCGGTGCCCTGTTCATCGGCGTAGAGATCTTTCTCGGCCAGGGTGTAGAGCGCCTCGGCGGCGGGGGCTTCCTGGGCTGCCTCCTTGAGGCTGGCGAAGGTGGCGCGGAAGCCGCCGGCCATGTTCGGCAGCTCGTGGGCGATGCCCTTGTGGCACTCGATGCAGTTCATGTTCTTGGCGGCGGCGTCCTGCATGGCCAGGGCGGCGGCGGGGGACTGCTTGGCGTGATCCATGTTGTCGTAGCTGTGGCAGGACTTGCAGGTCTTGGAGTTCTGGCTGCTCATGCGGGCCCAGACCTTCTCCGCCAGGTGCAGGCGCCGGTCCTCGAACTTCTCCTGGGTGTCGATGCTGTGGCCTATGTACTCCTGATAGAGGTCGTTGGCGGCCTCCATCTTGCGGGACACCTTGCCGACGAAGTCCTTGGGCTGGTGGCAGTCGGTACAGACCGCTTGCACCCCGGAGGCGTTCTTGTAGTGAATGGACTCCTTGTACTCCTGGTAGACGGTGCTCTCCATGGAGTGGCAGGAGATGCAGAACTCCAGGGAGCTGGTCTTCTCGAAGCCGTAATGCAGGCCGACGGTGCCGGCCAGGGTCACGCCGACCCCGACCAGGATCAGCGCCAGCACCGACCAGCGGCGGCTGGGTGTGCGCAGGAAGTGCCACAGTTTTTTCATGGAAGGTCTCTCAGATCGCTTTTTTGATGTGAGCCATGATAGGGAGCGGCTGTGAACAGGGTTGCCGGTAAAAATTAATGAATTAGGGGTATTTATGAAAAAATGTGAATAGAATACTCCCCTCTTTCCCTGCTGCGAGCTCTGCCATGCGCCACCACATTCTGGTCGTCGAAGATGACGTCGTGACCCGCGAGAAGCTGACCGGCTATTTCGAGCGGGAGGGGTATCGCGTGACCGCGGTGGAGGACGGGCAGGGGATGCGGGCCGCCCTGGCGGAGCAGGAGATCGCCCTGGTGATGCTGGACATCAACCTGCCGGGGGAGGATGGCCTGCTGCTGACCCGCGAGCTAAGAGCCCGCAGCACGGTCGGTATCATTCTGGTGACCGGCCGCAGCGATGCGGTGGACAAAATAGTGGGGCTGGAGATGGGGGCCGATGACTATGTCACCAAGCCGTTTGAGCTGAGGGAATTGCTGGTGCGGGTCAAGAACCTGCTGTGGCGGATCACCCTGACGGCGCCGGCTCCAGAGGCGAGCGAACCCGATGACGATGCGGTCTGCTTCGGCCCCTGGCGCTTCGACATTCCCCGCCGTCAGCTCAGCAAGGACGGGGTGCCGGTGCGCCTCACCAAGGCGGAGTACGAGGTGCTGGTGGTGTTCATCGCCCACGCGGGCCGGGTGCTCAGCCGGGAGCGCATTCTTTCCCTGGTGACCCATCGTGGCGACGGGCCGAGCGATCGCACCATAGACGTGTTGATCCGCCGTCTGCGGGGCAAGCTGGAGGAGGACCCGCGGGATCCCCAGCTGTTTGTCACCGTGCATGGCGAGGGTTATCTGTTTGCCGGCCAGATAGCACCATAGGCAGTGAATCAGGCTATTTTTAGTGCCTTTGGTGAATTATTTGATAAGTAATATTGTGGTAAGTGGTGGGTTGTTCTGCCATCAGGCCGGTGGTCGGGTCTCGAACTGCGGGCAGTCGTCCCCTATCCGGTGCCAGGGGGCCTTGGAGCCGACGAAGATATGGAAGGCCGGCTGCTGACTCGGCACATCGTCCAGCACGCCGAGACGCAGGTTGATCTTGCCACTGCTGCGTTTCTGGCTGAACAGGCTGGAGCCGCAGTGGCGGCAGAAGACGAGGCTGGTTTCCTCCGTTTTCTGGAAGCGGGCCATGGCATCGCGGCCCTTCACCACCTCGACCTTGTCTCCATCCAACCCGCCCACCGAGGCGTAATCCGAGCCGGAAAACTTGCGGCACTCGCTGCAATGGCAGTTGCCCATGTAATCAAACTGATCCGGCAGCTGCAGACCGACGGCGCCGCACAGGCAGCTCGCGTGTAGCATCTTCATCTCTCTTCCTCGCGGGTGTCTCGGGCCTAGTGGTCATCGTCGGCGCGAAACAGCACCCGCTTGCACTTGGCACAGGCCCATTCGCGCCGGAAATCCGCCAGATGTACCAGGCCGACCTCCAGCAATTTGTGGTGACCGCAGTGGCGGCAGAACACTATCTTGCCGTCCACCGCCTCCGGGTGGTCGCTCAGGTACTGGGCCCGGGTGGGCACCTCCTCCCAGGGAGTGGCGGGGACGCGCTTGCGCTGATGGCTGTAGTAGATCCAGTAAAACAGAAAGAAGACCACCAGGATGATAAAGGTCAGCAGATGCTCCATCACGACTCTCCCCGTTTGCCTTGTGCGGTTTCAGACTTAAATCATATTCGAATGAATATGTTACAAGAACCGCCAGGGGGGGATTGTGATCCGCTTCGGGTTTTGGTCTAGGGGCTTGTCTGATCCAGGCCGACCCGGTAGATGGGGCGAAAATCCCCATCCGACAGCGAATGTTCCGGAGCGCTCAATGGCGCGGTCAGGGTCAGGATGGGAGGGCCCATGACCCGGGGGCACTGCGCCTCGCTGGCATCCGGCTGCCTGAGCAGACAGACCGCCTGCGCCACCGCGAGGCGCCCCTGCTCGCGCATCTGATCGCTGTTGGCGGCGAGGATCCTGCCGCGCAGCAGGCCGCGCTGGACGCCGTGGCTGAAGTAGATGGAGAGCACCCCGGGATGCTCGGCATGATGCTGGGCCAGCTCGTTGACCGCCACCTCGGCGGCGATGGCGCCCCCCACCAGATAGTCGAGGTCAGGGTGGCGGCTCAGGGTCTGCTGCACCAGAGTGCGCTGGATCTCGCGACTGTTGTCCCCCCGTGCCGTGGTGACCAGTTCGATGGCGCTGCCACGGATGGCCTCGATGAAGCCGGACTCGACGAAGGGGGTGCCGCCGCCGGAGTCGGGGCCCGGGAAGAGGGCGACCGAGACGGGCGGGCTGCCCGCCGGATGACGCTCTGCCAGCCAGTGGCCGATACGCCAGCCCATCTGTTGCCAGGGCACGCCAACCTGGGCGATGGCAAGCCCGGGGGCGAGATCGTTGACCAGCCCGAACACCGGCAGGGGGCTCTGCCTGATGGCCTCGGCCAGCCCTTCATAGCTGACCGCGCCGAGCAGGATGGCGTCACTCCCCTCATCGGCGCATTGGCGCAACTGCTTGCGCTGTTCGGCCAGGGCCCCGTAGCCCCCCGCCTCGTGGATCCGCACCCGGGCGCCCAGCCGCCTGGCTTCCTCCACCATGCCCTGATTGACCGACAGCCAGTAGGCATCCCGCAGATGGGGGTAGAGGGCGCACAGGGTCAGCGGCCGGGCGAGGGGAGCGGGCTCAGCCCAGGCCAGCCGCGTGGGTTGACCGGTGAAAGCCCCGTCCGCCCAGTGCTCCACCTCGAAGGCGAAGGCGGGACGGACGAGCAGCGCGAGCAGAATACACAGAGAGAGGCTTCGCATGGCAGAGGGTTTTGTTAAAGTGTGAGGCCCTATTATCCGGACAAAACCGATCACAACCAAGGATCCCGCGTGCGAATGTTTTCCGGCCTCGGCGGCAAGTTGCTGCTGGCCTTCTCCCTGATGGCATTGCTGACCCTGAGCGCCTCCCTGCTGGGCTGGGTCGGGCTCAACCGCCTGCGTCAGCTGGAACAGGGGGTGCAGCAGACTCTGGCGAGCCAGGAGAGCGCCCGCACCCTGGCGCGCCTTGGCGGCGAGATCCAGAACACGTCCCACCTGCTGGCCATGGCGAGCAGCGAGGCCGAACGTGCGCATCAGGGACGCCTGCTGACCCTGCAGGGGCAGCAGATGCAACAGGTACTGGAGCGGCTCGGCACCGAGGGGGATCTGGCGCAGTTGCATCGACTCAGCCAGACCATCATCGGCAACCTGGGTCAGCAGGGCTGGCTGGTGGGGGAGCGGCTGGGCCTGATGGCCGAAGGCAGTGCGCTGCGCACCCGGCTGGTGGGCGCCGCCGGTCAGGCGGCGGAGCTGGCCCGTAGCCAGATGGAAAACGCCGAGACGGTGATGGTGGCGGGCATGGGCTCCCTCTATCGGTTGCAGGGGGCCCGTGCCCATGGGGCCTTGGATCGACTGCTGGAGCAGGATCTCGACTGGCTGGAGCAGATGACGGAACTGCGCCACCGCACCCTGATGCAGCAGCAACGCATCGAGGAGATCTGGCGCAGCGAGCAACAACCCGCCCTGCAGCGGTTGCAACAGGAGAGCCGCAAGGCCCTGGCCATCTTGCAGCTGCGGGCCGGTGCCGTGACGGATCCCGGCCGCCGTGCCTCGGTGGAGCAGGCACTGGCGCTGCTCGGGCAGAGCGACAAGCTGGTGCAGCTGCGCAGTGACTGGCTCGGCAAGGGGGAGGCGCTGCGGGTGCTGGCCACGGCCAACGAGGTCATGATGGCGAGTCTCAACCAGCAGGTCGACAGCCTGGTGACGGGGGCGCGCGCGACGCCCTCGGTCAGAGCCAGCAGGCGCTGCGGGAGCGGCTGCAGCTGGTGGAGCGTGCGCTGGTGCTGATCGGCCTGCTCACCCTTGGCCTCTTGATCCTGCTGATGTGGCGCGTGGTCTACGGTCGCATCGTCTGGCCGCTGCAACACGCGGTGGAGGGGATGAGCCGGCTGGCGCGGGGGGATCTGGTGCCCTTGCCCCCCACGGCACGGGGACAGGACGAGCTGGCCGAGCTGGGTCGGGCCCTGCAGGTGTTTCGCGACAACGCCATCGAGCTCGGTCGCTATCAGCGGGAGCTGGAGTCCCGGGTAGAGGAGCGTACCGGCCAGCTCAGCCATGCGAACCTGCGCCTCAACGAAGAGGTGGAGAAGCAGCGACTGGCCCGCGCCGAGGCGGAGCAGGCCAACCGGGCCAAGTCGGTCTTCCTCGCCACCATGAGCCACGAGATCCGCACCCCCATGAATGGCATTCTGGGGGGGCTCAGCCTGCTGGAGGATACCCGGCTCAGCCCGGAGCAGCAGCGCTATCTGGCCGCCATCGGCCACAGCGGTGAATCCCTGCTCGAGATCCTCAACGATATCCTCGACTATTCCAAGATAGAGGCGGGCCATGTGGAAGCTCGTCGAGAGCCCTTCCCGCTGCGCCAGTTGGCAGACGATCTCTGCACCCTGTTTCGGCCAAGGGCCGAGGCCAAGGGACTGCGCCTCGAGCTGGCCTGCGTCGACACCCTGCCCCCCGTGGTGGAGGGGGACATGGGCAAGCTGCGGCAGGTGCTCGCCAACCTGCTCGGCAATGCCGTCAAGTTCACCCGGGAGGGGCGCATCAGCCTGTCGCTGATGCCGCTGGCCTGCGCCGGCCCCTGCGCCGAACCCTGCATCGAGTTCGTGGTGCAGGATACCGGTCCCGGCATTCCCGAAAATGAGCAGCAGTTGGTATTCGAGGCGTTTCGCCAGCGCAAACGGGATCTCGGCCATCAGGGGGGCACCGGGCTCGGCCTCGCCATCAGCCAGCGGCTGGTGACCGCCATGGGGGGCGAGTTGTTGTTGTCCAGCGAGCCGGGAGAGGGATGCCGCTTCAGCTTCAGCCTGCCCCTGCAACGTTCGGCAGCCCTCCTGCCCACTGAGCCACAGCCCTTCCACCTCTGCCGGCCACGGGAGATCCTGCTGGTGGAGGACAACGAGATCAACCGGCTGGTGGCCCAGGGCATGCTGGCGCGCCTCGGCCACAGCGTCACCCTGGCGGAGGACGGCCGCACCGCGCTGGCGTGGGTGACCGAACGGGCATTCGATCTGGCGCTGCTCGACATCAACCTGCCGGACATGGACGGCATCAGCCTGCGGGAAGATCTCGCCGCCATCAGCGAGGAGGTCCATGGCCGGGCGCTGCCCGCCATCGCCGTCTCGGCCCAGATGTACCCAGAAGATATCCGCCACTGCCTGGCCGCCGGTTTCGCGGATTTTGTCGGCAAGCCGGTGCGGCTGGCGGCCCTGGCCGGCGCCATCGCGCGTCAGAGCAAGGCGGAGGACGCCTCGATCGCTCAGGCTGGCACTGAGACGACGGCGCCAGGGCGGGCTGCGGGCCATGCGATGCTGGAGGCGGATCTGCCCCTGCTTGGCCTGGCGCGCATCCGCCAGCTGATCGCGCTGTTCGAGTCACAGGGCGCCGAGCTGGTGGCGGCACTGGCGGCGAGCGAGCCCGGAGAGGAACGGCGACAATGGGCCCACAAGCTCAAGGGCAGCGCCTTGGCGCTGGGCTTGAGCGAGCTTGCGACGTGCTGCGCCGAGCTGGAGGCGGGGGGCGGCGATCCGGCGAGTCTGAGCGCCGTGTTCGAGGAGACCATGGAGGCGTTGCGGCGCTGGCTGGCGACGAAAAGCGTGACCGCCGACTGAATAAATGTGCATTTTGCAACATGGATTCAACATTTTTTTAGGTGGTTGGACTGTCTCTTTGATCTCGCTCACGTTACAATGCGCGAGCCCACTTCACCTATCGCGCAAACGATTTTCAGGAGATAAACGGATGTTGAAACGTGACATGACCATCGCCGGCTACGATCCCGAGCTGTGGCAGGCCATTACCGACGAGACCCGTCGTCAGGAAGAGCATATTGAGCTGATCGCGTCTGAGAACTACACCAGCCCCCGTGTCATGGAAGCCCAGGGCTCCCAGCTGACCAACAAGTACGCCGAAGGCTACCCGGCCAAGCGCTACTACGGCGGTTGCGAGTATGTGGACGTGGTTGAGACCCTGGCCATCGAGCGCGCCAAGGAACTGTTTGGTGCCACTTACGCCAACGTGCAGCCGCACTCCGGCTCCCAGGCCAACAGCGCAGTCTACATGGCCCTGCTGCAGCCGGGCGACACCGTGCTGGGCATGAACCTGGCTCACGGTGGTCACCTGACCCACGGCTCCCCGGTCAACTTCTCCGGCAAGCTGTACAACATCATTCCCTACGGCATCGATGAATCCGGCAAGATCGACTACGACGAGATGGAACGTCTGGCCGTCGAACACAAGCCGAAGATGATGATCGGTGGCTTCTCCGCTTACTCTGGCGTGGTCGACTGGGCCCGCATGCGCGAGATCGCCGACAAGATCGGTGCCTGGCTGTTCGTCGACATGGCCCACGTGGCCGGTCTGATTGCCGCTGGCGTCTACCCGAACCCGGTGCCCCACGCCCACGTGGTCACCTCCACCACCCACAAGACCCTGGCCGGTCCGCGCGGTGGTCTGATCCTCTCCGCCGCCGACGACGAAGATCTGTACAAGAAGCTGAACTCCGCCGTCTTCCCGGGTGGCCAGGGCGGCCCGCTGATGCACGTCATCGCCGGCAAGGCCGTGGCGTTCAAGGAAGCGCTTGAGCCCGAGTTCAAGACCTACCAGGCCCAGGTCGTCAAGAACGCCAAGGCCATGGTCGAGGTGTTCCTGAGCCGCGGCTACAAGATCGTCTCCGGCGGTACCGACAACCACCTCATGCTGGTGGATCTGATCGGCCGCGAGTTGACCGGTAAAGAAGCCGACGCCGCCCTTGGCAAGGCCAACATCACCGTCAACAAGAACTCGGTGCCGAACGACCCGCGCTCCCCCTTCGTCACCTCCGGTGTGCGCATCGGTACCCCGGCCATCACTCGCCGTGGCTTCAAGGAAGCCGAGAGCAAGCAGCTGACTGGCTGGATCTGCGACGTGCTGGACAACCACGCCAACGACGAAGTGCTGGCAACAGTGCGCGAACAGGTGCTGGATATCTGCCGTCGTTTCCCGGTTTATGCCTGATAAACCAGAGATCCTGGTATGAAAACAATGCCACCCCAGGGTGGCATTGTTGTTTCTGCTGCGGCCTGGCCATGGGGCTGCACTCATTCGACCGACAGAGGAGGCTCCATGCCAAATCAGACCGCGCTCAGCGATGAGGAACTCATCTCTGCCATCCGCCCCCAGTATCACTTTCGCCCGAGCACAGAGGGCCTGCTGGCCTGGGATGTGCGCAAACTGGTGCGGTTGAGTCGTGCGCTGCCGGTGCGATCTGTGCCGCTTGCGCAGATTGCGGAGCTCGATAGCGAGCACTGGTACGGGCATGGCAGCGTGAGACCGACGGTGCGCAGTATCATCGAGCACTGCCAGCTGATGCTGGCCGCCGATCTCGCCTATCCCATCATTCTGGACAGCGCCGGACGGGTGATGGATGGCATGCACCGGGTGAGCAAGGCCATGCTGCAGGGGGCCACCCACATCGATGCGATGCAATTCGGGCAAGACCCGGCACCCGATTATGTGGATTGTGATCCCGATACCTTGCCCTATGACGACTGATGAGGGTGTCCACTCTCGCTGCAACCTCGATGTCAGCCATGGGTTGGGCAAGACCCGGCGCCCGACTATGCGGAGCGTGATTCCCGATACCTTGCCCTATGACGACTGATGAGGGTGTCCACTCTCGCTGCAACCTCGATGTCAGCCATGGGGTGGGCAAGACCCGGCACCCGATTATGTGGATTGTGATCCCGATACCTTGCCCTATGGCGACTGATGGCGGTGTCCATTCTCGAAGCAACCTCAATGCTACCGACGGGTGGCATTGTTTTTTCTGGGCTTTTACCGGTTTTGGATGGTCGTGTTACACTGGCAGGCCAAGATCCTGACCCTGGTGGCAGGTGACCCTTAATTTCCTGGAGTTTGCGCCGGAGGTCCGATGCATTGCCCTTTCTGTAGTGCCGTTGATACCAAGGTGATCGATTCCCGTCTGGTGGCAGAAGGCCATCAGGTGCGCCGACGCCGCGAGTGCCTGCTCTGCCACGAGCGCTTCACCACCTTCGAGATGGCCGAGCTGGTGATGCCTCGCATCATCAAGTCCAATGGCTCCCGCGAACCCTTCAACGAAGACAAGCTGCGCGGTGGCATACTGCGGGCGCTGGAGAAGCGTCCGGTGAGCATGGAAGCCATCGAGAAGGGGATCAATCACATCAAGTCCCGCCTGCGCGCCACCGGCGAGCGCGAGGTAGCGTCCCAACTGCTGGGCAACCTGGTGATGGACGAGCTCAAGACCCTCGACAAGGTGGCCTATATCCGTTTTGCCTCGGTCTATCGCAGCTTCGAAGACATCCGCGAGTTCGGCGAAGAGATCGCCAAGCTGGAAAAATAGCGCCAGCCACATAACCATTTTCTCGCCTGCAACGGGAGCCCAGATGTTTAGTCAAGACGATTATCAATGGATGAACCGGGCCCTCGAGCTGGCCCGTCGTGGCCGCTACACCACGGCCCCTAACCCTTGCGTCGGCGCCGTGCTGGTCAAGGCCGGGGTGGTGGTCGGCGAGGGCTGGCACCAGCGCGCCGGTGAACCCCACGCCGAGGTCTATGCGCTCCACGCCGCCGGAGAAGAGGCTCGTGGCGCCACTGCCTATGTGACCCTGGAGCCCTGCTCCCATCATGGCCGCACCCCGCCCTGCGCCGAGGCGCTGATCAAGGCCGGGGTGACCCGGGTGGTCGCCGCCATGGTGGATCCCAATCCCCAGGTGGGTGGGCGCGGTCTGCGCATGCTGTCGGAAGCCGGCATCAAGGCCGACTTCGGCCTGCTCAGCGCCGAGGCCGAGGCGCTCAACCCCGGCTTCTTCAAGCGGATGCGCACCGCCTTCCCGCAGGTGACGGTGAAACTCGGCGCGAGCCTCGATGGGCGTACCGCCATGGCGAGCGGCGAGAGCCAGTGGATCACCGGCCCTCTCGCCCGCGCCGATGTACAGCGTCTGCGGGCCCGCCACGATGCGGTGCTCTCCAGTGCGGAGACGGTGCTGGCCGATGGTGCCTCGCTGAACGTGCGCTGGGATGAGTTGCCGCCATCTGTCAAGGCGGTCTATCCCAAAGAAGCCCTGCGCCAGCCGCTGCGGGTCATCGTCGACTCGCAAAACCGGCTGACCCCGGACTTGCCGCTGTTCCAGAGCTCGGGACCCGTGTTGCTGGCCCGCCACAAGGTGGCCGGCGACTGGCCCGAGTGGGTGCAGCAGCTCGAGCTGCCGCTGCTGGATGGCAAGCTGGATCTGGTCAGCCTGTTCATGTTGCTGGCCAAACAGAACATCAATTCCGTGTTGGTGGAGGCGGGGCCAAAGCTGTGCGGCGCCCTGCTCGGCAAGGGGCTGGTGGATGAGCTGGTGCTCTATCAGGCGCCCAAGCTGCTGGGGGATGAGGGGCGTGGCCTGTTCCACCTGCCGGAGTTGACCCGCCTGTTCCAGGCGCCCAAGCTCACCCTCAAGGATGTGCGACTGGTGGGGCAGGACATTCGCATCACGGCCAGGATTGTGTAACCCGGGCTCATTCTCAAGGCCGGGCTGCTGGTCGATGGAAGCAACCTATTCGCATCACGGCCAGGATAGCCTGATCTTTCTATTCTTTGTCGGGGCTGCATGGCCCCGCCATCAGCAAGGTGATCTGCATGTTTACCGGAATTATCGAAGCCATGGGCACCCTGGCCGAGCTGCGTCGTCAGGGGGAGGACATGGCCCTCACCGTCCACGCGCCGACCCTCGACTTCAGCGACGTCAAGCTCGGCGATTCCATCGCCACCAACGGCGTTTGCCTGACGGTGGTGGCGCTGGGGGACAAGCGTTACACCGCTGACGTGTCGCTCGAAACCCTGTCGCGCACCGGTTTTGCCACGGCCAAGGTGGGGGACCCCGTCAATCTGGAGAAGGCGCTGTTGCCGACCTCGCGCCTCGGTGGTCACCTGGTCTCCGGCCATGTGGATGGCATCGGCGAGGTGAAGAGCAAGTCCAGCAGCGGTCGTGCCATCGAGTACTGGATTGCGGCGCCAGGGTCGCTCGCCCGCTATATCGCCGAGAAGGGCTCGATCGCGGTGGATGGCATCAGCCTCACGGTCAACGCCGTGCAGGGCAACCTGTTCCGCCTCACCATAGTGCCTCACACCGCGAGTGAGACCACCATCGCCCGCTGGAAGCCGGGTCATAAGGTGAACCTGGAAGTGGATCAGATAGCCCGCTATCTGGAGCGGTTGATGCAGGGCAAGGGGCAGGAGAGCGCAGGATCGTCCCTGACCCTGGATAAACTGGCCCAATCCGGCTTCCTGTGATAGTGAGTTGCTTTGTTTTTTATTGGTTTATCGCTCAATCTATCTATTAAATGTTGATTTTAAAGCGCAAATGACTGGCCGTGTTCGGTTATTTGCCTTGTTGACAAGCTCTCGCGACGGATCCCGGCCCGTCGCTCAGCCGGTTAGCCCCGCTGAGCGGCCCGTCAAAACGGTTTTCTGTGATCCCGCCCGGGTTGAAACGGGGGCCGGCGCCCCCATCTAACAACACATAAACCGTATCAAATCGGGCCCACGGGCTCAATCCCCGAAACATGTTGATGGAGTAGCCCATGGCGCTGAGCACAACCCAGGAAATCATTGCCGATATCAAGGCTGGCAAGATGGTGATCCTGATGGATGACGAAGACAGGGAGAATGAAGGGGACCTCATCATGGCCGCCTCCTGTGTTCGTCCTGAAGACATCAACTTCATGGCACGCTACGGCCGGGGCCTCATCTGCCTGACCCTGACCCGGGATCGCTGCAAGCAGCTGGCGCTGCCGCTGATGGTTGACCGCAACAACGCCCAGTTCTCCACCGCCTTCACCGTGACCATCGAGGCCGCCGAAGGGGTGACCACCGGTATCTCCGCTGCCGATCGCGCCGTCACTGTACAGGCCGCGGTCGCGCCCAATGCCAAGGCCGCCGATCTGGTGCAGCCGGGCCACATCTTCCCGCTGATGGCGCAAGATGGCGGCGTGCTGACCCGTGCCGGCCACACCGAGGCGGGCTGCGATCTGGCCCGCCTTGCCGGTTACGAGGCCGCTTCCGTCATCGTCGAGATCCTCAACGAAGACGGCTCCATGGCCCGTCGCCCGGATCTGGAGATCTTCGCCGAGCAGCACGGCATCAAGCTCGGCACCATTGCGGATCTTATCGAATACCGCAATCAGCACGAGACTACTGTGGAGAAGGTGGCCGAGTGCAAATTGCCGACCGAATACGGCGAGTTTGACCTCATCACCTTCCGCGACACCATCGACAATCAGGTGCACTTCGCCCTTAAAAAGGGTGAGATTCAGGCCGACCAGCCGGTGCTGGTGCGGGTCCATCTGCACGACGTGCTGAGCGATCTGCTGCACACCGACCGTCACAGCGCCCGCAGCTGGCCCCTGCCGAAATCCATGGCGCGCATCGCCGAGGAGGGCGGCGTGCTGGTGATCCTGGGGGCGGAAGCGAACAGCAATGAACTGCTGGCCAGGGTCAAGGCGTTCGAAGCCGCCGACAAGGGGCTGCAACCGGAAGGGGCCAAGTGGCAGGGCACCTCGCGCCGGGTTGGCGTGGGCTCCCAGATCCTGAAAGCCCTGGGGGTCGGCAAGATGCGGCTGCTGAGCTCGCCCAAGAAATATCACGCCCTCGGTGGTTTCGGTCTCGAGGTCGTGGAATACGTCGGCGAATAACCCCTGCGGATGAATGAACAAGCCACCATGCTCGCCCTGTGCGGGCATGGTTTTTGTCGTGGGTCTGTTGTGCTAGAATGTGCGCACTTTTGACCCCGGCCCTTTTTGATTGCACAGAGACAGGATTTCCAATGAAGATTATCGAAGGAAATATCGCCGCTCCCGAGGCGCGTGTTGCTATTGTCGTTGCCCGTTTCAACAGCTTCATCAATGACAGCCTGGTGAACGGCGCGCTGGACGTGCTCAAGCGTCAAGGCCAGGTGCAGGACAGCAATCTGACCCTGGTACGAGTGCCGGGTGCCGTCGAAATTCCCTTGGCTATCAAGAAGCTGGCCAAGAGTGGTCAATACGACGCCATCGTCGCGCTGGGCACCGTCATCCGGGGTGGCACCTACCACTTCGAACTGGTGGCAAGCGAGAGCAGCAAGGGCATGGCCCAGGTAATGATGGAATATGAAATTCCCGTTGCCTTCGGCGTGCTGACCACAGAAAACATCGAACAAGCCATCGAGCGTGCCGGTACCAAGGCGGGTAACAAGGGTGCAGAGGCTGCATTGAGCGCGCTCGAAATGATCAACGTTCTGAAACAGCTTGAGGAATAATACATTGAAACCGTCCGAGCGCCGTAAGGCCCGTCATTGCGCCACCCAGGCCATCTACCAGTGGCAGATGACCAAGGCCAACGTGGGCGACATCGAAGAGCAGTTCAAGATAGATCAGGACACCAAGGGTGTGGACCTGAACTACTTCCGCGATCTGCTGTTCGGGGTAGCCGTTCACTGCAACGAGCTGGACAAGGTGTTTTCACCTTTCCTCTCCCGTCCGCTGGAAGAAGTGGACATGGTGGACAAGGCGATCCTGCGTCTGGCGACCTACGAGCTGACCCGTCGTGATGATGTGCCGCCGCGCGTGGTGATCAACGAAGCGATCGAGCTGGCCAAAGCCTTCGCCGCCGATGACAGCCACAAGTTTGTCAACGGTGTACTGGACAAGGTGATCAAGACGCTGACCAAGCGTTGATCCCCCTTATCCATCAGCATTAAAGAGAGGAGCCAGCCTAACCGCTGGCTTTTTATTGCATGGGTGAATTTGAGCTGATTGAGAAGTACTTCAAGGTCCCCCACGCCCGCAAGGACGTGGTGATGGGCCCTGGAGATGACTGCGCCCTGCTGACCCTGCCCGCCGATACCCAATTGGCTGTGAGCACCGATACCCTGGTCAGTGGCGTGCATTTCTTTCCCGACATGGATCCGGTGGATCTCGGCTACAAGGCGCTGGCGGTCAACCTGTCCGATCTCGCCGCCATGGGGGCCGAGCCGCGCTGGGTCTCGATGGCGCTGACCCTGCCGGCCATCAACGAGGCCTGGGTTGCCGGCTTCGCCGAGGGCTTCCTCGAGCTTGCCGAGTATTACAACGTGGCCCTGGTCGGCGGCGACATGACCCGCGGCCCGCTCTCCATCACCGTCTCGGTGAAGGGTTCTGTGCCCGCTGGCCGAGCGCTGCTGCGCAGCGGCGCCAAGGCCGGTGACGGCATCTATGTCACCGGCACCCTGGGGGATGCGGCTCTGGCGCTCTCCCATCTGCTCGGCAAACGCGCCCTCAACGAGAACCAGCTGGCCGCGGTGCTGCCGCGCCTCGATCATCCTCATCCCCGCATCCTGGCGGGCCAGGCCCTGCGCGGGTTGGCGGGCAGTGCGCTGGATCTCTCCGACGGTCTGGCCTCGGATCTGGGCCACATCCTCAAGGCGTCCGGGGTGCGGGCACAGATCGATCTGGGTCTGCTGCCGCTCTCGCCGGTGTTGCAGGATGCGGTCCCCGTGCAGGATGCCTGGCAGCTGGCGCTGGCCGGTGGTGACGACTACGAGCTCTGCTTCACCGTGCCGCAGGAGCATCACGGCGCGCTGGACACGGCGCTCGCCAATTGCGGCGTCAAGTTCACCCGCATCGGCCGGATCCTGGCCGGCGAGCCCGGCATCGACTATATGCAGGACGATCAGCCGGTCGAGCTGACGCTCAAGGGATGGGATCACTTCGCATGACAGTCACCGCTGTACTCAAGACATCGGCTCCGGGACGGCCGCATCCGCTCAAGGGTTGGGGGCATTGCGCATGAAGATCAAACCCGAGCTGAAACGGTTGGACCTGAAAAATCCGCGCCACCTGCTGGCGGTCGGCTTTGGTGCCGGCTTGTCCCCCAAGGCGCCGGGCACCATGGGAACGCTGGTCGCCATTCCGCTCTATCTGCTGGTGAGCGGTCTGCCGACCCCCTGGTTTATCGCGTTGCTGGCGCTGGGCTTCCTGGTGGGGATCTGGCTCTGCCAGGGCGCGACCGATGCCATCGGCATGCCGGATCACGGCGCCATCGTCTGGGACGAGGTGATCGGCTTCGGGGTGACCATGATCGCGGCCCCCGCCGGTTGGGAGTGGGTGCTGGCCGGTTTCGTGCTGTTCCGGCTGTTCGATGTGCTCAAGCCCTGGCCCATCTCCTGGTTCGATCGCCGCATCCACGGCGGATTGGGGATCATGCTCGACGACCTGATAGCAGGGTTGTTCGCCTTGCTGTGCATGCAGTTGCTGGTCGGCTGGATAAAGTGATCCTGTCAGATTGAGCGCAGGTCCGACCTTTTGGCGGGCCTGCGCTGTTTTGTATGCAATTTTACCCCTGACTCCCCCCCATGGCCGCCCCCGTCACTGGCGGATCATTCTGATTTTTCCCTATTTATCTCTGCTTATTTTTCCTTCATCCAGATATGCTGCCGTTAAAAAATCATTTCACATAAATATTCACTACTCATTCGAAGCTTGGTAGGCGAAATTGAATAGTCGATCTGATTGCTTGTTAACTCATTGTTGAAATTTAAATGTGGTAATCGCTCGCATCGGCGTCACAATCTCTGGTAATGTGATTTTAGTCGACATTTTTAGCCATTGAACAGTACGTTATCCGTGCAAAACATTGCGAAATTGTATAACTGGATCATTTACACCCGCGGGCAAACCGACTAACTTACTCGCGGGTTATTCCAAAAAAATGCAAAAAACCCGCCCGGATCGCTGGTTTCACTGCCTCATGGATTGAGCGTTTCTTATTCGATAAACACTCAATATCACCTACCCAAGGCACCACCAGCATCTGCGGCTGATTTACGGACGAATTATTTGGGACGGATGTCCCCCGCAGAGGTAACCATGTCCTTGCTCGAAGTGAAAAACTTGCGGATCGAGTACCCCTCCCGCTATGGGGTGCTGGCCGCGGTGAAGGATCTCTCTTTTTCTGTGGAAAAGGGGGAGATCGTCGGGGTGGTCGGCGAATCAGGTGCCGGCAAATCCACCATCGGCAATGCCGTCATCGATCTGTTGAGCCCGCCCGGTCGCATCGCCCGTGGCGACATCTATCTCAACGGTGAGCTGATCTCCGGCAAGACCCAGAACGAGATGCGTGCCATCCGCGGCTCCCGTATCGGCTTCATCTTCCAGGATCCCATGACCTCCCTGAACCCGCTGTTCACCGTTGAACGGCAGCTGGTGGAGACCATCCTGGCCAATACCGATCTCTCGCGCGAGGCGGCCTTCGCCAAGGCGTTGGAGCTGATGAGCGCGGTCGGCATTCCGCAACCGGAATTGCGCATCAAGCAATATCCTCACCAATTCTCCGGTGGCATGCGCCAGCGGGTGGTCATCGCCATCGCCCTGTCCGGGGATCCCGATCTCATCATCGCCGATGAGCCGACCACGGCGCTGGACGTATCCATTCAGGACCAGATTCTGCAACTCATCCGCAACCTGTGCAAGGAGCGTCAGGTGGGTTGCATGCTGGTCACCCACGACATGGGCGTGGTGTCCAACGTCACCGACAAGGTGGCGGTGATGTATCGCGGCGATCTGGTGGAGTTCGGCACCACCGAGCAGGTGCTGGGTCGCCCCAGTCATCCTTATACCCGCAGCCTCATCTCGGCGGTGCCCCGCTCGGACGTGAAGCTGGTGCGCTTCCCGCTGGTCTCCTATATCGAAGATGCGAGCGCGCCGGACACCAGCATCGATCTCAAGACCCACTGGCTCGGCCAGAGTCAGGACCAGCGCAGCTATGAAGGCGCCCTGCTGCGGGTGGAGAACGTGGATCTGAAGTTCGTCACCAAGAACTCTCTGTTCCCGAGCCGTCGCCAGTATGTGCGCGCCTGCAACAACATCAGCTTCGAGATCTTCGAAGGGGAGACCTTCGGTCTGGTGGGGGAGTCGGGTTCCGGTAAATCCACCATCGCCCGGGCCATCACCGGCCTCTATCCGCCCGATACCGGCAAGATAGTGTTCGAGGGGATCGATCTGACCGCGTTGAAAGGGGAGCACGAGCGTCGCCCGCTGCGCCGTCAGATGCAGATGGTGTTCCAGAATCCCTACTCCTCGATGAACCCGCGCATGAAGGTGCGTGACATCATCGCCGAGCCGATCCGTTTCCATAAACTCGCCAGCAGCGAGAGCCAGATCCAGGGGATCGTCAGCGATCTGCTCGATCACGTCGGCCTTGGCCGGGGGGCGGGGGTCAAGTATCCCCACGAGTTCTCCGGTGGTCAGCGCCAGCGCATCTCCATCGCCCGCGCCCTGGCGACCCGCCCGCGTTTCCTCATCTGCGACGAGCCGACCTCGGCGCTGGATGTGTCGGTACAGGCCCAGATCCTCAATCTGCTCAAGGATTTGCAGCAGGAGCTTGGGCTCACCATGCTGTTCATCAGCCACGATCTGCCGGTCATCCGCCAGATGTGCGATCGCATCGGGGTGATGCAGCACGGTCATCTGGTGGAAGTGGCCGAGACCGAGAAACTGTTTACCAATGCCGAACATGAGTACAGCCGCAAGCTGATCTCCCTCATGCCGGAGTTTAAGGGAATGTCCCGCGAGGGGCTGGAAATCGCAAGCTAGGAAAGAGCCGGCTCGCCGGTCTGCTTGTCACAAAAAGTGTCAATAAAAAGCCAAAAGCATGGAGAAAGACATGAAGAAAGGATTATCCAAGATTGCCATGGCGCTGTTCGCCGCTGGTCTCGCATTTAACGTCTCTGCCGCCGACATCAAGGTCGCCGTCGCCTCCGACGCCACCTCGCTGGATCCGCAGGAGCAGCTCTCCGGTCAGACTCTGGAGATGTCTCACCTGGTGTTCGATCCGCTGATGCGTTACACCCAGGATCTGCAGTTCGAGCCACGTCTGGCCGAGAAGTATGAGCGCATCGACGACAAGACCGTGCGTTTCCACCTGCGCAAGGGTGTCAAGTTCCACTCCGGTAACGACTTCACCGCCGCCGACGTGGTGTGGACCGTCAACCGCCTGAAGGCCTCCCCGGACTTCAAGGCCATCTTCGACCCCATCGCCGAAGTGAAGAAGGTGGATGATTTTACTGTCGACCTGATCACCGCCAAGCCGTTCCCGCTGGTGCTGCAGACCGTCACCTACATCTTCCCGATGGACTCCAAGTTCTACACCGGCAAGGATGAAGCGGGCAAAGACAAGGCCGACATCGTCAAGAACGGCGACTCCTACGCTTCCACCCACGTCTCCGGTACCGGCCCGTTCAGCGTCAAGTTCCGCGAGCAGGGCGTGAAGCTGGAATACGCCCGTAATGCCAACTACTGGGACAAGGCTTCCAAGGGCAACGTTCAGAACCTGACCGTGGTACCGATCAAGGAAGATGCGACCCGTGTAGCCGCCCTGCTGGGTGGTGACGTTGACATGATCTATCCGGTCGCCCCGAACGATCTGGAGCGGGTGAAGAACGGTAAAAACTCCCAGCTGGTGACCCTGTCCGGTACCCGCGCCATCATCATCGAGCTGAACCAGAACACCAACCCGGCGCTGAAAGACAAACGCGTGCGTCAGGCGATCAACTACGCCATCAACCAGGTGGGCATCGTCGACAAGATCAACAAGGGCTTTGGTACCCCCGCTGGCCAGCTGAGCCCGAAAGGCTATGCCGGTTACAACGAGGCACTCAAGCCCCAGTATGATCTGGCCAAGGCCAAGGAGCTGATGAAGGAAGCCGGTTACGAGAAGGGATTCAAGATGAGCTTCATCTCCCCGGCTGCCCGCTACGTCAACGACGTCAAGATTGCCCAGGCGGTCTCCGCCATGCTGTCCAAGATCAACATCAAGGTCGATCTGAAGACCATGCCGGTGGCTCAGTACTGGCCCGAGTTTGACAAGTGCGCCTCCGACATGCAGCTGATCGGCTGGCACTCCGACACCGAAGACAGTGCGAACTTCTTCGAGTTCCTGACCTTCACCAAGGATGCCAAGACCGGCATGGGCCAGTACAACTGTGGCGGTTATGCCAACGCAGAAGCTGACAAGATGGTGATGGAAGCGAACACCGAGACCGATCCGGCCAAGCGTGCCGCCATCCTGCAGAAGGTGGAAGCCATGCTGATCGATGACGCTGCCTACGTGCCGTTGCATTGGGAAGATCTGGCCTATGGCGCCAAGAAGAACGTCGACATCAAGCCGATCGTCAACGTGATGAACTTCCCTTACCTGGGTGACCTGGTGGTCAACAAGTAAGTGACGTTGTAAGGAAGGACCCGGTGGGGGCGGCCATGGCGGCCCCCACCATTAACAGAAGCCTGTGCCACGACACAGGCCACGTAGAAGGACAAGCATGTTTACATTCCTGCTGAAACGGTTCTATCAGGCCGTGATAGTGATGTTCGTCATCAGCCTGGTCGCCTTCTCCATCCAGGACAACCTGGGGGATCCGCTGCGCGAGCTGGTGGGACAATCCGTCTCCGAGTCCGTGCGCCATGAATTACGCGAAAAGATGGGCCTCAACGATCCCTTCTTGGTGAAATACAGCCGCTTCTTGCAGAATGCGGTACACGGAGATCTGGGCACGTCCTATTTCTTCAAGCGACCCGCTCTCGAGGTGATCCTCGACAAGCTGGTGGCTACCCTTGAGCTGGTGTTTGCTGCCGCAGTCATCATCGTCGTCGTCTCCATTCCGCTGGGGGTTTATTCGGCGATCAGGCCTCGCAGCATACTGACCAAGTTCATCATGGCGGTGAGCAGCATCGGCATCTCGATCCCGGTGTTCCTGACGGCCATCATGCTGATGTATCTGTTCTCCATTCAGCTTGGCTGGCTGCCGGCCTATGGCCGTGGCGAGACTTACAACCTGCTGGGCTGGGAGTCGGGCTTCTTCACCTGGGATGGCATCAAGCACCTGATCCTGCCCGCGGTCTCGCTCTCCTCCATCATGCTGCCGCTGTTCATCCGGCTGGTGCGCTCCGAGATGCTGGAGCAGCTCTCCGCCGAGTACGTCAAGTTTGCCCGCGCCAAGGGGCTGGACAACAACAAGGTCTACTACAGCCATGCGCTGAAGAACACCATGCTGCCGGTCATCACCGTCGGCGGCGTGCAGATCGGCACCATGGTGGCCTACACCATTCTGACCGAGAGCGTGTTCCAGTGGCCGGGGACCGGTTTCCTGTTCCTCGAGGCGATCCACCGGGTCGATACCCCGCTGATCACCGCCTACGTCATCTTCGTCGGCCTTATCTTCGTGGTGACCAATACCCTGGTCGACCTGCTCTACGGGTTCATCAACCCGACCGTCAACTTGACCGCCAAGGGGTAAGCAATGACTAACGCTGTGACTGCAAGCCCAAGTCGTTGGGCTCGTTTCAAGAACTCTGACATCGTCTACTACTTCCTGCGGGACAAGGTAGCCATGTTCAGCTTCATGGTATTCGTGGTGTTCGTGCTGGCAGCGCTGCTGGCACCCTGGCTGGCGCCGCACAACGTCTACGACCTGACCAGCTTCGATCTGATGGATGCCGAGTTGCCGCCCTCCTGGCTGGAAGGGGGCGAGGCTCGCTTCTGGCTCGGTACCGACAACCAGGGCCGCGATATCTGGAGCACCATTCTGTACGGTGCCCGCATCTCGCTGACCATAGGTCTGTTCGCGGTGGCGCTGCAGCTGTTCCTCGGCATCGTTATCGGGCTGATTGCCGGTTACTTCGGTGGCCGCATCGACAACTTGCTGATGCGCTTCGCCGACGTGCAGCTGTCGTTTTCCACCATGATGGTGGCGATCATCATCTCCGCCATCTTCCAGGCGAGCTTTGGCTCCGAGCTCTATTCCGAGTTCGCCATCGTGATGCTGGTGGTGATCATCGGCATCGCCGAGTGGCCGCAGTACGCCCGTACCGTGCGTGCCTCGGTGCTGGCGGAGAAGAAGAAGGAGTACGTGGAAGCGGCGCAGATGATGGGGTTCCGTGCCCCGCGCATCATGTTCCGTCACATATTGCCGAACTGCCTGTCGCCCATTCTGGTTATCTCCACCGTGCAGGTGGCGAATGCCATCATGAGTGAGGCCGCGCTCTCCTTCCTGGGGCTCGGCATGCCGGTGGATCAGCCGTCGCTGGGCTCGCTCATCAGCGTGGGCTTCAACTACATCTTCTCCGGCTCCTGGTGGATCACCGCCTTCCCCGGTATCTGTCTGGTAGTGCTGGTGCTGGTCATCAACCTGCTGGGTGACTGGTTGCAGGATGTGTTCAACCCGAAGATCTACAAGGGCTGATGGAAACCTATCCACGAACTTACTGCGAGGCCGTGATCAAGGCTCATGCGCTGCTCGGAATCCTCATGTATGTCTATACGCTCCGGTTCCTGCGCTGCTCTTCACCTTGTTGACGGCCTTCTCGCGACAGTTCGTGAACAGGTTTGAGATCATGAATAACAAAAAGGGCGCCATCAGGCGCCCTTTTTTATTGCTCGTGAGTATCTATCGTCAGGCTCGTAGCCAGCTCTCGATACTGGCGAGGATACCCGCGCCATCGAGTCCCAGCATGGCGTAGATCTCTTCCTGGGTGCCTTGCTCGATGAAGCGATCCGGCAGGCCCAGGTTCAGCACTGGCTTGCACTGCTTGCTGCGCATCAGCAGCTCGTTCACCGCAGAGCCGGCACCGCCCATGATGGCGTTGTCTTCAATGGTGACGAACTGGGAGTGGGTGGCGGCGAGTGACAGCACCAGCGCCTCGTCCATGGGCTTGACGAAGCGCATGTCCACCAGGGTGGCGTCCAGCGCCTCGGCGGCGGCCTTGGCCAGGTGCAGCAGGGTGCCGAACGCCAGTATGGCGGTGCCTTTGCCCTCGCGAACGACGCGACCCTTGCCGAGTGCCAGCGCGGTCATCTCGGTCTGGATCTCGGTGCCGCAACCATTGCCACGAGGGTAGCGCACCGCCGCCGGTCCGTTGTGCTGGTAGCCGGTGTAGAGCATCTGGCGGCATTCGTTCTCATCGGACGGGGTCATCACCACCATGTTCGGCACGGTGCGCAGGAAGCTGATGTCGAATGCACCCTGGTGGGTGGGGCCGTCGGCCCCCACCAGACCGGCGCGATCGATGGCAAACAGCACCGGCAGTTGTTGCAGTGCCACGTCGTGGATCAGCTGGTCATAGGCCCGCTGCAGGAAGCTGGAATAGATGGCGACCACGGGTTTCTTGTCAGCGATGGCGAGGCCGGCGGCGAAGGTGACCGCATGCTGCTCGGCGATGGCCACGTCGAAGTAGCGCTCCGGATATTGCTGGCTGAACTTGACCAGCCCCGAGCCTTCACGCATGGCAGGGGTGATGCCGGCCAGCCGCTCATCTTTGGCCGCCATGTCGCACAACCACTGGCCGAAGATGGCGGAGAAGGTCGGCTTGCCGCCGCTGCTCTTGGGCAGGATGCAATCATCCGGGTTGAACTTGGGCACGGCGTGATAACCGATGGGGTCTTTCTCCGCCGGTTCGTAGCCCTTGCCCTTCTTGGTCTTGACGTGCAGTAGCTGGGGACCCTTGAGGTTGCGCATGTTGCGCAGGGTCTCGACCAGTGCATGGATATCGTGGCCGTCGATGGGACCTATGTAGTTGAAGCCGAACTCCTCGAACAGGGTGCCGGGCACCACCATGCCCTTGAGGTGCTCCTCCGCCCGCTTGGCCAGCTCCTTGACCGGCGGCACGCCCGCCAGCACCTTCTTGCCGCCTTCGCGGATGGTGGTGTAGAGCTTGCCGGACATCAGCCTGGCCAGGTGGTTGTTCAGCGCCCCGACATTCTCGGAGATGGACATCTCGTTGTCATTGAGCACCACCAGCATGTCCTTGTGGACATCGCCGGCGTGGTTGAGGGCCTCGAACGCCATGCCGGCGGTGATGGCACCGTCACCTATCACGGCGACGACCTTGCGGCCCAGCCCCTCGCTCTCGGCGGCGACCGCCATGCCGAGCGCGGCGCCGATGGAGGTGCTGGAGTGACCGACGCTGAGCACGTCATATTCACTCTCGTCGCGCCAGGGGAAGGGGTGCAGACCGTCTTTCTGGCGAATGGTGTGAATGCGCTCGCGCCGACCGGTCAGGATCTTGTGGGGATAGGCCTGATGACCCACGTCCCACACCAGCCGATCGAAGGGGGTGTTGTAGACGTAGTGCAACGCAACCGTCAGTTCGACGGTGCCAAGACCCGAGGCGAAGTGGCCGCTGGAGCGGCTCACCGAGTGCAGCAGATACTCGCGCAGCTCGTTGCACAGCACGGGCAGCCGCTCTTTGGGCAGGGATCGCAACTCGACCGGCGTATCCGCGAGGGCCAGGTTGGGGAAATTGCTTATATCAACGCTCATATTGTTACTGTTATCCAGCGTTTAGTGGGTTCGCTCGATGATGTAATCGGCAAACGCTTCCAGAATGTCGGTATTGTAGGGCAAGGATTGCAGGGCTGTTAAGGCCTTGTCATGCAGTTCGCGAGCCAGCTCACGGGCATTGTCGAGTCCGAGCAGGGCCGGATAGGTACTCTTTTGCTGCGCCAAATCCGAGCCTTGCGGCTTGCCGAGGGTCTCGGTATCGCCGGTGATATCGAGGATGTCATCCTGCACCTGGAAGGCCAGGCCGATGGCGGCGGCATAGGTTTGCAGGGCAGCCAGGGTGTCGGACTCCACATCGGCCTTGCACAGGGCACCCAGGGTAACGGCGCATTCGATCAACGCGCCGGTCTTGTGGCGATGCACCTGTTCCAGCTCGGCGAGGCTGATCTGGCGGCTCTCGGCCTCCAGATCCAGCGCCTGACCGCCGCACATACCCAGATATCCCGAGGCGCGGGCCAGGGTGCTCAGCATCTTGACCCGGTTGGCCATCAGTTCCCGGGGGAGGGGATGGTCGGCCAGGATCGAAAACGCCAGGGTCTGCAGGGCATCACCGGCGAGGATGGCAGTGCCTTCATCGAAGGCCTTGTGCACGGTCGGCTGACCGCGACGCAAGTCGTCGTTGTCCATGGCGGGCAGATCGTCGTGCAGCAAGGAGTAGGCGTGAATGCACTCAACCGCCGCCGCCGGTCCGTCGAGCCGTTCGCTCGGGACACCCAGCATCTCGCCGACGGCATAGACCAGGAAAGGGCGCACCCGTTTGCCACCGAGCAACAGGCCATAGCGCATGGCATCCCGCAGGCGAGGGGCCAGGGCGGGCAAGGTGTCAAGTTGTGCCGAGAGGCAGTCGTCGATACGGCGCCGGTGCAGGCGGGAAAAATCGTCCAGCGTCACTCACTCCTCTCCTTGCTCTGCCCGAAAGGGAACCGCCTGTTCAGTACCATCTGCCTGGGTCAACAGGATCTGGATCTTCTGCTCGGCCTGCTCCAGCTTCTGCTGGCCGGCGCGCACCAGGTGGATGCCTTGTTCGAACTGTTTGAGTGCCTCCTCGAGGGGGAGCGAGCCCTGTTCGAGCTGATGCACTATGGTTTCCAGCTCTTCCAGGGTGGCATCAAAACTCAGACGGTCGATCTTTTTACTGGCCATGTCCATCCTCGGGGATTGAAAAAAACGGCTCATCTTAACATCGACCGGCCACAGGGGGGAGGCAGAAAAACGCGCGGCGCTCAAACAATCGCGGCGGCGGCCGATAAGAGCCGGCTGGCATCCAGGTATTGCCCACCGGCCATTGCCGCGTGTCGGGCTTGCTGCCCGAGGCGCAATAACAGAAAATTCAACAAAGTATAAATAGATGGCAAGTTCGGTGACAGGAGTAAGGTTGTGGATTTAGGCAGTCTGATAGGCATAGTACTGGGCTTTGGTGTCGTCATTTACGGCATGTTGTTGGGCGGTCCGGTGACCATGTATGTGGATATGCCGTCGGTCTATATCACCATCTTGGGCTCCCTGTTCATCTGCATGATGAAGTTCAACATGAGTCAGTTCCTGATGGCGTTCAAGGTGGCGGGCAAGGCCTTCATGTACAAGGGCGACAAGCTCGATGACCTGATTGCCAAGGCGGTTGAGCTGGCCGATGCGGCGCGCAAGGGCGGCTTTCTGGCCCTGGAGGCGGCGGAGATCCCCAACCCCTTCATGAAGAAGGGGATCGACATGCTGGTGGATGGCCATGACGCCGACGTGGTGCGGGGCGTGCTGGAGAAGGACATAGAGCTGACCTCGGAGCGCCATGTCATCGCCATCAAGGTGTTCCGTTCCCTCGGCGATCTCGGCCCGGCCATGGGCATGATAGGGACCCTGGTGGGGTTGGTGGCCATGCTGGCCAACATGAGCGATCCCAAGTCCATCGGCCCTGCCATGGCGGTGGCCCTGCTGACCACCCTCTATGGCGCCATCCAGGCGAACATGATTGCCATCCCCATTGCCGACAAGCTGGAGCTGCGCAGCGGCGAGGAGCGGCTCTGCCGAACCCTGGTGCTGGACGCCATCATGGGCATCCAGGACGGCCAGAACCCCCGCGTGATCCAGGCCATGTTGCAGAACTATCTGCATCAGTCCAAGCGCAATAACGGGCTGGAATAGGAGGCCCCATGTCAAAGTGCAAGTGTCCGCCTCCCGGCCTGCCGAGCTACATGGGTACCTTCGCCGACCTGATGTCGCTGCTGATGTGCTTCTTCGTGCTGCTGCTCTCCTTTGCCGAGATGGACGTGCAGAAGTTCAAGCAGATTGCGGGATCCATGGAGAAGGCGTTCGGGGTGCAGCACATCCTGGAGGTCAAAGACATTCCCAAGGGGACCTCGGTCATTGCCCAGGAGTTCAGGCCGGGCCGGCCGGAGCCAACGCCCATCGATACCATCATGCAGCAGACCGTCGAGCTGACCGAGACCGAGCTGGATTTTCAGTCCGGTGACGCCGATCAGATCGGCGGAAAGGAGCAGCCGGATGGCAAGCTGAGCGGCGGTGAGAGTGTGCCGCCCATCCAGCAGGCGCAGCCCAGCGCCCTGGCCAGGGCGCTGGCCGAGCAGATGCGAGCCCAGATCCAGGACGGGACCCTGGAGATAGAGGCGCTGGGGCAGCAGATCATCATCCGTATTCGAGAAAAAGCAGCGTTTCCGGCAGGCTCTGCCTTCCTGCAACCCCAGTTCTGGCCGGTGATCCGCAAGGTGGCGGCGCTGTTAAAAGACGTGCCGGGAGAGATCACCGTCTCCGGTCACACCGACGATGCTGCTCCCGAAGACGAGTTGTTCCAGTCCAACTGGGAGTTGTCATCCCAGCGAGCGGTGGCGGTGGCCCACCAGATGATCAAGGTGCCCGGCTTCGACGGCAGCCGGCTGGTGGTGCAGGGCATGGCGGATTCCCTGCCGCTGGTGCCGAACAACAGCCCGGAGAACAGACGCATGAACCGACGGGTGGAGATTGCCATCATGCAGGGCAAACCGACGGTCGCGGCCCCGATCGGTCTGGTCGAGCCGCGGTAGCTTTCGGCAGGAAGCGCGATCCCGCTCGCAGGGGCTGACATGGATTTTGTGGCGGCTTCATATTAAGATGCGCCATCCGAACCGATAGCTGCGGCTCTCCCTGATTGCCGCAGCTTCTCTTTATAAAGCAACCCAGGTTTCGACTATGAATCATACTCCGATGACTGTTCGCGGCGCCGAAAAGCTGCGCCAAGAGCTCGACTATCTGAAGAGCGAGCTGCGTCCCCAGATTATCGAAGCGATTGCTGATGCCCGTGAACATGGTGATCTGAAAGAAAACGCCGAATATCATGCCGCCCGCGAGCAGCAGGGCTTCTGTGAAGGCCGCATCCAGGAAATTGAGAGCAAGCTCTCCAATGCCCAGGTGATCGACATCACCAAGATAACCAACAACGGTCGGGTCATCTTCGGTGCGACCGTGACCCTGCTGAAAAGCGAGACGGAAGAAGAAGTGGTGTACCGCATCGTGGGTGACGACGAGGCAGACATCAAACAGAACATGATCTCCGTGAATTCCCCCATCGCCCGCGCCCTGATCGGCAAGGAAGTGGACGATGTCGCCATCGTCAAGACGCCGGGTGGGGATGTGGAGTACGAGATCCTGGAAGTCGCCTATCTCTGATGGATGGGAACTGACTGACGAGACAGGGGAGCCCGGCTCCCCTGTTGCATTTAGTCCGATTGATATTCCTGAATGAAGGCGTCCTGATGACGCTGGAACAGCCAGTCACGGAACAGCTCCCGCTCCGTTGCCCCTAATTGAAACTGCAGGGCCCAGTCATGTTGCTGCTTGCGTGAGCGGATGCGCCTGATCAGGGTGCCGGTCAGCGGCAAGGGGGGCAGCCCCTCGATGCACAGGGTTCCGCTCAGTGGATCGCCCTTGGCCAGGGCTGGTGGCAGGCCTTCTACGATGAGACCGCCCAGCGACAGGCTGTGCACCTCATAGTCGGCGTCCGCCGTCTTCAGGCTGGCTTTCTCATCGAGCCGCCAGGCGCGCAGGCGCGGATGGCCGAGTTCGGTGATGGTGGGGGCGGCGATACGCAGCTCGGCGTGGCCCTCCGCGGTACCGGTGCAAGAGAGCGGGAAACGCAGCTGATGGCCGGCGATGCGGGCCTCGAGTATCAGGGGTTCGGCCCGTTGCAGCAGGCTGAGCAGGGGAAGGTTCAGATAACCGCGCAGGAATTGGCTGGCAGCCATTTCCTCGGCACCTCCCAAGTCCCGCAGCATGGCCAGCTCTTCTTCGGTGAGAATTTGATGCTTGTCCATCGTGGATGTCCGCAAGTATTCATCGCAGGTTAAGGGCCTGACGACTATTTTGGCAAGCGACTTGGGAAGAAGAGAAATGAAGGAAAGAGCGAATGCTCTTTCCTGTTACTTGCGCGGTAATTGGATTTTGGGTTCGCTGGCCTGACGGTAGATGGTCAGCACGTGGCCCATGCTCTGTACCTTGATGGCGCCGGTCTCACGGACGATGGCATCCATCACCAGCTGTTTCATCTCACGATCTTCAGACGACACCTTAACCTTGATCAGCTCGTGGTGGTTCAGCGCCAGATCGATCTCGGCCAGCACCCCTTCAGTCAGACCGTGCTGTCCCAGCAGGACAACCGGCTTCAGGCTGTGGGCAAGGCCCTTGAGGTACTGTTTCTGTTTATTGTTGAGAATCATGGCAATTTCTTCATAAGTCAGGGTTGAAAGGGGCGTATTCTACCCCCACTTAGCCCTTAATACTAATAACCCTTGTGGTTTTTTAAAGTCGACAATCATGACCCAGAAAAAGCATTCCCCCAGTTCAACCCGCTGGTTAAAAGAACATTTTGACGATCATTACGTCAAAAAAGCCCAGAAGTTGGGACTGCGTTCCCGCGCCGTGTTCAAGATCGACGAGATCCAGGGCAAGGACAAATTGCTCAAACCGGGCATGACGGTGGTGGATCTGGGGGCGGCACCCGGTGGCTGGTCCCAGTTTGCCATCAATCAGGTGGGTGACAACGGGCGAGTGATTGCGTGCGATATTCTGCCGATGGATTCCATCGCCGGTGTCGATTTCCTGCAAGGGGACTTTCGGGAGGAAACTGTCCTTGCTGCCTTGCTCGAGCGAGTCGGTCCGGACAAGGTTGATGTCGTCATGTCCGACATGGCGCCCAACATGAGCGGTACCCCGCAGGTGGATCAGGCGCGTTCCATGTACCTGATCGAGCTGGCGCTGGACATGTGCAATCAGGTCTTGCGCACGAACGGCAGCTTCGTGGTCAAGGTGTTCCAGGGAGAGGGTTTCGATGCTTATCTCAATGAAATTCGGAAGCTTTTCTCTGCCGTCAAGATTCGTAAACCAGACTCCTCCCGTGCCCGTTCACGAGAAGTCTACATTGTGGCTACCGGTTTTAAACTGTAGTACCCTAACCCTCATCGTTAACTGTCAGTCTGCGAGGTCATTGATTTGAGTGACATGGCGAAAAACCTAATCCTGTGGCTGGTCATCGCCGTCGTGTTGATGTCGGTGTTCAACAGCTTCAGCCCCAGCGATACCACCAGTCGCCAGCTGGACTATTCCAGCTTCGTGAAAGAAGTGACCCAAGAGCAGATCCGCGAAGTGCGGATGGATGGCAAGGTCATTAATGGCGTCAAGCGTACCGGTGAGCGTTTCACCACCATTATCCCGGCGCCGGATCCCCAGCTGCTCAACGACATGCTCAACCATAACGTGAAAGTCATGGGTGAGAAGCCGGAAGAGCCGTCGCTGATCACGTCCATCTTCATTTCCTGGTTCCCGATGCTGTTGCTGATCGGTGTCTGGGTCTTCTTCATGCGTCAGATGCAGGGCGGCGGTGGCAAGGGTGCCATGTCGTTTGGCAAGAGCAAGGCTCGCCTGATGAGTGAAGATCAGATCAAGACCACTTTCGTCGACGTGGCAGGTTGTGACGAGGCCAAGGAAGAGGTCAAGGAGCTGGTCGACTATCTGCGCGACCCGACCAAATTCCAGAAACTGGGTGGCAAGATCCCCACCGGCGTACTGCTGGTCGGTCCGCCCGGTACCGGTAAGACCCTGCTGGCCAAGGCCATTGCGGGCGAAGCCAAGGTGCCTTTCTTCACCATCTCCGGTTCCGATTTCGTCGAGATGTTCGTGGGGGTCGGTGCCTCCCGGGTGCGCGACATGTTCGAGCAGGCGAAGAAGTCTTCCCCCTGCATCATCTTCATCGATGAAATCGATGCAGTCGGTCGCCAGCGTGGCGCCGGTCTCGGCGGTGGTCACGACGAGCGTGAGCAGACCCTGAACCAGATGCTGGTCGAGATGGATGGCTTCGAAGGCAACGAGGGCGTCATCGTCATCGCCGCCACCAACCGTCCCGACGTACTGGATCCCGCCCTGCTGCGTCCGGGCCGTTTCGACCGTCAGGTCGTGGTCGGTCTGCCGGATGTCCGCGGTCGTGAGCAGATCCTGAAGGTGCACATGCGCAAGGTGCCGTTGGCGGATGATGTCAATGCGGCTCTGATTGCGCGCGGTACCCCCGGTTTCTCCGGTGCTGATCTCGCCAACCTGGTCAACGAAGCCGCCCTCTTCTCCGCCCGTGAGAGCCGCCGTGTGGTTTCCATGCTGGAGTTCGAGAAGGCCAAGGACAAGATCATGATGGGTGCGGAACGTCGCTCCATGGTGATGAAAGAGTCCGAGAAAGAGATGACGGCCTACCATGAGGCGGGTCACGCCATCATCGGTCGTGTGGTACCGGATCATGATCCCGTCTACAAGGTCTCCATCATTCCGCGCGGTCGTGCGCTGGGTGTGACCATGTACCTGCCTGAGCAGGATCGCTGGAGCCACTCCAAGCAGCATCTGGAATCCATGATCTCCAGCCTGTACGGCGGTCGTCTGGCGGAAGAACTGATCTACGGTGCGGAGAAGGTCTCCACCGGTGCCTCCAACGACATCGAACGCGCCACCGACATCGCCCGCAAGATGGTCACCCAGTGGGGCATGTCCGAGCGTCTGGGGCCCATGCTCTACGCCGAAGAAGAGGGTGAAGTCTTCCTCGGTCGCAGCATGGCCAAGGCCAAGCACATGTCCGACGACACCGCCCGCATCATCGATGCGGAGGTCAAGCAGGTCATCGATCGCAACTACGACCGTGCCAAGCAGATCCTGCTGGACAACATGGACGTGCTGCACACCATGAAAGATGCGCTGATGAAGTACGAGACCATCGACGCCAAGCAGATCGACGATCTGATGGCCCGTCGTGAAGTCCGTGCTCCCAGCAACTGGCATGATGAGCACGGCGATACCCCGCAAGGTGGTTCTACCGTGACCACCGAACCAGAAGCCAAGACTCAGGCCAAGGCCGATGACAACAGCGCACCGCGCAGCGACATCGACAAGGCCAACGATGTCCCGGCCAAATAAGTTGCCATGACCAAACCCCGGGCTTGCCCGGGGTTTTTCTTTATGCAAAAGCGCAGGTTTTCATACAGGTAGCAGTGAAGATGCAACTCAACAGCAAGGGGCGCAGCCTCTCCCTCGAACGTCCTCACGTCATGGGGATCCTCAACGTGACGCCGGACTCCTTCTCCGATGGTGGCCATTTCAACCAGCTTGAGCGGGCGATGACCCACGCTCGCCAGATGGTCGCCGAGGGAGCCACCCTCATCGACATCGGCGGCGAATCGACTCGCCCCGGTGCGCCCGATGTGAGCGTGCAGGAAGAGCTGGACCGGGTGATCCCCGTGGTCGAGCGGATGGTACGGGAGCTGGATGTGATGATCTCTCTCGATACCTCCAAGGCTGCCGTGATGCGGGACGGTTGCGCCGCGGGCGCCCATCTCATCAATGACGTGCGCTCCCTGCTGGAGCCCGGTGCGCTGGCTGCTGCGGCCGAGGCCGAGGTACCCGTGTGCCTGATGCATATGCAAGGTCAGCCAAGAACCATGCAGGCAGAGCCCCATTATGACGATCTGCTGGGGGAGGTGAGAGCCTTCTTCGATGAACGGATCGCGGCCTGCCTGGCGGCGGGGATCCCGCGTCCACATTTGTTGCTGGACCCGGGTTACGGCTTTGGTAAGACGGTCGCGCATAACTATCAGCTGCTGGCGGAGCAGCGGAAGTTGCTCGATTACGGTCTGCCGCTCTTGGTGGGAATGTCGCGAAAGTCTATGATAGGCAATCTGCTCGGTCGCTCGGTTGATGAGCGATTGGCCGGCAGTCTGGCCTGCTCCCTGATCGGGTTGCAACATGGCGCTAGGATCATCCGGGTGCACGACGTGCGCGCCACCATGGATGTTCTGCGCGTGGGCTGGATGACCATGACGGGACAAGATTTCGTATCCAGATAAAATAACGAGAACAGACAATGACCAGAAAGTACTTCGGCACAGACGGTGTGCGCGGCAAGGTGGGTGAATACCCGATCACTCCTGACTTCGTGATGAAGTTGGGCTGGGCCGCCGGCAAGGTGCTCTCCAAGAAGGGCACCAAGAAAGTGCTGATCGGCAAGGACACCCGCATCTCCGGCTACATGCTGGAATCGGCGTTGGAGGCGGGCCTCTCCGCCGCTGGCCTCAAGGCCATCTTGATGGGCCCCATGCCCACGCCGGCAGTGGCTTACCTCACTCGCACCTTCCGTGCCGAGGCGGGTATCGTCATCAGCGCCTCTCACAACCCTTTCTACGATAACGGCATCAAATTTTTCTCCGCCGACGGCACCAAGCTGCCCGACGACGTTGAGCTGGCCATCGAAGCCGAGCTGGATCATGAGCTCAAGTGTGTCGAATCGGCCGAGCTCGGCAAGGCGGTGCGTATTGACGATGCTGCAGGCCGTTACATCGAGTTCTGCAAGAGTACCTTCCCCAGCCACCTGAGCCTGGAAGGGCTGAAGATGGTGGTGGATTGTGGCCATGGCGCCACCTATCACATCGCCCCCTCTGTGTTCCGTGAGCTGGGGGCCGAGGTGATCGCCATCGGCTGCAGCCCGGATGGTCTCAACATCAACGATGGTGTGGGCTCGACTGCTCCCGAGGGGTTGGCCGCCAAGGTGCTGGAGTGCAAGGCCGATCTCGGCGTCGCCTTCGACGGCGACGGCGATCGCCTGGTGATGGTGGACAGCACCGGCTACATCATCGACGGTGACGAGATCCTCTACATCATCGCCCGCGATGCGCTGCGCAACGGCCGCCTCAAGGGCGGTGTGGTCGGCACCCTGATGGCCAACATGGGCCTGGAGCTGGCACTGCAGACTCTCGGCATCCCCTTCGCCCGCGCCAAGGTGGGTGACCGCTACGTGCTGGAAATGATGAACGAGAAGGGTTGGCGTATCGGCGGGGAAAACTCCGGTCACATCATCTGTCTGGATCAGACCACCACCGGAGATGGCATCGTTGCCGCTCTGCAGGTGCTGACGGCGGTGTGCACCGCCGAGATGCCGTTGGCCAAGCTGCGCTCCGGCATAACTAAGTTCCCGCAGGTGCTGGTGAACGTGCGCTTTGCCGAAGGCAAGGATCCGTTGACCTCGCCAGCCGTGCTCGCCGAGGTTAGCAAGGTGGAGCAGGAGCTGGGTGGTCGTGGCCGCGTCTTGCTGCGCAAATCCGGCACTGAACCCCTGATCCGGGTGATGGTGGAGGGGGAGCACGAACAGCAAGTGATGGACATGGCGAATCGCATCGCCAAACAGGTCGAGTCGGCGTTTTAATGAGCAACCAAGGCGACTTTCTAGTCGCCTTGGTTGTATCTTGTTCAAACGATTCGAAAATTCAAAAATAGCACTTGTCAGCTGAGCATCCTCTGGATATTATCAGCCCGCTTTCGCAAGGGAGTTGCCGATGGGACATCGCAAGCCGTTTGTAGCAGCCAACTGGAAGTTACACGGTAGTAGGTCGCAGTTAGAACAGTTTACTGGCCAGTGCCTTCAAGGCATTGATGAGCAAGTAGATGTGGTTTTGTGTCCTTCCCATGTGCATCTCGATTTCACCGCTTCGCTGCTCCATGAGCAGAGGGTGATGAAGTTGGGGGCTCAGAATGTGAGTCAGCACCAATCTGGCGCTTTCACGGGTGAAGTCTCGTGTCAGATGTTGGTTGAGGCAGGGTGTCGTTACGTATTGGTAGGGCACTCCGAGCGCAGGCGTCTCTTTGGAGAGACCAGTTTCATCGTCGCAGAGAAGTTTGCGACAGCCAGAGCGGCAGGCTTGATCCCCATTCTCTGTTTGGGGGAGTCAGGTGCAGCGAGGCAGGCGAGAAGAACCTTCGAGGTGATCGCCGAAGAGCTGGATATCGTCATAGAGAAAAATGGCGCGATGGCTTTCGATAATGCTATCATCGCCTACGAGCCGATTTGGGCTGTAGGCACAGGTAAATGCGCCACACCCGAGCAGGCACAAGAGGTTCATTCCTTTATTCGCGGTCGCTTGGCGGAGGATACTCCGGTAATAGGTGAGAAAGTCAGAATCATCTATGGTGGGAGCGTGACGCCGGCCAATGCACGAGATTTGTTTGCCCAGCCCGACATTGATGGCGGTCTGATCGGCGGTGCGAGTCTCGATGACAAGGCGTTTTTAGGAATCGTTGAAGCGGCAAAGGGTGCAAGTTAAATGTACGAAATTCTTTTAGTCGTTTATCTGTTGGTATCACTGGCTCTGATCGGTCTGGTGATGATTCAGCAAGGTAAAGGGGCTGATATGGGCGCCTCCTTCGGCGCAGGGGCATCGAATACCGTATTCGGCTCCGGTGGTTCAGGCAGTTTCCTGACCCGCACAACTGCAATTTTGGCTACTCTGTTCTTTTTGATTAGCTTGCTGCTTGGTTCGATGTCAAGCAACAAGGTAAAACAGGGTAGTGAATGGGAAAATCTGCAACAGACTCAACAAGTTGAGCAGACCAAAGCGCCAGTGAAGAAAGATACTGACGTTCCCGAATAAAGAGTTTTTGCCGTGGTGGTGGAATTGGTAGACACGCTATCTTGAGGGGGTAGTGCTCTAGGGTGTGCGGGTTCGAGTCCCGCCCACGGCACCAATTAAGTAGTGAGCCTGGGTAACCGGGTATATTATAGCCAGTCAGTCTTGTGTGACGAGAGTGAAGTGGCTATAATCTCGCACGATTTCGGACGCGGGGTGGAGCAGCATGGTAGCTCGTCGGGCTCATAACCCGAAGGTCGTCGGTTCAAATCCGGCCCCCGCAACCAAATTTCACGCATTTCCTACGCTCAGGAAGGCGGTCGCTGCGAGGCGACAATCAGGGTAAAGCGCCAAGCCCCGATTTGACATCGGGGCTTTTTGTTATGTGCGATTTATTCTGAATCGATCTCTATCTGGGCTATATGCCCTTTTTTTGTTTTTCGGAGGGTGACTTTGGCTACGTTGGAACAACGTTTGACCGATCTGCTCGAGGCTCCGGTCGTTGCCTTGGGTTTTGAACTTTGGGGTGTCGAGTTTATCCGTGCGGGTAGACACTCGACCTTGCGTGTCTTTATCGATGCAGAACAAGGCGTGACGGTGGAAGACTGTGCCGAGGTGAGCCGCCAGGTTGGCGCCATCATGGACGTTGAAGATCCCATCACCGAAGAGTACTTCCTGGAAGTTTCTTCGCCCGGCCTGGATCGTCCCCTGTTCAAAGTTGCCCAGTTCGAAAAATACGTTGGCCAAGAGGCGGCGGTTTCGCTTCGGATGGCCACAAATAACCGCCGCAAGTTCAAAGGCGTAATCAAAGCCGTGCAGGGCGACATGGTCACCCTGACGGTAGATGGTAAGGACGAGGTGTTGGCTTTCACCAATATCCAAAAAGCGAACATAGTGCCGAACTTTGGTTAACGAGGCTATCGGATATGAATAAAGAGATTTTGCTGGTCGTTGACGCCGTGTCCAACGAGAAAGCTGTTCCCCGCGAGAAGATTTTCCAGGCTCTGGAGACTGCGCTGGCGACTGCGACCAAGAAAAAATACGAAGGCGAGATTGAAGTTCGCGTCGAGATCGATCGCAAGACCGGTGACTACGACACTTATCGCCGCTGGGTAGTGGTAGCCGACCAGGCCTCCATGGAGAACGCTTACGGTGAAATCACCCTCGAAGCGGCCCAGATCGATGACCCCGAAATCCAGGTGGGTGACTATGTTGAAGACCAGATTGACTCTGTCACCTTCGACCGCATCACCACCCAGACCGCCAAGCAGGTTATCGTGCAGAAAGTGCGCGAAGCCGAGCGCTCCCAAGTCGTTGACCAGTTCAAGGACAAGGAAGGCACCATCATCAGTGGCGTGGTCAAGAAGAGCAACCGTGACAACGTGATCCTGGATTTGGGCAGCAATGCCGAGGCCGTGATCTTCCGTGACGATATGCTGCCGCGCGAGACCTTCCGTCCGGGCGACCGCATCCGTGGTCTGCTCTATGCTGTGCGTCCGGAAGCCCGTGGCTCCCAGCTGTTCGTCAGCCGCTCCAGCCCTGACTTCCTCAAAGAGCTGTTCCGCATCGAAGTGCCGGAAATCGGCGAAGAGATGATCGAAATCATGGGCGCTGCCCGTGACCCGGGTTCCCGCGCCAAGATTGCGGTCAAGACCAACGATCGTCGTATCGACCCGATCGGTGCTTGTATCGGCATGCGTGGTGCCCGCGTACAAGCGGTCTCCGCCGAGCTGAGCGGTGAGCGAGCCGACATCGTCCTGTACGATGACAACCCGGCTCAATACGTGATCAACGCCATGGCGCCGGCCGATGTGGCCTCCATCATCGTCGATGAAGACAACCATACCATGGACATCGCCGTGGAAGCCGCCAACCTGGCCCAGGCCATCGGTCGCAACGGTCAGAACGTGCGTCTGGCTTCCCAGCTGACCGGTTGGGAGCTGAACGTCATGACCGTCGAGGACATGCGTGCCAAGCACCAGGCCGAGAACGATCGCATCCTGACCCTGTTCACCAGCGCCCTCGACATCGACGACGATTTCGCCAGCCTGCTGATGGAAGAAGGTTTCTCCACTCTGGAAGAAATTGCCTTCGTGCCTGTCAATGAGCTGCTGGCCATCGACGGTCTGGACGAAGACATGGTGGAAGAGCTGCGCAAGCGTGCCAAGGACGTCTTGACCACCAAGGCCCTGGCCAAAGAAGAATCCTTCGAAGGTGTTGAACCTTCCGAAGACCTGCTCAATCTGGCCGGCCTCGGCCGCGACATGGCGTATGCCCTGGCCGCTCGCGGTATCGGCACCCTGGAAGATTTGGCAGAGCAAGGTATCGATGACCTTGCCGAGATTGAAGAGCTGACCGCTGAGAAAGCCGGTGAGCTGATTATGGCTGCTCGCAATATCTGTTGGTTCGGAGAAGAGCAGTCTAGTTAAGATCAAACGGAGGAAAATGAATGGCAGAAGTATCAGTCAAACAACTTGCCACTGACATCGACACGCCGGTTGATCGTCTTCTCCAGCAGTTTGTCGATGCCGGTATCAGCAAGAGCAAGGCCGACGACCTGGTCAGCGAGTCTGAAAAACAGACTCTGCTGGCGCACTTGAAAAAACAGCATGGAGGTGACGAGAGCACCGCACCTGCCCGCATGACGTTGCAGCGCAAGACCAAGAGCACCATCAGTGTTCAGGGTACCGGCGGCAAGAACAAAGAAGTGCAGGTTGAAGTGCGCAAGACTCGCACCTATGTAAAACGCTCGGCGCTGGAAGATGAACAGCGTCAGGCGGAAGCCGAGGAAACAGCGCGTTTGGAAGCAGAAGAAAAAGCTCGTCACGAGGCCGAAAACAAGGCCCGTCTCGATGCTGAAGAGAAGGCTCGCCGTGAGGCTGAGCAGGCTCGTCGTGAAGCTGAGGAAAAGGCGCGGATCGAGGCACAATCAAAGGCTCGACAGGCTCCACAGCCCGCCAAAGTAGCCGCTAGCACAGCTCAGCAAGAGGCAGAAAAGATGGCCAAGCGCGAAGCAGAAGAACTGAAGCGCCAACAAGAACAAACAGCCTTGACCAAGGCTGAAGAACTCGCCGCGAAGAAAGCCGAAGAGGCTCGCGTCATGGCGGAACAAAATGGTCCTCGCTGGGCCGAAGAAGAGGCCGCTCGCGCCAAAGAGAGCAGCGATTACCATCTGACCACCAACAAGCACGCGCAAGCGGCTGAAGATGAGTTGGATCGTAAGGAAGAGACCAGCCGTCGTACTGCGGCCGCAGCGAAGAGCAGCCCGAAGAAGCCGGGTCGCCGTGAGGACGACAAGGACTCTCGCAATCCCCGTGCTCGCAAGGGCAAGCGCGGCAAGATGGCCACTCCGAACGCCATGAAGCACGGCTTCAACAAGCCGGCTGCCGTGGTTAACCGTGACGTGGTGATCGGCGAGACCATCACCGTGGCCGAGCTGGCCAACAAGATGGCAGTCAAGGGCGTCGAAGTCATCAAGGTGATGATGAAGATGGGTGCCATGGCCACCATCAACCAGGTGATCGACCAGGAGACCGCTCAGCTGGTCGCCGAGGAGATGGGTCACAAGGTGTTGCTGCGCCGTGAGAACGAGCTGGAAGAGGCGGTACTGTCCGATCGTGACGAGACCTCCGAAGCCAAGCCGCGTGCCCCGGTCGTGACCATCATGGGCCACGTCGACCACGGCAAGACCTCGCTGCTGGATTACATCCGCAAAGCCAAGGTTGCCGCGGGCGAAGCCGGTGGCATTACCCAGCACATCGGTGCCTATCACGTCGAAACCGAAAGCGGCATGATCACCTTCCTGGATACCCCGGGTCACGCGGCCTTTACCTCCATGCGTGCTCGTGGTGCCAAGTCGACCGATATCGTGGTACTGGTTGTTGCTGCCGATGACGGCGTCATGCCGCAGACCATCGAAGCCATCCAGCACGCCAAGGCGGCTGAAGTGCCCATCGTGGTTGCGGTCAACAAGATCGACAAGCCCGAAGCGGATCCGGATCGCGTCAAGACCGAGCTGGCCCGTTACAACGTCATGTCCGAAGACTGGGGTGGCGATAGCCAGTTCGTGCATGTCTCCGCCAAGTCTGGCGAAGGCATCGACGATCTGCTGGAAGCCATCCTGATCCAGTCCGAAGTACTGGAGCTGAAAGCGGTTGTCGATGGCATGGCCAACGGCGTCGTGATCGAATCCTTCCTGGACAAGGGACGTGGTCCGGTTGCCACCGTGCTGGTACAAGAAGGTACTCTGCGCCAGGGCGACATCGTCCTCTGTGGTCTGGAATACGGTCGTGTCCGCGCCATGCGTGATGAACTGGGTCGCGAGATCAAGGAAGCGGGTCCGTCTCTGCCGGTCGAAATCCTGGGTCTGTCCGGGGTGCCGTCTGCCGGTGACGAAGCCACTGTTGTACGTGACGAGAAGAAGGCCCGTGAAGTGGCACTCTATCGTCAAGGCAAGTTCCGCGACGTCAAGCTGGCTCGCCAGCAGAAGGCCAAGCTGGAAAACATGTTCGCCAACATGACCGAGGGCGAAGTGTCCGAAGTGAACGTGGTGATCAAGGCCGACGTACAGGGTTCCGTGCAAGCCATCTGCGATGCGCTGGTGCAACTCTCTACCGACGAGGTCAAGGTCAAGATCGTTGGCTCCGGTGTCGGTGGTATCACCGAAACCGACGCCACTCTGGCTGCCGCCTCCAGCGCCATCCTGGTAGGCTTCAACGTCCGTGCCGACGCTTCTGCGCGCAAGGTCATCGAGTCCGAGAGCCTGGATCTGCGTTACTACTCCGTCATCTATGACCTGATCGACGAAGTGAAGCAGGCCATGAGCGGCAAGCTGGCTCCTGAGTATCGTCAGGAGATCATCGGTCTGGCTGAAGTGCGTAGCGTCTTCAAGTCACCGAAGTTCGGCGCCGTTGCCGGCTGTATGGTTACCGAAGGTGTGGTCAAGCGCTCCAACCGTATCCGTGTTCTGCGTGACAACGTGGTTATCTATGAAGGCGAGCTGGAATCCCTGCGCCGCTTCAAGGATGACGTCAACGAGGTCCGCAACGGTTACGAGTGTGGTATCGCGGTCAAGAACTACAATGACGTACGCGAAGGCGACCAGATTGAAGTTTACGAGACCGTGGTCATCCAACGGACTCTGTAAGCCGAGCAATAGACAAAATAGGGGGCCACGGCCCCCTTTTATCGCAGGATAGAAATATGGCCAGAGAATTCAGCCGGACCAACAGGGTCGGGCAGCAGATCCAGCGTGAAATCGCGCTGATCCTGCAGCGTGAGGTCAAGGACCCGCGCATCGGCATGGTAACCGTCTCGGACGTCGAAGTGTCCAAGGACCTTAACTACGCCAAGGTATATGTCACCTTCTTGCAGCTGGAGAACGACGGCGAGCGGATCAAGGACGGGCTCAAGGGCCTGACTGAAGCCGCCGGCTACATCCGCAGCCTGCTCGGCAGCGCCATGCGCCTGCGGGTGGTGCCAGAGTTGCGTTTCTACTACGACCAGACCCTGGTCGAGGGGATGCGTCTCTCCAACCTGGTGACCAACACTGTGCGTGAAGACAAGCGCCGCATGGCCGAATCCGGCCGTGAGGAAGAGCAAGCCGCACCCGATGACACTACTGAGGATAACGCCTGAGATGTCTCGAAGACGTCGTTTCAAGGGCCGTGACGTACACGGTATCCTGCTGCTGGACAAACCGACCGGCCTGACTTCCAACGATGTGTTGCAGAAGGTCAAGCGGATCTACAACGCCGCCAAGGCCGGTCATACCGGTGCCCTGGATCCGCTGGCGACCGGCATGCTGCCGATCTGCCTCGGTGAGGCCACCAAGTTCTCCCAGTATCTGCTGGAAGCGGACAAGCGTTATGAGGTGACCGCCAAGCTGGGCGAGCGCACCAACACCAGCGACTCCGACGGCGAGGTGGTCTCCACCCGGCCGGTGAACGTGGCCGTGGGCACCCTGATCGAGTCACTGGACCAGTTCCGTGGCCCCATCATGCAGGTGCCGTCCATGTACTCCGCGCTCAAGCACAACGGTCGTCCGCTCTACGAGTATGCCCGTGAAGGCATCGAGATCGAGCGCGAAGCCCGTCCCATCACCGTCTTTGAACTGAAATTGCTCAGCTTCGAAGGGGATGAAGTGCGCCTCGAGGTGCATTGCAGCAAGGGTACCTACATTCGCTCCCTGGTGGACGATCTGGGCGAAGTGCTGGGCTGTGGTGCCCACGTCACCCAGCTGCGCCGTACCCAGGTTGCGAATTATCCCTATGAGCGGATGCTGACCCTGGATCAGCTCGAGTGCATCTTCGAGCAGGCCAAGGCCGAGAGCATTCCGCCACGCGAGCAGCTCGATCCCTTGCTGTTACCGATGGATACCGCCGTGGCTGCCCTGCCCGAGGTGAACATGCTGACGGCGGTGGCCGCCTATGTGAACCAAGGTCAGGCGGTGCAGGTTGCCGGTGCGCCGCAAAGTGGCCAGGTGCGCATGACGGTCGGTCCGGAGCGCGAGTTCATCGGCGTCGGCGAGATCGACGACGAAGGGCGCGTAGCCCCGAAGCGGCTGGTGCGTTACCACGACGATCGCGACGAGGAGTGATCCTCGGGCGGTAGTGCCGTGGCGTCTCGTCACGGCGCATGCTCGTTGCCCGTCTTTCTCATTGCGAAATGCGGCGGGGGCGATTATGATACCGCCCTCATTTCACGGCTGAATTAGAGATTGGCTGTGAACCTTTAAACACTCTACTGGAGTAATACCATGTCTCTAAATGCTGAGATCAAAGCTTCCATCGTTGCTGACAACGCTCGTTGCGCCAACGACACCGGTTCCCCCGAAGTGCAAGTTGCCCTGCTGACTGCCCAGATCAACCATCTGCAAGGTCACTTCAAGGAGCACGCCAAGGATCACCACGGTCGTCGCGGTCTGCTGCGCATGGTTTCCCAGCGTCGTAAGCTGCTGGACTACCTGAAGCGTAAAGACGTTCAGCGTTACGCTGCTCTGATCGCCAAGCTGGGTCTGCGTCGTTAATCGACCATCAGATTTCGCGAAAAAGGGGAACCTCAGGGTTCCCCTTTTTTATTGCGTATTTTTCTGACGCCGCAAGTCGTTGCCTGCCTCACAGAATTCGTGTCGCCGCTTACCTTTTGGTTCGAATCAAGTATACTTGCACGCGAATTTAAAGCGCCAAATTGTAAAAAGGAAATTCACGTGAATCCTATTGTTAAGTCATTCCAGTACGGTCAACACACCGTCACACTGGAAACTGGTGTGATGGCCCGTCAAGCCACTGCGGCCGTCATGGTCAGCATGGACGATACCTGCGTATTTGTGACCGTTGTCGGCAAGAAAGAGGCCGATCACGGCCGTGATTTCTTCCCGCTGACCGTCAACTACCAGGAGCGTACCTATGCTGCTGGTCGTATCCCGGGTGGTTTCTTCCGTCGTGAAGGCCGTCCGAGCGAAGGCGAGACCCTGATCTCCCGTCTGATCGACCGTCCTATTCGTCCGCTGTTCCCGGAAGGCTTCCTCAATGAGGTTCAGGTGGTTGCCACCGTCATGTCCGTGAACCCGGCCGTGTCTCCTGACATCGTTGCCATGATCGGTGCCTCTGCGGCACTGGCCATCTCCGGCATCCCGTTTGGCGGCCCGATTGCGGCTGCCCGCGTGGGTTACATGAACGGTCAGTATGTGCTGAACCCGACCACCACCGAACTGCCCCAGAGCGATCTGGACCTGGTGGTTGCCGGTACTGCCAATGCGGTGCTGATGGTGGAATCCGAAGCGGCCATCCTGTCTGAAGAGATCATGCTGGGCGCCGTTGTCTATGGCCACGATCAGATGCAAGTTGCGATCAACGCCATCAACGAATTCGCCGCCGAAGTGGGTACCCAGCCGTGGGATTGGACCCCGCCTGCGACCAACGAAGCGCTGAAAGCCAAGATTGCCGAGCTGGCCACCAGCGATCTGGGTGAAGCCTACCGCATCACCGAGAAGGCCGTGCGTTATGCCGCCATCGGTGCCATCAAGCAGCGTGTGGTTGAGCAAGTCATCGCCTCCGGCGTAGAAGAAGATGCCAAGAAGATCGGCGAAGAGTTCCACAGCCTGGAAAGCCGCATCGTCCGTGGCCGTGTGGTCCGTGGCGAGCCGCGCATCGATGGTCGCGATCCGGAAATGATCCGTGCCCTGTCCGTTGGCACCGGTATCCTGCCCCGTGCTCACGGCTCTGCCCTGTTCACCCGTGGCGAGACTCAGGCCATCGTGGTTGCGACCCTGGGTACCGAGCGTGACGCCCAGAACATCGACGAGCTGGCTGGCCACCGTGCCGACCGCTTCATGCTGCACTACAACTTCCCGCCGTACTGCGTCGGTGAAACCGGCATGATGGGTAGCCCGAAGCGTCGTGAAATCGGTCACGGTCGTCTGGCCAAGCGCGGCGTTGCTGCCGTGATGCCGAGCGCCGCCGAGTTCCCGTACGTGGTGCGCGTAGTGTCTGAAATCACCGAATCCAACGGTTCCTCCTCCATGGCTTCCGTCTGTGGTTCCTCCCTGGCGCTGATGGACGCGGGTGTGCCGATCAAGGCCTCCGTTGCCGGTATCGCCATGGGTCTGGTGAAGGAAGAAGAAGGTTTCGTCGTGCTGTCCGACATCCTGGGTGACGAAGATCACCTGGGCGACATGGACTTCAAGGTGGCCGGTACTACCGAAGGTATCACCGCGCTGCAGATGGACATCAAGATCGAAGGCATCACCAAAGAGATCATGGAGATTGCCCTCAAGCAAGCCCGTGGCGCTCGCCTGCACATCCTGAAGGTCATGGACGAAGCCATCCAGGCTCCCCGTAGCGAGATCTCCGATTTTGCTCCGCGCATCCACACCATCAAGATCAATCCTGAGAAGATCAAGGACGTGATCGGCAAGGGTGGTTCCGTGATCCGTGCCCTGACCGAAGAGACCGGCACCAACATCGAGCTGGATGATGACGGTACCGTCCGCATCTCCGCCGTTGCCAACGAAGCCGCCATGGAAGCCATTCGCCGTATCGAAGCCATCACCGCCGAGATCGAAGTGAACCGCATCTACGAAGGCAAGGTTGTGCGTCTGGCCGATTTCGGCGCCTTCGTCAACATCCTGCCGGGTAAAGACGGTCTGGTACACATCTCCCAGATCACCGATGCCCGCGTGCAGAACGTGGCCGACTTCCTGAAGATCGGTGACGTGGTGAAGGTGAAGGTACTGGAAGTGGACCGTCAAGGCCGTGTGCGTCTCTCCATCAAGGAAGCGAATGCACCGACCGAAGCCGCCGCTCCGGTTGCCGATGTGGCCGTTGCCGCCGTCGAAGAGCCGGCTGCCGAATAAGGCTGCCGCGCCATGAAAAAGCCGACCCCAGGGTCGGCTTTTTTTATGCCTGCGTTTCTGCCGGACTCTGTTGTGAGCGAGATGACTTGTTCCTTTTGGCGCCAGTTGTTATAAGGAACGACTCGTCGCTTCGCTGCCAAAAGGAATTGCAGTATGTCATGGGCCTATCTCAGGCATTTTCCCCCGCTGGTCTGGATCGTGATCCTGGGAACCTTCATGGTACGCACCACTTTCTTCATGGTCTGGCCGTTTCTCTCCATTCTGCTCTACCGTGACTACGGTCTGTCGGCGACACTGATTGGCCTCATCCTGGGGTCGACTGCCGCACTCTCCACCCTGGTCAGCTTCTATGGGGGTTGGCTGTCGGACAAGTGGGGAAGGCGCAACATACTGTTGTTTGGCTGCCTGGTGTCGGCCTTGAGCGTGGGGCTGCTCGGGCTCTCCCATCAGGTGGCCTGGCTGGCACTTGGCGTCATAGGCAGTGGACTCTCCTACGGACTCATCGACTCGCCGGGCAAGGCACTGATGGCCGATAGCCTGGCCGAGCCCAAGGCGCGCGAGTTGGCGTTGCACCTTCGCTACTTTCTGCTCAACCTGGGCGCGGCCATCGGCCCCCTGCTCGGGATAAGCTATGGTCTGAGCGCGCGGCAGGAGACCTTCCTGCTGCTCAGTGCCAGCTATCTGCTGCTTGGCCTCATCTTCATCTTCGGTTTTCGACTCGCGGGATCTCAGGCAAGCAGTGCCGCCGGCCCCGGCATGCGGGCCGTGCTGCGCGTGCTCTGGCAGGATAGGGGCTTCCTGTTGTTGACCCTGGCCAACGTGCTGCTGATGCTGGTCTATGCCCAGTTCGAGTCGCCGCTCATCCAGTATCTGACCCGGGCGGGGACCCCGGAGGTGGAACGTCTCATCGGTTGGCTGGTGTCAATCAATGCGTTGACCATAGTGATCCTGCAATTCCCGCTGCTGCACCTGACAGCCAACTGGCTCACCAAACGCAGATTGCAGCTCGGGGTTGCCTTCTTCCTCAGCGCCCAGCTGCAGTTTGCACTCGGTGACACCGCCATCTGGTGGCACTGGATAGTGGCGGTGATCCTGCTCAGCATCGGCGAGTGCATCCTGTTCCCGCTGCTCAACGTGCTGGTCGATCAGATGGCGCCCGATCACCTCAAGGGCAGTTACTTCGGGGCGGCCTCCATGTCCGGGCTCGGGATCGCCATCGGTGCGCTGCTGGGAGGTTGGCTCCTGGCCAACTGGGGGGGCAGTTGGCTTTACGGCTTCATGGCGCTGCTCTGTCTGGCCATCCTGGTGCTCTACGGATGGGGGGCCAAGGCCCCTAGGCCCGCTCAGATCCGGGCCGGCGCCGAGTCCTAGGGACTAGAAGGTCAGCACCTTGTCGGCGGCCAGGGTCCACTGGGCCAGCAGGGGCAGGGTGCCGATCTCGATGCCCTCGATGAGGGGCAGAGCCGTGATGCCGCGGGCATCGGTGCAGGTCTTGCACAGCCGGATCAGGGTGCCCTGTGCCAGCAGGATCTCCAACATCTGGCGCAGGTTGTAGCCTTCGGCCGGTGCCTGACTTGCCAGCGCGGCACCGACGGCATCGGACATCAGGAACAGCTTCAGGATGATGCCACCCTGCTCGTTGAGGGCGATGGCCAGACGCAGGGTGTTGAACAGGGACTCGCTGCCGTAGGGGGCGCCGTTGGCGATGATGACGATCTGTTGCTTCATGGGGTTCTCCGGATTGAAAGGCGTCATTGTAGCGCCATACGGGCGCTGTTGACGTGATGGGGTACAAACTCTGTCGTAGGTTTTTCCCGCTGGCTTGACCTCGAAGGGTGAGTCAGGTCTCATAGGCGGCCATCCAATATGACAGAATGACGAGGTCGTTATGTGGAAGATTGCCGGAATGAGTATGCTGCTGTTGGCCGGTCAGGCCTATGGCAGCCAGGAGGTTGGCTGCAAGGCACGCCATCAGGCGGTGACCGATCAGCTGGTCTTCGCCAAGGCGCACAACAATGCGGATCAGGTGGCCGGGCTGGAGCAGGCCCTGCGCAACATCGAGACCCACTGCACCGATGCGGGCCTTCTCAAGGAGCAGCAACAGAAAGTGGCCAAGCAGAAGGAGGAGGTGGAAGAGCGCCTTGCGGATCTGCAGAGTGCACGGGTATCGGGCAAGCCGGACAAGATCGCCAAGAAGCAGGCCAAGCTGGAGGAGTCCCAGGCCGAACTGCTGGAAGCCCAGCGCGAGCTGGAAGCGTTGCAGAAGCTGGTCAAACCCTGAGGCTGCAGAGCACGCATAAAAAAGCCGGACATTGTCCGGCTTTTTTATTGCTTGAGGAGGCGACCTGTTACTGTCTGTGCATCAGCACAAACTTGTCCATCAGCTGCTCTTCGGTCTCCACATGAGCGGGGTCCCAGATGATGCAGTCGATGGGACAGACGCTGATGCAGGTGGGCTTCTCATAGTGGCCGACGCATTCGGTGCAGCGATCCGGGTCTATCTCGTAGATCTTGGCCCCCAGGCTGATGGCCTGGTTCGGACACTCCGGATCGCACATGTCACAGTTGATGCATTTGCTGGTGATGAGCAGCGCCATCTCAGGCAGCCGAGTGCGGCTGACGGGTATCCTGACGATCGCCAAGGTTGCGCAGCAGTATGCCGTAGTTGATGTCGATCTCTTTCGGGACCGGCACATAGACCACGTGACCGTTGCCCGGCGCGGTGTCGATGAGCTCGCCCTTGCGGTTCTGCATCTGCTCCAGGTTGAAGCTGACGTTGCCCTGGGGGGTCATCAGCTCCAGGCTGTTGCCCACCAGGAACTTGTTTTTGACCTCCACTTCCACCATGTCACCCTGACGGCCGGTGATCTCGCCAACGAACTGCTGAGTGTCGGAGACGGAGTAGCCGTAGTCGTAGTTCTGGTACTCGCTGTGGTTGTGACGACGCAGGAAGCCCTCGGTGTAGCCGCGGTGGGCCAGGTTCTCGAGGGTGCCCATCAGGGTCGGATCGAACGGACGACCGGCGACAGCATCGTCGATGGCCTTGCGATAGACCTGGGCGGTGCGGGCGCAATAGTAGAAGGACTTGGTACGACCTTCAATCTTCAGCGAATGCACGCCCATCTTGGTCAGACGCTCGACGTGCTCGACCGCGCGCAAGTCCTTGGAGTTCATGATGTAGGTGCCGTGCTCGTCCTCGAACGCGGTCATGTATTCGCCGGGACGGTTGGACTCTTCCAGCAGCACCAGCGCATCGCTCGGCTTGCCGAGCCCCAGGGTGTTGTCCGGGCGCACGGCGATCGGCTCCTGACGGTGGACAATCTGGCCCACGTCATCTTCCTTGCCCTCGTGCACCTTGTACTCCCAGCGGCAGGAGTTGGTGCAGGTACCCTGGTTGGGGTCGCGCTTGTTGATGTAGCCGGACAGCAGGCAGCGACCGGAGTAGGCCATGCACAGGGCGCCGTGGACGAAGACTTCCAGCTCCATCTCCGGCACCTGCATGCGGATCTCTTCGATCTCGTCGAGAGAGAGCTCACGGGACAGGATGGCGCGGGTCAGGCCCATCTGATGCCAGAACTTCACCGTGGCCCAGTTGACCGCGTTCGCTTGCACCGACAGGTGGATGGGCATATCGGGGAAGGCTTCGCGCATCATCATGATGAGACCGGGGTCGGACATGATCAGCGCATCCGGCTTCATGTCCACCACGGGGCGCATGTCGCGGATGAAGGTCTTGAGCTTGGAGTTGTGGGGCTGGATGTTGGCCACCACATAGAACTGCTTGCCGAGGGCGTGAGCTTCGTTGATGCCGAGCTGCAGGTTCTCGTGATCGAATTCGTTGTTGCGCACCCGCAGGCTGTAGCGCGGCTGGCCCGCATAGACGGCGTCGGCGCCATAGGCATAGGCGTAACGCATATTCTTGAGGGTCCCGGCGGGGGAGAGCAATTCTGGTCTGAACATGTTGGGCTCTTTATGTCTGATTGCAAATCAGGACGACGCCACCTGATGGCGTCGTATTGGTTCATCTGTGATGCACGACGGTACTCGACGCACTGGCACCCGATGGGGTACACCCTGAGTATGAAATGGCTCGATACTCCTGATATACGGGGTGCGAGATTGTACTCGTCACTGGCCCATCATGCAATTTGAGCGGCTGGGACAGGAGCCACGAGGCTGTTCATTTTACGCTCAGATTGCCCATGCTAGGGTGTCGGGGCGCCGATGGAGGGAAATTGTTGAGGGCAGAATGGATCTTTTCCGCTAAAAAGCCCCCTCTTCAAGTTGAAATTTTGTCCGACTCGGGAAAGAATGCGCGCTCGGTGATTGGTCCAGGGCGCGAGCGAATCGCAGCAGGACAAACCGGGAAAAAACAGGTCTCAGGCCCACAGGTTCAGGAACAATACAGGACATTTATGAATCCCCTTCGCATTGCCGCTTCGGCCCTTTTTTGTACTCTGACTCTGGTCAGCCAGCAGGCAGCTGCCGTTGAATACGCGCTGCCCGCCGCCAACAGCCGCCTGATCGGCGAGAATCAGGAGTACGTGGTGCCTGCGGATAATCGTCCGCTGGAGCAGATCGCCTCCGACTTCCAACTGGGCCTGACCAACATCATGGAAGCGAACCCGGGCGTCGATCCCTATCTGCCGACGCCGGGCAGCAAGCTGGTCATCCCCCATCAGCTGATCCTGCCGAATGCGCCGCGCGAGGGGATCGTCATCAACGTGGCCGAGATGCGTCTGTACTACTACCCGAAAGGCCAGAACGTGGTGCAGGTTCTGCCCATCGGCATCGGCCAGCTGGGGGTCAACACCCCGGAGAACTGGATCACCAAGGTGGAGCGCAAGCGTGCCAACCCGACCTGGACCCCGACCGAGAACATCCGTCGCCGCTATGCCGCCCAGGGCAAGACCCTGCCTGCGGTCTGGCCGGCAGGCCCGGATAACCCCATGGGTCTGCATGCGCTCTACATCGGCAACCTCTACGCCATCCACGGCACCAATGCCACCTTCGGCATCGGCCTGCGGGTGAGCAGCGGTTGTGTGCGTCTGCGCGCCGACGACATCAAGTACCTGTTTGACAACGTACCTGTCGGTACCCGCGTCCAGTTCGTCAACCAGCCGGTCAAGTCTACCGTCGAGCCGGACGGCGGTCGCTACATGGAAGTCCATGAGCCGCTGTCTCGCACCGAAGCCGAGTTCAACTCCAGCGAATCCGTGCCCTTGCCCATGACCCCGGCCATCACCCGCTTCATCGCCCATGCGGAGAGTGACTCCAATGTGGTCAAGCAGGTGCTGGAGCAGCGTAACGGCTTGCCGACCCGCCTCAATCCGCAGGCCTGATGGCTGCTGACGAGACAATGAACAACGGCGACCTCAGGGTCGCCGTTGTTGTTTCTGCCGTGTCTGACGTGACCTGTCAGGGCCCCACTCAGGCGGGAGGGGCATAGAGGGCCAGCCGGTTGCCCTCGGTGTCTTCGATGATGACCCGGGAGCCGTGGCCGCTGCCGATGGCATGCAGCGGCTCGAGCACCCTGCCGCCGAGCTGGGGCACCATCCGTTCGGCCTCCCTCAGCCGCTCCCCGAGGGAGAGGTAGATGAGGGGGCCGGTGCCACCCGGCTGATGATATTGATCCATGGGGCCGAGGCAGGCCGCCGCGTTGTTGCCATCGTGGCGCAACATGGCGAAACGCATCTCCTCCTCCTGTATTGGCGTGACCGGCACGTCGAGCAGAGCCGAATAGAAGGCCATGGCGCGATCCAGATCTCGTGTCGGAATGTCGGCCCAGACCAGGGTGTTGTCCATCTTGGTAATCTCCAGCGGTGTCCGGCCGATGCGGCCGGCGGCTCTTTGAGGGTAGGAGTGGCCAATGAGGGGCGCCAGAGGCAAAAAAACGGCGCCTGATGGCGCCGCGTCCGAGTGGGGAAGAGACGGATTTTCCCCACTATATACAGCTACTTGCCCGCAATGCTCAGCCCGCCAAACCGGATCAGCGGGGCGTAGAAACCCTTGCCGTCATCGTGGTGCAGCTGGTCGCCGACTGCTTCCAGCTCTCCCAGCAGGCGGTAGAAGTTGCCGGCCACCGTGATGCCGCGCACCGGCTGAATGCGCACGCCGTCCCGGCACAGGAAGCCGGAGGCGCCGAACGAGAAGTCGCCGCTCACCGCGTCCGCCCCTGAGTGCAGGCCGTCGAGCTTGACCAGCTCCAGATACTCGCCGCTCTGCACCTCGGCCTCTGCGTGGGGGCCTGCGCCCAACACCAGGTGGCGGGCTGTCACATCCAGCGCGCCGCGGGCACTGCGGGCCGCCGCACCATTGCTGGCGATGCCGAAGTGGTGGGCGCTGGCGCTGTTGTGCAGCAAGGTCTTCAGCTCCCCCTCGCCGATCAGCAGCAGATCCCGGGTGGGGGCGCCTTCACCGTCGAAGCCCTTGATGTTCATGCCACCCGGCATGTAGGCCCGGCTCTCCAGGCTGAGCCAGCGGGAGGCCACCTGTTGCCCCAGCTTGTCCCGCCAGGGGTTGATCCCCTGCTGGGCCCACTTGCCGGAGAGCGCCGCCTGGAAGCAGCCGAACAGGCTGGCCAGGGTGTTGGGCGTGAAGATCGCGCTGTAGTGACCGCTTGGCACCGCCTCGCCGGCCAGCAGGGCATCGGCCACGGCATGGATCTGCGCGATGAGGCCATGGCTGTCCAGCTCGTCGAAGCGGCGGCCATATTGTGCCTGGGAGTGCATGGACTGGCGGCCATCGCGGGAGATCAGGGCCGAGCTGTAGCAGCCGACGCTGAACTCCCGGTGCTGGCAGAGGGTGCCCCGGCTGTTGGCGAGCCAGAGCCGGCTCTCTCCCTCGAAGAAGCTGTTGTAGGGGGCACCGGTCACATCGGGCAGTGCCAGCATGTCTGCCTCGAGGCGCAGGGCGAGGGCGATCTTCTCCTCCACCGGGGTGTTGTCTGGCTGATAGATCTCGGCGCAGTCGGTGCTGATCTGGCTGCCTTCGACCCGAATGGCCTGATCTGCATCCAGCTTGGCGAAGCGGCTGGCGTCGAGCGCATCCTGCAACATGGCGCCGAGGGCCGCCTCGTCCAGCGACTCCGAGTAGGCGATGCCGACTCGACCCTCCTTGATTAGGCGAATACCGATCTGCTGGCTGCTGGTGACCTTGTATTCAGCGAGCTCGCCCTTGTCGGCCTTGAGGGAGAAGGCCTTGTCCCGATTGGCGATAAGATCCGCCTCGGCACCGAGATCGGCGACCTGATTGAGCAAACGGGACAGCAATGCGTTCATATCGAGTTGGCTCATCAGGCGTTCCCCCCCACGAGGATGTTGTCTACTTTGAGCGGCGGCTGGCCGACCGAGGCCGGGATGGAAACTGAGCCCGGCAGATGGTCTATTGTGCTCATCAGGCGTTCCCTCCGACCAGGATGTTGTCGACCTTGAGCGGCGGCTGGCCGACCGAGGTGGGCACGGAGCCCGAGACCGAGCCGCACATGCCGGCGGCCAGCGCAAGATCGCGGCCCACCATGGAGATCTCTTTCAATACCTGAGGCCCGGTGCCGATCAGGGTCGCCGACTTCAGTGGGCGGGTGATCTTGCCACCCTCGATGAGATAGGCCTCCTGCACGTTGAAGTTGAACTCGCCGGTGCCCGGTTGCACCGAACCGCCGCCCATCTTCCTGGCGTAGATGCCGTGCTCCACCGTGGCCAGCATCTCATCGAGCGAATGGTTGCCCGGCTCGATGAAGGTGTTGCGCATGCGCGAGGCGGGGGCGAAGCGATAGGATTCGCGCCGGCCTGAGCCGGTACGGGCATGGCCGGTCTTCAGCGCCCCCATTCTGTCCACCAGGAAACCGGTCAGTACCCCGTCCTTGATGAGCTGGGTGTGCTGGGTTGCCATGCCTTCGTCATCGACGTTGATGGAGCCCCAGGCGTTGCTCTGCAGACCCTCGTCCACCGCGCTGACCGCCGGATTGGCAATCCGCTCTCCCATCTTGTCGTGGAACACCGAGGCCTTTTTTGCTACCGAGGTGGTCTCCAGCAGGTGGCCACATGCCTCGTGGAAGATGACGCCGCCAAAGCCGCTCTCCATGATGACCGGCAAGTTGCCGCTCGGGCAGGGGGCCGCGCCGAGCTTCACCAGCGCCTGACGGGTGGCGGTGAGCGCGAGCTCCCGGGGATCGATGAGGGCCGCGTGCTCCCAGCCCATCAGCGCGCCGGGGGCCTCGTAGCCCATGCTCTGCTCGCTGCCTTCCATGGCGATGGTCTGGGCCATGATGCGGTTGTAGTGGCGGCGATCGCGGGCCTGTAGCCCCTCGCTGTTGAAGATCTCCACCTCCTGCTCCCAGCCCAGCGCATTGGCGGAGAACTGGCTCACCTTGGCGCTCTCGGCGCGGGCCGCGGCGTCCATGGCGTGCAGATAGGCAATCTTCTGCTCCAGCAGCTTGTCCGCCGACAACGGCAGCGCCACCGGGTTGCGGTCGGTGAAGCGGGTAAAATCGAAGGCGGTGGCGGTCACCACGGGGTCGCGTCTGTCCTTGGCCGCCAAGAGGCTCACGATGCGCAGCAGTTCACCGCGATCCGCCAGATTGGTGTAGCCATACAGCACCTTGTGGCCGTAGCACAGCCGCACGCCTATGCCGAAATCGAGGCCGCCGCTGATATTTTCGATCTGGCTGGAGAGCAGACTGAGCTGACTGCGGCGCTTGCGCTCCACGAACAGCTCGGCGAAGTCGGCGCCAAGGCGCAGCGCGTGATCGAGCACATCGCGGGCGATGGAGGGAGTCAACAGGGAGAATGGGGTCATAGCATATCCTTTTCTGGTCTGAGCCTGTTTACGGCCGCCCCCCGGCGCCGAGGGTGACTGGGGGCGGTTTCATTGTTACAGACCTGTGCAAAAAAGTCGTCATGGCGTCATGCGATGATACCGATTGGGGCAATCGGCTCGAGATCTGCACCCGGTGGCTTCAAGCAAGCCACCCGGTGCGATTACAGCAGCTCGTGGATCTCGCCGAGGATCTGATCGACCCACTGCTCGATGCGGGGCTCGGTCTGGTCATACTGATTGGCATCGTCGAGGGCCAGACCGACGAAGTGGCGGCCATCGTCGATCAGCGCCTTGGAGGCATCGAACTCGTAGCCTTCGTTGGGCCAGTAGCCCACCAGCTTGACGCCTTTGGGCACCAGCTGATCGTGCAGCAGGCCGAGGGCATCCTGATACCATTCGCCATAACCCAGCTGATCGCCCATGCCGAACAGGGCGATGATGCGTCCTTCCAGATGGAGATCGCCGATGTCTTCCCAGCGGGACTCCCAGTCTTCCTGCAACTCGCCGAAATCCCAGGTGGAGATGCCCAGGATCAGGATGTCGTACTCCTGCATGCGGACGAGGGGCACATCTTTGATGTTGTGGAGATCGACCAGCTCGGGGCCGATGAGGGCACGGATCTTCTCGGCGGCCATCTCGGTGTAACAGGTGGTAGAGCCGTAAAACAAACCAATCTTCATCGTACTGTCCTTACCGTAAAACAGAGCCGTCTTGCATCATCCCCTGTCTTGGCCGCAGACAGGGCTGCCTGGCTGCTTCAGGTTCGCCGGGGTGAGCCTGGCGGGCCAGGGGGGAGGGGCGCCAGTCTAACAGATTGCGGCTCGCCCTTCACCGGGCAGGGTCCTCGGGTCATCACTTGCCGTGCCTTGGGGCCACGCTACAATGGCGCACCCTTTGTCGAAGACTCAAGCCCATGACCAAGCCCGCCCCAGCACAGCACAACCATCCCCTGATCGAGCCCTTCCTCGATGCACTCTGGCTGGAGCGTGGCCTGTCCGACAATACGGTCAGCTCCTATCGCACCGATCTGGAGAAGTTTGCGCTCTGGCTCGATGAACAGGGCGGCTCCCTGTTGCTGGCGGGGATGGACGAGATCCAGCACTACCTCGCCTGGCGGGTGGACAAGCAGTTTGCCGCCAGCAGCACCGCCCGCTTCCTGTCTGCCCTGCGCCGCTTCTACCAGTACCTCAATCGGGAGAAGCTGCGCAGCGACGATCCCACCGTGCTGCTGGAGGGACCCAAGCTGCCCAAGAAGCTGCCCGCCGACTTGAGCGAGGCCGAGGTGGAGGCGCTGCTCACCGCGCCGCTGGTGGACGATCCGCTGGAGCTGCGGGATCGGGCGATGCTGGAGCTGCTCTATGCCACCGGGCTGCGGGTCTCCGAGCTGGTGGGGCTCACCGCTGAGCACGTCAGTCTGCGCCAGGGGCTGGTGCGGGTGGTGGGCAAGGGCAACAAGGAGCGGCTGGTGCCCATGGGGGAGGAGGCCGTCCATTGGCTGGAGCGTTATTACCGGGAGGGGCGCACCCTGCTGCTCGGCGGCACCAGCTCGGACGTGGTGTTCCCCTCCAAGCAGGCCAGGATGATGACCCGCCAGACCTTCTGGCACCGCATCAAGCTCTATGCCATGCGTGCCGGGATCAGGGGGGAACTCTCCCCCCATACCCTGCGCCACGCCTTCGCCACTCACCTGCTCAACCACGGTGCCGATCTGCGGGTGGTGCAGATGCTGCTGGGTCACGCGGATCTCTCCACCACCCAGATCTACACCCATGTGGCGAACGAACGGCTCAAGATGCTGCACGGAGAGCACCATCCGCGGGCCTGAATTTCCGCCCCTGACGAAGGCGGTCGCGCCTCGTCCTGGGCTTGCGCCCATAAAAAAACCGCCTCGTGGCGGTTTTTTTGCAAGAGCCGGACTGGCTGCGGGCTTATTTGCCCTGTTGGGATTTGAGCAGATCGCGGATCTCGGTCAGCAGCTCCTGATCCTTGGTCGGGCCGGCCGGGGCGGCGGCTTCTTCCTGCTTCTTCTTGAGGGTGTTGACGGCCTTGAGCCCCATGAAGATGGCAAAAGAGATGATCAGGAAGTCGATGATGGTCTGGATAAATTTGCCATAGGCGATGACCACGGCGGGGGCGGCCCCTTCGGCGGCCTTCAGGGTCACCGCGAGGTCGCTGAAGTCAACGCCACCGAGGATGAGGCCGATGGGCGGCATGATCACATCACCCACGAAGGAGGAGACAATCTTGCCAAAGGCGGCACCTATGATGATACCGACCGCCATGTCGATCACGTTGCCTCTGGATGCAAAGGCCTTGAACTCTTGAATCAGACTCATTTTCCCCTCCAAAAAATGGGCAGGATGCGACGACGCCGCTCCTTGATTTGAATAATAAAGCACCAGAAAAACAGCGGGATGACCTTCTTGCTTCCTGTTGTCCTGATTAGCTTGCTGGGCCTCGGCCCAATTGGCAACCTGTTGGAATAAGAATTTTTCGCGCCCAGACTATTAATTGATCTGTAATTAATGGATTAAGGTGCCTTTCTCGCTGGTTTTTCGTGCCAATCTATTCATTGATGCTGGCTTGGTAAGGAAATTAAGCATTTACCGCTGCGGATGATGCTGCTGTGTGCCTTTGGCGTCGGAGCGGGGATGGATACCCAGCCGTTGAAACAGACCATCACGCAGCGCCTCGGCGTGCAGATCTTCCTGGTCGACGAGACCCCAGTACCCGGCCTGTTCCTGCAGGGCACCATGCTGGATCTGGGTCACGACATGAGAAACCCCAGCATGCAGGGTCAGCAACGCCAGCGCCGGTTGGCCCTTGCCCAGAGAGGGGAGGCACGGATGCAGCTCAAGGCACCCCATGAGCGCCATCATCTCGCCCTGTCTACCGATCTGCGCTGTCGCAACAGCCGCGCCACACTCGATGAGTTGCCCATTTTGCAGGCGAGGGGAGTGAGTGTGCAGTTACTGCCGGGGCTCGGCCGAACTGGCCGAGGCGCAGGCGACCTGGCGCGCTCCCGGGCTGCTCGGAGAACTCAATCTCAGTGATCGTTTGCCTGATGGCAGTTGTAATGAGATCCTTGCCCATCATATCGGCCTGAGCCAGTGGCTCGGGATCAAGGCGCTGCCGAGCCGGGTCCTGCCAAACGGGGATCTGTTGCGCGGTTACCAGCGCCCTGAACAACTGCTCAAGATACTGGATCATATCGATGCCCCTGCAAATCCGTCGTCGTCCTCGGGTGGATGATTCCCATCTGCCCGCCACCCTGCATCCCCTGCTGCGCCAGATCTTCGCCAGTCGTGGCGTCGAGGATCCTGTCCTGCTCGAGCGCAGCGCCAGCTCGCTGCTGCCGCCTCAGCGCCTGTTTGGTATGGAGCAGGCGGTGCCGCTGCTGGCCGCCGCTCTGACGGCCCAGAAACGTATCCTGATCGTCGGCGACTTCGACTGCGACGGCGCCACCAGCTCGGCCCTGTGCGTGCTGGCGCTGCGGGCCATGGGCGGCAAGCACATCGACTTCCTGGTGCCGAACCGCTTCGAGTTCGGTTATGGCCTCACCCCCGAGATAGTGGCGCTGGCGGTGGCGCGCGGCGCCGAGTTCCTGATCACCGTGGACAACGGTATCTCCAGCATCGCCGGGGTGGCGGCGGCCAAGGCGGCCGGCATGCCGGTATTGGTCACCGATCATCACCTGCCGGGCCATGAACTGCCTGACGCCGATGCAATAGTGAATCCCAACCAACGCGGCTGCGACTTCCCCTCCAAGTCCCTGGCCGGGGTCGGCGTCGCCTTCTACCTGATGGCGGCCCTCAACACCCATCTGCGCCAGGCTGGCTGGTATGAGCGCCAGGGCATTCGTGCCCCCAATGTGGCGGACTATCTGGATCTGGTGGCGCTCGGCACGGTCGCCGATGTGGTGGCGCTGGATGGCAACAATCGCATCCTGGTGCATCAGGGTCTGCAACGGATCCGGGCCGGCCGCTGTCGTCCCGGCATTCAGGCGCTGGTGGACGTGTCGGGCCGCGACGGTCGCCGCCTGTGCGCCGCCGATCTCGGCTTCGCCCTCGGCCCGCGCCTCAATGCGGTGGGCCGGCTCGATGACATGTCCCTCGGGGTCGCCTGCCTCTTGTGCGATGACATCAACCTGGCGCGTCAGCTGGCGGCGGAGATGGACAGCCTCAACCAGGAGCGCAAGGAGATAGAGCAGGGCATGCAGCAGGAGGCGCTCGCCACCCTGGAGCAGATCCGCTTCCGTGACGGTGAGGTGCCAAACGGCATAGTGCTGCACAGAGACGAGTGGCATCAGGGAGTGGTGGGGCTGGTGGCCTCCAAGATCAAGGAGAAGTACTACAGACCCGTGATCGCCTTTGCCGAGAGCAGCGACACCGAGCTCAAGGGCTCGGGGCGCTCCATCCCCGGTGTACACCTGCGCGACGCACTGGAGTTGCTCGACACCCTCCATCCAGGGCTGATGGGCAAGTTCGGCGGCCACGCCATGGCAGCGGGGCTGACCCTGCCCAAGGCCAACATAGAGGCGTTCAGCCGGGCGTTCGAGACGGTGATCGGTGAGCTGGTGACGCCGGAGCTGCTGACCGGGGTGCTGCTCACCGACGGCGAGCTGCTGCCGGACGAACTGAGCCTGGAGCTGGCGGAGCTGATCCGCGCCTCCGGCCCCTGGGGTCAGGCTTTCCCGGAACCGCTGTTCGACGGCGAGTTCGTGCTGGTGCAGCAGCGGCTGGTGGGGGAGAAGCACCTCAAGCTGATGCTGACCACGGATTCCGGCCATGCGGTGGATGCCATCGTCTTCGGGGTCGATCTCAAGCGCTGGCCGGATGCCTCGGTGAAACGGGTGCGGCTGGTCTACCGACTCGACGTCAACGAGTGGCGCGGCAACCGCAGCGTGCAGCTGCTGGTGGAGCATCTGGAAGCCGCCGGTCTCTAGCCGTTGGCCGCTTGTCAGCTCTCTTGTCACGGCCATCCCTCGGGGTGGCCGTGTTGTTGTGGGCGGTTGCACTTCGGGGCACATAGTGAATGTTCCCTTCGCTCATGGTGGTTTTAAATTGCTGGCTTATTGATAACGAGGGTTTTTAGTATTAATCCACGCTGATTTACAGGGTTTAAAATTCAATAAAAAGATGGATTGTGATATATTCGCCCTCGCTGAATCCTCTTTTCAAAAAGGGAGTGCCCGCTTGTCACCTTCTGGCCGACTCTCGACCTGGGCGATGGCTCTCGCCATCACCAGTCTGCTGTGGCTTGCCGCCTTTGCCGCGGCAGAGGTCGGTACAGCCGTTCGTCAGGCCTCGGTCGGCCAGGGCGCCTCGATGCAGTTGCACGAGCAGTCCGATCCCGGGTTCGTCAACAGTGTCAGCCTGCCCCCCGGCGGCCAGTGGCGACTCAGCTTCGAGCAGGGACGCCGGCTGGAAGGGGGCGCGGATCCCGAGCTCTACCGTGTGCTGCTGGCCTGGTTCCAGCACGACATCCTGGACTGGCTCTGCGGCTTGATGTTCTTCCTGCCCCTCATCTACCTCAGGCAGGTGCCCGCTCACTTCGGCTATCTCCACCGGCGTCTGCTGGGGTGCCGCCATCTTAGATTCAGGTTCTGCCAAGGCGACTGACGGCCGGCTCGCAATCAAGTGCGTGCCCGACTCGGCGTCTTCCTCATTGCTCCAGGTTCCGGTAGCCCTGCCGGTTGCCGCCTCTGTTCGTTGCCGCACCTTGTGATCCCGGTCCCGCCGGCGTGATGGCCGCCCGGGACGAGACTGTCCGTGCAACCCGTGAGCCGACCCGATGGAATATTACGTAAACCTGTTCATTCACTCGATCTTTGTCGAAAACCTGGCCCTGGCCTTCTTCCTTGGCATGTGCACCTTTCTGGCTGTATCCAAGAATATCAACACCGCCTTTGGCCTCGGCATGACGGTACTGGTGGTGATGGTGATCGCCATCCCCCTCAGCAACCTGATCTACCGCCATATCCTGCGCCCGGACAGCACCTTCCTCGGGGAGTTTGATCTCAGCTTTCTCGACTTCATCGTCTACATAGGGGTGTTGGCGGCGCTGGTGCAGGTGATGGAGATGGTGCTCGACAAACACTTTCCGGCGCTCTATCACGCCCTCGGCATCTATCTGCCGCTGCTGACGGTGCACTGCGCCATCTTCGGCGGGGTGATGTTCATGGCCCAGCGGGACTACGACTTCATTGAATCCGTGGTCTATGGGGCGGGTTCAGGATTGGGCTGGCTGCTGGCCATCGTCGCCATCGCCGGTCTGCGCCAGAAGATGAAGTATTCGGATGTGCCGGAGGGGCTGCGCGGCATCGGTATCACCTTCATCGTGGCCGGGCTGATGTCGCTGGGCTTCATGTCCTTCTCCGGCATGTCGCTCTAAGGCGAGTGCGAGCGACTGGCGACTCGGATGGCCGTCAGTCCAGGCGCCTGGCCATGTTGTAACCGGTGATGACGAACCCCAGCTCCTGGTAGAGCGCCAGCGCCCGCGGGTTGTCCTGGGCGACCCGCAGTTTGATCTGGTTGACCCCCATGACCTTGAGCTCGGCCTCCAGCGCCGCCATGGCGGCCTTGCCATAGCCCTGACCACGGTGGGTCGGGGCCATGTAGAAGTCGCAGATGAAGGTCTCTCCCTTGTCGGCCTGGATGGCGTGCCAGAGGTAGCCGAGGGGCTCGTCCTCTGCGCCGCCATCCTCAGCCGGCAATATGCAGAGCAGGCTGTGGCCCGGGGTGGCGATCCCCTGTGGCAAGGAGTGGCACAGCGTCTGCTCGGCCTTGTGGCGTGCGGTGGGGAGATCATGGCCGTGGTTGCTGGCGAGATCTTGCGCGTAATCCGCGATGAAATAGGCGCAATAGTCGGGGTAGTGCTGCTCACTCATGGGGAGCAGCCGAACGAGCGGAGTCGGCATCCTGCTGATCACTTAAAGGGACAAGGGACGGTCAGGTTAACCCGCGAAGAGGGGACGACACAAAGCCTGCTGTTCTGGACGGTGATGAGGTGGGTCAGAGCGGGCTTGGAGCGAAGCGAGAATCGATAAAAAAAGAGCGCCTCTGGGCGCTCTTTTTCTGTCAGGGACGGGGAGATTGATGTGACCTCTTCGCCCCTGGCTTGCAGTTGGCAGGGAAGGTTGCGTTATTTCGCGCTCGCTCCCGACGAGGTTATTTGACCTCTTCGCCCTTGGCTTGCAGGTCCGCGTGGTAAGAAGAGCGCACGAAGGGACCGCAGGCGGCGTGGGAGAAACCCAGCCCCATGGCGACGTCTTTCAGCTCATCGAACTCTGCGGGCGGCACGTAGCGCTTCACCGGCAGGTGGTGGCGGCTCGGCTGCAGATACTGACCCAGGGTCAGCATGTTGACGCCATGCTCGCGCAAGTCGGTCAGCACCTGAACTATCTCTTCGTTGGTCTCGCCAAGACCCATCATGACGCCGGACTTGGTCGGCACATGGGGGTGCATCTCCTTGATGCGGCGCAGCAGCTCCAGCGACCACTTGTAGTCGGCACCGGGGCGGGCGACGCGGTACATGCGCGGGGCGGTTTCCAGGTTGTGGTTGAACACGTCCGGCGGGGTCTCGCGGAATACTTCGAGCGCCTGCTCCATGCGGCCACGGAAGTCCGGGGTCAGGATCTCGATGCGAGTCTGCGGGCTGTGTTCACGGATCTGCTTGATGCAGTCGGCGAAGTGCTGGGCACCGCCGTCGCGCAGATCGTCGCGGTCCACCGAGGTGATCACCACGTATTTCAGCCCCATCTCCTTGATGGTCAGCGCCAGCTTCTTCGGCTCGTCGGGATCCAGCGCCAGCGGGCGACCGTGGGCGACGTCGCAGAAGGGGCAGCGACGGGTGCATATGGCGCCCATGATCATGAAGGTGGCGGTGCCGTGGTTGAAACATTCTGCCAGGTTGGGACAGGAGGCCTCTTCACACACCGAGTGCAGCTTGTTCTTGCGCAGGGTGCTCTTGATGTGCTCGATCTTCTGGCTCGACGGCGGCAGCTTGATCCGCATCCAGTCCGGCTTGCGCAGCACTTCTTCGTTGGGATCCGGCATGAATTTCACCGGGATCAGGGCCATCTTGTCGCCATCGCGCAGCTTGACGCCCGGCTCCATACGAACGGGTTTGCTCATGATTCACTCTCGGTGTTTGTTATTGTCTGATTGATAGTCACCAGGGTCATCGCTGTACCCTCATGGCCGCGCGGCATGGTTTGCTCATGCCGCCTCTTCGGTATTGATGATGGTTTGATAGCCGATCAGGCTGGCCAGCTCCCTCACCAGGATGGACTGCGCCTCGGCCACGCTCCGAGGGCCACCCAGGGCACTGGTCTGGGTCATGGCCATGCCCGCATAGCCGCACGGATTGATGCGCAGGAAGGGGGTCATGTCCATGTTGATATTGAGGGCCAACCCGTGGAAGGAGCAGCCCTTGCGGATCCTGAGGCCAAGGGAAGCCACCTTGGCTTCTGTCTGCATCGGGAGGCCGAGCTCGTGCTTCACGTAGACGCCGGGGGCATCGGCTTTGGCGTAGGCCTCGATGTCACTCTTGGCGAGGGTGTTGATGATGGCGCGCTCGAGGCAGGTCACCAGCTCGCGCACCGTGAGCTTGCTGCGGCGCACATCCACCAACACATAGAGCACCAGCTGACCGGGACCGTGGTAGGTCACCTGGCCGCCGCGATCGCTCTGCACCACGGGGATGTCGCCGGGGGCGAGCAGATGCTCGGCCTTGCCCGCCTGGCCCTGGGTGTAGACGGGATCGTGCTCCACCACCCAGAACTCATCGGGGGTGTCGGGGCTGCGGCTGTCGGTGAAAGCCTTCATGGCGTCCCATACCGGCTGGTAGGGGCGACGGCCCAACTGTCTGACCAACAGCTGTGGCTGGGCGGGGATCTGAGGTGACATCTTTCCTCACGAACAGGCGCTTATGTCGGCAATCGGGGTCGGCAAAGCTGGGTGGTAAATAATCGCTCGCCCCTGGAGCGGGGCGAGAGAGACGACTCACAGGACGTAGCGAACCAGCTCGATCTTGCCAAGTGCGGTGTACATGGCTTCGATGTGTTCCTTGCTCTGGGCATTGACCGTCACTCGTACCGAGTGATAGTTGCCCTTGCTGCTGGGTTGCACGGTCGGGCTGTAGGTGCCAGGAGCGTGCTGTTGCAGCACTTCAACCACCCTGTCCGGCAGGGCCGGGTCAGCCACGCCGAGCACCTTGAACGGGAACTTGCAGGGAAACTCCAGCAGTTCATCAAACTTGGTATTCATTTACTCACCTTTTATCGTCGTTTGGCGTCGTCACGAAACGACTTCATCTTTGATCTTGTATGGCCGATGAGGCATCAGGCCGCCAGTATCAGTCAATATGGGCATGGCCCACGCCAGGATCAAGGTCCGGGCCGGTCGACAAGACGTGGAAGTGCTGCTTTTTACCACAAATAGACCCTCGGCGGAACCTGCAGTTTGCAGGGTTATTCGCTTGCTGGGGCCTAAACTGGAGAGCGGCGCCCATTGGCGCCGCTCGTTTATCACTATTTTATGCTGCGGCTTACTTGAACCAGCTGGAGACCAGCAGGACCAGATAATCCCACAGACGGCTCACCAGCCCGCCTTCCTGTACCTCTTCGAGGGCAACCAGCGGAACCTGCTTGATCTCCTTGTCACCCTGTTTCAGGAACACGGTGCCGACTCGTTGGCCCTTGGCCAGCGGTGCCTTCAACTCGCTTTCGAGCTGGAAGTCGGCCTTGAGGTTATTGCCCTGACCGCGGGTGACCAGCACGGAGACGTCCTGATCGACACCCAGTTTGACTTCGGGCTTGTCACCCATCCAGATCTTCTGGGTGACCAGCTCGGTGCCGGCCTTGTACGGGGTCAGGCTCTGGAAGAAGCGGAAACCGTAGGTCAGCAGCTTCTTGCTCTCGGCGGCGCGGGAACCTTCGCTGCTGGCACCCAGCACCACGGCGATCAGGCGCATGCCTTCGTTGTTGGTGGCGGAGGAGACCAGGTTGTAGCCGACCTGGCTGACGTGGCCGGTCTTGATGCCATCCACTTGCAGGGATTGATCCCACAGCAGACGGTTACGGTTGTGCTGGGTGATGCCGTTGAACACGAAGGACTTCTGGGCGTAGATCTTGTACTCCTCCGGCAGATCGCGGATGAGTGCCTGACCTAGGCGCGCCATGTCGTGGGCGGTACTGTAGTGACCCTCGGCATCCAGCCCGTGCGGGTTCTTGAACTGGCTGTCATTCATGCCGAGCTTGGCGGCCCAGCTGTTCATCAGGCTGGCGAAGGAGTCGGTGCTGCCGGCCAGATGTTCGGCCATGGCGACGCAGGCGTCGTTGCCGGACTGGATGATGATGCCCTTGTTGAGATCATCGACCGAGACCTGCTTGCCCACCTCGATGAACATCTTGGAGGAGTCGGAGTAGTTCTTGGACCAGGCGTTCTGGCTGATGGTCACCATGTCGGTGCGCTTGATGTTCCCCTTGGCCAGCTCCTGGCCAATGATGTAGGAGGTCATCATCTTGGTCAGACTGGCGGGCGGCAGACGCTCTTCGGCGTTCTGCTCGGCCAGTACCTGACCCGAGTAGTAATCGATCAGGATGTGAGCCTTGGCGGAGATCTCCGGCGCAGCGGGCACGACCATGGGGGCGGTGTTCAGGGTCGGCACCGGTTGGGCGCTCGGCAGGGCTGAATCCGGCGTCGGGACTGGCTGGTTGGCCTGGGCGGTGGCGCTTAACAGGGAGGCCAGAATAACGGAGCGGGCAAATTTGGACATCTTGAAATTCCTGGTGCCTGGATGGGGAGTACCCAAGTTAAAACAAGTTAAAAAAAGCGGGCTTCACTATACCAGATGTGCCGGTCGGTCATAGCCCGACATGCGATCTGGACCGGTTTTTATCGGTCAAGGCTCGGCGTCACGCCGGGATACGACGTGACGCCGGGCCAGGGCATTTTTCACACGGGCTCAGGGCACGATGAAGGCCTGCTCCAGTCCGCCCTGGCGGATCTGCTCCAGCAGGGAGGCTTGCTGGTCGGCCGCGACTGGCCCCAGCAGGACCCGGAAGATGGCGTCATGGGCCACCACCTGGTAGGGCACGCCATAGCGCTGGGTCATCACCTTGCCCATGGCCTCGGCCCTCGGTTGGGAGCCGCTGGCCAGCACCTGGATCATCTTGCCCTGGCCGGTGTTGGCCGCGGAGACAGTCGTGGTCGCGGTTACTGCCGGTTTGGCGGCGGCCTTGGGCGGGGTGGCTGGCGCAGGCGTGGGCTCACCCAGGAAGGTGCCTTCCTGGGCCGGGGCCGTCGGCTGCATGGGCTGCATCGGTGTCATGGGCACCATCTCGACCATCTGGTCCGGGGTGTCGTTGATGAGCTCGAGTCGCACCCGCGCCTCGCCGTTCTCCACCATCTCCAGCTGCTTGGCCGCCGCATGGGAGAGATCGATCAGCCGATCGCTGCCGAAGGGGCCGCGATCGTTGACCCGCACTATGGTCTCCAGCCCGTTGTCCAGGTTGGTGACTCGCACATAGCTCGGCAGCGGCAGGTTGCGGTGGGCGGCGCTGAACAGGGTGCTGTCTTGCACGTCACCGTTGGCGGTCTTCTGGCCATCCAGATCCTGGGCCAGCCAGCTGGCGGTGCCCTCCTCGCTGTAGTGCTTGATGTCGCGCCACACCTCGAATTTCTGTTTACCTATCCAGTAGTCCCGGTTGCCGCTCGCGCTCAGGGGCTCGGGACGCGGGATGGCGCCGGTGGCCTGCGGGATCTCGATCACCTGGGGCTTTTCCTGCACCACGGGTGCTTCGGGCAGCGGTGGCTGCTCCGGTTGGCTGCTACAGGCGGCCAGCAACAAGGTCAGGCTGAGGGGGAGAAGTTTGTGGCTGTAATGCATAAGCGTCCTGGATGGCTTGACTGAGTTGATGCACCGCCATCGCATAGAGCGGACTGCGGTTATAGCGGGTGATCACATAAAAATTGTGGCGCGCGACCCAGTATTCCGGTCCGTCGGCCTGCTCCAATGCCAGCAGTTTCACCGGTGTCTCGGGTGCCAGCGGGGTGGCGAGTTCGATCCCGGCGGCCGCCAGCTCGGCCCACTGCTGTTTGAGCTCGGGATCGGGCCCCAGCAGGGTACTCACTGGCGCCAGTCCGATCAAGGCGGGCTCGACGGCGGACTCACCCCAGCGCCAGCGATGCTCGGCGAAGTAGTTGGCTACGCTGCCGATGGCATCCACCGGATTGGCAAACAGATCCCGTCTGCCGTCCCCGTCAAAATCGACGGCGTAGTGGCGATAACTGGAGGGCATGAACTGGCCCATGCCCATGGCGCCCGCGTAGGAGCCCTTGAGGCGGGTGAGCGACCACTTCTCCTCCCGAGCAAGCAGTACCAGCTGGGCGAACTCCTTGGCGAAGAACTCCGCTCGCGCGGGATAGTGAAAACCCAGGGTGTAGAGGCTGTCGAGCACGGAATGACGACCCATCTGACGGCCATAGAAGGTCTCGATGCCGATGATGGCGACGATGAGGGAGGCTGGCACTCGATAGGTCTGTTCGGCCCGGGCCAGCGCATCGGCGTGACGCTGCCAGAACGCGACTCCGTTCCGGATCCGATCGGGGGTGACGAACAGCGGCCGGTAGCGGTGCCAGGGTTTGGCCTCCCATGGGCGGGCCATGGTGTCGAGGATCTCCTGGCGCAGTTGGGCCTTTGCGGTGGCTGCCTGCAACTCGGCAAGGGGCACGGCTTGCTGCTCGGCCAGCCGGCCGAGCTGGGGTGGCTCGGGGGCCGCACTGGCCGGCAAGGGGCCGAGCGCCAGCGCACAAAGAGTGAGCCACCACAACCGATGCATCAGGCGAGCAGTCGTCTGTGAGTTTGGATGGACATCAGGATGCCGAAGCCGGCCATCAGGGTCACCATGGAGGTGCCGCCATAGCTCACCAGCGGCAGGGGCACCCCCACCACCGGCAGTATGCCGCTTACCATGCCCATGTTGACGAACACATAGACGAAGAAGGTGAGCGTCAGGGCACCGCCGAGCAGGCGTTCGAAGCTGTTCTGGGCCTGCATGGAGATGAACAGGCAGCGACTGATGATGTAGAGATAGATCACCAGCAGCAGGGCCACGCCAACCAGGCCGAACTCCTCGCTGAACACCGCGAAGATGAAGTCGGTGTGGCGCTCGGGCAGGAACTCCAGCTGGGACTGGGTGCCCTGCAGCCAGCCCTTGCCGAACACGCCACCGGAGCCGATCGCTATCTTGGACTGGATGATGTGATAACCGCGGCCGAGGGGGTCCTTCTCCGGGTCCAGCAGCATCAACACCCGCTGGCGCTGGTAGTCGTGCATCAGGAAGAACCAGAGCACCGGCATGAAGGCGCAGATCAGCAATACCGCCAGCCCGATCAGCCACCAGCTGATCCCCGCCAGGAAGATGACGAAGAAGCCGGAGGCGGCCACCAGGATGGAGGTGCCGAGATCGGGCTGGGCCGCGATCAGCAGGGTCGGCAGCAGCACCATCACCAGAGCGATCAGCACGTGGCTGAACTTCGGCGGCAGGGAGTGCCGACTGAGCCAGGCGGCCACCATGATGGGCATGGAGAGCTTCATCACCTCGGAGGGCTGGAACTTCATGAAGCCGAGGTCCAGCCAGCGCTGCGCGCCCTTGCCGATGTGGCCGAATACGTCTACCGCGATCAGCAGTACCACCACCACCACAAACAGCGGGACCGACCAGCGGGCATAGAGCGAGGGCGGCAACTGGGCCAGCCCTATCATCAGGCTGAAGGCCAGGCCGCCGCGCACCAGCTGGCGCACGATGGAGTCGAAGTCCTGCCCCGAGGCGGAGTAGAGCACCACCATGGAGAGGGTCATCAGGGCCAGCAGGCCGAGCAGCAGCGGCAAGTCGATGTGCAGGCGATACCAGATGCTCTGCTGGCGAGCGGAATTACTCATTGGAGTCGACCTCGTTCGGATTCGGGCTCACAGGGGCGGGCTGGCTGGGGGCCGGCGGCAGCTGCGGCTCTGGCGGCAACAGATAGGCATCCAGCATGTGGCGGGCGACCGGCGCCGCCACGGCACTGCCGCCACCGGCGTTTTCCAGCACCAGGGCGACCACAGCCTTGGGGGCATCGAAGGGGGCAAAGGAGACGAACAGGGCGTTGTCGCGGTGCTCCATCTTGGTGGTGGCCGCGTTGTAGACCTGGTTCTCTTTCAGCCCCACGACCTGGGCGGTCCCCGACTTGCCTGCCGCCTTGTAGGGGGTGTTGGCAAAGGCGCGGCGGCCGGTGCCTTCGTGGCCGTTGATGACGCGCCACATGCCGTCTTTGGCTACCTGCCAATAGGTATCGCTCTTGGCGGCGATGGCGATGTTCGGGTTGATGGGGGCGTTGACCACCCCGTCCGCCGAGGCGGTGCTCTTGAGCAGGTGCGGCGTCACGTCGTGACCGTTCTGGGTCAGGATGCTGATCGCCTTGGCTAGCTGGATCGGGGTGGCGCTCCAGTAGCCCTGGCCGATGCCGATGGAGATGGTGTCCCCCTGGTACCAGGGTTGGCGCCAGCGTGCCATCTTCCAGTCGCGGGACGGCATGACCCCGCGGGTCTCCTCGAACAGGTCGACGCCGCTGTACTGACCGAAGCCGAACTTGGTCATGTAGGCGTGGATCTTGTCGATGCCGACCCGGTAAGCAAGATCGTAGAAGTAGGTATCCGCCGACACCTCGATGGCGCGGTAGACATCGAGCCAGCCGTGGCCCCAACGGCGCCAGTCACGAAACTTCTTGGTGGTGCCCGGGATGGAGAAGCTGGGGCCGCCGAAGTAGCGGTAGTTCGGGGTAATGGCCCCTTCGTTGAGCCCCATCACCGCCATCATGGGTTTGACGGTGGAGGCGGGAGCATAGATGCCCTGAGTGGTGCGGTTCACCAGCGGGCGGGCCGGATCGTTGAGCAGCGCCGAATAGTTGGTGTTGGAGATGCCGGTCACGAACAGGTTGGGGTCGTAGCTCGGGCTCGACTCCATGGCCAGGATGGCGCCGGTGTTGGGATCCATCATGACGATGGCGCCCCGGCGGCCTGCCAGCAGCTCTTGTGCCTTGAGCTGCAGACGAATGTCGATGTTGAGGTAGATGTCCTTGCCGGGCTCAGGGGCCTGGAACTTGAGGGTACGCACCACTCGGCCGCGGTTGTTGACCTCGACCTCCTGGTAGCCCGCCACGCCGTGCAGCTGATCCTCGTAGAACTTCTCCACCCCCTGCTTGCCGATGTCCTTGGTGGCGGCATAGTTGGCGAGCTTCTCTTCTTTATCGAGGCGCTCCACGTCGCGGGTGTTGATCTTGGCCACATAGCCGAGCGCATGGGTCAGGGTATCGCCAAACGGATAGTAACGCTTGAGATAGGCCTCGATGCTGGCACCCGGGTAGTTATGCTGATTGACCGAGAACAGCGCGACCTGATACTCGGTCAGCTTCTCGAACAGGGGCACCGGCTTGAAGCGGCGCTGGCGTTTGACCTCGGCCAGGAACTTCTCCTTGGTGCCCTCTGGCAGGGCCAGCAGGGTGATGAGATCGTCGGCGGTCTTCTCCAGATCCTCGGTCTCTTCCGGCACTATTTCCAGGCTGTAGACCGGGCGGTTCTCGGCCAGCAGCACGCCGTTGGCGTCATAGATGAGGCCGCGGGGTGGCGCCACCGGCACGACCCGGATCCGGTTGTCGTTGGAACGGGTCTGGTAGGTCTCGTAAGACTCAACCTGCAGATAATAGAGGTTGCCCAGCAGCACCAGCATGAGCACCACCATGCCGATGTAGGCCACCAGGGTGCGCCGAAAGAACAGACGTCCCTCGGCACTGTGATCGCGCATTTCGATGCGATTCTTCAGCATGCCGCTACCTTATGGCCGACGAGAGGAAAAGAGATAGACCCCATGGCTCACTCTCGATGATACGGGTGGTTGGTGGTGATGCTCCAGGCACGATAGAGGCTCTCGGCCACCAGCACCCGCACCAGCGGATGGGGCAGGGTCAAGGGCGACAGCGACCAGCTCTGCTCGGCGGCGGCCTTGCATTCCGGCGACAGGCCTTCTGGTCCACCGACCAGCAGCGCCACGTCGCGGCCATCCAGCTTCCAGGCTTCCAGTTGCACCGCGAGTTGTTCCGTGGTCCAGGGCTTGCCCGGAATGTCCAGGGTGACGAGGCGGGAGCGGCCGGCGGCGGCCAGCATGGCTTCCCCTTCCTTCTGCAGGATGCGGGGAATGTCGGCATTTTTGCCGCGTTTGCCTGCGCCGATCTCGATCAGTTCGAACGGCATGTCTTTCGGGAAACGGCGACGGTACTCTTCGAAGCCATGCTCTACCCAGGCAGGCATCTTGGTGCCCACCGCAATCAACTGGATCTTCATCGTTCTTTACACTTGCACCCTTGTATTGTGCTTGCGCACTATTGCGTCTGCACTTGGGCGCCGCCCCAGAGTTTTTCCAGTTGGTAGAAGTCGCGGTATTCATCCTGCATCACGTGGACGATGACCGATCCCATGTCCACCAGCACCCATTCACCACTGAGCTGGCCTTCCACGCTCAACAGTGCGAGCCCGGCGTGGCGGGCCTCGCTGGCCAGGTTGTGGGCGATGGCACTGACGTGACGACTGGAGTTGCCGGAGCAGATGATCATGGTGTCGGTGATGGTGGATTGGCCGCGTACATCCAGGGTGATGATATCGCGGCCTTTCATGTCATCGATCTTGTCGACGATAAAGGCGAGTAATTCTTGGCCTTGCAAATGTCTTCTCCTATCTTCCGGCGCACTGTACAGCGTAAAGGCGGCGGATTATATCATGGTCACTCCCGTTTCCCAGCCCGGCAAAGGGAATGGATCCGGGGTCGCCGCCCGGCCGCCAATGAGCGGGACGGAGCAGGGCAGGCCCCTGTCGATCACTATAGTGCGCAACAGCGCCGGACAATAGTCTGGCCGGTACGGGGTACGCCTCAGGGTGTCGGCTGGTAGAGCTTGTGCTGCTCGATATAGTCGGCCACCGAGGCCGGCAACAAATACCTGGGATCCCGTCCTGCTGCCAGCAGGGTTCTCAAGCGGGTGGCCGACAGCTCGATGGGCAGGTTGTCGCTCAGCCAGAGGTGGCCGTGACGGTGTCGATGCAGATCCAGCGGGTCCTGAGTCTGATGGCGAGCTAGCAGCTCGGCCACCTCCCCTGGATAATCCGGTCGCCAGCCCGGGCGCTGGCTCACCACCAGATGGGCATAATCGAGCAGCTCCCGCCAGCGATGCCAGCTCGGCAGGCCGAGCAGGGAGTCCATTCCCATCAGGAAGCAGAGCGGGGTGTCCGGCAGCTCCGCCCGCAGTTCAATCAGGGTATCGAGGGTGTAGGAGGGGTTGTTTCGCCTTATCTCCCGCGCATCCACCACGAAGCCCGGATTCTCTGTCGCCGCCAGCGCGACCATGGCCAGGCGCTGCTCGCTCGAGCAGAACGGGCTGGTCCTGTGAGGGGGAATATGATTCGGGATCAGGCGCACCTCGGCCAGCCCGAGCGTCTCACGGGCCTCGATGGCCGGGCGCAGATGGCCGATATGTATCGGATCGAAGGTACCCCCCAGAATACCGATCGGCGCTTTCAACATGTTCTTGTCCCCGTGGGCCCAAGGATGCAGGCATGGATAGGATCGAAGGTGCCCCCCAGGATCCCGATGGGGGCCTTCAGCATGCGGGCTCCAGCAGCGGTAGCGGGGTGGCATCGCGAAAGCCCAGCGCGATGGTCTGCAACATCAGCCAGGCTTGTTCGATGTCGAAGCTGCGCTGGGCATCGTCGAGCCGGGCCATCAACTGCCACAGCTGCTGTATCTTGCCAAACGGCAGCCGGATCAGGGCCTGCTGGATGAGCTGCTGGCGGCTCTGCCAGATACGCAGGCGGGAGAAGTGCTCCACCAGGGGTTGGCCGGCCCGCGCCGCCAGGGCCAGCTCGGTGAGCTGCTCCAGCTCGCGGCACAGGGCCCAGGCCAGCATGCCGGGCTCGGTGCCTTCGGCACGCAGCGCCAACAGGATACGCTGAGCTCGGTTCACCTTGCCCTCCAGCAGACAGTCGATGAGCTGAAACGGCGTGAAGTGAGCGTGGCGGATGATGGTCTCTTGCAGATAGGCGACGCTGATGGGTTGGGGCGGCGAGAGCAGGGTCAGCTTCTCTATCTCCTGGCTCGCGGCCAGCAGGTTGCCTTCATAGGCATGACACATGAAGTTGATGGCATCCGGCATCGCCTTGAGGCCGAAGCGCTGGAAACGGGCCCCCATCCAGCGCGGGAAGAAGCGCGGCTCGGGATGATTGACCGGCACGTAGGTGCCAATCTGACCGAGCTTGTCGAACCAGGCCGCTTTCATCTGGGTTTGATTGAGGCGGGTACCCGAGAGCACCAGCAGCAGGTCGGGATGCAGCTGTTTGCCTATTTCGCCGATGCGGGTGGCGAGATCCTTGTCGACCTTGGCGGGCAGCTCCAGCTCGATGATCTGGCGGGCGGAGAACAGGCTCATGGCCTGACAGGCATCATAGACCCGATTCCAGTCCAGCCCGGCCTCCACCGCGAAACTGTGGCGCTCATCGAAACCTTGCTTGAGGGCCACCTGACGAATGGCGTCGATGGCCTCCAGTTTGAGCAGTGGCTCATCACCAAACACCAGATAGCAGGGCTTGAGCCCCGCCTTGAGGTGATCTGCAAACTGCTCGGGATAGACTCTCAATTTAAGCTACTCGCATCAGAACTTGACCTGGCTGAGCTGGCGGATGACCAGGTTGGCGGCCTGTTCCTGCATCTCCTTGCCGAGCTGCTCCTGTTCGCGGGACGAGGCGAGGGCTGCATCCGGCTTGTTCAGGAAGCTGCGGTTGAAGGTGATGGGGAAGACCTGGGTCGGCTTGCCCTGCATGCTGATGCTGAACTGGGTGCTGTAGCCGAGCAGGTACTCACGCTCCTGACCGATGGCGTCGACGGAGGCAACCTGGCTGCTGCTGCTGATGCCCGCGAGGGTCATCACCGGAATGCCCTCCTTGTCGGCCAGGGTCACCCCGGCAGCCTTGAGGCGGGTGGTCACCATGCGATAGAAATCGCTCTTGTTGTCACCGACCACCTTCATGGTCATGAGCTCGGGGGGAATGGCGGTGCCCCGCATCTGAAAACCGCAGGCCTGCAGCAGCAGGCCCGTCAGCGCGATGGCAATCCAGCGAGTAAGGGACATGCCCATGTGAATTCCTCTTTGAATGATGTAAAGGACGGCGGGCCAGGCCCGCCGTCATCATCGTTGGCCAGGATCAGTTGGCGAGTCAGTTGGCAACGATGTTGAGCAACTTGCCCGGCACGTAGACCACCTTGCGCACGGTCAGGCCGTCGGTGAACTTCTGCACCGAGGCATCGGCCATGGCCAGCTTCTCGACATCGGCCTGGCTTATCTCGGCCGGTACGGTCAGCTTGCCGCGCATCTTGCCGTTGATCTGCACCACCACCAGCTTCTCGGTCTCGACCATGGCACTCTCGTCGGCCACCGGCCAAGCGGTCACGTCGATGTCCCCTTCCTTGCCCAGCATCTTCCACAGCTCGAAGCCGATGTGCGGGGTGATGGGGTAGAGCATGACCAGCACGGCTTCCAGCGCTTCCTGCATCAGGGCGCGGTCCTGCTCGTCGGTGCCGAGCTTGGTCAGGTTGTTCATCAGCTCCATGATGGCGGCGATGGCGGTGTTGAAGGTCTGACGACGACCCACGTCATCGCTCACCTTGGCGATGGTCTTGTGCAATTCGCGGCGAACGGCTTTCTGGTCGCTGGTGAGGGCGGCCAGATTCAGCGCGGGCGCGGCACCGGCACTGACGTGCTCGAAGGTCAGGCGCCACAGGCGACGCAGGAAACGCTGGGCACCCTCGACGCCGGAATCGGACCACTCCAGGGTCATGTCGGCCGGGGAGGCGAACATCATGAACAGCCGCACGGTGTCGGCGCCGTAACGCTCCACCATCAGCTGGGGATCGATGCCGTTGTTCTTGGACTTGGACATCTTGGTCATGCCGGAGTGGATCACTTCGCGGCCCTCATTGTCCACCGCCTTGGTGATGCGACCCTTGTCGTCACGCTCCACCTTGACGTCGGTCGGGCTGACCCAGACGTTGCCGCCCTTCTCGTCCTTGTAGTAGAAGGCGTCAGCCAGCACCATGCCCTGGCAGAGCAGCCGCTTGAACGGCTCGTCGCTGTTGACCAGGCCAGCATCGCGCAGCAGCTTGTGGAAGAAGCGGGCGTAGAGCAGGTGCATACAGGCGTGCTCGATGCCGCCGATGTACTGATCCACCGGCAGCCAGTGGTTGGCGGCCGCCGGATCCAGCATGCCCTTGTCATAGTCCGGGGAGCAGTAGCGGGCGTAGTACCAGGAGGACTCCATGAAGGTGTCGAAGGTATCGGTCTCGCGGAACGCTTCCTGGCCGTTGTAGCTGGTCTTGGCCCACTCGGGATCGGCCTTGATCGGGCTCTGGATGCCGTCCATCACCACGTCTTCGGGCAGCAGTACCGGCAGCTGATCTTCCGGGGTCGGCACCACGGTGCCGTCGGCCAGGGTCAGCATGGGGATGGGGGCACCCCAGTAGCGCTGACGGGAGACACCCCAGTCACGCAGACGGAAGTTGACGGTGCGCTTGCCCTTGCCTTCCGCCTCCAGCTTGGTGGCGATGGCATCGAAGGCTGCCTGGAACTCGAGGCCGTCGAACTCGCCGGAGTTGAACAGCACGCCCTTGTCGGTGTAAGCGGCGGCAATCACATCAGTTGCTTCGCCATCGGCCGGCTTGATGACGGGTTTGATCTCGAGGCCATATTTGGTGGCGAACTCGTGGTCGCGCAAGTCGTGGCCGGGCACGGCCATCACGGCGCCGGTGCCGTAGTTCATCAGCACGAAGTTGGCGACCCAGACCGGCACCTTGCGGCCATCCAGCGGGTGAATGACATAGAGGCCGGTGGCCATGCCCTTCTTCTCCATGGTGGCGAGCTCGGCTTCGGCCACCTTGGTGTTCTTGCATTCGTCGATAAAAGCAGTCAGTTCGGGGTTGCTGGCGGCAGCCTGCTGGGCCAGCGGGTGGCCAGCGGCGATACCGACATAGGTCACGCCCATGAAGGTGTCCGGGCGGGTGGTGTAGACCTCGAGGCTGTCGTCCTGGCCATCGACCCGGAAGCTGATGTTGACTCCTTCGGAGCGGCCAATCCAGTTGCGCTGCATGGTCTTGACCATCTCGGGCCAGCCGTCGAGGTTGTCGATATCGTTCAGCAACTCTTCCGCATAGTCGGTGATCTTGATGAACCACTGCGGGATCTCTTTCTGCTCCACCGGGGTGTCACAGCGCCAGCAGCAGTTGTCGATCACCTGCTCGTTGGCCAGCACCGTCATGTCGTTCGGACACCAGTTGACGGAGGAGGTCTTCTTGTAGACCAGACCCTTCTCATACAGCTTGGTGAAGAACCACTGCTCCCAGCGGTAGTAATCCGGCTTGCAGGTGGCGAGCTCGCGATCCCAGTCGTAGCCAAGCCCCAGCATTTTCAGCTGGTTCTTCATGTATTCGATGTTTTCGTAGGTCCAGGGGGCCGGCGCCGTGGCGTTCTTGATGGCGGCGTTTTCTGCCGGCAGACCGAACGCATCCCAGCCGATGGGTTGCAGCACATTCTTGCCATTGAGCCGTTGATAACGGGAGATCACATCACCTATGGTGTAGTTACGCACGTGCCCCATGTGTAGACGACCAGACGGATAAGGGAACATGGACAGGCAGTAGAACTTCTCTTTGTCTACTTTCTCCATGGCCTTGAAGGTTTTCTTGGCATCCCAGTGCTGCTGCACTGCTGGTTCGATGGATTGGGGAACGTATTGCTCTTGCATTGGTGACATCCGGATCTGTGAAATGAATAGATAAAACGGCTGGGAAATCCCGATAGAATACCCATATCCTGCGGCGGCAACAACCGCCAGCATCCGCCGGGTCTCGGCTCTGGCATGATCTGGGTTCAGCAGAGGAGTAACGATCATGGACAAACGTCAAAAAGGGTACGAAGCCTTCATTGCCCAGCTCAAGAAGCACTGGGAGGAGACGGAAGAGTTCCAGGGGGAGCGCCTCAACCGGATGATCGCCAAAGTTCAGGCTTACCTTGAGGCGGCCGGTGACCTGACCCAGGACGAGCTCGCGCTGATCGCCGAATACGTAAAACGGGATCTCGGCAACTATGACGAGGGACGGGCCGAGGCGCCCGAGTCGGCCTTCATGCTGGCGCTCAAAGACACCGCCTGGTCCTGGCTCGCGGACGTGACCGACCGGGCACAGGTGGAGTGGAGCGAACTGGCGGACGAGCTGGAGCACAAGGGCGTTTACCGGGCAGGCGACTGGGTCGGGCTCGGCGTGCTGGTGTGCGATAGCTGCGAATGGCGCCATACCGTGCTGCACCCGGAGCAGCTCGGTACCTGCCCCGAGTGCGGCGCCAACGAGTATCACCGCGAGCCGCTCTCCCCCTGATCGCCCCTGACAACAGCACATGAAGAAAGGCGCCCTTGGGCGCCTTTCTTGTTTATCGGATTGCAACTCCGGCTCAGCGCTGGCGAGCCCAGGGATGGGCGCGGGGACGCAGCACCAGACCCAGCCCCAGCAGCAGGGCGGCGATGCCGTACATGGGCCAGCTGCCATAGCGCAGGTAAGGGGTCGAGCCGTGGGCGGGACGCACCTCGGCGCGCAGCACACCGGCCTCGAACTGCGGGATCTGGGCGATGATGCTGCCATCGATCTCGGTGACTATGGTGATGCCGGTGTTGGTGTCGCGCAGCAGTGGGCGAGCGAGCTCCAGGGCGCGCATGCGGGCGATCTCCATGTGCTGCCAGGGGCCTATGCTGGTGCCGAACCAGGCGTCGTTGGAGACGGTCAGCAGGAAGTCGGTATCCGGCTGCACGTTGCGGCGTACCTCGTCCGGGAAGATGATCTCGTAGCAGATGGCGGCGGCGAACTTGAGCCCTTTGGCGATCAGGTTCGGCTGCACCTCGTCACCCCGGCTGAAGGAGGACATGGGCAGGTTGAAGAAGGGGGCGATGGGGCGCAGCAGATCCTCGAAGGGCACGAACTCGCCGATGGGCAGCAGGTGGTACTTGTAGTAGCGGTTCTGGTGCTCGTAGTGATAGGACTCCTTGCCGTCCAGATCCTGCACCCCCATGCCGAGCACGGTGTTGAAGAAACGCTGCTGCTTGAGATCGTAATGGATGATGCCCGCCAGCAGGCCGGTATCGTTCACCTTCATCGCCTTGTCCAGGCTCTCCAGGTAGGTGCCCATCTCTTTTTCGATGGCCGGGATCGCCGACTCTGGCCAGACGATGATGTCGGCATCCTGGTTCTCGCGGCTGAGATCCTGATAGGTGCGCACCGTGGGGATCAGTGCCTCCGGATCCCACTTGAGGGACTGGGCTATGTTGCCCTGCACCAGCGCCACCTTGACCGGCTCGCCGCGGGTCACCCAGTTGAGCTGCATCAGCCCCTGAGCGGCGCCCACCAGGGCGACGGGGACCAGCAGCCAGGCCAGCTTGCGGCTCTGCCAGGTCAACCAGAGTGCGGAGACACAGAGCAACAGGGCGAGGGTGATGCCCTGCACGCCGAGGATGGGGGCGAACCCCTTGAGCGGGCCGTCTATCTGGGTGTAGCCAAACCAGAGCCAGGGATAACCTGTCATCACCCAGCCACGCAGCCAGTCGGCCCCGAGCCAGAGTGCCGGGAAGGCGAGCAGCCAGCGGCTCCAGTGACGGCCGCTGAAGAAGCGGGCGAATAGCCAGCAGGCCAGGGTCGGGTAGAGTGCGAGGTAGGCACAGAGCCCGGCCAGTAGCACGAAGGCCACCGGCAGCGGGATGCCGCCGAACTCGGTCATGCTGACGTGGATCCACCATTGTCCCGGCAGAAACAGCCCCATGGCGTAGCCAAAGCCACGCCAGGCGGCCTGTTTGGGCTTGGCCTTGTCCAGCAGGGCGTAGAGGCCGAGCAGGGACGGGATCACCAGAGGCCAATAGCCGAAGGGGGAGAAGGCCAGTACGGCGATGGCGCCAGAGGCCAGGGCAAACAGGCTGATCAGAAGTTTCGATTTCACGGGCTATTGGGGCTCGATTGGACTGAATGAAAATGGAATGGCCGACATCTTAACCGCAAACCGCGCCAACGGCGAGCCTCCCGGTATGGCTCGGAAAAGAGAGGAAAAAGGAAGGAATCCGCGCCGTCAGAATGACAAACGCCCCTGGGAAGGGGCGTTGGTGGTCGGCTCATGGGGAGGGAGGATCAGGACTCCGGCTGGGCCGCCGCGTGATTCTCCGGGATCTTCACCTGCAGCTGCTGCAGGCGGCGCCGGTCGGCGTGCATCACCTTGAACAGATAGCCGTCGAGCTCGATCTCCTCGCCCTTCTTCGGCAGGTGGCTGAAGGCGTGCATCACCAGGCCGCCGACGGTGTCCACCTCGTCATCGCTGAACTGGGTGCCGAAGAAGTCGTTGAAGTCTTCGATCTCGGTGAGGGCGCTGACCGAGAAGACCCGCTTGCTGATGCGGCGGATCTCTTCCGGTTCGTCCTCGATGTCGTCGAACTCGTCGTCGATCTCGCCGACGATCAGCTCCAGTATGTCTTCGATGGTCACCAGACCGGAGACGCCACCAAATTCGTCCACCACTATGGCCATGTGGTAGCGCTCTTCGCGGAACTCCTTGAGCAGACGGTCGACCCGCTTGCTCTCCGGCACGATCACGGTAGGCCGCAAGATTTGCTCGAGCTGCAGTGGCTCGCTGGCGTGGTGACCACCGAAGCCGAATGGCAGCAGATCCTTGGCGAGCAGGATGCCCTCCACATGATCCTTGTCTTCGTTGATCACCGGGAAGCGGGAGTGGCCGGATTCGATGATGACCGGCAGGAAGTCGTCCACCGGTTGGGACTTCTCGATGGTCACCATCTGGGAGCGGGGGATCATGATGTCACGCACGCGCAGCTCGGCAATTTCGAGCACGCCCTCGATCATGTCCTTGGTGTCTTGATCGATGAGATCGCGTTCTTCCGCATCGGCTATCACTTCCACCAGATCATTGCGGTCTTTTGGCTCGCCCTGGAAGAGTTGGCTGAGTTTGTCGAGCCAGGTTTTCTTCGGCGAGCCGGTACTAGGGTGATCGTCGGTCATTTTCTCTCTTGGTTACTCGTGTGAACACATAGGGATACTGGTCTTGGCTATATGAGGATGGTCAGGTTCTGTTTCAATCCGGTGACCACCGCCATCACTTTACGCTTCTACTTCATCATCGAGATAGGGATCGGGGAAGCCGAGTTCCTGCATGATGTCGCGTTCTGGAACTGCACCATCTCATCGGCTTTCATTCACCTTATTATTCGACTTCGTCGTCGAGATAGGGATCCGCAAAGCCGAGCTCCTGCATGATGTCGCGCTCGAGCTGCTCCATCTCTTCGGCTTCCTCATCCTCGATATGGTCATAACCTAGCAGATGCAGACTGCCGTGCACAACCATGTGAGCCCAGTGTGCATCCAGGGTTTTGCCCTGTTCTGCGGCCTCGGCCTCGACCACCTGGCGACAGATCACCAGATCCCCGAGCAGGGGCAGTTCCATGCCAGGAGGAGCCTCGAACGGGAAGGATAGCACGTTGGTGGGCTTGTCCTTGCCGCGATAGGTGAGGTTGAGCTCACGGCTCTCCGCCTCGTCCACCAGTCGTACCGTCACCTCGGCCTCGTCCTGGAAACCCAGGATGGTGCCGTCGAGCCAGCCTTGCAGCTGGGCCTCGGTAGGCAGGCCTTCCGGGCTGGCGCAGGCCAGTTGCAGATCCAGGGTCACGCTCATTGGGCACTCTCTTTGGTTGAATGGGTTTTGACTGCCACTGACTCGGCCTGGGCGGCGTCGAACGCCTCGTAGGCTTGCACGATGCGGGCCACTACGGGGTGACGTACCACGTCCTTGGATTCGAAGAAGTTGAACGACAGGCCATCGACCCCCTGCAGCACTTCCAGCGCATGGCGCAGGCCGGACTTGGTGCTGCGTGGCAAGTCCACCTGGGTGATGTCGCCGGTCACCACCGCCTTGGAGTTGAAGCCGATGCGGGTCAGGAACATCTTCATCTGCTCGGTGGTGGTGTTCTGGGCCTCGTCCAGGATGATGAAGGCATCGTTCAGGGTGCGGCCGCGCATATAGGCGAGCGGCGCCACTTCGATGATGTTGCGCTCCATCAGTTTCTCGACCCGCTCGAAGCCCAGCATCTCGAACAGGGCATCGTAGAGCGGGCGCAGGTAAGGATCCACCTTCTGGGAGAGATCGCCGGGCAGGAAGCCGAGCTTCTCACCCGCTTCCACCGCCGGGCGGGTCAGCAGGATGCGGCGGATCTCCTGGCGCTCCAGGGCATCCACCGCGGCGGCGACCGCCAGATAGGTCTTGCCGGTACCGGCCGGGCCTATGCCGAAGCTGATGTCGTGGCGCACTATGTTGGCGATGTACTGGGCCTGATTCGGGCTGCGGGGCTTGATGAGGCCGCGCTTGGTCTTGACCGTCACCTCCTTGCCGTAGGGCAGGGTTCCAGCCTCTTCCTCGTCCTGCTCCAGCACCCGGGATTCTTGCACCGTCAGGTGCACCATCTCCGGTGTGATGTCGGTGACCTTGCCCCCCTTGAGGGGCTGGGTTTCCACATAGAGGTGCTTGAGGATGACGGCGGCGGCATCGATCTGCGCCTGCTTGCCAAGCACTTGAAAGTGGTTGTCACGGTAGCTGATCTCGACGCCGAGGCGGCGCTCAAGCTGCTTGAGGTTGTCGTCGAAGGGGCCGCACAGGCTGGCGAGGCGCTGGTTGTCGGCGGGCTCCAGGTGCAGATTCAGGGTCGAGATGTGTCGGCTCAAAGTGTCCTCGTCTCAGCTAGGTCCACCCGGCCAGGCCGGGTGGGGGAAATTAATGGGGCCTGAAGGCGGCAACGCCCAGCGCGTCCGGTACGTTGTCGGGGCGACGCGCCAAAATCTCCTGCGGCGCGGTGGCGATGCGCAGGTTCATCTCCTCCTCGCCACGGATGAAGAGACCGCGCAGCGAATAGGGGCGCACGTCGGTGATCTCCACGTCGGCGAAGCCGCCAATCAGCGTATGGGGCCCCTCGAAGTTGACCACCCGGTTGTTCTCGGTGCGGCCCGAGAGCTGCATGGGATCCATCTTGGAGGGACCCTCCACCAGGATGCGCTGCACCGAGCCCAGCATGGCGCGGCCGATGAGCATCGACTGGTGGTTGATCTGGTTCTGCAGCCGGGTGAGGCGGGCCTTCTTCACTTCCATGTCGACGTCGTCCGGCAAGTCCGCAGCCGGGGTGCCGGGGCGCGGGCTGTAGATGAAGCTGAAGCTCATGTCGAAGTTGATCTCCTCGATCAGCTTCATGGTGGCCTCGAAGTCCTCGTCCGTCTCGTTCGGGAAGCCGACGATGAAGTCCGAACTCATGGTGATGTCGGGACGAACGGCGCGCAGGCGGCGGATCTTGGACTTGTACTCCAGCACGGTGTGCGGGCGCTTCATCATGGTCAGGATGCGATCCGAGCCGCTTTGCACCGGCAGGTGCAGGAAGCTGACCACCTCGGGGGTGTCACGGTAGACCTCGATGATGTCGTCGGTGAACTCGATGGGGTGGCTGGTGGTGTAGCGAATGCGGTCGATGCCGTCGATGGCGGCCACCAGGCGCAGCAGTTCGGCGAAGGTGCAGTGGTTGTCATCGAAGGTCGGGCCGCGATAGGCGTTGACGTTCTGGCCGAGCAGATTCACCTCGCGCACGCCCTGCTGGGCGAGCTGGGCGATCTCGTAGAGCACGTCATCCAGCGGCCGGCTCACCTCCTCGCCGCGGGTGTAGGGCACCACGCAGAAGGAGCAGTATTTGGAGCAGCCTTCCATGATGGAGACGAAGGCGCTGGCCCCTTCGGCGCGCGGCTCGGGCAGGTTGTCGAACTTCTCGATTTCGGGGAAGGCGATGTCCACCTGGGCGCCGCGACCTTCCTGCACCTGCTTGATCATGGCGGGCAGCCGATGCAGGGTCTGCGGGCCAAAGACGATGTCCACATAGGGAGCCCGTTGACGCAGGTTTTCCCCCTCCTGGGAGGCGACGCAGCCGCCCACGCCTATGACCAGGCCCGGTTTTTTCGCCTTGAGCTTCTTCCAGCGACCGAGCTGGTGGAACACCTTCTCCTGGGCCTTCTCGCGGATGGAGCAGGTGTTGAGCAGCAAGACGTCGGCCTCTTCGGGCTCCTCGGTCAGGGTGTAGCCGTTGCTGGCATCCAACAGATCCGCCATCTTGGACGAGTCATACTCGTTCATCTGGCAGCCCCAGGTCTTGATATGAAGTTTCTTGCTCATCGCTACTCTATGACGGTTCTTTTGATATCGACGGAGGTCAGGACCGGGCATTTTACTCTTCAATCCCGGTGCTGACCAGTCTGGGGCTAAGGCGCGGCTATCCGGCCCACCACCGGGCTGGCTGCCTCGCCAACCGGGGCTTTGCGTCGGCGTTGGCAAGGCAATTCGCCGCCTCTCTCACTGTTTCTCCCGCGCCCTTGCGCTATCATGGCTCCATTCGATTTAGCCGCCGGCTGCTTGTCCGGGGCGATCCTTTTTCAGGACATACGCTATGGAACACTGTGATATCGCCATCGTCGGCGCCGGTATGGTGGGGGCCGCCACCGCCTGCCTGCTGGCGGCGCAAGGCCTCTCCATCCGGGTCATCGAGACCCAGCTGCCCGAGCCCTATGCCCCCGAACAGCCGCTGGATCTGCGGGTCTCCGCCATCAGCCAGGCCTCGGTGGCGCTGCTGGAGCAGGCCGGTGCCTGGCCGCATCTGCAGCAGATGCGGCTGTGCCCCTATCGCAGGCTGGAGACCTGGGAGCTGGACGGCTTCGCTACCCGTTTCGATGCCGCCGAGCTGGGGCTGCCCCAGCTCGGCTACATCATCGAGAACCGGCTGGTGCAACTCGCCCTGCTGAAAAAGATGGAGGATTTCCCCAATATCCAGACCCATACCCCGGCGGTGGTGCAGAGCCTGCGCCAGGACGGCGAGCATGCCACCCTGCGGCTGGATGACGGCACCGAGCTGGCCGCCCGCTGGGTGCTGGCCTGCGATGGCGCCGAGTCGCTGACCCGTCGTCTCGCCGGCATCGGGGTGTCGCGCTTCGAGTATCGCCAGCACTGCATGCTGATCAACATCGACACCGAGTTTGCCCAGGAAGACATCACCTGGCAGCAGTTCACCCCGAGTGGCCCGCGCGCCTTCCTGCCGCTGCCGGGTCAGCACGGCTCCCTGGTGTGGTACGACAACCCGGCCCGCATCCGCGCGCTGGCAACCATGGGCAACGAAGCCCTGGCCGCCGAGGTGCGCCGCCACTTCCCGGCTCGGCTCGGCGGCTTCAGGGTGACCGGCAAAGGCAGTTTCCCGCTGGTGCGCCGCCATGCCAACGACTATCGGGCCGGTCGGGTGCTGCTGCTCGGCGACGCCGCCCACACCATCAACCCGCTGGCGGGGCAGGGGGTCAACCTCGGCTTCAAGGACGTGGCCTGCTGGGTCGAGCTGTTGGCAAAGGCGGGCAACAATTGGCATGAGCGGGGGCTGGCCGAGCGCTACGAGCGTCGCCGTCGGCCGGACAACCTGCTGATGCAGTCGGGGATGGATCTGTTCTACGGGGTATTCAGCAACGAGATAGGGCCGCTCAAGCTGGCTCGCAATCTGGCGCTGAATCTGGCGGACAAGGCGGGCCCGCTCAAGGAGATGGCGCTGCGCTACGCGCTGGGATTGGTGTAATGGGTAGTGTTTTGCACTGATGGGAAATCAACTGGTGGAATATCAATCCACTAGACTGGTGTATCTAGTGTTTTATATTGCCTCAGGGCAACGCCATGGGCGATGTCGGCGGGCGCAAGGGCTGAACAGAGACTGACAATCGGGGAGCAAAGGGATGAACAAGGCACTGCTGGTGATCGACTTTATCAAGGATCTGGCCCACCCGGACGGGCGCATCGCCGCTTCGGCGGCCCATGTGGTGGAGCAGGACGCCATCAGCCATGCGAATCAGGCGCTGGCCCATGCCCGCGCTCATGGCTGGCTGGTGATCCTCATCAAGGTGGGTTTTGATGCAGGCTATCTGCTGCATCCCAAGGACTCCCCCATGTTTGGCCGGGCCAGGCAGTTTGGCGCGCTCTCCTTGGCCGACAACGGCACCGACTTTCACCCCGCGCTGGATGTGCGGCCCGACGATCTGGTGCTGACCAAGCCCAGGGTCAGCCCCTTCTATGGCACGGCGCTGGAGCCGGCGCTGCGGGCGAACCGGATCGATCATCTCTATCTGTGCGGCATCAGCAGCAGTTGGGCCATTCAGGCCGCCGCCCGGGATGGTCACGACAGGGACTACGCCATCACCATCCTCGAGGATGCCTGTGCGGCGGGCGATGCCATCGAACATCACGGCTCGCTGCGCATGCTTGGCCGCATCGCCGAGATCATCAAGGTCGCCCAGCTGAGCTGAGATCCGCGGGTTCGTCCGGCATCTGCCCTCGCCGCTCACATTTTATCCGTCAGCCTCTGTTGGGACAGGGTGGTTATGAGGCAAGATGCGTTGCATATCGGTGGCCACAAGGATGAGGACATGCGTTATCAAGGAAAAATTGCTAGCTGGAACTCGCAACGCGGCTTTGGCTTTATCAAGCCGCAGTCACAGCCACAGTCAGGGACACCAGAGGAGCAGAGAGATACCGATCTCTTCGTGCACGTCTCCTCTCTGACCTTCGACGGCACACCGCCGGAGGCGGGGGAGCGGGTCTCTTATCAGCTGGGCAGCGGCAAGGATGGCAAGCCCTGCGCCGTGCAGGTGTTCTTCCCCAACCGGCCGCTGTCACTGGCGGACGGGTTCACTCCAGCCGCCTCGTCCCCTTTGCCCGTTCGCAACGAATCCACCCGTTCGGCCCCACCGGCGGTGCCGAGGCCTCGCAGAGAGCCTGCCTATCGACGCAAGGGCAGCTGGCGCGGCAAGCTCATCCCGCTGCTGGTGCTGGCGGGCCTGTTTTCCCTCTATTCCCGTTTCTCCGCCGAGTCACTCTCGCCCCTGCCTGTCTCCTCTTTCAGCCAGGGCGAGGTCAGCAGTTCAGCCAGTGCGCCGCAGGCAGCCACCTTCATCCGTCAGTGCGATGGCCGGCAGTACTGCTCCCAGATGACCTCCTGCGAGGAGGCGACCTGGTTTTTGCAAAATTGCCCCAATACCAAGATGGATGGCAGGGGGAGAGGAAACGGCATTCCTTGCGAAAGCCAGTGGTGCGGCCATTGAGCCGCCGAGGCCATCGGCAAAAGAGGCCAGCCCGCCCGGGCTGACCTCTTCTTGTCTGCAACGCTGACACCCATGCTGTATCAAGAGGCGAGGCTGGACTTCGCCTCTTGCTGTGTCTCCCTGACCAGCGCCAGGAAGCGATCGCGGATGGGATCGGCGAAGATCGGGTTCCACACCAGGCTGATCTCCCACTCTGAGTAGGGCCCCGAGAGGGGGTAGAGGGTGACGTCGGGACCGGCGATGAAGCTGACGCTGCGGGGCAGTATGGCGTTGCCGATGCCGGCGGCGACCAGCGCGACCAGGGTCTGGATATCTTCCGCCTCCTGAATGACGCCAGTCAGTCGGTTGGCGCCGAGGAAGCTGGCGATCTGCTGGCTGAGACCGGGGCAGCGGTGGCCCACCATCTGCAACAGGGGTTGTGTCATCAGCGCCCGCTCCACCTCGAAGGTGGCGGGATCCGGCTGTGTCATCAGCGTGGGTACCGCCAGCACCAGCCGATCGATCAGCAGGCGGATCTCTTGCAGCCGCTCAGACTGGGGCCGACGCATGAAGCCAAGCTGCAGCTGCCCCGACAGCAACAGCTCGTGCTGGATGGCGGAGGTCATGTCCTGCAGATGCACCATCACCTCGGGGACCTGCTGCTTGAAGCGGGCGACCAGCGAGGGAGCCAGCGCGAAACTCGACAGTCCGAAACCTATCTTGAGCCGCCCGGCGATGCCGCTCGCGAGGGCCAGCGCATGGTGCTCGAACCCCTTGCCGTGCTCGACCAGGGCGTTGGCCTGGGTGAGCAGCTGGGCGCCGATCGCGGTCAGCTCGGCCCCGTGACGACCCCGATTGAACAGGGTGGTGCCGAGGGTCAGCTCCAGTCCCTGGATCTGTTTGGTCAGCGCCGGCTGGGTGATGAACAGTCGGCTGGCGGCCTCCCGGTAGTTGGCGGTCTCGGCCAGCATCACGAAGGCCTGCAGTTGTCTCAGGTCGAATTTCATTCCGTTTGGTTATCCAATGTGGCGATTTAGTGATTATAAATTATCTATTTGTCTTGTTCTAATCAGGTTGTCACGGGCCGAAAGCCGGTCTGAACTGGGAACGAGGAGTCACATCATGCATACCGAACGCTATCTGTTTTTGATCAAGGGCAGTCTCATCGTCGCACAGCCGCTGGCGGCACAGGAGACGGGGGACTTGCTGACCAGCCTGCTGTCACAAGGTTTCGTGGTTGCTCCTCTGCTGGTGTGGGCGAGTGACAGCGAGCAGGCACTCACCTGCTACGAGGCGAAGACCCAGCGTCAGGCTCTCTCCAGCGCGCTCTTCGGGGTCGAACCCGGCCTGGTGGAGGCCGCGACATGAGCGGGCAGATCCTGCGGGCCAAGGCCCTGCTGCTGGACATGGATGGCACCCTGATCCAGTCCACCGGCGAGGTGGAAACCGTGTGGCGGCTGTGGTGTCGTCGCCATCAGCTGGCTCCGGAGCCGGTGCTGGCCATGTGCCACGGCGTCCGCGCCCTGGAGGTGCTCAAGGCATTGGCTCCGCACCTGGACAGCGCCGAAGAGACTGCCTTGCTCGATGAGCTTGAGATCCGCCACACGGGGGCGGCCGAGCCCATTGCCGGGGTCAGATCCCTGCTGACATGCCTGCCCGCCGCCCGCTGGGCGCTGGTTACCTCGGCCAGCCACAGGGTGGCCCGCCATCGACTGGCGAGCGCCGGTCTGCCGCTGCCCGCCCTGCTGGTGGGGGCGGAGGATGTGGTGCGGGGCAAGCCGGATCCCGAGCCCTATCTGCTGGCCGCGAGCCGGCTCGGTATCGCGCCTGTCGATTGCCTGGTGTTCGAGGATGCGCCGGCCGGCATCCGCAGCGCGCTGCTGGCGGGCTGCCTGGTGGTACAAGTGGGGGGCGACAGGCTGCTGGATCCCGGGGTGGTGGCACGGGTACGGGACTGGCGCGAGATCCGGGTGACCGAGGAGGAGACTGGGCTCTTGCTCAGCCTTTCCAGCCCTGTATTTGCTTGAGGCCGGACGCAGGGGAGGGGCGATGGTGCAGAAAAAAAGCCCCCTCGATGAGGGGGCCGGAGCGATTAGTCGAAGACCCGGAAGCGGACCTCGTCGTCGATGAAGGTCTTGTCACCGGCCGGTTGCTGGATGCTGCCAAAGGGCATCTGGGCGCGCAGCAGCCAGCTGGCGGGCAGATCCCACTCCTTGCGCACGGCCTCGTCGATCAGCGGGTTGTAGTGCTGCAGGGAGGCGCCTATTCCCTCCTGGGCCAGGGCGGTCCAGACCGCGAACTGGGCGATCCCGGTGCCGTGCTCCGACCAGATGGGGAAGTTGTCGGCATAGAGCGCGAACTGCTGCTGCAGATCCTTGATAACCGCAGTGTCTTCGAAGAACAGCACAGTGCCGGCACCGGCACGGAAGCTGCCATTGACCTTGGCTTCACTCTGGGGATAGGCCTCTGGCGGCACTATCTTCTTGAGCTCCGCCTTGACGATGTCCCACAGCTTGTGGTGCTCGGCGCCAAACAGGATGACGGCGCGAGAACTCTGGGAGTTGAACGATGAGGGGCTGTGCTTGACGGCCTCCTTAATGAGGGCGCTCAGCTGTGCCGGTGAATGAGAAACCTGGTCGCCCAGGGCATAGATGGTACGACGTACTTTGATCTGTTCGATAAACGGATTGCTCATAACATCTCCTTGGTTTACTGAATCATCGCTGCCAGCCTGGGCCATGAAGGTCATCTGACTCCGATCTTTCGAGTCATCGACTATAACACCCATTGGACGATAAACCGTCAACACAGGGTGATGACTGTTTCTACTTTTTCTGGATATTCACATGAAAAAATCCGGAATAGCTCATCGGATCTGATAATTCATCATTTGTCAGTAAACTAGATGTTAATGATTGCAATCAATATTTTAGTGGCGTATTCCACCATAGAATCAATCTGTCATGGTATTTTATAGAGGGTTGTATGGCAGGAGAGATCATCAAACGGCGCTACTACGTACTGACGCCACTCTCCTTCCTGCTCGGCGCTCTGGTGCTGATCGCCACCCTGCTGCTGGCCATATCCAGCTATTTACACAGTGTCGACAAGACGATTGCCGGTTACCGGCACATGCTCACCTCCATCGAAGCCACCCTGATCCACGAGATGGTGCTGACCAACCAGAGACAGCTGGCGGTGCTGGAGGCTTCTCTGGACAAGGCCGCCATCGCCAGGGGGGAGTCGGCCATCAACCCTATCTGGGCCATCGCCCACCAGTTCAAGCACGACGCCCACTACCTCTATTTCTACAATGCTCGCGTCAACCGGGTCGACAGCTACCCGGAGCGGAAGGTGCCATCGAGCTACCAGCCAAAGCAGCGGCCCTGGTATCAGGCGCTGGCCAACGACAGCGACGAGCTGATCTGGTTCGGTCCCTACCAGGACTTCGACGCCAGCGGCCAGGCCCTGACCCTGATCAAGCGGGTTGAGGACGGCGAGCGGCTGCTGGGGTTGTTGATGGTCGACATGTCGTTCGGTTCCCTGCAGGCGGCGCTGAGCCGGGCGCTGGGAACCGAACAGGCCGTCATCTATATCACGGAGCGTCGCTCCGGCCAGCTGGTGGTGGGACAGAATTTGCAACTGTTGTCGAGCCTGGTGCCGGAGACCGAGCCCGATGCCGGGCTGGATGTGATCCGGCACGGCAGCCACCTCAAGCTGGCGCTGGCCGACATCGGCTGGGATCTCAACCTCTATCTGCCACCGGCCCGCTTTCATGACAGCCTGAAAGAGACGCTGCTGTTGGTGGTGCTGCCGGCGCTGGCCCTGCTTGGGATCTGGCTTTGCAGCCTGCTGTTTCTGGTGCGGATCTTCCGCCAGGAGCAAGCCCTGGTGCAGGGCTCGCTCAACGACATCCGGCAGAGCGCCGATCCGCTAGATATCCCGCACCGGCGGCACACCTGGTTCGTGCGAGGCAGCCTGGGGGAGATCGATGAGGTCAGGACCCGTCTGCTGCAGGGGCAGGATGCGCTGTTGCAGGATCCCCTCACCGGCATCATGAACCGGCGGGCATTCGATCGGCACAGGGATGAGCTCGAACAAGCCGGGCTCCCCTACTGGCTGGTGCTGCTTGATCTGGACTGCTTCAAGGGGGTCAATGACAACTGGGGCCATGGAGTGGGGGATGCGGTGCTGCGTCGGGTGGCGACCATACTGGCGCGCTTCCTGGGGAGCACCCGGGTCTACCGCATCGGCGGCGATGAGTTTGCCGCCCTGCTGCCCTGGGACAACGCCGATATCGGCCCCAGCCTGGATCACCTGCTCACCCGGGTGCGCGAGCTGAAATGGCGGGAATTCAAGGAGTCCATCACCCTGAGTGCGGGCGGCGCCCGCCACCCGGATGCCAGGGAGGACCTGTTCGAGCGGGCAGACGAGTGCCTCTATCGGAGCAAGCGGCAGGGGCGGGACCGCTGGCATCTGTCGTCCGAGAGGGGGGACGCAGGCGTTGTGACAGGATCTGTCTGATCGCGTCGAGCAAAAATTGGGCAGCGACAAGTAAAAAATTGGTCACAGGGGGGATGGTTTCTTTTGTGACTTTTTTTTTCAAATATTTTTCAGATATTTAGCCTATTTAATCACTCAATGTCGCGAAGCAGAGACAGTTTGTCGGCCGGTTGAAGTCCCGCTGCGCCTGTAGCGGAGTTCTTGGCGCTTTGTATAGTGCAGGAAAATAATCAAATCAGGTTTGACAGGAGTACCCCATGGAGATGAATAAACGCGGTTTGAGCGCAATGGCGCTATTGGGCGCACTGCTGTTGGGTAGCAGCCCGGTACTGGCCTCGGAAGATCTCAACACAGTGCTGGGCGGTGGTGCAGGCGGGGTGGCGGGCACCATGATCGGCAAGCAGCTGGGCGGGGATACCGGAGCCCTGGTGGGCGCGGCCATCGGCGGTGCGGCCGGTGGCGCCGCGACGGCCAACAAGGGCAACAAGAATGAGGCCGCCCTGGGGGGGGCCGTTGGTGCTCTGGGTGGGGCCGCCATCGGCAAGAGCGTGGGGGGCAACACCGGGCAGCTGATCGGGGCCGGTGTGGGCGGTGCCGGTGGCGCCGCCATCGGGGCGAGAACCGGCGACGGCCACGAGTCCCGTGACAACTACAATGGTGGCCGCCGTTACCATGATGACAACGGTTATCACCGCGGCCATCACAAGAAGCACAAGAAACACAAATGGCACGATGACGATTGATGCCAATATTGATGCCAGTCATCAACGAGAAGAGGGGCCCAAGGGCCCCTCTTTGCATGGTGCGGATTTAGCCCTGCCACGGCCTCCACTGCTGTGCGGGCATCAGACCAGCCGATGCTGGCGCCGGCCGACGGCGAAGGCGTTGATGTTGTCGATCAGCTGATCCGCCAGCCGCTGCATCGACTCCTCGCTGGCCCAGGCCACATGGGGGGTCAGGATGAAATTCGGGTATTGCAGGGCGCGCATCAGCGGGTGATCCGGCGGTGGCGGCTCCTGGCTCGCCACGTCGAAGCCGGCGCCGCCGAGCCGACCGTTGCCGAGCGCCTCGAGCAGGGCCTGCTCGTCCACCAGACCGCCGCGGCCCACGTTGATGAGCAGGGCACCCGGTTTCATCATGGCCAGCTCCCGCTCTCCGATCAGATGGCGGGTGTAGGGGGTGAGCGGGCAGTGCAGGCTGATGACATCCGCGCTTCGCAGCAGGGCCTCCAGCGGCAGCCGGTCCTCATCGCCAACGGCCCCGACCTGACTCTGGGCGTAATAGACCTCCATGCCGATGGCGCTGGCGCGCTGGCCCAGAGCCTGGCCCAGGGTGCCTTTGCCGATGATGCCGAGGCGCTTGCCATGCAGATCCGAGATGGGGTGATCGAAGAAGCAGAACTGGCCGCTCTGCTGCCAGCGTCCCTCCAGCAGGGACTGACGCCAGGCGAACAGGTTGCGCGACAGGGCCAGCATCAGCGCCATGGCGTGCTCGGGGACCGAGGGGCCCGAGTAGTTGCGGATGTTGCATACCGCAACATTGGCGGCGCGGCAGGCCTCCAGATCCAGGTTGTCGCTGCCGGTGGCCGCCAGGGCGATCAGGCGAAGCTCCGGCAGCTGGGCCAGCTCGTCCTTGCCGATGCGGATCTTGTTGATGATGGCGATGCTGGCGCAGCGGAGTCGCTCCACCACCTGATCCGGCGCGGTGTTGGGGTAACTCTGCCAGTGATGGGGGAAGTCGGGGCGACCCAGCTTGATGCCGGCGTCCAGGGTGTCGCTGTCGAGAAACACGATTTGCTGCATGAAGCCTCCTGCCATTCTGTGCCATTCAAGAATCGACATGATGCCAAACATGGGGGGCGACTGACCAGCGCGGTGACGTGGCCGGTATCCGCGTATCGATCCGTCCGGGGTGGCTCAGATCCAGCCCAGATGAGTCAGCCAGCCCTGGATGCGGGCCGGCGTCTCGTCCAGTTCCATCAGGGCGTAGGGGCGGTAATTGAGCTTGTGGCTGCGGCGGCTCTCGCTCTTGCGGGCCTCGGCCGCCAGCAGGGGCCAGCGGCTTCCCTCTTCCTGATAGAGATCCAGGGTCGGTGTGCTGGCCTGGGCCACCTGCTTGGCCAGGGTCTGGTTGCTCAGCTGGTTGGGGAAGAAGCCGTCGAGCAGCACCAGGGCATCGGGGGCGGGCAGTTGCTCGCTGGCGATGAGATTGGCGGCCCAGGCCGCGCTGGTACCCTGGGCCAGCAGCAGCTTGAAGCCACCTTCCTGCAGCTTGGCGTCGCTGAGCTTGACGATGCGCTCGGCAAACTGCTGGCGAAAGGCATCCAGGGTCTCTTGCTTCTTCTCGGCGGCAGGATCCAGCTCGGTCTGTTGGGGGGAGGGCAGCAGCAACAGGATATCAAACCCGAGCCGGCCGAGATCCCGGGTCAGCTGCCACAGCTGGCCGCTGCGCTGCCAGTCGGGTAGCAAGATGGCGAGCCCCAGGTAGTTGTCGCTGCTGTGTTTGGCAAACAATACCGTCTGCTTGTCCACCTGGGTGCTGCCTGGCAGGCCCTTCCAGTCGGCGTCCTGCCAGTGGTCGAGCGGGGCGGGAGGCGCCTGCTCGCTGGCCGACAAGCAGGGGCTTGTCAGCAGGCTCAACAACAGCAGTGGTAAGGATAATCTGGCCATATGCGCTCCCCGGTTACTCGGGTTAACGGCGGCGGGCCTGCTTTCTGAAGGGGGAGGTGGGGCTGTTTGCGTTATTTGCTGTTGCAGAGAGAGGAGGGAAGGGCAGATCCCTTCCCTCGCCGGATTCAGCGCCGGTTGATGCTGGCCAGCTGCCTGTCGTGCAGGGAGGAGAACAGCAGCAGGGCACTGATGGCGCCGATCAGAGCACAGAACATGTCGGACTGGGTATCCCAGGGGTCCCCCTGGGTGCCGAGGAACTCGTCCGCTCCCTGACCCAGCGCTACCGCGGCGCCCCACTCGATCAGCTCATAGGTGGCGCTGATGGCCAGCACCACGCAGACCACCAGAAACGTCAGCATGCGCTTGCCCTGCACATGGTGGCCGCGCTGCACTATCTCCCGGCAAGCCAGGGCGGGCACCAGGCCCTGGAAGAGGTGGCCAATCTTGTCGTAGGGGTTGCGGCTGAGCTCGAACCACTGTTGCAGGTCGAAGCCAAGCGGCACTCTGGCATAGCTGTAGGCGCCCCCCAGGATCAGCACCAGGGCGTGCAGGAAGATGCCAAGGTAGAGCAGACTGGTGAGCGGGAAGCGCTCATGAGTCAGGATCAGCAGCGGCATGACGATGAGCACGGGGGCTACTTCCAGCAGCCAGGTCAGCCTGTCATAGGGCTGCCAGCCTGACGCCACCAGCGCCATCAGGGTGAGCAACAGCAAACAGAGTTTTTGATGAGACGTCATAGGGAGCCTGTGATGGAGGAGAAACCAGACTTCATTATTTAGCCTGATAAGGCGCAGGGCGAAAGGGGCCGGCTGAATTCTCTCCGATCAAAAGGAGGCTGTCATTGATCGGGGCTGAACCCGATGCCGCGCACAAAAAGAAAAAGCGAGCCGGGGCTCGCTTTTTACAACAGGGGATTCAAGCGGTCAAATTAGTTGACGCGACGCTTGAATTCGCCGGTACGGGTATCGATCTCGATCTTGTCGCCGATCTCTACGAAGGCGGCAACGGCCAGCTCGTAGGTGGTGCCCTTCAGACGGGCAGGCTTGGTCACTTTACCGGAGGTGTCGCCACGGGCGGCCGGCTCGGTGTACTCAACTTCGCGGACGATGGTGGTCGGCAGCTCGACGGAGATGGCTTTCTCGTTGTAGAAAGTCACTTCGCAGATGTCTTCCATGCCGTCAACCATGTAGTTCAGGGCATCACCCAGGTTGTCTTTCTCGACGTCGTACTGGTTGTACTCGGTGTCCATGAAGACATACAGGGGGTCGGAGAAGTAGGAGTAGGTGCACTCTTTACGCTCCAGTTGAACGACTTCCAGCTTGTCGTCAGCCTTGAATACGGTCTCGGTGGCGCTGCCGTTCAGCAGGCCTTTCAGCTTCATCTTGACCACGGCGGAGTTACGGCCGGATTTGTTGAATTCGGCTTTCTGGACCACCATCGGCTCGGTACCGATCATGACGACGTTACCAGCGCGGATTTCCTGTGCGGTTTTCATGTAAAAATTCCTGTTCGTATACGGGCAGATAAAAACTGCCAGATTATATACGGCTTTCTAAAAATTTCACCAGCCGAGTGACGAGATCCCCGTCGGCAAGCAACTTCTGTGACCAGCTTCGCGCATGTTGTTGCCAAATAGTGGCGTATTGCGGCCATTGCGCCCAGAGTTCGCGGACATCGTGCCCATGATTGAGGGCGTGGCTGAAGGCGCGCAGCCACAGTGCCGCGTCGGTCGGCAGCGCCGCCAGATAGTGGCCGAGGAAGTCATCCAGCTTGGCGATGTGAGCCAGATCGTCCTGGGGGTAGATGTGCCACAGGAAGGGGCGGGCCGCCCACTGGGCCCGCACGAAGGAGTCCTCCCCCCGCACCAGATTGAGATCGCAGCTCCACAATAACCTGTCGTAACCGGCCTGATCCGTCATCGGCAGCAGCTTGATGCGCAGACTCCCTGAATGCAGTAGATCGCCGGCCTTGGCGGCAGGGATCGCATCCTCCAGCCCGGCGCCGCGCAGTACATCGTGCAGCGAGCGGCCCAGCGGCAGCAGCAGGGTGACCGGGGTCGTGCCCTGGCACCAGCTCTGCACCTGGCTGCCAAGGGCCGTGCTCTCGTAGGTAAACAGACTCACCCTCAGCTCGTCTTGCGCCTTGGGGGGCAGGCCGAGGCGGGCCCACCAGGCGTCGAGCCCCGCCTCATCCTGTTGCCACTGCTCCCGCGCCGCGATGAGCCCCTGCTCGCACAGCAGGCCGCCGGTCTTGGGGGTGAAGCCCGGGAAGAAGAAGTATTTGTCGAGGCTCTGGTTGCCGAGACGTTGCGGGGAGGCGAGGCTGTGGCAATCCTCGACCCAGGCCTCGGCGCTGAGGTATTCCAGATTGATCCAGCAAGGGGGCGGGTTCTGCTGCGCCATGCGCTGCACGAAGGACGCGGGCAGCTCGCAGGCGAAGGCCTCGATGACGACCCGGGCCGGGACCGTATCGGGCGCGATGTCGCCCTGCCAGCGCTGGATATGGATGCCCTGCTGCCACTGGCCGTCCAGCTCAGGATCCAGCCCCGGGCAGATGCGGGCGAAGCTGGCCAGATCGTCCACCCACAATCTCACCCGACCATGGCCTTCCTGCTCCAGCTGACGGGCCAGCCGCCAGGTGACGCCGATGTCGCCGAAGTTGTCCACGACACAGCAGAAAATATCCCAGTCGAAGTCGGGTTGGGCGCAGGGGGCAGGGGTCGTCATATTGGTTCACCAGCTACGAAAAAAGAGACAAAAAAACCGGTGGGCAGGGTAGCACACCGGTGATTTGGCTTCTAATGGTTGGGCCTCGGTCTGGAGGCGCGTCCGGCGTTATTCCTTGCCGTAGACGTTGTTTTCCTGCTCGCGTACCCGGATGAAGGTGGTACGTTTGGTCAGCTCTTTCAGCTGGCTGGCGCCGACGTAGGTGCAGGTAGAGCGCACGCCACCGAGGATGTCACGCACGGTATTTTCCACCGGGCCGCGATAGGGCAGCAGCACGGTTTTCCCCTCGGAGGCGCGGTAGTCGGCGACGCCGCCGGCGTGCTTGTCCATGGCGCTCGATGAGCTCATGCCGTAGAACTTCATGAAGGGGGAGCCGTCCACATCCACGACTTCACCGCCGCACTCCTCGTGGGCCGCCAGCATGCCTCCCAGCATCACGAAGTCGGCGCCACCGCCGAAGGCTTTCGCCACGTCACCCGGGCAGGTGCAGCCGCCGTCACCGACGATCTGGCCGCCGAGGCCGTGGGCCGCATCGGCGCACTCTATGATGGCGGAGAGCTGGGGGTAGCCGACCCCGGTCTTGACGCGGGTGGTACAGACAGATCCCGGGCCTATGCCGACCTTGACGATGTCGGCGCCGGAGAGGATCAGCTCCTCCACCATCTCGCCGGTGACCACGTTGCCCGCCAGGATGACGTGGTTCGGGCAGGCCTCGCGGATCCGGCGCAGGAACTCGACGAAGTGCTGGGAGTAGCCGTTGGCCACGTCGACGCAGATGAAGCGCAGGGCCTCGGACATGGCGAGGATCTGGCGAGTCTTGGTGAAGTCTTCCTCGGAGGTACCGGTAGAGACCATCACCTGGCCGAGCAGGGCCGGGTCGGTTTCGTTCACGAAGGTTTGCCACTGCGCGAGGCTGTAGTGCTTGTGTACCGCCGTCATCATCTCGAAGCTGGCCAGGGTGCGGGCCATGGCGAAGCTGCCGACCGTGTCCATGTTGGCGGCGATGACGGGAATGCCTTGCCATTGGGTTTGGGTGTGCTTGAAGGTGAACTGACGGGTCAGGCTGACTTGGGAACGGCTCTTGAGAGTAGAGCGCTTGGGGCGGAACAGGACATCCTTGAAACCGAGCTTCAAGTCTTCTTCGATACGCATTACGAATTCCTTATTGAGCCTTGTTGGTACGTCACTTTTGCAGTGGGCAAATTTTCGGCAGGCACAAAAAAACCGCAGGTTTTCAAGGCCTCCGGTTTACAACAGTCTAGGGAAAAATCCCGTCAGAACAAGACTGATAATTCACGCATCGTTGTGTTAGCCTTTGGCGTCACAACCTGAGCGTGGCGACAGGGGTCATCCAGCACCTCTTCCATCACGCTATCTCCTCGGTTGTTTCCCGCTTCAATGCCTTCCTTGTCAGCCGCTGTCGCGCCGCGAACCCGCGTCGTTGCCGGGTTCACGACTTTGTCCTCAGCACGTTTTTTGCCAGTTGACAGCCGGAGTGGTGGTGCTCACTCTGGCAGGGCGGACCATTGCCGGTCCGTCCCTATGAGGAAGATACTGTGCCCGGATCACATCAATTTCGCTGGTTGTTACTGGCCAGCCTCTGCCTGTCGCCCGGCGCGTGGGCCGCCCCGACCGTCTACGGCTGGATCGAGAAGGGGTTGATCATGCCGGATGCGACGTCGGCGAAGCGGGTGGCGGTGAAGATGAAGCTGGACACTGGCGCCCTCACCTCGTCGCTGGATGCGCGATCCTTGCAGCACTTCAAACGCGATGGCAAGCCCTGGGTGCGCTTCAGCCTGGTGCTGACCGATGCCAACACGGACAAGGAGGTGCGCCAGACCCTGGAGCGGCCGGTGGAGCGCAGCGTGACGGTGCGTGGCGCCGGTGGCATGGAGCAGCGACCCACGGTGACCATGTCCATCTGCCTTGGCAACAAGGTCTATCAGGAGTGGTTCACCCTGCGGGATCGCAGCGACATGAACTATCCGGTGCTGTTGGGACGCCGGTTGTTGGCGGAGCTGGGGCCGGTGGACTCCAGCCGTACCTTCACCGTGCAACCCAGCTGCAAGTAGTGGCGTGCCGACGGCAAGCGTTCCCTGTCGATGTAAAACGGCCCGTGCAGGGCCGTTTTACATCAGGCGGGCGCAGCGGGTGCGTCTATGTGGTGGGGGATGGGGAGCCAGACGCTGACCTCCAATCCCCCATGGGGCCGGTTGTGGATGTCCAGATCTGCGCCGTGCAGCTCGGCGATGCGGCGGACTATGGCCATGCCGAGCCCCACTCCATCTCCCTGCTGGGGATTGACCCGATAGAAGCGCTCACCGAGGCGCGACATCGCCGCTGTGGGAATGCCGGGGCCACTGTCCCTGATATCCACCCTGACCCTGTTGCCCTGCGCCACGATCACCACCGCAATCTCGCCGCCAGCCGGGGTGTAGCGCAGGGCGTTGTCGATGAGGTTGCTGAACATCAGATCCATCAGCACGACTTGCCCCATTACCTGCAGATGCTCCTCTCCCTCCAGCGAGAGCTGTTGCTCCTTCTTGAGGGCGAGTGGCGCCAATGTGGCCAGTGTCCCTTGCAGCAACTGGCTTAAGTCCAGCCGGTTCAGCGCCGGCGCCTGCTGGTTGTCGATGCGGGCCTGGGTCAGCAGCTGGCGGATCAGGCGATCGCTGCGATCGAGCGCCAGCAGCATCTTGCGCAGCGCCTGCTCCCGAGTGGCATCGTCCTCGGCCGCCATCACGTTCTCGCTGTGAATGCGCAGCACCGCCAGCGGGGTACGCAGCTCGTGGGCCGCCTCGTTGGTAAATTGTTTCTCCCGCTCTATGGTGTCGGCCAGGGTGTGCATCAAGCGGTTGATCTCGTTGACGATGGGCGTCAGCTCCTCGGCCTTGAGAGTCAGTGCGAGCGGGCTCAGGTTGGCGGGATGGCGTTCACTGATGGCCTGGGCGACCTGGCGCAAGGGTGACAGACCGGTCGAGACCAGCCACCACAGCAGGCCGAGCAGGAACGGCAGGGTGATGAACAGCGGCAGCATGGTCAGGGTGGCCATGGTGCTGGCGAGCTCGCCGCGCTCGTCATCCCGCTCCGCGACGATGAGCCAGGTGTGCTGCTCCTCGTTGTAGAGGGTGAAGGTACGCCACTCGTGATGATCGGTGATCTCGCTGTTGAAGCCGCGCTCCAGGGTGGTCAGCGGCTGGGTCGGTGCGCTCGGGGATCGCAGCAGGATGGCGCCCCGCTCGTCGAGCAACTGGAAGTAGAGGTTGCGCTCGAACTCGTGGCCGTAGGGGGTGAACTCCCGATCCCGGGCCAGCAGATTGAGGCCGGGCTCCTCCCGGTACTGCTCGGGGGCATTCTGTTCCCACTCCTCATAGATGGCGCCACCGGCCGGCAGGCGCTGATGTTGCGCCATGTAGCCCAGCAGCAGCTGGTTGGTGATGCGGGCGGACTGGGCGAGGCGGGCATCGAACAGCTCTTCCATCTCGTGGTTCGCCTCGAGATAGCCGATGAAGCCGCTGACGGCCAGACTGACACTGACCAGCGCCAGGATCCCGGCGAGCAGGAAGCGACGGATGGAGCGGACGCGAGTCATGAGTGGGGTGATCCTTGCGTGCCTTGGGCATTGCGCTGCGGCTCAATTGGCTGCTCTATCTGCGGCACTATGTAGCCGACCCCGCGGATGTTGCGGATGAGCTCGGAGTAGAATTTCTTGCGCAGGTGGTGAATGTGCACCTCCACCGCGTTGCTTTCGGCCCCTTCATCCCAGCCATAGAGGCTCTGCTGCAGCTGCTCCTTGCTCAACACCCGGCCGCATTGGCTCACCAGCTCCTGCAACAGCTTGTATTCGTGGGGGGTGAGCTTGACCGAGTCGCCTCGATAGGTGACCTGCTGGGCGTCCGGGTGGATCAGGATATCCCCGTATTCCAGGCTGGCCTGGGCCTGGCCTTTGCTGCGGCGCACCAGAGCGCGCAGGCGAGCATTGAGCTCCTGCAGGGCGAAGGGCTTGACCATGTAGTCATCGGAGCCTGCATCCAGCCCGACCACCCGATCATCGAGTGCATCGCGGGCGGTGAGGATCAGCACGGGCAGGGTGTGCCCCTCCCGGCGCAGCTTGCGCAGCAGGCTGATGCCATCGATGTCCGGCAGATTGAGATCCAGGATCATGGCGGCAAATTCATCGCTCTTGAGCGCGGCAAGGGCGGGCAAGCCCTGTTGCAACCAGTCCACGGTATAACCGCTGTGGCGAAGGGCATCTTGCATGCCATCCCCCAACATCACATCATCCTCTACCAACAGGATCCGCATGCTTGTCGTTCTCCATCCATCAGATCGCCGCCATCAGACCGGCCGGCGGCTCCAGTTTACATCAACGAAGGTGAAGGATGGCACTCATCACTTGGCGTTGTGGCCGGTGGTGCCGGGCTGTCCGTGGCGAGCATAGCGTTCGATGACCGCTTGCTGGCGGGCCAGCAACCGATCGACCAGCCAGGGACAGAGGGCATTGAGGCGCACCATCATCGCCTGTGGCCAGCCGAGCCAGCGGCGGCGGGTCTCGTTGCACAGCGCGATGATGGCGGATTCGGCCACCGCATAGGGGCTGTCGATGGGGGTGCCGAGCGCCACATTCATGGCGTAGGCCGCCTCGGAGTCCAGTCGGGTGCGGGTGGTGCGCGGGGCGAAGTGGAGCACCCTGACGCCGGAGCCTTCCAGCTCACGGCCGAGGGCCTCGCTAAAACCGTGCAGGGCAAACTTGCTGGCGCAATAGACGCTGTAACCAGGGTGGCCGACGGCTCCCAGATTGGCGCCGATGTTCATGATGACGGCGGGTTTGCGCATCCTCGGCAGCAGGGCGCGGGTGAGTTGGATGGGGGCCTCGATGTTGAGGCGCAGCTGACGCTCGACCTGCTCCGCACTCTGATCCTCCAGCCAGGCGAACTGGTTGGTGGCGGCGTTGTTGATCAGCACATCCAGCCCCTCGTCCAGCATCGGGTGTTGCAGCAGGCGGGCCCGCTCGGACGCCGAGCCGAGATCGGCGATCACTATCTGGTGCCGATCGGAATGAGTCAGTTCTTTGCGCAGCCGCTCCAGGGCGGCGGCCTTGCGCCCTTGCAGCAACAGGTGTGCGCCCTGCGCCGCCAGCTCTTGGGCCAAAGCTTCGCCTATCCCGCCGCTGGCACCGGTGAGCAGCACGCGTTTTCCTTGCAGTTTCATGATGAGATGTCTATCCCCAGGAGCAGACCGAGAGGAGGCGCAATCCGGCCAGGGCCGCCGATCCGCACCCGTTACTCGCCAGCATAAGGGACGAGGCTTAAGGAACTCTTAAGAAAGGGATTGTCGTCCATGGCGACCGGTCGAACAGGTGGAGCCAAAATCCCTTGCCAGCGACCGGCAGGGCAGGCACCCTGCCGGGCATTCGTTCATCGCGAGACTCCTCATGTCCTCCTCACCCAGCTGCCCGCTCTGCGATCACCCTCAAAGCTATGCTCTGCCCGTTGCCGGCAAGCATTACCGTCGCTGTCTCGGTTGCGAGCTGGTCTGGCTGGACGCGGCGGATCACCTGGATGCCGAGGCGGAGAAGGCGGTCTACGACGATCACGACAACAGGGTGGACGATCCCGGCTATCGCCGTTTCCTGATGCGCGCCTTCGGCGAGGTGCTCACCCGGGTGTCGCCCCCGGCCAGCGGCCTCGATTTTGGCTGTGGCCCCGGTCCTGCGCTGATCGCCATGGGGCGGGAGGCGGGCTATGAGATGGCGGGCTACGACAAGTTCTATGCCGATGTCCCCGAACTGTTGATGCAGCAATACGATTTCATCACCAGCACCGAGGTGATCGAGCATATCGCCGACCCCAAAGAGGCCTTGGACCGCCTCTGGGCCTGCCTCAAGCCCGGCGGTCTGCTGGTGTTGCAGACTCAGCGGGTGCTCGGTGACGATCGCTTCACCAACTGGCGTTATCGCCACGATCCGACTCACATAGTGTTCTTCGCCGAGGCCTCGTTTCGCGCCCTGGGAGAGCGCTGGCAGGCGGAGGTCAGCTTCCCCCACGCCGATGTGGTCGTCATCACCAAACCCTGAGTCAGCCGTTTTCATTTGGCGATGAATTGGGCATGCTGATGACCCACACCAAGGAGTGGTTTGCCATGTCGATCCCTCATCTCTCCCTGCAAGACGCCCGTCATCTGCAACTCGCGGCCCAGGGCCTGCTGACGCCCCCCAGACGCAAGGCGCGGCCGGCCGACGTGCTGGCCTGTATCCAGCGCATGGCGCTGCTGCAGATAGACACCATCCAGGTGGTGGCGCGCAGCCCCTACCTGGTGCTGTTCAGCCGGCTCGGCCAGTACGATCCGCTCTGGCTGGAGCAGTTGCTGGCAGGGGGAGACATTTTCGAATACTGGGCCCACGAGGCTTGCTTCGTCCCCCGCGAGGACTACCGGCTGCTGCGCCACCGGATGCTGGATCCTGCCGCCATGGGGTGGAAGTTTTCGGCCCACTGGCTCGCGACCCATCAGCAGGAGATAGGCCAGATCATCGAGCGGATCCGCGAGCACGGCCCGGTGCGCGCCGCCGATTTCGAACGCAAGGGGGAGAAGGGCAACGGCTGGTGGGACTGGAAACCCGAGAAGCGTCACCTGGAGGTGCTGTTCACCGCGGGCCAGCTGATGGTGCGCGAGCGGCGCAACTTCCAGCGCGTCTACGATCTCGCCGAGCGGGTGCGCCCGGACTGGGACGACGGGCGGGACTTGCCGAGCCCGGAGCAGGCGCAGAGGGACATGGTGCGTGCCAGTTGCCGGGCGCTCGGGCTGGTCAAGACCGGCTGGGTGGCCGACTACTATCGCCTGCGCCGCGGCAAATACGATGCCCTGCTGCATCAGCTGGCGGACGAGGGGGAGCTGCTGCCGGTGCGGGTCGAGGGCTGGCAGCACGGTGCCTTCGTGCACGCCTCTTTGGCCGATGAGCTGGTGCAGGCGCAGGCCGCTTCCCTCAAGGCGACCCACAGCGCCGTGCTGTCACCCTTCGATCCCCTGGTGTGGGATCGCAAGCGGGCTAGCGAGCTGTTCGGTTTTGACTACCGCATCGAGTGCTACACCCCGGCTCCCAAGCGCCAATACGGCTATTTCGTGCTGCCCTTGCTGCACCGTGGCAAGCTGGTGGGCAGGATGGATGCCAAGGCCCATCGCCAGCAGGGAATATTCGAGATAAAGAGCCTCTATCTGGAGGTGGGAGTCAGGGTGACCAATATCCTGGCCCAGGATCTGGGCAAGGCCATCCAGCGGCTGGCGGATTGGCACCAGACGCCGACCCTGCAATACGGCGCCATTCCCGCGCCCCTGCTGGCGCTGTGGCGTGAATGATAAAATATTGAGCCCCAAAAAATGATCGACCCGTTGTCACGGGCCGGTCATTTTTTTACCGGTGCGAATTAGCCTGTGCGGGTTGTCCGTCGAGCCAATCCCTGCAGCAGCCCTATTCGCGGCGCTATGCTGGCCAGCTCGGCCAGATAGTCATGGGGTGAAAACGTCATCGCCCACTTCGCGGTGCGCCGTGCACGGCAAAAGGAAAGGCATTCAGACGATGAGGTTCATCACCAGCATGGCCAGGAAGGCATTGAGCACCGAGATGGCGATCATCACCGGGATGTAGCGCCCCTCGGTGCCGATACAGCCGAGGATCCGGCCCACGTACTGCACCTGGGAACCCATCAGATAGATGGCGGGGGCCAGGATGGCGATCTGGGTGCCGTTCAGGATGCCCTGATCGAACAGGGTGATCACTACCCCGACCGCGCCGCCCATGGACATCCAGGCACCGATCAGCACGGCGGCAGCCTCGCCCGGCAGGCCGAAGATGGCCATGATGGGAGCAAAAATGGTGCCCATGGCGTCGAGGGCGCCGGTGATCTGCAAGGCCTTGATGATGACGAAGGCCATCAGCACGTTGGGGACGGTGGAGGTGGTGGCGATCACCCAGCCCTTCTTGGCACCTTCGACGAAGATATCGGTGACGATGGGTTTCTTGATGTTGGCGTGGCTCATTTGACTTGCTCCTGGCGGGTGGAGGGCGTGCTGCTGGCAGGGGTGTCGGTCGTCTTGCCGTCGATCAGCTTGAGGTAGAGGCGAAACAGGTTGGCGCCGACAAACTTGAAGACAAACATCACGACCACCGCCAATCCGATGGAGGAGCTGACCGCCGGGGAGCCGTCCGCCAGGGTGAGGGTGAAGAGCACGGCGCCGGAGGAGAAGAAGTTGACTATGGTGGCGCCGGCGGAGAACTGGAACATGGTGAAGACATCGGTCTCACGCTGGGTGATGAGGTTTTCATCCTTGAGCTGACGGGTCATGGCGGCCCCCGCATCGGTGCTTTGCAGGGAGGCGATCAGGGCCAGACCGGTATTGCCCGGCACCCCCATCAGTGGCCGCAGCAGTGGAGTCAGCAGCTTGCGGGCCGCGTCCAGCGCGCCATAGTGTTCCAGCACGTTGATCATGCCGAGGGCAAACATCACCGTGGGGATCAGGGTCAGGGCGAACAGGAAACCGTCGCGGGCGCCGTTGCCGCCCTTGCCGCGCATGTCGGTCATGGCGGTCTTGATGCCCTCACCGCTGTCGCTGACGCTCTGCACCATGGTGCCGAAGGATCCGTTCAGGGTGGTGAAGTCGAAGACCCCATACCACTGATCGGACTGCAACAGTCCCGAAAAGAAGACGATGGCGAAAGCCAGTGCCAGGTAACTGCCAAGTGTCACCGAGCGGGTTTTATCAGTCATGATCTAGCTCCGTATGGGGAATTATTTAATCAATGCTGATTATGGTTGATATGCTTGTCATTAAATTGATGGGGGTCAATACGCAGAGCTGACAACTACCACTTTAGTGGTGTTTTGTGATGCTGATCTTGTCTTTCTTGGCGCATTTATCTGCCAATGCGGGTTTTATTGAAGGGCGATGGCCGGGGCCGCCACACCGGGGAGGCGGGATAAAAAAACCGGGCACAGGGCCCGGTTTTATCGTGTCAGTCGGTTACCAGCTATTACTGGAGAACCAGCACCATCAGCAGGCCGACGGTGATGGCGGACACCAGGAAGGCGAAGCCATAGAACACATAGTGGTGCAGCTTGGTGGTGTGGATCCCCAAGTCGTGCAGGCCGTGGTAGATGCGGTGCATGCCGTGCCAGATGGGCAGGGCGATGATCACCAGCAGGATGCAGGCACCCCACCAGGAGCTGGCGAAGGCGAGCACGCGCTCGTAGCTCATGGTCTCCACGTCCATGATGCCCATGGGCACCAGCAGACCGGTAATGAGGACAATCACCGGCAGCAACATGGCAACCACCATGCCACCGGCACCAAACAATCCCCAGTAAATGGGCTCGTCAGAACGTCTCATCATTAATCTCCTCAAGCCACGATGATCAGGATCAGCAGGGATACCACCGCCAGTGCCACGTACTGGGCGATGACGATCGGCTTCTCCGGCACCAGGTCTTCACCCCGGAAGATGCGCATGGCCTTGGGGGCCAGGGCGAACCAGGTCTTGGCGTGGAACAGGCAGGCGGCCAGCGCGATGACGTGGAACAGGATGGCGACCGGGCTTTGCAGGGATTCCAGCCAGCCGTTGAATGCCTCCTGGCCCTGGACCAGGCGCATCAGCCCCCACATCAGCACCACGGCGTAGATGGAGACGAAGATACTGGTGCCTTCGCGGATCATGTAACCGGTGTAGAAGGCGTTCTTCAGCCACCAGTCTTTCTTCATTTCGCGCACGTAGGGCTTACGTTTGCTATTGGTGTTGTTCATGGTCTCACTCCTGGTCTCAATCCGGCTTGAACATGGCGATCATGTAGTCCTTGGCGCTCTCGACCTTGCCAAGCTGGATGGCGGCGGCCGGATCCACGCCCTTGGGACAGACGTCGGAACAGTAGCCCACGAAGGTACAGCCCCAGACGCCTTCGTCCTGGCTGAGGATCTTCATCCGCTCTTTGGACGCGCCATCGCGGTTGTCGGCGTTGTAGCGATAGGCCAGCGCCAGTGCCGCAGGACCGGTGAACTTCTTGTTGATGCCGTACTGCGGGCAGGCGGCGTAGCACAGACCACAGTTGATGCACATGGAGAACTGGTGATACTTAGCCATGTCAGCCGGGGTCTGGATGTACTCGCCGTCGCACAGGTTGCGCGGCTCAGACGGGATGATGTAGGGCTTGATGCTCTCCAGCTTCTCGATGAAGTCGGACATGTCGACCACCAGATCGCGCTCGATCGGGAAGTTGTTGAGCGGCTCGATCTTCATCTTGCCCGGCAGGTAGTCGCGCAGGAAGGTCTTGCAGCCCAGCTTCGGAATGCCGTTGACCATCATGCCGCAGGAGCCGCAGATCGCCATCCGGCAGGACCAGCGGAAGCTCAGGGTGGAGTCCAGCTGATCCTTGATGTACTGCAGCGCGTCCAGCAGGGACATCTCTTTCAGGTAAGGGACCTGGAAGGTCTGCATCCAGGGTTCGTTGTCCTGCTCCGGTCGGTAGCGCAGGATCTCAATTTCGATCATCTCAGCCATTCTTCTTAGCCTCGTCTTGTTTCTCACCCTCGGAACCGTACACACGTTTTGCCGGTTGGGATTTAGTGATCTTCACATCGGAGTAATCGATGGTCGGGACGCCTTCCTGGTTGTAGAAGGAGAGGGTGTGCTTGAGGAAGTTCACGTCGTCGCGATCCTCATAACCGTCGAGACGCTGGTGGGAACCACGAGACTCTTTGCGGTTGATGGCGGAGTGCGCCATGGCTTCGGCCACGTCCAGCATGTAGCCCAGTTCGATGGCGTACAGCAGATCGGTGTTGAAGACCGAGGACTTGTCGTTGATCTTGACCTTCTTGTAACGGGCTTTCAGCTCGTTGATCTTGTCGATGGTGCCTTGCATCAGCTCTTCGGTACGGTAGATACCGACCCCGGCTTCCATGGACATGCCCAATTCGTTGCGGATATCGGCCGGGTTTTCGGTGCCGTCGATGTCGAGCAAGGAGAGGTGCTGCTTGATCAAGGCCTCGGCCTTGGCGGCCAGCGCGGCGGTATCGCCGTGGGCTTGGGTCTTGGCGAATTCACCGGCGTGCTCGCCCGCTACCTTGCCAAATACCACGATCTCGGACAGGGAGTTGGAGCCCAGACGGTTGGCGCCGTGCAGACCGACGGAGGCGCACTCGCCCAGGGCATACAGACCCGGCATGCGGGTGGCGCACTGGCCGTTGGTCTCGATGCCACCCATGGTGTAGTGGGCGGTCGGACGTACTGGGATCGGCTCTTTCACCGGATCCACACCCACGTAGGCCTTGGCCAGCTCGCAGATGAAGGGCAGGCGCTCTTTCAGGTACTTCTCGCCGAGGTGGCGCAGGTCGAGGTGAACCACGTCGCCCATCGGGCCCTGGATCACGCGGCCTTTCTGCTGCTCCTGCCAGAATGCTTGGGAGAGGCGATCGCGCGGACCCAGCTCCATGTGTTTGTTCTTGGGCGCGCCGACCGGGGTTTCCGGGCCGAGGCCATAGTCTTGCAGGTAGCGGTAGCCATCCTTGTTGAGCAGGATGCCACCCTCACCACGACAACCTTCGGTCATCAGGATGCCGGTGCCCGGCAGGCCGGTCGGGTGATACTGGACGAATTCCATGTCGCGCAGGGGCACGCCGTGGCGGTAGGCCAGCGCCATGCCGTCACCGGTGACGATGCCACCGTTGGTGTTGTAGCGATAGACGCGACCGGCGCCACCGGTGGCCAGAATGACGGACTTGGCCTGGATGAAGCGGGTGATGCCGTTCTGGATATCGAAGGTCAGCACGCCTTGGACGCGGCCATCTTCGACGATCAAGTCCATGCAGAAGTGCTCGTCGAAGCGCTTGATGCTCGGGTACTTGATGGAGGTCTGGAACAGGGTGTGCAGGATGTGGAAACCGGACTTGTCGGCCGCGAACCAGGTACGGGGGATCTTCATCCCGCCGAAGGCGCGTACGTTGGCCTTGCCGTCCGGCTTGCGGCTCCAGGGGCAGCCCCAATGCTCGAGCTGGACCATCTCCTTGGTGGCGTTGTTGACGAAGTAGTCCACCACGTCCTGTTCACACAACCAGTCGCCACCGGACACGGTGTCGTTGAAGTGGTTTTCGAGGGAGTCATCGTCACGGACGACGCCGGCGGCGCCACCTTCTGCGGCCACGGTATGGCTGCGCATCGGATAGACCTTGGAGATCAGGGCGATCTCAAGCTCAGGGTGGGCCTCTGCTATGGCGATAGCGGCACGCAGGCCACCACCACCGGCACCGATGATGGCGACATCGGTCTTGATAATATCCACATCTGCCTCCTTAGGGATAGATTTGCTGGGCACGATTTTGCTCGATTAAAAAAATTCAGGCTTGATGCAAGTCAAACTGGTTTGTTTTAGTGCGTGGCAATGGTGGTTTTTACTGTAACCACCCCATTCCTTGGATAAAAACGCCGTCATTATCGCCATCCATCAGTCATCCGGATCAGCCGTAATCATTGCTATGGTTATTTTAACCCCAAGATTATATGTAGTTTTCTTTCAAAAAAATGAGAAATGCCTCTCTTTTTAGGTATTACCCATAAAGTTTTTAAGTTTTTTATCAAAATTATTTAATAATAATTATTCTCATGTCTTTTACTCGTAAAAAGACTTCAAAAAAGTAATGCGAATATAGTGGAGTTGAGGCAATGGCAGGCTGTATGTGACCTGAATGGAGAGGCCGATCACAAAAATGAGCGGGATGGTCGTCGGGTAATAACTACTGAAACAAAAGGGTTTTTACGAAAAAAAGGGGCCTGGATGGCCCCTTGTCGTGATGTTCTCAGATGCGGAACATGCCCACCTGATTGTTCAGCTCACCTGAAATATTTTTAAGTTGAGCCGACAGATTACGGGAGCTATCGGCATCCACCGCCAGCTCGTCGGAGACATCCTTGACCGCCTGGATGTTGCGGCTGACCTCGTCGGTCACCGCCCGCTGCTCCTCGGCGGCGCTGGAGATCTGGGTCGCCATGTCGGAGATCTGGTTGATGGAGGTGGTGATCTGCTCCAGCGCCTGAGTGGCATCGTTTGCATCTTCCACGCTGTTCTGGGCCAGCAGCTGACCCTCGTGCATGGTGCTGACGGCGCCCTGGGTGTTGCGCTGCAGGGTCTCTATCATGCTGCGGATCTCGACGGTGGAGCTGTGGGTGCGCTGGGACAGCACCCGCACCTCGTCGGCCACCACCGCGAAGCCGCGGCCCTGTTCACCGGCGCGGGCCGCTTCGATGGCGGCGTTCAGCGCCAGCAGGTTGGTCTGCTCGGCGATGCCCTGGATGGTGGAGAGGATGGTGTTGATCTCCTGGGCGTTCTTCTCCAGCTCCTGGATGATGCCGGAGGCCTGCTTCACCTGAGTGGCGAGATCCGTGATGGAGCGCTGGTTGCGGGCGATCACCTGCTTGCCGTGCTCACAGCTGCTGGAGGAGCTGCGGGCCGCCTCCGCGGTCTGCTCGGCGTTGCTGGCCACCTCCACCGCGGTGGCGGACATCTCGTGCACCGCGGTCGCTATCTGGGAGATCTCGTTCTGCTGGCGAGCCAGTCCCTGGTTGGATTTCTCCGCCATGTCGTGGGAGGACCTGGCCTGCTGGTTGAGCTGTCCGGAGGAGTTGGAGATGTCCTGCACCATCGCGTGGATGCGCGCGATGAAGGTGTTGACGTGCTGGGCGACGGCACCGACCTCGTCTTCCCGCTCGATCTTGATGCGGCGGGTCAGGTCGCCGTTGCCACGGGAGAGATCCGCGATGGCCTCACCCAGCGTCTTGAGCGGTGCCAGCGAGCCGTTGATGGCCACGTAGGAGAAGCCCGCGACGATGAGGATGGTCAGCAGCCCCTGCAGCAGGGCGGAGGTGACCATGCGGGAGACGGATTGGTAGGCGACCGCCTCGTCCACCACTATGCCGAAGTACCAGTTGGTGTTGGGGATCTCGGTGAGATCGAACACGCTGGCCTTGCCGCTGATCTCCAGCTCGGAGATGGTGTGGTCATGGGCCAGCTCGTTGACCTTGGCCGCGGTCAGCGCGGGGGAGAGGGCGGTGGCCAGCTTGAGGGTCAGCGCCTTGTCCGGGTGAGCGATGATGGTGCCGTTGCTGTCCACCAGGATGGCGTAGGTTCCCTCGGAGTTCATGGCCAGCACATCGCGTACCAGACCGTCGATGGAGACGTCACCGGCGATCACCCCTTCGGTGTTGCCGCGGGTGAAGGGCTCGGCGATGGTGATGATGAGGTTGCCCGAGGCAGCGTCGGCGTAGGGGGGGGTAATGGCGAGCTTGCCGGCCGCCATGGCGTCCTTGTACCAGGGGCGCTGGCGCGGATCATAGCCAGCGGGCAAGTCGGTGGGCTTGCTCTGGATCATCCGCCCATCCTTGGTGCCCACATAGACCAGATCGAAGTTGCCTGCGTTCATGGACTGGGCCAGGTGGCTGATGGGTTCATCTTCCTTGGCGAAAGACTCCTTGGTGGTGGTGACCAGATTGATGCGGGCGTCCAGCCAGCGGGAGATCCCCCTCACGTTGGAGGCGGAGCTGTCGTCGATGAAGCTCCAGATCAGTCGTTGGGTTTCGCTGCGCAGCTGGGAGGTGTTGTACCAGACCTGCAAACCGGTGATGACCAGAATGATGGCCCCGATGGCGAGTACGAGCTTGTTCTTGATGGATAGATTCATGTGTACATCCTTGTTAGCGTCAATCTGAGATCTGGGTGTGGTCTGTTATTGTTATGAGCCAATTTTATATCGGCTTGAATTGGACTTTATGTATCCCGATGCGCATGAATTTCCCGATCTTTTTTGCCTCCTGATGGCCTGCCAGGCCGCGTAGATACTCAGCTGAATCGATCTGGTCGGTTGGTAAATATCCCATCGACACCCATGGCCCTGAGTGTGTCTGCGTCACTCGGTTCATCGACGGTGTAGACCAATATGCTCAGTCCTCGCCGATGTGCATCCGCCACCAGCTCGGCATCGACAAAATCCACATCGCAATTGAGCGACCAGGCGCCGAGCTGTTCGGCGAACTGCGCCTTTGCAAGCGGCAGACTGGCGGTCAGGGCGCCGAGGCGCAACTTTGGCCGCAACCGGGCGAAGCGCGCGAGCTCGAGGTGGTGGAAGGAGGAGATGACCCACTGCGCCGGGGTGAAACCGAGCTCGGCCTCGGCGCGCCGGGTCAGCGCCGCGACCTGCTCGGCGGTATTGGCTCCCTTGAGCTCGATGTGCAGCTCGCAGCGCCCCGCAATCAGCGTCATCACCTGCCACAGGGTCGGAATGGACTCCCCTTGGCCGGCATCCAGGCTCTCGAGATAGGCGCGGGATTGTGCGCTGAGCACCCCGCGGCCATTGGTACAGCGCTCCAGCCGCCGGTCGTGGAATACCCAGAGCTCGCCGTCGGCCCACTGCACATCGAGCTCGATGGCGCTGACTCCGAGTTCGATGGCCAGCGCCATCGCCTTGAGGGTGTTCTCCGGTGCCAGCCCGCTGGCCCCGCGATGGGCAATGATCTGCATGATGGGCTCCTGTGTTGCCTGTGGTTAGCGCTGGTTTAGCCCCGGCTCATCCTGATATCGATCTGTTGATGGGGCAGATGCATGCCGAGCTGATGAAGTTTCTCCAGGATCAGCGAGTGCACCTCGTGGGTGATCGGCATCCGGTGATCCATGTTGTTGACGTAGAGGCGGATCTCGTAGATGAGCGCCGAGTCGGTGAACTCGATGAGGAACACCTCCGGGGTCGGGGTATCCAGCACCAGAGTGGACTCCTGCACGCACTGCTCCAGCAACTGTTGTACCCGCCTGGGCTCCTGGGTCAGGCCGATGCGAATGCGCAGCTTGACCCTGGTGATGGCATCGGACAGGGACCAGTTGATGAACTGCTCGGTGATGAAGGCCTTGTTGGGGACGATGATCTCCTTCCGGTCCCAGTCCACGATAGTGGTGGCGCGCGTCTTGATCTTGGTGACGGTGCCGGTCAGATCGCGGATGGTGACGGTGTCGCCGAGCCGGATCGGCTTCTCGAACAGGATGATGAGGCCGGAGACGAAGTTCGCGAAGATCTCCTGCAGGCCAAAGCCGAGCCCCACCGAGAGCGCCGCCACCAGCCACTGGGTCTTGGACCAGTCGATGCCGAGCATGGAGAAGCCGGTGAGGGCGCCGATCAACAGCACCAAGTATTTGCTGACGGTGGTGAGTGCGAAGCCGGTACCCGGGGAGAGGCTCAGGTGCTGGAGCAGGGTGAGCTCCATCAGCCCCGGCAGGTTGCGGGCGGTGACCACGGTCAGGATGAAGACGAAGACGGTCAGCATCAGATCCTGCAAGGTGATGGCGGAGAGCTGCTCTATGCCGGCCACCTTGCTGCTCACCTGCCACACCTCGATGCTGCTGAGGAAGCTGAAGGCGGAGTTGAGATCCGACCATTGCACCACCACCAGCATGGTGAAGCCCAGCATCAGCAGGGTGCGCACCAGCCCGAGGGACTGGGCGCTGATGGTGTCCAGATCCAGCTCGGGCTCCTCCACCACATCGGGGATCTCGGAGCTCAGATCATCCTCGTCCCTCTCTCGCTGGGCCAACATCTCGGCCCGCTTGCTCTTGGCGCGATCGAAGGCCAGCCGGCGGCGCTGGATCAGCATCCAGCGCCGCGCCAGATAGTAGACGAGCAGGCAGCCGAGCCCCATCAGCAGGCTCAGCTCCAGCTGGCGCAGCAGGGTGCGGGAGGTATAGAAGTAGCCGAACAGGGTGCCCAGCACCGCCAAGAGGGGCGCCAGCATCAGGCTGTTCCAGATGAAGTGGTGCAGCAGGTGGGGCTTGCTCATGTCGGCCTGTCCCCAGGTGAGCGGCAGCCGCTCCCGGTTGAGGCGAGCGAAGAACAGCAGCAGCCAGAGCGCGCCGACGATGAAGGCCAGCCGGCCGAGGGAGTCGTAGAAGGCGTGCTCCTGATAGCTGTTGGCCATGCCCTGCACGAAGAAGCTGGGGATCAGCACCAGCAGCAGGGTCCGAAACTGGCTCCACACCCGCTGCACCCGCTCTTTTTGCCAGCGAAAATGCAGGATCAGGATCCCCTTGTCCAGGGTCAGATGGCGGGCGACCAGCAGGGCCAGCAGCAGGAACCAGATCTCGCCGAGGCCGCGGGCGACCGCCACCGCGAACGGATATTGCCAGGCGCCATCCAGCAGGCCGTGGAGCATCAGCACCATGGCGGGCAGCGGCAGGGCAGCCAGCAGGGAGCGCATCAGCAGCCGGCTGGTGAGGCTGAACTTGTCCTGGGTCACCTTGCCGATACGGGGGGCTATGTAGGTGCTGTATTCCGTCAGATGGCGGCCCAGCTTGAGCCAGCACCAGGCCAGCACCAGCAGGCCGAGCCCGGCCAGGGTCAGGCTCATGGGGCTGTTCTCGGCGATGGCCTTGGGCAGTTGCAGCCAGTTGGCGGGATCGAGCGCCAGCCCCAGCGCGGCGGGGACGCCGAGCAGCACGGCGGGGCTCAAGGGGCGCACGTCCGGCATCCAGAACAGGTGGCTCGCGCTTATCTCGCGGATCTCGTCGATCTTGCTGTTCTGGCGGCTGTAGATCAGCTTGAGGCGGGTCTGCTCCTGGATCAGGGTATCGGAGGCCTCGTTGAGGCGGGTCAGCAGCTGGCGTCTGGCCTTGAGCAGGTTGTCGAGCACGGCGCGCTGGGCCCTGTCCAGAGTCACGCCGTCCAGCAGGCTGTCGCGCATCTGGACGGGATCCTTGAGGGCATCCTGCTCGGTTTCGTACTGGTATTTCGCCATGCGCGCCTTGACGATGGCGGACTCCAGCTTATCCAGCGGGAAGTAGGCGGGCAAGTCGGCGAGCTTGCTGCGCAGGTTCTCGCCGTAGGCGTTGCTTATCTGCAACCATTCCAGCTGCTCGCGTACCGAGTTGATCAGATCGTTCAAGCCGGACAGGGATTTGTCGACCCCGCGCTGCTCGTCCTGGACCCGCTCTATCTGATCCTCCAGCGCGCCGAGTTGGATGGAGAGGGCCTGGTTCTGTTGCTGTTGCTCCTGCAGCAGCGGCAGATCCGAGGTGAGCTGCTTGCGCAGCCGTTCGCTCTCGGCCAGCGCCTGCTCGGTCTTCTCCCGCCGCAGCTGGTTCTGCTGGGCGAGCAGGCTGGCCTGCCACTCGTCTTCATCGGTGATGGCGAGGCTGAGCTCTTGCAGCCTCAGCTTGCCCAGATCGTTGCGCTGCTGGGCGGAGAGCTGTTCCAGCTCCAGCATCTGGACCCTGTCCGACAGGCTCTGCTCCTTGAGGCGAGCCGCCAGTTGCTGGGCTTCCTGCAGGCGATCCGATTCGTTGCTGAAGCTGAGGCGATCGAGCTGGGTGCGGGTCTGCTGCAACTGCTTGCGCAACTCGTCGACCCGCAGGTGATACTCCTGGCCGGTGCTCTCCAGCTGGCTGAGGCTATCGGTGACGGCCTGGCGCTCCTTGCGCAGGTTGAGCTGGCGGTTGCTGCTCAGGCTGATGGCCTGGTGCAGTGCCTCTTCTTTCAGGGAGGAGAGGGGCGGGCGCGGCTGGGGTTGGTAGTTGTGCAGGCTCTCCTTGAGGCGGGCGGACTCCTTGGGGTAGTCGATGAGGATCTGCTGATAGGCCTTGCCCTGCTCCCGGTAGCGCTGGGCGTCCCGGGCATACTGCAGCGCCTGCTGGTAACTCTCCCGCAACTGCTGATTCTCCGGGCTGTCCGTCTTGGGTACGCTCTGCAGCAACTCCTCAACCTGAGTGATGGCATCGTCGGCCTGGGCAAAGGAGAAGGGGAGCAGGCTGAGACAGAGCATCAGACAGAGCAGGCGTTGCAACATGGCGCACGTTTCCGTTCATGAGAAGTGGCCCTAGCCTAAAGCAGGGACCTGGGCGGGTAAAGGCTTCCAGAGTAATGATTCACAACATAAATGACGGGCGAACAGGGCCTTGTTTGGCTATTATTCCGCTCGTTTCCCCTGTCACAGAGTATCTTATGTCTTCCCTCGATTTGGGCACGGCTCCCCTCTCTCGCCTCTTCCTGCGCTATGTCTCGCCGACGGTGGCCGCCATGCTGGTCACCGGCGTCTATGTGACCATCGACGGCATCTTCATCGGCCATATCCTGGGGCAAGATGGGCTGGCGGGCATGATGCTGGCTTATCCCATCTGCGCCGTGCTCTATGCGGTGGGGGCCTTGATCGGCATGGGCTCCTCGTCGCTCGCCTCCTTCTACCTCGGCAGGGGGGAGCAGGGGAAGGCGCGCCATATCGTCGGCAATGCACTGCTGATGGTGCTCCTCGCCTCGGCCGTGCTCGCCTTCATCGGCATTCGCTACGGCGATGCCATGCTGGCCTGGATCGGGGCGGAAGGAGAGATCTTCAGCGCCGGCATGGCCTATCTGCAGTGGTATGCCTGGCTCGGAACCTTTGCGGTGCTCTCCATGGCGTTCACCGCCCTGCTGCGCAACGACGGGCGACCCGGTTTGACCACCTGGATCCTGGTGGGCGGCGGCGTGCTCAACGTCTTGCTCGACTACCTGCTGATGGTGGTGATCCCCTGGGGACTGGCGGGGGCGGCGATTGCCACCATGCTCTCCCAGGCGGTGACCGGCGGCCTCTGCCTGTGGCACTTCTTCACCCCCCGCAGCCAGCTGCGCATTCGCTGGGATACCCTGGTGCCGGACTGGCGGCTGATGGGGGAGACCCTGCGACTCGGGGTGTCGAGCTTCCTGATGTACCTCTATCTCTCCGTGGTGCTGGCGCTGCACAACAAGGCGCTGTTGGCGGTGGGCAGCTCGCTGCACGTGGCCGCTTACGGGGTGATCAGCTACAGCGAGGCCTTCTTCTATCTCATCTTCGAGGGGATCGCGATGGGCATCCAGCCCATCGCCAGCTTCAACGCCGGGGCGGGTAACTGGCAGCGGGTGCTGCGGGTGCGCAACCTGGCGTTAGGAGTGACCATGTTGGTGGCGCTGTGTGGCATGATCCCGCTCTATCTGTGGCCGGAGGCAGTGGTTTATCTGTTTGCAGGGGACAACGCGGCCCTGCTGCCGGTGGCGAGTCTCGGCATCTGGCTCTACTTCTGGGGTCTGCCGATGGAGGGCTTGCTGCTGGTGGGGGCCACCTACTTCCAGGCCATCAACCGGGCCCGCATCGCCTCTCTGCTCACCGGCGGCAAGCTGGTGCTGATCGGCGGCTTCCTGTGGGGCTTCTCATCCCAGTGGGGGGTGGCCGGAGTCTGGCTGGCGTTGCCGACTTGCAGCACAGTGCTGGTGTTGGTGATGTGGCGGGCCATGCGCAAGGAAGCCAGGCTGCACGCCATCGCGGGCTAGCCGCAGACTCTGGCTCACCAGCAGATAAAAAAAGAAGAGGCAGCCAAGGCTGCCTCTTCTGCATTTGTGATTCGAGACTCGTCTCAGGGCTTGAAGGCCCCGATGAAGATGGCGGGATCGACCCGGGCGTCGTTGAGGCTGACGTTCCAGTGCATGTGGGGACCGGTGGCACGGCCGGTGGCGCCGACCCGGCCGACGATACCGCCACGGGGCAGGCTTTGCCCCAGCTTCACGTCCACTTTCGACATGTGGCAGAACATGCTGATCAGCCCCTGGCCGTGATCGACGAATACCGTGTTGCCGTTGAAGAAATAGTTGCCGATGAGGATCACCTTGCCCGCCGCCGGTGCCTTGATGGGGGTGCCGGCCCCGACCGCGAAGTCCAGACCTGAGTGGGGGTTGCGCTCCTCGCCATTGAAGAAGCGGCGCAGACCGAACGGGCTGGAGAGGGGGCCGTTGACCGGTTTGTCGAACAGCAGATTGCTGGGTTGGGTGGGGCTGAAGATCTGATAGGCCTTGGTCTGCTCCGCCAGCTCGCGATTGATGCGCACCATGTCTTCGGCCAGCGGATTGACTTGGCGGCCGTTCTTCAACTTGATGCGCTGTTCGCGGTAGTGCTTGGGTTGCACCACGAAGTCGAGTTGCCGGCCATCGCCAAGCTTGAGGTGGTGAGGGCCGGTTGCGCTCTTGAGCGGGATGCCGACGATGGCTATCCAGTGGCGGCCTTCCTCTCTGACGACCAGTACGGGCTTGTCCTGATAGCGGACGCTGGGGGCTTGCGCCTCATCCCCCAGGGAGACGACTGCGACGCCGCCGGGGACGGGGTGATTGAGCAGCCGGCTGATGAAGCCGGGCTCGGCGGCATAGATCGAAGTGCTGCCCAGCAGCAGGATGAGAAAATACAGGCGACGCATGACGGCTCCATCGAATAACAGGGGGATGAGATAAAGAGCGAAAATGATGCCACATTCCCGCCGGGCTGTCCGTCACCTTGGACAAGGGGGCCGGCCAAAGATGTTATCCGACGGTGAGCAAGCTTCACCAGTCTGTGCTATTTACTAATGTGTCACTAGAAAATTGGTTGTTGAATGAAGCCCATTGTGACAGCAGGGATATAAGCGCTGGCAGGGAAGGTGGCGGTCGCCGGCGGCATCAGGGTAAATGGAGGTTGTGATGAAGACGAACGCTCTCTTAATGCTCGCACTCGCCATGGGCGGGCTGGTATCGGTTCCCGTTGCCGCCTTCAACGGCACTATTACCATCAACGGGGAAGTGACCGCCGGCACCTGTGCCATCGCCGTCAATGGCGGCACCGCATCGGCCATCGTGACCCTGCCGACCGTCAGTACCAATGCGTTGACCAGCATCGGCCAGACCGCGGGGGCGACGGGGTTCAACCTCGCGCTGACCGGCTGCCCGGTAACGGGATCTGTGCGGGCCTATTTCGAGAATGTTGGGGTGGCCCAGGCAACGGGCAACCTGACCAACAAGGCCGTGTCCGCGGGGGGCAAGAATCCGGCCCAGAATGTGGAGGTACAGATCCTCTCGGCCAACAGCAGCCCCATCGACCTGCGCACCAACACCAACAACTCTCTGGTCAATTTCAGCGGCACCGGGACGGCCACCCTCTACTACAGTGCCCAGTATGTCGCCACAGGCGCCGTCGGAGCCGGTCTGGTCTCGGCTGATCTCATCTATTCGCTGGATTATCACTGAGAGTCGCTCCATGAGCCTGCCTTGCATCCGGGAGCGTGACGGGACGGCATGGTGCCGTGCGCTCTGTTGTTTGTTGTTCCTTCTTCCCTGGCAGGCCTGGGGTTATGTCCAGATATCGGGGACCCGGGTTATCTATCCTGCCGCCGCCCGTGAGGTCACGCTGGAGCTGATCAACAAGGGCAACACGCCCTCGTTGGTTCAAGTATGGATTGATTCCGGTGACCGCCGCATCCGGCCGGGCGCCGAGGCGGTTCCCTTCCTGATCACCCCCCCCATCACTCGCATCGAGGCTCAGCGCGGGCAGTCGCTGCGTCTCGCCTATGTTGGGCAGGGGCTGCCTCAGGATCGCGAGTCGGTATTTTGGTTGAATGTGCTGGAAGTCCCGCCCAGCGCCAAGTCCGCCGAGGCGAGTCAGAATCTGGTTCAGCTCGCCTTTCGCTCAAGGATCAAGCTGTTTTACCGGCCTGAAGGGTTGGCAGGCAATATTGAAGATTCTGCCCATCACCTGAGCTGGCGTCTCGTCAGACAAGGGGAAGGCTATGCACTGCGCGCCAGCAACCCGAGCCTCTATCACGTCAGCATCAGCAATCTGGAATTGCAGACGGCTCAGACGAGGCGCTACAACAACCTCAGTGGTGGCATGGTGGCGCCAGGTGGCAGCTTCGATTTTCCCGTCGATCGCCTGTCCGGCACTGTGCATGCCAAGGCGGTGACCTTCTATTGGCTCAATGACTATGGTGCCCGCGAGGTGGGCCGATTCGTCTTCAACTGATCCCTTGGTGCGGGAGCAGGATGGCCAAGCCGATTCTCCCTGCACTTCTGCTGGCTCTGAGAGGGGAGGTATGCCGTGATTGCCAGCGTTCTCCCGTTATCCACCTCCCCGACCCGTTTTTGTGCCAGACGTCATGGCCGCCAATACGGGCTGTTGTCGTTGCTGCTCTGGAGTTTCCTGGCCATGGCGGATGAAGCAGCCCCCCACTCGGTAGCGACCCAGGTAGATACCGCCCCCACGGACGTCGAGTTTGACAGCCGGTTGCTCGACAGCCTGGGGGTGAACATCGATCTGGCCCGCTTCGCCAGCGCTGACTTCGTCCCCCTCGGCCTCTATCAGATCGACATCACCATCAATGGCAAGGAGCAGGTGAGCCAGCAAGTAGAGGTGCGAGCGGGGGCCGATCCCAAGACGCCCCTGTTTTGCTTCAAGCCGGGCCAATTGACGCAGTGGGGCCTGCTTGTCGACAAGTTGCCCCATCAAGCATCGGTCAGGCAACAGCTTGAAAGTGACTGCATCCAGGTAGCCTCGCTGGTGCCGGGGGCCAGCTTCACCTTCGATCTGGCAAGCCTCAGCGGTGCACTCAGCCTGCCGCAGGCCTATGTGGGCCAGGTCAGGCGCGATTATGTCGGTCCCGATCAGTGGGTGCAGGGGATCAATGCGGCCTTCGTCGGCTATAACGCCAATCTCTATTACAGCGAGCAGGAAGGCGTCGACGAGCAGTTCAGCAACAGCGTCAACCTCAATACCGGCATCAACCTGGGGGCCTGGCGGCTGCGTCACAATGGCTCTTTCCAGGGCAATGATGGCGGCAGTTACCAGTCCCTCAACAGCTATGTTCAGCGGGATGTCACCGGGCAGACTGCCCAGCTCACCCTGGGTGAGTATTTCACCCCGGGGGACAGCTTCGACAGCGTACCTTTTACCGGTGTGCAGCTGGCCAGCGACGATGCCATGCTGCCCGATTTTGAGCGGGGCTTTGCCCCCGTGGTACGTGGCGTCGCCCAGAGCAATGCCAGAGTCAGCATCCGCCAGGGCAGCGCCCTCATCTATGAAACCCAGGTTGCCCCCGGCGCCTTTGCCATCGATGATCTCTATGCCACCAGCTTCGCCGGCGATCTGGATGTGACCATCACAGAGGCGGATGGCAGCTCCCGCAGTTTTACCCTGCCATTCTCCTCGGTGGTGCAGATGCTGCGAGACGATACCTCGCGTTTCAGTCTGACACTTGGCCGTTATCGTAACGAGGCTGGCCCCGATGGCCCGGATTTTCTGCAAGGCACCTACAGGCGCGGTTTCTCCAACACCCTGACCCTGTACGGCGGCACCATAGCCGCCGAGGATTATGCCGCCCTGCTGGGGGGCGCCGCCGTGGGATCTGACTATGGTGCGCTGGCGCTCGACGTCACCGGCTCCTGGGCTCGGGATCTGCCTGCCATGTCCGATTTGCCCTCATCGCTCTCCGGCCAGAGCTACCGTCTCACGTACAGCAAGCAGATGGATCTGACCCAGACCTACTTCACCCTGGCGGCCTATCGTTTCTCCAGCGAGGGCTACCTGGATCTGAGCGATGTGGCGGCCGTGCAGGCGCAGACCTTCGATCAGCTGCAGCGCGAGCGCAATCGCTTCCAGCTCAACATCAACCAGCCGATAGGGGATTGGGGGGATCTCTACTTCAACGGCATCAGCCGCGACTATTGGGGTGGGCAGACCGAGAGCAGCAGCTTCCAGCTCGGCTATAACCTGGGCTTTGACTGGGGCAGCCTGACGCTCTCGGCCAGCCACTCGCTCGACGACGGGGTCGGCGATCAATACATGCTGAGTCTCAGCATTCCCATCGGGAACCGACTCGGTGCCCCACGCCTGAGCAGTACTGTCTCCTATCAGGAGGGGCAAGGGTACAGCGCCAGACTGGATCTGAACGGTGGCTCCCGGGACGGACGCTTCTACTACGGGCTCTACGGCAGCCAGAGCCGGGGCGGCGGCATGGGTTATCAGGGATACGGCGCCAACCTGCAATACCAGACGGCGGCGACCCAGCTTGGCCTCTCGACCAGCCAGGGAGAGGGCTACTCCCAGTATGTGGCCTCGGCCAAGGGCACCCTGCTGGTGCATGAGGACGGTTGGGTGCTGGGGCAGACGCAAGGGGAGACGATGGCGTTGGTGGAGGCCAAGGGAGCCCAGGGGGCCAGGATCAGTCAGGGTATCGGCAGCGAGGTGGACGGAGATGGTTACGCCGTGCTGGCCGGTCTCAACCCCTATCGCACCAACGTCATCGGCCTGGATCCGACTGGCTTGCCGCTGGACGTGGAGATAGATGGCAGCGCCCAGATGGTGGCGCCGCGCCGGGGAGCCATCGTCAAGCTGGCGTACGAGACCCACATCGGCCAGCCGTTGCTGCTGAAAGTACAGCGGCCGGATGGCAGTGCCCCGCCTTTTGGCGCCGAGGTGATGGATGGTGCGGGCGGCTCCGTGGCCGTGGTTGGGCAGGGGGGGCTCATCTTCGTGCGCGGCGACTATTCAGTGCTGCATGTCCAGTGGGGCAAGGAGCCCTCCCAGCAGTGCCGACTGGACTATCGGGCGCCAAAATCTGATCCGGCCGTACCCTATCAGCAGGTGGCTGCACGCTGCGTCACGACGGAGGCCGGATAATGAGAGGCTGGGTCTGGTGGGGTCTTGTCCTCGCTGGCTTGCTGTGGGGACCGCATACGGAAGCCGCGCTCAGCCTGATGCGTACCCGGCTGGTCTATGAGGGAGGCGGGGAGGCCAGCCTGATGGTCCACAACGGGGGAGCCGAGCCCAGCTTGTTGCAGGCCTGGGTCGATGGAGGAAACCAGAATCAGGGACCGGCCGAGGCCGCCACCCCCTTCCTGGTGGTGCCCCCCATGATGCGACTCGGACCGGACAGGGGTCAGACCCTGCGCATCTTGGGGGCGGATCTGAACCGGCTGCCCCGGGACAGGGAATCCCTGTTCTGGCTCAATGTGCTCGGCTTGCCCCCCAAGGCGAGCGCCTCGGCGGCCAGCGTGCAACTGGCCTATCGCACCCGGATCAAGTTGTTCTATCGTCCCGCCGGGTTGCAGGGAACGGTGGCGGATGCGGTTACCCGGCTCCACTGGCAGGCGCAGGCACAAGGGCTGATCGTCAGCAACCCCAGCCCCTTCCACATCAGCCTGAGCGAGGTGCTGCTGGCGACGGGGGCCAGTTGGCAACAGGCGGGCCTGATTCCGCCCTATGGCATGCTGCCAATACCCATCCAAGTAGTCGAAGCGACTACTGAAAAAGGGAAGGTGCGCTGGATAGATGATGATGGTAACTACCACGAGCAGGCATTTGTACTGGGCAGGGAGGGCAGTGATGAGTGAACAGACTGGGAGTCACGGCGTGGGCATGATGGTGCGTCGGAGCCTGATGGCCGGTGTCTTGTGTTTGGGTTGCCTGCTGTGGTTGCCGAGGGCTCATGCCGTCAATGGCCAATGCACCAGCCCCTTTGTGGCAACCGGGCCCATTACCGTTACCAGTACGTTCTATCAGCCCGGAGCCACCAACGGTCCCACCACCTTCTCGACCACAAACACGGCCACCTGTGATTGTGTCGGGATCTCGGTGGGATTATTTGTGACGGTTTATTATCAGGGCACCACCAGCCTGCCAACCGTCTCCGATCCTCTCGGGACCCTCATCAAGCTCAACTCCTATTTTGGCCTCAAGGCCGAATTCAATGCAGGCAGCGGGGGCTATCAAACCGTGCCTTTCAATACCACGACCATAGGGCTGTTGAGCGCCTGTGTCGGTGGCCTATTGAATGTCTCCGTGCTGGGGGGGATCAACGTGAATGGCGGTCGCTATACCCTGAAACTGCTCAAGGGCGTCACTGGTACCCAGACCTTCAATGGCACCGTTGCCTACCTCTTCGTGCGGCGCTCCAGTATGCCGGATACCAGCCCGGCCAATGCGTTCAGCACCCTGTCGATGAACATTAGCGTCACCTCGACCCCGACTTGTCAGTTCCCGGCCGGCACCAGCATCCCCATCGATCTCGGGGCCGTGGCCCAGAGTGCCTTCGTCGAGGGCGATGTGCCCAGAGGTTATGCTCCGCGCAGCGTCAATGTGAGCGTCACCTGCAGCCAGATCCCGAGTGACTACGTGGTGCCGCTCAGCTACAGCTTCGGGGGGGCGCTCAGCAGCCAGAATCGTTTCATCACCACCAGCCTGGCCGGGGTCGGGGTCGGCATGCTCGAGCAGGACACCCAGACCTCTATTCCATTTGATACTGTCATCGCGGTACCCTATTCGGCAGCCACCAATAACACCAACTACAAGGTGAGGCTCTATCCGACCCGGCTGCCGGGTCAGGTGGTGCGCACCGGCGCTTACACGGGGACCATCATGGTCACGGTGAGCGTGCCTTGATCGCGTGCTTTCCTGCTTTTTTCAACGAGGTTGACGATGAACAGTGACAACATCCTGCGTAGCGAACCCAAGCGCCACCCCATAGGGCGAGGCTGGGCCTGGATCCGTACGGGATTCGATATCTTCAACAAGGGCATGGGGGCCAGTGTGGCCATGATAGTGCTCTGGTTCGTGGTGGGAATGGTGCTGGAGCAGTTGCCGGCGGGTGGTTTCATCTCCCAGCTGCTGTACATGGTGTGGGGCGCCGGCTGGGTGGCGGTGGCGGCGCGCGGTTTTGCGGGGCAGCCTCTTCAGTTTTCCGATTTCTTCTCTGGTTTCCGTCACCGGCTGACGCCGCTGATACTGGGGGGGCTGATGGTGCTCGGCCTGTTCACGCTGATCCTGTTGATCTGCTTTGGCCTGCTGCATCTGTGGGATCTGACCGGCTTGCTGTCCCAGGATCCGGAAACCCTGACGGTGACGCCCGAGCAGGCGCAGGGATTCCTGCTCTGTCTGCTGCTGGGGCTGGCGTTGCTGGTGCCCGTGCTGATGGCCATCACCTTCGCTCCCGCCCTCATCTTCTTCCACGGGGTGGGGATCTGGCAGGCGGCCAGGCTCAGTTTCAAGGGCTGTCTGTACAACATGTGGCCCTTCCTCTGGTGGGGGCTGCTGGGGGCGGTACTGATACTGTTCGGCGCCCTCCTGTTGCTGGTCGGCTTGCTGGTGGTGCTACCGGCCATCAATTACTCCATCTACGCGGCCTACCGTGACATCTATCTGGAAGAGCAGGAGAGCACAGAGGCGTCACCGCCAGTCAAGGCGTTCGGCTTCGAGGCATAAGCCCGTTCTGAATGAAAAAACGGGGCCTACGGGCCCCTTTTTCTTGTGCGCTCATTCGGTTTGCCACAGGGGATCGTCGGCCATGCGCGCGATGAGGAAGTCGAGGAAACTGCGCAGCAGGGGGGACATCTGCTTGCGGGTGCCGTAGATGGCATAGACGCCAAGTCGCTTGGGCTGCCACTGGGTCAGCAAGGGCACCAGGGCCCCGCTCTCCAGCTCCGCCTGCACCGAGTAGCGTGGTTGCAGGCTGATACCCGCCCCATCGAGGGTTGCCTTTAACAGCAAGTTGGAGATGTTGGCGCTGAGGTTGCCGCTCACCGGCACGGACTCGGGTCCATCGACCCCCTGAAATTCCCACAGACTCTTGCCGAAATAGGTGTAGGTGAGGCAATTGTGCAGGGCCAGATCCTGCACCCGCTGCGGCACCCCATGACGAGCCAGATAGGCCGGGCTGGCACAGACCACGGAGTGGCAGGTGCCGAGGCGGCGGGCCACCAGGTTGGGATCCAGATCGTTGGTGATGCGTACCGCGAGATCGATCCGCTCTTCCACCAGGTTGACGGTTCTGTCCAGCAGCAGGATGTCGATGGCGGTGCCGGGATAATGGGCCAGATAGTCGTTCGCGGCCTTGACCAGCAAGGCTTCCGAGAGGGAATAACTGCTGGTCATGCGCAACTGCCCCTTGGGAGCCTCGTCACTGCGGATGGCCAGCTGCTCCATCTCCTCCCCCAAAACCAGCATGGATCTTGCCCGGTTCAGCGCCTCCTCCCCCGGTCCGGTGAGGCTCAGCCGGCGGGTGGTTCTATGCAGCAGGCGGGCGCCCATCCAGCGCTCCAGCTCCGCCAGATAGCGCGACACCATGGCCCGCGACATCTCCAGTTTTTCCCCCGCACCGCTCAGGCTGCCCTGCTCGACCACGCAGACAAATACCCGCAAGGCGGTCAGTCGATCCATTCCTGGCTCCCAATATGATCGATTTGCGCAACAGTGATGTGCTTATTATGCGGTATTTGCACCGATAAAGTTTCACTAAACTGTGGGTATTCGCTGAACAACACCACCTTATGAGGAATACCCGATGAATACCCTGCTTCGCACCCTGACCCTGACCAGCACCCTGCTCGGTGGCGCCGCCCTGGCGGGCCCGCTGACAGTGACCGTCTACAACCCCGGCGAGAAGGCCATCTTCCCCGTCGCCTCCGAGCTGGTGGCGGGCGACAAGGAGGCGATCCTCATCGACGCCCAGTTCGGAGTGAATGATGGCAAGGCGCTGGTGGAGCTCATCAAGAAGAGCGGCAAGAAACTGACCACTGTCTACATCAGCGGCGGGGATCCCGACTTCTATTTCGGGCTGGAGCCCATCAAGGCCGCCTTCCCCGACGTCAAGATCCTGGCCAGTCAGTACGTGGTCGACCATATCGAGCAGACCAAGGATGCCAAGCTGGCGTACTGGGGCCCGATCCTGGCCGAGCAGGCGCCCAAGCAGCTGATCGTGCCCCAGGTGATGACCGCCTCCCGGCTGACCCTGGAAGGGGAGACGATTGAGATCAAGGCCATGAACACGCCAGCGGCCTACCTCTGGATCCCGTCCATCAAGACGGCGCTGGGCGGTGTCCCCGTATACGGTGGCGTACACGTGTGGATGGCGGATAGCCAGACCAAGGCCGAGCGGACACAGTGGGTGCAGACCCTGGACCAGCTTCTGACCCTCAAACCCGAGCGAGTCGTGCCCGGCCACTTCCTCGGGGCCGAGCCCAAGGGAGTCGAGGCGGTCACCTTCACCCGTGACTATGTGCAAGGCTTCGAGCAGGCGCTGAGCAGCACCAAGGGATCAGCCGCGCTGATCGAGGCGCTCAAGCAGGCCTACCCCTCTCTGCCGGTCGATGATGGCCTGACCATAGGCGCCAAGGTCGCGACCGGCGAGATGAAGTGGTAATTGGCTGAGTCTGATTTCCTGTGTTTTTTACCGGGCAGTGGTTGCCCGGTTTTTTCATTTTTTGGAGTGAGCCCATGAATAACATGACCCTGCATTATGTGTACGACCCGCTCTGTGGCTGGTGCTATGGTGCGGCCCCCTTGCTCGAGGCCGCGGCCCGGATCCCGGGGCTGAATATTGCCCTGCATGCCGGTGGCCTCTGGCTCGGGGATCGCCGTCAACCCATGGGCGCGGCGCTGCGCGATTATGTGCGGCCCCATGACGAGCGGATCCAGGCCCTGAGCGGCCAGCCGTTTGGAGAGCGCTATTTCAATGAGCTCTTGCTCAAGGACGGCTTGTTGCTCGACTCCGAGCCGCCCATTCGCGCCGTCCTGGCGGTCGCGGCGCTGGGAGGGGATGACCTGAGCCTGCTGCACCGCATCCAGCAGTCCCATTACCGCGATGGCCAGTGGGTGGGAGATCTCGCCCATCTGACGAGGCTCGCGCAGGAGCAGGGCATGGCGCCGGAGGCGTTCGAGCAGGCCTACCGAAGAGTGAACCTGAGCGAGCATCTGGCCCAGTGCCAGGTCTGGCTGCGTCACCTCGGCGGGCAGGGCTATCCGACTCTGGGGTTGATGCAGGGAGAGCGCCTGGTCCCGCTGGCGGTCTCTTCCTTCCTCGGTGAGCCGGAGGCCTTCTCCCGTCATCTGGCGTCCCTGATGGCCGCCTGATGCCATGGCCATTCCCCTGGCGTGCCGCACAAAATAGTGAGGATGTGAACTGCCGCCACCCATTGTGTCGGCATCCCTTGTCCCACCCCCCGTTCTTGGGCATGCTAATGACCCCATTGGCTTAGCCGGATTTAAGGACGTATGAACCTTCGCGATCTCGAGTATTTGGTAGCGCTGGAAGAGGAGAAACACTTCCGCAAGGCGGCGGAGCGCTGTTTCGTCAGCCAGCCGACCCTGAGCGGCCAGTTGCGCAAGCTGGAAGACGAGCTGGGCGTGATCCTGATCGAACGCACCTCTCGCAAGGTGTTGTTCACGTCAGCCGGTGACGCCATGGCCCAGCAGGCCCGCAAGGTACTCAAAGAGGTGCGTGAGCTCAAGAGCATAGGCCAGCACTTTGCCGAGCCGATGTCGGGCGAGATCCACATCGGTTTCATTCCCACCGTCGGCCCCTACCTGTTGCCGCACATCATCCAGGATCTGCGGGATCACTTCCCCAAGCTGGAATTCTATCTCTACGAAGAGCAGACCCAGGTGTTACTCAAGCTGCTGGAGGAGGGGACGCTCGATTGCGTCATCCTGGCCGAGCTGGAAGGGATGGAGGGGTTTGGGTCTATCCCGTTGTATCAGGAGCCCATGTGGCTCGCCGTGCCCCAGCAGCATCCCGAGGCGCGCGCCAAGTCGGTACCGCTGCACAACCTCAAGGGCAAGAAGCTGCTGATGCTGGCCGATGGTCACTGCTTGCGGGATCAGGCGATGGGCTTCTGCTTCGCCGCCGGTATTGGCGAGGATCAGCGCTTCAAGGGCACCAGCCTGGAGACGTTGCGTAACATGGTGGCGGCGGGCAGCGGCCTGACCCTGATCCCCCGGCTCGCCGTGCCGGCCCAGCCAGAAGAGCGGGGAGTCAGTTACCGACCCGTCGTGGATCCGGTGCCGGGGCGCGCTATCTCGCTGCTTTATCGTCACTATTCGGTGCGCAGGCCCTGCTTCAATGAGCTGGCCGCTCGTATCTCGCTGCTGATGCGGCCATTGCTGGCATAATATCTTGATGGACAAATAAAAAACCGGCGCCTTGGGCGCCGGTTTTTTTATCGTCTGCGGGGGCAGCTTAGAAGATGTCGTCGGTCGAGACAGGGCCATCACTGCTGGGGCCATCGCCCCCGTAGACCTGATTGCCGTCGGAGAGCTGGCTCGCGTAGCGGGTCGGCTCTGTCCCTTCCTTGAAGAACTCCTCGGTCGTGCTGCCGTCGGTACGATTGGTCAGCAGACCCGTCTCGCGATCGATGCGCACCTGCATGATCCCCTCCGGCACCGGCATCTTGCGTTCCGGCACCTGTTGCAGGGCGGTCTTCATGAAGTCGATCCAGATGGGTTGAGCGGCACCGCCACCGAACTCGGCCCGGCCCAAGCCACGCTGGTGGTTGTCAAAACCGATCCAGGAGGTGGCGACCAGATTCGGGGTGTAGCCGGAGAACCAGGCATCCCGCGATTCGTTGGTGGTCCCGGTCTTGCCCGAGATGTCGTGACGCTTGAGGTCGCGGGCCGCGCGCCAGCCGGTGCCACGCCAGCCGTTGCCACCCCAGATGGCGGTGGTCAGGGTATCGGTGACCAGGAAGGCGCTCTGGGCGCTGATGGTCTGCGGCGCCATGTTGTTCGGCACGACAGGGTCGATCGGGCACTGAGCTTTCCAGTCCGGGACGGTATTGGCATAGGCTTCGGCAGTGTCGAGCCCGGCGGCGGCCAGTGCGCCACAGTCACGGCAGGCGGCGGCCGGATTGGCCTGATACAGCGGAGTACCGAAGCTGTCGGTCACTTCGGTGATGAAGTAAGGGGTGACCTGGAAGCCGCCGTTGGCCAGCACCGAATAACCGCGCACCACTTCCAGCGGGGTGAATTCGGCGGCGCCGAGTGCCAGGGATTCGTTGGCGGAAATGTGGTCCCGTGCGAAACCGAAACGGGTCAGGCCGTCGATATAGGTATCCAGCCCGATGGCACGCATCAGCCGCACCGACATCACGTTCTTGGACTTGGCGAGCCCCAGACGCAGCGTGGTGGGGCCTTCATAGATGGCCGGTGAGTTCTTGGGCTGCCACATGGGGCCCTTGGCCGGATCCCACTGGTTGATCGGCGCGTCGTTGATGAGAGAGGCCAGGGTGTAACCCTGCTCCAGCGCGGTGGCGTAGAGGAAGGGTTTGATGTTGGAGCCGACCTGACGGCGAGCCTGATCGACCCGGTTGAACTTGGACAGCTCGAAGCTGAAGCCGCCGACCAGCGCCTCTATGGCCCCATCCTGCGGATTCATGGCGACCAGTGCGGCGTTGACGTCAGGGATCTGGGAGAGCAGCAGCTCTTCCCCTTTCTCCCGCACCCAGATCTGGGCACCGACTTTCAGCACGTCCCGTGCCGATTTCGGGGCATAACTCTGGCGATCATCGGTGATGAAGGTACGAGCCCACTTGATGCCATTCCAGCCGAGCTCGGCCTGTTTGCCATTCTTCAATACCAGGGTGGCACTCTTGTCGCCGACCTTGGTGACCACGGCCGCCATCAGCGGCTGGTAAGTGGGTTGCTTGGCCAGGTGGGCCATGATCTGGTCGTAATTCCAGTCGGGCTCACCCGCCTTCCACAGCAGCGCGGTCGGGCCACGGTAGCCGTGGCGGGTGTCGTAGTCGAAGACGCCGTCCAGCAGGGCTTGATGAGCGGCTCGCTGGCGCTTGGCGGTGACCGTGGTGTAGACGTGCAGCCCCATGGTGTAGGCATCTTCCCCAAACTGCTCCACCATCTTCTGGCGAACCATCTCGCTCAGATAGGGGGCATTGAGGGTCGTCTCGGCGCCGTGGTAACGGGCCTTGATCGGCATCTTGGAGGCTTCGTCAAACTGGGCCTGGGTGATCTTGCCAGTCTCCAGCATGCGTCCCAGCACCACGTTGCGACGCGCAAAAGCGCGCTCGGGGGAACGGATGGGGTTGAGCATGGAGGGCGCCTTGGGCAAGCCTGCGATGATGGCGATCTCATCGAGGGTCAGATCCTTGACCTCCTTGCCAAAGTAGACCTGGGCGGCGGCGCCGACCCCGAATGCCCGATAGCCGAGGGGGATCTTGTTGAGATAGAGCGTCAGGATCTCGTCCTTGGAGAGATTCTGCTCGATACGCCAGGCCAGGAAGACTTCCTTTACCTTGCGCACTATGGTCTTCTCGTTGCTCAGGAAGAAGTTGCGCGCTACCTGCTGGGTGATGGTACTGGCGCCCTGGCGGGCTTGACCGGAGACGGCCCAGACGGTGGCAGCACGAATGATGCCGATGGGATCTATCCCCGGATGCTCATAGAAGCGGGCATCCTCGGTGGCGAGCACCGCATCGATCATGGGCTGGGGAATCTCGTCCAGCCGCAGCGGGATGCGACGAATTTCGCCAAATTGGGAGATCAGTTCCCCGTCCCGGCTGTACACCTTCATCGGGGTGGCCAGTTTGACGTCGCGCAGTGCGCTCACATCCGGCAACTGGGGCTTGATGTAGAAGTAGATGCCGATGAGGCTGGCAACACCCAGCACTGCACCCAGCATCATGACAATAAACAGGCGAACGAGCCATTTCAGCATGGAAGAACTACCAATCGTCTTAAAATTAGCCAACGGGCGCAGAGTATAGCCTTTTTACCCCCGCAGATTCGAGATTTTCCTGTCCACAGACCCTGACCTCGAGAAGAGGCGCGAGGGTAGCATTCCATGGCGCAATTACCAAGAGGGCGGCGGGCATGGCCGAAAGGAGAGCCGCGTCAATTTTTGACATAAACTTTATGACATTGATAGATAGAGCATTATATTGAGGTAAGTCACCACCTCGTGATGAGCTGTCCTACAATAAGTCCTAAAACCCAATAACGCATGGATGTGTATATGTTTGGGCTATTCAGCAAAGGATCCCTCCTCTCCTTGGCGGGTATTGATTTTGGCAGTCAAACCATCAAGGCCGTCACCCTCAGCGGACGTCCCGGCAAGGTGCATCTCGAATCGATCGCCGAGATAGCCACGCCCAAGGGCACCCTGGTCGATTATCAATTGCAGGATATCGAACGGGTCAGCCAATCCCTCAAGTCCCTCAAGCGCCTCATCCAGGGGGAGTGCCAGCACGTGGCCACCGCGGTGACCGGCTCCAACGTCATCACCAAGGTCATCCAGGTCGATGCCAGGATCAGCGATAGCGAACTGGAGAGCCAGGTCCAGCAGGAAGCTGAGCAAATCATCCCTTTCCCGCTCGACGAGGTCAGCCTGGATTTCGAGATCCTCGGCATGACGGCCGATGAGACCCGCCAAGAGGTGCTGCTCAGTGCGGCCCGTACCGAAAGCGTCAGCGGCCGGGTCAGCGCCCTCACCGAAGCGGGCATGAACACCAAGGTGGTGGATGTGGGGGTTCATGCGCTCGGGCGTGCCGTCCTGGCCTGCCTGCCCGAGTTGCAGACAGCGGATAAGCCGGTCGGCATCATCGATATCGGTGCCAGCGCCATGACCTTTGCCGCCCTGCTCAGAGGCCAGATCATCTATTCCCGCTTGCAGAACTTTGGTGGCGATCAATACAGCCAAGCCTTGGCGTCTTTTTACAGTATGAGTCTGGAGGAGGCCGAGCTTGCCAAGCTCAAGGGCACCTTGCCTGCCGATCATGAGGTCGACGTGCTTTCACCTCATCTCAGTACGCTGGTGTTGCAGGTCAGACGCAATGTGCAGCTGTTTTGCAGCTCGTCGGGCAACAAGGAATTGCCGAAACTGGTATTGACGGGCGGTGGCAGCCTGCTGCCGGGTCTGGCCCAGCAGATAGGCAGCGAGCTCAATTGTGAGGTCTTGCATCCCGATCCCTTTGTGTTGTTCGGCAAGCCCAAGGGAGACGGGGGGGAAACTCATGGGGCCAAATACATGGCTGCGTTGGGTCTGGCACTGCGGAGCTTCACACCATGTCAAATATAAACCTCCTGCCTTGGCGACTGGCCAGGGCCCAGCGCCAGAAGAAGCAGTTTGGCGTCATGCTCGGAATTTTTCTGGCGGCAACAGCATCCTTTGCGTTTGCCATTGATTGGTTGGTGATGCAGCAGATTGGTTATCAACAGCAACGCAATCAACGGCTGCAGCAGGAAATGGCCATACTCGATGCCCAGCTTGGTGAGATACGGTTGCTTAAGGATCGACGCAAGGAGCTGATCGATCGCATGCAACTCATCGAGCAATTGCAGACGCAGCGCAATATACCGGTGCGTCTGTTCAACCAATTGCCCGTGCTGGTACCCAACGGCGTCTACCTCAATACCCTTGCGCTCCAAAACAACCGGATCGATATCAACGGCAAGACCGAAGCCTACGGTCGGGTTGCCAGCATGATGAGACGCATCGATGGCTCGGGTTGGCTGGGGCAATCACAGCTCAGCACCATCTTCACGGCAGACGTGGCTCCCGTTGCACTCAGCCAATTCTCCATGATGTTCCAGATCGCCGGCACGACTCTTAACGTCGCTAAGGGGCAAGAATGAATCTGCAGCAGCTCAATGATCTGGATCTCAATGACATAGCACGTTGGCCAAAGGCGGCAAAGGGTATCTTCATTCTGTTCTGCTGTGCCTTGCTTGGTGGCGCCATCTACTACTACGTGATTGCCAACTCTGTGACGGCATTGCGCCAGGAGGCGAGTAAAGAGGGTGAGTTGAAGGCCCAGTTCGAGAGCAAGGCCATGCTGGCCGCCAACTTGGGGGCATACAAGAAGCAGATGGTACAGCTTGAACAGTTGGTCGATACCCAGCTCAAGCAGTTACCCAATACTCACGAAGTGGCGGGACTGCTGGATGACATTAGCTTTATTGCCACCGATAACGGTCTCAAACTGAACAGGATTAACTGGGAAGCCGAGATCCAGCACGAGTTTTCAACCGAGCTTCCCATGCGTATCGAGGTGGTGGGGACCTATCACGAGCTCGGTAAATTCACGGCCGACATGGCGGCCTTGCCCCGTATCGTGATCCTGGAGTCGTTCCTGCTCAACCAAAGCCAGGAGCAAGGAGAAATGATTGGCATGTCCATGCAGGCCAAAACTTACAAATACAACGGTAAAACCGTGGAGCAGAAGCCATGAGCATGAGAGTGATCGGCCTCCTCTTGTCGGTGCTGTTGTTGACGGCTTGTGGCGGACAGGAGGACATGGATGAATATGTGCAGCAAACCAAGGCAAGACAACCTATCCCTATCGAACCCTTGCCGGAAATAAAGCCATTTACCCCTATGGTCTATCAGCGAAATGATCAACGCAGTCCGTTCATTGAACCGCAACCAGAGACCAGCTCCAGGGTCGATGCCAAGGCTAAACCGGATTGCGCCCAGATAGTGGCCAATCGAGACAAGGAGGTATTGGAGCGCTATTCGCTGGCTAGCCTGAGCATGAAGGGGTCAATCGGCAAGCAAGGGCAGTTATGGGCGCTGATAAGAACTCCAGATGGGCAGGCTGTGCGTGTCGGGCTAAATCAATACATAGGGCTGGATCAGGGAAGGGTCATCAAGATCACCAATACCCATGTTGACTTGATGGAGACGGTACCGGACGGCAAAGGATGCTGGGTCACCCGAGAAACTCAGCTGGCCATGGCCAATCTCGACGCAAAACAATGATCAGGGATGAGCAGAGATGAGAACAACAATAAGCAAGATGACCAGCGTGGCGCTGCTGTGTCTTGGTGCATGTGGTCAGGTGTGGGCAGTACCAACGCTGCAGGAGGTCAAAGTGAATCCACTGTTGGCCGATCAGCTCTTGCTGGAGCTGAGTTTCAGCGAGCCCGTGAGCAGCTTTACCGACAGGCTCTCTTATGAACCCAATCAGCTTCTGCTGCATGTGCCCGGGGCCGTCGGGGCCTTGACGGTCAATCCGTTGCCCATCAAACAGCAAGGGGTGGACAGCCTCAAGGTAGAGGGCAAGGGGGAGGGGCTCGATATCAAAATAGCTCTCGATCAGTTGACGCCCTATCAGGTCCATCAACAGGGCAATAAATTGCTGGTGTCATTGGGAGAAAAGGTCAGCCAATCGACGGTGACCGCAGCCGATTCTCCCACGGTTACCTCATCGGCGCTGGTCAGGAGCCAGCCGGTGGCGCAGTCAGCCTTGGTTGATACCCAGCGGATTGCCCAGAATCAGTCACAGCCACAACCTCAGCTCACCTCGGCGGCAGCACCTATGGTGGCCAGCAAACCGGTATTGACCACTTCACAGGCCAATGCGGGGGGCGCCTATTTCAACTCGGTCAAAGGGGTGGACTTCCGGCGTGGCAAGGAAGGGCAGGGGGAGTTTCTCGTTACCCTGGACAACAGCTCGGCGGCGGTAGACGTCAGCAGCCGTGGTCAGAAGGTGCTGGCCAAGTTCCATGGGACCCGGATACCGGACGATCAGCTCAATCTCATCAACGTACAGGATTTCGCCACCCCGGTCTCCCAGGTGGAGGTTTTCCGCCAGGGCAACGACACCCTGTTCGAGATCTCGGTCAATGGGCAGTTTGACTATCGCTACGATCAGGCCGACAAGATGTTCATCATCGAGGTGAAGAAGCGTGTCGCCACGACCACGGCCAAGCAGTATCAGGGCAAGCCTATTTCCTTGAACTTCCAGGATATTCCGGTACGTACCGTGCTGCAGATCATTGCCGATTTCAATAACCTCAACCTGGTGACCACGGATTCCGTCTCCGGCAACATCACCCTGCGCCTCGATGGCGTGCCCTGGGAGCAGGCGCTGGACATCATCCTCAAGGTTAGGGGGCTGGATAAGCGGTTGGACAACAACATTCTGTTGGTGGCGCCGGCGGATGAGATTGCCGCCCGTGAGAAACAGCAACTGGAGAGTCGCAATCAGGTGGCCGATCTGGCGCCGCTCTATACCGAATATTTGCAGATCAACTATGCCAAGGCGGCCGAAGTCGCTGCCTTGCTCTCCTCCGAGAGTACCAAGTTGCTCTCTGCCAGGGGCGCGGTGAGCGTGGATGAGCGGACCAACGTGCTGGTGGTCAAGGACACGGCGGATGTCATCGGCAACGTCAAGCGGATGCTGGATATCCTCGATATCCCGGTCAAACAGGTGGTGATCGAAGCCCGCATGGTGACCATAGACGACGGTTTCGATGAGGCGCTGGGGGTGCGTTGGGGGGTGACCAAGACCGATGGTCACGGCAATGGCACCTCGGGCACCATAGAGGGCAACGATGGTTCGGGTAACAATGCCAGTACCTCTGCCATCACCCGGCCAGATGTCGAGGACAGGTTGAACGTCAACCTGCCGGTGACCAATGCCGCCGGTACCCTGGCATTCCAGGTGGCGCGTCTGGCCAATGGTACCTTGCTGGATCTCGAACTTTCGGCACTGGAAAAAGAGAGCAAGGCCGAGATCATCGCGAGCCCGCGTGTCACCACCGCGAACCAGAAGCCGGCGTTGATCGAGCAGGGTACCGAGATCCCCTATGTGGAGTCCTCCTCCAGCGGGGCAACCTCGGTCACCTTCAAGAAGGCGGTGCTGAGCCTCAAGGTGACGCCGCAGATCACCCCGGACAACAGGGTGATTCTGGACCTGACCGTGACTCAGGATACCAAGGGGGAAACCGTTCCGACCGGTACCGGGGATGCCGTTTCCATCAATGCCCAGTCGATCACCACTCAGGTGCTGGTCAACAACGGCGAGACCCTGGTACTCGGTGGTATCTATCAACAGACCATCAAGAGCGACGTCAGCAAGGTGCCATTGTTGGGAGATATCCCCGGTCTTGGCTACCTGTTCAAGAAAACCACCAGCGAGAACAAGAAGCGGGAATTGCTGATCTTCGTGACCCCGAGGATAGTCACCGACGCCCTCTGAAAACTTTACATGTGAGGGTAAAACACATATAACCTTACGCCCCAATGAGGCTGGGGCGTAAGGGCTGCGGTTGCCAGTCCCGATTTCTATTGAGATAATCCCCCTCCTGATCCATCGCAAGATAAGGTTCATAGGTACCCCGGTCGAGTGTTTACCGGGGCCATACAGTTTGTAATTACTAACGAAAAGACATGGCTGAGAAACGCAATATTTTCCTGATAGGTCCCATGGGTGCGGGCAAGAGCACCATAGGTAGACATCTGGCAGAACAACTGCACATGGAGTTTTTCGACTCGGATCATGAAATTGAGCGCCGCAGTGGTGCCGATATCGGCTGGGTGTTCGATGTTGAAGGCGAAGAGGGTTTCCGGATCCGCGAAGAGAAGGTCATCGGTGATCTTGCTGAACAGCAAGGCATCGTGCTGGCGACGGGAGGCGGCGCTATCAAGAGTCGCGAAACCCGTAACAAGCTCTCTGCGCGTGGCATCGTGGTCTACCTCGAAACCACCATTGAGAAGCAGCTGGCACGTACCCAGAGAGACAAACGTCGCCCCTTGCTGCAAACCGAAGAGCCACCGCGTGAAGTGCTTGAGCGTCTGGCGCAAGAACGCAACGCCCTGTATGAAGAAGTGGCTGACTTTGTCATCCAGACGGATGATCAAAGTGCAAAAATTGTTGCTAATCAAATTGTTAAGTTGATTGGTATGTAATCAATAGAGGACGTCCATGGAAAGGTTGAAGGTCGAATTGGGTGAACGCAGCTATCCGATTGAGATAGCTGCTGGTCTGTTGCAACGCCCCGAGGTGCTGACGCAGACCATCAAGGGCAAGCGGGTCATGATAGTGACCAACACCATCGTTGCCCCCTTGTATCTTGAGCAGATCATTCAGTTGCTGTCCGGTTTTCAGGTGGAACATCTGATCCTGCCGGATGGCGAGGCCTACAAAACCCTGGCAACCTTCGAGCGGATCATGTCTGCTCTGCTGGAAACCAACCACGGTCGTGATACCACCCTCATCGCTCTGGGAGGTGGCGTGATAGGTGACGTTGTCGGCTTTGCTGCGGCAAGCTACCAACGTGGCATTCCGTTCATTCAAGTGCCTACCACGTTGCTCTCCCAGGTTGACTCCTCCGTCGGCGGCAAGACCGCCGTCAATCACCCCCTCGGCAAGAACATGGTGGGCGCTTTCTATCAGCCCAAACATGTTGTCATCGATACCGAATGCCTCAAGACCCTGCCTGCTCGCGAATTCGCTGCCGGCATGGCCGAGGTGATCAAATACGGCATCATCTGGGATGCCGACTTCTTCTCCTGGCTCGAAGCCAACATGATCCGTCTGCAGCGACTCGATACGGCTGCGCTCTCCTATGCCATTCGCCGCTGCTGCGAGATCAAGGCCGACGTGGTCGCGCAGGATGAGACCGAGCACGGCGTGCGCGCCTTGCTGAATCTGGGTCACACCTTCGGCCATGCCATCGAAGCCGAGAAGGGCTACGGCAACTGGCTGCATGGCGAGGCGGTGGCGGCGGGCATGATGCTGGCAGCGGACACGGCCCTGGCCCGTGGCGATGTGACCGAACAAGAGGTGGCCCGGATCCGCGCCCTGCTGCTGGCGGCAGACTTGCCTGTTCAGGCCCCCCCCGAGATGGATTTCGCCGCCTTCATTCGCCATATGCGCCGCGACAAGAAGGTGCTGGAAGGCAAGATGAGACTGGTGTTGCCTGTCGGGATCGGCCAGGCCCAGGTCGTGGCCGACGTCACGGATGCACAATTGATGGCGGTGATCGAGTCTGGTCGTGACGAATAAACTGCTAAAACTCCCTTCCCAGCGGCAGCTGGTTGACCGGCTGCTGCACCTGATTGAGTTCAACCACCCCTTTATTTTTCTCTGCGGCAAACCCGGCAGCGGGCGTGGCACCCTGTGTGAATCCCTGCTGGGAAGACTACCCGACACGGTACGGGTGGTGAGCCTCATCGGCAGCTCTGCCATGAAGATGGCTGACGTGCGCCAGTTGCTGCTCCAGCAGGTGGTGGCGAGGCCGCTGTTCAATCCGCAAGACGCACTGGCAGACAGTTTCTTTCGCATGCTTGAGAGCAAATCCTCGACCCTGCTGCTGCTCATCGAGCGCGCCGACGAGTTGCCTGCGGAGCTGGTCGGGGAGCTGTGGGCGCTCTGTCGCCACAATGACACCCTCGATAATCCCCACAAACTGGCGATAGTGCTCTCGGGCGGGGCTCTCTGGTGTCACAACCAGAAGGCCGGGCTCAAGGGGCGGGCGATGCCCGCACTCGAGCTGGAAGTCGCGCCACTGAGCGCGCCGGAGCAGCGTATCTTCTTGTATGAGAAGGCCAAAGAGCTCAAGATCCCGACAGCCCTCTTGCCCAAGCCGAAAGTGGAAGAGATCCTGAATGGAGCAAACGGACACCCGTCCGCCATCATGCAGTCATTGGAGGATATCATGACCGACAGAAGGCCCAAGAAACGCCAGGCCGAGTTGCCCGTCAAGAAGATAGCGACCGCGCTGGCGCTGGCCGCCGCCGGCCTGCTGGCCCTGAGTTACCTTCCCCTGTTTGATGACAAGGGCAAGGAGGATACCCAGGCGTCGTCCGAGGGCACGGCTTTGCCCAATCCCGTTGTGGCCGATCCGCTCAATGCGGGGGGGGCGAGCGGGGCCCTGGCCAGTGGCACCTCGTCCGGCGAACCGGGTAACAATCAGGTCGCCCGGGACTGGCAGCCTGATGCCAAGACCTTGCCCAAGAAGGTCGAGAGCGAGACGGTCACCACGGAGTCGACCAATTACGAGGGACGCCGTATCGTCATCTCCGACGAGGTGGTCGAGAAGCTGATGAAGCAGCCCAACGTCAGCGGCGCCCTGCCCACGGCGGTGGTGGACGAGCTGACCGGTGGCTCCGAGCCGGCATCGACAGCGGTGACGCCGCAATCGACTGCCAAGGTCCAGAGCACTACTCCTGCTGCCAAGGTTGCACCCAAGTCTACCGTGGCGGAACCAGCCGCCGCGCCGGCGCCCAAGGTGGCGCTGACGCCGGTCGCCACGCTCAACAAGAAGGCCAGGAATCACTACAGCATCCAGCTGATGGGTGGGAGCAACACCCAGGCGGTTGACAGCTTCGTGGCCGAGAATGGGCTGGCGGGCAAGGTGTGGGTCTACAAGACCCGCTTCCGTGGCAGCCCCTGGTATGTGGTGGTGCAGGGGGATTATGCCAACAGCACCCAGGCCAAGGCGGCGATCCGCAAGTTGTCCCCGGCCTTGCTCAAGGGACAACCCTGGCCCAAGTCGTTTGCCCAGATACAAAAAGAGTTGAAGCAATAGCCATTCGCCCTGTGAAGGGGGTAGAATCTTCCCCCTTTTTTGAGCGTTGCCTTCTTAACACCGGATTTCCATGAAAAAAACACGCGCATTTTTAAAATGGGCCGGGGGAAAATACTCCCTGGTCGAAGAGATAGCCGAGCGGTTGCCGGCCGGGCGTGTGTTGCTGGAGCCCTTCGTCGGGGCGGGCTCGGTGTTTCTCAACACCGATTACGATGCCTACGTGCTCAACGACATCAATCCGGATCTGATCGGCCTCTACAATCACCTCAAGCAGCAGCCGGACAGCTTCATTGGCGAGGCACGCAAGCTGTTTGTGGCCGAATACAATCACAAGACCGCCTACTATCGACTGCGTACCCAGTTCAATCAGACCGAAGCCGGTTTCGAGCGGGCTCAGCTGTTCCTGTTCCTGAACCGCCATGGTTTCAACGGCCTGTGCCGGTACAACAAGAAGGGCGGCTTCAACGTACCGTTCGGTTCTTACAAGAAGCCCTATTTCCCCGAGAAAGAGCTGTGGGCCTTCGCCGAGAAGGCGCAGAAAGCCACCTTCATCTGCGAGAGTTATGCCGATGCCATGGCCAGAGCGGAGGAAGACTGGGTGATCTACTGCGATCCGCCATACGCGCCGCTCTCCACCACGGCCAGCTTCACCAGCTACTCGGCCGGTGGTTTCAGCCTGGACGATCAGGCCCTGCTGGCCCGTCTGGCACGCCATACCGCCGCGCACAAAGGGGTTCCCGTACTTATCAGCAATCACGACCTCGAGTTGACGCGAGAGCTGTATCGCGGTGCCCGGCTGGACGAGATCCTGGTCAAGCGCACCATCAGCCGCAATGGCGGTGGTCGCAACAAGGTGGCCGAGCTGCTGGCTCTCTACCCGCCGGGCATAGCGCCGGAACAAGGTTACTATCCGAGCGAGACCGAGCTGGTCTCCTGAGATAGTGCATGGACGGCTCCTTCGGGAGCCGTCGTCGTTTTCGAGTCGGTGGGCCGTTACCGCGGCTCAAACCCGCATCCATTCTGCTTTCTGGTCATTTTTGGTAGAAATCTGCGGGGCATTTTCACCGCCTGTTTGCGGTAAGACTGGCGGTCCGCTTTCCCTGCACTTGCGGGTCGTTTTCATCGCCCGTTTGCGGTAAAATTGCGCCGCTTTTTCTGCCACGCTGCCAATGGATGACGCTGATGAAAGACTTTCTGATTGCCCCCTCGATCCTCTCCGCCGATTTCGCCCGTCTGGGTGAAGATGTCGCCAAGGTGCTGGCCGCCGGCGCCGACGTGGTGCATTTCGATGTGATGGACAACCACTATGTCCCCAACCTGACCATAGGCCCCATGGTCTGCCAGGCCTTGCGTGACTACGGCATCGAGGCACTTATCGATGTGCACCTGATGGTCAAGCCGGTGGATCGCATCGTGCCCGATTTCGCCAAGGCGGGTGCCAACCTGATCACCTTCCACCCGGAAGCCTCGGATCACGTGGATCGCACCCTGGGCCTCATCAAGGAGCAGGGCTGCCAGGCGGGTCTGGTATTGAACCCGGCCACCCCGCTCTCCTGCCTCGAGTACGTGATGGACAAGCTGGACGTGATCCTGCTGATGTCGGTCAACCCGGGCTTCGGTGGCCAGAGCTTCATCCCCGGCACTCTCGACAAGCTGCGTCAGGTCCGTCGCCTGATTGACGAGAGTGGTCGCGACATCCGTCTCGAGATCGATGGCGGCGTCAAGGTGGAGAACATCCGCGAGATCGCAGAGGCGGGCGCAGACATGTTCGTGGCCGGCTCCGCCATCTTCGGCAAGCCGGATTACAAGGCGGTGATCGATCAGATGCGGGCGGAGCTGGCTCATGTCCGTTGAACGTCCCTTTGATCTGGTGCTGTTCGATCTGGATGGCACCCTGATCGACAGCGCCCCCCAGCTGGCGCTGGCGGTCAACCGTACTCTCGCCGATCTGGATCTGGCCGAGGCCGACGAAGCCGTGGTGCGGACCTGGGTCGGCAACGGGGCCGACAAGCTGATCCAGCGGGCGCTGGATTACCGCGAGGCCCCCGAGCTGTTCGCCAGGGCGCGCCCACTGTTCGACCAGCACTATCAGGCCTGTCTGCTGGAAGGGCTGGGCATGTATGAAGGGGTCGAGCAGAGCCTGCGCCGGTTGCAACGGCTCGGCTACCGCCAGGCGGTGGTGACCAACAAGCCGAGCCACTTCGTGCAACCCATTCTGGATGCCCTCAATATTGCGGATTGCTTCGCGCTCTGGTTGGGGGGCAACTGCGTGCCCGAGAAGAAGCCGAGCCCGGCACCCTTGCTGCATGCCTGCCACGAGCTGGGGGTCAGTCCCTCCCGCACCCTGATGGTGGGGGACTCCGAAAATGACGTGCTGGCCGCCCAGGCTGCCGGCATGAAGGTGGTGGGGCTCACCTATGGCTACAACTATGGCCGCCCCATCGCCGATTCCCGCCCGGATTGGGTGTGCGAGCAGTTTGCCCAGCTCGATGCCCTGTTGGCCGAATAAGGCTGCTGGGTTGGACGAATAACAAGGATCAACACTCTGATGACTAAACCAATCGTATTGAGCGGGGCTCAACCCTCGGGCCAGCTGACCATAGGCAACTATCTGGGGGCCCTGCGTCAGTGGGTCAACATGCAGGATGACTTCGACTGCCTCTACTGCATCGTCGATCTGCATGCCATCACCACCCGCCAGGAGCCCGCCGCCCTGCGCAAGGCTTGCCTCGACGCGGCCGCCCTCTATCTGGCGGTAGGGATAGATCCCGCCAAGAGCACCGTCTTCATCCAGTCTCACGTGCCCCAGCACGCAGAGCTTGGCTGGATCCTGAACTGCTACACCCAGATGGGCGAACTGTCGCGCATGACCCAGTTCAAGGACAAGTCCGCCCGCTTCGAGAACAACGTCAACGTCGGCCTGTTCGGTTATCCGGTGCTGATGGCGGCGGATATCCTGCTCTATCAGGCCAATCAGGTCCCGGTCGGCAACGATCAGAAGCAGCATCTGGAGCTGACCCGCGACATCTGCACCCGTTTCAACAACCTGCACGGCGAGGTCTTCACCCTGCCTGAGCCCTTCATCCCGGTCGATGGTGCGCGGGTGATGAGCCTGCAGGATCCGACCAAGAAGATGTCCAAGTCCGACGACAACGAGGCAAACTTCATCGGCCTGCTGGAAGATCCCAAGCAGATCATCAAGAAGATCAAGCGGGCGATGACCGACTCCGACGAGCCGGCGGTGGTGCGCTTCGATCCGGAGAACAAGCCGGGAGTCTCCAACTTGCTGACCCTGATGTCCGGGGTGACTGGCCGCGCCATCCCCGAACTCGAGCAGCATTTCGAAGGCAAGATGTACGGCCATCTCAAGACCGAGACCGCCGAGGCCGTGGTTGCCCTGCTGGAGCCCATCCAGGCCCGCTTCCACGAGCTGCGTCAAGATGAGACTCATCTGCAGGCAATTTTGGCGGCCGGCGCGCAAAAGGCGCGGGAAAGGGCTGAAAAAACATTAACCAGCGTATATGATGTAGTCGGCTTCGTTCCTCGAGCCTGACATACTGGGAAGGTGTAGTAGGAGAGAGCTGGGTATCTGCCTGGCTTTCTTTGTTTTCCCCGACCCCTTGTTCGTCATTCCTTCTTCCAATGTCAAACGCGGGTTTTTGCCCCAAGAGAAAGCATGTCTGTCGAATCCAATACCGTGATTGAAGAACTGGGTGACAAGGGTCACTGGCTGCGCAAGTTTCGCAAGGCCAAGAACCTCAACACCCTGCAACTGATGGTCTCCAACGCCATCGACAAGCACCACAAGACCCCGGCCATCGCCGCCGCCATCTATCTGGCCGAATGCCAGCGCGAGCGCGAGATGGAACAGGGCCGCTATCTGGATCGTTGATCCTCTGCCTTTGGTTATCCCATGCTGTTGTTGATCGATAACTACGACTCCTTTACCTGGAACCTGGTGCAATATTTTGGCGCCCTGGGGCAGGAGGTGGTGGTGAAGCGCAACGACGAGCTGAGCCTGGATGACATAGCCCGGCTCGCCCCCCGCTATCTGGTGATCTCCCCCGGCCCCTGCACCCCCAATGACGCGGGTATCTCTCTCGCGGCCATCAGTCGCTTCGCGGGCCAAATTCCCATCCTCGGCGTTTGCCTCGGCCATCAATCCCTGGCGCAGGCCTTCGGTGCCCGCGTGGTGCGCGCCCGTCGGGTGATGCATGGCAAGACCTCGCTGATCCGCCATCGGGGAGAGGGAGTGTTCAAGGGATTGAACGATCCGCTGCGAGTCACCCGCTACCACTCGCTGGTGGTGGAGCGTGAGACCCTGCCCGACTGTTTCGAGGTGACCGCCTGGAGCGAGCACGCCGACGGCAGCGTCGACGAGATCATGGGGCTGCGGCATAAACGACTGGCGCTGGAGGGAGTTCAGTTCCATCCGGAGAGTATTCTGAGCGAGCAGGGCCACCAGTTGCTGGCCAATTTTTTAGCCGCCTCCTGAAAAAATCGTGATGCCCATCCCAGAATCGGGATGAGGCCAAAAATATTTTCTCTGACACTTTATTCACCCCACTCCCTGCCCAAATTATCTCTTGCCAGCCCCCCCTGAGCCGTTATGCAATGTGGTTGCCTAAAATCTCACAGGCAATCGAACATTGTTCCCTGTAACCCGACTTGTTGCAGACTTTTAGCTTTTTTTCTGTGACAATGCCGATGTGTTTACATGGATTTAACTTTTAAGCGGTGGATTATTCTGTCGCCAGCTAGCAGGAGAGCAAAATGTCAGAGTTGTTGGCAGTGACACGTGAAGTGTTTGATGAAGTGATGGTGCCCAACTATGCGCCCGCCAAGATCATCCCGGTGCGTGGCGAGGGATCACGTGTCTGGGATCAGGAAGGCCGCGAGTATGTCGACTTCGCTGGCGGGATCGCGGTCAATGGCCTCGGTCATTGCCATCCCAAGCTGGTCGAGGCCCTGAAAACCCAGGGTGAGAAGCTGTGGCACCTCTCCAACGTGATGACCAACGAGCCGGCCCTGCGCCTGGCCAAGAAGCTGGTCGACGCCACCTTCGCCGAGAAGATCTATTTCTGCAACTCCGGTGCCGAAGCCAACGAAGCCGCTCTCAAGCTGGCCCGTCGCTATGCCATCGACAAGTTCGGGGCCCACAAGACCCAGATCATCGCCTTCCATCAGGGCTTCCACGGTCGCACCTTCTTCACCGTCAGCGTCGGTGGCCAGGCGGCCTACTCCGACGGTTTCGGCCCGAAACCCGCCGACATCACTCATGTCACCTACAACAATCTGGAAGAGCTGGCAGCCGCCATCTCCGACAATACCTGCGCCGTGGTGATGGAGCCGCTGCAGGGCGAGGGTGGCATCATTCGTCCCACCGACGAGTTTGCCAAGGGCGTGCGTGAGCTGTGCACCAGGCACAATGCCCTGCTTGTCTATGACGAAGTGCAATCTGGCGTCGGCCGCACCGGCGATCTGTACGCCTACATGGGCTTGGGGGTGACTCCGGACATCCTCACCAGCGCCAAGGCGCTCGGCGGCGGCTTCCCCATCGGCGCCATGCTGACCACCAGCGAAATCGCGGCTCATCTGAAAGTGGGTACTCACGGCTCCACCTACGGCGGCAACCCGCTGGCGTGCGCCGTGGCCGAAGCGGTACTGGATGTGGTCAACACCCCCGAGGTGCTCAATGGCATCAAGCAACGGGAACAGCTGTTCCGTGACGGCATCGAGGCCATCAACGCCAAGTACCACTGCTTCAGCGAGGTACGTGGTCAGGGTCTGCTGCTGGGCGCCGTGCTCAACGACGACTTCAAGGGGCGCTCCCGTGACTTCCTGCTGGCCTCCATCGACCAGGGGCTGATGGCACTGGTAGCGGGCACCAACGTGGTGCGCTTCGCTCCCTCTCTGGTTATCCCGGAAGCGGATATCAAGGAAGGTCTGGCCCGGTTCGAGAAAGCGGTCGCTCAGGTTATCAACGCCTGATCAGGAATTGAGGTGGGGAGCCCTCCCGGCAGGAGCCGGGACCCCACCTGTCGTCAATGAAAGGGAGTTGTCATCTATGTTGGTTATCCGTCCTATCGAGCAGCGCGACTTCGCCGGCCTCAAAACCTGTGCCATCGAATCCGGCACCGGCATGACTTCATTGCCCGTCAACGACGAGCTGCTGCAACGCAAGATCGATGCCTCGACCCAGACCTTCCTGGACAAGCCTGCCGGCAAGGGAGACTGCCTCTATTTCTTCGTGGCCGAGGATCTGGAGACCGGCGAAATGGTCGGCACCTGCGCCATCGATGCCGCAGTCGGCCTGTCCCAGCCCTTCTACAACTACCACATCGGCAAGGTGGTGCACTCATCCCCCAAGCTCGGCATTTACAACGTGGTCGAGACGCTCACCCTGTCCAACGACTACACCGGCAACTCCGAGCTGTGCACCCTGTTCCTGCGTGAATGCGCCCGCGAGGGGCTCAATGGCCGCCTGCTCTCCAAGCACCGTTTCCTGTTTATGGCCGAGCACCCCGAGCTGTTTGATGAGACCGTGTTCGCCGAGATGCGTGGTGTCTCCGATGGCGACGGTCACAGCCCCTTCTACGAGTGGCTGCAAAAGCATTTCTTCTCGATGGACTTTCCCACCGTCGACTATCTCACCGGCATCGGCAAGAAGCGCTTCATCGCCGAGCTGATGCCCAAGTACCCGATCTACGTCAACCTGCTGAGCAACGAGGCACGTGCCGTCATCGGTCAGACCCACGAGAAGACCCGTCCGGCCATCAAGATGCTGCAGGACGAAGGCTTCGTGAACCGCGGCTACGTCGATATCTTCGATGCGGGCCCCACCGTCGAGTGCGATGTGAAGCACATCCGCAGCGTGCGTCGTAGCCAGAAACTGCGAGTGCTGGTGGGCGAGCCCATCGGCGGCCATACCTACCTGCTGTGCAATACCCGCTTCGATCAGTACCGCGCCTGTTACGGCAATATCCGGGTCGATCTGGACAAGCACGAAGCCATCATCCCGCCCAAGATGGCGGCCGCCCTCAAGGTGGAAAATGGCGACATGGTGCGGGTCGTCGATCTGGAGTGATGAATCTGGCGAGGCCATAACATCTGAAACAGGCAGCCACGGCTGCCTGTGAACCACAGGGAGTGAATATGTCTTTAGTGCAACTTATCGATGGCCAGTGGCTGGCCGGTGAAGGCAAGGGGTTCGAGTCAAAGGATCCGGCCAAGAATGAAGTGATCTGGCAGGGACAGGCCGCCAGCGCCGCCCAGGTCGATGCCGCCATCCGTGCCGCTCGCAGCGCCTTCTACCATTGGTCCGATCTGGCGCTGGACGATCGTCTCGCCATCGTGCGTCGCTACGCCGATCTGCTCGGCGAGCACAAGGAGGCGCTGGCCCTGACCATCGCCCGTGAAACCGGCAAGCCGCTGTGGGAGACTCGCACTGAAGTGGCCGCCATGCAGGGCAAGATTGCCATCTCCATCCGCGCCCATGACGAGCGCACCGGTACCGTCGAGAATCCCATGCCGGGCGCCAAGGCGTTCGTGCGCCACAAGCCCCACGGCGTCGTCGCGGTGTTTGGCCCCTATAACTTCCCAGGCCATCTGCCCAACGGCCACATAGTACCGGCCCTCATCGCTGGCAATACCGTGGTGTTCAAGCCCTCCGAGCTGACCCCCATGGTGGCCGAAACCATGCTCAAGATCTGGCAGGAGGCGGGCCTGCCCAAGGGCGTGCTGAACCTGGTGCAGGGCGAGGTGGAGACCGGCAAGGCGTTGGCGGGCAATCCTGACATCGACGGCTTGTTCTTCACCGGCTCGTCCCGTACCGGTCACTTCCTGCACCAGCAGTTTGCCGGTCAACCGGGCAAGATCCTGGCCCTCGAGATGGGTGGCAACAACCCGCTGATCGTCAAAGACGTGAGCGACGTGGACGGCGCCGTCCATGCCATAGTGCAATCTGCCTTTATCACCTCCGGTCAGCGCTGCACCTGCTCGCGCCGCCTGTTCGTGGAGCGCGGCGCCCGGGGCGATGCCCTGGTCAAGCGCCTGCTGGAGGTGGTCGGCCAGATCAAGGTCGGTCTGTACGATGCCGCCGAGCAGCCCTTTATGGGCGCCATGATCAGCGAGCGCGCGGCGCTCGGCATGGTGGAGGCGCAAGCCAATCTGCAGCGCCTCGGCGGCGAGAGCCTGCTGGTGCTCAAGCACCTGAAGGCGGGCACAGGTTTCGTCTCCCCCGGCATCATCGATGTGACCGGGGTGGCTGCGCTGCCGGACGAGGAGTATTTCGGCCCGCTGCTGCAGCTCATCCGCTACGACGACTTCGACGCCGCCATCGATCAGGGCAACGCCACCAGCTTCGGCCTGTCGGCGGGCCTGCTCGGTGACAACGAGGCGGACTGGCAGCACTTCTTCAAGCGCATCCGTGCCGGCATAGTCAACTGGAACAAGCCCATCACCGGCGCCTCCAGTGCCGCACCCTTCGGTGGCATAGGTGCCTCCGGCAACCACAGGGCGAGCGCCTACTACGCCGCGGACTACTGTGCTTACCCGGTCGCCTCCGTCGAGGACAGTAAGGCCGCCATGCCGGATCAGCTCTCCCCCGGCCTGACCTTCTGATAACAAGAAAATAAAGAGGGGCACTCACAGGTGCCCTTGTCTGACCCGCCATCAAAGGAAAGAGAGATGCAAAAGGATATCGAGACTCTGTTTGGCCATCTGTGGGACAACTACATTCAGGTCACCCCGAGCGCCCATCAGGTTCATCAGCTACTGGGTGGCGGCGCCCCCATCATCAACGACCACGTGGCATTTCGGACCTACAACCTGCCCAAACTCGGGTTGGAGAAGCTGGCGGCCCACTTCCGTGCTCTGGGTTACGAGGAGAAGGGCGAGTATGTGTTCAAGGCCAAGAAACTCTACGCCAAGCACTTCGAACACGCCGACCCGGACGCCCCCAAGGTGTTCATCAGCGAGCTGAAGGTGGAGGAACTCTCCGAAGGCGCTCAGGCCATCATCCACAAGTTGGTGGATCAGGTGCCCGATCACCTGACCGATACCCCGGCCTTCCTCTACACGGGCACGGCCTGGCAGGTCTCCTGGACCGACTACCAGACCTTGCTGGCGGAGAGCGAGTATGCGGCCTGGATGGCGGCCTGGGGTTATCGTGCCAACCACTTCACGGTGAACATCAACCGCCTGAGCGACTTCGAGACCATAGAGCAGGTCAATGGAGCCCTGAAGGCGGCGGGCTTCGTGCTCAACGCCGTCGGCGGCGAGGTGAAGGGAGATCCCCAGGTGATGCTGGAGCAATCCTCCACCATGGCCGACAAGGCGGACGTGCCCTTCAGCGACGGCGTGCGCGCCATCCCGAGCTGCTTCTACGAGTTCGCCCGGCGCTATCCCCAGGCCGACGGCGTGCTCTACCCGGGCTTCGTCGAAGCCTCGGCGGACAAGATCTTCGAATCCACCAACGCCATGTAACGGTTGTTATTGCTAAAAACGCCCCGAAAGGGGCGTTTTGTTTTTCAAGGCGTGCGGTGAGCAGCATAAGGCTCCGAGTCCTGGTTTTACACCAGTTGCAACTCCCCCTCGGTGGCCAGCAGGGTGGTCATGCCGCCGGCTTTGCCAGCCTGGATGCCAATCCGGGTATCTTCGAACACCAGGCAGTTGGCGGGGTTGGCCCCCAGCAGTTCGGCCACTTTCAGGAAGGTATCGGGGTGGGGTTTGTGGTTGCTGACATCGTCGGCACTGACCACCACCGAGATGTAGGCGTCGAGGCCGGTGCTTTTCAGGATGCGATCGGCCTGATCCCGCGGTGAGCCGGTGCCTATGCCCATGGGCACCTTGCCGTGATAATGCCTGATCAGCTCCCACATGGTGGGGAAGACCTGGGCCTTGTCGATCTGCTCAAGGTAGAGCGCTATCTTGCGGCGGGCGAAGGCTTCCACGTCGATCTCCAGCCCGTGCTGCTCGGCCAGGATGGTCACTATCTTGCGGGTAGGAATACCACCGTACTCATTGAGCTGCGCCCGATCGAATGGCAGGCCGAATTCGGTGCTGGTGGTCTCCCAGGCATCCAGATGCAGGGGCATGGAGTCCACCAGGGTGCCGTCCATATCGAAGATCAGGGCGTCGTATTGCTCAAACTGGAACTGCTCGGACATGGGACTGCTTCCTCTTGGGCCAAAAGACCACCTTACCAGATCCGCCTCCCGGATGCCGCGACTGCCGTCATGGTAGGGCTGACAGTGGATTTGACCCTCGCTTGCTGATTTATTGGACCATCATGTGCTCTGCGCCTCGGGTGCCGGCATCTCACCGTCTCTGCCCCAAAAATCCTCTCCTCAAGCGCGGCCTGCTGCTTGTCCGGGGTCACTGGAAAAGAGCATAGCCGCGCCCCCTTGCCCATCATAGGAGCCAAGCTGAACGTCGGCGCCGCCCTCACCCGGGTGGTCACCGCCACCCTGCCCGTGTCCGGCAAGCTGAGCGAGCTGTTCGGCCGGGGGCGGATGCTCAACATCGGCATGGGCCTGTTTCTGGCGGGAGCTGTGGCCTGCACCCTGGCCCAGGATCTGCCCACGCTGCTGGCGGCCCGGGTGCTGCAGGGACTAGGTGGCGGGGGCTCATCGCACTGACCTTCACCGTCATCGCCGACTGCATTTCCCCGCGGGAAGTGGGCAAGTATCAGGGCTGCATCTCGGCGGTCTATGCGGTTTCCGACATCGCCGGGCTACTGCTCGGGGATGACTTCACCGAGCAGCTGAGCTGGATCTTCTGGAGCAACCTGCCCCTCGGGGCCCCGCTGGTAAACCGCACACTCGGCGGGGCCTCCATGGCCGGGCGGGACGTTTATGCCAGTAGCCAGACGGCGGTCTGGTAAGGGGCAAACAGGGCGCTGGTGGGCGCGGTGGGGTAGTTGCCGATCAACAGCCGATCCGCCCCCGGCGCCTCGTCGAAATGAGGCATCCACAGTGGCCGTTCGGTGAGGTTGGCGAGCAGCAGCAGGACCTGCGTCTGGCCGGTGGCCGGATCCCGCCAGCGGCGACGGTAGCCGATGCGTTGCGAGTCCTGTTCATCCAGCAGTGCGAAGTCCCCATGGCGGATGACCGGATGGGCCTTGCGCAGGGCGATCAGCCGGCGATAGCAGTGAAACAGGGAATCGGGGCGGGCGAGCTGCTCGGCGGCGTTGATCTCAGGGTAGTTCTCGTTGATCGGGAGCCAGGGCTTGGCCGTGCTGAAGCCGGCGTGAGGCCCGGCATTCCACTGCATCGGGGTTCTGGCATTGTCGCGCCCCAGGGCATCGAGGCGCCGCGCGAGCTCGACGGGGGCCAGCCCCAGCTCCTGCTGGGCGGTGCGATAGTTGATGGCCTCCACGTCCCGCAACTCATGGGCCTGCCAGTGGCGGTTGGTCATGCCAAGTTCCTCCCCCTGATAGAGGAAGGGGGTGCCCTGCATCATGTGCAGCACCATGGCCCACTGCTTGGCGCTGAGCGCTCGCCACTGTGGCTCGTCGTTGCCAAAACGGGAGACGACGCGGGGCAGATCGTGGTTGTTCAAAAACAGGCTGTTCCAGCCGCGGCGATGCAACCCCTGTTGGTGACGAGCCATGGCCTGCTTGAAGCGCAAGGGGTCGAAGTGTGATGCCCACTTGTCCGCCCCGAGCCCCAGATGCTCGAAGTTGAACACCATGCTGAACTCGCTGCCATCGGGGTTGGAGTAGCTCTGCATATGGGCGAGATCCGCTCCCCAGGTCTCTCCCACCGTGATGATCCCCTTGCCGCCGAAGCTGGCGCGATTGAGCTCGCGAATATAGTCGTGCAGCCGGGGCCCGTTGCTCATGGCCAGGCGCGACCAATCCTTGCTCACCATGTCGATCACATCGAAGCGAAAGCCCCGGATCCCCTTGTCCAGCCAGAAGTTGATCACCTCGGCCATGGCACTGCGCACCGCCGGGTTGTCCCAGTCGAGATCGGCCTGACTGGCATCGAAGTTGTGCAGGTAGTAGCGATCGAGCGTTGGCACGTACTGCCAGCCGTTGCCGCCGAAGATGGATTGCACCGGGTGGGCATCGACGAAGGCCTGGTCCCGAAACACATAGAAGGCCTGATAGTGGGGATCTCCGGCGAGGGCACGCTGGAACCACAGATGCTCGGTGGAGGTGTGGTTAGCGACGATGTCCATCATGAGGCCGATGCCGTGCGCATCGGCCTCATGGATCAGCTGCTCCATCTCGGCCAGGGTGCCGAACGCGGGATCGATGTCGCGATAATCCGCCACGTCATAGCCGTTGTCGCACTTGGGGGAGCGGTAGACAGGGGTGAGCCAGAGCATGTCGACTCCAAGCTCGGCCAGATAGTCGAGGCGTCGACGAATGCCGTTGATGTCCCCCATGCCATCGCCGTCGCTGTCTTGAAAGCTCATGGGGTAGATCTGGTAAATCACGCAGGTATCGAGAGGGATCATGGGGCTGGTCGGCTGGGGGAAGAGGGCTTCATTCTAGGCGCTTGGGCCAGCCCTCAACAGGGAGGGGGAGGAGCTGAAAAGGGTTCCATCATCGGCAGATTGTCAAAAGTGAGGGGAGGGTCACAGTGCCGCCACTCCCTGTCGGGCGCAGAGCGGGGATGGCGGCGTATTCGTACAACAGGCTTCGGGGCTTATGGGATGCCCCTGGTCGGTGTGTCGTGCTTCTCCTGCTGGTACTCGCTCTGGGCTTCCAGCTCCTTGCCGAGGAAGTAGTTCAGGAAGGTGCGGATCACCGCGATGATGGCGAGCTGGATCAGCTCCTCCTTGCTCGGCGATACCGTGGTCGCCAGGATGTCGGCGGCGAGCTGGAACTCCAGCGCCAGGATCAGCCAACTGCCGAAACAGAGCCGGATGCGGGGGAAGCCGGGTTCGTGATCCCGCACCCGCGCCGCCAGCCAGAGCGTCTTGCCAAGGCCGATCACCACGCAGGCGATGGAGATAAGCTCCAGCAGCAGCTGGAACAGCTCGACCCCGTGCATCATGCCTTCTCGCAGGCTCGCTAATTCAAACACGCTCGCTCCTTATCGATTCAAAAGAGTCACTATTAGCACAATGCCCGCCACAGGCCAACTCAGAGCGCCCGGATGAGTGCGGCGACCTGGGCGATGGCCGAGCGGGCCGCCGGGCTGATCCCCGCGAGCTGGAAGAAGCCGTGGATGACGCCGAGCTGGCGCTGGCAGCTCACCTCGACCCCGGCCTCGAGCAGGGCGCGATAGAGTGCCTCCCCCTCCTCTCGCAGAGGATCGTATTCGGCGGTGAGGATATGGGTCGGCGGCAGACCGGCAAGATCCGGGTGGTGAAGCGGGCTGGCCTCGGGATGGGTGGCTGGCAGCGCACCCAGATAGGCGGCAAAGCCGCTCAGCAACATGTCGGCGGTGATCAGGTAATCGTCGCCATAGTCGCGATAACTTTGGCTCTCGCCGCGGGCATCCAGCATGGGGTAGATCAGGATCTGGGCGGCGGGGAGGGGGACGCCCATGGACTTGAGCCGCAAGCAGGTCACCAGCGCGAGGTGGCCGCCGGCACTGTCGCCGGCCAGCGCCACCCGCTGCGGATCTCCCTGCCATTGGCCCAGCCGCGCCATGATGGCGAGAGTCGCCGCCAGGGCATCGTCGTGGGCCGCCGGATAGACATGTTCCGGAGCGAGGCGGGTGTGCACCGCAAACACCAGCGCATTGGCGCGGTTGCACAGCATGCGCAGCTGGCGGTCGTGGGTCTCGAACTCCCCGCTGACGAAACAGCCCCCATGGAAGTAGATGAGGGCAGGATGGGTTGGTGCTGCCTGTGCCGGGCGATAGAGGCGCACCGCATACTGGGCTTCGCACCACTCTTCAATTTGCCCGACCTCCTCGCGCTCCCCGCCCAGCACGGCCGAGGCGAGATAGCCTTCACGGCGGGCTTGCCAGCTCAGTTCACTGGCCCTGGGGCGGCCAGCGGCGATAAAGCCATCGACGATGTCGGCGATGGCGGGTTCGAGAGAGGCTTGCATGGGACACTCCATAATAACTGTATATAAAAACAGTGATTATGTGCCTCTGGCCGCTCATGGCAAGACAACCGCCGTGAGGAGGCTCACAGACTCGCGACTAGATCAGCGTGAATTCAATCACATAGAGCGGCGGCAGTTCGGGGTAGATGTCCCGGATCACCTGCTTGAGCTCGGGCAGGGTCATGTTCTCCTGGCGGGCGTGCTCCTCATTCAGGGCATCGAAGGGCACAGGCGTCACCGACAACACCTCGATGGCGCCAAAGGGCTGGTGCTCCGGGTTGGTGAAGAGGGAGAGGCGCTGGCCCGGTTGCCAGTGGGCTTCGCTCTCATCGCGTATGGTGATGGTCTTGCGGCCCGCCAGGATATCCTCGACGAAGCGGCCGAAGAAGGTGAATTCGGAATAAGGATGAGTAGACATGGGTTCTCCGATGGATAAAGGGTTGAAACAGGGATCAAAGGTCGAGATAGGCGCGCAGTCTGGCCAGATCGGCGATGACGGGGCCTTCGACCCCCTCGCGCAGTATCCCCTGTTCGACCAGCTCCTTGAGCGCGCGGCGGTAGACCCGCTCCGTGGTGCCAAAGCGCGCCGCCTCGCGGGCCCGCTTGCGCGATCCCAGCATGGGGGTGCGCTGGCGATCCCGCCACAGCTCATAGGCAATGTTGTAGGCGATGGGGTGCAGCAGGCGGCTGGTGGTGATGTCCAGGGTATCGAGGTAGTCGCTGGCCAGGGCCGCGGCGAAGAACAGGGTCAGTGCGGGTTCATCCAGCAGGCGTTGAGCCAGCTTGTGAGCACAGATGACGCTGGCATCCAGCTCGGTCTCGGCCACCACGCTCCACTGCACCGGGGTGGCGCTGAAGAACTCCATCTCGCCGAAGATCTGGGAATGACACTCTATTTCACCCAGTTGGAACAGGCGACCCGAGTGTACGGCGCTGTTGAGGGACACTCGTCCGTGTTCCACCAGATAGAGGTGATCGCTTTGTTCCCCCTGGCGCATGATGGACTCACCCGGCAGGTAGCGGCGCAGATAGAGGCTGCACTCCGCGATCACCCTGGCAAAGCGAGGCTGCTGCTGACTGAGCTCGGCGTGAAAGCGGCCTAAGGGGTAGGGCTGTTGCTGCATGGGGTTCGCTGAGGATTGACGAGGGCAAGAGGCTAACAAGAGCGTGGGTCGGATGCCAGCATGCCGGGCGATGAATGCGGCGGGCTTAACGTTTTGTCGGGGCGCGGTAGTGCCCCGACAAATTGATGGCGACTCGCGCTACTGCACCAGGGCATGGAGCGCGGCGGCGATGGCCAGCCGCTCCCCCGCCATCATGGCGGCCTCTGCACTCGCATAGTCGCCCACCCCCTGCTGCACATCTTGCTCGAACGCCACCACGTTGCAGAGCACGGCGGCCACCCGTACCTTGCGCAGCCGGCCCACGGCGAGCAGGGAGGCGGTCTCCATGTCCGCCCCCAGCACGCCGCGCTCATGCCAGTAGCGACATACCGCCTGTTCGTCATCCCGATAGAAGCTGTCGTGGGAGCGCACCAGCCCGTGCCAACAAGGCTGGCTGCTGGCAGCGATGTGTTCGAGCAAGGTGGCCTGCAGGCGAATGTCGGCGCAGGCGGGATACTCGGGGGGCAGATAGGCCAGTGAGGCGCCATCGTGGCGCACGGCGCCTTCCACGACGATCAGATCCCCGAGCGCTATATTCGGCTGCAGGGCGCCCGCAGAGCCGACCCGCACCAATGCCCGGGCACCGGCCTGCACCAGCTCCTCCAGGGCGATGACGGCGGAGGCGCCGCCGATGCCGGTGCTGCAGAGGGTGATGGGCCGCCCCCGATAATGACCGTTGATGAGACGAAACTCCCGGTTCTGGCCGAGCAGCTCGCACTGCTCAAGCTGGCTGGCGATGCGATCGACCCTGGCGGGATCGCCGCACAGGATAACCCGTTCGGCGATCTGGTCTGGGCGGCACTGCAGGTGGGGCAGCAGGCTCATACGCTCGCCTGCGGGCGCTTGGCGGCCAGCATCCAGAGGCGGGTGCCGTTGGCGGCGATGAACAGCAGGATCAGGTACTCCAGCGACATGGCGTAGACACCCTGAGCGGCATAGACACCGATGCTGATGAGGTTGATGACCACCCACAGGATCCAGTTCTCCACGTATTTGCGGGTCATCAGGATCTGGGCCACCACCGAGAGTACCGTCATGCAGGCATCCCAGAACGGGAAGGCATCGGGGGAGGGCTCAGGGGTGGCCAGGCCAGCCCCGAACAGGTTGAGCAGGGCGACCGAGGTGCGGGCCAGGGCGGCGAATACCGGGTCGATGAACAGGGTCAGCAGGGCGATGGCGACGATACTCACCCCCGCGGTCAGCATCAGCTTGGACTTGCTCAGCCAGCGGATCTGCAAGCTGTCCCCCTGCTCGTTGGCGGGGCGGGTCCAAGCATACCAGCCGTAGAGATTGGCGCAGAAGAAGAACAGTTGCAGCATCAGCAGGCCGTAGAGCTGGATCTGGAAGAAGATGATGGCGAACAGGCTGACGTTGATGAGGCCGAACAGGTAGTTGATGGTCTTCTCCTGGCTGGCGAACCAGATGCAGGCCAGGCCGAACAGGGTGCCGACGGCCTCAATCCACGACATGGCGTAGCCGCCGCCAAGGGGGATGGTCACCAGGGTGTGATGGATGCTGAACCACTCAAACATGCTCATTTTCGTTTCCTTTGAAAATTTGACCGAAAGGGAAGATCGGAACAGACCCATTCTAGGGGCTGGGCGAGGGCGACAGCAGGACTTTTGTCCGCCCAGACCCGCGCGGCTTCAAAGAATGACACAGTGGCGGCATCATCCAGTCTCTGCTCTTTTTACCGGCTTCATGCGGGCTCGGATGTGCGATGATGGGGGCTCCCCTTTTTTGACATGTAACAAGATGGGGGGGCGTAAGCTGTGGTCTGATGGACGCGGTTGCAGCCCGGCATCGGGGCGGGAACGAACGAAAGGAGCGAGTGTGAATTCCGAGTTGATCTGGGTCCTCTGCATGCTGGTGGGCGCCATCTATCTGTTTATTACCAACAAGGTGCGCATGGACGTGGTGGCCTTGGGGATCGTCATCCTGTTTGTGCTGAGCGGCACCCTGACCCTGCCGGAGGCGCTGGCGGGCTTCAGCGATCCCAACGTCATCCTGATCGCCGCCCTGTTCGTGGTGGGAGAGGGGCTGGTGCGCACCGGCATCGCCTATCAGGTGGGGGATGCGCTGGTCAAGGTGGCGGGCAACAGCGAGACCCGCATGCTGGTGCTCTTGATGGTGGCGGTGGCGACCCTGGGGGCCGTGATGAGCAGCACCGGGGTGGTGGCCATCTTCATCCCCGTGGTGCTGAGCGTGGCGAACCGGATGGGGATCCCGGCCGGACGACTGATGATGCCGCTCGGCTTTGCCGGCCTCATCAGCGGCATGATGACCCTGGTGGCGACCCCGCCCAACATGGTGGTCAACAGCGAGCTGATGCGCCACGGTATTCATGGCTTCGGCTTCTTCAGCTTCACCCCCATGGGGGTGCTGATCCTCGGCCTGGGGATCCTCTACATGCTGCTGATGCGCAATTCGTTGGTGCGTGAGGGGGAGGAAGGAAAAGGCAAACAAGCGGGGCGCAGCACCATGCGCGATCTCATTCGCGACTACCGCTTGGCCGGCCGTGCCCGCCGACTGGCAATCCGCCCCGACTCCCCCATGATTGGCCAGACCCTGGACGAGCTGCAACTGCGCGCCCGTTACGGCGCCAACGTCATCGGACTGGAGCGCTGGCGCAAGTTTCGGCGGGTGATGGTGACCGTCTCAGGCGTTACCGAGTTCCAGGCCAAGGACGTGCTGCTGATCGACATGTCCGACCCCGAGGTCGATGTGCGCGAGTTCTGCAGCGAGGCGCGGCTCGAGCCCATGATACTGCGCGGGGAGTACTTCTCCGATCAGGCGCGGGAGGTGGGCATGGCCGAGGTGTCGCTCATTCCTGAATCCCGTCTGATCGGCAAGAGCATCCGCGAGGTGGCGTTTCGCTCCCACTATGGCCTGAGCGTGGTGGGCATTCGCCGCAACGGCGAGGCACTGACCGGCAAGCTGGTGGACGAGCCGCTGCAGATGGGAGACAGTCTGCTGGTGGTGGGCAATTGGAGTCTAATACGCCAGTTGCAGGCCAAAGTGCGGGATTTCCTGCTGCTGGGGTTGCCGGCAGAAGTAGACGAGATGGCGCCGGCGCGCAGTCAGGCCATTCATGCCCTGTTCTGCCTCGGGGTCATGATAGTGTTGATGGTGACCGATCCCGTGCCCAACGTCATCGCCGCGCTCATCGCCTGCCTGTTGATGGGCAAGTTCCGCTGCATCGACATGGAGAGCGCCTACAAGTCCATTCACTGGCCGACCCTGATCCTGATCGTCGGCATGCTGCCCTTCGCCCTGGCGCTGCAGAAGACCGGCGGGGTGGATCTCATCGTCGGCGGCCTGATGGCGGCGGTGGGGGACATGGGGCCCCGCGTGATGCTGGCGAGCCTGTTCGTGCTGTGCGCGGTGATCGGGCTCTTCATCTCCAATACCGCGACGGCGGTGCTGATGGCGCCCATTGCGCTCGGCACGGCCCAGCAGATGGGGGTCTCGCCCTATCCGTTCGCCATGACCATCGCCATCGCCGCTTCGGCGGCCTTCATGACGCCGGTCTCGTCACCGGTCAACACCCTGGTGCTGGGGCCCGGCAACTACAAGTTCGTGGACTTCGTGCGGATCGGGGTGCCCTTCACCCTGCTGGTGATGGTGGTGAGCGTCATCGCCATTCCCTGGATCTTCCCGTTCTAGCGCAAACGCGTGACACAAGCGGCCTGCGGGCCGCTTTTTTGTGGCCGTCATGCCGGCTTGTTAAGAGCGGAGATTGGGGGACTAAGGGGCGAACAACGCGGGGATAGGGATGCTCAGCCACAAACGGCGGGTACAAAAAAACCAGCCGGAGCTGGTCTGTTTGGTACTGCTATTAATGGTGCGGAAGGAGAGACTCGAACTCTCACGCCTAGGGCGCCAGAACCTAAATCTGGTGCGTCTACCAATTTCGCCACTTCCGCAATATTAATGGTGGCTATGACGGGATTCGAACCTGTGACCCTCGCATTATGAGTGCGATGCTCTAACCAACTGAGCTACATAGCCATCTGTCATCAACCACAGGGTGGAAGAGACGAGATAATGGCTGGGGTACTAGGATTCGAACCTAGGGATGGCGAGATCAAAACCCGCTGCCTTACCGCTTGGCGATACCCCAACAGCGATGCCAGACATTGACTGTCAAACATCTTTAAAAATGGCTGGGGTACTAGGATTCGAACCTAGGGATGGCGAGATCAAAACCCGCTGCCTTACCGCTTGGCGATACCCCAACTGAACAACTTGTAAATGGTGGCTATGACGGGATTCGAACCTGTGACCCTCGCATTATGAGTGCGATGCTCTAACCAACTGAGCTACATAGCCATCTGTCATCAACCACGATGGTGGAAGAGAACGAGATAATGGCTGGGGTACTAGGATTCGAACCTAGGGATGGCGAGATCAAAACCCGCTGCCTTACCGCTTGGCGATACCCCAACAATGTCTTTCAACTGCCTTGCGACAGGCAAAAAACTTTAAAAATGGCTGGGGTACTAGGATTCGAACCTAGGGATGGCGAGATCAAAACCCGCTGCCTTACCGCTTGGCGATACCCCAACTGAACTGATTTATGGTGGCTATGACGGGATTCGAACCTGTGACCCTCGCATTATGAGTGCGATGCTCTAACCAACTGAGCTACATAGCCAACCGTGCTTCCAGTGAGTCGTTGCCTCGTCACTGTGCGGCCGGAATTATGCGTATCTGGCTCTGGGGCGTCAACCCTTTTTTTGCCAGAAAAACCGAATTTGGGTGCGTTTGGCGAGTTATTGGACGCTATCGTGCAAAAGCCCAACAATCTGGTTTTTTTTGCGACATTTGCCAGCAGATCCGCAATCTGGGCACATAGCAAAGAGGCCAGCAAATGCTGGCCTCTCATGGGATTAGACGTTGAACAGGAAGTTCATAATATCGCCATCCTTGACGATATAGTCTTTCCCTTCGGCGCGCATCTTGCCTGCTTCCTTGGCTCCTTGCTCACCCTTGTAGGTGATAAAGTCGTCGAAGGCGATGGTCTGGGCGCGAATAAAGCCTTTCTCGAAGTCGGTGTGGATCTTGCCTGCCGCCTGTGGGGCGGTGGCACCGACCGGAATGGTCCAGGCGCGCACTTCCTTCACCCCGGCGGTGAAGTAGGTCTGCAGGTTCAGCAGCTCGTAACCGGAGCGGATCACCCGGTTCAGGCCCGGCTCTTCGATACCCAGATCGGCCATGAACTCGGCTCTGTCGGCATCGTCCAGCTCGGCGATGTCGGACTCGATGGCGCAGCAGACGACCACCACGACCGCGTTCTCGGCGGCGGCGATTTCACGCACCTTGTCGAGGAAGGGGTTGTTCTCGAAGCCGTCTTCCGCCACGTTGGCGATGTACATGGTGGGCTTCAAGGTCAGGAAGTTGAGGTGGCTGACGGCGGCCAGCTCTTCCTTGTCCAGCTTCATGCCGCGGATCATCTGGCCGTTTTCCAGCACGGCCCGAATTTTTTCAAGGGTCTCCACTTCCAGCTTGGCATCCTTGTCGCCGCCCTTGGCGCGCTTGGACTGACGGTGGATGGCGCGCTCGCAGGCGTCCAGATCCGACAGGGCCAATTCGGTGTTGATCACTTCGATGTCATCGGCCGGGGAGACCTTGCCCGCGACGTGGATGATGTTTTCGTCTTCGAAGCAGCGCACCACGTGACCGATGGCCTCGGTTTCGCGGATGTTGGCCAGGAACTGGTTGCCCAGACCCTCACCCTTGGAGGCGCCCGCCACCAGGCCGGCGATGTCCACGAATTCCATGGTGGTCGGCACCACGCGCTGGGGATTGATGATGGCCGCCAGGGCGTCGAGACGGGGATCCGGCATGGGGACCACACCCGTGTTCGGCTCAATGGTGCAGAACGGGAAGTTGGCGGCTTCGATGCCGGCCTTGGTCAGCGCATTGAACAGGGTGGATTTGCCTACATTGGGTAGGCCCACGATACCGCATTTAAAACCCATGGATTGTTACCTTATTGATGGATGCTGTGAGGGACCGCCAAGCGGCGGCCCTGGTCATATAGTCTGCGTCTACCCCCGCTCACCCCGAGGCGATGCGGGCGGTGCTTATACTTTTTCGGCCTTGAAGCTGTGCAGGCGATTCATGGCCTTGGTCATATCTTGCTTGAACAGAATGTCGGTGGCGCGCAAGGACTCATCCAATGCGGCCTCGATCAGGTTCTGTTCGCTGCTCGGGGCCTTGGTCAGCACGAAGCCGGCGACCAGCTCCTTGGCGCCGGGATGACCTATCCCCAGCCGCAGCCGGAAGAAGTTATTGTTGTTGCCCATCCTGGCGATGATGTCTTTGAGGCCATTGTGGCCGCCGTGACCACCACCCTGCTTGAACTTGGCGATGCCGGGGGGCAGGTCGAGCTCGTCATGGGCCACCAGCATCTCTTCCGGGGCTATCTGGTAGAAGCGCGCCAGCGCTGCCACGGCCTTGCCGGAGAGGTTCATGAAGGTATTGGGGATGAGCAGCCGCACATCCTGCCCTTCCACCAGGATGCGGGCGGTGTGGCCGAAGAACTTGGGTTCTTCGCGCAGGTTGGCGTTGTGCCAGCGAGCCAGTTGCTCCACATACCAGGCGCCCGCGTTGTGGCGGGTCTTGGCGTATTCGGGGCCGGGGTTGCCCAGCCCGACGATCAGTTTGATTTCGCTTGTCACGCTCGATGTCTTCACTCGTTGCTTGCGCTACTTGTTGCCATGGGCCGTTGGCCCAGGGCAATGGGACGCAATATTCTAGCCGTCGAGTGGCGATCACTCAACCAAAGCGCAGGCCAAGTGGGGAATAAGGCCGGAACTGGCGGTCAACGATGACAAAACGGGCCCTGTCAGGGCCCGTTTTGCCGCATACCTGCGTGGAGTATTGGGGCTAGTCGGCCCGCAACAGGGTGACGCCGGGCTCCGGCAGGGCGGTCAGGACCGGGCGCCGCTCCCGCACATATTGCACGAAGGAGGCGGCATCCGTGCCGCAGTCGACGCCCTCGGCCTTGCAGTCGAGCCGCTGATCGGCGGCATAGCGAGCGCTCAGCTGGGCGCCGTTTTGTACTACCTGCTGCACGGGGAAGGCGGTCAGCTTGCCGGATACCCAGGCAAGATCAAACCGCTCGGCACGCTGTTGCTGGGCGCGAGCCAGCGCCTGCCAGCCATCGTTGCCGTTGGCACTGTAGGCGTTGGTCACCACCCGATAACGCTGCTCGTCCGCCAGATTCAGCCATTGCCCTGCCGCCGTCTGCCACTGCAGCTGAGTCAGACTGCCGCGCTCGCCCGGCACGGTCTCGGTGAAGCGGTAGCGCAGGTGGCTGCCATAGGGGAACTTGCCGGCATGAGCGCTGGCGGGCAGGGTGGCGCTGATGGTCTCGGTCAGCAGGGCCCGCACATCGGCGCCGGTCAGGGTCAGCACAGTGAGCGGATTCTTGAACGGCAGCAGGGTGAGGGCGGGATCCCCCTGGCGCAGCTCGCCGGCGGGCAGATCGGCGCGCACGCCTCCCACCGCCAGCAGGGCGAAATCGACCGGGCCGCCGGTCAGCGCCTGCACCGCCGGGGTGTTGGCCCAATAGTACTGACCCTCGGCCACCAGCGGGGCGACCCGGGAGCCATGGCTGTCGCTGCCGTTGTCGCCGGGCCGACGCGCATTTTGCAGCGCCTGTGGCAGGGTGGCGATGATCGGGCCGAAGGCCTGCTCCAGCGCCGGTTTGAAGCGGCTGTCGATGAGCCCGCGCAGACGCGGATCCTCATCCACCGTCACCAGATTGGGCTGGGCGTCGATGAAGCTGCGCGCCAGCTGACTGCGGGTCTTGTCGAGGGGCTGCTGGCGAGCCGGATCGGCGAAGAAGTCACCGCTGGCCAGCAGCTGGTTCTGACCCTTGCAGCTGATGACCCGACCCTGGCCGTCGAAGCTGAGGCGGGCCAGACCGATGGCTTGAGCGTAGGAACCCGCCTGCACCACGCAGGTCAGGCCGACCCCGTCCGGGTTGGTGACCAGCGCCGCATATTCCCCGGTCTTGCCAAGGCCGACATTGTCAAAATCGCCGAGCAGGCTGTGGGAGTGGCCACCGACGATGGCATCCAGCCCGTTCACCTCGGCCGCGAGCGCCAGATCCCGCGCGTTGCCGATGTGGGTCAGGGCGATGATGTGATTGATGCCCTTGGCTTGCAGCAGATCCACCGTGGCCTGGGCGGTCTCGACTTCCTTGCGAAAATGAAGCTCACCCACGTTGGGGGAGATGTTGGCCATGTCTTCCAGCACCAGCCCCATGACGGCGACCAGTTGCGTGCCCTGGGGCAGATGGTCGAGATCACTGACCGGACTCTTCTGGTTGCCCTCGAAGGCGTAGACCACGAAGGGCTTGAGATTGTCGGCCTGGCTCAGACTCTCGTCGTCAGTGGTATCCAGATTGGCAGCCAGCACCGGGAAATTGACCCCCTGGATGAAGCGGGCCAGCTTCTGGTTGTCGAGATCGAATTCGTGGTTGCCAAGGGCCATGGCATCGAGCCCGAACTGGCTGAGCAGCTCGGCGTTGGCCATCCCCTCGTTGAGCTTGAAGTAGCCGCTACCCTGCCAGGCGTCACCGCCGTGCAGCAGCAACAGGGGTTCGTTCTTGGCGAGCGCGTCCGCCTGGTAGGCCTTGGCCATGGTCAGCAGACGGGGGTAACCGCCGAGGCGGGTATAGAGGGTGTCCTTCTCTCCCGGGTTGCCGAAGAAGGCGCCCTTGAACTCGGCGTTGACCGGATCGAACTGGGAGTGGGTGTCGTTCATGTGCGCCAGGGTCAGGGTGAAGGGCGCATTGTTCTGGCCGGGCAGGCAGGCAGCAAGCAGGACACAGAGCGGGAGGAGTAGCAGGAGACGCAAGCACTTCATGGGCAATCCTTAACCTGCCGGGGCAGGGCAATACCGGGTCTGGCTAGAAAAACAAAAACCGCCAGTCGGCGGTTTTTGTCACAACGGGACTATCAATGCTCAAACATGGCAGAGATGGACTCTTCGTTGCTGATACGACGGATGGCTTCGGCCAGCACGGTAGAAAGGGTCAGCTGCTTGACCTTGTCAACGGCTTTCATCTCGGCGGTGAGCGGGATGGAGTCGGTGATGATCAGCTCGTCGATGACCGAATTCTTGATGTTTTCCACGGCGGAGCCGGAGAAGACCGGGTGAGTCGCATAGGCGAACACACGCTTGGCTCCGCGCTCTTTCAAGGCTTCTGCGGCCTTGCACAGGGTGCCACCGGTGTCGATCATGTCATCGACGATGATGCAGTCACGGCCGGCCACGTCACCGATCAGGTGCATGACCTGGGAGACGTTCGGGCGGGGACGACGCTTGTCGATGATGGCGATGTCGGTGTCGTCCAGCAGCTTGGCGATGGCACGGGCACGCACCACGCCGCCGATGTCCGGCGAGACAACCACGGGGGATTCGAGGTTCTTGGACTGCATGTCTTCGAGCAGCACCGGGCTACCGAACACGTTGTCGACGGGGACGTCGAAGAAGCCCTGGATCTGCTCGGCATGAAGGTCAACGGTCAGCACGCGATCCACACCCACGCTGGAGAGGAAGTCGGCGACAACCTTGGCGGTGATAGGGACACGGGCGGAGCGGACGCGGCGATCCTGACGGGCATAACCGAAGTAGGGGATGACGGCAGTAATACGGCCAGCTGAAGCACGACGCAGTGCATCCACCATGACGATCAATTCCATCAAATTGTCGTTGGTCGGGGCACAGGTGGATTGAATGATGAAGATATCGCCACCACGTACATTCTCGTTGATCTGTACGCTGATCTCGCCGTCGCTAAAGCGACCTACGGCAGCATTGCCGAGTTTGATAAACAGGCGATCTGCGATCTTCTGGGCTAGTTCCGGCGTTGCGTTACCAGCAAACAGCTTCATGTCAGGCACGGTTTGAAACCTCGGGGTTGCATCCTGTATGTGGAGAGTCTGATTTCAGACCCGTATCGTTCTCGAGCAAACGATTATCGCGTTGACGGGCAAATGATGCCAGCTCGTACGGTCCGGTGCGGCGCAAGTCAGCGGTGAATGGACATGTCATCGATGGCCTGTCTCACTCACCAAGAGAATGGCTGGGGTTCCAGGATCTGCATCTAGGTGCATTGACGAGATCAAAGCCCCTCAATGTCCCCCTCAGCATGCTGCCAGCACATTCATGCGCAGTTGGCTGGGGTACTAGGATTCGAACCTAGGAATGGCGAGATCAAAACCCGCTGCCTTACCGCTTGGCGATACCCCAATCACTGACTTGTTGCAAAGTGACGAAGAGTGGTGATATGTTCTCGCCCTTGGCGACAAACCCATCCCAACCTTCCGGCACTCTTGCCAACACCTTCCGAGCAGCCATTTCGTCTTCAAATTGAGCAAAGACGCAGGCTCCAGTGCCCGTCATTCTTGACGGCGCGTATTCTAGCAACCAGCCGAGCGCATTGGCAACCTCGGGGTGGCGCTTTTTCACCAGCAATTCGCAATCGTTTTTCCACCCCCCCTCCCGCAGCCACTGTTTATCCATCAAATCGGACAAGGTCATCTTGGGGGTGTCTCTGGGCAGCTCAGGATCCTGGAACACGGCAGCGGTAGCCACATGGCAATCTGGCTTGAGCACCAGATACCAGACGCTTGGCAACTCGACCGCTTGCAGCCGCTCGCCCACCCCCTCGGCGAAGGCGGCGCGCCCCCGCACGAACACCGGCACGTCGGCCCCAAGCTGCACCCCGAGCTCGGCCAGTTCATCCTGGCTGAGCCCGGCCTGCCAGAGGTGATTGAGCGCCACCAGCGTGGTGGCCGCATCCGAGGAGCCGCCGCCGATGCCGCCGCCCATGGGCAAGATTTTCTCCAGCCGGATGTGGGCCCCCTGCGGGTGCGGCAAACGCGCCTGCAGCAGACGGGCGGCGCGGATGATCAGGTTCTGCTCATCGGGCACGCCGGGGATGGCAGGGCTAAGGGTGAGCAGGTCTGTGTCTGCGAGTGGCTCAAATTCCAGCCAATCACCGTGATCGAGGAAGATAAACAGGGTCTGCAGCTCGTGATAGCCATCCGGACGACGGCCATTGACGTGCAGGAAGAGGTTCAACTTGGCCGGGGCGGGCCAGCGGATCGGCGCCATGGGGGGCGCCTTGTCAGTGGCGGCCATCAGGGGGCCAATGTCCATTGGTTGATCTGCAGCTTGAGGCGGCTGCCCTGGCCGGTCATGGTCAGCAGGTGGGGCAGGCGATAGCCTTCCTGATCCCGGTAGTCGCCATAGACAATCTGCCACTGGCCGTCACGCACCGAGGCCAGGCTGGCGTCGGGGTTGAGCTCGAACTCCGCCTGACCCGGCAGTCCCTTGATCCATTCGGGCAGTCCCTGCACCGGGATGGCCCAGCCAGTGAGCTGGTAGACCAGGGCTTCGGCGTCCTGGCTGTGGTGCAGCTTGCCGTCGTTGTCGATCAGCGTCACCTCACCCTTGCTGCGGGACAGCTCCAGGATATGGGTGCCGACGATGCTGCTGAGATTGAGGCGATAGTCATCGCCATCCTGCTGCCAGTTGAGGCGGGCGCTGCCCTTCTGCTGGGGGGTGATGATGGCCATCTTGCCCGACAGCTGCCAGTGATTGAGCCGCTCCAGACGGGCGCGCTCCTGCTGCCAGTTGACCTGATCCCGCTGGGGTTGAGTGGTGGTACAACCGGCCAGTATCAGCAGGCAGGCAAGGGAGAAAATACGCAAGAACAAGGTCATGCTCCAGAAAGGTGATTTGGCACAGTATAAGGGGCGGCCGTATTGCTTTTAAAGACTTACCCTTTCTCGTACAATTGACGGCCTTTACACCCTGTGCACGAAACGATCATCACCCACTCATGAGTCTGCTTGCCCTCGGAATCAACCATAACACCGCCAGTGTCGCCTTGCGGGAACGGGTCGCTTTTGGCCCGGACTGCATCGATCGCGCCTTGCGTGAGCTGGTGACGCAGCCTGGCGTCAGCGAGGCGGTGATCGTCTCCACCTGCAACCGCACCGAGCTGTATTGCAGCCTGGAGCAGGGACAGGGGGAGCAGGTGCTGCACTGGTTGCAACGCTTCCATGGCCTGGATGCGCACGAGGTGATCTCCGCCATCTACCAGCATCAGGACGAAGAGGCGGTGCGCCACCTGATGCGGGTCGCCTGTGGTCTCGACTCCCTGGTATTGGGAGAGCCGCAGATCCTGGGACAGATCAAACAGTCCTACGCCCATGCCCAGCAGGCCGAAGCGGTGAAGGGGGCCCTCGAGCGCCTGTTCCAGAAATCTTTCTCGGTGGCGAAACGGGTGCGTACCGACACCGAGATCGGCGCCAGCGCCGTGTCGGTGGCCTTCGCCGCCGTGAGTCTGGCGCGCCGGATCTTCTCCGACCTCTCTCAGACCAAGGTGTTGCTGGTCGGCGCCGGGGAGACCATCGAACTGGTGGCCCGCCATCTGCGCGAGCAGAACGTGACCCAGATGATGGTCGCGAACCGCACCCTGCAACGCGCCCAACTGCTGGCCGAGGAGTTCGGTGCCCAGGTGATGACCCTGGAAGAGATCCCGGACTACCTGCACGAGGCGGACATCGTCATCAGCTCCACTGCGAGCCCGCTGCCCATCATCGGCAAGGGCATGGTGGAGCGCGCGCTCAAGGCACGCCGCTTCAAGCCGATGTTCCTGGTGGACATCGCGGTGCCGCGGGACATCGAGGCCGAGGTGGACGAGCTGTCCGACGCCTATCTCTACACGGTGGACGACCTGCAGGGCATCATCGAGCAGAACCTCGAGACCCGCAAGAAGGCTGCCGCCGAGGCGGAGCTCATCGTGCATGAAGAGCGCGATGACTTCATGGGCTGGTATCGCAGCCAGCACTCGGTCGATCTCATCCGCGACTATCGCCACCAATCCCAACAGGTGGCCGACGAAGAGCTGCAGCGCGCGCTGCTGGCCCTGGCCCAGGGCGAGAACGCCGAGCAGGCGCTCAAGGCCATGGCCCATCGTCTCACCAACAAGTTGATCCACGCCCCGACCCAGGCCCTGCGTCAGGCCGCCGCCCAGGGGGACAGCCACAAGCTGTCCCAGCTGCGCCAGGTGCTGGGGTTGTCATCAGAGTCATAGTGACGGGGTTGCCAGCCGGCGGCCCCATCCTCCCATTGAGAACACAAGATTTATGAATCCGTCATTGATCAGAAAGCTGGAAGGCCTCATCGAGCGCCACGAAGAAGTACAGGCCCTGCTCGGCGAGCCCGGCGTCGCCTCGGATCAGGACAGATATCGTGCCCTGACCCGGGAATATGCCCAGCTCGAAGATATCGTTCACGCCTTCCAGCGCTTCCGTCAGGCCGAAGAGGATCTGGCGACCACCAAGCTGATGCTGGAGGACGCCGACACCGACTTGCGCGAGATGGCGCAGGAGGAGTTGCCGCTGGTCAAGGCCGCGCTGGAAGAACAAGAGCAGGCGCTGCAGGTGATGCTGCTGCCACGGGACCCCAAGGATGACAACAACTGCTATCTGGAAATCCGGGCCGGGGCCGGTGGCGACGAGGCGGCCATCTTCGCCGGCGACTTGTTCCGCATGTACTCACGCTACGCCGAGCGTCAGGGCTGGCGCGTCTCCATCGTCAGCTGCAACGACGGCGAGCACGGTGGCTATAAGGAGGTGATCGCCAAGGTGGACGGCGAGCGCGTCTACGGTCGCCTCAAGTTCGAATCCGGCGGCCACCGGGTGCAGCGGGTGCCGGAGACCGAATCCCAGGGCCGGGTGCACACCTCCGCCTGTACCGTGGCGGTGCTGCCGGAAGTGCCGGAAGCCGAGCAGATCGAGATCAATGCGTCGGATCTGAAGATAGATACCTTCCGCGCCTCCGGGGCCGGCGGTCAGCACGTCAACAAGACGGATTCCGCCATCCGCATCACCCACCTGCCGACCGGGCTGGTGGTGGAGTGTCAGGATGAGCGCTCCCAGCACAAGAACCGCGCCAAGGCGATGTCGGTGCTCTCCGCCCGCCTGCAAGCTGCCGAGGACGAGCGCCACCGCGCCGCCGAGCAGAGCACTCGCCGCAACCTGGTGGGGTCGGGCGATCGCTCCGAGCGCATCCGCACCTACAACTACCCGCAGGGGCGCCTGTCCGAGCACCGCATCAACCTGACCCTCTATCGGCTGGGGGAGATCCTGGAAGGGGATCTCGATTGCGTCATCACCCCGCTGGTGCAGGAATATCAGGCCGATCAGCTCGCCTCCCTGGCGGAAAACGCTTAATGCAGATCCAGCAGGCACGGGCTCACATCATGGCGACCCTGGCCGCCGGGGAGTCCCCCCGCGCCGACGCCGATGCGCTGCTCTGCCATCTGCTCGATTGTCGGCGCAGCTACCTGATGACCTGGCCGGAGCGCGAGCTCGATGCCACCCAGCAGGCGACGCTGCAAGGCTGGCTCGAACGCCGCCTCAAGGGGGAGCCTATCGCCCACCTCATCGGTGAGCGGGAATTCTGGTCGCTGCCACTGAAAGTCAGCGCGGCGACCCTGATCCCGCGCCCGGACACCGAGGTATTGGTGGAGCAGGCGCTGGCCCGGCTGCCGGCAGGGACGTGCAGCGTGCTCGATCTCGGCACCGGCACCGGCGCCATCGCCCTTGCCCTCAAATCCGAGCGACCGGATATGGATGTGTGGGCAGTGGATCGGATGCCGGAGGCCGCGGCGCTGGCCCGCACCAACAGTGCGGCGCTGGGGCTGCCCATAGTGGTGCGTGACGGCAGCTGGTTCATGCCGCTCGCCGATGCGCCGCGTTTTGCCATGATCGTCTCCAACCCGCCCTATATCGACGGGGCGGATCCGCACCTCGATGAGGGGGACGTGCGCTTCGAACCGCGTTCCGCCCTGGTGGCGGACGAACAGGGGCTGGCGGATATCCGCCTGATAGTGGCGCAGGCACCGGCCCATCTGACGGCGGGCGGCTGGCTGCTGCTGGAGCACGGCTGGGACCAGGGCGAGCCGGTGCGTCAACTTTTGCTGCAACGGGGCTACCACCAGGTAGAAACCGTGCGCGATTACGGGGATAACGAACGAGTGACCCTGGGGCAATGGCCTCATCTTGAGGGCTCAGGATCACGTTCGAGTGAGGACAACTGATGTATGTTGCTATCAAGCATCTGCATGTGCTGCTGATTGCGGCGGCCGTGCTGGTGTTTATGCTGCGTTTTTACTGGGCACAGACCGGCTCTGAGCGGGCCGGCAGCGGCCGGGTGCTGCAAGCCAGCGGCTGGCTCAACGGCCTGGTGGTGCTCTCCGGCGTACTGCTGTGCATGGTGCTGGATCTCAATCCGTTCAACAACGCCACCCCCTGGCTCAGCGAGAAGCTGACGGCCATCCTGGTGGTGGCCTTCCTGGGTCTGATGGCACTGCGCCTCGCGCGCAGCAACGCCATCCGCTGGTTCGCCTTCCTCGGCGTGCTGGGGTGGGTCTATTTTATCGCCAAGCTCGCGGTGCAGAAGCAGGCCAGTCTGTTCGGTTAGGAATGACGAAGATGATACGTGTGGACGAATGGACCGATTTCGAGGCCCATGATCTGGCCGACCTGGCGTTGTCGGTGAGCGACGAGATCCTGGGCCGCAGCGGTGCCGGTGAGACCGAGTTGGCCCGGCTCGATGCCTGGCTGGATGAGGCCATTGCCGAGGGCAACTGCGATGAGGTGCGTCGCCAATTGCTCAGCGGCTTCTACCAGACACTGGGGTTTCGCGGTGACTGGCAGGATTACTTCTCGGCCGCCAACTGCGATCTGGCCCAGGTGCTGGCGCGCAGGAAGGGCATTCCGGTGAGCCTCGGCATCCTCATCATCCAGCTTGGCCGCAAGATAGGCCTGGATGTGGAGGGGATCTGCTTCCCCGGCCACTTCCTGGTGAGCTTCGCCGGCAGCGAGGGCGAGGTCTATGTGGACCCCTTCAACGGCGATGAGCTGAGCCTGCACCGCGTCGAGCTGCTGCTGCGCGGCGCCCTCGGCAACCTGGCGACCTTGAGCGACGACCATCTGCAGCCTTCGGGGCAGTGGGAGATCATCGAGCGACTGCTCAACGTCAGCAAGGGTGCCCTGCTGCGGGAGGAGCGCATGGCAGAAGCGCTGCGCTGCAGCGAGCTGCTGCTGCGCATGAAGCCGGGTGATCCGCTGGAGACGCGGGATCGGGGCTTCATCTACGAGCAGCTCGACTGCCCGCGCTTCGCCGCCGACGATTTTGAATACTTTATTGAACAATGCCCGGACGATCCGGTGGCCGATGTGTTGAAAACCCAGCTGGCCACGCTGGATCTGAGCCCCAAGCCCCTCCATTAAGCAGGATTGGGAAATAGGCCGCTGTGACCAAGGTACGGCGGCCTGACTGGGATTTAAGCCTCTTCAATTAGGGGGCTGGGAATGGAAACAGAAGAATATCGTGGTCGCTGTGCCCAGGGCACAGCGAACTGACTTGAATTAAGCCCCTTCACTTAAGGATGCCGAGATGGAACAGAAGAATATCAAGGTCAACGATATCAACGTGGCCAACGACAAGCCGTTCGTCCTGTTTGGCGGCATGAACGTGCTGGAATCCCGCGACATGGCGATGGCGGTGTGCGAGAAGTACGTGGAAGTGACCACCAAACTCGGCATCCCCTTCGTGTTCAAGGCGAGCTGGGACAAGGCCAACCGCTCCTCCATCCACTCCTACCGGGGGCCGGGTCTGGAAGAGGGGATGAAGATCTTCCAGGAGCTGAAGGCGACCTTCGGCATGCCGGTCATCTCCGACCTGCACGAGGTGCATCAGGCCAAGCCGGTCGCCGAGGTGGTTGACGTCATCCAGCTGCCCGCCTTCCTGGCGCGCCAGACCGATCTGGTGGAGGCCATGGCCCGCACCGGCAACGTCATCAACATCAAGAAGCCGCAGTTCCTGAGCCCAAGTCAGATGAAGAACATCACCGACAAGTTCGAGGAGTGCGGCAACGATCAGCTTATTCTCTGTGAGCGCGGTGCCAACTTCGGTTACGACAACCTGGTGGTGGACATGCTGGGGCTGGGGGTGATGAAGAAGAGCACCGGCGGTTATCCGGTGATCTTCGACGTGACCCACTCCCTGCAGTGCCGCGATCCGCTGGGGGCCGCCTCAGGTGGTCGTCGGGATCAGGTGACCGAGCTGGCCCGTGCCGGCATGGCGGTCGGCCTGGCCGGTCTGTTCATCGAGTCACACCCGGATCCCAAGGTTGCCCGTTGCGACGGCCCGAGTGCCCTGCCGCTGGACAAGCTGGAAGGCTTCCTCAAGCAGATGAAGGCGATCGACGATCTTATCAAGGGTTTCGAGCCGCTGGATACCTCCGCCTGATATAGGAGGCGGATCGCTTGCTGAAAAATGCCCCGCCATGCGGGGCATTTTTATATCTGAAAGGTATTCGTTAAAGTCTTAAATGAATCACTGACCAACTATATCACGGTTGCCGTGGTGTTAATGATGTTAAGTATGTTGTGTGATTGATGTCGCTAAATTGATTCTTATAACGTGTGAAAGTGCAGCCGTCGGAATGGCGAAATAGCATGAACCGGGTGAGATGGTGAAATATCTCGCCGCGGATCCTTGCACAAATTTTTTGCCATCGCCCATGTCAATTAATTAACAGGACGTTGAGCATGCACAAGAAAATATTAAGCAGCCTCTATTTTCAGGTGATATTGGCCATCACCATAGGGGTATTACTGGGGCACTTCTATCCGAGCCTGGGCGCCGATATGAAGCCGCTCGGCGATGGCTTCGTGAAACTAATCAAGATGATCATTGCCCCCGTGATTTTCTGCACAGTGGTGACCGGCATCGCGGGCATGGAGAGCATGAAGGCGGTGGGCAAGACAGGGGCCATCGCGCTTGTCTATTTTGAGGTGGTCAGCACCCTGGCACTGGTCATCGGCCTGTGCGTGGTCAATCTGCTGCAACCCGGGGTGGGCATGAACGTGGATCCATCCACCCTGGATGCCAGCGCCATCTCTGTCTACACCGAGCAGGCCAAGTCACAGGGCATCATCGCCTTCCTGCTGGACGTGATCCCGGGCAGCGTGATCGGCGCCTTCGCCAGCGGCAATATTCTGCAGGTGCTGTTATTTGCGGTGCTGTTTGGCTTCTCCCTGCATCATATCGGTGAGAAGGGAAAACTCGTCTTCAATATGGTGGACAGTTTCTCCCAGGTTATTTTCGGCATCATCAACATGATCATGAAGTTGGCGCCGGTCGGGGCATTTGGCGCCATGGCCTTCACCATAGGGAAATATGGCATCGGCTCGCTGGTGCAGCTCGGACAATTGATCGCCAGCTTCTATCTGACCTGTCTGCTGTTTATTTTCCTGGTACTTGGCAGCATCGCCAAGGCCAATGGTTTCAGCATCCTGCGCTTTATTTCCTATATCAAGGAAGAGCTGCTGATCGTGCTGGGAACCTCTTCTTCCGAATCCGTCTTGCCGCGCATGCTGGTCAAGATGGAGGCACTCGGTTGCAAGAAGTCGGTGGTGGGGTTGGTTATTCCGACCGGTTACTCCTTCAACCTGGACGGCACCTCCATCTACCTGACCATGGCCGCGGTCTTCATCGCTCAGGCGACCAACACGCCGCTGGATCTGTTCCATCAGATCACCCTGCTGGTGGTGTTGCTCATCTCCTCCAAGGGGGCGGCGGGAGTCACCGGCAGCGGCTTTATCGTGCTGGCGGCCACCATCTCGGCGGTGGGGCACCTGCCACTCGCCGGACTGGCGCTGATCCTGGGGATCGATCGCTTCATGTCGGAGGCTCGCGCCCTGACCAACCTCATCGGTAACGGGGTGGCGACCCTGGTGGTGGCCCGCTACTGCGATCAGCTCGACGAGCAGCAGATGAACGCCGTGCTCGCCAAGCCGGCCGCCGTGCAGCGCGTCGATCAGCATGGCTAAGGACGCATCCTGCCAGCCATGAGCGGCAGACTGGCGCCGTCGGGCCCATACAGGGCGCGATGTGTCAGACATAAAAAAAACGGCCCGAGTGGGCCGTTTTTTTATGATGCAGTTTAATCGCAGAGCGACTTACAGGCTCTGGGTAAAGGTGCGGGTGACCACATCACGCTGCTGTTCCGGGGTCAGGGCGTTGAAGCGCACTGCGTAGCCGGAGACGCGGATGGTCAGCTGCGGGTACTTCTCCGGATTGGCGATGGCGTCTTCCAGGGTCTCGCGGCGCAGCACGTTGACGTTCAGGTGTTGACCACCCTCGACCACTGGCTCGGTTTGCACCGGCAGCTCACGGTATTCGAACTGACCCAGATCGGACAGGGCCACTTCCTGGTCGGCGGCGAAGCTGTCGCCCTTGGCGCAGATGCAGCGAGCCTGTTGCTTCTCTTCGTCCAGCAGCCAGAAGGAATTCAGCAGCGCGGCGTTGTTGGACTGGGTGATTTGGATGCCCTTGATCATGGTATGTCTCCTCATAGGAAAGCGGGTTCTATGGTAAGGACATCTCCCCGATGGTGTTTAACTACTTCGTGTTCGTACGCGGAGCAGTTAAAGGGGGCTTGCCTTACACCTTTACTTCGTTGAGGTCATATATACCATAATGGTAATAATACGAAAATTGATCCAAATCAAAAAATACCCAAATAGCCGCTGACTCAAGGTATTAAATTATTGAGTTTAATCAAATTTCTATCATTTTTATGATTTCGTAAGATATATGAATTATGCATTTTATATTTATGAAATCTAGTAATTTAACTACATCTTTAGGCCTCTTGGGTTTCCGAGATCCTGGCCCACACCGACCAGGCGCGGGGCAAAACCGGATCTGGCTGGAATATGGGGGCCGGCATGGCGCCAGAGGTATCGATAAAAAGAATAAGTAAATGACCAAAGCATCGTTTTATCAGATGGCCTCAGAGGGGGAAGCGCACTTGTCACAGGCCTCGCCCCAGGATTGATGGCCGAGCCACGGTTGCGTCCGATGGCCTTGGCCCCTATTCTGGGCCCCTCGTTGCCTCGCGCACAGGAGTTCGGTGTACCGGCCAGGACGGATGCATCGGATCTGAAGGGAGGGGACGCGGATCTTGGCCCGTTGTATTGATTGAGGAGAGTGGTGTGGTGACCTGGACTGATGTGATTGGCTCGGAGAAAGAGCAGGACTATTTCAAGGCAACCCTGGCGACCGTCAGGCAGGAGCGGGAGGCAGGCAAGGTGATCTATCCCCCCGCCACCGAGGTGTTCAATGCCTTCAAGCTGACCGAGCTGGACGAGGTCAAGGTGGTGATCCTGGGGCAAGACCCCTATCACGGCCCGAACCAGGCCCATGGCCTCTGCTTCTCCGTGCTGCCCGGGGTGCGCACGCCGCCCTCTCTGGTCAACATCTATAAGGAGATGCAGCGGGACTTGCCAGGCTTCGTCACCCCCAGCCACGGCTTCCTGGAGTCCTGGGCCAGGCAGGGGGTGCTGCTGCTCAATACTGTGCTGACGGTGCAGGCGGGCATGGCCCACTCCCATGCGCATCTGGGCTGGGAGACCTTCACCGACAGGGTCATCGAGCAGATCAACGCCAGCTGCCAGGGCGTGGTTTTCCTGCTGTGGGGCGCCCATGCCCAGAAGAAGGGCCGCTTCATCGACCGCCAGCGCCACCACGTGCTGAGCGCCCCTCATCCGAGCCCGCTCTCCGCCCATCGTGGCTTCATCGGCTGCGGTCACTTCTCCGAAACCAACCGGTTGCTGAGCCAGCAGGGCATGAGCCCCATCAACTGGCTGTCGGTCTGCGAATAGCCCGCTAACGCCAGCTTGACATGACCCCGACACAGCGAGCCCGAGAGGGCTCGCTGTGTTTCTGGCCGCCTGTGTGCGGGCCGGAGGCGGCAATCGCGGTCATCCGCCGGCAGGTGCATGGGCCGGGATTGTCTGCGCCAGATTTGATTGAGTGCAAAGTTAGCGCAATAAATGACCGTATACTCGAGGCAGGAACTTTCTCAAATCAGTGCAAGGAGTGCCCATGTTATCCAGTCTGCATAAGGACCACCTCAACATCGCCAAGTTGTTGCAATTGCTCAAGAACAAGCTGGCAGCCATTCGCAGCGAGCAGCGGATCAGCTACTTCCTGATCCGGGACGTGGTGGATTACCTGCGGGAGGTGTCCGACACCTATCACCATCCCAAAGAAGACATGATCTACGACTACTACCTGAAATACCGGGTGGTGGAGGGGGAGGTGGCCAACCGGCTGCACGAGGAGCATGCCCGCCTGCTGGAGGCGGGCACCGAGCTCAAGGAGATGGTGGAGATGATCCTGATGGATGCGGTCATCCCGCTGGATGAGTTCACGGTGCGGCTCGAGCAGTTCATCGAGCAGCAGGAGGCGCATATGAACTACGAGGAGGGGGTGATCTTCCCCCATCTGCGCGACTCCCTGACCGAGGACGACTGGCGTCACCTCGAGCAGCTCTGGCAGAACCGGGCCATCAACGATCCCCTGTTCGGGATCGAGGTGAGCCAGCACTTCCAGGCGCTGGCCAAGCAGCTGTCGTTGCCGCACACGCCCTGATGCCAGTGCCGGCTCCCCAACAAAACGCCCCGGCTTGAGCGGGGCGTTTTGGTTTGCCGTATCGGCTGGCGACCGGCCTGCTGCGCTACAGTTGCAGCTCGTCGGAGCCTTCGTAGGCGATGTCGATGGATTGCAGCTCCTTCTGCAGGCGATGCTTGTCTTTGAGCGCCTCAATCTCACGCCATTTACGTTTCTTGCCCGTCGTCCCGCGGCTACGTGAACCCAGCTCAACGACCTCGTCGAAATCGAAGTTGAACATGTCCATGACTCCCTCCTTGGTTTTATGGTTTTCACCACTCGTATAACACGATGCACTTGAAAGTAAAACGTTTTTGTGACGAAGTTGTGACAATTGGGGAGGGGGCATAAAAAAACCGGGCTTCCCTCGCGGGAGCCCGGTTTTTATCGGGATGACAGCCTGTCAGAAACCGCTGCTTAGCGCGTCATTTTAGAGGCGGCTGGCCAGAGCATTGCTTCCAGCTTGCCGCTAGTCACTCTTAGAGGCGACTGGCCAGCATTGCTTCCGGCTTGCCGCTAGTCACTCTTAGAGGCGACTGGCCAGAGCATTGCTTCCGGCTTGCCAGCTAGTCACTCTTAGAGGCGGCTGGCCAGAGCATTGCTTCCGGCTTGCCGCTAGTCACTCTTAGAGACGGCTGGCCAGAGCATTGCTTCCGGCTTGCCGCTAGTCACTCTTAGAGACGGCTGGCCAGCATGGTTTCCAGCTTGCCCTGGTCGATGGCGAACATGCGGATGCCTTCGGCCAGCTTCTCGACTGCCATGGCGTCCTGGTTCAGCTCCCAGCGGAATTCGGCTTCGCTCAGCGGGGCCGGTTTGGCCTTGCGCTCGCCGGTGTAGTTCAGCTTGCGTACCACAGTGCCTTCGCTCTTGCTCAGCTCTTCCAGCAGGGCAGGGCCAATGGTCAGGCGATCGCAACCGGCCAGCTCCAGGATCTCGCCGGTGTTGCGGAAGCTCGCACCCATCACCACTGTCTGGTAGTCGTGCTGCTTGTAGTAGTCGTAGATGGCGGTGACGGACACCACGCCCGGATCTTCGCTGGCGGTGTAGTCACGGTTGTGCTTGGCCTTGTACCAGTCGAGGATGCGGCCAACGAAGGGGGAGATCAGGAAGGCGCCGGCTTCGGCACAGGCACGGGCCTGGGCGAAGGAGAACAGCAGGGTCAGGTTGCACTGAATGCCTTCTTTCTCCAGCACTTCGGCGGCGCGGATCCCTTCCCAGGTGGAGGCCAGCTTGATCAGGATGCGATCGTTGGTGATGCCGGCTTCGTTGTAGAGGCGGATCAGCTTGCGGGCCTTGGCGATGCTGGCCGCGGTATCGAAGGAGAGACGGGCATCCACCTCGGTGGAGATGCGGCCCGGCACGATTTTCAGCACTTCCAGACCGATGTTGACCGCCAGCTTGTCGCCGGCGTCGATGATTTGCTGTGCCTTGTCCTGGCTCTGGGCTTTGGCCCAGTTGATGGCGTCGTCGATCAGCGCCGCGTATTCGGGGATCTCGGATGCCTTCAACACCAGGGAAGGGTTGGTGGTGGCATCGATGGGCTGGTAGCGCTTGATGGCTTCGATATCACCGGTGTCGGCAACTACCGTGGTCAGGGCTTTCAGCTGGGTTAATTTATCGGCCATGGCAAATATCATCTCTTTATGAGGGCGCACTCTCTTGGTGAGGGCGCAGGCTCGGGGGTTGCGGGCGTGAGAGGACAGTTCTGAAATAAAATTACAAGATCCCGGCGACTCAGGCTCAGAAAATCAGGATGGGAGCGGCCCATCACCATTGCCTGCCTAATTAATACGGATGTGGTGCATCCTGCAATAGGGGGGCTTGTATACGAATCACCCAGCACCTGGAAGCGTTGGGCGGAAGAGGGTAAAAGTATTTGATAAAGAAAGACTTTTATTGATTGTTGGCGATCCTGCTTCGGCCTGAATAAAAGCAACTTTTTTAGTTGATTCTTCATTGTGTGCGATACATCACATAAATAGTCTCGTCAGCTACTTGAAATTTTATTACGTGTAAAACGTTTTGCGTTCTGAGTCGCGCCGCTGGGGCGATCCGACGCAAACGCTTGTCTTTTCGGCCACCCCTTTTTCGCCTCGTTTATGGCCGCAACAGAAATCCCAAAAAGATTCTCTATTGGGTCTTATTTGTCAATTGATTGATAATTCATCAACTTTTGTTGAAACTTTGCGTGCTAAATGAAGCTTTATTGCATCAAATTGTTCGTTTTCTGTCTCTTCGGCAAGGTTAGTCCCTATTCTGAGCTCCCTCCCTATGCTAGATTTCGGCCCTTTAGCGCATTGCTAATTCGGAAACTGACAGAGAGCGGCCAGCGCAGACTGGTCATGGATGTGATAACAACGAGAGAATTATGGATACCTTTATTGCAATGATTAACGACCTGATGTGGGGAGCCGTGCTCATCTACCTGCTGATCGGGGTCGGGATCTTTTTTACTTTCCGCCTGGGCTTTATCCAGGTTCGTCACTTCGGCCACATGTTCTCGGTGCTGCGCCATAGCCGCAAATCCGACAAGGCCGGCATCTCCTCCTTCCAGGCGCTCTGTACCAGCCTGGCCGCCCGGGTCGGCACCGGCAATCTGGCCGGCGTGGCCGTCGCCATCTACCTCGGTGGCCCTGGTGCCATCTTCTGGATGTGGTTGATAGCCTTCATCGGCATGGCCACCGCCTTCGTCGAAAGCACCCTGGCCCAGCTCTACAAGGTCAAGGACGAGGACGGCAACTACCGTGGCGGCCCCGCTTACTACATGGAGCGCGGTCTCGGCATGCGCTGGATGGGGGTGGTGTTCTCCCTCTGTCTGCTGCTGGCCTTCGGTCTGGTGTTCAACGCGGTGCAGGCCAACTCCATCAGCCTGGCGATGAACGTCGCCTTCGGCATCCCGGATTGGGCCAGCGGCCTGGCGCTGGTGACCCTTTCCGGCCTCATCATCTTCGGCGGCATTCGCGGCATTGCCCGCTTCGCCGAGGTGGTGGTGCCCTTCATGGCGCTGGCCTACATCCTGATGGCGCTGTTCGTGGTCGCCATGAACATCAGCGAGCTGCCAGGGGTGTTCACCCTGATCATCAAGTCCGCTTTCGGCATCGAGCAGGCCGGCTCCGGCGCCATGGGTTACGCCATCTCCCAGGCGATGATCAACGGCATCAAGCGCGGCCTGTTCTCCAACGAGGCAGGCATGGGCTCGGCGCCGAACGCCGCCGCTACCGCGACCCCCTATCCGCCGCACCCGGCCTCCCAGGGGTATGTGCAGATGCTGGGGGTCTTCCTCGACACCATCGTCATCTGCAGCTGTACCGCCGCCATCATCCTGATGTCCGGCCAGTTTGAACCGGGCTCAGGGGTGACCGGGGTCGAGCTGACCCAGCGTGCGCTCTCCTCCCAGATCGGTGGCGGTGGCAACATCTTCATCGCGGCGGCGATCTTCTTCTTCGCCTTCACCTCCATCGTTGCGAACTACTCCTACGCCGAGACCAACCTGGTGTTCCTGGAACACAACCACAAGGGCGGTCTGATGTTATTTCGGATGTTCGTGCTGGGCATGGTGATGTTCGGCTCGGTGGGCGAGCTGCCGACCGTGTGGGCGCTGGCGGATGTCTCCATGGGGATGATGGCCATCGTCAACCTGGTGGCCATGCTGCTGCTCTCCGGGGTCGCCATCAAGCTGGCCAAGGACTACAACGATCAGCTCAAGCTGGGTCGGGTACCCACCTTCGATGCCAACAAGTACCCCGAGCTGCGCAATCAGCTCGAAGAAGGGATCTGGGACAACCCGCCAAAGAGCAAGCAGGCGTAAGCGCCGCGCGAGCCATTATGCGAAGAGGGGAGCCACAGGTTCCCCTCTTTCTTTGGTGGACGCTGATGCCCTGTGGTGCGGGAAAACGGCGCGACTTCACCCTGACTTCACACAGCCTCATACCCGGCACATGCAGGCGGGCTATGCTGGCGTCACTTCTTCGTCGCGAGTGCGGCAATCCAGACAGACTAGAGGACAACAAGATGCAACAGCGATCAGATATGAACTGGTTGGCGGTGACCACGCTGCTGTGGGCCGGCCTGACTCAGGCCGCCACCGAGCCTGAACCGCTGCGCCAGCTGGTGGACGAGACCATAGCGCCGGTGATGGCGCAGCACAGGATCCCGGGGATGGCGGTCGCCGTGCTGAAAGACGGGAAGGCGCACTACTTCAACTACGGTCTGGCCAATCGGGAGACGGGGGCCAGGGTCGATGACCAGACTCTGTTCGAGATAGGGTCGGTCAGCAAGACCCTGACCGCGACCCTCGGGGCCTACGCCGTGGCCGAGGGGCATCTGAAGCTGGACGACAGGGTGAGCCAGCACTATCCCGCGCTCAAGGGCAGCGCCTTCGATCGGGTGACCATGGGGCAGCTCGCCACCTACAGTGCCGGTGGCTTGCCGCTGCAGTTCCCGGATGAGGTGGATACCGCCGACAAGATGCAGGCCTACTACCGCCAGTGGTCGCCCGCCTATCAGGCCGGTACCCACCGCCAGTATTCCAACCCGAGCATAGGCCTGTTCGGCCATCTGGCGGCGCGCAGCCGGGGGGCGTCCTTCGAGCAGACGATGGAGCAGGTCATGCTGCCCAAGCTCAAGTTGCAGCACACCTATCTGAAGGTGCCCGACGCCGCCATGGGGCACTACGCCTATGGCTATGACAAGAACGACAAGCCCATCCGGGTCAATCCGGGCATGCTGGCCGCCGAGGCCTACGGCATCAAGACCTCGGCGCCGGATCTGCTTGCCTTTGTCGAGGCAAACATGGCCGAGGCGAGCATGGGCAAGCAAGGAGACGAGAAGCTGCGTGCGGCGATCGCGCTGACCCATACCGGCGTCTATTCGGTGGGCGGCATGACCCAGGGGCTGGGCTGGGAGATGTATGACTATCCCACCTCCCTCGCGACCCTGCAGGCCGGCAACCGCACCGACATGGTATTCAAGGCACAGCCTGTCACACCCCTGAGCAGCCCTGCGCCAGCCAAGGCCAGCACCCTGTTCAACAAGACCGGCTCGACCGGCGGCTTCGGGGCTTATGTCCTCTTCGTACCGGCCAAGGGGATCGGCATCGTCATGCTGGCCAATCGCAACTATCCCAATGAGGCCCGCATCGAGGCGGCTCACCGGATACTGCAGCAGCTGGACCAGTAGAGACGTCGTCATGAAAACGCCGGAGCCCAAGGCTCCGGCGTTGTCTATTCAGGCTCTAGTGCAAAGGGCGTCAGCCGTATTGTTCTTCCATCCAGGCTTCGACGATCAACTGGGCGGAGACCCCGTCCACGCTGCCCTTGTCGAGCGCCTTGTAGCCGCCGCGCTCGAACAGCCGGGCGCGGGCATCGGTGGTGGTGAGCCGCTCATCCTTGAACTCCACCGGTTTGCCGAAGCGGCCGTGCAGACGATTGCCGAACTTGCGGGCGCGCACCGTGATCTCCTGATCGGTGCCGTCCATGTTGAGCGGCAGGCCCACGACCAGCAGATCCGGCTGCCACTCCTTGAGCAGCTTCTCTATCTCGTCCCAGTTGGGGATGCCGTCGTTGGCCTTGAGGGAACGAAGGGGACTGGCGGTGCCGGTGAGCTCCTGACCGATGGCGACGCCGATGCTCTTGGTGCCGTAGTCAAAGCCCATGATGCTGCGTGATGACATGAAAGTCCTCGAAACTGGGATACATGAAAAAGAGCCCTGTATGTCCCTTTGCCACTGAGGACAAAGGGACATGCAGGGCGACTCGGGGTCTTAACTATGCCCCACCTGACTGGAGAGATGCAGAGGATTGACGCCTATGCTGGCGGCGGCCTGTTGCCAGCGCTGGTGGATTGGCGTGTCAAACACCAACTTGGCATTGGGCGGGATCACCAGCCAGGCGCCATCCACCAGCTCCTGCTCGAGCTGACCCGCGCTCCAGCCGGCGTAGCCGAGCGCCACCAGCCAGTGACTCGGCGCCTCATCGGTGCCGAGCGTCTCCAGGATGTCCTTGGAGGTGGTGACCATCATCTCGTCACTCACCTGCAGGGAGGAGTTGAAACCGGGGCGGAAGCTGTGCAGCACGAAACCGCGATCCCCGTGAACGGGTCCGCCTTGCAGCACGGGTTGCTTCATCTCGGTGGTGTCAGGCGGGCTCAGGTTGAGTTTGGTCAGCATCTCATCCAGCGACATGTCGACCGGGATATTGACCACCAACCCCATGGCGCCCTCGCTGCTGTGTTCACACAGATAGACCAGGGAGCGTTCGAAGTAGGCGTCAGAGAGGCTCGGCATGGCGAGCAGAAAATGGTTTTGCAGTGTTTGCATAGTGGCCAAATAGTGCAAAGGTGTTTGGGGTGATTATGGCAGTTAGGGGCGGCGGGCAAAACCGCTTTTTCGCACCCATGAGCACAAGCCTGGGCGCTGGCGCACAGAGTATCCATGACTGGAACAGAACAGGGGCCGCGAGGGCCCCTGTTCTGTTTGCCTGTCAGATCGGCGCCGCCGGATAAGCGGCCGGCACCGATCAGCAGGGTGTCAGCGTCCCAGACGGCGCTCGATAGCGTCCATCAGCATGCCGGTGATGGAGACGTCGAAGGCCGCCTCGATCTCGCGGATGCAGGTCGGGCTGGTGACGTTAATCTCGGTCAGCCGATCGCCGATGATGTCGAGCCCGACGAAGATCAGTCCCTTGGCCTTGAGGGCCGGCCCCACTGCGCGGGCGATGGCCCAGTCGGCCTCGCTCAGGGGGCGTGCCTCGCCGCGGCCACCGGCCGCCAGGTTGCCACGGGTCTCCCCTTGCGCCGGGATACGGGCCAGGCAGTAAGGCACCGGCTCGCCGTCCACCACCAGCACGCGCTTGTCACCATCCTTGATGGCGGGCAGATACGTCTGCGCCATGCAGTACTGGCTGCCGTGTTCGGTGAGGGTCTCGATGATGACCCCGACGTTGGCGTCATCTTCCTTCATGCGGAAGATGGAGGCGCCGCCCATGCCGTCCAGTGGCTTCAAGATCACGTCTTTATGCTCGGCGTGGAAGGCCCGCAGCTTGTCGGCGCGACGAGTGACCAGCGTGGTCGGGGTGTGTTCGGCGAACCAGGCGGTGTAGAACTTCTCGTTGGCGTCGCGCAGGCTCTGGGGCTTGTTGACGATGAGACAGCCCTCGTCCTCGGCCCGCTCCAGCATGTAGGTGGCGTAGATGAATTCGGTGTCGAACGGCGGATCCTTGCGCATCAGGATCACGTCCAGGCTGGAGAGCGGCTGATCGACCACCTCACCCAGTTCGAACCAGTTGGCGTAATCGTACTTCACCTTGAGCGGGCGCATGGTACCGAAGGCGCGGCCCGCTTCCATGTAGAGATCCGACATCTCCAGATAGAAGAGCTCGTAGCCGCGCTTCTGCGCCTCTTCGAGCATGGCGAAGCTGGAGTCCTTCTTGATATTGATGGCCGAGATGGGGTCCATCACGATGCCGAGTTTGATGGTCATCCGAGATTCCTTCTTGTGGCTCGATTGGGTTGAGATTATCAGAACCTGCTCAAGGCCTGTCGCGAGCGGTTGCCAGCTCGGTAAAGCGCGGGAACCGGAGTGCATGTAAATACATGAGCCTCTTGGTTCCACATAAGCGAGCAGCACATGAGCCTTGCTCACGACCTCGCAGCAAGACGTTGAACAGGTTTTAGGCCAGATCGCCAAAGCGGCACTGCAGCGCCGTGATGGCGGTCAGGGCGGCGGTTTCGGTGCGCAGCACCCGCGGCCCCAGCAACATTTCCTTGAACTCTTCCTGCACAGTACGGGCGATCTCCTCGCTCGACAAGCCGCCTTCGGGGCCGATCAGCAGGCGCACGCCGTGCTCAGGCACCGGCAGGGTGTTGATGCTGTATTCGGCGCGCGGGTGCAGATTGAGCTTGAGCTCTTTCGTTTCTTCTGCGAGCCAGGCGTCCAGCTCCATCGGCATCCGCACCTCGGGCACTGTGTTGCGGCCGCACTGCTCACAGGCGCTGATCACCACCTTTTGCCACTGCTCGCGTTTCTTCTCCAGTCGATCCGCCGGCAGCTTGACGCCGCAGCGCTCGGAGAACAGCGGGGTGATGCAGGTGACGCCAAGCTCTACGGATTTCTGGATGGTGAAGTCCATCTTGTCGCCGCGGCTGATCACCTGACCGAGATGGATGGCCAGCGGCGACTCGACCGATTGGGTATCGCAGCCGTCGATGTGCACTTCCACCGACTTCTTGCCGACGCTGACAATGGTGGCGGGATACTGGTGGCCGTCGCCATTGAACAGCTCCAGAGGCTGACCCGGCTGCATGCGCAGTACCCGGCCGATGTGGTTGGCACCGTCTTCCGACAGGGCGAGGGTCTGGCCGACCTGCAGGGGGGCCGGTTCATAGATACGTGGAGTGCGCATGCTGTATATCTGTCTCTTGAATGACGATTAAGCGGTTACATATGATGCCAAGCTGCCATTTAATGGCTCATCTGCCGCGTAAAATCGTTATTTATTGGTATTAAATAGGGATTTGACGCAATCGATCAGCCCGCTGGCAGCCTGTCGTGTCGAGATAGCACCGCTTCTCATATGGGAGGGTCTGTGACTCCTCCCGGTCAAATGGGGTCATTGGCACTGCTTTTCAACGAAGGGATTGGTATTGCCCTGCAGTTTGCCGATGCGGCGATTGCGCTCGCACTCCCAGCGATCCGCCGGATATTGCCTGTCCCAGGCTTCGAACAGTTTACGCTGTTGCGCGGCCAGGCGCAGCCCGTACTGCTCCCCCATGTAGAGGTAGGCGCGGGCTATCTGGCCGCGCACCGGCCCCTTGGGTGGTTGCACCCGCTGCTCCTTGAAGTCCACCAGCATCTGGCACTTGCCGTACTGATCCGGCTTGCCGTTCCAGTCGGAGAAGCGGTAGTTCGCGCGATCGCCGTTCACCTCGCCGATGGCGGGGAAGAGGTTGTGCATGTCCCCCTCCATCTGGTTGAACTCATCGCTCTTGCCGCAGTTCTTGCGGCCCCCTTCCTGCCAACACTGCAGCTGGTGGCCGAACTCCCAGGCGGGCACCACGTGCTCCCACTCGATGCGGGCGGCGCGGGCGGCCTGCTTGCGCGGCAGATAGCCGCAGCTCTCCCAGTCCGGCGCCATCTTCTTGCCGCTGAACTTGATGTTGCAGCCGCAGTAGAAGCTGGTGGGGTGGCTCTGATAGAGCTTGACGAGATCCTGCTTGGCGGCGCGGAAGGTCTGGGCCTCCTGTGCCTGGAGCGGCGCACTGACCAGCAGGGTCAGGCCGAGGGAGAGCAGGGGAAGGCCGAAAGCGAGCGAGGGGCGAGACATGAAGATCCTTGAAAATGAAACGGTGAAACGAAGCGGTTGCGCACCCTACCACAGGGCTGCGACACAAGCTGGCTCAGTCGGTCGCCGGCACCAATGGCTGGCGGCAGCGGCGGCAGTGGTAGCGCGCCTCCCCCCGCTGCACCTTGTTGTGACGGCGGATGGAAAGCTGATGCTGCTGACAGGCGCAGGCATAGGGCTGGGTGCGCTGGTTCAGCACCGCGAGATCGAAGCTGTGGGTGGTGCGGGGTTCGAGGTTGAACACCTCCCGCATCACCGATTGCCACTGCTTGCCGTGGGGCAGCACCCGGCTCTTGCCACGACCCTCACCCCAGAGCGCATGGACCAGCAGGTGGGCCACCTCGTGAGGCACCACCTCGTCCATAAACGCCTGCTGGTTGGCCTGATAGAGGGCCGGGTTGAAGCGCAGCTCCCAGGTCTGCAGCCGCGCCGACCCTGCCGCCCGCCCACGCATGTTCAAATAGATGCGTGGGCGCGGGAAGGGGCGGCCGAGGCGAGCTTCGGCCTGCCGGAAACAGGCGTCGACCCGCGCGGCGAGCAGGGCATCGGGGGAGGGGAGGGCAGACATGGGCAATCCTGTCGGTCGGCAGATATGTAAGGGACCGTCACCAGTGATAAACCGGGAGGTCGCAGGAGCAAGTGGGAGCATGTGGGAGAAAACTCAGTCGTGGCATAGGTTCAAGACCTGTTTAGCGTCGTGAAAACGTGAGCTCATGGGAAACCGCGAAGGTATGAGAAATTTTGGTCTCTGGCGGACATGCTCCCAAATAAAACGGAGAAAGTGAGAAATCATCGAAAACGCCGGTCCGTTCGGCTGAACTGATAAAAAAGCAGGGGCTGTCGTTTAACCCACAGCTTCTGGTTACCGGCCTTTCCATTATTTCCCCACATCCTTTCCGATCCACACCACCTGGCCGATGATGGCTAGGCGATCCAGCTCGCTGGCAGGGATGACCTGCTCTTTATATTCCTTGTTGTCGCTGAGCAGCTCGATAGCGCCGTCCCAGCGTTTCTGAATGCGTTTGGCATAGAGATCATCACCGAGGCGCACCACGAAGATCTCGCCGTCGATTGGCCTAGAACTTGCCAAGTTGATGAGAAGGCTGTCGCCGCTGTTGATGGTGGGCTCCATGGAGTCACCCTTGGCAAAAACTACCTTGAGCTGCTCAGGCTTGAAGCTGCGATATTTCAGCCATTTCCTACGAAAGGCCAGGCGTCGCATGACCGGGGTATCGTCGCCGTTAAAGGCGCCATGGCCGGTACTCACAGTGACATGGTAGCCATCGACCAGTGCGTACTCCTCGTCGAAATCATCCTTGCTAACGGCAATCGCCGTGTCTGCAGGTTGATCTCCTGGATATTTAGGACCTTCACCGGTGGCTAACCATTCCAAGTTAACGTTCTTGTAGCGAGCAATCACAACCACCTTATCGAACGTTGGCTTTGATGTTCCTGGTGGCAGGTATTTCCGTAACCCCCCCTCCGAGATACCAACCATGTGCGCGAAAGTACGCAGCGATTCGTCGCCTATCAGTTCTTTTAGTCGCAAAGGGAAGGTTGCTATTCCATCAGATGGAAAAACAACTTGGTTGCTATCGTCGCTCATGAGTTGCCATTCATTGCAAGTTATTGATTTATAACATCCAGAGTCTTTTAGGATGACGTTGTGCGAACAAAAAGGAATGGCAACTCAAAAAAAGACTTGCCGTTGTCTTATTGGGCGCATAATCTGTCTTATGTGTCGCATGTGGCATCTAGCCAAGTGCGCAACATAAGGAAAAATTCTAACACGGTGGACACATGATGAGGATAGATAATGCCAACCATATCCATGCCGCCCTCAGGGCTCAGGGATTGACCTGCCGGTCATGGGCCTTGGCGCATGGCTATCACCCTCGAACCGTCTTGCATTGTATTCGCTTGTTCTCACCCGATACCGGTAGGAAGCCAAAACGTCCCCATGCGAAGGAGATCGTCAAGGCCCTGTCTGTAGCCATTGGATTCGATCTGATGCAAGGAGAGGGTGATGAGTAAGCTCTGGTTCTCTGTTCAGGAATTGATCGGGCTGGATGGTCTGCCAAGTTCGGCATTCGGAGTCCGTAAAAAAGCAGATAGCGAAGGGTGGGAATCCAGGAAGAAAGAAAAAGGCAAAGGCTTGGAGTACCACCTTGCCAGCTTGCCGCTGGTCACTCAGCAGGCCGTAGCCAAACAGAAGGCCACGGATCTGTTACAGGAGAGCGACACGGTGGTGGTGGCGGCCAAGCAACTGGTGGCCAAGTTAGAAGCCGAAGAGCAGGCAGCCAAAACTGCCATTCAGGAGAACAAGAGCAGCGGCCTGGTGCGCTTCAACAGCTTGCCGGAGAAGCGCCAAGAGCGGGCCACTGCCAAGATGATGATCTTGTCCGTCCTGGATGCCTTTGTTGAACCCTACTGCATGGCAGGGCAGAAGACTGACGGCATCCTGCGCTTTGTTACCGCTTACAACCAGCGCCAGCTCGACTTGCCCGAGTGGGTAACAGCACATCGTCAGAAGCTCTCCCAGCCCACCCTTTACCGCTGGCTCAAGAAGCGTGAGCAGGAGGGGATCATCGCTCTGGCTGGCGCCTACAACGTGGATCGCCCACACCTGGTCGAATCGTTCCCCAGGATGGAGAAGTTTCTGGTGGCGGTGTTGACCAGCAAACCGCACCTGGCCAGCAAGGCCCATACCTTGCGGGTGATGGTGGAGCATCAAGCTGGCCAGGAGATCGACTGGGTTGTTCCCTCCCACTCCAGCCTCCGGCGCTGGGTCAGCAAGTGGTTGGCGGCTCACAGCGCGGAGTTTGCCTACGTCACTGATCCCGATGGCTATAACGGCAAGCATCGGCCGGTGTTCCAGAAGATGTATCAGCGTTATGAGTTGCCCAACGATGTCTGGGAGTTCGACAGCACCCCGGTAGATGTGCAGCTCAACGTTGCAGGCAAGCTCAAACGCTACACCATCATCGGCGCCATCGACGTGATGACCCGCCGGGTGCAATTGCTTCTGGCGCCCACCTCCGATTCTGAAGGGATCTGCCTGCTGCTGCGCAAATGCTTGCTGAGTTGGGGCCTGCCCAATGAAAACGGCATCTGCAAGACAGATAACGGCTCCGACTACGTTAGCAAACGGACCACAGGGATCTTCAACCTGCTGGATATTCGATTGGAGCGAGCCAAAGCCTTCTCCGGTTGGGAGAAGCCCTTCATCGAGCGCTTCTTTCGCACCATGTCTCACGGCTTGATGGAGTTGTTGCCCGGTTACATCGGCCACAACGTGAGCGATCGCAAGAAGATTGAGGCCGTGCGCGCCTTCTGCGAACGGATCGGCAAGAACCGGGTGAAGGGTGAAAAAGAAGCGTTGGAGCTGGCGTTGACTCCTGAGCTACTGGAGCAGGCCCTGAACGATTGGCTGGAGTATCACTACCACCACGCGCCACACGACGGATTGGGCAACCTATCTCCTTTCCAGAAGTACCAGCAAAGCGGCTACCAACCACGCCAGATCAGCGAACCCCATGCCCTGGATCAACTGCTGCATTTCGTCACTGATGCCACGGTCATTAGGGGCAAAGTCTCGGCGGACGGCCTCAAGTACACCGCCTACGAGCTGATGCAGCCTGAGTGGGATCGCCGTCGGGTCAGGGTGTTTCTCGACCCCTGCAACGTGGGGCGGGCGATCCTCTATCCGCTTGACTCTTGGGGTAGCTATGTGGAAGCAACCAACGACGAGCTGATCGGCACCGCCATGGCGCCCGATGAGTTCCGGGCCAGTCGTAAGGCCGCCACCAAGAAGTTGAACAACTTCCGGCGCGATGCCAAGCAGCTGGGGATGGAGTTCGATATCAACGACGTGGCTGCCCGCATGCTGGCTGCCAAGAAGGCCCAGAACCAAAGTCTGGTGGGCTTACCCATGGGCAGTCGCGAGCACGACAATGATGCCATTACCGCCCTCACTAATGCCGCTACCACGCTGCTGAATCAACCCGAACAGCACTTTACCGACACAGAGCGAGAGGCGCTGGCACATCGACGTGAGCAGAATCGCCTGCTGATGCGTCAGCAGGAGGAGCACAAGGCCAAGCTGCTGCGCAGCGAAGAAGAGCAAGCCTGGCACCTGTCCCGCAAGGCGTTGGCCGAGCCGCTGACAGACAAGGAGGCCGCGTGGCTGGAGCAGTATCGGAAGGATTACTACCTGGTCGCCCGGCGTATCGATTACACCCTGCGCAAAGAGCAGGAAGCAAAGGTCCAAGGCCAGTAAACCACGCTGGCAGGTTGCCAGCTATCAGCAATTAACTGGAAGTAATTGTTCATTTAACAGGAGTTTACATCATGAAAAAACGAGTCGTTCCCGTCAAAAACGTGACCCGTACCGAGTCACTGTTCCACAACCTCAATAGCCGCTCCCAGGTGGTCCCCGGTATCGGCCTGGTGTATGGCCTGACCGGGTTTGGCAAGACCACCACCATGACCTGGTTGTTCAACCAGGACGGGGTGAATGCCATCTATATCCGCTGCTATGCCACCGACACCCCCAGCAGCGTGTTGGAGCGCATCGTGCGCGAGCTGGGGATGGTACCCCGCTACCCCATGCAGCGCATGGTGGATGACGTTATCGAGAGGATGCGCGCCGAGGAGCTGACCCTGTTTGTGGATGAGTGCGACTACGTGGTCGGCTCCAACCGCATCATGGATAGCTTCCGCGACATCTATGACGGCACCGACCAGCCGGTGATCCTCATCGGCATGGACCAGATCGCCAAGCGCATCAGCCAGCGCAAGCAGTTGTTCAACCGTATTTCCGACTGGATCGAGTTCCAACCCGCTGACCTGGCTGACGTGGGGATGTTCGCCGATCACCTGCTTGAGGCAGACATCCTGCTGGAAGAGGACCTGCTCAATGCCATTTGTAAGCGTGCCCACGGCGAGGTGCGGCGGATCCTGACTGCGCTGGAAAAGGTTGAATCGTTGGCGATGGCCAACGATATGGCGGTGGTCAGTCTGGCGGATCTGAAAGGCCGTGAAGCCGATCTGTTCCTGGATTTTAACGGTAAGGGGCGTCTGGGCTGAGAACAGCCTTGGCATGGCTGTTTAAGGGGATTTTTTGAATGTCTCAAATCACAACCAATAAAAGAGCCGAGGCCTGGAGCCATATTGCGACCGCTGAACGTTTCACGGTCAACGATATTGCCACAGCCATATCAGAGCCAACTGAAAAGGGACGGGAAATTGTTAAGGAATTCGAAAAACGGGGCGTGATCCAGCAGGTCGCCGGAATCGGTGTTGCTGGTCGTCCCAAGGTGTACGCCCGCATCGAAGGGCAAGAGCCGGTACTAGGCCGTGGCCATTGTGGAGAAGGTCGGGTGGTTCGGAGCCAGAATCGGAAAACCAAACAGCAGAAGATGTGGAACGCGATGAAGATGCACAAGCACTTCACTCGGCTGGATCTGCAGATGACCGCCGAGGTGACCGATAGCCACGCCAAGTCTTACCTCAGCGCGCTTCACAAGACCGGTTATGTGCGCTTTCTGGTCAAAGTGAAGGCCGGGCAAAAGAGCAAGGGGAGGCTGAGCCGTTACAGCCTGCTGCGCAATACCGGCAAGCTGGCCCCCTTGGTGCGCAAAACAGGGATATGGGATCAGAACGAACAGGCGTTCTATCCGTTTGAACCAACAGGAGGAGATGAGTCATGAGCAGCCCCAATGCGCTGCCGGCGTGGTTGGCCGCCTTGCAGCAGGCAGTAAAGAGCAGCTCTCTGGCCACTGTCGCCCAGCGCCTCGGGGTATCCCGGACCTTGGTGAGCCAGGTCTGTAACCAGAAATATCCGGGGGATGTGGAACGGGTACAGAAGCTGGTGGAGGGGGCCTACCTCTCTTGCACCGTGATGTGCCCAATCTTGGGTGAGATACGCCAGGACCAGTGCCTGGCGCACCAAGCTCGTAGCAATGTCAGCAGCAACCCGCTTTATATCCAGGTCTACAAGGCGTGCCGCAGCGGTTGCCCGCACAGCCGGATCCCGGAAGAGAAGCAGCTCAAACGCCCCATTCGTCTGAGAACGGAGAGCGAGGAAGTTGAGTTGTATCACGCTTCGCGGGTGATCAGCCGCTTGGCCTTTCAGGCGGATGGCGACGAGCGCGAGTTGGTGAAGCTGCTTAGCAATGAGCTAGAGCACCTGGCGATGCGTTTGAACCAATTGTTGAAGAAGCAGGGCGAGGGCAAGTGATTGCCACAAACAGCCAATAAACCAGCGGGCTCGGGGTGTGCGGTGGGCCCAGTGACGAGATCACAAGGAGAACGGGATGAACAGAAATCTGCAGAACACGGCCGACCAGCTGCGCCTCTGGCTGACGGCAAACGGATGCAAGGTACGCACCGGCCAGGTGCGCCATACCCCGCTGCTGATGGTGACCGGACCTTTGCCACCGGAGATGACCCGGCGGGCGGTGTGGGGGCGCGAATACCTGGCCGGAGTGGTCAGCGAGGTGGCCATGGTGCGCTTTGCAGGCTGCGTATTGCACTGGCGCCAATGAGGGCGGGCAGCCCACCGGATAACAACGAGAGCAATCAAGGAGCATTACATGCAGGAAGTCATGCAAGAAGCACAGACCAGCAACACGACCCCGATGCGGCAGAACGCCCAGGGGCACTGGGTACCGGAGAACCTGATTGCCCCAGCGGACAAGCTGCGTGATGAGGTAGTGATGGCCATCATCGCGGCGGCCCGTGAGCAACGTTCACTGCTCGCCACCTTCAAGATTGGCGCCATGCAGCAGATCGCCGATTTTGTGGACCTCTCGGCCGAGCAGTATGGGGTGGCCTGGGGCGGTACCAAGGGCAACGTCACCCTGCTCAGTTTTGACGGCCGTTACAAGCTCATCCGGGCGGTGGGGGAACACCGCAAATTTGATGAACGGATCCAGGCGGCCAAGGTGCTGATCGATAGCTGCATCGCGCGCTGGAGCGACGGCGCCGACGCCAAGCTGCGGGCCTTGGTGGACCACGCCTTTCGGGTTTCCAAGGCGGGACACATCGACGTCAACCAGGTGCTCTCCCTGCGCCAGCTGAACATCGAAGACGCCGACTGGGAGCAGGCCATGCAGGCGATCGCCGATGCCATCCAGGTGACCGGCACCAGCCAATACCTGCGGCTCTACGAGCGGGACGGTCAGGGCCGTTACGTCCAGATGAGCCTGGATCTGGCGAAGTTATAAGAAGGGGAGTGTGCGATGGAAATCAACGTAGAAAAAGCCGAAGAACAACTGCTGCTGTGTGAACAGATCACCGAGACCGAGGGCACCTGTTACCCCGATGACACCTACGAGGATGGCATCAAGGCCGCCCTGTTGTGGGCCCTGGGGTTGGGTCCGGCGCCCCTCAATGCAGAGGAATATCAGGGGCTGATACCGCTGCAGTTTGAGCAGTGACAGTGCGAAACAGGGTGGCCATGTCGCCCTGTCTGCCCGGCGTGGTGGTCGGGCATTGATGAGCAGCCGGAGGACGGATGGATAACGTGAAAACACTTCTGAACACCAGCGTGGCCGATGCGAAAAGCTCCCTGGAGTGCCTGCTGATGAACAATCCGCAGCAGGCTCTGGAGGATGCGCAACTGGCCGTTGATTTCATCAATCAGTACGGTCAGGCCATCAATCAGAAGTCCAGGATGGCCATGCTGGCCACCATTGTGAGCAAGGCACGAAAGCGCCTGGTCAAGTAAGCGAAACGGGGGACTTTCTCCCGTCTGCCTGGCGTGGTGGCCAGGCACTGATGAGCAGCCGACCTGGGCCCAGGTCTTCACCGCCTCGAACAAGGAGCACGGCGATGACCAAAACAGAGATGGATATTCGGCTTACCAAGATATTCAGCGCGGCCGCCATTGCACAGGCGACCCCTGATAAACGGGCTGTGTGCAGACAGCTCAAGCAGTTTGATAGAGAGGCTCGTGCCCAAGGGCTGTTTGCCCTGGCAGGAGAGGCCAGCCAGATGCGCTGGCAACTCGTGGCAGAGCTGCAGCAAGCCAGAGCAGCAGAGGTCAGTCATGGCGGCGTCTAATTGGCAGGCCCTGCTGGCCTATGTGATGAAGTTTGGCCCCTTGAACCAGCAAGGTGCCGAGCAGTGGCTCGATAGTCATTGCCCTGAGTGGCGCAATGGAAACGATGTGCCTGCCGGTCAAATCTGGGTGGCAAAAGTGGGGAGAAGTCATGACAGCAAGCAATGAACGCACTCGCTTGATCCGGCTGGTGCAGGTGGGCCGCCGCTCCCTGGGGCTGGATGAAGAGACCTATCGGGAGCTGCTGGCCCAGCAGAGTGGCAAGCGTTCGGCGGCAGAGCTGACGCTCCAGCAGTTGAACAAGGTCCTGCTGGCCATGAAAGGGGCGGGGTTTAAACCGACCGTTAAACGTGGCGTAAACGGGGGCAAGCAGAAGCGTTTAAGCCCGGCCAGCGGTACACCGGTTCGGACGGCCGAGATAGGTGTGATCCGGGCTATCTGGATCACCATGCACCGCCATGGCCTGCTGCGTGATGGCAGCGAAACGGCGCTCAATCACTATGTGGAGCGTCAGACGGTGCGGATCAATAACGGGGTGGGTGTGGCCGAGGTGTCCTGGCTCGATGGTGCGTTGGCTTATTCGGTGCTGGAGTCCCTCAAGCACTGGCATAAGCGGGAGATGGTCAAGGCATTGCAGGCGGCTAATAAAACTATCCCCATCAATGAGAAGACCGGACGGGTGGCGGGCTATCAGGCCGTTGTGGCAGCCTTTGAGCAGATGCAGGCGGAGGTGCAACATGGATAGCAGCCAAGAGAATCTGGACCTGTTCGCCGATGACCATGAATCCTTGGGGCAGTTGGTGGACCGACTGGATCAAATCCCGGCGGCCGAGCTGACCGCCAAGTGGCCCAAGGCGCTGGCCGAGCTGGTCGATGTGCTCGCCTGTGAGCTGGGGCGCGGCGGGATGGTGGCAGATAAGGCCTTGGCCCAGGCCCGCAAGCTGGCGCTGGTACAGGCTCATTATATGGGCGGTCGTGCCTACTACATCCCGACCGGGGAGCATCTCAAGGCGGCGCTGCGGGATCGGGCTATTTGGGATGAGTTCAATGGCCGCAATATCGACCAACTGGCTCGCAAGCATGGGCTCTCGGTGCCCCAGACCTATGCGGTAGTGGCAGAGCAGCGGGAGCTGACCCGCCGCCGTCATCAGCCCGATCTGTTTGGGAGTTAATAGCGGGTATTCCCAGATGACATCAAGGAGTATAGATTGAAGGAATTATCAAGAAACTCGGTATAATCCATGAGTTTGGAACTGCTTGAACTGAATAAGTTGCTACTTTTTGTGGCATTTGTTATGCCCGGATTCATTGCAATAAAAGCATACGAGCTTTTTGCTGTTGCAAGTGAGCGAAAATCGACCTCTGAGCAGCTTATTGATGCTGTGTCGTATAGCTGTATTAACTATGTGCTCTGGTTGCCAGTTGTCTATGCGGTTGAGTCAGGTGAACTGAAGAACGTACACATCTGGTTGTACGTTCTTTTTTACTTTCTAGTTCTTTTCCTTTCTCCTGTAGTAATTTCATATATTTGGGTAAGGGTTAGAGTTAAGAGACTCAAATTGCACCCAATACAAAAGCCATGGGATTATTTTTTTTCCAAAAGGCAGAGATACTGGGTAATCGTCACACTCAAATCTGGTGAAAAGGTAGGAGGGCTCTATGACTCGGAGTCTTTTGCCTCAAGCTCTCCTGCGCCTGAACAAATTTTTTTGCAAAACTCATATATCATCAATGATGATAAATGTCTTGAACGGCCAAAGGATGGCTCTGCAGGAATATTGATATTATCTTCTGAAATTCTTTATTTGGAATTTTACACGGTGACGGAAGGGTGAAAATGACAGTGAAAAGTGATAACAATTCATCTAATGATTCAAATAAATATGGCTATCAACCCAAGGATTCCGGTGGTTCAGGTTCCTCTGGTGTAAGGGGCGGATATCAGCCAGCGGGTTCTGGCGGGAGTCCAACAAACCCGCCCCCTAAAAAGCCATAAGGAGTAGATGGTATGTCTCAAGACAAAGATATCCCCCTTTTTGATGGATATCAGCCCAAACGGCAAGAGCCAAATCATCAAGGAACAAGCACTCCTGGTTATCAGCCTCCCAAGACTAAGGCTGAGGTCAATCCTCCCCCCAAAAAACCATGATTAAGGTGGAGCGGAATGTCTAAAAAAAAAGAAAAATATGACAGTAAAAAAAGACTGCCTGTTCGAGAAGGAAAAATAGGAGCGAAAGAGGATATCCAAAAAGGGTATCAACCTACGTCACGTACAGAAAATCGAGCAGGTGAACCTATTTCACCCCCGAAAAAACCCTGATATCAAGGTGTTTTCTAATGTCTCACAGTAAACAGAAGCCTCCGTCGCAGAGTAATCCTGGAATCGGTATGGATGGATATCAACCGAAGCCAAGACCAAGTGGTATCAATACAAACGGATACCAGCCCCCGAAAAGTAGTGGTACAAGCCCAACTGCACCACCACCTAAGAAGCCATAGTTCTAACCCACCATAAACCCGCCCCATTAAGGCCCCTCGGTACGCTGCGATAACGCAGTTCATCGAGGGGCCTTTTATGTTGCCTGATACCTACCCCATAGCGCTTGCCTGGTTGCTTCGTCCCGATGTGGAAGGGAGCGAGGTGAACCACCCGGCCGACCGGGGCGGCCACACCAAGTTCGGCATGGCCGATGCCGCCGACGGCAAGAAAGACGGCATGATCGATCTCGATCGGGATGGTCGGCCGGACATTGCCGTCGGTGAGGCGACCCCTGCCCACGCCCAGCTGTTTTACCGCGCGAACTACTGGCTGCCAGCCCGCTGTGATCGGGTCGATAGTGTCTGCCCGCTGATTGCCATCGCCCTGTTCGACGGCGCCGTGCATCACGGCCATGGTCGTGCAGTGCGCCAGTTGCAGCAAGCGCTTGGTGTCATGGCCGATGGGTTGCTGGGCTCGCATACCTTGCGGGTGCTGGCCGCCAAGACGGGGCGAGACGGTGGCCGCGCCCTGTTGCTGACACTGCTGGAGATCCGCGCCGGCTTCATGCTCGGCATAGTACGCAAAGACCCGAGCCAGTGGGCCAATGCCCATGGCTGGGTCAACCGCTTGCTGCGCCTGCAGAGCTACCTGCTCTCTACCCGATTCGGAGAGGGGGCGGCATGAGCAAACCTAGCCTCATCAACAAGCGTCGTCAGGCATTGCAGGGGATCCATGCCGCCGGCTATTTCGGTATCCCCGAGCTCAAGAACCCCCGTTACCTCGCCTGTTTCAAGGATGGGCGCCGCGCCCATCTGAAAGCCTATCTGGCCGAATCCGCCCCCACGGACCTGGAGGCGATCCCGCTCTACAGCCATCACGCCACTCGCCAATCCCTGTTTGAGCAGGGCTGGCGGTCGGTGGGTGAGCTGGATCGCCTGCGGGCCCGTGCCCGTCTTACCCCAACCCAACATAAGGAAGCCCATCATGGCTGATTCCCTGTTACCCCAAGCAAAGCCTGCGATCCAAAGCCGCGCCGTGATCGGCGGCATCATCGCCGTGGGGGCCGGTATCGCCGGCCTGTTCGGTGTACCGGTCGATGTCGGTACCCAAGCCGGCCTGGTCACCACAGCCGTGGATCTGGCCAGTGCTATCGGTGGCCTGCTGGCCATCTGGGGGCGTCTCAAGGCGACCCATGTCATCAAGTAGGCCAGGAGACTCCCTTGAGCGACCCCATAGACCGCGCCCAGCAGCTCGACGCCGAGCGAACCGGGCGCCTTATTCAGTCCCATCAAACAAGGGCAAGGCCCCATGGGGATGGCATCTGCTGCGATTGCGATGACGCCATCCCGCCCTTACGCCTTGCAGCAGAACCTGGTGCCGAGCGCTGTATCGAGTGCCAGACCCTATTCGAGCGCAAGGAGGCTGTCCGTGTGGGAATTCATCGTTAAGAACTGGGGCCCGCTCTATGCGTTGGCCAGTCTGGTGGGGCTGATTGTCATCATTCTGCTCTCCAAGACCTACGCCAAGCGGGAGGATGTCACTGGCCTGGCCGCCAGGGTGGCCAGGGTCGAGCAGCAACTCTCGGATCTGCCGACCGAGAAAGAGCTGCACACCCTGCAACTGGAGATCAGCGAGCTGCGTGGCGAGCTACGGGCGCTGGCGCCTGAACTTCGCCAGGCCCGCCGTCTTGCCGACCTGCTGCTGGAAAATGAACTCAAGGAGAGAACATGAGCATTCAAGGGATATTGGACGCCCAGCAACGCCTGGTGATCTTGCGCTCTCTGCTCGATATCGGCGGGGCGGCCAACGAGTCGATCCTCAACGATTGCCTCGACCAGCTCGGTACCGGCCGGGTGACGCGGGATAGGGTGAAGACTCAGCTGGCTTGGCTGGAAGAGCAAGGGCTGGTACGCATCGAGCGCCTCGCCCAGGTGCAGGTGGCACACCTTACCGGCAGGGGTCAGGACGTGGCCGAAGGGCGGGCCAGCGTGCCGGGCATCAAGAAGCCCCGAGCGGAGGATTGACCATGGCCGAGAAACCGACCCGAGGCCGCGCCAGCAAAATATGGCTGCTGCCCGAGGGCATCCGCGATGCGCTCAACGTGCTGCTGCGCGACAAGGGCAACAGCCAGGCCGCCATCCTGGACGAGATCAACGGCCTTATCGAGGAGGCAGGGCTGCCAGATGATCTCAAGCTTTCCCGCTCGGGCTTGAGCCGCCACGCCAGCCAGGTGGAGCAGGTTGGCCAGCACCTGCGCGATCTGCGGGAGACCACGGCGGCACTGACGGCCCAGCTCGGCGACAAGCCGATGGGGGAGACCACCAAGCTCATTTTGGAGCTGGGCCGCTCCCAGCTGTTCAAGGCGATGCTGGCCCAGGTGCAGAACCCGGAGGAGGCGGTGGATATCGACATGCTGAAAAACGCCATGCTGGCGGCGCAGCGGCTCGAATCCACCGCCATGCAGAGCCACAAGCGGGAAAAAGAGATCCGCCAGGCCTTTGCCGAGGAAGTGGCCGCCAAGACCGAGGCCATCGTCACCCAGGCAGGCTTGAGCGGTGAAGCCGCCGCCGCCATTCGCCGCGAAATTCTGGGGATTGTCTGATGACCGCGATCGCCCAACAGCTGGCCCAGGCACTCGGCACCGAGTACGACCCGGACGAGGTGCTGCTGCCTTATCAGAAGATTTGGATAGCCGACGAGAGCCCGCTCAAGATCGCCGAGAAGAGCCGCCGCACCGGTATCACCTGGGCGGAGGCTGCCGACGCCGCCCTGACGGCCTCTCGCGCAAAGGCGGCTGGCGGCTGCCACCACTTCTACGTGGGCAGCAACAAGGAGATGGCCCGCGAGTTTATCGACGCCGTGGCCATGTGGGCCAAGGCCTACAGCAAGGCGGCTGGTGAGATCCAGGAGGAGGTATTCACTGACGACGAGGACAAGGCGATCCTCACCTTCGTGGTCTATTTTGCCTCGGGCTTCAAGGTGCAGGCCCTCTCCAGCAACCCCTCCAACCTGCGGGGGATGCAGGGCAATGTGACTATCGACGAGGCCGCCTTCCACGACCGGTTGGCCGAGGTGCTCAAGGCTGCCATGGCGCTGACCATGTGGGGGGCCAAGGTGCGACTGATCAGCACCCACAACGGCGTCGATAACCTGTTTAACCAGCTGATAAACGACAGCCGGGCGGGCCGTAAAGACTATTCCATTCACACCATCAGCCTGGACGACGCCTGCCGCCAGGGGCTCTATCGCCGCATCTGCCAGGTCAAGGGCACGCCCTGGACACCGGAGGCCGAGGAGAGCTGGAAGGCAGGGCTGCTCAAGGCCACCGCCACCGAGGAAGACGCGCTGGAGGAGTATTTCTGCGTGCCCAAGCAGAGCAGCGGCGTCTATATCAAGCGCACCCTGATCGAGCGGGCCATGCAGCCGGATATCCCCATCCTGCGCTTCACTTCCCCTGCGGATTTCGAGCTGCAAAGCGAGGAGACCCGCAAGGCGGTAGCGGAGATCTGGTGCGAGGAGAACCTCAAGCCCTGCCTGGAGGCGCTCGACCGGACTTGCCGCCATGTGCTCGGCGAGGACTTCGCCCGCAAGGGGGATCTCTCGGTGTTCGTCCCGCTCTCCATCGCGGCCAACCTGCGCAAGACCGTGCCCTTCGTGGTGGAGCTGGTCAATGCCCCCTATGAGACCCAGCGCCAGATCCTGTTCACCCTGCTGCAGGGGCTGCACCGGTTCACGGCGGCGGCTTTCGATGCCACCGGCAACGGCGGCTATCTGGCAGAAGCTGCCCGCTTGCGCTGGGGCGCCAGCATGATCGAGTGCGTGATGCTCAATGACCCCTGGTACCGGGAGTGGATGCCCAAGCTCAAGGCCGAGTTCGAGGACGACAACCTGGTGATCCCGCGCCATGCGGACGTGCAGGACGACCTCGGCAAGATCCAGGTCATCAACGGCATCCCCAAGATCGACAAAGGCAAGAACACCGGCCAGGGCGGCCAGCAGCGCCACGGCGACTTTGCGGTGGCGCTGGCCATGGCGGTGCGGGCCAGTTGGATGGAAGGGGGCGCCATCGAGTTCACCCCCTTGCCGGGCAAGCGCGACACAGGGCGCAACGACGACTACCACACATTTGAACGAGGGGGCTGGTAATGGCCGGGATCATCGACATTCATGGCAATCCTCTGCGCCTGCAGAAGGAGCCACAGACCGAGAACGACGCCAAGCTGGCCCAGCTGCGCCGCCACTACAGCGAGCACCCGACGGTGGGGCTCACCCCAGGTAAAGCGGCCACCGCGCTGAAAGAGGCGGAGGAGGGCAACCTTATCGCCCAGATGGAGCTGGCCGAGGACATGGAGGAGAAGGACGCCCACCTGCAAAGCGAATTGGGCAAGCGGCGCCGCTCCCTGCTTGGGGTGAGCTGGACCATAGAGCCGCCCCGCAACGCCACCCCCGCCGAGCAGCGCGATTGCGAGATGATCCGCGAGCTGCTGGAGGACTTCACCTGGTTGGATGACGCCATCTTTGACGCCACCGATGCGGTGCTCAAGGGGTTCAGTGCCCAGGAGTTTAGCGGCTGGGAACTGGTGGAGGGGCTGCAGCTCCCCAAGGGTATCGTCTGGCGCGATCCCGCCTGGTTCCAGACCCACCCGGATGACTGGAACCAGTTGCGGCTGCGGGACGGCAGCAAGGAGGGAGCGGCCCTCAATCCGTTCGGCTGGATCATGCACAAGGCCAAGTCGAAGTCGGGGTATCTTGCCCGCACCGGCCTTATCCGCACCCTGGTCTGGCCCTTCCTGTTCAAGAACTACAGCGTGCGGGACCTCGCCGAGTTTCTGGAGATCTACGGCCTGCCGGTGCGTCTGGGCAAATACCCGGAAGGGGCCACCGAGAAGGAGAAATCCACCTTGCTGCAGGCGGTGCTCTCCATCGGCCACAACGCGGGCGGCATCATCCCCCGGGGGATGGAGATCGAGTTTGAGAACGCAGCCAATGGCCAGGCCGATCCCTTCGTGGTGATGATGGACTGGTGCGAACGCTCCATGAGCAAGGCCATCCTAGGGGGCACATTGACCAGCCAGGCCGACGGCAAGAGCTCGACCAATGCGCTCGGTAACGTGCATAACGAGGTGCGCCAGGAGGTGCGGGACGCCGACTTGCGGCAACTCGCCGCGACTCTGACCCGGGATCTGGTTTATCCGCTGTTTGCCCTCAACGGCAAAAGCTACCAGGGCCCGCGTCGTGCCCCCCGGCTGGAGTTCGATGTGACCGAGCCGGAGGATATGCGCGATCTGGCTTATCCGCTGCGGGCCCTGGTGGGCATGGGGATGCAGATCCCGGCGCAGTGGGTGCGCGACAAGCTGCAGATCCCGGCGCCCAAGGAAGGGGAGGAAGTGCTGGTCATAGTCGATAAGCAGGCAGGTGCGGGGGAGGCGGTCCTGACGGCGCAGGGATTGGCGGCGCTGGCGGCAAAGCACCCTGTCCAGGGTGATAACAACGACGCCCAACTGGCGAGGCTGCAGGCAGAGGTCGCCCCTTTGTTGGCCGGCATGACCGATGCCGTTCAGGCGCTGGTGATGCAGGCCACCACCCTGGAGGAGATCCGGGATGGTTTGCTGGCGCTGGAACCCAACCTCAGTCATGACGAGCTGGGTGCCCTGCTGGCCCAAGCCATCGCCGCCAGCGAGCTGCTCGGCATGCTGGAGATGGAGGAGGGCAACTGATGCCTGTTCGTTACGGTTCACTGCCCTTTGCCGAGGCAATCGCCTTCTTTCGCCAGAAGCTCGACATGCCGAGTGAGCGCTGGGCTGATGTCTGGCGGGATGCCCATAACCGCGCCTTTATGGTGGCTGGGGCGACCAAGACGGATTTGCTGGCGGACCTGCGCGGGGCGGTGGACAAGGCGATCAGCGAGGGGCAATCCCTCGGTGCGTTCCAGAAGGCGTTCAAGGAAGTCGTGGCTCGCCACGGTTGGGAACACACCGGCCCTGCGTCCTGGCGCTCTCGCGTCATCTTCGAGACCAACCTGCGCCAGAGCTACAACGCCGGGCGTGATGACCAGATTGAGCGCATCAAGCACAAGCGCCCTTATGCGCTCTATCGCCACGGCGACTCCGAGCACCCCAGGGAACTGCACCTCAAGTGGAACAACCTGGTGCTGCCGGTGGACCATCCCTGGTGGGACACCCACAGCCCCAGCAACGGCTATGGCTGCAAGTGCAAGAAGTTCCTGCTCTCCGAGGCCGACCTCAAGCGGCGGGGGCTGGCCGTGGGTCAGGCGCCGGAGGATGGCGACTATGAGTGGGTCGATAAGGGCACGGGGGAGATCCACCGCATCCCCAGGGGCATCGACCCCGGCTTTGACTATCGACCCAGGAGTCCGGCCGCCCTGACCGAGGCGGTGGCCAAGCGGGAGGCGACCAAGCCTGAACTGGCGCAGCGGTTGCCAGAACGGATGGTGGAGAGCGCCTATTCCAGCGCCAAGGGGATGACCGCTCAGGGCCTGAGTGATTTGCTGGCGCAGTTGCCAGCCCCCCAGCGTGACGGGTTATCGGCGTTCCTCAAGGCGCACCCGGTCAAAACCCTGTTTATCAAGCAGACCGAGATGGGGAAGGGGGCGGCGGGGCTCAAGGTCGCGTTGGCCATTGCCGAGTACCTGGGCACAGACCCTTACCTGGTACGGGCCTTCTATCACTCGCGCCGTGCCAGCGCGACCAATGGCTTTACGGCCAAAAACTGGGGCCATCTGGTTATCAAGGTCAAGGCGGGTGATACACTCAAAGCGGTGAATATGCAGGCGGTGCAAGCGGCGGCGGCCGAGGTGGTGACCGATGCCCATGCCAACACCGGGCCCCGTCAGTGGCAGCCAAGGGGCACCAGCGGCGAGTCACTGCGCCGTCACTGGAGCATCTCCGCCAACGTCGGCGGCCAGCAGGGGGAATCAGCCCAGCGGCTCTCAACCTGGTTGCACGAACTCGGTCACCAGGTTCACTTCTGGGCCGGGGAGCCTGACCTGACGGGAGTGGGGCTGCTGACGGAGTATGCCGGCAAGACCAGGATGGAAGCTGCCGCCGAGGCGTTTGCCGCCTGGGTCTTGGCGAGGGATGCCATGGTGGCGCATTTCCCCGAACTGGCCAAACGGGTGGAGGCCATGCTGGCCCAGGCCACGACCGCCAGCCGCAAAGGAGAGAAAGGATGACTCTGTTGGATCAAGCCAGCGCCCTGCTGGCAGAAGATGGCCCCTTTACCCTGGCACAGGCCAAGGCGCTGGATGCTTTGTGCGAACAAGCCCGGGGAGAAGAGGCGGATATGTTGGGGGATCTCTGGGAGGCCGCCATGTTGTCGGCCGATGAGGAGGCCCTGCACTTTATGACCACCTTTGAGGATGAGGTCTGATGGCGGGCAGCTTTATCGCCATCAGCCACCACGGGGTGGCCGATGCGCACGAACTGCTGGCCCAGCTCTATCAGCGTACCGGCGATCTACGCGAGCCGCTGGCCGATATCGGCGAGGGGCTGGCGCTCTCCCACCGTGATCGCTGGGATGCGCAGGAGACCCCGGAAGGGGAACCTTGGGCCCCGCTTTCGGACAAGTACCGCGCCAAGAAGCCGCGCCATGCCGATGAAGTCCTACGCCTCAACGACGATTTGCGCGACACCCTCAACTATCAGGCCGATCCCCAGGCCCTCTACTTCGGCACTCCGCTCGAATATGGTGCCGCCCATCAGTTCGGACGCCCCGAGATCAACCTGCCCGAGCGCCCCTATCTGGGGCTGTCGGAAGCAGACCAGCAGAGCGTGCTGGAAACACTGGAAGGCTATCTGACTGCGGACGCGCTCTAAAGCCTCTGAGTGCGTTTACGGGGACAGGGCCGGTGCGATGGCATGGCCCGTCCGCTCTTCGCGCAGCAAAACGGTGTTTAAACACCATTAAACAGTACCGGCACCCCCTGCTGTTGCAGTAACCCACCATAAACCCCCCACCTACCTCACCTCCCTGACACTGGCGACAGTGATATTTCGGAGTGTGAGTGATGCACAAATCTGCCATTGCCTTGGCCATCTTGAACGCCCGTCCGACCACCTTGGGGTTGGCGGTACTCGACGCTGCGTTGACGACTGAGACTGATGGTTGGCAGCAGCTCCTGCCGATAGGCCCCTTCAAGGCCCGTGATGGCCGTCCCTTCGATGTACCCGGTGGCCACTGGCAACTCGACAAGGGCATTGCCACCACCCTCATCAATCGGGTGAGAGAGCTGGGGCAAGACATCCTGATCGACTACGACCACCAGACCCTCAACACCGCTCTCAACGGCCAGCAGGCCCCCGCCGCCGGTTGGTACAACGCCGACGAGATCGAGTGGCGCGAGGGTCAGGGGCTCTTTATCAAGCCGCGCTGGACCGATCGCGCCGCCGCCCTGGTGGCCGCCAAAGAGTATCGCTTCCTCTCCGCCGTCTTCCCCTATGACGCCCAGGGCCGCCCCCTGGAGCTGCGCATGACTGCCATCACCAACGATCCCGGGGTGGTAGGCATGCAGGCGCTGGCGGCCTTGAGTGCACAACCGATTCAACCCGGCCAGCCGGCCACCCCCGCCCATGCGGCACACAAGGAGACTCCCATGAATGAACTGCTGAAAAAGCTGCTGGCCAAGCTCGGCATCGAGCTGACCGGCGACCCGACCGACGAGCAACTGCAGAAGGCGCTCACCGAGCTTGACAGCCTGCAGGCCAGTGCCAAGAAGGCGCCGGAGCTGGAGGCCGCGCTCTCGGCCGAAAAGGCCTCGTTGGCCGCGCTCAAGGCGCAGCCGGGTGGCCAGGTTGACCTGGCGCAATTCGTGCCGGTGGCGACCTATAACGCCCTGGTTACCCAGGTGGCGGCATTGACCGCCCAGGTGGACACCACCGACGCCGCGACCCTCATCAAGGAGGCCCGCGCCGCAGGCAAGGTGGTGGCGGCCGAAGAGGAGTACCTGACCGCCTACGCCGCCCAGAAGGGGGTGGCCGCCCTCAAGGCGCTGCTGGAGCCGCGCCCGGCCATCGCCGCGCTCACGGCGAGCCAGACCGCTGCCGTCACCCTGCCTGAGAAGAAGGGGGAGGCCGTGCTCTCGGCCGAGGACAAGTACGCCGCCGACCAGCTCGGCATCAGCCACGAGGACTTTGCCAAGGCCAAGGCCTGAGCAAGCCTCGCTTCACGCGAAGGCAGTTCCGTTTAACCAGAGAAGGAATAGACCATGGCCATGATTACCCCTGCGCTGCTGCAGTCCCTCTTCACCGGCTTCAAGAAGAACTTTGAAGACGCCAAGAGCGAGGCGCCGAGCCAGTACACCAAGATCGCCACCGTGATCAAATCGACCACCAAGTCCAACACCTATGGCTGGCTCGGCAAGTTCCCGAGCTTGCGCAAGTGGGTCGGGGACCGGGTGATAGAGTCGATGAAGGCCCACGGTTACCAGATCGTCAACGAAGACTTCGAAGCCACCGTGGCCGTCGATCGCAACGATATCGAAGACGATGAGCTGGGCATCTATGCCCCCATGTTCGCCGAGATGGGGCGCTCGGCCGGGGTACATCCCGACGAGCTCTGCTTCGGCCTGCTGGGCGCCGGCTTCACGACCCCCTGCTACGACGCCCAGTATTTCTTCGATACCGATCATCCGGTCTATCCCAAGGCCGATGGCACCGGTACCCCGGCGATGGTCGCCAACCTGGTGGTGGATGGCGCCTATACCGGTGAGCCCTGGTTCCTGCTCGATACCAGCCGCGCCCTCAAGCCGGTGATCTTCCAGGATCGCAAGGCACCGCAGCTCATCGCCATGACCAAGATCGACGACGAGGCGGTGTTCACCCGCAAGGAGTTCCGCTACGGGGTGGACTGCCGCGACGCTGCCGGCTTCGGCTTCTGGCAACTGGCGTTCGCCAACAAGCGGGCGCTGACCCCCGACAATCTGTGGGATGCCTTCAGCCGGATGCGGGAGTTCCAGGCGGACGGTGGCCGCAAGCTCGGCATCAAGCCGACCTTGCTGGTGGTGCCGGCGTCGCTTGAGAAGCTGGCGACCAAGATGCTGGAGCGTGAGCTCTCCGAGAGCTCCAGCAACGAGCTCAAGGGCAAGCTGGAACTGGTGGTGGCTGATTATTTGTAAACCAGAGCCGTAAGCGACACCGAGCTGTTTAACGGCGAGGTTAAGCGAACGCAGTGTGAGCGTTTAACCCCCGTTTAAACCGGATCCTGGATGGAACGAGACAGAGGGAAACATGAGATGGAACACGAGATGGAACAGGCTATTCGCGTTGGCATCACATCAACGGTTCGTCAGGTCTATTTTCGCGCGGGCCTGGCGATTGCACCTGGCAAGTCTGAGCTGGCTGTGTCGCCTGTGCAGTGCGAGACCCTGGAGGCCGATCCGCGCCTGGTGGTCACTCGCTTGCTGCTTGAAGGCGTTGCCCTCGCGCCGGCTGATGCACCGCAGACGGGCCGGGATCTGGACGCAGCAGTGGGCGGCCTGACCGGTTCGGGCTACCTGGCGGGCGTCGCCACGCTGGATGGCAAGGTCACTCCGCTGGCAGAAATGAAGGTCGATGAGCTGCGCGAACTGGCCGTGGAGATGGCGATCCCGGGCGCGGCCAGCATGAAGAAGGCCGAGCTGGCGGCTGCCATTGCGGCGACCGAGGTGCAATACCCGGTCAAGGACGAGGCTGGCGCCACCACTGAGCCGCCTACCGACCCCGTAGCCGAGGGCGCCTGATATGTACGCCAGCGTCAACGACATGGTGATCCGCTTTGGCGAGGCGGAGCTGTTGCGCCTCGCCATGACCCCGGCCGGTGAGCTGGACAGTGCGGCCATCACCATCGCTCTGCAGGATGCCGGCAGCTTGATCGATGGCTACCTGGCGGGGCGCTATCCCTTGCCGCTGGCTCATGTCCCGAGCGCCCTGGTGCCGATCTGCGCCGACATTGCCCGCCACCGCCTCTACGGCGAGCAGGCGCCGGAGCAGATTGCCAAACGCAATGAGGCGGCGCTGGCCTTCCTCAAGTCGGTGGGCAAGGGGGAGCTGGCGCTGGGGCTGGCGGCTGACGGCGAGCAGCTGGAGAGCCAGAACCTGGCCCAGCTGCAGTCCGATGGTCGGGTCTTTGGCCGGGGCAGCGGGGGCTTCCTATGAACGGGCCCACGCCTGAACTCGACTACCTGGCGGCGGGGGAGCGGCTGCGCGAGCTGTTGCTGCCCTTGAAAGGGCAGGGGCTCAAGGAGGTGTTTGTGGCCACCGATCTGGAGGCGGTGGCCAACCTGGGGCAGCACACCCCGGCCATTCATGTGATTTACCAGGGGGAACGAGAGAACGATACCAGCCAAAGCGGGCGGCAAAGCGCGTTCGATCAGGTTTGGCTGCTGGTGTTGGTGCATAGAGCCACCCCCAAGGAGGCCAGCGCCGGGGTGTGGCTGGGGCGCATGTTGCAGGCCGTGGCCGGTCGGGCCTGCGGTGACAGTACCTTTCGGCGTGAAAGTGCACCGGTCAAGCCGAGTTACAAGGGTGGGGTGGTCTATCTGCCCCTTGCCTTCAAGACGACAGTGAAATTCAAGGGAGAACGGTCATGAGCGAAACACTGCACCTGGAAGGGGATCTCTATATCGAGACCTTCACCAACGGCGTCTCGAACGGGGTGATAGGCCCGGTGGACGTCAACAGCCTGGAAGTCAAACCGGACAGCGAGAAGATCAGCATCCCGAGCAAGCGCAAGGGCAAGCTGGGCCAGGCGCGGGAGACCTATTTCGTGCCCAAGCCTGCCACGGTCAACATCAAGACCAGCGAGATCCCGCCCGTGCTGCTGGCCGCCGCCTTTATGGGGCTGGAGAGCCCGATCAATCAGGGGGCGGGGACGCTGGCCGACGTGGCTCTGACTCTGCCAGCCCATCCCAAGTGGCTGAGCCTCGGCAAGACCAACCTCTCGGCTACCGGTCTGGTGGTGAAGGAGGGAAGCACCTCTCTGGTGCTGGGTACCGACTTCGAGATCAACTATGCCCTGGGGCTGCTGCGGGCCACCAAGGCGGGCGCCGTGGCCGATGGCGGCCCGGTGACGGTCAGTGCCAGCTACAACGCGGTGACCGGTTCGCGCATCGCTGGCAACGTACAGCCGGAGGTGAAGGCCAAGCTGACCCTGGACGGGCGTAGTGTGATCGGCGGGGAGTCCATCGTGCTGACGGTGCCCCGCGCCAGTCTGGCGCCCAAGAAGGCGGTGGATTTCCTCAGCGACAAGCCCATCGAGATTGAGCTGGAAGGGGAGTTGCTGGCCCTGGATGGCGAGACAGCGCCTTTCTATGTGGACCGCCCAGAGACGGTGTAAGGGGCTGGGAAATGGAAAACGGCGGGGAAACCCGCCGTTCTGTCTTAACCAGAAAATTGATAACCACTAGGTTCTTTCAATCCCAGAGAAAGCCAGTGAAAGAATCGGAATCTTGTATTTTTAGTAACTGGGTTTCTTTATATTTATATCCAAACCAGCCCTCATAGCTTATTACTATTGATAGTTCAGAACCATATTTCCAAAAACCACGGCCATCTTTGCTGGTAAAACCGAAGCTACAACTTGTTGCATCACCATTCTGCAAAATGTATATGGTGTTTTTGTTTATGGAATGTAGCCACCTTTCTTGGTTTTCCACAGATGAATCGCTGTCAAGCGCTTGATTTGCTTGGGTTTCATTGATTTTTATAGTTACATTCCTTGCTGGAATAGTGCCTGAATTCATTACTTTTAAAGAGTAAGTGATTGCTGTGTTCCCTCCGCATGCTGTTCTGACAGATGCTGTGACAATTGGCCTAAATTGCTTTCGCCAAAATACAAAGGTCATTGAGATTGCAAGAATGGAGACCATTAATGAAACCAAAGATATTTGAGTGTCCATGGTGTTATCCCTTACATTAATATTTATTGTTTAAAATATAACTCTGATGATTTATTTTTATTTCGGTGGTAATTTGCTAATTAATTCGCTGAAAAAATCCATTTCAGAACATAGTGAATTTGCACGATTGATGAAAATATTTAATTCTGAGTCGTCGCAAGGATATTCAGATAGGCTTGAGTGTAATCGGTGAACAAAATAATTCCTTTGTTGATATATGAAGTAAAGGTGCTCAGATGCGGTTGGTGTAATCGCGTTAGACTCAGTAAGTCGCTTAACAAGAAGGCCTAATGTTGCTTTCTTATGTGGTATATGGCCAATGGTAACCATAAAGCCTTTAATACAAGACTCAAGCCTTGCTGAGGACATGGTAAGTTTGCCGATTGCTTTATTAAATTCATCGTTTGAATACAATACCCTATAAAATGAATTTTCCATAATGAGCTCAATGTATTTGTCTAATAAGAAATTTATGTCCGTATCATCTAAATTAGATAATATATAGACTTCACTCCCACCTTTTTTGTTGGAGTTCACCTACATCTGTTTGTAGCCAAGAGGGCGCATTGGGGGAGGCATAGAAGCAGCATGCTGTCTCACCCTGGATAAATGAGATTGAGCGCCAACCGCAAGATGCGAGAATTGATATATCAGGGTACGGTATCTCTTCAATAGTATATATATGGCTTAAGTTGACATAGAAAAGCAAATCCAGGTTTGAACGAAGGTTATCAGGGTATTTGTTTTTCAGTTTTTCAATCCCATCAAAACAATGCTGAAAAATTTCTTGCATTGACGATGGAATGGGTGTGAATGTGGTAAGTAGATCATTAGGGTTAGAGGTTTTTTTTGCTATCGCCAACAAGCATTTATATTCTTTATGTCGTTTCCGGTCTTCATCGAGGATCTCTTTAATTTCAAATCTTCCCCCTAGGGCTAGTACGTCAGGTGGATCCTGTTCTGGAGATAGAATATCGTCAGCATTGTGCGGAATATTCATGTTTTCTAATAACTTTTCAACGACCCAGCGCTCTCGCTCGGGCTTATTCTTAGAAGAAAAAAAATGAACAGACGCCTCCAAGTCATCAATGCTATCCGCTATAAATTTGGCATTATCAACCATACATTCCTCCTGCATATGAATTCGTTATGATCTATCAATCCTTTCCAACGTTGTAGGTCTTATGAATACAGATTAACTAAGCATTTGTAGCCTTCCTGTGATATGTCTCAGTAATTGACCATAAACCCTTCCATCTTGCCACCCCTTTACCATGGGGCATATCTGAATCTCTCAGGAATGCCCTATGTCCACCTCTTCCACCCTCAAACTCGCGCTAGAGCTGGCGGCCAAGGTCACTGGTCGCGAGGACTTGGCCGCGCTGACGGGGCAGGTGCAGGAGCTGGGCCCCCTCTCTGACGAGACCGCCGCCGAAACCGAGCGTCTGGCGCAAACCCTGGGGAGTCTGAGCCAGCAGCACGACCTGATCACTCAGTTTGAGGCCAGTGGCCGCGCCCTAAGCCAGCTGGAACAGGCAACAGCGCTTTCTCGTGAGCGCTTGACCGAACTGCGCCGCGAGCAGCAGGGGACCGCAGGTAGCGCCCGTCAGTTGACCGACCAGGAGCGGCTGCTGTCCTCCGAGGTCAAGCAGCTGGAGCGCCAGCTGGTCAGCCAATCCGCCGCCCATACCCGCCTGCACGCCGGGCTCACCCAAGCCGGGCTCGATAGCCGCAACCTTGCCCAGGAGCAAGCCAGACTGCAGCGGGAGCTGGCCCAGACGGTCACCCAGACCGAGCGGCTGGGCCGTTCCTTGCAGCAGGGTGGCCAGCAGTCCAACGGCTTCCAGGGTGCCATCGGCAGCCTGACCGGCCGCCTGGTAGCCATGGCCGGTACCTGGTTCGGTATCCAGGCCCTCACCACCCAACTGATGGCCATGTTCCAAACCGGCGATCAGGCCGAGCGGCTCAATGTGCAGCTCAAGGCGGTGATGGGGTCGATTGCCGGCGGCAAAGAGGCGTCTGCCTGGATCCAAGACTTCGCCAAGAACACCCCGCTGCAGCTCGACGAGGTGACCCAGGTCTTCGTGCGCCTGAAAGCCTTTGGTATCGACCCCATGAATGGCGCCATGCAGGGCATCGTCGATCAGGCCTACAAGCTCGGTGGTGGCTTCGAGGAGGTTCAGGGCATCTCCCTGGCGCTCGGTCAGGCCTGGGCCAAGCAGAAGCTGCAGGGGGAAGAGATCCTGCAGATGATCGAGCGCGGTGTGCCGGTGTGGCAACTGCTGGAGCAGGTCACCGGCAAGAATACCGCTGAGCTGCAGAAGCTCTCGGAAGCCGGCAAGCTCGGTCGGGACACCATCCAGGCGCTGATGAACGAGATCGCGGCCCAGTCGAGCGGGGCGGCGGCCAACAACATGAGCCTGCTCTCCGGGCTTATCTCCAACGCCCAGGACAACTTGGCCAAGTTCTACCGCATGGTGAGCGAGTCCGGCGCCCTGGACTGGCTCAAGCAGCAGCTGGCTCAGCTCAATACCGAGTTTGATCTGATGGCCAAGGATGGCCGTCTGCAAGCGTGGGCCAAACGCTTCTCTGATGGCTTCATCACCCTGGGGGAAATCCTCAAGTCTTTTATCCAGACCGCCGCCGAGTGGCGCAGTGCGCTGGTGCTCATGGCCCAGGCCTGGGTTGGCCTGAAAATCGCGGGCTGGATAGCGGATCTGCGCGGCCTCTATGGCCAATTCATCGCCCTGCCGGTGGCGACCGCCACGGCGGCGGGCGGCATGACGACGGCAGGCACGGCGGCAGCGGCGGCCTCGATCGGCGTGCGGGCGTTGGGCATGGCCCTCAAGGCTGTGCTGGCCGCCGTGACGGTCGAATCTATCATCCAGATCACCCAGTTCGCCAACGCCCTGCGCCAATGGGTACAAGCCGAACTGGCCCTTAGAGAGGCGCAGGCCTTGCGCTCGCAGACTCAGGCCCAGCTCAATGGCCAGCTGGCGGCGCTCTCGGCAGAGCTGGGGATCGCGATCACCAGCGTGGAAGATCTGGACCGCGCCGTGGCCGAGGGTAAGGCGCATTACGACGAGGCCACCGGCAGCTGGCGACAAGGGGCCGCCGCCATCAAGGAGATCGGTACCGAGGCCAAGCAGACCCGCGATTACCTGGATGAAATCAACGCCGTGGCCAAGAAAACGGCGGCAGAGATCCCCGCCACCCTGGGCAAGGCAGCCGAAACCCTGGGGCTGGACTTCGAGCGGGCCAATGGCCGTATCGGCGAGAGCTTCAAGGAGACCCTCGGCGCCCTGGATACCCTGGTGCAGCACAGCGGATCCAGCTCAGCGGCCTGTGAAGAGTACCTGGCGGCCGCATTCAACCAGGCGAAGAACAAGGCCGAGATCGATGCGGTGATCGAGCGCATGAAGGCGATGACCAAGCAGGGCCAGCTTACCGGGGACGGTATTACCCGCTCCATGGCCATCGCCGCCGACTCCATGAGTAAGGTGAAGGGGGGCAGCGGCGATGCCAAGACCGCCGTGGCGGCGATCGGCGATGGCTTCGACACGGCTGCCGCCAAGGCCAAGAGTGCCACCGATGCCATGCGATCCAACCTTCGCGGCGTGCAGGACGAGGCGCAGCAGACCGGCAACGCCGTGGCGTCGGCAGGGGGCGGGGGTGGTGCGGGCGGTGGCCGGGGGGAGGTGACCCGCACGGTGGGCGGCGGCTCTTTCTTCTACAAGACCGTGGATATCAACAACCTGCGGGGCAACGCCGATGCCCTGGCCAACACGCTCGCCGGCGTGGAAGAGGAGCTGGCCCGCTACAGCCAGAAGGTCAAAGACATTCCGGCCTACAGCGAATGGAGCAAGTATTACGGCGAGAAGTTCCAGAAGGAGATGGAGGCCATGCGGGCCAAGCTCCAGCAGGAGCTGAATAAAGCCCAAGCCAAGGAGGCGGACAAGGCAGCCAAGACCCCAAGCCAGTCTGCTGCCAACCAGAGCGCGCCAAGCCTGGGCCAGCCTCAGCGGATCATCATCGAGTTACGTGCATCGAACGGTGCCAAGGCCGAGGTGCAGGCCGATGAGGCCAATGCCGCTGCCTTTATCAACATCCTTAAACAGCAGGGACTGCGCTCATGAACGTCACCTTAAACGGGCTGCTCCTGCCCGATGATCTCATCTGGCGCGACGAGTTCGACTGGGCCCCCGTCGAGCAAGTGGTGACGCCGACCCTCACGGGGGCTCTCCTGGTCGAGGAAACACCCAAGCCGAAAGGGCGCCCTATCACCCTGGTGGGGCACTGTCCCCGGTCGACCGTGCTGGCGCTCAAGGAGTTGGAGGCACAGGTGGCCCAGCTCCTGACACTGACCCTGCTGGATGGACTGCAGCGGGAGGTGTTCTGGCGTCGGCCCGGCGTGGTGGCCACCCCGTTGATCGAGATGGCCGACCCCGAGGCGGGTGAGCTCTATGCCTTAACCCTTAACTTCACCGAGGTAAGCCCATGACCATTCTTTCCGGCGACATCAAGCTGCTGGCCAGCCAGCGGCTGACCGATACCATTGATGGCGGCGGCCGGGTCACCGGCCACGAGATCGTCAGTGGCGAGCACAACAGCCTGTTCCCCGACATCAGCGACCTGGATCGCACTTATGGGGTGGTCAGCATGCGCAAGGCGTTCTTGAGCGTTTCGACCGACGACGTGGACACCTATCGCGGCGCCCACTCGACCGTCCTGCTGCCGCCGAGCGATCCCAGCGTCGGCCTGTGCCTGATGACCACCAAGGACCATCACGACACCCGCGCCAACGCCCGCGACGTGCTGGAGCGCTACCTGGCCAGAGGGCCGAAGTGGCAGGGTTTTCTCTACGACACCCAGCTGCAGGGCCAACGGGCGATCCGCTTCTTCCAGCGGGTGGAGATGCGCCTGCCGGAGATTGGCGAGACCCTGGTGCTGGTCGGCAACGAGGGCCAGGCGGGGGAGTTCGAGCAATATGTGCGGGTGCTCGATGTGAGCCAGAAACTGACCAAGTTCCAGATCCCCAATGTGCCCGAGTTCACCCGCAACGTGGTCACCTGCCTGCTGGCCGACCCGCTGCGCTACACCTTCGAGGGGGAGCAACCGACCCCCTATGACGTGGTGACCAACCCCAAGACCGCGCTGCGCGAGACCGTGGTGGCCGATGCCACCAACTACTACGCCACCACCAGGCTGGCGGAGGATGTCTCCCTGGGCGCGCGGCAGATGAAGGCCAAGACCATTTTCACCCAGCTGGTGCCAGCGGCGCGCAGCGAGACCCCGGCGGTGGACCTGACAGCGGCCGGCGAGCTGGCCAGCCTGGTGGATTCCGGCCAGGGTCTGGTCACCTTCTCGACCGTGGCCAGCATCGCCCCGAGCCGGGGCCTGTTCCTCGGCTCTGGTGCCAAGCCGGGGACGGTGACCATCACCATCGGCGCCGCCACCATCACCGACAAGGGCGGCGAGTTGGTGGTGGCGGGGTCGGTTATCGGAGCCATCGACTATGGCCGGGGACAATGTGAGTTCAACGCCCAGTGTCCGAACTACGGCACCGCCAGCAAGAGCGTCAGTTTCTGGCCAGCGGCTCGCCCGTCGCGCATCGCCGACACGGCCCAGATCGAGATCAAGGCCAACAACCGGGGCTATGCCTACACCATCACCCTGATGCCGACCCCGGCGCCGGGCACGCTCACCATCAGCTTCATGGCACAGGGCAAGTGGTACGACTTAAAGGACAACGGCAAGGGCGAGGTGTTCGGGTCAGATAGGTCTTACGGGACAGGCATCGTCAACCTGGCCACTGGATCGGTCATGCTGACCCTGGGGGCGCTGCCGGACGTGGATACGTCAATCCTGTTCAGCTGGGCCACCCCGGTTAACTACACCAACCGCAGCGGCCAGCCGATCAGCATCAGCAAGAGCGCCTGGCAACTGCCCCACACCGGCATCACCCCCAAGAGCCTGGTCCTGACCTGGGGCGCGGGCAAGACCGCCAACGATGCGGTGGGGGATGGGCGGGTCCGGGGTGACATCACCGGCACCATCAACTACGCCGAGGGCATCATCGATCTGGAGCACATCACCCTGCCGGCGCTGGGTCAGGAGTACGTGGCCCAGTACCAGTATGGGGAACCGGTGACCGAGCGCCACATCGAGCCGGGGCGCCTGAGCACCCCCGGCCAGGTGGGGCACCTTTCCATCACCCTGGACGGGGCGGGCGGCGGGGCGACCAACCTCACCCCGGGCTCGGTGCACGTCAAGTTCAACGCGCTCTATCACAAGTTCGACGTGGACGATCAAGCGCTGGTGATCCAGACCCGCGACCCCATCATCACCCTGCGTGACAACGGCCAGGGCAAGCTTGTCGACGCCAGCGGCAACGAGCTGGGGGCGATCAACTACAGCGCCGGCACCCTGCACTTTATGCCGGATGGCACGGCCCCCTTGCCCAAGCCGACCTATGCCTGGGTGACCGTGGGCACCCGCTGGGAGGGCAGCAACCAGCTCGCGGTGCAGCGCTGGACCATGACCGGGATCCAGTACCACAACACCGCTTACACCTTCCCCGATGGCGAGGGGGGCTGGGTCGATGTGACCTACCGCAACAACAACAGCGCTCAGGCACAAAACGCCACCCTGACCGCCCAGGCGCTGCGTATCGACGTGACCCCCGGCTTTGCCGAGGCGATCCTGGAGGGGTCGATGCGCTTCACCCTGGGGGGGAGTACCTACGTGGATCGCCAAGGGCTGCTCTACCGCAACCCGGACCCGCAGACGGGTGCCGGCATCCAGGCGGGCACCATCGACTACAGCAACGGGCTGGCGGTGCTGGCCGACTGGGCGGCGGGGCAGGCGGCGCAGCCCGCGCTGCAGTCCCTGGCCACCTCGTTCAGCGCCCAGTCGGTGGATGCGGTGACCTTCCGCACCCCGGGCGCCCCGGTGGCACCGGGCAGTCTCTATATTGCCGCCAATACCGCCAGCGGGCGGCGCATCGAGGCGTCGGCAGACGGGGACGGCCATTTCACCACCACCGACATGGACGGGCGGGTGAACTACCAGACCGGGGTCGTGCAGGTGCGCTTTGGCCGCAAGGTCACCGCCGCCGGCAACGAATCCCAGCCCTGGTATGACGCCGAGCAGGTGGGGGAGGACGGCAAGATCTGGAAGCCCGTCAGCGTGGTGGCCGACACCATCCGGTTCAACTGCGTGGTGTTCAGCTATCTGCCGCTCGATGCCGACATCATCGGGCTGGATCCGGTGCGGCTGCCGTCCGATGGGCGGGTGCCGTTCCTGCGCAAGGGCATGACCGTGGTGGTGCACAGCACCCAGCGCAGCGCCTTCCCCCTGGGGGTGCAGGCGGGCCAGACCCTTGCCACCGGCCGCACCCGGTTGGCCAAGGCCCATGTGGAGGACAAGAACGGCAAGGCGCTGGCCGCCGCCCTCTACAGCGTCAACCTGGACAGCGGGGTGGTCACCTTGGCCAGCCCGCTGTCCCTGACCGGTTACGCCGAACCCCTCTATGTGGTGCACCGCATCGAGGACATGAGCCTGGTCAGCGACGTGGAGATCTCGGGCCGGCTGATCCTGACCAAGGCGCTGTCCCATGACTACAGCGCGGCCGACACCCTGGTGTCATCGGCGCTGATCATGGGGGATCTCTGGGCCCGCTACACCAACCTGTTCGATCAGAAGGTCTGGACCAACAAGTGGCAGGACTTCGTGGACGGTGACCAGAGCACGGCGCAGTACAACGACACTGACTTTCCCCTGATCGTCACCAACCGCGCCACCCTGCAGGAGCGCTGGGCGATCATCTTCCAGACCAGCACCACCTTTGTGCTGGTCGGGGAGCATGTGGGGCAGATAGCGCTGGGGGACGTGAACACCGACTTTGCCCCGGTCAACCCCAACAATGGCCAGCCCTATTTCAGGCTGGACAAGCGGGGTTGGGGCGCCGGCTGGTCGAGGGACAACGTGCTGCGCTTCACCACCCAGGCGGCGAGTTATCCGCTCTGGGTCATTCGCACCATTCTGCAGTCGGTGGCGGCCAGTGAGAGCGATCAGTTTGAGCTGGCGATGCGCGGCAATGTGAACCGATAGCAGTGCAGGAAAGTGATGGCGCCCAGCAATGCACCCCGTTGACGCGCCCGCCTCTTAACCGGGTGGGGCAATCTGCCCCGCCCAAACCAATCAGGAGAACACCATGGCTTTTCCCGTGAAATGGTATGCGAGCCAGATGCAAGGTGCCCCCAGCCTCGGCGACACCACCGAGGGCGCGCTGACCGCGCTGCTCAAGGCGGTGCTGGTGACCGGCTTTGGCACCCTCACGCTCAACAGTCTGGTATGGGATGCCACCGAGGGGGCCGCCAAGGCCACCATCGCGGGCGGTCACGCCTACCTGGCGGACTCGGTGATCGAGGTGAACGGCGCCAGCCCCGCCGCCTATAACGGCGAACACCGGGTCAAGAAGGTGTCCACCACCGAGGTCTGGATTGAGCTGGACGGCGGCAACCCGGGCAGTGCCGCCAGTGGCGTCCTGACCATGAAGGTGGCTCCGCTCGGCTGGAGCCTGACCCATGAGAGCAGCGACGGCAAGGTGGCCATCTACCGCCCCACCGATATCAGCGCCTCGGGCAACGTCTCTCTGCGCATCGACAACACGGCGTTTTCGGGGTGGACTGGCGCGACCTACAGGGCTTATTTAGCCAAGGCTCAGCTTGTGGAGGATGTCGTTGATATCAACACCTACACCCTGATCTATGACCAGCGCTGGCCCTGCACGGGGCGCTACTCCGATAAGCGCTGGGATTTGATTGGCGACAGCCAGCTGTTCTACTTCCTGCCCGCTTATGCTCAGCACAGTTACCAACCGGTGCTGATGTTCGGCTATATCAAGTCGGTTCGCCCCGGTGACCGCTATCATGCGGTGCTGAGCTTCTACCCTACCACTTCGGCGGATGATGCTAATCGCCGCTGGGATCAGACCGGTGTTTCGCAGAGTTACGCTAGCGTCTATAACAGCCTGCTGGCCTTCGATGACAGCACTAATAGGGCGATGGCACGTCCCTATCATCAATTGTTCGGGGTGGCAGGGTGGTGGTTAAAGGGGTTGTTCGTCCGCTTCGGCAATGGGATGAATATTCCCAACGGGCCGGATAATGCGTTCTACATGAGCACCGATCCCATCATGGTGATTGAGACCAACAACCATTTGCGCGGCTATCTGCCGGGTTTGGTGGTCCCCTATGCCAATGTCGCCCCCTTCAGCCGTAAAAACTTTACCAACATGCCGGCCTTGCCAGGCAAGATCGTGCGGTTTATTCAATCCACCTACAACGAAAACGCCGTGGTCGCCCCCACCACCCTTATGGGGTTCGATCTGACTGGGCCCTGGAGGTAATCATGGCAAGCGATCAAGCGCTACGAGACCTGATCCTGGCCAGCAACCCGGTGGGCTATTACCCGCTGGATACTCCCGCCAATCTGGGACTGGATATCTCACCCTATGCCAATCATGGCAGCCAGAGCGGTACGTTCCGCCAGGGGCTGACTAGCTTGGCCGGGATGGATATCAAGATGACTCAGGGGGTAACCTCAGCCCTGGTCGCCATCCCGGATCGGGCCGAGTACAAGGGGCGCACCTTCACCCTGGAGTGCATCATCAGCCAGCAGGAGGATGATAACCGGGTGATCGCCGAGCGCGGGGGTGACAACCTGAACTGGTCGCTGCAGAGCATTGGGACAGCGCTCGGTAGTCAAGTGTCCTTCTATCAGTTCATCCTGGGTAACCAGACGAATGGCCCCGACAAAGGTCGAGCAGGCCCCACCATGATTGGTCACCTGATTTTTACCAGTGCGCTGGGGGTCACCAAGATTTACCTCAATGGCCAAGTCCTAAAGGAGTGGACGGTCGCCACGGGTAACGGTACGCAAGGCAACCAGGGCACCCTGCCCATCCACCTGTTTTCCCGTGGTGGTCTCTATGCCACGTCGGCGCAGATGGCCCATGTGGCCTTTTATAACCGTGAACTGACGGCGGCGGAGCGCCAAGCGCGCGCTGCCATGTTCGACAAGCCCTTTGAGATGAAACCCCACCCCATCACGGTGGTTCCTGCCAACCAGGAGCCCCGCAGCCAGTTCCAGCCGCAGGATGTTGCCGTGCGAGGCACCCCGCCGCTCTACGCTGGCCCGGTCAACAGCCAGAGGATAACTACCCTCCCCATCGTGGCAGGGCGGGATTATTACTGGTTGCGTGATGGGGTGCAGAACGTGGCGCAGGGCTATATCGAGAGCACGGTCACCATCGACGGGGAGGGGGTGCGGCGGCGAGTGCTCTGCCTCACCCAATCTGGTGAGCTGGTCGGCGAGACCATGAGCCGGGCCAGCGACGGCAAGTACCGGTTCGATCTGCTCTGGCTGAACCGCCGTTACATGCTGGTCGCCCAGGACGATCCGGCCTTCGGCCCTGCCGATTACAACGCGGTGGCGGCCGACTACCAGCTCCCCACCCCCTACGCCCCCGGTGAGGGGGTTGGCCTGACAGGAGCATGACATGCTGACATTTGCGGACTCCTTGCGTACCAGTCGCGCCCAGTTGCTGGCCCTGGCCATCGACACCGGCTCGGCCGGTGCTGCCACCCTCAAGCTGTACGGCGGCACCCGCCCGGGCAGCGGGGGCAATATCAGCGGTCAACCGCTGCTGATCACCTTGCCGCTCGCCAATCCTTGCGCCCAGTCGGTGACCGGCGGTGTACTGACCCTCAAGGCCATCGCCGAGGCCATGGTAAGCGGGAACGGCACCATCACCTGGGGCCGTTTCTCGAACCGGGACGGCGGCTTTGTCGCGGATCTCGATGCGGGGTTGACCGGCAGCGGTGCTGATCTGGAGATCCCGGTGCTGGAGGTGTACCAGGGCGCCTATATCCGCATCAACAACGCCACCGTGACCGAACCCTGATCCACCCATTGACGGGAGCGCCCCATGGCCAGACCGACCAACGCCAACTTGGAGCTGCGCAAGGCCCGCAAGAGCAATGCCGCCCTTGAGCTGAACCCAGCCCATGTAGTGCGCCTGATGGCGGTGCTGCAGGCAGTGGCCGAACGGCCGGCCCTGGCCGCCGAGGTGGCCTTTATCCACCCGGCAGTGCTGGCCAGCACCCCGGGGCCTGAGCTGTCGGCCACGGTGGTGATGGGCCAGGAGGGGGCGATAGCGGCCACCGTGCCCGCGCCCACTCCCGCCATCCAGGTCAGAGTGGTGATCGAGGCCAACATGGCCAGCACCTTGCACCCGGTTATTCCGGGCATGGCGGCCGAGTACGATATCAATGTGTTTCGGGGGCCGAGCAGTGAGATCGCCGACGACTGGCAACAGGGCGAACGGCTGACCCGGGACGTGGCCAGCGACTGGCAGCAACCAGATCGCGCGATGGCCACCTGCGGCACGGTCTGGCAGGAGGGCGTCCCGCTGGCGGTGTCGGTGGTGGAGCAGGGGGACACCCTGGCCCGCTGCCATGCCATGAACCAGGTGATCTTTGACGAAGGGGTGGCGCTGGGGGCGTCTCATGGCCAGCCGTTCGACAACCTGCCCCGGTGCCATGTGGCCAACCGCTCTTTCTGGATGGAGGGGCCGGCTGTCAGCAGCTGGCGGGTGAGCGGTTATCTCCAGCTGCCGCGGCTGGACAAGGAATGGCGATCCGACTGGCAGGAGGGGGCCCCGCTGGGTGTCCGCACCGGCCAGCGCTGGCAGTTGGGCATCCTGCTGCACCGCAGCTGGCTGGATGGTTGGGATGAGGCCATCTGGCCACCGCCCGGCACCAGCCCCCCGCCCAAGCCACCCATCACCCCCGAGAAGCCAGAAAAACGCAAACTGCGGCTGGCGTTCGGCCGGCCCCGGGACGATGCGTCGCTGGAGTTCATTTGGTTTGGGCAAGATGCCCAGATCGTCATCCCAACGCGGAGGGTATATCTGGTGAGCAACACGGCAAGTATTGTGCGGGTGCGCGACGGGCTCGATATCCCCGCCACCGCAGTGAGCATCGAACTCGATACCGACTCCTGGGCGTGGCAGTTCAGCGCCCAGATCCCGCGTATCGCGGCGGCGGCCCTGACCGATGAGGAAGAGGTGAGTATCCACATCAACGGTCAACAGTGGGACTGCGTGTGCGATGGCTGGCAATCGAGCCAGAGCTTTGGCCGTGAGTCGGCGACCCTGACCGGCCGCTCTCGCACGGCCTACCTGTCGCCGACCCACGTCTTGCCGCAAGCGGTGAGCGAGAGTTCGGCGGCCACCATGGCCCAGCTGGCAGCAGCCGTATTGCCATTTGGCTGGACGCTGGAGTGGCAGGCGCCGGATTGGCTGGTACCGGGCGGCTTCTTCAGCCTGGATGGCCAGACCCCGATCGAGGCGATCAAGTACCTGGCCGAGGCGGCCGGGGGCTTCGTGCTGCCACACCAGCGCAACCGGCACCTGGTCATCAAGCCGCGTTATCCGACCGTGCCCTGGCAGCTCGACGGGGCGCTGGCCGAGGTGGCGATCCCGCGCGCCATCATCACCACCCTGGGCAGTGACTTCCAACCGGGCCAGGCAGCCAATGGCATCTATGTCACAGGTGGCCATCAGGGCATCAGTGCGCGGGTGCTGCGCCAGGGTACGGCCGGCGAGCGGTTGGCGCCGACCATCACCCACCCTCTGGTGTGTGACCTGGATGCGGCCCGCGCCCAGGGTGTGGTGGGGTTGGCCAAGACAATGCCGAGGCGCACTCAGACCATCCAACTGCCGTTGTCTGCCGATACGGGTCTCATCCTGCCCGGGGCGCTGCTGGCGGTGGATGGCTGGAAGGGCTTTAACCGAGGTGTCAGGGTATCGGCTTCTCTGCAGGAGCGAGCCCTGACGGTGCGCCAGCAACTGAGTGTGGAGCGATTTGTATGAACCTGTTTAAACAGTTTTTAGAGTTGGTACCCGGAGAGGCTCCCTTGCTGGTTGGCACGGTCACGGCTGTGAGTGCCACGGCAACGACCCTGCAAGCGCTCGGTGGTGGGGTTGTGGTGGTGCGAGGGGGAGGGGTGGCCATCGGCCAGAAGGCGTTTTACCAAGCGGGGGCGATTGTTGGGCCCGCCCCTGATTTACCAACCTATGAAATCGAGGTTTAACCCCCTGTTAAGCGACTTTCAAACTTGGTGACGCTGGCACCGCTGAAAATGAAAAAACGCGCCGAGGCGCGTTTCCCATTCTTACCGCTAAGGTTTTTCATTTTTCGCGGCGGGCTACAAGATAAGCAAAAGGGGAGCTAGGCTCCCCTTTTATCACAGGCTCGTGGCCGGGCGAAAGTTACAGACCGGCGACGTCGCGCAGCAGGGCGGCCTTGTCGGTCTTCTCCCAGGGGAACTCTTCGCGACCGAAGTGACCGTAGGCGGCGGTGGCCTGGTAGATGGGGCGCTTGAGATCCAGCATCTCGATGAGGCCGTAGGGGCGCAGTTCGAAGTGCTCGCGCACCAGCTTGACCAGCAGCTCCTCGGCGACCTTGCCGGTGCCGAAGGTCTCGACGCTGATGGAGGTCGGCTCGGCCACGCCGATGGCGTAGGAGACCTGCACTTCACAGCGATCCGCCAGACCGGCCGCGACGATGTTCTTGGCCACGTAGCGGGCGGCGTAGGCGGCGGAGCGATCCACCTTGGACGGATCCTTGCCGGAGAAGGCGCCACCACCGTGACGGGCCATGCCGCCGTAGGTGTCGACGATGATCTTGCGACCGGTCAGACCGCAGTCACCCATGGGGCCGCCGATAACGAAACGGCCGGTCGGGTTGATGAAGAACTTGGTGTCCTTGGTGATCCACTCGGTCGGCAGTACCGGCTTGATGATCTCCTCGCGTACCGCTTCCACCAGATCTTTGTGGCTGATGGAGTCGCAATGCTGGGTGGAGAGCACCACGGCGTCCACACCCAGGATCTTGCCCGCGTCGTCGTAGGCGAAGGTCAGCTGGCTCTTGGCATCCGGGCGCAGCCACGGCAGGGTGCCGTTCTTGCGCACTTCGGCCTGGCGTTTCACCAGCAGGTGGGAGTAGGTGATGGGGGCGGGCATCAGCACGTCGGTTTCGTTGGTGGCGTAGCCGAACATCAGGCCCTGGTCACCGGCGCCCTGCTCGTACGGGTCGGTACGGTCAACACCCTGGTTGATGTCCGGGGACTGCTTGCCGATGGCGTTCAGCACGGCGCAGGAGTCGGCGTCGAAGCCCATGTCGGAGTGGGTGTACCCGATCTCGCGCACGGTATCGCGCACGATCTGCTCGATGTCGACCCAGGCAGAGGTGGTTACTTCACCGGCGACCATCACCATGCCGGTCTTGACCAAGGTCTCGCAGGCGACGCGCGCCTTGGTGTCTTGCACCAGGATGGCATCCAGCACCGCATCGGAGATCTGGTCGGCGATTTTATCGGGATGGCCTTCGGAGACCGACTCGGAAGTAAACAACTTTGCCATGATAGGTTCTCAATCGTGTGGGGTTATCGCCTTGGCCATAACCGGAAAATGACAGGATGACTGTAGAGGTATCTACATCTGGACGTCTATTTTAATTAGGCCACTGGGTGATTGCCAGCACTATTTTGGGCCGGGGCCGCCCGGGGCGGGTCGGTGCAGAGAATTACCCCATTGGGGAGTGGCAGAGGGGCTGACTCAATCGTTTTCCTGCCTAAGAAAAGCGATTGTGCTCCCAAAGCGGCTTTATTCGCCCAGATAATATTTGCACGCCGCGCGCCCTGCTGGGACAATGACGCGCCTTAATCTTGGCCATCAAATGAAGCAATCGCAGGAGATACAGATGCCTTCTCGTAAAGAGCTTGCCAATGCCATTCGCGCATTGAGTATGGATGCCGTTCAAAAAGCCAACTCCGGTCACCCGGGCGCCCCCATGGGAATGGCAGATATCGCCGAAGTGTTGTGGCGTGGCCACCTCAAGCACAACCCGAACAACCCCAAGTGGGCCGACCGCGACCGTTTCGTGCTGTCCAACGGCCACGGCTCCATGCTGCTGTACTCCCTGCTGCACCTCTCCGGTTACGATCTCTCCATCGATGATCTGAAGAACTTCCGTCAGCTGCACTCTCGCACCCCGGGTCACCCGGAGTACGGTTATGCCCCCGGCATCGAAACCACCACTGGCCCGCTGGGTCAGGGCATCACCAATGCCGTGGGCATGGCGATCGCCGAGAAGGCCATGGCCGAGCAGTTCAATCAGCCGGGTCACGACATCGTTGACCACTACACCTACGCCTTCATGGGCGACGGCTGCCTGATGGAAGGCATCTCCCACGAGGCTTGCTCCCTGGCCGGCACCCTGCAGCTGGGCAAGCTGATCGCGTTCTGGGATGACAACGGCATCTCCATCGACGGTCACGTGGAAGGCTGGTTCACCGACGACACGCCGAAGCGCTTCGAAGCCTACGGCTGGCACGTCATTCCGGCCGTTGACGGTCACAGCCCGGAAGCCATCAATGCCGCCATCGAAGCCGCCAAGGCCGAGACTGGCAAGCCGACCCTGATCTGCTGCCGCACCATCATCGGTTACGGTTCACCGAACAAGTCCGGCTCCCACGATTGCCACGGCGCACCGCTGGGCAACGACGAGATCGCCGCCGCCCGTGCCTTCCTGAAATGGGACCACGCCCCCTTCGTCATTCCGTCCGACATCGCCGCCGAGTGGAATGCCCAGGAGAAGGGCACCAAGCTGGAGTCCGACTGGGCCGCCAAGTTTGCCGCCTATGAAGCCGCGCACCCGACCCTGGCCGCCGAATTCAAGCGTCGCACCGTCGGCGAGCTGCCGGCCAACTGGGCCGCTGAATCTGCCAAGATCATCGAAACCCTGCAAGCCAACCCGGCCAAGATTGCGACCCGTAAAGCGTCCCAGAACTCTCTGGAAGCCTTCGGCAAGCTGCTGCCCGAGTTCATGGGTGGCTCTGCGGATCTGGCACCGTCCAACCTGACCATGTGGTCCGGCTCCAAGTCCCTGACCAATGAAGATGCCTCCGGCAACTACATTCACTACGGTGTGCGCGAGTTCGCCATGTCCGCCATTATGAACGGCATCGCCCTGCACGGTGGTTTCATCCCCTACGGCGCCACCTTCCTGATGTTCATGGAATACGCCCGCAACGCCCTGCGCATGGCTGCTCTGATGAAGCAGCGCGCCATCTTCGTCTACACCCACGACTCCATCGGTCTGGGTGAAGATGGCCCGACTCACCAGCCGGTCGAGCAGATCGCCTCCTTGCGTCTGACCCCGAACATGAGCACCTGGCGCCCATGTGACCAGGTGGAATCCGCCATCGCCTGGAAGCACGCCATCGAGCGTCATGACGGCCCGACTGCGCTGATCTTCTCTCGTCAGAACCTGCCCCAGATGGACCGCACCGCCCAGCAACTGGCCGATGTGGCCAAGGGTGGTTATGTGCTGAAAGACAGCGCCGGTACCCCGGAGCTGATCCTGATCGCCACCGGTTCCGAAGTGGAGCTGGCCGTGGCCGCTTATGAGCAGCTGACTGCCAAGGGCCGCGCCGTGCGCGTAGTATCCCTGCCGGCTACCGACGTGTTCGATGCCCAGTCTGCCGAGTACAAAGAGTCCGTCCTGCCGATGTCCGTCACCAAGCGTGTCGCCATCGAAGCGGGCATCGCCGACTACTGGTACAAGTACGTGGGCTTCGGCGGCAAGATCATCGGTATGACCACCTTCGGTGAGTCTGCACCGGCTGAGCTGCTGTTCAAGGAATTCGGCTTTACCGTGGAAAACGTGGTCGCGACCGCCGAATCCCTGTAATGCCCGCCGGCACCTTGGGCTGAGCAGCACCGGGCCCAAGCGCTGAGTCGATAAACGCCCCCCATCGCAAGATGGGGGGCGTTTTTTTATTGTTGCCGCCAAGACCCGCTGGTCCGGCATGCCCGGATGATGGCTGGATCTGGGTCGGCTGATCGCGTATCAATGGGGTTTACCATCGTCACAGTCGACACCGACACACCCGGCAGGGCGCTGGCCTCGATGTGAAAAAGGAGAAGAGCAGAGATGGAGATTGGTATAGACAACCTCGAAGGCCCGGACATAGCCGCGTTCCTGGCACGCCACCTGGATGACATGAGGGCCAGCTCCCCGCCACAGAGCAAGCATGCACTCGATCTCGAGGGGCTCAAGGTCGCGGAGATCACCTTCTGGTCGGCCTATGAGGGGGGCGAGCTCGTCGGTTGTGGCGCCATCAAGGAGCTGGATCGACACAGTGGGGAGATCAAATCCATGCGGGTGCATGACGCCGCCAGGGGCAGGGGAATTGGCTCCCGCCTGCTGAACCACCTCATCCTGACTGCCAGGGCGCGGGGCTATCGCTCGTTGAAGCTGGAAACCGGCTCAATGGCATTCTTCAAGCCGGCGCACGCCCTTTACCGCAAGCATGGCTTCCGCGAGTGCGAGCCCTTCGGCAGCTATGAGGCAGACCCAAACAGCCTGTTTATGGAGCTGAACATCTGCCAGTGATGAGAATTTCATCCTTTATCTTCTGTTAGCCGGCACAAGAGCAGCGTGTTTAGCTGCCCTCCGGCCTGGTCTCCGGTGGTATGAAGACATGATCCTCTATCGAGTCATCTGGCTGCTGGTGTTGCTGCCGACCTTTGTGGTGAGCGCCTTCTATATGTTGATGGGGACGGCCGCCTTGATGGGGATGGCGACAGAGGGGCTCGCGCTCGGCCACTGGCCGCTGGCACTCTTGTTGCTGTGCTGTGGCGTCGGGCTGCTGACCCTCTCCCGTCTCGACAACCATTTTCGCAGCGGCACGCCTCTTGGCAACCCTAGGCTCCATCTCGCCGGGCTGGCGAGCGGCATCCTTGTCTCGGTGGCCCTGCTGTTGCTTGTCCCGGGGCAATGGATATCACTCTGGCCTCTGCTTGCGGCTGGCTACTTTCTGGTGCGCATCCGCAGGCTGCGCGAAGGACTTGGCCAGTCGTCATGATGGATGCCGGGATCGGGCGACTTCCATGGTTGACGGGAGGATGAGTGCCTCTCGTCAATTTCCCGCGGTGGAAAGGTGATCCGCCTCGCTTTTTATCCTGATTTTGCTGCACGAAATGGCCCCATACGATACCATTCTCGGCGGGCTGTTACGCCTGTCCGCGCCACTTTGTGGGAGCTTGTCCGGTAGCCTTCATGGTGCAAGCCAAGCCAGCAAGTTGTTATCGCATCGAGCCTGGGGAATGGCGCAAAGTACAAGGTCATTCGGGATAATGACCCCTTCTCGCACCAAGCGTTGTTAATTATAAAAATGTCATGCGACCTATATTTAAAATGGAGTGTTACGATGCCTTGTTCCATTGTCATCAACAAGTCAGCAAGCAAGTTGCAAGTCAATAAAGATAGCTATGATCTGGATAAAATATCCAATGTACAAGTCAAGGTTCTTTCCTGGAAAGACAAAGTACTCAATATGATGATGCTGGGTGTCATTGCCTCCAGCTTATTGTTTATATTTGTCCCAACGGATGAAAACGGTCAGGTCATCACGTGGCTGCTGCCTGCCGTTGCATTTGTGGTGGGAGCATGCTTGGCGCTGGTGATAAGCATGAAATATGAATTCAGGCTGGAGTTCAGACATGCTGATGAGGTAGGTGTGCAGTGGTTCACCGCCGCAAAGAGCAGAGCCGCCGGTGATTATCAGATGTTCAAGGCGCGGGAAGCTGAGCTTAAGCGCTACATTCAATAAAAAGGTTGCCATTTAAAATAAAGAGAACTTAATGCTTTATTTTACCGAGCCTATATGGCAATGCTTTATACCATATTAGGTTGAATACAACAGGGCCCTGAAATAGCCATTTCAGGGCCCTGTTTGTTAATTAACTAATCAGCACTGGGGTGGGGTGCTTTCCGCATTGGACATCACCGCATCCATCTGCACCAGGGCGCCGGCGGGCAGCTCGCTCACGCCAAAGACGGTACGTGCGGGGTGGTAGCTCGGGAAATACTGGCTGTAGATGGCGTTGACCGCCTCCAGATCCTCGATGTTTTTCACCTGGATATTGACCTTGACGATATCGTCCATCACATGGTCGATGCTCTCGACGATGGTCTTGATATGGCCGAGGCACTGGGCGGTCTGCTCCTTGACACAACCGGTCAGGATCTTGCCGGTGGCCAGATCGACGGGCAGTTGACCGGCGATATGGTTGTAGTGGGAGAAGGCGACAGTCTGGGTATGCAGCGGGCTGCGGGGCGCCTTGTCGGTGTTGCGGGCGCGGATCACCAGGTTGTGTCTGTCTTCCACCAGTTGCGGCGGGGTGCCGTCACCGTGGGAGATCACGGCATCCATTTGCACCAGGGCGCCCAGCGGCAGGGCGGAGGCGGCAATCACGGAGCGGGCCGGCAGATAGGCGACGGCACGGGCGATGGCGGAGTCAGGGAAGAAGGTGGTATAGACCTCGTTGACGGCGTCGATATCCGCCAGGTTTGTCAGATAGACAGTCACCTTGACGATGTCGTCAAAGGGCACGTCAACGCTTTCCAGAACGGTTTTGATGTTGCTCAGGCACTGAGCCGCCTGTTCCTTGATACCGCCGGCAACCAGTTTGCCCGATGCCCCGTCGACGGGCAGCTGTGCCCCGATGTTGTTGTAGTGGGAGAAGGCAACGGTGTGGGTAGAGAGCGGGCTCTGCGGGGCCTTGTCGCTGTTGCGGGCGAGCTTCACCAGGGCGCAAGGGGCCTGCGGGAAGGTGCCTTCACCGTTGGAGATGATGGCTTCAATCTGGATCTCTGCGTTCAGCGGCAGGGCGGCAACGGCGAGCACGGTGCGGGTCGGCACATAGCCGGGGAAGAATTCGCGGTACATGTCATTGACCGCGTCGAGATCCGCGATGTTCTTGAGGAAGATAGTGGTCTTGACCACGTCGTCCATCACATGACCGATGCTCTCGACGATGGCCTTGATATTGGTCAGGCACTGTCTGGCCTGGGCCTTGATATCGCCTGCGATCAGTTTGCCGGTCTTGGGATCGACGGGGAGTTGAGCGGAAATATTGTTGTAATGAGAGAAAGCCACGCTCTGGGTATAGGGGCCCAGATCCTGGGGGGCATTAGGGGTATTTCTGGCAGACTTGATGATAATTCCACTCATATCTATGTTCCTCATTCAGTATTAACGCAGAGTACGGTTTGACCCTATCTGATCGCGAGCCCGACTCGGTGCCGTAAATTGGGCCGCCGAGATCTTTTGTGTGACGAATAGCTGGCCAGGGCAGGCGGGCTGAGCGGCACGCAACAGGAAGCCGGATCCGCGTCCTCGGTTATTATTGTCAATCCATTCGAATGAGGGATTGGATAAGAGAGGCATGGATGGGGTTGATTATTTCAGACAAGGCGATTCTATGAGTGGCTGGTGCGCTATGCAAACCAGGATCTCATTTCTATGAGGTGGCTCAATGGTCTGAAAAATAGCCGTTTTGCTATTCAATTCATACTTAATATCATCCATTGGTAGTTGAATGTGCTGCTTTAGCCCAGCGAAGGCAGTGCGGAAACGGCTCGGTCCCACGCAGGGTACGGGCCGTCGCTGTGAATGAAGGGTTAATAATATGCATCATCTTGCAGATAATGAGCCTTATTGTGCATGGATATGTAATTTTTGATTTTTTGGCGGGCTATCTAGGCAGCCAAAAATATGCTAGCGAAAAGGCTTGGGCGTGAGGGTAAAGATGTGCCGGGAATATAATTCATTAATTTGCATGGCGGCCCATTATGACGTCGCTGAAATAAAGCCTGGAATACCGATATTGGCGCATTCTTGTTTGCCAAAGAGGTGGCATTATATGCCATTAAATTTCAATAGTGAATTGAGAGTGGAAAGGTGAAGAGCACAGAGCGAGGAATAAAGAGTGAGTAACGATGAGACAGCAGGCTGTATGTCCGCACAAGCACACTCCTGTGTGCTTGTGCCAGCCGAACTGCTGTTGAAGGGGAGTTCTGCTTTATCCAGAGAGCGTGATAGCGACCGCTGAGTCTCAGTCAGTGTTTGTAGCAGGACGCTTGGCCAAGATCGACTGCGTTATGTTGAACTGAAATATCTCTTCTTTATGTTACTGAAAGATGAGAGGGGGGGGTTATTGATCAAATGGTCAATTTAAGGGTCTCTCTTGAGAATGTGATAATGCAGTCAAAAGGGTATCAATTTAGTCCTTTGTTGTGGCGTGTTGTGAACGGATTGTGATAATGCTAGGCGTGCAAGTGGGTTGAACCTCCGCTTCTGGCGCTTTTGATCGTAGCTGTCAGCTGGGTTGAAATTTCTTGAATGACTGACAAGGAGTCTGAACATGCAGAGAAAACAACACGTCTCACCGAGGTTGGTGTTCGTGAGTAGTTTGGTATTGGGGTTTGCTGGCCAGATACAGGCGCAAGATGGTGGATACGTGTTCACCGCAGAGCAGAAAAACGCCACCAGCTTCACCAAGGATGCCAATCAGGCGGTGTACAAGGCACTGGATTTCAATAACAAAGTCGCCTTTGAAGACTCCCGCAAGGGACTGATCGCACCGCTTATCAACAATGGAGACATTGGGGGGGGTATTCAGTGCAACCGGCCTGAATTTCATGCAGGACAAGGCAGCACCCGATTCGGTTAACCCCAGCCTGTGGCGCCATACTCAGCTTGCCAACTACGGCGGCCTGTTCAAAGTCACCGACAATATCTATCAGATCCGCGGCCAGGATCTCTCCAATCTCACCATTATCGAGACCAAAACCGGCGTGGTGTTCTTCGATGTGGAATACTCCCCCAAGGCATTGGCGAAATCCATCGAACTGTATGAGCAGCACAGGGGCAAGCGGCCGCTCAAGGGCGTGATCATCAGCCACAGCCATGCCGACCACTTCGGCGGTTTCGAGGGGATCTATGCGGCGGGCCTGGCCAAGCCGGAAGATGTGAAGAGCGGCAACCTACCCGTGATTGCGCCCGAGGGATTTGTCGAGGAGGCTATCTCCGAGAACGTCTCGGCCGGCAACATCATGGCACGCCGTGCCGGTTATCAGTACGGCAATGTGTTGAAGCCGGATGCCAAGGGCATCATCACAGGGGCCCTCGGTCCTGCTCTGGCGAATGACGCTTCCGGTCTGCCCATCCCCAATAAAGTCATCACCAGGGACGGTCAGAAGGTCAGCATCGACGGAGTGGACTTCGAGTTCTATCTGGCGCCGCACTCCGAAGCTCCTTCCGAAATGATCATGTATATCCCGCAATGGAAGGCACTCTCCATGGCGGAGGACGTCAACCACCTGCAGCACAACATCTATACCCTGCGCGGCGCACAGACCCGTGATGCCAGCGTGTGGGCCAAGTATATCGGCGAGGCGGTGGCCCGCTGGGGTGGCGAGGTGGAGGTCAATTTCGGACCTCATACCTGGCCGGTATGGGGCAACAACAATGTGGTGGACTATCTGAAGAACCAGCGCGACGTTTATCAGTCGCTCTACGACACCACCCTGCGCTACGCCAACTATGGCTATCGTCCTGATGACATTGCCGAGAATGCCCAGCTACCTGCCTCCGTGTTCAACAAATGGGATAACCGTCCTTACTATGGCCACACGCGCAACAACCTGAAATCCACCTATGTCCGCAACTTGGGCTGGTATAGCGGTAACCCGGTCGAATTGGCCAAGTACCCGGATGCCGAACGCGGCAAGCGTTATGTAGAAGCCCTGGGTGGGGAAGATAAGGTGCTGAGTGCCGCACTGGCCAGCGTCCAGAAGGGGGATTATCGTTTCGCGGCAGATCTGCTCAACAACGTCGTGGCCTATAACGGCAACAACAAGGAGGTCAATCTGCTGCTGGCTGATATCCTGGAGCAGCTGGGCTATCAGGAAGAGAACGCCCTGTACCGCAACTGGTATCTGGCAGGGGCGGTTGAGCTGCGCCAGGGCGGTAACATCAAGAACAATCTGAGTACCACGTCTGCAGAGGTGATTGCCGCCCTGCCGCCTGAGCACTTCATGAACTTCCTGGGCATCATGGTGGATCAGATCAAGGCTGAAAAAGCCGGCAATGCGGTCATCAACCTGAAATTCAAGGAGGGTGGTGATTTCGCCATCGACCTGCATAACGGGGTATTCAACCGTGTAGCCGACGTCCAGAACAAGCAGGCAGAGGCCACCCTTGAGATCGCCAAGCGGGATTTCCTGGCCTTCGCTGCCGGCCAAGCCAAGCTTGACGAGCTGGTCAGTGGTGGCAAGGCCAAGATTGATGGAAACAAAGCAGCAGTTGAAAAACTGAATGGTATTTTCGCGCTGAATGTGAAGAACAACATGAACCTTGTTCTGCCACTCCAACCGGAGAACCGCGTGCAGTAACAGCTGATGTACGGTGCGGTTACCGCTATTGGTATCAAGTGCCTACTTGTTCAGCCCTGGATGGTCTTCCCATCCAGGGCTTTTTAACAGATGCCCCTGAGATCCACGCTACGACCTCCATTAGCATTGCATTCCCCTCGCCAACAGTCTCAACCACAGCCAGAGTGCGGATGTCGCCCATTGTGTGCCGGTTGACTCGCCACATCTTCCGCTCGTCGGGTACGGCTCAAGGGGGTGACGCTTGATCAGGGCACGCACTGGACTCGTCATTGGTATCGCTCAGGCGGGATAGAGGGCGCCCAATACTGCCGGGCGGCTGGCGCCGGTGACGGCGGGCAGGTTGCCCGGCCGGCGGTGAATGAAGCGTTGTGCCAGCCAGGCAAAGGCGGCTCCTTCCACCCAGTCGGGGGCGAGCCCCAATTCCGCGGTACTGGCAAGGCGCCAGCGGGGCAACAGCGCCGCCAGCTCCGCCAGCAGCGGGCCGTTATGGGCGCCGCCACCGCAGACAAACAGCTCGGCCTGGCCTTCGGCCAGCACCGGCAACTGACGGGCGATGCTGTGGCAGCTCAGTGCCTGCAGGGTGCGCTGCACATCCACCGGGGCATGTGTGCTGCCTGCGAGCTGGCCATCGAGCCAGTCGAGAGTAAACATCTCCCGCCCCGTGCTCTTGGGCCAGGGGGCGGCAAAGTAGGGGTGAGCGAGCAGCGTTTCCAGCAGTTCAGGAACCACTTGGCCACTGGCGGCCCACCGGCCGCCAGCATCGTAGTTGCCGCCCTGTTCATGGTGGCGGCGATACCAGCCATCGAGCAGGGTGTTGGCGGGGCCGGTGTCGAAGCCATACACCCCGCTGGCAGTGCCCGGCAGCACCGAGATATTGGCGATGCCGCCGAGGTTCAACACCACCCGCAGGGCACCCGGCTTGGCGAACAGCGCCTGATGGAAGGCGGGCACCAGCGGAGCCCCCTGACCGCCGAGGGCCATGTCCATGGTGCGAAAGTCGCCGATCACATCGATATGGGTCAAGGCGGCCAGCAGGGCGGCGTTGCCGATCTGCAGGGTAAAGCCGAGCGCAGGGCGATGGCGAATGGTCTGGCCGTGGGAGCCGATGGCGCGGATATCGGTGGCGGTCAGTCCGGCTTGCTCGAGCAACGCCCGAGTGGCCACGGCAAATTCGTGCGCCACCAGGTTGTCGGCCACCCCCATGCGATCGATCTCGTTCTCACCCGGAGTGCAGAGGGCGTGCAGCGCGCGGGCGGTGTCGTCCGGCCAGGGGTGGCAGAGCGCAGCCTCGACCCGCAGTGTTTCCCCGTCCATCTCGATCAGCACGGTATCGATGCCATCCATGCTGGTGCCCGACATCAGCCCGATATAGCGTTCACTCATGGCATGCCCCTATATGCGAAGGAGAAAGGAGGCCGGCGTCGATGCCATGCCTGTTCCGGTGCCCGATATAACGCTCGCTCATGGCCTCTCCTTGTGCTCTCTGTGTCAGCTCTCGCCGTTGCTTTGCTTATTCTGGGCCAGCTGCAGCTCGGTGCTGTCGAGTTTCGCCAGCTGTGGCATCGCCTGGGCCTTGAAGCTGGCCAGCTCGCGCCCGCTGAGCGTCTCCGCCTGAGGCAGGTCCAGGGTACGCGGGTTCTTGTGCACGCCGCCTACCACAAATTCATAGTGCAGGTGCGGGCCGGTGACGCGCCCCGTGCCGCCCAAGAGGCCAATGGTCTGGCCCTGTTTGACCCGCTGACCCTTGTTGACGCTGAGCTTGGAGAGGTGCAGGTACTTGGTCACGTAGTTGCCGGCGTGCTTGATGAACACGTAGTTGCCGTTGAACTGGTTGTAACCGGCCGCCACCACGCTGCCGCCCCCTGCCGCCATGATGGGGGTGCCCACCGGCGCCACGTAATCGATGCCGTTGTGAGGGCGGACCTTGCCGGTAACCGGGTGCAGGCGGCGCGGGTTGAAGTTGGAGCTGATGTATTTGAAGTTGACCGGTGCGCGCAGGAAGCTCTTGCGCATCGCCTTGCCCTCCGGCGTGTAGTAGTTGCCGTCGTCGTTCAGCACGGCGCGATAGATGGCACCCTGGTTGATGAACTCGGCGGCCAGGATGTCACCGGAGGCGACCCGCTCGTCGTCCTGATACTTCTCCTGATAGACCACCCGGAAGCTGTCCCCCGGCTGCAAATCCTGGGCAAAGTCGATGTCCCAGCCGAAGATGGCGGCGAGATCCATGATCTGATCCTCGGTCATGCCCGCCTCGACGGCGGCGCCCCAGAAGCTGGAGCGAATGTCGCCCCTGGCCACCTGTTCGCGGGTGTCGAGCTCGAGTTTAACCGCTTTGGCGACGAAGCCCTCGGCCTTGCGGCTCACTTTCAGCGCCAGCTCCAGGCTGTGGGGGTAATAGAGGCTGTGCAGATCGCCGCCCTTGGTGAGCTTGAAGGTGAGCTCCTGACCGGGTTGTAGCCGGCGCAGGGGATCGGTCGCCTCGAGCTGGGCGATGAGGTAGAGATCGGTGGCGCTGAGGCCCAGACGCTGGAAGATGACCTGCATGTTGTCGCCACGGCGTACCTTCACCTGTCTGGTGACGTAGCTCGGCTTGGCGGCCCTCTGTGCCAGGGCTTGAGGCTGGGCCTCACCTTCGCCCTGAGAGGCCTCGGCGAGGGGCTCGTCATCATTGACGCGGGTCGCCACCGCCTGCTCGCTGGGCCAGGCTGCCAGCATCATCACCATGATGCTCAAGATCAGCACCATCTTGCGGTGCCAGGTAGGAAGAGAATTGAAGGCGTTCCAGATAACCATGCGAAGCTGACGAAGTTGGACGAAAAAGAAGGTCGGAGTTTACCGCCTTTCCAATTGGCCCGCCATTCCAGTAAGATGTTTGGCCCTGTGGAATCGTGATTGGAGAGTCAAAAAATGTCCCAGCTCGAGGTGGCGCTAGCCGAGATCAAGCGCGGAGCGGAAGAAATTCTGGTTGAAGAAGAACTTGTCGCCAAGTTGAAGGAAGGGCGCCCGCTGCGCATCAAGCTGGGGATGGACCCGACGGCTCCCGACATTCACCTCGGTCACACCGTGATCCTCAACAAGCTGAAGACGTTCCAGGACCTGGGGCACGAGATCATCCTGTTGATCGGCGACTTCACTGCCATGGTGGGTGACCCCTCCGGCAAGAATGCCACTCGTCCGCCGCTCTCCGAAGAGGCCATCAAGCACAACGCTCTCACCTATGCCGAGCAGGCGTTCAAGATCCTGGATCCCGCCAGGACCCGCATCGAGTACAACTCCACCTGGCTCAAGGAGCTGGGCGCGACCGGCATGATCAAGCTGGCGGCCAAGCAGACCGTGGCCCGCATGATGGAGCGCGATGACTTCAAGAAGCGCTACGCCGGCGGCCAGTCCATCGCCATCCACGAATTCCTCTACCCGCTGCTGCAAGGCTATGACTCGGTCGCGCTGAAAGCGGACGTGGAGCTCGGCGGTACCGATCAGAAGTTCAACCTGCTGATGGGCCGCGAGCTGCAAAAAGACGCCGGCATGGCCACCCAGTGCGTGTTGATGATGCCGCTGCTGGTGGGTCTGGACGGCGTCAAGAAGATGTCCAAGTCTGCTGCCAACTACATCGGCGTGCACGACGCCCCGGGCGAGATGTTCGGCAAGATCATGTCGATCACCGATGACCTGATGTGGAACTACTACGAGCTGCTCTCCTTCCGCCCGCTCACCGAGATCGAAGGCTTCAAGGCGGGCATCGCCGCCGGTACCCTGAACCCGCGCGACGTGAAGATCTGGCTGGCCAAAGAGATCATCAGCCGCTACCACGACGCCGCGGCGGCCGAGGCGGCCCACGAAGACTTCACCCAGCGCTTCTCCAAGAACGCCATCCCGGACGAGATGCCGGAGGTCGAACTGGCCATGGAAGGGGAAGGCCTGCCCATCGCCAACCTGCTCAAAGATGCTGGCTTGGTTGATACCACCTCCGAGGCGCTGCGCATGATCAAGCAGGGCGCGGTCAAGCGTGACGGCGACAAGCTGGACGATGGCAAGGCGCTGATCGGTGCCGGCACCGCCGTCTATCAGGTCGGCAAGCGCAAGTTTGCCCGGGTCACCGTCAAGTAAGCCGTGACCACTCAGTCAGCCCCGCGTGGCTGATAAAAAAGGCCTCCATGATGGAGGCCTTTTTGTTGGCTTATTGCCGCCGAGGATTAGCCCTCTTTCTTCAGGAAGTTGCGATAGAGCATATAGAGGTGGGCCGAGCTCCAGCTGAAGTTGCTGGCCCCCTGCATGGCGCCGGTTTCCGGGTTGTAGTTCTCGCGGATGGGACCGCTGCCGCTGAGCCCCTCGGCGTTGGCGAACAGCTTGTTGACCAGCGCCTGGGCATCGCTGCGATAGCCGTAGTTCTCCAGCCCCTTTACCCCGAAGTAGAACTGATCCAGCCAGACCCGGCCACGCCAGTAGATGTTCGGGTCATAGGCCGGGTTGGTCAGCGCCGCCGTACCGAGCGGCACCTTGGTGTTGAACTCCTGGCTGCTGAGCATCACCTCGCGCACCCGCGCCGCTTTCTCCTTGTCCGCCACCTCGGCCCAGAGCGGGCTCCAGCCTTCCGGGCCACGGCCGCGAGCGGTCAGTAGCTTGCCGACGCAGCCGTTGGCGTCTGCCACGTCTCCCTGATGGATCTGGCGATCGTAATAGAAGCCGGAGGCCTCATCGAACAGGCAGCTGTTGATGTAACCGGCCAGCACGGTGGCGCCCTCGCGGTAGCCAATGGCCTCGTCCGGCTTGCCCAGCAAGTCGGCCATGTCAGCCAGGATGCGCTTCTCCTTGGCGAGGAAGGCGTTGAGCTCTACCGACTCCTGATCGATGGAGAAGCCGACGAGGCTGCCGTCATCCTCGTGGTTCTCGAAGAAGGCGACGTTCCAGTCCTGGCGCGCACGGGCCAGATCCCCGCCATAAGTCTTGTCGGTATAGCGCTTGAGCTGATCGGACTCGATGAAGCCGAAGCGGGCGGCGTTGTCCATGCCGGACTCCCAGCCAGCGCCGTGCTGGGCACCGATGTCCATGTCGCTGTAACCGCCGACGGTGAGTACCTGCTGGTAGAGCGGCATGCCGGCACAGGCATACCAGCCATCCCCCTCGGGGGTACAGCTGGAGAGATCGATCCCGGCCGGTACGCTGGCGTACTGCACCTTGAAGGTGATATTGCCGAACTCGTCGTTGTGCTCGACGTGCTTGGTGGCGCCGTATTCGATGATGCCGTTGTGGTTGTTGTCCCGCGCCCGGTACCACCAGTCGTGGTAGGCCTGGATCTTCGGATACATCTCGGCGATGAAGGCCTTGTCCTGGGTCGCGCTGTAAATTTCCCAGATGGCCCAGGCGGAGAGCGGCGGCTTGGTGTCGCGCTCGTTCCAGTTGCCGCCGTCACCGCCCCGATCGGAGAGCTTGTTGTAGAAGACGGCGTCGATCACCATGCCGGCGTCTTGCGGGCGCACCGGATCATTGGGCTGGATCTGGTAGTCATACATGGCGCGCACGTTGTTCTTGGCCACCTCCGGGTTGAAGTGAGCCATGGCGTAGGCGTGCTTCCAGCTGTCCCAGGCCCAGACACCGTCGAACCAGCGGGCGGTGTTGGACGGAGTGACCCCGTCGTGGAGGATGGCGCCGGCCGGGGAGCGCCAGTTGCCGTTGAGGGTCTCCATCGCCTTGACCGCGATGCGCCGCTCGGATTCGCTGATGCCCTGATTGGAGAGACCGCGCTCCAGATACCCCTCCCAGCGGCGGATGGAGTCATCGAAATAGCGGGCTGGATTGGCCAGCAGGGCCAGGCGGCTCTGCTCGAAGCGGTTCGCCTCGTCGCTGGAGTGGACATAACTCTGCAGGGTGAAGACATCCTGCTGGCCCTTGGCGGCCAGGGTGAGGCTGGCCTCGCTCACATAGCCGAGTTCCTTCTCATCCAGGGTGGTGCGGGTCGGCAGGGTGCGGTCGATGCGATAGCGGGCGCTGCCGCTTTGCATCATGTTCCAGGTGCTGCGCAGCTCGCCGAACTGGAACTCGATGCCTCGCTCGCTCTGGTTGATGGTGCGGGTCCAGTCGGGGTATTGCTCGGCGATGGTCTTGTTGGCATCCCACTGGTTGAGCAACTCGCCCTGCCAGTTGAGCGTCAGGGTCAGTGGCGCATCCTGATTATTAATGAGACGGGTGCGAACAAGTGCCGTGCGCGCATCGCCGTAGCGTAACTCCAGCTCCAGGCTGAAGGCGTCGAACTCGTAGCGTTGGATAAGCGCCCCGGGGATGGCATAGATCTCGTGCTTGCTGGCGGCGGTGAGCGGGTATTGGCGGCCGCTCTCGTCGCTCAGGGTCAGCTTGTCCAGCTCGCTTGCGAAGAACAGGCTGTACTCCTCGGCGATCACCATGGGGCCGGTGAAGCCGCCCCATTCGCTCTCGCTGGCGGGCAGCAGGAAGCCGTGCCAGGCCCCCAAGTCGAGCAGCGGGTTGTACTTGAGGTTGGAGTAGCTGTCGAAGTCGCGGAACTGGAGCGGGGTGCCACTGCGATCGATCACATTCTGGTACTGGCTCGCCAGGGTCGCAGTGGGTGGGGTCGGGGCACTGGAGTCATTGCCGTTGCAGGCGGCCAGGCCAAACAGGGTGACGCCGAGGGCGACGGAAAGTAAATTTTTACGAAACATATCTCGCTCCAATTACGATCTTGTAGGTTAAGGAAGATTGTTTTTTGTCTTTATTTTAGTAAAAACGTTTGCGAGGAGCATTGTAGGACAATGAAAGGGGAAAATTTGGGGCTATGTCACAGTCTGGTGACGGGGTTGTGTGAGCTGCGTCACCCCGTTACACGAGGTTACATGAAAGTTTATTTTAGTAACTATTTACTTGTCGGGGAAGGTGAAGGGCGGGTGAGCTTCGGGGAGGCATAAAAAAACCGGCCTCGATGAGGCCGGTTTTGAGAGTGCGGTGATAGTGGATCGAACTGCTTAGCGTAGGATCATCTGCTCACGACCCGGGCCGACGGAGACCATGGGCACAGGTACACCCAGCAGGGCTTCGATACGCAGCACATAGTGCTGGGCAGCCTTGGGCAAGTCGTCAAACTTGCGGATGTGGGAGATATCTTCGCTCCAGGCTTCCATGGACTCGTACACCGGCTTGAGACCGGCGGTCTGCGGCCAGATCGGGTTCTCGGTGTTGGCACCTTCGTAGGCGACGCAGATCTTCAAGTCCGGCATGCCGGAGAGGCAGTCCAGCTTGGTCAGCGCGATCTCGTTGGCGGCCTGAATTTCCAGGCCCTGCTTGGTGGCGACGGCGTCGAAGTAGCCGATGTCACGGGGACGGCCGGTGGTGGCACCGAACTCGTTGGCGAACTTGCGGAACTCGTCCTGGTTCTCCATGGCGGTGATCAGGGTGCCGGTACCGACCGAGGTACTGAACGCCTTGGCCACGGCGATGACGCGCTCCGGACGCAGGGCCGGCAGACCGCCACCGATCCCGGCGTAGGCGCCGGAGACGTGGGAGGAGGTCACCCAGGGGTATTCACCGTAGATCAGGTCACGGCCGGCGCCCAGCTGGGCTTCGAACAGCAGGGTGCCGTTCTGGGCCTGGATGGCCTTGAGCGGTTCGCTGACGTTGCAGATGGCATCGCGCCACGGCTCTGACACTTCCAGCAGCCAGTCGGCCATTTCTTGGGCAGTCTGGCTGAACTCGAAGCTTGGGTAGAGGGCCTTGAGCTGCGGCAGTTTCCAGTCGAGGAAGAATTGGATGCGCTCGACCAGCACGTCCGGTTGTTTCAGCCAGCCGACCAGTATCGCCTTTTTCATGACCCGATCACCGTAAGCAGGGGCGATGCCCTGACGGGTGGAGCCATAGGCGCCGTCGCCCAGACGCACTTCTTCCAGGGTATCTTCCAGCGCGTGGATCGGCAGGCAGAAGGTGGCGCGATCGGAGATGGCGAGTTTGGGAGTCACGCCGGCGGCTTTCACTTCGGCCAGCTCTTTGGTCAGGGGCTCAGGGCTGATGACCATGCCAGGGCCGAGCACAACCAGGCAATCCGGGTTGAACACACCGCTCGGCAGCTGGTGCAGCTTGAAGGTGCCGAGATCGTTGACCACTGTGTGGCCGGCGTTGTTGCCGCCCTGGAAGCGGATGCTGGCGGCGGACTCACCTGCCAGATAATCGACGATGCGGCCTTTGCCTTCATCACCCCAGTTAGCACCTACGACTACGATAGACGACATGACTCTTTCTCCTAAGACGTTAGGCGTTCATCCTAGGAGCCTGGGGTGGATTAGAAAAATTAATTATCTTTATAATTCCGATAAGGAAGTCATATAATCATAGCCAGTTAATCAGCAAACAAGCCGCCATGGTGCGCCAGCCCGCGCCAGCGCTGGATGAGAACGTCTTCATGCTGGATATTCACTGGTTAAATACCTTCGTCACCCTGGCCCGCTTGCAACACTTCGGCCAGACCGCCACCGAACTGCACATGACTCAGCCCAACGTCAGCCTGCACCTCAAGAACCTGGAGCAGGCCACCCGGGTCAAGCTCATCGAGCGCAGCCCGTTTCGGCTGACCCAGGCTGGTGAGCGGCTGTTATTCAGCGCCGAGCGCGCCATCAACGAGCTGCAGCTGTGCCAGTCCGATCTCAACGCCCTCAATCAGCACAGTCAGGGCACCCTGGCCATCGCCGCCAGCGACATCCTCTCGCGCCTCTTGCTGATCCAGCCGTTCCAGCGCTTCAAGCAGGCGTTTCCGGGCATCGATCTCACCCTGTTCAACACCACCTCGGATCAGGCGGCGGAGCTGGTCAAGACGGGCAGGGCGGACTTGGGTTTCGTGATGGCACAAAAGCGCAGCGAGCCGCTTTCTTACACCGAGTTGCAGCAGGTGACCTGGTGCGCCCTTGGGCACGGGTTGGCGCGCTGGCAGGCCAGGGCCGGAGCCAGTGTGGATGAGCGAAAAAGCGATCCTCAGGACGAGCCCACTCTCATCTTGCTGGGGCACGACACCCGTACCCGGGCGTTGATCGATCCCTCCCTGCCGCTGCTCGGGCTGCCACCTTGCCGCATCATGGAGGTGGGCAGCGTGGACGCCCAGCTCGACTGGGCCGAGGCGGGCTTCGGAGTGGCCATAGTGCCTGACTTCTCCTTGCACCCCCGCCTCAAGCTCAGTGCCCCCGTGACCCGGCTGACCGACTTCCCCGCCACCAGCCTGGGGTATGTGGTGCGCCAGAATCAGGTGTTGTCGCGGGCCATCAAGCAGTTGCTGCACTGGGTGGAGGAGGAAATCCAGCGCCCGGATCCGGTGCCGGGCGCCGGGGTCTGAGCCCAGCCACCGCGTGGCGAAATGAACGGAGGCCACCCAAGGGTGGCCTCCGTCGTTATGGGGCTTGCCAGCGTCACTGGGTGGGCGAATCCTTCGTGGTTGGTGAGGCGTCGCTCGGTGCGGCTGGCGCAGGTTCAGGGTCTGCTGGCGGGGTCGGTTGTTCCCCGCTCGTCACGGCAGCGGGGCTGGGGGCGGCGGTGCCCGTCAGCGTGTTGCCCTGCTCCACGGCGGCGCCTTCGAGCACCTTGCTCGCGGCCGGTTCGGTTGTCGCAGCCTCCGAGGGGGTCGGGAGGGTGGCTCCGGGGGCATGCTCGGACGAGGTGGCGGGGGACCCTTCCGGGGAAGGAGCCCCCGTCTCGCCGGTAGACTCGCCCACCGAGGTGGGGACCGCGCCTGAGGCCGCCTCGCTTCCGGTTGGGCTGAGTGGCTCGGGCAGCAGGGCGGGCGGCGCATCCTGCATACCCGGGTGGGGCGGGATGATGTCACCCGCCTGCATGGATTCGGGGGTGAGGGTGGTCAGCGCCGGGTGCAGGCGGGTGAATTGCTTGAGGTGAGTCGTCAGCACGTCGCGCACGGTGCGCACCTCGGCCTCGGGCAGGCTCGCCAGCGCCACCAGCTCGGCGGTGACGGCGAAGGTGTTGACGCCACCGGTCTGACCCGGATAGAGGTTGGCGCCGATGCGGCTGCGCTGGTAATACGGATGCTGTTTGAGCAGCCTGTCTATCTGTTCCCCCTCGATGGGAATGAGGCGCGCCTTGCAGCGGCCGGTCAGATCCCCTATCCCCTGATTGGGGTGGCCGGCGACCAGGAAGGCGGCGTCCAGGCTGCCGTTGCAGAGTCCCTCCAGCCGGTTGCCGGGGGAGGTCACCGGTGGCACCGCGAAGCTGCTCTCCTGCCAGCCCATGGCATCGATCAACGTCTGGCTGGCGACCCTGTCCCCCGAGTCCAGGCTGCCCAGATCGACCCGTTTGCCTTCGATGTCGGCCAGGGTGGTGATGTTGCTGGTGGCACTGGCGAGCAGGGTCAGGGATTCCTGATGGAGTCGGAACAGGCTGCGCAGCTGATCGTTGGGGGCTTGGCCGGCGAAGGGACCGCTGCCATGGGCCGCGTGGTACAAGACATCCGATTGCACCAGCGCCAGCTGGATGTCGCCCTTGGCCAGCTCGACCAGGTTGGCGATGGAGCCCGGGGTGCTCTGCACGGTGCAGTGCAATCCATGCTGGGCGTTGTCTTCATTGAGCAGACGGCAGATGGCGCCACCGGTCGGATAGTAGACGCCATTGAGCGCGCCCGTCCCTATGGTGACATAGGCGGGGGTGGCCGACAGCGGCAGTGCCAGCACGCTGGCCAGTACGGCGGCCAGCCAGGGCAGGGCAGGGCTTGGGATTGACAGGTGGCGCAGGGCTCGTGGGTGCATAGTGAACCGGATCAATGGCTGAAAAAAGGGATGAGCCAGGCTCATCCCGTCATGAGTCACATTTCATCTATATCAGATGTTAGCCCGAATGGCTTCCTCCATGCGGGCAAGGGCCTCGACCAGGCGCGCCCTGGTGCAGCCGAAGTTGAGCCGCACGAACTGGCCATCGCCAAACTGGGCGCCGGGGGAGAGACCCACCCCCGCCTGCTCGAAGAAGGCGACGGGATCGGCCAGACCGAGCGCACTCATGTCGATCCAGGCGAGGTAGGTGGCCTGATGGCGGGCCAGCTTGACGCCGGGCCAGCGGGCGACGGCCTGCTCGATCAGGGCCAGATTGGCGGCCAGATAGTCGAGCTGCTCGGCGAGCCACTGTTCGCCGCCCTCGTAGGCCGCCTCGGCCGCCACGAATCCCAGCAGGTTGACGTCGGCGCTGATGCCGCGCATGGCCTGTTGCAGCTTGAGCCGCAGCCGGGCGTTGGGGATCACGGCGAAGGAGCAGCACAGACCGGCGATGTTGAAGGTCTTGCTCGGTGCCATCATCACGGCACTGCGCTCGGCCGCCGCCGGGCTGAGGGCGCCGTAGGGAATGTGGCGGGCATCTTTATCCAGCAGCAGGTCGCAGTGGATCTCGTCCGAGCAGATCACCAGGTTGTGGCGTTCGGCGATGGCGTCGATGGCCAGCAGCTCCTCGCGGGTGAAGACGGTGCCGCCCGGGTTGTGCGGGTTGCACAAGAGCAGCAGATCGGCCGAAGGGGCCTGGCGCTCCAGCTCTTCCAAGTCCAGCACCCAGCGTCCGGCCTCCTCAATCATGGGGACGGTGAGCAGGGGACGGTCGTTGAAGCCCGGCGCCTGCAGGAAGGGGTAATAGACCGGTTTGGGGGTGATGATGCCGCGGCCATGCTGGCTCCAGGCCTTGCAGGCGAGATTCAGACCCGGTACTACCCCCGGCAGGAAGACGATCCACTCGGGCGCTATGGTCCAGTCGTAGCGCTGCTGCAGCCGGGTCTGGATGAGTTCGATCAAGCGCGGGGAGGGGCGGGAGTAGCCAAAGATGCCGTGGGCCACCCGTTGGATGAGGGCCTCGATCACGGCGGGTGGCGAGGCGAAGTCGGTGTCGGCCACCCACATGGGCAGTACATCCTGACCCTTGTACTTGTCCCACTTCAGGCTCATGGTGCCGCTGCGATCAATCTCCCGATCAAAATCAAACATGTGAAATCCTTGTGCTGGCCAGATGGGCTTTCAATGTACGGGGTCGGAGACGGGCTCGCAAGCCTTGAGGTCGCTGTTGATAATGGCATAAAATAAATGCCGTCATGCCAAACGCCCGCCGGCCTCTGATCCTTTTTCCTGTTCCATATCAATGGTATCTCTCTATGAGTTTGCTGACTGCTGCCCGCAAGAGGCCGGACCCCGTCTCTCTATCCTTCCTCGCCGTGACCTTCATGACCGGGGTGGCGGTGGCGCTGCAGGTGCCCACCTTAAGCCTGTTTCTGGCCGAGGAGGTGCAGGTACGGCCCTTCCTGGTAGGGCTGTTCTACACGGTCAACGCCGTCATCGGCATCCTCATCAGCCAGTGGCTCGGCCATCGATCCGATAGCAAGGGGGATCGCAAGCAGCTGATCCTGCGCTGCTGTTTCGCCGGCATAGTGCTCTCCCTGCTGTTTGCCTGGAATCGCCAATACTGGCTGCTGGTGAGCCTGGGGGTGGTGTTGGCGAGCCTGACCGCCACCGCCAGCCCCCAGCTGTTCGCCCTGGCGCGGGAATATGCCGACAGCCGCAACAAGCGTGCCGACATGTTCAGCTCGGTGCTGCGGGCCCAGTTCTCCCTGGCCTGGGTGATAGGGCCGCCGGCCGCCTTCGCGCTCGCCATCGGCTATGGCTTCGAGGTGATGTACCTGGCCTCGGCCTTCGCCTATCTCGTCTGCGCCTTCGTGGTCTGGCGCTGGCTGCCTTCCTTGCCGTTGCCCAAGTCCAACGGGGGAGGAGAGCGGGTCAGCAGTTGGAAAGACCCCTCGGTGCGGGCGCTGTTCATCGCCTCCACCCTGATGTGGACCTGCAACAGCATGTACCTCATCAACATGCCGCTCTACATCACCCGCGAGCTGGGGCTGGAGGAGAAGCTGGCCGGGATCCTGATGGGCACGGCGGCGGCGCTGGAGATCCCCTTCATGCTGCTGGCGGGCTACTACACCCGGCGCTTTGGCAAGCGGCCCATGATGCTGCTGGCGGTGCTGGCCGGGGTCGGCTTCTACGTGGGGCTGGTGACCCTGTCGAGCCAGCAGGCGCTGATCGGGTTGCAACTGCTCAACGCCATCTTCATCGGCATCGTCGCCGGGATCGGCATGTCCTACTTCCAGGATCTGATGCCGGGTCGCGCCGGGGTGGCGACCACCCTGTTCGCCAACAGCATCCGCACCGGCTCCATCATGGCGGGGGCGATAGCGGGGACGGTGGCGGAGATCTGGAGTTTCCACGGGGTCTTCATGGTCGCCACCGTGCTGGCGCTGGCGGCGCTGGCCGCCTGCTGGCGAGTGCCCAACGTGTAAGCAAGTCGTCCCAACGCCATGACGCGGCCGTCGGAGTGAAGGCTTATTTAGCGTTGCCGTCCTGGTATTCGTTGCGCAGGCAACGCAGCAGCAGCTCTGCGGCGGGCCCCAGCGCATCGGCCGAGGGGGTGAGCAGATAGGTGTAGAGGTAGCGCTCGCTGCCCCCTTCCAGGTTGAGTTGCACCAGGCTGCCATCGGCGAGCTCGTCTTGCACCAGGTGACGCGGCAGCCAGGCATAGCCGAGGCCGAGCCGCAACATGGTGAACACCTCGTGATAGTGGGTCGCCTTCCAGCCGGTGTCGTCCGCATCGTTCCAGTCCACCGAGCGGTGAATCGGTGGATGCAGGCTGATCTGGTTATGGCTGCCGAGCAGCTCGGTGGTGATGGGCTCGGCTTGACTGGCGAGTGGATAGGTCGCCGCGCAGAGCGGCAGCAGGCACACCTCGTCAAGGGGCAGGCCGGTACGATCGAGGGGCAGGTGCTCGGAGAGCATCAGATCCCCCACCTGCAGCGCATTGAAGTGGCAGTGAATTCGTTCGTGCAGGTTGATGCGGCAACCCCGACTGCGAGGATAGAAATTGGCCAGCGCCCGATAGAGCCGCTCCCGCGGTTGCAACACAGAGACATACAGATTGATCTGCGGCTCCCACTGTCGCTCCAGGTTGTTGGCCAGGTTTTCCAGCTCCTCCACCTGCTGGCTGAGCTGACGAGCACGCTTGAGGAAGATCTCCCCCGCCGGTGTCAGCACCGCCTTGCGGCCCCGCACCTCCAGCAGGGCCACCCCCAGACTCTGTTGCAGCTTGGCCACCGCATGATTGAGGGAGGATTGGCTCTTGTTCAGCGCCTCGGCGGCCTGGGCATAACCGCCACAGTCCACCACGGCCTGAAAGATCCGCCATTGCTCAAACGTGCTCTTGGGACGAAACATAGTTCAACCTGTCAGGGTGCCGATGGGATTCAACAGGGTGCCACTGACACCCCTCTTCAATTTAACCCTATCTGGTTATTTTTGTTGATTTATTTGGGCTGGGCCGCTTTCGGTTGGGCAACAAAGGTCTGGCCGGTTTGGCCACGGCTGTCATTTCCCATCAGGTAGAGATAGAGCGGCATCAGCTCGGCCGGAGTCTTCAGCAGTTGCGGATCTTCCGCCGGGAAGGCGCTGGCGCGCATCTTGGTGCGGGTACCGCCCGGGTTGAGGGTATTGACCCGCACCCGGGTATTTTCCAGCTCGTCCGCCAGCACCTCCATCATCCCCTCGATGGCAAACTTGGAGATGGCATAGGTGCCCCAGTAGGCGCGGCCCTTGCGACCCACGCTGGAGGAGGTGTAGACGATGGAGGCATCGCCGTGCTCCTTGGCGGTCTGGCGGATGAGTGGCAGCAGCGCCTGAGTCAGCAGGAATTCGGATTTGACGTTGACCTGCATCACCTCGTCCCACTCCTTCTCCTGGATGTGTTCGAACGGTGACAGGGTGCCGAGCAGACCGGCGTTGAACAGCACGCCGTCGAGACGGCCAAACTGCTGGGCGAAGGTCTCGGCCATGCCGCGGTAGTGGCTGGCGGTCGCGCCTTTCAAGTCCACCGGCACTATGGCGGGCAGGGGGTGGCCGGCGGCCTCGATCTGGTCGTAGACAGCCTCGAGCTTGGCACTGGTGCGGCCGAGCAGTATCACGGTGGCGCCGTGGGCGGCATAGGTGAGCGCCGCCTCGCGGCCAATGCCGTCACCGGCCCCCGTCACCAGAATGACCTTGTCCTTGAGCAGTGCCCTGGGGGCCTGATAATCGAGCATGTGGACTCCTGTTAACAAATTCGTGACAGATGGACGGTACCAATAAGGGGGCAAGTGTACTGATCCGGCACAGCCTTTGACCAGTATGAGACGGCAAAAATGTGAATAAAACAGGGGGCTAGGGCCGATTAGGGGCAAGATCCCGGGGACAATGGCAGAGGTTTTGCACGATCCGGTCAAACTCCTTACTATGTGAAAAAACCGACTCATCGTGGAGCTTCAAGTGGCATTTTTGACCGAGTACGGCCTGTTTCTGGCCAAGACCCTCACCTTCCTGCTGGCCATTGGTGCCATCGTCCTGATAGTTGCAGGCAGCCGTCAGCCCAAGGCACGCAAAGGGGAGCTGGTGGTGACCGATCTCTCTCGCGAGCTGGAGCAGGGGCGTCATCAGCTGCAGGCTGCACTGGCTGACAAGCGCCAGCGCAAGCAGCTCGAGAAGGCACGTAAGGCCGATCACAAGGCGAGCGCCAAGGCGATCGATGAACGCAGCCGGCTGTTTGTGCTCGATTTTCACGGCAGCATGGACGCTAAAGAAGTGAGCTCCCTGCGCGAAGAGGTGAGCGCCGTGATAGGGGTCGCCCAGCCCGGTGACGAGGTGCTGCTGCGGCTCGAATCCGGTGGCGGCGTGGTGCATGGTTACGGTCTCGCGGCCTCCCAGTTGCAACGCCTGCGCGACAGGGACATCAAGCTCACCGTGGCCATCGACAAGGTGGCGGCGAGCGGCGGCTACATGATGGCCTGCGTGGCAGACCAGATCCTGGCAGCGCCCTTCGCCATCGTCGGCTCCATCGGGGTGATAGCCCAGTTGCCGAACTTCAACAAGCTGCTCAAGAAGCACGACATCGAGTTCGAGATGCACACCGCCGGCCAGTACAAGCGCACCATCACCATGTTTGGCGAGAACGACGATCTGGGCCGGGAGAAGTTTCGCGAGGAGCTCGGCGCCATTCACGAGCGCTTCAAGGCGTTCGTGGGCGAGCACAGACCCAACCTCGATATCGACAAGGTCACAACCGGTGAACACTGGCTGGCAAGCCAGGCCAAGCAGCTCGGGCTGGTGGATACCCTCTGCACCAGCGACGACTACCTGCTGGCCCAGGCCAGCCACCACAAGGTGATCGGCATCAGCTATCGCAGACCCAAGAGCCTGACCCAGAAGCTGGGCCAGCAGGGTGCCCAGGCGCTGGAGGGGGCGCTCGGCCGCCTGTGGCAACAGAGCCCCTGGCGCTGAGAACCTGTTCCGATCTTACTGCGAGGTCGTGATCAAGGCTCATGTGCTGCTCGCTTGTTTGTAGCCAAGAGTGCTCACGTATGTCTATACGCTCCGGTTCCTGCGCTGTTCTTCACCTTGCTGACGACCTCTCGCGACAGTTCGAAAACAGGTTCTGGGAAGCCATTTAAAGGGCAACGAAAAGCCGGGCACTTGCCCGGCTTTTTCATGCCTGCGACTCAGCGCTGGAAGGGGTAGACGGAGCCGAGTCTGAGGATCTGGGTCAGCTCGTCCAGGGCGGTGCGAGTCTCCAGCACCAGGGATGGATCCCGCAGATCGTCCAGTGCCAGGCTGTCGCGGTAGTGGCGCTCGACCCACTGATCCAGGCGGGCGAACTGACCATCGTCGATGAGGCAGGCCGGGTTGACCGCGGCCAGCTCGGCATCGTTCATGGCGACTCGCAGTCGCAGACAGGCGGGGCCGCCGCCATTGCGCATGCTCTGCTTCACGTCCATAAAATGCACGCCCTTGATCGGTGTGCCAAGGGTTACCAACTTGTTCAGATAAGCGGATACCGCCGGGTTGTCGCGGCATTCGGTGGGGGCGATGATCGCCATCTCACCGGAGGGCAGGGTCAGGATCTGGGTGTTGAACAGATAGGACTTCACCGCATCCTGCACCGACACCTCGGCGGTCGGCACCTCGATGAAGTGCAGCTCTCCCTCGCCGGACTCTCCGTTACCAAATTTGGTGCGCACTTCCGCCAGCGCCGAGGCGGTGTTGAGGAAGGCCTGCTGGTGGAAGAACAAGACGTTCTGGTTGCCGACCGCGATCACGTCGTTGTGGAACACCCCCTGATCGATCACCTCCGGGTTCTGTTGAATGAACACGGCGCTCTCTTCCCCGAGGCCATGCAGGCGGGCGATGGCCTGGCTGGCTTCCCGAGTCTGGCGGGCGGGGTAGCGCTTGGGGGCAGGCCGGGAGACGTCGAAGGCGCTGCGGCCATAGACGAACAGTTCGACCCCGGCCTCACCGTAGGCGCGGCACAGCCGGGTGTGGTTGGCGGCGCCTTCGTCACCGAAGTGATCGTTTTCCGGCAGGTGCTGATGGTGGCAGAAGTGGCGATCGTTGTTGAACACGGCGCGCAGGATGCGACCGGTGACCTCGGGTTCGAGGGAACGGTGGAACTTGTTGGTCAGGTTGGCGGGGGTGAAGTGGATGCGGCCATCCTGGGTATCGGCGCTCGGCGAGACGGTGGCGGCGTTGGCGGTCCACATGCTGGAGGCGGAATAACAGGCGGCCAGCACGGCGGGCGCCTGTTTGGCGGCCTGGGCCAGCACGCTGGCATCTGACCCGCTGAACCCCAGACGGCGCAGGGTGGCGAGATCGGGTCGCTCCTGCGGGGCCAGTACCCCCTGGGTCATGCCGAGCTCGGTCAGTGCCTTCATCTTGCGCAGCCCCTGCTTGGCCGCCTCTTTGGGGTTGGAGGCTTCCTTGGCGTTGCTCTGGGAGGCCACGTTGCCATAGGAGAGGCCGGCATAGTTGTGGGTGGGGCCGACCAGTCCGTCGAAGTTGACCTCGAAGTGCTTCATCACGATATCCTTTCGATTTTTATAGGGGGAACGGTTCCTTCCGCGCACAAAGCTGCGGTATGCGGCCATTATAAAGAGATTTCATCTTTTGTAACAAGCTGATAACCAAGCTGGTTTTTTATGTGACGAGGGCGGCTGGTTATGTCATTTCCACGCTAAAAAAGGGGGGGATATAGCATAAAAACAAAAAAGCGGTTGCGTCCCGCGCCCTGGCTTCGCATTAATAAATAAAGAGAGAGTGCGGAGCGGGCTGGTCAAGCAAATTTGCCTCCATGATTGCTTTTTTGCGTCAAATCTCTTATACAGCCCCACAAAACCGCACGCCAACCCCGTCGGGTGCAACGAGGATAATAGTTACAGCATGGGCAAATCACTGGTCATAGTGGAGTCTCCGGCCAAGGCCAAGACCATCAACAAATATTTGGGCAAGGACTACGTGGTGAAATCCAGCGTCGGTCATATTCGCGATCTGCCGACCAGCGGCAGCGCCAGCAGCGAGCCCAAAAAACCTGTCATTCGCGGCATCAAGCTCAGCGAATCCGAGAAGGCGGCCAAGGATCGCAACGCCCTGTTTTCCAGGATGGGGATCAATCCGACCGCAGGCTGGCAGGCCAACTACCAGATTTTGCCCGGCAAGGAAAAAGTGGTCAGCGAGTTGCAAAGTCTGGCCGCCAAGGCCGACACCATCTATCTCGCAACCGACTTGGATAGAGAGGGAGAGGCGATCGCCTGGCACCTGCGCGAGATCATCGGTGGGGACGAGAGCCGCTACAAGCGGGTGGTGTTCAACGAGATCACCAAGACCGCGATCCAGGAAGCGTTCGCCCAGCCGTCCGAGCTGAACATCCATCGCGTCAACGCCCAGCAGGCCCGTCGTTTCCTCGACCGGGTGGTGGGCTACATGGTCTCTCCGCTGCTGTGGAAGAAGCTGGCGCGCGGTCTCTCCGCCGGTCGGGTACAGTCCGTCGCGGTACGCCTCATCGTCGACAAGGAGCGCGAGATCAAGGCGTTCGTGCCGGTGGAGTTCTGGGATCTGAACGCCGATCTGCTGACCGGTGAGCAAGCCGCCCTGCGCATGGAAGTGGTCAGCCGCAACGGCGCCGACTTCAAGCCGGTCACCCAGGCCGAGACCTTCGCCGCCGTGGCGGCCCTGGAAGGGGTCGACTACAAGGTGGTGAACCGGGAAGACAAGCCGACCGGCTCCAAGCCGTCCGCTCCCTTCATCACCTCCACCCTGCAGCAGGCGGCCTCTACCCGTCTGAGCTTCGGGGTGAAGAAGACCATGATGATGGCCCAGCGCCTGTATGAAGCGGGTTACATCACCTACATGCGTACCGACTCCACCAACCTCAGCAAGGAGGCGGTCGAGGCGGTGCGCGAATACATCGGCGAGCAGTATGGCCAGGCCTATCTGCCCGCCGAGCCGATCCTCTATGGCTCCAAGGCCGGTGCCCAGGAGGCGCACGAGGCAATCCGCCCCTCCAACGTGCTGGTGACCGCCGAGATGCTGGAAGGGATGGAGCCGGACGCGATGCGGCTCTATGACCTCATCTGGCGTCAATTCGTCGCCTGCCAGATGACCCCGGCCCAGTACGACTCCTCCACCCTGACCGTGAAGGCCGGTGAGTTCGAGTTGAAGGCCCGCGGTCGCACCCTGCGTTTCGCCGGTTGGACCAAGGCGTTACCACCCATGGGTCGCAAGGGTGACGACAACCAGCTGCCGGCGGTGACCGTCGGCGAGATACTGAAACTGGTCAAGCTGGATCCTCGCCAGCACTTCACCAAGCCGCCCGCACGCTTCACCGAAGCGGCGCTGGTGCGCGAGCTGGAGAAGCGCGGCATCGGCCGTCCGTCCACCTACGCCTCCATCATCTCCACCATCGTCGATCGTGGTTATGTGCGGGTCGAGAGTCGTCGCTTCTTCGCCGAGAAGATGGGTGAGATCGTCACCGACCGGCTGGTGGAGAACTTCGCCGAGCTGATGAACTACGAGTTCACCGCCAAGATGGAAGACAAGCTCGATGGCGTCGCCGAAGGCAGCCTGGAGTGGAAGAAGGTGCTTGATGCCTTCTACGCCGAGTTTACCCAGGAGCTGGAGCAGGCCGACAAACCGGCGGAAGAGGGGGGCATGCGCGCCAACCAGATGGTGCAGACCGACATCGACTGCCCGGATTGCGGCCGCAAGATGGGCATCCGTACCGCCACCACCGGCGTCTTCCTCGGTTGTTCCGGCTATGCCCTGCCGCCGAAAGAGCGCTGCAAGAAGACCATCAATTTGGTCAGCGCCGACGAGTTCGTCTCCGCCACCGATGACGGTGACGAGGCCGAGACCGAGGCGCTGCGTGCCAAGCACCGCTGCGGCGTCTGCGGCACCGCCATGGATGCCTACATCATCGACGACAGCCGCAAGCTGCACGTCTGTGGTCGCAACCCGGACTGCGATGGCTACGAAATCGAGCAGGGTCAATTCAAGCTCAAGGGTTACGAAGGACCGAGCATCGACTGCGATCGCTGCGGCAGCGAGATGCAGCTCAAGAATGGCCGTTTCGGCAAGTACATGGGCTGCACCAACGAGACCTGCAAGAACACCCGCAAGATCCTGAAAAACGGTGACATCGCGCCGCCGAAGGAAGATCCGGTTCCCTTGCCCGAGCTCAAGTGCAGCCAGTCCGACGCCCACTTCGTGCTGCGTGACGGGGCGGCCGGCCTGTTCCTCGCCGCCAGCAACTTCCCGAAATCCCGTGAGACTCGTGCGCCACTGGTTGAAGAGCTCAAGCGCTTCCGGGACCGCCTCTCGCCCAAGCATCAGTATCTGGCCGATGCCCCGGCGTCAGATCCTGACGGTAACGCATCCGTGGTGCGCTTCAGCCGCAAGACCAAGGAGCAGTACGTGATGACCGAGGTCAACGGCAAGGCGACGGGCTGGACGGCCCACTACGACAACGGAAAGTGGCAGGAGAGCTTGCCCAAGGCGAAGAAATCCTGATCGCGCCATTGCTCACACAATGATGAAAGAGGCCCCGTACAGGGGCCTTTTTATTGGGAGTTGGCGGTATACTGAAGTGGCTGCATGGATGGCAGTGCTAGACACGGAGGTTGTCATGGAGATACACGAGATCCGGCCAGGCATGACCTGCTTGACGCGAGAAGGAACAGCCTACGTGCTGGAGGTGGACAGGCAGAGTCTGCTGGTGTTGCTGCAGCGGGAAGACGAAACCATCCCGGTGCAGGTGCGCAGCGACGAGATCCTGGGGCCGCTCCTCAGTGAATAGAGTGAAAGCCCCTAGAACGGGATCAGAAACAGCAGCTCGGCCAGGTCGGGCTGCCACTGCCACTCCCGCATCCTGACTCGCCCGCCGATCACCGGCACGCCCTCCTCCTGCAATAACCCCGTCTGTTTATCAAAACCTGCCGAGCCCTTCGGCAGCGAGATGGTGCCGCCGGCCCCCAGCACGCGGTGCCAGGGCAGCGTTTTGTCGGTCTCCCGCAGTACCTTGCCCACCAGCCGTGCACGTCCGGGCAGGCCCGCCAGATCGGCGACCTGGCCATAGCTCACCACCCGACCCGCCGGGATCAGGGCCAGGATCGCCTCGATGCGCGCGACCTTGCTCAAGCTGGGTTTGGGGGGATCCATCATCATGGGTCGGGCCGTCTCTTAACAAACAGAAGCGCCATTGTGGCGCTTCTGTGGTCTTTTGGGCAAGGCGTCAGCCAAAGGTCTGGCTCAGTCCCCTGAGCTCGCTGGCCCGCTTGAGCAACTCCTGGCTGGAGTCGTCCACTGCCTGCATCTTCTGGCTGTTGGCGTGGGAGTATTGGGAGATCTGGTGAATGTTGCGGCTGATCTCCTCCACCACCGCCTGTTGTTGCTCGGCCGCGGCCGCTATCTGGGTGGAGAACTCGGTGACCTGCTCTATCTCCCCCAGCACCAGATGCAGCTTGCCGGAGCCCTGGCGGGTCATCTCGGCGCATTCGCGGGTCTGCACCAGGTTATCCTGCATCATCCCCTGCCAGCGTCCCAGGGTCTGCTGGATCTGGTGGATGCTGCCCTGGATCTGCTCGGTCGCCTTGTGGGTACGGGTCGACAGGGTGCGGACCTCGTCCGCCACCACCGCAAAGCCACGGCCCTGCTCGCCGGCGCGGGCCGCCTCGATGGCGGCGTTGAGGGCCAGCAGGTTGGTCTGCGCCGCTATGCCCTGGATCTCGCCCATCAGGCTGCCGATCCGCTCCGACTCGCTGGCGAGCTCCACCGCGGAGTGGAAGGCCTGCTCGGCTTGCTTCGCCAACTGCTCCATCTGCTGTCCGGTCTGATCCAGCTGCTGCACCGTGTGCTGGCAACTGCTGCGGGCCTCTGTCACCTGACCGTTGGTGTCCTGGATGTTGCGCGCTATCTCGTTGGCCGTGCAGGCCATCTGGGTCATGGCGGCCGCCATCTGCTGGGTCTGGGCATCCTGCTCGTTGATGTCGAGGAAGGCCTGATGGGAGGAGTCCTTCAGATCGCTCGCCAGGGTCTGCAAGGGATGGGTGGCGTCGTTGACCCGCCCCAGCACGGTGCGGATGCGGGCCTGCAGCATCTTCAAGTGGAAATCGGCGATGGCGCCCGGGGCATCACCCGAATAGACCAGCCGGGTCAGGCTGTCATATTGCTTGCCGAGTTGCTTGAGGTAGCGCGGCAGTGAGATGAGCTCGCGCCAGTAGGCGCCGGTGATGAGCAGCAGGGGCAACAGCATCAGCAGCGCCGTCATGGCGCCCTGGGTCATGGCGGCCCAGCCGAGCAGCCCCAGCATCAGCAGGGTGAGCAGAGCGGGCCTGAAGCGGCTCAGGGAGGGCAGCTGGCTGGCGCCGCCGCGCTCGATCTTGAGCAGGGCCTGATAGGTCTGGTTGGCGACCTGCTTGATCTGGGGCTCCGGCTTGCAGCGCACCGACTGGTAGCCGCTTACCTTGCCGTGCTCGTAGATGGGGGTCACATAGGCATCGACCCAGTAGTGGCGGCCATCCTTGCAGCGATTCTTCACTATGCCGCGCCAGGGGTTGCCCTCTTTGAGGCGATCCCACAGATCGGCGAAGGCGGCCTTGGGCATGTCGGGGTGCCGCACCAGGTTGTGATTCTGGCCGACCAGTTCATCGGCATGGTAGCCGGCTATCTGGCAGAAGGCGGGGTTGGCGTAGGTGATGACGCCGCGCAGGTCCGTGGTCGACACGAGTTGTACGTCGGCAGGAAACTCCACTTCGCTGTCCAGTGTCTGGACGTCTCTGCGGGCCATAAGGATAAGCTCCGATGTTCATGCTGATTGTTATGGTTATTGACAGGATGAAAACCTGACCTTGTTCCTGATCGGCTTCATCTCGGGCCCTATTTTGCCAACAAAGGCGGATTAAAAGTAGGGCTTAGGTTGGCTTTTTGTTGATTGGCGGTAAAAAAACGGCGACCAAAAGGTCGCCGAAAAGAAAAAGATAACACTACCTCTGCGGCACCCGGTAACGCACCTGCCATTGGCTGAGGATCTGCAGCTGACCGGGCAGGCGGGCGGCGAAGTGCTCCCACGCCTTGCGGGCGGGAGTGCTCCAGGCCACCTCGGCCGTGGCCAGCAGGCGCGGGAACAACATGTAGTCGAGCCGATCACGGGAAATGATCAGTTCAGACCACAGGGGGCTGAGCACCCCCAGGATGTTATCGTTGGCATGGAAATCGAGGGGGGCCGGATTGCAAGCGTAGACTTGCGCCAGGCTGACCGGGCCGGCCCAGTAGAGGCCGGGTTCATGAATGTCCTGGTTATAGGCTTGATCCAGATAGAGCTGCTGGGCCGGCGCCATCACCACGGGATAACCCTGGCTCGCGGCATCCAGCCCGGCCTGGAAGCTGGTCCAGGCGACGATGGCGGCATCCCGGCTCACCTTGTCGCCGTGCAGTATCTCCTCCCAGCCCAGCATCTGTTTGTCCCTGGCGGCCAGGTATTGCTGGCAGTGGCGCAGCAGGTGGCCCTGCAACTCGCGGCAATCCTGATACCCCTCCCGCTGCATCAGCTGCTGACAGGCGGGGCTGTCGGTCCAGACGCCGCGTGGCACCTCGTCTCCCCCCATGTGTATCTGCGGTCCCGGGAAGAGCTCGCACACCTCGGCCATCACCGCCTCGAGGAACTCATAGGTGCCGGGTAGGGCGGGGTTGAGCACGTTGTCGTCGAAATACTGCACCGACAGGTAGCGGGAGTGATCCGCCTCTTCGCGCAGCAGCGTCGGCAGCGCCTTGATGGCCGCGTGGCAGTGACCCGGGATGTCTATTTCCGGGATGACGCTGATGCCGAGCCCGGCGGCGTAGGCCACCAGCTCGCGCACCTCGCTCTGGGTGTAGTACCCGCCGTAAGGCTCGGCGCCACCGCTGAGCTGGGGATCGACCGCCAGCCCATATCCGCGCCAGGCAGCCAGCTCGGTCAGCTGCGGGAAGGCCTTGATCTCGAGGCGCCAGCCCTCGTCATCGGTCAGGTGCCAGTGGAAGCGGTTGAACTTGTAGAGGCTCATCTGTTTGAGCAGGCGCTTGATGGTGGCGATGGAGTGGAAGTGGCGGGCGCAGTCGAGGAAGATGCCGCGAAAACCGAAGCGCGGCGTGTCCGTCAGCTCGAGGCAGGGCAGGCTCTCACCGTGTTGCAGCGCCCACTGGGCCAGACTCACCAGGCCGTGACGCCAACCGGCCTCACCCGCCGCCTGGATGACAATCTCTGCTGGGGTGATGGAGAGCCGATAAGCCTCGGGCGCCAGAGGTGCCTCAATCAGCCGGATCTCCGGGTCGTGATCCTGGGTCAGGGCGAGGCCGGTCAGCTCGTTGAAATGGGCCAGCAGGCCGGTCAGCGAACCGGGGCCGCTGACATGAGCCCGCTCTGCCAGCCGGAAGTTGCCTTCGGTCAACACCTGATGGGCGGGTTGGGGCACTATGCCGTTGGCCGGCTCCACCTCGGGCAGCTCCGGGCCCGCAGACGGCGGCGATGACAGATCGAACGGCAGATTGATCAGGCTCACCGGCAGCAGCTGGGGAGCGCCGCTGCCCTCGGTCAGACTCAGGAAGAAGCCCTGAGGCAGGTCGGAGAGGCGCTTGACGGGGGTGTTGCGGCAGCAGAAGCGCAGCTCGCTGGCCCCCGTTTGCGGGATCAAGACCTTGTAGCTGCCACTCTGGCGCTCCAGAGATCCGCCCTCGACCGAGGCCGGGTCTATGTGGCGAGCAAGGCAGAAGTGAAGCTTCCAGGGGGTGGCCGGGAGCTGGCTCAGGTTGAAGCGGAACCAGACATCGTCACCGTCACGTCGGTCGATCTGGCTGTGGATCAGGGGTGTAGACATGGAAATTCCTCTGATTGAGCGAACAGAATGGCTCCCTCAAGGGCATCTGCCCTGGGGGGAACCAGGTTGAGGTGGGCAAGGCGGGGAGCCAGGCGCGTGCCGACCCCGCCCAGCAGGGCAATCTGCCTGGCTCCCAGTTGCTGCATCCCCGTCAGCAGGGTCTGCAACTGGGCACAGGTTTCATCCAGCAGCTGGCAGGCGAGCTCGTCACCGTCGCTGGCGGCGTCGAACACCCAGGGGGCGAAGCGGCCATAGTCGGCCGGAATGGCCTTGGCCGCCCACCGCACCACCTCGGCCTGATCCTGCTTGAAGTGAGCGAGCAGGCGGATGGCGAGCGTGCTGGGGGGCAGGATGCCGTCGTGGCAGAGCAGCGCCTGCTGGATGGCGCGCAGGCCGAGCCAGGCGCCGCTGCCGAGATCCGAGATGGGGAAACCGCGGCCGGAGCAGGTGCGCAGCCGGCCATCCTGGTAGATGAGCCCGGCCGAGCCGGTGCCGGCGATGAGAATGGCCCCCTCCCGGCCGCCGAAGGCGCCGAGGCAGGCACCGAAGGCATCCGAGGTGAGCCTGACGCTGGCAAAGGGGAAGGGCATGGCCAGCAGGGCCTGGTAGCAGTCGGCCAGCTCGGCGGAGGCCAGCGCCAACCCCACCCCCATCTGCTGCTCGCTCTCTTTGGGCAAGCCCGCCGCGGTGCGGGCCAGCTCGATGGCGGCCAGCACGTTGGCGTGGGCCAGTGGGATGCCGAGCTCCAGATTGGAGCCCGCCGCCCGACCTTCCCCCAGCAGTTTCCCGGCCCGATCGCGGATACGGGCGCGGCTGTGGGTGCCGCCGCCGTCTACCCCGACCCAGTACTCAATCATGCTGGCCCCCTAGGCTGCTTTGCCAGCAGATGGCCAGGGCAAACCAGGCGGCGTGGGGGATCCACTGCTCCCCCCAGCGCCAGTTCTGATCCAGCCGATCCTTGTATGCCTCGGGAATGAAGGCGATGTCGGCCTCGTCATCGAACCCGGCGGTGATGCCGTTGCAGATCCCGCCGAGCGCATTGGGGTAGCCGGCGGTGTAGCCCGGGTTGTTGATGCCGTGCCCCGCCAGCATGCAGGCATTGAAGGGGTTCTGCCCCAAAATCCAGTCGAGCTGGCGCTGGCCGAAGGTCAGTAGCGGTTTGTTCTGCTGTGGCAGCAATTTTGCGGCTGAAAATGTCATGGCGGCCAGGGAGGCTAGCCGGGCGTTCTCTCCCTGCCACCAGTAACCGGATTCGTTGTGGTGGGGGATGAAGAAGCTGACGCGGGGGGCTTCGTCCACCCCCTTCACATACTGGCGGGCGAGGGCGAAGGGGTTGCCCGCCCGGGCGGCCAGCGCCAGTTCGGCGGCCAGCGCCTGCTGTACCACCGAGAGTACGGCAGCCTTGCGCGCCGGATCCGGCTCTATGCCCAAGTATTCGATCAGTGCCAGCACCGGCAGACCCGCCTCGGCGGCGTGATAGTAGGGGCGCGAGCCGTCGTCGTTGGCGGACCAATGGTGGCCGAGCTCCGGGTGCGGGCGCTGGCGGGCGCAGAGCCGGCTTGCCCTGCCTCTGGCCTCGCCGAGCCATGCCTCGCCCAGGGTCTGGGTCAGCTCGACGGCGGCGAGCAGGGCGCAGTAGTCGTCGATGATGTTCTCGACCCCGTCATCCAGGTAGGCGAGGTTGTGTTCGCGCAGGTGCAGGTAGCCGCTGCTGGCCGCGCTGGCATAGCGGCTGGCATCGAAATCACCCGTGGTAGATTCACGGGCGGCGCGGGCCAGGGCGGCGATGGCCATGCCACCCCCTTGCCGGAAACCGGCCTGCCAGTCCCTGGATTTGAGTCCTTGCTGGGTGGCGTAGGCGCACAGCTCGCGCTGCTCGGGATCCTTGCTCCACTTGTCGAACAGGGTCATGTAGAAGAAGCCGGACTCATCTTGCATCCGGCAGAGGAAATCGGCGCCGTGCAGCGCCTCGTCGTTGAGCCGCTTGCACAGGTTCAGGCTGTCGATATCGGTGCGCGTCGCCAGCAATTCCCGGCACTTGAGCAGGGCCCAGACCACCATGGGGGTCTGCTGGGGATTGAGGTAGTTGGCGTAGGAGAGGTGGCTCAAGTACTTGCTCATGTCGCCACTGGCATCGAACCAGCCGCCGTGCACATCCCGTCGCTGCTCGCTGCCAAACAGCCGGGCGGCGCGGTCGGCCCGATCGAAAGCGCCGCTCGCGCGCTGGCCCTTGAAGTAATGGATCACATCGGAGAGGCAGTTGCGACTCAGCAGCTCGGGGCCGATGGCGAAACGGGCGGAGCGAGTGACGGACGGAGTCGGGTCTATGGCGCCGGAGGACGTCGTGATGGCCTCCAGCCGGTACTGGCCGGGTTCCCTGAAGGCGCTGAAGTCGGCGCGCCAGAAGGTGCGGCCCTGCCAGCCAGGCACCTGGCCTGCGGCCTGCAGCGGCGCCTCGAACAGGATCTGGCCATCATCGAGGCGCAGCAGCCGTACCAGGCCAACGAGGTCGGCGTCGGCGCTGCTCTGCAACAGGGCCAGCTTGTGGCCGTCACAGTCGTAACCCACCTGGTTTATCAAGAGTTCCATCGCGCCTGTGCTCCTATGGTGGGCGAGAAGATGGACGGGCGGCCGGGCCGCCCGCGGGTCGGTTTATTCGTGCAGGTAGCAGCGCACGAAGTGGTTGTCGGCGAGCTTGGTCACCGGCGGCAGGCTCTCCTTGCAGCGAGCCATGGCCTGATGGCAGCGACCGGCAAAGGGGCAACCACGGGATTCCGGCGTCCACAGCGGGATCTCGCCCTTGCGGCCCCCTTCCAGCTCGGCGTGGATGCTCTTCTCCGGATCCGGCACCGCGGAGATGAGCAGCTGGGTGTAGGGGTGCTGGGGGTGATGCAGGATCTCGTCCACCTCGCCCCACTCCACCATGTGGCCCACGTACATCACCGCCAGATCTTCCGCCACGTAGCGGGCGGTGGCGATGTCGTGAGTGATGTAGAGCATGGAGACGCCGAGTTCGTTCTTCATCTGCTCCATCAGGTTGAGGATGCCGATGCGGATGGAGACGTCGAGCATGGAGGTGGGCTCGTCGGCGAGCACCACTTCCGCCTCCACCGCCAGGTTGCGGGCGATGTTGACGCGCTGGCGCTGGCCGCCGGAGAGCTGGTGCGGGTACTTGGCGGCGGTGGCCTTGGCCGGGGTCAGCCCCACCTTCTCCAGCAGGGTGTAGACCATCTCCGGCAGGTCTTTCTTGTCGAGCACCTTGCTGTGCAGCAGCAGGGGGCGGGCGATGTGGTGGTAGATGGTGTGGGTCGGGTTGAGCGAACCGAACGGATCTTGCCACACCATCTGCACGCTCTGGCGGTAGTCGAGCAGGGCGGTGCCCTTGTTGAACTCCTCCAGATCCCGGCCGCGATAGAGGATGCGACCGCTGGAGAGCTTGTACATCTTGGCGATGATCTTGGCGATGGTGCTCTTGCCGGAGCCGGACTCCCCCACCACCGCCAGGGCGCGGCCCCGGTGCAGGTTGAAGGTGATGTCGGACAGCGCCCGCATCTTGCCACTCTTGATGGCATTGGAGTTGACGGGGAAGTCCTTGTAGAGATGCTGGACCTCGATGATGGGCGCATCGGTGTGGGCGATTTGCATGACAGACATCCTTAACAGCCAGCGGCCTTGTCCAGATAGATCGGAAGATCCTGTTGCTCCGCCACGTCATAGAGATGACAGGCGGTCTGTTGTCCCGGCCGGATCTCGGCGAGGGCGGTGTATTCCTGGCGGCAGCGTGCATGCACCTTGCCGCAGCGCGCCTGGAAGCGGCAGCCGACCGGCACCTCCAGCAGGTTGAGCGGGGTGCCGGGGATCCCCTCCAGCACGGTTTTCGGGCCGTGCAGGGGCGGGAAGGAGTTGCCGAGCCCCTTGGTGTAGGGGTGCAGCGGCGCGGTCAGAATCGACTTGGACGGCGCCACTTCCACCAGTTCGCCGGCGTACATGATGCCGATGCGATCACAGAACTCGACCATCAGCGACAGATCGTGGGTGATGAACAGGATGGAGAAGTTGAACTTCTCCTTGAGCGCATAGACCTTCTGCAGGATCTCCCGCTGCACCACCACGTCCAGCGCCGTGGTGGGCTCGTCCATGATCAGCAGCTCGGGGTTGAGCGCCATGGCGATGGCGATCACCAGCCGCTGGCGCATGCCGCCGGAGAACTGGTGCGGGTAATCCCGCAGCCGGCTCGGGTGAATGTCGACGATCTCCAGCAGCTCTTGGGCGCGCTTGATGGCCTCGTAGCGGGTCAGCCCCGGGTTGTGGGCGATCAGCACGTCGCAGAACTGCTCCTCCATGCGCAGCACGGGGTTGAGTGCGTTCATGGCGGACTGGAACACCACGCTCGCCTGACGCCAGCGGTAGCTGCGCAGCCGCTCGTCATCGAAGTGCAGTATGTTTTCACCCTTGAACAGGATCTCGCCGCCGCTGATGTAGGCGGGCGGCTTGTGCAGCCGGGCCACCGAGAAGGCGACCGTGGACTTGCCGCAGCCGGATTCGCCGGCGAGGCCGAACACCTCCCCCGGCATGATGTCAAAGCTGACCGAGTTGACGGCGCGCACGTCGCCGCTCTCGGTGATGTAGTCGACGCAGAGCTGGCGCACCGACAGCAGGGGTTGTTGCGGCTTCATGCTGTCTTCTCCTGGGCTGCAATGGGGGCTGGCGCGGCCAGTGTCTTCCAGCGGCGTAGGCCCTTGTGGGAACGCAGTTGCGGGTTCGCTATCTCGTCGATGGCGAAGTTGAGCATGGCGAGGCCCGCGCCCAGGGTGGCGATGGCGAAGCAGGGGGCCAGGATCTCCCACCAGGCGCCCACCAGGATGGCGCTCGAGGTCTGGGCGTTGTAGAGCATGATGCCCCAGCTGACCACGGTCGGATCGCCGAGCCCCAGGAACTCCAGGGTCGCCTCGGTGACGATGGCGTAGATGATGGAGCCGATGAAGCTCACCCCTATGATGGAGATGAGGTTCGGCAGTATTTCCACCAGGATGATGCGCCAGGCCGGCTCACCCAGCACCTCGGCGGCGATGACGAACTCTTTCTCCCGCAGCGCCAGGGTCTGGGCCCGGATCACCCGGGCGCCGTAGGCCCAGGAGGTGAAGCCTATGATGAGGGCAATCACCGTCGGTGACGCCTCCCCGATAAAGCTCGCCAGCACCAGTAGCAAGGGGAGGTTCGGGATCACCAGCACCACGTTCATCAGGAAGGTGAGGCACTCATCGACCACGCCACCGAAATAACCGGCGGTGATGCCGATGCCGATGGCCAGGGCGCAGACCAGCAGACCTGCCCCGAATCCCACCATCAGGGAGATGCGGGCGCCGTGGGTGAACTGGGACCAGAGATCGTGACCCATGCGGCTGGATCCCATCACCAGCTCCACGCTGGGGGGCTGGTGCGGGCGAGCGACCCGCTTGGTGGGCTCATTGCTGGCGAGCAGCGGGGCAAACAGGGCCATCAGCACGAAGGTGACCACGATGGCGAGCCCGAAGGCCGCCTTCTTGTTCCCCAGCAGGATCTTGAGAATAGTGGGCATGCGCATCTTATTTACCTCCTGTACGCAGACGGGGATCCAGGAAGACGTAGAGCACGTCCGCCAGGAAGTTGAAGCTGAGCATGGTGATGGTCATGATGAGCAGCTGCCCCTGGATGAGGGGGTAATCGCGGGCGAGTATGCCCTGATAGAGCGTCAGACCCAGGCCCGGATAGTTGAAGATGACCTCGGTGATGAGGGAGCCGCCGATGACGAAACCGAGCGCCATGGAGAGGGCGGTGACGCTGGGCAGCACGGCGTTGCGGGCCCCGTAGTTGAAGATAACCCTGTTGCTGGAGAGCCCCTTGGCCTTGGCCATGGTGATGTAATCCTCACCCAGCAAGTTGATCATGTTGTTGCGCATGGTGATGAGGAAGCCCCCCACCTGCACCAGGGCCAGGGTGCCGACCGGCATGATGGCGTGCAGCATGATGCTCTTGATGTGTTCCCAGCCGAAATCGGCCTTGATCTCCGGGCTGTAGGCGTAGCCGATGGGCAACCAGCCGAGGCTAACCCCGAACAGGAAGAGGGCGAGCAGGGAGACCACCACCGGCGGTATGGCCTGCATCACCAGGGTGAGCGGGGAGAGGATGCTGTCCATGCGTCCGCCCCGGTACCAGGCGGCAAAGATGCCGACGATGGAGCCGAAAGAGAAACTGATGATGGTGGAGGTGCCCACCAGGAACAGGGTCCAGCCGATGGCACGGCCGAGTACGTCAGCCACGGGCTGCGGGTAATAACGCACCGAGGTGCCGAGATCCCAGGTGAAGACACTCTTCACATAGGTGAGAAATTGGGTGCCGATAGGGCCGTCAACGAAGCCGAAGGTGGCTTTGAGGGCTTCCAGGGCGGCGGGTTCCATCATGGCGCCAGCGCGGGCGAACATGACGGAGACGGGATCCCCTGGCATGGCTCTTGGCAACAGGAAGTTGATGGTGGCGGCCACCAGGAAGGCGACCAGATAGAAGGAGAAGCGTCTTAGTATAAATCCCATGGTGATACCTTTTACTGCAAGCCTGCCCCGCGCCGGGCAAAGCTCCCCCAACCCCGGCGGATGCGAGGGATGGAAGACATGGCGGGGAAGAGGGCCCCCCGCAGGGGGCCGAGGTGGTTAGCTGTTTGGCTTGAGTGACAACACGTGCAGCAGACGCTCCGGGGTGTCCGGGTGCAGTTGCGGCTTGGCGACCGGGTTGTCGGCACTGAACCAGCCATTGAAGCGCTTGGTGCTGTATTCGTACCAGGTCGGGTTGTTGAACACCGGGATGATGGTCTGGTTGGCCCCGACGCGCTCCTGGATGGCAAACATGATCTCTTTCTGCTTGGCCGCATCTGCGGTCTGGGTGAAGTCATCGATCAGCTTGTCGAGGGCCGGATCCTTGTAACGTGGCGCCGCGAAGCGGTTGCCGCGCTCACCCATGTTACGGGAGTGGAAGGCGGTCTCGAAGTACTTGTGCGGGTTGGCACCGGCGAAGTAACCCTGCAGGGCGACGTCGAAGTCACCGGTGATCAGGTTCTCGGTCCAGACGGTGGCTTCCGGAGTGGAGGTCTTGGCGTTCAGGCCCAGTGCCTGCAGGCCTTCCACCCCGATCTGGACTGTGTTGACCCAGTCGGTCCAGCCGTTCGGTACCAGCACCTTGAACTCGATCTTCTTGCAGCTCGGGGTGTCGAGGAACTTGTCGCCGTCACAGTCCTTGTAGCCGGCCTGTTTCAGCAGTGCCTTGGCACCTTCCAGGTCGAACTTATTGAACTTGCCGTATTTCTTCTCGACATCCGGGTTGTCCCAGGAGGCGAATGCCTTGCCAAGGCCGGACGGGTATTCGTTGACGGTCGGGTAGCCGTAGCCCGCGATGTCCACCATGGACTGGCGGTCCATCGCCATGGAGAAGGCGCGGCGGAAGTTGATGTCGTTGAAGGCTTCGTGGTTGCCCGGGTTCTTGGTCTGGAAGTTGACGTTGAACGCCACTGTGCCGGAGGCGGGGAACCAGTACTTGTTGTTCTTGGGATCGTTGCCGACGTAGAGGCGCTCGATGTCCGGTACGAAGGAGCCGAACCAGTCCACGTCACCCTTCATCACCGCGGCCAGTACCTGGTCGTTGGTGGCCATCTGCGGCATGCGGATGCAGTCGATGGAGAGGCTGGCGTTGTCCCAGTAGTGCGGGTTGCGGCACTGGGTGTAGAGCTGGGCGGAGAAGTTGTCCACTTCGGTGAAGGGACCGGTACCGACCGGCTTGTCGTTGGTGAAGGCGACCGGATCCTTGACGGATTTCCACTGGTGCTCAGGCACGATGGGGACCAGCACCAGGTCGTTCACCACGTTGGTGTTGACCTCGGTCAGGTCGAACTTGACCTTGTGATCACCGAGCTTCTCGACGCTCTTGATCTGAGTCCAGATGGAGCGCTCATCCAGCGCCTTGTTGGCCTTGACCAGGTTGAAGGAGAAGAGGATATCGTCGGCGGTGAAGGCTTCACCATCGGACCACTTGACCCCGTCACGCAGATCGAAGGTGACGGACTTCAGATCATCGCTGAAGGCGTAGTTGGTGGCCAGACGATAGACGGGTTTGCCACCCTGCATATCGTTGAAGATCACCAGCGGCTCATAGATGAAGTGACGGGTCGTGTGCAGCAGACCGGCCTGCAGGAAGGGGTTGAAGTTCTTGACCCATGCGGTCTCCTGCTGTGCAACCAGGGTCAGCACCGTCTTGTTCTCGGCGGCCATGGCGGTACCGGCGGCACCGAGCATCAGGGTTCCCAGCATGACTGAGGTAGCGATTTTGGATACTTTGGCAAGCATATGTTTTCCTTTCTTATTGGGTCTTCCATCTTTGGAATGGAGCGCCGAGATCGCATGCTTGGATGTCGGCCCTCTGTGTTGGTCAGGTTTTGAACCCTTGTAGTTGTGTCGTCCAACACCACTAGAAAAGCAGAATTAACAGGAAAACAACAACTGTTCATTTCGTCGATATCGTAAAAACGTGCGTCGTCTCGTCATTCTCGTCAATTTGTATTTTTAATCCTTTAAAATTAGCCTTTTATGTTAATTAGCACAGAGCATCAAGTCACTCATTGTTGCCAGCTAAAAGCGATTGTGTGAACTGGATCGTGCTCATTTTTTATTCCGTCCGGTGGCTTTTTTTCGAGATTGAAACAAGAACCCGGAGCGCGATGCAGAAGTGTGCGCTGGCTCACTGAGGGCATCCCCGGATGGGACGCCGCTGTTGGTAGGCGATGGGTGATTGTCGTTGATGGCGGTGGACGGGCTCAGTAACTGACCCTGCAGGATGGATACTTCTTCACGGCCAATAAAAAAGCCAGTCAGCGTGGCTGACTGGCTCTTGTCCGGACACCGGCATGGGCGCCGCTGGGGAGAGGCGAGGTTACTCTACCAGGCTGGCCCAGAGGTCATACTCGTCCGCTTCATCGATGCGGACCTTGACCATGTCGCCGGGCTTGAGGCCGGTCTCACCGTTGAGGTAGACCAGACCGTCGATCTCGGGGGCATCGGCGAAGGATCGACCGGTGGCGCCCTCTGCGTCCACCTCGTCGATCAGCACCGTCATCTCCTTGCCGACCTTGCGGGCGAGCTTGCGGATGGAGACCTGCTGTTGCAGCTCCATGAAGCGCACGAAGCGCTCTTCCTGGATGTCTTCCGGCACCGGATCAGGCAGCTCGTTGGCCTTGGCGCCATCGACCGGGCTGTATTTGAAGCAGCCGACCCGGTCCAGTTCCGCCTTGTCGATGAAGTCCAGCAGCATCTGGAACTCTTCTTCGGTCTCGCCGGGGAAGCCGACGATGAAGGTGGAACGCAGGGTGATTTCGGGGCAGATCTCGCGCCACTTCTGGATGCGCTCCAGGGTGCGCTCGACGGTGCCGGGACGCTTCATCAATTTCAGGATGCGCGGGCTGGCGTGTTGCAGCGGGATGTCGAGGTAGGGCAGCACCTTGCCATCGCGCATCAGCGGGATGACGTCATCCACGTGCGGGTAGGGGTAGACGTAGTGCAGGCGCACCCAGATGTCGAGCTTGGCCAGCTCTTCGCACAGGGCCACCATGCTGGTCTTGACCGGCATGCCGTCGTAGAAACCGGTGCGGTGTTTGACATCGACACCGTAGGCGGAGGTGTCCTGGGAGATCACCAGGAGTTCCTTCACGCCGGCTTCTTTCAGGCGTTTGGCTTCGGCCAGCACGTCACCGATGGGGCGGCTCACCAGATCCCCGCGCATGGAGGGGATGATGCAGAAGGTGCAGCGGTGGTTGCAGCCTTCGGAGATTTTGAGATAGGCGTAGTGACGGGGGGTCAGCTTGACGCCGTGGGCCGGCACCAGGCTGGTGAAGGGGTTGTGGGTCGGCTTGGCCACGTATTTGTGGACGTGACCCAGCACCTCTTCGTAGGCGTGGGGGCCGGTGATCTCGAGTACCTTGGGGTGGATCTCGCGGATCTGATCCACTTTGGCGCCGAGGCAGCCGGTGACGATCACCTTGCCGTTCTCGGCCAGGGCTTCGCCGATGGCTTCCAGCGACTCTTGTACCGCGCTGTCGATGAAACCGCAGGTGTTGACCACCACCAGCTCCGCATCGTCATAGCTGGGCACCACGTCGTACCCTTCGGTACGCAGCTGGGTCAGGATGCGCTCGGAATCGACCAGATTTTTGGGGCAACCCAAGGAGACGAATCCTACTTTGGGGGCCTGTTTTGTGTTGGACATCGCTCAATCACTCTTAGGTGGCTCTTCTTTAAGGGCGCGGATTTTACCGGAATGGCTAACCAAAAACTATACAACCGGCATGCTCGTGCTGAACAATATTTACCGGTGACGCTTCATCCGGGCCAGATGCGCGGCATTTGCCATTCAGGCTGCCAGCATCTGACGGTGCGTCCGGCGGTGGCAATCGGCTTCCCGGGAGGCGGGAGCGACTGCCTGGGGCCGCGTGACAACGCGGCATGGAGGGCAACGACCTGACGAGCCTCTATGCTGACCCAGGCTGAATGGGTATGCACATGGCACTTCTTTGAATAAGCTTAAATCTGATAGGGTGATGACCCGCTGACGAGCAATAAGGAGAACATCATGAAGAGCCGATCCTGGCTGATTGTCGCCACCTTGGTACTGGCGTCTACCCCCAGCCATGCCGACTGGGCGAAGTTGAAGGAAGCCGCCTCCGAGCTGGGCACGGCGGTGAGCGATACCAGCAAGGAGGCCTGGCAGGGCATCACCGACTTCTCCAAGGCGACCTGGGAGTCGGTCTCCAGCTGGGGGGCCGATGCCTACAACAAGACCGGTGCCTGGACGGCGGAGAGCGCTGCCACCGGCAAGGAGTGGCTGTCGGCGGCGGACAAGAAGCTCGACACCATGCTCGAGCCCAAGACGCCGACCGAGGCGCGTACCGCCCTCGATACCATGGCCGACACCGCGCTGGTGCGGCTGTTCAACGAACAACCCTCCGCCAAGCTGCTGTTTGACAAGGCTTATGGCTACGCGGTGTTCGATTCGCGCAAGTTCTCCCTGATGGTGCACACCAACCAGGGCGCCGGGGTGGCGGTCAATCGCTCGAGCAACAAGCACACCTACATGAAGATGTTCGGCGCCGGCATGGCGAGCGGCTTCGGTGGCAAGTTCTACCAGCAGGTGATGTTGTTTGAGACCAAGCAGACCTTCGACAACTTCGTGAACAAGGGCTGGGAAGCGACCTCGGACGCCGGGGTGGTGGCCGGCAAGGAGAGTGCGTCTCTGGATACCGGTTACAACGGTGGCATGGCCATCTACCAGATTGGCGAGAAGGGGCTGATGTATGGCATCAGCATCACGGGATCCAAATACTGGATCGATGAAGATCTGACCCAATAACCCTCAAGATCCGTTGTGACAATGGTCCGCCTGATGCGGGCCATTTTTTTATCCGGGATCCTCGTCTTTTCATCATCAGCCCAGACTCTGGCGCATCACCAGGGGCTGGTTCGTCTAAATCCTGACCACTCGCCGCCGCGGCATCACAGGATCTGCATTCGTTGGCACTCTAATTGCTTAGTGGCAGTCAGCGTCAATGATTTGTCTGGGGATGGAAGATGGAAATAAGTGCAAGCAGCCTGATGCAAGAGATGCAGTCACTCAAGATCGAGGCAGGCGCCACGCCGCTGACCCAGCCCGGCCGTCAGGTCAGCTCGAATTTTGGTCAGATGCTGCAACAGGCGCTCGACAACGTCAACGAGCTGCAGGGCGGCGCCAACGATTTGCGCACCCGCTTCGACATGGGCGACAAGTCGGTGGATCTCTCCGAGGTGATGATCGCCGGACAGAAATCGTCCATCGCCTTCGAGGCGACGGTGCAGGTGCGCAACAAGATGGTCGATGCCTACAAGACCATCATGAACATGCCGGTCTAAGGGATTTCAATAAACCATGGCGACTGAGCATCATGAACATGTCAGCAATAAGGACATAATCCGTGGCTACTGATCAAAACGGCGACCTGCTGATCAACAACGAGGGGGCGGCAGCCCTCGACGAGCATGAGCAGAAGAGCTCGGCGCTGGGCTTCCTGTCCAATACCGATGTGCTGCGCCAGATCACCCTGATCCTGGGGTTGACCATCTGTCTGGCCATCGCCGTGTTCATCCTGTTGTGGGGCAAGGAGCCGGAGATGCGTCCGCTCGGCACCTTCAACACCCAGGAGCTGGTCTCCACCCTCGACTATCTGGATCAGCAGAAGATCCCCTATCAGGTCGATGGCAAGAGCGTGCTGGTCAGTGCCGAAAACTATGCCGACATCCGCCTGCGTCTGACCCGGGCCGGGCTGGCTGGCAACAGCGATGCCAGCAACGATGGTGAGTCCATCCTGCTCAAGGACTCCAGCTTCGGCGTCAGCCAGCGCATGGAAGGCGAGCGTCTCAAGCTCAGCCGCGAGCGTCAGCTGGCGAGTGCCATCGAGCAGTTCCAGAACGTGGCCAAGGCCCAGGTGCTGCTGGCCATTCCCAAAGACAACGTATTCGCCCGCAACGAGCGCAAACCCAGCGCGACCGTGGTGCTGAGCCTCAAGGGCAGCGCCCTCGGCCAGGGGGAAGTGGATTCCATCGTCGACATGGTGGCCTCCGCCGTCCACGGCCTGGAGCCGACTCGCGTCACCGTGACCGATCAGAACGGTCGCCTGCTCAACTCCGGCTCTCAGGATCCGCTCTCCGCCCAGACTCGCAAGGAGTTTGCGATGCAGCAGAAGCAGGAGCTGGAGTACAAACAAAAAATTGACGCCATCCTGATCCCGGTGCTGGGCGCCGACAACTATACGGCTGAAGTGGATCTCTCCCTCGATTTCTCCCAACAGGAGCAGACCCGCAAGACCTACAACCCCGACTTGCCCGCCGTGCGCTCCGAGATGACCATGGAGGAGAACAGCGCCAATGGTGGCAATGGCGGCGTGCCCGGCGCACTCTCCAACCAGCCTCCCGCCGCCTCCAGCATTCCCCAGCAGGCGACGGGCGCCGATGCCGAGTCGGCGTCCAGTGGCCGCTCCCGCAAGGAGGCGACCCGCAACTTCGAACTGGATACCACCGTCAGCCACATCCGGCGTCAGCAGGGCGGCATTCGCCGCATGACGGTGTCGGTGGCGGTGGATTACAAGGCCACCCCGGGCGCCGAGGGCGCCGTCACCCGGGAGGCCCGCAGCCAGGCCGAACTCGATACCCTGCGTCGCCTGCTCAGCGGCGGCCTCGGTTATGATGTGACCCGGGGGGACACCCTGGAGGTGGTCGCCATCCCGTTCAATCGTCCCGAACTCGAGGCCATGACCGATACCCCCGTCTACGAGCAGCCCTGGTTCTGGCGTGCGGTGCGCATCGCCGCCTCCGTGCTGGTCATCATAGTGCTGATCGTGACCGTGGTACGGCCCATGCTCAAGCGCCTGCTCTACCCGGATGCACGTCCGGAAGGGGAGCTGGATCTGGACAACAGCATAGTGCTGGGTGGGGATGACGAGCTCAGCCTGCTGGCGGCGCAAGCGGAAGCCGAACCCGTGTTCGGGGTGCGTGACGGTCATCTGAAACTGCCGGATCTGCACCGTGACGAAGACTTGCTCAAGGCGGTGCGTGCGCTGGTGGCGAATGAACCGGATCTGGCCGCTCAGGTCATTAAAGAATGGGTAACGAACAAAGATGCCTGAAGAGAAGAAAAACCAAATAACCGGTAACGAGATTACCGATGTGCAGCGCCAGATCCTGGATCAGATGCCCGGGATGGAGATGGCGGCCTTGTTGATGCTGAGTCTCAACGAAGAGGATGCCGCCCAGATCTTCCGCCACCTCGAGCCCAAGCAGGTGCAGCGGCTCGGTATGTCCATGGCCTCGATGTCGGACTTTAGTCACGATCGGGTGGCGGCGGTGCACCGTCAATTTATCGAAGACATCCAGAAATACACCAACATCGGTATCGGCAGCGAAGATTTCGTGCGCAAGGCCCTGGTGGCGGCGCTCGGCGAGGACAAGGCCAGCAATCTGGTGGATCAGATCATCCTGGGGTCCGGTGCCCGGGGTCTCGACTCCCTCAAGTGGATGGACGCGCGCCAGGTGGCCAGCATCATCCAGAACGAACACCCGCAGATCCAGACGATCGTGCTGTCCTACCTGGAGCCGGAGCAGTCGGCGGAGATTTTGAGCCAGTTCCCGGAGCAGGTGCGCCTGGATCTGGTGATGCGCATCGCCAACCTGGAAGAGGTGCAACCGGCGGCGTTGCAAGAGTTGAACGACATCATGGAGAAACAGTTCGCCGGTGCGGCCGGGGCTCAGGCCGCCAAGATGGGCGGTCTCAAGGCCGCTGCCAACATCATGAACTACCTCGACACCAACATCGAAGGCCAGCTGATGGACTCCATCCGCGACTCGGACGAAGAGATGAGCCAGCAGATCCAGGATCTGATGTTCGTGTTCGAGAACCTGATCGACGTGGACGATCGGGGCATCCAGACCCTGCTGCGGGAAGTACCGGGGGATCTGCTGCAACGGGCGCTCAAGGGCTCCGACGATCAGATGCGGGAGAAAGTGTTCAAGAACATGTCCAAGCGGGCTGCCGAGATGCTGGCGGACGATCTCGAGGCCATGGGGCCGATCCGGGTCTCCGAAGTGGAGGCGGCCCAGAAGGAGATCCTCTCCACTGCCCGCCGTCTGGCGGATGCGGGCGAGATCATGCTGGGCTCCGGTGGTGGCGAGGAATTCCTCTAAGTCATGCAACCTGAACCCTGTGATGATATTGCCCTGTCATCTGGTCGTCGCGAGGAGCGTCTCTGAAGCATGAATAACAAAAACAACAAGCTGCGCGGCTATGTCAGGCCCGAAGAGGATGAGAGTCAGGTGCAGGCCTGGGGCTGGCCCGAGATGGAGGTCGAGTCCGAGATCCAGGTCAATGCCCTGGGACTGAGTCCGGATTGGTACCGGCAGGAACAGGAAGCCGAGGCCCTCATCGAAGAACCCGAGGAGGAGCCGGCTCCCAGCATCACCGCCGAAGAGCTGGAGGCCATTCGCCAGGCCGCCTGGGAAGAGGGCATGCGCGAGGGTCAGGAAGCCGGTTTTGCCAAGGGGCTGGAAGAGGGCAAGCTGGAAGGCCTGCAACAGGGCCATCAGGCTGGTCTGGAGCAGGGCAGGGAAGAGGGGCTCGCCCTCGGTCAGGAGCAGGTGGAGCAGCAGATTGCCCACTGGCAGGGGCTGGCAGACAGGCTCGCCAACCCCTTGAGCGAGCAGGACAGCGCGGTGGAGCAACAGCTCATCGCCCTGGTGCAGCAACTGGCCCGCGCCCTCATCCGTCACGAAGCCGAAACGTCACCCAGGCTGCTGCTCGAGGCGCTCAAGCAGGGGCTATCCCTGCTGCCCGCCGCCGAGCAGGGGGTCACGCTGCAGCTGCACCCGGATGATGTGACCCGGGTCGAGCAGGCCTTCGGCGCCGAGGAGTGTGCCAAGCGTCACTGGCGGCTGCGCAGCGATCCCACCCTCTCTCCCGGTGATCTGCAACTGGCCACCGAACTCTCCAGCATCGATCTGACCCTGTCGGGACGCATCGATCAACTGTTGCGCAACTTCCTGCGTGACAATGCAGAGTAACTTTGTGCCCAGCGCTCTCTACGCGGCATCGTGCTGCTGTGCGGTATCTCCCAGCGCGACAATGCCGAGTAACGGCATGTTCCGTGCTTTCCACGAGATCCCGCGCCGCTGTGCGGTATTTCCCTGCGTGACAATGCCGAGTCACCCTGTGACCCGGCATCTTTCCCCTTTCTCTCTGGAGGCGCGATGACAGCGTCCTTGCTCAATCGGCTGCAAGGCTACCGGGTGCGCGATCTCGCCCCCATTCCACCGGTCGCGGGCAAGCTGACCCGGGTGGTGGGGCTGACGCTGGAGGCCATCGGCTGCCGCGCCGCCATCGGCGCCCTGTGCCGTATCGATACTCAGGATGGCTGGCTGGAGGCCGAGGTAGTGGGCTTCTCCGGCGATCGCCTGTTCCTGATGCCGAGCGAGCAGCTCAAGGGGGTGATCCCCGGCGCCCGGGTGGTGCCCATCACCGAGGATCACGGCATCCCGGTGGGCATGAATCTGCTCGGCCGGGTCATCGACGGTATCGGTCAGCCCCTCGACGGGCTCGGCCCCATCATCTCCTCCCAGACGGTGCAGTTTGCCCAGCAACGCATCAACCCGCTCGCTCGCCGCGCCATCCATCAGCCGATGGACGTGGGGGTGCGCGCCATCAACGCCGTGCTCACCGTGGGGCAAGGCCAGCGGATGGGGCTGTTCGCCGGCTCTGGCGTCGGCAAGTCGGTGCTGCTCGGCATGATGACCCGTGGCGCCGCCGCAGACGTGGTGGTGGTCGGCCTCATCGGTGAACGGGGTCGGGAGGTGAAGGAGTTTATCGAGGAGATCCTCGGGGCCGAGGGGCGCGAGCGCGCCGTGGTAGTGGCGGCCCCGGCCGACGCCTCGCCGCTGATGCGGCTCAAGGGCTGCGAGACGGCGCTCGCCATCGCCGAATACTTCCGCGAGCAGGGGCTCAACGTGCTGCTGCTGATGGATTCTCTCACCCGTTACGCCCAGGCCCAGCGCGAGATCGCCCTGGCGGTGGGGGAGCCTCCCGCCACCAAGGGCTACCCGCCCTCGGTGTTTGCCAAATTACCGGCGCTGGTGGAGCGGGCCGGCAACGGCAGCGACGGTCAGGGCTCCATCACGGCCTTCTTCACCGTGCTGACCGAAGGGGACGATCTGCAGGATCCCATCGCCGATGCGGCGCGGGCCATCCTCGACGGCCACATAGTGCTGGCGCGGGAGCTGGCGGACGCGGGCCACTATCCGGCCATCGACATCGAGAAATCCATCAGTCGGGTTATGCCCATGGTCACCTCGCCGGAGCACATGGAGCTGGCGCGCACCTTCAAGCAGTTCTACTCCCTCTATCAGCAGAACCGGGATCTCATCACCATAGGCGCCTACAGCCAGGGCTCGGATCCCCGCATCGACAGGGCCATCATTCAGAAGCCCTATCTGGATCAGTTCTTGCAACAGAAAATGCGCGAGGTGATTCCCTACGATGAAGGCCTGCAATCCCTGCACATGGTGGCCATGCCACTGATGCGCTGATGAGATGAACTGGATGGGAGTGTTGGAATGAGTAAAGGCTTGGAGTTGCTGGCCACCCGGCTGGTCGAGGCGGAGCAGCAGGCGGCCATGGCACTGGCCAAGGCCCAGCAGGACCTGAAGCTGTTCATGGATCAGCAAGAGGCGCTGAACCAGTACCGCCAGATCTACCACCAGCAGTGGACAGATCGGGGCCTGCAGGGGATCACGCCCCAGCAGAACAGCCAGTATCACGCCTTCATCAGCAAGCTTGAGAATGCGGCGACCCAGCAGTACGAAGGGGTGTTGCAGGTACGCGAGGCGCTGGCACTGTGCCGGACCCAATGGCTGGAGGCTCAGCAGCGACGCAAGGCCGTCGAACTCCTGCTTGAGAAACAGGCGGGACGGGTGCGCCAGAAGGCCCAGCGCCAGGAGCAGAAGATGCTGGACGATTACGCCATCATGCGGCGCTATCACCATTCTGGCCTGTAATTTGCTTTCGTTTTCTTTATCGTGATAAATACGCGGTGACGGGACGACGTCGATGTCGCCGGCCACCGGATTGTCGTCAGGGATCCCCGCATGATACAGACCCAGTTGCTCAAGGCCGTCATCCAGGCCACCCCTGCCGACAGCGGTACCGCGTCGGCCATGCCCAATCTGGGCAACGAAGGGGGCGAACTGCCGCTGCAGGGGGATGGCAAGGCCGCATTTGCCGAGGCCATGGCCAGGGCCCAGCTCGTCGGCAAGGGGGCGCCAAGCGCGCCAGCTGGCGAGGCTGCTCCCGCAGCCATGGTGCCGGATGCCAAATCTTTGGCGACCGACGGGACTCCCGTCGCGGCGCAGCCAACGTCTGACAAGAGCGACGAGACCGAGCTGCCCCCCGAGGATTTTCTGCAACAGCTGCAGGCTTCACTCCGACAGGATGTGAGCCTGGTGGTTCCTGCTGCGCCGACTCAGGCGATACCGACGGCGTCAATCGTCGACGGCAATGGCTTGCCGCCCGAGTCGCAATATGTATCACTGGCGGATGCTGGCAAGCCCGCGGCCACGACCGGCTCCGCCACGGCGCAGGCGCTGTTGCAACAGGCGAGCGCGGGCCAGGGGGCGGACGATCCCAGTGCTGAAGGCGCCGCCGATCTGCCAGTGCAAGGCGAGGCAGGCAAGACCGGCAAACTCGACAAGGGCAGCGAACCGACTGTCGAGTCCGGCAAGGGTAACCAGGCCGCGGCCCTGCCTGCCAACGCGCCGCCCGCCGGCCCGGCCACACGGTCAGCAGAGCAGCTTGTCACCCAGACCACCCTACCAACAGAGCAGGCCGTCACCGAGACAGAAGAGCCAAAGGCTGTCGAGTCGAAAGCTGCTAGCCAGACACAGCCACAGCCACAGCCGCCGCTGTCCGGTCAGGAGCGGGCCGCCCTGCTGGCCAAGGTGATCCCCACCCAAACGGGGGCCGCGCCGGTAGCGGACGACCCTGGTGGGCTGCCCACGGCGGGCAAGCCGCAGCAACCCATCTCAACCGAGCGCGCAGTCACCAGTACTCAGGTCACTCAGCAAGGTGCCCAGGCGAGTGCGGCCAAGGCCTTTGGCGAGGGGCTGGTCAGGGTGGATACCCGGCCTGACACCGGCACCAATGCCACCCCGGATGGCACCCAGTCAGGGGATGAGAGCAGACCGGCAGCCGAGCAGGAGGCCAACGTAGGGCAGGCGTCGGCAGCCAAGCCCGAGGCAAATATTGCGGCCAAGAGTGCCGCTGAGAGCGCGGCTTCCGCAGCCGCCAACGCGGATCCTGAGCCGGTGCTGACGACGGCACCGCAGATCCTGGCGCGCCACGAATCCCAGGGACCACAAGCCTCGCTGACGGCCCTGTCGGCCGGTATCTCGCAGATGGAGGCCGAGCCCGCGGTGGCCGTGAGGGCGAGCGCCGAACTCAAGCAGACCGAGCTGAAACCAACGCTGGATGAGTCCGGCACATCTGCGCTGGAGACCCAATCGGTCGAGCAGCGCGAGTCGGCTCCGGCGCTGCAGCATGCACAGGCACAGCCTGGCGAGAGCAGGCCGGCGGCCGAGGTGGTCGCCAGACAGGCATCGACCCTGCCACACCTCAAGCTGGCGACCCCGGAGGCACCGGAGCAGTTGCAGCAGAAGGTGAACCTGATGCTGACGGACAAGTTGCAGCAGGTGGAGCTCCAGCTCGATCCTCTCGGGCTTGGCAAGATGAAGATCCAGATCCAGATGGGGGCCGACAGCCAAGCCAGCGTCCACTTCGTGGTGCAGCATGGCCAGACCCGGGAGATGCTGGAGCAGGCCATGCCGCGGCTACGGGACATGCTGGCGGGGCAGGGGATCCAGCTCGGCCAGACGCAGGTGCAGCAGCAGACACAACAACAGTCACAGCAGCAATCCCAGGGCCAGTTCAACGGGCAGGGTCAGCAGGGCCAGCAAGGAAGTGGATCCTTCGGTGACAAGCAGGCCGAAGGGGAGGGCAGGAGCCACACAATGAGTCTGCTGGTGGAATCGACAAACGACAGCGGAATTGATTTCTATGCTTGATGCCTGCCTGAGTAAGTTTATGATACCGAACCAGTTTAGGACCAGGGTGGACAAGGGATGGCAGACGATAACGAACTGACGCTGAAGGATCCGGCGGCAGCCAAGAAAAAGAAGCTGATCATGATAGTCGCCCTCGCCGTCATCGTGCTGGGGGGCGGCGGAGCCGGTGCCTGGTTCATGCTGGCGGGCGGGGACAAACCGGTGGCCGCTGAGACCGAGGAGGCCAAGCCGGCCACGAGCACGCCACAGCCATCGCTCTATGTCGCCATGCTGCGCCCCTTCGTGTTCAATGTGGCGGGCGGACAGCGGGATCGGCTGGTGCAGATCAAGATCCAGCTGATGGTGCGTGGCGCCGCTGACGAGGCGCTGGCCAAGCAGAATATCCCCCTGATCGAAGGCACCCTGCTGCGGGTCTTCAGCGCGGCCACCGCCGAGCAGCTGATGACCTTCGAGGGCAAGGAGAAGCTGCGCCAGGATTCACTGGAAGAGTGTCGTCGGGTACTCAATGACCTGGTCTCTTCCCCCGTAATCGAACAAGTGCTGTTTACCGGCTTTGTCATGCAATGAAAGGTGAAGCGTGAGCGATCTGTTAAGTCAGGACGAAATTGATGCCCTGTTGCACGGTGTCGATGATGTCGAAGAGGAAGAACTAGGGGCGGCGGGCGATCCCGGCATCGCCCAGTTCGATTTCTCCTCCCAGGACCGTATCGTCCGTGGCCGCATGCCGACCCTGGAGCTGGTGAACGAGCGATTCGCCCGCCACATGCGCATCAGCCTGTTCAACATGATGCGGCGCACCGCCGAGGTCTCCATCAACGGTGTGCAGATGCTGAAATTCGGCGAGTACGTACACACCCTGTTCGTGCCGACCAGCCTGAACATGGTGCGCTTCCGTCCCCTCAAGGGGACGGCGCTGATCACCATGGAGGCCCGCCTGGTGTTCATCCTGGTGGAGAACTTCTTCGGCGGCGACGGCCGCTACCACGCCAAGATCGAGGGGCGCGAGTTCACTCCCACCGAGCGGCGCATCATCCAGATGCTGCTCAAGCTGGTGTTCGAGGACTACAAGGACGCCTGGGCACCGGTGATGGACGTGGGCTTCGAGTATCTCGACTCCGAGGTCAACCCCGCCATGGCGAACATCGTCAGCCCCACCGAGGTGATAGTGGTGAGTTCCTTCCACATCGAGCTCGATGGCGGCGGTGGTGATTTCCACGTGGCCATGCCCTACTCCATGCTCGAACCCATCCGCGAACTGCTCGATGCCGGGGTGCAGAGCGACAAGGGCGATACCGACGTGCGCTGGAGCAAGGCGCTGCGCGACGAGATCATGGACGTCAAGGTGGAGCTCAAGGCCAAGCTGCTGGAGACCGAGCTGACCCTGCGGGATCTGATGGAGCTCAAACCCGGCGACATCATCCCGGTGGAGATGCCGGAGAACCTGCTGGTCTACGTGGAAGACTTGCCGACCTTCCACGCCAAGATGGGGCGCACCAAGGAGAACGTGGCGCTCAAGATAGTCGATAAACTCAAACGCCCGGACGGGGTCAAGACAGAGATGCATCTGGTGACCCGTGGGGGCGTGCGCATCGATGGCGAGGCCGAGCTGGAAGAGCTCGAGCGCAGCATCGAAGACAAACACTCTTAACAGACCCGTCGTGTCAGACGCGGGCCACGAAGCAGCATAAGGAAGCAAGATGAGCGGAACCGATGACGAGCAGGATTTGATGGCAGATGCCTGGGCGGCTGCGCTGGAAGAACAGGTGACGGCCGAGGCCAAGCCCGCCCCGCTGGAGGAGCTCAAAGACGATGCCCCCATCAGCGCCGAGGAGCGCCGCAAGCTGGACACCATACTGGACATTCCGGTGACCATCGCCATGGAAGTGGGCCGCAGCCAGATCAGCATCCGCAACCTGCTGCAGCTCAACCAGGGCTCGGTGGTGGAGCTGGACCGGGTCGCCGGCGAGCCGCTGGACGTGCTGGTCAACGGCACCCTGATCGCCCACGGCGAGGTAGTGGTGGTGAACGACAAGTTCGGCATCCGCCTGACCGATGTGATCAGCCAGATTGAACGGATCAAGAAGCTCAAATGATGGGCTCCTTCGTCCCGCCGCTGTTCATTGCCCGGATGTTGGCCAAGACATTCGGCATCCTCCCTTTGTTGGCCGATGTCATCAGCCAGATTGAAAGAATCAAGAAACTCACATGATCCGCATCCTCGCCTTGTTGCTGTTTACCACGCCGGCGCTGGCCGAGGGCGTCACGCCCCCCAGCATCACCTCCTGGCTGCTCTCCAGTCTGATGGTGATCGGCCTCATCCTGGTGCTGGGTTTCCTGCTCAAGAAGAGCAAGCTGACCCAGGTCATGGGGGGCGGCCAGATGAAGGTCATCGCCAGCCTGCCGGTGGGTTACAAGGAGAAGCTGATGGTGGTCAAGGTGGGTGAACAGCAGCTGCTCATCGGGGTGACCCCCCAGCAGGTCAACTTCCTCTATCGCCTGGAGCAGCCGCTGGATGAGAGCCAGCCCCAGGCGTTCTCCCAGCAGCTCGGCAAATTGATGGGCAAGCATGAAAAAAGCTAACTGGATCCGGTGGCTGGGCCTGCTGTCCGTGCTGCTGTTGTCGCCACTGGCAATGGCTCAGGATGGCATGTCGGCACTGACCGTCAAGACCATGGCGGATGGCAGCCAGGAATACAGCCTGACCCTGCAGGTGCTGGCGCTGATGACCGCGCTCTCCTTCCTGCCGGCCATGGTGATCATGATGACCTCCTTCACCCGGATCATCGTGGTGCTCGGCATACTGCGCCAGGCCATCGGCCTGCAGCAGAGCCCGTCCAACCAAGTACTGATCGGGATCGCCCTGTTCATGTCCTTCTTCATCATGTCCCCTGTGCTGGATCGCATCAACGACGAGGCGCTGCAGCCCTATCTGGCGGAGACCATAGGCGCCAAGGAGGCGCTGGAGAAGGCCGAGCTGCCCATCCACCAGTTCATGCTGGCCCAGACCCGGGTCAAGGATCTCAACACCTTCATGGAGATAGCCGACGTGCAGGCGGACAAGCCGGCGGACGTGCCGCTGCGGGTGCTGATCCCGGCCTTCGTCACCAGCGAACTCAAGACCGCGTTCCAGATCGGCTTCATGCTGTTCCTGCCGTTCCTGGTCATCGATCTGGTGGTGGCCAGCATACTGATGGCGATGGGGATGATGATGCTGTCACCCATGCTGGTCTCGCTCCCCTTCAAGCTGATGCTGTTCGTCATGGTGGATGGCTGGAATCTGATCCTGGGCTCCTTGGCCAACAGCTTCGGATTGGGCGCCGGATGATGTTCTCCTCCGGTGCCGCTCTCACTGCCCTTCAAGCCGATGCCGGTTGTCATGATGGACGGCTGGAGCCTAGTCCTGGGCTCTTTGGCCAACGGCTTCGGGCTGGGCGCCGGCTAAGCCGGTCAATGGAAAGGAGCCGATAAGATGAGTCCGGAAACCTTTGTCGACGTGTTTCGCGAGGCGCTCTGGCTGGTGACCATCATGGTGTGCGCCGTGATCCTGCCGAGCCTGATGGTGGGGCTCGTCGTCGCCATCTTCCAGGCCGCCACCTCCATCAACGAACAGACCCTGAGCTTTCTGCCTCGTCTCATCGTTACCCTGCTGGCGCTCGGCGCCGGTGCGCACTGGGGCCTGCAGAGCCTGATGGACTTCTTCCAGCTGATGGTGAGCCAGATACCCGAGGTGGTCGGTTGATGTCTGCCAAGGCAAGCACAGCCACCGGCGCTCTGTTGATGGCGGCATCTCCAAATCCTCCCGAGGTGGTGAGGCAATGCGGGTGACGCGGCCTGCTCCGATGTGTCCGTCTCCCCCTGAGGAGGCTGCATGACCTACACCACGGCGATGATCATGGAGTGGCTGGCCTCCATCCTCTGGCCGCTGGCACGGGTGAGCAGCCTGCTGATGGTGATGGCGGTGTTTGGCAGTCGGCTGGCACCGGCCCATGTCCGCATGGGCTTGGCGCTGGCCATCACCCTCATCATCGCCCCCCTGCTCCCCCCCATGCCCAAGATAGAGCTGTTCTCCGTCGGCAGCTTTCTGGTGCTGGGACAGCAGTTGCTGATCGGTGTCGCCCTCGGCCTGATGACCCAGTTTCTGCTGGAGAGCTTCGTGATGGCGGGCCAGGTCATCGCCATGCAGACCAGCCTGGGGTTTGCCACCCTGGTGGATCCCATGAACGGCCAGTCCGCCCCCGTGGTGGGCCAGTTCTACCTGATGCTGGCGACCCTGGTGTTTCTGGCGGTGGACGGTCACCTGCTGATGATCAAGATGGTGGTGCTGAGCTTCGAGACCCTGCCGGTCTCCGACAGCGGGCTGACGCGGCCCGCCATTCGCAGCCTGATAAGTTTCCTCGGGGTGATGTACCAGGCCTCCCTGGTGATGGCGCTATCGGCCATCGTCGCGCTGCTGCTCATCAACTTTGCGTTCGGGGTCATGACCCGGGCCGCGCCCCAGCTCAACATCTTCAGCATCGGCTTCGCGGTCAGCATGATGTCCGGCCTGTTCATCCTCTGGCTCACCATAGGCGGCTTCATGGGCCACTTCGAATCCATCTGGGAGCGAGTACAGGAGACCAGCTGCGAGCTTATCAACGTTCAGTGCTTCGGGGGCCAGAATGGCTGATCGGGAGCAGGGCTACGTCGGGCAAGGCGCCGTCAACGGTGGCATGTTGCTTGTTCAATATGATGGGGAGCAGCTGAATGGCTGATACCGATCAGGAACGTACCGAACAACCCACGGGCAAACGACTGCAACAGGCCCGGGAAAAAGGGCAGATTGCACGCTCCAAGGAGCTGGGTACCGCCAGTGTCTTGCTGGCGACCGTGTTCGGCCTGCTGATGATCAAGGAGAGCCTGGCTGGCGCCATGGTCAAGGTGCTCACCGTCGGCTTCACCCTGAACCGGGATCAAGCCTTCGACCCCAACGCCATGGGGGCCATGGTACCCGCCCTGCTGGCCCCGCTGCTGCAACCGCTGGGGCTGCTGTTCCTGCTGGTGGCCATCGCCGCCTTCGTCGGCAACACCCTGCTCGGCGGGATGAACTTCTCCTCCGAGGCCATGCTGCCCAAGTGGAGCAAATTGAGCCCCTTGAATGGTCTGAAGAGGATGTTCGGGGTGCAATCTTTGGTGGAGCTTGTTAAATCCATTGCAAAGGTGATTTTTATCAGCGCATTTGCCTGGTGGATGCTCTCCAGCAAGTTCAATCATCTGCTGAATCTCTCCCTCGAAGGCTTCCCCGGCGGCATCATAGACGCGCTGGACCTGCTGCTGTGGATGCTGATCATCCTCTGCTGCGCCCTCATCCCCATCGTCGCCATCGACGTGCCGTTCCAGACCTGGAACCACATGCGGCAACTCAAGATGACCAAGCAGGAGATCAAGGACGAATTCAGGGACAGCGAGGGCAAGCCCGAGGTCAAGGGCAAGATCCGCCAGTTGCAGATGCAGATGGCGATGCGCCGCATGATGGGGGATGTGCCCAAGGCGGATGTGATCATCACCAACCCGACCCACTACTCGGTGGCACTGAAATACGATGCGAGCAAGCCCGGCGCGGCGCCCAAGGTGCTGGCCAAGGGAGCCGACGAGGTGGCGATGAAGATCCGGGAGATCGCCCGCGAATACGATATCCCCATCATGCCGTCCCCGCCGCTCACCCGCGCCATCTATCACGCCACCGAGATTGGCCAGGAGATCCCGGAGGGGCTGTTCGCCGCCGTGGCACAGGTGCTGGCCTATGTGTATCAGCTCAAGAAGTTCCGCCGTGGCCGTGGTCGCCGCCCGACCCCGATCGCCAAAGACCTGCCGATCCCGCCGGAGTTCCGTACCTAGCGACGCTTGAGCAACCTCACCGGCAGCAGCACTGCCTGCCGCCCGACTCCAATCGCCAAAGATCTGCCCATTCTCCCCGAATACCGTACCTAGCAGTGTTTGAGCAGCCTCACCGGCTGTCTGCCGGCTGGCCTATGCGCATCAGCCCAAGATGCTCCGCTGTGGCCCAACTCTTGATCGTCAAAGATCGATCTGTTCTCCGAATACCGTCAACAAAGGCGAAGCCCTGGTTCTGCTGGTCAGGCGCGGGGCAGGTTGTTTCGTAGGCAGATGGCGACGGACTTCTGACATCTTTAAAATAAAATACATATATATCAATCAATTAAATTGTTGGCTTGATGCTTGCTTTACTCCGGCACTGGCGGTTGATAATTGAGAAAAATGATGGGATTCAAGGCTGGACTTGGCCGTTTCAAAGAGTACCGATGGTTGCTGACCAAGGGGGTGGGGACACCGCTGCTGGTGCTCGCCTCGCTCGGCATGGTGGTGTTGCCCATTCCGCCCCTGATGCTGGATATCCTGTTCTCCTTCAACATCGCCCTCTCCATCGTGGTGCTGCTGGTGGCCGTCTATACCCGCCGGCCGCTGGAGTTCGCCGCCTTTCCCACCGTCCTGCTGATTGCGACCCTGCTGCGGCTCGCGCTCAACGTCGCCTCCACCCGGGTGGTGCTGCTGGAAGGCCATAACGGCAGTGCGGCGGCCGGCCATGTGATCGAGGCCTTCGGCAACGTGGTGATCGGCGGCAACTACGCGGTCGGCATCATCGTCTTCATGATCCTGGTGATCATCAACTTCGTGGTGGTCACCAAGGGGGCGGGCCGGATCTCCGAGGTGAGCGCCCGCTTCACCCTGGATGCCATGCCCGGCAAGCAGATGGCCATCGATGCGGACCTGAACGCCGGTCTCATCACTCAGGAAGAGGCCAAGAAGCGCCGTCAGGACGTGACCCAGGAAGCGGACTTCTACGGTTCCATGGACGGTGCCTCCAAATTCGTGAAGGGGGATGCCATCGCCGGCATCATGATCCTCTTCATCAACATCATCGGTGGCTTCATCATCGGCATGGTGCAGCACCAGCTCACCTTCGGCGAAGCGGCCCAGATCTATACCCTGCTCGCCATCGGTGACGGCCTGGTGGCCCAGATCCCGTCCCTGCTGCTCTCCATCGCCGCCGCCATCATAGTGACCCGTCAGAATACCGATCAGGACATGGGCACGGCGGTGCTTGGCCAACTGTTCGACAATCCCAAGGCGCTGGTGATCTCCGCCGGCATCCTGCTGATGATGGGCAGCGTGCCCGGCATGCCGCACCTGGCGTTCCTGAGCCTCGGGGCGTGCGCCGCGGTGGGGGCCTGGTGGTTGCTGCGCCGGGAGAAACGGCAAAAGGCCGGGGTGGCGAGCGGTGAACTCTTGCCGGCCCACGGGGATGCCCCGGTCGAGCAGAAAGACCTGAGCTGGGACGACGTGATGCCGGTGGACATCATCGGGCTGGAGGTGGGTTATCAGCTGATCCCGCTGGTGGACAAGCATCAGGGGGGTGAACTGCTCAACCGGATCAAGGGGGTGCGCAAGAAGCTCTCCCAGGAGTTCGGCTTCCTGGTGCCTGCGGTGCACATCCGCGACAACCTGGATCTCGCCCCGAACCAGTACCGCATCACCCTGATGGGGGTGAGCACGGGGGAGGCGACCGTCTATCACGACAAGGAGATGGCCATCAACCCGGGCCAGGTGTTCGGCCAGATCCAGGGTATTGCGACCCAGGATCCCGCGTTCGGGCTGGAGGCGGTCTGGGTCGCCAAGGAGCAGGTCTCCCAGGCCCAGACGCTCGGCTATACGGTGGTGGATGCCGCGACCGTGGTGGCCACCCACATGAGCCAAATTCTCTCCAATCATGCCGCCCTGTTGCTCGGCCATGACGAGGTCCAGCAGCTGCTGGACATGATCGGAAAACACCAGAGCAAGCTGGTGGAAGGGCTGGTTCCCGAGGTGATCAGCATGGGGAACCTGGTCAAGGTATTGCAAAATCTGCTCAATGAAGGCGTGCCAATTCGCGATATGCGCACTATCCTGCAGACCCTCGTGGAATATGCGCCGCGCAGCCCGGATCCGGAAGTGCTGACAGCGGCCTGCCGTATCGCCCTGCGCAGATTGATCGTGCAGGAGATCGCCGGCCCCGAACCCGAGTTGCCGGTGATCACCTTGTCACCAGAATTGGAACGTATATTGCATCAATCCCTGCAAGCAGGTGGAGGAGATGGCGCCGGCATAGAGCCGGGACTGGCGGAGCGGATGCAGCGCTCGCTGGTGGAAGCCACTCAACGACAAGAACTGGAAGGCCAGCCGGCCGTGCTTCTGACATCGGGGATACTGCGCAATACCCTGGCGAAGTTTGTCAAGAATGCCATTCCTGGATTGCGTGTTCTGTCTTATCAGGAAGTGCCTGATGACAAGCAAATCCGCATCGTCAGTGCGGTAGGACAGAACTAGTTAGCGGAGATGACGGGTGAAGATTAAGCGGTTTTTTGCCAAAGACATGCGAACGGCGCTGGCCGAGGTCAAGGAGACGCTCGGGCCGGATGCCGTCATCATGTCCAACAAGAAGGTCACCGGTGGGGTGGAGATAGTCGCTGCCGTCGATTATCAGTCCCAGGTGCCTGGACCCAAGGATGCGCCGGTTCGCCGTCAGTTGAACGATGAGAGCGTCAATATCTCGTCTGCGGGCAAGCAGATGACGCGCCCGGCTCCCCCCAAGGAACAGAACGAATATTATGCCGATACCCTGGCCGCCCTGCTGGCGCGTCAGCAAAAACTCAACCCGGCCAATCCGGCGGGTGCTGGCAATCCATCGCCGGGTGCCTGGCCCGCGAATGCGGCAGGCAATGGCAACCAGTCCGCCGGTCTGGTGTCCGCCAATGCGGCCCCCAGAACCCTGGCCGAGCAGGGCCAGTGGGGCGCGGCCCCCGAGCCCGCTAAGCCAAAGCCGCGTGCCGCCCAGGGCCCGCGTCCAGCCCCGACTCCCCAACGGGATCAGGAGATGGAGGGGATGCGCAAGGAGATGGCCAGCATCCGCAAGCTGCTGGAGCATCAGATCTCCGGTCTGATGTGGCAGGAGGTGGAGCGCCGCGAGCCGATGCGGGCGCTGCTCATCAAGGAACTCAAGAAGATGGGGTTCGACGATGCCTTCGCCGATCAGCTGGCGGGCCTCATCCCGGAAGACATGCCCATCCATCAGGCCATGGCCCAGTTGGCCGAGGTGCTGACAGCCCAGCTCAAGATCAGTGAAGACGACATCTTGCGCCAGGGTGGCGCCGTGGCGCTGCTCGGCCCGACCGGGGTCGGCAAGACCACCACCATCGCCAAGCTGGCGGCCCGTTTTGCCATGAAATATGGCGCCGAGCAGGTGGCGCTCATCACCACCGACAACTACCGGATCGGCGCCCATGAACAGCTGCAGACCTATGGTCGCATCATGGGCTGTCCGGTGCGCCAGGTGCGCGATGCCGAGGAGCTGGCCAATGCGCTCTATCAGTTCCGTCATCGCCGGTTGGTGCTCATCGACACCGCCGGGGTGGGGCAGCGCGACATCCGCTTGACCGAGCAGCTCGATACTTTGGTCAAGAATGCCAAGGTGCGCATTCGCAGCTATCTGGTCATGTCTGCCACCTCCCAGCGACGGGTGATGCAGGAGGCGGTGGATCACTTCCGGCGCATCCCGCTCAGTGGTTGCATCCTGACCAAGCTGGATGAGAGCCTGAATCTGGGTGAAGTGATCAACGTATGCATTCAGAACGCCCTGCCCATCAGCTACATCACCGATGGACAGCGGGTGCCGGAAGATATTCAAGTTGCCAATGCGGCGCTGCTGGTCGGTGCCGCCATGGGCTCGCTCGAGCGAGAAGCAGAGGATCCCTACTTCTGGGGATCGGGTTTTGGCGAGACCGAAGATTCGGAGTTTTATGAGTAACATGTATATGGATCAGGCGAGTGGTCTGCGCAAAATGCGTCAAAACAATCGAGTGAAAGTGATCGCCGTGTCCGGAGGCAAGGGGGGCGTGGGCAAGACCAACGTCACCCTGAACGTGGCGGGAGCCATGGCCGCCCAGGGCAAGCGCGTCTTGGTACTGGATGCCGATCTTGGTCTGGCCAACGTCGATGTCATGCTCGGGCTGCGGGTACACCGCAACCTGTCCCATGTGCTGGCCGGGGAGTGCACCATCGACGACATCATCGTCGAGGGACCCTACGGCATGATGATAGTGCCAGCCACCTCGGGCACCCAGTCCATGGTCGAGCTCTCCCCGGTGCAACATGCCGAGCTCATCCGTGCCTTCAGCGAGATGAAGACCCAGGTCGACGTGCTGCTGGTGGACACGGCGGCGGGGATCTCCGACATGGTGCTGAGCTTCACCCGCGCGGCCCAGGACATCATGGTGGTGGTGTGCGACGAGCCCACCTCCATCACCGATGCCTATGCCCTGATCAAGATCCTGTCCAAGGATCACGGGGTGTTCCGCTTCAAGGTGGTGGCGAACATGGTGCGCTCCTTGCGCGAAGGGCAGGAGCTCTACGCCAAGCTGACCCGGGTCACCGACCGCTTCCTCGACACCTCGCTGGAGCTGGTGGCCTGCGTCCCCTACGATACCAACCTGCGGGCCGCCGTGCGCAAGCAGAAGCTGATCGTCGAGGCCTTCCCCAAGTCGCCCGCCGCACTGGCGTTTCGCGCTCTGGCCAACAAGGCGGCGAGCTGGCCCATCCCGAATCAACCGGGCGGCCATCTCGAATTTTTCCTGGAAAATTTATTGCAAAAGCCGGTCATAGCACAGGAAGACTCCCGTGAATAAAGCCCAAGCATACTTGCGTCATCAGGATTCCTATGTGCTGGTGGAGCGTCATGCTCCGCTGGTGAAACGGATCGCCCAGCATTTGTTGGCTCGCCTGCCGAGCAGTGTCTTGCTGGATGACCTGATCCAGGCAGGTATGATTGGGCTGCTCGAAGCCTCCCGCAATTTTGACGGCAGCAAGGGCGCCAGCTTTGAAACCTATGCCGGTATCCGCATTCGCGGTGCCATGCTCGACGAGATCCGCCGTGGCGACTGGGTGCCGCGCTCGGTGCACCGCAACAGCCGGGCCATCGCCGAGGCCATCGAGAACGTGGAGCAGGCCCATGGCCGGGATGCCCGCGACAACGAGGTGGCCTCCCGGATGGGAGTCTCCCTCGGCGAGTATCACGCCATGTTGCAGGACGTCTCCTGCGGCAAGATCATCGGCATCGAGGATCTGGGGGTCAGCGAGGATGTGATAGGGCATCCCGATGACGCCAGCGGTCACGGTGGCTTCGACGATCTGGCGGCCGAGCGCTTTCAGGGCGCGCTGGCCGAACACATCGCCCGCCTGCCCGAACGGGAGGCGCTGGTGCTTTCGCTTTATTACGACGAAGAGCTGAACCTGCGCGAGATTGGTGAAGTCCTGAGCGTAAGTGAGTCTCGGGTGAGCCAGATCCACAGCCAGGCCATGCACCGATTGCGCGCGCGTTTGAGAGATTGGAATGTATAAGTGATTGTACTGGCTACACTGGAACGCAACTCTAAGGCATAATCCGCACCATTCAACCTGCATTCAGCATCATGTAAATCAGCCGTTTTGGCGGCTATTTAGGAGGGAATTTTGGACAAGAACATGAAAATCCTCATCGTGGATGACTTTTCAACGATGCGCCGGATTATCAAGAACTTGCTGCGTGACCTGGGATATAACAATACCCACGAAGCAGACGATGGCAACACGGCGCTACCGATGTTGAAAAACGGCGACTACCAGTTTGTGGTCACCGATTGGAACATGCCTGGCATGCAGGGCATCGACCTGCTCAAGGCCATTCGCCTCGATGACAAACTCAAGCACCTGCCGGTGCTGATGGTGACTGCGGAAGCCAAGCGCGAGCAGATCATCGAAGCCGCCCAGGCAGGGGTCAATGGTTATATCGTCAAGCCGTTTACCGCCGCCACTCTCAAAGAGAAGCTCGACAAAATCTTTGAACGTATCGGTTAAGGAGTGGCAGGGATGACGGCCAAAACGAGTGCCCTGATCTCGCTCGATCAGGCAAGGATGCTGGTGGCCCACCTTGAGCAAGGGGAGTTTGAACAGGCCGATACCATCCTCGCCGAGGTGTGTGCCCCCAATGCGGCGGCGCTGTTCGACAAGGTGGGACAGCTCACCCGCCAACTGCACAACTCTTTGCAGGATTTTCGCCTGGATCCCAGGATCCCCGACCTGGCCACCCACGAGATCCCCGATGCCCGGGAGCGTCTGAGCTATGTCATCGACATGACGGACAAGGCGGCCAACCGCACCATGGATGCGGTAGAAGCCAGCCTGCCCATCGCCGATCGGCTCAATGACAATATTCAGCTGGTCATGCCCAATTGGAACGCCTTGATGAGCCGGGACCTCGAGCTGGGCCAGTTCAAGGCGCTCTGCCATCAACTGAATGATTTTATTAAGGCTTCAGAGGCTGATGCCGATAAGTTACGACAACTGCTGACGGAAATTCTGATGGCTCAGGATTTCCAGGATTTGACCGGTCAGATGATCCGCAAAGTCATCAAGCTGGTGCAGGAAGTTGAAACGAAGCTGATTGAGATGCTGACCATGTTTGGTGAGGCGGTCGCCGAGAACTCGGCACGCAGCCTGCCGGTGAGCGGCATCGAAGCCGAGGGCCCCATCATGAACCCGCAGACAAGGTCCGATGTGGTCAATGGTCAGGATGATGTGGACGATCTGCTGTCTAGTCTGGGATTCTAATGGAGTGACGCATGGCCTTCGAAGTTGATGAAGACATACTGCAAGACTTTTTGGTCGAAGCATCAGAAATATTGGAACAGTTGTCTGAACAACTGGTCGACTTGGAAAAGCGACCCGATGACAAAAATCTGTTGAATGCCATTTTCCGCGGCTTCCACACCGTCAAGGGGGGAGCCGGTTTCCTCTCCCTGACCGAGCTGGTGGACGTCTGCCACGGTGCCGAGAACCTGTTCGACATGCTGCGCAACGGCAAGCGAACCCTCAGTGCCGAGCTGATGGATGTCATCTTGCAGGCCCTCGATGCCATCAACGTCATGTTTGCCCAGGTACAGAATCGGGAGCCGACCAGCCCGGCTTCCGCCGATCTTCTGCACGATCTGCACGAGCTGTGCAAGCCCGAAGGACAAGAACGGCTGCGAACCGCCAGCATTGTCGCCGCTCCGCAACCCGCCACCCTGCCTGAGCCTGTGATCGTCGCCGAGGTGGCGCCTGTTGCCGTGAATGGTGGTGGCTCCATCGATGAAATTTCGGCCGATGAATTCGAGCGGCTGCTCGATGAGCTGCACGGTGCCGGCAAGGCACCGACGGTATCGGTAGCTCCTGTCCTGAGCGGCTCTGGCGACATCACCGACGACGAGTTCGAAGCACTGCTCGATCAGTTACACGGCCAGGGCCAGCACGGCGGCGCGCCGGATTTGAGCCCGCTACAGTCGGTACAAAAAGAGGTGGACGAGCTCATCGATGACGACGAGTTCGAGCGCCTGCTGGATGAATTGCACGGCCGCGGCCAAGCGCCGCAGCACAATATGTCGGCGCCGGTTGCTCCCGCAGTATCTGCACCTGCTCCTGCCGCCCAACCGAGTGCCCCGGCCGTCGCCAGCCCTGCGCCGGTTGCCAAGGCCGCCCCGGTGGTAGCCAAGCCAGCGCCTGCCCCTGCGCCAGCCAAACAGGCCGCCCCTGCCGAGAGCAGCACGGTACAGAACGACACCACGGTGCGGGTGGATACCAAGACCCTGGACGTCATCATGAACATGGTGGGCGAGCTGGTGCTGGTGCGCAATCGTCTGGTGAGCCTCGGTGTCGCCAGCAACGACGAAGAGATGTCCAAGGCGGTGGCCAACCTGGATGTGGTGACCGCCGATCTGCAAGGTGCGGTCATGAAGACCCGCATGCAGCCAATCAAGAAAGTATTCGGTCGCTTCCCCCGGGTGGTACGCGATCTGGCCCGCACCCTCAAGAAAGACATCGAGCTGGTGATGGTCGGGGAGGAGACGGATCTCGACAAGAACCTGGTGGAGGCCCTGGCCGATCCGCTGGTTCACCTGGTGCGCAACTCCTGCGATCACGGCGTCGAGATGCCGGATGTGCGCGAGAAGGCGGGCAAGCCCCGTCAGGGCACCATCACCCTGAGTGCCTCACAGCAGGGGGATCATATCCTGCTCTGCATCGAGGATGACGGCGCCGGCATGGATCCGGAGAAGCTGAAGTCCATCGCCATCAGCCGCGGCGTGCTGGATGCCGACAGCGCGGCGCGCATGAGCGACAACGATGCCTACAACCTGATCTTCGCCCCTGGTTTCTCGACCAAATCGGAGATCTCCGACATCTCGGGTCGTGGCGTCGGCATGGACGTGGTGAAGACCAGCATCGTCAGCCTGAACGGCTCGGTGCACATAGATTCGACCTGGGGCAAGGGCACTCGCCTCGAGATCAAGGTGCCCCTCACCCTGGCCATACTGCCGACCCTGATGGTGGAGGTGGGCAAGCAGACCTTCGCCCTGCCGCTCGGCTGTGTGAACGAAATTTTCCACCTGGATCTGAAGAAGGCCAACGTGGTGGACGGCCAGCTCACCATCATAGTGCGCGACAAGGCGATCCCGCTGTTCTACCTGCACAAGTGGCTGGTGCGCGGCGCCGGCAAGACGGCGCGCCAGGACACCGGCCACGTGGTCATCGTCCAGATAGGCACCCAGCAGGTGGGCTTCGTGGTGGATAACCTCATCGGCCAGGAGGAGGTGGTGATCAAGCCCTTGGACAACCTGCTGCAAGGCACCCCTGGGATGGCCGGCGCGACCATCACCAGCGATGGAGGCATCGCCCTCATTCTGGATGTGCCCAGCCTGCTCAAGGCTTACGCACGTCGCCACTGATCGTTCTGGCCCAAGGAGTTAGAAGAATAACAATGGCAGTCAAGGTACTAGTGGTCGACGATTCGAGTTTCTTCCGCCGCAGGGTGAGCGAAATCATCAATCAGGATCCGCTGATGACGGTGATCGACACGGCCCAGAACGGGCGGGAGGCGGTGGACAAGGCGTTGCAGTTGCGGCCCGACGTCATCACCATGGACATCGAGATGCCGGTGCTCGACGGCATCAGCGCCGTGCGCGAGATCATGGCCAAGTGCCCGACCCCCATATTGATGTTCTCCTCGCTGACCCACGAGGGTGCCAAGGCGACGCTGGAGGCGCTGGATGCCGGTGCCCTCGATTTCCTCCCCAAAAAATTTGAAGACATCGCCCGTGACAAGGACGAGGCGGTGCGGTTGCTGCAGCAGCGCGTCAGGGAGATCGCTCGCAAGCGCTTCCTGATGGCGGCCAAGCCCAGAGCCCCCGAGCCCCTGGTGCGTCCCGCCCTTGGCGGCAGCCTGACGCGCCCCCTCGAGCGCCAGCCCGAGCCGGTTCGCGCCCCGAGCGCACCCGCCAGCTTCAAGCGCAGCGGCAAGAGTTATCAACTGGTGGCGATCGGGACGTCCACCGGCGGCCCGGTGGCACTGCAAAATGTGCTGACCAAGCTGCCCGGCGACTTCCCGCACCCGATCTTGCTCATTCAGCACATGCCGGCGACCTTCACCGCGGCGTTCGCCGCCCGTCTCAACGGGCTGTGCCAGATCGGCGTCAAGGAGGCCGAGGACGGTGATGTACTGAAGGCGGGCCATGCCTATCTGGCGCCAGGCGGCAAGCAGATGCTGCTGGAGGGACGCGGTCCTGGGGCTCGCCTGCGCATCATCGAGGGCAATGACAAGGTCAACTACAAGCCTTGTGTCGACATCACCTTCGCCTCGGCCGCCAAGACTTACGGCGACAAGGTGCTCGCCATCGTCCTGACCGGCATGGGAGCCGACGGCCGTGATGGCGCTCGTCTGCTCAAGGAGCAGGGCGCCACCATCTGGGCGCAGGATGAAGCCTCTTGCGTGGTCTACGGCATGCCGCAGGCGGTCGCCAAGGCCGGCATCGCGAGCGAATCCCTGCCGCTGGATCGGGTGGCGCAGCGCATCCTGGTCGAGTTGGGTCGCTGAGCATGAGCATGCTCGGCCTGGTGCTGGCGTTGGGCGCCGTTGCCGTTGCCCAGTGGTGGCACGGTGGCAGCCTGCTGACCCTGCTCGATGGTCCGGCCTTCGTCATCGTCGTTGGCGGTACCTGGGGCGCGGTGATCCTGCAAACCCCCCGCAAGTACATGCTGGCGGCGCTCAGGCAGGCGCGCTGGATGCTGTTCCCGCCGCAGTGGGATCTGGTCCAGCAAGCCGAGCGGCTGCAGAGCTGGGCCCAGTTTGCCCGCCAGCAGGGTCTGTTGGCGCTGGAGAACCAGGCGGAAGAGGAGACGGAACCCTTCACCCGCCAGGGCCTCACCATGATAGTGGACGGCGTTTCCATCGACGACATTCGCCGGCTGCTGGAGGCGGACATCGACATCGAGCAGGAGCGCAACGAGCACGCCGCCCGAGTCTTCGAGTCCATGGGGGGCTACAGCCCGACCATCGGCATCATAGGGGCGGTGATCGGTCTCATCCAGGCGATGTTCCATCTGGAAGAACCGAGCACACTCGGCGCCGGCATCGCCATCGCCTTCGTCGCGACCATCTACGGAGTGGGGTTTGCGAACCTCATTTATCTGCCTGTTGCGAATCGTCTTCGAGCATTCCACTACCAATACGGCCTCTATCAGGAGATGACGCTGGAGGGGCTGCTGGCCATCGCCCACGGGGAGAATGGCCTGCAGGTTGAGCGGCGGTTACGGGCTTATCTGAAAGGGGAATAGCCATGCGCAAGCGCTACCGTTTGCACCTGCAGGGACGAGAGCACCTCGATCGCTGGCTGGTCTCCTACGCCGATTACATGACGCTGATCTTTGCCCTGTTCGTGGTGCTTTATTCGGTGGCCATGGTCAACAAGGAGCAGTATCGCGCCGTTATCGATGGCATGACCCAGGCATTCAATCAGGCAACCCCGCGTAGCGATGGCTTGCTGGAAGGGCAGGGCAAGTCGTTGCTGGACAACCCGGTATCGGCCGCCCCCTCGTTGCTGGAGAGTGCGGCGTCCCCCTCACCCTCGCTCGCCCCCATCACGGGCACTCCCATCTCGCAAGATGGCACGGCCCTTGCGACCATAGCGCTGCAACTGCAGCAGGCCATGGGCGCTCTGGTCGATGCCGGCGTGGTCAAGCTGGCCCAGGATGACAACTGGATCACGGTGGAGCTGAGTTCCGGCCTGTTGTTCAACAGTGGCAGCGCCTTTCTCGGCAGCAATGCGGCCCCGGTGATCGATACGCTTTCAGGTATTCTGACGCCGGTCGATAACTATGTCAGGGTGCGGGGCTATACGGATAACCAACAGATAAACAATGAGATTTTTCGCTCCAACTGGGCTCTGTCCGCGGCAAGGGCCGAGGCCGTGCTCAATGCCCTGGTGGGCAAGGGCATAGTGCCACAGCGGCTCGCCTACGAGGCCTATGGAGAATTCTCCCCCTTCGCCGATAACAGCACTGAGCAGGGCCGGCTGCAGAATCGCAAGGTGGTGGTCGCCATTTCCAGGTTCGCCTGGGTGCCGCCAGCCCCCGCCAATCCGGTGACGGCGACCCCTGTGCCAGCCGCTCAGCAGGCGTCAGAGGGCGAGGATGTCAGGGTGGTGACGCTACCCGATGGCGGCATACGCATAACAACAAGGCAGGATTGATACAGTGATTGTTTGGACGGTTGCCAATCAGAAAGGTGGAGTCGGTAAAACCACCACAGTGGTCTCTCTCGCAGGGCTGTTGGCCCAGCGTGGCCAGCGCGTGCTGCTGATCGATACCGACCCTCATGCCTCCCTGACCTCCTATTTCGATTTCGATTCGGACCGGCTGGAGGGCACCCTCTATGAGCTGTTCCAGGCGACCAAGCCCAGTGTCGAGCTGGTCAACCGCATGACCCTCAAGACCAAGTTCGACAACCTTCATTTGCTGCCAGCGTCGATTACCCTGGCGACCCTGGATCGGGTGATGGGCAACAGGGAAGGGATGGGGTTGGTGCTCAAGCGCGCCCTGTTGCGGGTGCAGGATCAGTATGACTACGTGCTCATCGACTGCCCGCCGGTGCTCGGGGTCATGATGGTCAACGCACTGGCGGCCTGCGACAGGATCCTGGTGCCGGTGCAGACCGAGTTTTTGGCCCTCAAGGGGCTGGAGCGGATGATGAAGACCTTCGAGATCATGCAGCGCTCCAAGCGGGACAAGTTCCGCTATACCGTCATCCCGACCATGTTTGACAAGCGCACCCGCGCCTCCCTGATGACACTGCAGTCCATCAAGGAGCAGTATGGTGAGGCGGTGTGGAATGCGGTCATCCCCATCGACACCAAATTCCGGGATGCCAGCCTGCTGCACATTCCGCCTTCGATCTATGCGCCGGGCAGCCGTGGTACTTACGCCTACGAGACCCTGCTCAACCATCTCGATGCTCAGGAGCGTCAACGGACCCAAGAGGTGATGTCATGAGAGAAACCACCCAGGTGCGGGCCATGGACGACTATTTCAACTCCCTGCTGCTGGACGATGCCCTGCTGCGGGAGAGTCTGGATGACGAGGAGCCGGCGCCGGTACTGCAGCGTCAGGCCAAAGCCATCTCGCAGCCCGAGGTGGTCGTCGCCCCCTATCTCGAAACCGACACGCGGCTCGAGCAACTGAGCGAGCTGCTTGCCCAGGTGGGTCAGGTGCAGTTCGAGATGGATGCCCTGAGCCATGAGGAGAGCCACGCCGAGCCCTTGCAGATCGAGGTAGAGCTCGAGACCCGCGCGCCAGTCGAACTCGAACCGGCGCAGCCCGAGATCATCCCGGCACCTGTCGTCATCGAGCCGGCCACCCTGCTGGTGACCGAACCCGAGCTGGCGCCCCGGCTCGAGGTGGAGGCCGCTCCGTCGAGCTGGGAGAATCTGGACACCGGCAACGAGTTTCAGGCACTCTTCTTCGATGTGGCGGGGGTGACCTTTGCGGTGCCCCTGACCGAGCTTGGCGGCATTCACCAGCTGGGGGAGGTGACTTCCCTGTTCGGCCAGCCGGCCTGGTACCGCGGCATCATGGCCTCCCGGGATCAGAAGATGAACGTGGTGGACACGGCGCTCTGGGTGATGCCGGACAGATCACTGGATGTCACCGACTACAAGTATCTGATCATGCTGGGAGAGTCCCCCTGGGGGCTGGCCTGCCATCAGCTCAAGGGCACCGAGCTGTTGCGTCGGGACCAGGTGAAATGGCGCCATCAGGAGGGCAAGCGCCCCTGGCTGGCGGGCATGGTCAAGGAGAAGATGTGTGCCCTGCTGCACGTCAGGGAATTGCTGGTGCTGCTCGGGCGTGGCGTGAACATTGAAGGTCGCTGAGAATATCGGCAATACCGTGGTTTTATTGCTAATTTTACCCGTTGACGGGTTCATACAAGGATTAAGAGCATGACAGAGAAGCGCAATATCGCACAGAATCTGGCCGAAGATGAAGTGCTGCAGTGGGTGACCTTCCAGCTGGAAAACGAGACCTATGGCATCAACGTGATGCAGGTCCAGGAGGTGTTGCGCTACACCGAGATCGCCCCGGTACCGGGTGCCCCCGACTATGTGCTGGGCATCATCAACCTGCGTGGCAATGTGGTGACCGTCATCGACACCCGCTCCCGCTTCGGCCTGCCGGCCGGGGATGTGAGCGAGAACTCGCGCATCGTGATCATCGAAGCGGAGAAGCAGGTGATCGGCATCATGGTGGACAGCGTGGCCGAGGTGGTCTATCTGCGTTCCTCCGAGATCGATCCCGCCCCGGCGGTGGGCACCGAGGAGAGCGCCAAGTTCATTCAGGGGGTCAGCAACCGCGATGGTCAGCTGCTGATCCTGGTGGATCTCAACAAGCTGCTCTCGGACGAAGAGTGGGACGATATCGGCTCCCTGTGATCGGGAACGGAAGTACGAGACAATGCGGGCTTCGGGCGCACATGCCTGGGGTCGCATTGCTCGGTTTGCTTGACTGGAAGGTGATAGCTTGATGATTGAATTCGCAGCCTTGGGGTTGTCCTTGTTGGCACTGGTGCTGGCCCTGGTCGGGATATTCGGCCAGCGTCGCAGCCGACGAGAGTCCGAGGCCAGGGTAGAGACGCTGCAGGGCCAGCTCGAGAGTCTGCGCAAGCAGATGATGGAGCTCCATACCGGGGCCATCGGCATGGGCCAGCGCCTGCAATCGGCCGAAGGGGCCATGCAGAAGATCCATGACAGCCAGCAGGAGCTGACCCTGCAGGACCCGGAGCGCCGTCTCTACAGCCGCGCCGCCAAGATGGTGGAACTCGGTGCCGATCTCGATGAAGTCATGAGCGAGTGCGAGTTACCGCAAGCCGAAGCCGAGTTGCTGATCTCCCTGCGCAAAGGCCGCTCCTGAATCCTGAGGGGAGGTATTCGCTTCCCCGATTTCCCTTGCCACATATGCCTCTGGCAAGGCGCGATCTCCCCCACAAATCCTGCTGATTGTTGGCATCTTTGAAAAGACGCTCTCCAATCCTGTGTTAACATGCAGGCCGCCTCTTTCCATTGATTAAATCCTCATGCTGCTTCAAGCCAACAATCTGAGCTGCGTGCGTGAAGATCGCACTCTGTTTGAACATCTCTCTTTCGCGGTGACGCCCGGCGATCTGGTGCAGATTGAGGGCCCGAACGGGGTGGGCAAGACCAGCCTGCTGCGGTTGCTGACCGGGCTGTCCCAGCCCTTTGCCGGTGAGGTATGCTGGAACGGGGAGGATATCCGCCGTTGCCGCGATGAGTACCATGCCAATCTGCTCTATCTGGGCCATCAGCCCGGGGTCAAGGCGACCCTGACTCCCCTCGAGAACCTCGCCTTCTACCAGAAGCTGCACGGCACCGGTTCCCATGACGTGGATCTGTGGCAGGTGCTGGCCCAGGTCGGCCTCGCCGGTTTCGAAGACTACCCGGCGGGCCAGCTCTCGGCGGGCCAGCAGCGCCGAGTGGCGCTGGCCAGGCTCTGGCTGTCGGCGCGACCGGCACTCTGGATCCTGGACGAGCCCTTCACCGCCATCGACAAGCAGGGGGTCAAGGTGCTCGAGCGGTTGTTCCTGACCCACGCCGAGCGCGGCGGCCTGGTGATCCTCACCACCCACCAGGACTTGACCCTGATGCAGGGACGCCTGAAGACCCTCTCTCTCACCCCCTTGCTGCAGGATGCTGTCTGATGCTGAGCGCCGTATTCACCCTGATCCAGCGGGAGCTGCTGATGGCCCTGCGCCAGCGCGCCGACATCTTCAACCCGCTCTGGTTCTTCCTCATCGTCATCACCCTGTTCCCCCTCGGCATCGGACCCGAGCCCAAGCTGCTGGCCCGCATCGCCCCCGGTATCATCTGGGTGGCGGCCCTGCTGGCGGCCATGCTCTCCCTGGAGCGGCTGTTTCGCGATGACTTCAGCGACGGGTCGCTGGAGCAGATGATGCTGATGCCCCATCCACTCGGGCTGCTGGCGTTGGCGAAAGTGGTCGCTCACTGGCTGCTGACCGGGCTACCGCTGCTGCTGGTCTCGCCCCTGCTCGCCATCTTGCTGTCGCTGGACATGAAAACCTATCTGGCGGTGGTCGCCACCTTGGCCCTCGGCACTCCGATATTGAGTCTGCTTGGCGCGGTCGGGGTCGCGCTGACGGCGGGGCTGCGCAAGGGCGGGGTGCTGCTCAGCCTGCTGCTGTTGCCGCTCTACATCCCGGTGCTGATTTTCGCCACCTCCGCCATCGATGCGGCCAGCATGGGGTTGCCCTATGCCGGTCAGCTCGCGATCCTGGGGGCCATGCTGGTGGGGGCACTGACCCTGACGCCGCTGGCCATCTCGGCGGCGCTGCGGGTCAGCGTTAACTGATTAATTATGCAAGAAGTCCTTTTTGAGGCCTTTTTTGAGAATATCTAATTGAGATAGATCAAGGGGATGGCTGCTTATTGCTTTCGGGGGATATGATGTTTCCCGGCTGTGGGTATGGTAGGCCTCGCCACTAAAAATTAATAACTGAAAGGTTCTGTGAGCTATGTGGAAATGGTTGCACCCTTATGCCAAACCCGAGCGAGCCTACCGGCTGGCGGGGACCCTGCTGCCCTGGTTTGCCGTGATCAGCCTGCTGGCCTTCATCACCGGCACCGTCTGGGGGTTGGCATTCGCGCCTTCGGATTACCAGCAGGGGGACTCTTTCAGGATCATCTACATCCATGTGCCCTCCGCCATCCTCTCCATGGGAGCCTACTCCACCATGGCGGTGGCGGCCTTCATCGGGCTGGTGTGGCAGCTGCGCATGGCTGACATGACGGTGGCTGCCGTCGCCCCGGTGGGCGCCGTGTTCACCTTCATCGCACTGTTCACTGGCGCCGCCTGGGGCAAGCCCATGTGGGGCACCTGGTGGGTCTGGGATGCCCGCCTCACTTCCGAGCTCATCCTGCTGTTCCTCTATCTGGGGGTGATCGCGCTCTACAACGCCTTCAGCGACAAGGTGGTGGCAGGACGTGCCGCCGGCATACTGGCGTTGGTGGGGGTGATCAACCTGCCCATCATTCATTACTCGGTGGAGTGGTGGAACACCCTGCACCAGGGCGCCTCCATCACCAAATTCGACAAGCCCTCCATCTCGGCCGAGATGCTGTGGCCGCTGCTCATCATGATACTGGCGTTCGCGACCTTCCTCGGCGCCCTGACCCTGATGCGGTTCCGCAATGAGCTCCTGATGCGGGAGTGGCATCGCCCCTGGGTCGCCGACATCGCCAGGCAGGAGAAGTAAGCATGCACTTTGCCTCATTCAGTGACTTCGTGGCCATGGGCGGTTACGCCTTCTACGTCTGGCTCTCCTTCGGTCTGACCCTGCTCTGTCTGGTCGGCATCGTCATTTCCACCCGGTTGAAAACCCGCAGCCTGCTCGGCGAATTGCGCAACAAGCAGGCCCGCGAGGCCCGCCGTCAGGCAGCCCAGCAGATGGAGAACACCCTATGAACCCGAGACGCAAGAAACGCCTCAGCATCATCCTGGCCATCAGCCTCGGCCTCGCCGGCGTGATTGGCCTGGTGCTCTATGCCCTCAGCCAGAACATCGATCTCTTCTATACCCCGAGCGAGCTGGTCGAAGGCAAGGGAGCGGACAAGATCAAGCCGGAGGAGGGACAGCGTCTGCGCATCGGTGGCCTGGTGGTGCCGGGGTCGGTGGCGCGGGATCCCCAGAGCCTCAAGGTCGCCTTCAAGCTGGTGGACAACGGTGGTCATCTGGTGACGGTGGAGTTTGACGGTATTCTGCCGGACCTGTTCCGCGAGGGGCAGGGCATCGTCGCTCAGGGCACCCTCAAGGATGCCACCACGGTCGCCGCCTTCGAGGTGCTGGCCAAGCACGACGAGAACTACATGCCGCCCGAGGTAGCCGATGCCACCAACGGGATGCACTTCAAGCCGGAATATACCGAGGCGCAGCTGAAGGGGGCCACACAATGACCCCGGCAGCATCAGTGCCATTCTCACCGTCTCCTGCCCGTGCACCGGTTCATGCCGCGGCTCAATTGAAAGGAAGTCGTTCATGATCCCGGAATTAGGTCAATTTGCACTGATCCTGGCCTTTGCCACCGCCCTGCTGCTGGGCAGCTACCCGCTGCTCGGCGCCAAGCTGGGTCGCCTCGGCATGATGTCGGCGGCCAGACCGCTGGCTTATACCCAGTTTCTGCTGTTGCTGCTGTCGTTCCTCTGCCTGACCTGGGCCTTCGTCGACAACGACTTCACCGTGCAGTACGTGGCCACCAACTCCAACAGCCTGCTGCCGCTCGCCTACCGCATCTCGGCGGTGTGGGGCGCCCACGAGGGATCCCTGCTGTTGTGGGTGCTGACGCTCGGCGGCTGGACCGCCGCCGTGGCGCTGTTCAGTCGCCGTCTGCCGCTCGATGCGGTGGCGCGGGTGCTCGGCGTGCTCGGCCTCATCTCGGTCGGTTTCACCGCCTTCGTGCTGTTCACCTCGGATCCCTTCACCCGTACCCTGCCGTACTTCCCGGTGGATGGACGCGACCTCAATCCGCTATTGCAGGATCCCGGCCTCATCTTCCATCCGCCCATGCTCTACATGGGGTATGTGGGCTTCTCGGTGGCCTTCGCCTTCGCCATTGCCTCCCTGATGACCGGCCGACTCGACGCCACCTGGGCGCGCTGGTCCCGTCCCTGGACCATGGCCGCCTGGGTGTTCCTGACGCTCGGCATAGTGCTCGGCTCCTGGTGGGCCTATTACGAACTCGGCTGGGGCGGCTGGTGGTTCTGGGATCCGGTGGAAAACGCCTCCTTCATGCCCTGGCTGGCGGGCACAGCGCTGCTGCATTCACTGTCGGTGAGCGAGAAGCGCGCCAGCTTCAAGGCCTGGACCGTGCTGCTGGCGCTGTCGGCCTTCTCCTTGAGCCTGCTCGGCACCTTCCTGGTGCGCTCCGGTGTGCTGGTGTCGGTCCATGCCTTCGCCTCCGACCCGACCCGCGGCCTGTTCATCCTCGGCTTCCTGCTGGCGGTGATCGGCAGCTCCCTGCTGCTGTTCGCCTTCAAGGGCTCTCAAGTCAAGAGCCATGGCAAGCACGCGCTGTTGAGTCGCGAGACCCTGTTGCTTGGCAACAACATTCTGCTGGTGGCGGGCCTGCTGACCGTGCTGCTCGGCACCCTGCTACCCCTGGTGCACAAGGAGCTGGGGCTTGGCAGCATCTCCATCGGTACCCCCTTCTTCAACCACATCTACAGCTGGCTGATCATCCCGTTCGCCCTGCTGATGGGGCTGGGGCCCCTGTTCCGCTGGCGTCGCCAGGAAGTCGGTGAACTCAAGGGCAAGGTGATCTTCGCGCTGGTATTGAGCCTGGCCGCCGCCTTCCTGCTGCCCTTGCTGCTGGCCGAGGAGTTCAAACCCTGGGCGGCGCTCGGCATTGGTCTGGGCGCCTGGATCATCATCACCAGCGTGCAGGAGACCTGGGTGCGCGCCACCCACAAGCACAGCTTCTCCACCGGAGTGCGCAAGCTCGGCAACAGCCACTGGGCCATGATCCTGGGTCATGTGGGGCTCGCGGTCAGCATCATCGGCATCGCCTGCACCCAGAACTACAGCATCGAGAAGGACCTGCGCATGCAGGCAGGCGACAGGGTGAAGTTCGCCGACTACGAGTTCGTCTTCACCGGCATCAAGGAGAAGAACGGCCCCAACTACGACGGCTTCAAGGGCGTGCTGGAAGTGCACCAGAACGGCAAGCAGGTCGCCCTGCTCAAGCCCGAGAAGCGGATGTACAAGGTGAGCCGCATGCCGATGACCGAGGCCGCCATCGACGCGGGCATCACCCGGGATCTCTATGCGGCGCTCGGCGAGCAGCTCGACAACGGGGCCTGGGCGGTGCGGATCTACTACAAGCCATTCGTGCGCTGGATCTGGTTCGGCGGCGTCTTCATGGCCATCGGCGGTGTGCTGGCGATGCTGGACAAGCGTTATCGGTTCGGTCGCCGTGACGAGGAGGCCAAGGCATGAGCAAGAAGACCTGGCTGTTTCTGCTGCCGTTCATCATCTTCCTGATGGGCGCGGTGTTCCTGTTCAAGGGGCTCTATTCCGATCCCACCAAGCTCGAATCCGTGATGGTGGACAAGGAGGTGCCGATGTTCACCCTGCAGGACATCTATGACCTCGACAAGCAGCACGACAGGAGCATCCTCAAGGGACGCCCCATGCTGCTCAACGTCTGGGCGACCTGGTGCCCGACCTGCTATGGGGAGCACACCTATCTCAAACAGCTGGCGGGGCAGGGTATCTACATCGTCGGCATGAACTACAAGGACGAGCGGGACAAGGCCATCAAGTGGCTGGCGGAGCTCGGCAACCCTTATCAGGTCAACCTCTATGATCCCGACGGCATGCTGGGGCTGGATCTCGGCGTCTATGGCGCCCCCGAGACCTTCTTCATCGACAGCCAGGGCATCATCCGCTATCGCCATGTGGGGGATGTGAATCCCGAAGTCTGGGCCTCGACCCTCAAACCCATCTTCGATGCCATGAAATAAGGGAGCCATAGATGAAAACACTGATTGCTTCTTTATTGCTGATGGCGGGCCTGCTCGGCGCCGGTCAGGCCCGCGCCGCCATCGATGTCTACACCTTCGACAGCGACGCCCAGGAGCAGACCTTCCGGGAGCTGACCAAGGAGCTGCGTTGCCCCAAGTGTCAGAACCAGGACATCGCCGACTCCAACGCCGGGCTTGCCAAGGACCTGCGGGACAAGACCTACCAGATGGTGCGCGAAGGGAAAGACAAGCAGCAGGTGGTGGACTACATGGTGGCCCGCTACGGCAACTTCATCCTGTATGACCCGCCCATGATGGCCTCGACCCTGATCCTGTGGCTCGGCCCCTTGCTGGTCATCGTCATCGGCGCCACCACTGTGGTGGTGCGCAGCCACCGCCGTTCCCCCGCCGCCGTCCAGGTACAGAGCGCCCTGAGCGCGACAGAGCAGGCCCGGCTGGCCGCCCTGCTCAAAGAGGAAGAGAAACAATGACCGCTTTTTGGATAGTGATCGCGGCCCTGCTGGTGCTGGTGAGCCTGGCGCTGATCTTGCCGCTGTGGCGCGGTGAGGGTAGCCAGAGCATCAGCCGCTCGGCGCTCAACAAACAGCTCTATCGCCAGCGCCTGCTGGAGATAGGCGAGGAGCGCGAGCAAGGGGTGCTGGCGGAGGAGTCGGAATCTCTGGTGGAGCTGCAGCGCAGCCTGCTGGACGACATCCCCGATGTGGAGCAGACCGCCCGTGGCGGCAAGAGTCTGGTGTGGATCCCGGGCGTGTTGGTGCTGGTGGTGGTGAGCCTCGGCCTTTACTACAAGCTGGGTGCCTGGCCCGAGGTGCAGCGCTGGCAGGATGCCAGCAGCCGGCTCGGGGAGCTCAGCAACCGCATCCTGGTGGAGCGTGACAGCGCGGTGACCGAGCAAGATCTGCTGGACTTCACCTTAGGCCTGCGCACCCGCCTCAAGGATGAGCCGAACGATTATCGCGGCTGGTTGCTGCTGGGTCGGCTGACCCTGGATGGCAACGATCCCGAGATGGCCCGTGAGGCGCTGGAGCGGGCCTATGGCCTGGCGCCGCAAAAATCCATGGTGGCGGTGCCCTATGCCCAGGCGCTGATGATGACGGGGGAGGAGGCGCAGGCGGCACAACTGCTGCAGGCCGCCATCACCCAGGATCCTGCCAACATAGAGGCGCGTTCCGTCTACGCCTTCATGGCGTTGCAGAAGGAGGACTTCCAGACCGCCCTCGATCGCTGGCAGGCGATGTTGCCGCTGCTGGAGAAGGGCTCGACCCGCCACGCCATGGTGGAGCGCTCCATCGAGTACGCCGAGCAGCAACTGCGCCAGCGCGGCATAGCCCCGACCGCTGCCCCGGCCGCTGCCCCGGCCGCTCAGGCGACTACCCAGGCAGAGGCTCAGGTGCTGGCGGTGAAGGAGGGGGAATTCCCGCTCCACATCAGCCTGGCGCCGGGGATCCAGCTGCCGGAAGACGCCCACCTGTTCGTGTTTGCGGTGATCCCCAACGGCCCGCCCATGCCCATCGCGGTCAAGCGTATCCCGGGTCCCGGCTTCCCGCTGACCCTGTCTCTCGGGGATGGTGACGCCATGATGGAAGGCAGCAAGCTGGCGGCCTATCCCGAGTTGCAGTTCAAGGCCCGTTTGTCCCGTGGCGGCAACGTCATGGACAAGGAAGGGGCCTTCGAAGGGGTCTCTGTCACGGTACCTACGACCTCAATTCCTACAGCGCCGATTGACATCCGCATCGATCACGCCCTCTAATACCCTCTTGGCCCGACCCCGGGATGGGGCGGGCTACCTATAATTCATAAAGATTCCCAAAAAAGCTTAGGACTTTCATATGTATCTGCGTTCAGGAGCATTGGCAGTGGCACTGCTATTGGGGGGCTGTGCGGGTGGCCCTCCCAAGCCGGGCCCAGAGAGCCTGGATCTCGAAGAAACCCCAAACCGTCCCGAGGCCACCAGTACGGCCAGCGATCCCCGTGATCCCTTCCAGAGCGCCAACCGTGCCATGTGGGCGGTCAACTACGACGTGCTTGAGCCCTATGTGGCCCGTCCCGTGGTACACGGCTATGCCCGCTACGTACCGCAGGGGGTGAAGGACGGCATCGACAATTTCGTGGATAACTTCGACGAGCCGAGCAGCATGGTCAACCACCTGCTCACCGGTGACTTGAAAGGCGCGGGCACCAACCTCGGCCGCTTTACCCTCAACACCACCGTGGGTCTGCTCGGGATCTTCGATGTGGCCAAGCATGCCGGTCTCGAGCGCAACATGCTGGAGATGGATACCGTGCTCGGCAAGGCTGACATCGGCGATGGCGCCTACATCATGGTGCCTGTCTACGGCCCGACCACTACCCGTGAGCTGGTGGGCGATACCATAGATACCATCTACTTCCCCTATGCCCTGCTGACCTTCCCGTTGCGGGTGGTGCACTGGGCGCTGGATGGGGTGGGAACGCGAGCCAAGCTGATCGATCAGGAGCGGATCATCGACAACGCGCTCGATCCCTATGCCCTGACCAAGGACTTCTACCTGCAGTACAACGATGGCAAGGTGAGTGGTCGCCAGCCTGAGCTCAAGCAGCAGAAGGGCCAGCAAGATGACAGCAACCTGGACGAGTATCTGGACGAGATAGACCAGTAAGCGTCAGCTACGTGTGAATAAAGAGGGCGCCAGTGGGCGCCCTTCTTGTTGGTTATCAGCCATAAAAAAACGCCCCGCGGTGCGGGGCGTTTTGGCAAGAGCGGGCTATCAGGCAGCCAGGTTCTTGGCCACGAATTCCCAGTTGACCAGGGTCCAGAAGGTTTCCATGTACTTCGGACGCAGGTTGCGGAAATCGATGTAGTAGGCGTGCTCCCACAGGTCGACGGTCAGCAGCGGGGTGGTCCCGGCTTCGGTCAGCGGGCAGCCGGCGTTGGAGGTGTTGACGATGGCCAGGGAGCCGTCGGCTTTCTTCACCAACCAGGTCCAGCTAGAACCGAAGTTGCCGATGGCAGACTTGGTGAACGCATCCTTGAACTCGGCGAAGGAGCCGAAGGCCTTGATGATGGCATCGGCCAGGGCGCCAGTCGGTTCGCCACCGCCGTTCGGGGAGAGGCAGTGCCAGTAGAAGGTGTGGTTCCAGATCTGGGCGGCGTTGTTGAAGACACCACCGGTGGAGGTCTTGATGATCTCTTCCAGAGACTTGCCTTCAAACTCGGTACCCGGCACCAGGTTGTTCAGGTTGACCACGTAGGTGTTGTGGTGCTTGCCGTGGTGATATTCCAGGGTCTCCTGGGAGATGTGCGGTTCCAGAGCATTGATTGCATAGGGCAGAGCGGGAAGTTCGAAAGCCATTTTCTACTCTCCATTGGCTGGACCGTGCGACAGCGACGGTTGCAAGACATTGCGTACTCTTTTCTATTTTGAAAAGAATTGTTGTTAAAATAGGGGCCGAAAGGCCCAAAGCCCGTCGATTGTAGCAGTATCAAAGATGGGCTAACAACTCTTGATTCTCGCCATGACTTGGATCAAGCTGCCACTTATTGACCCATATCTTCTTGCACTTCGCACGGTTTGCCAGTTTGTGGTCTGCCCGGTTTGCAGTAGAATGGCCGCCGAAATCGCTCTAGTGAGGCACCTATGGAAACTATCGAAAAGATCAAACAGCAACTGGCTGACAACCCCATCATCCTCTACATGAAGGGATCCCCCAAGCTGCCCAGCTGCGGTTTCTCTGCCCAGGCTTCCCAGGCCATGATGTCCTGCGGTGAGCCCTTTGCTTACGTCGACATCCTGCAAAACCCGGACATCCGTGCCGAGTTGCCGAAGTTCGCTAACTGGCCCACCTTCCCCCAGCTGTGGGTGGAAGGAGAGTTGGTCGGTGGCTGCGACATCATGATCGAGATGTTCCAGGCCGGTGAGCTGCAGACCCTGATCAAGGAAGTGGCCGCCAAGCACAAGCAAGATGAGGCCGCTGCCGAATAAGGTCGCATCCACATCATGCAAAAGGGGGAGCCAATGGCTCCCCCTTTTTTAATTCAAGCTGACGGCATCAGCCGATGCGTTCGATCCGCGCCATGTAGAAACCGTCGAAGCCGGTCTCGGCCGGGCTGACGGTATGGTCGTCACGCAGCCGGTAGTTGTCGTTGGCGGCCAGGAATTTGTCCACCTGCTGGCGGTTTTCCTGGGGCAGGATGGAGCAGGTTGCATAGACCAGCAGACCGCCGACCTTCACCATCTGGCTGTAGCGCTGCAGGATTTCTTCTTGCAGGGCCATCAGCACCGGCAGGCGCTCGGCGGTGTCGCGCCACTTGGCATCCGGGTTGCGCTTGAGCACGCCCAGGCCGGAGCAGGGCACGTCCAGCAGCACCCGATCGGCGGTGCCCTTGAGGCGCTTGACGGTCTTGCTGCTCTCGATGACCCGGGTTTCCACGTTGTGGGCACCGGCGCGGCGAGCGCGCTGCTTGAGGTTCTCCAGCTTCCACTCTTCCACGTCCATCGCCAGCAGACGGCCCTTGCCGCTCATCATGGCGGCGATGTGCAGGGTCTTGCCACCGGCACCGGCGCAGGCGTCGATGACGCGCATGCCCGGGGTGACCTCAAGAGCAGCGGCGACCAGCTGGGAGCCGGCATCCTGTTGCTCGAACAAGCCATCGGCGAAGGCCTTGGTGCGGAACAGGGCGGCGTCAGAGGTGACCTGCAGGGCGGTCGGCACACCCTCGACCGGTATGGTATTGACCCCTTCTTTGGCCAGAGCGGCTTGCAACTGCTCCAGGGTACCCTTGAGGGTATTGACCCTCAGGTAGCGCTTGGGCATCCAGGCCAGGGCGGCACGTTCGGCAGGCCAGGCGTCACCCAGCTGCTCGCTGCCGAGTTTCTCCAGCCAGCTCGGGCAGCCATCCATCAGCACCGGGTTCTTCTTGGCTTCGCTGAGACGGCGGCGGAAGGCCTCTTCGTTGAAGCGATCCAGAGTCGGGTGGTTCGACTGAGCTATCTTGTGGAAGGCGTGCCAGCTGTGCAGCAGCGGCCAGACGTTCTTCGAGGCCTGACGCACCTGGATGCCGGTCAGGGCGCAATAGAGGCTGAGGCGGCGCAGCAGATCGCCGGTGACCAGGGCAATCCTTGCCTGTTCTTGCGGTTTGAGTTCGATGCCGGAGAAGTGACGGGCATAGGCTCTGTCCAGGGTGAGACCCTGGGCCAATACATCGTCAACGATGGCAACGACCAGATCCCCGGAACGGGGCAACAGTGGGGACTTGAGCATGAGATTAACCTTGGCCAAAAAAGGATGAACCGGCCCCGTAGCACAGGGGGTTCTGAAACGGACAAATCCGCGCAATGATAGGGGTTAGACCGCGTTGGCGCAACCGTCCCCATACGGGGAATGTACAGCGGATGGCGCTGGACTTATCGGCGTGGCGGGAAAATGATGTTGGGCAGTTCGGGCGAACGCATTAAAAAAGGAATTAAAAAGATGCCGTTGATGAAACATTCTCCGTTGGTGCTGATGATGGCCGGGCTGCTGGCCTCCAGCGGCCTTGCCGCCAAGGAGTGGAACACGGTCGCGGCGCGAGCCACTGCCGCCGATGGCTACGAGGTGCGAGCCAGCCAATACAGAATCGCCACCGTGCCCGCGGATCACTTCGCCGGCTTGCTGGCGGGGGAGTCGCGGTTGACCCTGCCCCTGCCGGACGGCAACGAGGTCGTTTTCAGCCTGCAATCTTATGATCTGCTGCCTGCGGATCTGGCCGCCAAGTATCCCGACATCCGGGCCTTCAAGGGATACAACGAGTCCAGCCCGGTGGAGACGGGGCGCTTCGATCTGGGGCCGCAGGGCTTCCACGCCATGTTCAGTCATCAGGGCAAGATGGTTTTCGTCGATCCCCTGCGCAATGGGGAAGGCTACGCCGTCTATTACCAGCAGGATGCCCACAGCCGGCTGGAAGAGGAGGCAGACAGCGTCATCGGTAGCCAGGCCAGAACGCTGGCGCGCCAGGTGCTGGTGGATGGCAACGAGCGCAAGCGTTACGTCATCGCCATCTCGGCGGCGGCTGAGTACACCCAGTACCATGGCGGCACAGTGGTTGCCGGGCTGGGGGCCATCGCCACCCTGCTCAACCGGGTCAACGAGGTGTATCAGCGCGACGTCGCCGCCGAGTTCCAGCTCGCCAGTGGCAACGACACCATCATCTACACGGATACCGCGTCCGATCCCTTCAGAAACGATGACAACGACATCGACATCAACGTCGCCGTGCAACAAGCCGCCCAGACCCAGGCCGGCCCCAAACTCGGCGCCTTCGACATCGGTCACGTGGTCAACACCGGGGGAGGTGGTCTGGCGCAGCTCGACTCGCTGTGCGGGGGCAGCGAGAAATCGGCCGGCATGACGGGCTCCCCCAACCCGGTGGGAGATGCCTTCTTCATCGACTATGTGGCCCACGAGATTGGCCACCAGTTTGGCGCCGAGCACACCTTCAACGGCACCACCGGCAGTTGTGGCGGCGGCAACCGCTCCCCCGGCCAGGCCTGGGAGCCCGGCAGTGGCAGCTCCATCATGGCCTATGCCGGGATCTGCGGTGCCGAGAACCTGCAGCCCAACAGCCTGCCCTATTTCCACAGCAAATCCATCGAGCAGATGCGGGCCCGCATGGCGGCCGTGCCGAGTTGCGGCACTGCCCTGAGCCTGGTCAACAATGCGCCCCAGGCGGCCGGCGGCGGCGATTATGTGATCCCGGCCAATACCCCCTTCGTGCTCAAGGGGGCCGGGGCCGATCTGGACCAGGATCCCCTGACCTACACCTGGGAGCAGATCGATCTGGGCACCGAGTCCTTCAGCGCCGCCAGCATGGTGGACGATGGCAGTCGTCCGCTGTTCCGCTTCGTGGCGCCGACGGCGGTACCGGAGCGCGTGCTGCCAAGCCTGCCCTCCCTGCTCTCCAATACCCTGGCGAAGGGGGAGGCCTGGCCCGCCACCAACCGGGATCTCAACTTCCGTCTCACGGTGCGCGATGGCAAGGGCGGGGTTGCCAGCGATGACATGAAGATCCAGGTGGTTAACACCGGCAAGGCATTTGGCCTGACCAGCCCGCTCATCACGCCGCTCGCGGCGGGCCATAGCCAGACCATCAGCTGGGAAGTGGCGGGCACCAATGCAGCCCCCATCAACTGCAGCAGGGTGGATCTCGCCATGACCCGGGACGAGGGGACGAGCTGGATCCCGCTTGCGAGCGGCCAGCCGAACTCTGGCTCGGCCAGCGTCACCATCCCGGCCGGCAATGATGGCACCGCCAGATTGAGGGTCGCCTGCAGCGACAATATCTTCTTCGCCATCAGCCCGCTCAAGCTGTCGGTGACTCAGCGGGTGGAAGAGGGCGGTGGCGGCGGTGGTGCCCTCGGCCTCTGGACCCTGGCACTGGCCCTGCTGGGCTGGCAACGGAGACGGGGATGAGGGCCGGTTACGCCCTGCTGCTAGCTTTGCTTGCGGGTTGCCAGGCGGATGCCGGCACCCTGGAGCAGGCCGTGGAGCAGAGTCTGTCCCTGCAGGATTACCGGCTGATCGTGCGGGCCGGGCGCGGCGAGGTGGCCCCCGGCATCCCGGCTGAGGCGCAAGCCGAGGCCAAGGCGCGCTGCGGCGTGCGCTACCTCGATGGGCTGGGGGATGTGATAAGGCCCGAGCAGAAAGAGGATCACGCCAAGCTCAGCGCCTATGCCGCCGAGTACAACCAGCGCATGCTGGCGCACTGCCCCAAGGCGTCGCCGCCGGAGAAATAGGCTCGCCTGCGAGGTGACGACTATGAAGGGAGGCCAAGGCCTCCCTTCCTTCATTTTCGGGCCCCGATTTGCGGGAATTCGGGCTTGTACCCTCGGCGTGCTCGTCGCACAATGCCCCCATGCAGGGCCGCACGGGCGGCAAAGAGAGAAGGAAAATCAAGATGATGGACGTAGCCGATCTGCGCCGTGAATACACCAGGGGCGGATTGCACCGGGCCGATCTGCCGGCCCAGCCCCTCGAGCTGTTCGAGAAATGGCTGGCCCAGGCCTGCGAGGCCAAGCTGACGGATCCCACCGCCATGGTGGTGGCGACCGTGGACGCCGATGGCCAGCCCTGGCAGCGCACCGTGCTGCTCAAGCACTACGACGCCCTTGGCATGGTGTTCTACACCAACATGGGCAGCCGCAAGGCGGGCCAGCTCGAGGGCAACCCCCGCATCAGCCTGCACTTCCCCTGGCACACCCTGGACCGTCAGGTGCACGTCACCGGTCGGGTGGAGAAGCTCGGCACCCTGGAGGTAATGAAGTACTTCCACAGCCGCCCGAAAGACAGCCAGATCGCGGCCTGGGTCTCCCAGCAGTCGTCCCGTATCTCGGCCCGCGGCGTGCTGGAGGCCAAGTTCCTCGAACTCAAGCAGAAGTTTGCCAAGGGCGAGGTGCCGCTGCCGAGCTTCTGGGGTGGCTATCGCGTCGTCATCGACACAGTGGAGTTCTGGCAGGGGGGCGAGCATCGCCTGCACGATCGCTTCTACTACAGCCGGGAAGGGGAAGGTTGGCAGATAGAGCGACTGGCCCCCTGATGAACATCGCCAGGCTCAAGAACTTCACCGAGATAGTGAAGAACAACTTCAATATCTCGGCGACGGCGGAGAAGCTTTACACCTCCCAGCCGACCCTCAGCAAGCAGATGAAGATGCTGGAGGATGAGCTGGGGCTGGCGCTGTTTACCCGCAAGGGCAAGAACCTCGTCGGCCTGACCCCCATGGGGGAGCAGGTGATGGAGCTGGCCAAGGGGGTGGTGGCCCAGGTGGATCAGATAGGCCAGCTCTCCTCCCGCGAGCAGCTCGCCACCAGCGGGGTGCTGCGCATCGCTACCACCCACACCATGGCGCGCTACAAGCTGCCGGCGGCGATCACGGCCTTCTTCCGCCGCTATCCCGAGGTCACCCTCCACCTGCATCAGGGGGCGCCGGCCCAGCTCGCCCAGATGGTGCAAAACGGGGACGTGGAGATGGCCATCGCCACCGAGTCCATGCACCTGTTCGACGAGTTGGCAACTGTGCCCTGTTACCGCTGGGGCCGCAGCGTGGTGGTGCCTCACGGCCACCCGCTCATCGACTGCCAACCGCTCTCCATGGCAGATCTGGCCCGCTATCCCCTCATCACCTATGTGTTCGGCTTCACCGGCCGCTCCAAGATGGACAAGGCCTTTGGTCGCCACGGCCTCAGCCCCCGCATCGTGCTGACCGCCACCGACACCGATATCATCAAGCACTATGTGCGCCTCGGCATGGGGGTGGGGGTGATCGCGAGTTCGGCCTTCGACGAGGGGGACAAGGGGAGTCTGGTCGCTCTCAACATCGATCATTTGATCGCCTCGAGCGCGGTCCACATTTGCCTGCGCAGGCACGTGCATCTGCGCGACTACATGTATGACTTCATCCACCTCTTCGCCCCCCACGTGAGTCGGGAGACGGTGCAGCTGTCGCTCATCAACCAGCCGCCGGCCACCAATCTGGCGATCCTGCCCTGGCTCTGAGATGAGTCTCTGGCTGCAGACAAAGCGACTGCTTTGGGTAAAAAAAGAGAGGCCATTGGCCTCTATTTTCATTGGGTGGTAGTGTTTCAAGCTGCCTCGTTCGCCTGAGTCGGCGCAGAGTTGAGCCCCATTCAGCAGGCCGTCGTCCAAGCCGTGGGGATTGGTGCGGATCGCAGCCGTTCCCCTTGGTCTGGCAGGCGCTACCTGCTCAAGGTTGCTCTCAAGCCGTGCGGGTCGCCAGGTTGACGAAGATCTGGGCGCCAATCAGCAGGCAGTCGTCGTCCAGATAGTAGGGGTTGGCGTGCAGGTAGTTGCAGATCCCCTTGGCCTGGCAGCCGCTGCCGAGGAAGAACATGGCGCCCATGCGGTCCGGGGTGGCGTTGATCATGTAACTGAAGTCCTCACTGCCGGTCATGGGCTGGCCCTGTGCATTGATGCCCTCGGCGGGCAGCACGCTGGCGGCGGCTCGTTGCAGCCGCTCGCAGGCGGCGGCGTGGTTCTCCACCGCCGGGTAGCCAGCGTAGCTCATGCTGGTCTTGAAGCCGCGCAATTCGCTCTGGGCGACGATGTCCTTGAAGCTGTTTTTCAGGATCTGGTCGGTCTCGGCGTCCATGGCGCGGATGGTGCCGCGGGCCTGCACGTGGTCGGCCACCGCGTTGGGGATGGTGCCGCCGTTGATCATGCCGCAGCCAAATACCGCCGGGCTGAACGGGCTGGTGCGCTTGGCGACGATGTAGTCCATGTCCTCGATGATGCGCACCGCCTCGCGGATGGCATCCAGTCCCTTGTGGGGGGTCGAGCCGTGGGCCGAGATGCCGTGCACCTCCAGGGTCCAGGCCGAGCCCCAGGAGGACATGACGCCGCGGTTGAACTTGATGGTGCCGGTCTCCATGGCGCCGTCGTTGTGCAGGGCGTAGACCTCGTCCACCCCCGCCATGCAGCCGAGCTCCACCATCTTGCCGGCACCCGGCACCCGCATGTCTTCTTCGGCCATCTGGAAGATGATGCGCAGGTTGTAGCCAAGGCGCTCCGGGTGCTGGGCCAGAAACCTGGCGGTGGTGAGCGCGATCGCCATGTGGGAGTCGTGACCGCAGTTGTGGGCCATGCCCTCATGGGTGGACTTGAACGCCACCTCGCTCATGTCGTGCATCTCGAGGCCATCCATGTCGGCGCGAAACGCAATGGTGGGCAGGCTGGGGTCGATGTGCAGATCGCCGTGAAAACCGGTGAAGCCCGGATAGTCGGTGATCCGGTAGCCGAATTGCTCCATCAGTTCGCGGCAGTAGGCCGAGGTCTTGAATTCGGCGCCCGAGTATTCCGGGATGCGGTGCAGATGGTGGCGCACCTCCTGGCTGAAGTCACGCAGGGCAAGCAGGTCAGGTTCGATGTGGTAGTGGTGCATCAGATGATCCCTTGAATGGAGAAGCCGAGTTGGGCAACCAGCGAGGCGCCGAAGAAGCAGCAGGTGGAGACGATCATGAAGATGAGGATCACCTTCCAGGACATCTTCTTGAGCTCCTCGAGCTGACCGCCGACGGAGAGGCCGGCGAAGGCCAGCAGTGGCACACAGCAGGAGAGGAAGGAGATCTTCCCGACCGCGTCGATGAACAGGCCGCGCACCGGCGTCTCCGGCAGGCAGATGAGAATGCCGATGATGGTGGCATAGGCAAAGGCCGGCAGGGAGGAGGGCAGGTAACGCTTGGCCACCAGGGAGGCGAACACCACCAGCGCCATGGCGACGAAGCTGTCCCCCATCTGCCACAGCGGCAGGCCGGTGGTCAGGGTCTGGGTAAACATGGCCAGCAGGATCGCCAGGAAGACGAAGCGCATATCCATCACGATGCTTTTCATGCTTGCTCTCCTTTGGAGGTCATGGCGAAGATCTTCTCGGCGAGCGGCAGCCCCAGATAGGTGAGGGAGAGGGCGCCGAGCGCAGAGGAAAGCAGGTTGGAGGCGGCGGCGATGCTCAGCACCTGCTGGGCCAGTGCCTCGTCCAGGCCGTTGATCAGGGCGCCGGAGGCGGCACTCAGCATGGAGCCGGAGCCGACCCCGGAGCCGGCGGCCAGGGCCAGCGGATGCAGACCGGTGAGCGGGGCTATGCTGCCGAGCACGCTGAACCAAAGGGTGCCGATGACGGAGCCGCACAGGTAGATGGCGAGCACGCCGATGTACTCCTGGGAGCCGGTGCCGAACTTGCCCTGAATGACCGCGACCGAGGGTTCACGGCTGATGGAGGAGCAGGCCCCGATGGCGCGGCGACCGAAGCCGAACTTCACCGCCAGCGGGATGGCGATGAGGATGGGCAGCAGATTGCCTATCTCCTGCAGGAAGAGGGGCACCCCGACGCTCAGGATCATCTTGAGGTTGGGGATGATCATGCCGGCGTACTGGGTGCCGAGGATCAGCAGGCTGAAGCCCACCATCTTGCCGCAGAAGCCCTCTTCTTTTTCGGTGAAGAGCTGCTTCCAGCCCGGGATGCGATCCTTGACGGGCTTGGCGGAGACTATCATGCCGATGATGACGGCGAACAGCATGGGCAGGATGGGAATGATGGCGATGCCGATCCTGATCTCTTGCTTCCCGATCAGGTATTGGGCCACGAAGATCAGCAGGGCGGTCGCCAGGGTACTGACTAACACCGTTTTGAGGGGGCTGGTTTGCTGCATAGTGTGTTCTCTTGTTATGCGTTGTCATTCATGCGCCTGGGCGGGTGGCGCAAGATGGGGGCATGATAGGAAGGAGGAGGCCCCATTAATGTGACGTTCATCAAGCTTGGCATATGGCATTTTTTCATGGGGTATGCCGTTTAACCGCGTCAAACATAGGGTTTAACAGCGAGTTAGCAGCAGGCTATGCTGCCTGTTTGCAGGATGTCCTGACGGTGGAAAATGGCGCGCCGCGGGGATCCGGATCTGATTCGCGTGATGGTAGTCGGCCATCGTCGCTGTGCGGCTCACAGGAGGGGAGTGATGGAGTTGTTGATCGAGGGGGGGCTCTGGCAACCCCACTGGCTGGTGGCATTGCAGGACTGGCGCGCACGGGGGCACCGCTGGCAGCTGCTGCAGAGCAAGCGGGCCGCGCACTATCCCGAGGGCGAGCCGATGCCCTGGGCGGCCTGCCCGCCGGACGGCATCCTCTCGGCCAGCGCCTTGCTCGCCGCCTGGCTGGACGGGGACGAGGCGCCCGTGATGGCAGAGGATCCTAGCCAGCGGATCCTCATCAGCGCCTCCTCCGCCCTGCTGATCCTGGCCAAGGAGAGCGGTCTGCTCACCCTGGGCCCCCTGGGGGCGGATCTCGCGCTCAATGCCGGCGACGATCTGGCCGCCGTGCTGGGGCGGCTACTCGCCCGGCGCTTCGTTATCCCCGAACTGCGCGAAGCGTCAGGCTCCCTGGTGCTGCGGCCATTGCGGGCGGAGGATGAGGCCGACATAGCCCGTTACTGCGCCGACGCCGCGCTCGCTCGCTACACCCTCAACATTCCTCACCCCTATCCCGCCGAGGCGGCCCGCGACTGGCTGGCCCTGAGCGGGCGAAAAGCGGCCCTCGGATTGGGCTGGAGCTGGGCGCTGACCCTGCCGGACTATGCTGAACCCGCGCCCCTGATCGGCGTCATCTCCCTGCACTGGCAGGGCGAGCTGGCCTGGTGGGTGGGGGTGCCCTGGCAGAACCGGGGGCTGGCCACCCGGGCGGCGCTGCTGGTGGCCGCGTTTGCGTTCGAGGTGGTGAGGCTGCCGGCCCTGACCGCCCGCCATCTGCCGGACAACCTCGCCTCCGGCCGGGTGATGGCCAAGCTTGGCATGCACTATGGCGGCCGCCGTAGCGGAGGGGATCGCTATCCCGGTGAGTTGAGCCACTGGCGGCGGGATCGCGACCTCGCGCTGCCCGAGCCGGTGCGGGCGGGACTGGCACCCTGGCTCGCGGACTCGCAGGTGGCGGTGGTCATACTGCACGGTGCCTGGGGCCGGGGAGAAGAAGGCGGCGCGCTGGAGCTGGCCCTGTTCATGGATAACGCCGAGGTGGCGAGCGAGCGGGCCAGTATCGCGGGGATAGAGGTGGTGATCCGGCGCCATCCCTTTGCCTGGCTGGCGCGCAGCGACCCCTGGCAAGAGTCCCATGGCGGTGGCATCTTGCTGAAAGAGCGGGGGGAGTCGGGGCTGGCTTACCTGCTGCGGCTGCTCGGCGAGCGGTGATGGCCGGCTGTGTCGATGGGATCTGTCGCTCTTGCCATTCGTTTTCCTGAGTCCGCCCTCCCATTTTCGAGCAAAGGAATTCAAGCCGGGCCCGACTTCTGTGAAATAATGGCCGCCCTGCTGTACGAGGAGTAACGCTGTATGTTGAGAACCGAGCGCCCCGGCGACATGCTGCCAGTCTATGAGCTGGTGAGCGCCGCCTTTGGCCGTAGCGACGAGGCCGAGCTGGTCAATCGCCTGCGCGAGTGTGGCGCCGCCGTGGTCACCATGGTCGAAGAGGAAGAGTACGAGTTCATGGGGCACCTGATGCTAAGCCCGATCACCATTAACGGTCAGGACGGCCCCTGGCTCGGTCTGGCGCCGGTGGCCGTGCATCCTGACTGGCAGGGGCAGGGCATCGGCTCGGATCTGGTGCGAGAGGGGCTGGACACGGCGCTCGAGATGGACTGGAAGGCGGTGGTGGTGCTCGGCGATCCGGCCTACTACGCCCGTTTCGGTTTCCGCCCGGCCAGCGACTTCGGCCTGCACTGCATCTACGAGGTGCCCGCCGACTGTTTCATGGCGATGGAACTGCAACAGGGGGGTCTCACCGGCCTGCAGGGTGAGGTGCTCTATCACCCCCTGTTTGACGAGATGGAAGAGGAGTAGGCTCGCCAATCCATCCCGGCACGCCGATGTGACAATGCCGTTCATTTGAACGGCATTATCGTAGATGGTGGTCTGATATCGGTCAGGTTACTGGGCCAGGGATTTCAGTTGCAGCTTGTCCGGTGGATTGTTCCAGTCGATGGGGCCGTGGGTGAAGCGATATTGCAGCCTGGGCAGGCTCAGCTCCAGCCACTCCTCCCGGAAGTAGGCATAGCCCTGATCCCAGTCAGGATCATTGGCCCAGCCGGTTTGCAGGAAATGGAGCCGGGTACCCTGACCCTCCGGCACGAAGCGCAGGCTGACCTGGGTTTTTTGCTGGCGGATATGGTGGAACTGGGGAGGGAAATTCCAGCTGAAGCTGAGCAAGTCATGGGGCATGACCGCCATCACCCGGCATCCTTCACTGCCGCGTTCCCCCAGCGGAGCGTCGGGCCTGAAGTAAATTTCGAAAGGGCCGTTGGGCTCCGGCACCATCAGGCACTCCGGTGCCAGAAAGCTGCGCAGCCCGCTCTCGGTGGTCCAGGCCCGCCAGACATCGTCGATGTGAGCCGGAACCAGAATGCTGCCTTCTATCTGTTTGTTATCCATAAATCAGTGAACCTCAAACCAGTCATGGACGGGGCTCAGGCAGTATAGCCCCAGAGCTGATTAAATTGGCAGCCCTCTGTCACAGCATTACGTATTCAAGAGGGTCTATTTTGCCCATTTGACACGGCGACAGGATCCATTGAAAGTGAGAGCACATGGTCACGTGAATCAAGGATGCAGGCATGATTAGAAGGATGCGAGACACGGATGTGCCCATGCTGGCCCAGCTGTTTCTCAAAGGGCGGCGACAGGCGTTTCTCTGTCACAGCATTACGTATTCAAGAGGGTCTATTTTGCCCATTTGACACGGCGACAGGATCCATTGAAAGTGAGAGCACATGGTCACGTGAATCAAGGATGCAGGCATGATTAGAAGGATGCGAGACACGGATGTACCCATGCTGGCCCAGCTGTTTCTCAAAGGGCGGCGACAGGCGTTTCATTGGGTCGAACCCTCGCTGTTCTTGTTGAGCGACTTTGTCGAGCAGACCCGGGGCGAGCAGATCTGGGTGGCCGAGCAGGGTGGCACCCCCTGTGGCTTCGTCTCGATTTGGGGCGAGGACAACTTCGTGCACCATCTGTATGTGTCGGCCGACTGGCACGGGCAGGGGGTGGGACGGGCCTTGCTGGCCGAGGGAACGGCAGGCTTTGCAACCCCCGCATCCCTCAAGGTGGCCACCCGCAACACCACGGCGCTGGCGTTTTATCATCGACTGGGCTGGCAAAATACGGACGAGACGGGCGACTGCGATATCACGGGTCCCTGGCGCAAATTGATCCTGATGGCCGACGATTAGTCTCTCACCTCCCTCCAGGGCACGAGCGAAAGCCTTGGAGCCCTGACGGCAGGCTTTCTGGCACTCGAGATAAAAAAAGGCCACGTCTTGCGAAGTGGCCTTTTCCAAAACTCTGGATGGGGGAGTTTGAATCTCGGTGGTAATATATTGTTTTTGATTTGTTTTTTGGTTCGTACAGTGGCGCTGGCTGTTGCACTGATTTGAAAGGCACCCCCAATCTGGCCTGGTTATAGGGGAGATCGTGCATGTTGGTGAAATAGCCTTTCAGCGGGTGCGGGTTCAGATATAACCCTGCTGCGCTGCGGGACAAGGCCATGACTGTGCGCCAACAGTTGAGTGTGACGCGCTTTGTATGAACCTGTTCAAGCGATTCCTGAAGCTGGTACCCGGTGCCGACCCTCTGCCGGTCGTTACCGTCACAGCCGCCAGCTCGACTACAACAATGCTCGAAACGCTGGCAGGTGGTTCCGCACAGTGCGCGGTGTCAGGGTAGAGATCGGCAAGACGGCATTTTACAGTGGAGGGGAGCTGGCAGGGGAGGCGTCGGATTTACCGACCTATGAGAGAGAGGTTTAATGCCGGTTTAACGGGCTTATCAAACTCGGCGATTCTTGTACCATCAAGTTTGATAAAGGTACCAAAGGCAGGCTTTTTCGTTTTAGGTAGAAAGATTTTTCATCTTTCGCGGCGGGCTACAAAACGTAACGCACAAAAACGGTGTTACCAGAATGGCGTTACCACAGATGTTACCTTTTGAGCTGGATTAAATCGGCTCCCTCGGATTTTTTCGGACAACAAAAAACCCGCAAGACGTTGAATCTTGCGGGTTTTTGTACTTCTTCGTTCCCGGCCGGAACATTATTGGCTGGGGGAGTATGAATTGAGATTGTAAGTTGTTGATTTTAATTAATTTAAGTTATTTGTATTTTTCATTGTGTTCCGTGTCGTGTTCCAGTTCGCAAAACTACCCCCTGTTTCAAGGTTTTTTCCCCGCGACCGGGGAGGGCAAAACGGTTTTACCGGATGCGGGTTCAAATCCCTTTCCACTGCTGCGCCAGATCCGGGGTTGGTGCTGCCCAGGTGAGCGCCCATCCGCGCCGTCTTTGTCACGTTAAAACCCGGTAAAACCCGTCTAGACTCGCTTTTTTTGTTGAATTATGGGCCTCCACACCTTGATTTTGCTGGGTTTTTGACGCTAAAGCGCCTCGCGGGCGATAGGCCACCATTTTTCCCGGTACACAGGCCCCCGCGCATCATCTGGGGGTGATCTGCTGGCCGTGGGGTAGTGTGGTTTTTGTGGCGGAGTAACAAAAAAGGCGGCCTGGTATGCCGCCGCGTCTCTCTGGTTACGGGCTTCGTTTTGCCCCCTTGCCCTGCGTCACCTCAACGCGCTCAATGGCATCCATGACCGTGAGCAATACCTCAGGCCTCTCCGCCATCAGCACCCGCTTGAGCTCATCCTCTAGCGCCTGCTTGGCGGCCTTTACGCCGCCTTCAAATTCCATCCTCAAACGACTCACGCTGACTTGAGCACGGGAGATATTGGCGACTGCCTCGACCAGCTCCCCGGCATTCTTGAAGCTGAGCGCATCTATCGAGCGAACATACTCCGATATGCGCTGAGCTAGCATCTGCTGGGCCATCTCAAGAATATCCGTCCCCGGATTGCCCTGGATCTCCTGTAGCAGCATCCGCGATTCGTCTAGGGCTCGTTTGTAGTTGACCGCGACCTGTTTGTTTTCCTTGAGTGAACGCTGAATCGCAGAGGATGAAATGTCGTAGCCCTCCTCTCGCAGCACCTTGGCAATGTCCAAGATAGGCATCTTTTGCCGCTCGAACATCTCAACGATACGCTCTAGCAACCCGTGTAAATCCACCTTTGAACGGCGTCCCATGGCGTTTCCTTATGGTTAATTGATGGTGATAGTTGAGGCTCATTCGTTTGACGGCATGGCGTAGGCCTGTGACTGCATGACCCGCTCTAAGGTGCTCATGATTTCCTGTGTCATCTCTGGAGTGGCCTGCCGGAATACCTCGATCATCTTGCGTTCCAGCGCCCCACTGTCGCCTATGAGCTGCCCCTCAAAATGAAAGTCGTTGGTGATACTGAACTGGATCGGCATGACCGCGGGAGGTGCTGCGCCATCACCCCGTGCAGGGTCAGCTTGTTTGGGGAGTAGTTGGCTCATTTCAGCATCCGCCTTGTTGCCGCCCCCCTCGTCTAACCACTCCATCGCAGACTTAACCAGCGCTTCAACGGCCGCCTCACCAAAAATAGCTCCAGCAATGCCACCTAGCGCCGTACCCCATGGGCCAGCCAGTGAGCCCAGCGCCGCCCCGCCGGATGCCCCAGCAAGCGCACCGGCCACGCCTGACGCCTCCACGGTGGCCCCCTGCACATCCCCCTGAGCAAGCGCGGTGACCGTCTCGACTCCACCCACCAATAGCGGCGCACCCTTCATGGCCTTGGCTAGGTACTTAGGTACGCCTTGCGCCAGTGGGGTGAGTCTGGCGTTATCGGCCTCCTGAACACCTCGGGCCAACAGCCTGGCGCGTGCCTGGGCTATCTTGTGCTTGCCGTAGTAATAAGCACCCCCAGCGGCTCCCGTTCCGACGGTGGCCACTGTGCCAGTGGTAAGGGGATTCTCTGTTGCGAACTGCCCCAGATCGTTGGCCTGCTGCAATAGGGTGGGAACATAGGGTGCTGCCTGCTGCTCAGCGTTAGCCACCTGCACGGCGGCCAACTCCTTGGCGGCAAGCGCTTGATTGAGCGCCAGATAGGCCGGTGTCAGCGCCTGGGTACTGTCTTGACTCAAAGACCCCTGATACCCCTTAACGAGGGTCTCCGTCTCACGCAGGCCTTTCAGCATGCCCGTAATCGACTCCTCCCCCAAATCCTCTGACCACAGCGTCCCACCAATCCCCTCAAGGATCGCCTTGGCAGCGTTACGGTCTGTTTTGTAGAGGGTCTGCACACCTTCCAGCAGGTTGGCGATAGGCTCGGCGACACTTTCCCCACGCTCATAGGCTGACCGGTATTCGTGGATCCCGGTCTTCAACCGCTGGCGCATCTCCCTGTCTTTGACTTGCTCATCTATCAGGCCGGGTGTCTTGCCATCCCCGAGCAGCTTTTTCCGCTCGTCCGGGTCTGCCATTCTGGCCTTGAACAGCTCCTTCAAGCCATCCATCACCTTGTCGTAGTTATGGGCCCCGGCCTGTGCGCCACCAATCAGCAGCCCGCCGAATTGTTCAAGGCTTATCCCCGAGCCCTGTTGTGTCTGGGCATACTCTTTGATGGTATCTAACAGGTCATTTTCCTTGTCACCGCCTTTTCGCCACACCTGATAAATCATGTCGGCAGCGTCATCGGCCTTGGCTCCCAGCCCCACCACCAGACCATTAATCGCGGCGACCGCCTCTTGTGGGGCAAAGTTGGGATTGAGCTTGTTGAGCTTGATGGCGCCCGCCGTTGCTGTCATGGCGTCCTTGTCATTCAGACCAAGGCGCATTGCTTCGGCTTGAATATCGACAATGTGTGCCCCGCTGGCCCCGGTTTGCTTGGTCAGGTCAAGACGCCACTGCCTTTGCGCTTCACTGCTGAAATAGTCACTACGCCCCAGAATGACCCCCTGTCGGCGCTCCTGAGCTGACAGATTGACCCCTTCCCCCACCAAGCGACCCGCCCCATACAGCGCGGCGAAATTCGCGCCTAATCCCTTGGCCCGCTCGAGCAGTGTCATGGTCGCCTTGAGTTCGCCCTGTAGCTCCCGCTGTTCACGTGCGGCGGTGCCCGTCGCGTGCGCCATGCGCCGCAACGTCTCATCGGTCTGTCCGACCTCCCGCGCGTAACTACTCGCGGCGTGGGAGCCCTGTCGTAACTCGTTTTCGAGTTGGGTGGTTTCCCGCTCAAGGCGGGCGAACCCATCAGCATCCCCCGCCGTCCGTTGCAGGTGCTTCAATGAGCGTTCGAGCCGCTCAATCTCGTGCTCGATGTTTTTGGATGGGTTGGTGAATTGGTCGTTAATCCCGACCGTCAATTCAAGGGCAAAATTACCGTTGTTCATGTTCATTCTCCCTGGGTTTCAGACCGACGACGAACCACCCGGACAGCCGGAAGGCGAACAGCTTTTGTTGTCTGACGAACTCATAGCGGGCCCGCCTTTTACGCGGGGTGACATTCGCCAGCGGGGTGAAGCGCAGCGGGTTATTCATGGTCGAATCCCTCACAGTAGTTCGAGCGCGACCACAGAAAGGCCGCGAGCTCCGTGGTGGTGTAGTGGCGCCGCTGGATACCTAGCCGACTTTTGATGAACGAGGTATCAAACGGCGATAGCTCGAAGGCGGCGAACAGCTCGGCGGCAGGGACGAACGGCCCCGGCCATCGCTGGTCAAGGATGGCCTTGAGCTCCCCCTCGGTCTGCGGGTCGCACAGGTGCAGCGGGGTTGTCAGGTGTGAAACGTTCACGGTGTGGTCTCCTCTCTTCGGCCTCTTCTGGTCATGTCATCCGTCCCCAACGGCGGCCAGCCAGAAGGGAGGGTTTTCGTGTGACGCCTGCACATCAATTTCACGGCATCGGCAAAAATGAGTTGCGAAAATTACGCCATTCGACTATTCGCGTGTGTGCACACACATGTGTGTATTTAAAAAACCGGTGGGAACAGTGGGTACAGTGGGAACAACCCCCGCTAACCCGCGCCGTTACTGGGTTTGTCTGTTCCCACCTCAAGCAAAAGGCAGTGGGAACAGTGGGCAGCCAGTGGGAACGGCACGGTGCGACCGCTTTTTTGTTCCCACCTGTTCCCACCTTGTTCCCACCAAAAAATCGCGTTGGTGGGAACAGCGAAAACCCTTACAGGACAAGGCTTGTAGAGGTGTTTTTAGTTTTGTTCCCACTGTTCCCACCTGTTTTGTGTTCTCACACGTGCGTACGCGCATGCATGAGGCTTGCGCCTAGTTCATTCCTGGTCGGCCTGGCGGTTACTCATCCTCGACCCCCTCCGCCTCATCGGCGAGCACACAGGCATTCAGCACGTAAGCCCAGACCGGACCGTTTATGCCGGGCAGCCTCACCTTGCACTGCAAGCGCTTCTTGTCTTTACCGGTCTGCAGAAAGCCCGCATCCGCGCAAACCTGCGCCGTTCGCTTGGGGTCGAATCCCTTGGTGATTTCGAGCCATCCCGCCATGGGCACATAGAAACGCGCCTCATCCGCCTCCACCTTGCGAAAGCCCACCACGTTGGCCGGTCGGTGGTTGGCGTCGAACCAATCCGCAAAGCGGCTGAACTGGTTTGCCACAACGAACCTACGCACCTGCGCCAGCATGGCGGCCTCTTCCCGGTTGCCAAGGTGGCCCCGCTCATCCAGCCATGCCCTGAGGCAGACCCTGACAGCGCGGGTCGCCTCCCCAGTGGGCCAGCCGGTGACGCCAAGCTGTGTTGCCAGCTCCCCGGCGGCGGCCACCAGGGCAAAGCGGTTGATGGCCCGGCCTACCTGGTTGCCTGCGCCCTCGGGGGTGAGCTCATCGGCCAGACGCTTGATTTCGGCCCTCAGGCGCTCGCTGTGCGCGTTCAGGTCGCCCGCCAAGGCATGGGCATAGGTACGGAAGGCGGTGCCGTGGTGGCGCTCTGTGCTGGCCTTGAGGGTGTCGGCAAAGGTGCGGCCATCAGGCAGGCCGTGCAGGCACTCAAACGCGCCATAGTGGCCGGTGCGGCTCGGGATTTGGATGGTGCGTACCTCCATTCCGGCCTGGGTGCGCTGGCCCGCGCTGGCGGCATGGTCTTCCAGTGACAGCTCCCCGTTACTCAGGAACAGCAACCGCCACGCCTTGCGCTCGCGCAGCTCGCCGTCTTGCTTGCTACGGCCCTTGCCCTGGCCGTTCGCCAGCATGTAGGCCACCTGTCCCGCCTCGCGCCCGTCCACCTCGCCGATTTCGTCCAGGCACAGCAGCGCGTCATTGCGCCGACTGGCTATCCCCTCGATAGCGTTGCCGGTGGCTCGCCACGTGTGCCCAAAGCTCGCCGCCCCGTAGACACTGGCGGCGGCCTTCGTGATGGTGCTCTTACCGTCGGTGGAATCCCCCTTAAGGTGGAAGCCACCGCCCTCCATGTTGACCAGGGAGAGCAGCGGGGCGGCAAAGGCCAGCGACAGCGCAAAGCAGAGTCGGGAGTTGCCCACAGCCAGCGCCGCAATTTCCCGTTGCCAGTCGGCCAGGGTGCTGCGCTCGGTGAAGTCGTTGCCCGCATAGCCCGCCGACAGTAGCGCCACCTCCCCGGCGTTCGGGCCGATGGCCTCACCGGGCAGCACATAGGCCCCCTCATACCAGCCGGTCCGCGACACACAGGTGACATGGCGGCCGGGGTCGCACTCCATCAGGTACTCAATGAGTTTGCGGCGGTGCTTGACGCTGATGAACGGCAACCCACCATCAAGCAGCGCCGTTAGCACATCGTCACCCCCACGAACGACAAGCGCCCCCATTGGCATGGCCCACTGCCGTGAGCGGCCTTTGCGGTCGTGCCACGCCAGCAGGCGACCCCAGTCTTGCCCGCGCTCGCTGGAGGTGTCGGCCTCCACCCGCACCAAACTAGATACCTGCACCCGCTCTTGGTGCGCATCGTCGCCGCGCCCCACCATCACCCACGCGCACAAATGCCCGTCTATGACGTCGAACCCCTCGGGCATGCCCTGATATGGGTCGGGGTCGTCGGCGTTGCCTACGGACGCGCCAGCGGGCTCGGCGGCTGCCTGCCAAGGGGAGCCGCCTTCGGCGGTCGGCGCTCGCTCCGCTCGGCTCTTGTCGGCCGTCCAGGGCCCGTCTTTCTGGTTGGCGGTGTTGGGGTTTGGGGTGGGGGTAGCGCTGGCGCTCATGATGGCCTCCATGGTTGCGGGTAGGCCCTGGGCTTGGTGGTAGTCGTTCCAGTCGCCGACAATCGCAGGGATGGCGACCTGTGCCCCCACGGCAGCCGCTGCCTGCATGGCTTTGGTGTATCCGGGGTTGCCCTTGGTCGCTGCGTCGTTGTCACCACACAGCAGGATGTGCGCCTCGGGGTGCCGGCGGCGGGCAATCTCGGCCACCGCCAGCAGGTTGCCGCTGTCCATGGCGCAATAGACCGTGGCCCCGGTCGCCAGATGAACGGACAACCCGGTGGCGTAGCCTTCCACCACGGCGACCAGCTCGCCGCCGTCGATACGGTGAAAGGCGGCGGCCTTCTGCCCGCCCGGCAGGTAACGCTTGGTGCCATCGCCCTGGATAATCTGCACGTTCACCAAATCACTCGACTCGTTGTGCAGGGTGACCACCAAGGCCCCCGGCTGGAATGTCTCATCCCCGACGCAAAGCAACGTGCGGGTGAGCGCCCCAGCAGGCCAGCACAGGCGTTTGCGCTCAAGGTAGGGGGATTGCCCCGGCGATGTGTCGCGAACGATGTCAGCGGCCCGCCTGATGGCCTTCTTGCGCTGTTGCTCGGCCTGTTTGCGGGTTACCTCGGCGTTCTCGCGCTGCTGCTGCACCAGGCGCTCCCGCTCGGCGGGGTCAAGGCCACTGCCAGACAGGCCAACCAGAGGGGCGATAATCTCGGCGGCTGCCTTTACGCCCTTGCCGGTCATCCGACACACCAGGTCGAGGCCGTCCCCGGATTGTGGGTCGCACTGGTTGCAAATCCAGGTGCCGCGCCCGGCCTTGTCGTCGAGCCGGAAACGGTCGGTGCCGCCACAAACGGGGCAGGGGCCATGCTTGCCACGGGGCGGAACGGCGATGCCCACCGCCGCCAGTACATCGGGCCAGTGGCCGTTGGCGGCGGCCACCACATCAGAAACAAAACGGTTGGAATGGGTCATTTGATGCCCCTTTGAAGCGGGTGAAAACGGGGGCCGGTAGACGGGACAAGGGCTGCCCACGGCGCGAGGTCGCCACCGGGTTGAGCTGGATTTTCGGCAAGCCGAGCCCCTCCGCTGCGCGGATGGTGGTTGTTTTTCATGGGGTAACTCCGATTACTGGGGCGCGGTGGCGCTGGGTTCGCTGCTGTTCGCTGACAGATGGGGGCCAAACACAATGGCGACGTGGGCCGCCATCCCCTCGCGAGAACCCAGCGGCATCGACTCGCGGCGGTGCTGCTCGGCCTCAAGGTGGGCGGTGTGCTTCGCCATGGCGGCCACCTCATTACCTGTCGCGCACAGCCCCTCAACGGTCTCCTGACATTGGTCTGCGACTGCGCCTATCAGGGCGCTCAGACCGTGCGCAAATTCATCATGACGCTGCGGGAGGTCGGCTCTGTCGCCAACATCGGCCAGCAGGGCGGCCAGGGTGCGCAGGCCGTCATGATTGCGGCTCACGGTGTCGGTGATGCGTTCAAGGCGGCGGATTGTGTTTGCGTTGCTCATGCTGACGCTCCCTGTTGCAGGGCCGGGGATGCGGCACCAGGGAACAACGTCATGGCTTGGTCGAGCAGCGACCATGCCTCCTCCCTCAAGGTGTCGGCCTCCTCCACGTCTGGGGTGTCAAGGGCGCTATCAAGAAGGCGAAGCGCGGTTAGTACCAGATAAGCGCGTTGCTGTTTGGGGGATGCGGGCACCAACTGGGTGCGTCCATCCCGGCAGAGCACATGCTCCACACGCTCACGGGCGTCTACCTCGGCCACGCCGGGCGAGGCAGTCACGATCACCGCTCTGGCAGCGGTGAACGGCTCGGCCTGCACCTCCTCGAATGCCTCGGCTATCACGGCTTCCAAGAAAGCCAGCTTCTCGCAGTAGGTGCGATATTCAGCGAGGGTGTCCGGCTCGTTCGGGTTCAGGTCGTAGTGAGCGGCAAATTCAATCAGGGTTGCGGTGCTCATGCGATCACCTCCAGCGCCGGGCGGCAGGACTGGAACACCAACGGCAGGCCAGCCAAGAGGGAACGGGCTTCTGCCTCGGTGCGGGCGATGGTGGAAACGGTACGGATGCGGCGCAACGCTGCCAGGCGGCAGGGGCGCGGAGCGAGTAGGAACGTGAAGAATTTGGGGCCAGCGCTCAAGGGCGAACGGCTGGTAAATTCAGGGTGAGTTTGGGTACACTTCGGTTTAGCCATAGCGTTAATCCTTCTAACGTTGTTGGTTAGACGCCCCGTTAGTGTTTCCGCACTGCGGGGCGTTGTTTTTATAGGCTTCACAGTGTTAAGGTGGTCACCTATTCGCAATAAGGCTATTTTAATAGGTGACCACTTGTCAACGATAAAGCGTGATAAAAGCCCCAAAGGTGATGGGCAATCCCCCCAGTTCAGAATGCGTATGACGCCCGAGTTAAAGACACAATTTGAGGTTGCTGCTTCTGATGCGGGTATGAGTTTGGCTAACTGGCTTAAGACGCTAGGCCGCAAAGAGCTTGAGCGCCTGGGCATCGAGCCCAAGGGCTGATAATCCCCGGCGTACTGGCAAAGGGTGGCACTCGCAATGCCGCCCTTTTTTGTGGGCATCCGGTTAGAAATCATCACGCCCGTGTCTCCCGCTCGACCTTGGCAGCCAGCATCGCGGACAGCCTCTCCTTGCGCTCGTTGAATGGCATTCCGGCATCCAACAGGGTCGCGTTACTGCGTTCCAGGTAGGCCACCAAGGCGAGCTGATAGGCGCTCATGTGCTGGCGGATAGGGCCGCTGACTCCGTGCAATTTCGCCCACTTGGCAGCATCCATCCCCAGCACCAGGCGGTTAAGTAGGTTCGCCTCGTTGCTGTAGTGGTGCCCCAGGGTGGCCTTGCCAAGGCGCAGTCGGTGCGCCTCTAAGGCTTCGCTCATCAGCTTGCAGTAATCCTTGCTCGCCTCCCTCTCGCCGTGCCAGTGCTCTTGCGCTGCTTGGTTGAGTTCGGGGGCGACAGCTATCAGCAGGTTTTCGCAGTCGATGAAGTAGCGTCGGGCGCGGCGGCCCTCTTCGTTGCGCTCAACCATCGCCAGTTCTTTGCCCATGTCGAGGGCGATGAAGTATTCCTTCAGTCGTTGCGGGCGAGCTTTTGCGTTGTTCTTTCGGTACAAAAGAGACTCGCTTGTGCTCGCCAGATTTGGTGAGCACAAAGTTTCGACAATCGTGAAGTCCACCCCATCAACAAAGCCATATTCGGCAATGCGGTCTTTTATCCAGTTGGAGAAGTCACGCCCCACTTTCAGGAAGGCGTGCAGCTCACGGGCGTTGACGGTCTTAACCTGCTTGCCCTCTATGACCTGCTGGGTCAGCGGCAGCCACTTAGCAAGGGATGGCAGGGCCTGCTGGTTGAGTGCGGGCGGGGCCTGGGTGGTGTGGGGATGGCCGGTCATCATTTTCCCCCCTCAGTGAGCTGCGCTTGAGGGCGGTTCACCGCCAAGATGGCGAGCATCCAAGCATCAACCTCTGACTCGACAAAGGCGACGGCCCGGTCGCCCAGGCGCACGGGTGCCGGAAAAGTCTTGGCGTTGATTCGGTCGTAAATGGAGGATTTGGCAAGCCCGGTCTTGCGGCATACCTCTTTCATGCGGATGTAACGTAAAGCCGGGGCGTGTTGTGTTTCCATTGCGGGTTCCCTTGGTCGTTATTGACGTTAGGGCAATGAAAACATAGGGGATGGAGTAAGTGGTGGAGTTAAGAGCGATTCCGTGGAATCGCCATTTATTCCGTTTCAGATGAAAATTATTAAAGCAATCTAGCGGACACCGGCTTTAATGAGCCAATCGATTAAGGTTTTATCGTCAATGTCGGTGAGTGTGCGAGAAGGCACTTTGGCAGCGATTTTCATTTTCAGCTTAGGGATCGAGCCCTTGAAATCTTTCTCGGTGAACCCTAATGATTCGAGCACTTCAACTAATGCAACGCAGGATTTTGGGCTTGCGCTGGCTTGACGAAATTCCGGCCTAATACCTCTCCTGGCGCGATAGGCTTTTAGTCCCTCTGCGTCTCCCGTGCGGATAAGGAATTCCTCTATCGCTTTATGCTCTTTAGGGTCTTTGATTTCCAAGGGTTCTCCGGTTGTAATTGCTGTGCGCAATCGTTGCAGGTCACGCCCCAAAATGAACAGTTCATTATCAGGGGGGAGCTCTGAACTAACGGGGATTTCAACCATGACGCGCCCCCATTTTTCAGAGGAAGAGAAAGAGAGGATATGGTCGACCTTTTGCCATCGGGGATTTATACCGGGATCGTGACGGCCATCCGCCTCCCACAATCCACACAATAAAACAGATATTGGAGCCTCTGGATCGGTCTCATCCATCACCCCTCCTTCTTTTTCACAAAATGCCTCGGCATATCCGCTAGATGGAATCTGGTCTCCCATATCTTCCACCGACAGACTCTCCCCATAATGTATCCATTGATGGCGGGTAATTGCTGGGAAATGGTCAAAATTCCAAAACAGGTCTATCTGATTGCAATACTCCAAATGAAGTAAGTCGCAGATTTCACAACCAAGCAGCTCGGCGGCGCGGTCAATGCGGCAATACTCCAACAGGTGGAGAATGTCGGGTTTGGTCTGGGGTTCAGTCTTAGGGGCTTTGCTCATGGTTGCGTTGCCTATCTCGCGCCTTGTGGAAGAGGTTGGCGGGTCAGGCGGCAAGGCTTCCGCTCTTCGATTGGCCTATCTAGGCCCGCCATTTTGAACAGGGTACAAGCCCTGACGCACTCGGACAATATCGACCGCCTCGGACTTGGTGATCCCCTTCTCGCTGGCGTAAAAAAACCGCCAGATGGCGGTTATTTTTTTGGAAGCGATTGGAGATTATCCCATATCGTTTGGAAGTCTGAGCCGAAAAAGAAAGCAATCACGACGGCGGCGCCAGCTATGGCGCCCACTGCCCAGGTCAAGCGCGTGTTGAGCTTCCTTAGCTCATCTTCAACCTTGCCTGTGCGGGTATCTGCGCTACTTGCCTGATTGACTATAGCCCGCTGCCCTTCCTCTAACCGGCCAAGAACTCGGTGGATCTCGTTCAGTGATTCTTGCTGCCATTGTGCTGCTTGCGCAAAACTGGCTCCGCCACGTTCAAGCGTTGGCCGCTCATTTGTTGGTTGACTCGACTGGTCACGAGTTTTTGCCATGGTTATAGCCCACGCTCACTAAGCCACTGCCAGAGTGCGGCATCATGAAAGCCCCAGTAGGCATTGAGAGGAAACACCACCAGTCCGGACGGGGCTTCACCGTGATGAACGAGCTTGTCCACAACATCCTTGGGCATGATGATGTTTTTCATATCAACAGCCCACACACCCTGACTAATCTCGAAGCGATCGCTCTCGGATGAAACATCGGATAGTCGAGTTTGTGTAAAGCTGAATGACTCTGGCGACGAGACGACAACAAAAACAGACATGATTTGCGCCCTAGTTTCGAGTGGATTTTTTATCGCATTTTAAGCGCCATGCGGCACAAATTTATGATAACGAAAACAGAGCAAAAAAACACAAAAACTACCTTAGCGAATGCCATCGTCTTCATTGGACTAGGCTATACACCTGATTAACCACCGCATTCCACCACCTTCAAGGCCCTATACCCGCCAGCCAGAGAGAGGCTACCTTGACTCGCTTGCTCGATATGGTCGCTCCACCAGCCCATCATGATAACCCGCTGCTCGAAGTAGTCCGACCGGTTGTAGGCGCGACGGATCTCGTTGTCGTCGGCATGAGACAGGGCCGCTTCGATAGCGTCGGGGTTGAATCCCTGCTCGTTGAGGGTGGTACTACCCAACGAGCGCAGGCCGTGGGCTACCAATCGCCCACCGTAGCCCAGCCGCTTCAAGGCAGCGTTCGCGGTCTGGTCGTTGATGTGACCCAGCGGGTCACGGTAACCGGGGAACACAAAGGGGCGGTGCCCGCTGATGGGCTTCATTCGCTCCAGCAGGGCAAGGGCTTGCGGGGTAAGTGGAACACGGTGAGGGCGTTCCATCTTCATCCGGTCAGCGGGTATGTTCCAAATCCGGTTATCAAAGTCGATTTCGTCCCATCGGGTGCCCGCTGATTCACCGGGGCGCACCAGGGTATGCAAGCTCCACTCAATCTGACAACGAGTCGTGTGGTCTAGGCGGCCATGGGCAATATCGGCCATCAAGGCGGGCAGTTCATCCGGCCTGAGGGTGGGCATGTGCTTCTTGCTGGGCTTCTTGAACACCTTACGGACGGCGGCGCAGGGATTGGCGTCAAGCAGGCCATGATTCACGCTGTAGTCGAGGATCTCGTTGATGCGCTGGCACAGGCGGCGCACGGTCTCTAGCTTGCCGTCAGCCTCCAGGGGGCGCAGCAACTCGATCACCTTGGGGGCTCGGATCTGGTTGATGGGCATCGCCCCCATGAACGGCAGCACGTACAGCTCAAGGGAGCGCCAAGCATCGTTGGCATAGGCTTCTGACACATCATGGCGTTTCAGTTCCAGCCACATGGCGGCCATGCGCTCGAAGGTGTTGGCGCTGGCCTCTTGCTCCGCTTGTGTAATAGCTGCCAGCTCCTGCCTGTGCTCTTGGGGGTCTATGCCTTGGGCAAGCAGGGCGCGGCATTCCCGGCGACGTTCACGGGCTGCTGCCAGTGTTACATCGGGGTAGTTCCCAAGCGCTAGGTTGGTGCGCTTCTTGTCGCCTGGGCGGGTGTATTTGAACAGCCAGAGTTTGACCCCGTTGGGCCGGACGCGCAGGGACAGCCCGCCGCCATCGCCCAAGTTGTACTCCTTGGCCTCCGGCCTGGCGGCTTTGATGATGGTGTCCTTAAGGTTGTCGATACTCACAGCCAGCTCCCCTGGTCATTCAACATGGAACACAGAAAACACCCATATCTTGCCAGTGTTCCCCGTGATGTTCCATTTATTGCTGGTTCTTACCGACCATATCGGACGCCAACGGACAACAAAAAACCCGCAAAGCCTTACGCTGTGCGGGTTTTTGGTCTTCTTTGTTCCTGTCTGGAACGTTATTTGGTGGAGCTGGGGGGATTTGAACCCCCGTCCAAAATTACTACATCCTCGGTACTACATGCTTAGTCACTCTTTACATTCGCCAACCCGCTGCGGAGAGACACGCCACGAATTGACTAGCTCGATTGGTTTTAATGCTTCCGCCCCGAGCAGGACTTCCACACGATCCTGTGAAGGATGACCTTCCGTTTCCCTAGGACACAGGCAAGCTAGGGGAGAAGGGCTCAGCGCAGGTTATTAAGCTGCGAGTGCGTAGTTTTCGTCGTTTGCGACTATTTTTTTGCGGTTTATTAACGAGGCCTACCGCACCTCGGCATGCACCTTGGGTTTCGTGAATCTTGTCGAATCCAGAATCAGCCCCAAGTTGTCAAAAGCGATTGTACGCAAAAATCCTGTCATGGCAAGGCGTTGATGGCAATCGACCGGCTGGTGCCGGTCGATTGCTGGTTTATTGGCCGCCGAGCATCGACAGCTGGCACACCTCAACCGCGGTTTTTGTTCTTCATGATGCGGGACTTTTCCCGATCCCATTCGCGGGCTTTGGTGTCTTCCCGCTTGTCGTGTTCCTTCTTGCCCTTCACCAGGCCGATCTCGACCTTGACCCAGCACTCTTTCCAGTAGAGCGCCAGCGGCACTATGGTGTAGCCCTGGCGTGCAACCAGGCTCTCGAGCTTGTCGAGTTCGCGGCGGCTCAGCAGCAGTTTGCGGGTCCGGGTCGGATCGCAGACCACGTGGCTGGAGGCGGCGTTCAGTGGCAGGAAGGTGGAGCCAAACAGGAAGGCTTCACCCTGCATGAAGATGACATAGGCTTCGCTGATGTTGGCTTTGCCCGCCCGCAGGGATTTCACTTCCCACCCTTGCAGGGACAGGCCGGCTTCCACGCGCTCTTCGATGAAGTATTCGTGGCGGGCGGCTCTGTTGAGTGCAATGGTGCTGGACCCGGCTTTGTTTTTACTGTTCTTTTTGCTCATGACGGGGGCCTTCGGCAATGTTGATGAAGGCGCATTATACGTGGGTGGCGGCGGCTGTAAAACGCGCAACCGCTCGAGTGGTGGCTTTGTGAGCGATCCTGGGGGGATTTCGGCTGACGAGGTGTGTATACGTGATGAGTGATGGTGAAAAAATGAGCGATTGGTCGGGTGATGGCTTTATGAACCGTTTCGGCGGTGATTTTGGCTGACAAGATGGTAAAATCGGGCCGATTGGATGAGGAAAGACCATGCCCCGGATTACTCGCAGTGCCCTGGTAATGTTCAGCGCGGAACAGATGTTCCGGCTGGTCAATGATGTTCACGCTTATCCCGAGTTCTTGCCCGGCTGCGTCGGTAGCCGCGTCCACGAGAGGGGGGAAGACTACATGATGGCCTCGGTCGATGTGGCCAAGGCGGGGATCGCCAAGACCTTCACCACCCGCAACCTGCTCGACGCCAATCGCCAGATCAGGATGGAGCTGGTGGAGGGGCCCTTCAGCAAGCTGGCGGGTTGGTGGACCTTCACCCCGCTCGATGTGGATGCCTGCAAGGTGGAGTTCGATCTCGATTTCGAATTCACCTCCAAGTTGATCGAACTGGCCTTTGGCCAGATCTTCCGCGATCTGGTGGGCTCCATGGTGCTCGCCTTCTCCAACCGCGCCAAGGTGGTCTACGGTGTCTGATCTGCTCAATATCGAAGTCGCCTATGCCCTGCCGGAGCGGCAGACAGTGCTGCGGATCCGGGTTGCCTCCGGCACCAGCGTGCTGGCCGCCATCGAGCAGTCCGGCATAGTGCAGAAACACCCGGAGATCGATCTCTCGGTCAACAAGTTCGGTATCTATAGCCGACCGGTCAAGGGCGCCGAACTGGTGCAGGAGGGGGATCGCATCGAGATCTACCGACCGCTGATCGCCGATCCCAAGGAGATGCGCAAGAAGCGGGCCGAGAAGGCCAAGGAAGAGGGGCGAGCCGATGTGGTCACCGGTGGTCGACCCGATGTGCACCGCAAGCGGGACGATGGTGAATCGGCCTGACGCAGGCTGAATGCCTGGCAATAACAAGAGGCGCCACGGCGCCTCTTGTTATTGGGTGCTGCTCAGCATCGCCAAGACAGGGTGTTATGCCGTCAGATCAAGGGATCACAGCATGAGCAGCCGCTCGTTTTCCACCGTCTCGACGCCGTCCTGCAACTCGGCGAGCACACTCATGGCGTGGGCCACCTGACTCGCCTCGATGGCGCGCCAGCGCTGGAATCGCCCTCGCAGCAGCGGCCTGATGAGCGGATAGAGTGCCTGGATAAGCTGCTCGGATTTGCGCGGTGGCTGGCGATTGCCGAGCAGCATGGCGGGGCGGACGATGGCGAGCCGTTGCCACTCTTGCGCCAGCAAGGCCTGTTCCATGTCGCCCTTGGTGCGGGGGTAGAGGGCCGGGGAGCGGGGATTGGCGCCGAGGCTGGAGACGACCAGCAGGCGGCGGCAACCGTGGCGACGGGCGAGGGCGGCGAAGGCCAGCACATAGTCGAGATCCACCCGGCGAAAGGCGGTGTCGGAGCCGGCGTCCTTGCGGGTGGTGCCGAGGCAACAGAAGGCGAGTTCGATGGGGGCGGGCAGGGTCACCTCGTCCAGTTGCTCGAAGTCCACCGCCAGCCAGTGTCGTCCGGGAGCGGATTCGCCCGGCTTGCGGCAGAGCAGGGTCAGCTCATGTGCAGGGCCGAGTTGGCGGACGAGCTCTCGGCCGATGAGGCCGGTGGCGCCGGCTATCAATATCTGGCTCACGGTGATGTCCTTAAGGGGCTGGGCTTAGTTATCAGCCTATAAAACAAAACCGGCCTTGGCCGGTTTTGTTGGGTATCACAGCGGGGTGGTGAAGGCCGCCGGGAGCGGGAAGTCTCCCGTGGCGGTAGCCAGTCGGTCACCCACGAAGTTCAGGGTCAGTTCCTTGCGTTCCTTGTCACCGCGCCCTGGCTGGAATTCATAGAGATAATACCAGGTGTTGGGGTCAAAACCGTCGCGCAGCATGGGGGAACCCAACACGAACTCGACCTGCTCGCGGGTCATGCCCTGGCGCAGCTTGTCGACCTGTTTTTGTTCCACATAGTTGCCCTGGGGAATATCGATGCGATAGACCAGGCTGCAACCGGACAGAGTGAGGGCGGTCAGGGCCGCGGCAATCAGGTGTTTCATCCGCATATCGGGTTCAGATCATCCATACAGTCTTTTTAGCTCGGCAAATCATACCCACTCCCCGTGCGGAAGTAAAAAGCCATTGATCCTCCAGCCAATAAAAAGGGCCGCCAGGCGGCCCCTTGCCAATGCGCGAAGCGTTACATGGCGGCGCGGAAGATGGCGACGATCTCGGCATGGCTCGCCTGCATGGGGTTGGTTAAGCCGCAGGCATCTTTCAGGGCGTTGCTGGCCAGTACCTCGAAGTCATCTGCCCTGACCCCGAGCAGCTCCAGACCGGCCGGGATCGCCACATCCTGCGCGAGCCGTTTGATGGCCTGGATGGCGGCGGCGGCGCCTTGCTCATCGCTCATGGCGCTGACATCCACCCCCATGTGATGGGCGACGTCCTTGAGGCGAGCGGCACTGACCTGGGCGTTGTAGGCCTGCACGTGGGGCAGCAGGATGGCGTTGCAGACGCCGTGAGGCAAGTCGTAGAAGCCGCCGAGCTGGTGTGCCATGGCGTGCACGTAACCCAGGCTCGCATTGTTGAACGCCATGCCCGCCAGGAACTGGGCATAGGCCATCTGCTCGCGAGCGTGCAGATCATCGCCCTGCTTGACGGCGGTGCGCAGGTGTCGGGCAATCAGCTGAATCGCCATGATGGCGCTGGCATCGGTGACCGGGGTGGCGGCGATGGAGACATAGGCTTCGATGGCGTGGGTCAGCGCATCCATGCCGGTGGCGGCGGTGAGGCCGGCGGGCTTGGCCAGCATCAGCTCGGGATCGTTGACCGACATCAGCGGGGTGACGTGCTTGTCGACGATGGCCATCTTCACCTGACGGGCCTCGTCGGTGATGATGCAAAAACGGGTCATCTCGGAGGCGGTACCGGCGGTGGTATTGATGGCGATGAGCGGCAGCTGCGGCCTGGCGGAGCGATCCACCCCCTCGTAGTCCTTGATGCTGCCGCCGTTGGCGGCGACCAGAGCGATGCCCTTGGCGCAGTCGTGGGGCGAGCCACCGCCCAGCGAGATGACGCAGTCGCACTGGTTGGCCTTGAGCATGGCCAGGCCGGCTTCCACATTGATCATGGTCGGGTTGGGCTTGGTCTCGTCGAACACTGCGCTTTCAATGCCATGTTCTGTCAGCAGGCTGGCCACCTTGGCGACCACGCCTATCTAATTGAGGATCTTGTCGGTGACGATCAGCGCCTTGCGAAAGCCATGGCCCTTGATATCGGCTGTCGCCTCTTGCAGGCAGCCAGCGCCCATCAGATTGACCGCGGGAATATAGAATTTGAATGTCGCCATGATGGACTCCGTATGATTAGCCATTAAGTGGTATGCGAGCGCCAACATAACAGCTGATGAGGAGATAAACAGGGGTCAATAGTATCTGGTTTGCAACTTTGTGGACTCGATCGTGCTCTTGTTTAGGGCGGACAGAGAGGGCTTGACAAGGGGTGAAAATGAAAGGTGGGTGAAAAACGTTTTTCAGGAAATTCATCAGCTTAGCAAACGTTTTGCGTGGAATCTGTCACTGTCAATGCGTGGAAGTGTGAGATGCTTCAAGGAATTGGAAAGCGCTTTCGACCATAGTGGCGCCTCCCCATAATGAGGGGAGAGCAGGCTTGAAAGTACCATAAAGAATCATCTTAACTTGCCCCCTGACCATGCTGGTGGGGAGCAACCAGGAGTCCACTATGTCTGATGTTTTCCACTTGGGTTTGAAGAAAGCTGATCTGCAAGGCGCCACCTTGGCGATCGTCCCCGGTGATCCCGAGCGCGTGAAGCGTATCGCAGAACTGTTGGATAACCCGGTGCACCTGGCCAGCCATCGTGAATTCACTACCTGGCGTGGTGAAATGGGCGGCACCGCCGTGATCATCTGCTCTACCGGCATCGGTGGCCCGTCCACCTCCATCGCGGTAGAAGAGCTGGCACAGCTGGGCATCCGTACCTTCCTGCGCATCGGCACCACCGGCGCCATCCAGCCGCACCTGAACGTGGGCGACGTGATCGTTACCACCGGTTCCGTGCGCCTCGACGGTGCCAGCCTGCACTTCGCGCCGATGGAATTCCCGGCCGTTGCCGACTTCGAGTGCACCACCGCACTGGTCGAAACTGCCAAGGAGCTGGGCTCCAAGCTGCACGTGGGCGTGACCGCTTCTTCCGATACCTTCTATCCGGGTCAGGAGCGTTACGACACCGTATCCGGCCGCGTAGTGAGCCGTTTCCAGGGTTCCATGAAAGAGTGGCAAGCCATGGGCGTGCTGAACTACGAGATGGAATCTGCCACCCTGCTGACCATGTGTGCCAGCCAGGGCCTGCGCGCCGGTATGGTGGCGGGTATCATCGTCAACCGTACCCAGCAAGAGATCCCGAGTGCGGCCACCATGGCAAAAACCGAATCTGATGCCATCAAGATCGTGCTGGGCGCCGCCCGCAAGCTGATCTGATAGCACACACCGAGTGGGGGGTGGGGGCCGTTGCGAAAGCGCGGCCCCTATCTTTATCTGCCGTTTATGCCTTTCCCCGTTTTTTCTCCTCGCCCCGAGCAACATCGCCAGCCAGTCAGACTGCCCTCTTAGAAGGGACTGGCACATCTCGCTGCCATCGGCTCGCCGCTCACCGGGTGGATGAAGTCGAGCTCGCTGGCGTGCAGCATCAGCCTGGGTGTCTGTGCTGTGCCCGGCTGCATCAGGCCGCCATAGAGATCACAGCCCAGGATGGGGTGACCCAGTTGCTGGCAGTGGATGCGCAGCTGGTGGGTGCGACCGGTCTCGGGCACGAGCCGTACCCGGCTGAGCCGCAGTGGCTCACCTGTTTCGCTCTCGCGGCTCAGGCGCGCCAGCACCCGATAGCGGGAGCGGGCCGGCTTGCCGCTGAGGGCGCAGATCTTCATCAGCGGAAACAACGCCGGATCCTTGGCGATGGGGGCATCGATCAGCCCCTCGTCATCGACCGGATGACCGCACAGCAGGGCCTCGTAGGCTTTGGTCACGGCGCGCTGGCTGAACTGGTGGCAGAGCTGGGCGTTGACGGCCTTGTTCCTGGCCACCACCATGATCCCCGAGGTGCCAAAGTCGAGGCGATGCACCAGGGTGCAACCGGGGAAATCCTGTACCAACCGATAGTGTACCGAGTCGAGGTTCTGCGGGTTCTTGCCCGAGAGGCTGAGCAGGCCGCTCGGTTTGTCGATGACAAGCAGGTGCTCATCCTGGTAGAGGATCCCTATGCTGGCGTGGCAAGGGGGGGCGATAAAGGTGTCGACGATGACAGACATGGCGCGGGTCAAGGCAGAGGGTGGGGCGGGATGATAGCCAATTTTTCCTCCCCCCGCGAACCCGGTGAGGCCAGGTTGCCGGTTTTATCGGCAAAGGGGCCGGGCCAGGGGCTGCCCGGGTCCGTTTTGTGACGTTCTGCCGAGTTAAAGGGCCGCCCTGTTGTTATGGTGTGGCTCCCGTTCGCCGTGGTCTGCGTCGATGACTGGCGCTGGGGCCGCTCCCTGGGCTAGACTGCCGGGTCTGATCGGGCCGTGCATAGGGTGGGAATGGCACAGTGAGTCGCTATCCTCTCAATAGATAGCCGGCGAACATCCAGGGGGAACCGGGCCGGCTCGGGCTTCATCGACCTGCCAGAGCAGCGTCTGCGGGCATTTAACTAACCATGGGAATGGATAAGGGGCGGAGGATGTGGAAAGAGACGTTGGCATTGCTGGCCTGCGTACAACTGGCAGGATGTGCCACGCCATTCGAGTCGATGTGGCAAGGGCTGGCGACCTGTGACCTGGACCAGCTCCACCTTGATAGCGAGACGGGCGAGCCGTCCCATCCGTTGCTCAAGACCTTTACCCCCGACAAGGTGACGGACGGCTTCGCCTGGTACAAGACCCATCAGGAGTTGCACGGTCTGCCCATCACGGGATTCCTCATCCCGGCCTCGACTTTCGAGGTGCACGCCCTCTTCGTCGACACCCCCATCGCCAACGCGCGTCGGCTGACCCACAACGCCTATGGCAGCGAGTTCAGCGATGAGCGCAAACATGATCTGGGGGAGGCTCCCCTGCTGCTGCGGGATCCCAACAACCCCAAGCGCACCATCATCGACTGCACCAAGGGGGAATCGGCAGAGCCGCTGCCGGAGGAGCCGTTCCCGGAGGAGTAGGCGCGGCAAAGCCGCAACGACCCGATACGAGAGAGGGGAGCCATGGCTCCCCTCTCTGTTTATGTGTTCCCGGCTGCCGATGCATCGCACTGGCCATGACTCAGGGGTAGCTCAGAACCTGTTGGATAGCGGCCAGAGTGGCCGTTATCCAGACCGGGTTGGATAGCTCCCCGGTCGGCTATACAACTGGGGATGATTATCCTTCAGGGGTAGCTCAGAACCTGTTTGATGGCGGCCAGATTGGCCGTTATCCAGACCGGGTTGGATAGCTCCCCGGTCGCTGATGCAACAGGGGATGATTATCCTTCAGGGGTAGCTCAGAACCTGTTTGATGGCGGTCAGATTGGCCGTTATCCAGACCGGGTTGATGGGCCCCCAGTCGCCGATCCGGTAGTGGCCTTGCAGGTGACGCGCCCCCTCGGTCTGCTCGAAGCTGCACAGAATATCGAGCTCCGCCAGGGCCGTCAGGGTGTCCTGGGCGGTGCGCCTCGGCATCCCGGTCGCCGCCATGATGGCGGGGATGGTGTCGGTGCCCTGGCTTATCAGGTGAGCAACGTAGAGCCGGCGATAGAAACTGGTCCGGGTCTTGCTCGGCTCGCTCATATCTCGTCCTCGAGCCGGTCGAAGTAGCGCCAGGTTGCGATGGCAGCCTTGCCCATCACCAGCGCCCAGAGACCGAACCAGAACCAGCGGAAGAAGCTCCAGGTGGAGGCGTCGGGCTCGGTGCTCTCAATCTTGGTGACGTTCGGGAACAGGGAGAACATGTTCACGCGCCAGCCGTAGGAGGTGATGATGGCCAGACGCTTCTCGAACTCCATGGACTTGGCCTTGGCCTGCACATCGGCGGCGTTGAACTTGAAGTAGAAGGGCCAGCCCCAGAGGGTATCCTCGTTGCGGAACACCCGGATCTTCTCGCCGGGACGCTCGGTATAGATGTAATAGACATCGACGGTGGGGCCGTCAGCCGGGTTCTTCTGGCTGATGGGGCCATCCTTGTCGGTGCGCTTCACCTCGACCCCGGTGATGGTGGCGATGGTGTGTTCCGGCAGGTAGTAGTCGAGCCAGAGCGCGGAGAGCAGGGCGATGAGCCCCAGGACGATAAAGGCGGGTTTCTTGAACTTGAGGCTCATGGTGTTCTCTGGGTGAGGGGGAATGACGTGCCTCTACAATACCCATATTTGAGCATGGAGCCCAGCCCCTAATGGCACCTTAAAGTCAAAAGTATCGTTTAAAACCGGGAGAGGCCGCGCTGGTACGGCGGCTCGGGCCCAGAATGCGGGGCCCGAGCGTCGCTCGCGAAGGGCAACGAGAGCTGGAACTGGGGCCGCTGCTTGCGTTGCTGTTCGGCGAGCTGTGACAGTGCGTGACTGGCGGCGGCGCTCTGGCTGATGCCCGTCACGCTCTGGTTCACTATCTCGTGGATGTTGGTGAGGTTGCGGCCGATGTCGGCGGTGACGCAGGATTGCTCCTCGGCGGTGGTGGCTACCTGGGCATTGGCGCCGTTGATCTGGTTGACCGCGCCAGGCGAAAAGGTTTTTTCTTGTGTTAAAAGAGTGTGATAGGCAAGATCACTGGGTTATTGGCATGGAGGTGTAGTGTGTCTGATTGGATTGATCCCGCCATTCTGGCGTTGTTTGTACCCACGTTCTTTTTCGTCTCCGTCACGCCTGGGATGTGCATGACCCTGGCGATGACCCTCGGCATGAGTCTGGGGGTGCGCCGTACTCTGCACATGATGTGGGGGGAGCTCATCGGGGTTGGGCTGGTCTCGGTGCTGTCCGTGGTCGGGGTGGCTGCCGTCATGCTCAACTACCCGGCGCTGTTCTCGGCGTTCAAGTACGTGGGGGGCGCCTATCTGGTCTGGCTCGGCATCCAGATGTGGCAGGCGAAGGGCAAGATGGCCATCCCGGCCGACCTGTCGGCAGGGCAGGAGACCAAGCCGCTCGGACTGGCGCTGCAAGGTTTCGTCACCGCCATCGCCAACCCCAAGGGCTGGGCCTTCATGGTCTCCCTGCTGCCGCCTTTCATCAACGCGGCCAAGCCGATGGCGCCACAGATCGGCGCGCTGGTGACGCTCATTCTCATCATCGAGTTCTCCTGTCTGCTGCTCTACGCGAGCGGCGGCCGCACCCTGCGCCACTTCCTCGCCAAAAGCGGCAACGTCACCCTGATGAACCGCATTGCCGGCTCCCTGATGCTGTTTGTCGGCGTCTGGCTGGCCTTCGGCTGACAGCATCCGCCATGCAAAAAGGCCACCTCCCGGGAGGTGGCCTTTTTTGTGGCCTTCTGGCGCTGGCGCCGATGATTCAGTCGGTCAGGCAGTCCGGATCGAACACATATTCCCCCGCCAGCCAGCGCAGGATCTCGTTCACGCAGACCTGATCCTGGAACGGCAGGTAGCGGGTCTTGAGGTGGATCACCTGCTCTTGGGTGAGCTGGGCCAGCCCGATATCCTGGAACAGCGGCAGATCGGCCTGGATCATGGCGGAGATCTGGGGGCCACAGGTGGCGTTGAGGGAGGCGTGCAGCGCCTTGTCCGGATCGTACTGCTTGCCGAGCTTGTAGCTCATGGGCAGGGTGGCGAGCGGCAGCACCGAGAGCGCTGCCTGCTTCATGGGGTTGACCGCGTGGCCGGCCACCAGCTCGCCGAGCTCGGCGGGGCGGTTCTCGAAGGCGCGCAGGTGCAGGTAGCTGCTGGCCTTGCTGCCGTCGTTGACCGGGTAGTTGTCCCACAGGAAAGGCTTGCGGTGCAGCCAGTCGGCGGCCTGCTTGAGGTGCGCCACCGGGTATTCGGTGGAGCAGACCCTGGGGCCGGTCCAGAAGATGTCAAAACGCTTGTCCAGCCCCTGACCGAGATCGGTCAGGTAGTGGGGGGGCATGGCGCCGAACACTTTCTCCAGCACCGGATCCGTGGAGTAGTAGCTGGGGCAGAACAGCAATCGGCCGGCCTGGGTGTGGGCCGCGATGTCGTGGGCGATGGTGAGCTGCCAGTGGGCGAGATCCGGGGTGTCGCCGGTCATGTCGTCAAACAGCACCGCCAGAATATCGGGCTTGAGCGCCTCGTCGATGAGCCGCACCTTCTCCAGCAGGGCCGCTCGCTTGTGCGGGTAGTCGTGATGGGCACCCATGGGGCTCAGGCCCACCCCGAAGGCCAGACCGTTGTCACGGCACTGCTGGGCGAGGCGGCGCAGATCGTCGAGCTGCTGGGCGGGCCAGGGCTGGGCCCAGTGCTTGCGCAGATAGCCGTCTTCTTTCGGCGCGTAAATATAGAAACCATAGCCATGGCGGGGCAGCCACTGGGCGTAGCGGGCGCGGGCATCCCAGCTCCAGCCCTTGCCAAAGAAGCCCTCGATGAGGCCCAGCTTGGGGGAGGGAGGATACAGACCAGACAACAGGGTTTGGTAAGGCATAATATTCTCCCTTATCACTGAAAACCTGCTCACCACCTTGTAAAAAGTTGTGAAACAGGAAGATATGCTGCTCTAAACCTTGTTTATGACTGCAAACAGCGGTTGTCGCGCGCTTGTTATCCCGGATGACCGCCGGCAACAGATGTCGGGCGGCTGTTATTCAACATAGCCAGCGGCGGGCCTAGACGGGATCTTCTTCCAGGAAGCGAACCCCGATCTTGCGGGGCTCACCCTCTTCCATCTCCGCCACCGTCCAGAGCAGACCCTGCCAGGTGAAATGGTCGCCGACCACCAGATTATCGCCCAACTGTCCGGCGATAAAGTTGCCGAGGGTCTGATCCGCTACCTCGCTCACATCCAGCCCGTACAACGGGGCGAGATCCACCAGTCTGGCGGCCGCCTCCAGCAGGAAGTCACCGAAGAAGCGCGGGCCCAGATCCTGTTCCGGCGCCTGGCTGAACAGCTGGCCGAGGGCGGGAAGGTCACGCTCGTGGCCGATGACGCAGAGGATGTCATCGGATTGCAGGCAGGTACTGCCCGAGGGGTGCAACAGCTCCTGCCCGCGAAACAGGGCGCAGATGCGGGTGCCCTCCGGCATGCGCAGCTCCCGCAGGGGAGAGCCGATGCACCACTTCTCGGCGCTCAGGCGATAGACGAAGGTCTCCCACTGGCTGTCGAGATCGATCTCGAGCCCGGATCTATTGATGGGGGAGGGCGGTGCCGGCACCTCGACGCGGGCCAGCTTCGAGGCCAGCGGCAGCGAGCTGCCCTGCAGGATGAGGGAGACCAGCACCACGAAGAAGGCGACGTTGAAGTAGAGCTGGGCGTTGGGCAGCCCCGCCATCATGGGGAAGACCGCCAGGATGATGGGCACGGCGCCGCGCAACCCCACCCAGGAGATGAACCAGCGCTCGCGCGGCGCGAAGTTCTTGAACGGCAGCAGGCCGACCCAGACCGAGATCGGGCGGGCGAACAGGATCATCCACATGGACAAGGCGAGCGCGGGCAGGGCGATGGGCAGCAGGTTGCTGGGGGTCACGAGCAGCCCCAGCACCAGGAACATGCCGATCTGGCTGAGCCAGGTCAGGCCGTCCAGCACCGACAGCGTGGTGCTGCGGCTGCGCAGGGAGAGGTTGCCGAGCAGCAGGCCGGTGAGGTAGATGGCGAGGATGCCGCTGCCCCCCACCGCCGTGGTGAGGGCGAAGATCAGCAGGCCGCCGCTGACGGTGAGCAGGGGATAGAGACCGGGGGCCAGCTTGGCGCTGTTGATCAGGCGCCACAGCAGCCAGCCGCCTCCCAGACCGATGCCCGCCCCCATGCCGAACTGCTGCAGCAGTTGCAGCAGCAGGAAACCGGCGTCCAGTCCCTGCTGGGCGGTGGCCAGCACCTCGATCAGGGTGACGGTGAGAAACACCGCCATGGGATCGTTGCTGCCGGACTCGATCTCCAGGGTGGCGCTGACCCGCTCGTTGAGGCTGCGGCCTCCGAGCAGGGAGAACACCGCCGCCGCATCGGTGGAGCCGACGATGGCGCCGATGAGCATGCCCTGCATCAGGCTGAGATCGAACAACCAGGCTGCGGCGAGGCCGGTCAGGGCGGTGGTGATGGCGACCCCGACCGTGGCGAGCGACAGGGCGGGCCAGAGCGCGACCCGAAACGAGGAGACCCGGGTGCGCATGCCGCCATCGAGCAGGATGACCGCGAGCGCCAGGTTGCCGACCAGATAGGCGGTGGAGTAGTTGGCGAAGTGAATGCCGCCGGGACCGTCCTCACCGGCCAGCATGCCGACGGCGAGGAATATGACCAGAATGGGGATGCCGAGCCGGGAGGAGAGCGCACTTAACAGGACACTGGCTCCCACCAACAAGGCGCCGATAAAGAAGAAACTGTTGATGGTGGTGGCATCCAATGGCGAACTCCTCGTAGCGATCCGCAAAAACAGGCACATTATATGCAGTTTGGCCCCCTTTGTGTGGCTTAATTGTGCATTAATTTGCAGTTTTTTACGTTTACAGTGCTGTTTTTAAGCAGTCGGCCGGGAGGGATTGGCGCGGGCAGGATGACAGGAAGAGGTGGCAATCGGTGCCCTGTTGCAGGCAGTCAGAGGATGGCATTTCGGGGCCGGTGGCTGGTTGGGGAACCGGGCCTAAAGAGGAGAGCGAGGCGCCGCACGGCGCCCCGCTCACGGGATCAGTCGTCCTCGTCGTCTTTGACTTCCCGGATCTTGTCCCGGTATTTGGGCAACTGCTTCTCGAGCCGCTTCATGTCCTTGATGGCATTCAGAAACAGGCCGAGCAGGAACAACAGCGGCAGGCCTATCCATAACCACAGACTCATAGTTCGTTTCTCCTATCGGTGCGACCGGCGTTGACACTTGTGGTGGCATAGCGGGCCAGGATCTCGTCGAGATGGGCCAGTATGCACGCCTTGCCTTCAATATCCGCCTGTTGCAGGCAAAGCGCCAGCGCGTCGGGATCCAGCCGCTGATCGGCCGACTCCAGGGCGAAGCTGATGTGCCAGGGCTCGTAGGCGACCCCGCTGCCGCCGTCGAGCGGCTTGGCATAGGGCAGGAAGAAGCCGAAATCGTTCATGTGGTCGGTCAGCCAGTCGCTGAGGCCCGCAAACCAGCCGTGCTCTTCATACTCCCAGGGCTCCAGCGCCAGCCTGGTGCCCGTGGGCAGGCAGTCGGGATCGTAGATGTCCAGATCCGTGCCCCAGTGGTGGCGGCTGGTGCCGGGCAGAGCGCTCCAGCGCAGGATGGCGTGCAGTCGCTCGGTCTCCGTCAGCTGGTGTGCATCCAGCGGTTGGTTGTTGGCGTCCAGCAGCGGCCGCTCGCCGCGCCACTTGCCATTCCAGATGGCGAGCTGGCGCTCGAAGCCGCGCCAGCTGGAGGCGGCCTGCAGGTTGTGGCCCTCGTAGGCGGCGGCCACCTGCATGTCGTTGAAGGCCGCCGCGGTGGCGGCGCTCAGGCGGTGGGGGCCGCGCCCCACCAGGATGAGGTGGCTGTCATCCAGCCCCAGCAGCTGATCCTGGGTCATGGCTGTCCCTCCTGCGGTGTGATGGCGAAAGGGAGGGCGGCCGCGCCGCCATCCCGGGGTTGGCGTGCCGTCATGCCAGCAAGCGCTCCAGCACTCCTTGGTACATGTCCGCCAGCAGATCCAGATCCTGCGCCTTCACGCACTCGTTCACCTTGTGAATGGTGGCGTTGACGGGGCCAAGCTCGATCACCTCGGCACCGGTGGGGGCGATGAAGCGCCCGTCCGAGGTGCCGCCGGTGGTGAGCAGTGCCGGTTGCTGACCGTTGACGGATTCGATGGCTCCCACGGCCGCCACCAGCAGCTCGCCGGTGTCGGTCAGGAAGGGCTGGCCGGAGAGGGTCCATTTGATCTCAAAATCCAGCCCGTGACGGCTCAGCAGGGCCTCGACCTGCTCGCGGATCGCACTATCGGTGAGCTCGGTGCTGAAGCGGAAGTTGAACTGCACGTGCAGCTCGCCCGGGATCACGTTGGAGGCGCCGGTGCCCCCCTGGATGTTGGCAATCTGGAAGCTGGTGGGCGGGAAGTAGGCGTTGCCCTGATCCCAGACCGTGCTGGCGAGCTCGCTCAGGGCCGGCGCCGCGCGGTGGATGGGGTTGTCCGCCAGATGGGGGTAGGCCACGTGACCCTGTACCCCGCGCACCACCAGATCCCCGGTGATGGAGCCGCGCCGGCCGTTCTTCACCACGTCTCCCACCTGGCTGGTGGAGGAGGGCTCGCCGACGATGCACCAGCGGATCTTCTCGTGGCGCGCCTCCAGGGTGTCGATCACCCGGGTGGTGCCGTTGATGAAGGGGCCCTCTTCATCGGAGGTGATGAGGAAGGCGATGGAGCCCCGATGATCCGGGTGCGCGGCCACGAAGCGCTCGGTGGCCACTACCATGGCGGCGAGCGACCCCTTCATGTCGGCGGCGCCGCGACCATACAGCATGCCGTCCTTGATGGTCGGCTCGAACGGCGGGGTGTGCCACTTGTCGAGCGGCCCGGCCGGCACCACGTCGGTGTGGCCGGCGAAGCAGAACAGCGGCCCCTGGGTACCACGGCGGGCCCACAGGTTGGTGGTGTCTTCGAACACCATGGGCTCGATGACGAAGCCGAGGCGTTCGAGGCGTGCCGCCATCAGGGTCTGGCACCCTTCATCCAGCGGCGTAACGGAGGGGCGGCGGATCAGATCCTTGGCCAGTGCGATGACATCCGACATCGGCGTTCCTTAACAAAAAGTTTAACGAGAGAAGAGGGATTGGTAGTGGTCGGCTTTAAAGCCCAGGTGCAGCTCGCCATCCTTGTCCAGCAGCGGGCGCTTGATCATGGCGGGCTGGGCCAGCAGCAGGGCGCGGGCGCTGACGGTGTCGAGCCCCTGTTTTGCCTCGTCCGGCAGGGCGCGAAAGGTGGTGCCGCGGGTGTTGAGCAGGGCTTCCCAGCCGAGTCGCTCGAGCCACAGATCCAGCTGGGCGGGATCCAGGCCGTCGGCCCGGTGATCGTGAAAACGGTAGTCGACGCCGGCCTCATCGAGCCACTTGCGGGCCTTCTTGATGGTGTCGCAGTTCTTGATGCCATAGAGCATGTTGGCCATGCTGAGTCCTTTATCTGCGGGCCTTGGCCCTGAACGCTGACGTGAAAGTCAAGAGAGGGCCCGATTCTGGCATTGTGACCCCCGGATGGCAACGGCGGCGCCCCGCCAAGGGGATTTTCTACGAGGGGAGAGCCGGCCTTGGTCCCGAAAACACAAAACGCGCCAGAGGGCGCGTTTTGTGTGGGGTGACCCGGCGGGATGATTCAGGGCGCGACGGGCCACTGGTAGTCGAAGACCCGGGCGCGCTCCCAGGGCGCGTCCGGCAGGCTGGAAGAGAGGCCGGCGTACTTGCCCACGTCGTCCACCACGATGGCGGAGAGGGTCGGCAGCTGGTGCTCGGTGCAATACATGCGGATGCGTTGCAGCAGGGTGCGCAACTCGTCCTGGCTGTTCTCCAGCCCGGCCTGCCTGGCCAGCTTGGAGTAACGAATGGTGGTGCGCTCCTTTGCAGACTCGATGAGGATGTCCCACAGCTTGTAGTCGCAGTTGATGCTCTCTGCGGTGGCCTGGTTTGTCATAACTCTCTCCGGTGCGAAATGGTCGCCTTGTATCGACGGGCATCTTGGCCAGTTCCCCCCCAACGGACGTTGATCCAGAGCAAAAAAATGGAGGTTGCTGGTCTTGACGCTATGCCACTGGATTCTAATGCGCCAACGTCAAATTTAACGACTGATTTTTGTGATTTGGTTGGTGTTTTATTCTTTAAATGTGCATTCAAGCCATCTTTATTGATGGGGATCAAGGGGAAAGGCGAGATCGCCCACTAGATTTCGCCCCTCGATAACCAATCAGGAGCGCATTTTGGAACTCTTATTCGTCTTGTTCGTGCTGATGGCCGTGGTGTACGGCATCGTCAAGGACTACAACCCCCAGGCCGTGCTGGCGCTGGCGGGGATGAGCCTCTTCACCCTGTCCTACTGGCTGGGTCTGCACCCCATCCTGCCCGCCGACAAGAGCACCGGCTTCGCCCTGTTCGACCTGTTCGAGGTGTTCAAGGGAATCTTCTCTTACCGGGCGGCGGGGCTGGGCCTCACCATCATGGCGGTGGCCGGCTTTGCGACCTACATGTCCCACATCGGCGCCTCCCAGGCCCTGGTGAGGGTGGCGGTCAAACCGGTGGCGGGCATCCAGTCCAGCTATCTGATGCTCTCCATCTGCTACCTGGTGGCGGTGTTCGTCTCCCTGTTCGTCACCTCCGCCACCGGCCTCGGTCTGTTGCTGATGGTCACCATGTACCCGGTGATGCGCAACCTCGGCATCAGCCCAGCCTCCGCCTGCGGCGTCATCGCCACCTCCCAGGCGTTCGAGATTGGCCCGACCCAGACCAACGCCATCTTCTCCGCCGGCCAGTCCGGCATGGATCCGACCAGCTACTTCGTGGATTACCAGATCTGGCTGGTGGCCCCCATGCTGCTGGTGACCATGGTGCTGCACTTCTTCTGGCAGCGGCACTGTGACCGCAAGGATGGCTGGGATCCCGCTCAGCATCGCGGCGATTCCGCCGAGCTCGACGAGCAGGGGACCGACGAGGTGACGGCGCCGACCTGGTATGCCCTGCTGCCCATCATCCCCTTCGTGCTGATGATGACCTTCTCAAAGCTCTTGGTGGACGACATCAAGATGAGCGTGGAGGTGGCCATGCTGCTGTCGGTGTTCATCGGCATGCTGTGCGAGCTGCTGCGTTCGCGCTCGGTGCGCACCGCCTTCGCCGGCCTGTCGAGCTTCCTCGACGGTATGGGCAAGGTGTTCGGCCCCGTGGTGGCGCTCATCGTCTGCGCCGAACTGTTCGCCGAATCCCTCAAGGCCATCGGTGCCATCGACACCCTGCTGCATTCGGCCAGCAATGCCGGCATCGGCAGCGGCCTGATGACGCTGGTGATGGTGGGCCTCATCATGGTGGCCGCCGTCATCATGGGCTCCGGCAACGCGGCCTTCCTGAGTTTCTCCACCCTGGCCCCCGCGGTGGCGGCCAAGTTCGGGGTGCCGGCGGTGACCATGCTGTTGCCGATGCAGCTCGCCTCCAGTATCGGGCGCAGCATCTCGCCCATCGCTGCGGTGCTCATCGCCTGCGCCGGCATCGCCAAGGTCTCCCCCTTCGTGGTAGTCAAGCGCACCAGCGTGCCCATGGCCGGTGCCCTGGTGACCGCCCTGGCGCTCAACTATCTGCTGTTCATGTAATGGCGGAGCGGGCGGCCTGGCCGCTCGCTCCATTCACTCTGCCAAGCGGCGGGAGGCCGGGCCTCCTTCCTGATGGAGACGATGATGTCAGACTCACGCAACGATTTTTCCCTGGACGCCTACCTGGCGGATCTGGCCCCCCTCATCAACCTGGATTGCGGTACCCGCACCCCGGCCGGGGTGGCCAGGGTGGCCGACCTCATGACCGAGAAATACGAGGCCATCGGCTGGCAGGTGACTCGCCACCAGTTTGCCGTCGAATGCGGCCCCTGCCTCGAGATCACCAATGCCCCCGGCGCCGAGCACTATGACGTGATGCTGGTGGGTCACATGGACACCGTCTTCCCGGAAGGGACCGCCGCCAAGCGGCCGTTCAAGGTGGAAGGCGATCAGGCCTTCGGCCCCGGCGTCTCCGACATGAAGAGCGGCCTGCTCTCCACCTGGTATGCCTTGCAGGGCATGGATCCGGCCGTGCTGGCCACGCTCCGGGTGCTGGTGTGCTGCAACTGCGACGAGGAGATAGGCTCCCCCTGGTCCAAGGAGTGGCTGGTGAAGAAAGCCAAGCAGAGCGCTTGTGTGCTGGTGGCCGAGGCGGCCCGTCCGAGCGGGGATCTCATCAGCGCCCGCAAGGGCAATGCCAAGTACCGCATTCGCTTCCACGGCAAGGCCTCCCACGCGGGATCCGCCCTGGCGGAGGGCATCTCCGCCATCACCGAACTCGCCCACTGGGTGCTCGCCATCAACGAGCAGGTGAACATGGAAACCGGCACCACCATGAACGTGGGGGTGGTGCAAGGCGGCACCGGCGTCAACGTGGTGCCGGACTTTGCCGAGGCCATCGTCGACTTGCGCTTCTGGAGCAACGACGAGGCGGCGGCCGTGCACGACCGGCTCGGCTTCATGGCCCAGAACCCCTTCCTGAGCGGTTGCCGGGTCGAGGTGGAACGCCAGACCTTCAAGCCGGCGATGCGCCCCAATGAGGATACCCAGGGGCTGATGCGGCTGGTGGAATCCGCTGCAAAGGAGGAGGGGATCTCCTTCAACTGGCTGGAGGCCGGGGGCGGCTCGGATGCGAACTTCACCGCGGCGGCCGGGGTGCCGTCTCTCGATGGCTTCGGCCCCATGGGCGGTGGTTTCCACTCACAGAGCGAGTTCCTGCTGCTGGAGAGCATAGCGCCACGCATTCGTCTGCTGCAGCGCGTATTGACCAAACTGGTACGCTGAAAAATAGCGTTCAGGCAGTGAAAACGGGAGGCTTAGGCCTCCCGTTTTCATCTATGCGAAGGGCCGGAGGGTTAGCCGGCCTCGTCCTCCGCCAGATAGGCTAGGTGCTCCTGCCGCGCTACCCGCCAGCCATTGAGGTGAAGCGGCGCCCCAAAGCCGGGGCCGTCGGTCACCATGCTGTGATACTCCCCCTGTTCGCCGCAGGCATCGAAGCCCTGCCGCGCGGCAAGTGCCTGCAATTCGGCGAGGCTGGCGGCGTCCAGTGCCCGTCCCACCCAGTCCGGAGCCAGCACCCTGGTATCGACGCAGGAGAGGTGGGCTTTGATGCCGCGGGCCAGCAGATCCGCCAGCAGCGCCGCGCGAGTTTGTCGCCAGAGCGGGCTGTGCACGGCGAGGCCGAGCGGGCGACAGCGCGCACGGATCCAGTTAGGTTCCCCGCCCACGCTGTCGATATCGCCGGTGACCACGCCGTCGATATCCCACTCCCGCTGCAAGTCGGCCAGTGCCTGCTCGTAACTCTGCTCGAACGGGGCCTCTATGGTCACCAGCCGATGGGGCAAGCCCAGAGCCTCGGCCTGGCGCCGGACCAGGGCCAGCGGATGGGCGAGGAAGCGGGGATTGGGCGGGGCAAAGGTGACCAGGGCCACCACGTCATGATCCTGCTCGCGGGCATGACAGAGGGCCTGCATGGCATCCTTGCCGCCGCTCCAGAGCGCGATGACGCGAGACATGGCTTGTATTCCGATGGTGAAGGAGAAGGCATGCTACCGAGCTGGCGGGGGGTTGGCAAAGGCGGGAGCACGGGCAGGGCGCGAAAAGACAACGGGCCCCGCGAAGGGGCCCGTTGAGGGATGGCATGGGAAGGCCGGTCGGGGTTACAGCAGTATGCTGGTCAGCACATAGCCCAGGCTGCAGGAGGTGGCGACCCCGATCAGACCCGGCACGATGAAGCTGTGGTTGATGATGAACTTGCCGATGCGGGTGGTGCCGGTGCGGTCGAAACCGATGCAGGCCAGATCGCTCGGGTAGGTCGGTAGCACGAAGTAACCGTAGCTGGCAGGCAGGAAGGCGATCAGCAGCTTGGGCTCGACTCCCAGTGCCAGCCCCATGGGGGCGATGGCGGTGAGCGCGGCGGCCTGGCTGTTCACCAGCTTGGAGATGAGGAACAGCACCAGGGCATAGGTCCAGGGCTGAGCCTGCACCACGTGGGCCAGGGTCTCTTTGAGCAGCGGCATGTGGGCCTGGAAGAAGGTTTCGCTCATCCAGGCGACCCCGAACACCGAGAAGATCGCGACCATACCGGCCTTGAACACGGCACCGTTGGCGATCTCGCCCGGTTTGACCTTGCAGCGCATCAGGATGACGGCGCCGGCGATCAGCATCATCATCTGGATCACCAGGTTCATGGAGAGCGGGCCCGTCTTGCCGCCCATCTCGAACACCGGGCGCAGGGAGGCGTCGGCCCCCAGCACCACCACGGCGGCGATGGCGGCGAAGAAGATCCAGGTCGACCAGTAGGCCTCTTTCGGGAACTTGGTGTTGAGCAGGGTCTCACCGCCACCGTAGATGTAGGCGCGCTGCTCTGGATCCTTGATCTTGGCCTGGAACTCTTCGTCCTTGTCCAAGTCCTTGCCGCGGCGCAGGCTCCACAGGGCCGCCATGATCACTCCGCTGAGGGAGGAGGGGATGGCGATCATCAGGATGTCGAGCAGGCTGTAGGCCTGACCGATGCCGTGACCGGCCGCCAGGATGGAGACCATGGAGACCACGGCCACCGACACCGGCGAGGCGCAGATCGCCATCTGGGAGGCGACAGAAGCCACCGCCATCGGGCGCTCCGGGCGAATGTTCTTCTGTAGCGCTATGTCGGAGATGATGGGGAACATGGTGTAGACCACGTGGCCGGTGCCGCACAGGAAGGTGAGGGTCCAGGTGGTGAGCGGCGCCAGTATGGTGATGTATTGGGGATGACGGCGCAGCAGGCGCTCGGCAATCTGCATCATCAGGTTGAGACCGCCTGCGGTCTGCAGGGTGGCGGCGCAGCCGATCACCGCGAGGATAGTCAGCATTACCTGGACTGGCGGCTCACCCGGGGTGAGGCCGAACACGAAGGTCAACAGGAACAGACCTATGCCGCTGATGAGACCCAGCCCCATGCCCCCGAAACGGGTACCCAGCAGCAGACAGCCGAGTACCACCAAAAATTCCATCAAGATCATTCCATTTCCTCGCGTGATTCGATCCATGTGGGTGTCGGAACATGGATCCGGATTATCTGTTGTTATTTGCCCCTAAAGGGTTAGTGGTTATTCTGCCTACCCTAAAGGGGTAAAAACTTGAAGTGCTTCAATAACTCATGTTTTTTCGATTTAACTGCATAAAAACTACGGTGCGAGGCGATGGAGAGGGCAGAAAGGCGGTGCGGGCGGGGCTGGTTGCGAGGTGAGATGGAGGGAAGAGGGGGCGTCATTGCCGCCAGCCCCGAGCCGATGTGGAGGGCATATGGAACGCATCACTGGGTGGGTCGGAGGGGCGGGGCATGGGCAGGTCGAGCGCGGTCATGGGGGCGGGACGTGCCCGCCCTGCATTGGCTGACGGCTTACTGTTTGTCGTCTGGCGCGGCGGCGGAGGAGGAGAGCTGCGACAACAGGGCGGCACCGCAGCTAGCCAGGATCTCATCGGCCAGTGGCGAGTCATCCGGACAGGCGCGCGACAGCACCATGGCGCCGATCATCTGCGCCATCTGCGCCATGCCCCTGGCTCGGCGCGCCTCATCGTCGCCCGCGTCGGCTAGCTCGTCGAGCGTCCCGACGCGGGTCAGCAGGGTCTCGATACCGGCCGCGAAGGCGGCCTTGATCTGTGCCGGCTGACGCGCCGCATCGGCGCACAGGGCGGCCATGATGCAGCCGTCCCCCGGGGCGTCGCGATGCTCCCTTGACAGGTAGTGACTGACAAACGCCGGGGCATCCAGGGTCTTGGTCTTTTCGGCACTCTGCTCGAAGGCGCAGGTGGCCGCCTCCGCCATCAGATCCGCCTTGGCCGGGAAATGCTTGTAGAAGCCGCCATGGGTAAAGCCGGCGGCCGCCATCAGATCTGCGACCCCCACTCCGTCGTAACCCCGTTCCCGAAACAGCCTGGCGGCGGTCTCGACGATGCGTGCCCGGTTCGCCTGCGCCTGTGCTTTGGTGACCCTCATAGCCGGTGATCTCTCCGAATAGTGCAACTGCTGAAGTGCCCAATATACATTGATGTCGGTCATCATCAAAATGCTTGACTGCAAAGATGATGATCGTCATCTTTAATGGTGTTCAATCCGGAAGAGGCGAGAGGGCGTGATCGCTCAGCCTGCGCCATCATGGATACGCCCGCTCGGTATTGACCGGCGCGCAGACCCGCTTCCACACCCGACCCGGCATCCACAAGACAGAGGCGAGACATGACAGACCCCAGACTCTTCGAAGCCTACCCCTTTGGCCCCATCACCCTCGCCAATCGCATCGTGATGGCGCCGCTGACCCGCAATCGCGCCGGTGCCGGCCTGGTACCGAGCGAATTTGCTGCCACCTATTACAGCCAGCGCGCCACGGCAGGCCTGCTGATTGCCGAGGCGACGCAGGTTTCCGCCCAGGCGCAGGGCTATCAGGACACCCCGGGTCTCTACACCCCGCAGCAGATCGCAGGCTGGCGCAAGGTGACTGAGGCGGTGCATGCTAAGGGGGGCCGGATCTTCGTGCAGCTCTGGCACGTCGGCCGTGTCTCCCACGTCGATCTGCAGCCGCAGGGGGCCGCCCCTGTGGCCCCCTCGGCCATTCGTGCCGAGACCAAGACCTTCGTCAACAACGGCTTCGTCGAGGTGTCGGCGCCGCGGGCGCTGACCCTAGAGGAGATCCCTGCCATCGTCGATGACTTCCGTCAGGCGGCGGCCAACGCCATGGCGGCCGGCTTCGACGGGGTCGAGGTACACGGCGCCAACGGTTACCTGCTGGAGCAGTTCCTCAAGGACGGGGCCAACCTGCGCATTGATGCCTATGGCGGCTCCATCGAGAAACGGGCACGGCTGCTGCTCGAGGTGACCGCCGCCGTGGCAAACGAGATTGGGGCCGATCGCACCGGGGTGCGCATCTCTCCCGTGTCACCGGCCAATGGCATCTCCTGCAGCGATCCCCAGCCGCAGTACGATTATCTGGTCGAGCGGCTCAGTGAACTTGGCATCGTCTACCTGCATGTGATCGAGGGGGCCACCGGCGGTCCCCGCGATGTCGCCCCCTTCGACTTTGGCTCCCTGCGCCACCGCTTCAAGCAGACCTATCTGGCCAATAACGGCTATGACCTCGCGCTTGCCAACGCTCATCTGAGCCAGGGCAAGGCGGATCTGTTTGCCTTTGGCCGCCCTTTCATCAGCAACCCGGATCTGGTGGCTCGCCTCAAGGAAAGCGCGCCCCTTGCCGCGTTGCGGCCTGAGACCCTCTATGGCGGCGGCGCCGAAGGCTACATCGACTATCCGGCCCTGGCAGGCGCCGGCGAGTAGCCGCACATCGACGGGAAGCGTCACACCATAGCGCCCCGTCGACGCAGCGCCATGGCCGGCCAGTGCCTGGCGCGGCATCCATCACAGTGCAACACGATCACCCGAGAGAATGACATCATGACTATTAAACCCACAGTGCTCATCACCGGTGCCTCCAGCGGCATTGGTGCCACCTATGCCGACCGCTTCGCCAGACGCGGCCACAATCTGGTGCTCGTCGCCCGCGACAAGGCCCGGCTGGAGGCGCTGGCTGCTCACCTGCGTCAGGAGTGCGGCGTCGCCGTCGACGTGCTGGCGGCCGATCTCACCCGGTCACAGGACGTGGAGGCGGTCGAGGCCCGCCTGCGCGGTGATGCCGGCATCGGCATCCTGATCAACAATGCCGGGGCCGGTCAGTCGGGTCACTTCATCGAGCAGAGCGCCGCCAGCGTCGAGCAACTGGTGACCCTGAATACCACGGCGCTGGCCAGGCTGGCCGCCGCCATTGCCCCGCGACTGGCGCAAGCCGGTGCGGGCAGCATAGTGAACATCGGCTCGGTGGTCGGGCTGGCCCCGGAATTTGGCATGACGCTCTACGGCGCGACCAAGGCCTTCGTGCTTTACCTGTCCCAGGGCATGAGTCAGGAGCTATCCCCCCGCGGAGTCTATGTGCAGGCGGTGCTGCCGGCGGCCACTCGTACCGAGATCTGGGCACGCTCCGGCATCGATCCCGACAGCCTGCCGGAAGTGATGGAGGTGGAGGAGCTGGTGGATGCGGCGTTGGTTGGCTTCGATCGCCGCGAGGCGGTCACCATACCGCCGCTGCACGACGCGAGCCGCTGGGATGCCTTCGAAGACGCGCGCAAGGCCATGTTCTCCGGCATCCGCCAGGCCCATGCCGCCGCGCGTTACCGGGTGGTGCCCAGTTGACCCGGATTGCCGCGTTGTTCGACGAGGGCAAGCTCAAGCCCGTCATCGACAAGGTCTTTCCATTTGCACAGGCCGGCGAGGCGCTCGCCTATCTGGCGACCGGCCGTGCCAGGGGCAAGGTCGTCGTCAGCCTGGCGTGACAGGCGGAGGACGACAGCAGGCAATAAAAAAAGCCGACCCCGGGGTCGGCTTTTTTGATTTTCGTACGAAGCTCGCCGTTTAGAACTCGGCGGTACGCGGGGTACGCGGGAAGGGGATGACGTCACGCACGTTGCCCATGCCGGTCACATAGACCACCAGACGCTCGAAGCCCAGACCAAAGCCGGAGTGCGGCACTGTGCCGTAGCGACGCAGGTCGCGATACCACCAGTAGTCTTCCTTGTTCAGACCCATCTCGGCCAGGCGCGCATCCAGCACGTCCAGTCGCTCTTCACGCTGGGAGCCACCGATGATCTCGCCGATCCCCGGGGCCAGCACGTCCATGGCGGCGACGGTCTTGCCGTCGTCGTTGAGGCGCATGTAGAAGGCCTTGATGTCTTTCGGGTAGTTCTTCACCACCACCGGGGATTTGAAGTGCTCCTCGGCCAGGTAGCGCTCGTGCTCGGAGGACAAGTCGATGCCCCAGGAGACCGGGAACTCGAAGGTCTTGCCGCAGTTTTTCAGCACTTCGATGGCGTCGGTGTAATCGATCTGGGCGAAGTCGGAGGAGACGAAGCGCTCCAGACGGTCGATGGCATCCTTGTCGACGTGCTGGGCGAAGAATTCCAGATCGTCGCGGCGCTCGGCCAGCACGGCGTTGAAGACATATTTCAGCATGGCTTCGGCCAGGGCGGCGTTATCTTCCAGGTTGGCGAAGGCGATCTCCGGCTCCACCATCCAGAACTCTGCCAAATGGCGGCTGGTGTTGGAGTTTTCGGCGCGGAAGGTCGGGCCGAAGGTGTAGACCTTGGACAGGGCGCAGGCATAGGTCTCGACGTTGAGCTGACCGGACACGGTCAGGAAGGTCTCCTTGCCGAAGAAGTCCTTGTCGTAGTCGACCTTGCCGGCCTCGGTGCGCGGCAGGTTTTCCAGATCCAGGGTGGAGACGCGGAACATCTCGCCCGCACCTTCGGTGTCGGAGGCGGTGATGAGCGGCGCGGCGATCCACAGATAACCCTGCTCGTGGAAGAAGCGGTGAATGGCCTGGGCCAGGCAGTTGCGCACCCGGGTCACGGCGCCGACCACGTTGGTGCGGGCACGCAGGTGACCCTGCTCGCGCAGGTATTCGATGCTGTGGCGCTTGGCGGACATGGGGTAGGTGTCCGGATCTTCGACCCAGCCCACCACCTTGACCTCGGAGGCTTGCAGCTCGAAGGCCTGACCGCTGCCCTGGGAGGCGACGATCTCGCCGGTCACTTCCACGGAGCAGGCGGTGGTCAGACGCAGCACTTCATTCTCGTAATTGGCCAGGGTATTGGGGACGACGGCCTGTACCGGATGGAAACAGGAGCCATCGGATATGGCCAAAAACGAGATCCCCGCCTTGGAATCACGGCGGGTCCGGATCCACCCTTTCACTGTCTGGGTGGTGCCAACCGCATACTTACCGGTCAGCACATCTACTACGGATGCGTGCGTCATCGAAATATTGTCTCCAGCTTGTTCTTGCAGCGCTATTTGCAACACTAGGGGTCTTGCCGGGGCATGAATGGCCCTGGGTGGCAGACTAAGCCGTCAATCTTACCCGTGGGGGTTTGATAAAACCAAGCAAAAATATCGGTCGTTTGTGGGGTTTTCGGCCCGGATCGCTCGGCAGGCGGGCCGTCAGAACAGGGGGCGGGCACGGCGGCAGACCCGCAGGCGCCGGATGGGCCGGAGCATGAGCCCGGGGCGGCCTCTCTCTGTGGCTCAGCCCCGGCTTTTCTTGTCCCGCTCCGAGGAGGCGGGGCGCTTGCCGAGCTGGCGCTCCACGCTGTCGAGCATCTGGTTGTAGGCCAGTGCGACCCGGCCTATCTCGTCGCCCTCGTCGCCCTCGAGCCGATGACCGAAGTCATGGCGATCGGTGGCCTCTTCCATGGAACGGGTCAGCTGATTGAGGGGGCGGACTATCCAGGTACGGATGACCCAGAGGGTCAGCAGCAGTCCCAGCCCGAAGATGACGGTGAGGCTCAGGGCCGAGGTGAGAATGTTCTGCTCGACCCGGGTGAACAGGGTGTCGAGGGAGTAGTCGAAGCGTACGGCACCCAACACGGTGTTCTCCGCCACCTGATGGCAGCTGGTGCAGTCGGTGCCGCGAAAATCTTTCTGGGCCAGCAGCGGACGGGTCACCACCAGCCGGCTGTGCATGCCGTCGTTGACCACCTCCACGCTGCCTTTGCCCGCCAGCGCCAGGGCATCGAATCTGTCCTTGGGCGCTTCGGTCTCGCGACCCGGCCCGTACTGCTTGTTGATGGGGGCACCGCGCACTATGCGGGCGTCTTCCACGTGGGCATGTTCGAGGAACTTGCTGCGCAGGGTATCGCGGGCCGCCATCTTGTCGGTCAGCATCAGCATGTTGAGGCCGTCGAAGTAGGCCTCGGTCTGCTCGTGGCTCTGCTCCTTGATGAGGGTCAGGATGAGATCGCGCTCGCGTACCGCCTGATAGGCCGCGGAGAACACCAATACCATGGAGAAGATGAACAGCAGGAAAAAATTGATCTTGGCAGTGATGGAGAGGCGCATGGGGCTGGTACATCTGTTGGGTCAAACTCGCGCAGTCTACGCCTCCCGTCGTTCGGGTTCTGGTGTCTCGCTCACATTCTGATGAAAAAGAGCCAAAAGGCCCTGCACTCTCATGCAGGGCCCGTTCATGCTGGCTCAGTACTCGCCGCTGGCGATGGCCTGGGTGATGGCGGTGGTCAGCACGGTTAATTCCGACGGGGAGATGACGAAGGGCGGCATCAGGTAGATGATCTTGCCAAAGGGCCGGATCCAGGCTCCCAGTTCGACAAACTTGCGCTGGATGCGCGCCACATCGACCCGCTCCTTCATCTCCACCACCCCGATGGCCCCCAGCACCCGCACATCCGCCACCGCCGGCTCCAGGGTCAGTGCCACCAGCTCGGACCTGAGCTGGTGTTCGATGGCGCGCACCCGATCGCGCCAGGGCGAGGCCAGTAGCAGCTCGATGGAGGCGTTGGCGACCGCGCAGGCCAGCGGGTTGCCCATGAAGGTGGGCCCGTGCATGAAGACCCCCGCCTTGCCGTCACAGATGGTGCGGGCGACCCGCTCCGTGGTGAGGGTGGCCGACAGCGTCAGGTAGCCACCGGTGAGCGCCTTGCCGAGGCACATGATGTCCGGGCTGATGCCGGCCCAGTCACAGGCGAACAGCTGGCCGGTGCGCCCGAAGCCGGTGGCAATCTCGTCGGCGATGAGCAGCACGCCGTACTCGTCGCACAGGGCGCGCACCCACTGCAGGTAGCGGGGGTGGTAGAAGCGCATGCCGCCCGCCCCCTGCACGATGGGCTCGAGCACGATGGCGGCGATCTCCTCGTGATGGTCCGCCATCAGGGTGGCGAGCTCCACCACGCACTCTTCGTCCCAGTCGGCGTGGAAGCGGCAGCTCGGCGCCGAGACGAAGTGATGCTCCGGCAGGAAACCTTGATAGAGCTCGTGCATGCCGCCATCCGGATCGCAGACGCTCATGGCGCCGAAGGTATCACCGTGATAGCCGCCGCGCAGGGAGACAAACTTGGATCTGGGCGTGCCCTTGGCGTGCCAGTACTGCTGGGCCATCTTGAGCGCCACCTCCACCGCCACCGAGCCGGAATCGGCGAGGAAGACCCTGTCCAGCCCCGCCGGGGTGATCTCCACCAGCTTGCGGCACAGCTCGATGGCGGGGGCGTGGGTCAGGCCGCCAAACATCACGTGGGACATCTTGCCGAGCTGGGCGCTCGCCGCCGCATCGAGCTCCGGTACCTGATAGCCGTGAATGCAGGCCCACCAGGAGCTCATGCCATCCACCAGGGTGCGGCCATCGCTCAAGGTCAGGTTCACCCCCTTGGCGCTGGCCACTTCGTAGCAGGGCAGGGGATGGGTGAGGGAGGTATAGGGGTGCCAGACGTGGTGCAGGTCGAACTCTTTATTGGTCATTGTTTGTTCTGTTGTCAATGTGATTGATCTGGTCGGTGTTGACAGTCTACGCGCGCTCTCTACACTAGCCAACAATTTCAGCCACTTGGCTTCGCACGCTCAGGATTGCGTGCGGGGCATGGCGGGTTCTGCGGTCGCTCATCCGGGATGGCCGGCGCAGGATCCCACTTATAACAATCGGAAGCCATGTATGAATGCTCTCACCCTGGGGGGTCATGCCCTTCGTCACGACTGGACCCTGGCCGAGGTGCAGTCGCTGTTTGCCCTGCCATTCAACGATCTGCTGTTCCAGGCCCAGACGGTGCACCGCGCCCATTTCGATCCCAACGAGGTGCAGGTGAGCACCCTGCTCTCCATCAAGACCGGCGCCTGTCCGGAGGATTGCAAATACTGCCCCCAGAGCGCCCGTTATCACACCGGGCTCGAGACCGAGCGGTTGATGGAGGTGGAGAAGGTGCTGGAGCGGGCCCGTGAGGCCAGGGCCAACGGCTCGTCGCGCTTCTGCATGGGGGCCGCCTGGCGCAACCCCAAAGAAAAAGACATGCCCTACATACTGCGGATGGTCGAGGAGGTGCGGGGGCTCGGCATGGAGACCTGCATGACCTTGGGGATGCTGACCGCCGAGCAGGCGTCCCGTCTCGGTGCGGCCGGGCTCGACTACTACAACCACAACCTCGATACCTCGCCGGAGTTCTACGGCGACATCATCACCACCCGTACCTATCAGGACCGACTCGACACCCTGGCGCACGTGCGTGGCGCCGGCATGAAGGTCTGTTCCGGCGGCATCGTCGGCATGGGGGAGCAGGCCAAGGACAGGGCGGGTCTGCTGATGGCGCTGGCCAACCTGCCATGCCACCCGGAGAGCGTGCCCATCAACATGCTGGTCAAGGTGAAAGGCACGCCGCTGGAGAACGAGGCGAACCTCGACGCCTTCGAATTTATCCGCACCATTGCCGTGGCGCGCATCATGATGCCGGGCTCCCACGTGCGCCTCTCCGCCGGGCGGGAGAAGATGAACGAGCAGATGCAGGCCATGTGCTTCATGGCGGGGGCGAACTCCATCTTCTACGGCTGCAAGCTGTTGACCACGCCGAACCCGGACGAGAGCAGCGACATGCAGCTGTTCAAGCGGCTCGGCATCCGCCCCGCCCAGCGCGTCCAGAAGCCCGATGCGGTGCAGGAAGAGGAGCTGCTGGCCGAGGTGACACGCCAGCCCGCCGGCGACGAGCTGTTCTATGATGCCACCCGTCAGCGTGCGGCAGTGCAGTCTGCTGTAAAACCCGCATGAGTATCGTCACTTCTTCTGATAAATCGGGGCCTTTCGCCCTGAGTGACGCCCTGGCCGAGCGTGAGCGCAATGCCCTGCTGCGCCAGCGTATCCCGACCGAGGGCGCCACCGGCCCCCGACTGCAGGTCGGGGGGCGCGAGTACCTCAACTTCTCCGCCAACGACTACCTGGGGCTGGCCAGCGACGACGTCATCAAGCAGGCGTTCATGGCTGGGATTTCACACCATGGCACCGGCTCCGGCGCCTCCCCGCTGGTGACCGGTTACAGCCGTGCACACCAGCGGCTGGAAGAGGAACTCGCCGACTGGCTGGGGCTGGAGGCGGTGCTGCTGTTCAACTGCGGCTTCTCCGCCAATCAGGCGGTGCTCAAGGCCTTGCTCGGCAAGGAGCATCTGCTGTGGCAGGACAGGCTCAACCACGCCTCCCTGCAGGAGATGGGCAACCAGCTGCCCTGCAAGATGAGGCGCTTCGCCCACAACGACATGGCGGCCCTCGAGCGGCAGCTGGCGCCGGGCAAGGGCTTGATCGTCTCGGAGGGGGTGTTCAGCATGGACGGGGATCAGGGTCCCTGGCGCGAGCTCGCAGCCCTGGCCGCCCAAAGCGGCAACTGGCTGATGATCGACGATGCCCACGGTCTCGGCGTGCTGGGGCCTGAGGGGCGCGGCACCCTGGCGGCGCAGAAGGTCGATCCCGGCGCAGTGCACATCCAGATGGGCACCTTTGGCAAGGCGCTCGGGGTGGCAGGCGCCTTCGTGGGCGGCAGTCGCGAGCTGGTGGACTATCTGGTCAACTTCGCCCGCCCCTATGTCTACAGCACCCATATGCCCGCCGCCCAGGCCTGCGCGGTCAGCCAGAGCATCGCACTGGTGCGTGCGGCAGATGAGGCGCGCGCCCATCTGCAACGGCTGATCGCCCGCTTTCGGCAGGGGGCTGGCCAGCTTGGCTGGACCCTAGGTGAAAGTGAGACGCCAATTCAGCCGCTGCTGGTGGGGGAGAGCGCGCCAGCCCTTGCCTTGAGCGAGCGACTGCGTGAGCGCGGCCTCTGGGTCGGTGCCATCCGCCCACCGACGGTGCCACAGGGCACGGCGCGACTGCGCATCACTCTTTGTGCCAACCACAGCGAGCAGGATATCGACCGTCTGCTGGATGGCCTGGGTCTCTGCCCGGCCCTTGCAGGGGAGCCATCCCATGCATGAGCCGCTCTCCCACGACGCCTTCCAGCGGGTCGACAAGGTGCAGTTGGCGCGCCGCTTCGGCGCCGCTGCCCGCCACTACGACGCCCATGCCCGTTTCCAGCAGGAGGTGGGGCAGGCGCTGCTGGCGCGGATGCAGGATGTTGTGCCCAGTGCCTTGCCTGAGTCTGGTCTGGATCTCGACTCTGCCGCGCACCGGCGTTGCTTGACCGGTGCTTTACCGGAAACGGGGCTGGATCTGGGCTGCGGCACGGGTTTCTTCCTGCCACAGCTCGCCACTCATTGTCAGCAACTGCACGGGCTGGATCTCGCCCCCGGCATGCTGGCGCAGGCGGCCCAGCGGGGCAGCGGCGCCTGGCTGTTGTGCGGTGATGCGGAGCAGTTGCCCTTCGCCGACCAGAGCCTGGACTGGGTCTTCTCCAGCCTCGCCCTGCAGTGGTGTGAGCGCCCGACCCGGGCCTTCGCCGAGCTGCGTCGGGTGCTCAAGCCCGGCGGTCAGCTGCTGTTCTCGACCCTGCTCTCGGACTCTCTCTGGCAACTGCGTGAGGCCTGGCGCACGGTTGACGAGCGTCCCCATGTCAATCGTTTTCTCAGCCTGTCACAATTGCGCCGCGCCCTCATCGACGGTGGCTTTCCCACCCCCGAACTGGAATGCCTGACCTGGTCTCTCGCCTACCCGGAGCTGACCGGGCTGCTGCGGGACCTCAAGGGCATAGGGGCCAGCCAGCTCAACGATGGCCGTCAGCCCGGGCTTGGCAATCGCCAGCGCCTGTTGCGCCTGGGGGAGGCCTATGAGCAATACCGTCAGCCCGATGGCCTGCTGGCCGCCAGTTATCAGGTCTGCCTCGGACGACTCGTTCGTCAATAGAAGGCCGGCTGGTTCGTCCATAAGCGATTCCGCCCGCCCATGGGGGAGCGGCTCGCCACCCAACATCATTGAAACGCGGGTGACGCGGCCAGGCCGCCACCCTGTATTGCGTTGAGGAGTCATCATGGTCAAATCCTTCTTTATCACCGGCACCGACACCGACGTGGGCAAGACGCTGGTCGCCCGCACCCTGCTGCGGGAACTCGCCACCCAGGGCATTTCATGCGCCGGTTACAAGCCCATCTCGGCGGGGTGTGCCCGCACCGCCGAGGGGCTGCGCAACCAGGATGCCCTGTTGCTGCAGGCCGCTGCCAGCCTCCCGTTGCCTTATGAGCAGGTCAATCCCTTTGCCTTTGAGCCGCCGATCGCACCCCACATCGCCGCCCGCGAGGTGGGGGAGTCTATCCCTCTGAGTGGCTTGTCCGCGGGGCTGCGAGCCATCGAGCAGGCCGGCGCCGAGCTGGTGATCGTCGAGGGGGCCGGGGGCTGGTTCCTGCCGCTGGACAGAACCTATCTGCTGTCGGACTGGGTCAGGCAGGAGAACCTGCCGGTGATCGTGGTGGTGGGGGCCAAGCTCGGTTGCCTCAACCATGCGCTGCTCACCTTCGCCGCCATTCGCAACCAGGACTTGCCGATCGCCGGTTGGGTGATCAACCGGCTGGATGAGCGCATGAGCCACTACCAGGAGAACCTGGATACCCTGAGGGGCTTGCTACCGGCGCCATTTTTGGGTGAAATACCTTTTGTAAACAATCCACTCGACGCTGATTTACGCGGGTGTCTCGATATTTCTCCTCTGCTCTGAACCCGACATTCAGCAAACATTCATCGGATCTATCTATTATCTGGAGCTGGTGTGGTAGCAGGCCGGCAGCGAATCGGCCCGGACCACGCATCTATATCTCACAAGGAGTCAATATGAAGCGAATTATGCTATTCCTGGTGACCAACCTGGCCGTCATGCTGGTGCTGGGGGTGGTACTCAATATCCTGTTCTCGGTTCTGGGGATCAACAAGTCCAGCATTTCCGGTCTGTTGGTGTTCTGCGCCGTGTTCGGTTTTGGGGGTTCCTTTATCTCCTTGCTGATGTCCAAGTGGATGGCCAAGCGCAGCTATGGTGTCCAGGTCATCGAGCAACCCCGTAACGAGACCGAGCACTGGCTGGTCAGCACCGTGGCCCGTCAGGCCCGCGAGGCAGGCATCAAGATGCCGGAAGTGGGGATCTACGACTCCCCCGAGATGAACGCCTTCGCCACCGGTGCCCGTCGTGACGACTCGCTGGTGGCCGTCTCCTCCGGCCTGCTCTACAGCATGAGCCGTGACGAGGCGGAAGCCGTGCTGGCCCACGAGGTGAGTCACGTGGCCAACGGTGACATGGTGACCCTGACCCTGATCCAGGGGGTGGTGAACACCTTCGTGATGTTCTTCGCCCGTATCGTGGCCGGCGTCATCAGCAACTTCTTCAGCTCCAACAACAGCGAAGAGAGCAGCAGCACCGGTGGTTTTGCCTACATGATCACCGTGTTCGTGCTGGAGATGATCTTCGGTGTGCTGGCCTCCATGATCGTCATGTGGTTCAGCCGTCAGCGTGAGTTCCGTGCCGATGCGGGCGCCGCCAAGCTGGCCGGTCGTGACAAGATGATCGCCGCGCTGCAGCGCCTCTCCCGTGGCGCCGAGCCGCAGATGGAAGGCACCATGATGGCCTTCGGCATCAACGGCAAGCGCTCCGTGAGCGAGCTGTTCATGAGCCACCCGCCCATCGAGCAGCGCATCGCCGCCCTGCGCGGTTAAGCGTGTCGCCATCAAAAACGGCTGCCCTCGGGCAGCCGTTTTCGTTTCTGCAATTTGGTGATTTAGGGAGATAGCCCCGCTTCCTGGCTTATTGCGGTTCGATCATCTTATTTGATCACCAGATCGGTCAGCGGCACGGCGCAGCAGGTGAGGATCCTGCCCGCGGACCGCTCGGCGGCGGTGATGGCCGGCGCATCCGGGTGATCCACCTCGCCCGAGAGCAGGGTCTGCTTGCAACTGCCGCAGATGCCGGCGCGGCAGCTCCAGGGCAGCTCCACCCCTTGCTTGTGGGCTTGATCGAGGATGGTGCCCTGATTGTTGCCGGCAAAGCGCTGTTCGCCGATGCGCACTTGCACCGCCTGATGGGGGCGGGCCACCGAGAGGATGGCGCCACCGAAGCTCTCCTGCCGGATGCGCTCGGCGGGGACGCCCTGGGCGGTGAGCAGCGCGACCGCCTCGCTCATAAAGCCGTGGGGGCCGCACAGGAAGACTTCCCGTGCGAGCAGGGCCGGGATCCTGGCGAGGTGCGCCTGGCTCAGACGCCCGCTGAGCCCCTGCCAGTGGGGGCCGGGCTGGCTCAGGATCAGGGTGAGTTGCATGCCGGCCTGGCTCAGGGCGTGCAGCTCGGCGGCGGCCGGGATGTCGGCCTCGCTGCGGCACAGGTGCATGAAGTGCACCTCATCGAGTTCATCCCGCAGGGCCAGGGTACGGGCGATGGCGAGCATGGGGGTGACGCCGGAGCCTGCCGAGAGCAGCAGCAACTTGCGCTCGCGCCCCAGATGAAAATCACCGGCGGGGGGGTTGGCCAGCAAGGTGTCGCCGACGTTCAGCTGACTGTGCAGCCAGGGGGAGATGCGACCCTCGCCGAGGCGCTTGACGCTGATGCTATAGCGATCCGGTTGATCCGGCGTAGAGCTTAAGGTGTAGCGCCGTTGCAGTCGCTCTCGCGCCTTCCCCTGACCGATGTCGAGGCTGATGGGCAGGTGCTGGCCCGGCAGGTAATCCGGCAGGGGCTCGCCGTCGGCGGCCTCGAACCAGAAGGTCTCCAGATCCCGCGCCAGCGGCTCGCGGGCAATGCAGCGTAACACTCTTTTTTTAGGGGATTCGTTGGGATAAACCACAGGTCTGGCGCTCTCTAATACCTCGATTTCACTGCCTGCGGCGATCCAGCCCTCGTTCAATGCCACCAGATTCTGACCGAAGTAGACCTCGCCATCCGCGCCACGGCGATAACGGGTGAGGGTGGCCAGCGGCTCTTTGAGGGCGTTGAATCTGTCGCTGCCGGGTTCCACCGTGGTCATGATGCAGCGGCTGCAGGGCTTGGCGACCAGGAACTCCACCTCGCCGATGCGGATCCGCTTCCAGCCATCCTCCTCGAATGGCCTGGTGCCGCTCGCCACCAGGTTGGTTCTGAACTGGCTCATCTGGTGCAAGGCATCGGAGCGCAGGTTGAGGTCATCGAGCGAACTCTGGCCGATCAGCAGCAGCGGATAGCCGTCGGCGAAGCTGACCCGGGTGCCGGTCTTGGTGCGAAAACGATCCGAGATTTCCCCCAGCCAGAGCAGCCGGACCGGTTCACCCGCCACTCGGCTCAGCCACGCATCGGCCTCGGCGTGGGTATGGAGGGCACTGAAGTTGTCACCCCAGACGCCGGTGGTCTGCGGGGCGCGGCTGAATGTCTGCTCCAGCAAGGTGAGCGACTCCAGGCCCGGGTAGCGCAGTTGCAAGCCGCCGTCCATGGGGGAGGCCACCACCCGTTGCAGTTGGGGATGGGTGCGGGCAGTGATGAAGCTGCCGTCCGGCTTGACCACCATGTAGCGGCGATCCCCTCGCAGCCCCTCTTCGGTCACCAGGGCGCGAGTCAGTGGCATGCCTGCCGTCGATTTGATGGGATAGAGATGAATGCTGTCGAGCCTTGGCATGTCCGGGTCCTTGTGCTGTGGGCTGTTCCTGTGAAGAGAAACAAGATAATGATCCCTGCTCTGCGCAGCAATCGTTGCATGCTTGCGTCCTGGTCCCGCCCTCGCGCAGAGGAAGAGTCGAGCGCCTCGAGCCCCTGAAGGCAGGTTCCCCCTTTGGGCCGAGCCCGATGGCAAACGGGTTTATTGACGGGGAGATGGCCTGAGCGGCGTCATGCTGTGCGCAATCAGACAAGATGTTACACGGGTCACGTTCTGTTCTCCACACCCAAAAATATGCAACTTTATTTGATCTAGATCGATTGATTAGCGCAAAAAACAGCTCACTGTTGAGTCATATTTCACTTCCTGACGCTTTCGCTTCTTCCCCCTCCGGCCACCGTCTGCCTCGGCTACACGGTTTCAAGTGCCAGCGGAGAGGGCCTGTCACACAAAAAGAAGAAAGCAACCTATGAGCAAACAACGTGATTTGACTCCACAGCCGGATCTTTCCCAGAAAACGGGAACAGGCCCGGTCCGTACTCGGCTACCCGTTTGGCGGCCGGCCCTGCCACCTTGCAACCACGCCTGCCCGGCCGGAGAGAACATCCAAGCCTGGCTTGCCCTGGCCGAAGCGGGCCGCCTCGAGGCGGCCTGGCAGATGCTGCTCGAAGAAAATCCGCTGCCTGCCGTGCACGGACGGGTCTGCTATCACCCCTGTGAGAGCGCTTGCAACCGCGCCCAGGTGGATGAGGCCGTCTCCATTCACGCCATCGAGCGTTTCCTCGGTGACGAGGCGCTGGCCCGGGGCTGGCAGCCTGCACCGCCGGCGCCCGCCAGCGGCAAGAAGGTGCTGATCGTCGGTGCCGGTCCCTCGGGGTTGTCATGCGCCTGGCACCTCAACCGTCTCGGCCATGAGGTGGAGATCCGCGAGTCGGGCCCGCTGGCCGGTGGCATGCTGCGCTTTGGCATTCCCGCTTATCGCTTGCCCCGGGATGTGCTCGATCACGAGGTGGCCCGCATCCTTGCCGCCGGAGTGACGCTCAGGCTCAACCACAAGGTGGAGGACGTGATCAAGGCGCGCGATGAGGGGGGCTTCGACGCCGTCTTCATGGCCATAGGTGCTCATCTGGCAAAACGGGTCGACATACCGGCGCGGGAAGCGGGCAAGATCCTCGATGCGGTGAGCTTCCTCGAGCAGGCGAGCCTGGCCGAGGAGCAGGGACTGCCGCCCCCCCAACTGGGCCGCAGGGTCGCCATCTACGGTGGCGGCAACACCGCCATGGACGCGGCCCGTACCGCCCGCCGGCTCGGGGTGGAGGAGGCGATGATCATCTACAGGCGCGATCGGGATCATATGCCGGCCCACGCCTTCGAGGCCGACGAGGCCGAGGAGGAGGGGATCAAGATCAACTGGTTGCGCAGCATTCGCCAGCTCGACAACAGCGCCATCGAGGTGGAGGTGATGGTGTTGGATGAGCAGGGCAAGCCGGTACCCACCGGCCAGTTCGAAACCCTGGAGGCGGACTCCCTCATCCTGGCACTGGGGCAGGAGGTGGATCTCTCTGTGCTGGAGAGCATCCCCGGCGTGCGGGTCAACGGGGATGGGGTGGTGCAGGTGACCGACAACCTGATGACAGACGTGCCCGGCCTCTTTGCCGGCGGCGACATGGTGCCCTCCGAGCGCACCGTCACCATCGCCACCGGCCACGGCAAGAAGGCGGCACGGCACATGGATGCCTGGCTGCGGGGCCGCCACCATCACAAGCCGATCTCCCATCCGCTGGTGGGGCCGGAGCAGTTGCAGCTCTGGTTCCAGACCCATGCTCCTGCCAGCAGCCAGCCGACTAGGCCCGCTTGGACGCGGAACGATTTTGGCGAGATCATCGGTGGGCTGGATGAGACGACGGCCCGCTACGAGGCTGCGCGCTGCTACTCCTGCGGCAATTGCTTCGAGTGCGACGGTTGCTACGGCAGCTGCCCCGAGCAGGCCATCCTGAAGCTGGCACCGGGCCAGGGCTATCGGGTCGATGCCGACCGCTGCACCGGCTGCGGTGCCTGTCACGATCAGTGTCCCTGCCATGCCATCGAACTGCGCCAACCTGAGGTGTCCCAATGAAACACGAACTGATCATGGTCGATGGCAACGAAGCCGCGGCCCGGGTGGCGTACCAGCTGAGCGAAGTGTGCGCGATCTATCCCATCACCCCTTCCTCGACCATGGCCGAGCTGGCGGATGCCTGGGCCGACGAGGGGCAGACGAACCTCTGGGGCAACGTGCCCACCGTCGTGGAGATGCAGAGCGAAGGGGGGGCGGCCGGCACTGTACACGGTGCCCTGCAGGCGGGGGCGCTCGCCACCACCTTCACCGCCAGCCAGGGGCTGATGCTGATGCTGCCCAACATGTACAAGATCGCCGGCGAGCTCACCGCCGCCGTGTTCCATGTGGCAGCCCGCTCCCTGGCGGCCCAGGGGCTCTCCATCTTCGGCGACCATCAGGACGTGATGGCGGCGCGCAGCACCGGCTTTGCCATGCTGGCCTCCGCCTCGGTGCAGGAGGCGCAGGATCTGGCGCTCATCGCCCACAGCGTTACCCTGCAGAGCCGGGTGCCCTTCATCCACTTCTTCGACGGTTTTCGCACCTCCCACGAGGTGAACAAGATAACCGCCCTGCACCAAGACGAGATCCGCGCCTTGATCGACAACGACTGGGTGCGCGCCCACCGCGCTAGGGCTCTGAATCCGGATCGCCCTGTGATGCGCGGCACGGCCCAGAACCCGGACACCTATTTCCAGTCAAGGGAGAGCGTCAACCCCTTCTACGAGGCGGTGCCGGCCCGGGTGCAGCAGTGCATGGACAGGCTAGGCGCCCTCACCGGCCGCCACTACCGGCTGGTGGAGTACCACGGCGCAACCGATGCCACCGACGTCATCCTGCTGATGGGGTCGGGGGCGGCCACCGCCCGCACCACGGTGGACTGGCTCAACCGCCAGGATCGCAAGACCGGGGTCCTGGTGGTGCGCCTCTATCGCCCCTTCCCGGTGCAGGCGCTGCTCGATGCGCTGCCCGCCAGCGTGCGCCGCATGGCGGTGCTGGATCGCACCAAGGAGCCGGGAGCGGGGGGCGAGCCACTGCTGCTGGATGTGCAGAGCGCCCTCATCGACGGCCTGCAACGGGGCCTGCTCAAGCGATTGCCCTGGCTCAGCGGCGGCCGCTATGGCCTCTCCTCCAAGGAGTTCACCCCGGCCATGTGTGCCGCTGTGTTCGAGGAGCTGGCATCCGATGCACCGCGCCCGCGCTTCACCGTCGGCATCGTCGATGATGTGTCGGGTCTGGGCCTTGACTGGCATCCCATCGGCGATCTGGAGCCCGCCAGCCGGGTGCGGGCCCTGTTTTTCGGGCTGGGGGCGGACGGCACAGTCGGCGCCAACAAGAACAGCATCAAGATCATCGGCGAGCTGGACGGCTTCCATGCCCAGGGTTACTTCGTCTACGACTCCAAGAAGTCCGGCTCGCGCACCGTCTCTCACCTGCGCTTCGGCCCCGCGCCCATAGACGCGCCCTGGCTCATCGAGCAGGCGAGCTTCATCGGCTGTCACCAGTGGAGTTTCGTCGAATCGGTGGATTTGCTGGAGCACGCCGCCGAGGGGGCGACCCTGTTGCTCAACGCGCCTCATGAGGCGGGCGAGGTCTGGGCCCGGTTGCCCGAGCGGCTGCGGGCCCGCATCCGGGCGCTCAAGATCCGGCTCTACTGCATCGACGGGGACAGGGTGGCCGAGCAGAACGGCATGGGCAATCGCATCAACACCATCATGCAGACCTGCTTCTTCGCGCTAGCCGGGGTCTTGCCGAGAGAGGAGGCGATCGCCCTCATCAAGCAGAGCATCGAGAAGAGCTATGCCCGCAAGGGGCCGCAAGTGGTGGCGCGCAACTTCGCCGCGGTGGACGACACCCTGGCCCACTTCAACGAGATTGTGATCCCGGCGGGGGATGAGTGGCCAAGCGACTACCCGCTGCCGCTGGCACCGGGGGGCTGCGAGTTCGTGCAGCGGGTCACCGGCGAGATGCTGGCGGGACGGGGGGATCTCATTCCCGTCTCCATGCTGCCTGTGGATGGCACCTATCCGACCGGCACCAGTCGCTTCGAGAAGCGGGACATCGCCCGGGAGATCCCGCTCTGGCGTTCGGAACACTGCATCCAGTGCGGCAACTGTGTCTTCGTCTGCCCCCACGCGGCGCTGCGGGCCAAGTTCTACCATCAGGACTGGCTGGCGACCGCCCCCGAGGCGGTGCAGTCGGTGCCGGTGACCGCCAAGGGCTTCCCGGACAGCCGCTATAGCCTGCAACTCTATCCGGAGGATTGCACCGGCTGCGGTCAGTGTGTGCAGGCCTGCCCGGTACGGGTGGGGGCCGATGAGTCACATGAGGGCGATCGCGCCATCGTGATGGCCGACAAGGCGCCGCACCTCGAAGGCCAGAAACAGGCGCTGCGCTGGTTCGAGCGCCTGCCCTGGCCCGCCCGCGAGCGGGTGGACTTCTCCACGGTGCGCGGTACCCAGTTCCTCGAGCCGTTGTTCGAGTTCTCCGGGGCCTGCGCCGGCTGTGGCGAGACGCCCTACCTCAAGCTGCTGACCCAGCTGTTCGGGGATCGCATGCTGGTGGCAAACGCCACCGGTTGTTCGTCCATCTATGGCGGCAACCTGCCGACCACCCCCTGGGCGAAGAATGGCGAAGGCAAGGGGCCGGCCTGGTCCAACTCCCTGTTCGAGGACAACGCCGAGTTTGGCTTCGGTTTCAGACTCACAGCCGATCAGCATCAGGGCCAGGCGGTGGCCGCACTGCAGGGGATGCGAAACGAGCTGGGGGCCGAGTTGGTCGACACGCTCATCGGTGCCCCCCAGCGGCTGGAGTCCGAGATCCGCGCCCAGCGGGGCAGGGTGGCGCTGGTGCGCGATCGACTGGAGGAGGTGCGCTCGGGGCAAGCCCGGGAGCTGCTGTCGCTCATCGATCAGCTGGTGCGCCGATCGGTCTGGATCGTCGGCGGCGACGGCTGGGCCTATGACATCGGCTCGGGTGGCCTCGATCATGTGCTCGCCTCCGGGCGGGATGTGAACGTGCTGGTGATGGATACCGAGGTCTACTCCAACACCGGTGGCCAGATGTCCAAATCGACTCCGCTCGGCGCCGTGGCCAAGTTCGCGGCGGGGGGCAAGACCCTCGCCAAGAAGGACGTAGCGCTGCAGGCCATCTCCTACGGCAACGTCTATGTGGCGCGCATCGCCTTTGGTGCCAATCCGCAACAGACGCTGCAGGCGTTGCGCGAGGCGGAGGCTTATCCAGGGCCGTCCCTCATCATCGCCTACAGCCACTGTATCGCCCACGGCATCGACATGGAGCAAGGGTTGAACCAGCAGAAGCGGGCGGTGGACTCGGGCCACTGGCCGCTGATGCGCTACAACCCGGTGTTGCGCAGCGCGGGGCAGAATCCCTTCAGTCTCGACAGCCTGCGTCCCTCCATCCCCCTCGCCACCTATAGAGCCGAGGAGAACCGCTACCGGGTGCTGGCCCAGAGCCATCCCGAGGAAGCGGAGCGGCTGATGCAGGTGGCGCAGCAGGTGGCCCGCCAAAAATGGGCCACCTACGAGGAGATGGCGACCCGCGAGGCGAGTCACTTCCACCCGCCGATCTGAGACGAGCGGTAATCAGCGGGAGGGGCCAGGGCGGCCCCTCCTTTTTTTATGTTGCCTCGTATTCTGCGAGCAATTAAAAGCCCGGCTTGAGGGCCGGGCTGGGGGATAAGTTGCTTATCCGGGTATTCGTCGAGGCGTCTAATGTGGATGTTGTTTGAGGATGTCGTATATCTCCTCTTTCAGCTTAAGTTTCTGTTTTTTCAGATCCTTCACCTCGGAGCTGTAATCGCTGGCGTGATGCTTTTCCAACTTTCTAATCTCCGCATCCAGGTCATTGTGCAAATCAAACTTCTTCTGGAAATGGACATCACTGCTCTTCAGTTTCGAGATGAGTTCTCTGTACTCTGGGAACATGTAATGGAGCCTCCTTGTTGTCGTTTGCTGGTGCCTTGACCTTCAAACTACCCCTAACGCCGACGAAGAAATGTGATCCGCTTCAAATTCGTCGTCACTGGATTGCAGTCCGCCCCCGCGTTTTTTTAACTGCTTGAATTGCAAGCTGATAAGAGCTTGCTCAATCAGGATCCAGTCCCCGAACTGGGAGGTATATCACGTTTGTGACCCGCGTATGACAGTCGCAGGCAAACAAAAAGGGGCCCATGGGCCCCTCTCCGGCATCAGCCGATGGTCACTCTTTTTTCTTCTTCTTTTCCGGCAGCGGCTGGCCATCACGGGCGATCACCTTGCCCACCTCGAAGCCTACCTGCGCCGCCAGCTCTTCCAGGTCCGGCGCCTTGGCCTCGTCGCCGATGGCGTACTGGTAGTTGGCGATGGTGATCTTCTCGGCCACCGGGGTGCCGGGGACTATGGGCTCACGCCAGCCCTGACCGACATGAGCCACCAGGGTGCCGTTCATGATGAGCTCGCCGACGATCTCCTGGGTGGGAGTGCCCTTGCCGTAGGTGAGCGCCTGCGGGTGTTTCTTGCCGACCAGCGGTTCGGTGCTGGCGTGCATCAGCTTGGTGCGGATCAGCCACTTGGGATCCTTGGTCTTGCCGACCGCCTTGCCGGTCTGGTACTCGTTGATCTTGATGGTCTTGATCATCTGGGCCATGAAGTGCTTGGTCAGTGCTTTCTGGGCTTCGCTGCTCTCATCGATGACGATGGGAGCCACGTACCAGATTTGGGCCGCCTGCGCCTTGGGTGCCTTGGATGCAGTGGCGCCGGTTTGCGCCATGGCCAGTGAGCTGAGCAGCAGAGTAGCCAACAAGAGTCCGATTTTCTTCATTCTGATTCCGCTTATGTTTCAACTAGGATTTTGTTTTGCCAGCGGCGACTGCGCCAGCGCCAGAACATGGCCAGACCGCGTACCCACTCATCGCAGGCAAGCGCCAACCAGATGCCGACCAGGCCATAACCTTGCATGATCCCAAGGAAATAGGCGAGCGGGACGGCAATCCCCCACATGGAGACGAGCGCCATGTAGAGCGGGAAACGGGCATCCCCGGTGGCACGCAGGGCGTTGATCACCACCAGGTTGAAGGTGCGGCCGGGTTCGAGGATGAGGCTGATGAGAAACAACTGCGCCACCTGGGTGATGATGTCGGGATCGTCGGTGAACAGGCTGATGATGGCGCGGCCATTCAGGGCCGCGGCGATGGCGATGAAGGTGGTGACGATGAGCCCGAGTTTGAGGCTCTTGAGCAACTGGTTATAGGCCTGCTCGAAGCGGCGGGCCCCCGCGAGGTGACCGATGATGATCTCGTTGCCAAGGCCGATGGAGAGGCCGAACAGCAGGATGAACAGGCAGATCTGGAAGAAGTAGGACTGGGTCGCCAGCGCCTTGTCGCCGAGCAGACCGACGAAGGCCGTCACCACCATGAACTGCAGCATCCAGGAGAGGTTCTCTCCCGCCGCCGGCAGGCCGATGTGCAGCACCTTGTCCAGCATGGCCTTGCTGGGGCGAACTATCTCCGGCAGTCGCAGCTTGATGCCGGTCTTGCGGGTCACCAGCCACACCAGCAGCACCACCCCGACGATGCGACCCGCCACCGTGCTGATGGCGACCCCGGCCACCCCCATCTGCGGCAGGCCGAACCAGCCGTAGAGCAGCAGCAGGTTGCCGACGAAGGTGATGAGGTTGACGATGAGCGTCACGTACATGGCCTGACGGGTATGGCCGTGGGCGCGCAGGGTGGCGGCCAGGCAGAGCGCCGCCGCTTCCGGCAGCAGGCACAGACCGATGATCTGCAGGTAGAGGGTGGCATCCCCCATCAGGTGGGCAGGCAGGTTCATCAACGCCAGCATGGTGCTGGCCCCGGCGATGACCCCCACCGCCGCCACCAGCCCCACCAGCAGGTTGAAGCCGATGGCGGTGTGGATCACCACCCGCGCCTTCTCCTTGTCGCCGGCCCCGAGATACTGGGTGATCACCACGCTGGTCCCGATGCTGACGAAGCTGAACAGGGTGATGGCGAGATCGAACACCTGGTTGCCGACCGCCAGCGCCGCCACCCCCTGATAGGAGACGTGTCCCACCATGAAGGTGTTGAGGGCCCCGGTCAGGAAGTGCAGGGCGAGATCGATGAACAGTGGCCAGGTCAGGGCGAAGAGGGTGCCCGGGCCCGCGTGGGATTGAGTCTGCATGACATGTCCAAATAGGAATGATGGCTCTCGTCAGCGCCATCTGGACGGGCATTTAACACCAAGAGCCTGAGCGGTGCAATGGCTGAGCCTGCCTGCTGCTCGCTCGGCAGGGTGAATCGACGGTGCCGAGTTCGGTTGCATCTCATCCCTATTCAGGCAGGAGTGGCACCGGCCTCCTGCTCGGAAGGCAGGGTGAGCCGCGCCGAGTCCGGCAGCGCCTCGTCCTGGGGCCAGCGGGAGAGCAGGGCGTCGGTGGTGCTCTCTGTCACCTCGTCATCCTTGAACACCGGCTCGCGGTAGCAGCGGGTCATGCGCAGCGCCTGATACATGTCGGGGCAGAGGGTGATCCCCTCGTCGCCGACCCGGATCCCGGCCTGCTGCAGCCAATGGGTCATCTGGCCGTGGCGACCGGCCATCACCATGTGGATACCCCGTCGCTTCAGCTCCTTGTGCAGCTCGCCCACCATGCTCATCACGCTGATGTCCTGATGGGTGAAGCAGGCGACGGCGTCGATCACCAGACACTTGGGGTTCTGGGGATCCTGCACCAGCAGGGCCAGCACCCGCCGCTTGAAGTAGGGGGCATTGAAGTAGGTGAGCGGCGAGTTGAAGCGATAGACCAGGATGCCGGGAATGGCCTTGGCCTGCTCGTTGTCCCCCAGGGTGCGCACCACGCCCTCGTCATCCATGCCGAGCAGTTGATCGGTCGGACGCATCACGTTGCGCAGGAACTGGAACAGCCCCAGCAGGACCGCGAGGGTGATCCCCGGGATCACCCCCATGGCCAGCACGCTGACGAAGGTGATGAGTGCCAGCCAGAAGGCGGCCCTATCCGAGTGGCGCAGCGCCCACAGGCCGTGAAAGTCGGTCAGCGACAGGGAGGCCATCACCAGTACTACGCCGAGGGCGGCGGTGGGAATGTATTGCAGTGGCGCCGTCAGGTAGAAGGTGACCAGGGCGATGATGAGGGCGGCGATGATGGAGACCAGCTGGCTCTTGCCACCGTTGGCATCGTTGACCGCGGTGCGCGAATCGGCACCGCTGATGGCAAAGCCCTGGGAGAGGGCCGAGGCCAGGTTGGCCATCCCGAGCGCCCTGAACTCCTTGTCGGCATCGATCTCGTAGCCGTTCTTGGCGGCGAAGCTGCGGGCGGTGAGCATCATGGAGACGAAGCTCACCATGGCGAGGTTCAAGGCGGGCAGCACCAGTTCACGCATCAGGCCGGGGGGAAATTCCGGCATCTGGAATTCCGGCAGACCTGAGCCAATGGCGCCCAGGGTGGCGATGTCGAAGCGGGCCAGATCCAGCGCCCACACCAGGGCGGCCGTCACCACCATGGCCACCATGGAAGAGGGCCAGGCCGGCTTGTAGCGCTTGCTCAGCAACAGGGTAAGCAGCGCCGTCAGGCTCATGGCCAGGGTCGGCAGGTGGGTCTGGGTGATGTAGTGGGTGGCGTTGAGAATGCGCTCGATCAAATAGCGTTCACTGAAGGTGAAACCGAAGATCTTGGAGAGCTGGCCCACCATGATGGTGATGGCTACCCCGTTGAGCAGCCCCATCAGGATGGGGCGGGAGAGGAAATCGGCCAGCACCCCCAGCTTGAAGCGGCTGGCGATGAGGCACCAGAACCCGGTCATGGCGGTCATGGTCATCACCAGTTGCCACTGCAGGGTGGCGCTCCCGGCGGCGAGCGGGGTCACCACGGCGGCAATGACGGCGCAGGTGGCGGCATCCGGGCCGACGATGAGCTGACGGGAGGTACCAAACAGGGCATAGACCAGCATGGGCAGGATGCAGGAGTAGAGGCCGACGATGGCCCCCACCCCGGCGAGCTCTGCATAGGCGATGGCCACGGGCAGCGCCACCGCGGCCACCGACAGGCCTGCGCGAAGGTCCGGTACCAGCCAGGCCCGCTGATATTGCAGCAGGGCGGCGAGGCCCGGCAGCCAGCGTTCGAGAGAGAAGAAGTCGCGCATTATTTAACCCATTGAGTTATAAACAGCTTTTGGCTCTAGTGTGCCCAAGGTTGTCGAAGCATTGCAACGCCGTTATGGTCGTGCCACCGCAAGGTCGGGCCAGCTTGTTGGCTGGTTGCTGGCAGGCCATGCACAGTGGGTTGCCCATCGCTGCATCTTGCCCGGCATCAGACATCACGCCTGTGCTCCATCTGGACCGCTCTGCGGGCGGGGCGACGTTTCAATGTCCATGGCGGCGCAACCAGATCTCGATGTAGCTGCAGGTGGGGATGATCGTCAGTCCCTGTGCCTGGCTCCAGTCGTAGAAGCTGCGTGCCAGCCGGTCGGCTATCCCCTTGCCTCTCAGCGCCGAGGGAACCTGGGTACTGTAGGCCTCGACCCTGCCCGCATCCAGCTGGCGATAGGCGAGGCGGGAGAGCTGGTCGTCCACCACGCAGACGAACTGCTGCTGGTCGGGCTGATGAAGGATGTCACTCATGCTGGCTCCTCGAACGGTGAGAAAAATCATCAGAGCATGCTGGCGGCACTTTGCCAACAGGGCTTTTTGCCTGCCCCCGCTTTGTCGGCGAAGGGCGCTCGCTTACACTGTCTCCGCCTGCGAACGGTCGACAGCCCAAGGTATAGAACAGTTAACAGAGGATGGATCCCATTATGGCCTTCGCCACCCTGGATGCCCTGATAGGCAACACCCCGCTGCTGCGGTTGCAGCGCATCAATCCCCATCCTGGGGTGACCCTGCTGGTCAAGCTGGAGGGTAACAACCCCGCCGGCTCGGTCAAGGACAGGCCGGCGCTGAATCTGATCAAGGCGGCGGAGGCGAGTGGTCACCTGCGGCCTGGCGACAGGCTTATCGAGGCCACCTCCGGCAATACCGGCATAGCGCTGGCCATGGTGGCGGCGGTGCGGGGCTACCGGATGCGGCTCATCATGCCAAGCACCATGAGCCAGGAGCGGCGCGATGCCATGCTGGCCTATGGCGCCGAGCTGGTGCTGGTGGAGAACGGCATGGAGGGGGCGCGGGATCTGGCGCTCGCCATGCAGGCGCGTGGCGAGGGGCTGGTACTCGATCAGTTCAACAACCCGGCCAACCCGGATGCCCACTACCTGTCGACCGGCCCCGAGATCTGGCACCAGAGCGAGGGGGCGATCACTCACTTCGTCTCGGCCATGGGCACCACCGGCACCATCATGGGAGTCTCCCGCTACCTCAAGGAGCAGAACCCGGCCATCGAGGTGATCGGTCTGCAACCGGCAGAGGGCAGCCAGATCCCGGGGATCCGGCGCTGGCCCGCCGCCTATCTGCCCGCCATCTTCGAGCCTGCGCGGGTGGATCGGGTGCTGGACGTGACGCTCGATGAATCCCTCGTCATGATGCGCCGACTGGCGCGCGAAGAGGGGATCTGCTGCGGAGTCAGCTCGGGCGGCGCCGTGGCCGGTGCCTTGCGGGTGGCGGGCGGCCTCGAGCAGGGGGTGGTGGTGGCCATCATCTGCGACAGAGGGGATCGCTACCTCTCCACCGGGGTGTTCACGCCAAGCCCCTGATCCCTCGCGCCATCCTCGAGGGCTGTGCTTGGCGCCACGCCGGCATGGCCCGCTGTCTCACCCAGCTCAATAAGCCGATCGGCTCGTCATTCCCACACCTGCTCCAGCAGCGCCAATAACTGATCCCTGTCGGCATCCTTGCGGTTGTAGAGCAGGGCTCCGTCGTTGATGGCGAGATCCCGGATATCGTTGAGCACGGCCCTGTCGGTTACCCCCGCCTCCGCCAGGGTGCGCGGCAGTCGCACCGCCTTCCACAGGGTATCGCGCAGAGCACACAATGCATCGAGAGTGGCCTGGGGACGCAGGGCGGCCGGGGTGGCGGCGAAGCGCTCGGTGCCGACCAGCGGCAGCAGCAGGCGGGCGAGCTCCTCATCGATCTCGGGCCTGTTGTAATCGAGCACCGTGGGCAGGAACAGATTCATGCACAGGCCGTGGGGCAGGTGGCAGCGGGCCCCCAGGCTGTGACCGAGGGCGTGCACCAGCCCCACCATGGAGTTGGAGAAGGCCATGCCCGCCAGGGTGGATCCTTCCGCCAGTTGCAGCCGCAGCCGGCTATCTTCCGGCCGTTGCAACACCAGGGGCAGGGCGTCTGCTATTTTCTCCACCGCCGCCAGGGCCAGGGCGTCGCTGACCGGATTCCTGGCGTTGCCGATGAAGGCCTCGATGGCATGGGTCATGGCATCCATGGCGGTGGCGGCGGTGATATTGAGCGGCAGTCCCCGGGTGAGGCGCGAGTCCAGCACTGCCAGCCGGGGCAGCAGGAAGGGGGAGGTGAAGGGCACCTTGCGCCCACTTGCTTCGTCTCTTATCACCGCCACCTGGGTGACCTCGGAGCCCGTGCCCGCCGTGGTCGGCACCACCGCCAGCGGCTTGAGCGGTCGGGTCAGGGTGTCAGCCCCGGCATAATCCAGCAGCCGGTCCCCACCCTTTTTCCCATCGCGAGGCGAGAGGGTGGCGAGGATATTGACCGCCTTGGCGGTGTCGATGACGGAGCCACCACCGAGGGCCACCAGGCTGTCACACTGCTGCGCCCGATAGTGGGCGGCGATCTGCTCCACCACTGCGGTGGAGGAATCCGCCGGGATCTCGTCCCAGCTGGCGGCAATCGGCAGCCCGCCCTCGGCCAGCAGTCGGGTCAACAGGGTGGCGAGCCCGCTGTCGGCAACCCCTTTGTCGGTAAGCAGCAGCGGGCGAGTGGCCCCCAGCGCCCGCAATTCGCCGGCCAGCTGTTCCAGTGCCTGCTCTCCCGCCATCAGCTTGACCGGGCAACAGAAATCGTAATAGCGACTCATCTTGTTCATCCTCGTGTTCAACCGGTCAGCAGACCCAGGTAGATGCGGCCGGCGCGGCTCAGCTTGTGGGACGGATTGGGGTAGTGGCGCAGCAATGGCCGCACCATGAAGGCGGGCAGGATCAGGGCCTGCAACTGCTCCAATGCGCGCACCAGCTGCATGGCGACCACCAGATCCCCCTCCACCAGCAGCCGGTTCTCGCAGAACGCCTGATTGATGCCAAGCCGAAAGCTCAGCACCCGAAAGGCGATGGCCGGATGTTTGAAGCACACCCGCAATGGCTGCACCTTGCCATGACCCTGGCGAGGCGTGCCGCAGCGCCAGCGGTCGGCGGCCTTGTGGATGAGCAGCCCTGAGGGCAGGCCGACCACCTCGAGCCGGATGAGGAGCCCGTCGGGCAAGGAGCCGAGTTCACGGCGCACCGCCTCATCGACCCGGGCGGCGCGGCACAGGGTGCGGCCAATGACCCACAGCAGGGCGGCTATCCAGCCACGGCGACCGGCAGCGAGCAGGGCATCAAGCGTCATCCCGGGCCCCCGCAATGGCAGACCAGAACAGGGCGAAGGCATAGGCTTGCCAGTGGGGGTCCTGCCCGTGCTCCGGGGTGTCGACAAACAGCGAGGCGCAGGCCAGAAACTGGCTCTGGCATACCTCCAGTATCAGGGCTTCGGGCGCCTGCATCAGCTCGCCGCTGGCCTGTCCCTGCGCCAGCAGCACCGGCAGAAAGCGCAGGGTGTCCATCAGGATCTGGCTGCGCAGGGATCTGGCCAGCAGCGGGGAGTGAAAGAACCCCAGCACGAACTTGAGCTCATTGGGGTTGGCCTGCATCCAGCCCATCGCCTGGTGCCAGTAGTGGCGAGCTTGCTCCTTGAGCGGCAGGTCGGGATCCGCCTCGCTGATGGCGGCGCCGAGGCGCAACTTGACGTCCTGATAGATCTGCTGGATAAGCAGCTCCTTGCTTGGGAAGTGGTGGAACAGGGTGCCGTTCGCCACCCCAGCTGCCTTGGCGATACGGGCGGTGGCGGCACCCTGCAGGCCATCTTCGGCGCACAGGGTGAGGGCGGCATCCAGGATCTGTCGGCGCTTGTCGGTCATGGGGCTCTCCTAGCGCAGAAACAGGGTCATCATCAGCCGCTGATACCAGCGCCGATAGGGGGGATGGATAAGCCTGCCCGTGCTGAACTTGCCACGGCGCAACACCGTCTTGGCCTTGGAGAAGGTGAGGAAGCCCTCGTGACCGTGGTAGTGGCCCATGCCGGAGGGACCGATGCCGCCGAAGGGGGCATCATCTGCCGCCACCTGGAACAGGCTCTCGTTGATGGCCATGCCACCGGCGTGCGTCTCGCGAGTGACCCTCTCTTGCAGCGCAGGATCCAGGCTCATCAGGTAGAGGGCCAGGGGGCGGGGGCGCGCCGCTATGTAGGCGAGGGCCTCGTCGATGCTGTCGTAGGGGACGAGCGGCAGCAGGGGGCCGAAGATCTCCTGCTGCATCAGCTGGCAGTGGCCGGGCACCTCGGTCAGCAGGTGCGGGGCCAGCCGTTGGTTGGCGTCATCCCGGGCCGGGGAGGCGCAAGGGTGCAGCTCTGCCCCCGCCCGCTCGGCCTCGGCCAGCCAGTCGACGAGCCGGGCATATTGCTGCGCGTTGATGATGGAGCCGTAGTCCGGGCTCGCCAGTCCCTTGGGATAGAGGCGGGCGAAGTGGTTGCGGTAAGCCTCGATAAAGGCCGGCTCTTGTCCTCTGGGCAGCAGCACATAGTCGGGGGCCACGCAGATCTGGCCAGCGTTGAGACTCTTGCCGAAGATCATCCGCTCCACCGCCAGGGTCATGGGCATGTCGGGGGCGATGAGAGACAGGGGCTCTTGCCGCCTAGCTCCAGGGTGAGCGGGGTGAGCTGGGGGGCGGCCGCCGCCATCACCAGCTTGCCCACCGCGGTCCCGCCGGTGAACAGCAGATGATCGAAAGGGAGGGCGCTGAAGGCGGCCGCCAGCCCGGCATCCCCCTCGATGACGACCACCTCGTCCTCGGCGAAAGCCTGAGCCAGCAGGGTGCGCAGCACGGCATTGGTGTGGGGGGTGAACTCGGAGAGTTTGAGCATGGCCCTGTTGCCGGCGGCGATGGCGCTGATGAGGGGACCGAGGCTCAGCATCACCGGGAAGTTCCAGGGCACCATGATGCCGACCACCCCGAGGGGCTGGTAATGCACCTCGACCCTGGCCGGTGCCAGCAGCAGCCCGGCGTGGCGGCGCTGGGGCTTCATCCAGCGCCCTAGCCGTTTGATGCTGTAGTTGATCTGCATGACGCAGGGCAGGATATCGGCGATCAAGGAGTCGTAGTCGCTGCGCTGGCCGTAGTCCCGGGCCAGGGCGTCGCACAGCGGCTGCCGGTGGGCGAGCAGGGCGCGCTTGAGGTGCCGCAGCCGGGTCCGACGGGCATCCAGGCTCGGCATGGGATGGGCGCCACAGGCCTGCTTGAGGCGGAGCAACTGCCCGGGCAGGGAGAACTTGTCGGTTGAGGACTGCATTCGTATCGCTTCCATGGCATGTTTCGCTCGAAAAGTGGCCGACTGATTAGTCGGTCTGACTCTAACGCTTGGTTGCCACATTGTAAATACCATCTCTGGGCCAAGGTATGGGTCTGGTCGTGGGCCTTGGAAACTGTGCTCGGTGCCGCAGTTTCAGGGGATTTTGATTGGTGAATTATCCAATAAGAGGTAGTTGTTGGTTATCAACTACATGGAGAGCAGCATATGACCAGGGAACTGCACAGCCTGTTGGCCCGGCTGGACGATGTGATCGAGCGGATGCCGGAGTGCTTCAACACCTACGAGTTCGCTCAGAAGCTGGCATCGCGACATCAGCGCGAATATTTCGCCGCGGGCTACTCCTTGGCCGAGCAGGAGAAGAACCTGCTGCGGCTGCTGCATCAGAAGATTGCCGAGGCGTTGGCCAGCAGCGACGGAGTGATCGAAGGGGCCCTGTTGCCCTGCATGACCCCCTGGGGCGAGCGGGCGGTCTCACCGCGCTGGCACCGCAAGCATTGAGCTGTCGACCTTCCAATAGCAAAAGGCCCGCCGGGGCCTTTTTCGTCATCAAGATTTCGTTTTCGAGTTGTGGCTATTGTGTCAGGCGTCTGGCCTGCCAGTAGCGGCTGTTCCAGTAGACGTTGTCGAGCCGGGAGCGGATCACCCCCTTGCTGGTGGACGTGTGGATAAACTCCCCCGCCCCGGTGTAGATGCCGACGTGATACTGCTGCCAGCCGGTCTTGAAGAACACCAGATCGCCGTATTGCAGGCGGTAACGATCCACCGGCCTGCCCAGGCTGGCCTGGGATTCCGTGGTTCTGGGCAGGTTGAATCCCAGCACCTGGCTATAGGCGAGCTGGGTGAAGGCGGAGCAGTCGAGACCGGCCCTATCCTCGCCCCCCATGCGATAGGGAACGCCACGCCACTGTTGGTAGAAACCGTCAAAGGCCCCGCTCTGACGGGGGGGCTGTGGTTCTGGCGTGCTGGAGCAGGCGGTGATAAGCAGGGCCAGCAGGGGTGGTAGCAAGGTGCGAAACATCGGAACTCCTTGATAGGACACGCAACCCATCATAGCCAGTGTTGCTGCTTGGAACCTGAATGCCAATAACATAATTGCCGCCTGGCGCAGAAAGGTGCTGCCAGCCACCGGCTATTCAGCCGGCCGCTTGGGCTCTATCAGCGGTGTGAGCAACTCGGCGAGCTTGTAGAAGGTCTGCACCCTGGTCGTGCTGGGACGCCACACCAGACCAATCTCGCGATAGGGCTTCTCTCCCGGCAGAGGGATGGCCACCAGATCCGAGTTGTCGAGGATGCCGGCGTCGATGGCCATCTGCGGCAGGAAGGTGGTACCGAGCCCGGCGCCCACCATCTGCACCAGGGTGTGCAGACTGGTGGCGGCGAACGGGTTGATCTTGCTCTTGTCTCGCAGTCGGCAGGCGCTCACCGCATGCTCGGTCAGGCAGTGCTCCCGCTCCAGCAGGAAGATGCTTTGATTGGGCAGCTCCTTGTAATCAAACGGCATGTGCAGACCCGCCGCCATGTGGGACGGCATCACCATGTGGAAGGGATCTATGCCCACCATCTTGCTGTGAAAACCGCCAATCTCCACCGGCAACGCCAGGATCAGCAGATCGAGCTGCCCCTGCTCCAGCTGCTTGAGCAGGTTGGTGGTGGTATCTTCCCGCAGCAGCAGCTCCAGCTCGGGATATTCCTTGCCGCACACCTGCAGCAGCTTGCTGAGCAGGAAGGGGGCTATGGTGGGGATGCAACCGAGCCGGACTGTGCCGTGCATGACGCCGCCCTGCTGCTGGCCGAGCTCCATCAGATCCCGGGCGTCGGACAGCAGGTTGCGTGCCCGCGCGACGATCTCCATGCCGACCGGCGTCATGATGAAACTCTTGTGATCGCGCTCCACCAGTTGCAGATTCATCATGTCTTCCAGGGTCTGGATCCCGGTACTCAGGGTGGACTGGCTGACATGGCAGGCCTTGGCGGCGCGATTGAAGTTCTTGTGCTCATCGAGAGCGACCAGATATTGCAGCTGTTTCAGGCTGGGCCAACGTTGCATATGCGGGATCCAATCAATGCTATCTATTTGATTTAATTAATCTACCATCGCGTGTTCGGTTTGTCGCCGACATTAGGTGCCTCGCCTGGGGGCGGACCTCTTGCAACGTGATCGCGGTCATTTAATGGACAGATAAAGGGGGGCGAGCCACATGTTCCATGGCCGGCGCCCCTGTCACGGCCGCCGGTTCCCTTCATCTAGTCCGCTGACGAGCCCGGATGGTGGGGAAGGGAGCATAAAAAAACGCGCCTGGGCGCGTTTTTGCTGTGCGATGAGGCAAGGTACCTAGTCGTCAAAGATGCCGAAATGATCCTTGGCGAAGTTGACCCGCTGCTCCACGTTCATCTTGACCTGGCCGAGCTTCTCGATGGTCTTGAGGTTCGGCACCAGACCGCGACCGTTGGCGATCTGGATGGCGAGACCGGGACGGGCGTTGAGCTCCAGCAGCATGGGGCCGCGGAACTTGTCGAGCACCATGTCGGTACCGATGTAGCCAAGCCCTGACATCTCGTAGCAGGAGGCCGCCAGGGTCAGCAGGGTGTCCCAGTGGGGCACCTTGAGGTCGTAGAGATCGAGGCCGGTGTCCGGGTGGTGGCGCAGCGGGTTGCCAAACTGCACCGCCCGCAGTGCACGGCCGGTGCGCAGGCACAGACCCACCCCCACGGCACCCTGGTGCAGGTTCGCCTTGCCGTCGGAGGCCGCGGTGGAGAGCCGCATCATGGCCATCACCGGGAAGCCCTTGAAGATGATCACCCGGGCATCTGGCACCCCTTCGAACGAGTAGCCGTCGAACACATCATCGAAGTTGATGAGGCCTTCCACCAGCGCCACGTCGGGCTTGCCGCCAAGCGAGTAGAGCCCCGCCAGGATGTTGGAGACATGGCGCTCCAGATCCTGACCGTTGCTGGCGCTGCCGTTCGGTTTGTAGAACAGACCGTCTTGCTGGCGCAGGATCACCAGGATCCCCTTGCCGCCGGAGCCGCGGGCCGGCTTGATGCAGAAGCCGGGCCAATCCTTGACCAGTGTCGTGATCCGAGTCACGTCGTGTTGCTCGCGGATGGTGCCGATCAGTTCCGGCACCGTGACCCCTGCATCCAGCGCGATGCGCTTGGTCTGCAGCTTGTCATCCACCAGCGGGTAGAGGCTGCGCGGGTTATAGCGGCTGATGTAGGAGTGGTTGCGCTTGTTCATGCCGAGGATGCCTGCCTGGGACAGGCTCCACGGACTGGTGTATTTCTGCCAGAACCACATCTGTTACTTGTCCTTACCCGGGGTGGCGCCAGACTTCATCTCGTCCACCAGCGGCTTGAAACGCTTCAGTTCGCTCAGTTTGTAGCCGGTGTAGTTACCCATCAGCAACACGGTCGCCATCAGCACCAGCTGCAGGCCGAGGAAGTTGAAGGTCAGATGACGAATAAGCTCGTTATCCATGGCCAGGTAGGCGATCACCGCCACCAGCAGGGAGCCGCCGCCCTGGCGCACCACCTCTTTGGGACCCTCTTCTTCCCACAGGATCGACATCCGCTCTATGGTCCAGGAGAGGATGATCATCGGGAAGAAGGTGATCTTCATGCCGTCGGTCAGCCCCAGCTTGAAGGCAAACGCGGAGAAGATGCCGATCATCGAGATCACCATGATGATGATCGCCGATATTCGGGCGACCAATAGCAGGTTGAGTCGCGACAGGTAGGAGCGAATGATGAGGCCGGTGCCGACGATCAGCAGGAAGCCGATGAGACCGGTGACGAGGGAGGTCTGGATGAAGGCGACCGCGATCAGCACCGGCATGAAGGTACCGGAGGTCTTGATCCCCACCAGCACCCGCAGGAACACCACCATCAGCACGCCGATGGGGATCAGCAACAGACCCTTGAACAGGGCCTGCTCTTCCAGCGGCAGGCTGTGAATGGAGAAGTTCATCATCTCGGATTTTTCGAACTTCTGCGCCAGCGCCACGTTGACCGGCTGTTCCTGCTCGATCATCGAGAAGGTCACCCGGGAGTTGTGGCCACCGGTGACGTCCAGCAGGGCACCGGAGTTGTATTCCCACAGCAGCAGGTTGGCCGGTTGGCCCTGCTCGCCGGTCTGGGGGTTGAACAGCTTGTAGTCGGTCGGGCTGTTGAACACCTGCAGATAGTCCACCAGCTCCTGGCGACGGCGACCGTCTTCCAGGCTGAGGGAGTGCACCACCCGGGCCGGTACGTCGGCGTTGTTGAGCAGCTCGGCAATCAGGTTGGCGCGGCTCTTGTGAGATTTGAGCAGCTCGGCGTTCTGCTCCTGCTTCTCGATCTCCTTGATGATCTCGCGGGTCAGGGTGTAGCCGTCGGCGGAACGCTCCTGGGCGCGCTCCAGGATCTGCTTCATCGCGGTGGCGTAGGGCTCACTCTCGATCTGCTTCTCGATGGCGGGCGGCTGGGGATTGGCGGCCGGTTTGGCATGGGCATCGGCCATCATGTCGACCCGGTAGTAGAGCTCCTGGCGACCGGTGGCGCTGCGGATGGACCACTCGGCGCGGGCATCCCCGTCCTTCTCGACAAACGACAGGCCGTAGCCGGGGCTGGCGGCGTTCTCGTTCATCAGGGTGAACCCGGGCTGGGTGCCCGGAATGGCGAGGGAGGCGATGACGGGTTCGCCGGTCGCCTCGAACTCCAGCTTGGCTTCGATAGACCAGATCTGACGTTTCTCGCCTGGCGTCAACGGCACGTCCAGCGCGACATGGTGATAAAACGTCATTCCCAGGCCGACAATGTACAGCAGGGCGACCAGCAGATAGAACGGCTTACGGGAAACCATGGATTATTTTACATCCTTGAGCTTGGGTTTTGGTTGGATATATTCGCGGGCCACATCGACCACGGCGATGTCTTTGAGGAATTCACGGCCCAGCAGCACCGGGAAGGTCATGTCGCTGCGATCCTTCAGGGTAAATTCGGCTTTCTCGGTCATGTCGCCGATACGCACCGTCAGGCGCACCACGGGACGACGGTCGAGATCGTCGGCGGAGGCCTGGCGCACGCGCACGTGACGCACCAGCGGGGCTTCGATCTGGATCTTGTCGTCCATCTCCTGATGGCTCAGGAAGAAGCGCACCCAGTTCTTGCCGTTGCGCTCGAAGATGGTGATCTCCTGGGCGCTGATGGAGGAGGTGGTGGCGCCGGTATCGACCCGCGCCTGGAAGGCGTCGTTGGCGGCATCGACCCAGATCCACTCCGCTTCACCCACCAGCAGCTTGCCATCGACGGTGTGGCCCTGGCTCGGCGCCTGGCACTTCTCGGTCGGGATGACCATGGGCTTGGGTGGCTCTGGTTGCAGGGTGGCCAGCTTGCTGTCGACTTTCTTCACGGACTCTTTCATGTTGTTGACATCGGTGTTGAGCTGAACCAGCAGGTGCTGTTGCTGCACATACTGCTTCTGTTGCTGTTCCATGGATGTTTGCAGGCGTTGTTCGCTCAGGGTGATCTCGTTGCGAAGTTCGGCCAGCGTCAGGGTCGGGGCCGGGGGCGCTTTCTCCATACTGACACACCCGCCGAGACTGAGCAGGGAGAGCAGGGTCATTCCTTTTAATTTGCTTTTCATGTCATTCATTTAACTGTGCTTCCTGGAATTGGGTCAGTGTAACTTCCACAGCCGCCATCGGCTAGTCTTTGGCCTTCCTGGCGATCAGTACGGCACGTTTGGGTGCCGGGTATCCTTCGACCGTGAGTGCCGGATCGGCGGGATCCAGGTAGTCACTCAGGGATTCATTAATCATCCAGTCGGTACGACGCTGTTCGTCGGTGCTGGTCATATTCTCGTCCACTATCCGCACGTCCTTGAAGCCACAGCGCTCGACCCAGAGTTTGAGCGCCGCGCTCGAGGGGATGAACCAGACGTTGCGCATCTTGCCGTAACGGTCGGTGGGCACCAGCACCTCATTGACGCCGCCGTCGACCACCAGCGTTTCGAGCACCAGCTCGCCATCGTCTTTCAACTGGTTGCGCAGCTGCTCGATGTGCTCGATGGGAGACTTGCGATGATAGAGCACCCCCATGGAGAAGACGGTGTCAAAGGCGCGCAGTTCGGGCAGTTCCTGAATGCCGAGCGGCAGCAGGTGGGCCCGTTGGTCATTGCCGGCAAAGTGGCGAATGGCCTCGAACTGGCAGAGGAACAGCGGGCTGGGATCGATGCCGACCGCGAGTTTTGCGCCGGCGCCGACCATGCGCCACAGGTGGTAGCCGCTGCCACAGCCGACGTCCAGCACATAACGACCGGCCAGCGGACTGATGTGGGGCAGCACCCGATCCCACTTCCAGTCGGAGCGCCACTCTGTGTCGATGTGGATGCCGTGCACGTGGAAGGGGCCCTTGCGCCAGGGCATGAACTGGCGCAGCAGGCTCTCGGTCTTCTTGCGCTCCCCCTCGCCCAGGCTGTCGGCGCTGCCGATCTCGACCCGCTCGACTAGCTCGACATGGCCGGGAGCAATGCCCGGCAGCTTGTTGAGGGCACGGTTCCAGCGCGGCAGATCCCCGTGCAGGTTGTCATGTTGCCAGGCGTGCAACTGGGCGGGCAGGGTATGCAGCCAGTGGCTCAAGCGGTTCTTGGCGATCAGTTGGTAAAAATTGGCGAAGTCGATCATGGCTTATTGGGCGTCGCTGGCTTTGATGGCAATCATGGAGCCGAAGTTGAAGCACTGGAACCAGAGATCTTGGTGGGCGAAGCCCGCCTTGCGCAGGCGCGCCTGGTGCACGGCCAGGGTGTCGGTGCGCATCACGTTTTCCAGCGCGTTGCGCTTCTGGCTGATTTCCAGCTCGCTGTAACCGTTGGCACGCTTGAAGTCCAGATGCAGATCGATGAGCAGCTCGTTGACTTGGGCATCCTCGAAGCGGAACTTCTCGCTCAGGATCAGGATGCCGCCGGGGCGCAGGCCATCAAAGATGCGTTGGATGAGGGCGGCTCGCTTGTCGGGATCGACGAATTGCAGGGTGAAGTTGAGCACCACCACAGAGGCGTTCTCGATGGCGATGTCGCAGATGTCCGCCTCGATGAGCTCGACCGGCACCTCGGACTTGAAACCCGACAGATGCGCGCGAGCGCGTTCGATCATGGGATGGGACAGGTCGACCGCAGTGATCTGGCAGCCCGGCTGCGCCACGTGACGGCGCATGGCCTGGGTGGCGGCACCCAGCGAACAGCCGAGGTCATAGAGACGGCTGCCTGGTTGGGCGTAGCGGGCAGCCATCATGCCGATGGCGGAGATGATGTTGCTGTAGCCCGGCACGGATCGCTGGATCATGTCGGGGAACACATCGACGACCTGTTCGTCAAAACAAAAATCCCCCAGGCGGGCGATCGGGGCGGCAAAAATCTGGTCTTTGATATGCATGCTGACACAACCTGACAACCGGTGCGCGAACCGGTTGTTTTGTTCAATGGAATCTTGGCTGGACGCCCATCGACATGGCGTCGTCACCGGTTTGCAAACGGGATGGCGGGCCTTGAGATCCTTCGAGCCTGTCCCGTTCGAAACGGGCCATCGTCCTGGCCCTTATCCGGAGCCGGGTTATCGGTTGCAATCTATCGCAACGAATTAACGACCGGGCTCTCACATGGGGCGCTAGTGTAGTGGATTGACTGGCGTTTGTCTTGACGCCAACCCCGCCCGAGCCACAAAAAACGGCTTTTTTTATACCCGGCCGGGGGCCGTTAAAATGGCTGGCTACTAAAAATACAGCCGCGCTTTTCGGTCCGGGTTAAAAGCCCAGCGAGCCCTGGCGCGCGCGATCGTTTTCCCCCGGCCAGGGGGCCATTTGCTGGCCGAGCAGACGGCTTATCTGGCGGGCCAGCTCCGGTGCCTGGGCATTGTCGGCGGTGTGGATGAAGAGGTAGAGATCCTTGCCCTCGGCCAGCCACTGTTGCCAGCGAGGCAGCCAGGGGGGCAGGAAGGGATGATTGGCGGCCGGATCCGGCAAGCCGATCAGCCGCACCACCGGAGCTTGCGCCGTGGCGAGCAGGTGCACCGGCAGCCTGGGCTTCTTGCCTTGGGCGTCGATCATGGCGGCCGTGGCGGCAGGCACCGAGAACAGCGGCCGGCTGTCGAGCATGATGCGGTTGATGCCGCGGGCCATCAGCAGCCGATTGAGGGCGCGCTCCGCCTCGCCCTTGGCGAAGAAATCGGGGTGACGCACCTCGAGGGCATAGGTGAACTCCTTTGGCAGGCGCTCGAAGAAGGCGGCAAGCCGCGGCAGGCCGGCGGGGCCGAAGCGGGCGGGCAACTGCAACTTGAGCAGCCCCAGCTTGGGGTGTAGCGGGCCGAGCAGGTGGATGAAGTTGCTGATCAGCTTGTCGACGCTGACCAAGTCACTCTGGTGGCTGATGGTTTGCGGAAACTTGAAACTGAAGCGAAAGGTGTCGGGTACCGCATCGGCCCAGCGTCTGACCGTGTCCGGGGTTGGCGAGGCGTAGAAGGTGGTGTTGCCTTCCACCGTATTGAACACCCGGGCATAGTGGGCGAGGTGTTCGGCGGGCTTGGCTCCCACGCCCAGAAGTTGACCGGGCCAGGCCGGGTGCGACCACTGCGGCAGACCCAAATAGAGGCTCATCGCGACTCCTGTCTGCGGGTTGATCGTGTTTTGCTCTGCTTTTTTGCGCCAGGACAAGAAAAAACAGGGCAAAGGAGGCTGCGGGCTATTTTACCCAAATAGGGGTTTTCCTCTATAATGCCAACCCTTTTGTTTGCCAATTTGTTGTGACTCATGCGGTCGTGCGCCTATGGTGGCGACGATGGCAGCCATGAACTGGCTAAACAACGATGCTTGCCGATGTCCTCGCTCCGACTCCTTGACCCCTTATCGGTCACGTAGCTCGAGCCAACATGGGCGGCATAGTGGCGGCAAGTATTCGGCTCAAGAGGAGCCGGATGGTACGAGATTGATTTCAATCCGGGTAAGAAGCAGGATCTGGCCAGCTGTGAGACAGGCGGTGCTTGCCAGTCGTGCCCGGCGACCCAAAACCGTCTCTCTACAATTTCGAAGGAAGAAGTCCATGCGCTCTATCTATTGCGGACAGGTCAATGAGGCCCATGCCGGGCAGACCATTACATTGTGCGGTTGGGTCCATCGTCGTCGTGACTTGGGCGGTCTGATCTTTATCGACATGCGTGACCGGGAAGGGATCGTGCAGGTGTTCTTCGATCCGGACAAGCCGGATGCCTTCGCCCTGGCCTCTGAGCTGCGCGGTGAGTTCTGCATCCAGGTGACCGGCGTGGTCCGCTCGCGCCCCGAGTCCCAGCGCAACAACGACATGGCCACCGGCGCCATCGAGGTGTTTGCCCACGAGTTGACCATCATCAACCGCGCCGAGCCGTTGCCCCTCGACTTCAACCAGGTCAACAGCGAAGAGATCAGCCTCAAGTATCGCTACCTGGACCTGCGCCGTCCCGAGATGGCCAAGTACCTGAAGACCCGTGCCAAGGCCAGCGCCTTCGTGCGCCGCTTCATGGACGAGCAGGGTTTCCTCGACATCGAGACCCCGATGCTGACCAAGGCCACCCCGGAAGGCGCCCGTGACTACCTGGTGCCGAGCCGTGTTCACAAGGGCAAGTTCTACGCCCTGCCGCAGTCCCCGCAGCTGTTCAAGCAGTTGCTGATGATGTCCGGCTTCGATCGCTACTACCAGATCGTCAAGTGCTTCCGTGATGAAGACTTGCGCGCCGACCGTCAGCCTGAATTCACCCAGATCGACGTGGAGACCTCCTTCATGACCGCACCCCAGGTGCGCGAGCTGATGGAAGAGATGATCCGCCAGTTGTGGCAACACGTGCTGGCCGTCGACTTGGGCAACTTCCCGGTGATGACCTTCGACGAAGCCATGCGCCGCTTCGGCTCCGACAAGCCTGACTTGCGCCTGCCGATGGAGCTGGTGGACGTGGCAGACCTGCTGACTGCGGTCGAATTCGCCGTGTTCGCCGGCCCGGCCAATGACCCCAAAGGCCGTGTGGCAGCCCTGAAAGTGCCGGGCGGCGCCGAGCTGTCTCGCAAGCAGATCGACGAGTACACCAAATTTGTCGGCATCTACGGTGCCAAGGGGCTGGCCTGGATGAAGGTCAACACCGCCGCCAACGGCCTCGAGGGCGTACAGTCTCCGGTCGCCAAGTTCCTGAACGACGAGATCGTGCGCGAGATGCTGGCCCGTACCGGCGCGGCCGATGGCGACATCCTCTTCTTCGGCGCCGACAGCAAGAAGGTGGTCTGCGACGCCATGGGCGCCCTGCGTCTGAAGGTGGGTCGTGACCTGGGTCTGGTGGAGCAGTGCTGGAAACCGCTGTGGGTCATCGACTTCCCCATGTTCGAGGAAGACAGCGAAGGCGGCCTGGCGGCCATGCACCACCCCTTCACCGCACCGAGCAATCTGAGCGCGAGCGAGCTGAAAGTGAACCCGCTGAGCGCCTACGCCAACGCCTACGACATGGTGATCAACGGTTACGAAGTGGGGGGCGGTTCGGTCCGTATCCACAACAGCGAGATGCAGTCCACCGTGTTCGACATCCTGGGGATCACCCCGGACGAGCAGCGCCTGAAGTTTGGCTTCCTGCTGGATGCGCTGAAATACGGTACCCCGCCGCACGCCGGCCTGGCCTTCGGTCTGGATCGTCTGAGCATGCTGCTGACCGGCACCGACAACATCCGTGACGTGATTGCCTTCCCGAAAACCACCGCGGCCGCCTGTCTGATGACGGACGCCCCGAGCTTTGCCAACCAGGCCCAGCTGACCGAGCTGGCCATCGCGACCGTCGCCAAGGCCGATGCCAAGGCGGATGTCGAAGGCGCTGAATAAACCAGATGGGCCGCACTTGCGGCCCGTTTAATTCGAACTATCTGATTGATTTATAAGTATAACGGAGAGTTTCTATGGCAGGTCACAGCAAATGGGCCAACATCAAGCACCGCAAGGCGGCACAAGATGCCAAGCGCGGTAAAATCTTCACCAAGCTGATCCGTGAAATCACCACCTCGGCCCGCATCGGCGATCCGGATCCTGCCAACAACCCGCGCCTGCGCGCGGCGGTGACGGCGGCCCTGACCAGCAACATGACCCGCGAAACCATCAATCGCGCCATCGCCCGTGGCGCCGGTGGTGGCGATGGCGAGCAGCTCGAAACCATCGTCTACGAAGGCTATGGCCCGGCTGGTTCCGCCGTGATGGTGGAGTGCCTGACCGACAACCGTAACCGTACCGTGGCCGAAGTGCGTCACGCCTTCAGCAAGAGCGGCGGCAACCTGGGCACCGACGGCTCCGTGGCCTACCTGTTCAGCAAGAAGGGGCTGCTGACCTTCGTCGGTGTGGATGAAGACGCTCTGATGGACGCGGCATTGGAAGCCGGTGCCGATGACGTGGTCACCGAAGAAGATGGCTCCATCGAGGTGTACACCACCCCGAATGATTTCGGTTCCGTGCTGGATGCGCTGGAAGCCGCCGGCTTCAAGCCTGAGAACGCCGAAGTAACCATGATCCCCTCCACCGAAGCCGAGCTGGATGCCGAGACTGCGCCCAAGCTGATGCGTCTCATCGACATGCTCGAGGATCTGGACGACGTGCAAGAGGTGTATCACAACGGCTCCATCTCCGACGAAGTCGCGGCCACCCTCTAACTGCAGCGGCACTGAGCCGATCGCCGTGATGCACTGAGCATCCACTGGCAAACGCGAATGCAAACGGCAGCCCTGAGCTGCCGTTTTTTTTATGTCTTATTTTTGTCTTGAAAGTGTCATTGGGATTCAATCTATCCCTTTTTTGGTCATCTCTTAATTCCCGCTTAAGTTTGCCTTCTTATGCTCACCCTGTATCCGGGCCGCTGTGCCCATCACCTTTCGTTTGCTCGGGATGAGAGACAGGTGACTGGGATGCCCAAAACTGAGCCCCCATGCAGGGCCTCAAGATCTACTGGCTTGTCGGAGTATTGCTATGCGTCTCACTCTGGGAGTGATGAAGGTCAACCTGTTGCTGGTGCTGCTGTTTGCACTGGTCTTCAACTGGCCCATCTTCCTGCACTTTTACCGTATTCTCACTGAGCTTGAACACGTCAAGGCGGGCTTTGCTCTCTCGATCCCCTTCGTGCTGATGGCGGCGCTCAACGCAGTCTTTCTGCCGTTCACCTTCAAGTATCTGCTCAAGCCATTCTTCGCCTTGTTGATCATGACGGGTTCCATCGTCAGCTATGCGATGCTGAAATACGGCATCATCTTCGACGCCGGCATGATACAGAACGTCATCGAGACCAACCGCGGGGAGGCATCCTCCTACCTCAATCTCTCGATCATGCTCTGGTTCTTGCTGACTGCAGTGCTGCCGGTGCTCTGCCTGTTGCTCATCAAGATTGAATACCCGAGCTCCTGGCTCAAGGGGCTCGGCCTGCGCCTCGGGGGCATCGCGCTCTCCTTGCTGTTCCTGTTCGGGGTTGGCGCCCTCTATTACCAGGATTACGCCTCGGTCGGGCGCAACAACCACAGCCTGCTCAAGGAAATCGTACCTTCCAACTATGTCGGGGGCGTCTATCGCTATGCCCGGGACGTGCTGTTCGCCACCCCCGTCCCTTACGAACCGATCGGTACCGATGCCAGAGTGGTGAGCAAGAGCGACAAACCGACCCTGATGTTCCTGGTGGTCGGCGAGACGGCGCGCAGCAAGAACTACTCCCTCAACGGCTACGAGAAGGAGACCAACGGCTTTACCGGCAAGGAGCAGGGGCTGGTCTCGTTCAAGGATGTGCGTTCCTGTGGCACCGCCACGGCGGTCTCTGTACCCTGCATGTTCTCCAACCTGACTCGCCATGAATACGATGAAACGGTGGCCAAATCCCGAGATGGTCTGCTGGATGTGCTGCAGCACGCCGGTGTCTCGGTGCTGTGGAAGGAAAATGACGGTGGTTGCAAAGGGGTGTGCAAAAATGTACCCACCATCGAGATCCAGCCCAAGCAGTTCCCCGACTACTGCCAGGGTGACTCCTGCTATGACGAGGTATTGCTGCAGGGGCTGGATCAGCAGATCAGCGACATGAAGAGCGGTAACAAGGTGGTCGCTTTCCACCTGATGGGCAGCCATGGCCCGACCTACTATCGCCGCTACCCGGCCGCCGCTCGCTTCTTCCTGCCGGACTGCCCGCGCAGCGACATCGAAAACTGCAGCAACGAGGAGCTGGTCAATACCTATGACAACACCATTCGCTATACCGACAAGGTGCTGTCCCAGCTCATCGCCAAGCTTAAGACCCTGGAGAGCCAGTACAACGTGGGGCTGGTCTATTTGTCGGATCACGGTGAATCCTTAGGCGCCATGGGGCTCTATCTGCACGGCACACCCTACAAGTTCGCACCGGACGATCAGACCCGGGTGCCACTGCTGACCTGGTTCTCGCCCCAGTTGCAGAGCGATCGCCAGCTGGATCAGAAATGTCTGCGCCAGGAGGCGGGCAGCAAGCGCTTCTCCCACGACAACCTGTTCCACTCCATGCTCGGTATCATGGATGTACAGACCAAGGTGTACGATGGCGCGCTGGATATGTTCAAGCCCTGCCGCGGGGGCTGAGTCTGAGTCGATATCCACAGATAAAAATGGCAGCCGATGGGCTGCCATTTTTATTGGCAGAAGGGCGCTGGGACTTTTCCGCCCTGATGATTCGCAGGCCAGATATGTAGCAGTCGAACTGGGTTGATAAGCGTGCGGTCTTTGGGCCTATGGACCCGATAAGATAGACGGCAAGCTGGAGGCGGTGGTTGTGTTGCCGGGAGACGAGCGGGGAGGACGTTGGTCGGTGCCTGGTTAGATTATTTGGCCATGGAATCAACACTGGGTAGCCACTTTGTGATGGGAAATAGCAAAAAGGCAGCCGAGGCTGCCTTTTTATTGAGTCATAAAGGAGAAAACTACTTCTGCTCCATGATGATCTGCAGCAGATCCCCTTCCAGCAGGGAGCGTTTGACCAGCGCGAAGCCACCGATGGTGGGCTGGTTCTGGAAGCGCGCCTTCACGATGGGCAGGCCACGGTGGAAGCTCGGCAGGGATTGATGCTCGACGCAGCGGCGAATGGCCGGGATCAGGATCTCCTCGGCGGCGGTGATTTCACCGGCGATCAGCACCTTCTGCGGGTTGAACAGGTTGACCGTGATGGCGATGGCCCGGCCCAGATGTTCTCCCACGTTTTCGATCACGCTGCGGGCCAGTTCATCTCCCGCCACCGCGGCCTTGCACACCTCCTGGATGGTGATGTGCTTCTCTTGCAGGCTGCTCAGATGGCCACGGCTGATGAGCTCCTTGACCTTGTCGACGATGGCCTCGTTGGAGGCGATGGTCTCGAGGCAGCCGAAGTTGCCGCAGTGGCAGCGTTTGCCGAGGGGTTCGACCTGGATGTGGCCAATTTCACCGACGTTGCGGTTCTGGCCGAGGAACACCTTGCCCTTGGTGATGATGCCGGAGCCGGTGCCCTGGTGCACGCTCACCAGGATGGAGTCCATGCAGTCACGGGACTCGCCGAAGAAGTGCTCGGCCAGCGCCAGTGAGCGGGTATCGTTGCCCACGTAGCAAGGCAGGTTGAAGTGGTGCTCCAGCAGCTTGGCCAACCCCAGGTTGCGGATCTGATAGGTGGGGGTATAGATGACCATGCCGGATTCCGGATTGATCAGACCAGGCATGGTCAGCGCGACACTGATGAGGTTGCGGCTGCGCTCGCTGTTGGCGTCGATGAAGGCGCCAATTTCCCGCAGCAGCATGTCGACCACGGGCTGTTGCTCGATCTCGGTCACCTCGGTGATGTGCTGATCGAGCTCCTTGCCATCGAGATCATACAGGCTCAGCTGCAGGTAACCGCGGCCAAGCTTGGCAGAAACAAACTGAAAGCGATGCTTGATGGTGGTCAGGGAGATGGCGCGCCGTCCACCGGTGGAGGCCTGCGGCGAGGTCTCCCTGATCAGCCCATGTTCGATCAGTTGCCGGGTGATCTTGGTCACGCTGGCCGGGGCCAGCTGACTCAGTTCGGCAATTTTGACGCGAGAGATGGGCCCTTGCAGGTCAATGAGTCGATAGACGACCGCACTGTTCACCTGCTTGATAAGATCTACGTTTGCTATTTGTCCGCCAGTCATAGTGTCACTGTTGTGTGTAGTGTCCGTTAACCACGGTCCCGCAGACCGTGAAGGCCTGATCAAAGACGGTGAGGTTGGCAATTTTTCCGACCTGGATACTACCGAGACATGAGTCCCATCCAATGGCGCGAGCGGGGTAAAGGGTAGCCATTCTCAGTGCTTCATCGAGCGGTAATCCGACCTGTTTGACCAGATTTTCCACCCCTTCGATCATGGTCAGGGCGGAGCCGCCGAGTGTACCACTCTCGTCGATGCACTGACCATCACGCAAATAGACGGTTGCGCCACAAAAATCAAACTTCTCAAAGCCTTCCGGTGCACCGGCCGCCGCGGTGGCATCGGTGACCAGCACCAGTCGCTCCCCCAGCATCTTGTGCGCCAGGCGCACGTTGGCCCAGTGTACATGGTGACCATCGACGATGATGCCGGCGTGAACGTCCTTGCGATCATAGATGGCGCCGACAACCCCTGGCTCGCGCCCGTTCAGGGTTGGCGTCATGGCATTGTAGAGGTGGGTGGCGAAGCGGATGCCGTTGTCAAAACCGGTCATGGCCTGCTCATAGCTGGCGGCGGTGTGACCGGCGGACACCAGGATGCCGGCCTCGACCAGCCGACGAATGTGCTCGGGCTTGTTGCGCTCCGGTGCCAGGGTGATCTTGGCGATGGCATCGCTGTTGGCACAGAAAAAGTCGATCATCTCGTCGGCGGGCTGACGGATCTGCGCGGCCGGGTGGATGCCCTTGCGCTTGAGGTTGGTGTAGGGACCCTCCAGATGGACGCCGAGCACCTCGTTGGGGTGGGCCGCCATGTAGTCACGGGTGACTGCCACCGCCTGCTTCATGTCCGCATCCGGACTGGTGATCAGGGTCGGCAGGAAGCTGGTGGTACCGGATCTGAGGTTGGCCGCCTGCATGATGGCCAGGGTTTCGGTGGTGATGTGACCATTGAACATGACGCCGCCGCAGCCGTTGAGCTGCACGTCGATGAAGCCGGCGCTCAGGTTGGCGCCGTGCAGATCATGTTGTTCGACACCGGCAGGTAGTTCGGCCCGGGGCACAATGGCGACAATCTTGTCGCCCTCGATCAGTACGCCGTGGCCGGTCAGCACGCAGCTGCCGGTATAGAGGGTGCAATTAGTCAGTGCGTACATTGCGGCTCCTTACAGGTGCTGGATGTTGTCGGCTTCCAACTGCTGGAAGTAGCGCACCGTCTTGACCTTCAGCTCCATGGTGGAGGGCTCGTCGCACACCATGATGCCCTTCGGATGCAGTTGCAGGGTGGAGATGGTCCACATGTGGTTGACGCAGCCTTCCACAGCAGCTTGCAGGGCCTGGGCCTTGGCGTGGCCGATGACCAGGATCAGGATCTCTTCCGCATCCATCAGGGTACCTACACCCACGGTCAGTGCCAGCTTGGGTACCTGCTCCATGTCGCCGCCAAAGAAGCGGGAGTTGGCGATGCGCGTGTCCTCGGTCAGGGTCTTGACCCGGGTACGGGAGGCCAGGGAGGAGGCTGGTTCGTTGAAGGCGATATGACCGTCGTTGCCGACCCCGCCCATGAACAGGTTGATCTTGCCGTAGGACTTGATCTTCTCTTCGTAGCGCTTGCACTCGGCGGCCAGATCTGGCGCGTTGCCGTTGAGAATGTTGATGTTCTCCGGGCGAATGTCCACGTGGTTGAAGAAGTTGTTGTACATGAAGCTGTGGTAGCTCTCAGGGTGCTCCTTCGGCAGGCCGACGTACTCGTCCATGTTGAAGCTGACGACGTGCTCGAAGCTCACTTCACCGGCTTTGTGCAGTTCGATCAGGCGCTTGTAGGTGGTCAGCGGGGTGCCGCCGGTGGGCAGACCGAGCACAAAAGGGCGCTCGGCAGTGGGCTTGAAGGCATTGATGCGGTCAACGATGTAGCGGGCAGACCAGAGACCGACTTGGCTCGCAGACTTCAACGGGATCAGGCGCATTGGATATACCTCTATACGGTTAGGCCGCGTATCGACGGCAAGAAGTGAAAGACGACTTAAGTTGTTTTATAGCGTAAATAAAGATTGCGAACTAAGCCACATCTATCCGCTACCTTTATCTCGGTTGAGTGATAATGATCACGAAAGTTGGTTTATTAATTTGCGCAGCGAAATAAAACTCATAGACTGCCAATCAAGCCTTGATGGCTTATGCGTCGAACGTGATAAGCACTTAATTTCTAGAAAAACACCAACTAAGGAGAGGAACCGTGAACATTCTCGGTTATTTGCAAAAGATCGGCCGTGCCCTGATGGTGCCGGTAGCGGTATTGCCTGCCGCAGCGATCCTGATGGGGATTGGCTATTGGATTGACCCGAACGGGTGGGGCGGCGAGAGCGCGCTGGCAGCCTTCCTGATCAAGGCGGGTGCCGCCATCATTGACAAGATGGCAATCCTGTTTGCTGTCGGCGTTGCCTATGGCATGTCCAAGGATAAAGACGGTTCCGCCGCGCTGGCCGGTCTGGTCGGCTACCTGGTCGTCACCACCCTGCTGAGCCCGGGCGCCGTGTCTCAGATCCAACAAATCCCACTGGATCAGGTACCTGCAGCCTTCGGTAAAATCGAAAACCAGTTCATCGGTATCCTGACTGGTGTCATTGCCGCCGAGTTGTATAACCGCTTCAGCGGTGTCGAGCTGCACAAGGCGCTGGCCTTCTTCTCCGGCCGTCGTCTGGTGCCGATCGTGACCTCCGTCGTCATGATCGTGGTCTCCTTCATCCTGATGGCGGTCTGGCCGGTTATCTATGGTGGCCTGGTGAGCTTCGGCGAATCCATCGTCAGCATGGGCTCCACCGGTGCGGGCATCTATGCCTTCTTCAACCGTCTGCTGATCCCGGTTGGTCTGCACCACGCCCTGAACTCCGTGTTCTGGTTTGACGTGGCGGGCATCAACGACATCCCGAACTTCCTGGGCGGTCAGAGCTCCATCGATGCCGGTAAAGCGGTAGTTGGTGTCACTGGTATGTACCAGGCTGGCTTCTTCCCCATCATGATGTTCGGTCTGCCGGGTGCCGCCTTGGCCATCTACCACACCGCCAAGAAAGAGCACAAAGAGAAAGTTGCCTCCATCATGATCGCAGCCGCCTTTGCCGCCTTCTTCACCGGGGTGACCGAGCCGCTCGAGTTCTCCTTCATGTTCGTGGCGCCGGTGCTGTACGTCATCCACGCCCTGCTGACCGGTATCTCCGTGTTCATCGCCGCCAGCATGCACTGGATCTCCGGCTTCGGCTTCAGTGCTGGCTTTGTCGACATGTTCATCCAGTCGCGCAACCCGCTGGCCACCCAGTGGTACATGCTGCTGGTACAAGGCCTGGTGTTCTTCGGTCTGTACTACGCCATCTTCCGTACCGTGATCGTCAAGTTCAACCTGAAGACCCCGGGCCGTGAAGATGACGAAGCCGTGCCGGTACAGACTCAAACCACCGACCGCACCGAGCTGGCTCGCCAGTATCTGGAAGTGCTGGGCGGCCAGGACAACCTGGTCACCATCGATGCCTGCATCACCCGTCTGCGTCTGACCCTGAAAGATCGCTCCATCGTCGATGAGCGCAAGCTCAAAGCCCTGGGCGCGGCCGGTGTGGTCAAGCTCGGTGAGCAAAACCTGCAGGTGATTCTGGGCCCATTGGCCGAAATCATCGCCGGTGAAATGAAAGCCCTGCGTTAATAGAGCGCAAGCTCGCCTCAAGTCTAAGTCCATTGTTGACATAACTAAGGGCCCCGCTCAGGGGCCCCATATAAAAAAAGCCAAGAAAATCCAACCTTTACTTCAAACGAGAGCAGCAGTTATGAACTTGAAACATTCTCTGTTAGCCATTGCCATGTCTACCATTTGTGCCACCCAAGTGCAGGCAGCCGATGCCGCCAAGCAAGCCGTGGTGGATTCCCTCGCCAGCAATCTGGTCATCAAGTACGAAGTCGTCACCAACGACGGTGCCGGCGCAGGCCTGGATTGTCAGGCGCTCGGTTCCGAGTGGGCGAGCTGTGGCGTTGCCAAGCTGCACCTGACCAACACGGGTGCCGATGTGACCTCCAAGGACTGGAACATCTATGTCTCCTCCATCCGCCGGATCCAGCGGGTGGACAACGACCAGTTCACCATCACCCACATCACCGGTGATCTCTACCGGATGAGCCCGACCGACAAGTTCCAGGGCTTTGCCAAGGATGCCACGGTCGAAGTGCCGCTGGTGGTGGAATACTGGGTACTGTTTGAAAGCGACATCATGCCGAACTGGTATGTGGCCACCGAGGGTGCCGAGCCCAAGGTGCTCGCCAGCATGAGCAACATCGACGACGCGACCACCTACGAGAAGCCGATGCCGGCCGATGGCTGGAAGCGCACCAAGGATGACAACAACATCCTGATGACCAGCGAGACTCGCTTCGACGCGAACCAGACCAGCAGCCTGCTGCCGGCCAACAAAATCGATGATCGCATCCTGCCGTCCCCGCAGAAACAAGTCGTGAAGGCGGGTCCGCAGGTGGACTTCTCCAGCATCAAGCTCAATGCGCTGGACCTGCCAAGCGATCGTGCCGAGGTCATCAAGGCTGAATTGACCAAGCTGGGTGTCACCCTCTCCGACACCGGCTACCCGGTCACCATCAAGCTCGGCAGCAAGGTCAAGCAGGCGGAAGGTTATGACATGACCATCGGCCAGAAGGGCACCGTGATTCAGGGCAAGGACATCGAGGGTGCCTTCTGGGGCGCGCAATCCCTGCTCTCCCTGCTCGGGGTGAATGACAAGCTGGTCAGCCAGATGAGCGTCGAGGATGCACCTCGCTTTGGATACCGTGGCATGCAGACCGACGTGGCTCGCCACTTCAGAAGCCCGGCGGTGCTGCGCAACCTGATCGATCAGATGTCCGCCACCAAGCTCAACGTCCTGCACCTGGGGTTGACCAACGATGAAGGCTGGCGCATCGAGATCCCGGGCCTGCCGGAGCTGACCGAGGTCGGTGCCGAGCGTTGCCACGATCTCTCCGAGACCCAGTGCATCCTGCCGCAGCTGGGCTCAGGCCCGACCAGCGACAACATGGGTTCCGGCTTCTACAGCAAGGCCGATTACATCGATCTGGTGCGCTATGCCAAGGCGCGCGGCGTGACCGTGATCCCTGAGATCAACATGCCGGCCCACGCCCGTGCCGCCGTGGTCTCCATGGAGGCGCGCTACAAGCGGTTGATGGGCGAGGGCAAAGAGGTTGAAGCCAATCAGTTCCGTCTGACCGATCCGGCCGATACCTCCAACGTCACCTCGGTGCAGTTCTACGACAAGATGTCCTTCATCAACCCTTGCCAGCCGGGCGCCGCGACCTTCGTCGCCAAGGTGATGGATGAAGTCGCCCAGATGCACCAGGCCGCCGGCCAGCCGCTGACTGCCTGGCACTACGGTGGTGACGAGGCGAAAAATATCATGACCCGTGCGGGTTACCAGGATCCGGCCACCACCAAGAAAGAAGAGCTGGTGGGCTGGCGTGGCAACGTCGACTCCAGCAAGCAGGATGAGCCGTTTGGCAAGTCCCCGCAGTGCCAGAAGCTGATCGCCGATGGCAAGATCCAGAAGGTGGATGAGTTGCCGGTTTACTTCGCCAAGGAAGTGAGCGAGATGGTCAAGGGGCACGGCTTCTCCACCCTGCAAGCCTGGGAAGATGGCCTGAAGTACGCCAAGAATGCCGGCGAGTTCGCCACCGACAAGACCCGGGTCAACTTCTGGGAAACCCTCTACTGGGGTGGTTTCAACGAGGCGATGAAGTGGGTGCACAACGGTTATGATGTGGTGCTCTCCAACCCGGATTACCTCTACTTCGATTTCCCGAACGAGGTGCACCCGGCCGAGCGTGGTTACTACTGGGCGACCCGCTTCAACGACACCCGCAAGGTGTTCGCCTTCGCCCCGGAAAACCTGCCGCAAAACGCCGAGACCTCGGTGGACCGCGATGGCAACGCCTTCGTCGCCAAGGGCGATCAGGAGCCCGTCAAGTTCGAGGGGATCTCCGGTCAGCAGTGGGGCGAGACGGTGCGCACCGACGCTCAGTATGAGTACATGGTTTACCCGCGTATCTTCTCGCTGGCCGAGCGTGCCTGGCACAAGGGCGGCTTCGAGCTGGACTACGTGAAGGGTCGCGAGTTCTCCGGCACCACCAAGTTCGTGAACAAGGCCACCCTGAGCAAGGAGTGGAACCAGTTCGCCAACGCCTTGGCCCAGCGCCAGTTGCCGAAACTGGATGCCCAGGGTGTCGAGTATCGCCTCTCGGTGCCGGGTGCCAAGATCGTTGACGGCAAGCTGGACGCGAACGTGGACTTGCCGGGTCTGCCCATCCAGTACAGCCTGGATGGTAAAACCTGGAGCGCCTATGACGCCGCGGCCAAGCCGAGCGTGACCGGCAAGGTCTACCTGCGTACCACCAGCTTCGATGGCAAGCGCAGCAGCCGCGTCACCGAGCTGAACTGATAGTGAGCACAGGGTGGGTCGCAAGACCCACCTTTCCCAAGGCCGCGCCGGGCAAGACGCACCGGTACGGACTTGGGAAAGGTTGACTGTGCGTGTGAACCTTTGTTGTGTGTGTCTGTCTGTTTTTCATTACTTGGACCCCGCCCCGTGCGGGGATTTTTTTATCTGCATTGTTCCGTTGCATCTTCATGATGTCGCCCCTTCTCCCGTTCTTTTTGGATAAAGGGGGAAGTGAGAAAGGTGCGCAGCGTCATCGGCCGTGGCTGACGATCTCTTTCCCGGTCACAGGGGCGGGGAGGATCAGAGGGGATCGCCGGGCAGGTCGATGTCCTGCACGCAGCCGGGATCATCCTGCGGCAGCAAGATCAGGCGGTGGGCGTGGCGTGTCAGCACCGGTTGGGCGCCCTGTTCGCCGCAGAGGAGAGCAAGCTCGGGCAGCAGATCGGCAGGGAAGCTGACGGGGTGGCCTTTTTGACCTTGATGAACGGGGCGAACCAGCTCATGGCCGTGCTGGGCGGCCTGCACGGCCTGCAAGGTTTCGGGGGAGAGGTGGGGCATGTCGGCCAGCGCCACCAGCAGGCTGTGTACCGGTAAGCCTTGGGCCAGCAGGGTGCGTACCCCGTGAGCCAGGCTGTCACCGAGCCCGCCATCGACCGGCACATGGGTGATGAGCGCACCGCTTGGAGCCAGTAGTTGGTGCAGCACCTCATCTTGCTGGCGCAGCACCGCCAGCACGCAGTCATGGTGAGGCAGCAGGGTGGCGAGGGTGCGCAGGATCAGCGGCGGAGATCCCGCCAGGCGCTTGTCTGCGCCGTAGCGGCGGGAGAATCCCGCGGCCAGCAGCAGGGCGACTCGCTCAGGCCGCATCTTTATGAAGCCTCAAACCAATGCCATGGCGGACGGCGATCACCTCGGCCAGGGTAGCGATGGCGATCTCGATGGGGGTCTTGCTGCCGATGGTCAGCCCTATGGGGGCGTGGATCCTGTCGAGCTGGGTCTGGCTGGCATCCCCAATGCGCTGCAATCGCTCCAATCGACGGGCACTGGTGCGTATTGAGCCCATGGCGCCGATATAGAAGGCCTCGGAGTCGAGGGCCGCCATGATACCGGCATCGTCGATCCTGGGATCGTGGGCCAGGGCGAGCACGGCGCTCTGGGCCGTGGCATGGGTGTCGACGAACCGCTCGGGATCGCACCATTGCACCGCTATGCCCCCCTGCTCTGGTCCCCAGTGCCAGTCGGGATTATAGGCCTCGCGGGTATCGCACAGCAGCACCTCGAAACCGGCGGCTTGTCCCAGCCGCGCCACCTGTTCGCTGACCTGGCTGATGCCGAGCAGCAGCAGGCGCCAGCGCTGGGCGTAGGCGAGCCTGACGATGCCAGCTGCATCCCGACCCGACGCCTCACCGCTCGCATAGGTCCGCGTCCCTCGGGCGATGTTGATCTCCCGCACGAAGGGCGTCGCCCCCTGCAAGCTGCACTGCCACTGGGTCAGATCCGCCATGGCGCCTTCATCCGGAGTCAGCCGCTCCACCAGCAGCTTGATGCTGCCGCCACAGGGCAGCTCGAACTGGCTGCCATCGGGGGCCTGGTGGGCGCCGTAGTCGTGCAGACGGATGGGGGCGCCAGTTTCCCCGCTGGCCAATTCTCTGGCCAGCATGGCGACGAAGGCATCCTCGAGGCAGCCGCCGGAGATGGAGCCGCTGCGCGTGGTGCCATCGGTGGCGAACAGGGCCCCCCTTGGACGGGGGGCCGAGCCGTAGGTCGCCACTATGCTGCACAGCCAGATGGTCTTGCCCTGGTTCAGCCAGGCAAGGCTTTGACGCAGTACCTCGACGTTGCTGTCACTCATGATGCTCGGCCAACTCTTTTTTGAGCGTGGTCACGTCTCCAGCGCTCAGGCTGGAGGCCTGATGGGCCCAGGTCTGGCGCAGGAAGTTGGTCAAGTCAGCCAGCTCCTGATCGCTCAGCTCGTCGATATAACCCGGCATGGGGGCGAAGCGCTCGGTCTGGCTGTAACGCTGGGCCGGGATCCCGTGCAGCAGCACGGCCAGGGTGTTGGTCGGCGTCTTCTGATCCAGAGTGCCATTGCCGGTCAGGGCCGGGGTCACATTCGGTTTGCCCTGGCCATCCTGACCGTGGCAGCCGGCGCAGTAGTTGCGATAGAGAGCATAACCGGGATGGGTCTCCTCCAGTTTGACCGACCTGGCCTCGGGCTGCGGCAGCGGGGTATCGCTGTCGAGCAGGTAGCTGGTCACCGCCTTCATATCGTCGGCGGTGAGATAGGCGAAGCTCTTCTCCACCACCGGGTACATGCCCGCGAACACGCCGCCTTTGACCGAGTAACCCTTTTGCAACAGCTTGGCCAGGGAGTCCTGGGTCCAGCCCTGGCGCCTGAGCTCGGTGGCGGTGATGTCCGGAGCCATCACCCCCTCGATCATGCCCCCTTGCAGGTAGCGGGAGGAGTCCATCGCCATGAAGAGGTTGCGCGGGGTGTGGCACTCGCCGCAGTGGCCCAGCCCATCCACCAGGTAGCGTCCCCGATTCCAGTTGACGCTCTTGGCCGGATCGGGGGTGAAGGCGCTGTCTTCATGGGCTATCAGGTTCCAGCCCATCAGACCGGTGCGCACGTTGAACGGGAAGCCGACCTCGTTGTCGTGGTTCGGAGTGGCGGCGGGCTTGGTCTGCATAAAGTAGGCGTAGAGCGCCTTCATGTCGTCATCGGTGACCAGGTGATAGGAGGTGTAGGGCATGGCGGGATAGAGGCGTCCCTTGGGGGCGTTGCCGTTGTGCATCACCTCATAGAAATCCTGATAGCTGTAGCCGCCGATCCCCTCTTTCTTGTCCGAGCTGATGTTGGTGGAGTAGATGATGCCAAAGGGCGTCTTGAACGCCAGGCCACCGGCGTACTTCTGGCCGGCTTCCGCCGTGTGGCAGGCGGCGCAGTCACCGATCTTGGCAAGATAGCGGCCCTGTTCCACCAGGGGATCCTTGGCCACCGTGGTCTCGGTGGCCGCCACGGCCCCCGAGCCCAACAACAGTGCAAATGCGAGTCTGGACAGGATCATGACTTGACCACTCCCTCATTGATGAGCATGGTCTTGACCCCCTCATAATACTTTTTGTACCCGGTGCAGCGGCAGACGTGATCTTTGAGTGCATCCGAGATGGTCTGCTCCAGATCGGCCACTCCCACCGGCTGCCTGCGCAACCGCTCCAGCAGCACCGTTGTCTCGTTGACGAAGCCGGAGGTGCACCAGCCGCACTGGAAGGAGAAGTGATCGAGGAAGGTCTTCTGCACCGGGCTCAACGCGACTATCTTGCCGAGGCTGTTGCGCTTGGCGTGACCCTCGATGGTGCGCAGGCGCTTGCCGTTGAAGCGGCCGACGCCGTTGATGCAGGTGCGTACGCTCTCGCTGGTGCCGTCTTCGTTGTCGAGCACTACGGTACAGGCGTGGCAGACGCCGACCCCGCAACCGAACTTGGTGCCGGTCAGGTTCACCACCTCGTGCAGGAAGTCGATCATCATGGTGCTGTCATCCACTTCGAGCGGGCCAACGAGACGGTCATTGATGGTCATGGTTACTGTGGTCATTGGATGGCCTTCTGAATGTCGGTTGCAGTCACGGGAAGATGATAGAAACGGGTGCCGGTCGCCTGATAGAGGGCTTCGACCAGCGCGGCGACGACCGGGATCATCACCACTTCGCCGATGCCCTTGGTGGCATCGGTGGGGGAGAGGGGGTCGAGCAGGGTATGGGTCAGATTCCAGACCGGTAACTGATGCGCCAGCGGCACCTGATAGCGGTTCAGGTTCCAGGTGCCGTTGCCTGGCCCGTCCTGTCCTGCCGGCAAGTATTCATACAGCGCATGCCCGACCCCCATGGCCAGACCGCCCTGGATCTGCCCTTCCACCAGCTCGGGGACGATGACGCGGCCAGCGTCCAGCCAGCTGTGTGCGGACAGGATATGCACCTTGCCCGAGCCCTTCTCCAGCGCGATCTCCACCAGGGTGGCGCAGGGAGCATAGTAGGTCACCATGGCGTTGTTCAGGCTGGTCTTGGGGTAGTGGGCCAGGGTGCGATCGAGCAGGTGGTAGCCATTGGCATCGGCCTGTGCACGCTTCTCGCTGCTGGCGCCATCGCCATAGCGCACGGCCAGCGCATCGACGGGCAGGCGTTGGCTTTGGCCTTCTATGGTGAAATCGCACTCGGCCCAGGCCCAGCGGTTGAAGGTGTGTACCATGGCGCCGGTGATGAAGCCGTTGAGGTGGGCATGGGCCGCCAGCAGGGAGAGCGGCAACGGCGGCATGCCCCGGGTGGTGAGGCCCGCCGCGGTCCAGCTCGCCTCGCTGGAGGGGCCCAGATCCAGGCCTGCCTGACCAACGAAATACTGCTTGCGCCAGATGGCGGTGGCCGCCGGCCAGATCGCCTGCTCAAACAGGATGCGGGCCGCCGCCACGGTGGCATGGCTCTGGAAGTAGGAGGAGATGGAGGCCGAGGAGGCCTGCGGAATGGCCAGCGTCCAGCGCGGGTTCTTCTGCATCTCGTCCTGGCGTTCCTGGGAGATGGTGTAAGGGTTGTCGGTCTCTATCAGCTTGAAGCTTTCCCAGAGCGCGATTTCGGCGAGATCTATGGTGTCGGCCGGCTGGCCAAAGTAGCGACTGACGATCTCGGCCTGGGAGGTCTGGATCCCGGTACCCATCTCCATGCCACTGATCTTGAGCAGGATCTCGCCCTTGGCGGTCAGCTCGACGCAGGCGGAGGGGGCCACGGCGCCGGTGCCATAGTCCTTGGTGGTGATGCTGAAACCAATGCCATGCAGACGGTCCGGATGCTGGGCCTCATAGGCCTGCTTCCTGGCCAGGCGCTGGGTCCAGATGTCGTGCTGCCCGGCCATCGCCAGGATCTCGGGATAGCGGTTGTTGCCCTCGGGAATGGCGCCCTGGGTGTTGGGCTGGCCGGGCTTGATGAGGTTGCGGCGCCGCAGCTCCAGCGGATCCATCTTCAGCAGCGCGGCGGCCTCGTTGATCATCATCTCCATGGCTGCCATGGTTTGCAGGGAGCCATAGCCTCGCATAGAGCCACAATCCGGGTTCTCGGACGGCAGGGCGACCACCGCGATGTCGTTCTTGGGCAGGTAGTAGACCCCCTGGATGGCGCTGGCCCCCACGCTGGCGACTGAGCCGGTGAAGTTCAAGCGACCGCCGCCATCCACCGTCATGGAGGCGATGAGGGCGCGGAACTGGCCGCTCTGTTTGTCCAGTACCAGCTTGTTCTGCATGGTGAACGGATGACGTTTGAGGCCACCCTGGAATTGTTCGAAGCGATCGTTGGCCAGCCGTACCGGGCCGTCGCCATAGAGGGTCGCGAGCAGGCCATAGAAGGGGAAGATGGTGTGATCCTTGGCCCCGAAGCCGCCGCCGATGAAGGGTGAATGCACCACCAGCTTGTCGACCTTGCCTGCCAGCGGGCCCTTGGCCAGCATCTCGGCGGCCTGATAGTAGAAATCGTGCGGGGACTGAGTGCTCACCACCAGGTGCATGGTACGTGCCTTGGCATCGAACCAGCCGTTGAAGTTTTCCGGCTCCATCATCATGGGTTCGATGAACTGGGTCTGATAGGAGCGATCCAGCACCAGGGCGTCCTCGGCCTCCAGCTCCCTGTGTACCAGCCCGGCCTGATAAATTCCCTGCTCCCCCCCGTTGCCATCGGCCCTGGCGGTCGGCCATACCGGCTGGTGATTGACAATCGCCGGGAAGAAGAGGCCATTTTTCAGGGTGCTGTATTGATCCTCTGCCCCGAGCTTGCCCTCGATCCGGATGATGCGCCAACAGGCCCAGGGATCGCGACCGGTGGCGACCAGCGGCGTCACTTCGCCATAGCGGATCACCTTGTTATTGAATTGCAGCGTCTGCTTGGCGCGGTTGAAGGTGGCAAAGTCCTGGAAGATCAGCATGGCGACCGCATGACCCAGATAGTCCGGGGTAGCCCCTTCGCTCACCATCATGTTGATGCCGTAGAAGGAGGGCAGTTCGACGCCGTCGCGTACCAGATCGGCGGCGGTGATGACGCGGCTGGGCTGGGCATTGGCGGGCAGCATGGCGAGATCCAGGCCCAGATAGACGCGATCCGCCTTGTCGGCCCGGATCAGCAGCGCATGTTGCTGTTGGGATGGCCAGCCGGCCAGATCCCGCGCGCGATAGTCCCGGCTGTAGATCTTCTGGCCGGTCACCTTGGCCAGGCCGTCGCTGCGAAACTTGACCTTGCCGCCCTGCTTCCATTGGCTGAGCAATTCGGGATCGAAGATCTCGTCTTCCATGCCGGACAGCGAGAGGTTGGCGAGGAGGGGGGCGCTGTAGACGGCGATGCCGGCGATGACGCACTGTTTGATGAATTCACGTCTTGATAAGGGATAGGACATGCTTCGGCTACCTGTGTGAGGATGAGGCGAGTGGCTCGGGAGAAGGAGAGGGGGGACAGCTGTTGTCGACCATCTTCCCTGATGTCGCAGCAAAAGTGACAAGGTTGTAAATAGGATACTAGGATGATGCGATTTGGAAAGTGCCTAGTTTCTGTTTATGCCGATTTAGCTCAATTTTGTGGTGTTATTCACTGGCTGTTAGCGATTTATTTCAACTTACCGAAGTTTGATATCAAAAAAACATCCATAAATAGTGTTTTATTTGTACTCATAAGTAACTGTTCACGTTTGCTCTATGCGTTCAGCGCATTTTTCCTGCGACCAAAAAATCTCATTCGAGACCTTGTTGCGATGAAAAGCATGGCGATGCCGGTCAGTAACCGACTCTCCCTGATGCAAACGGCGTCTGGCATGACGCAACACAAGGCGCGGCGGCAAATTACTGTTGAGCCTCGCGAGCTAATAGTGGATCATTGTCGGTTTCTAAGCGGGGGCCTGCGGTTGCCCCACGAGCTTGAGACATTCGAGGTGAATTCATGACCGAGGCGAGCAGCCCAACCAACTTTATCCGTCAGATCATCGATGAAGATCTGGCCAGCGGTAAGCACAAGAGCGTGCATACCCGTTTCCCGCCAGAGCCGAATGGTTATCTGCACATCGGCCACGCCAAGTCCATCTGCCTGAACTTCGGCATCGCCCGCGACTATCAGGGCCAGTGCAATCTGCGCTTCGATGACACCAACCCGGCGAAGGAAGACATCGAGTTCGTGGAGTCCATCAAGCAGGACGTGCAGTGGCTCGGCTTCCAGTGGAGCGGCGAGATCTGCTACTCCTCCGACTATTTCGACAAGCTGCACGGCTATGCCATCGAGCTCATCGAGAAGGGTCTGGCCTATGTGGACGAGCTCTCCCCCGAGCAGATGCGCGAGTACCGTGGCACCCTGACCGCTCCCGGCAAGAACAGCCCGTTCCGCTCCCGCAGCGTCGAAGAGAACCTGGCCCTGTTCGCCAAGATGAAGAACGGTGAGCTGGCCGAAGGCAGCGCCTGCCTGCGCGCCAAGATCGACATGGCATCCCCCTTCATGGTGATGCGCGATCCCGTCATCTATCGCATCAAGTTTGCCCATCACCATCAGACCGGGGACAAGTGGTGCATCTACCCGATGTATGACTTCACCCACTGCATCTCGGACGCCCTGGAGGGGATCACCCACTCCCTGTGCACCCTGGAGTTCCAGGACAACCGCCGTCTGTACGACTGGGTGCTGGACAACATCAGCATCGATTGCCACCCCCGTCAGTACGAGTTCTCCCGTCTGAACCTCGAATACACCGTCATGTCCAAGCGCAAGCTGAACCTGCTGGTGACCGAGGGGCACGTCAGCGGTTGGGACGATCCGCGCATGCTGACCGTCTCCGGTCTGCGCCGCCGTGGCTACACCCCGGCCTCCATCCGCGAGTTCTGCAAGCGCATCGGCGTGACCAAGCAGGACAACATCGTCGAGATGAGCATGCTGGAAGCCTGCATCCGCGAGGATCTCAACGAGAACGCACCGCGCGCCATGGCCGTGCTGCATCCGGTGAAGGTCGTTATCGAGAACCTGGCCGCCGACGAGGTGCTGAGCGCGCCTGCGCATCCGAACAAGCCGGAGATGGGCACTCGTGAGCTGACGTTCAGCCGCGAGATCTTCATCGACGAGGCGGATTTCAAGGAAGAGGCAAACAAGCAGTTCAAGCGGCTGGTGCTGGGCAAGGAAGTGCGCCTGCGCAACGCCTATGTCATCAAGGCTGAGCGGGTCGAGAAGGATGCGGATGGCAAGATCACCTGCATCTACTGCTCCTACGATCCCGAGACGCTGGGCAAGGATCCGGCGGACGGCCGCAAGGTGAAGGGCGTGATCCACTGGGTCAGTGCCACTCACTCACTGCCAGCCGAGGTTCGTCTCTACGATCGTCTGTTCAAGATGCCGAACCCGGCTGCCGAAGATGACTTCGAGGCGGCGCTGAACCCGGACTCTCTGGTGATTATCGCCGGCGCCCGGGTCGAGGCCTCCCTGAAAGATGCCAAGCCGGAGTTTGCCTACCAGTTCGAGCGTGAAGGGTATTTTTGCGCCGACAACAAGCTCTCCAGCGCTGAGCACCTGGTGTTCAACCGCACCGTGGCGCTGCGCGACGTCTGGGGCAAGGCCGAAGTCTGATAGATGAGAGGGCAGGGGAGACCCTGCCACTCTTGGTCCGGAGAACGGACACAAAAAAGCCAGCATCATGCTGGCTTTTTTATTGGCTGAGGTGCAGCGACTTACTCTTCGTGCTTGCACTCGCCGGAGGCGCAGTGGCCGTACAGGTAGAGGCTGTGGTTGGTCAGGCGGATGTTGTGCGCCTTGGCGATGTCGCGCTGACGCTGCTCGATCACCTCGTCGGAGAACTCGATCACCTTGCCGCAGTCGAGGCAGACCAGGTGGTCGTGGTGCTCCTGGGTGGCCAGCTCGAACACCGACTTGCCGCCTTCGAAGTGGTGGCGGGTAACGATACCGGCATCATCAAACTGGTTGAGAACGCGATAGACGGTAGCGAGACCAATCTCCTCACCCTGCTCGATCAGCCGTTTGTACAGATCTTCCGCACTGGTGTGCTGGCTGTCCGGCTGTTGCAGGATTTCCAGGATCTTGACGCGGGGCAAGGTGATCTTGAGCCCGGCCTTTTTTAATGCTTGATTGTGGTCTGCCATATTCTATTTATTCGCATTCTCGAAGGTGTGGTCATTCTGATTGACTGCCGAAGGAATGGCAACCACGAACTCGTTTGGCCTGACATTATAGGTCGTAGCCAGCGTAAAAATAAACCCAGCAATTCAAGGGCTTTAGCAGATAACCCGCGGAGAAAGATAAATCTGCCGCGGCGTGGTTCGGCTTGCTCCCGCAGGAAATGTTGATAATATGTAATTTCTCTATTATCTGGTCGGATGAGATCCATGGATTGGCTTTTTGGCAACGCAGCCTGGGTGCGCCACGCCCTCAACGCCTGGCCTCCCTTCTGGGGAGCCGGCATCAAGATCGAAACACTGAGCGCCGATTTTCGCTTCTGCAGGGTCACCCTGAAATCCCGCTGGTGGAACAAGAACGCCAACCGCACCCAGTTCGGCGGCAGCATGTTTGCCATGACGGATCCCATCTATCCGCTGATGCTGATGGGGCATTTCAAGAATCGTTATTACGTCTGGGACAAGGCGGGCAGCATCAACTACATCAAGCCGGGCAAGGGGATGCTGGTGGCGGAGTTCAACCTGACCGACGCCAAGCTGGCCTCCATAGTGACGGCGACCGAGGGGGGAGACAAACACTTCCCCGAGTTCGAGGTACAGGTGCAGGACAAGCGTGGTGAGCTGGTGGCCCAGGTCAGGCGCACTCTGTATGTGCGGGCCAGACCGGAACACAGGGCGTCCGAGTAAGGCGCTTATCCGGTATTGATAGATCAAAACAAAGAGGGCCCCAGCGGGGCCCTCTTTGTCAGGGGGAAGTGGCTTATGCCAGCTCGCCCAGATTCAGCTCTTCGTGCAGCTGCTTGCACCAGCCCTTGACGCGCTCGGCGGTCAGCTCCGGCTGGCGATCCTCGTCGATGCCCAGACCGACGAAGTGTTTGTCATCAACCAGCGCCTTGGAGGCTTCAAATTCGTAGCCGGCGGTCGGCCAGTGACCGACGATGATGGCGCCCTTGGCTTCGACGATGTCGCGCAGGGTGCCCATGGCATCGAGGAAGTACTCGGCATAGTCTTCCTGATCGCCGCATCCGAAGATGGCGACCAGCTTGTTGGTGAAGTCGATCTCTTCCAACTCGGGGAAGAAGTCATCCCAGTCAGCTTGAGACTCACCATAGTACCAAGTCGGGATACCGAACATCAGCAGATCGAAGCTGGCAATCTCGGCCTTGCTGCTCTTGGCAATGTCATGAACTTCAATGAGTTGCTTGCCCAGTTCTTTCTGGATCATCTTGGCGACAGCTTCGGTATTACCGGTATCGCTGCCGAAAAACAGACCTACACTAGCCATAGTGTTTAGTTACCCGTATCTGGTGTTAATGCTTAACGGTCAGATTGCGATGCCTGCTGCAAAAGCAGACTCAATCTGTTGCTTCAGGATAGATTGGATCAGCTCGGCTCGGCTGACGTTCTGTTGCAGCGCGAGTTGGTTAAGGCGCTCCAGCAACTCGGCCTCCACCTTTAACTCTACCCGTTTCAGGCCATTCTCCCGATCACGCTTGAGCTGGTTGCGCTTGTTGATCTTGAGTTGGGTCTCACGGGGGAGTGGGTTGGTCTTTGGCCTGCCGGGGCGCTTCTCACTTGCGAACAGATCCAGTGTTGTTCGATCAGTTTGCTGTTTGGCCATACATCACAGATGAAAATAAGTTAGCCGATCCCTGAGCCTTCCCAGCCCATTTCGATCAGCCCCTTGGCGACAAAACCCGCGCAACCCAGAAACAGGACCAGCCAGACGACGAGACGGCCGAAACGGGGCACGTTGCCGCGTTTGAGCACGTCATGAATGGCCAGACCAATCAGCAGGAAGATGGCCACGAAGAACAACTTCAGGCCCAGACTCTCGATGAGATCGATATGTTCACTCAGCATGGATTGCGCACACTCCTTATGACGGGCGCACTATATCACAAAGGATTTGAAACTGTTAACCGCCTGTCGACAGGAAATCCACAACCAGTTTATTGAATAAAAGTGGCTTCTCGGCGTGCAACCAGTGGCCTGCTCCCGCGATGACCCGGGCCTTGGCGGCCGGGAATTGCGCCATCACCGTCTCGGTGTATTGGGGCAATACATAGTCCGAATCTCCCCCCTTGATGAACAAGGTCGGCCCCTCGAAGCGGGTCTGCGCATCGGGCCAGCCCATGATGTTGGCGTAGTTGTGCTCGAGCGCCGGCACGTTGAAGCGCCAGCCCCACCCGGACTCACTCTTGGCGAAGGATTTGAGCAGGAACTGGCGTACCCCCGGGATCTCGATGTACTGGGCCAGCAGGGTCTCGGCCTCGCTGCGGCTCTGGGGAGGATTGGCCAGGGTGGCGTTGAGACCGGCGAACACATTCTTGTGGCGGGCGTGGGGGTAGGAGACCGGGGCTATGTCGGCCACCACCAGCTTGCTGACCCGCTCGGGTGCCTGCTTGGCGAGTTGCATGGCGACCTTGCCCCCCATGGAGTGGCCCACTATCGCCACTTGCGCAAGACCGAGCTTGTCCAGCAGGGCGAGCACGTCGGCGGCTTGCTGGGGGTAGCGCATCTCGTCACTATGAAAGGAGGCGCCGTGGTTGCGCAGATCTAGGCTGATGACCCGGTAGTGTTCGCTCAGGGGGCGAGCCAGCAGGCCGAGGTTGTCCAGGCTGCCGAACAGGCCGTGGATCAGTACGACGGGGGCTCCCTGGCCCTGCTGCTTGAAATTCAAATGGGGGCTGTGTTGCAAAATGACACCTTCAACGGTCGTTGGCGCACGGGCCTGATTTTTAATCTATTGAAAGAAAAGGATTTCATTCTTTTCGGGATGGTTTTTTCGTGGTTTTTTTCCAAAAAAACGACCCGGGATCCGCTATCAGTGCGGGGGATCACACACTTGGTCCCGTATTATGCCGTATTCTCGATAAGATTCATGCACATCTGCCAGCCCTTCCCTTGGGCTGCCGGGTTTGCCTATGTATAATCGCCGCATCCGAACTTCGACGAGTCCAGCGCATCCCTATGAAAACCATCGAGCTTGATGACGATCTCTACTTCTTTATCGCGAGCCAGACCCGGCACATCGGTGAGAGTGCCTCCGATATCCTGCGCCGCCTGCTGGAACAGCCCGCCTCGGCGCGAGCGCCCGTGACCGTCGAACCGACGGTGCAGGCCCAGCCAGTGGCCATGGCCGATGCCATGGGGCTGCAGGCACTGCTCGATTCCGGCGCGCTGCAACAGGAAGAGAAGTCCATCAACCGTTTCATGCTGGTGCTGAGTACCCTCTATCGGGACAACCCGGAGAGCTTCACCCAGGCGACCGAGATCAAGGGGCGCAAGCGCGTCTATTTCTCCCGGGATCCCGAGGCACTGCGGGCCAGTGGCAGCACCACCAAACCCAAGCAGGTGCCGGAGACCCCGTTCTGGGTGATCACCAACACCAACACCAGTCGCAAGCAGAACATGGTGGCCCAGCTGATGGCCAGCATGGGGTACGACGAGGAGTTGACTGCTCGGGTGTGCGGCGCAGTCTAACGCATCACAGACTTACGGCCTTGTTGGCAAGGCCTCGCTCAAGGAAAACGTCATGGCACAGCATCCTCACGCCGGTCAGCCGGCTCGCCTCAGTGATCTGACCAACATCCCCCGTCTGGTCAGCGCTTACTACCTCAACAAGCCGGACATGAGCCGCCCCGAGCAGCGGGTGGCCTTCGGCACCTCCGGCCACCGCGGCAGCGCCCTGCACAACGCCTTCACCGAATCCCACATCCTGGCGGTGACCCAGGCGCTGGTGGAGTATCGCCAGCAGGCTGGCATCACCGGGCCGCTGTTTGTCGGCATGGATACCCACGCCCTGTCCGAATCCGCCTTCTCCAGCGCCATCGAAGTGCTGGCGGCCAATGGCGTCGAGACGCGCATCCAGGCTGGCCTCGGCTTCACGCCGACCCCGGTCATCTCCCACGCCATCCTGCGCCACAACGCGGATAAACCGGCGGCGCTGGCGGACGGCGTGGTGATCACCCCGTCCCACAATCCGCCGGAAGACGGTGGCTTCAAATACAATCCACCCCACGGCGGCCCCGCCGAGGGTGAGATCACCAAGTGGGTGGAGGACCGCGCCAACGCCATCCTGGAGGCGAATCTTGCCGGCGTGAAGCGGATGCCGTTCGCCGAGGCGCTTAAGAGCCCGCTGGTGATCGAGCACGACTACGTCACCCCCTATGTGGACGACCTGAAGAACGTGCTGGATCTGGACGCCATCAAGCGGGCCGGCATCAAGATCGGGGTCGATCCGCTGGGCGGCTCCGGCGTCGCCTACTGGGACGTGATCGCCAAGACCTATGATCTCGACATCGAAGTGGTCAACTATCGCGTCGACCCGACCTTCTCCTTCATGACCCTGGACAAGGACGGCAAGATCCGGATGGACTGCTCCAGTCCCTTCGCCATGGCCAGCCTGATCGCGCTGAAAGACAAGTTCGACATCGCCCTTGGCAACGACCCTGACTATGACCGCCACGGCATCGTCACCAAGGCGGGGCTGATGAACCCGAACCACTACCTGGCGGTGGCGATCCAGTACCTGTTCACCCACAGAACCGGTTGGGCAAAAGAGGCCGCCGTCGGCAAGACGCTGGTTTCTTCCTCCATGATCGACCGGGTCGCCGGCGAGATCGGCCGCACCCTGAAAGAGGTGCCGGTCGGCTTCAAGTGGTTCGTGGATGGCCTCTACAGCGGCGAGTTTGGTTTCGGCGGCGAAGAGAGCGCCGGTGCCTCCTTCCTGCGTAAAGACGGCAGCGTCTGGACCACCGACAAGGACGGCTTCATCCTGGCCCTGCTGGCCGCCGAGATCCTGGCCGTCACCGGCAAGGATCCCCAGGCCCATTACGATGCCCTGGAGGCGAAGTTCGGCCGCTCCAGCTATCGCCGCATCGATGCCCCGGCCAACAGCGCCCAGAAAACCGTGCTGTCCAAGCTGGATCCGGCGCTGGTGGAAGCCTCCACCCTGGCAGGGGATCCCATCCTCGCCAAGCTGACCAAGGCGCCCGGCAACGACGCCGCCATCGGTGGCCTCAAGGTGGTGACCGAGCACGGTTGGTTTGCGGCGCGCCCCTCCGGCACCGAATCCATCTACAAGATCTACATGGAGAGCTTCAAAGGCGAAGCACACCTGGATCTTATCCAGCAGGAGGCGCAGCAGATCGTCTCCGCCGCCCTGGCCAAGGCCGGCGTCTGAACCTGAGTCGATCCGTTGACAGAAAAAGAGGAGCCGTGATGGCTCCTCTTTTTTTATGTGCTTTTTATGTGCGGCGTGGGCTGTTCATGGGCAATCGTCGCCAAGATCAGACCCGCTTATCGACCGGCCTTGCGAGCCTGCCAGCGTTTGAAGAAGGGCCGCGCCGGCAGCTTCATCAGGAACAGGGAGAGCAGGATCACCCCGATGCCGAGCCACTGACGGCCATCCAGGGTCTCCCCCACCATCAGCACACCGAGGGAGACCGCCACCATGGGGTTGGTGAGGGCCAGCATGCCCATCACCTCGGGGCCGTGGCGCTTGAGCCCCCACAACCAGGCCCAGTATGCCAGAGCGGTGTTGAGCAGGATCAGCCAGGCCAGCCCGGGGGCACTCGCCAAGTGTGGCATCGGCATGGGACCCGCCAGCCACCAGGCGAGCGGGATCAGCATCAGGCCGCCGAGCAGCAGTTGCCAGGCGGTGAGGGCGAGCAGATCGCTCACCGGCCAGCGCTGCATCCAGCGACTGGACTGGCCGATGAGCAGGGTGGCGAGCAGGGCGCAGGCGACGCCGACGGGATCCAGATTGGCGGAGGGGTTGAGCAGCAGCAAGACGCCCGCCAGCCCCATCAGTCCCAGCAGCAGCCACTTCAGGGTGGGTCTCTTGCCATCCTGCAGCCAGGCCAGCGCCATCAGGACGAGCGGCAGGGTGGCGCCGAGGGTGCCCGCCACGGCGCCCGGCAGGCGGAAGGCCGCGACGAACAGCAGGGCGAAGAAGGCGGTGATGTTGCAAAACGCCAGCAGGAATTGCCGGCTCCAGGTCAGCGGCGGTCGGCTGGGATGTAGCAACAGCAGCAACAGCCCGGCGGGCAGGGCGCGCCACACCGCCACCCAGTAAGGGGAGTAGTCGGTCAGATAGAGGCTGACGAGGGCATAGGTGCTTCCCCACAGCAGGGGGGCGAGCAAGGCAATCAGCAGTGGCATGGGTATCTCATAAGAAAGTATCTTTAAGTAAAGATACATTAGTCACGAATTAGTTTATCATCAAGTATCTTTACGAAAAGATAATGGAGTCATGATGGAGTCTGATCATGTAGACCTGCTGCTGGCGCAGTGGGCCCGGCAGCGGCCGGATCTCGACTGCAGCCCCATGGGGGTGCTGGGCCGGGTGGCGAGAATGGCGGCGATCGCCGGGCGCGAGGTGAGCGAGGAGCTCAAGGAGTGCGGCCTGCTGGGCTCGGACTTCGACATATTGGCGACCTTAAGACGCGTCGGGGAGCCACTCACGCCTACCCAGCTCTATCAGTCCGCCATGCTGACCTCGGGGGCCATGACGGCCCGGCTCGACAAGCTGGCCGAGCGTGGCCTCATCGAGCGTCAGGCGGCCCCCAACGACAGGCGCAGCCTGCTGGTCTGCCTGACCGAGGCGGGCCGGGAGCTGATCGACAGGGCGGTGGAGCGGCACGTGGCGAACGAGCGCCGCCTGCTGGCCCCCCTGACCGAGGCCGAGCAGGTGCAACTGGCCGCCTTGCTCAAGCGCTGGCTATTGGAAAACGAATGACAAAACGGGCCCTGCGGGCCCGTTTTGTCAGCAAGAAACAAAATTAATAACTGCCTCTGGCATCCCTGACCGCCAGACCGAGCTGCCACACCGCCATGGCGTAGTGGGTGCTGTGGTTGTAGCGGGTGATGGCGTAGAAGTTCGGCAGCCCGTACCAGTATTGGTAGCCGGTGCCGACGTCCAGGCGCAGCAGGCTGGCTTGCTGATGGTTGCCAAGGGAGCCGGTGGGCGCGAGCCCGGCCCCGCGCAGGGTCGCGACGGGATAGCGGGTCTGGAAGCCGTGCTCATAGCCTGGCAACTGGCCCTGACCGCGCACCGCCACCGGTTGGCCCTTCTCCCAGCCGTGAGCCTTGAAGTAGTTCGCCACGCTGCCGATGGCATCCACCGGATCCCAGAGGTTGGTGTGACCGTTGCCATCGAAGTCCACCGCATAGCTCTGGAAACTGGACGGCATGAACTGGCCATAGCCCATGGCGCCGGCGTAGGAGCCCTGCGGCTCGGTAGGATCCATGCCCTCGTCCCGGGTCATCACCAGGAAGGCTTCCAGCTCACCGGTGAAGAAGTCGGCCCGACGGGGGTAGTCGAAGGCCAGGGTGGCCAGCGCATCCAGGATGCGGGTCTTGCCCATCACCCGACCCCAGCGGGTCTCCACTCCAATGATGCCGACGATGATCTCCGGCGGCACCCCGTAGACCTGTTGCGCCCGGTTGAGCTCGCTCTCGTATTCACGCCAGAAGTTGACGCCATTCTGGACGTTGTCCGGGGTGATGAACTTGGCGCGATAGCGGTTCCAGGCCCCCGTCGGGCCGGTCGGCGGCGTGGTGGTGGGGGCCTGGGCGTCCATCAGCTTGATGATCCAGTCGTAGCGCTGGGCCTGGGCCAGTACCCGGTGCAGCTCGGCGTTGTCGAAGCCGTGCTTCTCGACCATGCGCTGCACGAATCGGTCCACATTCGGGCGGTTGGCGAAGTCGCCCTTGCTAACCCCTTGGCTGTAAACCGGTTTGCTCGGCGGCGTCTGGTTGATGAAGGCGCTGTTTGGCTGTGGCTTGACCACAGTCGCGGGGGGCGGTGTGCTGCTGCAGCTTTGGAGCAGCGGCAAGGCGGAAAGGGTGAGAAGGCAGACAAGGCGGCGCATAGGGGATCTCGGGAGCCTGAAACTAAGTGATGTCATGGTAAAACATTGGTGCCTGCGCGCAAGTGCTCAGTGCGGGCAGGCATAGCCAAATGCATCTAGTCGCGCAGGCTGTGATAGCCGCTCCAGAGCCGGGTCAGGGTGGTGATGAGGCAGAGCAGGGCGAAGCCATAGGCCAGCGGGGCAAAAACGGCGGGCCACAGGCACATCAGCACGAACAGGGCGATGGTCTCGCTGCCTTCGGTCAGCCCGCCCAGATAGTAGAGGGACTTGTGGCGATAGACGGGGCTCTCGATGCCGCGCTTGCCCGCCATGATGGCGAAGGCCAGAAAGCTCGATCCCGTGCCCATGAAGGCAAACAGCAGGGTGGCGGCGGGCAGGGCGTTGGCCGGGACACTCAGGGCGAAGCCCAGCACCACGGCTGCATAAAAAATGAAATCCAGCGTGATGTCGAGGAAGCCGCCGCAGTCGGTGATCCCCGTCTGCCGCGCCACGGCGCCGTCCAGCCCGTCCAGCAGCCGATTGAGCAAAATGGCGAACAGGGCCCAGTCGTACAGCTCCAGCGCCAGCAGCGGCAATGCCAGCATGCCGATGGCAAAGCCGGTGAGACTTACCTGATTGGCGCTCACCCCGGCCCGGCACAGGGGGGCAGCCAGGGCGGCGAGGGGACGGCGGATAAGGGGAATGATGTGGCGATCAAGCAAGGCTTTGCTCCTCGAAGGGCATGAGGTTGAGGATGGCGCCCGGCGCATCGTCCTCGTCGTGGGTCACCAGGATGGCGGGTATCTTTCGCGCCTCTATTTGCGCAAACACCAGGGCCCGAAATGCGGCCCGCAGCGGCTTGTCCAGCCGGGAGAAGGGCTCGTCCAGCAGCAGCGCCTCGGGCTCGGCCAGCAGGGCCCGCAACAGGCTGACGCGGGCCTTCTGGCCGCCGGAGAGCTGGCCGGGCAGCTTGTCGGCCTGCTCCCCCAGCGCTACCTGCGTCAAGGCCGTGAGGGCATGCGCCCGCCTCGCCGTCAGCCCCTTGAGGTGGGCGGGCATGCCAAACATCAGGTTCTCGGCCACTGTCAGGTGGGCAAACAGCAGGTCCTCCTGAAACAACATGCCGATCCGCCGCCGCTGGGGGGGCAGGGACGTGAGCAACCGCTCACCCAGCCAGAGCTCGCCCTCCAGCCGAAACGGGCCCTTGGGAGGCTGCACGCCCGCCAGCGCCGCCAGCAGCGAACTCTTGCCACAGCCGCTCGGTCCCATCAGGGTCAGCACCTCGCCGGGGGCCACCTTGAGTGCAGGCAGGCTGAGCAATGGCTTGCCTGCGAGGTGCAGTGTGAGTGGGGTGGTGCGCAGCATATTCAGTGTCTCAGGGCTGGGTTGATGCGGGCTGGCAGCCAGAGTACCAGGGCGTAGATGCACAGCGGCAACAGCAGTTGCAGCAGGCCGTAGAGCCCCGCCAGCCGCCGGTTGAGACCGCTGCCAATGGCCACCGCCTCGGTGGTGATGGTCACCACCCGGCCGGCGCCGAACAGCAGGGTCGGCAGGTATTGCGCCAGGCTCACCGCCGCCCCGACCCCGAAGGCGAACAGCAGCGGGCGGGCCAGCAGGGGGGCCTTCACCCGCCACCACGCCCGCCAGGGGCTGGCCCCGAGCAGCAGGGCCGCCTGACTGAGACGGGGGTCGAACTGGCGATAGGCACCGTGCAGGCAGAGATAGACATAGGGCGCCACGAACAGCAGCTGGCTCCAGAGCACCCAGCCCCAGCCGATGCCATTTCCTTGCAACCAAGAGCCCTGCCACCAGGCACCGAGCCAGTCGGCCCCCAGTCTCAGCCCGAACAGCAGGCTGGCCTGGGGCAACAGCAGCGGCAGGCAGATGAGCCAGAGTGGCCAGTCGTGGCTATCAGCGCGGCGGTGTTGCTGCGCCTCCAGGCCCAATACCACCAGCAGCAGGGCGAGGCCGGCGCTCAGGATGGCGAGCAGCAGGCTCTGCCACAGCAAGGGCCCCAGGCTCGGCAGCAGCGCCAGCCAGTGGTGGTCGCTCCATTGGCTCGGTAGCGCGTCAGGGAAGGGCCAGCGGCGGGTCAGCGACCAGAGCAGCAGCGCGGCCAGCACCAGCAGGTTGATGGCGAGCAGCGCCAGGGCGCCGCCCCCGATCAGGCGTTTGATCCGCGTTGAGGGGGCAGCCCGGCGGCCATCGAGCCAATGGCGCCTGCCAAGACCGATATGCCCCCACTCCAGCAGTCGCAGACCGGCGAGCAGCAAGAGGCCGCCAGCCAGCAGCAGCAGGGCGCCGCTGGCACTGGCCCCGCGCCACTGCAGTGCGGCGTCCTGATACCAGAGCCAGAGCCGCACCGCCAGCGGGGCAGGGGCATCCGGCCCCAGCAACTGGGCGAGATCCACCACGGCGATGCCATAGGCCGCCACCGCATAGAGCGGCAGCCGCAGGGCGGGCCAGAGCGCGGGCAGCAGCAGGCGCCACCAGATCTGGGGGAGGCTGAAACCCATGCTCACGCCTAGCCACTGCTGGCGGGCCAGCTTGGCGGGATCCAGAGCCGAGAGCGCCATCAGCAGCAAAAAGGGAGTCTCTTTCAGGATGAGCGCGACGATGAGGCCGAGCCCCCAGGGATCCTTGAGGGTCTGCCAGTCGGGAGGCATCTCGAAACCGGTGAGGGCAGGGGAAAGCAGCCGCAACAGCCAGCCGGAGGGGGCGAGCAAAAAGGCGAAGCCGATGGCAAAAGCCACGTGGGGCAGCGCCAGCAGCGGGGAGAGCAGGCGGCGCAGCAGCGCCATCCAGCGGCTGCCGTCCCCCTGGGCGAGCAACAGTGCGGTGCAGAGCAGGGCACCCAGGGTGGAGACGCTCGCTATCCAGAGGCTCAGGCCCGCCGAGTGCCAGAGTCCGGGCTGCGCCAGCAGCAGGTGCAGGTTGTTCCGGTCAACGCCTTCGATCAGCAGCAGCAACAGGCCGACGGCGAGCGGGACCGCCAGCAGCAGGCCGCACAGCCAGAGAACGAGGAGGCGCCAGGCCAGGGGGTTCATGGATGGATATTCATGGATCAGTGGCCGTAGCGCTGGGCCCAGGCCGCTTCCAGCCGCAGTTGCCAGCTCGGGTGAGGCTCGGCCACCGCCTTGAAGCGCAGTGCCGGCGCCCCCGTGGTGGACATGGCCCTGACGCCGAGTTTGGCGGGATCCAGCACGCTGGGATCACCCCAGAAGGCGGGGTCCGCCTTGCGGGCCTGAGCATCCGGGCTCAGCAGGAAGTTGGCCACCACCTTGGCGCCGGCCCGGGCGCTGGCGTTGAAGGGAATGGCGAGGAAGTGACTGTTGGTCAGCGCCCCCTTCGCCATGGCCGCCGCCTTGACGCCGGGGGGCAGGGTGCCGTTTTGCACCGCACTCTGCGCCTCCTGGGGGTTGAAGCTGATGGCCATGGCGAGCTCGCCGTCGTCCAGCAGCTGGCGGGTCTCGGCGGCGCCGGTGGGGAACAGCTTTCCCTTGCGCCAGAGCGCGGGGTGCAGCGCGTCGAGCCAGGCCCAGAGGGGGGCGCTCAGACGATCAAACTCGGCATCGGTCGCCTCCCGATACAGTGGCGCCGGATCGGGCGTCAACTCCAGCAGGATCTGCTTGAGGAAGCTGGAGCCGTGGAATTGCGGCGGCTTGGGATAGGTGAAACGGCCGGGGTGGGCCTTGGCCCAGTCGAGCAGCGCAGCCGCCGAGGTCGGCGGGGGGCTCACCTCGTCGGTGTTGACCATCAAGTTGAGTTGGCCAATGCCCCAGGGCGCCTCCAGCCCCGCCACCGGCACGGTGAAGTCCTCCGTCACCGGCAGCGTCTTGTCCACCAGCGCCATGTTGGGCAGCTCGGCGCTGAAGGGGGCGCCCAGCAGGTGCTGCTCCTTGAGCGCCTTGAAGTTCTCGCCGTTGACCCAGAGCAGATCGATGGGGCCGCCGGCGCTCTTGCCCGCCCGCTTGTTGGCCAGCAACTGGCTGACGCTCTGGGCGATGTCATCCACCTTCACCTGCACCAGCGTGACCCCGTATTGCTGCCGGAGCTCCTGCCCGGCCCAGACCAGATAGGCGTTGATCTCCGGGCTGCCGCCCCAGGCGTTGAAATAGACGCTCTGGCCACGGGCCTCCTTGAGCGTCTGCTGCCAGCGCGACTCATCCAGCGATTGTTCGCTCGCCTGCAATGGGCTCGCTATCAGCAAGGGGAGGGCGGCGAGCAGCAGGGCCAGGTGCACAGGGCGGAGCAGGGAGCTAAGTCGGGTCTTGAACATGATGATGACCTTCTGCAAATGGGATCAGGCGCCGCGGCGCCAGGCGTGATAACGGGCCAATAGCGGTAGCAGACGAACCGGTTGATGGGCTTGCTGCCAGCGCCCGGCCACCTGTTTGTTGGCCTCCATCAGGGTGGGGTAGGCGTGTACGGTGGCGAGGATCTTGCGAAGCCCCAGTCCCTGGCCCATGGCGAGCACGAACTCGGCGAGCCGCTCGCCGGCGTGAGTGCCCACTATGGTGGCACCCAGGATCCTGTCCTTGCCCGGCACCGTCAGCACCTCGACGAAGCCCAGGCGATCCCCATCGGTGATGGCGCGATCGAGTTCGGACAGCGGGAAGCGGGTCGCCTCGAAGGGAATGCCCCGGGCGTTGGCCTCGCCCTGGTTCAATCCCACTCGGGCTATCTCCGGGCTGGTGTAGGTGGCAGCCGGGATCACCCGGTAGTCCGCCCGAAAACGCTTGAGGGGGGCGAACAGGGCATTGACCGCCGCGTACCAGCCCTGATGGGCCGCGACGTGGGTGAATTGATAGGGACCCGCCACGTCCCCCACCGCCAGTATGCTGGGGTAGTTGGTGGCCAGAAAGCCATCGACCGCAAGGGTGCCGCCCGCTGCCAGGGTGACCCCCAGCGCCTCCAACCCGAAGCCGCCGACGTTGGCGACCCGGCCAAGGGCCAGCAACAGCTGGTCGCCCTCGATCATCTGACATTCATCGCCTCGGTGCAGGTGCAACCGGATCTCGTTCGGCCCCCCGCGCTCGACGCGTTCGACCCGCCAGCCGGTGAGCACCCGCACCCCGTCCTGCTCCAGCTGGTGGCGCAACAGCTCGGCCACCTCCGGCTCCTCCCTCGGCAGCAGTTGCTCGGCCAGCTCCACCAGACTGACCGGGATGCCGAGCAGGGCGAAACTCTGGGCCAGCTCGCAGCCCATGGGGCCGCCACCGAGCACCAGCAGTCGGCGTGGCGCCGTGCGCAGCTGCCAGAGGCTGTCCGAGGTGAGATAGGGTACATCTGCCAAGCCCGGCAGGCTCGGCACTCGCGGCCTGGCGCCGGTAGCGATGACGATGTGGCGGCTCGACAGACGCCGGCCATTGACCTCCACCTCCCAGGGGGAGACCAGATGCGCCGCTCCCTGGATGCACTCCACCCCCAGCCCTTGATAACGCTCGACCGAGTCGTGGGGCTCGACCTGTCTGATGACCTCGGCGATGCGGGCCATCACGGCGGCGAAATCGACCCAGGACTGGCTGGGGGTGAAGCCCAGCTCGGCGGCGCGGCGCTGCTCGGCGGCGAAGCGGGCGGCGCGGATCAGCGCCTTGGAGGGAACACAGCCGGTGTGCAGACAATCCCCGCCCATTTTGTGTTGCTCAATCAAGGCGACCCTGGCCTTCACCGCGGCGGCGATATAACTGGTCACCAGACCACCGGCGCCGGCCCCGATCACCAGCAGGTTGTAGTCAAAGCGTGCGGGTCTTCGGTAGGGCGCGTGCAGGCGGCGCAGGGCCCAGCGTCTCATCAGACTCTTCATCAGCAGCGGCATGATCCCGAGCAGGGTCAGCGCCACCATCAAGCCGGGGGAGAGGATGTTGCCGGTGCTGGTTAGGGTCGCCAGCTCACTGCCGGCCAGTACATAGACGAAGGTGCCGGGCAGCATGCCGAGCTGGCTTACCCAGTAGTAGGTGCCGACGCGGATGGGGGTGAGCCCCATCAGCAGGTTGACCAGGAAGAAAGGGAAGAGGGGGATGAGGCGCAGGCTCAGCAGATAGAAGGCACCATCCTTTGCCATGCCCTGTTCGAGTTGCGCCAGCTTGTCGCCAAAGCGGGCCTTGACCCAGTCCCTCAGCAGGAAGCGGGCGCGTGAGAAAGGCCAGAGTAGCGCCGAGGGAGCTGGCAAACGACACCAGCAGCAGCCCCCAACCGATGCCAAAGACGGCGCTGCCCCCCAGGGTCAGCAGGCTGGCACCGGGCAGGGAGAGGGCGGTGCTGAGCACATAGACGAGCAGGAACAGCAGGGCGGCCAGGGCGAAGTTGCCCTGCACCCAGGCGGCGATCTGCGTCTGGCGTGCCTGCAGCTCGGCCAGGTTCAGATTGCGGCCGAGATCGAAGGCGAAGAAGGCCGCGATGAGGCCTCCCATGAGCAGCAGCAACAGCAGGCGGGTGCGCGTCATCAGGGCGCCTTGTCTTGGTGGTGATCGTCGGCAGGCGAGGGGCGCACCGGCTGCACCGGCAACTGGCAGAAGCCCTGGGGCGCGATGTCGAGGGCGGCGTTGAACTTGGCCGACATGTTCTGGAAGGCGATGAGGCCGGTCAGCTCCACCAGGCCGTCGTCGTCAAACCAGGGCTTGAGGCGCTCGGCCTGGGCGTCGCTCACCCCGTCCAGCCCGGTCATGGCTTCGGTGTAGTCGAGCACGGCCCGCTCACGCTCATCGAACAGGGGGCTCCCCCGCCACTGGGCCAGGGCCTCCACCTTGTCGCTGGAGCCGGCCCGCTTGATCAGGGTCATGGCGTTGATGTCGACGCAGAAGCGGCACCAGTTGAGCTGGGAGACCCGTACCGTGACCAGGGAGCGCAGCACAGGATCGATGGGGGAGCGCTTGCGGTTGATGACCCCGTACAGGGTAGCCACGGCGGCAAACAGCCGTGGCGAGCGGCCCCAGCACTTGCCCGGGATCAGCACCTGGCCGTAGTTGCGTTTTTGCAGCCAGAAAAAGGGGCGGATAAACCAGGCATATGCCCGGTCGGCTTTCACCTCAACGCGCATGGAGATCCTCATCGACAGTCTGCATCTTGGGTTTGAAGGCCCCTCCCAGCCGCTCGTTCAGCCGGATCAGGAAATCCTGAATTCGTGCCCGGTTGACGCCCAGATCGCTGCGCCCCTGACGGGAGGCGGAGCGCATGTCGACGCGGGTCTCCTTGAGGCCGGCAAAGACCCGCAGCGCCACATCATCCTGAAAGCCGAACCAGCCCGAGGTCACCACGGCATCGAGGCCATCCGGGTTCGCGCTCAGCTGCCAGCCGAGCTCCGTCATCAGCTCCTCCGCCTCGGCGAGGACCTCGGCCGGGGAGGCCTTGGTATAGAGCGGAGCCGGATTGCCGCCAAAGGCTGACAAGGGGCCGGCATTGACGGGCAGATCCTGCGCCGTCCTGAGCTGCTCTGCCCACAGCAGGCGGGGAGGATGGTAGGGATCCGTGCTGACGTCGTTGGTGAGCGGTGCGCGCAGCGCCTGTACCAGAAACAGCAGGGGTAGCAGCAGCGGCACTGTTCCCCACAGGCTGGGGGTGCGATGCCGGCTCCAGGGCAGGCGCAACAACAGCCCCAGGCTTATCAGCGCACTGCCGATGCAGAGCGCAAAGCCGACCCACCAGGGCCAGAGATGGGTACGACTGCCGAGGGTGCCGCCGAGGGGCAGCAGCCAGGCCAGCAGGGGCCACCACAGATAGCTGGGCATAGGAAGGATCCACGGTGATGATGGACAGTGCTCAGAAGGATAAACCTAATCAACTGATAACGTTAGTAAATTCATCCATGTCCCGGTGCTTTTCATTGTCGCAATACGGGGACGGGCGCAAAGAGGGGAGGGTGCGACGAAAAGGGAGTTAAGTGGCCAGTTATGGGTCATGGCCGGCGCCTGCACAGGCTGGCCAGAGGCGCCAGCCCAATATCGAGGGGGTGATAGACCCTGGGCTTTGGGGAGCCGGTTAGGAAAAGACCCAAGTGTTCGACGCACCGAGCGTCAGGCCATCAGTTGCGGTAGAGCACCTTGATGAGGTGAAAGCCAAACTTGGTGCGAACCGGGCCCAGCACCGTCAGGAGCTCGCCCTTGAACACCGCATCGTCGAATGCCTTGACCATGTCACCCTTGGAGAACTCCCCCAGATCGCCGCTGCGTTTGGCGGAGGCACAGGTGGAGAAACGCTTGGCCATCTGGCCGAAGTCGGCGCCCTTGGCGAGTTTTTCCTTGATCTCGAGACACTGTTTCTCGGTCTTGACCAGGATGTGTTGGGCACAGGCTTTTTTCATGTGGGCGCTCCATGAGTGGATGGTGGGCGGATAACAGGGGGCGCAAGATTACCCGAATTAACCCCGCGCGTCAGCCGTCAGACGTGCCCTGGGGCGAGCTTGCCACAGGATTTCCAGCCCAAGCAGCCCATAGAGGCTCCAGATGGCCAGCGGATTGAGCCATTGACCGCCCAGTTGCAGGGTGAGCAGGGCGCCACCGGCCAGCAGCAGGGTGATCCCGGGCAGGCGCCAGTGCGCCGGCAGCGGGGCCAGCATGGCCAGCCCCAGCAGCAGGGCGAGGCCGAAGGGCAGATTGAGGGCGGTAAACGCCAGGGCTTGTTGGCCATTCATGCCGGTCAGCAGGGCCAGCAGGGCGCTGCAACAGGCCAGGAAGGTGATGAACTCGAGCCGGTCGGCGATGTAATCAGCCAGTTGTTCGCTACGTGAAAGCATGGGGTGTCTCCTGCAATTGATGTCATCAGTGTGGAGCAGGCGGGCGCCCAGTGGCAGCGGGATAAATCGATTGGATTGAACGAAGCTTTCGTCTCACCCATTCAACTTATTGATTTAAATTTATTTTCCTGTTGAATAGCGAGGAAGGTACGCTAGGGACCAGGGCCTGCTGTCAAGCCATGCTGCGGCCCCCCGGTGAGTTGCCACCGGTTCTCCGACAAGGCTTGTCGCGTCACGCCGACGGTTCAATACGCAGGCGGCGGCGCCTGTGGGAAGGTGGTGGGGCGCCTGTGGTGGGGCTTTTTTGTACCGCAGTGCCGAGAGAGTGTTCGCTTTCCCCCGCCTGGAATGGGATTTTCCCTGTCTGGTCGCTATGTTACCGGCGGGGTGGTGCCAGAATAGGGGAAGGATGTATGGGGGATCGCGCTGCGGTCACCGCGCCGATTATGCTAGGATGCACGGCGCTTGCCACCGAGTGAGCCTCATTATCATTCTAAATATTACAGATTTTTAATAATTTTATGCGGGGAAATTTACGTTTGACAGGATGCTATCCTATCCAGCCGGCAGAAAACCGATCGCTCTGGCGCACGCTTCGTCCTGGGCTCGGCCCCTGGGGGCTCGCGCTCTGCCTGTTGCTGCTGGTGACGCCCGCCATGGCGGCCAAGTTGACCTATCAGATCAAGGGGGTCAAGGGGGAGCAGAAGGATAACGTCGAAGCCTACCTCAATGCCCTGCCCGTCTATCAGGAGCGCCAGTATCGTCCCGCTCGCGCCAAGATCACCGAGAGCGTGCAGCAAGCCCTGCAGGTCTACGGCTACTACCAGCCCAAGATCACCCTGAGCCGCGACAAGCAAGCCCCCGCCAAGGTGGTGATCGCGATAGAGAGGGGCAAGCCGGTGCTCATCTCGCGCCTCGACATCCTGCTGGAAGGGGATGCGGGCAGTGACGAGGTCTACAGCGAGCTGCTGGACAAGCTGCCTCTCAAGGAGGGGGATCCCCTCAACCACGGCAAGTACGAATCCATCAAGGCGGATCTCGGCAGCCTGGGGCTGGCCCGCGGCTACTTTGACGCCAAGATCAGCAAGAGCCAGGTGAAGGTCTTCCCCGAGCAGGGCAAGGCCGAGATCTTCATCCTGTTCCGCTCCGGTCCCCGCTATCACTTCGGCGAGATCCACTACGATGCGACGCCGGAGGCGCTGCGCCTCATCCGGCCACTGATCAACATCCAGAGCGGCGATCCCTATCTGGCGATCCGCCTCGCCGAGATGTCGCAGGATGTCTCCTCCACCAAGCTGTTCAAGCAGGTGGACATCAAGCCCATGATAAGCCAGGCCGAGGGCAACCGGGTGCCGGTGCAGGTGACGCTCGCCAACCGGGTCGATCACGAGATCGAGACCGGTATCGGCTATGCCACCGACGTCGGGCCGCGCCTGAGCGCCACCTGGGAGAAACCCTGGGTCAACCGCTACGGTCACAGCCTCTCCAGCACCGCCAAGATCTCGGCCCCCGAGGCGGAGCTCAGCTTCGATTACCAGATCCCGGTGGGCAATCCGCTGCGGGACTACTACTCCCTGCAGGCGGGCTATCAGTACACCGACAACAACGATACCCGCTCCGATCTGGCCACCTTCGGCGTGCACCGCTGGACGCGGCGACCGGAGAGCTGGGACAGAGACGTCTTCATCCGCTTGGAAAACGAGCGCTACGTGCAGGGCAATGAGGAGGGGAACAGCCTGCTGCTGATCCCGGGTGTTTCCTGGTCGCGGTTGCGAGTGCGCGGCGGCCTGGTGCCGGACTGGGGGGATCGCCAGCAGCTGACGATGGAATTTTCCAGTCCCTACTGGGGCTCTGACATCAACTTCATGCGGGTGTGGGGCCGCAGCAAGTGGCTGCGTACCCTGGGGGAGGATCATCGCTTCCTGATGCGGGTCGAGCAGGGGGCCATCGTCGGCGACGACTTCTCCCTGGTGCCGCCTTCCCTGCGTTTCTTCACCGGTGGCGATCAGACCATCCGTGGCTACGGCTACGAGACCGTCTCCCCAAGGGGGGACGACGGCAAGCTGACCGGTGGCCGTTACACCAGCGTGGGCAGCCTGGAGTACAACTACCGCTTCAGCGACAAGTGGCTCGGCGCCCTGTTCGTGGATGGCGGGACCGCCACCAACGATTACAGCGAGGCCTGGAAGATAGGCACCGGGGTCGGGGTGCGCTGGGTGACCCCCATCGGTCAGGTCAGGCTGGATCTGGCGGTGGGGATCTCCGAGGAAGACAAGCCGCTTAGGCTGCACTTCGCGCTGGGGCCTGAACTATGAGGCAGCTAAATACGCTATTTGTTAAAAATTCAGTGAAATCTTGCGCTGAAAATATCGCCATTTTCAATTCAATTATGCTGGTTCGGCCGCTGCGGCTGCATTTCTCGCTGAGGTCCCCATCGTGATCTGGATAAAACGCATTTTCTTGTGGTCGCTGAGTCTGTCCTCTTCGCAAGGGGTGGCACAGTGATCTGGATAAAACGTATTTTCTTGTGGCTCATGGGCCTCATCTTCTTGCTGCTCATCGGCATCAGCCTGCTGGGCTTCACCCATCAAGGCAACAAGTGGCTGTGGCAACAGGCCAAGTCGGCGCTGCCTTCCCTCAAGGGAGAGCTGGTGGCCGGCCAGCTCGGTTACGGCTGGACCCTGGAAGGGGCCGGTTGGCAAGACGAGCTGGTGGACGTCACGGTCGATCGCGCCGTGCTGGACTGGGATCTCGGCAAGTTGCTGCAGGGCAAGCTGTGGATCAAGTCGCTGGAGGTCATCCATCCCGTGGTGCGGGTGGCCGAGTCCGAGCCGGTAGCCGAGGAACCGACGGCGCCCTTCGTCTGGCGCCCGCTGCCGCTGCGCATCCAGTTTGACAGCCTCAAGGTGGCGGATCTGGATCTGGCCGTGCCTGGGGTGGCGGTCACCCTCAAGGCCCTCGACATAGGGGCGACCCTGGATCGCAAAGGGCTCATCGTGCGGGGGCCTGTGCTCGATGGGCTCAACATAGTGCTGGCGGAGGCCCCCGAGGAGCCTGCCGGCAAAAAGCCTGCCGACAAGGCGGCACAGAGCAAGGCGGCCGCTGACAAACAGGACAAACAGGACAAACAGGACAAGCAGGGCAAGGATGTCTCCCTGGCGGCGGCCAAGCCGTCCGAGGGGAGCAAGACAGACAAGGACAACAAGAGCAAGGCCGCCAGCAAGCCTGAGCCCATCGTGCTGCCCGCCATCCGCCTGCCATTCCCGATCCAGCTGGAAGGCCTGAACGCCACCAAGCTGCGCTACCAGCAGGGTGAGCTGATCGAGGGGCTCGACACCCTGCTGCTCAGCGCCACGGCCAAGGAGGAGCGCATCGATGTGCGCGAGCTCTCCCTGCGTCACGACATGGCCGATCTGGCCCTGAGTGGCCATGTCCGTCTGGTGGATGATTACCCCCTTTCCCTGACCCTGGATGCCAAGGCGCGCAAGGGGCTCAAGCAGTGGGAGCTCGATACCGAACAGGCAAAGCTGACCCTGGATGGCTCGGTCGGCAAGCTGGCGCTGGCGCTGCAGGCCAAGGGGCCGGTGGCCGCCAACATCAAGGGCACCCTAGAGGCGTTGCATCCCGAGTTGCCATTCGATCTGGTGCTGGACTGGAAGCGCCTCGGCTGGCCGCTGCACAAACCAGCAAAAGAGGAGCCGGGCTATCAGCTGGACAAGGGCACCCTGACGGCCAAGGGCAAGCTCTCGAGCTATCAGTTCGCCTTGAAGACCGCCGGCAAGGGCACGGACGTGCCCCCTTTCAAACTGGCACTGTCCGGCAAGGGGGATCTGACCCAGCTCAGCCGCATCGAGTTGCTGCTCAATGCCCTGACCGGTGAGCTCACACTCGATGGCAAGCTGGCCTGGAGCAAGGGCGTCCAGTGGCAGGGCACCACCGAATTCAAGGGGATAGACCCGGCTGAGCTGGTCCCCGAGATCAAGGGCAAGCTGGCGGGCAAGATAGCCAGCCGCTTCGAGCTCAATGAGGCGGGCCACTGGCAGCTGACGCTGCCGGAGCTCAAGGTCGATGGCAAGCTGAACCAGTATCCGTTGGCCCTCAAGGGGGCGCTCAGCGGCAACGACAAGATGGAGTGGATCATTCCGGCGCTGGCGCTGCAAAGCGGCCCCAACCATCTGCAGGCGAAGGGCTCCCTTACGGCGCAAGCCTGGAAGCTGGATGCGGATATCGATGCGCCCGCCCTGGGTGGCATCTATCCCGGCCTCAAGGGGGACGTCAAGGGACAGCTACGGCTCACCGGCAGCCAGCAGGCGCCGAGAGTGAATGCCGATCTGGCGTCCACTCGTCTCTCCTATGCAGGAACAGTGCTAAAAGGGATCGCCATCAAGGGCAATGCCCTGGTGGGGGACAAGCCCGCCGGCGAGTTGGCGCTGACGGTGGCGAGCCTGGTGCAGGGGACGACCTCGCTCTCCCAGCTGGCCCTGAATCTGAGCGGCGATCTCAATCGCCACGATCTGACCCTGACCATGAAAGGGGAGCCGGTGGCTGCGGATCTGAGCCTGAATGGCAGCCTGCGCGGCGACCACTGGCGCGGTACCCTTTCGACCCTGAAGATGAAGACGCCGCTCAAGCGCTGGGAGCTGATGGCGCCCTGGGCGCTGGATCTGGCGCTGTCCAGACAGCAGCTGACCATGGGGGATCTCTGCCTGGGCTCCCAGGGCGCGAGTCTCTGCGTCAAGGGCAGCCAGATCTCCGCCGCTCAGGGCAGTCTGGAATTTGCCTTGAATGCGCTCGATCTCAAGCGACTGCGCCCCTGGCTGCCGGACAACTTCCGCTGGCAAGCCGTGCTGTCGGCAGATGGTCGTGCCAGCTGGCGCGGCTCCCAGCCGACATTGCACGCCACCGTGCGGACCACGGCCGGTACCTTCGTCGCCGACGAGCTCAAGACCGACTATCAGCAGCTGGAACTCGGCGTCGACTTCGAGCGTCAGCAGGCCGCGATCCGGCTCGACTTCGCCTCCAAGCAGATCGGCAACATCGACACCGATCTGCTGATAAAGGAGCCGGCTGGCCGGGGCCAGCTGTCGGGTCAGCTCAAGTTTGATCAGCTCAAGCTCGCCACCTTCGCGCCGCTCATCCCGGAGGTGCGCTCCTTGCAGGGCTTCATCTCGGCGGATGCCCGCTTCGATGGCACCCTGGCCTCACCCCTGCTGTACGGCGATCTCAACTTGCAGGATGGGGAGGTGCAGACCCACTCCGACATGGTGACCCTGAGCAAGCTGGTGACTCGCCTCAAGATCGAGGGCAACAGAGCCGAGCTCGATGGCACCATGATGGTGGGCAAGGGACCGCTGGCGCTGGGGGGCTGGTTGAGCTGGGCCCAGCAACCTGTCACCGGCAGCCTCACCATCAAGGGCAAGGATCTGGAGGCGCAGTACCCGGGCATGGGTCGGGTGCGGGTGACGCCGGACATCGCCATCTCGCTGGGGGAGGAGACCCGGGTCAGCGGTCAGGTCGACATTCCCTGGTCGCGGATCCTGGTCAAGAGCCTGCCCGAGAGCGCGGTGGCCGTCTCCGACGACGTGACCGTGATCTACGACGATTTGCCGCCAGTCCCCAAGGCCGAGCCGTTGCCGATGGAGATCAAGCTCGCCATCCGGCTCGGCGACGATGTCCGGCTGGAGGCCCTGGGGCTCAAGACCAAGATGACAGGGGCGCTCAACATCCGCCAGGACCCGTCCAAGCCGCTGTCGGGCAATGGTCAGCTGGAGCTGAAAGATGGGCGCTTCAAGGCCTACGGCCAGAACCTCATCATCAAGGAGGGCCGTATCCTGTTCTCCGGCCCCATCGATCAGCCTTATCTCAACATCGAGGCGAACCGGGATCCCGACACCATAGAGGACAATGTCACCGTCGGGGTACGGGTGACGGGACCGGCGGCCAAGCCGAAGATCACCGTCTACTCCGAGCCGCAGATGGCGCAGTCCGAGCAGCTCTCCTACCTGCTGCGCGGCAAGGGATTGCAGACCAGCGGCGAGGATGGCGGCTTCAACGGCCTGCTGGTGGCCGGTGCCGTCAGTCAGGCCAACGGGGTGGTCTCCAGCATCGGGGAGTCCCTCGGCATGAGCGACGTGGCTCTGGATACCGCCGGCAGCGGTGACGACACTCAGGTAACCTTGTCGGCCTATCTGCTGCCCGGCCTGCAGTTCCAGTACGGGGTCGGGGTGTTCAGCCCCATCGCCGAGTTCAAGCTGCGCTACGAGGTGCTGCCAAGGCTCTATCTGCAGGCAGTGAGCGGGGTGGCCCAGGCGGTGGATATCTTCTACCGCTTCACCCTGTGAGGAAATAATCGGTGAAACAACGGGAGGCTTTGGCCTCCCGTTTGCTATTGGTGACGGGGACGTTCATGTGAACATCTCTAGGAGCTGAAAAGCGAAAACCCGGCGCCAGGCCGGGTTCTCTGAAGAATGGTGGAGGGAGAAGGATTCGAACCTTCGAAGGCAGAGCCGTCAGATTTACAGTCTGATCCCTTTGGCCGCTCGGGAACCCCTCCACGGGGTATTTCTCTTGCTATCGGGTACTGATTTTTGCACTTGAATGGTGGAGGGAGAAGGATTCGAACCTTCGAAGGCAGAGCCGTCAGATTTACAGTCTGATCCCTTTGGCCGCTCGGGAACCCCTCCCCAAGTGCGAGCGCATACTAACAGATCTATCCAGGTTGTGAACCCCTTGCCGGCGTTTTTTAATGCTCAAAGGTTGAGGTTGTCGGCCGATAAGCAATGAAACCTTCATTTCCAAGATTTATCTCATGCTGCCCAGCGCGATTCGTGATCGACTGCTCGTTGATGAAGCCCAGTTGGGCCAGCGCCTCAACCAGGATCTCCGACAAGGTGACAGGGCCGACTTCAGGCTGCATCTCGCCCTGCTGAGCGGGGCAGTCGAAGATCAGCCCTGGTTTGGTGACAAGCCGCCTGCCGCGCCTGCCGCCAAGGAGTGGCGCGTTCACTTCGGTTTGCCGGAGCAGGCTCCCTTGCAGGGCACAGTGGATGAAGCTGACAGCGGCGCGCTCAATGAATGCCTGCAGCAAGGGGGCAGCATGGCCGATGTGCGGCTCTGGCTGGCCTTGCGAACGCCTCCGCTGCTCGGCCAGACGCCGGCGCTGGATCCCGCCGTGTATGACAATCTGTCGGCACTGGGACGTCAGCGCTGGCAGGAGAGGCAAGCCGCCCACCCTCTGCTGTCTCAACCCGGGGAAGAGACGCTGTCGCTGATGCTGCCGCTGCTCGATGAGCTGAAGAGCGGGGTCGATGCCCGCCTGCGATGGCTGGGGTGAGGAAAGAAGGAGAGAAGGAGAGAAGCGGACAGTATGCAAAAAGGCGGGATAACCCGCCTTTTTGCTCAATGGATGGAATGACTGCCCGGATCAGGCGTCGGCGTCGGCTTCGTCAGGCTCCGTTTGGGGGATGTCCTTGGCTGCTGCGGCGCGTCGAGCAATGGGTTTTTCGGTGTGGCGATTGAGCTGGCGCTCCAGCTTCTGGCCCAGATCCGTGATGGCGGCGTACAGATCCTCGTGCTCTGCCTGTGCAAACAGCTTGCCGTTGGGGATGCCGGCGGTGGCCTCGACGATATAGGTCAAACGCTCCTTGGAGATGATCACATGGGGTGTGATAAGAGGCACTTGAAGACGCTCGAGCTTTTCAAAACGGGATTCGATGCGCTCGCGAATGGCTGGGGTGATGTCGATGATTTTGCTGGTGATTTCGATTTTCATATTGGCCCCCTTTGGGTCGTCTTGCTTGTGTCTTCACCTTCAGATTACTCATGTAGCCAGATTGAAATGTGATCTGGATCACGAAATTGTGCCTTGGTTATCTAGCGATTTATAAATTGTGATCTTTTCCCGTTTCATGCCAAAAACCGCTTGAGCTGTGCGAAACAGGCAGGCTAGTATGAACAAACTAGGCTCGTATCTGTCCCCTCTTGGCAGCGTCTTGTGCCGACCTGATGTCTGGTTTTTGCCGCTTGGTTTCGTACTTTCTCTATCTATCCTCATTACCGCATCGCAGATTGATTGCCATGCGCGGATGGCGGTATGCGTAGAAGCGGATATTCCACCCCTCATGCGGGTGGATAACGTGGTTGCTGTAGTGTTGGAGTCGTAAATGAAGCAACAAGCCACCCAGATGATGTGGTTTTATGATCGGCAGCATGAACAATGGAGTCTGTCTGATCATGTCTCTTGCCAGCCCTGGCAGGGGGAGGGGGCTCACCCCTGGGCCAGGCAGCTGGCACAAGAGGATGAACCCGGTTTCGCCGATTTTCTCTCCAGACTCTATCACTCGCGCCAGCCAGGCCAGTTTATCGGTCACCTCAGCGATGAGAGTGGCGCCGTGCACCACGTGCTCTGGAGCGGTCAGTATGTGCCGGCCCAGCAGGTGTGCTGTGGCTGGCTGGCGCCGCTGGACGGCGTCCATGGCGCCGAGCTGCCTGACGGCCTCGCTCAGTCTTCCCACCCATTGCAAGATCCCCTGCTGACCCAGCTGGCACAGGCGCTCTCCGCCAAGACCGGCCTCGATTTTTGCAACACCCTGGTCAGCGAGCTCGCCCATATCCTGGGTGCGAATGCGGTATGGCTGACGGAGCGCGTGGGCCGGGATCGACTCAGGGTGCTGGCAGGCCACGGCATCGATCTCAAGGAATATGCGCTCGCCGACATGCCCTGTCAGCGCCTCTACCGGCAGGATGCCATCGCAGTGGCCCCCATCAGCGAGCCCCTGACGGGCTGCACCAGCCTGCCCCCGGGCCAGCACTATTACGCGCAGCCGCTGCTCGATCGCAGTGGCCAGACCCTGGGTCATCTCGCATTGCTGTTCCCGAGCCAGACCCAGATCGCGAACCTGGGATCCGTGCTGACCATCTTCTCGGTGCGCATGGTGGCCGAGCTGGAACGGCTGCAGAGCGATGCGCAGATGCGCCTGTCGGCGGTGGCGTTCGAAACTCATGAAGGGATCATCATCACCGATCCCGACTTCAAGATCCTGCGGGTCAACAACGCCTTCAGCCAGATCACCGGCTTTGACAACCAGGGGGTGATAGGCCGCTACCTTGGCAATGACCTCTGGTCCGGGCTGGGGGGGCTTAGCTATGAGTTCAATGGCCTCGACCGCTGGCAGGGGGAGACCCTGCGGCTGCACGCCGACGGTCATGGCTATCCCCAGTGGGAAATCGTCACGCCGGTGCAGGATGACAAGGGGGGCATCAGTCACTACGTCATCTTCTTTGAAGACATTTCGGAGCGCAAGGCGGCGGAGCGCCGCATCCAGGATCTCGCCTATTACGATGAGCTGACCGGCCTGCCCAATCGTCGCCAGCTCCATGAGACCCTGGCCCAGGCGTTCGTGGAGGCGAGCCGTGAGCACCTGATCGGCGCCCTGCTGTTCATCGATCTCGATCACTTCAAGACCATCAACGACTCTCTCGGCCACGCCACCGGCGACTGGCTGCTCAAAGAGGTGGCCAGCCGCCTCAAGCGGCTGGTGCGCCAGGGGGATTGCCTGGCGCGGCTCGGCGGCGACGAGTTCGTGTTGCTGCTGCCTTCCCTCTCCATCAGCCCTCCCCAGGCGGAGATGCAGGCCGACCTCATCGCCGAGCGGCTTATCGGCGAGATTGCCGCGCCCTACAGCCATGGTGGCCAGGTGCTGCACATCGGCGCCAGCGTCGGCATTACCCTGTTCCCCGGGCGGGAGCAGGAGGCGGGGGATCTGCTCAAGCAGGCGGACACCGCCATGTATCAGGCGAAGTCGGCGGGCCGCAAGACTCGGCGCTTCTTCGATGCCTCCATGCAGCTGCAGGCCGATCGCCGTCTGCTCATTCACAACGAGCTGCGCAGCGCCCTCAACAATCAGGAGCTGACGCTCCACTATCAGCCCCAGCACATGGTGGAGGGGGGGGACATCATAGGGGTGGAGGCGCTGATCCGCTGGCAACCCCCTGGCCGCGCGCTGGTCTCCCCCGCCGAGTTCATCCCCATCGCCGAGGAGACGGATCTCATCGTCGACATCGGCAACTGGGTGCTGCACGAGGCGTGTGCCCAATATGTCTCCTGGGAGGAGAACGGGATCCACGTGCCCCAGCTGTCGGTCAATGTGAGTGCCAAGCAGTTCCATGCCCATGACTTCGTCGACTGCATTCACGACGTGCTGGCCGCCACCGGCATGGATCCCGCCTGCCTGAACCTGGAGATCACCGAGTCCGTGGTGCTCGGTCATGCGGAGGACACCATCAGCAAGATGGCCGAGCTCAAGACCCTCGGCATCAGCTTTGCCATCGACGACTTCGGCGCCGGTTACTCCTCCTTGAGCTACCTCAAGCGACTGCCGGCGGACGAGCTCAAGATAGATCGCTCCTTCATTCAGGACATCCCCAAGGATGGCGACAACATGGCCATCGTCGAGGCGGTGATCGCCATGGCCCGCCACATGGGCTTCAACGTGACGGCCGAGGGGGTCGAGTCGCGCCAGCAACTGGAGTTCCTGCAGGCGCAGGGTTGTCATTTCTTCCAGGGCTATCTCGCCTCCAAGCCGCTGCCTGTGCCCTATCTGGAGCGCTATATCAGCCGGCTGACACGCCACGACCGCAACCCCCAGACCGATAAAAATAGTGTGGCGTAGCCCCCATATTTAACGGGTAGAATGAAAGCCATGTCACCACCGCCAACGGGCGGTGGTTGTGCCTCTCAAGGGAGAACGCTATTCGTGAAAGCCGTCTGGGGAATCATCTTATCGGCGCTGTGCCTGCCTGGGCTGTTGCCGCAAGCTTCTGCTCAAACCATGGAGCAATCCCTCTATCGTCAGGCCTATGATGCGGTACGGGCGGACGATCAGGCCCGTTTCCAGCAGATCCGTGCCCGCTTGACCCATTATCCGCTGCTGCCCTATCTGGATTACTACCAGTTGGCGTTCCGACCGGGGGCGGCGGACTACGACGATGTGACCCGTTTTATCCGCCAGCACGGGGACACGCCCCAGTCCAACCGGCTGGAGCGCAGCTATCTCACCTACCTGGCCCAGAGCCAGCAGTGGTCCCAGTTCCTGCGCTTCTACCCGGCCAAGCCGAGCTCCACCGACTTGCTCTGCATGCACTATCAGGCGCGCTACTACACCGGACAGCGGACACAAGCCCTGAATGAAGCGGACAAGCTCTGGCTGAGCGGTCAATCCAGGCCCGATGCCTGCGATCCCCTGTTCCAGCTCTGGCAACAGGCCGGCCTGCGCACTCAGGATAAGATCTGGCAGCGGATGAAGCTGGCGTTCGAGGCGCAAAATCCCGACCTCATCCGTCACCTCGGCGCCCAGCTGAGCGGCAACCTGAAACCCTACGGGGATCAGATGATCGCCCTGTTCGATCAACCCGCCAGGGCGATGAACCCGGCCAACTTCACGGCGGCGCCCCAATCCAGACACCTGCTCGCCCTGGGGCTGGCCCGCTACGCCAATCAGGAGCCCGAGGCCGTGTTGCGCCAGTTGGGCGAGATGAAGCGTCGCTTCGGTCTGAATCAGACCGAGGTGGCGGCCGTGGAGCGGGCCGCCGCCCGTCGTCTGCTGCTGGACAGATCCACTGCCCAGCGCGGCTGGCTGGATGGGACCCTGGCGCGCAGCAAGGATGCCGAGCTGCTGGAGCTGCGGGCGCGGCTCGCCATCTGGGAAGAGGATTGGCGTGGGCTCGACGGCTGGGTCAAGAAGATGCCGATGGCGCTGCAGAAGGAAGATCGCTGGCGTTACTGGCTCGCTCGCTCCCTCGAGGTGAAGGGCCAGCAGAAGACGGCGCGGGATCTCTATCTCGAGACCGCCAACCTGCGCGGCTTCTATGGCTTCATGGCGGCCCAGCGCACCGGCGTGCCTTATCGCATCAAGAACCAGAGCTCGGCGCACAAGGTGCCGGACTGGCGCACGGCGAGCAGCCGCTGGCCCTTCCTGCTGCGGGTGCGCGAGCTGCTGGACATGAACGAGATCACGGCGGCACGCTCTGAGTGGATCCACAACATGGATCGCAACCCGGTGGCCCAACGCCTCGAGTTTGGTCACATCGCCCTCAATCAGGGCTGGCATGAGCTGGCGATCCTCTCCAGCATCCGGGCCGAGGCCTGGGACGCGCTCGACTTGCGCTTCCCGCTGCCCCTCAAGCGCACCTTCTCCCAGATGGCGCAGGAGCGCACCATGAACACCAGCCTGCTCTACGCCATCTCCCGTCAGGAGAGTGCCCTCTATCCGCTGGCGCAGTCGCCGGTCGGGGCGCGTGGCCTGATGCAGCTGATGCCGGCGACCGCCAAGGAGACGGCCGCCAAGCTGGGAGTGCCCTATCGCAACGAGCAGCAGCTGTTCGATCCGGCCATGAACATCCGGCTCGGCAGCGCCTACCTCAAGCGCTTGCTGGATGTGTATGACGGCAACCGGATCCTGGCGGCGGCGGCCTATAACGCGGGCCCCGGCCGGGTCAAACGCTGGCGCGATCAGAGCGAGAACAAGCCGATGGATGTCTGGGTGGAGAGCATTCCCTATCGGGAGACGCGCAACTACGTCCAGAACGTACTCTCCTTCGATCTCATCTATCAGCACAAGCTGCAGCAGCCGCTGCGTTTCATGTCGGAACGCGAGCTGAATCACGCCTACTGAGAATGGGAGGCAATCGTCGTGGCGGTTGCCTCCCTTTCTTGCCTCAAAATGGTTATCATCCCTTAAGCTTTGTTACAAAAGGAAACCTGCCAGGTGATCGGGCACCGCGTCTTGGGCTGGCAGGTTCGATACAATAGCTCGATCAACACAGACAGGTTTCTCCAACAAAGGAATTGAGAGTGGCAACGATCAAAGATGTGTCTCAGCTGGCGAATGTGTCCATTTCGACGGTGTCGCGAGTCATCAACAACACGGCGCAGGTCGCCCCCGAGAAGCGCGAGGCTGTCCTCGCGGCCATGAAAGAGTTGAGTTTCCGTCCCAACAGCTTTGCCCAGGCCCTGGTGAGCAAACGCTCCAATTGCATCGGCGTGCTGGTGGGGGATCTCTGTGGTGGTCCCTTCTTCGCCCAGATGATGCGCGGCATCGAGAGCATGGTCGACAAGGCGAACAAATTCACCATAGTGGTATCCGGCAATCATGATGCGACCCGCGAGCGTCACGCCATCCAGGCGCTGCTGCAGCGTCAGTGCGACGCCCTGATCCTGCACAGCAAGGCGCTGCCGGATGCCGAACTGATCGAGCTGGCGACGGGTTCTACCCCCATCGTTTTCATCAACCGTCAGGTGCCGGGTTGCGAGGATCGCTGCGTCTGGCTGGACAATCAGGCGGGCATCACCACCGCCTGTCAGCACCTGCTGGATGCGGGACATCGCAAGATTGCCTTCGTTACCTCGGATGACGAAGAGTTCGTCGACGGTCAGCAACGCATGGCGGGTTACCGGGTCGCGCTGCAGCGCGCCGGCATCGAGCTGGATCAGGCCCTGATCGGTCGCGCCTATGCCGACGAGAAGGGTGGCTACGTGGCCATGGGCGAGTTGCTGGAGCGCGGGGTCGAATTCAGCGCCGTGCTGGGCTTCAACGACGCCATGGTGGCGGGGGCCATCTCCTGCCTGCTGGAGCGAGGCTACAAGATTCCGCAGCAGGTGTCGGTGGTCGGCTTTGACGACATCCCCTATGCCCGTTACATCTACCCCAAGCTCACCACCGTGCGCTACCCCATCGAGGAGATGGGCGAGCGGGCCGCGGAGCTGGCCTTGCGGTTGCTGGATCACAAGCCGGTCGACGGCCTGGCCCTCAAATTCGAGGCCGAATTGGTTCGCCGGGAGTCCGTGGCCTGAGTCATTTATTGGCCCTGAACGGGCCAATAAATACGCAAAGTATTGAAAGCGCTTTCAGAAATCCTTTTCAACTGTGATCCGCTTCAAAGCTTTTTGGCTGCGCTGCCACTAGGATAGGCCCACGAATTAGGAGCGTGCGCTCCCGATTTTCCCGCTGTGGGAGGTAACTGGTTAATCCAGCTATTTCCTTCGTTACTTTCGACGGTCATCATGGATGGCCGTTTTTTTTTGCCAGGATTTTACCGATGACAGTCGAGAGTGAATATCAGACGGGAATAGTGGGAGCCGGCTGGCTGGGATTGCCGCTGGCGAAGGCGCTGCAGGCGCAAGGCCAATCGGTCGCGGTGACGGTCAGCTCGGGCGAGAAGGCCGCGCGCCTGACGGCCGAGGGGGTGCCGGCCTGGCCGCTGCAGCTGTCGGCTCAGCTGGACGCCTTGCCGTTTCGCTGCCGCGAGCTGGTTGTCTGCGTGCCGCCGAGCAAGACCGAGGATTATCCGGCCGCGGTGGCGCGGCTCTGCCTATTGGCCAGGGCGGCGGGCACGCAAAAGGTGCTGTTTATCAGCGCCACCTCGGTGTGGGCAACCGGGCAGGGGGAGGAGGAAGTCCCTCGGCCGGCTCATGCCAGGGGAGAGCGGATGCTGGCCGCCGAGCAGGCAGTGCAGGGGGCAGGCTTCGGATCTGCCATGGTGCTGCGCCCCGCCGGCCTCTATGGCCCGGATCGCCATCCCGGCCGTTTCCTCGCGGGCAAGACGCTGGCGGGGGGCGCTCAAGCGGTGAACCTGGTGCACCTGGACGACGTAGTGAGCGCCTGTCAGCTGATGCTGATGCAAGGGCAGGATGGGGATGCCTACAACCTGAGTGCCCCGGTACACCCCAGACGCGAGCAGCTCTACCCGTTTGCATCCCGCCTGCTCGGGTTGGCGCCGCCTGTCTTCACCGAACCGGCCGGCGACTTTGCACCGATCGAGGGGCAACTGATCTGCCAGCGGCTCGGCTTTGCCTATCGCTGGCCGGATCCGGCCCACTGGTTTGCCGATCAGGCAGCACAATCAGATTGAAACAGGATAGGGCTCAATATTATCTGCTGCGCCCCCTCTCAGGGGCGTGCGGGCAATTGAGGTTTGCCAAGGCCGGGATCGCCCCCTATCATGCCGCCATTCTTATCCTGAAGTGCGGTCAGCTGGCGCTCGATACCCGGCCATGCCTTTATAGGCGCGGGGGCTTGCCGTCTGACCACCACTTCGTACCTGTCATAGAGAGTCGTAATGATGGTCGATACCAAGCGTCACCCCGATGGGGAACTGCTGCTGAGAACCCTGGCAATGCCAGCCGATACCAACCCCAATGGTGATATCTTCGGGGGCTGGATCATGTCCCAGATGGATATAGGGGGGGGCATCATGGCCAAGGAGCTGGCAAAGGGACGCATCTGTACCGTCTCGGTCGAAGGCATGACCTTCCACAGTCCGGTCAAGGTGGGTGATGTGGTGTGTTGCTATGGCCGTTGCCTGAAGATCGGGCGCAGCTCCATGCGCCTCAAGCTGGAAGTCTGGGTCAAGCCGGTGCTGCGGGAGAATGAAGCCCAGCGTTACTGCGTGACCGAAGGGGTCTTCACTTACGTTGCCATCGACGATCAGGGCAAATCCCGCCCCGTCCCGGTCTGATCCTGCTCAGATGATCCGGGCGCTGATGATGGATATTTCCTGCTCAAGCCCGGTTTTTTGCCGTATCATGCGCTCCAGCATCTCTTCCGAGCCAACGCATTGCGTGGCGTCAAACAGGCAGAGATCGCACTGGGGATCCCGCCTGATCTGGTAGACGGTGGAGAGCTCCACTTGATGACAAGTTCCTTGTTGATCATAAAATGTCACGCGGTACTGGTGCTGTCTCGCCATTGCGGGATCCCTCATGGATGAGTCGGGCCGGACACGAATAATGAGACTAGTCGGCGACCATGACACTTGTGTCGTTCATGGCCGGTTGCAGAGGCAGGTGATTGTTAGCCAATGAAAAATAGTTATCGGATTCTGGGGACTTCCCTGCTGACGCTGGGACTGGTTGGTTGTTTCGAGGTGCCTGATCAGGATCATCTGGTCACGGCGGCAGGCATAGTGCCCGGCGTCAATTGCCAGAAACCGCCGCTGGTGGCGCTGGCATCCACCGCCTTGCCCCGCGAGTTCGGCATCACCGTCTGGAATCTCTACAAGGGTCAGCGTAAAAACTGGCGCGAGGGGCTGGATGAGTACGCCAAGTCTCAGGATCTGGTGCTGCTGCAGGAGTCGGTCACTCGTCCCGAGATGCTGGACTGGCTCAAGAGCGGCGACTTCCAGTGGCAGCAACTGCAAGCCTTTACCCAGGGCGGGATGTCCTTTGGTGTCATGACGGTGGCCAAGACGCCACAGGCGTTCGTCTGCGGTGTGCGCTCACCCGAGCCGTTGCTGCGCATTCCCAAGTCCGGTCTGGTGAGCCTGTATCCACTGCAGGGGGATCCGGACGGTGTGCTGGTGGTCAACCTGCACGCGGTCAACTTCGAACTAGGGATGGCGACCTTTCGCGAGCAGATCAACGATCTGACTGCGTTGATCCACCGTCATCAGGGCCCGGTCATCCTGGCGGGGGATTTCAATACCTGGAGCGACAAACGGGAATTCTGGTTGAACAAGCTGGTGGGAGAGCTCGGCCTGCAGGAAGCCATCCCGGTGCCTGACTTGCGCCGCACCGCCTTCGGTCGCCCGCTCGATCACCTCTACTATCGCAACCTGGATCTGGTGGAGGTGAGCTCACCCGCCACCGATGCCTCGGATCACAATCCCATCATGGCGCGTTTCGCTGCCCAGACTATTACTCCCTGATCAGAACCAGATGGCAGGCAAAAAAATACCCCGCACCAGGCGGGGTATTTTTTATCTGGTCTCAGCCATCAGCTGTTGTTCTTCACGAACAGGGTCAGCTCCTGACCCGGCTTGAGGGCGTCGCTCTTGCCGATCTGATTCCAGCGCATCACGTCGTTGACGGCGACCTGGAAGCGGGCGGCGATGGAGGAGAGGGAGTCTCCACGACGCACCTGATAGACCATGGACTTGTTGCTGCCCTTGCCCTGCTTGGGCCAGACCACCAGTTTCATGCCAGGTTTGAGGGCCGACTTGGCATTCAATCCGTTCCACTTGGCCAGATCGGTGTGTGCCACACCGTGCGCCTGGCTGATGCTCCACAGGTTGTCGCCGGAGCGCACTCGATAGTTCACCTTGTTGCCACTACGGCTGGCCAGTTGCTGCGGCTTGCTCTGGGCTACTGTGCTCGACTTGCCGCCGTTGGGGATCACCAGAGTCTGGCCACGACGCAGGTTGGTGCCACGCAGGTTGTTGGCCAGCTTGAGCTGCTGCACGCTCACCCCGTGGTTCTGGGCGATGCGGGACAGGGTATCGCCGCTGGTGACCTGATAGGAGTGCACGCCACGGGTGCGTTCACGCTTGGGCAGATCGGCCAGCGCCAGCTCCAGGGTGTCGGCATACTCGACAGGCACCAGCAGGTTGTAAGGTCCCTGCGGCGACGTCATGCCACGCTTGAGCGCGGGATTGAGTGCCTTGAGCTGGGATGCGGACACCCCCGCCAACTGGGCCGCCACGTTAAGATCGATCTGACCACCGGTGTTGATGGTCCGCAGCTGAGGCTTGTTGGCCAGCATCGGCAGGGGAACATTGTATTGATCCGCGTTGCGGATCAGGTCCGCCATGGCCAGGATCTTGGGCACATACATCCGGGTCTCGCGGGGCAAGTCCAGCGACCAGTAGTCGGTCGGTCGACCGGCCTTCTGGTTGCGGATGATGGCGTTGCGCACCCGTCCTTCGCCGGCATTGTAGGCGGCCAGGGTCTGCAACCAGTCACCGTCGAAGAAGCGGTTCAGGTATTCCAGATAATCCAGCGCCGCATTGGTGGACGCAATCACATCGCGACGGCCGTCATACCAGTTGTCGTGGCGCAGGCCGAAGTTTCTGCCGGTGGCAGGCACAAATTGCCAAAGACCGACCGCATTGCTGCGGGAGCGGGCATTGGGATCGAAGGTGCTCTCGATCATGGGGATGGTAATAAGCTCCATTGGCAGCTCACGCCGTTCGATTTCCTCTACCATCAGATACAGGTAGGGCTCAGCCCGGCTGGCAATGGTCGCCATATGCTTATCATTACGCAGTAACCAATCACGCTGTTGGCGGACTCGGGCATTATCATGCGAGTCCAGCTGCATATCATCGCTGATACGCACCCACAGGTTATCAGTGTCATCCATCTCTTCCAGCTGTTCATCACCGAACAGCATGCGCGAAGAGTGTTTTTTGTACGTTTTCTTGCTGACTTGGGGGGATTTGATCGGCTCGATTGCCGTTATCGCCCGGTCATCCTGATGGCTCAGGTTTTGACAGCCGCTGAGAAACAGCGCTGCCAATAAGGCCGTTCGTAGCTTCATCTCGCTCAGGTCATCTATTGAAAAACAGCTCGCATCATAAGGGGCAATAGCCCCCTGATCAAGGTTTGTTCAAAAAACGTCCTTCCAGCCCCGCAGCACGGCGAAGGTATCCTCTGGATTTTCCAAGCATTTCAGGGCGTATTTCTCAGCAGAAAATCGCACGGAATCCTGCTCGCAGCGTATGAAAACGTTGAAATGCCGCTCATCCCCCAGGCGGGAGGGGAGACTCGGAAGACCCTGTTGGCGCAACTTGCTGATCACCCCGATCCGCTGCTGGATCGCCAGGTTGTCGGGTTCGACCGCGTGGGCGAAACGCAGGTTGGAGAGGGTGTATTCATGGGCGCAATAAAGGAGGGTGTCGTCGGGCAGGGCCGCGAGCCGCTGCAGCGAATCGTGCATCTGGGCCGGGGTCCCTTCGAACAGGCGACCGCAGCCGGCGGAGAAGAGGGTGTCGCCACAAAACAGCATGCCCTGACCGTGATAGGCGATATGGCCCAGGGTGTGGCCGGGCACATGGAGGACGTCCAGGCTCAGGCCATGCCAGTTGATCTGATCGCCATCCTCCAGCCACTGGCCGTGATGGTCCGGCATGGGATCCAGTTTCGGGCCATAGAGGCGGGCATGGGGGAAGTGCTGCAGCAGCGCGAGCACACCGCCCACGTGATCGCGATGGTGGTGGGTCAGCAGGATGGCGTCGAGCTCTAGCCCCAGGGCATCGAGCCGTTCCAGTACCGGTGCGGCCTCGCCCGGATCGACAACCAGGCAGTGATTCTCGTGTCGGATCAACCAGATGTAGTTGTCACTGAAGGCAGGAACTGTGATGACGCTATACATGAGTCGGCTTCTCTTTGTGTTCTCTTTATGGGAGGGATCTTATATAACAGAATGGCGTTTGAACCCCGGATTGGTCCCATTATGCAGCTGGCACGTAGCGAACAACAGATCGAGATCCCGACCAGCTGGTCGGCGCTGCCCATGGGGGATTGGGTGGCCGCCGAAATCCAGGAGCGGCTCGATAACTGGTGCCCGCACCTGTTTGGTTATCATCTGCTGAAAATTGGCGCCCTGAGCGCCGAGCTCTCCTGCGGTGGCTCCTCCATTCGCCACCAGATTGGGGTCGCCCCTGACGGCAGACCGCTGGATATCAAGGGCGATCCCCTGGCCTTGCCGGTGCGCACCGGCAGCGTGGATGCCTGTCTGCTTGCCCATTGCCTCGATTTCTCACCGGATCCCCATCAGGTGCTGCGTGAGGCCGAACGGGTGTTGACCGAGGATGGCTGGCTCATCGTCAGCGGCTATAACCCCGTCAGCCTGGTGGGGCTTGGCCATTATCTGCCGGTGTTGCGCCAGCGTCTGCCCTGGTCGGCACGCATGTTCACTCCGGTGCGGGTGACCGACTGGTTGCAGTTGCTGGGGTGCGAGGTGATGTTTGACGAGCGCTTCGGCTTTTCTTTCATGGGCAAGCAGAGCCGGATCGGCTGGTGGCGGGAGAGTCTGGGGCGAGACTATTGCCGGCCCCTTGCCTCGGTCTACGTGATAGCCGCCCGCAAGCGGCGTTTCCCCATCACGCCGGTGCGCCGTCGCTGGCGCCTGCCAGAATCGATGGCGGCGCCGGGCATGGCGCGTCAGGGCTGGTAGCCAGTCTCAGCGGCTTCAAATAACCGGGAGGTGCAACACCTCAGGGTTGATAACCCGTGTCTTCGGCGAGCTGTTTGCCGCTGGCAGCGTCCCGGGCCAGTTCATCGCAGCGCTCGTTCTCCGGGTGGCCTGAGTGCCCCTTGACCCAGAGCCATTCGATCTGATGGCGGCTCGCCTCCGCATCCAGCGCCTGCCAGAGATCGACGTTCTTGACCGGCTGACGGTTCGAGGTCATCCAGCCCTTCTTTTTCCAGCCGATGATCCACTGGGTGATCCCCTGGCGCACATACTGGCTGTCGGTGGTGAGGCGGACCTGGCAGGGTTCGTTCAGGGTACGCAGTCCCATGATGGCGGCCATCAGCTCCATCCGGTTGTTGGTGGTCAGCCGATAGCCTCCCGCCAATTCCTTGCGGTGCTTGCCATAGACCATGACGGCGCCATAGCCACCGGGGCCCGGATTGCCGAGACAGGAACCATCCGTATATAAATCAATCTGTTTTTGCATGGTGCTTGAGGGTAAACTAGCGAGTAAAACCGAAGTTTGACATAGATTGGATCATGAACACACCCCAACTGAATCGCCAGATCATTCTGGATACTGAAACCACAGGTATGAACACGGCAGGCGGCCCCGTCTACCTCGGGCACCGCATCATCGAGATCGGCTGTGTGGAGGTGATCAACCGCAAACTGACCGGCAATCATTTCCATGTCTATATCAAGCCGGATCGACTGGTGGACCCCGAGGCCATCGCGGTGCACGGCATCACCGATGCCTTCCTGGTCGATAAACCAGCCTTTAGCCAGATAGCCGATGACTTCATCGAGTTCATCCGCGGCGCCGAGCTCATCGCCCACAACGCACCCTTCGACGTGGGCTTCATGGACTATGAGTTCAGCAAGCTTGGCCTGAGTTTCAAGACGGCGGATATCTGTGGCATCACGGATACCCTGGCGATGGCGCGGGATCTGTTCCCCGGCAAGCGCAACAACCTGGATGTGCTGTGCGATCGCTACGGCATCGACAACTCCCACCGTACCTTGCACGGTGCACTGCTCGATGCGGAGATCCTGGCCGACGTCTACCTGCTGATGACCGGTGGCCAGACCAAGCTCAATCTGGCCAACGAGAGCAGCGAGAACGACAGCAACCAGGACACCGGGATCCGCCGGCTGGAGAGCAATCGCCCGCCGCTCAAGGTGATCCGTGCCAGTGACGAGGTGGTGGCGACCCACGAGGGGCGGCTCGATCTGGTGCAGAAGAAGGGAGGCGCCTGCCTGTGGCGGCAATGAGCCCGTTCTGGAGCGGATTGCTGCTGGCGTCGCTGTCGCTCCCGATGGCGGGCATGGCCAACGAGGTGTTTGCCTCCTCCGACATCCCGCTGCTCGACAATCGCTTTCGCATCGATTACGGAGTGAAAGAGATCACCTTCATCATCAAACGCAAGCCGGGTACCCCCTCGGTGATCCTGGTGCAACCCGATGGCAGCAAGCTCTATGTGGGCAAGGTCACCCCGCCGGACGTAGGCTGGCTGGCGCAGCAGGATCAGGATCTCATCACGATTCGCAATCCCATGGCGGGCCCTTGGCAAGCCATCGGTGGAGTCGACCCCGACAACCGGGTGCGACTGTTGTCTGACATCCGGCTCGAGAGCGAGCCACTGCCGTCCCGACTCTATCAGGGGGAGCAGGTCAAGCTGCAATCCCGGCTGCTGATCGATGGGGCGGCGCCCGGCGCTGGCTATTACCTCTCCGATCTGGGCATGACGGTGAAGCTGCAGCAATTTGGTGATGCCGCCCAGGACGGGGATCCCCTGTTCGAGGAGACCCTTGGCCGCTATCTGGACGATGGCAAGGGGCTCGATGAGGTGCCGGGGGATGGCGTCATGACCACAGAGGCCGTGCTGGACGTTCCGGCAGGGAAGTATCGTGCCCTCTACAGCACAGGTAACCAGGTGTTCTCCCGTGCCCAGTCACAGCAGGTGCTGCTCTTCCCATGGCCGGTCAGTTACACCCTGACGGCGCCCTCCGGTGAATCGGGGGCCAAACTCGCTTTGCTCATCGATGCCGACGAGCTGGATCCGGCCTCGGTGGCCATCCAGGGCAAGGCCATCAACAGTACCGGCGAGAGCCTGGCGTTCAATGCGGTAGCGAGCGAGCCTAGCGTCAACATCGATCTCCCCACCCTCAAGGCGGTGGGGCAGTACAAGGTCGAGGTGACCCTGTTTGGCACGACCCGGCTCGGGCGAGAAATACGGCTGCAACTGCCGACCAAGTCGTTCAACATATTGCCGGTGCTGGCACCTCAGCCCTCGGCGGCCCCGGTCACCCCGGCGGTGATGCCGGCCGAGTCGCAACCTGAGCCGCAGGAGAGCAGCAGCTTGTTGCCCTGGATCTTGGGTGGCGGCGGTTTACTGTTGCTGCTGCTCGGTGCTGGCGGGTTTATTCTGCTGCAAAAGCGCCGGATCCTGCACAAGGCGATGGCGGCGCAAAAGGCACAGAGTGAGGTTGCACCGGCTCCCGCGCTGGATCTGAATCTGCCGGAGCAGTAGGCCAGCACCTGATGGTGAAAAAGCCGCCCAAGTGGGCGGCTTTTTCATGGCGAGCGAGCGGCATTCGCTCAGTGCGCGCCGATATAGATGTCCTTGTGCTGTTCGCGAATGTCGAGAAACTTGTCCAGATTGGCCAGCATCAGGGTCACCAGCTGGGGATCGAAGTGCTGACCTCGTTCGGTTTCGATAAGAGCCATTACGCGATCCAGCGGCCAGGCCTGTTTGTAGCAGCGATCCGAGCCCAGGGCATCGAACACGTCGGCCAGCGCGACGATGCGCCCCTCCAGCGGGATGGCCTCGCCGCTGAGCCCGCGGGGATAACCACTGCCATTCCATTTCTCGTGGTGGCTGCCGGCGATGGTGGCGCCTATCTGGAACAGTGCCAGATCGCTGCCGGAGAGCATGTCCTGCCCCAGTTGGGCATGGGTCTTCATGATCTCCCACTCTTCCGGCGTGAGCTTGCCAGGCTTGTGCAAGATGGCGTCCGGGATCCCCACCTTGCCGATGTCGTGCAGGGGAGAGGCCCGCTTGATGAGCTCGCAGCGCTCCTCGTTCATGCCAAGCAGCTGGCAGAACAGCTCGGTATAGAGCGCCACCCGCTTGACGTGCAGGCCGGACTCCTTGGAGCGGGTCTCCACCAGCTCGCCGATGCGGTAGATGATCTCGCGCTGGTTGTCGCCGATGACCTCGTTGAGCCGGATGTTTTCCAGCGCCACTATGATGTTCTCGGTGAACAGGCTCAGCAGGCCGGTGTCCATCTGGTTAAGCGGGCGGGTGGTCTCGATGTGGAACAGCAGGTGATGGCGGGCATTCTGGCAGTAAAGAACCATCTGGTTGCCGTCGTAGACGTTGGCCCCCTTGGTCATGGCGTGGCGCAAAATGGCGGGGGCCTCGCTCAGCCGCAGGGGTGGTTCATTGCTGAGCAGAGGTTCGAGCTCCTGATCCCGGACCTCGTAGGCCAGGTGCTTCACATCATAGATCTGGGAGTCTTCCAGGTTGAGCAGGGCGCTGAGCTGGGTCTGGGCTCCCTCGACAAATTGGCGCAGTGCGCGTTGTTCGAAGATCCCCTTGGATGCCTCAATGACCTTCTCCAGTCCCTGCCGGTTGCTCTCCAGGGTACGGATGTCCCGGTAGGAGCGCAGGCTGGCGCGCAGCAGGGTACGCAACTTCTGGGAGGTGAGCTCGGTCTTGTCCTTGTAGTCGTTGATGTCGTAGTTGGTGACGACGTCATCCTCCGGCGCCTGACCGGGTTGGCCGGTTCGCAGCACAATGCGCACCATCTTGTTTTGCAGTTCATCGCGCACGAACTTCACCACGGCGAGACCGGCGTCATCAGCCTCCATGACCACATCGAGCAGCAACAGGGCGAGATCCGAGGTGGTGGCGAGCAACGCCTTGGCCTCGGCGGCCGAATAGGCGTGCAGAAAATCGATGGGCTTGCCGTCAAATTCAAACTTGCTCAGGGTGATCTTGGTGATGCGGTGCACTTCCGGCTCATCATCCACGATCATCACCTTCCAGCCAGCTTGTCGTGATGCGGGCAGGGGCAGATCGTCGTCGTCATCAATAATCAGGATTTGATCATCCATTATGCAATCCTGTGTGTGATCCTGTGCATACCTTAACTGCTTCATTAACGATAGGAAACGGATAGATTTACAAAATTTGATCCAGCTGACGTCTCTTTTTCGAGCCAGCTGGCGCAGGTAATTCTGGCATAAAAAACGCCTCCACAAGGGAGGCGTTTTGGCATTCAAAACCGGACTCAGGCTGCCCTGTGATAGGCGGAAGCCTCAAACAGCGACTTGTTGGCGACGAGATCGATGGGGTCGAAGTCATCCACGTTGATGGTCTGCAGGCGACTCTGCTCAGCGCGGCGCAGCAGCTCGGCTTCGGTCTGATTGATGACCCCCAGCGCGAGACCAGCATCGGCCACCTTGTCCAGCTGGGTGAAGGGGCGCTTGAGGCCTTCCACTTTGCATACCTTGTCAAACAGCGGCTCGGCGGCCAGCACGTCATCGAGCGCCTGCTCCAACAGCCCGAAGGGATTGCCCTGCTCGCGGGTGAGGTACTGACCCTCGGCCAGGCGGCTGCGGGTGGCACTCGGGGTTTGCAGCAGACGGGCGACCTGGTTGTCGAGCTTGTCACTCGGGCGCTTCAGATCGCGACCAAGCGGCAGCACGATGACGCGCAGGGCTAGGCCAATCCAGCGGTTCGGGAAGTTGCGCAGCAGTTCGTCGATGGCTTCCTGCGCCTTGAACATCGCATCTTGCAGTGCCCAGTGCAGCAGCGGCAGATCGGCCTGCTGGCGACCCTCGTCCTGATAGCGCTTGAGGGCGCTGGAGGCCAGATAGAGCTGGCTCAGCACGTCGCCGAGACGGGCGGAGACCCGCTCCTTGCGCTTGAGCTCGCCGCCCAGGGTGCCCATTGCCATGTCGGACAGGAAGGCCAGGTTGGCGGAGAGACGCGTCAGCTGCTGGTAGTAGCCCTTGGTCTGATCCTTAAACGGTGCCGCGGCCAGCTTGGCACCGGTCAGGCCCAGCCAGACGCTGCGCACCAGGTTGCTGATGGCGAAGCCGACGTGGCTGAACATCGCCTTGTCGAACTCCTTGAGCGCCACTTCCTTGTCCGGGTGGCTGGCGGCCAGCATCTCCGGCAACACGTAAGGATGGCAGCGGATGGCACCCTGACCATAGATGATCATGCTGCGGGTCAGGATGTTGGCCCCTTCGACGGTGACGGCGATGGGGGCGCCCTGATAACCGCGGGCCAGATAGTTGTTCGGACCCATGCAGATCGCCTTGCCGCCGTGGATGTCCATGGCATCGATGACGCACTTCTGGGCGCGGTCGGTGAGGTGATACTTGACGATGGCGGAGATGACCGAGGGTTTCTCCCCCAGATCGATGCCGGTCACCGTCAGCTTGGCGGCGGCGCCCATGATGTAGGCGTTGCCACCGAGGCGTGCCAGCGGCTCTTCGATGCCTTCCATCTTGCCGATGGGCAGCTTGAACTGGCGGCGGATGCGACTGTAAGCGCCGCTCGCCAGGGCCAGCATCTTGACACCGCCGGTGCTGTTGGAGGGCAGGGTGATGCCGCGGCCGACCGAGAGACACTCCACCAGCATGCGCCAGCCCTGGCCGGCCATGGCCGGGCCACCGATGATGAAATCGAGCGGCACGAACACCCCTTCACCGCGGGTCGGGCCATTCTGGAACGGCACGTTGAGCGGGAAGTGACGACGACCGATCTCGACGCCCTTGATGTGAGTGGGGATCAGGGCGCAGGTGATGCCGAGCTCTTCTTCCTCCCCCAGCAGGTGATCAGGGTCGCGCAGCTTGAAGGCCAGCCCCAGCACGGTGGCGATGGGAGCCAGCGTGATGTAGCGCTTGTTCCAGGTCAGGCGCATGCCGAGCACCTCTTCCCCTTCCCACTCACCCTTGCAGACGATGCCAAAGTCCGGGATGGAACCGGCGTCCGAACCCGCTTCCGGGCTGGTCAGGGCGAAGCAGGGGATCTCCTTGCCAATGGCGAGACACGGCAGGTAATGGTCCTTTTGCTGCTCGGTGCCGTAGTGTTGCAGCAGCTCGCCAGGCCCTAAGGAGTTGGGCACGCCGACGGTGGAGGCGAGCACGGCGCTGGCGCCGCACAGCTTTTGCAGCACGCAGGACTGGGCATAAGCGGAGAATTCCAGCCCGCCGTATTTCTTCTTGATGATCATGGCGAAGAACTTGTGGTCCTTCAGGTATTGCCACACCTCGGGGGAGAGATCGGCGCGCTCGTGGGTCACCTCCCAATCGTCGACCATGCGGCACACCGCTTCGACCGGGCCGTCCAGGAAGGCCTGCTCTTCGGCGCTGAGGGTGCTGACCGGAATGGCGTGCAGCTTCTTCCAGTTCGGGTTGCCGGCGAACAAGTCGGCTTCCCACCAGGTGGTGCCCGCCTCGATGGCCTCTTTTTCGGTGCGAGACATCTCCGGCATGATGGACTTGTAGATCTTGAACAGCGGCCTGGTCAGTTGATTACGGCGAAACTCCACCAGATTCAACGGGATGGCAACCAGGGCGAAGAGTACCCAGATCAACAGGGGGACCTGGCCATAGAAGGCACCTATGAGCAGGGCTACGGCCGTGGCCAGCGTGGAGGTGAACAGAGACGCCCGGCGATAAGCCATGGCGCCGATCACCAGGATCACTCCGAGCAGAGTGAGGGTCGTCGTCATTTTTCGCTCCTTGCATGAGTTGCCGAAGTTGGGGGAGAGTGAGTTAACTGATCCAGAGGTCTGACCTGTTGGATGTGGCCCCAGTTGTAAATCATGCGCACAAACTTATCAAGCTGTTTACAAGCTTGTTACCTCGGCGCTGTGATCGGCCTAACGTCTCGCAGGCGGCATCTTGGCGGGCAGGGGGGCGACGGCGAGATTGGCTTGTGCGACAATGGGTCGACCCTATGTTGGACGATACAAGAGAGACATCAGACGCCATGTACCAAGAACTTATCCGCAATGAATTGACCGAAGCTGCCACTGTGCTCCAGGCATTCCTGGCCGATGAGCAAAACCTGAAGAACATCGAAGCCGCCGCTCGCTTGCTGGCTGACTCCTTCAAGCAGGAAGGCAAGGTACTCTCCTGTGGCAACGGTGGTTCCCACTGCGATGCCATGCACTTTGCCGAAGAGCTGACCGGCCGTTATCGCGAGAACCGCCCCGGTTACGCCGGCATCGCCATCTCGGATCCGAGCCACCTCTCCTGTGTCTCCAATGACTTCGGCTACGACTATGTATTCTCCCGCTACGTGGAAGCGGTCGGTCGTCGTGGCGACGTGCTGCTCGGTATCTCCACCAGTGGCAACTCCGGCAACATTCTGAAAGCCATCGAGGCCGCTCATGCCAAGGGCATGAAGGTGATCGCGCTGACTGGCAAGGACGGTGGCAAGATGGCGGGCCTCGCCGACGTCGAGATCCGGGTACCGCATTTTGGCTATGCCGACCGCATTCAGGAGATCCACATCAAGGTGATCCACATCCTGATCCAGCTGGTCGAAAAAGAGATGGCCAAGTAATCGGAAGATGGCACTCAGGCCTCAGATCCGGCTAGCGCCATTGAATGAAGAAGAGATGCTCAAGCAAGTTGGGGGTTGACTGGATATGTGCGAATTGCTCGGCATGAGTGCCAATGTGCCGACCGACATCTGCTTCAGTTTCACCGGGCTGATGCTGCGGGGCGGCAAGACAGGACCCCACAAGGATGGCTGGGGGATCACCTTCTACGAGGGGCGGGGTTTTCGTACCTTCAAGGATCCCGAGCCCAGCGCCCAATCTCCCATCGCCAAGCTGGTGCAGGCGCTGCCCATCAAGAGCCGCGCCGTGGTCAGCCACATCCGGCAGGCCAACCGGGGCTGCGTGTCGCTGGAGAATACCCACCCGTTCACCCGCGAGCTGTGGGGACGCTACTGGACCTTCGCCCATAACGGCCAGCTGACCGGCTACAAGCGGCTGCCGACCGGGCGTCATCGTCCGGTGGGTGACACCGACAGCGAGCACGCCTTCTGCTGGCTGCTTGGTCAGCTCGAGCAGAAATACCCCAAGCGCCCGACCAATTTCCCCGCCATGTTCCGCCATCTGGCGAGTCTGTGCGGGGAGCTGCGCACGCTGGGGGTATTCAACATGTTGCTGTCGGATGGAGAGTTCGTGATGACCTATTGCAGCAACAACCTCTACTGGCTGACCCGGCGGGCACCCTTTGGTGAGGCCAGTTTGCTGGACGAGGACGTGGCCATCGATTTTCAGAGCGAGACGACACCGAATGACGTGGTGACGCTGGTCGCGACCCGGCCGCTCACCGGCAATGAAAACTGGGTAAAGATGATGCCTGGTGAGTTTTGCCTGTTCCGGTTGGGTGAACTGGAATATGGCAACGCCGCCAAGTTGCTGGTTCAGGAATAAAAAAATACCAGGGTAGAATCCTACCCTGGTTCTTCGCAGCAGCCATACAGGCAAAAAGGGATGAGAGAGGTGTTGCTGAGCCGCATCATTCTCATGACTCGCATTGTTATTTAAATGTTAATTTTGTTGCAACATTTAAATATTATCCCGCTGTGCCGACTTTTCGAGAACTTGAACTGGCTCACATTATGGTGTTGTTGAGGCAGCCGAGCGGCCCTCTCTCCCCCGCCAGTGCGGATGACAGCAAGCGGGTGGATCGGCTATATTGTGGTCTGTTTGGATACCATCAAAGGGAAAAGAAGATGGAGTGGCTGGATCAGAAGGTGCTGCGACAACTGGCAGAAGACATAGGTCACGAGATGATGCCTGTGGTCATCTCGGTCTTTGTCGAGGAGGTGGGTGCACAACTCGCCCAGCTCAGGCCGCTGTTGGAGCAGCGGGACTGGACTGCCCTTGCGCGCCTCGCCCACAGCATGAAGTCTTCTTGCGGCAGTTATGGTGCCGAGCCCAGCTACCGGCAGGTGATTGCGCTGGAGCTCGCTTGCCGGCGGGAAGATGCAGAAGACGCAGGCCAGTTGCTGGCACAGCTCGAACACTCCCTGCCGCAGGTCTTTTCCCACCTGGCCCGCTATCACTGATGGTGTGAGCGGGTTTACCCCGCCTTGTCATGGGCGAGGTGCCAGCTCTGGATCACCTTGTCCAGCGCCTGCCTGAGTTTGAGGCGATCGTGTCGATGGGGAAGGGCCGCCTCACCCAGACTGGCCTGGATGAGGCAATGGGCCAGCTCGGGCACGGTGGGGCCTTCGGGGGCCAGGATGGCATCGACCCGACCGCTGCCAATCTTCTCCTCCAGCCAGCGATACTGGTTAAGCAGCGTCAGCTGACCGGCGGGCCCCTCTTCTGCGACCAGATTGCCGATGAAGACGACGATGGCCCCGCTGTTGCGGATGGCCTCGGCGATGTCGCAGAGCAGCAGGGGGGGCATGACGGAGGTGAGAAAACTGCCTGGCCCCAGAATGATGATGTCGGCGTGGGTCAGGGCCTCGACGGCCTCCCGGGTTGCCGGCACCGCCGGCTTCAAGCTCAAGGCGCGGGGGGGCGTGGTGAGCCTGTCGATGGAGACTTCCCCCAGGATCTGGTCGCCGCACAGGGTATGGGCACACAGATCGGTGGGATGTTCGGACATGGGCAGTAGCTGGGGCTCTATCTTCAGCATGTCGCTGATGAGCCGGATGGCATCCAGCGGCCGGACACAGAGATTGTCGAGAGCCAGCAGCATCAGGTTGCCGAGGTTGTGGCCCGCCAGCTCGCCACGTCCCGTGAAGCGGTATTCGAACAGCAAGCTGCCGATGCCGGGATCGGTCACCAGCTGATTGAGGCAGTTGCGCAGATCTCCCCAGGCAATGCACTCCTGACTCTGGCGCAGGCGCCCGGTCGAGCCACCGTCATCCGTGGTGGTGACGATACCGGTCAGCCGGGACCCTAAAAACGAGAGGGAAGAGAGCACCCGACCCATGCCATGCCCACCGCCGATGGCGACGACCCGGTCAAAGTGAGTGATGTTTTTCTGCCGCATGCGGTCATCCTGTGGGGGGCCAGTGCGTACCATTCTAGTCAACGCAGCTGGTAATTGTTTGATAAGGGTATGATTTTTGCTTGCTAGCAGCATCACATACCACGAGGAGATGGTGTTGAACTTCCTGACGGCTCACTCTCTTGCAGAGACGACATTGCTGGCCGCCCAACAGATAGCTGAACGGCTGCTCGCTCAATCACCTCGCTCTCCTACGTTGTTGCTGGTCTATTTTACCCAAGCTCACGATGCAGCGGTACTGCGTCATGCGCTCAAGACCCGCTTTCCCGAGGCTCGCCTGATGGGGTGCAGCTCCTGCGGCGGGATCCTGACCGAGGCTGGCCACCATGCCCGGCTTGGCTGGAGCCTGGCCGTAGCCGCACTCTATGATGACAAAGGCGGCTACGGTGTGGCGGGCCAGCTCGGTGAGGCACCGGATGTGCGTCAACTGCTGCGCAGTGCCATCGCCAATGGCGGCCGCCCGGGTGAGCTGCCACAACTCATTTTGCTGCATACCAGCCCTGGGCTGGAAGAGGCCATGCTGGCTGGGATCGAGGCGGAGTTCGGCACGACGGTTCCCGTCGTCGGCGGCTCGGCTGCGGATGATGCGGTCACCGGCGACTGGCAGTTGTGCTGGAGCGAGGGGGAGGGCCAGCAGGGCTGCGTGCTGGCGGTGCTCTATCCGGATTGCCAGTTGGCCTTTCAGTTTCACTCCGGTTATGTGCCCACCGAGCAGCATGGCATCATTACCGCGCTGGATGGACGCGAGGTGCTGACCATCGACCACGAGCCGGCGGCGCGGGTTTATGCTCGCTGGACCGGGCGCAAGGCGCCCTGGCGGGTGGGCCCCATCCTGAGGGAGACCACCCTCTCCCCGCTGGCCCGTCAGGTGGGGATGCTCGATGACATGCCTTATCACAAGCTCTCTCATCCCGAGGCCGTGACCGCGCGGGAAGGGCTGCGCCTGTTTACCGAAACCCGGCTGGGGGAGCGCTTGCAACTGATGTACAGCAGTCAGGAAGGCTTGCTGCAGCGCAGCCTGAATGCGGTGCGGATCGAGCCCGAATATGGCATGGTGGGCAAGGTGCAACCGTTCGGGGCGCTGGTGGTCTTCTGTGCCGGCTGTCGGCTGGCACTGGGAGAGGGGCTGAACGATGTCGTCGACCAGTTTCGTGACCGGTTGGGGGAGATCCCCTTCATTACCCCCTTTACCTTCGGCGAGCAAGGACGATTGCCCCATGGTGAGCTGGCCCATGGCAATCTCATGGTGTCGAGCGTCATCTTCCTCGATAGCTGATAGGGTGTTGAACACAAGATGATAGGCAATAGCGAACTCGAAGCGCTGGGTGACAAACTGCAAACCACGCTGGTGGAGCTGGTGCGTTGCCGGGAGCGGGAGGCCAAATATCGCCAGGAGTCGCAAGCCTTGCTGTGTGGGGTGGCGACCCTGGCCGATGCCCAGAGCCTGGAGCAGGTGCTGGACAGCCTGATCCAGGCGCTCAAGCCCTTCATCGGTTTCGAGCAGGCGGATGTGGTGGCCTGGGGGGCTGCGAGCGGCAACACCCATCTCAGCACCCAATCCGAGGAGGTGGGGCGACCCTGGTCGCTGACGCCTCTCTTCTCCCGCGCCATCGCAGGAGAAACTCTGGTCATCTATGATCCGACCCAGTTGCCGGAGCTCGCCCCGCTGGCGGGCACCGCAGGCTGGGCCAGCGTCATGATGACGGGTCTGCAGGCGCCCGGTTTCTCCGGTGTCCTCATCTGCCGCCATGGTGTGGCGGGTACCTTCGATCTCAAGAGCAAGGCGGCGATGCAGCGCTGCCGTCCCCTTATCTCCCAGGCGCTGGTCAATATCGCCTATCGGGCTCGCCTGCAAGAGCAGGTCGATCTCAAGACCCTCGCCCTGCAGGCCAGTGAACAGCGTTTTCGCAGTTTCGCCGCCATGGCATCCGACTGGTTCTGGGAGACGGATCCCGAGCACCGACTCACCTATGTGTCTGCCCCTGGCTATCAGGGGGAGGTGCTCATTCGCCAGACCGGGCGCAGCCTTCATGACTTTGCCCATGACAAGCAGGACCCCGAGTGGTGCAAGTACCGGCACCTAATCGCTCGCTATCAACCCGTGCGGGCGATACGTGCGCGGGTGACGCTGGCCAGCGGCCCTTGCTGGATGGAGATCAACGCCGAGCCTTGCTTCGATGTCAGCGGCGCCTTTATCGGCTATCGCGGCACGGCCCGGGAGATAGGCAACCAGATCCGTCGGGAACAGGAGCTGGCACGAGCGCGAGACGAGGCCGAGACGGCCAACCGCGCCAAGTCGCAGTTTCTGGCCATGATGACCCATGAGATCCGCTCCCCCATGAATGCGGTGCTGGGGATGCTGGATCTGCTGCAGTATGGGCGGCTCGAGACGCCGCAGCAGGCCCTGCTCGGCCATGCCACCCACTCGGCACATCTGCTGCAAACCATCATCGATGATGTGCTCGACTTCTCGAAGATCGAATCTCACACCCTGGCACTGCACTGCGAACCGTTCCAACCCGCCCGGCTGTGCCAAGCCTTGGTGGAGCCCTTGCAGGAGCAGGCGCGTGCCAAGGGCATTCGCTTGCATTGGCAACTGGATGAGGCCTTGCCGGATCAGTTGCGGGGTGACGCAGTCCGGCTATCTCAGGTGATCGGCAACCTGCTTGGCAACGCGGTGAAGTTCACCGCCGCCGGTCAGGTGCGACTCGTGCTGGGGTGGCAGGATGAACGGCTGAGGGTCTCTGTGAGCGACACCGGGATAGGCATCTCGCCCGAGGATCAGGCCTTGCTGTTCGAGCCCTTCTATCAGGTCGACAGCTCGGCCACTCGCCGCTTCTCCGGCTCCGGGCTTGGGCTTGCCATCAGCCGGCGGCTGGTGCAACTGATGGGGGGCGAGATCTGCCTGCAAAGTCGCCAGGGGCAAGGCAGTTGCTTCTGGTTCGAGTTGCCCGGCATGGCGGCGCCTTGCGCCGATCTTGCCAGCCCGGTTAGCGATGGCGTCTCTATGCTGGATCTGGACGTGTTGGTGGTGGAGGACAGTCCGGTCAATCAGCTGGTGGTGTCGCTCATGCTGCAGAAACTGGTGTGTCGGGTGCGGCTGGCGGCCAACGGCCTGGAAGCGCTGGCACAGGTCAGTGAGCGACGACCCGATCTCATACTGATGGACATGCGGATGCCACAGATGGATGGGTTAGAGGCGACCCGGCGCTTGCGCGAGATGGGGTGCGAGGTGCCGATAGTGGCCTTGACGGCCAATGCGATGACGGAGGACAGGGCGCGTTGCCTGGAACAGGGGATGGATGATTTTCTGGCCAAGCCCATCAGTCTGGTCCGCCTGCGCAACTGCCTGTTACGTCATTGCAGGACAAGCTGAGCGGATTTTGGATAAAAAAATGGTCAACCTGGTGGTTGACCAATTCTTCAGCAAATACTGAAGAGAGCACGGGATAAATCGGGTTGTACGGTCATATATGAAAAAACCGTGCCAACTTTTCAGAACCTGTTATTGCGGCTTGCAGCTGAGCTATGCGCTATTTATTCTGCCAGCTCGTTGCAAAATGCTAATTATTATTTATCATTGTAAGAATTTTCGCATTTTGCAAAACGCTTGGTGACTCACTGTGCGATCAGTCGGCGCAGAAACTGGCGCGCCGCTTCACTGTTTTGTTTGGCAATCAACATCTGTTTTTCATAGATCGGCATGGGCAGGATCTCGAGCCAGCGTTGGCAGAGCCAGGCCGCATCGTCAAACTGCTTGTCCGGGTAGAGCTCATCCAGTTCAGGATATTGCTCAAACACCTCCCTTAATCTGCTGACCAGCTGCTTGTCGCTGAAGTCCGAGTGGGCGCTCGGCCAATTGGGCAGCGTTTCTACTTGGGCGTGACGCAAACCTGTCTCGTCCGTTTCCATTTCGTGGATGGAGAATCGTTCCAGGCCGAGCACAGTGACCCCGAGCAGGCCATCGTTGAGGGTATAAAAATCCGTTACCTTGACCCGCGTGCCGACCGGCAGGATCCGCCCGCACGTGCCCGTGCTGGTCGATTCCTCCATGACGATGCCAAAGCCCCGATCATCGATGAACGATTCCTTGAGCATCTGCAGGTGGCGTGGCTCGAACAGGCGCAGGGGGAGTTTCCCGCCTGGCAGTATGTGTGAGGGTAAGGGGAACAGTGCCAAGGGTTGAAGTTTCATGTTCCATCCTCCGAATAAGTCGCATCTGAATATGACAATGCAGTGACTGTGCCAGAGGATGGAAAAATCGGCCCATCGAGACCATCAAGAAGGAATTAATTTTAATTTTATTTAAAAATCAACTGGTTATTAATTAAGTAAATATTGGCTTCAAGATGACTCGTGGTGGGATACAGGTGAGTTTAAAGGGGCTCGAACATGCCCCATCTGCAGAATGGGGCATCATTTGCATATTGCACATCGACTCCCCGCAAAATGCCTGACATGCATTATCCGTCTGGTTAGGGGAGGACCCCTCCGGAGCTATGGTCAAGATGGGTCAAGCGAGTGATGTGGTGCGCTGATTCAACCCTTCCAACATCAGGGCCGAGATCTCGTCATACATCTGCGACCAGGCGTCAGCCAGTTCAGGTGTGAAACTCTCCCCCAAGCGCCGCGCCAGCACAGTCGTCAACGCCTGCTTCAGCAGCGCGAACTGGTGTGGCTCCACCTTGAATTTTTGATGCCTGCGACCGAGATCCCTGATGATGAAACCCAGGGCATCCAGCTGCTCCAGGCTGGTGATCACCGTGTTGAGGGTCTCCGATACCTTGGCGACCGGCATTCCTGCAGGATCGGGAAAGAGGTCGATCAATTCCGGTGACAGTCGGAACAGCTCCTCATACACCTCCCGCACATAGCTGTGATTCAATGCGGTGACCTTGCCCCATGCCTTTTGTACCAATTCGATCTGTGTGGTCGTCATGTCGCCCCTTCTCCATCCGTGGTCGCCTGAAAATAATAATGCAATAACTCAGTAAGATGTGGCGAGGTGGAATTATTTCATGTGCCCCGGTATTGGGCTCATCGAGGGAAGGGGTTCTGGTGCGACATCCAGCAAAAGGCCCCGAGGTGACGGGGCCTGATATGGGGATTGATACAGCTTGTCGAGTGATGCCTGACGCGTGCTTAGTTGCGCTGCTCCAGGTACATGACGGCGGCTTCTACCCGGCTCTGGGCCTCGAGCTTCTTGAGCAGGCTCTTGACGTGAACCTTGACGGTTCCTTCGGAGATATGCAGCACGGAGGCGACCTGCTTGTTGGACAAGCCCTTGGCAATCTCGCGCAGGATCTGCATCTCGCGCCGGGTCAGGCTCTCGAGTTTCTGCTGCAGGTGATCCAGCTCGTAGATGTTTTCCAGATAGGGGCGCAGCGGCTCGCTCAGGATCTGCTTGCCGGTCATGACATCGGCCAGCTGGCCCAGCAACATATCCGGCTCGGTGTCCTTGAGCAGGTAACCGTCGGCGCCGGCCTTGAGCAGGGCGACCACGTCCTGGCGGGCATCGGAGACGGTCAGGATCACCACTCGGGAGGTGACCTCTTCGGCCCGCAGTGCCTTGAGAGTATCGAGACCGGACAGGCCCTTCATGTTGAGATCGAGCAGAATAAGATCCGGTTCGGACTCCTTGGCCATGGCCACGGCATCAGTCCCGTTGGAGGCCTCACCTATCACCTCGAGGTTATCTTCCAACTCCAGCAGTTGCACAATCCCTTTGCGCATGAGGGGATGGTCATCCACGACCAGAACACTATATTTCATCTCGTCCATCAGGCGTCTCTTGTTAGGCTGGTGGGAAAGGTCAGGTGTACACGGGTGCCTCCTGACGGCAGCTCACTGATGGCCAACTGACCGTGCAACTTGCTGGAGCGCTCGTTCATGATGCTAAGACCGTAGTGATTGACCGCGGAGCTCGCGCTCCCAATTCCGACACCATCATCTGAAATCTGAACCTGGATGTTACCATCAGCGAGGGTCTCACAGCTAACCTCAATCAGCCGTGCGCCTGCATGTTTGATGGCATTGAGCACTGCCTCACGGATTAGCTGCAGGATGTGGATGTGCTGGCCGGCCTCGAGATCGGTATCAGACAGGCCGTATTGAAGCCTTATCTCGGCACCGGTCTGGGGTTTGAGCTGCTCCAGCATGACGGCGATGGCTTCCCCCAGATTGGCATCGCCTATGCTGAGGCGGAAGGTGCCGAGCAGCTCGCGCAATTGGGTGTAGGCATTGCTGAGGCCCTCGTCGATCTGCTGCATGGCGGCCTGCGCCTTGCCATGATCGCCCCTGGCGACGGAGCGCTTGAGCAGGGTGGACTGGATCTTGAGGTAGGAGAGCGCCTGAGCCAACGAGTCGTGCAGCTCGCGGGCGATGACGGCCCGCTCCTCCATCAGCAGCAAGCGCTGGTGTTGCAGCAGGGTCTGATCCTTGTGCAGGACCTGCGCCAGCAGCATGGAGAAGTTCTTCATCAGACGTTCGTCGATGGGGTGATCACTGATCATGTCGAGCCGCCCGTACTCCTGATCATCCATCTGCAGATAGAAGCTCACCACCGTATCCAGATCGCCGGGCCAGCCCTTGCGCCCCGTAATGTAGACCGGCATGGCGTTGTGTTCGAAGCGCGTCAGCCGGATGTAATCGATGTGCTGATGGGCTGCGGCCCGCTCCAGCAATTTTTGCAGGGTGCGTCGACTCAGTGGCGCAGCATGCAGCTTCTGGGCGGTGGAATAGAGGAAAGAGAGAGTGTCGTTGGCCTGTTGCAGCTTGGCCGTCTTCTCCTCGACCTTGCTGCCGAGCTCCCGATAGAGCTTGCCGAGCTCGTCAGCCATGGTGGCAAAAGCCCCCGACAGCTCCCCCAGCTCGTTGTCACAATGGGGGGGCAGGGTTAAATCGAACTCCTGGCGCTGGATCTGGCGGGCACAATAGACCAGCTGATTGAGTGGGGCGACCACCTGCTGGCGAGTGAAGCGCACCGTGAACCAGGCGATGGTGATGATGGAGAGCAGGCCCAGCCCCTCTGCCAGAGCCAGCATGCGTACCTTGAACTCGACGTGATACTGCATCTGGTTGACGAAGTCATCGATGGCGGCGACAAATTGCTCGGTGTTGTCGGTATAACGTCTGGGGGTGGCATTCTCGATGTGCTCGCGCATCACCTGCCATTGCAGCAGCACCTCGCCATAGGTGCGGCGCAGGGAGGCGGGGGTGATCCAGCGCTGGGTCTCTTGCAACTCACGGGCGTGCAGGGTCTGCTCGAACTGGGCGAGCCGCCCGAGCACGACCTGATCCTTCTCTATTTCGTAGGCCATGCGATAGGCCTGCATCCGCAGGGATCCCGACAGATTGATGGCCTTGGCATCGGGTACCGAATAGAACAGGGTGACCATGGCTACCAATGCGATCAGGCTAGCCATGAACAGGATGAGCACCATGGAGCGGCCGATGGCGCTGCTGACCGAGTGCACTTTGAACCACTTTCCCATACCGATTGGATTCCCTCGAATCAGACAATAACCCCACAAAGTAGCATGGGAGTGTACTCCAACTTGTGCTAGCATCGAAAAACTAGATGAACTCCGAGCTGTTTTGCCTAAGTCCTTGAGATAGGGGAAAACAGCCGTCAGCCGGTTGTCGATCGTCAACAGCCGAGCTGTAAGGGTCAGGAAAGAAATGCCCTGGCCTCCCGTATTTGGAAAGGTGTTTATGTTGCCACTTGAAGATGGTTTTTCCCGTCGTTTTTACTATTTGCGCCTGTCGGTCACCGACGTGTGCAATTTTCGTTGCACCTATTGCCTGCCCGATGGCTATCATCCCCCGGCAGGAAACGAGGGGCGCAAGTCGTTTCTCTCCCTGGAGGAGATCCGGCGCATCGTGTCCGGCTTTGCCGCTATGGGCACCCGCAAGGTGCGCCTGACCGGCGGCGAGCCTTCCCTGCGCCGTGATTTCACCGCCATCATCGAGACCGTGGCCAAAACGCCTGGGATCGAGAAGGTGGCCATGACTACCAATGGTTATCGCCTCAAAGAGCGGGCACAGGAGTGGTTCGATGCGGGCCTCACCGCCCTCAATGTCAGTGTCGACAGCCTGGATCCCCGCCAGTTTCACCAGATCACCGGCGAGAACAAGCTGGCGGAGGTGATGGAGGGCATCGAGGCGGCGCTGGCTGCCGGCTTCAAGTCGGTGAAGATCAATGCGGTGCTGCTCAAGGGGCTCAACGATCATCAGCTGGGTGCGTTTCTGGCCTGGATCAGGCACAAACCCATCGAGCTGCGTTTCATCGAGTTGATGCAGACCGGCGAGATGGACAGCCTGTTTCGCGATCATCACACCAGCGGTGAACTCATCAAGCGACAGCTGCTCGGCAATGGCTGGGTTCAGCAACTGCGCGGAGCAGATGACGGCCCGGCCCAGGTGTTCATGCATACTGAGTCGCAGGGGGGAGTGGGGCTCATCATGCCCTACAGCAAGGATTTCTGCGCCGATTGCAACCGGCTGCGGGTCTCCTCGGTGGGCAAGCTGCATCTGTGCCTGTTCGGCGACAACGGAGTGGAGCTGCGCGACTTGCTGGGGTCCGACGTCCAGCAGGAGGAGTTGCAGCAGCGGATCCGCCATGCCCTCATCGGCAAGGCCGCCACGCATCGCCTGCACGACGGTAACGCCGGCATGACGCCTCATCTCGCCTCCATCGGTGGCTGAAATGTTGATCTCCCGCACAAAAATAGCCACCGATTAATAAGCAATCCTCCCATAGGGGTAATTTGGTTTGCCCCGATTGCGGCTTATTGCGCCAAGGGTTTGATCCAGCGCAAGAATCCCCCCTGTTTATCTCCCTAGTGGTATATCACTGGACTTGTCAGAGTCGCAATATACACCCACGCTTCTAATTGGTATTGAAAATACCAGTCACTGTATTCACGCTCGCGTTTTGTCCCTGAAAAAAAGGAGTCGATATGCCGGATGGGGTCAACCTGTCACGCCGCAGTCTGTTTCGAGGACGACTGAGCCCGAGCGAACCCAAGCTGCAACTGCCCTGGTCCGTCTCCTGGGCCGATTTTGTGGCCGATTGCACCCGCTGTGGTGACTGTCTGGTGGCCTGCCCCGAACAGATCCTGGTCAAGGGCGACGGCGGCTTTCCGACGGTGGATTTCCTGCGCGGCGAGTGCACCTTCTGCACCGACTGTGTCACCGCCTGCCTGGCGCCGATATTTCGGCCGACCACCGAGACGCCGTGGGAGTATGTGGCCCATATCGAAGCGGGCTGCCTGGCCGGTGCCCAGGTCTTCTGCCAGCGTTGCCAGGACAGCTGCGAGCGGCTGGCGATCCGTTTTTCCCCCCAGCTGGGGCGAGTCCCTACCCCCAGCGTTGATAGCGAACAGTGCAATGGCTGCGGCGCCTGCGTCGCGGATTGTCCGGTGGGCAGCATCCGGATCGGAGTGCGCCATGACGACGCGCCGACAGGAAGCAAGCGATGAGCAAGTTGGAAAATAATATGAAGCAAGAAGAGTTCCACGTATCTAGCCTGGTGGTGCTGACCCAGCCCCCACAACGTCACCGGCTCGCCGAGCAGATCGCCGCCCTCGAGGGGGCCGAGATCCACGCCGTCAGCGACGAAGGCAAGCTGGTGGTGACCCTGGAGGGGCCGAGCCAGCGGCCCATCATGGATGCCATTGACGCCATTAATGCGATGCCGGGGGTGCTGTCCGCCGCCCTGATCTACCACCAGTTCGACGAATTCGATGGGCAATAACAAGGAATGACGCGTCATGAGGCTGAGCCAGCGGGATTCATCATGATGGCGGCCAGTGATGCGATACAAGTGATGCCGGGTGTGTTGTTCACCGGCCTGAGCTACTACCAGATCGATACACTCGACAACTTACGCGATAAGCAAAGTGAGGATATGCCATGAAGCTGAGTCGACGCGACTTTATGAAGGCCAACGCGGTGGCGGCAGCCGCTGCCGTGGCCGGTGTCAGCGCCCCCACCCTGGCGGCGAACCTGATCACCAGTACCGACAAGACCGCCATCACCTGGGATAAAGCGCCGTGCCGTTTCTGCGGCACCGGTTGCTCCGTGCTGGTGGGCTCTCAGGGTGGCCGCGTCGTCGCGACCCAGGGCGATCCCGATGCCCCGGTCAACCGTGGCCTCAACTGCATCAAGGGCTATTTCCTGTCGAAGATCATGTACGGCCAGGACCGGCTGACCCAGCCCTTGCTGCGTATGACCAACGGCAAGTTCGACAAGAACGGTGATTTCGCCCCCATCAGCTGGGATCAGGCGTTCGACATCATGGCCGAGAAGTTCAAGGCCACCCTCAAGGAGAAGGGCCCGACCGCCGTCGGCATGTTCGGCTCCGGCCAGTGGACCATATGGGAAGGTTACGCCGCCTCCAAGTTGATGAAGGCCGGCTTCCGCTCCAACAACCTGGATCCCAACGCCCGTCACTGCATGGCCTCGGCCGTGGTCGGTTTCATGCGCACCTTCGGCATGGATGAGCCTATGGGGTGCTACGACGACATCGAGCAGGCCGACGCCTTCGTGCTGTGGGGCTCCAACATGGCCGAGATGCACCCCATCCTCTGGTCACGGATGTCCGATCGCCGCCTCTCTAATCCGGACGTGCAGGTGCACGTGCTCTCTACCTTCGAGCATCGCAGCTTCGAGCTCGCCGACAACGGCATGGTGTTCACGCCGCAGACCGACTTGGCGATCCTCAACTACGTCGCCAACTACATCATCCAGAACGACAAGGTGAACTGGGAGTTCGTCAACAAGCACACCCAGTTCCGCCTGGGCGTCACCGACATCGGCTACGGCCTGCGTCCGACCAACCCGCTGCAGCAGCAAGCCAAGAACCCGGACAGCGGCGAATCCACCCCCATGAGCTTCGATGACTTCGCGAAATTCGTGGCGGATTACGACGTGGAATCGGTCTCCAAGTTATCCGGTGTCTCCAAGGAGAAACTGGAAAAACTGGCCCAGCTCTATGCCGATCCGAGCAAGAAGGTGGTCTCCTACTGGACCATGGGCTTCAACCAGCACACCCGTGGCGTCTGGGCCAACAACCTCTGCTACAACATCCACCTGCTGACCGGCAAGATCTCCACCCCGGGCAGCGGTCCCTTCTCCCTCACCGGCCAGCCGTCCGCCTGTGGCACTGCCCGGGAAGTGGGCACCTTCGCTCATCGCCTGCCCGCCGACATGGTGGTGACCGAGCCCAAGCACCGCGCCATCGCCGAGAAGATCTGGAAACTGCCGGAAGGCACCATTCCGGACAAGGTGGGCTATCACGCCGTGCTGCAAAGCCGCATGCTCAAAGACGGTAAGCTCAACGCCTACTGGGTGATGTGCAACAACAACATGCAGGCTGGCCCCAACATGAACGAGGAAGGGCTGCCCGGTTATCGCAACCCGGCCAACTTCATCGTGGTGTCCGATCCGTATCCGACCGTGACCGCCCAAGCCGCCGATCTCATCCTGCCCACCGCCATGTGGGTAGAGAAAGAGGGTGCCTATGGCAACGCCGAGCGCCGTACCCAGTTCTGGCACCAGCAGGTCAAGGCGCCGGAAGGGGCCAAGTCCGACTTGTGGCAGCTGATGGAATTTGCCAAGCGCTTCACCGTGGAAGAGGTGTGGCCGGCGGAGCTCATCGCCAAGCAGCCCGAGCTCAAGGGCAAGACCCTGTATGAGGTGCTCTACAAGAACGGCCAGGTCGATCAGTTCCCGACAGAGCAGAGCAAGGGCGTGCTGAATGACGAGGCCGAGCACTTCGGCTTCTACGTGCAGAAGGGGCTGTTCGAGGAATACGCCACCTTCGGCCGCGGTCATGGCCACGATCTGGCACCGTTTGATCAGTATCACGAGGCACGCGGTCTGCGCTGGCCGGTAGTGGACGGCAAGGAGACCCTGTGGCGCTATCGTGAAGGCTTCGATCCTTATGTGAAAGCGGGCGAGGGCGTGCGTTTCTACGGCAAGCCCGACGGCAAGGCGGTGATCTTCGCGCTGCCCTATGAGCCGGCCGCCGAGTCGCCGGACAAGGAATACGACATGTGGCTCTCCACCGGTCGCGTGCTGGAGCATTGGCACACAGGCAGCATGACCCGCCGGGTGCCCGAGCTCTATCGCGCCTTCCCGGATGCGGTGCTGTTCATGCACCCGGAAGATGCCAAGGCTCGTGGTGTGCGCCGTGGTGAAGAGGTGATCGTCGCCTCCCGTCGCGGTGAGGTGAAGACCCGCGTCGAGACCCGCGGCCGCAACCGCCCGCCCAAAGGCCTGGTGTTCATGCCCTTCTTCGATGCGAGCCAGCTGGTCAACAAGCTGACCCTGGACGCCACGGATCCGCTCTCCAAGGAGACGGATTACAAGAAGTGCGCCGTCAAGGTCATGAAGGCCTAAGGCGGGGCAGGGGGGATGAGTCGCAGTCGTCGCCAGTTCCTGGCCGATCTCGCCAAGGGGGCCTGTGGTGTGGGCCTGCTTGGCGCAGGGCTCGGCGGGTTGGCGCGCCAGCAGGCGCAAGCCGTGCCTGCCCAGGTGCTGCGACCGCCGGCGGCGCTGACGGAGGCCGAGTTTCTCGGCGCCTGCGTGCGCTGCGGCCTCTGCGTCGAGGCTTGTCCCTACGACACCCTGAAACTTGCCAGGCTGCTTGACCCCGTGACCACGGGGACGCCCTACTTCGAGGCGCGCGCGGTGCCCTGCGAGATGTGTGAGGACATCCCTTGTGTCGTGGCCTGCCCGAGCGGGGCGCTGGACCCGGCCATGACCGACATCGATCAGGCGCGGATGGGGGTGGCGGTGCTCATCGATCACGAGACCTGCCTCAACTACCTGGGCCTGCGCTGCGATGTCTGTTATCGGGTCTGCCCGCTGATTGACAAGGCAATCACCCTCGAGCTGCAACGCAACCCGCGCACCGGCAAGCACGCCATGTTCCTGCCCACGGTGCACAGCGATGTCTGCACCGGTTGTGGCAAGTGCGAGCATGCCTGCGTGCTGGAGACGGCGGCCATCAAGGTGGTGCCCCATCGGCTCGCCAAGGGGGAGCTCGGTCATCACTACCGGCTCGGTTGGGAAGAGAAGGCAAGGGCGGGAAAATCCCTCATCGGTGATCGACTCACCCTGCCTACCCGCAAGCCGGAGGGGTTATGAGTCGTTATCCGGGGGCGGAAGCCCGTGTGCGGCTCGGCTGGTGGCGGTCACACCGCTTCCTGCTGCTGCGCCGCCTGACGCAGCTCGGTGTGCTGGGCTTGTTCCTGCTGGGGCCGCTTGCGGATCTCTGGATCCTCAAGGGGAATCTCTCGAGCTCACTGCTGCTGGAGACGGTGCCGCTGGCGGATCCGCTCACCCTGCTGCAATCGGTCGCGGCGGGCCACTGGCCCCTCGCCACCCTGTGGCTCGGGGCGGCCATAGTGCTGCTGGGGTACTGGCTGGTCGGGGGACGGGTGTTCTGCTCCTGGGTCTGTCCGATCAACCTCGTCACCGATGCAGCCGCTTGGGTAAGGGCTCGGCTCGGCCTCAAGGGCAACGGCCAGTTCAGCCGCCACACGCGCTACTGGTTGCTGGCCATGGTGCTGGTGGCCGCGGCCTTCACGGGCGTGCTGGTGTGGGAGCTGGTCAATCCGGTTTCTCTTGGCATGCGTGGTCTGCTGTTTGGCATGGGGGCGGGTTGGGGGCTGCTGCTGGCGCTGTTTCTGTTCGACCTCTTCGTGGTGGAGCGGGGCTGGTGTGGTCACCTCTGTCCGGTGGGGGCCTTCTATGCCCTGATCAACCGGGTTGGATTTATCAAGATGTCAGCCAGGGGGCGTGAGCGTTGCAGCAACTGCATGGATTGTTATGCGGTCTGCCCCGAGCGTCCCATACTGCGCGGCCCGGTTCACGGTGCCAGGCGCGGTCACGGGCCCTTGATTGCGGCTCAGGAGTGCACCAATTGCGGCCGTTGCATCGATGTCTGCGCGGAGCAAGTTTTTGAAATCACTGTAGGTTTTGCCGTCAAGGCAGAGAAAACGTCGGAGAACAAATAATGAAAAAGCTGATTGGAGCAATGCTGGCCTGCCTGATGGCGGGTTCCTTGATGGCGGCAGTCCCCGAGGTAACCAACAGCACGGGGGGCATCAAGTCGGAGCGGGGAAGCACGGATCTCGTGACCGAGGCCGATCCCGCCCCGCTGAAGAACTATCGCAAGGATGGCGACATCTACGATCGACAGTACATGCATCAGCCGCCGCTGATCCCCCATGACATCCGCAACTACGAGGTGGATAACAAGGTCAACAAGTGCCTGGCCTGCCACAGCTTCAAGAATGCCAGCCGCATGAAGGCCCCCAAGATCAGCCCGACTCACTTCGAGACCCGTGACGGCATGACCCTGGGTGAAGTCTCTCCCCGTCGCTACTTCTGCCTGCAGTGCCACGTGCCGCAAGCGGATGCCAAGCCGCTGGTGGAGAATACCTTCAAGCCCGTAGAAGCACTGAACTGAGGGATCCATAGATGAAATTACCCGGCTTTTTGCAGTGCCTTCGGGACACCTTCAAGTCCCCCTTGAATGAAGCCCTGAACGGAGGAGTCCATCGATGAAATTACCTGGTTTTGTGCAGCGACTGTGGACCACCTTCAAGTCCCCCTCCAAGGCCGCCCTCTGGGTGCTGCTGATGATGGGCTTCTTCGGCGGGGTCATCTTCTGGGGGGGCTTCAACACCGCCATGGAAGCCTCCAATACCGAGAAGTTCTGTACCGGTTGTCATGAGATGAAGGACAACGTGTTCGTGGAATACCGCGACACCATTCACTATGCGAACCGCTCCGGGGTGCGCGCCAGCTGCCCGGATTGCCACGTGCCGCATGAGTGGACCTACAAGATCATTCGCAAGGTGCAGGCCTCCAAGGAGCTGTGGGGCATGCTGACCGGCAAGGTGGATACCCGCGAGAAGTTCGAATCCCATCGCCGCGAGATGGCCGAGCGGGAGTGGCAGCGCATGAAGGACACGGATTCGAGGGAGTGTCGCAACTGCCACAACTTCGAATACATGGACTTCTCCTTGCAGGGGCGTCGCGCCGCCCAGATGCACTCCACCAATCTGGCGAGCGGGGCCAATACCTGCATCGACTGTCACAAGGGCATAGCGCACCAGTTACCTGACATGACGGGTGTGAAAGGGTTTTAAGCCGATGACCAGGGGGTCGGGGAGACCCGGCCCCCTGGTTTTTCATCTTTATGGACTCGTTGACTCCATCTGTACGACAACTTTTGGTAGAATCCGTGCGCGACAACGCGACTCCCGCCTTTTTTCCCACTCTTCAGCCAACCTGGCACGGGCGGTATCTGGCCGAGCGAGTGCGTTTCATCTCTTCTCCTCTCGTGGTCAATGATTGACAGGAATTGTCCAATGGCACCCAAAAACAGCGAATTCATCCCCCTCAAGATCGCCGTGCTGACGGTCTCCGACAGCCGCTCCGCCGCCGACGACAGCTCGGGGGACTATCTGGTATCGGCCCTGAGCCAGGCCGGCCATCGACTCGCCGATCGGGCGCTGTGCGCCGACAACCTGTTCCGGGTGCGAGCCCAGGTCAGCGACTGGATCGCCGACGAGGGCGTGCAGGTGGTGCTGGTCAACGGCGGCACCGGCTTCAACGAGCAAAACCGGGTACCCGAGGCGGTGGGGGTGTTGTTCGAGCGTACCGTGCAGGGCTTTGGCGAGATGTTCCGTCAACTCTCCTTTGCCGAGATCAAGGGCTCGGCGATGCAGAGCCGGGCGCTGGCCGGACTGGCCAATCGCACCCTCGTCTTCTGCCTGCCGGGCTCCACCGGCGCCTGTCAGCTCGGCTGGGAGCAGTTGATCCGGGAGCAGCTCGACGCCCGCACCAAACCGTGCAACTTTGTCTCCCACCTTTGAATCGCGGCGCGTGTCAGCACGCGCCATTCATGCCAGCCCTCAAGCAAGGGAACAGTGATGAACCTGACCCATCTCAACCAGAGCGGCGAAGCCCACATGGTGGACGTGACCGACAAGCAGGCCACCGAGCGTGAAGCCCGCGCCGAGGCGTTCGTGACCATGGCACCCGCTACCCTGGCGCTGATCCTGAACGGTCAGCACCACAAGGGTGACGTGTTCGCCACCGCCCGCATCGCCGGCATCATGGCGGCCAAGAAGACCGCCGATCTCATCCCGCTCTGCCATCCGCTTGCCCTCACCAAGGTGGAGGTAGAGATCGAGCCTCAGCCCGAGCACAATAGGGTTCACATCCGCACCCTCTGCAAGCTCTCCGGCAAGACCGGGGTGGAGATGGAAGCCCTGACCGCCGCCTCGGTGGCGGCGCTCACCATCTACGACATGTGCAAGGCGGTGCAAAAAGACATGGTGATCGAGCAAGTCAGGCTGGTGGAGAAGCGGGGCGGCAAGTCCGGCCACTTCCAGTTGGATGTAGGCAAGGGGGAGCAGGCATGATCAAGGTACTGTTTTTTGCCCAAGTGCGGGAGTTGGTCGGCTGCGACGAGCTCAGCCTGCCCTGCGAGTACGTGACTGCCGAGGCGCTGCGAATGGCCCTGAGTACGCGCGGCGACAAGTGGGCGCTGGCGCTGGAGGCAGGCAAGCTGTTGGTGGCGGTGAACCAGACCCTGGTGCCCCTCGACACGGCGCTGGCCGATGGCGACGAGATCGCCTTTTTCCCCCCCGTAACCGGAGGCTGAAGCCATGTCTCACGAGATGCGCAATGACGCCGCCGACCGCATTCTGGTGCAGCGGGCCGATTTCTCCCTCGGAGAAGAGTTCGAGCGGCTCGCCACCCGTCACGACACCGGTGCCATCGTCACCTTCGTCGGCAAGGTGCGCGACTTCAATCAGGGGGCGCAGGTCAAAGGACTGGCGCTGGAGCACTACCCCGGCATGACCGAGAAGGCGCTGGCCGATATTGTCGTCGAGGCGCGCAGCCGCTGGCCGCTGCAGGAATGTACTCTCATTCACCGCATCGGCGAGTTGCTGCTCGGCGATCAGATTGTGCTGGTGGCGGTGAGTAGCGCCCATCGAGATGCCGCTTTTGAGGCTTGCCACTTCATCATGGATTTCTTGAAGACCCGGGCGCCGTTTTGGAAGAAGGAGCTGACCGCCGAGGGGGTTCAACGCTGGGTTGAGGCCAAGGAGAGCGACAACGCCGCCGCGGCCCGCTGGCAATCAGGGGAATAGACCCGTCACAGGATCTGGCAACGAGGGATCCGCAACCAGGAGTAAGGGAATGAAACCGCTGTTATCTGTTGTCATGCTGGGGGTCTGCGCTGCGACGTTGCACACCACCGCCGTGCAGGCCGATGAGGTCAAGGTCGCCGTGGCCGCCAACTTCAAGGGCACCATAGAGCGTATCGGCAAGGACTTCACCGCCAAGACCGGCCATACCCTGGCCATCTCCTCCGCCGCGAGCGGCGTGCTCTACACCCAAATCACTCACGGTGCCCCCTTCGATCTCTTCCTCTCCGCCGATGTGAAGACCCCGCAAAAGCTGGAAGCGGAAGGCAGGGGCAGTGAGCGCTTCACCTATGCCATCGGCCAGCTGGGCCTGTGGAAGAAGGGCGGTCCGGCCCCTGATGAGGCCACTTTGCACGACTGGAAGGGCAACCTCGCCATCGCCAACCCGAAAACCGCTCCCTATGGCACCGCCGCCATGGCGACTCTGGCACACCTCAAGATCGATCCCAAGCAGTACCGCCTGCTGACCGGTACCAACATCGGCCAGACCTGGCAGTTCGTGGACACCGGCAACGCCGAGCTGGGCTTCGTCGCCTGGGCCAACCTGGTGGAAGCGGGCAAGACCGGCGAAGCTTGGGCCGTGCCGAGCGCCTTCTATCCCGCCATCGAACAGCAGGGTCTGATCCTGAAGAAGGGCGAGGCGGTCGATGCCCTGGTGGCCTGGTTGAAGGGCCCGGGTCAGGAAGCGATCAAGGCTGCGGGTTATGCCCTGCCGCAGTGACGGCATGAGTGCTGACCCTGCATGATGACTGGCCGGCCCCTGGGCCGGCCAGTCTTTACGATAAGGATGCAAACCATGCTGTTGTCTGAATCCAGCCGGGACGCCTGCCATGAGTGACGAGGATCTGCTGACGGCGTTTCGCCTGACCCTGACGCTACCTTTGAGCCATCATGGCGCCATATTTTTCATTCGAGCCCGAGAGGGGACGCTATGAGCGAAGGGGATCTGCTCGCGGTTTGGCTGACCCTGAAGCTCGCCGCCAGCACCACCGGCATACTCCTGCTGCTGTCGCCGCCGCTCGCCTGGTGGCTGTCTCGCAGCCAGCACAGGCTCAGACCCGCAGTGGAGGCTCTGGTGGCGCTGCCTTTGGTGTTGCCGCCGACCGTGCTCGGCTTCTATCTGCTGCTCGCCTTCTCCCCCTCCTACGGCTTTGGTGCCTGGTGGCGAGAGACCTTTGGCGCACCGCTCGCCTTCAGCTTCCTCGGCCTGTTGTTCGCCTCCATCATCTACTCCCTGCCCTTCGTGGTGCAGCCGCTCACCTCCGCCTTCGTCAACATGGGCAACAAGGAGCTGGAGGCGGCCGCCACCTTGGGGCTCGGACCGCTTGAGCGCTTCTTCCACATCATCTTGCCGATGACGCTGCCGAGTTTCGTGATGGCGGCGGTGCTGGGCTTCGCCCACACCCTGGGGGAATTCGGGGTGGTGCTGATGATAGGGGGCAACATCCCGGGGGAGACCCAGGTGCTCTCCATCGCCCTGTTCGATCACGTGGAAACCATGGATTACCAGAATGCCCACTACCTGGCCGGCGGCCTGATGGGCTTCTCTCTGGTCATGCTGGTGCTGGTCTACGGGGTATTGCAGCGCAGGCAACGGAGGCTGTTTGGCTGAGGACGAGTTTCATCGAGAGGATATGTTCATCGCAATGCAGAATGCATCACAGCAGTACGAAACAGTCTGTCCTGCCAGTCAGGCACAGTGGCGGGAGTGGCTGCACCGACACCACCTCGAAAGAGAGCAGGTCTGGCTCATTTACTACAAGAAGGCATCGAACAAGCCCTCGCTGAGCTGGTCGCAGGCCGTCGATGAAGCACTCTGCTTTGGCTGGATAGACAGCACCAAGAAGAGCCTGGATGGGGATCGTTACATGCAGTTGTTCAGCCGGAGGAAACCCGCCAGCACCTGGTCCAGCATCAACAAGGCGAAGGTCGCGAGGCTGGCTGCGTACTCCCTTATCAGCCCCGAGGGGCTCAGGGTCATTGAACTGGCCAAGGGTAACGGCAGCTGGAATAGCTTGGACGAGGTAGAGGCGTTGCTCATCCCGGCCGATCTGGCGCAGGCGTTTGCCGGCCGGCCCGGTGCGGCTGAGTGGTGCGAGGCGCTCAGCAAATCGGCGAAAAAAGCGCTGCTGATGCGTCTGCTTCAGGCTAAAAAGGCGGAAACCCGGGCGAAGAGGGTGGCAGAGATAGTGGCCAGCACCTTGCCACCCTCGGCCATGCCGTCAGTGGCCTGAATCCATGGAGATAAAGTCGGTGATGACCCTCTCGTTGCAGGTGTACCGCCAGTTTGGCGGATTCGCACTCGATTGCGATCTGGCGCTCCCCCTTGGCGGCATCCTCGGGCTGTTTGGTCCCTCTGGCTGTGGCAAGAGCACCCTGCTGCGGATCATGGCCGGGCTCGACCGTATGCCAAGCGATCGCCTGTGCTGGCAAGCGCGGGAGATGGCCGGCCTGTTGCCTGAGCAGCGCCGCATCGGGCTGGTGTTTCAGGACTCGCGGCTCTTCCCCCACCTGACGGTGCTTGCCAACTTGCAGTTGGCGGCCAAGAAGGGCAGGGGGCGCTGGCAGCCAGAGGAGTTGGCCACACGGCTCGGTTTCGCCGAGCTGCTGGGCCAGCCGGCCCACGCTCTCTCCGGCGGTCAACGTCAGCGGGTGGCGCTGGGACGGGCGCTGCTGGCGGAGCCGGACTTGCTGCTGCTCGATGAGCCCTTCTCGGCGCTGGACAGGCGCAGCCGCATCCAGCAGGCCCACGTGCTCAAGGGGTTGCAGCGAGAGAGTGGCCTGCCGATGATCTTCGTCAGTCACGCCATGGAGGAGGTGAGCCTGCTGTGCGATCAGCTGGTGCTGCTGGCCGAGGGTCGAGTGGAGGCGCAAGGCCGGCCGAGCGAGATCTTCGCCCGCACCGATCTCTCCCTGGCCAGTCGCGATGATGCCGGTGTCATGCTGGAGGCCAAGCTGGCTCACTATGATGCCGCCGAACAGATGGCGAGCCTGCAACTCGGGGAGCAGTTGCTGATGGTCACCATGGAGCATGCTCCCGATGAGACGGAGCCCTTGCAAATCAAGGTGGCGGGGCGGGATGTGGTGATAGCGATAGCACCCATCGCACACTCCAGCCTCTCCAACTGCCTCGAGACTCGCTTGCTCGAGGTGCGCGAGTTGCGGCCGGGCCAAACCCTGTTGCAGTTGGCGCTGGGGCAGCAGATACTGCTGGCCCGGATCACCAGCCGCTCCGCCGCCCGCCTCGCGCTCATGCCGGGGCAGCGACTCTACGCCTATATCAAGGCCGTCAGTCTGGTGGGCGAGGGGTGATGGACTCGCGGTGACTGGCGAGCCGCCAGCAGAAGAGCGTATCCAGGGGCCTGCAGAGGCAGACAGGAGTCCAGAGGAAGAGATCCGTGCGTCGTAATCAGATAATGAAGTCCCACGGGCTGGCCCTGCGCAGCGCGGGAGAAGGCCCCCTGCTGGTGTTGCTGCACGGGCTCGGCTCATCCAGTCTCGACTGGCAGGCGCAGATAGAGCGCTTCGGTGAACACTACCGGGTGGTGGCGCTGGATCTGCGTGGCCACGGCCAGAGCATGCAGGAGGGACCCTTCGACGTCGCCACCTTGGCCAGCGACGTGGCGCGCTGGCTCGATGAACAGCCGGAGCCCGCCTGGGTGGTGGGACTCTCCCTTGGGGCCATGGTGGCGCTGGAGCTGGCCCTGCAACTGCCGTACAAGGTGCGCGGCTTGGTGCTGGTCAATGGTTTCAGCGAATTCCTGCTGGAGACCCCCAAGGAGCAGGAGCGCCATGCCCAGCGCCTCAAGTGGCTGCGCTGGTTCGGCATGCGCCCGCTCGCCTGGTGGCTGGGGCGCGAACTCTTCCCAGGCCCCGAGCTCGCCCAGGTGCGCAGCACCTTCCGGCTGCGCTTCGTGCAGAGCAACAAGAAGAAGACCTATCGGGCCTTGCTCGCCGGTTTGCCCGGCTGGTCGGCCCGCGCCCGGCTCGGCCAGATAGCGCAGCCGGTCGCCATCATCTCCACCACTCAGGATTATCTGCCGCTCGCCAAGCGGGTGGAGCAGTTCGCCGCCCTGCCCAACGCCAGCATTCACACTCCGCCCGGCCATCACGCCTGGCCCGCGGAAGATCCCGCCGGGTTCAATCACCTGCTACAACGGATCCTGGCGACGTACTGACACTAGCGTTGTCCGTTTTTCGCCCTTGCGTGGCTAATCGAACCTGTGGCTCTTGCGCATATAAAAAAGCCGAACCTGCTGGTTCGGCTTTTTTGTCGGCGGGATTCAGGCTCTGAGGGCGGTGATTGCAGCCATCCCGGGACTAGGCTGGCAGCGAACAGACCGGGCAGTCGGGACGCTTGGGCAGCTTCAGCTCGCGAAAACCGCCACCGAAGCCATCGATCATCAGCAGCCGGCCGCTATGGCTCTTGCCCATGCCGGCCAGCAGCTTGATGGCTTCCAGCGCCTGCAGGCTGCCGACCACGCCGACCATGGGGGCCAGCACGCCGGCCTCGACACAGGTGAGGGACTGCTCGCCAAACAGCGAACTCAGGCAGGCGTAGCAGGGCTCATTTTCTTGCCAGGTGAAGCTGCACAGCTGCCCTTCCAGCCGGATGGCGGCGCCGGAGACCAGCGGCACCTTATGTTGTCTGGCCTTCTGGTTGAGCAGGTTGCGGATGGCAACGTTGTCGGTGCAATCGAGCACCAGCTGATGCGCGGGCAGCAGGGTATCGAGCAGCGCCTCGTCGGCGACGACGGCGTGGGTCTCAACTGTGAGCCAGGGGTTGAGGGCGCGCAGACTCAGCGCTGCCGAGTCCACCTTGTTCTCACCGATGCGTTCGTCGTTGTGCAACACCTGGCGCTGCAGGTTGGAGAGCTCCACCTTGTCGAAATCCACCAGGGTCAGCCGACCGACCCCGGCCACCGCCAGATATTGGCTGGCGGCGCAGCCGAGACCACCGACACCAATCACCAGCACCGCGGCCTGTTTGAGCGCCTCCTGCCCCTCGAAGTCGAAGGATTTCAGGATAATCTGGCGGTTGTAGCGCAGCAGTTCAGCATCGGAGAGGATCTCGCTCACAGCAGCAGCCCCGCGAAGGGTTCGACGGTGACGATTTCCCCCGCAGCCACCTTGCCCCGTGCCTGCTCCAGCACGATGTAGCAGTTGGCGCGAGACAGGGAGCTGAATACGCCGGAGTCCTGGGAGCCGGTGCTGCGCACCTCCAGCCCGTTTGGCCCCTGACTCAGGATGCCGCGCTGGAAGTCCATCCGGCCCGGTGCTTTCTTCAAGGGTTCACTCGCAATGGCGCTGACACGCAGTGGTGGCATCAAGGTTTGCCCGGCGAGTTTGGCCAGGGCGGGGCGCACCAGTTGATCGAAGGTGACCATGGCGGAGACCGGGTTGCCCGGCAGGCCGAAGAACCAGGCGTTGGGCAGGCGGCCGAACGCGAACGGCTTGCCCGGCTTGATGGCGAGCTTCCAGAAGCCGATTTCGCCGAGCTCTTCGAGCAACTGCTTGGTGAAGTCCGCCTCGCCGACCGAGACGCCGCCGGTGGTGATCAGGGCATCGGCTTCAGCGTCTGCCTTGATGAAGGCGGCCCGCAGCTGCGCGGGATCGTCCGGGATGATGCCGAGATCCAGGCAATCGATCCCCAAGCGCGCCAGCATGGCCTTGACCCCGTAGCGGTTGGAGTCGTAGATGTCCCCATGCTGGAGCGGGGTACCCACAGGTTTAAGTTCATCCCCGGTGCTGAAGATGGCCACCTTGAGCGGGCGGCGCACCGTCACGCTGGCGATACCCAGGGATGCCAGCAGCGGCAGCTCGCGGGGGCTGAGGCGCAGCCCGGAGGCCAGCACCTGCGAGCCCTCCGCCATGTCTTCGCCACGGCGGCGAATATTCTGGCCGGGTCTCGGCTGACAGAGGAAACGCACCGATTCTCCGTCGAGCTCAGTCTCTTCCTGCATGATGACCGCCTCGGTGCCAGCGGGAACGGGGGCGCCTGTCATGATGCGGATGCAGTGACCGGCGGGCCACTCTCCCTGATAGGGCTGACCGGCGAAGGCCTTGCCCGCCACCTTGAGCGGGACGCCGGCGGCGAGATCTGCCTGGCGCACGGCGTAACCGTCCATGGCGGCATTGTCGAAGGGGGGGACCGACAGGGGGGAGGTGATGTCCTGGGCCAGGATCCGATCCAGCGCCTGTGGCAGCGGCAGTTGCTCGGTATCGCAGCAGCAGGCAAGTTGGTCCAGCATCCCTTGCAGGGCATCGCCCAGGGGGAGCAGTGAGCCGGTATCGAATCCCATCATCATGACCTCTTTGGTGTGGTAGAGGGCAGATTATCCCAAAAATCAGCCCGGATGGGCAGGTTCATCGCACAGGAAAGGGCGGTGGACGGACACGGGGGGTGGCGAAGGGGGGATTTTCTTGGCAGGCTGGTCGGCGGGGGAGGAGCCTCGCAGCGGATCCCCCCGTATGGGCAGGGTGGATTGAGGGTAAAACAGGACGGTTTGACATAAAGTCAGGTGTCGGGCTTGAGTTAGTCCGAATTATGACAATAATCGCCCTGTACTATTACCGTCCTGAACGGGTGCGCACCACAGAGTGCCGTCACCGGTACGGTGGCCATCACAGTCCCTGAGCGTGGGAGAGAAACAAGATGACGAGCTTAAGCCAGGAAGCCCTGTTGGTCAGGGCCGCCCTCGAGGCCCAGGGCCTGGAGACACCGCTGGTGGCCAATGAGTTGAACGGCCAGCAGAAGAAAGAGAAGATCGAAGGCCACATGCGCGCCATCATGGAGACGCTGGGGCTGGACTTGCGTGACGACAGCCTGACCGAGACGCCGCACCGCATCGCCAAGATGTACGTGAACGAGATCTTCTCCGGCCTCGATTACGCCACCTTCCCCAAGGTCACGGTGATCGAGAACAAGATGAAGGTGGACGAGATGATCATGGTGCGAGACATCAGTCTCACCAGCACCTGCGAGCACCACTTCGTCACCATCGACGGGCTGGCCCACGTGGCCTACATCCCCCGTGGCAAGGTGATAGGGTTGTCGAAGATCAACCGCATCGTGCAGTTCTTCGCCCGCCGGCCCCAGGTGCAGGAGCGCCTCACCCAGCAGATTTTGTTGGCGCTGCAGACCCTGCTCGGCACCCGTGACGTGGCCATCAGCATCAAGGCGACGCACTTCTGCGTGAAGGCCCGTGGCGTGATGGATTCCACCTCCTATACCACCACCACCTCCCTCGGTGGCGTCTTCAAGACCCAGCCGGACACCCGCGCCGAGTTCCTTGGCGGCCTGAAAGGCTAACAGACAGGGGCATGTCGCTGCGACATGCCCCTGTTGTCTTCTCCCCCTGCTGTTTCCCCCGACGCTTTCATCAGAAAAGTGCTAAAGCCGCGTGCGAACGAGCCGATACAGCTCACCATGTCGGTTGATCACCGTCGTGGCCGTTGCCCGAAGAGGGCAAGGTCGATTCATGGGACAGGCCACGGCTAACCCTGGAGCTCGCCTCATCCGTGTCAACGGGGTCAGGCGACTCGATGTACTGCTATGGATGGCAGGTATCCTGATCCGTGCCAGGAAGGCACTGCACAGACGAATACCACTCGCTCACCCATTGCAGGACATGCCATGAACACCATGACCATAGGTAAGAAACTCACCGCAGGCTTTGCGGTGCTCGGGCTGATGATGGCCTTTATCGGCGGCTTCTCGCTGCTGCAGTTTGGCAACATGAACCGGGCGGCCACTGGCTTTACCGACAGCATACTGCCCGCCGTCGTGCGTACCAGTAACCTGGGTGAGACCATCAATGCCCTGCGCCGCTACGAACTGGATGTGTTCCTGGTGGCGGACGACCCCCAGCAGAGAGCCCATTACCGCGATGCCAGCGAGCAGAGCCTGCGCGAGGCCGATCGCCAGATAGCGGCCCACGATGCCACCATCTGGGCGGAGGATGTGGAGGAGCGCCGCACCTTTGACACCGTCAAGCTGGACTGGCAGAAGTACGTCGCCCTGCATCAGCGCATCAAGCAGATGCAGGACGGCGGCCAGATGGCCGAGGCCCAGCACCTGTTCATGGCCGAAGGGGTCACCCTCTACACCGCTCTGGCCAAGTCGGTGTCGGAGCTCATTCAGATCAACCACGGTTATTCCATCAACTCCCGTGCCGAGGTGGTGGCTGCCTTTGACAGCGCCAAGCTGAGCATCATCATCGCCCTGCTGCTGGGACTGGGGCTGGTGGCCGTGCTGTCCACCGTACTGACCCGTCAGATCCGGGATCCGCTGGTGATGCTGGCCCGCCAGACCCAGCGCATCGCGAGCGGCGATCTCGGCAAGGGCGAGCTGCAGGAGTGGATCCGGGGCAATCGCTTCAAGCGCGATGAGCTGGGCCAGCTCGGCACCGCCATCGATCGCATGCAGGGCTCCCTGGCAGACTTGGTGAGCGAGATCGCGGGTTCGGTGAGCCAGCTCAGCAGCGCAGTGGAGGAGGTGAGCGCCATCTCCGAGCAGTCCGCCAAGGGCATGGCCAGCCAGCAGAGCGAGGTCTCCCAGGTGGCCACCGCCATGAACGAGATGCAGTCCACCGTCAACGAGGTGGCCCGCAACACCACGGATGCCATGAGTGCCGCCAAGGCCGCCTCTCAAACCTCGGGCGAGGGGCACAAGGTGGTGGGGCGCGCCATCACCAGCATCGAGCAGGTATCCGGGCAGATCGAGCAGGCGGGTGGCGTGGTGCAGCAGCTGGAGCAGGACAGCACCAACATCAGCATGGTGCTTGACGTTATTCGCGGCATCGCCGAGCAGACCAACCTGCTGGCGCTCAATGCGGCCATCGAGGCGGCCCGCGCCGGTGAGCAGGGCCGAGGCTTCGCGGTCGTCGCCGACGAGGTGCGCTCTCTGGCCCAGCGCACCCAGAACTCCACCGCCGAGATCAGCAAGATGATCGAGGTGCTGCAGGAGCGCACCGCCGAGGCGGGCAGCGCCATGCAACTGAGCCGTCAGCAGATGCAAAACAGCGTCGGGCTGGCGCGCGAAGCGGGCGACAGCATCGACAGCATCAACGGTGCCGTCACCCTGATCAGCGACATGAACACCCTGATCGCCACCGCCACCGAGGAGCAGAACGCGGTGACCGAGGAGCTCAACCGCAGCATCGTCAACATTCACAATGCCGCGGACGAGAATGCGCAGGGCGCCCAGCAGACCGCCCAGGCCTGCATCGAGCTGAGCAAGCTGGCGACCTCGCTGCATCATATGACCCAGCGCTTCACGCTCTAAGAACCTGTGCACGATCTTACTGCGAGGCCGTGATCAAGGCTCATGCGCTGCTCGGAATCCTCACGTATGTTTATACGCTCCGGTTCCTGCGCTGCTCTTCACCTAGCTGACGACCTCTCGCGACAGCTCGTAGACAGGTTCCAAGTCGCGTTGTTGCCTCGCAGATAGCAGAAGGCCCCGCCAATTGGTGGGGCCTTGTTGTTTCTGGCGGACTTGCCGGATTGGCTCAGTCCGACTCTCTCGCTGTCTATCGATGGTGAGGTTGGTAGTCGGGTTCTGTCAGCTCAGCCCCACTATTTCGCCGTCGTCATCGATGTCGATGTGGCGATAGGCCGGCAGACTGCCGAGCCCCGGCATGGTCATGATGGGGCCCGCCAGGGCGTAGACGAAGCCGGCACCGGCGCACAGCCTCACCTCGTCGATGGGCACCTCGAAATCCGTGGGCACCCCCTTCTGGGCCGGATCGTGGCTCAGTGACAGCGGTGTCTTGGCCACGCAGATGGGCAGATGATCCCAGCCTGCGGCCGAGAGTGCCGCGAGCTGGGCCCGCGCCTTGTCCGACAGCAGGACGCCACGGCCGCCATAGCCGCATTCCACCAGCGTGGCGAGCTTGGCCGTCAGGCTCATCTCATCCGGGTAGAGCAGCGTGATGTCGCTCGGTTGCTGGCAGGCGTCGATCACCACTCTGGCCAGCTCGGCGGCGCCTGCGCCGCCTTGGGTGAAGGACTCAGAGAGGGCGACGCCGCAGGCACCGGCACGGCGCGCCTCGTCCGCCAGCAACGCCAGCTCAGCCTGGCTGTCGCTCGGGAAACGGTTGATGGCGACCACCACGGGTACCCCGTAGCGGCGAGCATTGGCAACGTGCCAGGCGAGGTTGGCGCAGCCCTGGCGCAGGGTCGGCAGATCTTCTTCCCCGAGGCTCGCGGGCAGGGGCTGACCCGGGCGGATGTCGAGCAGGCCGCTGTTGGCCTTGAGGCTGCGCACCGTGGCCACCAGCACCACGCAGGAGGGGGTGATGCCGGACTGGCGGTGCTTGATGTTGAAGAACTTCTCCAGCCCCATGTCGGAGCCAAAGCCCGCCTCGGTCACCACATAGTCGGTCAAGCCCAGCGCGATGCGATCGGCGATGACCGAGGAGTTGCCGTGGGCGATGTTGGCGAAGGGACCGGCGTGTACCAGCACCGGGGTCTGCTCGGTGGTCTGCATCAGGGTCGGCTGCAGCGCATCCTTGAGCAGCACCGTCATGGCGCCGGCCACCTCCAGCTGCTCGGCGGTGATGGGCTGACCACGGTTATCGAGGGCCAGCTGGATGCGGCCGATGCGCGCGCGCAGGTCTTTGAGATCGCTGGCGAGCGCCAGGATTGCCATCAGCTCGGAGGCGGCGGTGATGACGAAGCGATCGGCACGCTCCACCCCGTCGGCGGGGCCGCCCTGGCCTATGGTGAGGTGGCGCAGGGCGCGATCGTTCATGTCGAGGGTGCGTGGCCAGAGGATGTTGGCGGGGTCTATGTCGAGCCGCGCCAGGCCGGTTCTGGTGGTGAACTCGTCACCGAGCCGCTGCTCGTGGAACAGGCGGGCATCCAGCGCCGCCGCCGCCAGGTTGTGGGCGGCAGCGATGGCGTGAAAATCCCCGGTCAGGTGCAGGTTCATCTCCTCCATCGGCACCACCTGGGCGTGACCCCCTCCGGCGGCGCCCCCCTTGACCCCGAACACGGGGCCAAGACTCGGCTGGCGAATGGTGGCGATGCTGGGCTGGCCGATGTGGTTGAGCCCCATGGAGAGTCCCAGCGTGGTGACCGTCTTGCCTTCACCGAGCGGGGTGGGGGTGATGGCGCTCACCAGCACCAGTTTGCCCGCCTGTTTGGCTGCGGATTGCTTGAGCAGTTCGAGGCTAAGCTTGCCCTTGTAGTGGCCCTGGGGGCTGAGCAGGGCGGCCGGAATGCGAAGTCGCCTGGCCAGTTCGTCAATGTGCAGGCGGGGGGACTGGCGGGAGATCTCGATATCGCTTAGCATCAGCACCTCGTTGGCATGTCTGGTTAAAACTGCGGCGAAGTCTAGAGGAATCAACAAGGTTATCCAATGAGTAATGCTATTTTATCCGGTAGTCGTGAGCCCCATCAAAATCCCGTTTTGCTGGATCTCAACGGGCTCTATCATCCCCCCAAGCGGCCGCTGACTGCCCTTGGCATCGTCAGCACCCTGATCCCGCTGTTTGGCTATGGCTGGCAGGCGATGACCCAGGATCCCGAGACCCACTTTCGCCAGGAGCTCGGCAAGCGCATCAACAAGCACAAGACCGACGAGGCCAACCTCATCCTGACGCTGCAACTGGCAGGGATGCTGGACTGCCACTGCCTGCACATCACCTTGCCCTACGTCCTGAGTGAGGCGCAGCTCGCGACCCTGCGCCGCCGGTTGCCTCGCTGGCAGCTGACGCTGACCGGACTGTTGCTGGTGGCCGAGCTGCCTGCCGTTCCCCGGCCCTAATCTCATATCTTGTGATCCCAGCACCTGTCATGGGCGCGAGGTAGCGCTCCTGCCAGTGGCGGCTGTCTGTCACACCTCGCGATCCCAGTAGTGGGGGGCGAGATAGCGCTCCTGCACGAACTCGATGAAGCAGCGTACCTTGGCCGAGACGAAGCGGCGGTGCGGATAGAGCGCATAGAGCCCGATCTGCCCCTGATCCCACTCGGGCAGCAAGGAGACCAGCTCCCCCGAACGCAGCGCATCCCCGACGATGAAGGTTGGCTGCCAGATGATGCCCATGTGATTGCAGGCGGCCCGGGTCAGCACCACCCCGTTGTTGGCACGCAGCGGCCCCTGGGGCCGCACATTTATCTGCTCCCCATCCCGTTTGAAGACCCAGTCCGGCTGGGTCAGGGTGTAGATGAGGCAGTCGTGCTGCTTGAGATCTTCGGGACTCCGTGGTGTGCCTCGCCGGGCCAGATAGGTCGGGCTGGCGCACACCACCAGCTTCATCATGGCCAGCTGCTTGGCCACCAGGGAAGAGTCCGGCAGGTTGCCGATGCGCAGCGCCAGATCAAAGCCTTCCTCTACCAGCGCTACCCGCCGATCGCTGTACTCTATCTCCAGCTTGAGCTCGGGGAAGCGCTCGCGAAACAGCGGCAGGGCGGGGGAGAGGTGCAGGTAGCCAAAGTCCATGGGCACAGACAGCTTGAGGGTACCTTGTGGCTGCTGGTTGTTGCGGGTGAGCTGGCTGTGGGTCTCCTCCAGCTCGGCCAGCAGCGCCTGGGAGCGCTGGTAGTAGAACTGGCCCGCCTCGGTGGGGTTGACCTGGCGGGTGGTGCGCGACAGCAACCGAGTCGACAACGACTCCTCGAGTTGCTGCATCAGCTTGGAGGTCATGGCGACCGAGATGCCGAGCTGATGGGCGGCCTTGGTAAAGCTCTGACATTCCACCACCTTGATGAAGGTGCGCATGGCGGCTATCTGATCCATGACGTTTCTCTCCTCACTTTCTACTGTCAGATGATAATCATTTTAATATAACGCTAATTATCTATCATCGTTCGTGAGGTTAACATCCCGTCTACAGTTATGGCTTCTCAATGAATAAATGAAGGAAAATGGAATGAGCGCGATGAAGATGACCAAAACCCTGCTGGCCTCCTGCCTGTTTATGGCGGCTCCCCTGATGGCCGCCGATTACAATGTCGATCCGGCGCACACCACAGTCCAGTTCAAGGTGGGCCATCTCGGCTTCTCCGAGGTGGTGGGCCGCTTCAACACCTTCAGTGGCACCTTCAGCGTGGACGAGGCCAACCCGGCCACGGCCAAGGCGAGCTTCGAGATCGATGCCGCCAGCGTGGATTCCAACCACGAGCCCCGTGACAAGCACCTGCGCAGCCCGGACTTCCTGGACGTGAAGCAGTATCCCAAGATGACCTTCGTCAGCACCGGTTATGAGGGCACCAAGGACAAGGGCGTGCTCAAGGGCACCTTGACCATGCACGGCGTCACCAAGGAAGTGGCCTTCGATCTGGTGCACATCGGTGAAGGCAAGGATCCCTGGGGCGGCTACCGCAATGGCTTCAATGCCACCACCGTTCTCAAGCGCAGCGACTTTGGCGTGAACTTCATGGTGCCGAACATCACCGATGAGCTGACCATCAATCTGTTCGTCGAAGGCGTGCGCAAGTAATGGGCGCTGCACTCCTGTTGCAAACCCTGGCGGCTCCCTTGGGGGCCGCTTTGCTGTCATGGTGCTGGCCCAGGCTGGGGTATCTGTGGGGGATGCTGGCGCTCTGGCTGGTGGGCTGCCTGCTCGGCGGTGTCTATGGCCTGCCGGTCAAGGCGTGGCAATGGCTGCCGCTGACGCTGCTGGTGCCCGCCCTTGCGGCGCAATTGACCGACAAGCGGGCCGCGGTGGCGCTGTTTGCCGTGCTCGGCGGTCTGGTGTGGTGGCTGGGGCTAGCCTCGGTGCTCGCCACCGAACCGCGCATCTGGCTGGCACTGCTGCCTGCCATCGTCTGGTACGGCTGGTCACAGCTGCGCACCGACAGCCAGGAGGGGCTCGGTTTCGCGCTCGGTTTCATCTGGCTGGCGCTGGTTATCGGCATCGACGGCAGCCTGCTCATCGCCCAGCTGGCGGGTGCGCTGGCGGCCTTCGCCGGTTTCCGTGCCCTGCTCGGTGCCTTTGCCGGGGTGAGGGTGTCGCCTGCACCCCTGGCGCTGGCACTCGCCTTCGTGCAGATGCTGGCCTGGCAATATGTGGAGGTACCGCTGCTGGTGTTGCTACCGGTCTGGCTGCTGCCGCTGCTGGAATGGGCCTTGCGCAACAAGCCCTGGATCTCGCGCTGGGCGCTGCTGATCCTGGTGGCGGGCATCGGCGCCGGATTGAGTCTGTGGTGGGTCTGGCCGGAGGCATCACTGTACTGATTTTTGCATGAAAAACAGGCGATTACCTTGATATTTGCATGGTCAGTCATAGTCTGCGCAGATAAAGATTGAGCGCTATTGTGGTTTCAGATAAAAATGATTTCATTAATATTTTATCTGGATGCAAACAGAACCCGGCCATGCCGGGTTCTGTTTGCCTGCATACTTGCGGCACACTAAGGAGGCGCACAGTTGCGCAGTCAAGGATCTGAGCATCTGTTTTTTCGCCATTTCATCGAGCAGGCACGCCTCGAGGGCCTCTGTATTCTGCTGGTCACCCATCTGCTCCCCGACAGGCCCCATTTTATCCAGGCACTCGCCCAAATCGGGCGGGTGGGCGCCATCTTGCCCAAACCCAAGTCAGTGCACGGACCGACCCTGACCTGGGCCCAGCAGCATTATCCGGTGTTACCCCTCGATCGCCACTGGAGCAATGATCCAACAGAGGTCATCGCCCAGATAGCGCCATTGGTCGAGGCCCATGAGCGGCTCATCATCCTGGACATCGGCGGTTATTTTGCCAGGACCCAGGCCATCCTCTCCGAGCACTTCGGGGCGCGTTTCATCGGGGTGGTGGAAATGACCGAAAACGGTCATCAGCGCTACGAGCAGGAGCTGCTGGCCGCTCCCGTCATCTCGGTGGCGCGCAGCCCCCTCAAGCAGGCCGAGGATATCCAGATCGGCCTGAGCGTGGTCTACTCCGCGGAATCCCTGGCCCGCACCCTCAATCGCACCTTCAACGTCTGCCAGGCCGCCCTGTTTGGCTATGGCAAGGTGGGGCGCAGCATCGCCCGCGAGCTGCGCTGCCGCAACCTGCACCTGGAGCTGGTGGAGACGGATGCCCTGCGCCAGGTGGAGGCGCTCTCCCACGGCTTCAAGCTGGTGGGCAAGGAAGAGGCCCTCGGCCGGGCCGAGCTGGTGATCTGCTCCACCGGCAACGGTTCGCTGGATCTGGCCGATCTGCTGGCGCTGCGCCCCGGTGCCATGTTGGCCTCGGTGACCTCGGCCGACGACGAGTTCGCGTTTTGTCTCTCCCAGCTCCCCTGGCCGAGCGAAGAGGTGTGCCCTCACGTGCTGGCGCTCACCCGGCCGGATGGCAGCACCATCTTCCTGCTCAACCGGGGGGAGGCCGTCAACTTTGTCCATGGCGCCGTCATCGGCGAGTATGTCTATCTGGTGCTGGCGGAGATCATCGAGGGGGTGCATCAGCTCTCTCGCCAGGCCCCGGCACCCGGCTTGTTCGAGTTGCCACAGGCGACCATGCAGACCATAGCGCGCCATTGGCTTGCCGATTTTCACGGGGTCGCCCAATCGGACTAGCCCCGTCCTCTTTGCACGCGGCATTGCGGGCGCCCGCCGCCCGTTGCCCCATTTTTACGGAATCATCCCATGACAGAACAGCTCACCCCCGTCGCCAAGCCTCGCATCGAGATCCGCTACTGCACCCTCTGCCGCTGGATGCTGCGCGCGGCCTGGCTGGCCCAGGAACTGCTCTCCACCTTCGACAGCGACCTCGGCGAGGTGGCGCTGGTGCCCGCCAGCAAGGGGGAGTTCAAGATCCTGGTGAACGGCGTACAGGTGTGGGATCGGGTGGTCGATGAGGGCTTCCCCGAGGCCAAAGAGATCAAGCAACGGGTGCGTGACATCATAGCGCCGGAGCGTGATCTCGGGCATGCGGATCGCAAGCCCGCCGTGGAGTGATCGGCGCTGGTTTGATGGATAACAGGGAGGCTATGCCTCCCTTTTGCTTGATGGCAACCGGCCTGTCTGTCAATGCGTCGGGGGATGGCGTGTCTGGCTGCTGACCTATGTAGCGCGCCCGCTTGTGGGGCTTGATGCGGCTCATTTCCACCCACCCCAGACCTCGATGCAGTGCAGATGGGGATACTGCTCGGCAACGTGCACGAAGGTCTGCTCGTGCAGCAGCCAGTGCAGCCAGTGCAGCCCCTGCCTGAGCCGCGGGCGGATCGGCGGTTGGAGAGGCGGGGCAGGTGCTGTCACAGCAGAGTGTCGAGGCTGAACATGGGGCTGCGTTGTGGATCCTTTGCCCCAGCATCTGCCGGCGCTGTTCCCGCCGCGTGGCAACCGAATGACAGTTTGATGGCAGGGCGAGCGTGGCTCGCCCTGCTCAAGGGGGCCGGATTATGCCCGGTAGGCGGAGGTCAGTCGCACCAGCTCCACCAGGGTGGCGACCGCTTTTTCCATGGATTGCAGCGGGATGAACTCGTGCTTGCCGTGGAAGTTGTGGCCACCGGTGAACAGGTTGGGGCAGGGCAGGCCCATGAAGGAGAGGCGGGCGCCGTCGGTGCCGCCGCGAATGGGCTTGATCTTCGGCACCACGTCGGCCGCGACCATGGCGGCCTTGGCCAATTCCACTATGTGCAGGTGCGGCTCTATCTGGCTGCGCATGTTGCGATAATTATCCCGGATCTCCAGCTCGATGCGCGCCTTGGGGCATTCCAGTTGCAAGGTGGCGACCCGCTCCTTGAGCTGGGCCTTGCGGGCGGCGAAGCTGTCGTCATCGAAGTCGCGGATGATGTAGTGCAGCTCGCTCTGCTCGACGGTGCCACTCATCTGGGCCAGGTGGAAGAAGCCCTCGTAGCCTTCCGTGCACTCCGGTGTCTGCCCGGTTGGCATGGCGGCATGGAAGCGGGCGGCCAGGGTCTGGCTGTTGATCATGCTGCCCTTGGCGGTGCCGGGGTGCACGTTGTTGCCGGTGATGCGCACCGTGGCGCCGGCGGCGTTGAAGTTCTCGTACTCCAGCTCCCCCAGCTCGCCGCCGTCGACGGTATAGGCCCATTTGGCCGGGAAGCGATCGAGAGGAAACAGATCGGCACCGCGGCCAATCTCCTCGTCCGGGGTGAAGCCGAGCCAGAGATCGCCACGGGGGATCTCGGGGTGGGCCAGCAACTGCTCGACGGCACTGAGGATCTCGGCGATACCGGCCTTGTCATCGGCACCGAGCAGGGTAGTGCCGTCGGTGGTGATGAGATCCTGGCCCAGGTAGTTTTTCAGGCAGCGATACTGGCGGATGGCCAGCACCTCGTCCCCCTTGCCGAGACAGATGTCGCCGCCTCTGTAGTTCTCGACTATCTGGGGCACCACGTGTTCGGCTTCGTAATCGGCGGTGTCCATGTGGGCGATGAGGCCGATGGCCGGGGCATTCGGCTGGTTGCCAGGCAGACAGGCGGTGAGGTAGCCGTGTTCGTCCAGGATGACCTGACTGAGGCCAAGCTGTGTCAGCTCCTCCTGCAGGGCGCGGGCGAAGACGCGTTGGCCCTCGCTGCTGGGGCAGGCGGGATTGGTCGCATCGGAGCGGGTATGAAAAGTCAGGTAACGCAGAAAACGCTCAAGCAGGGTATCCATGGACAAGCCTCGAACCGGAAATGATGAGGGGCCATTGTGGACAATACTGTCGCACCGATTATTGCGTCAGCGCAGTTTTTGATGAATTTGAGAGAGGGGGCGGGAGGGGTTGATACCGGTCATTCAAGGGGGCTTGTGCATAAAAATTCCAAATGAAAGCGTGGTTAATCACCCTCACATCGACCGAATATGACCTCGGCCCTGTGCCGGCAAGGCATGAGACAAGATGGCCGGTTCACCTGTTATTTTCAGGGCTAATCGGGAGGGGGGGCCAATGCGCGCCATCCCAGAGCCAGCCTTGCTGGCAGCAAGATTTGACCCACCCGCTAAAACCCGTTTTTTAACACGATTTTTTATTGTCAGTAGCGGCGGTAAGTGTGTACACTCCGCGCCGATCCGATGGTAACCCTGAGCAGGCAGAGCCGCCAGACACCGAAGGATCATACGCCTATAGGGCGAGGCACGCAGAAACGACAGACACTGCTAGGGTATGGTTTCTTTAATACCGGTTAGGCTCCGGTATCAGGGAGAGCAACGGACTCTCATCATCCAACTGACCGACTGAGCCAATGGCTCATCATCTTCCCTTGTCATGGGTGGTCACTGGTGTTGAGCTGGCTGTGGTGGTTGTCGTCTATCAACACCTGTGCGTGCTGACGTCTTCCCTTATCTTCCTTGAAATCTCCCTTGTCGTCGCGATGGCTGCCGAATGATGAACGGACGGCGTGGCTGATGCCTTCCGTCATCAAAGTACCGCGGCGCTGCATTATCGTGGCACCGCATACCGTTGAGCTTGATGTAAAGCCACCAGCCCCACATCAAGACTCGTTACTTCCCAAGATCCACCAGGCAGCTCAGGCTTGCCGCGATGTGCAATCGAAAGGCCGGCGATGTTGAAGGTAATGACCAGGGTGTCGTTATTGTTCGGTCGCCAGCAGGCAGCCTCGGCTCGCCACAGATTGCCATCGATGGTCTGGATGTGATTGAGGGTAACGAAGGCGGCCCATGGCCGCTCATTTGCGAGGCATAGCCCATGACTAACTGGTCCAGCAAGGACTCCTTGAAGGTCTACAACGTTCCCTACTGGGGTGCGGGTTTTTTCAATATCAATGACGCCGGTCATGTGACCGTCGCGCCCGACAAGTCGCGCCCCGATGCCCACATCGTCATCTCCGATGCCATCGAACAGTTGCGCCAGTCCGGGCTGACCACCCCGGTGTTGCTGCGTTTCCCCGACATCCTCAAGAGCCGGGTCGATGCGCTGTTCAACGCCTTCGGTCAGGCCATCGAGAAGTCAGGCTATGAAGGGGACTACCTGTGCGTTTACCCGATCAAGGTAAACCAGCAGCGCCGCGTCATCGAGACCATCAGCCAGTCCTACAGCGACAAGCCACGGCTTGGGCTGGAAGCGGGCTCCAAACCGGAGCTGTTGGCCGTGTTGTCCCATCACCATGAGCAAGGCTCGGTGATCGTCTGCAACGGTTACAAGGACCGCGAATACATCCGCCACGCCCTCTTGGGCAACCTGATGGGCCACAAGGTCTACATCGTGGTGGAGAAGCCTTCCGAGCTGGAAATGGTGCTGGACGAGTCAGCTCGCCTCAACATCAAACCGAACATAGGTGTACGTGCCAAGCTCGCCTCCACCGGTTCCGGCATGTGGGAATCGAGCGGCGGCTCAATGTCCAAGTTTGGCCTCTCAGCCTCCCAGATCCTGGCGCTGGTCGAGCGTCTGCGCAGCCTGGACAAGCTGGATTGCCTGCAACTGCTGCACTTCCACCTCGGCTCCCAGATCGCCAACATCCGCGATATCCAGGGCGGCATCCGCGAGTGCGGCCGCTTCTACGCCGAACTGCGTCGCCTGGGCGTGCCCATCGACGTGGTCGATGTTGGCGGTGGCTTGGGTGTGGACTATGAGGGCACCCGCTCCCAGAGCCACTGCTCCGCCAACTACAGCCTGTCCGAATACGCCAACAACGTGGTGTGGGGCATCGGCGACGTCTGCCGCGAGTTTGACCTGCCGCACCCGACCATCATCAGCGAGTCCGGCCGTGCCCTGACCGCTCACCACGCCGTGCTGGTCACCAATCTCATTGGTGCCGAAGGGGTGGAGATGAACGACATCAGCGCACCGGATGACGACGCGCCCACCCTGTTGCAGAACATGTGGAAGGGCTGGCTGGATCTGCGCAGTGACGATCCCTCTCTGCTGGAGATCTATCACGACTCCGTGGCCGATCTGGGCGATGTGAACACCCAGTACACCATGGGCCTGCTCAACCTTGAGCAACGCGCCTGGGCCGAGATGTTGCACCAGAACACCTGCCTGACGCTCAAAGAGCTGCTCAACCCGGTCAACCGCAACCACCGCGCGCTGGCTGACGAGCTCTCCGAGAAACTGGCCGACAAGTGTTTCGCCAACTTCTCCCTGTTCCAGTCGCTGCCGGATGCCTGGGGTATCGGTCAGGTGTTCCCGGTGATGCCGCTGGCGGGTCTCGAGCGTCCGCTCACCCGTCGCGGCATCCTGATGGACATCACCTGCGACTCCGACGGTCAGGTCGAGCACTACGTCGATGGTCTGGGGGTCGAGAGCACCCTGCCGATGCCGGAGTACGGCGAGGACGAAGTGTGCCACGTCGGCTTCTTCCTGGTCGGTGCCTATCAGGAGATCCTCGGCGATCTGCACAACCTGTTCGGTGACACCCACTGCGCGGAAGTGTGGCTCGATGACGAAGGCAAGATGGACATTCGCAACGTGGTGCGCGGCGATACCGTCGACCAGCTGCTGCGTTACGTCAACATCGACCCGTCCGTCATCCGTGAGAACTACCAGCGCATCGCCTCCCATCCGCAACTGGATGACGCAACCCGCAAGGCCCTGCTCGACGAGCTGGAGCTGGGTCTGCAAGGCTACGCCTACCTGGAAGACGAATAAGCCTCAGGCTTGTTCAGCCCGTCAGCGGGAATGAAAAAAACGGCGCCTTCGGGCGCCGTTATTGTTGCTGTCTCGAGCGAGTGCTGCTTTTTTGCTATCCGCTATCCGCTATCCGCTATCCGCTATCCGCTATCCGCTATCCGCTATCCGCTATCCGCTATCCGCAGGCTGTGTCCCGTGGGATCAAGCCGTCTCGTTTTGGCGCAGAGGCAGACCGAGTCGCGGACGCCATGTCTGAGGCCGACCCAGTCACCAGCGGCTGCCCGGGAGTGTCTGATGCACCCGATGAAAATCCTGGCGGTGCGTTAGATGCAAAAAAACTTGAGTCGTTGAGACCCTTAATAGAGATGAATTTTCTATTTAAATCAGTCTATTGGATTGTAGTTTGTTGTTCCTTTGCGCGTGTTCAAGCTTATTTTTATAAAAATAAAGTTGAACAAACCTATTTATAATCAAATAATGTTGCACGAACCATGAGCTAGACGCTCACACCTGCTGATCTTCGGAGGTCCTATGAAAACCGTTATCGTCGCAACCGCTGCACCCGATGCCATTGGTCCCTACAGCCATGGCACCGCCTATGGCAATCTCATCTTCACCTCGGGTCAGCTGCCCGTCTGCAAGCGCCAGGGTGGCGTGGTGGAAGGCGGGATCGAGGCCCAGACCCGCCAATCGCTGGAGAATCTGAAGTCCGTGCTGGAGGCCGGCGGTGGCAGTCTGGCAACCGTGCTCAAGACCACCTGCTATCTGGCAGATATCGCCGATTTCGCCGCCTTCAACGGGGTCTACCAGCAGTATTTCCTGAGCGAGTGTCCTGCGCGCAGCTGCTTTGCGGTCAAGGATCTGCCGATGGGCGTCAGGGTCGAGATCGAGGCCATCGCTCATCGACTGCCCTGAGAGGGGAGTCGCTTGCGAGCCGTTTGACTATGCCCTGCCCAGGCTTGCCAGCCCTGCGGCAGTGCGCAAAAACCGCCATAGAGATCAGACAGATGGCAACAGTGGACATGGCTGCCGCCGAGGCTATCATGTCTGCCTGAGCAGGCACCCAGCCGCAGCCGATGATGGGCCGCGGCGTTACCATCAAGGCCCCCATGAAACTGCACGAGTTGACCCCGACCGATTTCGAGATCCTCAAGGCGATGGAGATCATAGTGGACGGCATCGCCGCCATGTATGGCCAGCATACCGAGGTGCTGCTGCACAGCCTGGATGCGAGCAATCCGTCGATCATCAAGATTGCCAACGGCCACATCACCGGCCGCAGCGTCGGCGCCCCCATCACCAATCTGGCGATGATGAAACTCAAGAGCGGGCAGGATGTCTCCAGTCCCTACATGACCAAGTGCGCCACCGGCAAGACGCTGCGTTCCCTCACCACCGTCATTCGCAACGGCGAGCACAAGGCGATCGGGCTGCTCTGCATCAACAGCGATATGGACGCCCCGCTGCAATCCGTGCTGCGCACCATGATGCCCGAATGCATGCACCAGCATGAGCCGAGCGCTACCCCTGAGGTGTTCGCCCGCAACATCGACGAAGCCCTGAGCAGCACCATCGACAGCATCAGCGCCGAGGTGCGGGGCAACGAGGCGGTGCCGCCGTCCCAGAAGACTCGGGTCATGGTCAACCAGCTGCATGAGCTGGGGATCTTCGAACTCAAAGACAGCGCCCAGCTCACCGCCCGTCAGCTCGGCATCTCGGTGCACTCCATCTACCGCTATCTGCGGGAGATCAAGAAGGGCTGAGCGCCCTTGAACTCGGTGGCAGGAACCGGGTCAGCCCTGACCCGTTTGCTCGCCCATTGCGGCCACCTGAGTCTTTATCGTTCCGCCCATCTGTTATCATCTGCCCTTTCGTCTATCTCAACTTGCTGGAGAAGCCATGCCGCGCACCCTCTATCTGCTGCGCCACGGCCAAACCCGCTATAACGCCGAGCTGAGGCTGCAGGGGCGTTGCAACTCGGATCTGACCACCAAGGGGGAGGCGCAGGCCGCCGCCATGGGGGCTCGCCTGCGCGACCTGCTGGATGACGCCGCACGCTGGACCCCCTATGCCAGTCCCCTCGGTCGGGCCCGGCAGACGGCGCAACTGGTGTGCCAGCAGCTGGGGCTAGATAGCGATCGCATCGTCTAGAACGAGCGGCTGGTGGAGCTTGGGATGGGGGAGTGGGAGAGCCGTCGGGTGCCGGATCTGCTGGAAGATCATCCCGAACTCGATATCGGTAAACCGGATTGGTACCTGCAGGCGCCGGCCGGGGAAGATTTTCAAAGCATCCAGCGCCGGGCCCAGAGCTGGCTGCGGGATAACAGCGTCGTCGAGCGCGCCATCGTCATCTCCCACGGCCTGTTTGGCGCCATGCTGCGCGGCGCCTATGCCGATCTCGACTATGTCACCACTTGGCGCCAGGAGCTGCCACAGGATGCCTTCTTCAAGCTCAGCGGCGGCCGCATCGAGCGGATCCCATGCTGATCCCAATGAAAACGGCTCGCGGATGGGCGAGGTGTTTTATCTAATGGGAGTTAGCCAACCGCCAACTTTGCTGCTTCTTTCCACATGAAGGGAGGCATCGGAGTGGTCAACTGCCATTTGATGTTCATCGGTTGGCTGCCGCTGTGGGAGATGTATTCCACCTCACCAAAGTTCACAAAGCCAAGGGTGCGGCCAAATTCATCTTTGCTCTGCTCACGGACAAACAGAAACAAGCGCTTACCTTCTGCTCTGTGGTTAATGTAACTCAGGCCTTTACCATGCTCAGGGCGAGCGCTGTTTTGGCTCTGCCAATGGAACAGCGACTCGTTGATGGCGTAGTCGTGATAACGGGTGGTGGGGGAGAAGTGCTGCTCCGTCTTGTTCAGGGTCACGAACAGCAATTCGATATTTTGCTCTGCGATGACATACACCCCTTCGCGAGCTGTGGGTTGTTGCGCGAAGGTGGTCGCACCAAAGCCAACCAGTACCTGCTCTCTGGCATAGCGGGCATGCAGTTGCAGCGGATTGCCGGGAAGGTCAGGCATGGCTCGCTGTTCGTGCTGCACCCGATTGATCAGCATGGGTAACAGATCTGCCAGCTCAGCCCTTAACTCTGGTTGATTGAGTCGTTTCAGGCTGTGCGTCAAGGAGCTAAAGCCTGCGTTGGGGCCGCTCTGTTGCCAGAAGTCGTAGTGACACATCAAGGTCATGCGCTCATCGTGCTCGGCCGTTAAGGTAAAGGCGCCTTCCACTAAGGTCTGCAAGAATTTCAAGTAATGGAGCGCATCGCAGCCCAATAGCCGTTTTTGGATGGCCCGGGTGTAGAGGGTAGATAACTTATCATCGCTCATTTCAGAAACAATGTGGTTACGAGCCTGTTTGACCAAGGTGCTCCAGTTGCCGCGCTTGTAGATCTCCTCAAGGCTGATGTGAGGGTAAAACTTCAAAAAGTTCGCCAGCGTCAGCGGTAAATCGCAATCCTGTGAGAAACGGCGGATCAGGCCCATGAGCCTTGAGGTATTGAGGGTCGCCTTCTTGATATTGCTCAGAATTAACTCTTGGGTCTGTTTTGAGAGTTCGATGCGGCAGCCCAGGGGGGCGTGAGGGAAGCCCTGTTTGATTTCGTGGCTGATCGCCTTATTTGTTTTACCCACCAGCGCCCGGAATTTCTGGGCAAAGTCATACTCAGCACGGGCATTGCCAACAAAATCCAACACGGTACAGCACTCTTTATCACTCGCCAGCCGCAGGCCGCGCCCTAATTGCTGCAAGAAGATGGTGAGGCTTTCCGTTGGTCGTAAAAACAGCAAGGTATCGACTTCCGGGATATCGACACCTTCGTTGAAGATATCCACCACGCAGAGAATATTGATAACGCCGGTACGCAAATCTTGTTGTTTGCTATGCCGCTCGTCTCGGTTATCGCTGGTGAGGATGTCAGCCTTAATACCTTTCAGTAAAAATGCCTTGCACATAAAATCGGCATGTTCACGGCTCACACAAAATGCCAGCGCCTTGATCTTGGTAATATCGGTGACGATCTCATCGAGGCTTTGGACTATTTTCTGCACTCGCTGCTGATTGTGGGTGTAGATATTGGTGAGCTCACTAATGTCATAACGGCCATTTTTCCAAGCGACTTGGCGCAAGTCGGTATCATCGTCGATGCCAAAATAGTGGAACGGACAGAGATGGCGGCGATTGATGGCCTCTGGCAAGCGGATTTCAGCTGCGATCACGCCACCAAAGTCCGCGAGAATATCACCACCATCATGGCGCTCCGGCGTCGCAGTCAATCCCAAGAGAATTTCAGGGGAGAAGGCTGAGAGCAAACCCCGGTAACTGGCTGCGGCAATATGGTGAACCTCATCGATGACGATGTAATCGAAATAATCTGAGCTAAGACGCAAACTAGCCAGTTGGTTATTCAAGGATTGCACCGAGGCAAATAGCTGATGGTAGTGAGTTGGCACGGCGCCACCGACCAATAGTTCACCAAAATGGGATTGCTTGAGCACACCGCGGTAAGAGGCCAATGCTTGGCGCAAGATCTCCTCTTTGTGGGCGACAAACAGAAACTTGGCGTCGGGTTTGGTTTTCAGAAAACGAGCAAAATCAAAGGCGGAGACCAAGGTTTTTCCCGTGCCGGTGGCCGCAACCACCAAGTTACGAAAGCGCTGGTGCAAGGAGCGCTCCATTGCCAATTGCTCAAGGATCTCCTGTTGATGGGGGAACGGCGTGATATCAAAGAAATAGGCAGGAGCATTTTTGTCGCAATCACCACGGGCCTCTTGCAGCGCATGCTGTAATTTTGTACGGCTTTCGAGCTTGCCATCAAACAGCTCAAAATCATCGGACTCCCAATAGGTTTCAAAGGTACTCAGGGATTTCTCGATAATATGAGGGATCTCTTGCGAGGTGATTTTTAGGTTCCACTCCAAGCCACTGGTGAGGGCAGAATGAGAGAGGTTGGATGAACCTATATAGCCGGTATGAAATCCTGTATTTCGGCAAAAGAGATAGCTCTTGGCATGCAACCGCTCGCGCTGGGTGTTGTAGCTGAGTTTGACTTCTGTGTTGGGCAGGTTGGCTAAAAATTCGACTGCTTTGGCGTCGGTTGCCCCCATATAAGAAGTGGTAATCACTTTTAATTGGCGGCCGCTGCGGGTGAACTCCTCCAGCTCATGGCGGAAAATACGAATGCCTGCCCATTTGATAAACGAGACAAGCCAGCAGATGCTGTCCGCTGATAAGATTTCCCGTTTAATCTCCGACTCCATCGACAAGCCCGCATTGCTGCCGCAGAACAGCTCACTTTGCGTTAGGCCTGTCAGAGGGAAAATATCTTCGGCATATTGCTTTAAATTGGCGGAGATGGGGTTATCCAACTGGTAGAGTGCTGTCAGGATTTTCCCCTGACTATCGATGAGATTCTCGCCAATAAAGTCTGGGTCTTGCGTGCGATCTTTTAGCCAAAGCAATAACTGATTAGCCAATGCAATCTGCCGTTGCAGCTGATCTTCTCCAGTAACCGAACCCACCGCATATTCCAAAACACGGCTCAGAAATCGTGATAACCAGACAGCCGCTTCGGCTGGTTCAAGCTGGCGTTCCCCTACGTAAAAGTGCTCGCGGTCGAGTCGAGATGTCAGCAGTTGAGTAATGAGTTGTTCATAAATACCGCATTGTTGCATCGCACACTGGCCTTGAACGTTGTACATGAGGGTGGTGAGAAGAGTATCATTTTTTCCAACCAAATCAGTAAGCTATTGTCGCCTGTTACTCGTTTGAAAATCGCTCCGGTTTTTCGTGATACAGCTCGGCAGTGGCAACCACAGGGAGGTGGTGATGGATCCGGTTTCTTGGCTTTTTTCGGCGTATCTCAATTTGGTACAGCAACCGGTGTCGGATCACTATGGGACCGAGCTTAAAACCTTGGCGGTGGAGTATGAAGGGGAGCGAGTTCCCTTCTCTTATCAGCTCTGGCAGATCAAACAGAACAGCGTCTGTCGTCCCTATGAGCAGGATGTGCGGCGTTTTAGCCAGTGTACGGTCAAGGCAAGGGCGCTGTTTGGCAAGCTGTGCGATGAGTTATCGCGCCAGGATGACAGTAGCTGGCAGCTCCCTAAGTACCGCACCATGTACTGCTCGGCCGCCATCGGCTATCGCCCCATGATTGCGGAGATCGCCGATGCCAAGCAGAGTCCGGCGAAGCTCGCGGAGCGGGCCTGTAATCAGGCGATCTTGGCTGCCATGGACAGTGAAGATGAGGCCTTGCTGGCCCAGCGTGACAGGGCTTGTGCTGCGGCGCAGTGATCGGATTTTTTCTGGGGAAGGGTCAATTGGATTTGTATTTGCGTACCCTGGCACACTCGTCCTCGTAAAGGCCGGGCCGGGTATGTTGGGCTGTGTGGCGCGATAGCGTAATGGTGAGGAGGAAGCATGATCAGCCATATCGACCATCTGGTATTGACGGTGAGCGACATCGAGCGTTCGGTCGCGTTTTATAGCTCAGTGCTCAAGATGGAGGCCATCACCTTTGGCAAGGGACGGCGGGCGCTGCGCTTTGGCAATCAGAAGATCAATTTGCAGCTACTGGGGCAGGAGCCGCGCAACCGGGCCCAGGTGGGGGCGGGGGATATCTGCCTCATCACCCACTGGCCGCTGGAGCAGGTGATATTTCAGCTTAGCTACCACGGGGTCGAGATAGTGGAGGGCCCCGTCACCAAGAGCGGCGCCTGCGGACCCATCGAGTCGGTCTATTTTCTGGATCCGGATCGGCATCTTATCGAAATAAGTCGCTACCTCTAAGGCTGCGCATGCGGGTTTAGATGGAAAAAGCAGTGCAGGCAACCGGTGGACAAGAGGGGAGGCGAGTCTTTGGCTGCCATGGCCCCGCATTGGGGAATGCCGATACCCAACTCAGTCAGCCTGAGCGACCCAGCCGGCGTCTCGCCCTGAGCAGTCCCAGGAAGGTCAGTCCAGCCCCCACCAACAGCAACAGATAACCGAGGGGGAGCAAGGCGAAAGGTTCATGCAAGAACCCCTGTTTATCGAGGGAGGAGCCGATAAGGCTGAACGCCATGAAGCTGCCGACCCCCATCACCATCAAGAAAACGCCGAACTTGACCATCATATTGTCCTCGCTGGATGTAAAGAGCGGGCACTCTGTCACGGCCGGGTGAAGGGAGTGTGAAGTGGGATGGGAAAGGCACAGGTGCAGAACCCGCTGACAACACGGATGAAAAGGGCAGCCATGGGCTGCCCTTCGTTATCGGATGTGGCGGGGTGTTCCCTGTCCGTGAACCGGGATCAGCAGACCCCTTGTGCCAGCATGGCGTCGGCCACCTTGACGAAGCCGGCGATGTTGGCGCCTGACTCGTAGTTCACGTGGGCTTGCTCGTCCTGACCGTAACGTACGCAGGTGGCGTGGATGCTGTTCATGATCCCCTTGAGGCGTGCATCCACCTCTTCCCGGCTCCAGCAGAGGCGCTGGGCATTCTGGCTCATCTCGAGGCCGGAGGTGGCGACGCCACCGGCGTTGGCGGCCTTGCCCGGCGCAAACAACACGCGGGCGTCGTGGAACGCCTGGATGGCCGCGGCGCTGCTCGGCATGTTGGCCCCCTCGGCCACCAGCTGAACGCCGTTCGCGATGAGGTTGGCGGCATCATCTTCCTCCAGCTCGTTCTGGGTGGCGCAGGGCAGGGCGACCTGAGCCGGCAGGTGCCAGGGGGTGCGGCCGGTGAAGAACTCGAGGCCGAACTCGTGGGCGTAATCCGCCACCCGCTTGCGCTGCTCGTTCTTGAGCTCCATCAGGCGGGCCAGCTTCTCTGGGGTGAAGCCGTCCGGATCATGGACGGTGCCGCCGGAGTCGGAGGCGCTGATGACCTTGGCGCCGAGCTCCATCGCCTTCTCGATGGCGTATTGCGCCACGTTGCCGGAGCCCGACACCGACACCGTCATGCCCGCCAGGGACTGGCCACGGTGGGCCAGCATGGCCTCGACGAAGTAAAGCAGGCCGTAGCCGGTGGCTTCCGGGCGAATGAGGCTGCCACCGAAGGAGAGTCCCTTGCCGGTAAAGACGCACTCGGCGCTGTTGGTGAGCTTCTTCATCATGCCCGCCATGTAGCTCACCTCGCGCCCGCCGACGCCGATGTCACCGGCCGGCACGTCGGTGTTGGCACCCAGGTGGCGATAGAGCTCCAGCATCAGTGCCTGACAGAAGCGCATTACCTCGCCCTCGCTCTTGCCCTTGGGATCAAAATCGCTGCCGCCCTTGCCGCCGCCCATGGGCAATGTGGTGAGGGCGTTCTTGAAGGTCTGCTCGAAGGCGAGGAATTTCAGCACCGAGAGATCCACCGAGGGGTGGAAGCGCATGCCGCCCTTGAAGGGGCCGATGGCCGAGCTGTGCTGGATGCGATAGCCGCGGTTCACCTGCACCTGACCCTTGTCGTCCACCCAGCTGACCCGAAACTGCACCAAGCGCTCCGGCTCCACCAGTCGCTCCAGCAGGCCGTGCTGCAGATAGCGGGGGTGGCGGGTCAGATAGGGCCAGATGGAGGCGACCACCTCGCTCACCGCCTGGATGAACTCGGGTTGATGGGCGTTGCGCTTGGCGACCTGGGCCAGAAAATCCGCCTGGGATAGGGAATGACTCATCTGTAACTCCTGTAATGAATGATAAAAGTGGCCTCATGCCAGAGAAGGGTTCATGCCCCGTATCCAAATTTATGTTCGATGTTTTAGGTGAATACGGACAACAATTTGGTTTCTTGCAAGGTTTGCCGACAAAGGGCGCAATGACGCCTGCGGGGCTCAACCTCGGCAAGATAATTCGTGCTGACGAAAATCTTTTTATGCATTTTCAGTCAATAAATAGCAAGTATTAGTTCTTCCTTTTTACGTCGAACCGAGCTTGCCAGCTGGCGTTGGCCAGCCAGCCTTCGGCAATAAGCGGGGGAAGCTTATCCGGCGGGTTGGCGCGGCAGAAGGGGGACGCAAGCGGTACACCGAGTTGCGTCCTCGATGATGCGGGTGAAGGCTGAGAGCTGAGAGACGGAGTCGCTGAGGTTTGGGGGGAACGGTGGCCTGGCATCCTTTGGGGCGCATTCTCAGGTTCAGGCCGGGCGGCAGGGGGCGGGATCCGTGGCGTTGCAAGTATCCGGCGAACGAAACGGGGCAATATGCTACTGTAGCGGCGTTTTTTTGAAGAATGCGCAGGCTTTGACCCTTTTAATGATGGAATGCTATGCAGACTAACCCGATGACGATCTGGCTGACCCAGCCGACAACCCCCCTCAACCCCATGATCTGGCAGGTGACCCATGCTGGCCGATGAATCCATGCGCCTGAACAAATACATCAGCGAGAGCGGCATCTGCTCGCGCCGTGAGGCCGACCGCTTCATCGAGCAGGGCCACGTCTTCATCAACGGCAAGCGGGCCGGGATTGGTGATCAGGTGTTTGCCGGGGATCTGGTCAAGGTCAACGGTCAGGTGATCGAGGCGCGCGAGGCGGACAGCCTGGTGTTCATCGTGCTGAACAAGCCGGTGGGCATCGTCTCCACCACCGAGGCGGGGGAGAAGGACAACATCGTCGACTTCGTCAACCACAGCACCCGCATCTTCCCCATAGGCCGGCTCGACAAGGATTCCCAGGGGCTCATCTTCCTCACCAACCACGGGGATCTGGTGAACAAGATCCTGCGGGCGGGCAACGATCACGAGAAAGAGTACCTGGTGACCGTGGACAAGCCGGTGACCGATGAGTTCATCAAGGGGATGGGGGCCGGGGTGCCGATCCTCGGCGCCGTCACCAAGAAGTGCAAGGTGAAGAAAGAGGCGCCCTTCGTGTTTCGCATCACCCTGGTGCAGGGGCTGAATCGCCAGATCCGCCGCATGTGCGAGCACTTCGGCTTCGAGGTCACCAAGCTCGAGCGCATCCGCATCATGAACGTCAGCCTCAAGGGGTTGCCGGTGGGGGAGTGGCGCGATCTCACCGACGACGAGCTGATCGAGCTGTTCAAGCTGATCGAGGACTCCTCCTCCGAGGTGAAACCGGCCAAGGGGGCGCAGCCTGCCAACAAGCCGGTTGCCAAGGCGGCGCAGGGCAAGAAGCCCCGTCGGGACGACGATCACGAGATTGGCGGCCGCCCCAACGTACCGGGTCCGGCTGCATTCGAAAACAAGAGCCCGGCGGGCAAGGGTGCGTCAGGTAAAGCTGGCGCTGGCAAGGGAGCCCAGAACAAGGGCAGTAAACCGGCCGCGGCGGGCAAACCGCGCACCAATCAGGGGGGACGGCAGAAGAAGGGGCGCTAAGAACCTGTTCATGGTCTTACTGCGAGACCGTGATCAAGGCTCATGTGCTGCTCGGAATCCTCATTTATGTCTATAAACTCCGGTTCCTGCGCTGCTCTTCACCTTGCTGACAGTCTCTCGTGACGGCTCGTGAACAGGTTCTAAGACGCTCCCTTGCTCGATTGTTCATGCTTCCAATACACCGGCCCTAGGCCGGTGTATTGCTTTGGGCCGCCCCTGCGGGTGACACCACCGCGCGGGGCAGGGGTTGCCTCATCACGCGGGCGTAGTGCGCGGGGTTGAGGCGCAGCACCAGCAGGCTCATCAGCACCAGTCCGCCGAGCTGCCACTGCCAGGCGCTGGCAAAGTCGCCGCTCACATGATGCAGGCGCGCCGCCACCCAGGGGCCGGTCGCCGCCAGCATGAAGCCGAAACCCTGCATCAGGGCGCTGAGGGTGCCGGCACGGCGGGGATCCGGCAAATGATCGAGCGCGATCACCATGATCAGGGAGAAGCTGCCGCCAAGGCCCGCGCCGCACAGCATGCACCAGAGGATGGGGGCGCTGGTCGGCGCCAGCCAGAGGCCGCCAAAGCCCAGCACCTGCAACAGGATGGCGAGCCCCATCCAGGGGCGTCGGTCCAGCTTGCGCGCCGCCAGCAGCGGCAGGCCGAGGCCGCTCAGGGTCTGGGCCAGGGCCAGCCAGGCCACCAGCTCGCCCCCTTGCTGGGCACTCCAGCCCAGCGCCAGGTAGGCTGGCGCCAGCCAGGCCACGACGATGCCATAGCCGCTGTTGATGATGCCGAAGCACAGGATCAGTAGCCAGCTGCGGGGCAGGGCGATCAGCCGCTGCTCCCCCTCGGGTGCGGGCGGCGCAGGGGGGGCGGGCAGCCGCACCCGCCAGCCGAGCCAGCCGAGCGCCAGCAGCACCGGCAGGCTCCACAGCGCCAGCACCCGCGACCAGTCCAGCTGGCTCGCGAGCTGGGGGCTGAGCACAGCGCCAAGGGCCCCGCCCCCCATCATGCAGGCGGAAAAGATCCCCATCACCAGCGGCACCCGGTTGGCGAAGGCCTGCTTGATGAGGCCGGGCAGTACCCCCTGCACCAAGGCCGAACCCAGGCCGCAGAGGGCGGCGCTGGCGATGAGCAGGGCACCGCTGCTCACGTCGAACCGCAGTGCGCTGCCCAGCGCCAGCAGCAGCAGGGCCGCGGCCAGCAGCGGGCGCGGGCCGGCCAGGGCGCGCAGGGCCGGGGTGAACAGCACCCCCACCCCGATCAGCAGCAACGGCAGCAGGGTCACCCAGGCGAGGGTATCCATGCCCAGCGCCAGCCGTGCGTCTATCTGCCCCGCCAGGGGGCCGATGGCGGTGAGGAAGGGGCGCAGGTTGATGCCAATCAGCATCACCAGCACCAGCAGGGCGCCGGCCCCATGCCGAATAGACGGCTTACTCATGGGGCTCGGCGCCATAGAGGGCGGCGGCCGGGAGCGGGCTCGGCAGCTTGATGAGCGGCAGCGGCGGCGGGCTGAGGGGCAGTCGCAGCTTGTCGTAGCTCGATGTGCTGTCAAAACCGAAGGGGGCCGCGTCCTGATTGTCGAAGGCGTAATAGACGGCGCTGATGCCGTTCATCACCAGCGCGCACAGGCACATGGGGCAGGGGTGGCCGCTGGCATAGACCACGGCGCCCTTGAGCGGGCCGTGCCGACTGGCGTCGCGCAGCGCCTCCAGCTCGGCGTGACGGGTGGGATCCCCCGCCTCCAGCATGCGGTTGACGGCGCTCGCCAGCAGCTTGCCCTCTTTCACCAGCAGGGCGGCGAAGGGACGGCCCCCATGCTGGCGGTGGGTCAGCGCCAGGTGCAGCGTCTGCTCGAGCCACTCCTGATGAGTGGGGTCGGAAAGCGCGGTCAGCGAGTTGACGAGATGGGCGCCGGACGGGGGGAGATGGGCCTGTGGCATGGGAAATCCTGTGAAAGAGGGGGGATGGGAGCAGCCTAGCGGGCCGTCATGTCATTTGGAAATTAAATGATAGAATGACTATCAGTGATTTTATAAATGGGAAAACCCCTTAAATGGACAGCCCCCTGCTGGATCCCCAGCTCTTGCGCAGCTTTGTCGCCATCCTCGAGACCGGCAGTTTCACCCGCGCCGGCGAGCGGGTGCACCTGACCCAATCCACCATCAGCCAGCAGATGCGCCGTCTCGAGCAGCAGCTCGGCTGCCCGCTGCTGGACCGAAGTGGCCGCACCGTGGTGGCCACGGTGGCCGGGGAGAAGCTGCTGGGGCTGGCGCGTCGCATCCTGGCGCTGCTGGCCCAGGCTGGGGAGCGGGTGAGCGAGGCAAGCCAGCCGCTGCGGATCGGGGTGCCGGAGGATTTCGCCGCCGGTGTCATGGCGCCGGTGCTGGCCGCCTTCGCCCGCCAGTTTCCGATGGTGCGGCTGGAGGTGCAGAGCGGCCTCAGCCACGAGTTGTGGCGCAGCTTCGAGGAGGGGGCGCTGGATCTGGCGCTGGTCAAGCAGGCGCGCGGGCAGGGGGATCCCGTCGCCCGCTGGCGCGAGCCGCTCGCCTGGGTCGATAGTCGCGACTGGCCCGCCTGCGGGCGGGATCCGGTGCCGCTGGTGGTGTTCCCGAGCGAGGGCCTCTACCGGCGCCAGTTGACGGAGGCCCTCGACGCCAAGGGGCTGCGCTGGCACATCGCCTATGTCAGCGCTAGCCTCGCCAGCCTGCAGGGGGCGGTCAGTGCGGGGATCGGGGTCAGCCTGCTGCCGGCACGGTTGCGGCTGCCGGATCAGGTCGAGTTGCCGGACTGGCCCCAGGTGCGCTCGGTGGAGCTGGCGCTGCACCTGGGAATGGACCAAGGAGAGCCGCTCGAGCGCCTCAGCCAGGCTCTGATCCAGCTGTGCGACGAGGTCATGGGGCCGCGTTGAGCGCAGGCCGTGGCATCCACCGCGTTAGCGCACCCTGAAGCGGACGATCAGCATCGTCGTCAGGGCCAGGCCGAAGAGTACCGGCGCCCAGGTGCCATGATGGCTCAGCAGGGTGGCACCCGCGGCGGCGATCCCCGCCAGCCCTTGCTGCAAAAAGCCGCACAAGGCCATGGCATAGGCGCCATGCTCCCTGGCATCGCTGACCGCCAACGCCATGCTGTTGGGAAAGAGTACCGCCTGGCCGAAAATGATGAGGCAGTAGAGCCCCATCATGACCACCAGTGCACCGGCACCCTGCAACCCTGACAAGAGAGATAGCAATACCATGCCGGCAGAGGCCAGCAAGATGAGGCCGGCCCCTTGCCTCATCAGCCGCTTGCCACCCACCCTGGCGACCTGCCGATTGACCGCCATGGCCCCCGCGAAGTAGGCAACCCCGATCAACAGCCCCAGCGCACCGAAGGTGGTCACCTCCAGCGCGAATCCTTGCAGCAGGACGAAGGGGCTGATCTCCTGCAGGGTGACCGTGATGGCAAAGCCCAGTCCCCCGGCGCAGGCGGGCCAGAGAAAGCCGGGGCGTCGCAGCAGGCTGGCGTAGCGTTGCCACATGCCGATGGTGGGCGTTGCGGGATGGGGGCCCTGCAGTGGCAGGCGGATCATCAGCACCAGCGCCACCATGCCAACGCCCGCCACCAGCACGAACCCCAGCTGCCAGTGGGCATAGCGACTGATCAGCCCGCCAACCCATTGGCCGCCACCGAGCGCGGTGATGAAGGCGATGGAGAGGACAGAGAGGCGGCGAGCCAGCTCATCCCCCTGCCAGTGATCCCGTATCAGGATGCGGGCAATGATGGTGGCGCCCCCCGCCGCAATGCCCTGCAGGGTACGCAAGATCAACAGCAGCGGCCCCTGGCTGGTGGTGGCAAGCAACAGGCTTACCCCGACGAACAACAGCAGCGACAGGGCAAGAGGGAGTCGGCGGCCATAGCGATCGGCGGCGGCGCCCCAGAACAGCAGTGGCAGGGCGGCGCCAATCACGAACAGGGAGATGGAGAGCTCCGCATCTTGCCTCGTGATGGCGAGATCGCTCATCACGATGGGCAGGGAGGGGAGGTAAACCGTGGTGGCCATCTGGGCCATGAACACGATGAGGCAGGCCAGCGTCATGAGCCGGGCCGACCGGCTCCCGGGTCCTGCTTGTGTGCTGCAATTCTGCTTATCCATCACGAGGCTCATGCAAAGAAAGGGCTCCATCCTTGCATTGCCTTCGCTCGGCGTCATCTCATTTATAAGTTGTTGTTATTATTATTTATCCACACGTGAACCGGCTATGCCCAATGAGGCATCAGGCGATCGCCTGCCTGGGCAGCACGGCGAGCCAGACCTCCACCTCGCCGCTGCCGATGGCGGGGTCAAAGGCGGCGCCGTAGCGCTCGAAATCCGGCTTGTGGGCAGACTCATAATCGGACCGGGCCAGCCAGTCCAGCGCCCCTTGCCAGGTCTGTGGCAGGGTGGAGACGTGGCCTTTATGCAGGAAGACGGCGTAGGTCTGGGGGGCGATGCGCATCCGGCCAAGGGTCTTGGGCAAGACCTCCAGCGCCGCGACTTCCACCGCGCACATGTATTCGCAGCCGGTGGCGTCGGCGCCGCAGATGACGCCGTAGGCGTGCTCCCCGAGCTGGCCGGGCAGCGGCCCCAGGGCGCCAAAGTCGCGCCACTGGCCGCCGAAGTCCCCTTGCTGGAACTCATGGTGGCGGCGCAGGCCCCCCAGCAGCATGGGGCGACCGGTTTCGAAACGGATGGGATCTGCCATAAAACCTCCTTGGTGGTGTGGGGCGGCCGAGCCGGGCTCAGCAATCCTCGCCTTCCTTCAGCTTGCGTTGATAGTCCTGAGTGACGATGGCCAGCGCCGCCAGCGCCAGCGCCGGCGCTATCCGGTTGGTCTCCAGCAGTTCGATGAGATCCACCGCGAGCTTGACCTCGGGCGGGGCGTTTTCCAGTGACATGGGTTGCTCCGGTACTCGTCTGTCGATGGGCCATTATACAGGGCGGCGCCCGGATAGGGAGCTGGCCCTGGTCACATCTGACTGGCGCCCTCACAGATGCTGGCGCATCTCCTTGTCTATCTCCTCGCGCAGGGCCATCAGCTTCCTGGCGTATTGCTGCAACTGCCGATCCTCGTCCGAAACGGGCTGCCACTGGGGCACCTTGTTCGGTTTGCCGCCCTCGTCCATGGCGACGAAGATGATGATGCAGTGGGTGGTCTTGTGGCGCTCCCGCTCGGTGGGGTGGCGGCTGTAGACATCCACCGCCAGGTGCATGCTGGTGGTGCCGGTGTGGATCACCCGGGCGTGCACCTCCACCAGCTGGCCTATCTGGATGGGGCGCAGGAAGCGGATACCCCCCACGTAGACGGTGACGGCGTAGCCGCCGCACCAGCCGGCGGCGCAGGCGTAGCCCGCCTGATCGATCCACTTCATCACCATGCCGCCGTGTACCTTGCCGCCGAAGTTGACGTCGGCGGGCTCGGCCAGAAACTGCAGGGTCAGCTCGCGGGGTGGGGTCATGCATTCTCCTCAGATGGCATCACTGCCGGTTACTCTTGCGGTAGGCGTCGGCCTGCTGGCAGGGCGCCAGGGGCGACACATAGGGGCGTTCATTGCCGGTGCGCTGGCCGACACTGGCGTATTGCTGCTGGCATCGGGTCGCCTTGCCCCCGGCCCTGACGCAGGCATCGATGAGTTGCTGTTTGTCCTGCCCCGTCTGTTGTTGGCGGGCGTTGATGCAGGCTCTGTCCAGCCCGGCCTGATGGGTTGCCTTGTCCGGATTGGCGGCAAGCAGGCCGGTCGAGAGGGTAAGTCCGAGCAGCAGTATGGCGATCTTCATGGTTTGTCTCCCGCCGGGGGGCGTCCCGCGATGACCAGGGCTATGCCCCCCAGAATGCCCAGCGATGACAATAACAACCGCAGCGACCAGGACTCATCCAACCAGATGAGCCCGGCCATGGCCGCGAGCAGGGGCACCAGCAGCTGGACGCTGGCGGCCAGGGTGCGTCCCAGCTGGGGCAGCACGCTATACCAGAGCGCATACCCCAGGCCGGAGGCGAGGGCCCCCGAGGCCAGGGCATAACCGATGGCGGCGGGGCTGGCTTCGAGCCGGCCCAGCAGCAGATAGAGCAGGGCCGCAGGCAGGCTGGCGCGCAGGAAGTGGCCGGCATTGGCGGCGACGGGATCGCCAACGCGCGAGGCCCGCAGGGTATAGCAGGCCCAGGCGATGCCGGCGGTGACCATCAGGACAGCCCCCAGGAGATCCGGCGCCCGGATGCCGGGCAGCAACAGCAGCACCAACCCCGCCATGGCGAGCAGCAAGCCGGCCCATTGGCGAGCAGGCAGACGCTCGCCCCGCAGCAGAGGGGGCGCCAGCATGCTGAGCTGGACGGCCGCAAACAGCAGCAGGGCACCCGTGCCCGTGGTCAGGGTGAGATAGGCAAAGGAGAAGGCGGCGGCGTAGACGAGGAGGGCCAGGGCGCCCCCCCAGTCTCCCTGGCGGGGCGGCGTGGGGCTGCGGGCAGCACAGAGCAGCACCAGCATCAGGGCCCCGCTGGTCAGTCGCAGCAGGGTAAAGAGCGCCGGATCCATCCGCTCTTCGAACAGGGCCAGGCGGCAGAGCAGGGAGTTGGCCGCGAAGGCGAGCAGGGTAAAGAGGGTCAGCAGGGCCAGTCTTGGGAGCGGCATTCATTCACCTCAGATTCAGTCAGGCCAACCTAGCATGAAAACCACCGTGGAGGAGGACCTATGAAACAAATACTCGACCAACTGCTGGGTGCCGGCAAGGGCTGGCTCAACGATGGCGGTGACAGCCGCAAGGCGCAGATGAAGGGCATGGCGCAGGGCGGTCTGGCCGCCGGGGCCATGGCCTTGCTGCTCGGCAACAAGAAGGTGCGCAAGTATGGCGGCAAGGTCGCGGCGGTGGGCGGTGCGGCGGCCCTGGGTGGCCTCGCCTACAAGCTCTATCAGGACTGGCAGTCCCAGCAGGGGGGCGCGAGCCAGCCTGCCCAGCCCCTGGATACCCTGCAAGGGCAGGCGCTGGACGCCCGTTCGACCCTGCTGGTGCGCGCCATGGTGGCGGCGGCCCGGGCCGACGGCCACATCGACGACGCCGAGCGTCAGAAGATCCAGCAATACCTGACCGAGCAGGGACAGAGCGATGCGGCGCGCTGGATCGACGCCGAGCTCGCCCGCCCGCTGGATCCCCAGGCGCTGGCCCGGGAGGTCACCGACATGGAGCAGGCCACCGAGGTCTACCTCGCCTCCCTGCTCGCCATCGACGTGGATCACTTCATGGAGCGCGGTTACCTCGATGAGCTGGCGCGGGCCCTCAAGCTCGACGATAACCTCAGGGGCAGCATAGAGCGCCAGGTCGCCCAGCTGAACGGGCCGGGCTAATCCCCGAACACAGTGTTGATACAAGGCCCCGTGACGGGGCCTTGTTGTTGGTGCCGGCAGAACAAAAAAGCTTCAAATGGGTTTCTTTCTCGCTTTGGCTGCCGTTATGATTGACCCCTCGTCCACCTGTTGAGGGGGACTTCGGAAGTGTGACATTGCAGGGAGCATCCATTGAACATACGCAAGGCCACTGAGCAGGATATCGACGCCATTCTCGAACTGAATCGGCAAATCGGATTGATCCATTTTGAGCAGGCCCCAGAGGTGTTTTGCCCACCCTCATCCCAGGAGCGTGAGTTTTTGCTGGGTGCCATAGGCTGCGAGGAACGGCTGTTCTGCGTGGCGGTGGACAGCGAACGGGTGCTGGGATTTCTGACGGCCAGGATCGAGATCAATGAAGCCGTCCCCTTCCTCACCAAGCTCCCCATCTGCCGTATCGGCTCCGTGGTGGTCGATGAGAGTCATCGCTCCCGCGGCATCGGCAAGGCGTTGATGGCTCACTGCGATGACTGGGCCAAGGCCCATGATGCGAGCCAGATCCGGCTGGAGGTGATGTCATTCAATGAGAGGGCCAAGTCCCTTTACCAATCCCTTGGTTTCACCAGACTGTCTGAAATTTATGCCCGATAAGCGGGCCCTCTCTATGAACGAGGCCCCGTCATGGGGCCTCGTGGTTTATGTCGCGGGTTTGATGGCAACATTTGTGCCTAGCTCTGTGTCGGCCAGGGGCCGAGTTCGATGCAGTGGCCGCGATAGAGTGGACGTTCGTCCCCCTTCGCCATCACCAGCAGCTCGCTGCTCGCCTTGAGCTGCTGCCATTCGGTCGGGCTCATCAGGCGACCCGCCATGACCTCTTTGAGGGGGGCCAGGGGCACCAGCTTGGCGGACGCTTTGTCGCGCATCCAGAGCATGGCGTCGGCGGGCAGGTGCAGCGGGCTCGCCTGATTCTGCTGCAAGCGGATGCTGGACTGACCCGGCTGCTTGCCCTGATAGGCCACCAGCACGAAGGGAGCCTCCTCGCCCGCGGAGGACATCATGGCCAGGTAGCGCACCGGCTGGATGGGGGCTGAGGGCGAGGGGAGCAGCGGCTGCAACCACAGGCCCAGCAGCAGGGAGGCAGCCATGGCGAGCGGCCACCACAGGCGATTGGGCCTGGGCTTGGGGGAGATCCCCTGCTCTATCCTGCGCCAGACGTTGCGGGGCAGGGAGGGGACCGGTCGGGGCTGCTGCAGCAGGGGATCCAGATGTTGTTGCCACTGGGCAATCCACTGCCACCAGCCGGGATCGCGTGCCATCAGGCGGCTCATCCTGGCCTGCACCCGCGGGCTCAGGGTGCCCAGCACGTATTCGCCGGCGAGCCGCTCGCGAAGGCGGGGATCCCGGTAGCGTTTGGGGGTCATTGGGTCAGACATAGCTTGAGCTCCTCCAGTCCGCGCCGGATCCAGGACTTGACGGTGCCAAGCGGTGTCCGGGTGTGGGTGACTATCTCCTGGTGGCTCAGGCCGTGACGATAGGCGAGCACTATGGCGTTGCGCTTGTCGGCGGAGAGTCGCCCGAGGCAGTGCTCGAGGGAAAAAGAGGGGGCAAGCGCCCCCTCGGTCTCCTGGCTGGCTTGCTCCTCCCAGGACTCTTCCTGCGGGGTTTCCCCGTGGCGCTTCTTCGCCCGCAGGGCATCGATGGCCAGATTGCGCATGCACTGGCAGAGCCAGGCCCAGGGGTAGTCGGCGGGATAGGCGCTCTGGCCGTGCCAGATCTTCAAAAAGCCCTCCTGCAGTATGTCCGCGGCCCACTGCTTGTCCTTGAGCAGGGCGTGGAGCATGGCGTACAGGGGCTGACCCGTCAGCTGGTAGAGCGCTTCAAATGCCTGCTTGTCCCTAAGCCGACTGCGGGCGAGCAGGTGGGCGAGCTGCTGGTTGTCGATATTCACTCAGACCTCATCGTTGGACGCGGTGCCAGACATTCTTCATGCCATCTCCGCTGCTCTGACCGGGCTGCTCATCCTTGATCCAGCGATAGAGCGGCTGGCCACGGTAGCTCCACTGATAGCGGCCGTCGTCGCGCAGGACCAGGCCAACCCCGGCGTCGGCGGCCTTGCCTACCCCCGCCTTTGCCTGTTCTGCGCTGGCCAATGCCGGCGGCCATTTCTCGGCACATTCAGCATAACAGTTTGATTTTCCTTGGGCATCCTTGTCGAAGCGATAGAGGCTAAAGCCCTGTGCGTCGACCAGATAGGCCTTGCCGTTCTCGGTCATCTGGGCGATGGGCAACTGCTCGGCGCCGCTCAGGGGCTGGGTTTCCAGGGCCCAGGCCGAGGCGAGGGGCAGGCAGGTGAGGCTGATGAGGAACTTGTTCATGGGTATTCTCCTTGGGTCTGTTGTCTATGGGGTTGGGTTAACGGGTCCAGCCATCCTGGGCGAATAAGGGCTCGCCTTGGGGGCTGTCGATGAAGTTGATGAAGCGCTGGGTGCTGGCGTCAGCCCCCTCTGCCCTGGCGATGACGAGATCGCGATAGATGCGGCGCTCCGGCTCTATCTCGACGAAATCGGCCTGGTCCTGGTGGTTCAGTGGCCAGTGCACCCAGGTGATCCAGGCATCGGCCTGCTGGCCGGTGAAGGCCCGGAAGCTGGCGCCGCTGCCCTGCTCGAAGGCAATGATGTTGCGCCGCAGCTTCTGCACATCGGCCAGGGAGCCCTTGCGCCCGGCGACGTCTTCCCAGAGGCCGGTGCCCGAGGTGTTGTAGCTGCCGAGTCCCTCGGTCACCACCACCTTGAGGGGACGGTTGATCAGATCCTCGATGCCGGTGATCCGTGCCGGGTTGCCCTTTTGCACCGCGATGACACTGCGGCGCAGGTAGTAGGCATGGGCGCTCTGCTTGTCGAGGAAGGGGTAGCGCTCCAGATAGGCGGACATGGATTGCTCGGCGCCGGCGAAGAACAGATCGGCATCCTGCAGCGCCCGATCACGCCAGCTGGACTCGGGGCCGGCGGTGACCTCGACCTTGATCCCGGTCTCCTGCTGGAAGGCTGCGGCCGCCCGTTTCAGCGCGCTATCCGGCCCGCCCGGGCCATAGAGGCGGATCACGCCATCGCCGGCCCGATGGACAACGCTGGTCTCGGAGGCGGCAGCCTGATCAGCACTTGGGGCGGCCTGCAGCGGCAGCTGGATGAGGGCCGCGCAGATCAGGGCTGGCCATAGGGGGTGGGGTTTCATCGTCTCTCCTTGTGTGAGGTTCAAACAAGAGACGAAGGGGAGTGGCGATTGGATGCAGCCGCATGGAAAAAAAGATGCGCAGTGGGGAAGGGTGAGCGGGGTTGAAGGCGAGCCCGCCCCACTGGCGGGCCTGAGGGACGCTTCTAACCGGCGCCCAGTTGCCGGTGGATAAGGTCGGCCAGCTGCCCGAGAGCCGCCTCCAGCGCCGGGCTCCAGGGATGGGAGCTGTTGATGCGCAGGCAGTGATTGTGCTGGCCCTGGCTCGAGAACAGCGCCCCCGGTGCCAGCGAGAAACCGCAGGCCAGCGCCTGGGCGTGCAGGGCCCGGCTGTCGAGGCGGGGATCAAACTCCAGCCAGAGGAAGTAGCCGCCATCCGGGGCGCTGATGCGCACCTCATCCGGGAAGAGGCGCAGCAGGGCCGCCCGCATCTGCTGCTGACGCTGAGCCAGGGTGTGGCGCAGGCGCCGAAAGTGGGCATCGACCCCGCCCTGGCGCAGCATGTCGGCCAGCGCCAGCTGGCTCGGCACATTGGTGGACAGGGTCGACATCAGCTGCAAGCGCTGGATGCGCTCGGCATGGGGCCCGGCCACCACCCAGCCGACCCGAAAGCCCGGCGCCAGGCACTTGGTCCAGGAGCTGCACAGCAGGCTGTCGCCCCGTGCATCCCAGCTCTTGATGGGGCGGGGTCGTTCGCGGCCGAAATAGAGCTCGGCGTAGACGTCGTCCTCCACTAGCGGCACCCGGTGTTCGTTGAGCAGGGCCATCAGCGCCTGCTTGTGGCCATCCGGCATGGTGTGGCCCAGGGGGTGCTGGACGTTGCCCATCAGCCAGCAGGCCTTGATGGGGCGCAGGATCAGCGCCTCCACCAGCAGGGCGAGATCGATGCCGACCCCGGGGATCACCGGGATCTCCACCACGTTGAGTTTCAAGCGCTCTATGGCCTGCAGGGCGCCGTAGAAGGTGGGGGACTCCACCACCACCCAGTCCCCCGGCTCGGTCAGGGCCTGCAGCCCGAGGGAGAGCGCCTCCATGGCGCCGGTGGTGATGATGATCTGCTGGGGGTCGACCGTCAGCCCGTCGCTGGCATAACGCTGGGCGATGGCGCGGCGCAGCGCCTCGTTGCCGGGGGGAAGGTCGGCGACCGTGCTGAAGGGATCGAGCCGGCGCATGCAGCTGGCCAGGGCCCGGCCGAGCTGGGGGTGGGGGAAGAGGGCGGGATCCGCCACCGCCATGCCGAGCGGCACCAGCGCACGGGACTTGCTCGCCTGCAGCACCTCGAACACCAGGTCGTTGATGTCCACCGAGCCGCTGTAGTGCGCCTGCTGGGTTGCGCCGGTGCGCAGGGGGGAGGAGGCGGCCTTGACGTAGTAGCCGGACTGGGGCCGCGCCAGCACGAGGCCACGGCTTTCGAGCAGCTGATAGGCCTGCAGCACCGTCATGGGGCTGAGGTTATGGGTCTTGCAGCTCTGGCGAATGGAGGGAATGCGCTCCCCCGGTTGCCAGAGGCCGCGCTCTATCTGCTGTTGCAGCAGGGCTGCCAGCTGGCCGTAGCGGGACATGGTGGGCCTAAACTGTTATAGGTGTATTTCACTATAACTGCATCTGTTATAGGTGTCATGACTCATGTTGTACTTGGCAGGCGAAAAGCTGACTGTTAAATGCAACATAGAGAGTCCTGCATGATTAACCTGGATGATGTGGTAAGCCTGTCCCGATTGCAGTTCGGGGCCACGGCCATGTTTCACTTCCTGTTTGTGCCCCTCACCCTGGGGCTGTCCTGGATCCTGGTGATCGCCGAATCCGCCTACGTGATGACCGGCAAGGTGATCTACAAGGACATCACCCGCTTCTGGGGCAAGTTGTTTGGTATCAACTTCGTGATGGGGGTGACCACGGGGATCACCCTGGAGTTCCAGTTCGGCACCAACTGGGCCTACTACTCCCACTATGTGGGTGACATCTTCGGCGCCCCCCTGGCGGTGGAAGGGCTGATGGCCTTCTTCCTCGAATCCACCCTGGTGGGGCTGTTCTTCTTCGGCTGGGACAGGCTCTCCCGCGGTCAGCACCTGATGGTGACCGCCTTGGTGGCGCTTGGCTCCAACCTCTCCGCGCTCTGGATCCTGATCGCCAACGGCTGGATGCAGAACCCGGTCGGCGCCGAGTTCAACCCCATGACGATGCGGATGGAGCTGACCGACGTCACCGCCGTGCTGTTCAACCCGGTGGCCCAGGTCAAGTTCGTGCACACGGTGGCGGCGGGTTACGTGGCCGCCTCCCTGTTCGTGATGGGGGTGAGCAGCTGGTATCTGCTGCGCCGCATGGAGGTGCGCTTCGCCCTGCGCTCCTTCGCCATCGCCTCGGGTTTTGGCCTGGCCGCCATCCTCTCGGTCATCGTCCTCGGGGACGAGTCGGGTTATCGCACCGGGGAGGTGCAGAAGGTCAAGCTCGCCGCCATCGAGGCGGAGTGGGAGACAGAGCCCGCCCCGGCGGCCTTCACCCTGTTCGGCTGGCCCGATCAGAGTGCCGAGACCACCCACGCGGCCGTCAAGATCCCCTACCTGATGGGCATCATCGCCACCCGCTCCCTGGATGAGGCGGTGACCGGCATCAAGGATCTCAAGGCGCAGCACGAGGTGCGTATCCGTAGCGGCATGCTGGCCTATGGCGCGCTGGAGGCGCTGCGCCAGGACGGTGGCAACGGCGCCGCCCGCGCCACCTTCGAGCAGCACCGGGCCGATCTCGGCTACGGTCTGCTGCTCACCCCCCACGCCAAGGACATCGCCCAGGCCGACGAGGCGGCCATCGCCAAGGCGGTCGAGGATTCCGTGCCCCAGGTGGCGCCGCTGTTCTGGAGTTTCCGGCTGATGGTGGGCATAGGGGTTGTGTTACTGGTGCTCTTTGCCGCGGCCTTCCTGCAGCTGTGCCGGGGCCGGCTGGTGCAGTCCCCCCGCCTGCTGAGGGTGCTGTTCTGGAGCATTCCGCTGCCCTGGGTAGCCATCGAGGCGGGCTGGTTCGTGGCCGAATTTGGCCGCCAGCCCTGGACCATCAGCGAGGTGCTGCCGGTATCGGCCTCGGTCTCCCTGCTGCAGCCGGGCCAGATCTGGTTCAGCCTCATCTCCATCAGCCTCATCTACACCAGCCTGCTGGTGGTGGAGCTGTTCTTGTTGCGTCATGTGATCCGCAAAGGGCCTGCCAGCCTGCAGACGGGTCGTTATCAAGGTGAAGTCTTGGCAAGCGGGAGTGCGCTCTGATGGATTACGAAACTCTGAAAGTGATCTGGTGGGGTCTGGTGCTGTTCCTGCTCATCGGCTTCGTGGTGATGGATGGCTTCGATCTGGGGGTGGGCATACTGCTGCCGGTGGTGGCCAAGAGTGACGAGGAGCGGCGGGTGCTGCTCAACAGCGTCGGCCCGGTGTGGGAGGGCAACCAGGTGTGGCTCATCGCCGGGGCCGGTACTCTGTTCGCCGCCTGGCCGCTGGTCTATGCCGCCGCCTTCTCGGCGCTCTACGTGCCCTTCATGTTCCTGCTGTTTGGCCTGTTCCTGCGCCCGGTCGGTTTCGACTATCGCAGCAAGCTGCCTGACCCCGTGTGGCGCCGTTGGTGGGACCGCGCTTTGGTGACCGGGGCCCTGCTGCCGACCCTGGTGTTTGGCGCGACGCTGGGCTTCTTGCTGCAAGGCTTGCCGTTTCGCTTCGACTCGCACCTGCGCATCCACTACGGCGCCTTCGAGTTCCACTGGCCGCTGCTGCTGACCTGCATGGGCACGGCGCTGGCCCTGCTGATGCTGCATGGCGCCAGCTTCCTGCAGTGCAAGACCCAAGGGGTGATTGCCGAGCGCTGCGCCCGCCAGAGCCTCTGGCTCGGCCCCCTGGCGAGCGGCCTGTTTGCCCTCGGCGGCGTCTGGCTCAGCCAGATGGCGGGCTACCAGATACAGGAGATAGGCGATCTCAACGGCGCCCTCACCCCGCTGATGAAGCAGGTGGCGCTGGCACCGGACGGTTGGTTTGGCAACTTCGCGGCGCAGCCCTGGCTCTGGGTCGTGCCGGCCCTGGGTCTGCTGCTGCCCATGGTGAGCAGCCTGGCCAGTGCCCGCGGCCTACCGCGCCTGGCCATCCTGGCCAGCGGCGGCGCCTGCGCCAGCATGATGCTGACCATCGCCATCGCCCTGTTCCCCTTCGTGCTGCCCTCGTCGCTGGATCCGTCGAGCAGCCTGACCCTGTGGGACGGCACCTCCAGCGAGGGCACCCTGCTCATCATGCTGGGGATAGTGGGGGTGCTGATGCCCATCAACATCGGCTACACCCTCTGGGTCTACCGGGTGGTGCGCGGCAAGGTCAGCACGGATCAGGTTCGCCAGCACGGCCACAGCCTCTACTAACCGCCTTCACCTCAAGGGAGTTTCGATATGTGGTATTTCACCTGGATTCTGGGATTGGGGTTTGCCCTGCTCTGTGGCCTGGTCAACCTGCTCTGGCTGGAGGCCCGCTGGGCCGCGGACGAGGATCTTAAAGAGTCCTGATCCTCGCTATTCTGATGATGAAAAAGGCCGACACTCAGTGTCGGCCTTTTCGTTTGCTTTTCTACCTGCGGGCCGGGTCAGACCGCCAGCGCCAATTTGGCCTCGCGCTTCTCGCTGAGGTGGGTCAGGCCGTAGGCCAGCAGCACGATCAGCGCACCAATCCAGGGGGTGTGCATCAGCCCCAGGTGCTCCACCACGAAGCCGCCAACGACAGAACCCAAGGCGATGCCGACGTTGAAGGCGGCGATGTTGAGGCCGGAGGCCACGTCCACGGCGTTGGGGGTATGGATCTCGGCCTGTTTCACCACCAGCACCTGCAGGCCCGGCACGTTGCCGAAGGCGAAGGCCCCCCACACCAGCACGGTCAGCACCGCCAGCACCGGATGGGGCGCGGTGAAGGTGAGCAGCAGCAAGATGAGCGCCAGCCCGGCAAACATCAGCTTCAGGGCGGGCAGGGGGCCCATCTTGTCCGCCAGCTTGCCGCCCCAGATGTTGCCGACCGCGACCGATACCCCGTACACCAGCAGGATCAGGCTGACCGCGTTGGCGCCAAAACCGCTCACCTGTTGCAAGATGGGGGCGAGGAAGGTGAAGGCGGTGAAGGCACCGCCGTAACCGAGGGCCGTCTTGGCATAAACCAGCAGCAGCGGCTTCTTGGTCAGCACCGAGAGCTGCTCACGGATACTGGACGCGGCGCCCTTGGGCAGGTTATTGGGGATCAGCAACAGGCTGCCCACCATGGCGACGAGGCCCAGGAGGCTCACCACCAGGAAGGTCTCGCGCCAGCCAAATTGTTGCCCAATCCAGGTGCCGAGCGGCACGCCGGTCACCAGCGCCACGGTGAGGCCGCTGAACATGATGGCGATGGCGCTCGCGGCCTTCTCTTTGGCTACCAGACCCGTGGCGATGGTGCTGCCCACCGAGAAGAAGACCCCGTGGGCCAGCCCGGTCAAGATGCGGGCGACGATCAGGCTCTCATAACCCGGCGCCTGCCAGGCCAGCAGGTTGCCGGCGGTGAACAGCGCCATCAGCCCGACCAGCAGCCACTTGCGCGGCAGCTTGCCGGTCAGCGCGGTCAACAGCGGCGCACCTATGGCGACGCCGAGGGCGTAGAGACTGACCAGCAGGCCCGCCGAGGGCAGCGAGACATTCAGTTGCTCGGCGATGGTAGGGATGAGCCCCACTATCACAAATTCGGTGGTGCCGATCGCAAAGGCACTCAGGGTGAGGGCAAATAACGCCAGTGGCATACAAACTCCTTGGATAGGACTCCCGACGGGAGAATGGCGTCAGTATGCCGACGAGCTTTGTTGTCAAAAATGACGACAACATCAAATGACTTTTGCTTAATCAGCAGCAATCATCGCGATGGTTCGGGTTTTATCGGGTGGGCACTGCGTTGATGGCGTATAAAACCAAAAAAAGCGGGAGGCACAGTGCCTCCCGCTTTTACGTTTTCACTATTCAGACAGATATGCTGATGGGTCAGTCCCAGGCCGGTGAGAAGTCTGGATTGGCGCAGCGCTCGCCCCGCTCCAGGGTGGCAATCTGGGCCATCTCGTCGCTGCTGAGCTGGACCTTGAGGGCGGCCAGGTTGGCGGCCAGGTTGGCGCGTTTGGTGGAGCTCGGGATCACCGTCATCTCCTGGGCCAGCAGCCAGGCGAGCGACACCTGGGCGGCCGAGACGCCATGGCGCGCGGCAATTTGTTGCATCAGGGGCTCGGCGAGCACCTTGCCGTAGGCCAGCGGCATATAGGCGGTGATGGCGATGCCCTGCTCGCGGCAGAACTCCACCACCTTGCGGTTTTGCAGCAGCGGGTGCACTTCCACCTGCTGGTGGGCGATGGCGCCCGGTCCCAGGATGTCGATGGCTTCTTTAAGCTGAGCGACCGTGAAGTTGGAGACCCCGATCTCCCGGGTCAGGCCCTGGGCCTTGGCTTCGGCCAGCTGCTCCAGATAGACCGCCATCGGCACCTCATCCTTGGGGGAGGGCCAGTGAATGAGGGCCAAGTCCAGATAGTCGGTACGCAGCTTCTCGAGGCTTACCTTCAGGCTCGGGATCAGCTTGCCTTGGCCGAACTCGCTGGTCCACACCTTGGTGGTGAGGTAGATATCCTGGCGGGGCACACCGCTCTCACTCATCAGCAGGCCGACTTCGGCCTCGTTGTCATAGATCTGGGCGGTATCGATATGGCGATAACCGAGCTCGAGTCCCATGGTCAGCGAATCGCGCAGGGGTTGGTCTTTCAGGCGGAAGGTCCCCAGACCCATCATTGGCATTTTCATCATCAAACTCCTCATGTTCTTGCTTTTTACGTTCTTGTTTATGGGGTTTGCCCATCAGTCAGTTTGCCGTCGGTGGTCGAACTGCTGGTGGGCAGCAAAATGGTGCAGGCGGTCAGGCCAAGTGATAGCGGCGAACCTGGCTGCTGGCAAACCAGCCCTGGGTGTCGGCCACGAAGGCGATAAAGTGAGGCTCTTGCTGGTGGGCGATAAGGGCATCTTCGCTCACCCACTCCTCGTGCAGCATCCAGCCGTGGGGGTTGTCCAGGCTCTGGTGCAACTGATAGCGCAGGCAACCAGCCTCTTGCTGGCTGGCCACGATAAGCGGTGTCAGGGCGGCCCTGAGTTGGGCGGCAAATTCGGGCTTGGCGTCGAGCTGGGCAATCACTATGACGGGAACGGACATCTGGCTCTCCTCGAGACAACGAGAATCAGTATGCCTGCGGTGGCGCGTGGATAAGAGGGGCGCTGTCGCAAAACACTATTGAGGTGAGCGCAGCAATCAGGGCAGTGATGAAGGGCGCGCCCCCGCGAGGAGTCACCAGGAGCGCGCCACGCCAGATCAGGTGCCGGTCGCCTCCGACCAGACCGCGAATTCATTGCCGCTGGGCTCGACGAAGTGGAAGCGGCGGCCACCGGGGAAGTCAAACAACGGGCGGTTGATGGTACCGCCATGCAGGCTGACCTTGGCGAGGGTTGCCGCAATATCGGCGCTGTAAAACACCAGCAGGGCGCCGCCCTGGGCGCTCTGACCGCAGAGATCCGCCCGGTAGAAGCCACCATCGAGCCCTTCGCCCGCAAAGGCGCAGTAGTCGGGGCCGTAATCCACAAACTGCCAGCCGAAGGCGGCGGTAAAGAAGGTCTTGGTGGCCGCGAGATCCCTTGCGGCAAACTCCACATAGTTCAGTTTTTCATGGGCCTTGGTCATATGGCTTCCTGGCTTGTCGGTTGATGCTCCATTACTGACACCTTACTGCTTGGGTTGCCAGCGCTTCTGGGTCCGTGGTGTGGAGCCAGGTAATTGCTCCCAGGGGGTCAACTTGAGCTGCCGACGGCGCACCTGGAAGACGATGGCCATCAGCAGGCCGACACCGATGGCAAAGAAACTGGTTTGGCGCAAGGCATACCCCAGGCTCACCTCATGCTCCCAGCCGAAGAACCACATCAACAGTCCCCAGATGATACCCACCGGCAGCCCCATGGCGATCAGATTGACCATGAAACGCTCATAGTGGGGCGGTCTCAGTTGCCAGCCGAACTTGCGCAGCAGCTGGCACAGGGGCGGGTTGTAGTTGATCTCCTTCACGCCCTTGCTGGCCAGCTCTCGATGGGCGGCGAACAGGCGGTGTTCAAATGACATTGTGCTTCCTTCGTGTGACTGCAGAGCTGGCGATAAGACGCCTGCGCAGAATATCCCTATGTGGGCGCCGATTGTAGCCTTGTTGCCGACTGGAGTGTTAGCGCCGGATCACATCGTCGGTGCGAGGAGAGGGCAGTGTCTGCGGGAAGGTTGGTGGCGGGAAGAGGAGGCATCCTGACGGCTGATCGCACGCCAGGGCTCCATTGCCCCGGCGTGCGGATGACTTGGCTCAGCGCCCGGTCACAGGGCCCGACCATCGTAGTGTTGCACCGGCAGCGACTCGGGCTCTATCCCCTCCAGGCAGCGGACATTGATGGCGACAATATGGTTGCCCTTGGGATCCACGCCTTCGCCATAGGGGTGCATGCCGCACACCGGGCAGAATCTGTGTTTGACCACGTGCTTGTTGAAGGTGTAAGTGCTGGCCGCCTCGTCCGGGGTCAGCAACTTCATCTTGTCATGGGGCATGATCCACAGCAGGGACCCCTTGCGCTGACAGATGGAGCAGTTGCAGGCCATGGCCTGGGTCAGCTCCCCCTCGACTTCGAACGCCACCCTGCCGCAGTGGCAGCTTCCCTTGTATGTCATGTCATTGCTCCTCGTTGACGGGGGGTGGTCAGGCAATCGACGCCCCCTTGTTACCAATGTCATTTTCTTGTATCGAAAGAAGCATATACGTTGTGCCTATGTTGCGTTGACTGCGCACTCAAGAGAGACCATTCTCGTAGGCGGTAATGGATTACGCCTATTACGCCGACTTCACAGAGAACAGGAAGGTTTTATGACACATCGCTATCTCACCTCGGCCATTTTCCTCGCCCTGCTGGGGGCCAGCCCCATGATGGCGGCGGCAGAGGCTCCCATGTCTCCCCTGATGACCCAACTGAACAAGGGCAACTGGCTGTCTGAGTCCGAGGCGAAGACCCTGAGCGACGAGCTCTACTACCAGGATGCGGTGCAAGCCTATCTGGTCTCCCTGCCGCTGATGAACACCATAGGCCTGCGCGACGGCTCCGAGGCCGCCTTTGGCAGCGGCTACAACGTGCTGCCGGTGTGGAAGGAGCGGATGGACAGCCGCGCCGTGGTGCCGACCCCCAATGGGGATGTCATCTACTCCATGAGCTATCTGGATCTCAAGAAAACCGGCCCCCTGGTGATCAAGGCGCCGGCCAACGTCATCGGCATGTTCACCGACTTCTTCCAGCAGACCATCACGGACGTGGGAGCCATAGGCCCGGATCGCGCCCGTGGCGGTCTCTATCTCTTGCTGCCGCCGGATTACGAAGGGCCTGTGCCGCAAGGCTATTTCGCGTTCAAGTCATCGACCTACAACGTCTTCCTGTTCTTCCGCACCATCATGGGCAAGGGGGAGGGCAAGCCGGATCCGGCCCCGGCGGTGAAGAATGCGGAAACCACCCGGGTCTATCCCCTGTGGGACGTGGAGAAGGAGGTCAAGCCGATGGAGTTCCCGGATGCGAGCGGCAAGCGGGTCACCATGATGTACCCGACGGATGGCGCTTACTGGCAGAAACTCAAGGAATTCGTCGATTACGAGCCGCTCACCGCGATCCCGGACCAGACCCGCAGCGCCCTGCTGAGCATCGGCATCGTCAAAGGCAAGCCGTTCGCACCGAGCAAGGGGCAAGAGGCTCTGTTGAAAAAGGCGGTGGAGATGGCACCCCGCATGATCCTGGCCCGCCGTCAGGTGGGACGCGACGATCAGCGCCAGCTCTACTACCCGAACCGCCAGTGGGAGAACTCCTGGGCGGGGGCTACCGCCGAGTGGATGCAATACGCCACCCTGGACAAGAACCAGCGCGCCGCCTTCTTCCAGATAGCCTATTCGAGTGCGGCGGCCATGGTGATGCACACCACGGGGGCGGGCTCCAAGTATCCCTACGCGACCAAGGATAAGGACGGCAAGCACCTGGACGGCGGCAACACCTACAAGCTGCACCTGCCTGCCAACCCGCCGGCGGCCCTGTTCTGGGCGGTGACCGCCTACAACATCACCGACGGCACCATGCCGGAGACGGATCAGTTGCTGCCCTCCACCAACGGCTATTACGACATTCCGAAGAACCAGGATGGCTCCATCGACCTCTGGTTTGGGCCGAGCAAGCCAAAAGATGTCGCAGACAGCGCCTTTATCAAGACCATAGCGGGACGCAATTTCCTGGTGGCCCTGCGCCTCTATGGCACCGAAGACGGTTTCTATGACCAGACCTGGATCCCGGACGATCTGGTCAAGGTGAACAACTGAATCAGACAGCATCCCGGTGTGGCCAAGGCGCCGCGCCGGGAGCCTTCCTCAGAGGAGACATAGATGAAGCTCAAGAAACTCGTATGGCTGACCACGCTCGCGCTGAGCACGGGCGCCATGGCCCAGTCGGTCCCATTGACCATTCCCCATCCCACGGCGTTTGATACGTTGACCTGGCCCGCCGCCGGGGTCCAGATGCCGGAGGCCTATGTGAAGGCCATCGCCCAGCAGGCCTACATCTGGGGTTATCCCATGGTCAATCAGTTCAACCGCCGGGCCACCATCACCAAGGCGCCCTATCCGGCCCTCAATGGCGGCATGGTGCCGGTTGCCCCCATGGGGCAGCTCAGTATGCTGACGGATTATATCAAACCAGCAGAAACCTTCGTTACCTGCCCGAATCAGGACGTGGTTTACGGGCTCGGCTTCTTCGAGCTGGATAAAGAACCCGTGGTGATCCAGGTGCCGGACTTCGGCGATCGCTTCTGGGTCTACGCCATCTACGATGCCCGCACCGATCAGATAGCGAACCTCGGCAAGCCCTATGGCTCCAAGCCCGGCTTCTACCTGCTGGTGGGGCCAAACTGGCAGGGTGAGACCCCCAAGGGGATCGAGGGGGTGATCCGCTCCTCCACCGAGATGGCCAACGTGATCCCCCGGGTGCAGATGGACGACACCAAGGAAGATCGCGCGGCCATCCAGGCGCCGGTGCGGGAGGTGATGAGCTATCCCCTAAGCCAGTTCGACGGCAAGATGAAGTCCTATGACTACGCCAACATCCCCTCCATCGGCGAGAAGCCCAACCCCAGCGCCGGGGAGACCAAGTGGGTCATCCCGGACAAGTTCTTCGATCAGCTGGACAACGTGCTGACCAAGGTGGCGCCTTTGCCCGGTGAAGAGGCGCTGTATGCCCAGTTCCGCCACCTGGTGAACGCGGGCAAGCAGGATCCCAAAGTGCGCCAGTGGATGAACGAAGCGGCGGAGCAGACCGACAAGACGGTGATCGCCGACTTCTTCAAGTGGGAGAACAACGGGGTACCGGCGGGCAATGGCTGGAACCGCTCGAAGAACAACGCCCAGTTCGGGGTGGACTACTACAACCGCACCGGCACCTCCAAGTCGAACATGTTCGACAACAAGCCCGATGAAACCCAGTACTTCTACACGGATCACGATGCCGGCAAGGTGCAGCTCGACGGTGCCCACAGCTACCAGGTCACCTTCGCCAAGGGGCAGTTGCCCCCGGTGAGAGGTTTCTGGTCCCTGACCCTTTACAACAGCAAGCACTTGTTCAGCCCGAACGAGCTCAACCGCTATTCGCTCGGCACCAAGAACAAGGATCTCAAGCTCAACCCTGACGGCTCCCTGACCATCCATGTCAGCCGCAAGGCGCCGGCCAAGGCTGAGCTCAACAACTGGCTGCCGGCGCCCGAGGGTCACTTCTCCCTCTATATCCGCGCCTACTGGGGTGAGCAACCCATACTGGATGGCAGCTGGATCCCGCCCAAGATTGAGAAGTTGAACTAACCCCCGGCCGAAGGCCGTTGTCGATACAAGCCCCACGCCTCGTCGTGGGGCTTGTTTATGTGGGCCGGGTGCCAGGCGTTGACGTGGTGATGCGGAAGATTTTGGCTTGCCAATTTATCGACATTGCGTCTATAAAACGCCATTGCTCTTGCCTGGATAACAACAATGAAGACCCATTCCGATGAACTGACCCTGTTCGTGGCCGTGGTGGAGGCGGGCAGCTTTCGCCAGGCGGCGGAGAACCTGGGGATGGACAATTCCGTGGTGAGCCGTGGCATCAAACGCCTCGAAGAGAAGCTCGCCACCGTGCTGCTCAATCGCACCACGAGGCGGGTCAGCCTGACCGAGGAGGGGAGCTGGTTCTACCAGCGGGCGGTGAAGGTGCTGACCGAGATGAGTGAGGCGGAGAGCCACCTGCTGATGCGCCGCGAGCAGCCGGAGGGCATATTGCGGGTCGATGCCGCCACCCCCTTCATCCTGCATCGGCTGGTGCCCATCATCGGCGAGTTTCGCCGCCGTTATCCGGCCATCGAGCTGCAGTTGCACAGCTCCGAGGGCTTCATCAACCTGATGGAGCGGCGGGTGGACATGGCCATTCGCATCGGCGAGCTGACCGACTCCTCCCTGCGCGCCCTGCCGCTCGGCCGCTCCAAGCTGCGGCTGCTGGCGTCTCCCGCCTATTTGAGCGAGCGCGGCACCCCGCGCCAACCGGCGGATCTGCTGGAAGGGCATGAGCTGCTCGGCTTTTTGCACCCCGATCACCTCAACCACTGGCCGCTGCTGAGTAGCGAACAGGGAGACAGGTTCGCCATCACCCCGACCCTGCGGGCCAGCAGCGGCGAGACCCTGCGTCAACTGGCGCTGGCGGGGCAGGGGATCGTCTGTCTGTCGGACTTCATGACTGGGGAGGATAGGGCGAGCGGCGCCCTGGTGGAGGTGCTGGCGCGCAGCAACAGCGGCGCCTCGCGTCCCATCAATGCGGTGTTTTACTCCGATGCCCAGCGCGATATCCGGCTGCGGGTCTGGCTCGACTTTATTCGGGAGCAGCTCGGCAGCCATTCCCTGTAGGGACATCGTCAGCATCTGTCTGCCCGCTCCTGACGTATCAGGGCGCAACAAGAAAGAGGCCGACATCGCTGTCGGCCTCTTTGGGTTTTCACCTGGGTGAAAGGGTCTGGTTATTCGTCTTCAAGGGCCCAGCGGCGGGAGCGCTCCACCGCTTTCTGCCAGCCGCGATAGCGCTTGTCCCGATCCGCGTGATCCATCTGGGGGATGAATTCGCGATCGACGCTGAACTTGTCTTGCAGCTCGTCGGAGCTCTTCCAGAAGCCCACGGCCAGGCCGGCCAGGAAGGCGGCGCCCATGGCGGTGGTCTCGATGCGGGTCGGGCGCACCACCGGGGTGTGCATCATGTCGGACTGGAACTGCATCAGGAAGTCGTTGGCCACGGCGCCGCCATCCACTTTCAGGGCCGCCAGCTTGATGCCGGAGTCCTGCTGCATGGCATCCAGCACGTCGCGGCTCTGGTAGGCGATGGATTCCAGCGCAGCGCGGATGATGTGGTTGCGGTTTGCGCCCCGGGTCAGGCCGACCATGGTGCCACGCGCGTAGGGATCCCAGTAGGGGGCGCCCAGACCGACGAAGGCCGGTACCAGGTAGACGCCGTTGGTGTCACCCACCTTGGAGGCGAAGTAGTCGGTGTCGCGAGCATCGTGGATGATCTTGAGCTCATCGCGCAGCCACTGGATGGTGGCGCCGCCCATAAACACGGCCCCTTCCAGCGCGTAGTTTACTTCCCCTTTAGGACCGATGGCGACCGTGGTCAGCAGGCCATTATGGGAGCGAACCGGCTCGGTACCGGTGTTCATCAGCATGAAGCAGCCGGTGCCATAGGTATTCTTGGCCATGCCTTTTTCGAAGCACAGCTGGCCAAACAGGGCGGACTGCTGGTCACCGGCGATGCCGGCGATGGGGATGCGGGTGCCGCCGCCACGGGTGGTGTAGCCATAGACCTCGGAGGAGGGTTTGACTTCCGGCAGCATGGACATGGGGATGCCGAGCTCGTCCAGCATCTTCTCATCCCACTTCAGATCGCGGATGTTGTAGAGCATGGTGCGGGACGCGTTGGTCGGATCGGTGACATGCACCTCGCCATTGGTCATCTTCCACACCAGCCAGGTATCGATGGTGCCGAACAGCAGCTCGCCGTTGATCGCCTTCTCGCGGGCCCCTTCCACGTTGTCGAGGATCCACTTCACCTTGGTGCCGGAGAAGTAGGCATCCAGCACCAGACCGGTGTTCTCGCGCACATACTCTTCCAGGCCACGGGCCTTGAGCTCTTCGCAGATGGCGGCGGTGCGGCGGCACTGCCAGACGATGGCGTTGTAGATGGGTTTGCCGGTGGCTTTTTCCCACACCACTGTGGTTTCACGCTGGTTGGTGATACCGATGGCGGCGATCTGCTCGCTGTGCAGGCCGGTCTTGGCCAGCACCTCGGTGAACACGGAAGACTGGGTGGCCCAGATCTCCATGGGATCGTGCTCGACCCAACCCGCCTTGGGGTAGTGCTGGGTGAACTCGCGCTGGGAGGTCGCGACTATATTGGCGTCCTGATCGAACACGATGGCACGGGATGAGGTGGTGCCTTGATCCAGGGCGACGACATATTTCTTTTCAGCAGACATGATGTTCTCCACGTTTGGGGAACCGCTCTTAGGCGGCGGCCTCTTCTTTATTAGACAGTTTGGCGGCTTCTTCGGTGGCGACACGGTTGCCCGGTACACAGGGAGCCAGCACTTTCACATAGAGGGCGGTACCCAGTTGGGCGCCGACGATGGGGCCGAGGATGGGGACCCAGAAGTAGGGGTTGTCACGACCGCCGGTCAGGGCCACATCACCCCAGCCTGCGACGAAGGCGAACAGTTTGGGACCAAAATCACGGGCCGGGTTCATGGCAAAGCCGGTCAAGGGGCCGAGGGAGGCACCGATCACCGCGATCAGGAGCCCGATCAGCAGGGCGGCGGCGAAGCCTTTGGGGGCGCCGTTGTTGTTGTCACCCAGCGCCATGATGCCCAGCATCAGCACGGCGGTGATCACCATCTCGACCGCGAACGCCTGCATGTTGGAGAGCAGGGCATTGGGGTAGGTGGAGAAGATGCCGGCTGTCCCTAAGCTCTCGACGCTGCCGCGCACCACGTTGTGGGTCAGTTCCCACTGGGTGAACAGGCCACCGTAGAGGAAGTAGACCAGGGCGGCGGAGCAGAAGGCGCCCGCTATCTGGGCGATGATGAAGGGCACGACTTTACGCTTGTCGAAGCCGGCGAAGGTCATCAGCGCCAGGGTCACTGCCGGGTTCAGGTGGGCGCCTGAGATGCCGCCGGTGACATAGATGGCGATGGCAACGCCGAGGCCCCAGGTAATGGAGATTTCCCATTGTCCGAAGTTGGCGCCGGCCAGCACCAGGGCTGCCACACAACCGACGCCGAAGAAGATCAGCAGGCCGGTTCCGATAAATTCGGCGATGCACTCGCCAAGCAGGGTATTGGGTCTTTGTATGCTCATAACTTGTTATTCCTTATATCCACCCAGAGTAGGTTTGATGTTCCATCTCGTTATCGTTCAGATCCATTTGTTGCGTCCGAAAACGTTTCTTCTTGTTATTTGAGCCTGCGCAAACGTTATGTTCGTTTTTGCTCGTTCCTGGACGAGAGAGAAAATAAACCTTCTGTATCAATTCACCATACCTCCGCCACAGGAAATGTGGACAAGATCCCATTCATTGCTAAGAAAATGTGACGTAAAGCAACTATCACAGCACTGGATACCACCAATGGGGTATGTGAAAGCCGCGTCCTATAAGGGTTTGCGGCCGATGTAGCCTCACTCATCCGATGACTTTCTCTGTAATAAAACTGCAATATTTCTGCCTCCATCACAGATTAAATGTTCACATGTGAGCACAATAGGCTCGCTTACGAATCGGGACTCATCTGGTTGGTCTGCACGAACGGGGCATCCTCAACTGCCCATAACAACAATAAGGAAGCGAACATGCTTAGTCTCTTCAGGCCAGCACCCCACATCGATCGGCTATCGGCCGACAAGGTCGATCCCTTCTACAAGCGCATGCGCTGGCAGATGTTTTTCGGGATCTTCTTCGGTTATGCCGGCTACTACCTGGTACGCAAAAACTTCAGCCTGGCCATGCCCTATCTGATAGAGCAGGGCTTCTCCCGCGGCGATCTGGGCCTGGCCCTGTCCGGGGTCTCCATCGCCTATGGTCTGTCCAAGTTCCTGATGGGGAACGTGTCGGACCGCTCGAACGCGCGCTACTTCCTCTCCGCCGGCCTGCTGCTCTCGGCCGGCATCATGTTCATGATGGGCACCATGCACTGGGCCACCTCCAGCATCGCCATCATGTTCGTGCTGTTGTTCCTGAACGGCTGGGTGCAGGGCATGGGCTGGCCGCCCTGCGGTCGTACCATGGTGCACTGGTGGTCGCAGAAGGAGCGGGGCGAGATCGTCTCGGTCTGGAACGTGGCTCACAACGTGGGCGGCGGCATGATAGGCCCGTTGTTCATCCTCGGCATGGGTTGGTTCAACGACTGGCGCAGCGCCTTCTATGTGCCGGCGGCTGCGGCTGCAGCCATCGCGGTGATCACCTTCTTCGTTATGCGCGATACCCCGCAATCGGTCGGCCTGCCTCCCATCGAGGATTACAAGAACGACTACCCGAAGGATTACAACGAGAGTCACGAGCAGGAGTTCTCCGCCAAGGAGATCTTCATGAAGTACGTGTTGCACAACAAGCTGCTGTGGTACATCGCCATCGCCAACGCCTTCGTCTATCTCATCCGTTACGGGGTGCTGGACTGGGCGCCGACCTACCTCAAGGAAGCGAAAGACTTCAGCGTGGATCACTCCTCCTGGGCCTACTTCCTCTATGAGTGGGCGGGGATCCCGGGCACCCTGCTGTGCGGCTGGATCTCGGACAAGATGTTCAAGGGCCGCCGCGCCCCGGCTGGCATCCTGTTCATGGTGCTGGTGACCGTCGCGGTGCTGGTGTACTGGCTCAACCCGGCCGGCAACCCGAGCGTCGACATGATGGCGCTGGTGGCCATCGGCTTCCTCATCTACGGCCCCGTCATGCTGATCGGTCTCTATGCGCTTGAATTGGCGCCGAAGAAGGCCGCCGGTACCGCCGCCGGTTTCACCGGACTGTTCGGTTACCTCGGTGGTGCCGTGGCCGCCAACGCCATGCTGGGCTACACCGTCGACCACTTCGGTTGGGACGGTGGCTTCATGGTGCTGGTCGTTTCTTGCGTGCTGTCCATCATCCTGCTGGCGATGACTCTCAAGCACGAGAACATCGCCGTCGCCGCCAAGGCCGCTGCCAATCAGGCATAAAACGTGATCCTGCCCTTATCGATCCGAAAAGGGATAAGGTAGACTGACCAAGGCCCCGCATTGCCGGGGCCTTTTTTCGTCTCATCAGCGGAGTGCAAGCGTGAAGCAAACCCAACGACATCTGGAGATCCTGGACGTCCTGACGCGGCAGGGCTTCGTCTCGACCGACGATCTGGTGACCCATTTTGACGTCAGCCCCCAGACCATTCGCCGGGATCTGAACGATCTCGCCGAGCAGAACAAGATCCGGCGCCATCACGGCGGAGCCTCCCTGCATTCGAGTACCGTCAACACCGCCTACAGCGCCCGTAAAGTCATGCAGCTCAAGGAGAAGGAGCGCATCGCCCGCGAGGTGGCGGCCAACATTCCCGACGGCTCTTCGCTGTTCATCGACATCGGCACCACCACCGAGGCCATCGCCCGCGCCCTGCTCGATCACCGTGAGCTGCGCATCGTCACCAACAACCTGAACGTCGCCAGCATCCTCACCGCCAAGGATGACTTCACCGTCATCATCGCCGGTGGCGAGATCCGCAACCGGGATGGCGGCATCGTCGGGGAAGCGACCCGTGACTTCATCGGTCAGTTCCGCATGGATTATGGCGTCATCGGCATCTCGGGCATCGACAACGACGGCTCCCTGCTCGATTTCGATTACCACGAGGTGAAGATTGCCCAGGCCATCATGGCCCACTCCCGTCAGATATTCCTGGCCGCCGACCACACCAAGTTCGGCCGCAATGCCATGGTCAACCTCGGCAACATCGGCCAGATCCACGCCCTGTTCACCGACGAGGCGCCGCCGGAGCGGCTGATGCGGCTGATGTCCCAGCATCAGATCGCCTGCCACGTCTGCTGAGCCCCTAAAACTGCGCCAGCACAGGCCGCCCCCGGGCGGCCGCTTCTTTCCTGCCCCTTCAGCCTTCCTCCACTCAGTACATTTCTCCGTCCTCTATAAGCTCTTTGCTGCGGCGCCTTGGCATGCTGGCTGCGTCCGGCAGGTCCGATCTCTTGTCCGCAGCGGCCGCCGTTGACGCCGGGATCACCGACTGGCAGCATTTTTAGCATTGTCGGAACAATCGCGATCACATTCTCATCATAAAATGTTCGTTTATCATTTTTTCATGTTCTAATATGAGCGAAATCAAACATTGCCTCTATTGCAGGCACAAAATAAGAAAGTAGGTGAACATGAGCGAACATTATGATCTGGTCGTCGTCGGCGGCGGCATCAACGGGGTCGGCATTGCGGCGGATGCGGCGGGGCGGGGGCTGAAGGTGGCGTTGTTCGAGGCACAGGATCTCGCCTCGGCCACCTCTTCCAACTCCAGCAAGCTGATCCACGGCGGGCTGCGCTACCTCGAGCATTACGAATTCCGGCTGGTGAAAGAGGCGCTGGCGGAGCGGGAGGTGTTGCTCGGCATGGCCCCGCACATCGCCCGTCCCATGCGCTTTCGCTTGCCCCATCGCCCGCACCTGCGTCCGGCCTGGATGATCCGTGCCGGCCTGTTCCTCTACGACAATCTGGCCAAGCGCGACAAACTCAAAGGCAGCTGCGGCGTACGCTTCCTGCCGCAAGATGGGCTGAAAAGCGGCATCAACAGGGGCTTCGAATACTCGGATGCCTGGGTCGATGACGCCCGTCTGGTGGTGCTCAACGCCATGATGGCCCGTGACAAGGGGGCCGAGGTACAGACCCGCACCCGCTGCATCAAGGCGGTGCGCGGCTCCAAGCACTGGACCCTGACCCTGGAGCGAGCCGGCGGCGAGCAGTTCAGCGTCACCTGCCGTGGCCTGGTCAATGCGGCCGGCCCCTGGGTCAAGACCTTCTACGACGAGAGCCTGCACGAGCAATCTCCCCGCGGGATCCGCCTCATCAAGGGTAGCCACATCATAGTGCCGCGCATTCATGAGCGCGAAGAGGCATATATCCTGCAAAACGAGGACAACCGCATCGTCTTCGTCATCCCCTACCAGCAGGATTACTCCCTGATCGGTACCACGGACGTGGAACACAAGGGCTCCCCGCGCGAGGCCAAGATCAGCGGCGCCGAGATCGAGTACCTGTGCAAGGTGGTCAATGGGCACTTCAACCGCCAGATAGCCCCCTCCGAAGTGATCTGGACCTATGCCGGGGTGCGCCCGCTGTGCGATGACGAGTCAGATTCCCCCCAGGCGGTGACCCGCGACTACACCCTCGAACTCAGTGGCGAATCCGACGGCGCGCCGCTGCTGTCGGTGTTTGGCGGCAAGCTCACCACCTACCGCAAGCTGGCCCAGGCCGCCTGCAACAAGCTCAAACCCTGGTTCAACCAGATGGGAGAAGACTGGACCGCCAGCAGCCGGTTGCCCGGCGGCGAGTTCGACTGCACCACCGCCGAGCTGGCCCGCGCCTATCGGCTCGAGTTCGACTGGCTGGATGAGCGCAGCGCCCGCCGCATCGCCGAGGCGTACGGCAGTCATGCCCGTCTCTGGCTGCACGACGATCGTGGTCAGCACTTTGGTGCCGGTCTGTACGAATCCGAAGTGCGCTATCTGCTGAACCGCGAGTGGGCCCATTCCCTGGAAGACATCTTGTGGCGCCGCAGCAAGCTGGGGCTGCGCCTGTCCCAGATCGAGCAGCAACAGTTGCAAGCCTGGCTGGATCAACATCAGGCCTTGCCCAAGGCAAGCTGATGAAGAAGGCGGGCGGCCCTGGTCGCCCGCCGTAAATCTGCAATAAACCTCTGCTATAACAACAGCCTACATTCAAGCCGAAATAATAAACGGCACAATAACAAGAGCACGAACCATGAACAAACTCCCTCTCTCCCTGGTGGCCCTCGGCCTCGGGGCCGCACTCGCATTGCCCACCCTTGCCGCCGACGAAGGCAAGATAGTGATCGCCCACCGCGGCGCCTCCGGTTATCTGCCCGAACATACCCTGGCGTCCAAGGCGCTGGCCTACGGCATGGGGGCCGATTACCTAGAGCAGGATCTGGTGATGACCAAGGATGACCAGCTGGTGGTGATGCACGATCACTTCCTCGACGGCATCACCGACGTGGCCGAGCGCTTCCCCGGCCGGGCCCGGCCGGATGGCCGCTACTATGTGGTGGATTTCACCCTGGCCGAGGTGCGCTCACTGCGCATGACGGAGCCGTTCCAGCTGGTGGATGGCAAGCAGGTGCCCGTCTACCCGGCGCGCTTCCCGCTGTGGCAATCCCGCTTCGAGATCCACACCTTCCAGGAGGAGATCGAGATGATCCAGGGGCTCAACAAGAGCACCGGCAAGCAGATTGGCATCTACCCGGAGATCAAGGCGCCCTGGCTGTTCCGCCACGAGGGCAAGGACATCTCCAGCGCCGTGCTCAAGGTGCTCAAGCAGTACGGCTACACCAGCAAGGAGAGCAGGATCTACCTGCAGAGCTTCGATGCCGACGAACTCAAACGCATCGATACCGAGTTGATGCCCGCCATGGGGATGGACTTGAAGCTGGTGCAGCTGATGGCCGAGACCGACTGGCACGAGACCATGGTCTACGACGCCAGGGGCAAGGCGACTCCCTATGACTACGACTGGATGTTCAAGCCGGGGGCCATGAAGATCATTGCCAGCTATGCCGACGGCATAGGTCCCTGGAAGCCGATGGTGGTGACCGAGCCGGGCACCCTGGGCAAGCCGGTGATCACCGGCATGGTCAAGGAGGCGCACGCCGCCGGCCTGAAAGTGCATCCCTATACCTTCCGCCAGGATCAGGGGCAGATCCCGGCCTATGCGAAAGACTTCACCGACTTGCTCAACATCTTCCTCTATCAGGCGGAGGTGGACGGGGTGTTCAGCGACTTCCCGGACAAGGCGGTCGAGGCGATCAAGGCGCACGGCAAGGCATAAAACAAGAAAAGAGAGTACGGGAACATAAGCGGGGCCGGGTGCCCCGCTTTTTTATGTCCGGGAAAGGGGAGAGATGTCAGCGACCCATTCAATGCCCTTGTATGTAAGTTTATGTTTACGATATTTTGTTCTTCGGAGGGGGCAGTCGCCCGATTTTATGGCCTTCCAGGTTGATAGGGTGGTCGTTTATTCACCTATTGAGCCGTTTCACCGCTGGTTTCACTTGATTGTTTGTTTTTCCTTGGTAAGGTGAGGGCGGTTGCGTAACAAAGTGCTGACTGGTGTAAACAATAAGATACACTCGGCGCGATTGGCTTAAATACAGTAGAGAGAATGAGAAAATGCACAGAGATCCCCTGAACAACATCCATATCCAGTCCGAACGAGTGATGATCACGCCTGCCCAGCTCAAGGAGAAGTTACCCATCTCCGAGCGTGCGCTGGCTTTCGTGCAAGGGGCTCGCACCACCATCGCCGACATCATCCACCGTCGTGATCACCGCCTGCTGGTGATCTGTGGACCCTGCTCCATCCACGACATGGACGCCGCCAAAGAGTACGCAACCAGACTCAAAGCGCTGCATGATGCCTACCAGGATTCTCTCTACATTGTCATGCGGGTCTACTTTGAGAAGCCACGCACCACGGTCGGCTGGAAGGGCTTTATCAACGATCCCAATCTCGACGGCACCTTCGACGTGGAGCTGGGGCTGCACCGTGCCCGCGAGTTGCTCTGCTGGCTGGCCGAGCTGGAGTTGCCGCTCGCGACCGAGGCCTTGGACCCCATCAGCCCCCAATACCTAGCTGAGCTGTTCTCCTGGTCGGCCATCGGCGCCCGTACCACCGAATCCCAGACCCACAGGGAGATGGCATCCGGCCTCTCCATGCCGGTCGGCTTCAAAAACGGCACCGACGGCAACCTCGGTACCGCCATCAATGCGCTGCAGGCGGCCTCCAGCCCCCATGCTTTCATGGGCATCAACCAGCAGGGTCAGGTTGCCTTGCTGCAGACCCAGGGCAACCCGGATGGCCACGTGATCCTGCGCGGCGGCAAGCACCCGAACTACGACTCGGTCAATGTGTCCCTGGCGGAAGAGGCGCTGGAGAAGGCGGGTCTGCTGCCCGGTCTGGTGGTGGATTGCAGCCACGGCAACTCCAGCAAGGATCACCGCCTGCAACCCAAGGTGGCGGACAACGTCATCCACCAGATCCAGGAGGGCAACCGCTCCATCATAGGGGTGATGCTCGAATCCAACCTGCTGGAGGGCAACCAGTCCAGCGAGCAGCCCAAGGCGCAGATGCGCTACGGGGTTTCCATCACCGATGCCTGCATCGACTGGGACACCACCGCCGACTTGCTGGCCCGCTGCCATCGTCAGCTGGCGACGCCACTTCAGGGCAGAACCGCGTCTTAAGCCGTGGTATCTTGTCATCATCTGGAGCAGGAGGGCGCCACGGCCAATGGCGGTGGCGCCCTCCTGACATCTGTTGCAATCGATTGAATCACGAGGCGTCGCTGCCAGCGGCGCCAGCAAGGATTGGACATGGCTGAAGAATTGAATGCCCTCAGGGACAAGATTGATGCGGTGGACAGGCAGCTGATCGATCTGCTGGCCGAGCGCCTGGCCCTGGTGGGGGAAGTGGGCGAGGTGAAGAGCCGGCACGGCCTGCCCATCTATGCGCCGGATCGGGAGGCGAGCATGCTGGCTCGTCGCCGGGACGAGGCTGAATCCCTCGGGGTGCCCGGGGATCTGATCGAGGATGTGCTGCGCCGGGTGATGCGTGAATCCTATATTCTGGAGTCGACCAGCGACAAGGAGCACCACTTCAAGTGCATGAAACCGACCCTTGGCAAGGTGGTGATCATCGGTGGCCAGGGCCAGCTTGGCCGACTGTTCGGCCAGCTGTTCAGCCTGTCTGGCTATAAGGTCGCGACGCTCGAGCAGGAAGATTGGCCGCGCGCCGACGCGATCCTGGCCGGGGCCGGGCTGGTGATGGTGGCGGTGCCCATTGATGTCACCTGCCAGGTCATCGATCGGCTCGGTGGATTGCCTGCCGATTGCCTGCTGGTGGATGTCACCAGCGTGAAGAACGAGCCGCTGGCCCACATGCTGGCGGTACACAAGGGGCCGGTGCTGGGGCTGCACCCCATGTTCGGGCCGGACGTGGCGAGCCTCGCCAAACAGGTGATCGTCTGCTGCCAGGGCCGGAGCCCGGGCGCCAGCGAGTGGCTGCTGGAGCAGATGACCATCTGGGGGGCGCGTCTGCAACAGGTGGAGGCCAAAGCCCACGACGAGGCCATGACCTTCATCCAGGCGCTGCGCCACTTCGCCACCTTCGCCTACGGCTGGCACCTCTCCCGGGAGCAGGCCAATCTGGACCGGTTGCTGAACTTGAGCTCCCCCATCTACCGGCTGGAGCTCGCCATGGTGGGACGGCTGTTTGCCCAGGATCCGCACCTCTATGCCGACATCATACTGTCGTCGCCCGAGAACCTGGCGATGATCCGCCGCTACTACCAGAACTTCGGCGAGGTGCTGGGGATATTGGAGCAGGGGGACAGGGCGGGCTTCATCGACGCCTTCGAGCAGGTCTCCGGCTTCTTCGGCGAACGGGCGGACGAGTTCCTGCGCGAGAGCCGCATGTTGCTGGCGCAGGCCAACGACCGCCGACAACACGGCTGAGGTTGAATCTCATCCATACAAAAGGGGCCTTTGGGCCCCTTTTTCGTTGTTGTTGCTCTGCTTTGTGCAAATCCAGTAGTGAAAGACGCAGGTAAAATGCCATCTTGGCAGCCGCTTGCTTTACTCGAGCGACGGCAGTCGCAGCTCGGCCTCATCCCAGCCCAGCGGCAGGGTCAGCAGCTGATCGATGAGCTCCCGGCGATCGGATTTCTCCAGATAGGCGAGGTAGAGCGGGCGGCTCAGCGGCTGCCCCCCGTCCACCAGGTGCAGTTTGCCCTGCTCGAGGAAGGGGCTCACCATCCGCCGCGGCAGATAGGCGGCGCCGCCGTTGGACAGCACGAACTGCAGCGCCATGCTGGCGGAGCTCGAATGCAGCACGGGTGTCTTCTGCAGGCTCTGCAAGCGGCTGGATGGGGGCTCGAAACTGGTGCCCCAATCGAGGTGAATGTGCGGCATCTGCATCAGGCTGTCGGCATTGGCGGCACTGTCCCTACTCACCAGCACGAACACCAGCTCACCGATGGGGTGCAGGGCGATCTCGTCGATCTTGGTCGGCTCCGAGAGCAGGGCGAGATCGAGGGAGCGCTCTAGCAACTGGCGGCACAGGTGCTCGCGCGAGGCGGTTTCGAGCCGCACAGCTAGGCCGGGAGCCAGTGCATAGACGTGATTGAGCCAGTCGTTGAAATCGAGCTCCCAGAACACCGCGGGGGCGCCGATGGCGAGCTGCTGGCTGAAACCGGGGGAGAGGGCCACGTCCTGCTTGGCGCGGCCCAGGGTGTGCAAGATAGCGTCTGCGTAGGGCAGCAGGCGCTCACCGGAGGCGGTCAGGCGGATGTTGTTGCGATGGCGGGCAAACAGGCTGACCCCGAGTTGCTGCTCAAGCTGGCGGATCCGAAAGCTCACCGCCGACTGGGTCAGGTAGAGATTCTCGGCAGCCCGGCCAAAGTGCCGGGTCTTGCTGACCTCGATGAAGGTCCGAAGCAGCTCGGTATCCATTAATCGAGAGACTCGTCGCTGCCACCGCCGCCACCGCTGCTTTCAAAGCTGCCGCCCATGTCTTCGTTGGCGCCACCGGCGACGGTGCACAGACGATGCACGCGCTTGGGACCAATCACCTTCAGATACTTGAACCACACCTTGGCATGGGGGTTGCTACCGGCGGCGCCAGACTTGACCTGCTCGATGAAGGCAGTCTCGACCTCATCGCGCGGCGCCTGGATGCCCTGATAGAGCGCCAGCATGACGGTACCATATTTTTCCAGACTGTCCGCTTCGGCTACGGTGAATTCGCCGCTGCGACGCAGGCCACGGGGAAAATGTTTGAAGTCATTGAAACGCTTGTCTGATTCGAAGCTCATAGTGCTCTTGTTCTGGTTAGTTTGACCTTTGCGGGCAAGTATCATCAGGCCGTCGCAGAGTGCAAAATCAATTTTTTTACTATGTTAATAAATATATTTCATCGAACTGGGTTTGGCTTATCCCGAGCCGGAATTTTGCGGTGAGTGCCACAAAAAAGCCTGAAAAATAGTGGAGTTATGTCAGCTTCTGTAAAGGAAATCGCAGCAATTGCACGAGGAAAAGTCAAAAAACAAGGCGCCATGTGGCGCCTTGTTTGAATGTTCATGAACCGCAGTACCGGAGCGTTCGATGCTTATTCGATCATGGCTGGCTGAGCGAGGTTGTCGGCACGCCACAGACGATAGCGCACTTCATACTCTTGCGGCACATAGATGACGAACGGCAGCTTGGAGTTGTAGTTCACGAAGAAGCCCTGACCGTAGATCTGGACGAAGGTGTCTTTCTTCTGGCCATCCGGGCAGGCCATCAGGGTGCTGACGGGACCGGAGACCTGGCCCAGGGTCAGGTAGTTGTAACCCCAGCCCTTGACGCTGTGTTGTTCCAGGTTGCCGGCGAAGCGCGGCAGATTGCAGTCGACCAGCATCTTCTTGCCGACTTGCAGCTCGACCATCATGTCGGCTTCGTTCTCGACTTCCGGCAGACGGATCACGACACGTTCCTGGCTCACTTCGGCGGCGGGGAACATGCTGATATCAAATTTTTTCGGTTCGGCGGCGAAGGCATGGCCACCCAATAACAAGGCGCCCAGCAGGCTAAAACGCAATACGGTTTTCATCTGTACCTCATGGGATTGCTTCAACGCCGCTAGACTAACCGCTCTGCCGTTTTCATGCCAGCGCTGCGGGGCGCAAAACCTGCCGTGACCGGCACACAATGACGTAATTTGATGCTTTTTTGACGAGATGCCTCACAAATCGGCCCCCGCAGGCGACAGGGCAGGGGCCATGAGGCCCCCACCCAGGCCATCAACGCACCAGCAACACCTGCTTGGCCCAGGCGCTGGGGGCCCTGAAGCCGACAGCACCGCTGGTAATGTCCATGTAGGCCACCGTCTTGCCCGCCGGGAAGGGCGTGGAGGACCAGAGATAGACATAGCCGTCGTTCACCTCTTTCCCGTCACCGGCCATGGCGCGGGGGAAGATGGTCTCATTCAGTGCGGGCTTGTAGCAGGCGGACTCCAGCACGCTGGTCAACTCCTTGATGGTGGGCAGGCGCCAGTCGTGGTGGCCACCGAAACCATGGAGGGCGTGGTTGGGCTCGGTGCGGATCCGCTCGGCGGTCAGCAGCGCCTGTTGCCAGTAGAGACGGGTGGGTTCACCGTGGCAGCTGTCATTCTGCCAGGTCTGGCCCAGCTGGCAGCGCATCCAGGTCAGGCCGGAGGCCCGGTCGGTCACGGTGCCGTTGCCGTGATCGAGGAAGCGGGAGCTGGGGCTGGTCCTGGGCAGGCTGTCGTCGCAGATGGCAATGGCCAGTGCCAGCGGGCTGCACAGGCTGAGCAGCAGGGTCAGGAGATACTTGTTCATCGGGCTACCTCGGCCACCAGGCGCAATTGTATGGCATTGATTTCATCTTTGTTTTGGACGGCATAGGGGTAATCGGTACCCGCGTCCTCCCCCAGGAACAGGGGGCCCATGACTGCGATAGGAACACTCTCGAGACGCCGGGACGGGGTCAGGGTCTGGGTCCAGTAGCTGCCATCGTAGTCACCGTTGGAGGGGCCAACGTCGGGGAAGTAGCGCACATCCATGCTGACTATCTGGCCATCCTGCTGATTGAGAGAGCCAAAATGCTGCAGGCTCATCAGCTCCTGGGCGTGGGGCAGGCGCCAGCTCTGGATGCCGCATAACTGCTGGGCGTTGAGCCATTGGCGGTAGTCTTCCGTGGAGCAGATGTCCTCCCCCTCCGGGCAGGCATAATCCCGCTCAGCTTGCCCTGGGTGATAGTTGCCAAATTCCCAGGCGAAGACGCGGTGCAGGTCCCGCGGGCTGTCCGGGTCATCCAGCTTCTTCTCCCATACCAGGCCGGTGTTGAGATCCTCCACGCAGTCCCACTGGCTGGCATCGTCCGGCAGCGGCTGCCCCTTGCCGCCGAGCTTGCGATAGCGCAGGGGCTGCTGCTTGAGGCTCGCCTCCTGGCCAGGGTGATCGGCGGGCTCGCTGGTCAGCAGATAGTCCACCCCGTCGCTGTAGGTGGTGACACCGCTGCTGGTGATCAGCGCTCGTGGCTGCTGTTGCAGCAGCACGGCGCTGAGCCTGGCTTGCAGGCTCAGCAACTCGGGACTGTTGGCAAAGTGCTGGCCGAGCTCGGGCAACAGGGTGACGAGACCCTGCCAGATCTGGCGCTGGCGTTCATCGGCGGAGAGTCCTGGCAGGGTGCCGGCGTCATCGAGGGCGGCCAGCGCCAGCTCGCCGAGGGCCTGGTTGAAGGCTCCCAGCTGATTCAGGGCGTCGAGATCCTGGCCGGGCTGAAGCGGGGCCAGGGCCAGCAGCAGTTCGGCCAGTGCCTGGGCCGGCGGGATCCCGTCGCCGATGCGGGTCTGCAACAGGCTGCTCAAGGGGGTGGGGGCGAGGCTCTGCCCATCGAGGCGCGCCGCCGGATGGGTCAGGGTCAGGGCGGCCGTGTCCCTTGGGATGAACAGCAAGGGGCTGGTCAGCAGGCTGGGAGAGTTGCCGCTCAGCTGACGGGCACCGGCGGCGCCACTGACCTCGGGCTCGCCGGCGTCGCAGCTGTCGTTCTGGTTGAGGTTGACGCACAGGGTGCCCGCCTGGGGCAGGGTGACCGTCAGGCGATAATCCGGCGCCGCCAGTGGCGCCTCATCCGTGCTGCCGCCACCGCAGGCGGTGAGCAGGGGGGCCAGCAAACAGGCCAGCGGGGTCATTCTCATCTTCATTTATTGTCCTTGGAGGGGCCGAGGGCCCCTCGCTGTGTTTAACCATCAATAGTGCTGTGGTGGTGTCTCAGCCACGGCGAACCAGGCGTCGCCAGAGGGCGAACGGCAGCAGCCAGAGCAGGTTGAGGCTGCCGCCACCGCTGCTGTCCGAGGTGTTGAAGTGGATGATGCCGTCATCCGGTTGCGCCACGGGCTCGCCACATTGGGCGCCGGTGCGCTGGCTGATGCTCCAGCCATTGAGGCGACCCTGCTTGCCGGGGGCGTTGTCCACCACTTCCAGGGTCCACTGACCGGCGAGCGGCTCACCGATGAACTGACTCAGTGATTGCAAGGGTTGCAGCTCGGTCGGGAAGACCCCCTTGAGGCGCGGCAGCAGGCTGTAGCCCTTGTCCCAGATCTGGACCCGGGTGCCCGAGGGGGAGTTGAGCCAGATCTCCAGCTCATCCAGCGCCTCGTGTTGCAGATCCAGGTTCAGTTGCAACTGCTCGCTCACCCGGGCCTGGGTCTTCTCCAGCAGCAGGCTGGCCTGGCTCAACCCTTTCTCCTCCGCGCTCTGCGCATCCTTGAGGGTCAGGGCCTGGCCGTTGGCCCGGCTGATGATGGGGGTCCCGATGGGCAGGGTCAGTTGCTGTTGCCATTGACGCTCGCTCGGGCTGGCGCCGGTCAGGGCGAGATTGACGGGGAGGCTCACCACATCGCCGCAGGCAAGCGGACTCTGGGCCAGCAATCGCAGGGTGGTGCTCATGCTGGCGCCGGCCGCCAGGGTGCTGGCCTGCCACTCGTAGGGGTCGGCCTGCAGGCCCGTCGGCAGCGTCAGGCTCAGCTCGTGCAGGGTCACGGGAACCTGGCCCGGGTTGCTCAGGCTGAGCACCACGGACTGGCGCTGACCCAGCTCGATGGCGCTGCCATCGGCCAGTGCCAGGTTGACCGGGGCCTGCAACAGGCCGTGCTGGCGGAATGCCTGCTCCAGGTGGCGGCCATAGTGGCGCGCCGGGTAGAGCCGCTCGGCGGTATCCACCGTCAGGCGGGCGAGCTGCGGCATGCGGATGGCCGGACCCAGGCCAAAGTGGGACTCGATGACGAGGCGATCGAACTCATCCCGCGCCACCTCTCCGTACTCGGCGACCGAGGCCAGCAGGGCCTGGAACAGCGGCGTGCCCCACAGCTGATCCCCGTTGCTGCCGTTGACGGTGCGGTGGGCCGGGTAGTTGTAGTCCGGGTGGTAGCGGGCACGCAGATCGTCCAGCTGGCGCGGAGTGCGGTCGGTGAAGCGGGCATCCCAGTTGAAGACCAGGGCCGGCTCGAAGTTGCGGCCGGCCTCGCTGCGCTGGCGGTGGCTGGCGGCCAGATAGTCGCTGAAGCCCTCGCCGATGGCGCCCCAATCCGCCTCGTCACCGAGATCCGGCACTATGTGGTGCTGCACCGCGTGGCCGAACTCGTGCCAGACCACCATGGGATCCTCGGCATCGGGCACGCCGCTGCGACCCAGCTCCAGCCTGCGCTCGAACGGATCGTAGAGGGAGTTGTCCTGATAGCCCGCATCGGTGTCGATGTCGAGGGCGCCGGGGATGAGGTCGGTGAAGCCCAGCGCCTTGATATGGCGCTGGGCCAAGTCCAGATGGTAGTAGGCATTGATGTCGGCAAAGCCGGAATCGTCCCGGGTCAGGCGAAATGCCTGGGGGTTATCGGCGCGGTAGGGATCCATGGTGGGCGCCATGGCATCCACCACCCGGGCGTTGGGGCCGCTCAGCACATAGTCGCTGCCCTGCAGACTGACCGGCAGGGCCACCCTGTCCTGATAGGCGGTCTCGGCGAGCACCAGGGACTCATGCCAGACCAGGCTGGCGTCTTGCAACTGGGTGCGGGGATCCGGGTCAAATACCCGGGCCAGTACGGAGTGGTCCCCCGCATCGGGGGTGAAGGGCGCCGCCGTGGTGGCCGCGTCCATCCAGCGGCCCAGCTCCTGGCTGCCGTCACAGCTGGCGAACAGCTGGACATAGGATGCCTTGGCGTTGCCATCCTTGTGCTCGCGCACCCGCTGGCGCAGGGCCGGTACCAGGGTCTCGCCATCGCGCCAGTACCAGGCTTCGACTGGTCCCAGCGTACCTATGTCGGCACCGGCATCCCGCAGGCTGGTGAGCAGGGGATCCAGATTGCTGTTGGGATCACAACCGGGCTCAGCGCTCTGCAGGGATCGCAGGTTGTGATAGAGGCGCCAGGGTTTGCCGGTCGGAGCGATGCTGACGGCGGCCTGGGTGGTGGCCACCGGCAGGCCGTTGACCAGCTGATGGAAGCTATAGTGGTGGCCGAGCAGGCTGGCCTTGTCGTAGTCGGGGACCAGGGTCACGCCGAGGCGGCTCTCCAGCCAGGTTTGCGGCGTGGTGGTGAGTGGCGCCGCATCGACGTAGATCAGCTCGGCGGCCTGCAGGGGCTGGGCGAGCAGCGTCGCCGCCAGCCAGAGGGCCAGGGATGAGGGTTTCATGGATGACTCCAAGGCAGAAAGAGTGAGAGGTGGCATCAGTGGTTGACCCCGGCAAGGGTGAGCAGGAAGGCATATTCCTGCGCTGCGCGCAGCTGCGCCGTACGAGGATTGGCGAGGTGGCCGCCGTCGAGCTCGGTCCGAAGCAGATAAGGGCCCTTGCCTGTGCTGTGGGCCCGCAGGCGGGCCATCCATTTGAGCGGCTCCCAGTAGGGGACCTGACTGTCATGGAGTCCTGCCGTCACATAAAGTGGCGGGTAGGGGGCTGCGTGCAGGTTGTCATAGGGGCTGAGTCGGCGCATGGCAGCATAATCGGCGGTGTTGGCCGGGTTGCCCCACTCCGCGTACTCCTGACGGGTGAGCGGCAGCTCGGGATCCATCATGGTGCCGAGCATGTCGACGAAGGGCACCTGCAGCACGGCGCCGGCGAAGCGAGTCGGCGCCTGATTGAGGGCCGCCGCCACCAGCAGCCCGCCGGCGCTGCCGCCCATGGCAAACAGCCGGGCGGGATCGATGGCGGGATCCCGGGCCAGGGTGTCGGCCACCGCCAGGAAGTCATCCACGCTGTGCTGCTTGCGCTGGCCGCGGCCGTCCAGATACCAGGCCTCTCCCAGCATGCCGCCACCGCGCACGTGGGCAATGGCGTAGACGAAGCCGCGATCCAGCAGGCTCAGCACCTGGGACTGGTAGTAGGGGCGCATGGGGGTGCCGTAGGCGCCATAGCCATAGAGCAGCAGCGCCTTGGGTTGGGTGATGTCCTTGCGCCAGACCAGGGAGACCGGCACCCGTACCCCGTCCTTGCTCTGCACCCAGCGCCGCTCGCTCTGGTAGGGAGAGGCCTGGGCCGGCTGGTCGCCGGTGAGCCAGGCGCCCGAGTCCAGATCCAGCCAGCGCTGATGCGGGGCCTCGGCCATGCCCTGACGGCGGATGAGGACGCGCTTGCTCGCGGGATCCTGGGCGCCCTGGATCCAGGCCGTGCCCGCCCCCTCGGTGAGCGGCAGGCTGTGCGCCAGCCTGCCTTCGGCGTCCAGCACATCGAGCCAGTCGTCCCCCTCCTTGCGGTATTGCAGCACGGTGTGATCGGCAAACAGGCGCCACTTCTCGAGGCTGCGATCCTGCCCCGACCAGAGCGGCTGCCAGGGCTGACGGCCCGCTTCGGCCAGGCTGGTCGCCTGGTAGAGGCCGAGCTCTCCATCCTGGTTGCTCTTGATCAGCACCCGATCGCCCAGGGTATCCAGGTAGTACTCGATCCCGGGCTGGCGAGCCTTGACGAGGGCGGCTTGCCCGTCATCCAGCAGATATTGCTCGGCGCTGTCGTGGTTGTTGCTCTGCAGGATCAGATGGCGCTTGTCCGTGGTGCGATAGAGGCCGAGCAGCCAGGCGTCGTCAACCTCCTGATACAGCAGCCTTTCTTTGCCCGCTTGCCAGGCCCACAGCTGCCAGGGACGCAGGGTGCGGCGCTCGTTGGCGAGGGTGTAGAGCGTCTTGCCATCCAGACTCCAGAGCAGATCGCTGGCTCGATGTTGCAGGGTCGCGATGGTGTCGCCGCTCTCCAGATCCAGCAGGCTGATGCGATAGTCCCGATCGCCCCGGCTGTCTTCGGCCAGGGCGAGCAGGCGTCCGTCGGGGTGCAGGGACCAGCCAGCCAGCTCGTAGTAGCCAGATGCCGGTTGGCGGGGAGCCAGCCGCTGGCGGGGCTGGGCCCGCTCATCGCTGCGCTGCCACAGGCTGCCATCTGCCGTCATGCGCCACTGGCTGCCCGCCTGAGTCAGCCACTCCTCTGGCATGGGGTCGCCGCGCTCCCGGCTCTGCCACTCGGCTTGCAGCTTGTCTGCCAGAGGCTGCTGGCCGGCGAGCTGCTGCTCGGTCCAGCGATTCTGCTCGCGCAGCAGGGTCAGCAGCGCGGGGGTGCTGCGGCTGTCGTCGCGCCAGCCGCCATAGGGATCGAAGCGGGCGATGTCCCCCTTGTACACCAGTGGGCGTTCGGGGATGAGGGGCGCCGTCGCTGGTGTCCCCTCAGGCAGAGGGGAGGGCGCCGGGGTGGCCAGCAGACTGGCCAGGATAAGAAGAGCGTGCATCAGATCCCCACGAAGGTGTAGCGCAGGCTGGCACTCAGGGTGCGGCCGCTCTGGGTGAAGAGGGAGGCATCGGTACCGGCTTCCAGCCCGGCCACATCCTGATAGCGGGTGTAGCGGGTGTCGAACAGGTTATCGAGCTTGAGGTTGACCTTGAGGGCATCGGTGACCAGCCAGTCGGCAGTCAGGGCCATGCTGAACCAGCCGGCGCTGGTGAGGCAGTCGTCCTGGCTGCTGGTCAGGCTGTTGCCGCAGGTGGGCACCCGGTTCATGGCGGCGGCGTAATCCGCCTGCACCCCGAAGCTCCAGTCGTTGGCCTGGTAGCTCAGGCGGGTGTTGCCCTCGAGCGGGGTCAGGGTGCGTAGCGCCTCGCCCTGGCTGTCTTCCCCATCGACCCAGCCAAGCTTGGTGGCGACTTCCCATTCCTGGGTCAGCCAGTAGCTGGCGGCGATTTCCGCCCCCCAGGTCTCGGCCTTGGCCACGTTGCGGTATTGGCGCAGGATGACGCCGTCTCGCAGCCGCAGCCCGACTTCGCGCCAGTCGATGAAGTTGTAGTAGCGGTTGTAGAACAGGGCCGGTTTGATGCTCCAGTTCTCCCCCTCGCCGCTGAGCCCCCACTCGAAGCTGTGGCTGGTCTCTTCCTGCAGCTCGGTATTGGCGATGATCTCGAACGGTGGCAGGGCAAAGTAGTGGGGGATGTTGCCGTACACCTTGTCATAGGAGGGGGCACGGAAACCGTTGGCATAGCTGAGCCAGCTGCGCCACTGCTCGTCGAAGCGGTAACTGGCGGATAGGCTCGGGGAGATGTGCCAGCTGTGGTTCTCGCCGTTGCTGCCATCGAGCGGCTGCAGCCACTGGTGATCCATGCGAAGGGTGGGAGTGAATTGCCACTGACCCAGGGTTGCCACATCGCTCAGCCAGACGCCGGCGCGGTCGGTGCGGGCCCGGCTGAAGGGGGCGGACTGCTGGGGCTGGGGCACGGCGGCCTCGAGACTCAGTTTTTCCACCGGCCGCTCGTGGGTGGTGCGCTCCAGCTCGACGCCGTAGCTCAACTTGTGGGCTATGTCGCCGGTGGTCAGATCACGGCGTACATCCAGCTCGGTGCCGGCTCTGTCCTCGGTGAAGGTGGCGAGCTCGCGTTCGCTGCGATAACGGGGATAGCCGCTCAACAGGTCGTTTTGCAGCAGGTTGCGCTTGTTGGCGGTGTTCTTGGCGTGGCTGCCATAGAGGCTCCAGGTAAAGCCGTCCGCCAGCAGGGCGTCGAGGCTGCGCGCCTCCCAGCTCAGCTTGCCGCCCTGGGTCTTTTGCGATGCATCCTCGCGGTACTGGCGCACCTGCCACTTGCCGTCGGGCTGGGGCACTTCGCGCGGCCCCTGATCCCGCTGGGCGTTGTCCTCGAAGTAGTCGAGTTCGAGGCGCAGCAGGTGGTGTTCATTCAAGTCGAAACGGGAGCTGGTGGAGGCGCTGAGACCGTCGAGATCGGCCGGGATGCGGCTCTCGTCGTAGTTGGCGGTCTCGTGCCCCTGCCAGCCGGAGACGCGCAGCAGGTGCTCGGTGTCCCACACCCTGGCGGCGCCGGTCGCGCTCAGCTTCTGCTTGTCGCTGCTGCCATCGTGCAGGATCTTGCTGCTCAGATAGGCATCCTGACCCTGCAGGTAGTCTTCCGGTTGCTTGGTGCTGATGACGATGGTACCGCCGATGGCGTCTGAGCCATGGAGGGAGGAGCCGGCGCCCTTGGCGACCTCGATCTGCTTGACGTCATCGAGGTCGAAGCTGAAGCGGCCCACCTTGTCGTTGAGGTCGTCGGCGCCGAAGCCGTCGCTGACCCTGACCCCGTCCTTGATGATCAACACCCGGTTGCCGCCCATGCCACGAATGATGACGTTCTGCGGCCGGCCTGCGGAGCCGGTCACCGAGACGCCGGGCTCATTCTTGAACACGTCGGTGAGTTCGGTGGCGACCTGACGCTCCAGATCCTCCTCGGTGATGACGGTGATGGAGCCCGACACGTCGGACAACTTCTGCTCTATGCGCTGGCCCTTGACCACTATGGTCTCGCGCGCCTTGAGCTCGGGGTTCATCTCGGTTGAGTCGATCCTGGCCGGATCGCTGGCGGCCAAGGCTGTGCCGGACAGCAGCATGGGCCAGTAGTGCAGTAGTCTTTTCATTGTTGATAATGATTATTATTTAAGCCTGAAGGGCGCGGATTATTGCAGATGAATCCTTTCAGTTCAACGATTGATAATCATTATCATTTTGTTTTTATGATCTTGATCAGACTGACTTTTTTGATTGATGCATCATTAGCGGAAGGGATGTGTTTGCGGATCCTGAGGGCTGCGCAGGAGGAAGGGGAGGCGATGACGAGGGCATTTTCTCGGCGGCAGAGGGAGTCTTGAGACAATAAAAAGCCCGCCTGGGAGGCGGGCTTCAAGGGCTTGAACAAAGCCGTTATGGGGCGCGATAGAAGCGGTTGAGCTCGTTCATCACCTGGATCATGGCCCCCATGTCCGGGGTGCCGTGCTTGATGGGGCGATAGCTCTCGCGATCCAGCAGTTCAAAGTCACCCTGCTTGTTGAAGTGGGTGATGGTGTTGCCCTGATAGATGGCGAAGTCGTTCTGATCCCCCGCCAGCAACCAGCCGCGGGGGCTGTCGTCAAACAGGCTGCGGCCGATGCTGTAATCGCGGGGTGGGTTGCGCACTCCCAGCATGCCCTTCATCAGGGTCGGCACCAGATCCAGGTGGCTGCTCGCCTGCGGCTGCGGCTTGTTCTCGACATCCGGCCAGGCGAGCACCAGCGGCACCTGCACCTGATAGGGGGAGTAGTTGCTGCCATAGCCCCAACTGTTGCTCTGGGTTTCGTTAAACTCCTGGCCGTGATTGGAGGTGATGACGACGATGGTCTGCTCGCTCAGTCCCTGCTGCTGCAGTCGGGTCAGCATCTGTTCCAGCAGCTGATCGGTATAGAACACGGTGTTCTTGTAGCGATTCTCCAGCTTCTGCAGGTTCTCCGGCTGGTAGGCGGTGGCCGGGTTGAAGCGGGTCAGCTCCGGTTGGAAGGGACCCTTCACATTGGCGGGGCACCTGATAATCTCCCGGACTCGACAGGTAGACCAGGGAGAACCAGGGTCTGTCCGCCGAGCGTTTGCCGAGCCAGCCTTGCCAGTCCTCGATCAGCAGGCTGTCGTCGGTCTGCTGGGAGACGAACACCTGCTTGCGCAGGCCGGCGAGCAGACTCTGCTGGTATTGCTGGGCGTCTTCCAGTGCCCCAAACAGGCCGAACTGGTAGTCCTGGCGCAGCATCTCGTCGAACAGCACGGGTGGGCGCTTGTCGGTGCGGATGTCGCCATAATAGTGGCCAGGCAACCCGTAGAACAGGCTGAACATCCCCATCACATCGTCATTGCCGCCACTCATGTGGTTCTGGAAATTGAGATGGCTGTCCGCGTAACGCTGCAGATTGGGCATGTTGATGTTGTTGAGCATGTCGGCGCGCAGGGAGTCGACCACCACCACCAGCAGGTTCTTGTGCTCGGAAGGCGCGCTCACGCTCAGCGGACGCAGCGGATAGAGCAGCCGGTTCTCGGCGCTGCCCTGATCCTCGGCCCGTTTCTCATACTGCTCCAGATCCAGCCAGCCATGCTTGGCTAGGAAGCTTCTGGCGGTCATGGGGTAGGAGAGCGGGAAGTTGGCACGCTGCATGGTGATGGGCTGATACAGGGTTGCATCGGCCCAGCTGTTGACCAGGTGCGTCAGGACGAAGCAGACCAGCAGGGCCAGCCCGACCTGGTTACCGTACTGGCGGCGCTTGCGCTTGTTGATCTTGCGCCACACATAGGCCGACAGCAGCAACTGCAGCAGGAAGATGGTCGGCACCGCCACGAAGATGATGCTCCAGATCGAGCCCTCCTCGGTCTGGGCCTGATCCAGCAGCAACTGCCATACCTGACCGTTCAGGTGGAACTTGAACAGCTGGAATACCTGGGTGTCGATGAGCAGCAGCACCTGGGCCAGGGTGGCGATGAGGGCCGAGATGAAGCGCAGCGACCTCTCCCTGGGCAGCACGAAGCTCAGGGGGAAGATGGTCAGCAGGTAGGTGACGAAGCTCAGGAACGAGAAATGACCTATCCAGCTGATGATGAGATAGGTGATGCCGAGCGTGGTCGATGGCCAGCTGATGGAGCCCAGATATCGGGTCGCGATCAGCATGGCCAGAATGATGTTGAAGAAGGAGAACCAATGCCCCCAGGTGATCAGGCGAGAAACATTATCACGATAGGGGTTGCCGGTTTCGACCATAGTGATCCATCTGCTTGAAAAACATCAAAGAATGCGAAGAAACTCAGTGAGCATCGTGGCGATGATCCACCGAGGCGGTGAGCGCCTGGATGTACTTCTCGGTGATCGCCTGACGCTGGGCCGGGGCCATACCGTTGATGATATTGGTGGTCAGATTGCCAAGCACCATCAGGCTGAGATCCACCGGCGCCTTGTGTTTCTCGAGGGCGGTGATCAGATCGTTCATCAGGGCGTCAAACTGCTCGTTATTGTACTTTGATACGATGGGCATAATCTTGGGTTCATCTCGGTTCAAAGCGCCTTATAATACTTCACCCTTTCGGCTAACACTATGGCTTTGTGACATGAGTCTCGATATCGACAAGATCATTCTTCACTCCCTGCGGCCTGGCCACGATGGTCAACCCCACGCCGACACCCGCAGCCAGATCCTGCCTGCCGACGAGGCGGTACAAGGGCTGATGGCGGAGCTGCATCGCATCTACAACGGCAAGGGTGGCAAGGGGTTTGGTTTCTTTGCCGACCCCGAGGCGGCCGTCGCCGAACTTGCCGACGGCGAGGAGGCCCCGAAACAGCCTTCCCCCGCGTTTCGCATCGCCCTCGAGCAACTGCTTGGCGAGCAGACCGACTTCGTCCCCTTCTCGGTCAACATGACCCAGCTGCTGGTCAAGAACCTGGTGGAACACGCTCTGGATGAGCAGGGAGTGCTGCTGTTTGCCAAATACAACTTTGTCGGCGTCGATTATCTGATGATCGCCCTGCTGGAGGGCAAGGAGAGCGTCACCGTCAGCGAGGCGCTGGAGCTGCGCCATATCCAGTATCTGGATATCGGCAAACTCAATCTGGTGGCGCGCATCGACCTGACCGAGTGGAAAACCCAGCCTGATTCCCGCCGTTATATCACCTTCAGCAAGGGACGGGTCGGTCGCAAGCTGGGGGATTTCTTCATGGATTATCTGGGCGCCCGTGAGGGCATGGATGCCAAGGTGCAGAATAAGGGGCTGTTGCAGGCGGTGGATGATTATTGCGAGAGTCGTCAACTCGAGCCCGCCGAGCGCAATGATTACAAGAAACAGGTCTTCAAATATTGCACCGAGCAGGCCAGTGCCGGCGAGGAAATTGAAATAAAGGAGCTGTCGGCGGAATTGCCGGGGGAGGGCGATCTCGACTTCTACAGTTTCATCGGCCAGGAATATGAGCTCGAGGATCGCTTCCCGGCGGACAGATCCACCCTGCGCGGCCTGACCAAGTTCGTCGGCTCTGGCGGTGGCCTGACTCTGAGCTTCGAGCAGAAGTTGTTGAACAGCCGCGTGTTTTACGATCCGCAGACCGATACCCTGACCATCAGGGGCGTGCCGCCCAATCTCAAGGACCAACTGTTGCGCCAGTCATAATGTGATCCAGCCTTCAGTTTTAGCAAAAAGACACCAGGGTTAGCCCCGGTGTCTTTTTATTTATGGAGATGGAGCGCATCGAAACCTGCTAGGTACTTTGTTAACACATTGAACAGAATAATGGATGTGAAAGGGTTTTCAGTGGAGTGAAAGCCCTTTCATTGGTGTAATTTTATTTCTGTTTGGTAATTATTTTTCCATATTCAGCCAAAAATATGGCAATAATTCCCGATAAGTCGCTGAAATAAGAAAATGTTTTCAGAACTTTCTGGAAGAAAATACGTAATTGCATTTCAAAAATGCGAGGCATGTCATGTGAGGCATTGACGGCTTGGGATAATATTCATCTCGCACACAATGCTCTTACAGCGCGGAACTCATACAAGGAAAGGCTCATGAAAAAGAAATTGCTGTCATCCCTGATCGGTCTGGCTACCCTGGGTGTGGCTTGTTCAGCCACCGCCGCCATTGATGAAGGCCAGCTGACCATCTGGATCAACGGTGACAAGGGCTACAACGGCCTGGCCGAAGTAGGCAAGAAATTTGAAGCCGAGACCGGCATCAAGGTGACCGTCGCTCACCCGGATCAGGTCGAAGTGAAATTCCAGCAAGCCGCCGCTACCGGCAATGGTCCGGACATCTTCCTCTGGGCTCACGACCGTTACGGTGAGTGGGTCAAGGCCGGCCTGCTGGTGCCGGTTGCTCCGAACGCCGCCACCAAGGCCAAGTTTGAGCAGTTCGCCTGGGATGCCATGACTGTCGATGGCAAGACCTACGGCTACCCGGTTGCGGTAGAAGCCGTGAGCCTGATTTACAACAAGGATCTGCTGCCTGAGCCGCCGAAAACCTTCGAAGAGATCGCCAAGATTGACGAGACCCTGAAGAAGAACGGCAAGCGCGCCATCATGTGGGCTTATGACACCCCTTACTTCAGCTACCCGCTGGTGGCTGCCAACGGTGGTTATGCCTTCAAGAAGACCGCTACCGGTTATGACGTGAAAGACACCGGCGTGGCCAACGCGGGTGCCAAGGCCGGTGTCGGCTACATCTCCGAGATGATCAAGTCCGGTCACCTGGAGAAGGGCATCGACTACGGTGTCATGGATGCCAAGTTCAACAAGGGCGAAGTGGCCATGATGATCAACGGTCCCTGGGCCTGGAGCAACCTGGACAAGAGCGGCATCAAGTACGGTGTAGCCCCGCTGCCGACCCTGAATGGCAAGCCGGCCAAGGCCTTCGTTGGCGTGCTGGGCGCGACCATCAACGCCGCCAGCCCGAACAAGGATCTGGCGGTCGAGTTCCTCGAGAACTACCTGCTGACCGATGCCGGTCTGGCTCCGGTGAATGCCGACAAACCGCTGGGCGCCGTGGCGTTGAAGTCCTTCCAGAAGACCCTGGAATCCGACGCCAACATCAAGGCCACCATGCAAAACGCCCAGAATGGCGAGCCGATGCCGTCCGTGCCTGAGATGAGCCGTTTCTGGTCTTCCTTCGAAACAGCCCTCAAGAACGTCACCTCCGGCCGTCAGAGCGTTGACGAAGCCCTGGATACTGCTGCCAAGCGTATCGTTCAGTAAGCATGCACTACCCGGGAGGCCTTTTTGGCCTCCCACTCTCTCAAATTTCTCTTGGCGTAATAAAGGTTAATTGGCATGGAAGTAGTACCTTCTATCGAATCCTATGCCGGTCCGAAGGATAAGCACACCTGGCTTAAGTGGACCCTCGCTGCCCTGGTCGCCATCCTCAACGGCTATGCTGCCGTGATGATGTACGCCAGCGGTGAGTGGGTGTTCGCGCTGCTCGACCTGGTGGTGGTCTCCGTCGGTCTGTATGTCTTCATGAACAAGAAGACCTATGCCCACCGCTATATTTTCCCCGGTGTGGCTGGCATGGTTGTGTTCATCATCTTCCCTCTTGCCTACACGATCGGCATCGCCTTCACCAACTACTCGGGATCCAACTTGCTCTCTCTCGAGCAGGCGCGGGAATTCCATCTTAAAAAGATTTACAAGGTGGCGGGCGGTGAATTCGATTTCACTCTGCTGGGCGGTGAGAACAATCAGTTCCAGCTGTTGCTGCAACAGGATGATCACGCCTACATCAGCCAGCCCCTTACTCTGCTGAACAACAAGGCGCGTACCCTGGCCGTCCGTGAGGGCAGGATCCATAACGAGGCGCAGGTTGTCCAGTTGCAACCCCTGAACGGGGAATCCATCGGCCAGGCGGCACCCATTCGCGCCATCGTCGATCATCGTACTCATCTCAATGCGCTGGATCTGGTGCTGCCGGAAGGCAATGTCCACCTGACCATGAGCAGCCTGCGCAAGTTTGCGGCGCAAAAACCGCTCTACACCCAGCTGGTTGATGGCGCCGTGCTGCCGTCCGGCGTGGTGATCAAGGACAGCAACCTGCTGCGCGACAACCAGAGCGGCGAGCTGATGCTGCCCAATGGTGACACCGGCTTCTACCAGTACATCGATGCCAACGGCGAGTTCGTTGGCAAGGGCATGGCCCCCGGCTTCGTGGTGAGCGTGGGTTGGAAGAACTTTGTGCGGATCATGACAGACCCGGGTATCCAGGGTCCCTTCATGCAGATCTTCGTCTGGACCGTGATCTTCTCCGCCTGCTCCGTGTTCTTCACCCTTGCCATCGGCACCGTGATGGCCTGCCTGGTGCAGTGGGATCAGGTCAGGGGCCGCGGTTTCTACCGGGTCATGCTGATCCTGCCCTATGCCATACCGGCGTTCATCTCCATCCTGGTGTTCAAGGGCTTGTTCAACCAGAACTTCGGTGAGATCAACCTGTTCCTGGAAGCGGCATTCGGCATCAAGCCGGACTGGTATACCACCCCCTTCCTGGCCAAGATGATGATCCTCATCGTCAACACCTGGCTTGGTTACCCCTACATGATGATCCTCTGCATGGGGCTGCTCAAGGCCATCCCGGAAGATCTCTATGAGGCGTCCGCCATGGACGGCGCGGGTCCGGTGCAGAACTTCTTCAAGATCACGGTACCGCTGTTGATGAAGCCGCTGACCCCGCTGCTGATCGCATCCTTTGCCTTCAACTTCAACAACTTCGTGCTTATCCAGTTGTTGACCAACGGGGCGCCGGACATCATCGGCGCCAGTACCCCGGCCGGGACCACGGATCTGCTGGTGAACTATACCTACCGGATTGCGTTCCAGGGCTCGGGTGGTCAGGACTACGGTCTGGCCAGTGCCATCGCCACCGCCATCTTCCTGATCGTCGGCGCACTCGCACTGCTCAACCTGAAATTGTCCAAAGCGGACAAGCTGTAAGGAGCTTCCAAATGGCTATCGTACAACCCAAATCAGTCAAATACCGGGTGTGGGCAACCCACCTGGTCATGTGGTGCTTCCTCGCGCTGATCATCTTCCCGGTGATCATGGTCATCGCCATCTCGTTCCGTAACGGCAACTTCTCGGTGGGGGAGATCATCCCCTCCGATCCGACGCTGGATCACTGGAAGCTGGCGCTTGGCATGTCCATCACCAACGCCGATGGCAGCATCACGCCGCCGCCGTTCCCGGTGCTGACCTGGCTGTGGAACTCCATCAAGATCGCGGGCATCACCGCCCTGATGATAGTGGTGCTCTCCACCACCTGTGCCTATGCGTTTGCCCGCCTGCGTTTTCGTGGCAAGCAGACCATCCTGCAGGGCATGCTGATCTTCCAGATGTTCCCGGCGGTGCTGGCGCTGGTGGCCATCTATGCGCTGTTTAACAAGATTGGCGACTACATTCCCTGGCTGGGTCTGAACACCCACGGCGGCCTGATCCTGGCCTACATGGGCGGCATCGCGCTGCATGTGTGGACCATCAAGGGCTACTTCGAGACCATCGACTCCTCTCTGGAGGAGGCGGCGGCCATCGACGGCGCGACTCCGTGGCAGGCGTTCCGGCTGATCCTGCTGCCCCTGTCGGTGCCCATCCTGGCGGTGGTGTTCATTCTGGCCTTTATCGGCTCCATCACCGAGGTGCCTGTGGCCTCCATCCTGCTCTCGGATGTGAACAGCCTGACCCTGGCGGTCGGTGCCCAGCAATACCTCTATCCGCAGAACTATCTGTGGGGTGACTTCGCGGCCGCCGCCGTGCTGTCGGGCCTGCCCATCACCGTCGTCTTCCTGATGGCGCAGCGCTGGCTGGTTGGCGGTCTGACCGCGGGCGGCGTCAAGGGTTAATGTTTGTGGCCGGGGGAGTCCTCTCCCCCCGCTATCACGATTTGCAAAGATTCAAGAGCGGAGCTCGTCATGGCTGAAGTAGTACTCAACAACGTTCGCAAGAACTACGATCCGGCGGTCCACAAGGACACCCTGCGCAACATCAACCTGGCCATCAAGGAGGGCGAGTTCATTGTCTTCGTCGGTCCGTCCGGCTGCGGCAAGTCCACCCTGCTGCGGATGATCGCGGGTCTGGAAGACATCACCAGCGGCGAGCTGACCATCGGCGGCCGCTACATGAACGACGTGCCGCCGGTGGAGCGCAACGTGGGCATGGTGTTCCAGTCCTACGCCCTCTACCCGCACATGAACATCTACGAGAACATGGCCTTCGGCCTCAAGCTCAAGAAGATGGACAAGGAGAACATCCACAAGCGGGTGATGCGCGCCGCCGACATTCTCGGCCTGGAGCCGCTGCTCGACCGCAAGCCCAAGGCACTCTCCGGCGGCCAACGCCAGCGGGTGGCCATCGGTCGCTCCATCGTCCAGCAGCCTCAGGTATTCCTGTTCGATGAACCGCTGTCGAACCTGGACGCCGCGCTGCGGGTCAAGATGCGCATCGAGATCGCCAAGCTGCACAAGGAGCTCAACTCCACCATCATCTACGTGACCCACGATCAGGTGGAAGCCATGACCCTGGCCAACCGCATCGTGGTGCTGAGCCCGCTCAAGGGCGATGCCGAGTCCAACCTGGAGCAATTCGGTACGCCGCTCGAGCTCTATCACAACCCGGACAACAAGTTCGTGGCGGGCTTCATCGGTTCCCCCAAGATGAACTTCCTGGCGGGCGAGCTGCAGGAGATCGGGGAGCAGGAGTGCCTGGTCAAGCTCACCTCCGGCGACATGGTGCGGGTGCGGGTCGATGCCCGCCGCGGCGCGGTCGGTGACAAGGTGGAGCTGGGCATTCGCCCCGAGCATCTGGTGACCCTGGATCACCCCCACGCACACAGCAAGGTGACCGGTACCGTCCAGGTGGCCGAGCATCTGGGGGCCGAGTCCTTCGTCTACATGGATGTGAATGGTCACGACTTCACCGTCAAGGCCCACTCAGATATCGATGTGGCCACCGGCGAGCAGTACAGCGTCGGCATTCCGGCCGAGGCCTGCTACCTGTTCGATGCCAAGGAGCAAGCCTTCCCGCGCACGGCCAAATATATCCGCGCCTGATGGCGCAACGGTTTTTCGTTCTATTCAATGCCTTTTTGCCGGTCGCAAGACCGGCTTTTTGTTGCCCGGCATGTGGCTAACGGGCGGTCCATGGCGAGCTAGCGCCGGATCTGGACATGGAAAAAGACCGGTTGCGCCGCGCCATCGCGTCGCTGGAGTCAGGGGCGCTCGTGCTACACTGCCGCCCCCTTTGCCGGCAACAGGAGCAAACATGAAAAAAATGATGGAGATAGCGGGTCGTCAACTGGCCTATCTGGATCAGGGTCAGGGTCCGGTTCTGCTGTTTGGTCACAGCTATCTGTGGGACAGCGCCATGTGGGCGCCGCAGGTTGCCGCGCTCGAGGGGCAGTACCGCTGCATCGTGCCCGAGCTGTGGGGTCACGGTGATTCCGACGTGCTGCCGGCAGGCCCCTGCACCCTGGGGACCCTGGCACGGGATCATCTCGCCCTGCTCGACGCTCTCGGCATCGACGACTTCGTGCTGGTGGGGCTCTCCATCGGCGGCATGTGGGGGGTAGAGCTTGCCCAGCTGGCACCGACACGGTTGAGAGGACTGGTGCTGATGGACAGCTTCGTCGGCTGGGAGCCGCAGATCCCCTGCGAGCGCTACCTCGCCATGCTCGCCACCATGGAGCAGCTCGGCAGCATCCCCGCGCCCATCGTCGAGCAGGTGGCACCGCTGTTCTTCGCCCATCAACCCGATGAGGCCCTGATGGCCGACTTCAAGGTCCGTCTGGCCGCCTGGCCTGTGGACAAGGTAGCCAGCCTGGTGGCGGTGGGACGTGCCTTCGTGAGCCGGGAGGATCGGATGGACTGGCTGGAAGAGATAAGGGTGCCGAGCCTGGTGATGACCGGCTGCGAGGACAAGGCGCGCCCGGTGCTGGAGGGTTACCTGATGGCCGAGACCCTCAGCTGCCCCTTCAAGGAGATCCCGGGTGCTGGCCATATCTCGACCCTGGAGAACCCGGCGTTCGTCAATCAGGCGCTGGCCGAGTTTTTGGCCGGACGCTGAGGCGGGCGGCCAGTTCGAGCCGGGAATCGATAACAAAGAAGGGAGCCTCGGGCTCCCTTCTTGTTGCTGGCATTCCCTGTTATCAGGCCATCCGGCTACCAGATATAACCGACCCCGAACCCGGCGTAGAGCTCGCCATCGTGCTGAACGATGGGGCTGTTGGCGATGTCGTTGTCATAGAGCTCGTAGTTGGCGGCAAACATCCCGATCCAGTGGGGGCTGAAGCGATAGCTGGTGATGATGGCGGCCATGGGGGAGAGGGTGGTGCCGGTGTCCCACTCGGCGCGTTGCGCCGTGGCTTCGGCACCGGAGACGCCGCCGAAGTAGTAGTTCGCCATCTTGTCGCTGCGGATCATCACCCCCATGCCGGGCATGATGAGCAGCTTGTCGCGGATGATGGGGAAGTCGGCCCACAGCAGCAGCTCCTGGCCGTTGCTGGTGCCGGTCACGTCCGTGCTGAGGCGGGTGCTGAGCAGCGCGTAGGGAGTGATGAGGCTGGCGCCTATGCCCCCTTCCAGCTCCCATTCACGCTCCTCCATGCCCGCGAGCTCGGGGGCATCGTCGGGATCCAGGTTGCCGAAGCGCAGCCGGCCATAGCCGTAGGCGGCGAAGTTGTCGTCCTTGTGGAAGTAGTAGCGGGCCCTGTCCCCGAGGAACATGAACTGATCGCCGAAGTAGACGGCGCCGGGTACCACCAGGGCGGTATTGTCCTGGCCCTGGTAGCGGGCATCCCCGCCGATGACGGCGCCGCCGAGCACCAACCCCTTGGGGACCGGGCTGGTCGGGCTGTCCTGCACGAAGACGTCGAGGGAACCGAGATCGATCTCGGCCCGGACGGCGGGGGTGAGCATCAGGGCCAGCAGACAGCCGAGGGGCGCAAGGCGCAAGGCACGAAGAGGGGGCATGGACACATCCTTTTAGTCAGGGGCCGGAGCTGAGGGGGCATAGAATAGTGCTGACGATGCAGTCAGTGAAGCTTGTTTTTATTTTAAATTCAAGTTGATAGCAAGATGGTGGCCGTCCTTTCTGCGCGTTGGGGGACGCTCGGTGCTAAGTGGCTCTGATTGTCATCGAAAGCTGGCCGTACGGATAAGAAAAGAGAGGCCGGAGCCTCTCATCTGTATCGGCATCACGCCGTGGGGCGGGGCTGCTCCTCCCGCTTGGGCCAGGCGTTGAGCACCGCCTTGACCAGGGTCGCCAGGGGGATGGCGAAGAAGACGCCCCAGAAGCCCCACAGGCCGCCAAATACCAGCACGGCGATGATGATGGCGACCGGGTGCAGGTTGACCGCCTCCGAGAACAAGACCGGGACCAGCAGGTTGCCGTCCAGCGCCTGAATGATCAGATAGGCCACCATCAACCAGGCGAAATCGGGAGTCAGCCCCCACTGGAACAGGGCCACCATGGCGACGGGCACGCTGATGGCGACGAAGCCGATGTAGGGCACCAGCACCGAGAAGCCGACCGCCACTGCCAGCAGAACCGAGTAGCGCAGCCCCATCAGGGCGAAGGGCACATAGGTCGCCACCCCGACGATCAGGATCTCGATCACCTTGCCGCGGATGTAGTTGATGATCTGGTCGTTCATCTCCACCCAGACCCGGTTGACCAGGGTGCGGTTGCGCGGCAGAAAGCGGCGCAGGCCTCCCATCAGCACCGTCTTGTCCTTGAGCATGAAGAACACCATCAGTGGCACCAGGATGACGTAGATGAGGATGGCAACCACGTTGACCAGAGAGCTCAGGGAAGCGCTCACCAACTGCTCGCCGCCGGCCAGGATGCGTTGGCGGATGTTGTCGATAATGGTCTCGACCAGGCTGACGTCGATGATCTCGGGGTACTTCTCCGGCAGGGTGCGCACATAGTCCTGGGCATGGTTGAGCATGGAGGGCGCTTCTTTGGCCAGGTTGATGCCCTGATTCACCAGGGTCGGAATAAGCCCCAGGAATGCCATGGTGGTCAGCGCGATAAACAGCAGTAATATCAGGCTGGTCGCCAGGGTACGGGAGAGCCCGGCCCGTTGCAGGCGGCTGACCGGCCACTCCAGCAGATAGGCCATCACCAGGGCCACCAACAGCGGCGCCAGGATGTCGCCAAACAGCCAGAGCACGGCGAAGCAAAATACCAGCAACAGGAACAGGGTGACGGCATCGGGATCGGAAAAACGGGTCTGATACCAGCGCTTCAATACTTCTAACATCAAGGCTTCCTTACATTACTGGGGTCATGTCTGTGCAATGACAGGGCCCCGACGACGGACCGTAAAGAGAGAACGCTGGCATGGGCGTCACGGTGACGACCCGGCCCCGACGACGAGCCGCAAGGAGAGACCGTTGCCGGACTCCTGCAGCAGCACCACCTGATGGCCCTGACGGCGCAGCCAGGCCGGAATGTCCTGTCTGGAGCCGGCATCCCCCAGCAAAACGAGCAGGGATTGACCCGTTTGGGCGCTGCGCAGCCAGAGTTTGAGCCGGATCAGTGGCTCGGGACAACGCCAGGGGGTCAGGTCGAGCCGTTCCCATTGCTGTTCCATAGAGGGAGGAGGGTTCCATCGCGTGGGTGGTCGTCATTATGGCCGCGATGGCACCATGAAACAACGCTTGTGAGCCTTGATGGGCAAGGGTATTCTGCCGAAGCCTTTTCTGATGGAGATAGAGATAACGTGGCACGTTTTTCCCCCTTGATGGCATCACTTCCCTTGCTGGTCTCCATGATGGGCGCCACTTTCCATGCCCAGGCGAACAATCAGCTGCCCGACATCGGCACCGCCGGGGTCGCGGCCCTGCCCATCGAGCAGGAGGTGCGCTATGGCAATGCCTTCATGCGCTTCGCGCGGGCCGGTCTGCCCATCATCGATGACCCCGTATTGAACGAGTACATCGACGATCTGGGTCAGCGACTGCTCACCAACGCCGACGGGGTACGTTTTCCCTTTACCTTCTTCCTCATCAACGATCCCAGCATCAACGCGGCCGCCTTCCTCGGCGGGCGGGTCAAGGTGCACACCGGTCTGTTCCTCTACGCCGACAGCGAGAGCGAGCTGGCCTCGGTACTGGCTCACGAAATCACCCACGTGACCCAGCGCCACATCGCCCGTTACATGGAGGCGCAGGCCAGCAGCTCGGCCATGACCCTGGCGGGTCTGGTGGGTTCCATCGCACTTGCGGTGATCAACCCCACCGCCGGTATCGCCGCCCTGCAGACCACGCTGGGCCTCTCCATGCAGTCAGCCATCAACTACACCCGTGACAACGAATACGAAGCGGATCGGATCGGCATGAAGACGCTCTATGACGCCGGCTTCGATCCCATGGGCATGGCGAACTTCTTCCAGAAGCTGGCGGCGGAGTATCGCTACGCCAGCAAGCCGCCGGAGATGCTGCTCACCCACCCGCTGCCCGAGACCCGGATCAGCGAGGCCCGTGCCCGCGCCAGCAGTTACGGCCAGCGGACTCTGCCCCCCAGCCTCGACTTCTGGCTGGCCAAGGTGCGCATCCAGGTACGCTACGGCACCGAGAGTCCGCAGGCGCTGCTCAGCTACTTCGACAGCCGCTTGCAGAAGGGGGACTATCCCCTCAAAGACGCCGCCCTCTACGGCAAGGCGCTGGTCTTGTTGCAGCTCAAACGCATCGACGAGGCCGACAAGCTGATGCAGGAGCTGGCCACGCGCCATCCCGAAGACTTGTTCATGCTCGATGCCATGACCGATATCGATCTCGCCAAGGGGCGCAATGCCCAGGCCATCTCCCGGCTGGAGCGCTTCCGCATCCGCATGCCGGACAACGAGGTGGTGGTGGTCAACCTTGGCAACGCCTATCTGGAGGGGGGCAACTACAAGAAGTCCATCGCCACCCTGGATCCTTATGCCCGCGAGCATGAAGAGAACAGCCTGGCCTGGAGCCTGCTGGCCGATGCCTATCGCAAGGCGGGCCGGATGACGGACTTGCACATGGCGCGGGCGGAGACCCTGTCTCTGCGCGGTGACTACCAGGCGGCCATCGACGAGTTGATCGTGGCGCGCGGTACCACCAGCGACAAGCTGACCCTGGCCCGCATCGAGGCGAGGATCACCCAGCTGGAGCGTGCCAAGAAGGATCTGGACAGCCTGAAGGGCTAATGGGTCGAGCCGCGATAAGCTGAGACGGGGTGCCATGAGGCACCCCGTCTTGTTTTGGTGGTTTTATGTGCTTTTTTTTGATGTATTTTACAGCGTTAATTGTCGCTAAATGGTGAGACTGCGGCAGCTTGTGCTATTTCGCTCGCATCAGTCGGGCCTTGAGATCGGCGATCTTCTGCTCATCGAGTTCCCCCACCAGGGTCTCCTGCAACTTGCCCCCCCTATCGAGCAGGTAGCTGGTGGGCAGCATTGTCGGCCTGGGGAAGGGGAGGCTGGCCTCATCGTCGGTGATCATCAGGGGCACGGCGATGCCATATTGCCGCGCCAGCGCGTCCAAGTCGGCCGGGGAGGCGGGATCATAGTTGATGGCAAGCACCCCGATCTGCCCTTCCCGGTGCAGCGCCGCCAGCAGCGGCATCTCCCGCAGACAGGGGGCGCACCAGGGGGCGAAGTAGTTGACCAGCAGCGGTTTGCCGCCCAGCTGGTCCAGGCTTATTTGCTTGCCCGCCCCGTCGGTGAAGCTGGGGGCCGGGCTGCAGGCGCCCAGCAGCGTCGCCAACATCAGCCAACAAATTCGTTTCATTTCCATCCCCCTGCTGCTTACCCTGTGCATTCGTTTCCCCTACAATAGCGCCAATTCTTGTCCCATCTTGTTACATCAGGGAGTTACCATGAGCGAGACCCAAATTTACCACAATCCGCGTTGTTCCAAGAGCCGTGAAACCCTGGCCCTGCTGGAGCAACAGGGGATCGCCCCCGAGGTGGTGCTCTATCTGGAACAGGCGCCGAGCGAGACTGAGATCCGCAGCCTGCTGACCATGCTGGGCTTCGCCGATCCGCGCCAGCTGATGCGCACCAAGGACGATCTCTACCGGGAGCTGGGGCTGGCGTCGCAAAGCGGGGACGCGCTGATCAGCGCCATGCATCAGCATCCCAAGCTCATCGAACGCCCCATCGTCATCAAGAACGGCCAGGCCCGCATCGGTCGCCCGCCGGAACTGGTGCTGGAGATCCTCAAGTGAGCACCCGCTTCGCCCGCTTGCTGACCCTGGTCGGCTTCTTCGGCCTGCTGGTCTGGGTCATCCTGTGGCACCTGTGGCTCTCGCCCCACCCGGATCTCAACCCCTGGTTGCTGCCGGTGATCTGGACGGTGCCGCTGCTGTTCCCGCTCAAGGGCATAGTACAGGGCAACCCCTACACCCACGCCTGGGGCAACTTCGTGCTGATGCCCTATTTCCTCCATGCCCTGACCCTGATCACCACGGATGAGGGGGAGCGGTGGCTGGCGGTGGTGGAGTTGGTGTTCACTACGCTCGCCTTCATCGGCACCATCTATTACGCCCGCCTGCGCGGCCGTGAGCTGGGACTCAGCATTCGCAAGAAGAAGGGTGAGGCGCAATAAGCCGGGCCCCATCCTGACAAGACGCCCTGCGGGGCGTTTTTTTATGGCGCCGGCGGCTGGCGTCGCTCGGCCAGCTGTTGCGTACTGAAGGCCATCAGCTCGGGGTAGAAGCGCAGGAAGCCCTGCTCGCTTGCCCGCCAGCCCGGCGCATCCAGGGTCGCGAGCGCCTCTCCCAGCGGCAGCGGGCGGCGCAGGCGATGGCCAATGCCGTTGAGGGCCCGGGTCAGCCCTTCCCGGTTGTGATAAGAGGCGATCCAGTCCTGCTGCGCCATTCGCTTGAGGGGCAGGGGCAGCCCTTCCGGCAGGGCGGCATCGTCTGCCAGCAACCGGCCATAGCTCTCGCGCAGGAAGTGGGGCAGGGAGGGGTCGGCAAATTGCTGCCAATGCAGGCAGAGCCAATGGTCGTAGAGCATGTCCACCAGGATGCCGCCGAAGCGGCGCCAGGGCGGCTCGAACCGTGCGACGGCGGCCCTGTGTTCGGGATGAGCGTCGGTGAAGGCGTCTATCTTGCGGTGCAGCCAGATCCCCTCGTCGAAGGCGGGACCCAGGGCGCTCGGCAGCGGCCCCTTGACGAAGTCTCCCAGCAGGTTGCCGGTGAGGGAGCTCTGGGTGTGGGCGGCTAGGTGCAGGTGAGCCAGATAGTTCATGGGCGTAAAGGTGGGTCAGCAAAGGGGAATTGTTGCTGAGCCTAGCGGATCCGGCCGCCTTTGCCTATGGCGAACGAGGCCACCATCGCTTAGGAAAAGCTTTCACTGCGGCGGCAATGGTGGATAAATGGGGGGATGCCAGTCTCTTTGGTGCCATGAACCGGATTGCGAGGAATAACCATGATGTTGACCCTGATCGAGGGTGCCGAACTCTACTGCCCCAGCTACCTGGGGCAGCAGGATCTGCTGGTGGCCGACGGCCGCATCGCCTGGATAGGCAAGGGGCTGGCCGTGCCCGACGGCTGGCCGGTGGCGCGGGTGGATGGCCGTGGCCGCTACCTGGTGCCCGGCCTGGTGGATCCCCTCGCCCATATCACCGGCGGTGGCGGGGAGGGCGGCTTTGCCTTCCGCACTCCCGAGCTGGCCGCCGGGGAGGCGCTCAAGGCGGGGGTCACCACCCTGGTGGCGGCGCTCGGCACCGACAGTCTGACCCGCACCCCGGCCCAGGTGCTCGGCAAAGTGCGGGAGTTTCGTGCCGCCGGGGTGAGCGCCTTCATGTATACCGGCTCCTATCACCTGCCGGTCAAGACCCTCACCGGCTCGGTAGAGTCGGACATCATCCTGGTCCCGGAAGTGCTGGGGGTGGGAGAGGTCGCCATCAGCGATCACCGATCCAGCGCGCCGACCCATGACGAGCTGGCCCGGCTGGTGAGCGAGGCGCGGGTGGCCGGGCTGCTCGCGGGCAAGAGCGGGGTCAGCTTCTTCCATCTGGGGGATGGCCCTGGGGCGCTGGCGCTGCTGCGGGCCCTGCGCGATGAGACCGATATCCCGCTGCGGCAGCTCTATCCCACCCACTGCAACCGCAACCCCTGGCTGTTTGCCGAGGCCATCGACTGGGGCAAGGCGGGGGGCTGGATCGATCTCACCACCTCGAGCTTCCCCGACTTGCTGGAGGATGGCGAGCGGCTGGCCGCCGATGGACTGGTAGAGCTGCTGGCCGCCGGGGTGCCCGTCGATCGCATCAGCTTCAGCTCGGATGCCAACGCCAGCCTGCCGCGCTTCGATGCCGAGGGGGGCCTGATCGAGATGCGCTGCGGCCAGATCGGGAGCCTGTGGCAGGAGCTGGTTCAGGCCTGCGCCAAGGGGGTGGCGCTGGAGACGGCATTGTCGGTGGTGACCGCCAATCCGGCAAAAGCGCTGGGGCTGGCTGGCAAGGGGAGCATAGGGGTGGGCCAGGATGCGGATCTGCTGCTGATCTCTCCCGATACCCTCGCCATCGCGCGGGTGATGAGTGGTGGTCAGTGGCGCGCTTGACGTCGCCAATCGCAGGGGACAGTCAGATGGCACAAAGGCCGTGACTGCCAGGAACGAAGCAGCCCGACCTCAAGGTCGGGCTGCTTCGTCTGAGAGGCAGTGCTTAGATGGCGAGGAATGCCAGTATCAGGATGGGGCCGAGCAGGCTCAGAATGAAGCCCGAGACGATGGTCACCGGCACCATCTGGATGCCACTTCCAGCTTGAACTCGGCAGTGAATGAGCGACGTTGTTTTGCCATTGAACACTTTAGGTAACGGTGACACCTAAAACGGTGTCCGGGATGATTAGACCACTACACTCGTTCAGCCGCTGTACTGGGCGCGTGAGGATAATACTGTCTTCATCCCGTGGTTGTGCAGCAAGTCACTGAAGAAACGCAATGCCCCCTCGGGGAGCAGGGGCGTGCCACCAGCGCCTGAGTCTGGGTTTTGAACTCATCCCAATGGGACAGCCCACTCCCAGCGAGGCCTTCACTGCCGCTGCATCAAATTGTGTCGAGCGGGGCAACTTGACGTTGAGCTTTACCCCGCTTTGTTCAACGGTCCAGTCCATGCCAGGCGGCCTGGGGCCAGATGTTGAGAGATTGCTGCGGGGGTAACAGATTGCCGAAGTCATGCCAGGGGGGTTGGTCGGTGTAGGCTATGGTCTCGATAAGGTGAGCCATATTCCCTCCCAATGACGTGATATGCGGGGAAAATCCTACGTATTCATGGAGGTGATATATGGCTGTAATTATTTTAAATTACGGCGATTTTAAAAATAGCCAATTAGGATAATGTTTTCACATGCTAAAAGGATAAAAACGGTGGAGAAAGTTCGCTGGTAAATATAACCATAAGAAAATATAACCAAAATGCCAATTGTTAAGAATTGGTGATTCATTTGTTGTTAGTATAGTTGGCCAGTCAATGTTAATAAAGATGAGAAGTATGCATGTTTTGCTTTTTATATTTCTGTTTCTAACCTTATCGATAGCGTCGGCTACTGAGTTATCATCCTCAGATGAGGTAGACCTCAATGAGAGTCGCAAGCAGATCAGAGCTTTGCGCAAAGCTGAGCGGAATGCCACTATCCCGGCAGATGTACGCCCATCTATAACTCGGCCAAGTCAGTCAAACCAGCAGAGGCTGAATCGCAAGTGGGAGCATGCATTACCTTTCTATGCGCAGAAGGCAATTGAGCTTGGATTTGATTTACCTCTACCGTTCTCCTTTTCCATTGTGCCAACTTATATGCAACAGGGGATCGGTTTTTCCGGCTTGAAGCTGGCAATCCCCAGTCGTCCGGATATCGACTTTGACCGTTTAAATCTGGATGAGATCGATTTTGGTCATCCAGAAAGCAATACCCAGACATGGCAACTGAAACTCAGCTCGTGGGTTCTACCGTTTATGCAGGTCGGCGTACATGCCGGGCGTTTTGATGGAAGCTCTGACCTGGAAGTCACCATCCCGGACTCGGTGTTTAATCGTATTAAGCCGGGTATCAAGCCGATTCATTTTTCGCCAGATTTCTCAGGTTGGAATTATGGGGTAAGTACGAATTTTACCGCTGGTTTCGGTCAGTATTTTGGTGTTCTGCCGATCAGCTATACCAGGTCGGAAACTGATGATAAGCGAACCGAAAGTGAAGCTCTCCTGATTAGCCCACGAATTGGTCGTTCATTCCACCTCAACAATCTGGGGTTGATCAGCCCTTTTGTTGGTTTTTCTTATATGAAAGTGAAGGGATTTACGCAGCAGTCTGAGCCGTTTGGATATAATGTCGCTTACAGTATTTCTTCTGAAAACGAAAATGAATGGGCAGGTGTGGTTGGGCTGAACTGGAATCTGGCCCGCCATTATGGCGTAGTGACAGAGTTCAGTGTTGGTCCTGAACGAACCAGCATGGTCATGATGCTGGACTATCGATGGTAGGCAGAGCCATGACGACCAAGATTTATTTATATTGGGCGGAGCTTAGACGGAACAATAATTATAATGTTAGAGGTGTCTAATGGTTATATTGGCCATCGTATGCTGATTATTCAGATTTATGAATCTCAATAGATCTCGTGATATGAAGGTGTCCGTATTTCTGAGTTTTAGTGGGAGGGGATGTTGAAAACAAATCGGTGTGTATTGATTTTTATTATGTTAATGGTTACAGGTTGCAGCCATTTAAATGATGAACAAAAGAGTATAAAGCAGCAGAACATTAATGACATGGCACGCAACACTATTACGCAGTTGCTAGAGCGGGATGAAAGACTCACTAAAGCGTTCGATGAATCGTTAGCTTATATGGTTGTCGACATGAAAGTAACAAAAATTCCTGCTGTTGGAGTAGGTGGCGGCGAGGGGGTGCTTTTCATGAAAGCAGAAAATAAACCCACTTTTTATCGTGTTCAGCGTTTTGATCTGGGCGCTGGTTGGGGGGCTCGTTCCTATAAGGCTTTAGTTTTGGTGTCGTCACAACACATCATTGAAAAATTAAAAGAAGGTCTCTGGGTATTTGATATCGGCGGAGAGGCTTCCGCAGGCACTGCTGCTATGGCAGGCACATCGAGTGACATTATTCCTGAGTACTCTGTACATATCCTATCTGATGGTGGCGTGTCAGCTTCAATAACAGCAAGGGCAATCAGAATCAGTAAAAGTGACCTCAATTGAACCAGAATATAAGCTGAAGGCCCCCTTTAGAGAGGATTACTGCTGGCCGCCGGGGTGCCCACCGATCGCATCAGCTTCAGCTCGGATGCCAACGTCAGCCTGCCGCGCTTCGATGCCGAGGGACGATTGATCGAGATGCGCTGCGGCCAGATAGGGAGCCTGTGGCAGGCGCTGGTGCAGGCCTGCGCCAAGGGGGGGGCGCTGGAGATGGCATTGTCGGTGGTGACCGCCAATCCGGCAAAAGCGCTGGGGCTGGCCGGCAAGGGGAGTATCGGGGTGGGTCAGGATGCGGATCTGCTGCTGATCTCTCCCGATACCCTCGCCATCACGCGGGTGATGAGTGGCGGTCAGTGGCGGGCTTGAGGCCAGCAGTGGCAGAGAATCATCCGGTACTGCAAAGAGGGTCACATCCCGAAACAAAGAAGCCCGACCTTGAGGTCGGGCTTCTTTGTTTGAGAGGTGATGCTTAGATGGCCAGGAAGCCCAGGATCAGGATGGGGCCGAGCAGGCTTAGAATGAAGCCCGAGACGATGGCCACCGGCACCACCTGGATGCCGCCGGACTTCTGGATCACCGGCAGGGTGAAGTCCAGTGCGGTGGCACCGCCGTAGCCGATGGCGGCGGAGGGATGACGGCGCATCAGCATCGGAATGATCATGATGGCGATGAGCTCGCGCCCCAGATCGTTGATGAAGGCCGCGGAGCCAAGCACCGGCCCCAGCTTGTCCGCCACCAGGATGCCGGAGAGGGAATACCAGCCGAAGCTGGAGGCCAGCGCCAGGGCGTGGTTCCAGGGCATGCCCAGCCATTGGGCCGCCAGCAGGCTGCCGAGCCAGCTGCTCAGGATCACCGTGAGGGCTATTTTCATGCCCCAGGGGTTGAGCAGGATCTGGCGCAGCCGCATGCCGGAGTTGCGCATCTGGATGCCGATCAGCAACAGCAGCAGCATCAGCGCCCATTCGCTCAACTTGTCGATGGGCAGGGCGCTCAGGTTGACCAGCAGCCCCAGACCGACCCCGGCCAGCACCACGAAGCAGAGCTGCAGGGACTCCCACAGCATGTGCAGCTTGTTCGGCTGTTTGGCATCGATGGCCTCGTGGGTCGGCGGGCTGCGCTTGTCCAGCCACCAGAGTGCCAGCAGGTTACAGGCCGTGATGGCGCCGAGCATGATGGCCGCCACCTCGAAGATCACCGTCAGGTTGCTGCCGAGGTTCTCCACATAGGCCAGACCCAGCCCCATCAGGAACAGGATGAGGTAGACCATCTTGCCGAGAGACTGATTGACCAGCTTGATGAGCCGCTGGGAGGAGAGGGGGATCAGATAGCCGATACCTAGCGGCAGCAGGATCAGCAACACATTCAGCAACATTGGGGCCTCGATCACAAAACTGGGAAAAATGGCACCTTATCACGAGTTGTTGCGCAAGTGTCACATATCCGCGGCCATGATATGGCTCACGCGGGCCTTTTTTATCATATTGTTATGTTTTTCTGATGGTGGCCCGTCTTGGTAAACCTCCGGTAAAGGGCGATCATCATCAGCAAAATCAATTTCATTCACAAAAACTGACCGGCTGACTCGACAGAAAAGGATGAATAAAGTCGTTTTGGACGACATCCGGCATGGATGACTGAATTTTCTTGCTACCACTGCGTTCTGGGTATAAAAATGCGGTATCTCAGGGGCGTCTGAAATCGGGTTTTATGCAGACAAAGTGCTGAAAAATACCGATGAGACCAATAAAAATACAGATAAAACACCAAATACCTCGGTTCTGTATTGTTTTTTAACTACCTGAATGATATTTTCGCTGAAGGTTGCCATCGGTTAACGTTTTGTTAAAAGGACGATGGTTGAGTCACGCCCCAGCGGCGTCTAGGGACAGACAAGGTTGTAATGGATGAGCGACGTCGCCGCACTGGAAGTTCGTGAACTGCACAAGTATTTTGGCACCCACGAAGTGCTCAAGGGCATCGATATGACGGCCCACAAGGGGGATGTCATCTCCCTGATCGGCTCCTCCGGTTCGGGGAAGTCGACCTTTCTGCGCTGTATCAATCTGCTCGAAACCCCCTCCTCCGGCACCGTGGCCCTCCACGGCGAGCTCATTCGCATGAAATCCAACCGGGCCGGTGAACGGCAACCGGAGGACATGCGTCAGGTGGAGCGTATTCGCAGCCGGTTGGCCATGGTGTTTCAAAGTTTCAACCTCTGGTCGCACATGACCATCATGCAAAACATCATCGAGGTGCCGATCCAGGTGCTGAAGGTGCCTCGCGCCGAGGCCATCGCCAAGGCGGAGCATCTGCTCAACCGGGTCGGACTCTGGGAGCGGCGCGACTATTACCCCGGTCACCTCTCCGGCGGTCAGCAGCAGCGTGCGGCCATCGCCCGCGCCCTGGCGGTGGAGCCTGAGGTGATGCTGTTCGATGAACCTACCTCGGCGCTCGACCCCGAACTGGTGGGGGAGGTGCTCGGCCTGATGCGCGAGCTGGCCGAAGAGGGACGCACCATGCTGGTGGTCACTCACGAGATGTCGTTTGCCCGCGACGTGTCGAACAAGGTCATGTTCCTGCACCAGGGGCGAGTGGAGGAGGAGGGCAATCCCAAGGAGATCTTCGCCCATCCCAAGTCGGAACGATTCAAGCAATTCATCTCCTCCATCTATTGATGGGCGGGTTGTCTTTTAACCATCTTCATTTTCAATGATCGACGTGTTTATCAAGGAGAGATACATGAACAAGCTGATGCTGGCGACTGCCGTTGTGACTGCCCTGGCTTCCGGTAGCCTGATGGCCAAGGAGTGGAAAGAGGTACGGATCGGGGTGGAAGGAGCCTATCCTCCCTTCTCCTGGACCGAGCCGAGCGGTGAGGTGAAAGGCTTCGACATCGACATCGCCAACGCCCTGTGCGACGAGATGAAGGTGAAATGTACCCTGATCAAGCAAGATTGGGACGGCATCATCCCGGCGCTGCTGTCACGCAAGTATGACGCCATCATCGCCACCATGGACATCACCGAAGAGCGCAAGAAGAAGGTGGACTTCACCCAGAAGTACCAGCATATCCCGGCCCGTTTCGCCGCCAAGAAAGGCACCGAGGTCAAGCTCGACAAGGCCTTCATGGATGGCAAGACCGTCGCCGTGCAGCGCGCCACCTCCATGGACACCTACATCACCGACAACTTCCCGAACGCCACCATCAAGCGTTACGGCACCGCCGATGAAGCCTATCTCGATCTGAAATCCGGTCGGGTTGACTATGTGATGGCCGACTCCGCCGCCATCAGCGACGGTCTGCTGAAGAAAGAGGGTGGCGATGCATTCGAATTCGTCGGCCCGAAACTGACCGATCCCAAGTGGTTTGGCGAGGGTGCCGGCATTGCGGTGCGCAAGGCTGACAAGGATCTGAAAGAGAAATTCAACGCCGCCATCCTGGCCCTGCGCGCCAACGGCAAGTACAAGGAAATCAACGACAAGTACTTCGACTTCGACGTTTACGGCGAATAACGAGAAGACGTTTACGGCAACAAATAGAGAGAAGACGTGTACGGCGAGCGCCGTAGGTTCGATTAGCCGCGAAGCGGCGTCACCGGACGATGCGTCATAGGGCCCGTTGCCTCCCGCCGGAAGTGACGGGCCTGCTTAATTGCAATGGAGCTGCATGTGGTTGATTTAAAAGAATATGGGGCCTCTTGTATTGGAGAGACGAACCCAGTCAGTTGTTGCAATGGAGCTGCCTATGTTTGATTTGAAAGGATACGAAAACTCCCTGCTGGAAGGCGCCTGGATCACGCTGGAGGTCGCGCTGGCCTCCCTGCTGCTGGCCCTGCTGCTCGGCATGCTGGGGGCGCTGGCCAAGCTCTCTCCCTACAAGTGGGCGCGCGGCATCGCCACCGCCTACACCACCGTCATTCGCGGCATCCCCGATCTGGTGCTGATGATGCTGCTGTTCTTCGGTGGTCAGGTGCTGATCAACAACCTCTGTACCTGGATCAACGAGAGCTACAACAACTACCTGCTGGCGAGCGATCCCAACCAGGAGTGGGTCTCGCTGCTGCCGGATTACATCGACATCAGCCCGTTCGCGGCCGGGGTCGCCACCATCGGCTTCATCTTCGGCGCCTACATGACCGAGACCTTCCGCGGCGCCATCCTGGCGGTGGACAAGGGGGAACTGGAGGCGGCACGCGCCTTTGGCATGCGGGCCACCCAGGTGTTTGTGCGGATCCTGTTCCCGCAGATGATGCGCCACGCCCTGCCGGGCTTTGGCAACAACTGGCTGGTGCTGCTCAAGACCACGGCGCTGGTCTCCATCATCGGGCTCGATGACATGGTGCGTAAAGCCTCGCTGGCGGCGGGCTCGACCCAGCAGCCTTTCACCTTCTACATGGCGGTGGCGCTGATCTTCCTGATCTTCACCGCGGTCTCTACCTCGGCGCTGAAATGGGCCGAGCGTCACTACGCGATCAAGACGAGGTAAGCCATGGATTTCTCCATCATTCTCAAAGAGTGGCCGACCTACTGGGAGGGGCTCTACACCACGGTACTGCTGGTGGCGGCCTCCCTCATGCTCGGTCTGATGCTGGCCGTGCCCATGGGGATCCTGCGCAACAGCCGCAACTGGCTGATCAAGGGGCCGATCTGGGCCTATATCTACTTCTTCCGTGGCACCCCGTTGCTGGTGCAGCTGTTCATCATCTACTACGGCGCCGCCCAGTGGGAGTGGCTGAAAAACAGCGTGGCCTGGGAGCTGTTCGCCCAGGCCTGGTTCTGCGCCTTGCTGGCATTCACCCTGAACACCGGTGCCTATACCGCCGAGATCGTGCGTGGTGCCGTGCTGAACATGCCAAAAGGGCAGATAGAGGCGGCCAATGCCTTTGGCATGACCCGTTGGCAGACCCTCACTCGCATCATACTGCCGAACTCATTTCGCCGTGCGCTGCCGGCCTACAGCAACGAGGTGATCTTCATGCTGCAGGGCTCGGCGGTGGCGGGGATCATCACCATCGTCGATCTGACCGGTGCCGCGCGGATCATCAACTCCCGCTACTACAGCCCGTTCGAAGCCTTCCTGACCGCAGGTCTGCTCTACATGCTGCTGACCTTCGTCATCGTCTGGCTGTTCAAGCAGTGGGAGGCCCGCTGGCACGCCCACCTGCGCCCCCGCACCGTGTAATGACGTCCATGATGCAGAAACAGAAAAGCCCGCAAAATGCGGGCTTTTCTGTGGGTATGGCATGACCTTACAGCAGGGTCATCGGCATCCACATCTCCTCGGTCATGAGGCCAAACAGGCCCAGCATGCCCAGGGCACCGACGACGCCTGAAGGTGCCAGTGAATGTTTGCGCTGCCGCACGGGCACGACCCCTTCGGAGTGTTGATGGATCTTCTCCACCACGGCCATGGCCCCGATGTCCAGATGACGGTAGAAGCTGGCATTGAGCTGGGTCAGGTGCAGCAATGACTGACGCATACGTTCGAAGGTCTTTTTGCAAACCGGATCTTGTTTGTGCCAAAACCCCTCAAGGGAGCCTCTTGTCGTAAGACCCGGCAGATCATAGAGGGCCCGCCCCATGCAGAAGGTGGGCACATGGTGCAGCAGGGCAGAGAGGCCAACCGTGCTGTTGATGGTGATGACCCCCTTGAGCAGCGGATAGAGGGTGGGCAGTGGCAGCTCATAGCCATAGAACACCCGCCCTTCCAGCCCGAGCAGCGTGACCAGCCGGTTGATCTGGGATTGATAGCTGACATAGCCCCGATCCATGGGGTGGTGTTTGAACAGCAGCACATCCTCGGTACGGGCGTGCTCGGCGAAGGAGTTCATCACCTGGGCGACCATCTCTTCCACCCCGCTCAAATCCGAATGTTCCCGGATCTGAAAGTCTTCGGTGACCTGCAGGGGCACGAAGAAGATATGCCCCTTGTGCCGGGGCAGGGCCTTGAGCAGGGAGCGGTCGCTCCATCTGTGCTTCCACTTCACTACGCCCCCAGCCACCCAGCCCCTGGCCTCCTGATAGAGGCTCCAGGGCCTGTGATTGACGAAATGGGGGTAGCGCCAGTGCAACAGGTTCTTGTTGATGTGGTAGCGGCTGGCATACCAGGCCCGGCGGGCGAAGGTCTTGCCCACCTTCAGCGGCGCCTCATAAGGAGCTGGCCACGTCATCTCAGCCAGCGAGTCACGCTTGGCATAGAGCGGGCTGAAGGCATTGACGCCCCCTTGCTCCAGGGTCACGAAGTCGGGACGCAGGTAACCCTCCTCCATGGCCCAGACACTGATCTTTTTCAGCTTGCAGATACGGATGGCCTGCTGGTGGTAGTAACGGCAATCGCCGTAACAGATGAGGCTGTCGATGCCATGGCGCTTGATGAAGCGGCGAAAGAAGGTGTTCCAGGTATCCGGCTTGCCGGTGAAGCGTTCGCTATGGCCCACGCAGCGCCAGCACTCATCCCCCCCGTTGAAGTGGATCTTGTAGACCTCGTGGCCGGCGTCGGAAAGCGCCTGGCTGAGGGTCTGAAAGAAGGGGCCCAGCGGTCCTTGCAGCAGCAAAATCTTCATGTACGGCTTATCTCATCAACTGGGGAAGGGAGGTGCGTTGCAGCAGGGTCTGCGCCAGATAACTCAGCTTGACTTGCCAGCGCTGCCAGCGGCTCGACTTTCGAGGGGCGGATTGCCCTTGCTCTGCTAGCTGGCGGATCAACTGCTCCGGACTTATCCAGAGCCCGCTCTGCCAATCGATATAGAGCGGATAGGCCACCAGGGTCAGATAGACCAGCGCCGCCAGGGGGAGTGAGCGCTGGCGCCTGGCCGGCGGATGGGCATCCGTGGTCAGCCCCCAGCCGCTGTAGAAGGGCTGACCCCAGGTCGTCACCTTGACCCCTTGCACCAGTGCCTCGAAGCCGCTCAGAGAGGTCATGGTGTGCAGCTCGTCCACATGGGGATAGAGGCTGGTCAGGCCGATATCCAGCACCTGGCTATCCACGCACTCCGCCAGGCAGGCCGCAGAAATGGCCCCGGCCCGATTGCCCGCCACCACATCCGGGTGGGGTTTGTAGAGGATGTGAGCCTCTGGCTTGGCGGCGCGCACCGCCCACAGCAACTGCTCGTTGCTGCGAATGGTCGGGCTGCCGGTCAGGATGGAGGCATCCCCATCCACCTGGCCCACCACCAGCACCAGTGGGCGGCCATCGGCGGGAGGCGTGAAGTGCGCCGGGGCACCGACATTGTATTTGCTCACCTTGTTTTCGCGCAGCAGGGTGAGCAGTTGCTCGCCCCGGTCGAGCTGTGACCGGGTCAGCTCCTGATAATTGAGCAACTGCTCGAGCCCGCTGGGGCTGCGGCTGTCGAAATAGATCCCGACCGGATCCAGCGACAGGGAAGAGGGGCGACACAGGTTGGAACCAAGCCCCTTGGAGCGGATAAAGCCATCTTCCACCCGAATGGCCGAGGTGAGCTCGGGGTAACGACTGCCCCACACCAGCACCTGTTCGTCACCGGTCAGCCGTTTTGGCGGCTTGCGTACAAAGCAGAGTTCTTGGGCCAAGGGCCGGCAGAAGGCCTGCATAAAGGCGCGCTTCCACAGGGAGAACCCTACCAGATAGAGCCTGCGCCAGCGGGGAGCGGCCTGCTGCTGGCGGGCGATGATGGCGATCACCTCTTCCACCTCGCAGCGTTGGCCAAGCACGGGATCCAGATAGCGGGGATAGCAGATCAGCGCCGCCGCCACCAGTTGTGCCAGTGACACCTGAATGTTGCGGCGTTCACACTGTTTGCTGTCCTGGGTCAGACCCCAACCCGCATAAAACGGCATGCCGAAGCAATACACCGATTTGCCGAGCAGCAGCGCCTCGAAGCCGAGCTGGGATGACACCGTGTAAACGGCGTCCACCAGGTTGAGCAGGGCATGGGGATGACAATGGTCGGCAACGATCTCTACATCGCTCAGTTTCAGTCTGGCCAGCACGCCACGCTTCTTGCCAAAGCGGGTATCCGGGTGGGTGCGAAGCAAGAGGCGGGCATCGGGATGATTGCGCCGCGCCGCCTCCACCATGGCGATAAAATCCGCCTCGCTGGCCAGGGCGCCGGGAATGGAGAGATCCCCGGCCACCTGATCCACCAGCAAGACTCTGGGCCTGCCATCTTGCAGCAGGCGCTGGGCCAGTGCCACAGGCAGCCCGGCGACATCCTTCGCCGTCAGGTTGGTCGCCGAACAAGAAGAGAGAGAGGCGGGTCGCCCGGCATAGCAGTTGTATTTGGTGACCCCAAGGCGCACCAGCTCATGGACAAGCCGCTCGGCTCGCGCCAGCATGGCGGCGTCACAGGGGGTGGCGATCAGTTGTTCAAGCTGGCTGGGCTGGCGGGCATCGTAATAGATACCGACCGGATCGGCGATAAGGGACACCGCTTTGCCGCCCTTGGCCGGATGGCCGATATAGCCGATAAAGCCATCTTCCAGTTGCCAATAGGGCAGGCCAAGATCCTGTGCCTGCTGCTTGATCTGGCGGGCATTGGCTTTCTGGCCCCAGCCAACCAGCACATCGCCAGCCTGGGGGGAATCAGGGGTTACAAGGCGTGCCAACGGCTGGTCAAGGCAGGTGCTGATCTGGGCGCTGCGAGCCAGAATGCCGCCGGATTGTGTCCATATAGTCATTTTTGCTGATGCCACGTTTAATATTATATGGTTCTATAAAATAGGGACTAGTCTGCAAAGCCATCTTCTTTTATACAAAATTCATTGCCATTAATGATAATTTTTTCTTTTAGCGGATATTCATATTCTTTATAGTTAATGTAAACATGTAGTCTAGTTTTAAAGAAGCCTTCAGGAAGATGAGATAAAATTTCAAACCCATTCTCCCAATGTACAATAACGAATTTATCAAAACGGTAGTTCAGAGAAACACTAAAAGATGATGTACTATTATAAAATTCAATCTCCGCATAAAGCTTCTTTATATCATCCTCATCTTTAAATGACCCAAGAGTTCGGCTGAAAAAAATCTTGTTATTTCTTACAGTCCATTTAGCTGAGATTGGTGGCCTATTCGTAACAGTCGTATTAGATATGATCTGTATAATTTTTGTGAATTGTCGTTTTACTAGCTCCATGGCTGAGCCAGAATGTTCCATGTCTTTTAGCATTGAGACATTAATGTCTTTGAATTCACGCATTGGAAGTCTACGTGAATTATCAAAGTCATTCTCAGCAAAAGAGTATGTGACTAATTTATTTTTTATTTTTGGGAGGTAATCGACAAAGTTATAGTATTTTCTTGCTTTGCTACCGATGCTGTAACGCATTAAGTCATTTTGTGCATCATAATTGTATAAATCTAGCTGAGGTATATCTATAAAAAAATGGGAGTTAGGGTACAGTTCGAGATAGTCAATGGCTATCGTTGCACCCTTTGAATTACCATAAAAAATAATGTCATGTTCGTTTAAATTGAACTTCGCTCTCAAACCTTCAATTAAACTTGTTATTGTGGGTTTTAGTCGCTCTCCCGAACCATTCTCAAACAAATAATTTCCGTATACCCCCTCCTTATCTTGAAATGCTAATATCAAGGTGTCTTTCAATTGTTTTTGGAGTGATGTAAGAGCGCTTAAGCGGTAGTTGATATTATCAAAATTACTTACTCCAGGAAATGTAACCAGTATTTTCTTAGGTGTTACTACCTCTCCTGACAAGGCATAACTCACACTAACATCACAAAGATGATGCTGTTTTATTTCATATCTAGCATCAAAATTCAACTGATCTACATGAAATATTTTTTCATCAGAAAGTACAAGTTCACAACAATTATCCTCATTTCCAAGGATATATATATCATTACCGTTCAATGTAGGTATGTTTGTGAACCATTTTCCGGCCTTCGCGGATACATTTAGTAATGTCCCATTAATATGGAGTTTTATTTTTCTTATGCCGCTCTGATGAGCGAACTTTAGATGCGCATATTTCATTTGTTTATAGCCATAGAGTTTATAATAAATGGGTAGCATTTTTGTTACCCACTTTACTGTATTATATCTTCGTCATATCTATGTTTTCTTGAACACTAAGCTGTATACTTCCTTGCTTAGCCTGATGAAGTATTCTAGCCTTTTGAAGATAATAGTTTGCTTTTCTATCAACAGATGGCCATTTATCTAAAACTATTTTTTGAAAACAAAGCTCAACAATTTCATAATCACCATAAATAAATGCAAGATGCCCAAACAATGAATTTAGTTCATTGGATAGTAAATCTCTATTCATTCTATGTAAAAGTTGATAAGCTTTCTCTGGTTGTCTTAAACGGACTAAGTTTTTTATGTATATAGATACAAGCCTAGGGTCTAAATCATCTATATAAATTTCAATTAGCTTTCCAGCTTTCTCCATGTCCTTATCGATGATGAGAAAATATTTAATAATATTTTGTGTCAACTTCAAGCTAAATGGACCAACAGATTCAAATATGAATTCATAGTCATCTATGTTTGGAATAGGCTTTTTGTCATAATTAGCAACATAGAAATAGTTAGAGGCAAACTCAACAATACCAGTGCGGCCTTGAAGGATTTTATTAGAGCCTATGAACTTTTGCATTCTTGCCCATTGATTTAATTCTCTCAACGCACGGAGATAAATAAATTTATTTAAAATATCGCCCTTATGTGCTCTATTCATAGAGTTATATGTTGAGAGTACATCATGATGACGTCCTGCGGTATAAAGCAATGTGAGCTCTATAAATTGCGAACTAAATAATGAGAAATAATAATGCTCTTGGTTGGAGTGGTATAAATCAAGTGCTGCAGAGGGGGCTGTGCTGCAAAGACTGATAAAACGTTCAAATTTTTCATCAATCTGATTTGATACAGGCTCATCCTTTTTTATAACATTCCTATATATAGTGCCGAAAATAGTTAAGAAGAACATATAATCATTTTTGTACAGACTGGGGAATTTACTCTCAGACAATACAGATGACTGATTATTTAATACATCAGAATATAGTCGGCCTTTAATAACGATAGATTTAAATAGATCTTTGTCTATCTCTTTTGAGTCGCTTAAAAATTCATCGGCTTCTCTTAGTTCGCCTGTTATCTGTAGACTATTGATGTATTTAAACTTTGCGGTATCTAAAATTCTTTTTCCAGCTGTTGACAAGTCGTATTTCTTGAATAATTGCTCATATCTTGATATCGCCAGTGACCATGCACCTTCCTGATAAGCACTTTCAGCTGCGAGAAGCAATTTATCCACAATATAGTTAGAAGAAATTGGTCTATCTAGTTCTTCGATTTCTTCCAGCACTCTTTGACAACAATTACCATCACGATAAGGGAAGAATGCATTCACTTTCTCAATGTATTCAGGACCTGGCTTGCAATCTTGAGCAATATTTTTTAATGCGTAATCTATAACACTCTTTTCGTCGTTATAGACAGGCCCAAAACCATTCTCGCGATAATCAAAGTAACCTTTATTATAGTGCCCCTTTGTGAAGAAGTCCTCTTCATCAAACTGATAATAACAAACGGGTTTGAATAAATAGGCCATTTCAAATGCTACTGAAGAGTAATCAGTGATCATCATACTTGCCTTCAAAAAAAGCTCTTGAATGCTACCAAATGCATGATCTAATATTTCAACATCATCAGGAACATTAAACTCGTTTAGGTAGGGCTGAATATTAGCGTGTGGGAAGAATACTATTTTGTAGCCAGCTTCTCTTGCTTTTTCTCTTAGGGTTTCATTATTGATTATGCCTATCCATGCCTTAGCATATTGACTATCTGAAAAATCAGGTAACAACTCCCTTTCTGTTCCACTGATGACCTTGCCAAGTAGTGAAGGTCGCCAAGTCGGCATGATCAATATCATTTTCTCTCTAGAGATGTTGGATTTTATCAATGCGTCATGCCGGGGGAGCCCAGTTAATTTAACCTCTTTACTTGTGAATTTATATGTACTTAGCTCTCCACCAATAGACTCATATTCTCCATATGCGGAAGTTAGGAAGATATCGAAGCGCTTCCAGTCAGGTTTAAATAATGAAGATTGGTCATTATGAATAACCCCATGCTGCAAGAATATAAACTTCTTGGACAGCATCCTCTTGTCCTTAAAGTAATCTGTAGCAAATTGTGCTGCATGAGAGCTAATCACCCTTGAGCAAGATTCCAATGCGGCTTCATGCTCTTTGCTACCAAACGCGAGCATTTTGAAACCTTCAGTGCTCAGTCTTTCCCAGTCATGAGAATCACTATTCAAAACAAAGTATGCATCAATGTCGGGGCGATTTCGCATTACATACCTGTAGAGATGCTCCGCATTGTCATCCGCCTGATTATCCCTATCCATGAAAATCCACACACCATCATATGTGCTATCTACCTTAAAATAAGGAAGACTTATCTGATGGAATCTCTTGATGTCTATGGTATTTACGTTGAGGACTATCTTTTTATCAAGACCTCTTATGGAACATCGTTCATTATCAACAAAACAAGTCAATAAGGAAGAGATCTCTGTCTTTAGAGGTAACCAGACCCGTCTTTCATAGGAAAAAGGCTGAGCAAAAAGACGGTGTTCAATGGTTTTATCAATGAACGGCATTGTATCTGACTTATTTAGTATGAAACGCTCAAATCGAGGTTCACTGGTATAATACCGTAACAAACCAAGATCTTTGTCACTGTCATATTGAATGACTTCAATGAGCTTACTAAAGCGATACTCGTTGATCCATTTTGCACAGCCCGACTTGATGAGTTCTGAGCTAGCAAAGTTGAAGGCGTTAACAGTGTCAATGCCAATTATATTAATTGCACGTTTCAGTTCATTAATAAAAAATGCCTTTCCCTTGTTGTCACAAACATCAAGAAGTGACTGGTTAGACAATCCTTTCCTTATGAACTTCAAGATGAAATACAACAGAGTTTTTCGTGTACAAGGATCCCACCTGTTTTTATTAAAAATGTTTTGTTCTGCGAGTTTAACAACAAATGAGAATTGATGTCCAAATAGGTCTTTATCTGTCCACTCTTTACCTTTAAATGGTGTTGTAATAGTTTCTTCAAATGAAATATATTTAGAAGTTTTTGAGAATCCAACTAACTTTTTATCTGCAATTGAATTCACATTTTTTAACAATACTTCTATGGCATCGAAATTTAACCATTCGTACCCATCATGATCTTTTAGTGATAATAAAAGAGTATTTGTAGGAATGAACGTACCATATATGGAATCTACAATCAGTTGTGCAGGAGGGATGCCTAAAGGGGGGGCGTTCTTGTACAGTGCTCTAAGAGGGTGGTACTCTCTAGCAATTTCATTGTAAGCTAAACCTTTATGTGGATTACTCAATATCATCCCGAATTCTCGGGTCCTATTTGAGAAAATGAATTTATCTGTATTCAGGATGAAGTTGATATCAATAAAGTCATCGGCCCAAATAAATAAGGTATATTTACCTGAAAGGATTTTTTTAAAATCTACTAATCGCGTATCTGATGTGTCAATAACAGTAATGTCAAATGATTTTAATTTCTCACGACATTCCTTGCCTAGGCCCAGATCTAAAAAAACAATATTTACATTTGTGTTTAATTCAACGCGTTGCGCATAGATCGAGTTTAAACACCCGTCTATATTGGTTGTAGTACCGTTGCCAACGATGACAATATTGTATGAAAATTTACAGGTATATTTTTTTGGCAGTGATGCTTGGACTCCCAGCACTCGTTTCTTCCACATATCTGTGAAGAAAAGGGTTGGGTTATTCATCATTTTTTTGATTTTCTTATTCATAACATTCCCGATTTAACTTTACTTGACTAAAATTAGGCAAAATAATCAAAGAGTTTACTCTCAATATCTTTATTCATAACTACATTTCGACTGTTTCTTGAACTAAAATCGTTTGCGCAGAATGAATGAGGTAGTGTCCCTTTTTTCTTGGCTATCTCTAATGCTTTAAAATAGCTAGCTGCGGCTGGTGATCTTGCATTGAAATAATAGCAAATATCTCTTGACGGGACTGCAGAGCCTCTTATATATGAAAGCCAAGGAACAAAGAAGGTTGCCATGTTGATATCTGCATTTGTTCTAAACTTATTTGATAAAAAAGACTTTAGTTCGAAACGGTAGAACCGCCATGCCTCTTCGAACATACTTTTTCTCAAAGGAACATAGGTATGAACCAAGGGGTGATCAATACTGAAACCAAAGTCTTTATTTAATAAAGACACAGACCTTAAAGATGCGGAAAGAGTCGGCGTATCAGCCCCCTTGGCCTGCATAGCAAGCAAACTTTTCTTTGACATAAAAAGTGAGGCGATGCCATTACTTCTAAAGAAGTGTCCTGCGGGAAGCGGTCTGGCTACAAACACATCATCATTGAAGTAAATAAAGTGCTCTGCTAAGTCAGGGATCTTGTGTAGATGAGCCTCTATGACATGTGAATTGAATGTGGGTAGGTATCGTGACTCGATAATATCTGTATGATCAACAATGCGAACTCTATCGTTTGGTGTCAACCATTTAGGGCACTGTTTATCGGTGACAATATATACTCGTCTAACCCAAGGAAGAAACTTGAGTACACTACCTAAGGAGTATTTCAGTTCATTATGGTTACTGAATCTGGCTGGATCTGTTGCATGTCTACCTATATGACCTTCACTTTCCATTTGCTTATGCAGTTGATAACGCTTTTGCCACTCAGGGTCAGTATCATCAACCCAGGTAAAGACGACATCAATAGGAAAGTCAATATTTATTTGACTTTCCATAGCTAGGTCATGCCGTAGAAGAATATCTTCTTCATTCTCTGAACATGCAATTTCATTTCTGACTACAGGGTATTTTTTATTCAGATGGTCACGAATAAAAATTCCAGGATTTTTAAAGAATTTCTTTAGTTTTCTCATTTTCATAAATTCATCTGAGTACATCGCTTACAAAGTTAAATAACAATCATATAATTCCAATGTCTCCTCTTTGAGACATAGAATATGGAATTAAATTAAAATGTTATTAACATTTTACATGTCAGTCTTGATGTTCGCGTAATGTTGCCAAACCCATTACGAATAACCCATAGAGGAGGAACAGCAGTACACCGACGGTGGCCAGGTTGTAGAGGCGGCGAGGGTATTCCGCATCCTGGGCCAGACTTGGTTGGCTGATTACCAGCAGGTGTTTGAGCTTGCGGTATGCCTCGACCCTGGCCTGCTCCAAGCTGATAAGACTTGTCTTGTAGAGATCCGCCGCCAGAGTGGCCTGGGTTTGCACATCGAGATAACCGGCGTTGATCTCGTTCATGGCATCTTTATCGAGGCCGGTAAGCTTGGCACGCTCCTGCTCCAGTTGCCGGGTCAGGGCGTCAACCCGGCTCTGAACCGAGATGACACCGGGGGCGTTCTCTCTCATATAGCTGCGCAGTTGTTTGAGCTGCGCCTGTTGGTTCACCAACTCGGCCTCGATCTGGCTGACGACCCCGAGACGTGCGCTACTGGTGGATTCCGGGCTGATGAGTTGATGGCTGTTTTGAAACGCCAGCACCTTGGCCTTCTCATCTTGCAGCCGTCGATAGGCGCGATCGACCTCTTTCTCGACAAAGGCCAGTTGATCCAGCGCCACCTGATGCCCCAGCTTGTTGATAAAGCGCTCGGATTCCTTGAGCATCAGGCCCACTACTTGCTGACCATATTCGGGGTCAAACGCCTGTAATTCGATGGTGAGCACACCCGATAGTTCATCAAATCGTAACATCAGGTGGTTACGATAATATTCAATAAAATTTTCCCGGCTGACATCCTGTGGCAGGCGGGAGAAATAATCAGCCTGGCCGCTCTGGTAATGAGACTTGAGGTTGAGCTCTTTATCCAGCTTGGCCAGCAGATCCCAAGAGTTCAGATAATCCTGGATCAATAGGGCATCCTGATGATTGCTGCCGCCAATACCCAGCATCGACAGGGCATCGGGCAGCATCTTGATCTGGTCCGCCTGCTTGATGATGATCTCCGCCCTGCTCACGTAACGGTCAGAGGCGATGATCCCCAGATAGAGTGCCGCGATAGCAAAACAGGCCACGACCCAGAGAAAACTGCCGAGCTTGAGGCTCTGCTGCCAGGAGCGGTGGGCAATCTGAAAGCCGCTGGAGTCGATAAAGAATTGTTTGGGTTCATTGCCGAGCTTGCGCAATTTGCGCGCGAAGCGGGATGTTCTTTCGGAACGGATAGGTTGGGTCATGTTTGATGTTGCTTGTTAAAGATTTTGATAGATACGGATGGCGTCGTCGATCTTGTCGAAGATTTCCAGCGTACTGTTGCGCAGCAATATCCCCATGTCGCACTGTTGGCGCAGGTTTTTCATGTCGTGGGACACCATGATAAGGCTCGCGGTCTCGCGCTTTTGATTGAACGTATCGATGCATTTTTGTTTGAAGCGGGCATCCCCTACCGAGGTGATCTCATCGGTCAGATAGATATCAAAGTCGAAGGCCATGCTGACGGCGAAGGAAAATTTTGACTTCATGCCACTGGAGTAGGTTTTGATCGGCAGCTCGAAGTGTTGACCGATTTCGGAGAATTCCTTGACCCACTCCTCCACTTCTTGGGTGTCGCGCACCCCGTGGATGCGACAGACGAAGCGGGTGTTCTCCCGCCCTGTCATGCTCCCTTGAAATCCGCCACTGAGAGCCAGCGGCCAGGAGACGCGACAATGGCGCGTCACCTTGCCCTGATTGGGTGTATCCATGCCCCCCAGCAGGCGAAGCAGGGTGGATTTGCCTGCCCCGTTGACTCCCAGAATACCGATGTTGCGATCCCGCGGCAGTGTGATGCTCACATCGCGCAGCACATAGTTGCGGCCGAACTTGGTGGGGTAGTACTTGGATACATTGTCGAGAATGATCATGTTATTCCGCACTCATTGGCGATCAACTGGCGATCAGCCGGCGATGGCTCAGACGATAGCAGCTCATGGCAAAGGTCAGCAGCAGCAGGGTCACGCCTGACAGATAAGCCGCGCTGACATTGGGACTGCTGTAACCGGCGATCCAGCCACTTCGAATCAGCTCGAGAGCATGCACCAGCGGGTTCCATAAAAACCAGTGTTGATACTGAACTGGGATGCTGATCAAGGGATACATCACGCAAGAAATAAACATCAACGGCATCATCAGCAGACTGAGGAACTTGTCTGCCTCCTGAAATAGCGTGCAGATAACGCAGAAGACGATACCGAGGGAAAAGGAGAACACCATCAACAGCAAATAGATGAGGATCACCTGCAAAGGATCTGCCGGAATGGCATCGAATCCGAACCAGAGCAATCCCAGCACCAGAATGATACCCACCATCATACCAATCATGGTTTCGAGCATGAAGCGGGCAACAAAGGTAGAAAACGGGGTCACCTGCCGGTAGCAGAACAGCCCCATATTGGCGCTGACCGCGGATTGCAGCTTGCTCACGACATTCTTGAAAAAAATAAAGGGTAAATAACCGGCGGTAATAAATAGCGGCGCCGGCGCCCCCCCAAACCCGCTGTGGCCGCGCAGCCCGAAGATCAGGCTGAACGCACCAATGATCAGTAGCGGATCGAGCAAGGCCCAGGCATAGCCCAGCCGGTAACTGCCAAAACGGGTCTTCAGTTCACGGATAAGCAAGCCAAAGGTCACATCGCGCAGTACCTGCAAGGGCGTTCGCGGTGTTTGATTGAGAATGGGTTTATGCATTGAGTCGTTTTACCCTATAACAGGCCCGCCATCGGACGAGCCTGTTTTTTCGGGGGAGGGGGGGATTAGTTACCCAGCACCACATCTGCCGCCACGGCGATCTGATAGATGATCTGGGTGATGTCTTTGACCGACTGCATGGTCTTGCTGTCAACCTTGGGCAGAACCAGGATCTGATCCCCCGGCTGGACATTGCCCTGGCCTTTAAACTCCACCAAGCCATTGGCATGGACCACGGCGATGCGCTTGTCATTCGCACGCTCGGTAAATCCACCCGCCCAGGCGACATAATCGTCAAGATCGGCATTGGCGTTATAGACCACGGCTTGCGGCATCAGTACTTCTCCGCCCACCTGGATAAGGTCTGTCTTGTTCGGGATGACGATCTGATCGCCCTGCTCCAGCTGAATGTTGGCAATGATGCCTTTATCCGATACCACCACTTTACCTAGGGGCTGGATCTTGCGTGCCTTTTCCACAAATTGCATGACCAGCTCGGCTTCTTTGGCGCGAATGACCGCTTCCCCATCCGAACTGGCCGGCGCGGTGAACACACTGCGTTCCAGTCGGTTGAGCGACTCATCCAGCATATCCTTTTGCTTGGCCGCCACGCTCTTTCGCATCAGGTAGATGGATTGGTAATCGGCCAGCTTGGGATCGATGGGAATGTGATTGAGCAGATCGTGTAGCTTGGTCTCTTTGCGGACAGTGAAATAGGAGGGACCCATATAGCTGCCAGTAACTTGCACATCGTAGACCTGAGCATGCATATCATCGTTAAACAAGACCTTGTCCCCATCCTTGAGTTGGATACTGGCAAAGTCTTTGTATGGAAGATAAATAGAGAAGGGACCGTTGGGGCGATCACCAATGACTCCGACGTGACTTACCTTGGCAAGAGGAAGGGCATAGTTGATGAGTTCAGAGCCTTGCGTATTGCGTTTCTTTAATTCGAAACGGAATGGATTTCGTACCTTGCCCGCGACATTGATCATCGGCCCTTGCGGCTCTACCAAGATCACATCCTGATCTTTCAGCGAAAGCTTGGGCATCCGGCCTTGTTGCATGAACTCGTACAGATCGATCTGCTGAATAACTTGATTTTGGCGCAAGATCTTGATTTGACGATAGCTACCACGATCTGAGTCGATGCCGCCCGCCCGCTTGAGGAAATAGAGTACGCTATCAGAAGATTGTCCTGCATATTGACCTGGGCGGATCACGGGGCCAGTGACAAATACGCTGACTGGGGTTGTAGTCAGCAGATTGACGTAAATATTGACATTGTTGGTGAATACATCACCTATTTTGCTGGTGACCAAATTATTGATTTGGCTGGCAGGTACGTTTTTGACGTTGATCGGGCCCACATCGGGAATAAAAATATTACCCTGGTTATCGACAGTCACTACGTTGGAAAAATTGACGGCGCCCCAGATCCAGATATTGAGCTTATCCCCTGGCGCTATCAGGTAATTGTCGTTAAGGCCGTCACTACGCTCGGTTTCGTACCCACCGGCAAACAAGTTGGCGCCGTAGGGAGGAGGCAGACCAGCCTCTGATTGCGGAAGCAATTTGCGTACATCAGATTCACCTGGTAGTAGCATTCCTTGCCGATTCTGTTGAGTAAAACTACCGGTAGTCGAGTTGGTGTTTGCTTGACCGTTCAATGCCGATTGACCACCGAGTTGAGGTCGACCGTTGTCACCGCCACCCGAGAGGTTATAGCCAAATGACTGGCCATTGGATTGAGCTTGATCTGGTGTGGTGGCAGCCATGGAAGCGCCGGAGGCACTGATGAGAAACAGGATGGTACTCAGTTGACGAATGTTCATTATCTTCAAAACATATACCTTCAGGTTTATTGCTCAGCAAGAAGGTTGCTGACTGATGCCTGTTCCAATTGAGGTACCAAGTACCATTGCTCTGCGATCTTGCATGCAACACTTCTTTGAGAGTGGTCTTGAATACTGTTGAACAAGAGTTCAGTACACTCGCTCCCCAAGGCTGATATATAGCGCTGACCCAGGGTAAAAGCAGCTCCGTTTGAACTGAGAGTCGCCCCTTGCGGCAAGGTGTTGAGAGCCTGCTGCAGATTAGCAGGCATGGCCTGTAGTTCGGTGGAAGTTGCCGGATTGACGAGAGGACGAGAGGCTTCGACCTGCTTTGGCTCATATGCGCAGCCACCAATCTGTATAGCCAGCGCTGCTACTAGGAACCGGGTTGCGTAGTTCATGTGTCAATATTTTCCATAGAGTCAAAACCTGAAATGTAAATAATATGTTTCAGTTTTGTGTGGATAATGTTTTTTGAGTGATTTGATATTATATGTGAATACGGGGGCGGCTTTAAGTGGAAACTCGCATATCGAGGAAAAAGAGCAAAGCTACCGCACGGAAGTAACATGGCCCCGTTCGAAAAAATGATAATTTGCGGTTGAAATACAACTATAAAACAAGGCACTAAATGAGAAACTTCGCTCATTTTTCAGGCGATGCGTTGCCTGTCCAGGAAATTCACCTGCATATGATGCTTCATTTTACAGTAAACGTCATGCTTAATTTATTTCGTGCGCATACTACAGGTGGGGCGCATTTGAGTCAATTCGTATTTGAGATAATGCGTATTAGTCACACGGCAATGTTGGTTGGGGGTTTGTAATTCATTGTTATTATGGTTGATTTCATAAGTGATAAAATTATTTATGCAGTTTGGTGGAGTATGGGCAGTGAGATGGTGATTAATTAATGGATGTCTTAAATAGGATGCTACTTTAATTTTTATTTGATTTTGTGATAAAGATCTATTGAATTAATTTTTTTGTTGTGATTTGTTGTGATTTGTTGTGATTTGTTGTGATTTGTTGTGATTTGTTGTGATTTGTTGTGATTTGTTGTGATTTGTTGTGATTTGTTGTGATTTGTTGTGATTTGAGGTGATTTGAGGTGAGTGGTGTGTGAGTGGGTTAAATAACAACCATTCAATATCAGCTGCTTCGAATGTAAAAAAAACGGTGCTGCTGTTGCTAGACCATTCAATCATAATCGTATGTTTTTTTTAGTTTTTAACACTTTATTGACAATGTGCTTTTCTACCGACTATTCCTGAAGTGTGCCTGCTGAATGCATGGATGGCACCCTGTAATAACAAGGATGTAGGAGTAGAAATGCGCGCTAACATTCTCTTGATCTCGGGACTGCTGGCCTCATCGATAGTTGGCACCGATGCAGTGGCAAACGATGACATCGTAGTCTTGCAAGTCGGTACTCCAGCCGAAAGCCAGAAGTCAGATGTGTTTTTTGCGGATGTGAAATACCACCATATGTTCTGGCAATGGGGCGAGTCAGGTTGTCAGGCTGGGTTGGGCGCTCGTGCAGGCATTTTGGATGTCGGACATGAATCTGGCGCCAGGCTGGGAGCCGGGGCCCGTGTTGAGTGCCAGTGGAACCAGTGGGTTGCATGGATGCCTTTTGAAATGCTGTGGCTCAGCAAGCATGAATTCGGGCATAAGGGGGATTGCTTCAAGGATTATGGTGGTCCAGTTCAGTTCTCAACGGGTGTGGGGTTGGGTTATGCCTTCACCAGGAGTTGGCTGATTGGCTACCAGTATGAGCACATGTCCAATGGACACATGTATGAACCCAACCCGGCACTCGACAGCCACACGCTTCATATCGAGTACCGCTTCTAGATTGTCACCTGTCAGGCTGGTTTCTGAGGTGAATGAACCAATCAAACTAATGCTGTTTGAAACCTACACAGGGACGTCCACATGGACGTTTCCCTGAGTTAGCGTCCCAGATATTCCCTGTCGAAGAAGGTATTGACCCAGTGGGGGCGATAGACGGCGAGCAGGGTCATGGCCATGCCGTTGAGCAGCGCTTCGGGGAACAGCAGCAGTGGCCAGATGGAGAGGTAATCGCTGCTGATCACCTGCCAGCTGTAGCGCTCATCCAGCCCCATCAGTAGGGCACTGGCGATCATCTTGACCGAGATGCTCAGGGCCCCGCCGAGGAAGGCCGCCACGAACAGATAGACGAACAGGTGGCGGGGCAGCCAGGCCCAGCTTCCGAGGAACACCAACCAGCTGGTGGCTACCGGCAAGCCGATGCCGATCAGCGCCTGCCAGCCAAAGTCGCCGGGATCTGTGACACCAAAATAGCCGAGGATCAGCAGGGTGAGGCAGGGCGCCAGCAGGGCGAGGCGCCAGCCTAGCAGCAGGGTCAGGCTGGTGAGGCCGAGAAAATGGATCTCCAGCCCCTCGTGCAGGCCTGCTCGCAAATACCAGAGTGGTACCAGAGCGATGGCGCTCCCCAGGCAGAGATGCTGATAGAGCGGATTGTCATGGAGGGTGCGCAACAGGGAGCCACGCAGGCTGGCTGCCAGCAGCACCAGCCAGAGCAGGAGGGCGGCGACTTGTCCTTCAGTCATGGCATCTCCTTTGCGTATAACTACTGGTAGCGGATGAATCATGGGCCATCGTCGGGATGGCAAAGAAAAAGGGCTGCCCAGTCTGGGTCAGCCCTTTGTCATCAATATTTGACGTTGGGGTGGTACTTGCCGAGGATGGCCTGGACCCTGTCCATGGTCTCCTTGCTGGGGGGCTTGATCCCGGTGAGATCATAGTGGTCGCCCAGCACATCCCACTTGTGTTTGCCGAGCTCGTGATAGGGCAGCAGCTCCACCTTCTCCACACAATCCCCCAGGCCGGCGATGAACTGGCCGAGCCCCTCGGCGCTCTCGTCATCGTCGGACCAGGTGGGCACCACCACGTAGCGGATCCACATGGTCTGGCCTCTGGCCGCCAGGTAGCGGGCAAACTCCAGGGTGTATTTGTTGCTGACGTGGGTGAGCGGTATGTGCTTCTCATCGTTGATCTGTTTGATGTCGAGCAGCACCAGGTCGGTGTTGTTGAGCACCCGGTCGAGCAGCTCGTCGTAGTGGCGCACAAAGCCGTTGGTATCGAGGCAGGTGTGGATCCCCTGCGCCTGGCAGGCGGCGAACAGATCGGCAATGAACTCCTGTTGCAGCATGGCTTCCCCGCCGGAGGCGGTGACGCCGCCGCCAGAGGCATTCATGAAGTGGCGGTAGCTGGTGAGATCCTGCATCAACTCGGGCACCGTGACCTCGCGACCACCCTGAGTGTCCCATGTATCCCGGTTGTGGCAGTACTTGCAGCGCATCAGGCAGCCCTGCATGAACACGATGAAGCGGATACCGGGACCATCGACCGTGCCGCAGGTCTCAATGGAATGGATCCGGCCAATGACTTCGGTCTTGCTGGCGTCGCTAACGGTGGCGGCAGAGATCCGGTGATTAGCCACTTTCCTGTCGGCAGAGCCGCTGGCTTCGACGGCAGGGATCCGGTTAATGATTGACATAGACGACTCCAATTGTGCTGGCAGGGTTCTAGCGGTCGTTATTTTATTACAAAAAGCCCTATAAATCCTACCTGTTTAGTCCGATCTGGCTTTGCCCAGCAGCGCCTCCAGTGCCTTGACCGCGAGCGGACGGCTGGTCAGGAAGCCCTGATAGTGCTGGCATCCCAGCTGCTTGAGGACGTCCAGCTGCTCTTCATCCTCCACTCCTTCGGCGGTCACAGTAAAGCGAAACACCCGGGCCAAGTCCAGGATCGCCTTGACGATGGCCCTGTCCTGCTCGCTGTGAACCAGCGTCTGGATGAAGCTCCTATCCAGTTTGACCTCATCGGCGGGCAGATCGCGCAAATAAGCGAGGGAGGAATAACCGGTGCCGAAATCATCGATGGAGATCAGGATGCCCAGCGCCTTGAGCTGTCGGATCTTGGCGATGCTGTCCAGCCGGTTTTCCAGCACCACCGATTCGGTTACCTCCAGCAGCAGGCGGGAGGGGGGCACGCCAGTATCGCGCAGTATGTACTCCACTTGCTGCACGAAACCGGCGGTGTGGAACTGGCGGGCGCTGACGTTGACCGACAGATGGGGGATGGCGAGGCCATTGTTGAGCCAGAAACTGTACTGGGCACAGGCGGTCTTCATCACCCAATAGCCGATCTCCTGGATGAGCGTGGTCTCCTCGGCGATGGGGATGAACTCACCGGGGGGCACCATGGTGCCATCGGTTTTCTGCCAGCGCAGCAGGGCTTCCACCCCGGACAGGCTGCCGTTATCGACCCGATACTGGGGCTGATAATGCAGCACCAGCTCGTTGTTGCGCAGGGCGTCGCGCAACTGGTTGCTCAGGGAGAGCTTGTTCTTCTCCTTCTCCGCCATGGTCTCGCTGAAGAAGACATAGTTCCCCTGGCCGGCGCGCTTGGCCATGTGCACGGCGGTATCGGCCTGTTGCATCAGGATCAGGTGATCCCTGTCATCGCCACAGAAGAGGCTGATCCCCACCGAGGCGCTGCAGTGCAGCTTGTGATCACCGATGTCAAACGGATTGCGAAAAATGCCCATCAGCTCGCGAGCGAAATGCTCCGCCAGGATCTTGGCGGTGACATAGCCCTGGCCGAGCGCCGTGAACAGCAGGGCAAACTCGTCCCCGGAGGTGCGGGCCAGCACCAGGTTCTCTTGCGGCAGGGACTTGAGCCGCATCACCACGGCCTGCAGCAGCAGATCGCCGCAGGCATGGCCGAGGGAGTCATTGATCGACTTGAAGTTGTCGAGATCGAGCAGCAGCAAGGCCCCCCATTGTCCGCTCGGACTCTGCAGGGTGCGCTGCATGATGTCGTTCAGGCTGCGCCTGTTGTAGAGATCGCTCAGATCGTCGTAATAGGCGAGCCGCTCGATGTGGCGCGCGGCCTCCTTCTCGCTGGTGATATCGTGGAAGCTGCAGACGAAATGGCTGATCTCGCCCGCCTCATCCTTGACGCCGCTCACCATGAGCCTGACCGGGAACAGCTGGCCAGCCTTGTGCAGACACTGCTCCTCGCCGAGCCAGTACTCCTGCTCATTGACGGCGGTGATGACGTCGTCTTTGAGACTGTCGCCGTAGTAGGTCGGGCGCAGGGCACCGATGTGAAGGCCGATCACCTCATCGTCCTTAAAGCCGGTGATGCGGCTGAAAGAGTCGTTGACCTTGAGAATGATGCCGCTGTGATCCATCACCAGCAGGCCATCGTGGGTGTTGAAGGCTACCTCGGCCAGGCGCAGGGCATCGTCGTTGGCGAGACGTTGCAGCTCGATGGCCGCCCGCTCGCGCTGGTCGTTGAGGGCATTGAGCAGGGGCATGGGATCGGCAAGCGGCCTATCGAGCAGCAGGGTGAGCTGGCCCAACGGGACGCCGCCCGGGCCATGGAGGGGAATGCCGACATAGGCCTTGGCATCGAGGGCCAGCAGCTGGCTGGCCTGGGGGTAGCGCAGGGGCAAGTCATCCACGTAGAGGCTCTGGCCGTGCTGGAAAATCTCCCGGCCAGGACCCATCTCCATCCGGATGGGCCTGACGGTGGAGAACGTCTCTCCCGACAGGACGCAGCGCGGGATGATCCAGAGATCCTGACCGCGCGGCTGGAATTCACCGATCCAGCCTATACGGGCCCCGCAGCGGGCCATGGCCCAGCCGAGCAGGGCGCGGCAGTAGTCGTTGCCGGTCTTGCAGCTCAGTTCGTCGGCCGGCAGGGAGATGGGAGGCGTCTCGGTTACCGGCGGCTCCGGCTGCCAATGGCCCAGCAACTGGGCGCAGTGACGCACCAGTTGCAGCGTCTCTTCATTGGGCTGGAGCGCCTCGACATATTCGAGGCTGAGTACGCCGATGAGCTTTTCCTGCTCCAGCAAGGCGCCATCCAGACGGGAGCAGACATTGGCATCGGCCAGGTAGTAATGCTGGCTCAGCATGGGTTGATGGGCGGACTCGGAGAAGCTCAGGGCGCCGCGGGCGCGCAGGGCGCGGATATAGCGGCTATCGCCACGGATGGCGCCGAGCGAGTCAATCCCCAGGGTGAAGACCGGGGTCAGCTGTTCGCTACCGAGCGGGCCATTGGCCTGGTAGTGCCAGAGGATGAGGCGATCCGCACCCAGGCACTCCTTGAGGCTCTCCAGCATGGCGGTGTACTGCTGCTGGCTGGCCATCTGGCTCAGACGCGGCAGTTGCAGCGACAGATTGGCCGCACTCTCCTGGCGCTGGGTCTGCAGGCAGATGAGCCAGAAGGCATCCTGTTCGTGGGAGAGGGAGATGTGCCACTGCAGATCGGCAAAGCGCAGCAGCAGCTTGCCGCCCTGGTTGCTGGCAAGCCGCTGTTCTATGGGCTGGCGCAAGGCATTCGGCAACTGGGCCGGCCAGGCGCCCCTTGGCTCATCGAGCCAGTGGAGTGGTGTCTGCATCACATCGGTCAGGGCGACCAGCCGTTGGCTGCGGGTATCCAGGCGAAAGAACAGCGGCGCCTGGCTGGCAGTGGGGAGATGACTGAGTGCGGTAGACGACATGAACGGGCACTATCCTGTTGGGCAATGTTCTGCGGCCAAGAATACTGCAAATCCGGCCCAAACAACATTTCATCCCATGGGAAACACAGGGATCGTCGATGCTTGTGCCCGGGGTGGGTGCAGCGATCGCCCTGCTGGATCTTTCGAACGTAGGAGGCTGCCTGATCAGGCGTTCAGATAGCGCTCCTTGCACCTGCATTATCTGATGACCGAAAAAAGGTTTTCGATAGAGGCTCTTTTTCATGATGGCTTTCCTCAATTTTGTGTGACCGTATTCACAAATGTTGCTGGCACTGAGAGTGCAATCACATTTCGGCATCATGAGATCAGACCGCTATTGCCGGTTTCAAGGAGGAGAGAGTAAGATTTTTAAATCTGGTTTAAACCAATGTTCAGGTGTGTGATGTCCAACATGATATATACTGTCGAGGTTGCTAAAGTAGCGCTGGACAAATGGATGGCTGACAATCAGTTGGCGCCAGGCAGCAAGCTGCCCTCTGAGCGAACACTATGCGATGCACTCAATGTTAAACGAATGACACTCAGACAAGCATTATTAAGTCTGGAGTCAGATTCGATCATCTTTAGAAAAGATCGCCGTGGCTGGTTTATGACGCCACCACGATTTATTTATAATCCTAAGTCATCATCCAGTTTTCTGATCTCGGCCGAAGAACAGGGGCGTACGCCTAGTTGGGATTATTTAATAAAAGAATCATGCATTGAGTATGATGAGCGTTTTGCTGGTATTTTTTTTGGAGGAAAAAGGAAACCCATCTATAAAATAACTGGATGGGGTGCCTTGGATGAGCATAAAGTTTTTTATCATGAAACCTATATAAATCCTGAGTATGCCCCCGATTTTATAGACTATATTGGTAACGATTCTCTGCAAACTCTGTGGCAAAGCCGCTTTGCTCAAACGGTGAACACCAAACACCTGACGTTCAGCCCTGTCCGAATTGGTGCAGATATTTGTCGACATCTGGGCTGTGCCCCCGGTGCTCCTGCTATTCTCGTCGAAAAGCACCGGGCTAATGCAGATGGTGTCGTTGTGCATATTGATATTGAATATTGGCGTTTTGAGTCTGTGGATTTTGTTATTCATCTGTGAGGTTGTAAATATGAACGCAATTCAGGCCAGAAAAATCCTTGAACGGCAGGCATCACTTCCGCTCTATCTGCACGCATATTCTTTTCATATGAACATGCGTCTGGAGCAGATCCTGCCGGCCGATCTACTGGATATTGCCCATCAGCAGGGGCTACATGGGGTCAAGATCCACATCCTGGATGGGGAGAGTCGTTCCCTGAAGTGCATGAGCGACCAGGAGCTGGCGGCCTTTCGTCGCAAAGCCGGGCAGTTGGGGCTGGATATCAATCTGGAGATCAGCTCCTCCGCGCCGTCGGAGATCGATGAGGCTGTGACCGTTGCGGAGAAGATAGGCGCCACTTCACTGCGTTTCTATCCTCGCTATGAGGGGAATCTGTCGACTGTATTGGCGCGCATCAGGGACGACCTGGCGCATATTCGGCAACAGCACGGCCATCGGGAGTTGTCCTTCACCATAGAGCAGCATGAGGATCTGAAGTCGAGCGAACTGGTGCAGCTGGTGCAGGAAAGCGGCATCGATTCTCTCTCCCTGTTGTTTGATTTTGGCAACATGATCAATGCCAACGAGCAGCCTCTCGAGGCGCTGCATATCATGGCTCCTCTGATTGCACACGTGCATATCAAGGATGCCAAGATAATACCGGAGGGAACTGGCCTTGGGCATATAGCCTGTGCATCTGGGACTGGTGATATGCCATTTGAAGAGCTGTTGAAGCAGTTAATTTGTTTGGGGGAAGAGATGCCGCAGGTCCTGGCTTATGGACTGGAAGAAGAAGTTGATTATTATGCGCCGGCATTTAGGTTCAGTGATGAGGGCAATGATCCCTGGATCCCATGGCGTGAAATGAGTGAGACAACCTTGCCAGAAGCACATCTATTATCAGCACGCCTAATACAAGAGCAGCAAGATGCTCTCTGTCAGATTGAACATGTCAGAACCGTCTTGAAAAAATTGGTGGTACAGGCCGAAGCCATTCTTAATTAAATCCATACCCCTACACTTCCCATAATATTAAATAAGAGATATTGCTATGCTCACTAAAAAGAGATGGGCTATTTTTAGCCTGCTCACGCTGTGCGGCGGGACTATTTATAAACTGCCATCATTAAAAGATGCCTTCTATATTCCCATGCAGGAGTATTTCCAGCTGACCAATGGGCAAATCGGTAATGCCATGTCAGTCAACTCCGTGGTGGCAACCTTGGGGTTTTTCTTTTCAATTTATTTTACTGATAAACTACCTAAGAAATACACCATGGCAATTTCTCTGATTGCCACTGGTTTATTGGGTCTGTATCTTTCAACTATGCCGGGTTATTGGAGCATATTGCTGATTTGGGCCTTGTTTGGTGTGACATGTGACATGTTGAATTGGCCCGTTCTGCTCAAGTCGGTCAGCTTGCTGGGGGATAACACCCAGCAGGGAAGGTTATTCGGTTTTTTTGAAACCGGGCGAGGAATGGTGGATACAATCATCGCGTTTTGTGCGTTGGGTGTGTTTGCCTATTTTGGCAGTGGCCTAAACGGTTTTCGTGCCGGCATCCTGTTCTATTCCTGCATCGTGATCGTGGTGGGGGTCGGAATCCTGTTCCTGATGAACGACGAGGTGAAAGTCAACATCGAGCAGAAGGAAGCACCTGCCAGTGACATCTCATCGGTACTGAAGGACAAACTGGTGTGGCTCATCGCCCTCAACATCTTCTGCGTCTACGCCGTTTATTGCGGTCTGACCTTCTTCATTCCCTTCCTGAGCAAGATTTACGCCCTGCCGGTGGCCCTGGTCGGTGCCTATGGCATCATCAATCAGTATTGTCTGAAGATGGTCGGTGGTCCCATTGGTGGCATCATAGCGGACAAAGTATTGAAGTCCCCCAGCCGTTATCTCTGTTACAGCTTCATGGTCAGCACTGTAATGCTCGGCCTGCTGATCGTTCTGCCCCATGAGCAGATGTCCGTCTACCTCGGCATGGCCTGCACCCTGGGCTTTGGTACCGTGGTCTTCACCCAGCGTGCCGTCTTCTTTGCTCCCATCGGCGAGGCCAGGGTCAAGGAGGAGCATATCGGCTCAGCCATGGCGATGGGGAGCTTCATCGGTTATGCCCCGGCCATGTTCTGCTTCAGCCTGTATGGTAATTTGCTGGATCAATACAGCGGTCTGCTGGGGTATCAGATAGTGTTCGGCATCATGGCGTGCTTCGCTTTTGCCGGAACTGTCATCTCCACCTTGCTGTTGCGAGAGATCAGGCGCAAGGGGGCTGCCGTCAAGGTCGAGTTGCTTGCCGCAACCTGATGACAGAGCCGAGTACTCAGGATGAATGGGTGATGTTCATCGAGAAAAGAGGAGGGAGAGCTAATAAGCTCTCCCTCCTCTTTTATTGTCCTGCGAGAGACAGACTACCTGCGAGGTTAGGGCAACTGCTTGCGCAGATGGTGCTGCAGCACCGCCAGCATACAGGCGCCGGAGAGGCCGATCATCAGGGCGCCGTTGACCGCCTCGAGGGGGCCCAGCAGCTTCCACTGCGCACTCATGACGATGTCGCCATAGCCGAGGGTGGCGAAGTTGACCCCCGAGTGATAGACGGCCTCTTGCAGGGTGTTGAACTCCCCCAGCCAGAGGAACAGGCTGCCCCAGATCACGATCTGGGCCAGGTTGCCCAGCATCACCAGGGTAATGATGCCAAACAGCGCGAGCACCCCGGCGAGCGCTCTCTCCTGTTCACCGAACCGCTTGATGTAGAAGCGGATGCACCAGACGGAGACCAGGGATTGCAGTAGCATGTTGACCAGGATCACCGGGATGCCGATCAGAAAAATATGAAACATGTCAGTCTCCTAACTTGGCTTCTGCCAATGGCCGGCCGGCTGGCCAGCACTGCTCGAGCAGCAGCATACAGAGCCAGCCGTAGCCAGCCACCAACAGATAGAGGCCGCAGCGCATCGCGGCGGCCAGCCACACGTCCTTGCCACTGGCGCTATCCTCGATCGCCGGGCCAAACAGGATGAGCGCGGTGATCCAGGCATTGCTCCAGAATGACGGCGGGAAGCGACTCGCCACCAGTCGCACCAAGCGGCGCGCCAGCCAGAGCGTCATCAGCGCCAGCAGCAGCACCAACATCAGCAAAGAGGGCCAGAGACCGAGCCCCAGCCAGAGCACGAAGGCGATCAGCGCCCCCATCAGGGTCGACAGCACCAGCTCCCGGCCCGCCTGCTTGGCGGTGAGGGAGCCGCTCTGCTGGGCCAGGGTCACCGTCTTCATCACGGCCGGAATATAGAAAGCCGGATTGCCGAGGGCCAGCAGCCAGACCGGCAGCACGATGGCCACGGCGCGCAGCGCCAGTCGCTCGGGGTGCTCCGGGGGAGCAGGCTGGGGCCTGGCCACGGCGCCGGCTACCGGTTGGGGTGGGAACAGGCCGTGGGCCAGCCGGTTGACCAGGGTGCCCACCAGGATCCCTACCGCCATCATCTGGGCGATGGCGATGGCCAGCGCCTGCTCGATGAGGCCGGCCACCGGGATCACCGTGATGGCCATGATGAGCAGCATGGCGGAGGCGCCCTTGCCCGCCATCGCCTGTTGCATCAGCAGGTAGAGCAGCAGGCAGACGAGCAGCACGGCCGCCAGGGCATAGTGGGTCAGGAGAGGCACCAAGAGCACGCCGCCAATCATGACCCCCAGCAACAGCAGGGCACCAGCCACGCCTTTCTTCAGGCCAAGGGCCTCTCCGGGTTTGCACAGTACCACCCAGGCCATGATGACCCCGAGGTGGGGCATGGGCAGGGCCAGCCCATAGCAGATCAGGGTGGCGAGGGCGATGCCCGTGCCAATCCGCAGTACAGCCCTGTCGGCGTTATGCATAGGGCGCCTCAATAGAGGAAGGAGCAGAGGCTCATCAGGCGGATATAGAGCGAGCCCAGCAGGTTCATCACCCAGCTCTCACCGGCATAGACCAGCACGTCGGCCTGACCGCCCACCCGCAGCGCCTCGACCGGAGGAAGATCCTCTGCCTTGAAGGCGATCTTGACCGGGAAACGCTGGGCCTGACGCAGCCAGTCACGGTTGTTGTCCACCGTCGGCAGGGAACCCGCCGGCTGGCTCTTGCCGTCACTCACCCCGTAACCGATGCTGCGCACCTCGCCCTCGAACAGGCGACCGGGCAGGCTGTCCAGCAGGATGGCGACCCTGTCCCCCGGCTGAATGTTGCCGAGGTTGTTCTCAGTGAGATCCGCCGACAGCCAGACGTCGTGAATGGCGATCAGGGTCATGGCCGGTGCCCCGGCCCCGATGAACTGGCCGGCATCCGTGCTCAAGTCGGTGATGAGGCCGCGACCGGGCGCCACCATCAGGGTGTTCTTGCGATCCAGCTCGGCCTTGTGCACTGCCGAGCGGGCACTGAGCAGCTGGGAGTTGTTGTCGCCGTTCACGCCGGCCGCCTCGATGGCGCGGCGCACGTCGGCTTCGGCCGCCGCCACCTGACTCTTGGCTGTCTCACGGGTGGCCTGTGCCACCTCGAGGCGGCGCACCGAGATGGCACCCGGATCTTCCCGATAGAGCCGCTCCTGACGCTCGGCATCCTTGGCGGCGTTGTTATAGGCAGCGCGCATGGCCTGCAGCGCCGCTTCGGCCGCCTTGACCCCTTCACCGCTCGCCTTGACCCCGCTCAGCACCGTCTGGTAATCGGAGCGTGCCTTGGCCAGCGCGATGTCATAGGGCTCGGGATCGATCTCGAACAGCGGGGCGCCGGCGTCGACGTCCTGATTGTCGCGGACATAGACCTGCTTGATCTGACCGGATACCTCGGCGGCGACGGGGACCACGAAGGCCTGCACCCGGGCCTGGGAGCTGTAGGGGGTGAGCCGGTCGGCCAGCAGATACCAGCCAAGCAGGAGGGCTATCAAGCCTAACAGCCCGAGGGTGGCGCGGCGGCTGGCCTGACCGGGAGAAGCAGTGCTGTCAGTCATTCGATGTTACCTTCTGGGGCTGGATTTGAGGCTGAGGCTGGGTCGCGTCGAGCAGAGGCGCCCAGTCGTCGCGCTGGCGCAGCTGGGCTTCCACCTCTGGAGTCACCAGGGGGCGTGAGCGCCCCTGCTCCCAGCCACCACCCAACGCCTTGTAGAGCGTGATGAGGTCGCGCATCTGGGCGCCACGGCTGTTGACCAGACGCTCCTGCTGGTTGAACAGGGCGCGCTGGGAGTCGAGCACCCGCTGGAAGTCGGCCATCCCCTCGCGGTACTGGGTGTTGGCGATATCGAGGGAGCGACGCGCCGCCTCACCGGTCTGGGTCAGCAGGGCGACCTCATCCTGGCCGTTGGCGTAGCCCACGGCCGCGTCATCCACCTCGCGGGCGGCTTTGAACACGGCGTCGCGATAGCGCTCATGGAGCTGCTGGAAGCGGGCGTCCTGTACCAGGATCTGGTTGCCGAGCCGGCCCTGATCGAGCAGATTCCAGCTCAGCGAGGGTCCGGCGGCCCAGGAGAAGGTCTCGCTGCTGCCGCTGGTGGCGCTGAGTCCCAGAGTGCCGAGCAGGGTGATGGAGGGATAAAGCTCGGTCTCGGCGACACCGATCAGGGCCGATTGGGCGGCCAGCTGCCGCTCCGCGACCCGCACGTCGGGACGACGGCGCAGCAAGTCTGCCGGCATCTCGGCGACCAGGGCGAGCTTGCCCTGGGGGATCTGGCCGGTGTTGGCGATCATTTCGGGCAGCGGGCCCGGCGCCCTCGCGAGCAGGGTGCTCAGGGCATTTTGGCTCTGGCGCAGGTTGGTTTCGAGCTGGGGTATGCCAGAGAGGGTGCCCAGATACTGGGTCTTGGCCTGTTGCACATCCAGCTCGGCGCTGTTGCCGCTCTTGAACAGCCGCTCGGTGATCTCCAGACTGCGCTGCTGTATGCGGGCGTTTTCATGGGCGATCTGGAGCCTGGCCTCGACGGTTCTGATGCTCACATAGAGCTGGGCCACCTGGGCGATCATCAGCACCTGGACGTCGTCGTACTGGGCCAGGGTGGCGAAGTAGTTGGCGTCAGCCGACTCGATGCCGCGTTGGAACTTGCCCCAGAAGTCGAGCTCCCAACCGAGGTTGAAGCCGGCGCCGTAAGTGCTGCCCGAGATTTCACGGCCATCGCTGCGCTGATTGCCACGCAGCCACTCAGCGGTGCCTATGGTGGCCTGGGGGCCTAGCAGGCTCTCGGCGATGCCGAGCTGGGCCTGGGCCTCGAGGATGCGCAGACCCGCGATCCGCACATCCGGGTTCTTCTGCAGGGCCTCTTCCACCAGGGCGCTCAGCACGGGATCCCCGAGCTGCTGCCACCACAGGCGGTAGTCGGCAGCCGCAGTCGTCTGCTGGCTCTCGCTGGCGCTGTGCCAGCCGGACATCTCCTTGATCTGGGGTGTCTGGTAGTCGGGGCCGAGCACGGTACAGGCGCTGAGCAACAGGCATGCGCCCCCTGTAAACAGGGGGCGCATGGAGGGAAGGGCGATGACCATGGGGTTATTTTTCCGCGCTGGCCTGGCCTTCGTTGACCCAGGCCATGAAGATGCGATAGCCGATGGAGAGCATGGTGGCGCCGATGAACATGCCGAGGATGCCGCTGGTGGCCATGCCGCCAAGGGCGCCGAGCAGCACTACCGGCATGGGGGCATCGACCCCGCGTCCCAGCAGCAGCGGCTTGAGCACGTTGTCAGCCATGCCGGCAATGACCAGCAGCACCGAGTAGATGATGTTGACCAGGGTGCCGTGATCCCCTGCCATCCACATGTAGGCGATGACGGGGCCGGTGACCAGGATGACCGGAACCTGGGCGATGCCGAGGATGAGGGCCAGGATGAAGAAGATGCCCACGGCCGGGATCCCCGCCAGTGACATGATGATGCCGGCCAGCAAGGCCTGGATGAAGGCCACGCCGATCACCCCCTGGGCCACCGCCCGGATGGTGCTGGTGCACAGCTTGGTCAGGGCGTTGCCCTTGCGCTCATCGGTGATGCGGATGGCGATGCGGTTGGCACTCAGCGCGCCCGGAGCACCCCAGGCCATGATGATGCCCGCCACGATGAAGGAGGCGACGAAGCCCAGCAAGCCGCCACCCATGCTGGCCAGCATGCCGACCACCTGCTTGGCAAGATCCCCCAGCTGCGGCTTGTAGCTGATGATGAGGCTAGGCAAGTCTACCGAGGCTTTCAGCCAGATGGCGTGCAGCTTGACACCCACCAGCGGAAGGTTGGCGATGTCGGCGGAGGGGGCAGGGATCACCAGGGTGTTGTTGTCCACCTTGTCGACCAGGGTGCTGACGCTGTCACCCAGGGAGCTGACCATGGCGACGGTAGGGGCCACAATCAGCAGTATTCCCAGCAAGACCAGCAGGGTCGATGCCTTGCCCTGTTTCCCGCCAAGGCGCGTGGCAAAGCGCTGATGGAGAGGATAGAGGGTGACCGCCAGGATCAGGGCCCACAGCATCATGTTCATGAAGGGGGAGAACACGGTGAAGCAGAAGGAGGCCAGACCCAGGATCAGACCGAACTTGATGAACATATCCAGGAATCTGGCAACCAGTCTTTTTTCGACGACGGCGAGATCATTATTTTCCATTCTGGTATCACTCCAACAGGTGATGAGCGCACAACGATTTTGGCCCGACATTAAAGCCGGGCCAGCAGGTAAGGATTGCGCAGTAATAAATGAACCTGGGTTCAAACATTGAGGGTGCGCCTTGGTATTGCACCATGCCGTCATTTCATTGATGACACAGGCGTCAAAATTTTAAAAAGAATAACTTAACCGGTTGATATTTGGTTGATTGGTGCAACAGCCCCAGTGGGCTAGAGAATAAAGAGTCCTCGCATGCCACACAAGTGAACTGTTGCTCCCAGTTTAGCTGGGGTTCAGAAAACGGGGGTAAAGGTATATATAAAATAGCTATCCAGGGAATGGTTTCGAATGGATTATATTGCCACGGCTCTGTCGGGTAGATATATGTGCTGAAATATTCCTCTTGCGTGGCATTCTCCATGTCATGATGTGTGTTCATTGGAAACCCTATATTCTATTTGCTCCTGCGCCGCGTCAGCGGCGACGCCACCGGGGATGAAACCTATGCGCCTCTTCGAGCTCAACCTCTTGCCTCGAGCCCCCCATGTTCGCCGGCCTTGGGCGGCCCTGCTGCTGGCGGCGACGCTGCTCGCCGGTTGTGGTCCGGACACTCCGGATCCGGCCAGTCCGCCGTCCGGGGCACCGCCTGCAAGCGGCGCTCCGGGGGAGGTCAGTCAGGCCAGTGCCCGCCAATACAGAGACGCGCCGGCGCTGGCGCTGGTTTTCTCCGCCCCGCTTGCTCCTCGCAGCAGCTGGCAACCCTGGCTCGCCGTGAGCGAGGGGGGCAAACAGGTGCAGGGGGACTGGATCCTGGCCGAGGATGGCCGCACCCTCTACTTCCCGCAGGTCGAGCCGAACAAGAGCTACGAGGTGAGCCTCAAGAGCGGGCTGGGGCCTGACCCCCAGCGCTGGACCCTCAAGACCCGCCCGTTGGTGGCGGGGGCCTCTTTCACCGCCAGCGGCATGGTGTTGCCGCTGCGTCAGGATCTGCGCCTGCCCATCAGCGCGATCAACGTGGACGAGGTCAACATCGACTTCTTCCGCATCGAGCCCGACTATCTGCCGCGCTTTTTGGCGGAATACAAGCCGGGGGCGGGCATGGGCAACTGGGATCTGGAGCAGGTCAGCGCGCGGGCCAAACGGGTGTTCAGCGGCCGCTACGCCCTGGCGCTCGATCCCAATCGCCGCGAGACCCGCCTCATCAACGTGAAGGAGCCGCAACTGGCGGAGGCCGGGGTCTATTTCGCGGTGATGTCCCCCCTTGGCGACTACAACTGGCGCAAGGAGACCACCTACTTCGCGGTGAGCGACATGGGGCTCAGCGCCCGTCGCTATCCGGATCAACTGGAGGTGTTCGTCAGCTCCCTGGCCAGTGCCGCGCCCCTCAAGGACGTGCAGCTCTCCCTGCTCGATGAGAAGGGCAATCGGCTGCAGGTGCAGTCCACGGACGGGCAGGGTCATCGCCGCTTCGAACAGATCCAGGGGGCCCGCCTGCTGCTGGCCGAGCAGGGCAAGCACCTGGCCGTGCTGCGCCTCGATGGTGCCGCTCTCGATCTCTCCTCGTTCGATCTGGGCACCCAGCCCTGGCAGGCCCAGCAGCTTTATCTGTTCAGCGGCCGGGATCTCTATCGTCCCGGCGAGCGGCTCGACAGCGAGATCCTGCTCAAGGGTCAGGATGGTCAGCTGTTGCCGGGCATGGCAGTGGAGCTGGAGATCAAGCAACCGGACGGCCAGCTGCTCGAGCAGCGGCGACTGCTGCCAGATAGCCTCGGCGCCGCGCACTATGGCGTGCGCCTGCCGGACGATGCCCCCCTTGGGCGCTGGAACATCGTTCTCAAGACCGCCGCCGGCAGCCGCTTCGAGTGGCCCTTCCTGGTGGAGGAGTTTCTGCCGGAGCGGCTGAAGCTCCAGCTTGGCAAGGGGCCGGATGGGGAGCTGCTCGGCGATGCCGATGCGCTGACGCTGCCTCTTAAAGGGGATTATCTCTATGGCGCCCCCGCCAGCGGCACCAAGGCCAAGGCGGAGGTGAAGATAAGTCGCGCCCTGATGCCTTTCACCCAGTGGCAGGAGTTCACCCTGGGGGATGTGCGGCTCATCGAGCAGGCCAAGGAGCTGGAGCCCGTCAGCCTGACCCTGGATGAGCAAGGGCAGGGGCGCGTTGCCCTCACGGATCAGCTGGAGGACCTCAAGGCCCTTGGGCCCCTCGAGGTGAGTTATCGGGTGTCGCTGTCCGAGCCTGGTGGCCGGGCGGTCAATCGCAGCCACACCCAGTACGGTTGGCCTGCGGGGAGCCAGTGGCCGGCGCTCAAGGCTGACTTCGTGGCCGAGCGGGTCGAGGGGGGCAGGCCGCTGCCGTTCCAGATCCTCAATCTGGATGAGCAGGGGAAACCGGTGGCGGGGGCGGTGAAGGTGCGCCTCATCAACGAATACCGGGACTACTACTGGCATTACGCGGGCGGGGAGGGCTGGAAGTACGAGTATGACCCCCAGCCCTACCTCGAGCAGGAGCAGACCCTGCAGCTCGATGGCAAGGGGCCGACGCCCTTGAGTCTGCCGCTCTCGGTGGGCTGGTATCGTCTCGAGGTGGAGAACAGTCAGGGCCACCAATCCAGCCTGAGGGTCGAGATAGGCAGCTACGCCTGGGGCGGTGGTGGCGAGCAGGCGAGGCCGGACAAGATAGCCATCAGCCTCGACAAGCGCGCCTATCAGGCCGGCGACAAGGCCAGGGTGACCCTGGTCTCTCCCCGTGCGGGCAAGGGGCTGCTGATGGTGGAAGATGGCGACGGCCTGCGCTGGTGGCAGCGCATCGAGCTCAAAGCCGAAGGCGGCGCGGCGGCAGAGGGGCGCGGGGAGTTCGAGATCCCGGTCAGCCCTGACTGGCTGCGCCACGACGTGCATATCTCGGCCCAGATAGCGGCGCCGGACAGCGATGCCCAGCCGGTGAGTCAGCAGCGGGTGCAGGGTCTGCGCTCGGTCGGGCTGGTACCGCTGGTGCTGGACCGGGAGGCGCGTCGGTTGCCACTCACCCTGAGTGCGCCGGACAAGGCGGTGCCGCTCACTCGGCTCGAGGTGGCGGTCAGCTCGACCCCGAACAGCCGGGGCCGGGTGGTGCTGGCGGCGGTGGACAGAGGGGTGCTCAACATCAGCGATTACCGGCCGCTGGATCCCTTCGAGATCTTCTTCGGACGCAAGCGCTTCGCACAGGACTTGTTCGATAACTACGGTCAGGTGATCCCGCCCCAGGATGGCAAGCTGGCACGGCTCAACTACGGCGGCGACGCGCCGGCCCTCAAGAAGGGCGGAGCGCTGGAGAGCCGGGCCCTGGTGGCCGCGCTGTGGAGCGGCGAGGTGAGCTTCGATGAGAGCGGCAAGGCGGTCATACCGCTGGATCTACCGAACTTCAACGGTGAGCTGGCGCTGATGGCGCTGGCCTGGAATGAGCAGCAGGTCGGTCAGGCCGAGCGGGCCATCAAGGTGGTGTCGCCCCTAGTGGCCGAGATAGGCTGGCCACGCTTCGGTGCGCGCGGGGATGAGACCCGTGCCCTGGTGCAACTGCGCAACATGAGCGGTGAGGATCAGACCCTGTCGCTGGCCTGGACCCTGAGTGGCGGCCTGCAGGCGGGGGCCGAGCTGCCAGCAAGGCTTGCGTTGAAAAAGGGCGAGGAGCAGTGGCTCACTCTGCCGCTGCATGTCAGCGGGGCGAGCGGGGTGGCCCGCCTGCAACTGGCCGCCAGCGGCAACGGTTTTGAAGTGAACCGCGAGTGGTCGCTGCCACTGCGATCACCCTGGCCAGCCGAGACCCGCCAGCGTTATCAGATGCTGGCGCCAAACCAGCAGATGAGCTTCGCTCCGGATGAGCTGGCGGGGCTGGATCCTGCCAACCTGCAAGGGCTGCTCAGCCTCTCCGGGACGCCGCCCTGGGATCCGGCGGCCCAGTGGCAGGCGTTGGCGCAATACCCCTATGCCTGCCTGGAGCAGACCCTGTCCCGGGCCTGGCCTTATGAGCTCACCACGGCCGCCGAGCGCGAGGCCTGGTCCCAGTCTCTGCCCAAGCAGGACAAGGTGACGGCTGAGGCCGAGGTGCAGCGGGCCCTGCTGCAGCGCCTGCAACGGTTGCAGCTGCCGAGCGGCGGCTTCGGGCTTTGGGATGGGCGCTCGGACGAGGAGCCGTGGCTCACCGCCTACGCCGCCGACTATCTGCTGACCCGCAAGGAGGAGGGTGAAGCCGTGCCGGAGGCCATGCTCAATCAGGCCCTCAACCGCTTGCAAAGCTACCTCACCGACAGCCAGTACGGCGAGCGCTGGAGCAGTGCCCCCGAGCACAGCCGGCTGGCCTATCAGGCCTACAGCGCCTTCGTGCTGGCACGGGTCGGCAAGGCACCGCTCTCCACCCTGCGCCTCATCTGGGAGCAGCAGGCGGATCACGCCCGCTCCGGCCTGCCGCTGCTGCACCTCTCCCTGGCGCTGTCGGCCATGGGGGATGAGCAGAGCGGCACCCTGGCCCTCGACCGAGCGCTGGCGACCCCGCGCGGGGAGGATTATCTGGCCGATTACGGCTCGCCCCTGCGGGACGGGGCGCTGGTGCTCGCCCTGCTGCGCCAGCACAAGCTGGCACAGGCGAGCTGGCCCGAGTTGAGCGCCAAGCTGGCCGACACCCTGGCCCATCGCCAGTGGCTCAGCACCCAGGAGCGGCTTGCCCTGCTGCGCCTGGCTCAGGTCGACCCCGCCGCCGACTGGTTGGCCAGGGTGGAGAGCGCCGCAGGTGAACAGCGCCTGGCCGGTCAGATGAGCCGGCAGCTGGGGGCTCCGGATTCGCTGGCCGTCACCGGCGTCGATAACCAGGGCGAGGGCTCTCTCTATGTGCAGCGCACCCTGATCGGCTACCCGACACAGGCACCCGCCCGCATCAGCCAGGGCATGAGCGTGACCCGCAGCTGGTTCAATGGCGAGGGGCAGCGCTTCGATCCCGCCAAGGCGCGGGTCGGCGATCTGGTGGTGGTGCGGCTGAACGTATCGAGCGAACAGGCGGTGCCCGATGCGCTGCTGGTGGAGATGCTGCCGGCGGGCTTCGAGCTGGAGAACCCGGCCCTTGGCAACAGCATCAAGCTCGAGGAGCTGAAGATTGAAGGCAAGCCGGCCTGGCAGAGCGACTGGAACGACTACCTCAAGCATCAGGAGTTCCGGGACGATCGCTACACGGCGGCGCTGGACTTGAGCGAGGGGGGCAATCAGCAACTGGTCTACCTGATGCGGGCGGTGACACCGGGCCGCTATCAGGTGCCACCAACCCAGGTGGAGGACATGTACCGACCGGAGCTTAGGGCGGTCGGACAAGACATCCACGAGGTGATCATCTCTGAATAAGTCGCCCTTGCCGGACCCGTCACGTCCGGCCAGCTACTTGGCGCTATGCCGGGCAGGCGTTCGCAGAGGATGGTCCGCCTGGCGCAGGTGGCCCCGTTGGCTTCGCCTGTGGGGCTACGCGCTGGTTGGGGGGCTGCTGCTATTGATTGCGCTGGATAGGGCCTTCCCGCCACCGCCGCTGGATCCCGCCTATGCGCGGGTGGTGCTGGACCGACAGGGCAAGCCGCTGCGCGCCTTCGCCGACACCAGCGGGGTCTGGCGCTATCCGGTGACCCTGGAGCAGGTCTCCCCCCGCTACATAGAGGCGCTGCTCGGCTACGAGGATCGCCACTTCTGGCAACATCCCGGGGTCAACCCGCTGGCCATGGTACGCGGCGTCTGGCAGTGGCTGCGCTATGGACGGGCCGTCTCCGGCGGTTCGACCCTGACCATGCAGGTGGCGCGCCTCATCGAACCCTATCAGCGATCCATCCCGGGCAAGCTGCGCCAGATGGCGCGGGCGCTGCAGCTGGAGTGGCACTATGACAAGCGCACCCTGCTCACCGTCTACCTCAACCGGGCGCCCTTTGGTGGCAATCTGGAGGGGGTGCAGGCGGCGAGCTTCGCCTATCTGGGCAAGAGTGCGGCCAAGCTCACCCATGCGGAGGCGGCCCTGCTGGCGGTGTTGCCCCAGGCCCCGAGCCGCTACCGGCCGGACAGACACCCGGAGCGGGCCCGCGTCGCCCGCGACAAGGTGATGCAGCGGCTGGTCAAGCAGGGAGCCTGGTCCGCATCGGTCTGGGAGCAGGGGCGCATCGAGCCGGTGCTGGCTAGAGGCCACTTCACCCCGATGGAGGCGCCGCTGTTTGCGCGTCTCGCCGCCGACAGCCAGCCGGGGGCCCTGGTGCACACCACCATAGACGGGGATCTGCAACGCTGGCTGGAGGCGCGGGTGGCGAGCTACATTCGTCGCTTCCCGGAGCAGACCTCCGCCGCCCTGCTGCTGGTGGACAACCAGACCATGGCGGTGCGCGCCTATGTGGGCAGCGCCGAGTATGGCAACCTGCGGCGCCACGGCTACCTCGACATGGTGCAGGCGATCCGCTCGCCGGGATCCACTCTCAAGCCGTTCATCTATGGTCTGGCGCTGGATGCCGGGCTGGTGCACTCGGCCTCTTTGCTCTCCGATGCGCCCCGTCTCGACTCTGACTACAGACCCGCCAATTTCACCGGTGCCTTTCAGGGGCCTGTGACCCTGACCCGGGCGCTGCAGCAGTCCCTCAATGTACCGGCGGTGCAGGTGCTGGAGGCGCTGGGGCCGGGCACCCTGGTCAACCGGCTGGACAATGCTGGGGTCAGGCTGGCGCTGTCCGATAAACCTAACCCCGCCATTGCACTGGGGGCGGCAGGCATCAGACTGGAGCAACTGGTGGCGCTCTACAGCGCGCTCACCCGGCAGGGGCAGGTGGCGATGCCGGTCTGGCTGGTGGGGCAGCAAGCGCGGTCGCGCCCTTTGCTGAGCCCGGGGGCCGCCTGGATCGTCTGGCAGATGCTGAGCACTCAGGGGCGGGCGGATCAACCCTTCGCCAGCGAGGCGACCGGGCGGGTCAACCGACTGGCCTGGAAGACCGGCACCAGCTATGGCTATCGCGACAGTTGGGCGCTGGGAGTCTCGAGTCGCTGGACCCTGGGGGTCTGGCTCGGGCGGCCCGATGGTACCCCCTTGCCCGGCTTCTACGGCCAGAGTGCGGCGGTGCCGCTGCTGCTCTCCGTTTACTCTCGCCTCGGTGATAACAGCCCCTTGCCGGTGCAGCCCAACAGCGTCAGCGAGGCCGACATCTGCTGGCCGCTGGGGCGGCGGGCGAGCGCCACTCTGTCGGAGGCCTGTCTGCAGCATCAGAGCGCCTGGCTGCTCGATGAACGGGATCCCCCGACGCTGCCCGATCCCATGGACTGGCCTTCCCCCCTGCGCAAGGTTGCCCTGACGGCGCAGGGCAAGCCGACCCTGGCCCGTTGCCAGGATGCCGACAACTCGACCTGGCGAGCCTTGTGGCCGCTGGCGCTCGAACCCTGGCGCGAATCCGCCGAGCGGCGTCAGGCGCTGCTCGCCAGTGGTTGCGAGGGGGAGGGGCGCGGGGCGGATCTGCAGGCGCCAATTCGCATCGTGGCGTTGGGGGAGGGCAACCTCATCCGCAGCCAGCGTTACCGCCTGCAGCCCAGAGTACTGGGCGGGATCGGCAAGCCGTTCTGGTTTCTCAACGGTCAGCGCCTGCGCTGGGACGGGGATCAGGTGCTGAGTGCCGCTGGCCGCTACCAGTTGGTGGTGGTGGACGAAGCGGGCAATAGCGATCGCATCGAGTTTCGACTGGAAACCCCTCCTGAGCAGGAGGGGGTTCGGTTTTAGCCCACCATGACGCGACAAAATATTGACGATCGCCCAGGTCAGGAGCCTGTGGAGGGCGATAGAGGCATTGCCTTCAGCGGCTCAGGGTTTGACCTGCCCCAGACGAGTAAAGAAGTGCTGACTCTTGCGCTGATGGAAGTGGCTCTTCTTGATGGGGTGAAAGATGAGTGTCGTATCCGGGTGGCTCGCCTTGAGCCGATGGATCATCGCCATGGCTGGCAAGCCAGTACTGACCAGGGTGGTGAGCGGCAGGCTCTGGGTCTCGGTCCCCAGCAGCAGGTTGAGCCCTTGCTGGGCCTGTTCGAAGCAAGTCAGCACGGCGGGGTCGGCATAGCCGCTGCCCAGCATGGCGAGCAGGGCGTCGAGCGCCTGATGAAAGGCCGCCAGTTGCTGGCGAAAACCGCTGCGGGCCCGCAGGGCGATGAGCTCCTCAAAGGGGATCTCGGCCAGGTGAGTGGGCACTCGCAGCGGGATTTCGAGGTGGAAGCAATCCTGGCCGCCCCGGTTGTGATAGCGGGATTCGAGCAGGTGCAGCAAGCGGTCCAGATAGTCGTGATCGGTGATGAGGGCCCCCTCATTGGCGAGCGCCCACTCACGGGCGAGGCGCATGGAGAGCAGATTCGCGAAGCGTCGCGCCATCCTGATCCCCCCCTCATCCTGGCTGGCAAAACCGGTGGCGAGACAATAGCCGTGCAGCCGCTCCAGACCCGCCTGGGCCGGGCAGAAACAGTCGTGATTGGCTCCCTGACGCCAGCGGCCGATGAGCTCCTTGTTGCCAAACACCTTGTGGCGGGAAAAATCCGGGGCGATAAGGCCGGCAATCTGATTTTCGATTTGGGGCGTGATGCCAGCAAAGAAGGCAGGCTCGGGTCGCTCGGCCAGCAGATCGGTCTGCTGGCGCAGGGTCTCCAGCAGGGTGGTCAGGCCGCTCTTCTCGCTGATGGTAAAGACGAAGGCGAGCCGCTCCAGATAGATCAGGGCAAACTTGAGCCAGAGTTCATCCCGCACTTCCATGCCGGGGTAGTAGATGTAGGTCTTCATCGAATCGGTCTGTTATCAAGACTGTTGCCAAGCCGCAGGCTGGGGAATATACGCAAGATCGCCGTCTGGCGGCAAACATTGCGTGGGGAATTGTGCGGGGGAATGTGAGCGGGCGCTCAGCCAGTAGGCGCTGGCCCTAAACTTCTGATATAATTCGCGCCCTTAAATCGAGGCCACCCGAGTCATCATCATGAAGTTCATTATCAAGCTGTTCCCGGAAATCACCATCAAGAGCAAGTCAGTGCGTCAGCGCTTCACCAAGATGCTGCAGGGCAACATCCGCAACGTGTTGCGCCGCTTTGACGAAGATGCCCGCGTGCGGATGGACTGGGACAAGCTGATCGTGAGCTCGCGCAACGACCAGTTCCACGCACAGTATCTGGAGACCCTGGCCTGCATCCCCGGCATCCAGTATTTCCTCGAGGTGAAGCTGAGCAATTTCACCGACTTGCACGATATCTTCGAGCAGACTCGCGCGGTCTGGGGCGATCGGCTCAAGGGCAAGACCTTCTGCGTGCGGGCCCGCCGGGTCGGCAAGCATGACTTCAGCTCCCTGGAGCTGGAGCGTTACGTGGGTGGCGGTCTCAACCAGCATTGCGAAACCGCCGGCGTGCGCCTGAAGAAACCCGATATCCAGGTCAATCTGGAAGTGGAGAACGATGAGCTCTACATCATCAGCGCCGTGCACCACGGCATGGGTGGCTTCCCCATGGCGACCCAGGAAGACGTGCTGAGCCTGCTCTCCGGCGGCTTCGATTCCGGTGTGGCCTCCTACCAGTTCATCAAGCGTGGCTGCCGCGTGCATTATTGCTTCTTCAACCTGGGCGGAGCCGCCCACGAGATCGGCGTCAAGCAGGTGGCCTATTACCTGTGGAGCAAGTTCGGTGCCTCCCACAAGGTGCGCTTCACCGCCATCGACTTCGAGCCGGTAGTGGCCGAGATCCTCGAGAAGATCGACAACGGCCAGATGGGCGTGGTGCTCAAGCGTATGATGATGCGTGCCGCCGGCCAGGTGGCCGAGACCTTCCAGATCCCGGCGCTGGTGACCGGCGAGTGCGTGGGTCAGGTTTCCAGCCAGACGCTCACCAACTTGAACGTCATCGATCGGGTGACCGACAAGGTGATCCTGCGTCCCCTCATCACCTGGGACAAGCCGGACATCATCGCCGAGGCGCGCCGCATCGGTACCCTGGAATTTGCCGAGACCATGCCGGAGTACTGCGGCGTCATCTCCAAGAAGCCGACCATCAAGGCCGTGCTGTCCAACATCGAGGCGGAAGAGGGCAACTTTGACTTCGCCATCCTGGACAAGGTAGTGAGCGAGGCCCGTTATCTCGATATCCGCCGCATCGGCGAGGAGACCTCCGCCCAGGTGCAGGAGGTCGAGACGACCGAGGTGCTGGCCGCCGATGAAGTGGTGCTGGATATCCGCTCCAGCGACGAGCGTGACGAGAAGCCGCTGGTGGTGGAAGGACGCGAGGTGTTGCATATCCCCTTCTTCAAGCTGGCGACCACCTTTGGCGACTTGCCCAGGGAGCAGACTTATCTGCTCTATTGCGATCGTGGCGTGATGAGCAAGCTGCAGGCGCTCTATCTGAAAGAGCAGGGCTTTGACAACGTGAAGGTCTACCGCCCGTAACCCACGCGCCTCCTATAAAAAAATCCGGCCATAGCGCCGGATTTTTTTATTTCACCTCGGAAGGTCAGCCCAGGCTGATCCCTCTATCTTCTGCCATGGGATCAGGGGCAAGGCACGGGGGTAAAGGTCTCCTGGCCCTGACAGCGCCAGCCCATCTCGGCCTGACGCATCTGCCACAGGTTGTCGCTGCGAAACATGGTCAGGATGTAGATCATGTCGCTCTTGCGGCCATCGAGCGCCACCGAGAGCACCAGATCGTTATCCAGTTGCTGGGCGTGGATGCGGCTGGGCACGTCCTCATGGCCCACGAAGCGGCGCGCCACTTCGCGGTAGTCGTTGACCCAACCCTGCTGACTGCTGCTCGCCTGACGGATCTGCTGGTTGAACTGTTGCACCGGGGTCGATGCCAGGCGTCCGAACAGGGCCTGCGCGCCGGCATGAGCCGCCGCAACCGTCATCAGTAGGAGAGTGGTAATGAGCCCAAATTTTTGCATGAGGTAGTCCGGCTTAAAACGACCACTCTATGACAACAGAAAAGTGTGCTTGGTTCAATGCCACCCCTCCCGGGATGGGATCCAGCCCATTCAGAGCCAGTTCAGTGTCGTTGCAGCGAGAAAGTCGGCAGCGACAGATGCCAGTAGATGGCCGCCACCCGCAGACCAAACACCCCCAGCATGCTGATCAGCATGGCGACGACCTTGTCCACATGGCACTCCAGCGCCAGGGTATAGAGGATGCCTCCCAGGATGCAGGCGGTGGCGTAGATTTCCTTCTGCAGCACCATGGGCACTTCACGGGCCAGCACGTCCCGGATCATGCCGCCGGCGACACCGGTCATGGTGCCCATGATCACCGCGATCAGGCCCGGCGTGCCGAAGTTGAGCGCTTTTTGTGCCCCGATCACGGTAAACAGGGCCAAGCCGAAGGCATCCGCCACCGGCAGCACGTACCAGGGCATGCGCCTCGGCAGCTTGACCATCCACATGCCGATCAGTGCGGTGGCGATGATCACCCAGATATAGAGGGGATCGCGCACCCAGAACACCGGGGTGGCCCCCAGGATCATGTCGCGGATGGTGCCCCCGCCGATGGCGGTCACCGCCGCCAGTACCATGACGCCGAAACCGTCCATCCGCAGCCTGCCCGCGACCAGCACCCCGGAGAACGCGAAAACCGCAGTACCAAACATGTCGCTGATGTAAACAATCTGCTCAACCAGTGTCTGCATGGAGAACAACTCACGTCCAATAAGTGATGGGGCGGCGATTTTAGGGGCAAGTCAGGCGAGTGAGCAATCCTGGTGTGTAAAAATGGGAGCCAGGCCCAGTTTCCAGGGGCTGGTGGTCAGGAGGCGCTGGTGAAATGACCGCTTCCCATCCATCGGGAGGGAGAGACGGCTCTTGGCCGAGGAGGGCTGCTTCGGGGTCGACGCAAAAAATCCTGAATTTTTTTCTCAAGGCTGGCGGATATGGGCCGATATATAGGGTAGGCGGCGATTACAGCGACAAGCGCTGTAAAAAACAAATTAAAGTATCTGAAAAAGGCGCCGTTAACTAAACATATCAGGCACAAAACAAAACAAAGCCTGAGTGAATTAAAGATAAAATTTAATAGCTTAGGAGAATAGTTATGAGTCTGTTTATTAATACTAACGTTTCATCGCTCAACGCTCAGCGTAACATGATGAATAGCACCAAATCTCTGGATACCTCCTACACTCGTCTGGCCTCCGGCCTGCGCATCAACAGCGCTAAAGACGATGCGGCGGGTCTGCAGATCTCCAACCGTTTGACCTCCCAAGTCAACGGCCTGGACCAGGGCAATCGTAACGCCAACGACGGTATTTCCGTTGCCCAGACGGCTGAAGGTGCCATGGATGAAGTGACCTCCATGCTGCAGCGGATGCGGACTCTGTCACAGCAATCTGCCAATGGCTCTAACAGTAAAGATGACAGAGATGCATTGCAGGCCGAATACAAACAGCTCTCTACCGAGATCAACCGGATTGCCAACGACACGACCTTTGGCGGCCAGAAACTGTTGGCTGGGGGTTACTCAGGCACCTTCCAGGTTGGGGCTGATGCCGGTCAGACAATCTCTTTCAAAATGGAAACTGCTTTTACCTTGTCAGGCATCGCCAGCGCCACGAAAGGCAGCGCCACCATTATGGCTGCTTCGACTGCCAGCAGTGGTGACGATGCTTGGACGGTGACAGACACTGGTTATGTTGCTTCAACAGTTTCTGTTGCATCTGTGAGTTCAACAGTATCAGGTACTCCTGGTGGCGTAGCGGGTATTCCTGCCGCGTCAGCGACAGGTGCACCAGTTAGTTGGTCGAATATCGATGATATCTCCGGCTCTACGGGCTCTAGTGCTCAGTTGGCTTTTGCTAACTTAGACAAGATGATCCAGGTGGTCGACAGCAAGCGGGCAGAGCTGGGTGCGGTGCAAAACCGATTCGACTCCACCATCCGCAACCAGGCCAATATCTCGGAAAACGTCAGCGCTGCCCGCTCCCGTATCCGTGATGCAGATTTCGCCACCGAGACCGCCAATATGACCAAGCAGAATATTCTGCAACAGGCTGCGTCCAGTATTCTGGCCCAGGCCAACCAGCGTCCGCAGTCTGCGCTCTCCCTGCTGCAAGGCTAAGCTGACGGATTGCGAGAAAAAGAAAAGGGCGGTTGTTCAGGCCGCCCTGGTAAGCAAGATGGAACAATGGGGTGTTCGGATTTACGCCTTGTCCTATCGAAAGAGAGTTTCTCTTAAATTGGTATTACCCCTCGAGTGTTGCGCAGATCGTTCACTCTGTCACCCTCGAGGTTGTTCTCCTGAGCGTAAGCTCTTCTTTGGCCGACATTGTCGGCCTTTTTTATGGGCGTCGGAAAATCGACGACACATAAACTTAAGCACAAGCCATGCCAACTAATCACTAGGATGGTATGTCGGCTGCAAGTTCCCTTCTCTACATTCGTTACGACTTGACGACGATGTCCCATTGCCAGCAACGCTTATTTTGGGCGGAGAGGCCTTGCCGCTTTGTTGATGAGGGCGGCAATAAATTTCCTAAAGCTTCCGATGGGGCTGCCGCTACATAGTGTGAAGCAAATTGAGGGGTGTTCGGAAATCCAACATTTGCGCAACTGCGGGTCCTGTGTCCGTTCAAACAGGGGGCCCGCCAGATGGTACAGACTGTTCAATCTGTCCGTCTGAACGGTGGGATCCTGGCTGCACTGACGCAAGCAGAGCCCGCAGTTTCTTGTTCATCAGGAGAAATTCTTTATGGCTATGTATATCAATACTAACACTTCATCACTGAACGCCCAGCGTAACTTGATGAACACCAACAAATCTCTGGATACCTCCTATACCCGTCTGGCCTCCGGTCTACGTATCAACAGCGCCAAGGACGATGCGGCGGGTCTGCAGATCTCCAACCGCTTGACCTCCCAAGTCAATGGCCTGGATCAAGGTAACCGCAACGCCAACGACGGTATCTCTGTGGCCCAGACTGCCGAAGGGGCCATGGACGAAGTCACTTCCATGCTGCAACGGATGCGTACCCTGGCCCAGCAATCGGCCAACGGTTCGAATAGCAAAGATGACCGTGATGCACTGCAGGCCGAATATAAGCAGTTAAATACCGAAATCAATCGTATCGGTACTGACACCACCTTCGGTGGTAAGAAACTGTTGGACGGTAACTACAATGGCACCTTCCAAGTGGGAGCCGATGCGGGCCAGACCATATCTTTCAAGCTGGATACCCAGTTTTCCATGTCGGGTATTGCCAGCGCCACCAAAGGCAGCGCCACCATTATGGCGGCTTCGACTGCCAGCAGTGGTGATGATGCATGGACAGTGACAGACACTGATTATGTTGCTTCAACAGTTTCTGTTGCATCTGTGAGTTCAACAGTATCAGGTACTCCTGGTGGCGTAGCGGGTATTCCTGCCGCGTCAGCGACAGGTGCACCAGTTAGTTGGTCAAATATCGATGATATCTCCGGCTCTACGGGCTCCAGTGCCCAATTGGCTTTCGCTAACTTGGACAAGATGATCCAGGTGGTGGACAGTAAGCGAGCAGAGCTCGGTGCGGTACAGAACCGTTTCGACTCCACTATCCGCAACCAGTCTAATATCTCCGAGAATCTGAGTGCCGCTCGCTCCCGTATCCGTGATGCGGACTTTGCTACCGAGACTGCCAATATGACCAAGCAGAATATTCTGCAACAGGCGGCCTCCAGTATCTTGGCGCAAGCGAACCAACGGCCACAGTCAGCCCTGTCCCTGCTTGGTTAAGACTGACGGGCTGATTGAAATGGGAGAGAGAAGATGACAACAGAACTTGGAAACCTGTCATCTGCCAATGGCTCTTCCGTACAGCTAAGTGACAAGAGCGGCCAAGTGGCCGCTCAATTGCTTTCTGGCGGAGTGGAAGACGCCGGCGTTGCGCCCCGGAAACGGCAGGAGTCAAAGGATCTGACTCTTTCGGTGCAACAGAGCCAAGCGGATATAGAAAAACAGGTACAAAATTTGCAGGAGTTCAGCCAACAACAGGGTTGGACTGTCAATTTTAGCGTGGAAAAAGAGCTGGATCAGGTGGTTATCAAGGTGATGGATGCTGACACCAAGTCGGTGATCCGTCAGATCCCCAGTGAAGAGCTCATCACTATCAACAAACGGATCCAGGCACTGCGCCTGGGAGAGGCGGGGGCCAACCCCAAAGTCGGTTTGCTGCTCGATAGTGAGATATAAGCCACTCAAAACGAATGAGGAGATAAGACAATGGCAGCGATAACGTCAGCAGGCGCAGGGTCAGGTATTGATTTGGAGAGCGTGATTTCTGCCAGTCTGAACGCCAGAAAGGCACAGCTCCAGCAGCCAATCACCACCAAGAAGACCAACACCCAAATTACGCTTTCCGGAGTGGGTCAGCTGAAATCGGCCATTGCGTCCTATGTTACTACTCTCAAAGATATGGCCAAAACGGATGCGTTCAACAAGCGTGCCGTCAACATTACTCAGGACAAGGACAACCCCATTCTCAAGGTGGAGAGTAAGGCGGGTTCCTCCAATGGTCAGTACAATATCACTGTCAATAAATTGGCAACCACCAGCAAGTTTGAAGGGACTTTCGACAGCTCTACCGATGCCTTGATCACTGAAGATGGCACACTGACCTTCAAGGCGGGTGACAAGACGTTCTCCGTCGATGTCAAAGCGGGAGATTCACTGCAGAGTGTGCGCAAAAAAATAAACAACAACGGTGACAACTTTGGCTTGACCGCCAATATCATCAATACATCGGATGGCAAGGCCAAGTTGGTGATGGATTCGGGCGTAAGTGGAACCGGTAGGGATCTGCAAATTAGTGGCAGCACGCCAGGCCTGTCAGGTTTTGTCTCTGCATTGCAACAAGTTGGGGACCCGGCGAGTGACGCAGAGATAGAAGTTGATGGTAATAAACTGACCAGTGCGACCAATACCTTCGATGGTACGATCATGGGTTTGAAGCTCACTATACTGCGCGAATCGGATAAGGACGCTGATGGTAACACCAAGTCGAACAAGGTGGATGTAACGACTGACAAGAATGGCATCAAAGCCATGGTCAAGAGTTTTATCGATGGTTACAACACCTTGGTCAGCAAAGCGGATGCGTTGGGTAAACGCAACAGTATAGTCGCGGGTCAGAGTAAGGATGATGGTGGTGCTCTGGCTGGTGATTCAGTTACGCGTAGTGTAGTCAATCAGATGAGTAGTATTCTAATCACTCCCTCCGACAACTCGAATGTATTTGACACCATTTTCCAGCTTGGGATCAAAATGGATAACAAGGGGGTGCTCTCTCTTGATAGTGAGAAATTTGATGAGGCGTTGGATAAAAATTTCGAGCAGGTAGTTGCCATATTCGGTGGTGAGAAAGGGGTTGCAGGCCAGTTAGCCACATCTCTGGAAGACTATTCCAAAACGGGTGGGTTACTTGCTCAACGAGAAGATTCTCTCAACTCAGATCTACGGACACTGGCACAAAAAGAATCCGATACCTCGGCCCAATTGGTGAAATATGAAGCCAGTCTAAGGGCTCGTTATGGTGGCTTGGATACATTACTTGCCAAAATGAACCAGTCGGCATCTTATCTAAGCCTTATCAATACTTCAGGCTCATCATCCTGAGTTGTATTTTCGCGATCCTGAGTAAAGAGGAGCTGTCATGTATCGCAAGAATATCAAAGCTTACACCACTCAAAATCTGCAGGCTGAGATGGCGGTAGCCGATCCCTATCGTGTCATTCAGCTGATGATGCAGGGGTGTATTGAACGTCTTGCTCAATCTAAAGGGGCAATAGAGCGCAGAGATTTTGAAGGCAAGTCAGTTGCCATTTCCAAATGTATGGCCCTGATCAATGGGTTACAAGATTCATTAGACTTTTCATATGGTAAAATCCCTGAAGATTTATTTGCTCTTTATGAATATATGAAGCAGCGTTTGCTTGATGCTAGCCGTAATATGGATATTGCCCCTCTAGACGAGATTAGCCAATTGATGTTGACAATTAAGAGTGGATGGGATGCGATTCCAGTAGAAGAGCGTGAAAAAACATTAGCTAAGCAGGCGTCATTATGACAGATGCATGTAAGCTGGAACAGCTGACAACTGCGATGATTGAAGCTCTATCGGATAATAATCTGTCTTTAGCTCAGGATTTAGTCGAGAAACGTCTTCGTTTATTACAATCACTTTGTGAAACTGGAGTTTTTAGTTCTGACCTAGTTTCTGTCGCCAAGTCAGTTGTTGCCTTGGACAAAGAGTGGGTATTTCGCCTAGAGGCTGAAAAAAATGAGATACAACACCGATTGGTTGATATTATAGCTGCTGGAAAAGCGACTCAGTCATACAAAATTTACTCCAAATAAAATAGGTTTGTTATGGATATAAATAAAGACATTGAATCTCTCGAAGCTAAAGCTTTCATTTTAAAAAAACAGAAAGAGCAAGAAAGAGCAATGATCGAGGTGCTCCCAGTTCGTTTCGAAAGGAACATGGATGCTTTCCGTAGATATATCCCAACTATTTACAAGGAGTTCAATTCATACAAGCCAAAAAGGGAGTTTGATTTTTTTTGCAATGATAATGGTATCCCTAATCTATTATGGCGTGATGATCCTCGTCCTTTCTATGGGCAGGATCCATATCTAGATTGTAAGCAGCAAATTGAGCGTATTTTAAATCGGGGCAGTTCGATCCAAACACTCAATTTCTCGATAGAGGATAACCCACTTGAGTTCATTCATTTGGATTTCATGAATGAGATGATGCATAAGCAATCTGCTGCATCAGAAAGCCTATACCCAATTACTTCAGTAGGAAGTGAAATTCCACTAATGTTTATGTATGGTGTAGGTTTAGGATACCAGATTTCTTACCTTTATGAGAAATGTCGGCCAAGCTTACTCTTTATAATTGAGCCAGACATGGATCTCTTTTATGCATCATTGTTTACATTTGATTGGTTTGTGCTTCTTGATTATATCAATGAAGAGAATTTGAAAATCCATATATTCCTTGGGCAGAATAAAGATGACATAATTCAAGATATAACAGTTGCTTCAGCAAAGTATGGCTCTTATCTTTCATCTGCGAGTGTTGGTTTTTGGCATTATAAAAGTAATGATATTCTTGAGCTGATAAAGAAAACAAAACAGGAGTTTTTTTTCTTGGTCAGTGGGTGGGGATTTTTCGATGACAATATTATTGCAATGTCTCATACTATTGCGAATGTCAAAAGGAATATTCCATTTTTAGTCAAAGATCAGAAAATTGATAAGCAATGGGAGGATGTTCCATTTTTTATTGTAGGCAATGGTCCCTCGCTTGATGCGGCAATAAATCTACTAAAAGAATATCAAGAATATGCACTTATATTGAGCTGTGGTAGTGCATTATCTGCTCTACATAGAGCTGGTATTAAACCAGATATTCATGTTCAAGTTGAAAGAACAAAAGTTGTGCCAGACTCGCATCGTATATTGAATGACAGCTCGTATTTAAAGGATATATTATTTCTAAGTGTTGATGTGATTCATCCTGATTGTGCGGAACAATTTAATCGTATTGGGCTAGCGTTTAAAGGTTTTGAACCAGGAGTGTCTTTCCTTGATAAACATGCCAGAATTACAACACAGAGAGATATATTAAGGTCTGCGAATCCTCTAGTTGGAAATACTGGTCTTGCAACCGCATGTCGCCTTGGATTCAAAAATATTTATCTTGTTGGAATTGATAATGGTTATAAAAGTGACAGTCATCACCATTCTAAATTAAGTTTCTATTTCGATTCCAAGGGAAAATCAAAAGAAAAGCTATCAACACAAATAGCTAAAAAGAGTCGACATCTTGTGCCTGGTAATTTTGGTGGTGAAGTAGAAACAACCAACATGATGATACATTCCAAGACAGTTATGGAACGGCTTATTGATAGCTATAAAGACACTCATGTTTATAACTGCTCTGATGGTGCACAAATTAATGGTACTAAGCCGATTTTATGTGAGCACGTTAAACTAAGTCGGCTTATTTTAGATAAATCAAAGCTGTTGAAAAATATTATTACCGAAGTATACAAACCAATGAATGTAGATCTGAAAGCTTTAACTGAAAGCTTAAGGTTTGATTTATTTGATGATTTTGTTGATAGGTTTATCTTGGAGTGGGATAAAAAATTCCTCACTAAGCAAGATATTATTTCATGTATGTCAATAACCTATGATCATTTAAATACTATCGCAATATGTGGTTATGAGTATATCTATAGATGCCTGATTGGCTCTATAAACTATTCATTCAGTGTCATTTTATCTTTTTTATATAAATTTGATGAGTCAGATGCTTTTTATATAACTGTAAATGAAATGATAGATAGTATGCGGAATTATTTCAGCTCCATGAAAGAAAAATATTCAGGGACTCTGGATAGCATTGATAGAAAAGAACATGGTCTTTTCGATTGAAATACATCATCTATAAATAATAAAAGACCGATTCATGTAAATAAGTCATAGAAATTGAATCGGTCTGCTTTATATTCTTAGGAGACTCCCTTGTTTACCTTCCCAAGTAAAATAGAAGTTGTCCATCCAGAAGAGGTCAGAAAATGTTCTTGTCTCTCTCCTTCAATGACAAATCCATTGTTTAAAAAGGCTTTGATGGAGCCTATGTTTTCTACATAAGCACCAGCTGTGACCTTGTGAAGTTGCAATGTTGAAAAACAATAATCAGTTACTAGTTCAATGGCTTCTGTGGCTATTCCTTTCCCCCAGAACCTTTTATCACCAATAATGATCCCGATATCCGCCCTATGATGATGTTTATCTATACTTGAGATTTTTATATTTCCAACATGTGTACCAGAGTTGTCATCGATAATGGCAAGCAATAATTCGATACCGTTCTTGTCATGATAATATTTTAGAAGAGAGTCTATATCCCATTTAGTGAAGCGGGATTCAAGGAAATTATTAACTTCAATATCGTTTAGCCAATCGCAATATGTTTCCGTGATATCTGAGATTATCATATTTCGGATTGTAATAGATGACTCTTGCCCATCTAACTTCTTTTTTAAGATGATTTTATCTGTATTCATATATCAGACCTTTTTAAGGGACGATACCTCCACCGGAGGTGGTTCATTCACGTTCAGACATGCTTGCAGCCCAGATACACCAGCGCCTTGAAGATGGGATCGCTTCCCAGGGACTTGTCGAGGATGGCGGCCTTGTTGCGCTCATACCACTCGTTCCCTTCCTGCGCCATGAAGACGTTCTTCTGTTGCATATCGTGTTCCTCGGTGGCTCAGGAAACCAGTGACCAATCCAGCGGTGTACCGGCCTGAATATCCTGACTGGCGCTGCGGCCGAGCAGGGATGGCAGGTGGATAGGCGCCAAGCCGTGGGCGGGGCGAATGGATCTCAGATTTTGCGGGGTGAAGTGTTCACCCGCCTTCATGTCTTCGCAGACGAAGAGGGATCGCGAGAATTGCCGGCTCAGCATGGCCTTCTTGTTGAGGTGGTAGCTGACCTCGCCCAGCGCCGCCTCCGCTTGCCGTATTCCTTCAACCATTGAGCCGAACTCGCTGGGTGTCATCGAAAAAGAGGCATCGGGCCCACCAATGGTTCTATCCAGAATAAAGTGCTTCTCGATCACTTTGGCACCGAGGGCGGTGGCGGCGATGGCCACGGCATGGCCCAGGGTATGGTCCGACAGCCCGGCCTTGACGCCGAAGGTCTGCGCCAGGTTGGGCATGGTGAGCAGGTTTGCCTCCTCTGCCGGGGCCGGGTAGGAGGAGGTGCACTTGAGCAGGGTGATGTCCTGGTTGCCCATGCGCCGACAGGCCTGCACGGCCGCATCTATGTCGGCAAGGGTGGCGATGCCGGTGGAGATGATCATCGGCTTGCCCTTGCTGGCCGCGTATTCGATCAGAGGGATATCGGTGATCTCGAAGGAAGCGATCTTGTAGAGGGGCACATCCAGGCTCTCCAGGAAATCGACGGCAGTGAAATCAAAAGGGGTCGAGAAGAAGACCAGCCCCTCCCTGTGTGCCTCGGCCTGGATGGCGGCATGCCATTCCCAGGGGGTATAGGCCTGCTGATACAACTTATGGAGCGTGGTGCCATCCCAGATGGTCCCCTGCTTTATCTGGAAATAGTCGTTGTCACAATCCAGGGTAATGGTGTCCGCGGTATAGGTCTGGATCTTGATGGCATCGGCGCCGCACGCCTTGGCGGCGCGCACGGTCGCGATCGCCGTCTCCAGGGAGTGGCCATGATTGGCCGACAGTTCGGCGATGACGAAGCATCGGTTCGGATTGATGGCCTGAGCCTGGGCTAGTGTCATGGGTGTCTCCACTCCTGTTCGGTGATCCCCATGAGCAGGAGATCGATAAAGCGGTGTTGAGCCGGGCGGCAGACGGCTTCCCGCCAGGCGCCCTCGTGGCGAAAGCCGGCTCTTTGATAGGCCAGGATGGCTCGCTCGTTGTCGGCGGCCACCTCCAGTTTGAGGGTGTGTAGCCGGGCGACATCGAATGTTAGTTGACCGACGGCCGCCAGCAGGCGTGCACCCAGGCTCTCCCCGTGCCGCGAGGGGTTGCGATAGATGCCGAGCCAGGCGATGCGATTGTGCCAGTCCAGCTGGTGCAGGGAAACGACCCCGGCGGGGCCCTGGCTATCGAGGCAGAGATAGTTGAAGTTGCGGGTCTCGTGCTGCTGGCGTGCCATGAAGGCCAGGTGAGCCTCCAGCGGGATCTCACCTCCCGAGCTCATCCAGTGGGCGACATCCGGGTGGTTGCGCATCTGCCAGACCGTCAGGCTCAGTGGTGCATCGAGGGCGGAAAAAGGGATGATCTCCATCCCGGCCAGCGCGAAGTGCCGCTGCAGATCTAGCGCTGGCTGAGCCATGCGAGGGCCTCCAGGGTGCCATTTCCGCTCATCCGTGCCTGCAGGGCGCGGGCCCGTCTGGCCCGCTCCTGCGGATTGTCCAGCAGGGTCAGCCCCAGTGCCAGTGTGGGGAGCAGGCTCTGCTCGTGCCACCAGCCAGCGGAGACGAAGCCATCCGGGCCGCACCAGCCGGCGAGCTGATCGGCCTGATTGTCGGCGACCCCGATGAGAAGGCCGGGCAGACCGCAGCGGGCCAGCTCGTAACTGACCTGGCCGGCAGCGCTGATGACGAGATCGCAGCGGGACATGAGTTCAACCATCTGCCCGGCATCGAGGCGATGGTGCTGCCGACAGCGAGCGAGGCGGGGGTCGGGTTGATGTATGACGACCTCCAGTTCGACCTCGGGGTGATGATCGTGTAGCCAGGCCACCAGTCCCGGGGTCAGATCCCGAATATCGGTGCCTCCCATGATGATCAGGAGGCGCTCGATACGGGCGGATATCCGAGTGCGGGCGGGCACCGACCAGAACGGCGGGCGCAGCGGCTGCCAGCTTGGCCCCCACTGCCAGCTGGCGGTGCCCGGCTGGCGGTCGGGTGTGCCCGGGCTGGCATGGATCACCAGCCCCTCAGGGTAGGCCAGTCGCCTGGTGTCATCGAGGTAGATGACCCGTACAAAGCCGGCCGAGATGCTCCCCAGGGTGGCCAGGCTCGCCGAATAGGAGTCGACGATGGCGACTGCGTTCTGCGGGGGGACGTTTTTATCCTGCCACGCCTCCCAGCTGACACTTTCCCCCTTGAGCAGGGAACCGGCGAACTCATCCCCGTCCACGGCCCAATGGACGGAGCCCCCCTGGGCTTGCCAGGCGGCGGCATAGGCGCTGCAGCGGCTGATGTGACCGAGCCCCCGAGCCCTGTCTCCTTCGGTGAAGATCCAGAGTGGCAGCACTCAGCGCACCTTGAAGACGGGCTGGATCGGCTCACCATCCAGGGCCTCGTGGATAGCGCACGCGGCATCCAGCCGGATCAACGCCGGCAACACCTCTGCATAGACCTCAAGCAAGCGAGCGACGTCCGCTTCACTGTGGGCCAGGTTGATGTTGTGACTGCCGAGGCTCAGGATCCCGCGCTTGCACAACTCCTGAATGAAGTAGCTTTTGAGCAGCCAGCTGGAGTGGTTGGAGGAATCGGCGATGAGCAGGAAGCTCCAGCCGGGATGGCCTGCGCTCTGCAGCCAGCTCGGGGCGTCCAGTCTCTGCAGCAGGGCATCGAGCCCGCTGAGCAACTGCTGGCCCCGCTCGGCCAGACGAGCGGGCACATTCAGTCGACGCATCTTCTTGATCACGGCGTTGGCGGCCGCCAGGGCGATGGCATCGCCGCCGAAGGTACCGGAGAAGAAGATATCCTCCATGCGTTGCATGTGCTCGCGGCGGCCCACCACGGCCGAGATCGGGAAGCCGTTTGCCATCCCCTTGCCGAAGGCGGCCAGATCCGGCGTCACGCCGAACAGGGTCTGGGCACCGCCAAGGTGGAAGCGAAAACCCGTGATGGTCTCATCGAAGATGAGCAGGGCACCGTGCTCATCGCACAGCTGGCGCAGGCCGGGCAGAAACTCCGGAGTGGGCCAGGCGACGTTCATGGGCTCCAGGATCACGGCGGCAAATTCGCCCGGGTGAGCCTCGAGCTGGGTCCGCAGGGAGGCCAGATCGTTGTAATCGAAGCGATGGGTGAGCTCGCGCACGCACTCGGGCACCCCCAGGTGGCGGGTGGTGGAGCCGATGTACCAGTCCTGCCAGCCGTGGTAGCCACAGACGGCGACCCGCTCCCGCCCGGTGACGGCACGGGAGAGGCGAATGCAGGCGGAGGTGGCGTCGGTGCCGTTCTTGCCAAAGCGCACCATCTCGGCGCAGGGGATGAGCTCGATGAGCTGCTCCGCCACTTCGGTCTCCAGCCGGTGAGGCAGCGAGAAGATGGAGCCCAGGTTGAGCTGCTCCAGTACGGCCTGGTTCACATCCGGGTCACAGTAGCCCAGGCTGATGGCGAGCAGGCCGCTGGCAAAATCCAGGTACTGGTTGCCATCCACGTCCCAGACCGTTGCGCCTTCACCGCGCTCGATGAACAGGGGGGCTGCGCCATAGGGGAAGCAGAGACGGCTCTTGGAGAAGGTCTGGGACCCTAAGGGAATGCTCTGCTCTGCCCGTGCGGAGAGGGCCAGTGAATGTTGATAACGTGAGGTCATGGGTGCTTCTCCTTGGCCAGCGAGCTTGCCAGCCCTTCATTGCGCTGATGCTGGGTGTTCAGGGTCGCGAGATGTGGCTCCCGAACCAGCAAATTGAGGATGTCATCAGTATTAAATGCTGGTTTTTCAGGATAAAGTTTCTTATAAACCTGCTCAACCAGCTCAAAATCGGCCGGTTCATCCACTGTCCAACGCAGGTGGGACAGGCTCGGCTGGCGTGCCAATTTTCCGATCTTGAATTGATCGGTGTGCTGGCGAATGTAATAGGTGACGTGCTCGCGCTGAACCGGGCTGGTGGCCTGCTCAGCCAGCAGATTGAGGGTGCTGGCACTCAGGATCTCGGCATCCAGCCCATCCGGGTAGCTGGGGTCCCAACAGTTGCTGCTGTAGTCATAGCCGCCAGCCAGGTGAAAGTGGATGAGCTCGTCGATGAGGGCGGGATCCGCGAGCGGGCAGTCGCCGGTCAGCCTGACGACATGAGCGGGGGCAAAGGGTTGAGCCGCCAGGTGGAAACGTGCCAGCACATCGTCCAGGGGACCGCGAAAGCAGGGGACTCCGAGTCGTTCACAAAGCAGGGCGATGGCCTCATCGTCGGCCTGAACGCTGGTGGCGACCATCAACTGGTCCAGCCCCGTCGCGCGTTTGAGCCGTTCAATCTGGCGTGCGAGCATGGGTTCACCCAGCAAGGGTTTGAGCACCTTGCCAGGCAGCCGGCTGGAGCCTGCCCTGGCTTGCAAGATTCCGAGGATCATGATGATGTCCACATGGCCGGATTGATGAGGGCGGGGTCGTCGCAGGCGAGGCTGGCAAGCTCGGTGTCGGGCCACTGAGGCAGATGGCCATGGGCCGCGCCTATGGCCGCCAGCTCATGAGCATGGCAGACCCCCACCACGAAGCGGCTGACCTGCGGCAGGGCCGCTGTCAGCGAGAGCAACTTGACGAGGAGGGAGAGATGGGGATGCCAATTGTCCAGCCGCGCCAGCGGCTCGGCGAAGGCCTCGAAATAAGCCGGGCGCATCGCTGGCTGCATCAGCAGCAGCCCCTGCAGGAAGAGGGAACGGACGTGGATCTCGCAGCCTATATCCTGCAACCTATCGAGCCAGCCCGCGCGCAGGAAGCGCTGATCCAGCAGGTTGGCGGGCAGTTGTACCAATTGCAGGGGGTAGCCCTGAGCCAACCAGGTGTCGAGCTCCTCGGGGGCGTAGACGGAGACGCCGAGCTTGCCCACCTTGCCTTGTCGCTGCAGGTCTTCGAGCCGTTCGAACAGCGCGGGGCTGGCATCCTGACTGCGATGCAGCAGCAGGCCATCCAGCCTGGCACGGTCAAGCCGTCGCAGGCTGTCATCGACACAGGCCACCACATTGGTGGCGGAGGTGCCCGGTGCCAGCTTGCTCACCAGGTGGAAGTCGGCAGTGTGCCGGCTGCCGAGCCGTGACTCGGCATTGCCATAGGCCTGCGCCGTGTCGAGGGTGTCGATCCCCAGTTGCCGGGCCAGGGTCAGGATGTGGTCGAGCTCGCTATCCACGACCTCACCTGTCCGGTTGCTGATGCCGTAATCGAGTCCGAACTGCACCGTGCCCAGGGCTAGGCGCATAGCACGGACTCCAGGGCCTGGACGACCCTGTCCTGATCGGCCAGGGAGAGGGTCGGGAACAGGGGCAGGCTGATGGCCTGTCGGTAGTAGGCCTGGGCGCCGGGATAATTGGCGGGATCCTGCCCCAGCTCACGGTAGTAAGGCTGAGCCGGGATGGGCATGTAATGCACGTTCACCCCAATGCCCGCGTCTCGCAGGCGGGCAAAGACCTGGTCGCGGTCGGCAACCTGGATCACGTAGAGGTGGTAGCCGGAGCGGCGCTCATCGCCTTGACGCAGTGGCGTTACCGGCAGCCGAGTCAACAGTTCGTCATAGCGGGCCGCCAGCTGCTGGCGCTGGTCGATGAAGTGGGGCAAACGGCGCATCTGGCTCAGACCCAGAGCGGCCTGGATGTCGGTCAGACGGTAGTTGAAGCCAAGCACCTGCTGCTCATAGTACCAGCCACCCGGGCTGGGCGCGCTCAGTTGCTCGGGATCCCGGGTGATGCCATGACTGCGATAGAGCCTCAGCTTGGCGGCGAGCTCGTCATCGCGAGTGGTGACGGCGCCCCCTTCCCCCGTGGTGATGGGCTTCACCGGATGGAAGCTGAAAACGGTCATGTCGCTGTGAGCGCAGCTGCCGATGGGGCTGTCTTGGTAACTGGCGCCCAGGGCGTGGCAGGCATCCTCAATCAGGCGAACGTCATATTGTCGACACAGGGCGCCAATTTCCGCCAGATCGCAGGGCTGACCTGCCAGGTGCACGGCGACCAGCGCCTTGGGCTGGGCCGGGGTGCCCTGAACGGCCAGCAGCTTGGTGCGCAGCGCCGCCACGGCGAGGTTGCCGGTATCGGGCTCCACATCGACAAAATCCACCTGGGCGCCGCAGTAACGGGCGCAGTTGGCGGAGGCGACGAAGCTGATGGCAGAGACCCAGACCGAGTCACTGGGCCCAAGGTCCAGGACGGCGCAGGCGAGGTGCAGGGCCGTGGTGCCATTGTTGCAAGCAATCACATGGGGAACCTGGCAATGATCGGCCAGCCCCTGCTCGAAGGCGGGGACCATCTCACCCTGGGTCAGAAAGTCCGACTTCAGGACGGCAACGACGGCATCGATGTCATCATCAGTGATGGATTGGCGTCCATAGGGGATCATTCGGCTAGCACCTGCTGGTTCATCATCTGTAGTTCGTCTATCGACAGAAAGTGCTGATTGTTTAGGGAATTGTATTCAAAACCGGGCTCGACCAGGGTGGACGTTTCCCCAACGGCATTGGTCGTGAAGTCGTTGTTGCGACTGCTGAAACTGATGCTCGGGGAGATCACGTAATAATCCTTGAACTCGAAGGTGTGATAGGAATCGTCGGCCGGGCACATGACCTCGTGCAGCTTCTCGCCGGGACGAATGCCGATGATCTCTTGCGGCAGTTCCGGCGCCATGGCGCTGGCGAGATCCGTGATGCGCACGGACGGGATCTTGGGGATAAAGAGTTCCCCTCCCTTCATCCGCTGGAAATTGGTCAGCACGAAGTCGACCCCTTGCTGCAGGGTGAGCCAGAAGCGGGTCATCTCGGCGTGGGTGATCGGCAGATGACTGGCACCCTCTCTGATCAGCCTGTCGAAGAAGGGCACCACGGAACCGCGAGAACCGACCACGTTGCCATAACGGACGACGGAGAAGATAGTCGGGTTCTTGCCCGCCATATTATTGGCGGCGACAAACAGCTTGTCGGAGCAGAGTTTGGTGGCGCCATAGAGGTTGACCGGGTTGGCGGCCTTGTCGGTGGAGAGGGCAATCACCTTCTCGACCCCGTTGTTGAGCGCCGCCTTGATGACGTTTTCCGCTCCTCCCACGTTGGTCTTGATGCACTCCATGGGGTTGTATTCGGCGGCAGGCACCTGTTTGAGGGCGGCGGCATGGACCACGAAGTCCACGCCGTGCATGGCCATGTTGAGCCGCTCCGCGTCTCGCACATCACCGATGAAGTAACGCATGCAGGGGTGATTGAAACGCTGCTGCATCTCGAATTGCTTGAGCTCATCACGGGAATAAACGATCAAACGGCTGGGGGTGTAGCGGGAGAGGACGGTCTCGATAAATTTCTTGCCAAAGGAGCCGGAACCCCCGGTGACCAGGATCGTTTTTCCGTTGAACATGTCGGTGTCCCATTCTGAAGGTGTGTGTCTGTGAAAATTAAAAGCATATTCTGTGCCAGAACCCATTTTCGGCATCCTGGCGGCAGACTTGCGATAGGAATGTGGCTCAGGGGGCCGGGTTGGCCTGCGCTATGGCGTCACACACCTTTTCCACCGCGTTGAGGGCTCTGGGGGTGAAGCGGTGCAGTTCGTCGGGGTTGATGAGCTTGAGTTGGCGATGCTTGACGGCGTCCAGCATGGGCCACTGCTGCCAGTGGGCCAGCACGGCGGGATCCTGACTGCCGGCCAGGATGAGCCGGGGATTGGCCTTGATCACCTGCTCCAGCCCGATCTGGGGGTAGGGGGTCTTGGCGCTGGCGGTCACATTGGTGCCACCGCAGAGGTGAATGGCCTGACCCGGCCAGGTCGAATCGTTGATGCTGGTCAGCGGCGGCGTCCAGAGCTGGTAGAACACCGAGACCGGCACTGACCCTGGCTTGGCCTGGCTATAACGGTTCTTCAGGGCATTGAGCCTCGTCAGATAGGCATCGGCCCGGGCATTGGCGGTCTGCTCCAGCCCGAGCAACTTGCCCAGGCGGCGCATCTCGTCTGCCAGGGAGGCAAAGTCGGTCGGTTCCGAATAGAAGACCGGAATGCCGAGTTGCTCGATGGGGGCCAGCATGCGGGACTGGGCCGAGCGCCAGGCCACCACCAGATCCGGCTTCTGGGCCAGCAGGGCTTCCAGATTGATGCTGCGGTAGTTGGCCACCTGTGGCCGGGTTTTCACCTCGGGGGGAAAATCGGAGGCATCGTCGGTGGCGACGATGCGATCTCCTGCACCGATGACAAACAGCAGCTCGGTCAGGTGGGGGGTGAGGCTGATGATCCGCTGTGGCGGTTGGGCCAATCCCGACAACGGCCAGCAGAGCAGGCAAAGCAGGGTGCAGAGTACGCGTAGGTCGAAGAGAAAAGCGCGCAGATCGAAGAGGCTAGCCACGAGACAACTCCAGCAGGGTGAGCAGCAGTGCCAGCGCCAGCCAGCCCCAGCCTATCAGCAACAGGCGATGGAGCAGGCGCAGTGGCGAGTCGGCGACGGGGTCGGCGCTGGCGTCAAACACCGGGAAGCGCACGAGTTGTCCCTGATAGTAGCGCGGGCCTCCCAGCCGATTATTGGTGTTTTGTGCCAGCAGGCTGAGCAGGCAACCCATGGCCGGATAGGGCCAATGCAGGGCCGCGCGCAGCCGGCTGCCCAGTTGACGCAGTTGGCTCAAGCACAGGGGCAGCGCCAGCAGCAAGATGGCGGGGGCACAGAGCCCCTGATAGAGCGCGGCGGCGGGGCGGCCGAAATGGGCAAACTCGGGCCGTTTCGGGCTCCAGCCCAGATTCATCAGCTGGGCGAGGCGCCAGAGCAGGGCGCCCTGTACCCCGGCCAGGGCGAAGCCCAGCAAGGGGCCGGCCCATTGGCCCACCAGTCGCAGCACACAGCTTTCGCTCACCGCCTTGTTCAATCCCATCACCGACAGGGTGCCCGTCTCGCGTGTGAGCCAGGGCGTTATCTGCAGCCTGGCCACGACCAGGGTATCTTGCGTCGCCAGTGCCCGGGTCGCCTTGGCGAGTTCGCGCAGGGGGTGGGACTCAATCATCAGCAACAGAAACAGCAGGTCGAACAGGGGCTCGGAGAGGGACAGGCTGCGCAGTGCCCAGAGTCCGGCGGCGCACGGCAACCAGACTACCAGCAGGGCCAGCAGCCCGGCCAGCCGTTGCTGGCCGGGCGTGCCGTCTGGGCGATGCACCTTGTGACCTAGCCGAGTCAGCAGCGGCGTGGTCGCCGACAGCCGAAAACGGGCAGGCCAGGGCAGGATCGCCTCCAGCAGGGCGGCGCCCACTAAAATGGCCGCCGTCGTTGAAGCCAGCGAGGTGGCCATCTGTGCCAGAGTGGCGGTGTCGATCACAGCTTGCCGAGCAGCGCGATGATCATCTCGGCCGAGTGCTGGCCCGCCACTTCGATGAAGGCATCGAAGGATTCCACCTGCTCCTTGCCGGCGATGTCAGACATGGCGCGCACCACCAGATAGGGCACCTTGAACATGTGGCACACCTGGCCGATGGCGGCCCCTTCCATCTCTACCGCCAGCATCTGCGGGAAGTCGGCGCGGGCCTTGGCGATGGCATCCGGCTTGCACATAAACTGATCGCCGGTGCAGATGAGGCCGACCTTGGTCTGATGCTGGCCTTGCTCGGCGATGCAGCTCTGGGCGAGGGCGATCAGCTTCTCGTCGCAGGGGAAGGCGGCGGGCTGCTGGGCCATCTGCCCCATCTCGTAGCCAAAGGCGGTCACGTCTACGTCGTGGAAGCGCATTTCGCTGGCGATCACCACGTCACCGATGTGCAAGTCCTGGGCGAAGCCGCCGGCGGAGCCGGTATTGATGACGCAATCCGGGGCAAATTTCTCCAGCAGCAGGCTGGTGGCGACGCTGGCGGCGACCTTGCCGATACCGGAGCGGGTGAGGATCACCTCTTTACCGGCCAGCTTGCCCTGATAGAACTCGCAGCCACCCAGTTGCAATGTGGTCAGTTCGCTGAGCTGGCTGCGCAGCAGGGCTACTTCCTGCTCCATGGCGCCGATAATACCTACTTTCATCCTCTACCTCGTCTCTCTGGTCTTGCGCGGGGTCGGCCGCGTGGGCCGAATAAGTTGGCGCGGATCATAGCAAAAGATAAGGGCGGCGCCGAGTGCCGCCCGTTGAATGGGTCGCTAAAGGAAGGGGATGGTGCCGCAATAGACAGCCGTGCCGGACAAGATGTCGTCAGAGGCTCAACCCAGCGCGGTATCCAGGGTCATCATCAGGGCGAATCCTGCCATCAGGCCGAGGGTGGCGTAGGTCTGGTGACCGTTGCGGTGGGTCTCGGGGATCACCTCATGGGAAACCACGAACAGCATGGCACCGGCCGCGAGCCCAAGGCCGATGGGATAGGCGATGGCCATGCCGCTGGCGAGGCCGACCCCGAGCAGGGCGCCGAGCGGTTCGAGCAGGCCGCTGCCGATGGCCACCAGCACGGCGACCGAGGGGCGGAAACCGGCGGCGCACATGGCCAGCGCCACCGCCAGCCCTTCCGGTATGTCTTGCAGGGCGATGGCGGTGGTGAGCGGCAGGCCGACCCCCATGTCTCCCTGAGAGAAGCTGACCCCGATGGCCATGCCCTCCGGCAGGTTGTGCAGGGCGATGGCAAACACGAACAGCCAGACTCGGGAGCAGCTCTCGTGGCCGGGGCCGCAGGGGCCCGTCTTGTCGTGCTCGTGGGGGGTGAACTGATCCAGCCCCAGCATCAGCAAGACGCCGAGAGTCATGCCCGCGACCACCACGGCGGCGGCGAGAAAGCCGTCGCCGGTGATCCCCTCGGCGGCTTCGAGCCCCGGCAGCAGCAGGGAGAAGGCGCTGGCGGCCAGCATCATGCCGGCGGCAAAGCCCAGCATGCCGTCTTCCACTCGTTGGGGCACGGAGCGCAGGAACAGGGCCGGCAGGGCACCGAGCGCCGTGGCGGCGAAACCGGCGACCCCACCGAGGAGGCCATAACGCACCCCCGGGCTGATGTCACCGGCCGCCAGCATGATGAGGCTCTGCAGCAGGAGCAGCAAGACGGCGATCAGGGCGACCAGCAGCCCGAGGGCGGTGAGGGGGCGAGCCTGTATCTGCTCGCGCAGTTGAGCAGACCAGGGGGACGGGAGGGTCGACGCGTTATCCATGAACAAGACCTCGGGGCAGTGAGAGTGAAGAGACGAGGACGCCATTACATAACCTGACCCGCGGTTTGTCCACGAGGACGGGTCGATTGTGACAATCGGCTCAAGTTTGCCGTCTCCCGGTCGTTATTGTGCCTGGCGCAGAGCGCCGATTGAAATCGATAAAGGCGATGAGGCCGTGGGGGTATTGTGGTAAGGTGCCGCCCCTTGCGAAGTCTCCTCCCTTTGATCTTTCGCGATTTTTTGCATTTCCCGTCAGGACTCCCGGGTCATCGCTCACAGGGATGTGATCGTCACAGTACCGCTGCTCATCAGCAGTTGAGGATCACCGCCACCATGTCTTACAAGAATCTCTCCATCGGCAAGAAGATTGCCGTGGTCTTTTCGGTCATTGCCGTCATCAACGTGATATTCGGTCTCTTTCTCGCCAGCGAATTGCGCGACATTCGGTCCCGGGTGCTGAACTTCACCGACTCCACCCTGCCCAGCGTGATCTCGGTGGAGAACCTGCTCTATGACGTCTCCTATGTGCGCCGCGCCCAGTTTGCCCTGCTGATGATCGAGGATGCCGCCGATCTGCAGGCTCGCCGTGGCCGGATCCAGGACAACATCAGCAAGGTCGAGCGTGCCCTCAGTGCCTATGAGGCGACGGTGGGGGACGACAACGAGCGGCGGGTGTTCATGGGCGCCAAGCAGCACTGGCAACAGTATCTGAGCGCAGTAAACCGGGTCGACAGCCTGCTGGCACAGGGCAACCTGGCGCAGGCCAAGTCCGAGCTGTTCCAGTCCAACGGGACCTACGCCGAGCTGGAGCGCTCGGTCAATGCCCTGGTAGAGGTCAACCTCGGCTTCGTGCAGGAGAACCGGGGCAGCCTGCTTGGCAGCGTCAGCATGGTGACCAACTCCGCCACCCTAGGGATAGGTGCCCTGTTGCTGTTCATGGCGGTGATGACCTGGTTCCTCACCCGCCAGATCTGCCTGCCGCTGCAGGCGGTGGTGGCCCAGGCCAACGCCATCGCGGCCGGTGACCTGACTCATCAGCTGGATCGCCAGCACATCGGCCAGGATGAGCTCGGCATGCTGGCCAGGGCCTCCCTCAAGATGCAGGACAACCTGCGCGGCCTCATCGAGGAGGTGGTGGCCGCCGTGACTCAGCTCGGCGCCGCCATCGAGGAGGTGAGCACCGTCTCCGAGCAGTCGGCGCAAGGGATCCAGAGCCAGCAGCAGGAGATCGCCATGGTGGCGACCGCCATGGCCCAGATGAAGGCGACGGTCGCCGATGTGGCGGGCAATACCGAGGTCGCCTCCGAGTCGGCCAGCTCCGCCAACGCCCTGGCCAGACGGGGCAATCAGGATGTGCAGGGGGCCTTGGTGGCCATCACCCGGGTGGCCGAGGAGATAGAGCAGGCAGGCGCCCTGGTGACCGAGCTGGAGCGGGAATCCGCCCAGATAAACCTGGTGGTGGACGTGATCCGCGGCATCGCCGATCAGACCAACCTGCTGGCGCTCAACGCCGCCATCGAGGCGGCCCGTGCCGGTGAGCAGGGCCGTGGTTTCGCGGTGGTGGCCGACGAGGTGCGCACCCTGGCGGGCCGCACCCAGGCCTCCACCGGCGAGATAGTCGCCATCATCGAGACCCTGCAGGCCCGCGCCAATCAGGCGAAAGAAGTGACCGGCCAGAGCTGCGAGATGATCCGCCAGTGCGTGGTGCAAAGCGAGCAGACCAGCTCGGGCATCCAGCAGATCGAGGAGGCGGTGGCCCAGATAGCCGACATGGCGATCCAGATCGCCAGCGCCTGCGGTGAGCAGGATGCGGTCTCCGACGAGCTCGGCCGCAACGTGGAGCGGATCAACGACTCCTCCAACGAGGTGGCGACCGGCGCCGATCACACCGCTCGTGCCTGTCTGGAGCTGAGCCAGCTGGCGGCGGGGCTGCGCCAGACCATAGGTCGGTTCCGCCTGGCCTGATGCTGACAGTTCGCTGCCGATATTCAGTGCGCCCTGTTGCGGGGCGCTCTGAACCGTCGGGCACAGATAAAAAAACGGGGCCCATGGCCCCGTTTTTTTATCGCTCACAAGCGGCTGACTCAGACGCTCTGGCCCAGACCCGCGCCCGCATCCTTCTTGGCGATCAGCTCAATCTTGTAACCGTCCGGGTCTTCCACGAAGGCGATGACGGTGGTGCCACCCTTCACGGGGCCCGGCTCGCGGGTGATCTTGGCGCCGGCGGCGCGCAGGGCGTCGCAGGTGCCATAGATGTCGTCCGCTTCCAGGGCGATGTGGCCATAGGCCGAGCCCAGCTCGTACTCGCTGACGCCCCAGTTGTAGGTGAGCTCGATGACGGCTTCATCCTTCTCGTCGCCGTAACCGACGAAGGCCAGGGTGTACTTGTATTCGCTGTTCTCGCTCTTGCGCAGCAGCTTCATGCCGAGCACCCGGGTGTAGAAATCGATGGAGCGTTGCAGATCGCCGACGCGCAACATGGTATGCAGAATTCTCATTGCTCAGTTCTCCGAGTTGGTGATGTGTACTGATTGTCGATAAATCGGGAGAGGCAGGGGGCAAGAGATGACGGCAGGGTCTGCCGAGGCCTCATTGTGCGGCTCTCCACGCGAGTGATTTATGCCAATTTATTATCATTCCACGGAATTAAATAGGCGATAAGCGGCAGATAATACTACCGTCTCGACCGCTAACTCTCCGGGTAGACTTTTTCTTTGTACTCGCACAAGTCTTCGATGATACAGGAGCCGCAGCGGGGCTTGCGCGCCAGACAGGTGTAACGGCCGTGCAGGATCAGCCAGTGGTGCACATCCAGTTTGAACTCGGCGGGCACCACCTTCAGCAGTTTCTCTTCCACCTGATCGACGTTCTTGCCCACCGCGAAACCGGTGCGGTTGGAGACGCGAAAGATGTGGGTGTCGACGGCGATGGTGGGCCAGCCGAAGGCGGTGTTGAGCACCACGTTGGCGGTCTTGCGACCGACTCCGGGCAGGGCTTCGAGCGCCTCGCGGTCTTCCGGCACTTCGCCGCCGTGACGCTCCAGCAGGATGGCGCAGGTCTTGATGACGTTCTCGGCCTTGGTGTTGAACAGGCCAATGGTCTTGATGTACTGCTTCACCCCGTCCACCCCGAGCGCCAGCATGGCGGCGGGAGTATTGGCCACCGGATAGAGCAGGGCGGTGGCCTTGTTGACGCTCACGTCCGTGGCCTGGGCCGACAGCAAGACGGCGATCAGCAGCTCGAACGGCGAGTTGAAGTTGAGCTCGGTGGTGGGATGCGGGTTGTTGTCCCGCAGCCGCTCCAGGATCTGTCTGCGTTTTTGATTATTCATCGATTCTCATGTGTCTGTCTTGGCACCCTACTCTAGCGCCGGGCGAAGCCCTAGAGCTGAGTGGCTCGCGCTCCGGGGGCAGGCACGGCGCAGTGTGCCTTGTCGGCGGCCTGCTTGCGGCCCATCCAGTCGTTGATGGCATTCTTGCCGGCGATGAGCAGCCCCAGACCGATGAAGCCGCCCGGCGGCAGGATCGCCAGCAGCAGGCTGGCATCGGCGTGGAACAGCTCGATGCGCAGGGACTTGGCCCAGTCTCCCAGCAGCAGATCGGCGCCGTCAAACAGGGTACCCATGCCGATGATCTCGCGCAGCCCCCCGAGCACCAGCAGCACCAGGGTGAAGCCGAGCCCCATCATGAAGCCATCGACGGCCGCCAGCAGCGGCGGGTTCTTGGAGGCATAGGCCTCGGCCCGGCCGATGATGACGCAGTTGGTGACGATCAGCGCGATGAAAATGCCGAGCGCCTGATAGAGGCCGTAGGTGTAGGCGTTCATCAACAGCTGCACGCTGGTGACCAGGGCCGCGATGATCATCACGTAGACCGGGATGCGGATATCTTTGGGCACCCAGTTGCGCACCAGGGAGATGGCCAGGTTGGAGCAGACCAGCACCACCAGGGTGGCCAGACCCAGCCCCAGGGCGTTGGTGAAGGTGGAGGAGACCGCCAGCGTCGGGCACAGGCCCAGCACCTGCACCAGAGAGGGGTTGTTCTTCCACAGCCCCTGCAGCATCAGCTCCTTGAGCTCCTCGCGACGGCCATTGCCTTCGTTGGCGAGGGGCTGGCCGTCAATCACATCAATCTGTTCCATCTGTTGGCTCCGCTGTTCTCGAGTAGCCTGTGCCGGCCATCAATCTGTGTTGTCTCATTGCATCCGCCGCCCTCGTCATGGCGCGGCTTCGCAGGGGGGGGCATCGCGCAGCAGCTCCGGGTGCTGTTGTTGCAACAGCAGCAGGTTTTTCACCGCCTTGACCACGGCGCGAGGGGTGATGGTGGCACCGGTGAAGGCGTCGAAATCACCGCCGTCCTTTTTCACCGCCCAGTTGGCCTCGTTGTCTGCCGTGAGCGTGCGACCGATGAAGCTGTCGATCCAGCTGGATTTCTTCAGCTCGATCTTGTCACCAAGGCCGGGGGTCTCCTTGTGGGCCAGCACCCGCACCGCGCTGACGGCGCCCTTGGCATCGGTGCCGACCACCATGCGAATGGCCCCACTGTAGCCGTCGGGGGCGATGGTTTCCAGTGCATAGCCGGTCGGCACGCCGCCGAGGGTGGCGGTATAGAGCGGCATGGCCTGATCGCTGCCGAGGTACTCGCGGCTGGTGACCAGTTTGCAGCTCGACACCAGATCGTTGTCATAGCTGCCCTCCGGCAACAGGTCGGAGAGGGTGCGCAGCTTCTCCAGTTGTTGCTGGTGGGCGATCTTGTCCTGGGTCAGTGCGTTGGTCAGCACCACTATGCCGGTGCAGGCCAGGGCGAACAGGGCCAGAGTCACGCCGTTCTTGCGCATGCTGTTTAACATGGAATGCTTCCTGAGAGTGAGGTGCGGGCGACGATCATTTGCGGCGATCCCCATAGACCTTGGGTCGGGTCAGGCTGTCGATCAGCGGTACGCAGAGGTTGGCCAGCAGCACGGCGAAGGCGAAGGCATCCGGGTAGCCACCGAAGCGGCGAATGAGGTAGACCAGCACGCCGATCAATACCCCGTACACCAGTCGACCCCGCGGGGTGGTACTGGCGCTCACCGGATCGGTGGCGATGAAGAAGGCACCCAGCATGGTCGCGCCGCTGAACAGATGCAGCATGGGGGTAGCCGTGGAGTCCGGTGTGGCCAGATAGCCGAGGGTGGCCGAGAGCAGCAGGGCGCCCAGTACGGCGGCTGGAATGCGCCAGTTGATCACTTTTTGCTGCAACAGGAAGAGGCCACCCAGCAGATAGCCGAGGTTGACCCAGCTCCAGCCAATGCCGCCCCAGCCTTCAAATACCTTGTGGGTCATCACCTCGCTGGCGGTGAGGCCCTGGGTCAGCCCGGTCTTCAGGGTGTCGAGCGGCGTCGCCATGGTGAGGCCATCCACCCCCTGCTTGAGTTGCAGCATGCTGTAACCGTCGAGGCTGAAACCGGTGAAGATCACCGACAGCGCATCACCAAATCCCAGGCCATAGGCGGCAATGCTGGACGGCGGCAGCCAGCTGGTCATCTGCACCGGGAAGGAGACCAGCAACAGCACATAGGCCACCATGGCCGGGTTGAACAAGTTTTGACCGAGGCCGCCATAGAGGTGTTTGGCGATGATGATGGCAAAGGCCGTGCCGAGTACCAGCATCCACCAGGGCAGCAGTGGCGGCAGGGAGAGACCGATCAGCACGGCGGTGAGCGCCGCGCTGCCATCCAGCAGGGCCGGTTTGACCGGACGCTTGCGCAGGCGCAGCACCAGCGCCTCGCAGCCGAGTGCCGTCACCAGCGCCAGCAGGATCTGGATCAGGGTTCCCCAGCCGAAGAACCAGAGCTGGGCCAGCAGGCCTGGCAGACAGGCCAGGATCACCAGCAACATCAGGGTCTGGGTCTGTTTGCGGTTATGGGCAAAGGGCGCACTCGCGATATTGAACATGGATCAGTGACTCTTGTCGGAAAGTGGGTCTGACTCGGTCTCGCCCTGAGCGGCAGCCTGGGCGGCCTTCTTCGCCTTGGCGCGGGCGATGGCGGCGGCGATGGCCGCCTTCTTGGGGTCGACCTCGGCGACGGGGACCGGTTCGACCGCCGGGGCCTCGGCTGTGTTGGCCTCGGCATCAGCGGCGACCGCGTCCCCCGCCGCCTGGGCGGCCTTCTTCGCCTTGGCGCGGGCGATGGCGGCGGCAATGGCGGCCTTCTTGGGGTCGACCTCGGCGACGGGGGCCGGTTCGACCGCCGGGGCTTCGGCTGTGTTGGCCTCGGCATCAGCGGCGACTGTGTCCCCCGCCGCCTGGGCGGCCTTCTTCGCCTTGGCGCGGGCGATGGCGGCGGCGATGGCCGCCTTCTTGGGGTCGACCTCGGCGACGGGGGCCGGTTCGACCGCCGGGGCTTCGGCTGTGTTGGCCTCGGCATCAGCGGCGACCGCATCCCCCGCAGCCTGGGCGGCCTTCTTCGCCTTGGCGCGGGCGATGGCGGCGGCGATGGCGGCCTTCTTGGGGTCGACCTCGGCGACGGGGGCCGGTTCGACCGCCGGGGCTTCGGCTGTGTTGGCCTTGGCATCAACGGCGACCGCGTCCCCCGCCGCCAGGGCGGCCTTCTTCGCCTTGGCACGGGCCAGGGCGGCGGCGATGGCGGCCTTCTTGAGATCGACCTCACCGGTTGCCGTTCCTGCCGAGATGGCCTCCACGGCCGGGGCATCGGCCGTCTTGGCGGCGCGACGGGCCAGCGCCTCCTGCTTGCGCGCCTCGCGGGCGGCAGCCATGGCGGCGTTATCGGGTTGCTCGGCGGTGGCGCCGGCCTCCTGCTTGGCCTTGAGACGGGCCAGGGCGGCGGCGACCGGGTCTTCGCCACCGGCCGTGGTCATGGCCTGGCGGCGCTGGGCGGCGGCCTCGGCGTGGCGGGCTTCGCGGGCGGCCTTGTCCCGCTCGAAACGGGCCTGCTTGGCCTCGAAGCGCCGCTTGGCGCGTTCAGCCTTCTCGTGCTCGGCGCGGATCTCGCGGATGTCGTCCTTGGCAATCTTGTAGTACTGCACCAGCGGGATCTCGCTCGGGCAGACCCAGGCGCAGGCACCGCACTCGATGCAGTCAAACAGGTTGAGCCCCTCGGCCTTGTCATACTCCTTGACCCGGCTGTACCAGTACAGCTCCTGGGGCAGCAGGTTGGCCGGGCAGGCGTCGGCGCAGGCGCTGCAACGGATGCAGGCCTGTTCTGGACCGGGCGGCGGCAGCTCGGCCCTGGTGGGGGAGAGCAGGCAGTTGGTGGCCTTGACCACCGGTACCATGGCGTGGGGCAGGGTGAAGCCCATCATGGGGCCCCCCATGATGACCCGCTGATCCGCCTCGGGTTGCAGTTCGAAGCGTTGCAGCAGCCAGCGCACCGGGGTGCCGAGCCGCACCCAGGCATTGCCCGGCTGCTTGAAGGCGTCGCCGGTGAGGGTCACGATGCGCTCGATCAGCGGCTCGCCGTCGATGATGGCGCGCTTGATGGCGAACACAGTGGCGACGTTGAGCACCATGATGCCCATGTCCACCGCGCGGCCCCCCTTGGGGACCTGGCGACCGGTGAGCAGCTCTATGGTCTGCTTGGCACCGCCGGAGGGGTACTTGGTCGGCACCGACTTGACCAGCACGTCCTCGTCGGTGGCGTGACGGTTCAGGGCATCTATGGCGGCGGGCTTGTTATCTTCCACCCCGACCAGGGTGAGTTTCGGCTTGAGCAGGTGCTTGAGCACCCGGATGCCGTCCATGATCTCGTCCGCATACTCCTGCATCAACCGGTCATCGGTGGTGATGTAGGGCTCGCACTCCAGGCCGTTGACGATCAGGATTTCGGTGAGCTGGCCGCGGCCGTCGAGCTTGCTGTGGGTCGGGAACACGGCGCCACCGAGGCCCGCGATGCCGGCTTGCTGGATGCGATCGAGCAACTCGCCCCGTTCCAGATTCCAGTAGTCGGGCCTGGCGTCGCGGGGTCCCCAGGTATCCTCGCCGTCGGGGGTGAGGATGATGCAGAGATCGTCGAGGCCGGAGGGGTGCGCCACCGTGTGCTGTTCGATGGCGGTGACGGTGCCCGAGGTGGAGGCGTGCACCGGCACTATGCGTCCCTTGTCATGACGGGTCAGGGGCTGGCCCTTCTTGACCTTGTCGCCGACCTGCACCAGCAGATCGCCGGCGGGGCCCGCGTGCTGGCGCACCGGAATGATCAGCTGGGGCGGCAGACCGGCGTTCACCACCGGGGTCAGGCTGGACTGATCCTTGTTCTCGGGAGGATGAATGCCGCCGTGGAAATCCCACAGGTTGCCGGCTTTGATGTGTTCGAGCAAGGACTGCATGGTTACTCCGCTGTTTATTCCACTATCTTGACCGGAATGGCGACCTTGGCCAGATCCCATTTCCAGTTATCGACCGTGGTCGGCACCGGGATCATTTCGATACAGTCGGTCGGGCAGGGGTCGACACAGAGATCGCAACCCGTGCATTCGTCTTTGATCACGGTGTGCATCGCCTTGGTGGCGCCGAGGATGGCGTCGACCGGGCAGGCCTGGATGCACTTGGTGCAACCGATGCACTGGTCTTCATGGATGAAGGCGACCCGCTTGATGGGGGCTGCGGCTTCATCGCCGCCGCCAAGCGGTTGGGGTTCGACCCCCATCAGATCGGCTATCTTGCGCATGGTGGCCTCGCCACCGGGCACGCACTTGTTGATCTGATCGCCGTTGGCGAGCGCCTCCGCATAGGGCTTGCAGCCCGGATAGCCGCACTGGCCGCACTGGGTCTGGGGCAGCAGGGCATCGAGCTGATCGACGATGGGATCGGCTTCCACATGAAACTTGACGGCGGCAAAACCCAGGATGATACCGAAGGCCAGGGCCAGCAGGGCCAGCACCAGAATGGCAAAGAGTAGATGAGTCATAGCGCTATATCTTGATGAGGCCGGTAAAGCCCATGAAGGCCAGCGACATCAGGCCGGCGGTGACCATGGCGATGGAGACGCCGCGAAAGGGCGTGGGCACATCGGCGGCCACCAGACGCTCGCGCATGGCGGCGAACAGGATCAGCACCAGGGAGAAGCCGCAGGCCGCCCCGAAGCCATAGATGATGCTCTGGATGAAGTTGTGGTGCTCATTGATGCTCAGCAGCGCCACGCCGAGCACGGCGCAGTTGGTGGTGATGAGCGGCAGGAAGATGCCGAGCAGGCGATACAGGGTCGGGCTGCTCTTGCGGATCACCATCTCGGTGAACTGCACCACCACGGCGATCACCAGAATGAAGCCGAGGGTACGCAAATAGGCGATATTCAGCGGGATCAGGATATAGTGCTCCATCAGATAGGAGCAGGCGCTGGCCAGCGTCATCACGAAGGTGGTGGCCAGTCCCATGCCGATGGCGGTTTCCAGCTTGCCAGAGACCCCCATGAAGGGGCAGAGGCCGAGAAACTTCACCAGCACGAAATTGTTGATCAGCACGGTGCTGATCAGTAAAAGCAGGTACTCAGTCATGGAGATGGGTTATCCGGTGTGAAGGCGGCCGTATTATCTGATGTTAGGTGTCTTTAGACAACCGCAAGGCTGCATGGTTATTATTCGAATGGCCAATTCATGGAGGAGTTGTGCGTCCCTTACCCATTTTTACCCTGACCCTGGCCATGTTGCTCTGGTCCAGTTCCTTTATCGCCCTCAAACACGTGCTGGAGGTCTGGTCCTTCGGTCAGGTGCTGTTTATGCGGATGCTGGTGGCCTCGGGCTGCTGGCTGCTGTGTTACCGCCACCTCGGCAACTTCCACTATCAAAAAGGGGATTGGCGCTGGCTGGCCCTGATGGGGGCGCTGGAGCCCTGCCTCTATTTCCTGCTGGAGGTGAACGCCCTGCGCTACACCAGCGCCGGTCAGGCGGGCATGGTCTGCGCCCTGTTGCCCCTGATGGTGGCCCTGGTGGCGTTTGTGCTGCTCAAGGAGCGGGTGAGCCGTCGTCAGCTGCTCGGTTTTGGCATCGCCATCTTCGGTATCGCCTTGCTGGGATTGGGCGGTGGGACGGATGAATTTGCTCCCAATGCCCTGCTTGGCAACAGTCTCGAGATGGCGGCCATGCTCTGCGCCGCCACTTATTCTGTGGTGTTCAAGAAGCTCTCCAGTCGCTACGGGGTGCTGACCCTGACCGCCCTGCAGGCCTTCGTCGGCACCCTGTTCTTCGCGCCCTTCGCCTTCAGCGCCCCCTGGCCAAGCCACTGGGCCTGGCAGGACATGGCGGTGATCATCTTCCTCGGTGCCTTCGTGACCCTCGGGGCCTATCTGCTCTACAACTGGTCGGTGACCCAGGTGAAGGTGACTCTGGCGGCCGCCTACGTGAATCTCATCCCGGTGTTTACCCTGCTGCTCGCCTATCTGCTGCTGGGAGAGACCCTGAACAGCCTGCAATGGCTCGCCTGCGCCGCGGTGCTGGCCGGGATCGGGGTGGGCCAGCTGCCGACGCGGCGCGGCAGGGTGCGAGCCGCCGCCACCGAGAGTTGAGGCTCGTCATATCGGCTACCCTCTGGACAGGGGTTATCCCGGCCGTGAAGGAGCCAAGCGATGAACAGCATGATCTTACTGGCAAGGGCGCAGATGCTGCTGAGCCACCAGCCTTTCACCCTGAACGATGCGCGGGCGCTGGAGGCGCTGGAAGAAGAGGCCGTGGGGGAGGAGGGGCTGCGCATCGCCGAGTTATGGGATGCGGCCCTGCGCCTGGCCGATGAGGATGCCAGACGCTATCTGCTGGGGGGGGATTGAGGGTGGTATCTCTCGGTTAATTCAGATTGCCAAAACACACACGGGGCCAGGCCCCGTGTGTGTTTTGATGGTATGGCGCTTTCTCAGATGGACAGACTCTTGACGGTATCCGACACCGAGTTGGCGTCTGCGATGATCTCCTTGATGACGCCGGAGATGATGTTGGCCTGATCCTGCCCCGCGATCGCCTTGTCGGAGACGATGGAGACGGTCTGGGTGATCTGGGAGGTGATGCTGGAGTTGTGCTTGATGACGGAGACGATTTCGCTGGTGGAGGTCGAGGTTCTGGCGGCCAGCTGCCTCACCTCGTCCGCCACCACCGCGAAGCCGCGTCCCTGCTCCCCGGCCCGGGCCGCCTCGATGGCGGCATTGAGTGCCAGCAGGTTGGTCTGATCCGCGATGCCGCTGATGGTGGAGATGATCGACTCGATGCTCTTGGATTGCTGGTTGAGCTGATCGATCTGCTTGCTGACCTCGTTGACCGAGGTGTTGATGTGGCGGGAGGTATCCAGCACCTTGTCGATCACCTCGCGCCCCTTGGCCGCGCTGGCGACGGTCTCGCTGGCGATGGCGCAGGCCTTCTGGGCCGCCTCCCGGGTGGAGATGGATTTCTCGACCCGCTCGGTGATGTCACTCGCCAGCTTGATGATTTTGACCACCTTGCCCTCGTGATTGAAGATGGGGTTGTAAGTTGCCTCCAGCCAGATCTTCTCCCCACGATGGCCGATGCGCATGAAAAGCCCAGATTTGATGTTTCCCGAGCCGAGATCGCGCCAGAAGTTGGGGTTCTTCTGATAAAACTCGGGATCGCAGAACTGGCGATGGTGCTGACCGACCACCTCTTCGAGCCGGTAGCCGAAGCAGCGCAGAAAATTCTGGTTGGCGGTGATGACGGTGCCGTCGGGCTGGAAGTCGATCACTGCAAGGGATTTGTCCAGCGCCGCCAGCAGGGCCTGGGTACGCTCGAGGGAGGATTGCTGCTGGGTCACGTCGGAGGCGACCTTGGCGACCTTGGCCACCTTGCCATCGATCATGATGGGGAAATACGTCGCCTCCAGCCAGATGGGCTTGCCCGATTTTGACTGGCGGATGAAGCGTCCGTGGCGCGAGGTGCCGCTACGCAGATCCTGCCACAGGTTGTCATAGTCGCGGGTCTTGACGTCTTCGGGGAAGCAGAGCGCGCTGTGGTGCTTGCCGAGCACCTCCTCCCGCCCAAAGCCCACGATGTTGAGAAACAGGTCGTTGACGAAGGTGACTATGCCCGCCGGGGTGAACTGGATGAAGGGCACCTGGGACTGGATGGCCTGCTCGAAGGCACTCAATGCCACTACCTTTGCCGCCTGTTCACTCGCTTCCTTGCTGATCGTATTTTTCCAGAACATAACAGAGCTCCTCCATGAGACCCTTGAATGACATGCTCAACGTTATCTGAGTAATTTAACAGTAGCATTGATGTTCTATGAACCTTAATCGACCTCGGACTAACTTTTGGTATTTTTTAATTTTCAATGCCGATTAATTTGTGACGCTGTCGCCGGGCATCGAGGCAAAAGCAGCGTGGATCGAATACGAATGCCGCTGGCATACCGCTCATTATCCTGACATGAATGAGTACCCACAGCACGGCATATGCTTATAAGCATGCCATTTGGGGGAGCACTATTGGATAGCAGGGTTGTTCGTATGAAACCTTCATGCCCGCGCGCCGAGTCGGCGACGATAATGCAGTGGAGAGGAGCCCATGTGGGTAGAAAAAAACCGTGAAAATACAGAGAGGGAGGAGAAACGAAGTCGCTCGCTGATATCCTGAATGCTCATATTGGTCTCGGCCAGCCAGCGACAGGCCTTTTTCAGCCGGACACTTTTCAATAGCTGGCTGAGATTGGTATTTTCCTGATTGAGACGAATATTCAACGTCCAGCGACTCATGCCGACAACGGTGCAAATATGCTCCATGAAGCTGGCTTCATCATCAATATGATGGTTTTCGATGGCCTCATCGAGCAGGGAATATATCAAGAATGAAAATCCTTGCTCATATTCCAGCGCCGCCACCGTCTTCGTTATTTGCCGGTGTTGATTCTGATGAAGCAGCGGCAGATAGCTGTCTACCGGCGTCAACAAGTCGACACCTTTGAAGTGGATGACATTGGCATCCTGGCCAAATTGGCAGCGACAGCCGAAAGCATCGTCGAGCCGCTTGCGATCCTTGTCGTCGCGGCCCCGCAGGCTCACCGCCGTGCTGACGGTGGGGGCGTAGAGGCGCACGAGCTCCCTGAGCATCCTGAAATTGCCGATGGCGGAGTGATTTCGCTGCAACATGTCGGCCTCCTCCACATAGCGGATGGCGAGTTGTCCGTCCTCCTGATGCAGGCTGAACTGATCGCAGTTGCCGATGATGATCCGGTTGCGGATATAGCCGAGCACGGCATCGCTGGCCGTCTTCTGATTGAGGCAATAACCGACGAGCTCGGGAAACAGTTCATAGGCCTGGCTGATGAGCCGGTCTTTCGAATCATCTTGTGACATATGCTCCTGCCACAAGTTGTCATATGCCGCCGTCTCCTTGATAAAGCGCAGATGTTGTTTATCCGAGAGCCGACCGTCACTCTTGTCTATTTCATATTGACTAAGTTGACACTGCGCTCGTATGGCATCGATATTGACCCCTTGTTCTTTCAGGAAATAGAGCGTCGATCTGGCGATGATATTTGAAACGCTCTTTCCCATATTCGATCCCTCGCACCCAGCCTGTTTTCATGGTCCAGACGGCATCCTGCCGCGCTGCGGGATTAAGGCATTTTCCCGGCAAGCGTTCTGCGCGCCAGCGCAAATACCGTGCAACTTAATGTCCGTTGCTGTAACCAAATGTAACGCTGTGATGACGGCGGTGATATTGCATGCCGGCACCGCAATGCAAAATAGCCGCACCTCCATGCAAAGCGGGTTCCCTTGCCTTCGCGATAAGCTGCGCAGGCTATTTCGGCTTGTCCATTCGAATAATGAAATGAAAGGGAATCACATGAAACATAACCATAAGGGCCACAACTGGAGTGGCGTGGCGGTCGCCATCGCGCTGGTGCTGGGCGTCCAGGGGTGTAACGACAACGGTTCGACGGCCAAGGCCGAGGTGGTCAAGGACAACGCCTATTACCGGGCGCTGGCCGAAGGCATGGTCCAGAAGATGACCCTGGATGAGCGGATGGGGCTGCTGGTGGGGCCGGGTTATGTGTTCTCCAACGGTGCCTTCGTCACCAACCTGGATGCCCTGAACAACCTCAAGGGGGACGTGCCGGGCAGCGTGGGCTACATCAACGGCGTTTATAACGCGCAGTCCGGGCTGGACATCGCCGCCAGCAAGCTGGGGGATGGCGCCGCCGGGGTGCGGATAGCACCGACCCGGGCAGGGGAGTCGGGTACCTTCTATGGCACCGCCTTCCCGGTGGGGACCCTGCTGGCCTCGACCTGGGATGCGGAGCTGGTCAAGCGGGTGGGGGCCGCCATCGGCAACGAGGTGAAGGAGTACGGGCTGGATGTCTGGCTCGCGCCGGGCATGAACATCCAGCGCGACCCGCTCAACGGGCGCAGCTTCGAATACTTCTCCGAAGATCCCCTGGTCTCCGGGGTCATGGGGGCCGCCGAGGTGGCTGGCGCCCAGGCTCAGGGGGTGGGCACCACCATCAAGCACTTTATCGCCAACAACGCCGAGACCTCGCGCTCCATCGTCGACAACATCATCTCGCCGCGCGCCATCCGCGAGATCTATCTGCGGGGCTTCCAGTATGCCGAGGAGCACGCCAATCCCTGGGCGGTGATGACCGCCATGAACAAGGTCAACGGCACCTATACCGGGCAGTGGGCCGATCTCAATACCCGGGTGTTGCGCGATGAATGGGGCTTCGAAGGCTTCGTGATGAGCGACTGGTGGTCGGGGGATGGCCACTATGCGGACATGATCAAGTCCGGCAACGATCTCATCGAGCCGGGCGGCCCGGCGCTGCCCTATGGCTACGGTGATGCCCTGACCGGCCTGCAGGAGGCCTATGCCGCCGGCAGCCTGAGCGCCGATACCATCCAGCAGGGGGCGGTGCGGATCTTGACCCAGGTGCTGAAGATGCCTTCGAACCAGGGTTATGTGCCGACCAATGCGCCGGATCTGGCGAGCCATGCCAGCCTGTCCCGTCAGGCGGCCAGCGATGGCATGGTATTGCTGAAGAACAACCAGGCCAGCCTGCCGCTGGTGGGGGGCAGCAAGGTCGCTTCCTTCGGGATCACCCAGATCAACACCCTGAAGGGCGGCGCCGGCAGCGGTGACGTGAATGCGGCTCACATCATCAACGTGGCGGATGGGCTGGCCGGGCAGTTCAGCGTGGATTCCGGGCTCGCGGACTTCTATCGTACCTTCTTCGAGCAGAACAAGAGCGAGAGCGATTTTGGCGGCATCTCCACCCTGGTGAGCTGCCCCGAGCCCGAGCTGAGCCAGACCGAGATCGCGGCCTATGCGAGCGGCAACGATGTCGCCGTCATCACCCTGGGACGCAACTCGGCGCAGGGACAGGATCGCCAGAATGCGAAGGGGGACTATCTGCTGTCGGATGTGGAGCAGCGGCTCATCGACAACGTCAGCACCGCGTTCCACGGTCTGGGCAAGAAGGTGGTGGTGGTGCTCAACGTCGGCGGCGTCATGGACACCAGCGCCTGGCAGGACAAAGTGGATGCCATCCTGCTCGCCTACATGCCGGGCCAGGAGGCGGGCCATGCGGTGGCGGATCTGCTGTCCGGGGCCGTCAATCCCAGCGGCAAGCTGACCCAGACCTTCCCGGCCAGCTATGGTGATGTCCCCTCGTCCGCCGGTTTCCCCGGCACTGACACCGACGGGGATGGCACCATAGACACCCACTATTACAACGAGGGTATCTATGTCGGCTATCGCTACTACGCGACCTTCGGCAAGGGGGTGAACTATCCCTTCGGTCACGGCCTTTCCTACACCCGTTTCGACTACAAAAACACGGCCATACAGAGTAATACGCTGACTGGGGCTGGGGGCAACGTGACCCTGACCACCACCGTCTACAACAGCGGCAGCGTCTCCGGCAGGGAGGTGGCCCAGGTCTATGTGGCGGCCCCGGCTGGAACGCTGGGCAAACCGGCCATCGAGCTCAAGGCCTTCGCCAAGACCAAGCTGTTGCCGGCGGGAGCCAGCGAAACCTTGTCGTTCGAGATCCCGGCCAGCTGGCTGGCCAGCTTCGACAGCGGCAACAACGAGTGGATCATCGAACCCGGAACCTACAAGCTCTATGTCGCGCCATCCTCGGAGGTGGCTGCCGTGGAGCCGCTGACCTTCACTCTGGGGAGCAAACTGGTGGTCAGCAAGACCACGCCGGGGGCGCTGGCGCTGCCGGCCGGGGTCACGGAGGCCTCTTTCGAAACGCAGTATTGAGTAGCTATAAAGCTAAGGGGGAGCCTGGCTCCCCCTTTTCATGTCCGCTTAGCAGCCGCAGCCCCCGACGTCTGCGCCAGCTCGGCAGATGAGCCTACTTCTTCTGCTGTTGCAGAGTCGAGATCTGCTTGTTCAGGGCCTCCATCTCGCTCTGGTGACGGCGGGTCATGGCCTGTATCTCGGCGGCGGAGCGTTTCTCGCCAGCACCCTCGGCCTGGGATGAGGTCGCGCCCTTCAACTGCTCGTTGTATCGGCTGATCTCGTTGTTCATCTTCAGGGTCTTGGCCTCAGCTTCGGCGCGCAGGGTCGCCAGCTGATGCTGCTTCTGGCTGGCGGCGAGATCTTTTTCAATCGCCTCGGTCTGCTTGCTGGCCTCTGCCACCGCCTCTGCCGGCGGGGTGTATATCCGCAGATCCATGGGCTTGGCATCGCCGGTACAGGGGATATCGCTGAAGATGGTGTTGCCGTTGACGGTGCATTGGTAGACACCGGCCCGGGCTAAAAGCGGGGTGGCGGCAACCAGCATACCAAGGCAGAAGGCCAGAGTGCGTGACATTGATTCCTCCTTGAATCCTATTCCTTCGCGGCAGTCTCCGGGGCAGTGCCGACACCGCGCCAGCCGCCCCGGAGACTGCCAACATCATGAACTACTTGAAACAATAGCCTCTTCATCAGGCCACTCCATTTCAAATTGCGGATGGGGCGCGGCGCCGTCATCCGGCGTCGCCACGAGAGGGCTCTGCCGCCGGTTTTCCCCGCGCCTCAACACATCAGAGCACCATACTGAGCCACAATGAGGTATCTTATGCCCCGATTTCATCCATTTAACGGTGTCGAGACCCAACATGATTATAAAACCCAAGGTTCGCGGCTTTATCTGCACCACCACTCATCCGGTCGGTTGTGAAGCCAATGTTCGTCGCCAGATTGCTTACACCCAGGCTCAGGGCCCCATCGAGAATGGTCCCAAGAAAGTACTGGTGATCGGCGCCTCCACCGGCTACGGCCTGGCCTCGCGCATTGCCACCGCCTTCGGTTCCGGCGCGGCCACCATCGGTGTCTTTTTCGAGAAGCCGAGCTCCGAGACCAAGACCGGCTCCGCTGGCTGGTACAACTCCGCCGCCTTCGACAAGGCTGCCAAAGAGGCCGGCCTGTATGCCAAAAGCGTCAACGGCGATGCCTTCTCCAACGAGTGTCGCGAGAAGGTGATCGAGCTTATCAAGGCCGATCTGGGTCAAATCGATCTGGTGGTCTACTCCCTGGCTTCGCCGGTGCGCAAGATGCCGGATACCGGTGAAGTGGTGCGTTCTGCCCTCAAGCCTATCGGCGAGACCTACACCACCACCGCCATCGATACCAACAAGGATCAGATCATCACCGCCACCGTCGAGCCGGCGAACGAGGAAGAGATCCAGAACACCATCACCGTCATGGGCGGCCAGGATTGGGAGCTGTGGATGGCGGCCCTGCGTGATGCTGGCGTGCTGGCTGACGGCGCCAAGTCCGTTGCCTACTCCTACATCGGCACCGATCTGACCTGGCCCATCTACTGGCATGGCACCCTGGGCCGCGCCAAGGAAGACTTGGACCGCGCCGCCACCGCCATTCGTGGCGATCTGGCAGGGAAGGGCGGTACCGCTCACGTGGCCGTGCTGAAATCCGTGGTGACCCAGGCCTCCAGCGCCATTCCGGTGATGCCGCTCTACATCTCCATGGCCTTCAAGATCATGAAAGAGAAGGGTATCCACGAGGGTTGCATGGAGCAGGTCTATCGCATGCTGCGCACCCGCCTCTATGGCGAGGAGCTGGCACTGGACGAGCAGGCTCGCATCCGCATGGATGACTGGGAGCTGCGTGACGACGTGCAGCAGACCTGCCGTGACCTCTGGCCTTCCATCACCACCGAAAACCTGTCCGAGCTGACCGATTACACCGGCTACAAGCAGGAGTTCCTGCGCCTGTTCGGCTTCGGGCTGGACGAGGTGGATTACGATGCGGACGTCAACCCGGACGTGCGCTTCGACGTGGTCGAGCTCTGAGCCTGATCCGGATGAAAAGAGGGCCCTGCGGGGCCCTGTTTTTTTGTCAAGAATTCGGTCTCATCGAGAAATTTTATTATCCGCGATCACCTTTTTCCGATATCAAAACCGCTAGTCTTGCGCTGATCGGATCACATGACGGCCTTGCCGAGGAACGGACACTATGACCAGCCCACATGAAGCGCCCAAGAAGCGCCAACTCCCCACCGTATACACCCTGCTGTTTATCATCATCGCCCTGATGGCCACCCTCACCTGGGTGCTGCCGGCGGGCAAGTACAACTATGTCACCGCCAAGAGCCAGCAGCCGATCGCGGCCGCCGCGGTGGCCGACTACAGCGGCGACGAGCGGTTGTTGCCGGTGCCCGGCAGCTACACCGAGCTCCCCTCCCATCCACAGGGGGTGTTCGATGTGCTCAAGGCCCCCATTCAGGGCTTCCACAAGGCGGCCGACGTGGCGCTGTTCGTGCTCATTATCGGCGGCTTCCTGGCGGTGACCATGCACAGCGGCGCGCTGGATGCCGGGGTCGGGGCCATAGTGCGCGCCTTCGCCGGCCGTGAGCGGCTGCTGATCCCTGCGCTGATCGCCCTCTTTGCCCTCGGCGGCTCCACCTTCGGCATGGCGGAGGAGACGGTGGCCTTCTGGGCGCTGATCGTCCCGGTGATGATGGCGGCGGGCTTCGATCGCATGGTGGCGGCGGGGATCATCCTGCTCGGCTCCGGGGTCGGGGTGCTGGCTTCCACCGTCAACCCCTTTGCCACCGGCATCGCCTCGGGTTTTGCCGGCATTCCCATCGGCGAGGGGATCGGCCTGCGGGTCGTCCAGTGGCTGCTGCTGGTGATCTTCGCCTCCTGGTTCGTGATGCGTTACGCCAAGCAGGTGCAGCAGGACAAGGGCAACTCGGTGCTGGCCGACATCCACTATGACGACGAATTCTCCCAGATGAAGCGCAGCGACGCGGCCTTCAGCGGCAAGCAGAAGCTCACCATGCTGGTGTTTTTCGGCACCTTCCTGCTGATGATCTATGCGGTGGTGCCCTGGTCGGATCTGGGCATCGATTTTCTGCCAACTCTGGGCTGGTGGTTCGATGAGCTCTCCACCCTGTTCTTCAGCGCCTCCATCCTGATCGCGCTGATCAACCGGATGCCGGAGTCCAACTATGTGGCCACCTTCCTGGAAGGGGCGCGGGACCTCATCGGGGTGGCGCTGGTGGTGGCGGTGGCGCGCGGCATCTATGTGGTGATGGAGCAGGGCGTCATCATCGACAGCATTTTGCACTGGGCCGAAGGACTGGTGACCGGGCTCTCCTCTTCGGTATTTATCCTGATGGCCTATCTGGTGCACATCATTCTGAGCTTCTTCATCCCCTCGACCTCGGGGCTGGCGACCGTCTCCATGCCGCTGATGGGACCGCTCGCGGACTTCTCCGGCATCTCCCGGGATCTGGTGATCACCGCCTACCAGTCCGCCTCCGGCTGGATCAACCTGTTCGCCCCCACCGCCGCCCACCTGGTGGCCGGGTTGGCGCTGGCCAAGATCCCCTACGAGCGTTTCGTGCGCTGGGTGCTGCCCTTCATCATCGGAGTGGCGCTCATCACCATGGGGGTGCTGGTGGTTGGCGCCCTGCTGCACGGCTGATGGCCTGACATAAAACGACAGACAGCAAAAAGGCTCCCGCGGGAGCCTTTTTCATGATGTTGGCAGTGCTTACTGCTTGTAGTTCTTGAGGAAGCGGGCGAGACGGCCGATGGCATCCTCCAGCTCCTCTTCCCGGGGCAGGAATGCCAGCCGGAAGTGGTCTGGTGCGGGCCAGTTGAAGCCGGTGCCCTGTACCAGCAGCAGTTTCTCCTGCTGTAGCAGATCGAACACCATCTTCTGATCGTCGCGGATGTCGTAGACCTTGGGGTCGAGGCGCGGGAACAGGTAGAGCGCCCCCTTGGGCTTGACGCAGGAGACGCCGGGAATGGCGTTGATCAGCTCCCAGGCCTTGTCCCGCTGGCGCCGCAGCCGGCCGCCCGGCAGGATCAGCTCGTTGATGCTCTGGTAGCCACCCAGCGCCGCCTGAATGGCGTGCTGCATGGGCACGTTGGAGCAGAGCCGCATGGAGGCCAGCATCTCCAACCCCTCTATATAGCCTTTGGCCCGGCCCTTGGGTCCGGTGATGACCATCCAGCCCTGGCGGAAGCCACAGGCGCGGTAGGCCTTGGAGAGGCCGTTGAAGGTTACTACCATGACGTCGTCGCACTGGGTGCAGACGCTGGTGTGGGCGATGTCGTCGTAGAGGATCTTGTCGTAGATCTCGTCGGCGAAGATGATGAGGTTGTGTTGGCGCGCGATCTCGATCAGCTCCAGTTGGAATTCGCTGCCGTAGACGGCGCCGGTCGGGTTGTTCGGATTGATCAGCACCAGGCCGCGGGTGCGCGGGGTGATGCGGGCGCGGATGTCGTCCAGATCCGGATACCAGTCGGCCCCTTCGTCGCAGCGATAATGCACCGCATGGCCACCGGAGAGGGTGATGGCCGCGGTCCACAGCGGGTAGTCGGGGGAGGGCACCAGCATCTCGTCGCCGTTGTTGAGCAGCGCTTGCATGGCCATCACGATGAGTTCGCTCGCGCCGTTGCCGATGTAGATGTCATCGATATCGACCTTGCGCATCCCCTTCTGCTGGTAATACTGCATCACCGCCTTGCGGGCGGAGAACAGCCCCTTGGAGTCGCAGTAGCCCTGGCTCTGGGGCATGTTGAGGATCACATCCTTGATGAGTTCCTCGGGGGCATCGAAACCGAATGGCGCCAGATTGCCGATGTTGAGCTTGAGAATGCGGTGGCCTTCGTCTTCGAGACGGCGAGCCTCTTTGTGCACCGGGCCGCGAATGTCATAGCAGACATCGTCGAGCTTGTGCGACTTGTCGATAGTGAACATGGTGAGCGTGATTCCTTCCCCTGGGGGCGCGTTGGCAAAAAGCGTTTTTTAGTATCAAATTTCTCTACCCCTATTCTTCACAGAATTGAATGCTAGAACAATCTAATTTATGGAATAAATCCCTGATATTTACCCCTAAAACAGGGTTGCCAATCTGTTAAATTCAGCAGGATCGTTTGCCTGTTTCGCAAGAAACCAGTGAAAGATGAGGGTGAGCTTCATAAAGCCGCAGGAGTGTATTGAAATACTCCCCCCATCTGGCACGATTGGCTGGGGTGAGATACGTCCATCAGCCCCCATTCCGAGCCCGGCCAGCGCACCGTCCGGCGGTTTTTCATCATGTCTCGAGGCTTTTGCCATGCACGCACCTACGCCCGGCCGCTATCGCCACTTCAAGGGAGGGTACTATCGCGTGCTCACCCTGGCCCTGCACACCGAAACCCAGGAGCGGCTGGTCATCTATCAGTCCGAGCAGGATGAGCATGTCTATGCCAGGCCCGTCGCCATGTTCATGGAGTGGATTGAACATCAGGGCGCCGTGGTGAGCCGCTTCACGCCGGTGGCAGACTGAGCGTGAGCATTTTTTTCCATGAAAAAAGGCGCCATCAGGCGCCTTTTTGCGATACGAATGGGGATCACAGACCCAGATTGGCTCTGGCGTAGGCTTCGAAGTCGGTGCAGCCACCGATGTGCTGCTCGTCCAGGAAGATCTGCGGCACCGTGGTGACCGGCTTACCCGCCTTGGCGGCCAGATCGTCCTTGGTCAGCCCTTCGGCGTTGATGTCCACGTAGCGGAATTGGAAGTCATCGCGCTCCTCGGTCAACTGCTCGGCGAGCTGCTTGGCACGGACACAGTAGGGGCAACCTGGGCGACCAAAAATTTCTACAAACATCGTTTCTCTCCGTTAAATGAAGCCGTTATATGAAGCCGCTGCAATGAGGCTGGCGACAGCATAGCCCCGCCTCAGGGTTCGTTAAAGTGGAAAATTACGGGCATAGGGGCCGCCTTGCGGGCAAGGCCCCTGCGCATCACTGCTCGGCGATCTGGATCGGCTGCTGCTGGTAGATGCTCTCCAATACCCCTTTCTCGAACCCTGTCCAGGGTATGGGAGCCGCCTTGCGGGCAAGGCCCCTGTGCATCATTGCTCGGCAATCTGGATCGGCTGCTGATGGTAGATGCTCTCCAATACCCCTTTCTCGAACCCTGTTCTGGGTATAGGGGCCGCCTTGCGGGCAAGGCCCCTGTGCATCATTGCTCGGCGATCTGGATCGGCTGCTGCTGGTAGATGCTCTCCAATACCCCTTTCTCGAACACGGTCCAGGGCCAGGGGGCCTTGCTGGCGCGGAAGCGCTCGTGGGTGGCCGGATCCTGGGACAGGCCGCGCTGGAACATCACGAAGGCCTTGCGCTGGCCGCCTGCAGTGTCGATGAAACCGGCCAAGTTGGAGGTGCCGGTGATGGTGCCGGTCTTGGCGTGCACCTTGTTCTTCATCATGGGGGCGGTGACGCTGCGACGCCAGGCCAGGGTGCCGTCCACCTGGGAGCTCGGCAGCAGCTTGATGAAGTCGAGCTCGGCATCATTCTTCTGGATGAAGTTCAGTACCGACAGCATCTGGCGGGCGCTGATGAGGTTGTGAGCGGAGAGGCCGGAGCCGTCGGCCAGGGTGGCGTTGCCGAGATCGATGCCGTTCTTGGTCAGGATGGCACGCACCGCCATGGTGCCGCTGCGATAGCTGCCCGGCTTGTTGTAGTAGTGGCGGCCGACGGTCTTCAAGAAGGTATCGGCATAGAGGTTGTCGGATTTTTTCAGCATCTTGGAGAGCATGACCGGCAGGGAGACGGAGTAGTGGGTGGCCAGGGTTTCGGCGCCGACCGGTGCCAGATGGGTGACCCGCAGCAGGCCGTCGTGGCTGATGCCGGCGCGGTTCATGGCCCAGCGGATGTTGTCCCAGCCCCAGGCCTCCACGTCGTGGATGGCAAAGCGCAGGCCCTGCGGGTCCTTGTTCGGGGTGATGCAGCCCTTGAGCTCATAGAAGTTGCCCTTGGCCATGTCCACTTCGAGGGCGCAGAACTGGCGCGCCATGTCGCCGTAGCTCATCACTTCCACGTTGTCGGCGCCGATGCCGATGGGCACGCCGGTGGCGACGTTGCCGACCGCCGGTTTACCGATCTGGGTGGCGGTGACGGTGCCATAGGCGCAGTTCTTGTCGATGATGACCGACGACACCGGGGCCGCGAAGCAGAGGGTCTGATCCCCCCAGGACCAGCCGTTGCCGCGCTCGTAGCCGTTGTAGGCGCCGGTGTTGACGTAGACATTGCCCTTGATGCGGGTGACGCCGAGCTGCTTGAACAGGGCCACCAGATCCATCCGTGACAGGGTGGGATCGCCAACGAAGTTGATCCAGATGTCGCCATTGATGACATCCCCCTGCTTGGCGCCGTTCTGGGCCTGGATGTCGGTGGCGAAGCGGAAGTCGGCACCGAGCTCGAGGCGGGCGGCGAGCGCGGTCAGCACCTTCATGGTGGAGGCCGGCGCTATCATATCGTCGGCGTGGCGGGCGAACTCCACCCCGCCGCTACCCTGCACGATGACGGCGTATTGGCCCCCCTTGGGCGGGATCAGCGGGGCGGCATGGGCCACGATGGAAAACAGGGTGGAAAACAGAGCACAAACACCAATCAACAGCCGCTGCATAAGATCCTCAAACTTGACGAAGAGGCCGGCATCGTGTGCCAGCCTTGATACTCAACATGGATATATTCACCTGTCAGGGTGCCGTCAGCCAAGTGTTTCGGCTGTACGATAACGCCCCTGGTAGTCAAAAATTTTATCCTTCACCTGCCAGAAGCGTCCCGACTTGCGGGCGATGACAAAATCCGGATGACGAAACTGGGTTTCGGCGGCCAGGACGCTGTCCAAGGTGGTGAATTCGGGCTCAAGGCCCGGGGCGGGCCAATGATGACGCACAAAGCGCTGTTGAAACAAGCGCGGTGCGGCCGTGGAGTGAAAGGAGAAGTATTCGGTCAATGTCAGACCGTCCTCATCGTGGTAGGTCACCTCCAGACGCTCCCCCTGCTTGCCCTTGCCTCGGGTCAGGGTCAGCCCGGAGCAGCGGATCACCATGCAGTCCTTGAGATTGAGCGCTTCTTTAAGTTTGTCATCCGGATCCACCAGCAGCTGATCACAGCTCTGGCAGCGGCGGGCGGCAATGTCGTTCTCTGCCCCGCAAGCCGGGCAGATCTTGGCGCGAAAGCGATAGTCGCACTCCTCCCGCTGACCTTCGTCATCCTCGAACAACCCCTGGCAGCGACGGCCGTAGTGCTCGATCACCTTGCCATCTTCGTCGGTCTTGCCCCAGAAGGTGTTGGCAAAGCCGCAGGCGGGGCAGGGTACCTGCACCGGCTCTGTGCCGGCGTGGGGCCTGGGCTCCCCCACTTCGGGGGCGAACAGGTTGAAGTTGTTGCCGGCGTAGTCGAGCACCAGGCAATCCTCCTTGCCCGGCGAGAGGCGCAGGCCGCGGCCGACGATCTGCTGGTAGAGCGACACCGACTCGGTGGGGCGCAGCATCACGATCAGATCGACGTGGGGGGCATCGAAGCCGGTGGTGAGCACCGCCACGTTGACCAGAAACTTGATCTCCCGCGCCTTGAAGGCGTGGATGAGAGCATCCCGCTCCGGGCCCGGGGTCTCGCCGGTGATGAGGGCCGCCTGCTCCCCTTTGGCACCCAATAGCCCCTGGATCTCGCGGGCGTGTTCGACGGTGGCGGCGAAGACCATCACGCCCTGCCGCTCACGGGCATACTCCAGCACCTGGTTGATGATGTGGGGGGTGACTCGCTGCTGGCGCTTGAGTTCGCCATTGAGATCGGCCTCGCTGAACAGGCCGTTCTCTCGTGGTACCAGCTTGCTGAAGTCGTAATGGACGATGGGGGCATCGATCAGGCGCGGCGGTGTCAGGTAGCCATTCTTTATCATGAAGCGCAGGGGCAATTCGAACACGCAATCGCCAAACAGCCGCTCGCCATGGCTCTTCACCATGCCGTGGTAGTGACGGCGGTAGATCCAGCCAAGCCCCAGCCGATAAGGCGTCGCGGTGAGACCGAGGATCTTGAGGGCCGGGTTGCCGGTCTTGAGGTGCGCGATCACCTGATGGTACTGGCTGTCATCCGCGAGCGAGACGCGATGGCACTCGTCGATGATGAGCAGGGAGAAGGCACCATCGAAGGCATCCAGGTTGCGTGCCACCGACTGCACCGAGCCGAAGACCACCTGGGCCGAAGCCTGCTTGCGATCCAGCCCGGCGGCGAAGATGTCAGCGCTAAGATCCCAGGCCTCGTACTTGGCGTGGTTCTGCTCCACCAGCTCCTTGACGTGAGCCAGCACCAGCACCCGGCCACGGGCCTTGCGCGCCAGCTCGGCGATCACCAGGCTCTTGCCGGCGCCGGTGGGCAGGACCACCACGGCGGGATCCGGGTGCTTGCGAAAATGTTGGATAACGGCGTTGACCGCGTCTGTCTGATAGGGTCTGAGAACGAACATGAGGAGACTGGCCGATGCAAGATGGCGCCATTATAGGGATCTTGTCGCCAAAATGCAGCGTGAGGCGTTGAGGAGGCGGATGGCCGACGCTGCCAGCGGACAGCCAAATAAAACGGGCCAGAATGATTCTGGCCCGTTGGCATACTGCATTGCAGCTTAGTGGAAGGGGAACAGGTAGTTGAGCCAGCTACCCATGCGCATCAGGATCTTGCGCATGATGGCCACGTGGTGGACATGTTCGGTGTAGATGGCGGCCTGGCCGCTGGAACCCGCAATCACCTGATACTTTGCCCATTCGGGATCGGTGATCTCGAGAACGATGGGCAGGCGACCCGGCAGTTGAGCCGTGGTCTGGTCGATAAGGCCGGCCTGAGCCTGAATGTTACCCGGTGCCATGGCGGGGATCACGGACTGCACCTTGGCCTTGAAGATCCGGCCAGGGATACCGTCCAGCACCACCTCGGCTTCATCGCCCTCTTTCAGCCGCTGCATGCTGTTTTGCCAGAACCAGCCGACGTAGGAGTTGGCATCTTCATGAATGAAGGTCATCACCGGGCGATACATGAAAGGAGCGGCGATCATGCCTGGACGCAGCGCCAGCTGCACGATGTGACCATCGCTTGGGGCATAGACAACTGTCTGTTCCAGCTCGTACTTGGCGATGTTGAGCTGGGCATTGATGTCATCCAGCGCGGCCTTCTGTTGATCGGTCTGGGCGACGATATCGTCTACGTTGGCCTGGGTAACGTCGAGATCCCGCTGTTTGCCGATGCCACGACGCACCAGCTCCTGGGCGCGATCCCGGTCCAGGCTGGCGGAGCGCAGCCTGGCATTGAGGGCTTTCAGGAAATCCTTATTGGAAGCGAGCCGTGCCGTCAGGCTGGCAACCTTTTCCTGGAAGGGGTCGGCTTCGATGCGAAACAGCACATCTCCCTTGTTGACCTTCTGGTTGGGCTGGACCGGTACCTCGGTGACGCGGCCTTTGACCAGCGGCACTATGGGAGTGGAGACGTAGTAGTTCCGTGCCAGCTCCGAATAGGGGTGGTTGTAGTTCATCAGGACGATGAGCGCCCCTATGATGAAGACGCCGCCGAGCACGGCGGTGGGCACTGTCCACTTGTTGAGCGGGATCTTGAAGATCTTGAAAATACCTATACAGATGGCGGTATAGGTGAGTATCAGTAGCAAGTCCATGAATGATTACCTATTTATCGGTCTGTTCGAGCGTGTTCATACGGGCTTGCAATGCGGCCAGTTCTTGCTTGAGCGTGGAGATCTCATCTTCGTCCTTCTGCAGACGTTGATTGAAACCCCAACCGCGATCAGGGCGGTAAATGGTGGCCCAAATCCAGAGGAACGGCCACAGTACGTGCAGAGTAAAAAGGCTCACCCAGCCAGCCACGTGAATGGCATCCTGGTGGGGGTGGTTACGATGCTTGGCAATTTCATAAGGAATATCGTGAATGACGATAATTCCGTAAAACATCACCAGGACGACAAACACCAATATCCCGAGGGCAACGTAGGTCAGTATGTAATCAGGTATCATTCATTTCTCCCATCTAAGTCGCAAGGCCATACCCAGCCTTGTACCTGTAGTTTCCGACGTATGATGACAGCATATTACGTCACTGCAAGACTGCAATAGGGGAGTTGATATTCCGGTACAGCCTCGGTTCATTGGCCGCTCATTAATTGCGCGCCGGTGAATTTCTTTCTATAAAATCAAATAGAAAAGAGATTCAGATGTCTCGTTAACTGGGGGGCGCGATGAAGGGACTATGCGGGATGTGTTCGCTGTGGGGGACTTTGCTACTGGTCAGCCTGTTGCTGGCAAAGGTTGGCTGGGCTGCCGAGCCAAGGCGAGAGCCCACTGAGCAGGAGAAGTCCCAGACCCTGATCTTGCTACATGAGCCCATCGTCATGCTGCAGGCAAAATATGGCAGTCTGGATGGCGCGGCCCGGGTGCGGCTGATCCATGAAAGGATCCAGGCCCTGGACCCCAGCGATCTGAACTCGACCATCACCGTGCTCAAGGGCCGCCGGGTCGGGCAGGAAAGTCGGGAATTCATGGTCAACGGCAAGCGCATTCTGGTGCTGCTGGTCGGGGATCTGGACGAGTTTGACGAGCTGACACTGGATCAGGCGGCCGAGCGTGTGCGAGTCCGTCTGGATGAGGTTCGCATCAAGTACCTTGAGCTGCACTCAGCGCCTTATCTGTTCAAGGCCCTCGGCAAGGCGGCGTTGGCCAGCGTGCTCTTCTTCGCCCTGGTCTGGTTGCTGCAAAAAGCGCTTCGGCGCGTCAAAAAATGGCTCGTCAATCGACTGATGCTGCAAAAAGGGCTGATCCCGCCCCAGTGGCGACAGGTGGTCGGCAACGTAGAGGATCGCCTGCTCAGCCTGCTGACCCTGTTGCTCATCTTCATGCTCATCTATGGCTGGCTCACCTATGTACTGGGGCTCTTCCCCCAGACCAGAGCCTGGAGCCTGCGGCTGGGTGACTCCCTGTTCAGTCTCTGTAGCGACATGCTGGAGGGGATCATCGCGGCCATGCCGGGTCTGGTGACTGTGCTGCTGATCGTCGTCATCACCCGCTTCTTCATCCGGGTACTGGCCATCTTGTTTGATCGCATCGAAAATGGGCAGTTTCGGGTGCAGGGGTTGCACGCCGAAACCGTCGGCGCCACGCGGCGGCTGCTCTCGGTGGTGATCTGGCTGTTTGCCCTGACCGTGGCCTATCCCTATCTGCCGGGGGCCAACTCAGACGCGTTCAAGGGGATCAGCGTCTTCTTCGGCCTGATGGTGACCCTGGGGTCTGCGGGCATCATGAACCATGCCATGAGCGGCCTGGTACTCATCTATTCCAGAGCCCTGCGGCCCGGCGATCTGGTACAGATTGGCGAAGTGGAGGGCATGGTGACCGAGCTCAATGCCCTCTCGACCAAGCTGGTGACGCGTCAGGAGCACGAGGTGACGTTACCCAATGCGGTGGTGGTGGGTGGCAAGGTGGTCAATCTCACGCGCCTGGCGGGGGACAAGGGGGTGGCCTTGCTGACCAAGGTGACCATTGGCTACGACACGCCCTGGCGTCAGGTGCATGCCATGCTGGAGCTGGCGGCGCGGCGCTGTGAGCAGCTCAATCAAGGAGAGGCGCCGCTGGTGCGTCAGCTCAACCTGCAGGACTGGTATGTGGAGTACGAGCTGCAGGTGCGGATGAAGGAGGGGCTGTTGCCAGCCGTGGTCAAGACCGAACTGCACGGCCACATCCAGGATGTGTTCAACGAGTTCGGGGTGCAGATCATGTCCCCCAACTTCGTCGCCCAACCGGAGCAGGCGGTGCTGGTGGCCAGGGAACACTGGTATCAAGTGCCCGCGGCGCCGCCAGCGGACCAGCCCGCCATCAAATAAGGCGAGTGGCCTTATCTGGACAACAAAAAGGCCCGGCAGTGATGCCGGGCCTTTGCTATTGCGCTGGGGGGCGCCGCGAGTCAGCTCTCCTTGGCCGCGCTCAACTGGGACGACCTGAACTTGTACAGGAAGGCCAGGGTGACGAGGGCGGTACTCACCAGGCCGATGACGGTGGAGATGTTCATCTCCAGTCCAAAGCCGATGGGGGCGTTGGCCAGATAGGTGATCACCACGGCGGTCATGAACATGGCGGGAAGGGTGCAGACCCAGTGCAGCTTGCCTTCCTTGATGAGATAGGCGGCGGCGGCCCACAGCATGATGACGGCGGTAGTCTGGTTGGCCCAGCCGAAGTAGCGCCAGATCACCCCGAACTCGGCCTTGGAGATGATGAAGCCGAGGATGAACATGGGGATGGCGATGAGCAGTCGCTTGGCCATGGGCTTCTGTGTCAGCTTCAGGAAGTCGGCGACGATGAGGCGGGCACTGCGAAATGCGGTGTCGCCAGAGGTGATGGGCAAGATCACCACGCCCAGGATGGCCAGCACGCCGCCGACGGTGCCGAGCAGGCTGGTGGACACCTCGTGCACCACGGCCGCCGGGCCGCCGTTGGCCATGGTGGCGTTGAGTGCCTCGGTGCTGTCATAGAAGGAGAGGCCCAGGGTGCACCAGATAAGAGCGATGACGCCTTCGCCTATCATGGCACCGTAGAAGATGAAGCGGCCGGACTTCTCGTTTTGCATGCAGCGCGCCATCAGCGGGGACTGGGTGGCATGGAAGCCGGAGACGGCACCGCAGGCGATGGTGATGAACAGCAGCGGCCACAGCGGCAGTTCGGTCGGGTGCAGGTTGGAGAAGTCCATCCCTGTGTTGTAGAAGCCTTTGCCGGAGACGATGAGGCCGATGATGAGGCCGACCGACATAAACACCAGCAGGGCGCCGAAGATGGGGTAGAAGCGACCGATGATCTTGTCGATGGGGACTATGGTGGCGAGGATGTAGTAGGCAAAGATGGCCACTATCCAGTACACCAGATCGATGGAGGTCAGGTTCGCCAGCAGACCCGCCGGGCTTAGCACGAAGACCACCCCGACCAACATCAGCAACACCACGGCGAACAGGTTCATGAAATGCTTGGCGGCGGTGCCCAGGTGTTCACCGACGACGGTCGGCACCGAGGCACCCTTGGCGCGCACCGACAGCATGCCGGAGAAGTAGTCGTGTACCGCGCCCGCGAAGATGCAGCCGAATACGATCCAGAGCATGGCGACCGGGCCGTAGAGGGCGCCCAGAATGGGACCGAAGATGGGGCCGACCCCGGCGATGTTGAGCAGTTGGACCAGATAGACTTTCTTGTCCGACATGGGGACATAGTCCACGCCGTCGGCCATGGTGATGGCGGGGGTAGCAAGCTCAGGTTTCGGCCCAAACAGCCGTTCGATGAATTTGCCATAGATGAAGTAGCCAGCCACCAGCAGGCCGACACAAAGGAAAAACCAGATCATTGTAACGCTCCAGCATTGTTATTTTATGGTGTGCGGAGCCAGTCTAATGGGGGTTTGCTGTTAACAGCAGGTAAAGGTCGTGAGCGGCGCCCTGGCGACCCGAGCGGCCGCCGGCTGTGATCCGGCGCACAGTCGCGGGCCCTCACTCCAGGCCCAACTCCTCCTTCAACTCCTTGAGATAGCGTCGGCTGACCGGCACTTGAGCGCCGCTCGGGGTCACTATTTCCGCCAATTGGTTGTCCAGCAGCCGGATCTCGTAGATGGCGGCGGGGGCCACCAGATACTGGCGATGGCAGCGTAGCAGCGGGGTCTTCTCCTCCAGGGATTTCAGGGTCAGCTGGGTGTGAAACAACTCTCCCTGGCAGGCGACATGGACGCCGCCGAGATCCGAGAAGGCGTATTCCACCTGTTCGACGGGCAATAGCCGCACCCTGTTGTGCAGATAGCCGGGAATGTGGCGAATGACTGGTGCCAGCGCCGCCATGGACTGCGGGCCGAGATCCTGGCGCAAACGTCCCAGGGTCTTGGCGAGGCGGACTGGCTCGACCGGTTTGAGCAGGTAGTCGAAGGCGTTCTCCTCGAAGGCCTGGATGGCGTAATCATCGAAGGCGGTGACGAAGACGATACGGGGCAGGGGATCGAGCATAGCGACCAGGTCCATGCCGCTGAGCTTGGGCATCTGGATGTCGAGAAACACCACGTCGGGCCTCAGTCGCTGGATGAGAGGAAGCGCTTCTATGGCATTGGCGGCGGATCCCAGGATCTCGATGTCGGGTTCGGAGCCGAGCTGCGTGGCGAGCTCTTCGCGAGCATAGGGTTCGTCATCGACGATGAGAACGCGGATCATGTGGTCTCCTTGGTGGGGGCCTGAGGGATATTGGGAAGGGTGAAACTGACCCGGGTCCACTGCTCGGGTTCGCACTGGACGTGGATGCCGAAGTCGTCGCCGAAGGCACTCCTGAGGCGGCGGTCCACTATGCTCATGCCGAGCCCATCCCCCGCCAGGTCAGCCTGCCAGGCCCCGGCGTTGTCTTCGACGCAGAGCCTGACATACCCGGGGCCCTCCTCCGCGTAGAGACGGATCCGGCCCTGCTCCAGCAGGGTCGAGATGCCGTGCTTGATGGCATTCTCGATGAGGGGCTGCAGGGTGAAGCTCGGTAGCGTCAGTGTGCCCAGATGGGGCGGTATCTCATTGATCACGGTCAGGCGTTCGCCAAAGCGGGCCTGCTCTATCTCCAGATAGGATTGGCAGTGGTCCTGCTCTTCCTGCAGGCTGGCCAGATCGCTCTGGCGCTTGAGATTCTTGCGAAAGAAGCGGGACAGATGCAGCAGCAGCTGGCGTGCCCGCTCGGGATCGCGGCGAGTGATGGCGCTGATGGTGTTGAGGGTGTTGAACAGGAAGTGGGGATTGATCTGGGCCTGAACGAGTTTGAGTTCGGACTGCACCAGCAGGCGTTGCTGCTGCTCCAGCCGCCCGCTCAGCAGCTGCTGTGACAGCAGATTGGCGATCCCTTCCCCCAGGGTGTGGTTGATCTTGAGGAACAGCCGTTTCTTGGGCTCATAGAGCTTGATGGTGCCGATCACCCCCTTGTCTCCTTGCAGCGGGATCACCAGTACCGAACCGAGCTGGCACTGGGGGGAGAGGCTGCAGCGATAGGGCTGGCGGTTGCCATCGGCAAACAGCACCTTGTTCTGGGCGAGCGCCTGCAGGGTGATGGTCGAGGTGATGGGGGTGCCTGGTTTGTGATGATCCTCACCGATACCGATGAAGGCGAGGATCTTGTCGGTGTCCGTGATGGCGACGGCACCGACCCCTGTCTCCTCCTGCACTATGTGGGCGATCTTCTGGCTCGCCTCGGCGGTAAAGCCCTGGGTCATGATGCCGACGGTGCGATTGGCGATGGTCAGCGCCTTGGCGGAGAAAACCCGGGAGAACTTCTCGTACATCCGTTGCTGGTCGCGGATCATGCTGATGAACAGCGCCGCCCCGCAGGAGTTGGCCAGGATCATGGGGGTGGCGATGGTGCGCACCAGCAGCAGGGACTTGTCGAACGGGGTGGCGACCAGCAGGATGATGACCATCTGCAGTATCTCGGCGTAGAGGGTGGTGAAGAAGGCAATCCTGGGCTTGAACAGCGCATCCACCCGGTTTGCCCGCATCAACCGCCAGTGCACCAGTCCCCCCAGCAGGCCTTCGCAGGTGGTGGAGATGGCGCAGGCCAGATCGGTAAAGCCGCCAAGGGTGTAGCGATGCAGGCCGCCGGTCAGCCCGACCAGAAAGCCCACCAGGGGGCCCCCCAGCAAGCCCCCCAGCACGGCACCGACGGCGCGGGTGTTGGCGATGGCGTCGTCGATCTCCAGCCCCACATAGGTGCCGAGCAGGCAGAAGCAGGAGAAGATGACGTATATCAGCACCTTGTGAGGCAGCCTGACCGAGTAGTTGGCCAGGGGACGCAGCAGCGGGCTCTTGGAGAACAGGTAGGCGATGACCAGGCTGACGCTCATCTGCTGGAGCAGGGAGAGGACTAACTGCATAAAAAACATTCCTTCGAGATCGTGCCGGGATTTGGCCTCATTTGTTTGTTCTGTGAGCCGGATCGCGCTTTGCCATGCCCCGTGTCAGTGTCGCCGGGCAGTTTGCCAGAATGGAAAATTAAAACCATATAACATCAGTATGTTAAATTGATATTTGTGTAAATGTGACGGGCTTGGTATTGCTGAATGGAGCATGAATGTGTCCACCGGATACGCCACACGGAGGTGGCATGCTCCGCCCAGTCCTCGACTGGGCGTTTTTTATCCAGCCCCGATAGCGGACTATTTAGCGGGGGATTTGGTAATTATTCAGGTTTGTCCAATGAGTTATCCCCAGCTTCTGGGGATAACTCAGAAGGCAAAATAGTAACAGAAACGCCGAGTCAGGTTGAAAAACAGCCGTTGCCCGTCATCCAGCTCCTCCTGCCTGATGCAGGTGCTGATGCTTCTCTCATCTTCCCGCAGATCGATCATCGGCACGGTTTCCGGGCGCTGTCCCCTGACATAGGGCAGCAACTTGGGCTTGAGTGGCATGCTGGGTTCGGTCGAGAGCACCAGTGCCACCGAGCCATCGTCGAGGCGCACCAGCGAGCCCGGCGGATAGACCCCCAGTACCTTTATCAACAATCTGACCAGATCTTGATCGAACTTCTTCTGGGACAGCTTGTAGAGTTGGCCGATAGCCTGACTCGGGGCCGCCGGGTTGGCACTGCTGCGCGGGTGCAGCAGCTCGTCGTAGTAATCCACCAGGCCGATGAGGCGGGCGAGGGGAGGGATCTCACCGCCCTTGATGCCGAGCGGGAAGCCGGTACCATCGAGTCGCTCGTGATGCAGATGGGCCACCTCGCGGATCCTGGGTTCAAACGCTTTCATCTGAGTGAGCATCTCCAGCCCATATTGGGGATGCATGTTGAGAAAATTCTGCTCGGCGCGGCTGAGCTCTCCCCGTTTCTGGGTGATCTGGCTTGGGATCCTCAGCTCGCCGATGTCGTGCACCAGCCCGGCCAGACCCACCTCTTCCATCTCGATGGGGCTCATGCCCAGCTCGCGGGCCATCAGCATGGCGATGAAGGCGATGCTCAGGCTGTGCTGCAGCAGGATGTCGGTGTGCTGGCTGCGAATGAGGTGCAGCCCCAGTGGCCCTTCATGTGCGCCTATCTGGGCTGCGGTGTTGCGCACTATCTGCGCGGTGTTGGCGAGCCCCTCGTCCGGTTTGAGATTGAGGGCGCCCAGCGCATCGCGCAGATCGGACAGGGACTGGCCGAATGCCTTGTCGGCGGCGCGCAGGGATCGGCGAAAGGCCTTCTCATCGAAGGAGGGTAATGTGGGGCTCTGCGGCTCGTCTTGCACCGGATGATTCGGGTTTGAAGGGGCAGGTTCGGCGTGCAGGAGAGGTTCGACAGGCAGATCACTGCGTTCGGGATCCACCATCAGCAGGGTGAGTTCGAGGTGGCGGAGGATGTCGAGCTGCTGCTGGTCGCGGATCTTGAAGGTATTGAACAGGAAAGGGTGGCTGGTCCAGCCGGTGGGAAGGTGGATGTAATGGCCGACTTTCAACTGCTCGATGGAGGCTTGGATCAACGCCATAACTCGCTCTTGTGTCGTAGTTACCTACCAACAAGCTAGCAAAATTAAGCAGATAGACAAATAAAAAAGCCCGCGCTGGTGCGCGGGCTTTCGTCATCAGGACCGATTATCAGGCCTTGGATTTCTTCTTGGTATCTACCTTGGCGTCGACTTTGGCTTCTACCTTGGCCGCTACCTGAGCTTCCTCGGTGAAGGGACGGCCGTAGTAGGTGTCCATCAGGATGGCTTTGAGCTCGGTGATCAGCGGGTAGCGCGGGTTGGCGCCGGTGCACTGGTCATCGAAGGCTTCCAGCGCCAGTTGATCAACCTTGGCCAGGAAGTCAGCCTCGTTCACGCCGGCTTCACGGATGGAGGCCGGGATACCCAGAGTGGCTTTGAGCCCATCCAGCCAGACCAGCAGCTTCTCGATCTTGGCCGCGGTGCGGTCGCTGGCTGCGGTCAGACCCAGGTGGTCAGCCACTTCGGCGTAGCGACGACGAGCCTGCGGACGGTCGTACTGGGAGAACGCGGTCTGCTTGGTAGGGTTGTCGTTCGCGTTGTAGCGGATGACGTTGCTGATCAGCAGGGCGTTGGCCAGGCCGTGTGGGATGTGGAACTCGGCACCCAGCTTGTGCGCCATGGAGTGGCAGACACCCAGGAAGGCGTTGGCAAACGCGATACCGGCGATGGTGGCAGCGTTGTGCACCTTCTCGCGGGCCACCGGGTCGTTGGCACCATTCTGGTAGCTGGACGGCAGGTACTCTTTCAACAGTTTCAGGGCTTGCAGCGCCTGACCGTCGGAGTACTCGTTCGCCAGTACGGAAACATAGGCTTCCATGGCGTGAGTGACCGCATCGATACCCCCGAAGGCGCACAGGGACTTGGGCATGTTCATGACCAGGTTGGCGTCGACGATGGCCATGTTCGGGGTCAGCTCGTAGTCGGCCAGCGGGTATTTCATGCCGGTGGCGTCGTCGGTCACGACCGCAAACGGAGTCACTTCAGAACCGGTACCGGAAGTGGTGGTGATACAGACCAGTTCGGCCTTCACGCCCATTTTCGGGAACTTGTAGATACGCTTGCGGATGTCCATGAAGCGCATGGCCAGGTCTTCGAACGCGGTATCCGGATGCTCGTACATGACCCACATGATCTTGGCCGCATCCATCGGTGAACCACCGCCCAGCGCCAGGATGACGTCCGGTTTGAAGGAGTTGGCCATCTCGGCACCCTTGCGTACCACGGACAGGGTCGGATCGGCTTCCACTTCGTAGAACACCTCGACTTCCATGTTCAGTTTCTTGAGCAGACGAACCACTTCGTCGGCATAACCGTTGTTGAACAGGAAGCGGTCGGTGACGACCATAGCGCGTTTTTTACCTTCCAGATCGCCAAGGGCAATCGGCAGGGAACCACGACGGAAGTAGATGGACTTCGGAAGTTTGTGCCACAGCATATTTTCTGCCCGTTTTGCGACTGTCTTCTTGTTGATCAAGTGCTTGGGACCGACGTTCTCGGAGATGGAGTTACCACTCCAGGAGCCGCAACCCAGGGTCAGGGACGGAGCAAGTGCGAAGTTATACAGGTCACCGATACCACCCTGAGTGGACGGGGTGTTGATCAGGATACGGGCGGTCTTCATCTTGTCGCCGAAGTACTTGATGCGGTCGGCATTGCGATCCTGGTCGGTATAGAGACCGGAGGTGTGGCCGATACCACCGATGTTGACCATGTCACAGGCCATCTCGACGGCGTCTTCGAAGTTCTTGGCGCGGAACATGCCTAAGGTCGGGGAGAGCTTCTCGTGAGCGAACTCGTCTTCAGCGCACAGTTCCAGACCTTCACCGATCAGGATCTTGGTGGTAGCCGGTACGGTGACGCCCGCCATGGCGGCGATCTTGGTCGCAGGCTGACCCACGATGTCGGCGTTCAGGGCGCCGTTGATCAGCAGCACTTTACGGACCTTGTCGGCTTCGTCCTTGGACAGGATGTAGCCGGCGTGAGTCGAGAAACGCTCTTTGACCTGGTTGTAAATGGAGTCAACCACGATGACGGCTTGCTCAGAGGCACAGACCACACCGTTGTCGAAGGTCTTGGACATCAGGATGGAGGCGACGGCACGTTTGATATCGGCGGTTTCGTCGATGACGATCGGCACGTTACCGGCACCCACACCGATGGCGGGTTTGCCTGAGGAGTAAGCGGCCTTCACCATGCCCGGGCCACCGGTGGCCAGAATAAGGTTGATGTCGTTGTGCTTCATCAGCGCGTTGGACAGCTCAACGGAAGGTTGATCGATCCAGCCGATGATGTCTTTCGGTGCACCGGCGGCGATGGCTGCATCCAGTACCAGCTTGGCGGCGGTATTGGTGGAGTTCTTGGCACGGGGGTGCGGGGAGAAGATGATGGCGTTACGGGTCTTCAGGGAGATCAGAGCCTTGAAGATCGCGGTAGAAGTCGGGTTGGTGGTCGGTACGATCCCGCAGATGATGCCTACCGGCTCGGCGATGGTGATGGTGCCCATCTCGTCGTCCTGGCTCAGGATGCCGCAGGTCTTCTCGTCCTTGTAAGCGTTGTAGATGTATTCGGAGGCGAAGTGGTTCTTGATAACCTTGTCTTCGATGATACCCATACCGGATTCAGCCACGGCCATCTGGGCCAGGGGGATACGGGCGTTGCTGGCGGCCAGGGCGGCGGCACGGAAAACCTTGTCTACCTGCTCTTGCGAGAAGCTGGCGAATTCACGCTGTGCTTCTTTGACGCGGGCGACCAGTGCATCCAGTTCAGCCAAATTGGTTACTGCCATGTTTATCTCCTGATGATTTGAAAACTGTTTAGTAAGACCTTGGCAATGCCCGGCAATTATAGCTGCCCTGTCAAGGAGAGAATCACCACAACGGGGTATTTACATGTCTTACTAAATTGTTTTCTGAGTCGATTATAGAGCCGGGACGACTCAGAAAAACTTGATCTGGATCATATGTAACAAAAGAACAAAAGAAATTTTGTTTCACAATCTCGGCAGGTCAGATGTTGCGAACTTGTAGAGTAGAGCGGCGGCGGGATGAATGGCAAGTGAATGAGGCTACACCCACCATATTTCAACCAGTTAGCGCTATTACCCCGATCTTCCCGGGGCTGGCAGAGAGGAAGACCGGCGTGGCGTGCGGATGGCGGAGCCGATCGACTGGCAACGGATACTCACCGGCGTTTAATTTTTGTTGGAAAAGTGGTTGTTGTTTTCATCCACGAGCGGGGCTAGCCGCCCTGCGACGGATCATTTGACGGCAAGCCGCAGCAGACTCGTGCAGGGTGTGGGCTCGGGTGATAGAGGACTGCACATGCTTGGAATGGGAGTGGCGATGACAGGGGAGAAGAGTGTCGTCATCAAGGATTTCGACTGGGGTTGGTCTGGGGCGTAGCACAGGGGAGGGCGATTTCATGCCAATTTTTATCTGTAAAAGCAGGTGTGTATGGAATAAATAACTGCATATTTATTCTGTGGTAGGGTAAGTTGCTGGCGACCTTTGCCAGTATGTTACATTTCACCATTCCGAATTAACAATTCAATATGTTGAGATTGCTCGATCCATTAGAGGAACTAACTGAAAAGCCACGAAAAGGGTGAGATTATTTGATTGGTGAAGGGAAAAGTCATGGTGTAAATTTACGCCCAGTTTTATTGGGTTGATCCCCGTGGTCCTGTTTAGTTCTGGATGGCGCCTATGGCAGCAATTGAATTCTCTTTATACCTGAAATTTTTCGTGGGTCTGTTTGCGATCATCAACCCGCTCGGGCTGTTGCCGGTATTTGTCAGTCTGACCGGTCATATGCAGCAAGACGAACGGATGAAGACCAACACCACGGCCCACATCGCGGTGATGGTCATCCTGATCGTCTCCATGTGCATGGGGCAGTTGATCCTCGACAGCTTCGGCATCTCGCTGGCGTCGTTTCGCATCGCCGGCGGCTCGCTTATCACCCTGATCGCCTGGTCCATGCTGCAGGGCAAGCTCGGCGAGGTGAAGCACAACAAGCAGGAGAAGGGTGAGTTGGCCGCGCGCGAATCCATCGCCGTCGTGCCCCTTGCGCTGCCGCTGATGGCAGGCCCAGGCGCCATCTCGTCTTCAATTGTCTATGCCAGCCACAAGACCCTGCCTCAACTGGCGGGCATGTTTGTGGTGGTGATGGTCTTTGCCTATTGCTCCTGGCTCATCTTCCGCGCGGCGCCGCTGCTGTTCAAGCTGATGGGCAACACCGGCATCAACGTGGTGACCCGGATCATGGGTCTCATCATGATGTCCCTTGGCATCGAGATCATGGTGGCCGGCATCAAGGGCGTTTTCCCCGGATTGATGTGACACACCCTTGTTTTATCGGAGCCGGTCCCAGTGACCGGCTTTTTTATTGTTTCTTTTTTGTTAGTCCTTTTTTAGAATCGAGCCGTTTTGTATGAAAAGCGTCCGTCAGACGGTATTTAAATGCTGGAGAATCGGCAGGAAGCTGTTTCTTTAACCAGTAAGCATGGCTTCCCCTGACAATATCTATTGCATTATCAGAATTGACAGGGAATTATGCTGACGGCGAGGTATTTATCTCGTTGATGGACAAACGCATGGAATGTTCTTGTTGGAGTATGGAAATGACTCATAAAAAAACAATTATTAATACCCTCTTGGTGGCAGCATTGTTTGGCGGTATCAGCGCGGCACAGGCCGCCGATGTGCCTGCCGGCACCAAGCTGGCAGACGTTCAGGCCCTGGTGAAAGGCAATGGATCCGAACCCGCAACCCTGGACCCGCACAAGGTCGAGGGCACGGTAGAATCCAATATTCTGCGTGACCTGTTCGAAGGTCTCGTCTCTTCCGGCCCCAAGGGTGAAGTCCTGCCCGGCGTCGCCGAGTCCTGGGAAACCAAGGACAACAAACACTTCGTGTTCCACCTGCGCAAAGATGCCAAGTGGTCCAACGGGGATCCCGTGACCGCCCACGATTTCGAATTCGCCTTCAAGCGGGCAGTCGATCCCAAAACCGCTTCTCCTTATTCCTGGTATCTGGAGATCCCGACCATCATCAACGCCAGCGCCATCATCGCCGGCAAGAAGCCGGCCGATAGCCTGGGTGTGAAGGCGGTCGACGACCATACCTTCGAAGTGCAGCTGGAAAAGGCAGTGCCCTATTTCGTCAGCATGCTCTCCCACACCACCACCTACCCGGTGCCGAAGAAGGTGATCGAGCAGTACGGTGAGAAGTGGACCCAGCCTGGTCACATGGTGTCCAACGGTGCTTACCAGTTGAAAGATTGGGTGGTGAACGAGCGCGTCGACGTCGAGCGTAACCCCAACTACTGGAACAACGGCAAGACCGTGGTCAACAAGGTCACCTACCTGCCGCTGCAGAACACCGCGGATCTGAACCGCTACCTGGCCGGCGAAGTGGACATGACCTACCAGATGCCCATCGAGCGCTTCAAGCAGATGAAGAAAGAGAAGCCCGACGAGCTGAAGGTGACCGGTTATGTCGGTACCTACTACTACCAGTACAACTTCAAGAAGAAGCCGTTTGACGACGTGCGTGTGCGTACTGCACTTTCCTACGCCATTGATCGCAACGTGATCGCCGACAAGGTGATGGGCCAGGGCCAGACCCCGGGCTACACCCTGGTGCCTGATTTCGTCGACGGCTTCAAGCCGGTGGCTCCGGACTGGTCCAAGCTGACCCAGGCCGAGCGCAACACCAAGGCGAAAGAGCTGCTGACCGAAGCCGGTTTCGGTCCGGGTCACCCGCTCAAGTTCGAACTGCTCTACAACACCGACGACAACCACAAGAAGGTCGCCGTTGCGGTCGCCTCCATGTGGAAGAAGCTGGGTGTCGAAGTGAGCCTGGTGAACCAGGAGTGGAAGACCTACCTGCAGACCAAGGCACAGGGTCAGTTTGACGTGGGCCGTGCTGGCTGGATCGCGGACTACAACGAAGCCTCTTCCATGCTGGATCTGATGCAGACCACCCACGGCAACAACGACGGCAAGTACTCCAACGCCACCTTTGACAAGCTGATGAGCGAGTCTCGCGATCAGGTAGACGATGCCTCCCGCAACAAGCTCTATGTCCAGGCCGAAGAGATCCTGGCCAAGGACATGCCGATTGCGCCCATCTATCAGTACGTGACTGCCCGTATGGTGAAACCTTTCGTGGGCGGCTACCCGGCCAACCCGCTGGATAACCTCTACAGCAAAGATATGTACATCGTTGCTCACTGAGTAAAGAAACAAGTCGCATAACAAACAGGCCCGCCAGATGGCGGGCCTAAATATTACAACCGCGACCCTTTGGAAGCAGTACAAGACAGGAATTGTCTATGTTGAAATTTATCTTTAAACGTCTACTGGAGGCGATCCCGACTCTGCTGGTCTTGATCACCGTCTCTTTCTTCATGATGCGATTCGCCCCGGGTAACCCCTTCACCAGCGAACGCGCCCTGCCGCCGGAAGTGTTGGCCAATATCGAGGCCAAGTACGGCCTGGACAAGCCCATCGGCGTGCAATACCTCAGCTATCTTGGCAATCTGGTCCAGGGTGATCTGGGGCCTTCCTTCAAATACAAAGACTTCAGCGTCAACGATCTGGTCAGCCAGGCCTTGCCCGTGTCCGCCAAGATAGGCTCGGTGGCCTTCCTGCTGGCGGTGACACTGGGGGTCACCTTTGGCACCATAGCGGCGCTCAAGCAAAATACCCTCATCGATTATCTATTGATGTCGTCGGCCATGACCGGGGTGGTGATCCCGGGCTTCGTGCTGGCACCGTTACTGGTGCTGTTCTTCAGTATCTATCTGGGTTGGCTGCCGGCCGGGGGCTGGCAGGGTGGGGGAGCACAATATATGGTGCTGCCGGTGTTCGGCATGATGATGTACTACGTCTCCGCCATCTCGCGCATCATGCGTGGCAGCATGATCGAGACCATGAACTCCAACTTCATCCGCACCGCCCGCGCCAAGGGCCTGCCACTGCGCCACATCATCCTGCGGCACGCGCTGCGCCCGGCCATGCTGCCGGTGGTCTCCTACCTGGGCCCGGCCTTCGTCGGCATCATCACCGGCTCGGTGGTGATTGAAACCATCTTCGGCCTGCCGGGGATCGGTCAGTTGTTCGTCAACGGTGCCCTCAACCGTGATTACTCCATGGTGCTCGGTCTGACCATTCTGGTCGGTGCCCTCACCATTACCTTTAACGCCGTGGTCGATATTCTCTATGCCGTCATCGATCCCAAGATCCGTTACTAAGTCGGGAGTACATCATGGTTGTCACAACTGAAAAACGCGAAGCCGTCGAGGCGTTCGCCCAGCAAGTGGAAGTGGTGGAAGGCCGCTCCCTGTGGAAAGACGCCCGTCGTCGCTTTCTGCGCAACAAGGCGGCGCTGACCAGCCTCATCATCCTCAGCATCATCGGTCTGGCGGTGATCATCGGGCCGCATCTGTCTCAATTCACCTTCGACGATCCGGACTGGGATGCCATGCAGACCGCGCCGGACCTGGCTGCCGGCCACTATTTTGGCACCGATAGTCTGGGCCGCGATCTGTTCGTGCGCACCCTCTTGGGCGGACGCATCTCGCTGATGGTCGGCATCATGGGCGCCGTGGTGGCCGTCATCATCGGGACTCTGTATGGCGCGGCTTCCGGCTTCATCGGCGGGCGTATCGACAGCCTGATGATGCGTATCCTGGAGATCCTCAACGCCTTCCCCTTCATGTTCTTCGTGATCATGCTGGTGACCTTCTTCGGCCGCAACCTGGCCCTCATCTTCCTCGCCATCGGCGCGGTGAGCTGGCTGGACATGGCGCGGATCGTGCGAGGCCAGACTCTGAGCCTCAAGAGCAAGGAGTTCATCGAGGCGGCCCACGTCTGCGGCGTCTCCAAGTGGAAGATCATCACCCGTCACATAGTGCCGAACGTGCTCGGCATCGTGGCCGTTTACGCCACCTTGCTGGTGCCGGGCATGATCATGTTCGAATCCTTCCTGAGCTTCCTGGGGCTCGGCGTGCAGGAACCCATGACCAGCTGGGGTGCCCTGCTGGATGAAGGCTCCAAGTCGATGGAAGTGGCCATCTGGCAACTCCTGTTCCCCGCCGGTTTCATGGTGGTGACCCTGTTTTGCTTCAACTTCCTCGGGGATGGTCTGCGTGACGCGCTCGATCCAAAGGATCGATAAGAAAGCACCGAAGGAACGCGCATAGCGTCCAAAGGATTGCCAGCCAAGCGCCACGAAGGATCGATAAGGAGTTTTTTATGAAGTTACTGGATGTGAAAGATCTGCGGGTCGAATTCAAGACCCCGGACGGCAATGTGGTCGCCGTAAACGACCTCAACTTTTCCCTGGCCGCCGGTGAGACCCTGGGTATCGTCGGCGAGTCCGGCTCCGGCAAGTCCCAGACCGCGTTCGCCATCATGGGGCTGCTCGCCAAGAATGGCGTTATTACCGGTTCCGCCAAGTTCCAGGGGGACGAGATCCTGAACCTGCCGGAGTCCAAGCTCAACCGCATTCGCTCCGAGAAGATCGCCATGATCTTCCAGGACCCCATGACCTCGCTGAACCCTTACATGAAGGTGAAGGATCAGCTGATGGAAGTGCTGATGCTGCACAAGGGGATGAGCAAGGCGGCGGCGTTCGAGGAGTCGGTCCGCATGCTGGACGCGGTCAAGATCCCCGAATCCCGCAAGCGGATGCACATGTACCCGCACGAGTTCTCAGGTGGCATGCGCCAGCGGGTGATGATCGCCATGGCGCTGCTCTGCCGCCCGCAGTTGCTGATCGCCGATGAGCCGACCACGGCGTTGGACGTGACGGTACAGGCCCAGATCATGACCCTGATGAACGAGCTCAAAAGCGAGTTCAATACCTCCATCATCATGATCACCCACGACTTGGGCGTGGTGGCCGGCATCTGTGACAAGGTGCTGGTGATGTATGCCGGCCGTACCATGGAGTACGGCAAGGTGAACGACATCTTCTACCACCCGAGCCACCCCTATACCGAAGGGTTGCTGCGCGCCATTCCCCGCCTCGACACCGAAGGGGAAGAGCTGCCCACCATCCCGGGCAACCCGCCCAACCTGCTGCGTCTGCCCACCGGTTGCCCCTTCCAGGAGCGCTGCCACCGGGTGCACGAGATCTGCGGCAAACAGTCCCCGATCCTGACGCCCTTCGGCGATGGCCGGGCGCGGGCCTGCCACTGGGAATCGGATATCATGAAAGCGGGTGTGATCGCCAAGGGGGCCAACTAAATGGGTACCGACAAGAAACTGCTGCTGGAAGTGTCCGACCTCAAGGTCCACTTCAGCATCAAGAGTGACAAGGCCTGGCCCTGGGCCAAACCCTCGGCGCTGAAGGCGGTGGACGGGGTGACCCTGCGCCTGTACGAGGGGGAAACCCTGGGCGTGGTCGGGGAGTCCGGCTGTGGCAAGTCCACCTTCGCGCGGGCGCTGATCGGCCTGGTGCCGGCCACCGACGGCAAGGTGGTGTGGCTGGGTCAGGACTTGACCAAGCTCGAGCAGGGGGCATTGCGGGAGAAGCGCAAGGAGATCCAGATGATCTTTCAGGACCCGCTGGCCTCCCTGAATCCGCGGATGACCATAGGCGACATCATCGCCGAGCCGCTCATCACCTTCTACCCCAAGCTGTCCAGGGACGAGGTGAAGGAGAAGGTGCGTACCATGATGACCAAGGTGGGGCTGTTGCCAAACCTGGTGAACCGCTACCCCCATGAGTTCTCCGGTGGCCAGTGCCAGCGCATCGGCATCGCCCGCGCGCTGATCCTCGAACCCAAGATGATCATCTGTGACGAGCCGGTGTCGGCGCTGGATGTGTCCATCCAGGCGCAGGTGGTGAACCTGCTCAAGTCCCTGCAAAAGGAGATGGGGCTGTCCCTCATCTTCATCGCCCACGATCTGTCGGTGGTCAAACACATCTCGGATCGGGTGCTGGTGATGTATCTGGGCAACGCGGTGGAGCTTGGCACCCGCCAGGAGATCTTCGCCAATCCCCTGCACCCCTACACCAAGGCGCTGATGTCGGCGGTGCCCATCCCGGATCCGGACCTGGAGCGCAGCAAGGTCATCCAGATCCTGGAAGGGGATCTGCCGTCGCCGATGAATCCGCCATCCGGCTGCGTGTTTCGCACTCGCTGCCCGGTAGCTGGCCCCGAATGTGCCAAGACCCGGCCCATGCTGGAGGGGAACTTCGACCACGCGGTTTCCTGCCTCAAGGTGGATCCGCTCTGAGAGCCTGTTCACGATCTTACTGCGAGGCCGTGATCAAGGCTCCTGCGCAGCGCCTTACCTTGCAGGCGACCTCTCGCGACAGATCGTAGACCGGTTCTAAGGAGAGCCATATCGAGAGGGGCGCCCAGGTGGCGCCCCTTTTTTATGGGACGGTTAAGATGCCTCTTGGCGCCACCTTTGGAGGCTGTTACTATCCGCCGCACAAGGGGAGTAACTTCTCGCCGGTTTGTCGTCATTACGGTGCACCCATATCCTGCAGTGCACCCGGCAGCCGGGCAGCAAATTGAACTTGCTGTAAGTGAGACCTTGCCGAGAGGCAAGGTGTATCTGCTCCAAACGCAAACCCACGCCTCTCGGTCGTGGGTTTTGTCATTTTGGGAGAAGTGAAAATGGGTGAATGGTGGATGTGGACCGGCTTCTTCAGCATAGTGCTGGTCCTGTTATGGATTGATATCCGCTTCGTCGGCGGTGGCAAGGCGCACAAGGTGTCCCTCAAGGAGGCAGGCATCTGGTCGCTGGTCTGGGTGAGCGTGGCCCTGCTGTTCAACCTGGCCATCTGGCTCTGGCTGGATCACAGCGCGGGCCGCGAGATCGCCAACCAGAAGGGGTTGGAATTCCTCACCGGCTACCTCATCGAGAAGGCGCTGGCGGTGGATAATGTCTTCGTCTGGTTGATGCTGTTCGGTTACTTTGCCATTCCGGCCGAGTTGCAGCGTCGGGTGCTGCTGTACGGGGTGCTGGGTGCCATCGTGATGCGGGCCGGCATGGTGTTCGCCGGCAGCTGGCTCATCGAGCAGTTCCACTGGATCCTCTACCTGTTCGGCGCCTTCTTGCTGCTGACCGGGGTCAAGATGCTGTGGGCCGCCGACAAGGAACCGGACTTGGCCAACAACCCGCTGCTGGGCTGGATGCGTCGTCGCTTCAAGGTGACCGAGACGCTGGAAGGGGAGAAGTTTTTCGTCTGGCGCGATGGGGTGCGTTACGCCACGCCGCTGCTGCTGATCCTGGTATTGGTGGAAGTGAGCGACCTCATCTTCGCGGTGGACAGCATCCCGGCCATCTTCGCGGTGACCACGGATCCCTTCATCGTGCTGACCTCCAACATCTTCGCCATCATGGGCCTGCGCGCCATGTATTTCCTGCTGGCGGGGGTGGCGGAGCGGTTCAGTCTGCTCAAATACGGCCTGGCGCTGATCCTGATGTTCATCGGGGTCAAGATGCTGCTGCTTGACGTGTTCAAGATCCCGACCGGCATCGCCTTGGGTGTGGTCGCGCTGATCCTGCTGGGCTCCATGGGCCTCAGCCTCTGGGTCACCCGTAAAAAGTGACCCGCAAAAAAGCCGCTTAAAAGCGGCTCCATCCAGGACTAACAACAAGGGCTCCCGCAGGAGCCCTTTCTATTGCCGGCTATCTATCAGCGCGTGATCTTCTTGGGGTTGGTGTAGCCCCAGATGGTGTACATGTCCGCCAGCAGGGCGCCGTTGTACTCCTCCAGATCCGCCTGCTTCACCTCGGCATCCCCCTGGCGGCCGAACAGCACCACCTCGTCACCGGGTTTCACCCCCTTCAGATCGGTCACGTCCACCATGATGGTGTTCATGGAGGTCTTGCCGACTACCGGTACTTTCTGACCCTGGATCAGCACATAGGCCTTGTTGCTGAGCGCGCGGCGATAGCCGTCGGAGTAGCCGAGCGGCAGGTTCGCCAGCAGGGAGTCGCGCTTGAGGGTGAAGGTGCGGTCATAGCCGACGGTGTTGCCGGCCGGGTAGTGATTGACCGAGGCGACCTGGGTCTTGAATGCCATGACGCGCTTGTACTCGGTGTAGGAGGGGATGGAATCGCCGTACAGCAGGCCGCCCGGGCGCACCATGTCGAAGTAGGCTTCCGGCACTTCCAGGGTGGCGAAGGAGTTGGCGGCGTGGATGGTGATCTTGCTGCGATCCAGCTTGCCGGCTTCCAGTAGCCATTGGGAGTCCAGCTTGAACTGGGCCAGCCCCAGCTTGACGTCCTCTTTCTCCTCCACCGGGAAGTGGGTCATGATGCCGACCGGGGTGATGCCCGGCAACTTGAGCATGGCCAGGGTCTCTTCCTTGGCGCCGGCCTGGCGCAGGTCGATGCCGTTGCGGCTCATACCGGCGGAGTTCAGGCCAACGTGAACCGCCACCTTGGTATTGTGGCGCAGGGCGATGTCGGAGATGCCCTTGGCACTCTCCAGGCTGCCGATGAGCTCTTCGAGCTTGTAGGGCAGAGCCTGTTCCACCTCGGTCGGGGTGGCGGCACGGACCCGCATCAGCCGACCTTCGAAGCCCTTCTCGCGGGCCACCCTAGCCTCTTCGTTGCTGGCGATGCCGATGCAGGGGATGTTGGCCTTGACCACGGAAGGCACCAGCAGGTCGATGCCGTGACCGTAGGCGTCGGCCTTCATGATAGCGCAGATCTGCGGGCCCTTGTCGCCGAGACGCTCCTTGAGGGTCTGGATGTTGTGCTCGAAGGCGGTCAGGTCTACTTCCAGCCAGGCGTTGGCGGCGGTCTGCTCCTGACCGTTGCGGGTGTCGCTGGCCAGCGGCAGGTAGGGGGCGGCGACGGCTTGGCCGGCGAGCAGGCCGAAGACGAGGGTGGCGAGCAGGGTTTTCTTGTGCATGGGATGGTTCCTTCTTGTTTTCCTGTTGAGGATGGTCTCGGCTGGGAGGCGAGAGGCGGCAGCACTGGACCTGCATAATGCTATGCTAATGATATATTTCATTTTTTTAGCCAAGCTGCCGGCGCAGCGAGTGTATCGCAATGGCGTCATTTGTGGCACTTTTGAAGGAGGAAAATATGCGTTTCGAGCAGCGGATCCCACCTTTGTTGCTGTTTGTCGTCATCGCGTTCGCCATGTGGCTGGGGAGTGGCGACGCAAAGGGGACGGGCGTCTTGTGGGGACTGGCCGCGGGCCTGTGGTTGGTGGGGGCCGTACTCGGGGGCGGGGCACTCGTGCACTTTCGAAGGCAGCGCACCACGGTCAATCCCATTCGCCTGCAACAGAGCCGGGTACTGGTGACGAACGGGGTCTATCGCTTCAGCCGCAATCCCATGTATCTGGGGCTGCTGTGCTGGTTGATGGCGCTGGCCTGTTATCTCGGCGGAGTTTGGGTATGGAGCGGTCCCTTGCTGTTGGCGGCTTGGCTCACCCGTTTTCAGATCCTGCCGGAAGAGCGTGCCCTGCGTGCCCGCTTCGGTGTCCCCTATGTGCAGTACTGCCGACGAGTGCGGCGTTGGTGCTGACGCCAGAACAATAAAAAGGCCCGCAGTTGCGGGCCTTTTTGCAGGGTGAGCAGGACTCACGCCTTGGCGGTATCGACCTCGCCCAGCGGCTCGGTTTCACCCAGGCTGTCTTCGGTCTTGGCGACCACGCTGGCGGCGATGGCGTTGCCCAGCACGTTGGTGGCGGAGCGACCCATGTCCAGGAAGTGATCGATGCCGAGCAGCAGCAGTATGCCGGCTTCCGGGATGTGGAACTGGTTCAGGGTGGCGGCGATCACCACCAGAGAGGCACGCGGCACACCCGCCATCCCCTTGGAGGTGACCATCAGCAGCAGCAGCATGGTGATCTGTTGCGCCATGGAAAGCTCGATGCCGTAGGCCTGGGCGATAAACATGACCGCGAAGGTGCAGTACATCATGGAGCCGTCCAGGTTGAAGGAGTAGCCCATCGGCAGCACGAAGCTGGCGATGCGCTTGTCACAACCAAATTTCTCCAGCCTGTCCAGAGTCTTGGGATAGGCGGCTTCGGAGCTGGCGGTGGAGAAGGCCAGCAGAATGGGTTCACGGATCATGGCCAGCAGGGTCAGTACGCGACCGCGCAGGAAGGCGCTGCCCATCAGGATCAGCAGCAGCCAGAGGCAGGCCAGAGCCAGATAGAACTGAGCCATGAAGCTGCCGTAGGTCACCAGGATGCCGAGCCCTTCCTTGGCGACCATTGCGGAGATGGCGCCAAACACCGCGAAGGGGGCGAAGTTCATCACGTAGCCGGTCACCTTCAGCATGATCTCGGCGGTACTGGCCATCAGGGTGACCACGGGCTTGGCCAGATCGCCGAGGGCGGCGGCGGCCAGACCGAAGAACAGGGAGAACACCACGATCTGCAGGATCTCGTTGGTGGCCATGGCCTCGATCACGCTTTTCGGGATGGCGTGAGTGACGAAATCCTTGAGGGTGATGGCCCCGGCGGCGATGCCCGAGCTCGCGGTGTCATCGGGCAGGGAGAGGGAGAGGCCCACGCCCGGTTGCATCAGGGTGACCATCACCAGACCCAGGGTCAGGGAGAGCAAGGAGGCAATCATGAACCAGCCGAGGGTCTTGGCGCCGATGCGGCCCACGGTGCGGGTGTCACCCATCTTGGCGATGCCGACCACCAGGGTGGTGAACACCAGCGGTGCGATGATCATCTTGATCAGACGCAGGAAGATGTCGGTCAGAATGGTGATGTCACCGGCAAAGCCCGCGGCCTGGTCCGGCGCAAACAGGCGATAGCCTTGCCCGGTGCAAATGCCAAGCAACATCGCGATGAGGATGGCAACGGTCAATTTATTCATTTTCATGGGGGGGTCCCAGTGTCGATATGTGCAGTGCGTGTGCAGGTGGGCAGGGTGCCACCTTAGTCCATTTTTGTGATCCGGGCCATGGAATCCTGACAGCCGGTGTGCTGGCAGCATGCCTAATCACGGAATGGAAATCCAGCGGCTTATGGCAGAACTTTATGTTGTTATTAGTTGTATGTGATGTGGATCTTGCATTTAACTTATATTAATCACTGTTTATTTTTATGTTTGCAATATAAACAGCTTCCAGGCTCCGGTCGTTCAATGGCCGGTGGCCGAGGGAGAAGGTCAGCAGTGCCGAGGTGCGGTGTTCCACGTGCATATCGTCCATGAAGGTGTCGGGTTCATCGTCGTTGAAGCCGAACTGGGGGCGGGCGGGCATGACCCTGACCGCATCCCGTGACAGGGTCAACTCGCGCACCTGTACCCATTCATAGCCCTGTGCCAGCGCCATCTCGCCGGCCCGCTTGAGCACGTACTTGCGTGCCGTCTCCCTGTCTATCTGATCGTTGCCGACAAACTCCAGCTGCCATTGACTGGGGCCGAGCCGGGTCTGGGAGAAACCGGTCTGGCCGTTCCAGAAGGATTTCTCGCTGTCATAGGCGGTGGCGCAGCCGCCGAGCTGAGCCAGCAGCAGGCCACAGAGCGCGAGGCCAAGGAGGGAAGGGCGGGGAAGCGACATCTTGCAGGCCGGTTGGCGAAACACGGCTTCACTACAGCACAAAGCGATCGCCGAGACAATCGCCGCGGGCCGATGAAGGGCCTTGACCGCCGGAGCCCGGCTGCCCGGCCGGTATCAGAGCCCGTTTCCTCGGGCCGTGCAAAAAGAAAAGGCCTTGTCGTTCGACAAGGCCTTTCTCGGGGAATTTGGTCGGTGTGAGAGGATTCGAACCTCCGACCCTCTACACCCCATGCAGATGCGCTACCTGGCTGCGCTACACACCGACGGAGTCAGCTCGGCTGACGGGGGCAGAGTGTATGGAGATGGCCCTGCCCTGTCAACAGGGTAAATCCCCGTTCGGGATCGTTCGCCTGCTTTGCGAGCAATTTGCGCTCAAAGCGGCGCCACTTCCACGAAATTTGCCCCTCACTCGGCCATTTTCAACGGCCATGTGCAATGCACGATGAAAACGGCCGCCCTGAAGGCGGCCGTTGGCATCGGTGGTGATCTGATCAGCGATTGAAGGTCAGTCGCTTGCCCAGCACCTGATCGGTGACCTGACCGTTCTGCCAGGCGATCTGACCGTTGGCCAGGGTCATCTCTCCATGGGGCTCTGGAAGCGACCGCTGTCGCCAGCGATCCCCGAGATCAGCGATTGAAGGTCAGTCGCTTGCCCAGCACCTGATCGGTGACCTGACCGTTCTGCCAGGCGATCTGGCCGTTGACCAGCGTCATTTCTCCATGGGGCTCTGGAAGCGACCGCCGTCGCCAGCGATCCCCGAGATCAGCGATTGAAGGTCAGTCGCTTGCCCAGCACCTGATCGGTGACCTGACCGTTCTGCCAGGCGATCTGACCGTTGACCAGCGTCATCTCGATGGTGCTCTGGAAGCGATAGCCGTTGAACGGCGACCAGCCGCACAGGTAGAGCAGGTTGCTGTCGTTGACCACGTAGGGCTTGCCGAGATCCAGCAGCACCAGGTCGGCGAAGTAACCCTCGCGGATGTAGCCGCGATCCTGCACCTGGAAGCGCTCGGCCACAGCATGAGAGGTCTTCTTGACGATGGTTTCCAGCGAGAAGACGCCGTTGTGGTAGAGCTCCAGCAGTGCCTGCATGGAGTGCTGCACCAGCGGCACGCCGGACGGCGCCTTGAAGTAGCTGTTCTGCTTCTCTTCCCAGGTGTGGGGGGCGTGGTCGGTGGCGATGATATCCAGCACGTCGTTGCGCACCGCGTCCAGCAGGGCATGCTGATCGGCCGCGCTCTTCACCGCCGGGTTGCACTTGATCTGGCTGCCCAGGGTGTCGTAGTCAGCCTCGTTGAAGAACAGATGGTGGACGCACACCTCGGCGGTGATGTTCTTGTCTTTGAGCTCGCGCACATCGTGGGTGGCGGTAAAGAGTGACAGTTCCTTGGCCGTGGTCAGGTGCAGTACGTGCAGCTTGGCGCCGTATTTCTTGGCCAGGCCGACCGCCATGCTGGAGGATTTGTAGCAGGCGTCGGCGCTGCGGATGCGGCCATGCTCGCGCATCGGCACATCCTCGCCCCACTTGGCGCGGGCCTCGTCTTCCAGCACCTTGATGGAGGGGGTGTCTTCGCAGTGGGTGACGATCATCACCGGGCTCTCGCGGAAGATGGCGGCCAGGGTTTCCTGGTTATCCACCAGCATGTTGCCGGTGGAGGCACCCATGAAGATCTTGATGCCGCAGGACTGCTTGGGATCGAGCTTCTTGATCTCTTCCAGGTTGTCGTTGGTGGCACCCAGATAGAAGCTGTAGTTGGCGGCGGCGCCCTTGGCGGCGATCTCGTACTTGGCTTCGAGGGCTTCAATGGTGGTGGTCTGGGGATTGACGTTGGGCATCTCCATGAAGCTGGTGGTGCCCCCGGCCACGGCGGCCCGGGATTCGCTGGCGATGGTGCCCTTGTGGGTCAGGCCTGGTTCCCGGAAATGGACCTGATCATCGATCATCCCGGGGATGAGGTGACGGCCCGCGGCATCGATCACCATCGCATCCTCTGCCTCGATCTGGGGGGCGATACGGGCGATCCTTTCCCCCTCGATCAACACGTCGGAGGCATAGATACGACCTTCGTTGACCAGGGTGGCGTTCTTGATAAGCAATTTGTTCATGGGGGGTTCCAGTTCCTTTGCCGATAATCCGGGGTCATAATATCGCAAACCGCACTTTCTCTGTAGCAAGGTCTGAGTGATGAAGTTATTTGTAAGAGATTTGACCGTTATCGACTCCAGCTATCTGTGTGAACGCCGTGGCGTGGTGGGGGAGAGCTGGCTGGTCGATGTGGAAATGAGCGGCGAGCTCAACGAGATGAGCATGCTGCTGGACTTTGGCCGGGTGAAGAAGCTGATCAAGTCGATCATCGATGAAGAGGTGGATCACAAGCTGCTGGTGCCGACAGGCAGTGCCCTGGTGCACATCGCCCCCCTGGACAACGACGAATGCACCGTGGATCTGTTGCGCCCGGGTCGCTCCATCCACCTGCGTTGCCCGTCCCAGGCGTTCGCCTTCATTCCCACCCCCCAGGTGGACAAGGAGTCGGTGACCCGTTATCTGCTGGGGGTGCTGGCCGAGCGGCTGCCGGGCAACATCAAGGATCTGGCGCTGACCCTGCGTTCGGAGCGGCTCGACGGCGCCTTCTACCACTACAGCCACGGTCTCAAGAAGCACGACGGCAACTGCCAGCGCATCGCCCACGGCCACCGCTCCCCCATCGAGATCCTGGTGGATGGCGAGCGGGACGAGGAGCTGGAGCTGAACTGGGCCGAGCGCTGGAGCGACATCTACCTCGGCACCGAGGAGGACAAGGTGGCCCTGTCCGAGCTGGCGCTGAGCGATCTCGCCAGGGCCCATCTGGGTGAGCATCATATTGGCTTCAAGTACGTGGCACCCCAGGGGCTGTTCCAGCTCGCCATGCCGGCGGCGGAGGTGGAGATGATCGACACCGACACCACCATAGAGCTGCTGGCGCATTACATCGCCCGCGAGGTGAAGAAGCAGGTGGGTGACAAGTTCGTGAAGATCGTGGCCTATGAAGGGGTCGGCAAGGGCGCCATCGCCTACGCCTGAATGGATGGACCGTTCGCTGTCGATGAAGAAGGCTCCCTCGGGAGCCTTCTTGCTGTCTGGTGGTTGGCTAGCGAGCCGTGACAGGGCTCAGGCGCTGAGCCGGAAGCGCTGCACCAGCCCCTCCTGCTGCTCGGCCAGGGAGTCGAGCTGCTGGCTGGTTTCGGCTACCTTCTCGATGCCCTGATAGTTGAGATCCGAGATGTCGGAGATGCGGTTGAGATTGGTGGCGATGTCGGCGCTGGTGGCTTGCTGCTGCTCGGCGGCAGAGGCGATCTGGCTCGACATGTCGCTGATGAGCACCACGATTCCCTGCACCTCCTCCATGGCGTTGTTGGCCTGGGAGCTCTGATCCATGCAGCTGTCCATCTCGCGGGAGCACTCCTGCATCACGTTGACCGCCCGGGCGACCCCCTGCTGCAGGTTCTCGATCATGGTCTGGATCTCGCTGGTGGACTGGGCGGTGCGCCCGGCCAGGCTGCGCACCTCGTCCGCCACCACCGCAAAGCCGCGACCCTGCTCACCGGCACGGGCGGCCTCGATGGCGGCATTGAGTGCCAGCAGGTTGGTCTGCTCGGCGATGCCGCGGATGACGTCGAGGATGTTGCCAATCTGGCCGCTCATGGCACTCACATCGCCGATCACCTTGCCGGTCTGCTGCAGCTTGCCCGCCAGCTGATGGGTGGTGGTGATGTTGCCGGCCATCACCTTGCGACCCATCTGTGACGCCTTCTCCACATCCTGCACCCGCTCCAGGGTCTGGTTGGCGGCCTGGGCGACTTCCCGTACCGAGGCTTCCATCTGGGTCATGGCGGCGGCGACCGAGGCGGTCTCCTGACGCTGTTTCTCCAGATCGGCGCGCACCGATTCCGTGGTGTGGCGGTTGTCATGGGCGGCACTGTTGAGCTGGTTGGAGGCCTGGGAGAGCTGCCTGAGCACGTCCCCCATCTGCTGGATCAGCAGGTTGAGCTGGCTGCCGAGCTGGCCGAATTCGTTCTGGCTCTTGAAACCGACGCGCTGGGTCATGTCCCCCTGAGTCACCAGGGTCAGCACCCGCAGCAGCTCCTTGAGGGGGCGGCGGATGGCCTTGCCCAGGGTGTAGGCGACCAGGATGGCGACGAAGATGGCGATGGCGATGCTGATGGCCTGGGTGAGGGTGCTCCGGGTCTGTACCTGACCGGAGGCGCGGATGCTGTTGTTCATCAGCTGCTGGCTCTGGGCGGTGATCCCCTCCAGCTTGTTCTGGATGCTGACGATGAGCTGGCTCGCCTGCTTGCTCTGCTCCCGCATGCTCTGCTGCTGCTTCATCAGCGCCAGGTACTGGGCAAGCACCCCTTCGTTGCCTGTGGTGTCGCGCACGAACCCATGGACGTAGTGGCCCATGTTGTTGTCGAAGTCCTTGAGCTCACCCTGCAGATCCTTGATGGTGCTGTTGAAGCTCTCGATCTGCATCTTGTTGCGCTTGAGCGCCCCTTCGATGGGGGCGGGGATGCTCTGGTTCAGCGCATCCATGGTGGAGAGTTCGATGGCGGAGAGCTTGGTGGTCAGGGTCTCGGACAGCATCTTGATGAAGCTGTCGTCGATGGAAACCATCATGTCGCCGAGGTTCTTCTTGAACTGGGGCAGGCTGACCTGGAACTGGCCCTTGGCCTGATTGACCTTGTGCAGCCGGGTGAGCAGGGCCTCGTGCTCGGTGGGCAGGGGCTGGGTCAGCTGCAGGTAGTCGCCGACCAGCTTGTCGAGAGCGCTCATCTCCCCTTGCAGTTCGGGATGGGTTGCCACCTGTTGCTTGAGGCTCGCCAGCGTCTTGTCGACCTGGGCCTTGGCCTGCAGCAGCTCGGCCACTTCTCCCGGCAGCAACTTGGGATCCTGTTCGGTCAGCACGTCGGTGAGCCACTTGTTGGCGCTGAGCAGGCTTATCTGGGTTTGGCTGCTGGCGATCACCAGCGGCATGGATTGCTGCGTGACCTGATCCAGCGCCTCATTGAGTTCGCTCTGGCTCTTGAACGTCAGCACCGAGCTGGCCACCATCACGGCGACCAGGATGGCAAAGCCTAAATAGACTCTCTGTAAGATCGAGAGGTCTGACATGGTTTGTTTCATTATTGTCCCGCTGTCTGTGCAAAAGTCCCTTGCCTGAGTACCCCGTCCCTTTGATACCCTGCATGCCCGGTGGCGGGTGTCTCAGGGACGGAGAACGTCAGTCTCACTATCGGTATTCTTCACAATAACTGAAGGGATTGGGACAACGGCTGTGCCAAATATCGGCTTGTGTCACACTTGACGGACCCTGGCGGCGCTTTTGGGAGTCGCTTGAGATTTATTTTGAATTTTCTTTTTCATATAAAGGAGTTACCCATGGCGCAAGAAACCATTTTCAGCAAAATCATCCGCAAGGAGATCCCCGCCGACATCCTTTATCAAGACGATCTGGTGACCGCGTTTCGCGATATCCAGCCCAAGGCCAAGACCCACATTCTGATCGTGCCGAACGTGCTGATCCCCACCGTCAACGACGTCGAGCCGGATCACGAGCTGGCCCTCGGTCGGATGTTTACCGTGGCCCGCAAGCTGGCGAGCGAGGCCGGGATCGCCGAAAACGGTTATCGCCTCATCATGAACTGCAATCGCCACGGCGGGCAGGAGGTCTATCACATCCACATGCATCTGGTCGGCGGTCAGCCGCTGGGACCGCTGCTCAGCCTGTGATGCGTCCCGCCTCTTTGACCGGTCTGCTGTTGGCCGGTCTGCTGCTGGGGGGCTGCGCCTCCCACTGGCAGGATATCTTCGTCTCCTATTCGGATCAGATGGTGCCCCTGCGCAACTTGCTGCTGCAGGGCAAGAGTGCCGAGGCGCTGCCCGAGGTGCGCGACTCCAAGCTGGGGGACGACACCTATGTGCTCGACCGCCTCGAGCAGGGGCGCATCGCCTGGCTAGCCGGGCAGGATGCGGGCAGCAAGCAGGCCTTCGCCGCCGCCGACAGCCGTCTCGCCTGGGAAGAGACCCAAGCCGAATACCGGGTTAGTCGTGGTCTGGCCCAGGCGGGCAGCCTGCTCACCAACGATCAGACCATGGCCTATCGGGTGCCCGACTACGAGCGCACCATGCTGCACCACTATCAGGCCCTCAATTATCTGCAGCGGGGGGATGCCGAGGGTGCCCTGGTGGAGGTGCGCCGCGCCAACCAGGTGCAGGAGCAGGCCCTCAGGGCGCGGGCCGACGAGGTGCGAGCGGTCAGACAGGAGGGGGACGATCCCAGCCCCGAGGGGCAGATGCGCCAGCTGATGTCGCGCGGGGCGCCGGATCTCGACCGGCTGATAGGCCAGGTGAAGAACGGCTTCCAGAATGCCTATACCTTCTATTTCTCCGGCGTGCTCTATGAGGCGAGCGGGGATCTCAACGATGCCTGGGTCGACTATCAGCGCGGCTATCAGATTGCGCCGGACAACCAGAGCCTGCAGGATGCCCTGCTGCGCCTCGCGGTGCTGCGCGGCTCCCCGGACGAGCTCAGGGCGACCGAGAAGAAGCTGGGCCGCAAGGCGCCGCCGCTGGCCAAACATCAGGGCCAACTGGTGGTGCTGTTTGAAGATGGCCTGATCCCGGCGCGGCGCGAGCTGTTCCTGCCGCTGCCCATCGCCACCTCCAACGGGGATTTTCGTACCTTTACCGTGGCGGTGCCCTATTACGACAACAGGGCCAGCGACACCGGGCCCCTGGCGGTGCGCGTGGGGAGTCGCCATGAGCAGACCAGCGCGCTGGTGCGGCTCGAGGCGCTGGCCGCCAAGGACTTGCAGGAGCGGCTGCCGGGCATGCTGACCCGCCAGGCGCTGCGGCTGCTGGCCAAGGAGCAGGTACGGCGCAGCGCCGCCAAGGAGGGGGGCGATGTGGGCAATCTGCTGGTCGGCATCTTCAACACCCTGTCCGAGCGGGCCGACACCCGCAGCTGGGTGACGCTGCCGGCCCAGGCCGCGAGCTGGCAGGGCATGTTGCCCGCCGGCGACGTGCAGCTCACCCTTGGTGCCGGCAGCGCCCTGCGCCAACTGCCGCTGACCATACATGAGGGGCGCACCACGCTAGTGTGGGTGCAGCGCCTCGGCAACCGTCTGACCACCCGGGTGATGCCGCTCTAGCGGCCGAGACCTGACTGTTTTTTGCCCTATCGTTCGCCCCCATCGGTGCGATCCCAAGGAGACGATGATGAAAGCCTACTGTGCGGCCCTCGGCTTGATGCTGCTGTTGTCAGCCTGTTCCACCAACACCTCCGGCGTGGCGCTCTATGCCCCGGCGGGGGGCGCGGCCCAGCTCGAGCAGCACCAGGATGTCGACGCGACCCTGACCGAGCAGAGCCGGCGCGAGCAGAACGGCCTGCTGCAGGTCAACGTGATCCTGACCAATACCCGGTCGGGGGACAACCCTCTGCAGTATCTGTTCTATTGGTATGATGGCAGCGGTCAGGAGGTGGCCAGCGATGGCCGCGGCTGGACCCCCATCAAGCTCCACGGCCATCAGAGCCGTACCCTGTCGGCCCTGGCGCCGAACCCGAGCGCCCAGGGATATCGGGTCTATGTACGCGAAGTGATTGAGGAATCGAACTGATGAAAATGAATCATGCCCTGCTGATCCTGAGCGGCGCCCTGCTGCTCGGCGGCTGCTCCAGCACCACCGTCAGCTATGGCGATGCGACCGAAACCGAGACGGTGACCGTGGACTACGGCTCGACCGACTTGCAAGCCATCGCCGACAAGATGGCGGACTCCATGCTGAGCTCTCCGGCGACGGCCGAGATCACCGCCGGTGGCCGTCCCGTGATGTTCATGGACGCCATTCGCAACAAGACCTCGGAGCACATCGACACCGAGGCCATCACCGACACCATCCGCACCAAGCTGCTGCGCGCGGGCAAGTTCCGCTTCGTCGACATGAGCAAGGTGAGCGCGGTCAAGCAGCAGCTCGAGTACCAGCAGGGCAGCGGCATGGTGGATCCCGCCTCCATGGTGCGCCTCGGCAAGCAGACCGGTGCCCGCTACATGGTCTATGGCAACCTGGCCAGCATCGTCAAGGACAACGGCAAGGTGAAGGACGTCTACTACCAGATGACCATGAACCTGATGGATCTGGAGAACGGCGAGCTGTTGTGGGCCGATCAGAAGGAAATCCGCAAGCAGGCGAAGACGTCGACCTTTGGCTGGTAAGGGGAGCGGGGCTGCCGGTCGTCCGGACAGGCAGTCCGGGGATCTGGCGGAGCTGACCCTGCTGGCCAGCCTGCCCGCGCCCTGGTGCCAGGGGCAATTGGAGCCCCTTAGCCTTGGCCTGACCAACTGCAACTACCGGCTGCGCCTCCCCTCGGGGCATAGCTATTTTTTGCGGTGCGGTCACCCGGATCCGGTGCGCCTCGGCATCGACCGCGCCACCGAATGGCAGCTCTATCGGGGCGCGGTAGGGCAGGGGCTGGCCTTGCCCTGCCATCACAGCGAACCGGCCAGCGGCCTGATGCTGCTGGACTGGTGCGACGAGCCGAACTGGCTGGTGGCGCCCCCACCGCCGGAGGCACAGCCGCGGCTGCTGGCCGGGGTGCTCGGCCGCATGCACCGGCTGCCGGTGCCGAGGGTGGTGATGGCGGTGCGGGCCCACGCGAGCGGTTATCGCACTCGCTTGGCCCATATCCCCGAGTGGCTGCCGGCGCTGGAGCGGGGCCTGCTCGCGAGCCGTGAGCCTGCCGATTGCTGGCTCCCTTGCCATCACGATCTCAATCCGGCTAACTTGTTGGGAAGCCGGCCCTGGGTCATCGACTGGGAGTATGGCGCCGCCGGTCATCCGGGTTTCGAGCTCGCCAGCATAGTGCGCACCCATGGCTGGAGCGAAGAGCAGTGGCGCCAGTTGGAGAGCTGCTATCTTGAAGGCTGGGAAGGCGCTTCTAAGCTGCTCAATGACAAGGGATTTCAAGCCGAGGCCTTCCTGCCATGGGTTGATTACATCGGCCTGCTGTGGGCCCTGTTGATGAGCGAGCAGCAGCCGGGACCCGATTATCAGTCACTGATCGACAACGGTCGGCGGCGGCTGGAATGAGGCAAGTCTGGCTCGAGCCGTGAGGAGACGCCTTCATGGGCTGGTTGATGTGGTAACTCGTGGATACTGAAAACATTCTCAATATTCGTCTCTGGGCCTGGGCCCGGTTCTTCACTGACAGGAGTCATGCATGCAGACCACCTTCTCATGGCGTCAACCCCGCAGCTGGAGCCTGTTGCTGCTCTGCCTGCTGCTGACGGGCTGTGCCACCCGGGTTATCTACTACTGGCTCGACTCGGCCATCGTCTGGCAACTGGACGATTACTTCTCCCTCGATCGCAGCCAGAAGCAGTTGCTGGATACGGAGGTAGAGGGTCTGATGCAGTGGCACCGCCAGCACGAGCTGCCGATCTATGCCAGGGATCTAGACGCCCTGGCCAAGGCGGTGGCTAGCCCCATGAGTCCGGCGCAGGTCTCGCGGCACATGGACAGGGTGGAGGGGAGCCTGACCCGCACCCTGGAGAATGCCATTCCCCGCACCGTGCGCCTCGCCAGCACCCTGACCGATGCCCAGGTGGCCCACTTCATGGGGGACAGGGTGAAGCGGCAGGAGGAGCGCCAGCACGACTTCGCCACCGAGTCCAAGACGGAGATGCTCAAGGGTTTTCGGGAGAAGATGAACGAGCGGCTGAAGTTCTGGATTGGCAAGGTCAAGCCGGCCCAGGAGCCGCTCATCGCCCAGTGGGCAGAGTGGCAATACGAGATGATGGGCCCCTGGCTCGAGTTTCAGGGGGCCTGGACCAAGGAGCTGGAACGGCTGATGAAACAGCGTCAGAGCCCGGCCTTTGGCAAGGAGCTGACCCGGCTGCTGCAACAGGGTGACGGCCTGATGGACGGGCGTTTCACCGGTTACACCGACCAGTCCCGCCAGCGCACCGTCCAGTGGCTGAGCGATCTGAGCCAGTCGATGGATCTTTCCCAGCGCGCCCACCTTTATACCCTGCTCAAGGACTATGCCGAGGACTTCGAGGGGATGATCCCGAAGGCTTGATGGGGGCCGCAATTTGGCACCGCAATTTGGCACAAGGGCGGCAGGCTGTATGGCCTGCCGCCCTTGTCCTTGCTGGAGGCCTATGATAGTTTGCCCGCTCAAGTTACCAGGAAATAACCCTTTTGAGCCTGTTGGACAAAGTGAAACTGGCGGCGATGACCCTGCTCATCACCCTCGCACTCTTGTTCTCTACCCTGTCGGTGGAGGGGCTCAAGGTATCTGGCAATCAGCCTGCATCCGAGCAGACGCTGGTGGTCCACGACGCCAGCAGCGGCGATGACGGCATCGTCAAGTTTGTCGGCTCCCACCAGAATCATCTGCTGCGCCTCGAGCACTCCTTGCTGCGCGACAACCTGCCAAAGAGCGTGGTCTACGAGCTGGTCCTGAGCTGGTCCCAGCAGGCCATCTTGCTGCTGCTGTGTGGCCTGCTGCTCTACGCCGCCCTGTTCTATCCCAAGCAGAGCTTCAGGGATAACTTCGCTACCATTCATAGCCGGCGCTTGCAGCGCCGACATCTGCAGTACCGCTTCTCCCAGAGTTTCCTCGCCTGACTCCGATGGGGTCAGACTGCCAACTGTTGCCTCATCCTCTCTCGTTAGCTGTTCACTTTTTGTGAACGGTTAGGCTGTCTCGTTTCATTTTTTTGTGCGCTGCAGACGCGTTGTTTGCCGCCGCCGCCTTCGCCTGACAGAGGCTTTTGCCATGACAAAAAAGAGTCGTACCATCTTGAACCGCATGAGTGTGTGGCAGTATGCCCTGCTGCTGCTCATGCTGGTCACCTTCGCATTTTATTCCCTGCCCACCTTCTTCGGTGAGCAGCCGTCCCTCGGCCTGCACGGTCAGCGCAGCCTGACCGAGGCGCAGCGTACCTTGTTCGCCGACCATCAGATCAACCTGCTCAAGGAGGTGCAACAGCCGGAGCGGGTCGAACTGGTGTTCGACAGCCAGGCCAGCCAGCAGCGTGCCAAGCAGTTGCTGGAGCAGCAGGGCTTCGAGAGCGCGGCCCTGACCCTGGAGTTCTACTCCAATGCCCCGACCTGGATAAGCCAGCTCGGCGCCGCTCCCATCAAGCTCGGGCTGGACTTGCGCGGCGGCTCCCAGCTGCTGATCGGGGTCGATCTCAGCTTCGTGATAGACAACCAGACCAAGAACCTAGTGGATACCCTGCGCACCCAGTTCCGCGAGGCGCGCCTGCGGGGCGCCAACGTGGCCCGGGTCGCGGAAGGGGAGGTGCGCATCGTCCTGCCCGAGGCGGCCGACCAGACCCCCTGGCTCAACATCATCCGGGATGCCGCCGGTACCCGTCAGGATCAGTGGACACAGAAGCGCAGCGGCAACGAGCTGCGGCTGGTAATGAGCGAGGCCGAGCGCACCCTGCTGGCCAACAACGCCGTGACCCAGAACCTGTCGATCCTGAAGAAGCGGATCAACGAGCTCGGTATCGTCGAGGCCTCGGTCCAGCGCCAGGGTCAGGACGGCATCCGCATCGAGCTGCCGGGGGTGCACAATCCCAAGCAGGCGAAAGAGGTGATAGGGGCCACCGCATCCCTGGCCTTCTACGAGGCCAAGCCGGACAGCAACTTCGTGATGGCTGATCGCAACGGCCAGTCGGTCGGCATGGCGCGAAAGCCGGTGCTGACCGGTGAGCACATCGTCGATGCCCGGGCGGGCATGGGGGAGATGGGTCAGCCCCAGGTGAGCATAGTGCTCGACAGCCTGGGGGGCAGCAAGATGAACCAGTTCAGCCGCCAGCACGTGGGCAAGCCGATGGCCACCGTCTTCACCGAATACAAGACCAATGCCCAGGGCAAGCTGCGCGCCCAGAGCGAGGTGATCAACGTCGCCACCATCCAGACCGCCCTCGGCAACCAGTTCCGCATCACAGGGCTTGCCAGCGTGCCGGAAGCCCAGGAGCTCGCCATGCTGTTGCGGGCCGGCGCCCTCACCGCGCCGCTCAAGATCCTGGAGGAGCGCAGCATAGGCCCGACTCTGGGTCTGCAGAACATCGAGGCGGGCTTCACCGCCCTGGCGTTCGGCATGGCCGGCATGATGCTGTTCATGATGGCCTGGTATCGCAAGTTCGGCTGGGTCGCCATCACCGCGCTCATCGGCAACCTGCTGATGCAGGTGGGGATGCTGGCGGTGCTGCCGGGGGCCGTGCTGACCCTGCCGGGGATCGCCGGACTGGTGCTCACCGTCGGCATGGCGGTGGATACCCACGTGCTGATCTTCGAGCGGATCAAGGACCGGCTGCGGGAGGGGGGGAGTCTGGCCAACGCCATCGATTTTGGCTATCGCTCCGCGTTCAGCACCATCTTCGATGCCAACATCACCACCCTGATCTGCGCCGTGGTGCTCTACTCCATCGGCTCGGGCCCGCTGCAGGGCTTCTCCATCACCCTGATCCTGGGGCTCATCTCCAGCATGGTGACCGGCATCTGGGGCACCCGCGCCATCATCAACCCCCTGTGGGGCAAGAGCAGCGCCAAGCTGCTGAGGGTATGACCATGACCAGAACCTTGCGTCATCACGCCGTGGCACCGCGCCGCGCCACCGGTTTCCCCCGAGGAAGCCAGAGTCACCTGTTGCCGAGGGAAGCACAATGCTGAGAATGATCGTTGCCATGGGGCTGACCCGCTGGCGTTATATCGGGCTGTGGATATCGGTGCTGCTGACCGTGGCGAGCATCGCGGTGCTCGCCATCAACGGCCTCTCCCTCGGGCTCGACTTCACCGGCGGCATCCTGCTGGAGTTTCGGATCCAGACCCTGAAGGAGGCCCATGAACTCAACGCCTTGCTGAGTGCCCCCCTGGCCGGGGCGGTGGAGCTGAGCGGCGCCGGTGTACCCGGCGAGTGGCTGATCAAGCTGCCCCCTCACGAGCTGCCCTGGCCGGCCGAAGAGCTGGCGGTGATGCTCGGCCAGCAACTGGCCCTGCCGGTGGAGCTGCTGCGCACCACCATAGTCGGGCCCCAGGTGGGCGCCGAGCTGTTCCAGCAGGGGATGCTGGCGGTGCTGGTGGCTTCTCTCGCCATCTCCATTTACCTGGCGGTGCGTTTCGAATGGCGCCAGGCCATCGGCATCCTGGTGTCGGTGCTGCACGACGGGCTGGTGGCGCTTGGGCTGCTGGCGCTGTTCAACATCGAGTTCGATCTCAACGTGATCGCGGGCCTGATGGCGGTGATCGGCTATTCCCTCAACGACAGCATCGTCATCTCGGACCGGCTGCGGGACCTGCTGAGTTCGCGCACCAAGATGGGGATCCACGAGTGCTCAGACGTGGCCATCAAGGCCACCTTCAGCCGCACCATGATCACCTCCGGCACCACCCTGTTCACCGTGGGCGCCCTGCTGCTGTTCGGCGGCGATGCGCTGTACGGTTTCTCCTTCACCCTGTTCGCCGGCATCCTGGTGGGCACCCTCTCCTCCATCACCGTGGCCTCCACCGTGCAGGAGCTGTTGGGTCTCTCGCCCCAGGCGTATCAGAAGAAGGAAGAGGAGACGCTGGGGGAGGCGGCCTGATGGCCTGATGTCAACCGGATGTCAAAACGGGCCCCTTGGGCCCGTTTTTTATGTCTGCGGTCTCGGCGCCCGGCTTAGAAACCCGATCCGGGCTGGCGCAGAAATGCGGTCTCCTCCGCGCTGTCGGCCCGCCCCAGGATGGCGTTACGGTGGGGGAAGCGGCCGAAGCGATCGACGATCACCTGATGGCGGCGGGCGAAATCCGCAAAGCCGGCGAAGGTGGCGTGGGCGGCGGTGTGAACCTGCTCACTCGCCAGCGCCTCGAACAGGGCCAGGCTTCTGGCCTGCTGCTCGCGGGACTCCGCGTGCTCGAGCGGCAGGTAGAAGAAGACCCGCGCCAGCGGGGAGAGGGACTTGTCCGCCCCAAGCGACAGCCCCTTGAGGCAGAGATCCCGCGCCTTGGCATCCTGGGCGAAGGCGGCGGGGGTGCCGCGGTGGATGTTGCGTGGCAGTTGGTCCAGCAGCAGGATCAGCGCGAGCCGGCCGGTGGGGACCTCGGCCCAGGACGCCAGGGTGCCGGCGGCCGCCGCTTCGGCCAGCTCGCCGAACCTGTGCGCCAGCAGGGCGTCGGTCTCGTCGCTCTTTCCCCACCAGAGCGGGGCCTGTCTTGCGGCGCGGTGGGCGTCATCGGCGTCATCACCAAACCAGAAATCGAGCAGAGGTTGCCAGGGTTGCATGGAAATTCCTTTGGCCAGGGGCTGGAGGGGGAAACAAGGCCAATTGACCCTGTTATGGGAGCTGCCTAACGGGCGGCTTCTCGCTACACTGTGCCATCTTTTGCCCGAAATAAGGAAGCCTCTGTGGTCGTAACGCCTGTGTTGGCTCTATCGGGCAAATTCACCATAGCGATGATAAGGAACACCTGATATGGCCGGAACCAGTTTGTTGGCCCTGCTCGACGACATTGCCAGCGTGCTCGATGACGTGGCCCTGATGACCAAGGCGGTGGCCAGGAAGAGCGTCAGCGTACCCGGACGTCAACACACTATTGCGATAAGGAACACCTGATATGGCTGGAACCAGTTTGTTGGCCCTGCTCGACGACATTGCCAGCGTGCTCGATGACGTGGCCCTGATGACCAAAATGGCCGCCAAGAAGACCGCCGGGGTCTTGGGGGACGATCTCGCCCTCAACGCCGAGCAGGTCTCCGGGGTGCGGGCCGAGCGGGAGCTGCCGGTGGTGTGGGCGGTGGCCAAAGGCTCGTTTCGCAACAAGTTGATCCTGGTGCCCGCCGCCATCGCCATCAGCGCCCTGGTGCCCTGGCTCATCACCCCCCTGCTGATGCTGGGGGGTGCCTACCTCTGCTTCGAGGGAGCGGAGAAGCTGGCCCACAAGTTTCTGCCCCACGATGCCGTTGACGGTGAGCAACACGCTGCTCCCATCCCTGACGATCTGTTGGCCTTCGAGCAGCAGAAGATAAAGGGGGCCATTCGCACCGACTTCATCCTCTCCGCCGAGATCATCGTCATCGCGCTCGGCACGGTGCAGGGCACCAGTCTCGGCCTGCAGATCGCCGTGGTGGCGGGCATAGCATTGCTGATGACGGTGGGGGTCTACGGCCTGGTGGGGCTCATCGTCAAGCTGGACGACATCGGCCTGCACCTGTTGCAAAAACCGGATGCCAGCGTGCTGCGCCGCGCGCTGGGACGCGGCCTGCTGGTGACGGCGCCTCGCCTGATGCACCTGCTGGCGCTGGTCGGCACCATCGCCATGTTCATGGTCGGCGGCGGCATTCTGGTCCATGGCTGGCCCTTCTTGCATCACCTGATTGAGGGCGTCGCCGCTAGCCTTGCCCCCCTGGCCGGGGTCGGCGCCGTGCTGGCCGTGGTGACGCCGACCCTGCTCAATGCGGTGGCGGGTGTGGTGGCGGGCATGGTGCTGGTGCTGGCCATGACCCTGGTGGGCAAGCTGACTCCCGTGAAATAACAGCGGCGGTCGCTCAGGAATCGTCCCCTGCCGACAGGGGGCGTCGCAGGTCGGATCTGCTGTTTGTTGACCAGAATGGGGGATAGGCAAGGGCCGGCCCCCTTCGTACTATTTGGCGGTCACTGCCCACAGAGGCGGGACGCCCACATGGACGCAAACAGACAAGGATAGTTATGACCAACACCCTCTGGCAGGATGACCACATCTATGCCGCCCCCGATTGCCCGGCGATCGACGCCGACTTCCAACGCGCCGCCGAGGCCCTGACCGAGATCACTACCCTGCTGGCCGCCTTGCCAGAGGCCCGGGACATCAACCCCTTGCGCCACCTGCTTCGGGCCATTCGCCGCCAGGCCAATGCCGTGAGGAGACAAGCCTGGAACAGCCAGACCTTCGCCTACAACCGGCTCAGCCGCAACGGCCGCGACGAGGCCGCCCGGGTGCTGCTCTCCCGCGGTCAACAGTTGCAGGCGAGGCTGGCCCAGCTCGTCAAGCCGGTGGCCCTGTTCTGGCTGAACGCCCCCGAGGATCAGGTGCGGGCCTTGCTGCAGGATCCCGAGCTGTTCGAGCTGGCCTACCTCATTCGCCACGATCGCCGGTTGCAGGATCAGGCCCTCTCCCTCGAGAGCGAGCAGCTGATCGAGGGACTGGCGGTGGACGGCCTGCAAGCCTGGGGGGATCTCTACGACAGCCTGGTGGCCAGACTCAGGCCAGAGGTGGCGGGGGAGCCTATGGGGCTGGCCCAGGCGGACAACCTGCTCTCCCATCCGGACAGGGCGCGGCGCGCCAGTGCCTGGCACGGCATTCAGGCCGCCTGGCAGGCGGAGCAGGAGACGGTGGCCGCCATCCTCAACGCCATCAACGGCTGGCGCCAGGAGCTGGCGGCCCAGCGTGGCAAGTCGCGCCAGCTCGATGCGCTGGATCTCTCCTGCCACCAGGGGCACCTGGAGCGCACCACCCTGGAGACCCTGATGACGCAGGCAGAAGCCCACAAGGCGCTGGGCAGACGGGCCCTGCGGGCCATGGCAAGTGCCCAGGGGATAACGGACTTCGCCCCCTGGGATCTCTATGCCCCGCCGCCCGCCGCGGCGCAGGTAAGGCTTGGCTTCGGACAGGCACTGACGCTGATTGCCGAGGCCTTCGCCGCCTTTGATCCCGAGATGGGGGCCTTCGCCCTCATGATGGCGGATCGGGGCTGGATCGATGCCGCACCGAGCGACAACAGGCGCTGCGGCGCCTATTGCACCGAGTATGCCGATCCCGCCGAGCCCCGGGTGTTCCTCACCTTCGAGGGCACCATGGACAACGTCATCACGCTCGCCCACGCCTGGCACAGCTGGCTGCTGCGGGACCTCCCTCTGGAGCAGCGGGACTACCCCATGACGCTGGCCGAGACCGCCTCCCTGTTTGCCGAAACCCTGGTGCGCGACGCGCTGCTCGCGCGCTCGCAGACCCGCGAGCAGCGCCTGGACATCGCCTGGATGGACGGGGAGCTGCTGCTCGACATCCCCTCCCGCTTCCACTTCGAACGGGCGCTGGTGGCAGGTCGGACCGAGGGGTATCTGGGGGCGGGCCAGCTGAGGGCCATGATGAAATCCGCAAAGCAGCAGTGGTATGGTGACACCCTCAGCCAATATGACGAGCTGTTCTGGGCCAGCAAGAGCCACTTCTCCATTGCCGAGTTCGGGTTCTACAACTACCCCTATCTGTTTGGCTACCTGTTCAGCCTGGGGCTCTATGCCCAGAAGGCGCGGGTTGGCGCCGACTTCGTGCCAGCCTATCGGGCGCTGCTCGCCGACACCGGCCGCATGAGCGCCGAGAGCCTGGTGGAGAAGCACCTGGGGGTCGACATTCGGGAACCCGCGTTCTGGGAGGAGAGTCTGCGCTCTGTCGAGGAGGCGGTGGAGCGTCTCGAGCGACTGGTGTAGTCGCGAACCTTCCTGGGTTCCGGGAGGAGAGTCTGCGCTATGTCGAGGAGGCGGTCAGCCGCCTCGAGCGGCTGGTGTAGTCGCCCACATTTGATCCGGCTGGTGTCGCAGCCAGCCTTGGTATTTCTGTTCGTGGCCCTGGGGCCACCCCTGTTTCACGACGGGCCGGACCCGTCTCTGACAATGAGCGTTCGATGCAACAACGAGTCTACCCACAGCAGTGGCAAAATCAGCACATCTACCCCTCCCTCGACAGCTGCGTGCTGGAGGCGGACATGAGCCTGGCTCGCGCCAGCCTGGCGGAATTGAGCTGTTTTATCGAGGGATTGGCCGGGGTGCAGGGTAACCAGCCGGCCCGGCAGGACTTCCTGCGGGAGGTACGCCTGCGGGCCCGGCGTATCCGCGAAATAGGCTGGAACATCGCCGTGCTGGCCGCCTGCAAGGGGAGCCAGGACGCCCGGGATCCCCTGGCCAAGCAGCTGGCCTCCCGCGCTCGTGCGCTCAACGCCGATCTGTTCAAGACCCTGGCGCCGGTGGAGGATCTGATGCTGGGGTTACCCGCGGCCGAGTTCGAGCGGCTGATGCAGGATCCCCTGCTGGGGGAGGAAGATTATCGCCTGCGCCACGAGCGGCGCCTGCAGGATCAGCGCCTGCCGGTGGAGGCCGAACAACTGGTGATTGGCCTTGGCACCGACGGCCTGCACGCCTGGGGCAACCTCTACAACGATCTGGTGGGCAAGATCCGCCTCGTTATCGATGGCCGTGAGATGGGGCTGGCCGAGGCGAGCAACCTGCTCTCCAGCCCGGATCGGGCACTGCGCCAAGAGGCCTTCGACGCCATCAGCGCCGGCTGGGAAGGGGAGCAGGAGACGGTCGCCGCCATCCTCAATGCCCTCAACGGCTGGCGGCTGGAGCTGGCACGCCAGCGCGGCAAGGTGCGAGCGCTGGATGCCCTGGATCTCTCCTGTCACCAGAGCCACATCGAGCGCGCCACCCTAGATACCCTGATGGCGGCGACCTATGGTGCCCGTGGGCTGGGCCAGCGGGCGCTGGGGCTGATGGCTGGCCGGCTGGGTATCGATGAGCTGGGGCCGGAGGACTTGTTCGCGCCGCCCCCGGCCGCTACCAGCCGCGCGATCCCGTTCGAGGAGGCCATCGATCTCATCTCTGCGGCCTTTGCCCGCTTCGATCCCGAGATGGGGGCGTTCGCCCGCATGATGGCCGAGCGCGGCTGGATCGATGCGGCACCCACCCCGAACCGGCGCACCGGCGCCTATTGCACCAAGTTTGCCGAGCCGGTGGAGCCGCGAGTGTTCGTCACCTACGCGGGCACCATGGACAACGTGATCACCCTGGCCCACGAGCTCGGCCATGCCTGGCACAACTGGCTCATTCGCGATCTGCCCATGAGCCAGCGTAGCTACCCCATGACCCTGGCGGAGACCGCCTCCATCTTCGCCGAGACCCTGGTGCGCAGCGCCCTGTTCGAGCTGGCCGACACCTCGGAGCAACGTCAGGCCATCGCCTGGGCCGAAGCGGACGGCGCCGCCACCTTCCTGCTCAACATCCCGGCCCGCTTTGACTTCGAGCAGGCGCTGGTGGCCGCCCGCGAGCAGGGCTACGTCTCGGCCGCGCGGCTCAGTGCCATGACGGACGAGGCCTGGGGCCGCTGGTACGAGGACAGCCTCGTCCGCTATCACCCCCTGTTCTGGGCCGCCAAGGCGCATTTTTCCATCGCGGGCTTCGGTTTTTACAACTATCCCTATCTGTTCGGCTACCTGTTCAGCCTCGGGGTCTATCACCGGCTGATGAGCCGCAAGGCCGCAGGGGAAGAGAATGTGGCCGAGGCCTATCGCGCCCTGTTGCGGGACACCGGCCGCATGAGCGCCGAAGATCTGGTCGAGAAACACCTGGGCCAGGATATCCGCGAGGCGGCGTTCTGGCAGGGCAGCCTGGCACTGGTGGAGGACGCCGTGGATCGCTTCGAGCACCTCTGCCGCTGAGACCGCTCATCCCGCAATAAGAAGCCGCCGGGCAGACTGTCTGCCCGGCGGTTTTTTTACGAGGGGTCTCCCGGTCGCACCGGTCCTACCAGCAGGGGGCGGGTCTGCAGGCTGGGATCCGGCTGGTAGCCGTTGAAGAAGAGATTCAGCAACACCGAGCTCAGGGTCGCCAGCAGGATGCCGCTGTGCAGCAATGGCTGCAGCGCCTCGGGAAAGCGCTGGAAGAAGTGCTCGGACACCGTGGGGATCATGCCTATTCCCAGGCTGATGGCGACGATGAACAGGTTGTGGCGATTGCCGGTGTAATCGGCCCGCGCCAGGATGCGGATGCCGGTGGCCAGCACCATGCCGAACATCACTATGCCGGCGCCCCCGAGCACGAAGGGCGGGATGGAAGCCACCATCAGCGACATCTTGGGGATGAGGCCGAAGGCGAGCAGGATCCCGCCCGACATCACGCAGACCCAGCGGCTCGCCACCCCGGTCACGCTCACCAGCCCGATGTTCTGGGAGAAGGAGGTGTGGGGGAAGCTGTTGAAGATGCCGCCGATGATGGTGCCGATGCCATCCACCCGCAGGCCGCGCACTATGTCGCCCCGGGTGGCCGGATGACCGACGATGTCGCCGAGGGCCAGAAACATCCCCATGGACTCGATGAAGGTGATCAGCATGATCACCGTCAGGGTGGCGATGGAGATGGGATCGAAGGTGGGCCAGCCGAAGGCGAACGGCACTATGGGGGCGAACCAGGCCGCCTCATCGAGGCCGGTCAGGCTCACCTCTCCCATGAAGATGGCGATGACAAAACCGAACAGTATGCCGAGCAGGACCGAGATGTTGGCGAAGAAGCCGCTGGCAAAGCGGGTCACCAGCAGGATGAAGGCGAGCACCAGGAAGCTGGTGCCGATGTAGAGCGGACTGCCGTACTCGGGATTGCCCTTGCCCCCCGCCATCCAGTCGATTCCCACCTGCATGATGCTGATCCCGATGGAGGTGATGACCACCCCGGTCACCACTGTGGGGAAGAGCGGCATCAGGCGGCCGATGAGGGGCACCAGCAGGGTGGAGATCACCCCGGCGGCGATGGTTGCCCCGAAGATGCCGGGCAACCCCAGCTCCGGGTTGCCGCCGATGGCGAGCATGGGCATGACGGCGGCGAAGGTGACCGACATGATGACCGGCAGGCGGATCCCGGCGAAGCGCCCTATCCCCAGGCATTGCAGCAGGGTGACGATGCCGCAGCAGAACAGATCCGCGCTGATGAGGTAGGAGATCTGCGCCTTGGGCAGCCCCAGGCTGCCGCCGACGACCAGCGGCACCGCCACGGCGCCCGCGTACATCACCAGCACATGCTGCAGGCCGAGGGTGAACAGCTGGCCGAGGGGGAGCACGCGCTCGACTTCGTCGACGGGCGGCGCCGTGGTGGCCTGATCGGCCTGTTGGGAGTTGATCTGGTGCATGAACCCTACTCCTTGCGGCCCGAGCATCTGTGGTCGGGCAGATGGTCCTGGCAGGCCCGCTCATGGCGGTCGCCGGGTGGCTGGGTGAGAGGGGTCGGCTGGCGATCGCCTCGTCAGGAGGGGGAGTGCACAAAACATGCTCAATAGGGGGGAGAGGGGCCAATCCGGCATGCGTCCTGCCGGTTTTGTGGCGAGGGTCACAAGGGTGAGCGGGGGAGGCGGCCAATCGTTTGCCTGGCTGGGTGTTGGGGTTATCAGATTGGTAGCGCGCCTATCATTCGGGGCGCGCTGGCTCTCAGTTTGATAGGGAGGGGGGCAATCTGGTTTCACTCGCAACCTGGGACGTGATCCAAAGCAAGAAAGTGGGATGTTTTGGTGGCGCACGGGCCCGCGGCTGGAGTAGGTTCGATAGAACCGACACAGTTTCCGAGGTCTTATCCATGATCATCTATCTGCATGGCTTTGATGCCACCAGCCCCGGCAATCATGAGAAAGTGCTGCAGTTGCAGTTTATCGATGATGATGTGCGTTTCGTGCACTACAGCACGGTTCACCCCCGCCATGATATGAGCCACCTGCTCAAAGAGGTGAAGAAGCAGCTCGACATGAGCACGGACCCCAAACCCCTCATCTGCGGGGTCGGGCTCGGCGGCTACTGGAGCGAGCGGATCGGTTTTCTGTGCGGCATCAAGCAGGTGATCTTCAACCCCAATCTCAACCCGGCGCAAAACATGCAGGGCAAGATAGACAGGCCGGAAGAGTACGACGATATCGGCACCAAGTGTGTAACCGAATTTCGTAATAAAAATTCAGGGAACTGCCTGTGCATCCTTTCCGTCCAGGATGAAATCCGCGATAATCGTGAGACTGAACGTGAGCTGAAGAATTATTACGACATCGTGTGGGATGAGCGCGAGACCCATAAATTCAAGAACATCTCGCATCACCTGCAGCGGATGAAGGCCTTCAAGGAAGCCTGAGCCATCACGTCGACCGTTTTCGTTTCAGGGAGCCGGTGGCTCCCTTTCGTTTTGAGGAACCAAGGGAAATTATCATGATGAATATTGTCGTTGTCGGTGGTGGCGCCGGTGGTCTGGAGCTTGCGACCAGCCTGGGCCGCAAGCTGGGCAAGAAGAACAAGGCCAAGGTCACCCTGGTGGATCGCAACCGTACCCACCTGTGGAAGCCCCTGCTGCACGAGGTCGCCACCGGCTCCATGGATGCGGGCATCGATGCCCTGAGCTACCAGTCCCATGCCAAGAATCACGGCTTCGACTTCCAGCTCGGCAGCCTGACCGACATCAAGCGCGACGAGAAACGCATCGTGCTGGCGCCTATTCACGACGAGAACGGCGAGCTGGTGGTGCATGAGCGGGAACTGGCCTACGACGTGCTGGTGATGGCCATCGGCTCCGTCTCCAACGACTTCAACACCAAGGGTATCAAGGATCACTGCATCTTCCTGGACAGCCCCTCCCAGGCCCATCGCTTCTACAACAGCATGATGAACCGCTTCCTGCAGTTCGCCACCGAATATAAGCCTGGCGACAAGGTGAAGATCGCCATCGTCGGCGGCGGCGCCACCGGGGTCGAGCTCTCCGCCGAGCTGTACAATGCGGTCGAGCAGCTCTATGCCTACGGCTTCAAGAATCTCACGACTGATAGTTTGAAGGTGACCCTGGTGGAAGCGGGCCCCCGCATCCTGCCGGCGCTGCCTGAGCGCATCAGCGGCGCCGCTCATCAGGAGCTGGTCAAGCTCGGGGTGGACGTGCGCACCGCCACCATGATCACCGAAGCCACCAGCGATGGGCTGCACACCAAGGATGGCGAGCTGATTGAAGCAGACCTGATGGTATGGGCGGCCGGCATCAAGGCGCCGGACTTCATGAAGGACATCGCCGGGCTCGAGACCAACCGCATCAACCAGCTGGTGGTGAAAGAGACCCTGCAGACCACCCGTGACGAGAACATCTTCGTCATCGGCGACTGCGCGGCCTGTCCGCAGCCGGATGGCAAGTTCGTGCCGCCGCGCGCCCAGTCCGCCCACCAGATGGCGAGCCAGGCGTTCAAGAACATCCTGGCCAAGATGGATGGCGGTGAGCTCAAGCCCTACCTCTATCATGACCACGGCTCCCTGGTCTCTTTGAGCCGCTTCTCCACCGTAGGCAGCCTGATGGGCAACCTGATGCGTGGCTCCATGATGGTGGAAGGCTACCTCGCGCGCATGGTGTACATCTCCCTGTACCGGATGCACCAGGTCGCCCTGCACGGCTACATCAAGACCGGCCTCATCATGCTGGTGGGCCGCATCAACCGGGTGCTGCGCCCGAGCATGAAGCTGCACTGACAAGTGACGGCTTGCCCTGCAAGCCCGCGACACCAGAAGGAGAGGCCAGCGCCTCTCCTTTTTTATGGGCGCTCGGCAGCGCCGATAGCGGGGCCCCGTCGCTGGCGGCATGCGCACAGATGCCCTTATCGAGTGACAGGCTATTAGCACCGGAGGGATGTTGCCGGCGGGCTGTTTGGGGTAGTCTGGAGCCCATTGTCACAACTGGAGTTTATGATGATCCTCTCGACGACCCCCACCCTGGAAGGCAGAACCATTCGCGAATACCGCGGCATCGTGGTGGGCGAGGCCATCCTTGGCGCCAATATCTTCAAGGATCTGTTCGCCGGCATTCGCGACATCATCGGCGGCCGCTCCGGCGCCTATGAAAAGGAGCTGGCCCGCGCTCGCGAGATCGCCTTCGAGGAGCTGAAAGAGCGGGCCGAGGCGCTCGGCGCCAACGCCGTGGTCGGCATCGACATCGACTACGAGGTGGTGGGCCAGAACGGCAGCATGCTGATGGTCAGCATCAGCGGCACCGCCGTGGTGGTCTAAGCCGGGTCACCGACCAGCAGAGAGCCGATCGCGAGATCGGCTTTTTTATTGGGGGACGGCGGCGGTGTCGGCGGGATGTCGACGGGAGAGGCGGGGACTGGCCCCGTGGCCATTTTTCGGCGCCTGATGAGTGCCTTAACGCCGGGAAAGGGGGAAGGTCAGGGCTGTTATTGTTCAGTATTGGTATGCAATTTGTGAGAGTCGTTTAGTTTTTTTAAACAAAAATGGGCCCGTGAGTGCGATTTCCCGCCCTTGTCTGGCGGTGAAAGGCCGCAGTAGGATGAAACCTGGCGTCGGGATGGCATCTCCCGGCGGTGTTCACCCCATATGGCAGGGCTGCATCCATGACTTTACTCAAGCCGCCGGGGCTCAAACCCGGCGACACCATCGGTTTCTTCTCCCCCTCCAGCGCGGCCACCGCCTGGTCGCCAAACCGTTTTGCTCGCGCCAAGGCTTATCTGGCGGCGCAGGGCTTTGCACTCAAGGCGGACAGCCTCACCGGCCAGCAGGATCACTGGCGCTCCGGCGCCATCGCGGCGCGGGCCGCCGAGCTCAATGCGCTTATCTGCGACCCCAAGGTGCGCGCCATCATGTCGGTCATCGGCGGCAGCAATTCCAACGCCCTGCTGCCCTATCTCGATTACGAGGCGCTTAAAAAAGATCCCAAGATCCTCATCGGCTACTCGGACGTGACGGCGCTGCTGCTCGGCATCCATGCCCAAACCGGGCTGGTCACCTTCTACGGTCCGGCGCTGGTGGCCTCGTTCGGGGAGCTGCCGCCCCTGGTGGACGAGACCCTGGCCGGGTTCAACCAGATTTGCCAGGCAGGTGGCGCCGCCGTGCCCCACACAGTGCCGACCCCGAGCCACTGGACCGACGAGCGGCTGGATTGGGAGCACCAGACCCGGGCCAAGGCGTGCCGGCCCAACCGGTTAGTCTCGGTGGGGTCGGGCAAGGTGCGGGGCCGGCTGATGGGTGGCAACCTCAACACCCTGGCGGGGATCTGGGGCTCCGCTTACATGCCGCCGATTGAAACTGGGGATATTCTGCTGCTGGAGGACAGCCTCAAGACGGCGGAGACGGTGGAACGCTCTTTTACCCACCTCAAGCTGTGCGGGGTGTTCGATCGCATCGGCGCCCTGGTGCTCGGCAAGCACGAGCTGTTTGATGATCAGGGCAGCGGCAAGCGGCCGCTCGACCTCCTGCTGGAGGTGGTGGGGGTGCCTAGCTTCCCCATACTGGCGGAGTTTGACTGCGCCCACACCCACCCCATGCTGACCCTGCCGCTCGGTATCCAGGCCGAGCTGGATGTGGATAACCAGTGCCTGACGCTGTGCGAACCCTGGCTGCGATAGTGGGAAAGAGAGATAAAAGAGGCCGCATCAGCGGCCTCTTTTATTGGTCGGGGATCAGGGCAGGGGATCGGCCCTGATGGTATTGCAAAGATCTGTGGCCCTCGTGTCTCAATCGATCAGGGCAATGCATCGGCTCGGAAGCTCGCGCGGATCTGCGGCACCAGGGGCGAGGGATCGAAGCCTTTCTCCTCCCCCAGCACCGGGTGGAGCAGGGCCAGTGCCGGGATGGGGGTGAGATCACCGGCCAGCAGCGCTCGGGTGGCCTGGCCCATCTGGTAGAGCTGGCGCACCGGCGCGAACTGGCGCTCGAGTGACAGGGCGCCGTCGCTGCGGGTGAAGGCCATCATGGGGATCTGGTAGGCGGCATCCCGCGCCGGCTTGTCGCCGTGAATGCCCTTGCCCGCCGACATCAAAAACGGCTGGTGATCGCCGAAGGCCACCACCAGATAGCGTTTGCCGGATTGGTCCAGCGTCTTGAGCAGCCGCTCAAGCGACGCCATGGCATCCACCACCCCGGTGTAGTAGGTGTTGAGCCGCTGCCGGTCGGCCTCGCTCTGATCCGGGCAGGCCTTGTCCATCTGCTGGGCGTGATAGCGATCTCCGTCGAAGGGGCCGTGACCCTGCATGGTGACCGCGTAGGCAAACAGCGGCTGGCTGTCTTGCTCGCTGCGTTTGAGCAGGTGGGAGATCAGCGCATCGTCCGAGATGTAGAGCCCCTTGTGCTCGAGGCTGGTGAAGCGGGTGTCGAACCAGCGCTCCTCGTAGCCCAGCGCCGGTATGGCCTTGGCCCGGCCCCAGAACTTCTCCACATAGGGGTGGGCGAACAGGGTCTGGTAGCCGCTCTGCTTGGCCGTCTGCGCGAGCCCAGGCACCTTGTCCGACAGGTAGTAGTAGGGCACCACCCCCTGCTTGAGCAGGCCCACCGGCAGGCCGGTGTTCATCTCGAACTCCGCCAGCACCGTCATGCCGCCGGTGGTGGGGGAGTGGATGGTCTTGTGCCACTGGGCTACCCCGACGGGCAGGCTCAGGGTCGGGGCGGGGGCGCAGATCTTGCCCTGCCAGTCGAGCCAGAGCGACTCGTATTGCAGCACGATCACCAGATCGAAGCGGGGGGACCGGCGCTGGGCCGACTGGACGGGATCCCGGTGACCGAGCTCCGGGGTGCGCTCGTTGATCTGCAAGGGATAGCGGAAGATGTTGCCGCTTTGCAGCATCTCATCCACCAGGCTGAACAGGTAGAGGCCGGGACCGGAGCGGATGATGTCCCTGTGGTAGTTCACCGCCCTGTCCACATAGCGTACGTTGGCCCCCAGCAGCTTGTTGCCGGTCTGGGTGGCAAACACGCAAAGCGCAAAGAAGGCGGCGGTGGCGGCCGTTGTACGCAACAAGCCGCGCAGGATCCGGCGTGACAAGCCTAAGCGCCAGCACACAAACAGCAACCCCAGGACGCCGAGCACCGGCAACACCGGGTGCTGATCGAGCAGGATATGCACCAGCGCCAGCAGGTTGCCGAGATCATCCCCCCCGAGCGGCACCCCGTAGATGGCGATCTTCATGAAGTTGGCGAGCAGGGCGATGCCGGACAGGGCGGTGAACACCAGCCCCATGTAGAGGTTGAAGCCCGCCAGGGCGCACAGGCTCCAGCCCAGCACCATGCTGCCCCAGGCCAGGTAATAGTGCTCGGTGCGAAAATCGGACCAGAGCAGAAATTCCCCCAGCTTGAACACCACGAAGCCGTGCAGCAGCACGAAGGTGAGGTTGCCGAGCAGCAGGCTGCCAATCACCCGGGCGCCGCGGCTCTGGCGCAGCCGTGGCAGCAGCGCCCTGAGTGTGCCGGCGCTCACCAGCAGTACCAGCAGCAGGCTGACCATCAGATAGATCAGGTTGAAGCCGCGCTCAGGCAGGGTCTGCAGGATCTGGCTGTACTCGCCACTCTCGGGCCTATCCTTGAGCAGCAGGCCGATGCGCAGCTGGTAGCGGCTGTCCAGGGCATCATCCGGCGCCCTGAGCGTGCTGTTGAGATCCAGGGTGCAGCGGTTCTGGCGGCACTTCTGGCGCTTCTCTGCCGCCTGACTCAGCTGATCGATGCGAAGGCCTTTGTCGTTGAGCAGCTCGACCCGCACCTTGTCCCCCTCCTGCAATGGCTTGAGCAGCTGCCACTGGCTGCGCACCACCAGATAGAGACCACGACTGTCACTCTTGTAGAGCAGACTGTGACGGTTGAGGGTGGCGAGCGGCTGATCGGCGGGTCCCAGGATCAGCGGCTGGGCGCGTCCGAGCCAACTACCGGGGTTGAGCACCGGCAGGGCCAGGGTCAGCAGCAGCAGGGCGGCCAGCAGGCCAAACAACAACCTGGCCAGGGGCGATGAAGGGGGGACGCTGCGAGCCGGAGCGGGGGCATTCATAAGGAGCTCATCCTTGGAGCGAGTGAGGTCGCGGTAAACGACTGTATCTATTTTGACCCGATGGTGCTGGGCTTGTTCCTCGATGTCAATTCAATGACAGCGGGATGAATATGGTGTGACAGCCGGGACCTGCAAATTGTGATCCCGATCCTGCGGACAGATTCATTCTGTGATGAAAGCGGCATCATGACGCTTTGCCGCTGGCTTGGGCCTGGCTTGCTGCTTAGTCTCTCAATAATGGCTGGAGGTACATGTATGAATCCCAAAATTGCGGCACGTCAGGCAAGGTTGCTCCAGATGCTGGAGAACAAAGAGGAGATCAGGATCGGGCGCGAGCGCGATTGCCCCCTGCCGCTTGCGCAATTGCTCAGGTTGGCCGAGGGACATCCCGATGTGATCAAGGTCTATGATCACGGGCTCACCGCCGAGGTGTTCCACCTCAAGGTGGAAGACCATCACTGGTGCCTGAAGCGGCGCCGGCAGGCGTCGCTGGTGGCCAACGTCGATGGCCAGACAGCCTTCCTCACCGAGCTCGAGCGGCGCCGTGAGATCGAGAGCCTGCGTGAGCTGCACCCCACCATCCTCTCCAACGTGGTCTGCACCAGCTTCGGCTCGGCCCGGGCCGGGGTACTGGTCTCCCCCTGGCTCAGAGGGGAGCCGGTACACGTGCTCAATGAGCGCAACCTGGCGCAGATGCTGGCCATCGAGGCCGAGCTCGCCCACTGGGGCTGGTTTGACTGGGATCCGAGCCCGGGCAACCTGCTCGACGACGGTCAGCAGATCTCGGTGTTCGACTTTGGCTACATGTGGCCCTTCGATCCCCACCACGAATTCAACTCCAACGGCCTGTCCGATCCGGAGTTTCATGTGCCGGAGCGGCTGGAGACCCGCACCCTGTCAGGTCTCTGGCTGGATGAGGCCGATCCCATGCCGCTGTTTCGCCACTGGCGCGAGCTGTGCCTGGCCTGGGCCAAGTCCGAGCTGCAATACCTGAACCGGGAAGGGGCCAGCGCCGCGGTGCTGGCACGCCTGCAAGGGCTGGTGGGGGAGTGGAGCGCGGCCCTTGGCAGCGATCAGGCGCTGGCCGCCAGCTGGTGGCGCGACATGTATCGCAGCCACCGGCTCGACATTCTGGACGATCTCAGCGGCAAGAGCTGCGGCCCGCTCACCCTGCGCCGCCTCGACTGGCTGGAGATGGCGGTGCGGGAACACTTCCCCGCGCTGGTCGACAACCTGGGGCCCGACGAGGCCGGACTCGGTCAGGCCGGACTCTTGCAAAAGCTCGCCGGTCTGCGCGAGCAGATCCAGGCCTGCCAGCTGCCGCCATCCACCCGGGTGGCGTCGGGCGCGGGCCAGGCCACCGTCTAGCGGGGCTTGCGGAGTCAAAAAAAGAGGGGCCCAGGCCCCTCTTTCTCATGACGGCTCGCCAGTGGTGACTAGTCGAGCAGCTCCTGATGGAGGCGGTTGACGATGTGGCCGGCCTCGCCCTCTTTCACCAGGAAGCAGAGGTTGTGGGCGCTGGCGCCGTAGCAGATCATGCGGATGTTGTGCTCGCGGATGGCATCGAACACCTGGCTGCCGACCCCGACGGCCTCGCTCATGCGGTTGCCGATGAGCGCTACCAGCGCGAAGCCGGTCTCCACCTCCACCTTGCACAGCTGGCCGAGCTCCGCCAGCACCTTGTCGCTCAGGATGGGCTCGCCGTTGCTCTGGCTGCCGGTGTGATCCAGGGTGAGGGACACGCTCACCTCGGAGGTGGTGATGAGATCCACCGAGATGCGGTGGCGGGCCAGGATGCCGAACACCTCGGCCAGGAAGCCATAGGCGTGGAACATGTTGAGGCTGTGCAGGGTGACCAGCACCTGCTGGCGACGCAGGGCCACGGCCCGGAACAACGGATTGGTGCTGGTGCTGGCGCGGATCCAGGTGCCACCGGCGGCCGGATCCTTGGCGGAGCCGACGAAGACCGGGATGTCCTGGCGCAGGGCGGGTTGCAGGGTGGCCGGGTGCAGCACCTTGGCGCCGAAGGTGGCCATCTCTGCCGCCTCCACGAAGCTGATTTCGGGGATGGGGCGAGCCCGGGTGACGAGGCGCGGATCCGTGGTGTAGATGCCGGGCACGTCGGTCCAGATCTCGATGCTGGCCGCATCCAGCGCCTCGGCCAGCAGGGCCGCGCTGTAGTCGGAGCCGCCGCGACCCAGGGTGGTGGTGCGGCCATCGGCATCGGCGCCGATGAAGCCCTGGGTGATGATGAGACTGTCACCGAGCACCGGGCCCAGCTTGCTCTGACAGAGCGCGCGGGTGGCGGCCAGGTCCACGCTCGCCTTGCCAAAGCGGCTGTCGGTGCGCATCAGCTGGCGCACATCCTGCCACTGGACCTTGATGCCGCGCTGATGCAAGAGCTCGGTGAACAGGCGAGTGGACATCAGCTCGCCACAGGCGATGAGCCGGTCAGCCAGCTCCGCATCCGTGTGTTGGCTGGCCTGACGGGCCATGGTGCGAATCTCGCCGAGCTGGGCGTGGATAAGGGCGCTCACCTCGGCCGGATTACCGAGGGCGGTCAGGATGGTCTGCTGGATCCCGGCCAGCTTGGCGAGCTGGGCGTCCTGGCCCGCCTCGTCGAGTTCACCCTGGGCCAGGCTCACCAGCAGGTTGGTGACACCGGCGCTGGCGCTCAGCACCACCACCCGGGTCGCCGGATTGGCCAGTACCACATCGGCACAATGGTTCATGGCCGCGGCATCGGCGACACTGGTTCCGCCAAATTTGGCGACGTTGATCGGGCTCATTGCATACTCCAGTCTTAAGGTGAAAATCCAGTTTCATCAGGCAAAAGAGAGGAGGAGGCTGAAATGGCAGGAAAGCGCGAGGATCCCGGCCAGAAGCACTCCACCCGCGGTGCCCATCCCACACCAAACCCGCTTTGAATGCGGTGTGGGATGCACACGACCGATGACAACCCGGGGGATTCAGCCCTCGCAGCCGACGTGGCGGTGTCCAGTTACCTGCCTCGTCTCGGCGCTGCTCCCCCTGACCCAAGTTCATCGGACTCTGGTGTCCTCCCTTGGGCTGCCTGGGCAGCGCTCCTCTTCTGGTGCCACCTTGGCAGGTGGCGCGTATGTAGAAATACCCCGCACTGGATTGCACTGTCAATCGAGTTTGTAAAAAAGTTAAGAATTGGCAATAACCCGGTACAAGATCAATCAGTTACAAGCAGGTCTCATACAAACAGTTACAGGATCGTCCTCGACAAGACCTTGGAGCGGCGCTGCCAGTTGTAGAGCCGCTGGCGCTCGACCGGCAAGTCCTCCACCTCCAGCGGCTCGAAGCCCCGCTCCCGGAACCAGTGGATGGAGCGGGTGGTGAGCACGAACAACCGCGTGATGCCGAGCCGTTTGGCCCGCTCGGCCACCTTGGCGACCAGCTGATCGCCGCGGTTGGAGTTGCGGTATTCGGGGTGGATGGCGACGCAGGCCATCTCGGCCATCGCCTCCTCCATGAAGCAGTAGAGGGCGGCGCAGCCGATGATGAGGCCGTCGCGCTCTATGATGGTGAACTTGTCGATCTCCATCTCCAGCTGCTCGCGGGAGCGGCGCACCAGTATGCCGTCCTCCTCCAGCGGGCGAATGAGATCCAGGATGCCGCCGATGTCCTCGATGGTGGCGGCCCGCGCCCGCTCGGCGCTCTCGCGCACTATCTGGGTGCCGAGGCCGTCGCGACTGAACAGCTCCTGCAGCATGGCGCCGTCGTCCTGGTAGCTCACCAGGTGGGAGCGGGGCACGCCGCCGCGGCAGGAGGCGATGGCGGCGCGCAGGTAACGGGCGGTGCCGGACATCTCCTCGCCGGCCTGCTCCAGCTCTACCAGCAGCTCTTCGGCCTGCTCGGGGAAGAGCTCGGAGATGGCCTCGCCGTGTCTGTCCATCACCCCCTGGGTGCTGCTAAAGCAAATGAGCTTGTCGGCTTTGAGATCCACCGCGACCCGCCGCGCCACCTCTTCCGAGCTGAGGTTGAAGCTCTCGCCGGTGACCGAGCAGCCAATGGGGGAGATGAGTACCAGTCCCTGCTGATCCAGCTGGCGGCCTATCCCCTCCACGTCGATGCGGCGCACCCGGCCGCTGTGGCAGTAGTCGATGCCATCTTCCACCCCGAGTGGCTGGGCGGTGACGAAGTTGCCGCTCACCACGCTGATGCGTGCGCCCTGCATGGGGGTGTTGGCCAGGCCCATGGAGAGCTGGGCGGTGATGTCGTATTGCAGGCCGCCGCACACCTGCTTGATGATGTCGAAGCTCTCGTCATCGGTGACTCTGATGCGTCTGTGGTACTGCGCCTCGATCCCGGCGCGGGCCAGCGCCTCGTCATTTTGTGGGCGTGAGCCGAACACCAACACCAGGCGGATCCCGAGGGTCTGCAGCAGGGCGATGTCGCTGACGATGTTGGCAAAATTGGGGTGGCAGATGGCTTCCCCGCCCATCATCAGCACGAAGGTGGCCCCCCGGTGCACGTTGACATAGGGGGTTGACTGCCGAAAGGCATAGACCAGGCTCGGTTCGCGTTCACGCACGTGAGATTTCTTCCATAAAAAAACAGCAATTCGCTCAATATATGAAAATAAATTCACAAATCAAGACTAAATATTGGTTTTGCGGATTTGTTGTCTCCTTTTTATCCGACCAGGGCGCCGCGACATCATAGGGGCTGAGCCAGGGCCAACGGCAAGGGGCTCGCCCGCGCGAGGCCGCGTTCCCGGTTGATCCGGCCTGATAACCTGTTATCTTCGATATTCCTTTTCGTCAGTTGCGCGATGGCGCAGGTTTTTATACAAGGACAGGGCAGATGGAGCAGATTATTTCACCGGCAGAGGCGCTGCCGGGACGACGCGAGGCGCTGGTGATAGGCCAGCAGCATGCGGTGAATAGCCACCCGACCCAGGGTCCCTGGCCCGAGGGAATGGAGCTTGCCTGGTTTGGCATGGGGTGTTTCTGGGGCGTGGAGCGCCTGTTCTGGCAACAGCCGGGTGTCTATTCCACCGCCGCCGGCTATCAGGGCGGGCTGACCCCCAATCCCACCTACAAGGAAGTGTGCAGCGGCCTGACCGGCCACGCGGAGACGGTGCAGGTGGTGTTCGATCCCAGGGTCATCAGCTATGGCGATCTGCTCAAGCTGTTCTGGGAGCAGCACGATCCGGCTCAGGGCATGCGCCAGGGCGGTGACATCGGTACCCAGTACCGCTCGGTGATCTTCGTTGATGACGACAGTCAGGAGGCCATCGCCCAGCAGAGTCAGGCCGCCTACCAGCAGGCGATGATGGCGAGCGGCGATGTCCGTGCCATCAGCACCCGCATCCTGCCGCTGGCGCCCTTCTATTACGCCGAGGATTACCATCAGCAGTATCTGGAGAAGAATCCGGAAGGTTACTGCGGCCTCGGCGGGATCGGGGTCTGCCTGCCGCCGAGTCTGAACCGCTGAGAGCGTCGTTCAACCACAAAAAGGGGCCGTAATGGCCCCTTTTTCATGCAATTGAAAAAAAACTGAAAAAAATTTGTCATGGCGGGGAACTTAACTGAACTTCAGCTGCCTTACAGGGTAGCTACCATGGATGGCAGCCAAGACCAGACACATTTCTTGCCTCGATATTCATTTAACTTAGACAAGCGCGATGAATTGAAAATGATAGCAAGCAGGGCTGCCCGATGAGGCGGCCCTTTTCATTTGGCGTGGTGCAAGGGGGTTGATCCGGGGGAGGGGCCTTGAGCGCGGCCTAGCCGATGGTGCTGTCGAACAGGTTCTTGATGAGATCGATGAACTCATTGAGGAAGGCCTGCTGCTGCGGGGTCGGCGCACGCAGCCAGACGGCGGAGAGTACCTCTTCCAGATCGGCGACCACGGCGTCGGCTTCCTGCATGATCATGAAGCGCACCTTGGGATCTAGCTGGGGGTTCTGCTCACAGATGGCCATCAGGTTGTCGGCCACCCGGCCGCTCACCAGATCCTCGATGGTCTGGGAGCCGGCGCCTTGCTGCTGGCTCTCGAACAGTCCCAGACTCTCGACCAGATACTCTACCAGTGCGATGTAACCTTCGCTCTCTACCACCATGATGGCTGCCTTCATTGATTATTATGGGAAATTTGGGGGTATTTTAGTGGCTGGCCCTAGCTTGGCAAGCGGCAGTGGAGGCGATGGCGGATAAAACTCACCCCGCCGCGTTCAACGGTTTCCAATCCGGCCAGCTCGAAGCCGTGGCGCAGGAACAACCCGTGGCTAAAGGCGCTCGCCTCCGTGGTCAAGGTGCGCAGGCCGAGCCGCCGTGCGGCCTGCAGCGCGGTCTCTAGCAGCAGGCTGCCGAGCCCCTGGCGCTGATAGTCGGCGCTCACATAGAGCAGGCTGAGGTGGCCGTTGTCGCCGAGGGTGACAAAACCAAGGGGCGTGGCTTGCTCCGCGTCCTGTCCCGTCCCCTGTGCTTCGCCTTTTTCCTCCGCCAGCTCAATCACCCAGCCGTGGTGCTCGCGCAGCTGGCTGGCGAGGCCCGGATGGCGGGCGCCGAGGGCCCATTGCTCCACTTGCTCCGGGCTGTAGTGCTCGGGGCCGAGGCGGCGTACCGATTGCTCGAACAGGGCGCACAGCAGCGGGATATGCTGCTCATTAAGCGATACCGTGCGGATGGATGCGGTATTTAGCGGGGTTGGCCTCTCGTTCATGCTGCCCCGGCTCCAGAAGTCGGCGCCTGTGGCCGTTTGGCTTTCGGCAAACCCGCCACCACCCGCTGGTAGGAGTGTTCAATCCAGCCCTGCCAGAGTTCGGTGTCGAGACTCTCGGTCAGGGTCACCGTGTTCCAGTGCTGCTTGTTCATGTGCCAGCCCGGTTTCACTTCGGGGTGGATCTCCCGCAGCAGCAGCGCGAGCTCGGGCTCGCATTTGAGGTTGATGGTGAGGGGCTCGGCCTGCCAGTTCACCAGGGCGAACATCTTGCCGGCGATGCGATAGACCAGAAACTCAGGGCCAAAGGGGGTATCTTCGGTGGCGCCGGGCTGGCTGAGCAGAAATTCACGTAACGAGGCGAGGGTCATGCAAGACTCCGTGCTGGTCCGATGATGGGTGGCAGCATATTCAGCGGGGTGCCCCATCTGTTAATATGCCCGCCGAGTATATCCCCCAACCTCCCGGGAGCCCATAAGATGTTGTACCACAAGACCTTTGAGCTAAGCCCCGAGCGAGATTGGGTGGTGTTCGTGCACGGCGCCGGCGGCAGCTCCTCCATCTGGTTCAAGCAACTGCGCGCCTATCGCGAGCACTTCAACGTGCTGCTGCTGGACTTGCGCGGACACGGCCAGTCCAACCAGCTGCAACAGGTGGTCAAGGGTCACTACAGCTTCAAGGCCGTGACCGAAGACATCCTGCGGCTGCTCGATCACCTGCGCATCCCCCGTGCCCACTTCGTCGGCATCTCGCTCGGCACCATCCTCATTCGCCACCTGGCGGAGCTGTGCCCGGAGCGGGTCAAGAGCATGGTGCTCGGCGGCGCCATCCTGCGCCTCGACATCCGCTCCCAGACGCTGGTGCAGCTCGGCCGGGTCGGCCAGCACATCCTGCCCTACATGTGGCTTTACCGGCTGTTCGCCTTCATCATCATGCCGCGCCAGCACCATCAGGAGTCCCGCAACCTGTTCGTGCGCGAGGCTCGCAAGCTGTGCCAGAAGGAGTTCAAACGCTGGTTCCGGCTTGCCACCGAGGTCAACCCCCTGATGCGCTACTTCAAGGAGCGGGCGCTACCGATCCCGACCCTCTACCTGATGGGAGAGGAGGATCATATGTTTATCGCCCCGGTGCGCGAGCAAGTCGCCCGCGATCCCTACAGCCAGCTCGAAATCATCGAGAAATGCGGCCATGTCTGCAACGTGGAGCAGCCAGAGCACTTTAATCGGCAGTCGTTGGCGTTTATATCCAGTCAGACGGTCGTGGCGTAAGCCATTTAATTGGGTAAGCTGAGCAGAGCGAAGCACAATCGCGGGATATTTAGACATAAGGCTCGATTACCAAATTTACTAACGTTAGAAAACGCTTTGCTATTCTAACTTAGAGCCCTAAGGGGTTGGAACAATATTTTCCGTGCTTTGGACATCATAAATTCTTCCTGAAAAATGTGACTTCAATCTATGGTCTAGTAACGCTTTGAAAATATCTGGGCATGATTCAATAGTTGGTGATATTTTACCATTTTGGTCGAAGATTATTTTTAACCCAAAACTTGCATACTCAGTTCTTAGGTTTTGCATAAAAATGGGATCTAGATAATTTCCTTTTTGGCGAATTGAGGAGGCTCTGCGAAGCTGGATTGCATTATTTCCAATGTACGCTTTCATTACTTCTAATTCGGTGAATATATTTTTAAAGTTAGGTTCTAAAAATAACTCTGAAAAATCTGTAGCATGAGCTTCTTTGTAATTAAGTATGGATTCAAAAAAACGTTTATTGGAAATGAATATATGATTGTCTAAAATAAAGAAGTCAAAGTTTTTGGCTAGATTGAAAGTTGGCGAGTCATCAATTTCTAGGATGTTAGCTTTAAAAAGAGTGTTAATGCTCCCAGTGCGTTTTTTTGTTTTCCAAGAGTCATCAGATTTTTTTACACAATATAAATTTCCTGTGGCACAGGAAATTTTAACTGCATAAAAATCCGCATTTTGCATTCTAGTTATTTTTTTAACCTGTTTTGCCGGTGTCTGATCTAATGACTCCGATATGATCTTATCTGCGTGTGTTTCAATGGCCTGAATTAGTAATGCACTACCTTCATTATTTTGAGCTAGCAAACTATATTCTATGGTTTCAGTCATAGCTGCGCGACACTGTACTGCTGTGTCTTTTAGTTTCTGAATTACATCATCACTTAAGCTAACCCAGTAACTGCTGACTTTATACTGTGGTGGATTTCCGGAGGTTGATTTTTTAAAAACCCATAAATTAACTTGAGAGTTTTGAATGTCGAAACTATGTAAATCTTCAATGTTTGCCACAGTCTATTCCTTTTTGATAATTATATCTTGAATTGTTTCTATCTCATAAGATTTATTTGGTTCAAATTCTGTTCGTCCTAATGACTTAGCTACTAAGTCGTTAGGGCTACCGACAAAACTGTACTTTATTTCGTATAGTTTCCACCCAAGAGCAATGAGTATTGGATTAAGTATAATTTGCCCTGATTTATATGACAGCCAAAACAACCAGAAAAGAAAAACAATAAATCCAATAAATTTACTAATTTCTGAATACTGAATGCTCATAAAGGAGACAACGTAGGGTAATACATAGTTCATTAGATCGGTTGGTATATTCTTAACTTCCTTTATCAGTATTTTTTGCGAGGGAGTTTTTATTCTAAGGGTAATTATTGTAACAATAAAGCATGCTAAGCATAGGAGAAAGAAGCCAATAGATAATTCAGGATTCGCAAAAGGGATTGCGCATTTCTCTAACTGACCAAAGGGTTCTGAACAAAAATCAAGCCCCATCATTTCATATTTAAAATCTTGGGATAAAAGTATCATACTCAAAGGTAAATATGAGCCTGTGAATATTACGGCTGCTGGAATTAATCTTAGTTCCACAATATCCTCACATGAGTACCTGCATGATGATAAAAAAGGTTGGTAATTAGTAATTTTAAAGTGCTTTCTTCGGGAAGAGGGTGATATTTATCTAGTTGGCTGATTTCACCTCACATTCTCGGTATAGCTACCGCATGGGGTTTCAACTCCCTGAGTACTGCGTCTAACCAGATTGAAGAGGGGTTATCATAGGCGTTCCTCGGCCCTTTGGCAGCGGTGAGTGCCAGACGAGCATGGTATCAAATGCAGGCCAGCCTTGTTGAGTGAAAGCGCAACTAACTCGTGGGATTTGAATGAAATCTTGATGTCGGTCAGATTTTGACGGATGTCTACCAAGATAGTTGGGGCTGGTGAACAAGAAAGTGGTAAGCAGGGGACGCGACCATAAGCTGGGGTCTCAGTACCCCGTCATCTCCAGATAGCCCAGCCCTTGGGCATCTCCTTCTACCGTCACTGCCCCTTCCCAGTAGTCAAAGCGGCCGGTCATGGCCTGATTGGGTTGGCGAGCACGGATGCGGAGGTTCATATCGGCGGCCTTAAGCTGCCATTCGATGGGGTAGGGCTGGCCCTTGGGGCCGCGCCAAGTCTTGCCGGGAGTGAGAATGATGGAGTCGGGGGAGAGCAACCGGCTACTGCCATCGCGCTCAATCAAAATGCCGTAGCGGTTCTCCGGTTCGGGGTGGCCAGCCTTGGTGCGAAGGCGAAACAGCATCAGCTCGCGGCCGTCATTAAGTTGCAGCGAAAACCAGTCCCAGCCCGCCTGCCACTCCGCCAGCACCGAGCTGCTCCACTCGTGATCGAACCAGCCCTGGCCGCTGACTTTGCGGGTTTCCCCATCCAGGGTCAGGGTGCCGCTAAGTGCCAGGCGCGGGAAGGAGTAGTAAAACGAGGCGTTACCCGGGCTCTTCTCGCTGTAACCGGCTTTGCCTTGCAGCACTGCGGGTTTACGATTGCTCACCTCAAGTTCCAGCTGAGCGATGGCGCTATCGACCTTGAGCCGCGCCGGAAATAGCGCTTCTCCCTCGGATTTGAGTAGCCACTCCCTTAGCCAATATTCGCCGCCACTGGCGCCCGCCAAGCCCGGCCCCTGACGGCTGGTGCGCTCGTCCTGTAGATGCTTGCCGGTGGCGAGATCCGTGATGGCAAACTGCGCCAGCCAGAGCTGGGGGGTTAACCAGGGACTGGCAAGCGGTTGCTCTCGCTTTGAGCCTTTCTTATCAGCTGTCTGCCTGCCAATTCCTGGTTTATCAACCCCTTGCCAATCGACCCCCTGACGAAACAGCGTCCACTGCAGGCCGTACTCGCGCCCCTGCTCGTCTTTCAGGTTGCCGGTGAGATACCACCACTCGGATCGGTAGTCCGGGTGGGCGCCGTGATCGGCGGGCAAGTTCACTGCCAGCCCCGGCTGCGCCTTTTTAAACTGATCGCCACCACTGCCCAGCAGGGCGCCGAGATCCTGGGCTTGAACGCTGGTTGCCAGCACGGCAAGCAGGGCGGCCAGCAGCTTGGCCCGCAGTAAGCACTTCATACCACTCTCCTTGCGGCAAACCAGGAGGCGAGCGCGGCGCAAAGCGGCGCCAATAATAGCGCCGTGATGGCGTGACGGGGGGCGGCCTCGAACGCCAGCCGCCAGCCGAAGGCGCGGGGGTTGACCACCTCGATCAGCACCCAGGCCAAGCCATAGCCCACCGGCAGGGCGAGCAGGGCGGTGAGTAGCCCGAGGCCCGCCCCTTGCCACACCAGCAGCAAGCGACAGCGGCGTGGGCTCAGCCCCAGGCTTTGCAGGGTCTGCAGCTCGCTGCGCCGCGCCAGTCCCAGCACCATGAAGGCGGAGCCGATGCCGACGAAGGCAATCCCCAAAATCAGCAATTTCAGCAGCTCGGTCACCACGAAGGTCTGATCGAACACCTTGAGCGCCGCGGTGTGGATGGCGGGGGCGGGCAGCAGATTTATCCGCTCGCCAAAGCGGGCTCGCAGGCTGTCGGCGAGCGCCACCGGCGTCTTGCTGAACAGGGCGAGGGACTGCACCGGGCCGCCTTCGTAGGCGTGCAGGAGCTGACCCTTGTCACTGCCGTAGTCCTGATAGACGCCGGTGACCCGGACCTCCCGTGGGCCGGACTCCCCACTGATAGCGAGGCGTTGACCCACCCTGACCCCGAGGCGCACCGTCAGCGGCTCGCTCGCCAGCACCTCGTCCGCCCGCTCGGGCCAGCGCCCCGCCAGCAGGGGATAGGCCGCCTTGAGGGGCGGGATAAAGTCCATCTGGGCCCACTCTATGGGTTGCCCCTGCCAGCGGGCGGGCTGCACCGAGCGGCGCGAGCCTTGCGCCACCGCCGGGCTTGCGAGGATCGTCTGCAGCATCGCCTCGTCCAGCATGCCCCGGCTGCCCGCCACCCCCTTGGGGGCGCTGACATAGAGATCGGCGGCGAGGCGCTGGTTCAGCCAGATCTCCACACTGGTGCGAAAGCTCGACACCATGACTCCGATGCCGATGGCCGCGGCGATGGCGAGTTGCAGCGCCATCACGGCGATGGCGGTGCGATCCAGATGGTATTGGGTCTCGGCCACCGCGAGCCGGGTGGTCAAGCCACGGCTGCGGCGACGCAAGCGGCCGAGGATACCGCGCAGGGCATCCGGCAGCGCGAGCGCCATGGCCAGCAGCCAGCCCCCGGCGACGAGTAGGGCGCCGGGCAGGCCGGTCTGGGGCAGCCACAGGCAGAGTGCGCACAGCAGCAGGATGACCAGCGCCAGCAGGCGTCTGCGCCAGGGATGAGCGTCCGGGCGGGTGCCCCCCTCGCGCAGTTGCAGCGGCGATTGGCGCAGCAACTGCCACCAGCCGGGCAGGTTGGCGGCGAGCGTCCCCAGCAAACCGATGGCGGCGGCCTTGAGCAGGCCGAGCGGGGAGAGGCGCAGCAGATCGAGGGGGTTGGGGCCATAAAGGTCGGCCAGCGCCTGGGTCAGTTGCCCCATCAGCCCGGCGGCGAGCAGCACCCCCGAGCAGCAGGCCGAGCAGGGTACCGACAGAGGCCAGCAGCGTCAGCTCCAGCCAGAGCCAGAGCAGCACCCGGCGCGGCGGCATCCCCAGGATGATCAGCTGGGCGAGCTGAGGGCGGCGCACGCTCTGCACGAAGCGCTGGGCGTTGAACACCAAAAATAATCCCACCGCCATGGCGAGCAGGGAGAGGGCGCTGAGGTTCAAGGCCAGCGCATCGCCGAGCAGGCTGGCATCTAGCGCCGGGCTGATGGGCTCGAGCCACAGCGGCTTATTGGGGAGATAGGTGTGCAGGGCGGCCTGCAGCGTCGCGGCCTCGGCGTTGCTCAGCTTGAACAGGATGCGATCCAGATGGCCGTTCTTGCCGAGCAGGGGCTGGGCGATGCCAAGGTCGGTGAGCAGCAGCCGCTCCATGGGAACGGCGCCGGGGGTGAAGGTGCCCGCGAGCGTCAGCTTCAGTGCCCGCTCACCCAGTACAAAGGCGCGCGTCTCGCCGATGGCCCAGCCGAGCCGTTTGGCCTCCGGGCTCGCCAGCCAGATGGCGTCGGCCCGGCTCAGATCCAGGCTGGAATCACCCTCGCGCTTCATCTCGCCGAGCAGGGGACCGAGGGGGCCGGGGTTGAAGAGATCGATGCCGAGCAGCTGGAAGCTGCGGCCCTGCTCGTCTTTGAGCCATGCGTGCACCTGGGGCAGGGCGGTGAGGGCGCGTTGGCCGCGCACCAGCTTCACATAAAGCTGTTCATCCAGCCCGCCGCTTGGCGCCAGCCGGTAGTTGGCTTCCCCTGCCAGCTGGCTCCTGGCGGCGACGAAGTTGGTCTGGGCGCTGTGGTTGAGCAGATCGATGGCCACCACCAGGGAGACCCCCAGCATCAGCCCGAGCAGGCTCATCAGCAGCAACCAGGGGTGCCACCGATAGAGCCGCAGCAGTGCCTTTAGCGGCAGCATGGTGTTGCTCCGCACGCGGGATCAGCGGCTCGATTTTCCGCCCGATCAGCCATGGGCGGGGCCCTTGAGCGCGATCAGTTGCCCCCCTTCGAGGCGCAGCACCCGGTCTGTCAGGGCGCTGTAACCGGGGTTGTGGCTCACCAGCAACAGGCCGGCTCCGGTCTCTTTGACCGCCGCCATCATCAGCGCCATCACCTGCGCGGCGTTGTGCTCGTCGAGGCTGCCGGTGGGCTCGTCGGCGAGCAGCCATTGGGGTCGGTGGATCAGCGCCCGGGCCAGGGCGACCCGCTGGCGCTGGCCGCCGGAGAGCTGCTCCGGCCAGGCGTGGCGCTTGTCCGCTATCCCCAGGCGCTCGAGCAGGGCATCCAGCCGCGCCATCTCGCGGGGCAGGTGGTTTATCTCCAGCGGCAGGCAGAGGTTCTCTTCCACGGTCAGGGTCGGCAGCAGGTTGAAGTCCTGATAGACGATGCCAAAATGCCGGCCGCGCAGGCGGGCCAGCTCGTCCTGGGATTGCTGGTCTAGCCGAGTCTCCCCGAGCCAGATCTCCCCCTCATCCGGCGGGATCAGACCGGCGATCAGGTTGAGCAGGGTGGACTTGCCACAGCCGCTCTGCCCCAGCAGCAGGCAGCTTTCCCCCGCGCCGAGACTGAGATCCAGCCCCTCGAACAGGGGACTCGTCTCACCGCCATTGTGGAAGCCTTTACTGAGATTGCGCAGGGTCAGCATGGGATAACCGGTTGATGGTCAATGGCTTTCACTATGCCAGTTAGTGATCACGGCTGCAAAAGGGATGAGGATCCTCGCTGGATCCCGCTCGCCAGAGGTGGTTAGAATAGAGGCTTCCATGGGTCGCAGGATGAGCAAGGATGTTACACAAGCAAGTCAGTTTTATCATCGACAGCAAGGGCACCAAGCAGGCTGCCGTGGTTCCCATCGACATCTACAACGAGCTGATGACCCTGCAAAAGGCGCTCTCCGACAACAAGCCGGGGGAGCGTGAGCTCTACCACTTCAACGGCAAGGGCGCCGAGGCCCATGGCTATCCGGTCGGCAAGCGGCAGAACCCCGGTTTCATGGTGCAGGCCGGCTCCACCGCCAACGGCGAGGACGCGGCCTCCCTGCGCGAGGCGGTGATCGAGCTGCGCCAGGATCTGCTGGGCAAGGGGGTGATAGGCCCCCGCAGCGAGGGGGGCTTCGTGTTCATCGCCGATCAACTGTTCAACAGCCCGAGCCTCGCCGCCAGCCTGGTGGCGGGCAACAACCGAAGCGGCCTGGACGCCTGGCAAAACAGCGCCGGCTATACCCTCAAGCAGTCCGGTTTTGGCAAGAAATAGGCTCAAGTTCATCAGCAGGGCTAATGATTGAGCCAAGTTGATAAGATTTTTTTTAAAAATGTGAGCCGATAGCGGCCTCCGAGGATCTGGATATTGCCCTCTCGCCGGATCTGAACGGCTGATAGCACGCGGTCCCGGCGCCACTTTTTATCGATGATGAGTCGATGAAAGTAGCGCCGGGGCCGCGTTTTTTATGGCCTATTTCTGCTTGCCGGTCAGCCGCCAGTCGCTGAGCGCCGAGCCAAAACCGCGGCTGGCGATGGCCATGGGCCGAGGTGACTCGGGGGGGGAGGTTGACTAGGGCGCCGACCCCTCAGTGCCGGGTGGCCCCGATGGACCAGCTCCGCGGTATATGTACCTTCCTCGACCACCTCAAGTGGTTGCCCGCCATTCTCCTTGGCTATATGGTCAGCACAGGGGCACATCTGTGGCTCAATGGCACCCTGTTCTGAGGGTCATGGGCATTGAAAAAGGAAGGGATGATGGGACAACTGTTCGAGGCGCTCTCGCCGCGCCATGTGGCCTTTATCGAGGCGCAGAAGATCTATTTTGTCGGCACGGCGGCTGAGGGCACGGTCAACCTCTCCCCCAAGGGAGGGGATTCCCTGCGGATCCTCGATGCCCATACCCTGGCCTGGCTCAACCTGACTGGCAGCGGCAACGAATCGGCGGCCCATGTGCTGCACAACCCGCGGATGACGGTGATGTTCTGCGCCTTCGAGGGGGCGCCGCTGATCCTGCGGGCCTATGGTCAGGCGCGGGTGTTGCATCGCGGCGATCCGGGTTGGGAGGCGGCGCTGGCGCGCTTCCCGGCCAGCGTGGCGGCCCGCCAGATCTTCCTGCTGGACATTGAACGGGTCCAGACCTCCTGCGGCATGTCGGTGCCCCTGTTTGATTACCAAGGGGACAGGGAGGATCTCGCCAACTGGTCGGCGCGCCAGGGCAAGGAGGGCATCGAGGCCTACTGGCGCAAGAAGAACCAGCGGAGCCTGGATGGACTGGAGAGCGAGATCCTGGCTCGCAGCGGCTTGCCGGCAGACTCCTGAAGGCCCGCGCGCCCGGATGCAAAAAGCCCTGTCCGGTGGACAGGGCTTTTTCGTTTCTGGCGAGCGGTGAGCCGGGAGAGCGTCAGGCCGTCGCGGCGCGCTTGCCGGTCAGCAACCAGTAGCAGAGCGCCGAGCCAAAGCCGCAGCTGGCGATGGCAATCGCCATGGGCAGCGGTGACTCGGGCGGGTTGAGGTTGACCAGGATGCCGACCAGGGCGCCGACCCCGAAGCGCAGGGTGCCGGCCAGCGCCGAGGCGGTGCCTGCCGACTGGGGGAATTGGCCCATCAGGCCGGTCATGGCGTTGGCCCCCACCAGGCTGATGTGACCGACGAACAATACCACCGGGATGACGATGCCCCAGAGGCCGCCGGTCTGGCTCCAGGCGTTGTAGATGAGCAGGGTACCGGCCAGCGGCAGCATGGCGAGGCCGTATTGCAGCATGCGCTCGGCGCCGACCCCCTTCACCAGCCGGCTGTTGACGAAGGTGACCACCATCATCAGCAGGATGTTGAGGCCAAACAGCCAGCCGTAGTGCTCGGTCGGCACCTTGAAATACTCGATATAGACGTAAGGGGAGGCGCTCAGGAAGGCGAACATGCCGGAGCTCGACAGGGCGCCGCACAGCACATAGCCCATGGCACCGCGATGGGAGAGCACCCCCCAGTAGTTGCGCAGCACCCGTCCGAGCTTGAGCGGCTGCTTGTGCTCGGGCTTCAGGGTCTCGGGGATCTTCCACTGCAACACCAGGCAGATGAACAGGCTGATGCCCACCAGCAGCCAGAAGATCACCCGCCAGTCGCTGTGAGCGCTGATGTAGCCGCCCACCACGGGCGCCACCAGCGGCGCCAGGGTCATCACCAGGATGACGAACGACATGGCCCGCGAAAACGCATCCTTCTCGAACAAGTCACGCAGCAGGGCATTGACCACCACCGAACCGGCCGCGCCCCCGGCGGCCTGCAACATGCGCCAGGCCAGCAGTTCCGGCAGGGAGTCCGCCATGGCACAACCGACCGAGGCCAGGGCGAACATGGAGAGTCCCATCAGGATCACCGGCTTGCGGCCGAAGCTGTCCGCCAGCGGGCCGTAGAACAGCTGGCCGATGGCAAAACCGCCGAGGAAGGCGCTGATGGTGAGCTGGGCGCCGTCGATGCTGCTGGCCAAGTCCCGGGCGATGGCCGGGATGGCGGGCAGGTACATGTCGACCGCCAGCGGCGTCAGGCCTGCGAGGGCGCCGAGCAGGATGAACAGGAAGCGGGGCGAGAGGGTCGTGGCTTGGGGCATAGGGTATCCGAGTCGTGGGCAAGGCCGGCAATGGGGGCGAATGTTCAGTCTATCAGCTTTGGCAGGCCGGAGCAGGACTATCCTGGCCCCGGCCCTGAGGTCAGATCTGCTGACAAATCATCCCCCTGGCGCGGTTTGCGGCGATGGCAGGCGAGCCCGAGACAGATCAGCCAGCCCAGCAATGATAATCCGTTGCCGACCCGCTCGGGCCAGCGTGCCATCAGCCGCAGGCTGAGACGGTGGCTGCCGGCCGGTACCCAGACCTGCAGCAATCCCTGCCGATTGGCGCTCACCGTCAGCAGCAGGCTCTCGTCGAGCCAGGCCTGCCAGCCGGGGTAATCGTACTGGTGCAACACCAGCCGGGTGGGGGCGGAGGCCGTCACCTCCAGGCTCAAGTGCCTCGGCTGCCAGCGCTGCAGCGTCCAGCTGGCATTCGGGGGATCGGCGCTGATCGGGGGCTGGAACTCCTCTTTCCAGGCGAGCAGGGTCGGGGCGAACATGCCCCCTGGCACCTGTCTTGGCCGGTATTCCCGGGCGCTGCGCTTGCTGTCGAACTCCGCCGCCATGGCCTCCCGGGTCGGCGCCTGGGTGAGGGGGGAGTAGTGGACGTAGGCGAGGGTGGAAACCAGGGTCAGTAGCAGAAGCCCCCACCAGAGCCACTGCCAGGGACGGTGGACCGGGGTGCCGAGCGCCACCACGGCGACCGTGGCCAGGGCGAGCACGAAGTTGAGCCGCCAGGGGAATTGCACCCGCTGCAGCGGGGGCAGCAGACTCCAGAGCGGCTGGCTCAGGGGCAGCATCATCAGGAAGGCCGCCACGCCGATCGCCCCCCAGCACAGCAGTTCGGGGTGGCGCGGCTCGCGGCTGGCGGCCCAGGCGGTCAACAGCAGGGCCAGGGTCAACAGGCTCTGCCAGGTCAGATGGGCGCGAAAGCGCCAGTCGCCCCAGCTGCCGGGCAGGCGATCGAGGAAGTTGCGCCGAAAATCGAACATGCCGCCGCGCATCAGCTCCATGGAGATGGCGCCCTGATCCGAGAGGGCGGGCAGCAGCAGGGCTGCCGCCATGCAGAGCCCGAGCCCCTGTGCCCCCAGGGTGAGCCAGCAGGGGCGCCAGGTGCGCGCGCGCCAGGCCTGCCACAGGGCGCGCAGGCTGATGAGGCACAGCATCAGCAACAGGCTGGGCAGGTGGGAGAAGGCCAGCAGTGCCAGCGCCAGGGCCAGCAGGGGCAGGCCCTGGCGCCGGTTGCGGGTGGCGAGATCCTGGGCCAGCAGGATCAGCGGCGCCCAGGCGAAGGCCCAGAACTCGGCCAGCGCGAAGCGGGCGTAGAGATCCATGGTCAGGTGATAGGGCAGGGCTAAGTAGAGCAGACTGACGGCCAGGGCCCGTTCCGGGGGGGCGAAGCCGCGTAGCCAGCGATAGGCAAACAGGCCGGAGAGCCACAGCCCCAGGCTGGCGCTGGCGAGCAGCGGATAGACGGCCTGCTGAGGGAGGGCAACCGGGCCGGCAAAGAGGGCGCTGACGTAATAGGGCAGCGGGGGATAGAAGAAGAAGGTGGGGCTGCCAAAGCCGCCGTTCATCCCCATCAGCCAGCGCGGGTAGAGCTCCCCCTGCCACAACTGCCGGGCGAAATAGTGGCCGGAGAGCAGATGATGGAACAGATCGTGTCCCTGGGTCCCGCCTTGGCGCCAGATGGGCAGCAACAGCAGCGCGCAGGCCATGGCCAATATCAGCGGCGCGAGATACCACGCCTTTCCAGCCTTCATCTCCCATCCCCCTGCATCCCTGTGCGCAGTGAGTGTAGTCGAGTCAGCGGGGGGCTTTGGTGCCAAGAGAAACCATATGGTGGACGAAGGTCAGCATATCAACGGGGTATGGCTAGCCAGAGGCCGGGTTCGGCGCGGAAACGGGGCGCAAACCAGAGGGCGTCATAAGGGCCCGGCAAGGTGTCGGCAGCGAGGGCACGGCGGCTGAGGCGACAGGCCCCCTTGGCCAAGGCGAGGCGCGCGTCACCCTCATACCAGCCATCGGTGACGGGCAGGGTGCTGCTCTCGCGCAGCAGCCGCACGCCCCACTGAGTCACCAGCGCCGAACAGCGTTGTTCGGCTAGCTGGCGTGCCTGACTCATGGCAGGCAAGGCTGTCGGGGTGAGGGTGGTGCACAGCAGCGCCAGGGCACCCAGCATGGCGGCCGTCACGACAGGCCTTGGTGCAGGCAGGCAGCCAGCGAGCAGCACAAGCCCCAGGTAGATCAGCGGTGCCAGGTGGCGGGGATTGTCCGGATTCTGGCCGAGCAGGGTCCAGAGCAGCAGGGCCAGCCAGCCGAGGCCCCAACTGCTGGCGCCACCCTGGGCCAGCCGCCGTGCTCCTCGCCAGAGCGGCCACAGCAGTACCGGCCAAAGCGGACTGAGCTGGGCATTCAGGGTCTGGCCCCAGCTCAGCAGCCGCGAGCCGTGGGCCGCCGCCGTGTTGCCCCAGAGGCTGAAGTGGCCATCGGTGAAGCGCCGCCCCTCGGCAAAGTAGGCCCAGCCGTCCGCCTGCCAGACGAACAGCAGACAGGCGATCCCCACCAGGGCGATGGGGGCAAGGAAGGCGAGCCGCTGCCCCTTGTGTTGCCACCCCAGCCACAGCGGCAGCAGGGCCAGCACGAAGTAGGAGGGGCGCAGGGCCAGCAACAATCCTACCAAGAGACCCGCCAGGGCCAACCGGCGTGAAGAGTGCGGGACAGAGGACGCTGCAGATGCAGAGGGGGTTGCAGCCGGCGACAAGGGGGGCAGGGCCAGCAGGGCCCCGAGCCAGGCGGCGAGCGCAGGTCCGTCCGAGAGACCAGAGAGTGCCAGGGTGGGGGTGAGCGGCAGCGCCATCGCGGCGAGCCAGATCGGCGCCAGCAGTTCGCCTCGTCGCCACAGCCGCACCGCCAGCAAGGCGCTCAAGGGGGGCAACAGGCTGCTGCCGAGCAGGCTGGCCCACTGCACCGCGCTGGCGGGATCGGGGGCCCATAGATTGATAAGACGCGCGAGCCAGATAAAGGCGGGGTAGCCCGGGAAGTGGGGGGAGAACTCCAGCACGCTGAAGCGCGCCACCCCGTGGGCGAAGTTCAGGGCATCGTCGGAATCGAGCGCCACGGGGAAGGCGAAGAGCCAGCCCATCCAGACCAATTGCAGCAGAAACAGCAACCAGACTGGGCGTTGGTACTCCCTTCTCCCCTTGCGGGAGAAGGGTTGGGGATGACGGGAAGAGAACAATGGGGGGCTGGATCCTTGAAGATCCTGATTAACGTTCCCCTCACCCAGCCCTCTCCCAGAGGGAGAAGGGGCGAGTCGGCTGCGGCTGACTGAGTGCAATCAGAGCGGCGCCAGCACGGCCATCAGATCCTGCTCGGCGGCCTTGAAGGCCTTCTCGTCGGCGACCTTGGCGCCGACCCCGAACACGCCGGGGTTGCCGATGGCATCCAGCACTTTGGCCAGTGCCCCGTCCGCGGCCTTGCGATCCTCTTCGCCGAGGGAGGGCAGGATCAGATCCAGGAAGCGCTTGCTCTTGACCACCAGCACCTTGGCGGTCTGATAGTCTCCGAGATTCTGGCCGGCCCCCTCGAGGCGGCGCTCGATCTCGGCCTTGTAGGCGCGATTGAGCAGGCTGGCGGTGGCGGCCGCATCCTTGTTCTTGATGGCCTCCGCCAGCGGCGCCTTCAGCACCACCTGGTGGTGTTGCTCGAGATAGGTGAGCTCCTCGTCGAGGCTGGCCAGCACGGCGCTGGCATCCTGACCCTCGCTCGCTGCGCTCAGCAACTGCTCGCGGGCGTCGATCAGGGGCTCCTTGCCCGCCGCCGCGTAGGAGTAGGCCTGGGCCTGCCCCGCGCTCGTGAGCAACATCAGGGCGATAAGGCCGGTACGAATAGACATCCTTGGCTCCTTGTTTGTGTCGTTCAAGCTGACTCAGGCCCGGATCCGGGTGTCAGTCACTGCATCTTGGTTGCGATGATCGAAAGTGGCAGGGTGTCTGCCACCGGGTTCAGGCCACGCTCTGGGTCTCGATCACGGTGTTTTCGTTGCGATGGTTATAGATGGTGTGGCGTCTGTCCACCCCGTCGATCACCATGTCGGCGGCCATCAGCCCCATCTCCATGGCGGTGTCGGTGAAGATGTAACGGAAGGTGCCCTGACGGCCGCTCATGATGAGGTTGCCAATCGGCATCAGCAGCTGGATGGCCGCGTCACGCCGGGCCTGATAACCCAAGTCCATCAGCGGATAGGCGTGTTCGCTGCGGGCCTCGAAGGTCTCCTCTCCGAGCCTGCCGGTGTCGACCCCGAGGCTCGCCAGATCCTGGCTGACCCGCTCGCGCAGGCTGGCCAGCGGCGCATGCCAGGTCTCGTCCCCCGGATTGCAGGGGACTTCCAGCATCACCGAGGTTTTGCCTGCCGGCGCCATGAAGGGGCTGCGGCGGCGCGGCTCCTGCAAGCGGGTCGCGAGAATATGCGGATCCGAGAGGTACTGCCAGGTGTTGTCCGACAGATTCTCCTGGTTGAGCGGCATGTTGACGAAGCGCAGGGCGCGATAGTGCAGATCGCAGGGCAGGCCAAGATGTTGGCAGGTGACCGGCAGCGGCAGGGTGGAGATCACCTGATCGAAGGCCTCGCTCTGCTCATCGCCATCTTGTGACCAATGGACCCGCTCGATCCGGCCATCGGCCTGATCGAGCCGGGTGATGGCGGCGCCCGTCCTGAGGGTGACGCCCTCGGCCATCAGCCGCTCTCCCAGGGTGGTGAAGATCTGGCCGAAGCCATATTTCGGGTAGCGGTACTTGCGGGCATAGGTGCGTACCGAGGTGTTGCCCTTGCGTCTTGGCAGCAGGCGACGGGCCACGTCTTTCAAGTCGATGAGACTGATGCGCTGGCCTGCCCAGTCGGCGGAGAGCCGGTCCGGATTGATGCCCCACAGCTTGGCGGTGTAGCCCTCGAAGAACTGGCGGTAGAGGGTGCGGCCGAAGTGGCTCTGGATCCACTCGGCAAAACTCGCCCTGGCGAAATCGGTGGGTTTGCTGGCGAAGGGCAACAGCAGCAGATCCTTGAGCGCCCCCGCCATCAGGGAGAGCGGCGCCGTCTTGAGCAGGTTTGGCAGGTTGAGGGGATAGTCGTAGGTGCGCCCCGCGAAGCGGATGACGCTCTTGCGCTCCGCGTGCAGCAGATCCTCCCCCATCAGCTCGTCGATGAAGGCGAGCAGCTCGGGGTTCTTGGTGATGAAGCGATGGCCGCCGTAGTCGAAACGGTAGTCGCCATCCTTGCCCGCGAAGCGCTGGGTGGCGCACATGCCGCCCACCACGCTTTCCTGCTCGAACAGGGTGACCGCAAAACCTGCATTATGCAGGCGCCAGGCCGCCATCAGTCCGGCGGGCCCGGCGCCCAGTACCGCAATTTTTTTACTGCTGTTATCGCCCATCAATCTCTATCCAACGCTATCCACGATACAAGGAGAAAAAGGGGCCCGCAGGCCCCGCTACTGAAAAAAGGTGGCTCACGCCTTGTTGGCTTCGACCGGTTTGGGCTTGTAATTGCGATACCAGATAGTCACGAAGACCGCCAGGTAGGCCAGCCAGGTGGCGAGCTGCAGGCCGGCCGGGGAGGCATTGTAGCCGAACAGCGCGCGCAGGAAGGTGCCAAATATGCCCCTGTCGTCGAGGATGTGACTGATGTTGAACACCGGCGTGGTCCAGAGGGTGATGACCCCGGCCGCCTGCAACATGTTGACGGCAGACGACAGCAGGCCGGCGGCGATGATGATGATGAGCAGGCCGGTCCAGCGGAAGAAGGGGGCGAGCGCCACCTTGCGGGTGGAGCGCAGCAGCATCCATACCAGCAGCAGGGAGAGGGCCAGCCCCGCCAGGGCGCCGGTCAGGCCGGACTGGAGGTCGACCCCCTGGCCGGAGTAGAGCAGTGCGGAGAAGAACAGCACCGTCTCGAAGCCCTCACGCATCACCGCCAGGAAGGCGAGCAGCACCAGGCCAAACAGGTTGCCACCGTCGATGGCCGCATCGATGCGGGCGGTCATGACGCCTATCTCGGACTTGGCCTGTTTCTGCATCCAGACCGCCATGTAGGTGAGCACCAGAGTCGCAAAGATAAGGATCCCCGCCATCAGCAGGTGGTTGTAGCGTTCGCTCTCGAACTGGCTGACCACCACCTGGAACAGGAAGGCCACGGCCAGGGAGGCGATGAGGCCAAGCACCACCCCCAGATAGATGTACTTGTTGTAACGGCTTGCCCCCAGCTTGGCGAGGTAGGAGAGGCAGATGCCCACCAGCAGAAAGGCTTCCAGCCCCTCGCGCAGGGTAATGAGAAAACTTGCAAACATCAGCGTTCATGCTCCGTGTCGGGGGCGGATTGGGTCGGTTGCAACTGAGTCAGCTGCAACCGGTTGAGTAGCACTATGGGGGGCTCCGGTAGCTGCGGCTCGCTGGCGCGCACTATGTCGTTGACCCACTTGGGATAGGTGCGGAAATTGAGTTTGATGTCGGCGCTAAAGGGGCCCTTGGCACCCACAGGCAGCGGCCAGCGCTCATCGCGCCAGCCATCGGCCGGGATGCGGGTGTCTTCCAGGAGCTTGGCGTAGCGCCAGAATTTGAGCCCCAGCGGCTTGCCCTCGGCATCGCCGAATACTTTCCTGAACAGTCTCGCATCCTCGGGGACGGCACCCGCCACCGGCTGGCCGCTTTTCAGCACCACTTGGCCGGTGGCATCTGTGACGGTCAGCTCCAGCCAGAGCTCACGGAAATCCGCGACCCCGGTGGGCAGGGCGTGGCCGGCGCCGACGTTGGTGACGCGCACCACCAGCTGTTGCGGCCCATCGGGTTGGCCGGCTTGTTGCTCGATGCGGGCGCTGAGGGTGGCACTGGATCTCAGCAGCGCCAGGCTCTCCTGCTCGAGCTCTGGGTTGCGCAGCCCCACCAGCTGGTGCTGGGCGCCGGTGAAGTTGTGGCGATAGAGCCGCGCCTTCACCGGGCCGTTCTCGGTGGACTGGCCCGCGACCGGGGCGCCACCGTTGCCGGGCTCCGGGTTCATGTGGCAGTCGATGCAGCCGCGGCGCTTCGCCGGATCGGGCGAGGTCGCGAAGCTGGAGGTTTGCCACTCATCCCAGGTGTTGACGATGTTGGCGCCCGTGCCCGGGGCGAACTCGTTGTGGCAGGACTTGCACAGGGCCGCGTCTTGATAGAAGTCCTGCTGATAGGAGGCCTTGTGCATGGCGGGGCGCGCGTTGATCTGCCGCTCCGCCAGCCAGTGGCGGGCGCTGCCACCCGGGGCATCCTCGAACACGTAGCTCTCCCGGTCCTTGAGATTGACGGTGAAGGCGCTGTTGCCGCCGGCATCTTCGAGCCGGGTAATGCGGTGGCACAGCAGGCAGCTGGTGCCTTCTTCCACCACGGGCTCACCCGCCTGGTGAGCCTTGATGAGGGAGGCACCGCCCCGCTCCAGCATGTGGGAGCCCTGGGGCAAGTCGGTCTGGCCTGTCATCACCTGCTGGGGCATGTGGCAGCCCTGGCACCACTGACCGAAGGCTTCCCCTTCGGTCTGCCTGGCCAACGCCTGCACCGCCTTGTAATAGGGGTGGGAGTTGCCCATCAGCCGGTGGTTGCTGTCGCTCCAATCCGCGAAGGCCTGTTGGTGGCAGTTCTGGCAGGAGGCGGAGTTGAGCCACTCCTTCGGATGGCTGGTGGGCGCCTTGGCGGGATCCGTGCGCGTGGCGTCGAGTCGCAGCCAGTTGGCGAGATAGGGCAGGTTGCCATCGGCCGTCACGAAGGCGTGCAGATCCTCCATCATGGCTTTCACCTCGGGCTGGGGCCTGGCGGGATCCACCGTCTCTGCCCCGTCGCGGCCGTCATGGCCCATGCCGCCCTGGGTCTGCTGGGTCATGCGCAGGTATTCGCCGATGAAATCCCCCGCCACCATGTTGGTGAGGTTGGCGTGGCCATTGATGGCGTTGTCTTTGCTGGCCTGACGATGGGCCTGCATCAGGAAACGGTTGGTGAAGTTGAAGCCGTCGAGGTGACAGGAGTTGCAGCTCATCCAGTTGTCCCCCGCCATGGGGAAGCGGGCATTGGCCGCGGTGTTGCCGAGGTTGAACAGCCGTTCACCGCGTTTGAGCGCCTCGGGGCGGGGATCGGCCTGCACCAGCTTGGCGAAGTGGGGCACATCCACCGTGACCCGGCCAAAGGGACCGCTGCCGCCGCTGGAGAGCCGGGTCAGATCCTGGCCCATGACGTTGTGCACCAGGATGTGATCCCCATCGATGAGTAGATCCCGTGGGTTCTGGCCCGGCAGGTGGCGCAGCAGCTGGGTCGCCTTGGCGCCCCCTTGGAACTTCTTGCGGCGATGGCGGTTGTTGTTCTGCTTGCCGCTGCGAGACAAGTCGAACACCAGCAGATCCTCCGAGCCCGCGAGCGTCAGGTAGACCCGTTTGCCGTCGGCGGCGAAGCGGGCCGCGAAGGGGTTGGAGACGATCTGGCTGCGGTTGCCGACGCTTGGCAGGTTGATCTGCAAGAACAACTGTTTGCGCTCGTCCACTCGCTCCGTTTCGCTGTCGAGATCGATGATGGAGACCGCCGGGAAGACGGTGCTCTGGAACTGGAAGGGGTGATCGAAACTCCACAGCAGGTGGGGCAACCAGGCCTCGCTGCCATCGGGGGAGAGGGCGATGTCGTCGAGCAGGCGCGGCAACCCCTGAGAGTCGCTCGGGGTATCGCTGTGGGTCTCGGCCAGAGTGATCAGCCTGGGGTTGGCCAGGGTCGCGTTGCCTGCCGCGCTCTTGAGTGTGCGAAGGTCATAGATGGCGAGCTGTCCCGTCATGGCGTGGGTCAGCAGCAGCCTGTCGTCGTCGGTGAGGGCCAGCCCGCGCGGGGTCTCGGCGGTGGCCAAGTCCAGCTTGAGACGACCGCCCACATCGTAGGCTTGCAGGCGCGCCCCCTCGAACAGGCTGACCCAGAACCAGCCCCGTTTGGGGTCGAAGATGACCCCGTAGGGCCTATGGCCGGTGGGAATGGCCTGCTTGAGGGCCAGCTCGTCATCGAGCAGCAGCAGGCGATCGCCGCTGTAGTCGGTCACCAGCAGATAACCGTTGTCTGCGCGGGCGAGCTGACGCAGATCGCCGCCGAGGGCCGCTTCCTTCAGTCGTTTCCCGCTGTCTCGCTCGAGCAGGGTGACCGAGCCGGCACTCTGGTTGGCGGTGACGAGGCGCGGTGCCTTGGCATCCTCATAGGCGATCATGGCCGAGCCCATCTGCTGGGCCTGAGCCGATCCCGGCAGCGAGAGGGCGATGAGCAGGCAGGACAAGAGCAACTTCAGCATGGGATCAGGAACGCCATTTGAGAATGGTCCAGCGCCAGGCGTGGCGCAGCACCAGAGGGGTGAGCAGCAACGAGCTGAGCCAGTGGGCCCAGCTTGCCACCGTACCCAGCCTGTCGCCGGGGGTGCCGTGCAGGACGAGCACCAGACCGCTGCCGAGGCAGACCAGCAGCAGGGCTTCGATGATCTGGCCTGTGGTGCGCAAGAAGGGTTTGTGGCTGTGGCGCAGCAGGCGACGATGAGAGAGCCAGAAGGCGCCAAACAGCAAGGGAAACAGAGAGAGTGAGAGCATGACGTGAAGGAACAGGTTCCAGCGGGCCAGCGACCAGAGCGGGGTCAGCGGCTCCCACAACAGCAGACCGGAGCAGAACATCAGGTAGAGGCTGCCTTCGGCGGCCTGATGGTGGTAGGCCAGCCATCGCCAGAAGTGTCGTGGTGAGAGAGAAAGGCTTGTCATACAGGCTCCAACGCCCGGGCATTCAGCCCGGGGGAGGCAAGTTTACAATGTGCTAACGGTAATGCAAAGAGTAATCAATTCTGCCGCTGATGAATAAATTCTGAATGAAATCGGCGTCAGGTGAGCTGCGTCCGCCCATTGTTCTGTTGTCGCAGAGAGCAAGTCCGCTGTCGCCGAGGCGAGAACAGGATCACCGACCAAGCCTGCCCGCGGGCGAAATGGCGCTTGACCTGCCACCGAGCGGCACCTAAGATCCCCGCGCCGAAAAATGATCGGTCGGTGTGGTTATTCCGACCCTCGTGCCCTACGAGAATTAGTCTGTCTTCAGAACCCACGGCATCACCCTAATCTATTTGGGGGTGGTGCCGTGGGTCGCTATCTTTGCTGCCCATGCTCGCCCCGTCCTAACAAGGAATATGTGCATGCACAGCAAGAAAGTCGTGATCACCGCCCAAGTCTTCATCTCTGCGATGATGGCCTTCCTGATGACTGGATTCTTCTCCCTTCTTCATCTCGGTTTGACCTCCGCCATGGTGGACGCCTGGGCCAGCTCGTTCGTGATTGCCTGGCCCGTCGCCTTCGGCTTTTCCCTGATGGTGTCGCCGTTGGCGTTCATGATGGCCGGACGACTGATGGTCAACCGTGTTCCCGCCGTGGTGGAGTGAATCGCCCTGGCACTGGGGAAGGCTTCGCCTGACAGACTTGCCTTCCTACCGCCCGATAAGAAAAACAAAAAGCCCCTGCCAGACAGGGGCTTAACGCATCAGATGAACTCGCTTCTGCGTCCGGTTGAGGGGTTATTTAACCTTGGCCAAACGGGCAATTAACTTCTCGCCGACGCCGACTGCCGAGGCGGGGTTCTGCCCGGTAATCAACTCACGGTCTTCCACCACATGGGCTTGCCACACTGGCCCTGCACTGAATGTTGCGCCGGCTTGCTCAAGGGCCGTTTGCGGATAGAACTTCATTTCCCCCCCATTGAGCTGCGCCTTGGATGCTTCCTCTTCGGCATTACTGAACACCGTCATGTGGTAACCGTGGTAAATCCAATGCTGCGCTGCGGCTTTATTGGTCCGGGTCAGTGAATCGGTAAATTTGGCGGAGTCAGGCAGCGTGGCAATCAGGGCGGCAGGTCCATGACACACCAGCGCGGTGGGTTTACCGCTGTGATGAAACGCGCTCAATAATTTACCCAGGGCGTTGCTGACTAATAGATCCTGCATAGGCGCATGGCCGCCAGGCACAAATACGGCATCAAACTGCTCATACCCTATCTGCTCAACGCGAGCGAGGCTGACGACCGGCGATTGGGTGGGTGAGGTGATGGCAAGCTTGCCCAGTAGAGTATTGTATTGCTGCATGGCCTCGGTATCGCCACCAAAGAACATCGGATTGATGGAGCCCTTATCCAGGGTGGGCGCGCGGCCGGTGGGAGTGGCGAAGGTAATGTGGTGACCCGCATCCGTCAGCATTTTGATCGGTTGCATGGCCTCGTTTAAGTAGAAACCGGTGCTGAAGGTCTTGCCTGCTTTGAGCTCAAGCTGGTCGACATCGGAGAGTACCACTAGCACATTGGCAGCCTGAGCAATGCTGGCGGTGGCAAGCAGCGCTGCGGCGGTCATGAATCGATAAGGCATTTTCATACACTGTTCCTCTGTTAATTCCATGATGGGTCCTGCTGAAATGACGGGGTTGCAGGCATGGGAACAGTGTATTGATCATCAATTTGGCAATAAACTATCGCAAGGCCAAATCATTTTTACTTTTGAGGCAATAATCGTGCGGCGTTTTGCTCATCTCGCAGATCTGGAAACTTTCATCACCGTCGTAGAAACCGGCTCAATGACGGCGGGTGCTGTCACCCTGGGTACCACGCCGTCGGTTGTTAGTCGCGCGATTGTTCGGCTGGAAACCCGCCTCGGCTGCCAGTTGCTGCGTCGGACAACAAGGCGGTTGGGGCTCACCGATGCGGGGCGGCTTTATCTGGTGCAGGCCAAGGGCGCCTTTGAGTTGATCGCTGACGCCGAGCGCGCGATCCAGCAGACCGGCGCGGAAACTATCGGCCGCATTCGCCTGAGCGTTCCCACCACCTATGGCCACTATCGCCTGCCAGCCCGCCTCGCTCGCTATATGGCGCAGCATCCCGGCGTCAAAGTGGATATCAACATCACCAACCGCAATATCGACTTGATTGCGGAGGGCTATGACTTTGCCATCCGTCTCGGCGCCCAGAAAGACAGCGGCCTTATCGCCCGCAAACTCGAAGATGCGCCGCTGGGGTTGTTTGCCTCGCCCGATTACCTTCAACGCATGGGCACGCCGGTCAATTTGACACAATTAAAAACCCATCGCTGTATTCTGTTTTTGATCCCCAGTACCGGCCGTGCCATTCCCTGGCAATTCTGCGAAACCGGTGTGAACGTTGATTGGATGCCGGAGGCGGCGATAGAGGTAACAGATGATCCGTTGGGTGTCGTTTCACTCGCCGAAAGCGGCATCGGTATTTGCCAAGCCTACGATTTTATCGTCGCCGAGCGCATTGCGCGCGGTACCCTGGTGGAAGTCTTACCCCTGTTGCGCGGCCGTTCGCGCAGTTTTTCGCTGCTCTATGCGCCGCACAAAACACTCACTGCAGCGGCCAAGGCATTTATCGATGCGATGGTCGATACGCCAATTTGATGCGGAGAGGGACCGGGATCCGATGCTTTTGCCGGTTGTATCGATATATCCCGCTTTTTGATAAGCGTTTTTTTGGCTCGACATAGCAAATATCACGGCCGCCGTATGACTTGTTTTCGTTATTTTTAAGCAGATGTGATCCCCACCGTAATTTGACCTTGTCACGTCGGGGCGCCGAAAGCGGCGCCTATACTGTGGCATGTCAAAGTTTTGCTTCGCGATTTGCAACTATGACAATCATTTGCTTAGCTTTTTTCAGCTCGCAATGAGCGCAAGCACCCTACCTTTACATCACAGGATAATGTCTGGATCCAGTTCGCCTCGTAGATTTTGTTCTCGTTTTTGCTGTCGGGTTGGGCGCGCCATCGAAGCGCTCAACGCCACATACATAAACCTCTTTGCTAAGGAACAGCACAATGTCACTAACGTTCATCAGAAGTCCTATTTCCCTCGTGTTGGCGGGTTGTCTGGTCACGGCATTTTCCGCCCAGGCGGAGATTGTGATCGGGGTCGCCGGGCCCTTCACCGGGCCTAATGCCACCTATGGCGACCAGTATTGGCACGGTGCGACTCAGGCTGCGAATGACATCAACGCCGCTGGCGGGATCAATGGCGAAAAAATCAAGCTGGTGCAGGGGGATGATGCCTGTGAACCCAAACAGGCAGTCGCCGTGGCCAACCGCTTGGTGGATCAGGATAAAGTCAATGCGGTGGTGGGCCACTTCTGCTCCTCTTCGACCATGCCGGCCTCCGAGGTTTATAACGATGCCGGGATCATCGCCATCACCCCGGGCTCGACCAACCCGCTGATCACCGAGCGCGGCATGGGCGACATGTTCCGCATGTGCGGGCGCGATGACCAGCAGGGCCAAGTCGCGAGCGACTTCATGATCGACAAACTCAAGGCCAAGCGAGTGGTGATCATCCACGACAAGGATACCTACGGGCAGGGTCTTGCCGATGCGACCAAGGCGGCGCTGGCCAAACGTGGCGTGCAAGACGTGATGTACGAAGGGCTGTCGCGCGGTGAAAAAGACTTCAACGCGCTGGTGACCAAGATAGCGGCACAAAAGCCCGATGTGGTGTTCTTCGGTGGTTGTCACCCGGAAGGGGGCCCGCTGGTGCGTCAGATGCGTGAGCAGGGGGTTCAGGCCAAGTTCTTCTCGGGCGATTGCATCGTCAACGCGGAGATGGTCACGGCAGCCGGCGGCCCGCAATACACCAAGGGTATCTATATGACCTTCGGTCAGGATCCGCGTCTGATCGCGGACGGCAAGGCGGTCATCGAGAAGTTCCGTGCCAACAAGTTTGAGCCGGAAGGCTACACCCTCTATGCCTACGCCTCGGTGCAGACCATCGCCGCGGCATTCAAGGCGGCCGGTGGTATTGATTCAGCCAAGGCCAGCGCCTGGCTGAAGGCGAACAGCGTTGACACCGTGATGGGTAAAAAGTCCTGGGACAGCAAGGGTGACCTGAAGGTCTCTGACTACGTGGTGTACGAATGGGACGACAAGGGCGAATACAAAGAAGTCAAATAACGGAAAAGTAAAAACGCTCAGCGCCGGCGCGAGCCGGCGCTCTATAAACACCAGGTCCTCGCGACCCATAACGAGAGCGTATTAGGATGGATGTATTTTTCCTGCAACAGTTGATCAATGGATTAACGCTGGGTTCTGTCTACGGCTTGATTGCCATCGGTTACACCATGGTTTACGGCATTATCGGCATGATCAACTTCGCCCACGGCGAGGTATATATGATCTCCGCCTATCTCAGCGCCATTGGCTTGGCGTTATTGTCGTTCTTCGGGCTTCACTCTTTTCCACTGTTGATCCTCGGCACCCTGGTATTCACCATAGTGGTGACGGGGGTATATGGCTGGACCATAGAGCGCATTGCTTATAAACCCCTGCGTAATTCAACCCGCCTGGCACCGCTTATCTCTGCCATCGGCATGTCATTAATTTTGCAAAATTACGCACAAATCAGTCAGGGGCCGCGCCAGCAAGGGGTACCGACCCTGCTCGACGGGGTATTCCGTTTGCACATCGACGACGGCTTTGTGCAGGTGACCTACACCAAGGTATTTATTCTGATCGCCTCCTTTGCGGGCATGTTGTTGCTCACCTGGATTATCAGTAATACCAAGCTGGGGCGCATGTGCCGGGCGGTGCAACAGGACAGAAAAATGGCCTCGATCATCGGCATCAATACGGATCGCATCATCTCGCTGGTGTTTGTGATCGGTGCCGCCATGGCGGGACTGGCCGGTGTCCTGATCACCTTCAACTACGGCACCTTCGACTTCTACGTCGGTTTCATCATCGGCATCAAGGCCTTCACCGCCGCCGTGCTGGGGGGTATTGGTTCCCTGCCCGGCGCCATGCTGGGGGGGCTGGTGCTGGGCATTGCGGAGGCGCAATTCTCGGGGATGGTGAACTCCGATTACAAGGATGTGTTTTCGTTTGGATTGCTGGTGATGATCCTGATTTTCCGTCCGCAGGGGCTGCTCGGTCGCCCCATCATTACCAAAGTGTGAGGGCGCAACATGACATCACGGACGAGGCCGCACGACGGCTTCTCACTCAAGCGCTGCACGCTGGATGCGATTTTTGCCGGTCTGGTGGCGCTGATCATCTTCGGCCCCATCGTTGGCGTGGTGCTGGATGGCTACAGCTTTAATTTTGCGGGACAACGGCTGATATGGATCATCCTGGCCGTCATGGCGGGGCGCTTCCTGATGAGCCTGTTTTTGACCACGGCTGCGGGGACGCGCCTGCTTGCGTTTTTTGAAACCGATAACTCGGGCGTCTATGTGCGGGATCCCGGCTACAAGAATCCCCTGCGCTGGATCATTCCGCTGGTGCTCGCGCTGGCCATCTGCTTCCCCTTCGTTGCCACCAAATATGTGCTCACGGTGGCGATCCTCGGCCTCATCTATGTGCTGCTGGGGTTGGGTCTGAACATCGTAGTGGGCCTGGCCGGCTTGCTGGATCTGGGGTATGTCGCTTTCTACGCCATCGGGGCCTATGGCCTCGCGCTGGGCTATCAATATCTTGGGCTGGGGTTCTGGTCGATGTTGCCTTTGGCGGCGTTGATTTCGGCGGCAGCAGGGGCCTTGCTGGGGTTTCCGGTGCTGCGCATGCACGGCGACTATCTGGCGATCGTGACCCTGGGGTTCGGAGAGATCATCCGCCTGATCCTGAACAACTGGCTGGCCTTTACCGGTGGCCCCAACGGGATTTCGGCCCCTGCGCCGACGCTGTTTGGACTGGAGTTTGGGCGGCGGGCCAAAGAGCAGGGCGGGGTGCCTTTCCACGAGTTCTTTCAGCTGACCTATGACCCCAACCTGAAATTCATCTTTATCTACACCATTCTGGTGCTGGTGGTGGTGGCGGTGCTCTACGTCAAACATCGACTGACCCGCATGCCGATCGGGCGCGCCTGGGAGGCGCTGCGGGAAGACGAGGTCGCCTGCCGCGCCATGGGACTGAACCACGTGCTGGTCAAGCTGTCCGCCTTCACCCTCGGCGCATCCACCGCAGGGATTGCCGGGGTGTTTTTTGCCACCTATCAGGGCTTCGTCAACCCGACCTCCTTCACCTTCTTCGAATCGGCCCTGATCCTCGCCATCGTCGTGCTGGGGGGCATGGGCTCGACGATCGGCGTCGTGCTGGCGGCCTTTGTGTTGACCGTCACGCCTGAACTGCTGCGCAGCTTCGCCGAGTACCGGGTGCTGCTGTTTGGCATGCTGATGGTTGCGATGATGATCTGGCGGCCTCGGGGTCTTATCCGCATCAACCGCAGCGGCTTCGCGGTGCGAAAAGGAGTGGCGCCATGACGAGCAGCACGCCGAACGACATGATCCTGAACGTCGAGCATCTGATGATCTCCTTTGGCGGCATCAAGGCACTGAACGATGTGAGCCTCGAGGTGCGGCGCGGCTCCATCACCGCACTCATCGGCCCCAACGGGGCAGGGAAGACGACGGTGTTCAACTGCTTGACCGGCTTCTATCGGGCGACCGGCGGCAACATTTTCTTCAATGCGCGCAATGACACGACCAACGTGATCCAGGTGCTCGGCCAGAAGTTCCAGCCAGGGGATTGGGTCAATCCCGCACAGCTCGGGCAGCGCATCTTCTACAAGATGTTTGGCGGTACCCATCTGGTAAATCGTGCCGGGTTGGCTCGTACTTTTCAGAATATCCGCCTGTTTAGGGAGATGTCGGTGGTGGAAAATCTGCTAGTTGCCCAGCACATGCAGGTCAACCGCAACCTGCTGGCCGGCGTGCTCAATACCCCGGGCTACCGGCGTGCCGAGAGCCGCGCGCTGGATCGCGCGTTTTACTGGCTCGAGGTGGTGGATCTGGTGGATTGCGCCAACCGCTTGGCGGGGGAGATGTCCTATGGTCAGCAGCGACGACTGGAGATCGCCCGCGCCATGTGCACGGCCCCCGAGCTTATCTGCCTTGATGAACCCGCCGCCGGACTCAACCCGGTGGAGACACGCACCCTCAGCAAGATCATCCGGTTTCTGCGGGACCACCACGGCATCACGGTGCTGTTGATTGAACACGACATGGGCATGGTGATGGAGATCTCGGACCACATCATAGTGCTGGATCACGGCGATGTGATTGCAGAGGGTAAACCCGAACAAATTCAGCATGATGAAAAAGTGATCGCCGCCTATCTTGGCACCGATGATGATGAAGAGGCCTGCGCATGAGTGGGGCTATGCTGGAGTTTCGTGACGTCGATGTGTTTTATGGCGCCATTCAGGCGCTGCAACAGGTCAGTCTGCAGGTGCATCAGGGGGAAACCGTGGCGTTGATTGGCGCCAATGGGGCGGGGAAATCCACGCTGCTGATGTCGATCTTTGGCCAACCACGGATCCGCAGCGGGCAGATCCTGTTCTGCGGCGAAGAGATCAGTCATCGCTCGACACACTTCGTCGCTTCGGCGGGCATCGCCCAGGCGCCGGAAGGGCGGCGGATCTTCCCCGACATGACGGTCGAGGAGAATCTGCTGATGGGCACCATCCCCATCGGCGATCGATATGCGGCGCAGGATATGCAAGCCATGTTCGACTTATTCCCGCGGCTGAAAGAGCGCCGCGAGCAAAGGGCGATGACGATGTCGGGGGGAGAGCAACAGATGTTGGCCATCGCCCGTGCGCTGATGAGTCGCCCCAAGCTCTTGCTGCTGGATGAGCCGAGCCTCGGGCTTGCCCCCATAGTGGTGAAGCAGATCCTGCATACGCTGCGGGAGCTGGCACAGAGCGGCATGACCATCTTCCTGGTGGAGCAAAATGCCCATCATGCGCTGAAGCTGTCCGATCGTGGCTATGTGATGGTCAACGGCAAGATCCGGCTAAGCGGTACTGGTGAGGAATTGCTGGGCAATCAGGATGTGCGCAGAGCTTATCTGGGGGGCACAGAATGACAAAAGCCCGCCTGGTTTCCCGGGCGGGCTTTTTAAGATGTCTCTCTCGACAGTATGTGAATTAGTCCATTCACTGGCTGGTCTATATGATTTGTGATCTTTTTAATTTGTGCTGTTGGTACCGTGCTTGGTACCTATCAGCAAACTATCCACTGTTTCAGAGATACCAGCGGTCTGAGATTGGCTGTCTGTCGAATAGTGTTGGGGATGTTCAAATCTGGATTTGACCTCATAACGACATTTCCCTTTCAATGACTTATCGCGCATTCCCTAACTTCAGCTTTGGCCATCCTCGCTAGCTACCGCATTCGTCTTGATCGTCTTCCGCTGGCCGCTGTCAGAAGGGGGTCGCCCACACTTTAAAAACACTACTTGCACTCAAGCTGCTTTAACGTATCCAGCCGACATACAGTGCCATCAGTACCTTTAAATTGACCGGTATTGTCTTTCCGATAGATGACTCCCTCGTTGTTGTACCAGTTTCCTAGCGAGTCTTTTCTAAGGACGGTGCCATCACCTCCCCTTATATTGCCGAGTGGGTCTTTGCGCCAGGTGGTGCCAGTACTGGGGTTCTTGAGTGGGCCTATACCATCTTTCCGATAGATGATCCCCTGGCTGCTGCGCCAGTTTCCAGCAGGATCTTTGCGAAGGACAGTACCATCAGTTCCTCTTAAATTGCCGAGTGGGTCAGTGTGCCAACTGCTAGGACTCTTGCTCTGAGCAAGGAGGTCTACACGCAGTGTGTCCTGATGATCGTCATCACAGTGATATTCGTTAATCCCGAGGCTATCTGTGGGGTAGGTGCAAGAGGTCGCACTAGCGGCTTGAGGTAGCAGTAAGCAGAAGAGGCCAGCAGCCAAGAGGGAGTGGATATTGACGCCATGCTTGCAGGATATGAAGTTCATGCAATTTACCCCCGCGCATTAGGGTGAAATTCACCATAACATTAAGTTTAGCATCACTCACGAACAGGTGATTTACCTACAACAACTTGAAATATATGAATTATTATTTTTTACCTATTTCATCACCAAGCGAAAGGCCATGATGAATTCAGCTAATAAGTGCAATATCCAGCACGGCTTTACTTGGGGCTCGTAGACAATTTTTTCCAAAAAAACACAAATGCCGACGATCGCGTCGGCGTGACGGTCCGATACCTCGCCAGCACCGACACGAATTTTCTAAATTCTCATCGCCCCCAAATCCCCCCAGCCGACCGGATATGGCCCAGCACTGCTCCGGTATTTCCCGCTTACCATTCTTACTGCCGTGCCCAGGGCTGAGCCTTACATCTCCCAATCTGTTCCATCTCTGCACTTCAGCCACAGCCTCCGGTCTGAACATCCCCATGCCTCCTCCAGCAGAAAAACCGGAAACCAAGACCGGAGGCGTTTTGTGCGTGAGCTCGGTGTTAGGGGGGAAGTGACTGACAGCCCGGCTCAGAAAGCAAACCTACGGCAGAGCTGACCGGTTAGGGACCGGAGTCGGATCCTCTTTGCTTTCAGAAGAGCAGAAACAGACCAGAGATTGGATTGCTGGCAGGGGAAAGGGATGTGTAAGTGAGTGGTGAATAGGCTTGGGTAGCCTGAAATTGGGTAGAAATAGATGTGAAAAAGCCCAGTCGTGAAACTGGGCTTTAAATGTGGCTCCCTCGACAGGACTTGAACCTGTGACATACGGATTAACAGTCCGCCGTTCTACCGACTGAACTACGAGGGAATTGGCTCCTCCTACTGGACTTGAACCAGTGACATACGGATTAACAGTCCGCCGTTCTACCGACTGAACTAAGGAGGAATTGCCTGTCTCATCGAGACGGTGCGGATGATAATGATCCCCCGGACGGGTGTCAACCCGTAACCCTGCGCAAAAAATGGCTTTTCGATCCGTTTGCCCAAAACTTGGCCGTTGTGGACTATTTTCAGCACAATCAGCAGCTTGGGATAGCTATCTGACACCAGTTAGGCGGTGCTGTTTCGTCTGCTAAACCCTGACTGGGCGAGTGTGGCGCCAAAGTGCGGATAAGAGGCATCCGCCGCAGCGTTGAGAAGTAGATGCCGGTTGCACAGGGCCCTTTCAAGGTGCCGATGCCGGGGTGAGCGGGCCGCCGGGTTGTCGGCATGGTCTCTCCCAAGTCGTTGATGATGGGCGAACCATTATCGGTGAATAGTGATAAACATCGGCGATATGCCGGCCATCGACAGCAATACTGTGGGCTAATGGTCATTTCTTGATCCTGCCCATCGAATTATCCGGCTGGCTCGGATATGGTTGCCTTCGATACCATCGCCGCGCCGACGGCTCTGCCGGCCCTTGATGATGATCGGGTGCCGGTTCACTCCGGCCTTTGTCTCCCTCTTCTGGTATTACCCAAGACATGCACAATCAAGCTTCCTTACAAGGCGTGAAGCTGGCTATCGCATTGCGCCAATCCTGTTTCGACGAACCCTATAGCGCTGCACGCTTCGGTCGCGATCTCATCGCTGGTGTCACGGTCGGCATCATCGCCATCCCGCTCGCCATGGCGCTGGCCATCGCCAGTGGCGTACCGCCCCAACACGGCCTCTATACCGCCATCATCGCTGGCATCGTCATCGCGGTGACGGGTGGCTCGCGCTTCTCCATCTCGGGGCCGACCGCCGCCTTCGTGGTGATCCTCTATCCGGTGGCCCAGCAGTTCGGGGTGGGTGGCCTGCTGATGGCGACCCTCATCTCCGGCTTCTTCCTGGTGGCTATGGGCATGGCCCGGCTCGGTCGCCTCATCGAGTACATTCCGCCTTCGGTTACCCTGGGCTTTACCGGTGGCATCGCCATAGTGATAGCGACCCTGCAGATCAAGGACTTCTTCGGTCTGCAGGTGCCCGAGATGCCGGAAACCTATCTCGGCAAGGTCGAAGCCCTGGCTCAGGCACTGCCGAGTTGGCAGTGGGGCGATACCCTGGTAGGGGTGGCGACCCTGGCGGTGCTGCTGCTCTGGCCCCGGCTGCGGTTGCCGGTACCTGGCCATCTGCCGGCCGTACTGGTGGGGGTCGGGCTGGGAGTGGGCCTGCACGCCATGGGGGTGGAGGTGGCGACTATCGGCAGCAAGTTCAGTTATACCCTGGCCGATGGCACCCAGGGCATGGGGATACCGCCCATAGCGCCGACCCTGATGATGCCCTGGGCGTTGCCCGGACCTGATGGCGCCCCCGTGGTCTGGGATCTGGCCGCCATTCAGCGGTTGCTGCCCGCCGCCTTCTCCATGGCGATGCTGGGTGCCATTGAATCCTTGCTCTGCGCCGTGGTGCTGGATGGCATGACGGGGCGCAAACACAGCTCCAACGGTGAATTGGTGGGGCAGGGGCTTGGCAACATACTGGCTCCCTTCTTCGGCGGTATCACGGCGACGGCTGCCATCGCGCGCTCCGCCGCCAACGTGCGGGCCGGCGCTACGTCCCCCATCTCCGGCATAGTGCATGCGCTGGTGGTGCTGGCCGCCATTCTGGTGCTAGCCCCCTGGCTTTCCTGGCTGCCGCTCTCCGCCATGGCGGCCCTGTTGCTGCTGGTGGCCTGGAACATGAGCGAGGCCCACAAGGTGGTGGATCTCATTCGCAGGGCGCCCCGCTCGGACGTGCTGGTGCTACTGGTTTGTCTCTCCCTCACCGTCATCTTCGACATGGTCATCGCCATCACCTTCGGGGTGATCCTGGCCTCGCTGCTGTTTATGCGAGAGGTCGCCAAGATGACCAAGTTGCACAATCTGGCCGAACACAAGCGCTATGCCAGCGAGGTGCCGGCCAATACCCTGATCTACAAGATCAACGGTCCCCTGTTCTTCGCGGCAGCGGAACGGGTGTTCGGCGAGTTGCTGGCCGAGGTGCGGGAGCACGAGACCCTAGTGCTGCAGATGGAGGCGGTCTCCATCCTGGATGCGGGCGGATTGGCCGCCTTCCAGCAGTTTGCCAAACGGATGGCCAAGGCAGGGGTCAGATTGCGGGTGGCCGAGCTGCAGTTCCAGCCCCTCAAGACCCTGGCCCGCGCCAAGGTGCGCCCCATTCCCGGTGAGCTGGAGTTCTACGGCTCGCTGGAGGAGGCAATCAAAGGGGAACCCTTGCACGAAACGACTGAAAATTGAGTGAAAGGGATAGAGAACGGCCTGTTTTTGGCCACTTGGTTCGGTTATTGAGCAATTGACTGCAAAAGATAAAAAATAGGATTGACCGGCCTGAGCCTATCCCTTACATTACGCCCCGTTCCAGCGCAACAGCGCGGCGAACAGGTGTTGGCTGAACACCTTAAACAACAGACCAAAATTTGGTGAGGTGTCCGAGTGGCTGAAGGAGCACGCCTGGAAAGTGTGTATACGGCAACGTATCGAGGGTTCGAATCCCTCCCTCACCGCCAAATTGAAGTGAAAAAACCCAATGAAATTCATTGGGTTTTTTCGTTTCTGGCACTTGTATGATGTCTCCCTGAATCGACAGGGTTGATCGATCATCTACCCAGGCCAACATCAAAGCGGCTGCTATTACACCTCTTCCGAAGACGTTGTGTGGCCCAGGTTTGCCCTCCTCTGTCCGTGCTCCCCTCTGGATCAAAACGCCCCTGCTTTCCATAGACTGCGATCCCTGGCTCGCTTCCGTCTCTGCACCCTCATCGCCGTCTCACCTTATCTCCTTGCCGTGCTTGCACCCTCTCCATTCCCCTTTGCCATCAACCTTGAGCCCGATGGTATCAATCACCAGATGGGCCTTCGGTTGGTTCGCCGGCACTGACCTGCACCGTTTAACCCGTCTGCTCATCGCATCTCGGTCTGGTGGCCGGGCGGGGAGTCATACAACAAGTCCCTTATGAAGCTGGTTTCAGGGGGCTTAGTTGAGATAGATCAAGGGGATGGTGGATTATCGTTCGCAGGGGATGTGATGTTTTCCGGCAGTGGGTATGGTAGGCCCCGCCACTAATAATTAATAACTGAAAGGTTCTGTGAGCTATGTGGAAATGGTTGCACCCCTATGCCAAACCCGAGCGAGCCTACCGGCTGGCGGGGACCCTGCTGCCCTGGTTTGCCGTGACCAGCCTGTTTGCCTTCGTCGTCGGCACCGTCTGGGGGCTGGCCTTTGCGCCACCTGATTATCAGCAAGGGGATTCCTTTCGGATCATCTACATCCATGTACCTGCCGCCGCGCTCTCCATGGGGGCTTATGCGACTATGGCGGTAGCCGCCTTCATCGGGTTGGTGTGGCAGCTGCGCATGGCCGATATGACGGTGGCCGCCATGGCCCCGGTGGGGGCCCTGTTCACTGCCCTGGCTCTGTTGACAGGCTCCGCCTGGGGCAAGCCCATGTGGGGCACCTGGTGGGTCTGGGATGCCCGCCTCACCTCCGAGCTTATCCTGCTGTTCCTCTACCTCGGCGTCATCGCGCTCTACAACACCTTCAGCGACAAGGTGGTGGCAGGACGTGCCGCCGGCATCCTGGCGCTGGTGGGGGTGATCAATCTGCCCATCATCCACTACTCGGTGGAGTGGTGGAACACTCTGCACCAGGGCGCCACCATCAGCAAGATGGACAAACCCTCCATGTCCCCCGAGATGCTGTGGCCGCTGCTCATCATGATGCTGGCGTTCGCGACCTTCCTCGGCGCCCTGACCCTGATGCGGTTCCGCAATGAACTCTTGATGCGGGAGTGGCATCGCCCCTGGGTCGCCGACATCGCCAGGCAGGAGAAGTAAGCATGCACTTTGCCTCATTCAGTGACTTCATGGCCATGGGCGGTTACGCCTTCTACGTCTGGCTCTCCTATGGCTTCGTCGCGCTCGGCCTCATCGGCGTCATTATTACCACCCAGTTGAAGACCCGCAGCCTGCTCAATGAGTTGCGCAGCAAGCAGGCGCGCGAGACCCGCCGCCAGGCAGCCCGGCAGATGGAGAACACCCTATGAACCCGAGACGCAAGAAACGCCTCACCATCATCCTGGCCATCAGCCTCGGCCTCGCCGGCGTGATTGGCCTGGTGCTCTATGCCCTCAGCCAGAACATCGATCTCTTCTATACCCCGAGCGAGCTGGTCGAAGGCAAGGGACCGGACAAGATCAAGCCGGAGGAGGGACAGCGTCTGCGCATCGGTGGCCTGGTGGTGCCGGGATCGGTGGCGCGGGATCCCCAGAGCCTCAGGGTGACCTTCAAGCTGATCGACAACGGCGGCAAAATGGTCGCGGTTGAATATGACGGCATCTTGCCGGATCTGTTCCGCGAGGGACAGGGCATCGTCGCCCAGGGCGCCCTCAAAGATGCCACTACGGTGGAGGCCTTCGAGGTGCTGGCCAAGCACGACGAGAACTACATGCCGCCGGAAGTGGCCGATGCCACTAACGGCCTGCACTTCAAGCCGCAATACACAGAGGCGCAGTTGAAGAGCGTTCAGCAATGAGGTCCTTCGTCCCGCCACCCTGTTTATCCAGCCTTGCCGCGCCATCGAAAGGAAGTCGTTCATGATCCCTGAATTAGGGCAATTTGCACTGATCCTGGCCTTCGCCACCGCCTTGCTGCTGGGCAGTTACCCGTTGCTCGGTGCCAAACTGGGTCGCCTCGGCATGATGTCCGCGGCCAGGCCGCTCGCCTATGCCCAGTTCCTGCTGTTGCTGCTGTCGTTCCTCTGCCTGACCTGGGCCTTCGTCGACAACGATTTCACCGTGCAGTATGTGGCCACCAACTCCAACAGCCTGCTGCCGCTCGCCTACCGTATCTCGGCGGTGTGGGGCGCCCACGAGGGTTCCTTGTTGCTGTGGGCGTTGACGCTCGGCGGCTGGACCGCCGCCGTGGCGCTGCTGAGCCGTAGCCTGCCGCTCGATGCGGTGGCGCGGGTGCTGGGGGTGCTGGGGCTCATCTCCATCGGTATCACCGCCTTCGTGCTGTTCACCTCGGATCCCTTCACCCGCACCCTGCCGTACTTCCCGGTGGATGGGCGCGACCTCAATCCACTGTTGCAGGATCCCGGCCTCATCTTCCATCCGCCCATGCTCTACATGGGTTATGTGGGCTTCTCGGTGGCCTTCGCCTTCGCCATTGCCTCCCTGATGACCGGTCGGCTCGACGCCACCTGGGCGCGCTGGTCCCGTCCCTGGACCATGGCCGCCTGGGTGTTCCTGACGCTCGGCATAGTGCTCGGCTCCTGGTGGGCCTATTACGAACTCGGCTGGGGCGGCTGGTGGTTCTGGGATCCGGTGGAAAACGCCTCCTTCATGCCCTGGCTGGCGGGCACCGCCCTGCTGCACTCGCTGTCGGTGAGCGAGAAGCGCGCCAGCTTCAAGGCCTGGACAGTGCTGCTGGCGCTGTCGGCCTTCTCCTTGAGTCTGCTCGGCACCTTCCTGGTGCGCTCCGGTATCCTGGTGTCGGTCCATGCCTTCGCCTCCGATCCAACCCGCGGCCTGTTCATCCTCGGCTTCCTGCTGGCGGTGATCGGCAGCTCCCTGCTGCTGTTTGCCGTCAAGGGCTCCCAGGTCAAGAGCCACGGCAAGCACGCGCTGTGGAGCCGGGAGACCCTGCTGCTTGGCAACAACATCCTGCTGGTAGCCGGTCTGCTGACCGTACTGCTCGGCACCCTGCTGCCCCTGGTGCACAAGGAGCTGGGGCTCGGTAGCATCTCCATCGGCACCCCCTTCTTCAACCACATCTACAGCTGGCTGATCATCCCGTTCGCCCTGCTGCTGGGGCTGGGGCCCCTGTTCCGCTGGCGTCGCCAGGACGTTGGCGAGCTCAAGGGCAAGGTGATCTTCGCGCTGGTGTTGAGCCTGGCCGCCGCCTTCCTGCTGCCGTTGCTGCTGGCCGGGGAGTTCAAACCCTGGGCCGCGCTCGGCATTGGTCTCGGCGTCTGGATCATCGTCACCAGCGTGCAGGAGACCTGGGTGCGCGCCACCCACAAGCACGGCTTCGCCACCGGTGTGCGCAAGCTCGGCAACAGCCACTGGGCCATGATCCTGGGTCATGTCGGGCTCGCGGTCAGCATAATCGGCATCGCCTGCACCCAGAACTACAGCATCGAGAAGGACCTGCGCATGCAGGCAGGCGACAGGGTGCAGTTCGCCGACTACGAGTTCGTCTTCATCGGCATCAAGGAGAAGAACGGCCCCAACTACGACGGCTTCAAGGGCGTGCTGGAAGTACACAAGGACGGCAAGCAGGTCGCCCTGCTCAAGCCCGAGAAGCGGATGTACCGCGTGAGTCGCATGCCGATGACGGAAGCGGCCATCGATGCGGGCATCACCCGGGATCTCTATGCGGCGCTCGGCGAGCAGCTCGACAACGGTGCCTGGGCGGTACGGATCTACTACAAGCCATTTATCCGCTGGATCTGGTTCGGTGGCGTCTTCATGGCCATCGGCGGCGTGCTGGCGATGCTGGACAAGCGCTATCGTTTCGGCCGTCGTGAAGAGGAATCCAGGCCATGAATCATCGTAAAACGTGTTTGTTTCTGACCTTTTCTGATGACAAGCACTGCCTTCATGGTTGCCGTGCAGAGGGATACAAGGCATGAGCCGTAAAACCTGGTTATTTCTGCTGCCGCTGATGGTGTTTCTGGGGGGAGCCGTGTTCTTGTTCAAGGGGCTCTACTCCGATCCGACCAAGCTCGAATCCGTGATGGTGGACAAGGAGGTGCCGATGTTCACCCTGCAGGACATCTATGACCTCGACAAGCAGCACGACAGGAGCATCCTCAAGGGACGCCCCATGCTGCTCAACGTCTGGGCGACCTGGTGCCCGACCTGCTATGGGGAGCACACCTACCTCAAACAGCTGGCGGGGCAGGGCATCTACATCGTCGGCATGAACTACAAGGACGAGCGGGACAAGGCCATCAAGTGGCTGGCGGAGCTCGGCAACCCCTACCAGATCAATCTCTACGATCCCGACGGCATGCTGGGGCTGGATCTCGGCGTCTACGGCGCGCCCGAGACCTTCTTCATCGACAGTCAGGGCATCATCCGCTATCGCCATGTGGGGGATGTGAATCCCGAAGTCTGGGCCTCGACCCTCAAACCCATCTTCGATGCCATGAAATAAGGGAGCCATAGATGAAAACACTGATTGCTTCTTTATTGCTGATGGCGGGCCTGCTCGGCGCCGGTCAGGCGCTGGCCGCCATCGATGTCTACACCTTCGACAGCGACGCCCAGGAGCAGACCTTCCGCGAGCTGACCAAGGAGCTGCGTTGCCCCAAGTGTCAGAACCAGGACATCGCCGACTCCAACGCCGGGCTTGCCAAGGACCTGCGGGACAAGACCTACCAGATGGTGCGCGAAGGGAAAGACAAGCAGCAGGTGGTGGACTACATGGTGGCCCGCTACGGCAACTTCATCCTGTATGACCCGCCCATGATGGCCTCGACCCTGATCCTGTGGCTCGGCCCGCTGCTGGTCATCGTCATCGGCGCCACCACTGTGGTGGTGCGCAGCCGCCGCCGTTCCCCCGCCGCCGTCCAGGCACAGAGCGCCCTGAGCGCGACAGAGCAGGCCCGGCTGGCCGCCCTGCTCAAAGAGGAAGAGAAACCATGACCGCTTTTTGGATAGTGATCGCGGCCCTGCTGGTACTGGTGAGCCTGGCGCTGATCCTGCCGCTGTGGCGCGGTGAGGGTAGCCAGAGCATCAGCCGCTCGGCGCTCAACAAACAGCTCTATCGCCAGCGCCTGCTGGAGATAGGCGAGGAGCGCGAGCAAGGGGTGCTGGCGGAGGAGTCGGAATCTCTGGTGGAGCTGCAGCGCAGCCTGCTGGACGACATCCCCGATGTGGAGCAGACCGCCCGTGGCGGCAAGAGTCTGGTGTGGATCCCGGGCGTGCTGGTGCTGGTGGTGGTGAGCCTCGGCCTTTACTACAAGCTGGGTGCCTGGCCCGAGGTGCAGCGCTGGCAGGATGCCAGCAGCCGGCTCGGGGAGCTCAGCAACCGCATCCTGGTGGAGCGTGACAGCGCGGTGACCGAGCAGGATCTGCTGGACTTCACGCTGGCGCTGCGTACGCGGCTCAAGGATGAGCCGAACGATTATCGCGGCTGGCTGCTGCTGGGTCGGCTGACCCTGGATGGCAACGATCCCGAGATGGCCCGTGAGGCGCTGGAACGGGCCTATGAGCTGACCCCCAAGAAGGGGGAAGTGGCCGTCCCCTATGCCCAGGCGCTGATGATGACGGGAGAGGAGGCGCAGGCGGAGCGACTGCTGCAAATCGCCATCGCCCAGGATCCGAAAAACATCGAGGCGCGCTCCCTCCATGCCTTCATGGCGCTGCAACAGGAGGATTTCCAGACTGCACTGGCTCGCTTCCAGAAGATGTTGCCCATGCTGGAGAAGGGCTCGGCTCGCTATGCCATGGTGGAGCGATCCATGGCCTATGCACGCCAGCAGCTTGGAGAGCGGGAGCCTCCGGCAGCTGCCACTCCTGCTACCCAGTCCCGGGCAGAGACCAAGCCGGCAGGAGAGCAACAGCCCTCGCCGGTAGCGGGTGGTTTTCCGCTGAAAATAACGCTGGCCCCCGGCATTCAGTTGCCGGAGGATGCTCACCTGTTCGTGTTTGCCATCGTTCCCAAGGGACCCTCCATGCCGGTGTCGGTCAAGCAGGCCGCCAACCCCCAGTTCCCCGTCTCCCTGTCTCTGGGTGACGACAATGGCATGATGGGAGGAAATGGGCTCTCCACCTACCCCGAGCTGCAATTCAAGGCCAGGCTGACCCGGGGTGGCGATGTGATGAACAAAGAGGGGGCCTTCGAAGGGATCTCCGTCACCATACCGACGAGCTCTGTTCCGGCAGCGCCGATCGACATCCGCATCGATCGCGCCCTCTGATATCTCCCAGGTCCGCCTCCCCATGGGGCGGACCATCTTTCTGCATCCACCTCCGCTATCCCGCAACCTTGGTCGGCTCGCCTGACAATCCATCCTCTCCTGCCGGCAAGCATCGGCGCCAAGCCATCTTTCCCGCATCGCCCATCATGTCGTCCTATCGGCACGGCTCGGTCCTTCGGCACTGTTCGTATCGGGCAGCAACCCACTCGCTCTTAATTGCCATCGGCATGGGGAAAGGCATTGCCATCAATGGTGAGGGAGAAGAGGTTGTCCTTCGGGGGTTGGAGCCTTAACCCATCGAAGGAGAGGGGAGCATAGCGATCGGGAAGGAAAGCGCGGCGTGACAGACACGCAAAGTGCGTCTGGCGAGGGAGATATCGGCGCATAAAAAGGGCGGGTTTCCCCGCCACATTTGTATCCAGTCTCAACAGCCGGGTGTCAGACCAGCGTCATCTGCCCGGCGTAGAGGATGAAGTAGCGCAGCATCAGGATCCCCAGCAGGCTCAGGCTGCACAGCAGCACTAGGTGGGAGGGCTGGTGGGCCTTCTCCTTGCCGGTGATGAGGCTCAGCACTTGGGGCAGCAGTATGCCGATCCCGATCACCCCGAACCAGAAGACGTTGGACCAGAAGCCACCGCCGATGGCCGCCTGCATCGCCACCTCGCTCTGGCCGCCCGCGGCATAGAGCACGCCGAAGAAGCTGGCCAGCAGCAACAGCTCCAGCGCTACCACGGGGCGCTCGAAACGGTGCACGAAGCTCACCCCCTGGCTGTGACCGTCCTCCTTGAACAGGGTGACCGCCAGCAAGGTGGTGGAGGCCACCCCCGAGCTCACGCCCGAGATGAGGAACAGCACCGGCAGCACCGGGTTGTGCAGCATGGGGTAGCTTATCAAGGCGGACAGCAGGAAGCCGGTGTAGGCGCCGAGCAGCGCCGCCAGCACTAACAGCACAGGGGCGAGCAGGCGCTCGACACGGCCGACGATAGCGATCAGGCCATCGACGAAGGCCAGCTTGTCACCAAGCAGCTTGCGGCGCAGCCCCTCGATATCGGCTCTGAACACCACCGCCAGCCAGGCGAACAGCACCGCCATATAGACCTGGAACAGCATGACCCCCATGGACATGACCGAGTCGAACTGGTAGTGGAACATCAGCTTCCAGAAGGTCCAGGGACGGGCCAGGTGGTGGATGAGCAACATCAGCCCGATGATGACGCTGAGCGGCGCCAGGATGGCGGTCGCCTTGATGATGCCGCTCTCGCTACCCACCCCCTTGCGCAGGCGCAGCAGCACCGACAGGGTGCAGGATCCGGCGGAGATGCCGAGCAGGAACAGGTAGATGGCGATGGGGCCATCCCACACCAGGGATTCGAAGTGAAAAGCGTTATGCCACATCAGATCTCTCCCTCTGGTGTCCGTGACTCACGGTGAAACGCGTTATGCCAGATCATGACTTCTCCCCTTTGGCGATGCGGTACATCTTGGGCGAGGTGCCGAGCGCCTCCTTGAAGCGATAGGTGTTCTCTTTGGCGATCCGCTGGCTGAGGGCGCTCTGGGGATCGTCCAGGTTGCCAAACACCAGTGCCTTGGTAGGGCAGGCCTCGACACAGGCGGGTTGTTTGCCTGCGGCCAGGTTGGTCTGGCGGCAGAAGTCGCACTTGTCCGCCACCCTGGTGACCGGGTTGATGAAGCGTACCCGGTAGGGGCAAGCTGCGAGGCAGTACATGCAGCCGACGCAGAGATCCGGGTTCACATCGACGATGCCATCCTCGGCACGGCGATGGGAGGCCCCCGTCGGGCAGACATGGACGCAGGGGGCATTGTCGCAGTGCTGGCAGGACTTGCGAAAGAAGCGGTACTCCTGATTGGGATACTCACCCTCGGGGCCGGAGCGCAGGATCTGGAGTCTGGCGACTCCCGCCGGCACCTTGTTGGTCTCGCGGCAGGCATCCATGCAGGCGGTGCAGCCGATGCAGGCGGTCTCGTCGTGCAGCATGCCGTAGCGCACCCCGTCGATGCGCTGACTGTGGGCGAGGGCGGCGGTGGCGCGAGCGGGGCCCGTCATCATTATGAGGGTACCGGCACCCACGCCGGCCATGAATTGGCGGCGAGAGCAGCTCATGCTCCCTCCTTGACCGCAGCATTTTGTTTGGCTGCATGTTGCTTGCTATGGCAATCCACACAGAGCTTGATGCGGGATTTTTCGGCGATCCCGACCATGGGTTCCTTGGCCGGATGCAGCACATGACAACTGGTACAGGCCAGCTTGTTGGCGTGGACGTCATGAGCCCAGAGCGATTTGCGCAGGGCATCGGGCTCATGGCAGCTCATGCAGACGCCGTTCTGTTGATCGAGGGGGAAGGCCTTATCACCGAAGCGCATCACGTCGACCATGCCACCACGCTGCTTGCGGTGCTTGGCCGAGACATTGCCATGACAGTTGGTACAGGTGACCGTCTCACCCGTATTGGGGCTGGTGACGCTGGCATGCTTGCCGTGCATTCCCTCGGCCCCGTCATGACACTTGCTGCAGTTGGCCAGACGGGCGACGGCCTTGCGCTCGGCAGCCGCCTTCTTCTCTGCCTTGGCTTTGGCATCGGCGGTCGAGGCGACCGTCGCCGTCGTTGTCGAGGTCGTCTCGGCATTCGCCAGCTGCGGCAGGCTCAGACATAGGCAGGTGAGTAGCGCCCACTTGATAAAGTTATTCATATGAAATTCCCGGTCTCAACAATCCATCGGTGCCGCCTACTGACAAAAAAGGAGCAGTAAACCGCTCCTTTCACGGTCGGCACCCGGGCAGGGCCGCCAGCCAGTTAGGGCCGGGGCGTCTTACTAGAAGGGCTCGTTAACTCACTGCTTGCTTGCGTAGAATTCGCTCAGCACCTTGAGATCTGCTTCGCCCATGGTGGAGATGGCCTTGTCCATCTTCTCGTCCACGGTGCGTTTGCCGGCTTTGACCTCCTGCAGGGTGCTCAGCATGTAGCCCTTGGGCTGCCCCGCCAGGATGGAGGCCTCATCATCCACCAGCGACCCACCTTCGGTGTGGCACTTCTCACAGCCAGCGCTCTCGTGCAGTTTCTTGCCGGTCTGGGCCAGGGCGGCGTCAAACGGTTGCTTCATCGGCGTGTAGCTCAGCCCGGCGTAGTGGGCCGCCAGCTCATCGATCTGTTCCTCGCTGAGCTTTTTGACGATATCGGTCATGTTTTTGCCGTCGACAACCTTGGCCGGGCGGCCATCCAGATAGGAACGCAGCTGATCTCCCAGGTTAATTTCGGCAATACCGGCGATGGTGGGAATATCGGCGTGGGTACTCACCCCTTGGCTACCATGACAGGCATTACATGACTCGAGCAGAGAGTCGATATTCGCGTGCGCAGTTCCCATAGATCCCAACAAGAGCGCCGCAGCCAAAAGCTCATATTTCATTGTTTTCATAACCGTACCTCAAGTACACAATTGTGACATTGATTTATCAATTCGTTTACATCCAGAAAGTAAAATAAAACGCCACGCCACCGCGAGAGTTAAAGTTGCATGTAATATATAATTTATTGAATCTAATGATGTTTATAATTCAGTTCCCATACAGGAAAAATTGATTCTCAGGCTGCAGATTGGTTTTTCAGATAACTTTTTGGGACCTTTATCAACAATCGACAATATATAAACCATATAATCAAGATGGAAATGATTTGTGAATAAACAGGTCTTCTATCGAGTCTTTTTAGGGGTGTATTTTTGATTTCTTTGACTTGGCTCATATCTCTCAATGAAACAAGACATGGAATAAATAAAAAGGATAAAAACAATGAAGTATTGGAAAGCAATAATGGCGGCGGCACTGCTGTTCGGCCTGTCATCCTGTGGTGGTGGCGACGACAGCGACAAGAATGATCCTCCTCCTCCGACCCCGGGTGATCCCGGCTCCGTCGTCTTCTCTGCCAAGGCGCCGGTCTTTGTCAGTGTGGCGGCGCCCGAGGGGGCTGCAGCAAAGAGCACCGAGAAGCTCGCCGTTGACTTCAGCCTGACGGATGCGCAGGGCAATCCGGTGGATGTGGGAACGACCGAGATCAGCTTCAGTGTCACCAAGTTGATCCCGGGTCGTGTGGTTGATGGCCCGCAGGGTCCCGTTGCCGGCCCCTCGATCTGGAAGGCATTCATCTATTCCAAGTCCAAGGCCACCTTCGAGAAGAGCACGGCGGGTACCCTGGAGAATCTGGGTAACGGTAACTATCGCTATCTGTTCGCTATCGACTTCAAGAGTGTGCTCGATCCCTATCCGACAGATTCGGCCGATAACGGCGGCATCATCGCCTGGGATGACGGCAGGCTGCATCGTCTGGCCGTCACCTTCGGCAGCGCCGAAGAGGGCAGCACCATGCCGCTCATCAACTACACCCTGGACTGGGTTCCGTCAGGTGGCACCGCCGCCCTGACGCGCGACATTCTGGAGATGGAGAGTTGCAGTGATTGCCACATGGATCAGCCGATCCATCACAGCACCCGCAACGATCCCAAGGTCTGCGTCGCCTGTCATAACGACAGTAACCCGACCCAAACCGGCCGTATGTCGCTGGCTGTGTTGGCACACAAGTACCACAGCACCGGTAAGGACAACGTGGATGCGTCCCTGGCCAAGGGTGGGCATTACCCGCAGGATCCGCGCAACTGCGACACCTGTCACAAGCCCGCGACCCCGAGCACGCCGAACGCCAACGACTGGACAGTGCCGACCGAGAAGACCTGCAAGGCCTGCCACGCGGATTACGCCTCGCCTGTGAAAGAGCACCATACCGGTGAAGATTGCCGTTCGTGCCACGCCGATGGCAATGCAGATCATGCCAGCGCAGGGGTGACCAACGTTCACCTGAATCGTCTGAAGGGGATGCAGGCCGGTGCCGCCACCCTGAAGATCGATATCAAGCACGCGCTCTATGACTTTGCGACCAAGCAAGTCACCATCGGGCTCTCCATCAGCGAGAACGGGGCTCCCATCGAGATGCAGCGGTTATCAGAGGTTGCCTACATGAGCTCTGGCCTGCTGGTCAACTGGGATGAAGGTGAAGGTCAGGTGCTGCCCAACAGCCACTCCTCGATCACCTTGAAGAACTGTACCGGCGGGACCGGTGACTTTACCTGTGTAACCGCGCCCATCCAGGAGGCAGTACCTGCCAGCGATGCGGTGCTGACCATCACCGTCGCCGACATGGGGCTCTGTGTGGAGAAGAAAGCGACCGAGCTGGATGGCTTGCCAGCAGGCCTGAAGGCTTGCCCGGCCGATGGCTTGCAGACGATCTCCAAGGATCACTACGAGTACATAGCGGCGCCGAATATCCCGGTGGCTCACTTTGATCTCAACGGCAACCCGGTCAATGACTACAAGTTCGGGGTGGGGGTCGAGAAGGCGCTGTGCGAAAACTGTCACAAGGACTTCGAGATCCACTTCGGTGGTTCCGCGTACGACCATGCTGCCCGCGACTTCAACCAGTGTGGCAACTGCCATAACGCCAACCGAGCCTCCTTCTATACCGGCATGGCGGGGGATCTGAAGTACCACGTGCACTCCTACCACGCGATGGGTTCCCACCGAGGGGCGGCACATGCGGCGACCGAGGACGAAGCCAAGGCGCTCATTCCCTTCCCGGGCAAGGTCAACAACTGCGAATCCTGCCATACCCAGGAGCAGTTCAACCTGCCCAACCAGAAGAACGTGCGCCCCTCCGTGGTGAGCAAAGTCACCAACTTTGGCAAGGACAACGCGGTCGGTGGTGTCGGTGACAACGCAGATACCAGAGCCAACAAGTTCTACAGCCCGGCACTGGTGGCCTGTGGTTCCTGTCACCTGAAGTCCGAGCTTGGCAACGTCAACCTCGCTGCACCGGTTGCCGGTGACGAGTGGGCCTCCCACATGCAGGAGAACGGGGCCGTGTTTGGCGCCGACACTGCCGACGCGGCCATCGGTCGTGAGCAGTGCGACTCCTGCCATGCCATCGGTCAGGAGCAGGGTGTGGACAAGGTACACAAGGTGTTCGACTTCCGTTGATCGCCCCAGGCCGGGGGGCAGCCCCCGGCCGCTATCGTCGAGGAATAACAATTATGAAATGGAAAACCCCGCAGTGGCTGTGGGCGGGTGTCCTGGCGTTTGGTCTGTTGCCGCTGGCGGCGCAGGCGACCGACCAGGCTCCAGACGCGAGCGCGCAGATAGAAGCCCAGCTCGACAAGAAGTTTGCCGAAGGCAAATACTCCCCCAAGGGAGCCGATACCTGTCTCAAGTGCCATGATGCCGAGTCGGACAAACCGGCTACCGGCATTTTCCACAATGTGCATGGCAACAAAGGGGTGCCTGGCAGCCCGATGAGTGATCTGCAGTGTGAAGCCTGCCACGGTCCGGTTGGCAATCACGCCCGCAACCCCCGCAAGGGTCAGCAACGGGATCCCATGATCACCTTTGGCAAGGAGTCACCGGTACCCGTCGAGAAACAGAATAGCGTCTGTCTCTCGTGCCACAGCAAGGAAGCCGACAAGATGGGCTGGCATGCCAGCACCCATGCGGTCGAGGATGTGTCTTGTACCAGTTGCCATGCGCTGCACGTCGAGAAAGATCCCATGCTGGACGAGAAGAAACAGGCCGAAACCTGCGTCAGCTGCCACCCGAAGGAGAAGTCGGATCTGCACAAGCGCAGCAGCCATCCCATCCTGAACGGGGACATGCAGTGCTCCAGTTGCCACAACCCGCACCAGTCGCAGAACGAGGCGAGCCTCAAACAGCCGACGGTCAATGAAAACTGCTACGAGTGCCATGCCGAGAAACGCGGCCCCTTCCTGTGGGAACACGAGCCGGTCACCGAGGATTGCGCGCTCTGCCACAACCCTCATGGCTCCATCAACCAGTCCCTGCTTGACAAGCGCGTGCCCCAGTTGTGCCAGGAATGTCACCGGGTGCCCCACGCCAACGTGCAGATCCCGGAGGGTGACTTGAAGGCGCGCGGCGGCAGTTGCCTGAATTGCCACAACCAGATCCACGGCAGCAACCACCCCAATGGCCGCGCCTTGAGAGAGTAAGGAGAACAGCATGAAATATTCAACGCTATGGCTCTCCCTGCTGGCCGCGATGTCGGCCCAGGCCGCCGAAACGGTCACGGAACAGTCCGAAGAGATGTTCTTCTCCGGTTACTCGCTGCAAGAAGCCAAGCCAGCCAAGACCAAGAAATGGACTTGCAACGGCTGTGAGCAAGCCGAGGGCTGGACCGGTGAGATGGGGGGCAGCGCCGGCTACGCCGACAACGATGGCGCCAGTCGTTTCAACAACTGGGTCCCTACCATCAACGAGCAGGGTATGGTCGGCATCTTCAATGCCGATGCCAGGCTGCAGGGGGAGGGCAGCAGCTACACCAAGTTGAAAGCAAAAGACGTAGGGCTCGAGCGCTTCGGGCTCGCCGTGGAGACGGGGAACTACGACGGCGTGCGGTTGAACGTCGGTTACAGCGAGACGCCCTACTACTGGAGCAACGATGGCAAGACCGTCTATCACGGCAGTGGCAACCAGCTCACCGCAGGCAGCCTGGAGAGCTTCGACAAGGAGGTGATGCGCAAGAAGGTGACGGCGGGACTGGCTTATACGCCAAAATCCCCCTGGCGCCCCCATGCCAGCTTCAGCCACGAAGTAAAAGAGGGGACGCTGGCGAACTACATGAGCCGTGTGCCCGGGGTCGGTAGCGTACCTGGGCTCGCGCCCAAGCCGGTTGATGGCCAGGAGACGACCCTGGTCAAGGCGGGGGTCAGCTATAAGGCCGAGCAGTGGCTGGTGGACTTCTCCTATGACGGCTCGTTGTTCCGCAATGAGAAGTATGCCGCGCTCTATTACCAGGATGGCGCCAACCAGAGCGAACGGGCCTATGAGCCGAACAATGATTTCCATCAGTTGGCGCTCTCCGGCCAATACCAGATGGGCAATCATTTCTTCAACGGTCGTGTGCTCAGCAACCGCGCCACCTCGAGCGGCAGCTTCAACGCCTTCACCGCCACCACGGCGGGAGATGGGTTTGAGGGCGACATCGAGACCTTCCAGGCCGACGGCCGCTGGGTGGGGCGGATGAGCCGCGATCTGACCCTGCGTGCCAACGCCGAATACCGGGATCGTGACGATCGGTCGGATCGCAGCGTGGTGCTGAACGGTGAGAAGCCCCAGAGCACGGATCGCAACCACACCAAGCTCGGGCTTGCGGCGGATTATCGCCTGGCTCGTGGCCTCAAGCTGATCGGTGGTTATGACTATCTGGAGCAGCACCGAGACTCGACCGATCGCGAGAAGGTGGATGAGAACACCCTCTATGTGAAGACCGTCTATCGTCCGGCCGCCGCCTGGCAGGCCGATGCCAAGCTGGCCTACAGCACGCGTGATGGCTCTGACTGGAGTCGTGATGACGGGTCCAACGGCACAGGCCCTAGCCTGCGTCCGTTCTATCTGGCGGATCGCGACCGACTCGAGCTGAAGGCCGATGTCAGCTACCAGGTCAGCGATGACCTGGAGACCACGGCCAACATGTGGTGGGCGAAGGACGAGTATAAAGAGGGGGACATAGGTCGCAGCGAAGGGGAAGACTATGGCTACGATCTGGGGCTGAACTATCGCCTGAGTGAGCGAACAGATGGTCATCTGTTCTTCAACCAGCAGTGGATCTCCTCCAGTCAGAACCATGCCAACTCGGATGCGCCGACCTGGAGCCCCTACTACACCGATATCGCCGACAGCGTGACGACCGTCGGTCTCGGGATAAGCCACAAGACCGAGTCCGATATCGAGCTGGGGCTTGATTACAGCTACTCCTATGGCAAGGGGGAGACCAACGCGAGCGCCGGAGTCAACTATGAAGACAACCGCAGCGAGCAGCACCGTGTGGAGCTTTATAGCACCTACCCGCTCAGCGAGAACCAGTCGCTGCGGTGGGATCTGCGCTATGAATCCTTCAAGGGGGAGGACTTCCTGCTGAGCGGCGAACAGGCCAGCATGGGTGACCTGGATGATGACTACAACGCCTACTTCACCTCTGTCTCCTGGCTCTACAAGTTTTGAACCAGTGACAGGTCTGTCCGCATAAATCGAGAGGGGAACGACGGTTCCCCTCTTTTTTTGTTTTGGGTAAGACAGTCGCCCTCTGTCATAGATCATCAAGTAAAATCGAATGTCCCGCCTCGCCTCCCTTCCTGTTCTTCTCACGATCTGGCCCTGCTTTGAATCCAGGACTTTGCCGGCAGGGCTCCGGTGCCTGTCGAGGAGATTTTCCTGCGGGCTTTCTCTTCATCAGAAGATCACCCCAATGAGCCTGTCGAGTAGCACCTCAAAGGGGAACAGGGTGAGCAACAGCGGCATAAAAGGAATGACGGTGGCGAGCACCAGTTGCAGGAAGGTGTCCCGACTGAACGGCAGGGGCCTGACCTCCTTGATCACGGTATAGGCATTGGCCAGATCGGCGAGGGACTGGATATCGGCGGCGCCCAGCAGGGGCTCGCCATCCCTGTCGTCCGTTCGCAGCCAACGGTGCTCGAAGCCGCGGCTGTATTCGGCCGCGAGGGCACCGTACTCACGCAGGCCCTGGCGCTTGGCGGCCAGGATATGGGGGGCGAAGACGCCAAGCGGAGCCAGGACCAGTAGCAGCCCGAAGCCGGCCAGCAAGATGATCTCGGGTTTGTAGGCGGTCAGCACGGTGGCGTCATAGAAGATCCGGTTGGCGATGAAGCCCGCCAGCTGGGCACCGAATGCGGTCAGCAATGGTGAATAGGCATAGGCCGAGGCACCGAGAAAGCCCAGACCGCAGTTGCGATCGGGGTGGGTCGGCAGGAGTTCGAGCTGGATCCGGGAAACCTGCCAGAGGAAGCGGGCCCAGATGATGATCCGGTAGAGCCAGCGCAGGATCAGAAACTGGATAATGGGATTGCTCACCCAGAAGAACCAGAAGCCGGGCAGAGTCAGCGCCATGTTGCCGTCCTCTATGGTGGCGTACCAAGTCGAGGATTGCAGGGCGAAGGTGTGGGTCCGGATGAAATAGCCTATCGAGAAGACGAACAGGATGAGGCCTATTTCTACGGGGATCGAATTGCGCCAGCGCATGGCATTCTGGATGGCATCATAGAAACGTGGCAGGGAGAGGGGGGAGACGAGGTCCCGCTCGATGAACTGGCTGACGATCCCCCGAATGCGTTGATGGACGATAAGCTCAGCGTACACCAGCAAGGAGACGCAGAGCAGGAAGCGGACATGGGTCTCGACATCCATCAAAAAGGGCACGGCAACACCCTGCTGCAAACTGCCTTCCCATCCACACAACAGCAACAGGGGCAGCCAGCAGAGCCCGCTCAGCACCAGGATCCGCCGCCTGATATGGGTCTGGATCTCGCCAAGGTGTGCCCGGCTCAGCAGCTGATACAGCGGTCCCCCCAGGATCAGGGAGAAGTTGTAAGGATCGGACAGAGGTGGGCGCTGGGGATCGGGTGGCGTGACGGGGTTATGGTTAGACATGATAAGAACCTCTGTGTGCCAGATGTCGAATATGCCCCTGCCTGAAGGCCGAGGCGGTGAAGGACGCGGATGTTGACGACAACAGAAAGGGTGCTGATGCACAGAGGCAACGCCATCCGACGGGGGCGAGCTGGCTTGCGAAGTGCGGGAGTTGGCGCCATGGAGATGTAGTCGGGGAGTGGTCATCTTGACCATGGATATGAGAATGCATCGCCGCTCCTGACCAGGGACTCATGGTATTAGGTATAGCGCTTGCCCGTGTTCGTGGTGGCTTCTATTGTGGGCGATCCGTGCTGGTTTAGCGGATTGCGGCAGACTCGTTTCTCATGAGAGAAAGAGAGTTAATGTGCAGGATTGGGTTCAAAGCGCAGTGAAGTTGAAAAGAGATTGCTGTCGAGGCTTGTTGAGAATATCACGCCGATATATCGACGTGCTCGATACTCCCCTCTAAATATCACCCAAGGATGATTTTTGATTAATTTGCATATGACATTCACTCGCCATCGCTGATTCTAGATGTGCCTGATTTTTCTTCAAAACCATGCTCAACATCCCAAAAAAGCCAATATCAGCTGCAAATGGTAAATGCTGTGACAACGCTTTCATTTTTGTAAAACTCATGGCTGAAAAGGGTGAAATTTATAAGCAGTTAATTTATAAGTATCGAAATATAACCCCTAATAGGTAATTTTTGTTTGAGAATGATTTTCGATAACTCATTGCTGCATATGGATTTTTTTTGGAAGAGCTTGATGAGTTTTCTCGGTGGCTAATGTCCCGCGACTTGATGGAGATCAACATAAAGGGGGAGGAGGAGGCATAGCATTCCCGTAATTAAGCATTTATCAAACAATGCTCACCAACGGGAATAAGACGAATGGTCGCGGATAATTTTTTATCGGCTCATGGAATTAATCGCCGTGATTTTATGAAATTGTGTGCCGGGATGGCCGCAACCCTGGGGCTAAGCCAGAATGCAGTGGCCAAGATGGCCACCGCGCTCACCAGCCCGCAGCGGCCACCGGTGATCTGGATAGGGGCGCAGGAGTGTACCGGTTGTACCGAGTCACTGCTGCGTGCTACCCACCCCACCATCGAGAACCTGATCCTCAACACCATTTCGCTGGAGTACCACGAGGTGCTCTCGGCGGCCTTTGGTCATCAGGCGGAAGAGAACAAGCACAACGCCATCGAACGTTATAAAGGCAAGTATGTGCTGGTGGTGGATGGCTCTATCCCGCTCAAGGATGGGGGTGTCTACTGCATGGTAGCCGGCGAGCCCATCGTCGATCATATTCGCCGCGCCGCGGCCGACGCAGCCGCCGTCATCGCCATCGGATCCTGCTCCGCCTGGGGCGGGGTACCCGCCAGTGGCAGCAATCCTACCGGGGCGGTCAGCCTGGAAGAGGCCCTCGGCAACATCGGTACTCCCCTCATCAATATCCCGGGCTGCCCGCCCAATCCCCACAACTTCCTCACCACGGTCGCCTACTACATCACCTACGGCAAACTGCCGGCGCTCGATGCCAAGAAGCGGCCGCTGTTTGCCTATGAGCGGCTCATCCACGAGAACTGCGAGCGTCGCCCGCACTTCGATGCCGGCCGCTTCGCCAAGGAGTTTGGTGATGAGGGGCACCGGCAGGGCTGGTGTCTCTACCACCTGGGTTGCAAGGGGCCGGAGACCTACGGCAATTGCTCGACCCTGGAGTTCTGTGACGTGGGCGGCGGCATCTGGCCGGTCGGCATAGGCCACCCCTGCTACGGCTGCAACGAGCAGGGGGTCGGTTTCAGCAAGGGGATCTTCCAGCTCGCCAAGGTGGAGAATCCCACGCCGCGGGTAGAGAAACCCGACGTGGCCATTCAGGAAGGGGGGCACATCACGCCGACCGCCAGTGGTCTCATCGGTGGCGCCCTCGGGGTGCTGGTCGGGGTGAGCCTGATGACGGTGCGTGAACTCGGTCGCCAGCAGAAACGGCATGAAGCCGGGCAGCACACCTCACGGGAGGAGTGACCGTGAACAGACGCAACTTCCTCAAGTTTGCCTCCGTCGGTGCGCTGGCGGCGGGCACCACTGTGCCGGGCACGGCGCTGGCGGCGGCCAAGAACAAGCCGCCCATTCCCGGGTCGCTCGGTATGCTCTACGACTCCACCCTCTGCGTCGGCTGCCAGGCCTGCGTGGTGGAGTGCCAGCGGCTCAACGGCAACGAGATCAACCCGGCCGGTGCGCAGACCTGGTCCAACAACGACAAGCTGACCCCCTACACCAACAACATCATTCAGGTGTGGAAGAGCGGGACGGGGGAGCACAAGGATCAGCTGGTGGATGGCTACGCCTACATCAAGAAGCAGTGCATGCACTGCGTCGATCCCAACTGTGTCTCCGTCTGCCCGGTACAGGCCCTCAGGAAGGATCCCAAGACCGGCATCGTTCACTACAACCCGGACGTCTGCACCGGCTGTCGCTACTGCATGGTGGGCTGCCCGTTCGATGTGCCCAAATACGACTACGACAACCCGCTGGGTGCCATCCACAAGTGCGAGCTGTGCAACCAGAAAGGGCTGGCCCGGATCGATCAGGGCAAGCTGCCCGGCTGTGTCGAGGTGTGCCCCACCGGGGCCGTCATCTTCGGCACTCGCGAGGATCTGATGGCCGAGGCCAAACGCCGCCTGCTGGCTACCCCCGGCAGCGAATATGCCTACCCGCGCCAGACCTTGAGTGCCAACGATCCCTACCGCCACCAGGTGCCGAGCTATCAGCCCTATGTCTATGGCGAGAAGGAGGGCGGCGGCACCCAGGTGCTGGTGCTGGCCGGGGTGCCTTATACCAAGCTCGACATGCCTGATCTGCCGGAGCTCTCCTCCGGCGCCCGCTCCGAACACATCCAGCACACCCTCTACAAGGGGATGGTGCTGCCTCTGGTTGTGCTGACCGGTCTGTCCGTGCTGATCCGGCGCAATGCCAAGAAACACGAACAGGACCATGACCAGGAGCCTGGGCAAGGAAAAGAGAAGGGAGGCAACGACCATGAGTGAACATAAAGCCCGTCCGCTCGGCGGCAAGCTGGTCAGCTGGCCCGTGCTGGTGCTGGCGCCTTTTGTCGTCCTGTGCGGCATGCTGATCCTCAAGCGCCTCATCTTCGGACTGGGCTCGGTGACGGACTTGAACGGCGGCTACCCCTGGGGGCTGTGGATCTCGTTCGATCTGCTGATCGGCACCGGTTTCGCCTGCGGCGGCTGGGCCCTGGCCTGGGTCGTCTACGTCTTCAACAAGGGCGAGTATCACCCCCTGGTGCGACCAGCGCTCCTGGCCAGCCTGTTCGGCTATTCCCTCGGCGGTCTCTCCATCACCATCGACGTGGGGCGTTACTGGAACCTGCCTTACTTCTACATTCCGGGTTTCTTCAACACCTCCTCGGTGCTGTTCGAGACGGCGGTCTGCATGACCATCTACATCGGGGTGATGGCGCTGGAGTTTGCCCCCGTGCTGCTGGAGAAGTTTGGCTGGAAGGCATCCCTCATCCGGCTCAACAAGATCATGTTCTTCGTGCTGGCGCTCGGGGCCCTGCTGCCCACCATGCACCAGTCCTCCATGGGCTCCCTGATGATAGTGGCGGGGGAGAAGATCCATCCGCTCTGGCAGAGTTATGAGTTGCTGCCGGTCTTCTCCTTGCTGACCGCCTTCATCATGGGCTTCTCCATCGTCGTGTTCGAAGGATCCCTGGTGCAGGCCGGGCTCGCGGGGCGCGGCCCCAACGAGAAGCCGCTGTTCTACAAGCTGACCCAGGTGATCGACATCTTCCTGATCCTGTTCGTGGCGCTGCGCTTTGCCGAGATCGTCATCAACGACAAGTCGGAGTACCTCTCCGAGTTCAACCGCTACGCCATCATGTTCTGGAGCGAGATAGCGCTGATGATCTTCCCGCTGCTGGTGTTTCACTGGGACAAGAGCCGCCGGGACTCGCGCATGTTGTTCCTGGGGGCCCTCAGCATGCTGCTGGGCGCCGCCCTCTGGCGGCTGGACTACTCACTGCTCGCCTTCAACCCAGGCAATGGCTATCACTACTTCCCCAGTGCCGAAGAGGTGCTGATCTCCCTTGGCTTCGTCGCCATCGAGGTCTGTGCCTATCTGCTGCTGATCCGGCTGCTGCCGGTGTTGCCATCGCTTGAACGTGTTCACCAAGATTATCAGGCCCGAGGGAAAGCCAACGTATGAGCCAACGTATCACCATAGACCCCATCACCCGTATCGAGGGTCACCTGCGCATCGACTGCGAGATCGACGGCGGCGTCGTCACCAAGGCCTGGTCATCCGGCACCATGTGGCGCGGGATGGAGGAGATCCTCAAGGGCAACGATCCGCGCGACGCCTGGATGATAGTGCAGCGCATCTGCGGGGTCTGCACCTCCATCCATGCCATCGCCTCGGTGCGGGCGGTGGAGAACGCCATCGGCGCCAAGGTGCCGGTCAATGCCCAGTACATTCGCAACCTCATCATCGCGGCCCACAACATTCACGATCACATCGTCCACTTCTACCAGCTCTCCGCGCTGGACTGGGTGGACATCACCTCGGCCCTTGAGGCCAGCCCCCAGAAGGCTGCCGACATCCTCAAGGGGGTATCGACCTGGTCCCTCAACAGCGCCGAAGAGCTTGCCAAGGTGCAGGAGAAGATCCGCGCCCTAGTGGCGAGCGGCCAGCTCGGCATCTTCGCCAACGGCTACTGGGGTCACAAGGCGATGAAGCTGAGCCCGGAGGTGAATCTCATCGCCGTGGCCCACTACCTGCAAGCCCTGGAGTGTCAGCGCGATGCCAACCGTATCGTCGCCATCCTGGGGGGCAAGACGCCCCACATCCAGAATCTGGCGGTGGGCGGGGTGGCCAACCCCATCAACCTGGACGCGCCTAGCGTGCTCAACCTGGAGCGACTGCTCTACGTGAAGACCTTCATCGAGCGGCTCGGCGAGTTCATCGAGCAGGTCTACAAGGTGGATGCGGCCATCATCGCCGCTCACTACCCCGAGTGGCTGGCGCTGGGGCAGGGGGCCAAGCATTACTTGAGCGTGCCCGAGCTCCCCACCGACGCCGACGGCGGCAGCTTCCTGATGCCGGGGGGCTACATCGAGAACGGCGATCTGGCGAATTATCGCCCCATCGAGAGCCATCAGGATGCCTGGCTGATGGACGGCATCGCCGAGAGCAACAAGCACGCCTGGTACAAGGATGACGAGCCGCTCAAGCCCTGGGAAGGCAAGACGGAGCCGAACTACACCGGCTGGCAGGATGACGGCAAGTACTCCTGGGTCAAGTCTCCCACCTTCTACGGCAAGGTGGTGGAGGTGGGGCCGCTCGCCGATCTGCTGGTGAAGCTGGCGGCCAAGCACCCGGGCACGGTGACGCACTTCGAGCAGCTGGGTGGCCTCTATCAGGCGCTCACCGGCTCAGGCCTCAAGACCGAACAGCTGCACTCCACCCTGGGCCGCATCATCGGCCGGGCGGTGCGCTGCTGCGTGCTCAAAGACAGCTTGTCCCATCAGTGGCAGGCGCTCATCGACAACATCGGCAAGGGGGACGTGACCGCCTACCTCAAGGCCGAGATCCCGGCGGACAAGGAGTTTCGCGGGGTAGGCTTCGAGGAGGCGCCGCGCGGCATGCTCTCCCACTGGGTGGTCATCAAGGGCGGCAAGATTGAGAACTACCAGGCGGTGGTGCCGTCGACCTGGAACTCGGGTCCGCGCAACTTCAACGATGAGCCCGGTCCCTACGAGCAGTCGCTGATCGGCACCCCGGTGGCGGATCCCGCCAAGCCGCTGGAGGTGGTGCGTACCATCCACTCCTTTGATCCCTGCATGTCCTGCGCGGTGCACGTGGTGGATACCCAGAACGGGGAAGTGACCCAGGTGAAGGTGCTGTGATGAACATCTTGATCCTGGGGGTCGGCAATCTGCTGCTCAGTGACGAGGCGGTGGGGGTGCGCCTCGTCGAGGGGCTGGCGCGGGAATACCGTTTCGCCCCCGGCATCGAGCTGCTGGACGGTGGCACCGCCGGCATGGAGTTGCTGGAGGCGATGGCCGACCGCGACCACATCATACTGGCGGACGCGGTGCGCAGCGGCAATCCGCCCGGCACCGTCGTCACCCTGTGCGATGAAGAGATCCCGGCGCTGTTTGGCCGCAAGATCTCCCCCCATCAGCTCGGGTTGGCGGACGTGCTGTCGGCGCTGCACATGACCGGGGAGTCGCCGAGGCGCCTCACCCTGGTGGGGGTGGAGCCCTTGTCCCTCGAGCCCTGCATCGGCCTCACCCCGGTGGTGGCGGCGGCGCTGGGAGAGGCAAAGGCGCGGATCCTCAGCCTGCTCACCGAGCTTGGCTGCCCGGCCATGCCACTGTCTGAACAAGAGCGGGCTGAACTCGCGCGGGAGGCCGCATGGCGCAACCCCATTTGAATCATCAGCAGGATGTTGTGCTGGAAATAGAGCATGAAATAGCGCAGGAGCGCGCCGGTTTTGCGACCAACCCCGCTTCTCTGCTGGTGGCCCAGTACCAGCGCATCGCCCGCGAGCAGATGTGCGAGCTGCCCTTCTATCACCAGACCATGCCCATCGTCGTGGAGTGCGAGTTGTTTGAAGGGCAGTGGCTCGGCTGTGTGCTCACCCCCTGGATGCTGAGCGTGGTGGTGCTGCCGGGGCCGGATCAATGCTGGCCCGTGCGCCCCCTGGCTTCCCGTATCGCGCTGCAACTGCCCTGCGGCGATATGACCTTCATGGTGGGGGAACTGCCCATGGTGGATGAACCGACGGGAAGGGGGCAACTGCTCGCCTGCTCGCTGATGTCGCCGCTCGACCCGCACCTGGGGGCCGAGGAGGGGCGGGCGCTGGTGAGCAGCACCCTCAAGATGCTGCTCTCCCTACCGGTGCAGCAAGGGGAGGGAGACGTTGATCTCGGCCGGCGACGGCTGTTTGGTGCGCGCGGGCGTTAGCCTGCCTGCCTTGGTAAAAAGAGATGGGGCCCTTATCGGCCCCTCATTCGCTTCTATTGGTGCCACCTTTTCTCGCGCTCTCGCGCCCAGTGACAACAGATGAACAAGGAATGCTATGACCCTCCGATTGTATGATCCACACGCCGCCCTGGCCTTGCTGGCCCTGCTATTGGGCGCCAGTCCCTGGGCCTGGGCACAGGCCGTCCCCGCCACTCAGGCGGTGCCCGCCGAGCTCAAGCTCGCCATCGGCAGCGAGCCTACCGAAGGCTTCGATCCGCTGCTGGGCTGGAGCCACGGCAGCTATCTGTTGCTGCACAGCCCGCTGCTCAAGCAGGGCGCCGAGCTCGACTGGCAGAACCTGCTGACCGAATCGGTCAGCCCGAGCCAGGATGGCAAGGCGTGGCGCATCCGCCTCAAGCCCGACCTGAAATTCTCCAACGGGGCACCTTTACGCGCAGAGGACGTGGCCTTCACCTACAACAGCGCGGCCAAGGGCGGTGGCAAGATTGACATGGGCAACTTCGCCGAGGCCCGGGTGGTCTCGCCGCTGGAGGTGGTCATCCGCTTGAGCGCCCCCCAGAGCACCTTCGTCAACGTGCTGGGGTCGCTTGGCATCGTCTCGAAGCGGGATTACGATCCCAAGGGCTACGCCCGCCAGCCCATCGGCGCCGGCCCCTACCGGTTGGTGAGCTTCCTGCCCGGCCAGCAGCTGGTGGTGGAGGCCAACCCCTATTACGCCGGTGGCAGCAATGACTTCAAACGGCTGGTGTTCGTCTTCATCGACGAGGAGAGCGCCTATGCCGCCGCCCAGAGCAGTCAGCTCGACGTGGTGCGTATCGCCCCCTCGCTGGCACCGACCGTGCCGGCCGCCCTCAAACTCTGGGTGCGCCCGAGCGTGGAGAACCGCGGCATCGTCTTCCCCATTCCGCCCGCCGGTACAAAGGATGCGAAGGGCTATCCCATCGGCAATGACGTGACCTCTGATGTGGCGGTGCGCCGCGCCATCAACTACGCCATCGATCGCAAGCTGCTGGCCGATCAACTGCTCGAAGGACACGCCATCCCCGCCTACAGCGCGGTGCAGGGTCTGCCCTGGTACAACTCAACGGTGGCCTTCAAGGATGGGGACCCGGCCCATGCCAAGGCCCTGCTGGAGGCGGCCGGCTGGACCTTGGGCGGCGACGGGGTGCGCCACAAGGGCGCCCAGCGCGCCGCTTTCACCCTCTGGTACACCAGCGGGGACAGCACCCGCCGGGACTTGGCCGAGGCGGTGCGCGCCATGCTCAAACCCATCGGCATCGATGTGAGCCTCAAATCCGGCAGTTGGGAGCAGGTGGAGCGGGAGATGCATGCCAATCCGGTGCTGATGGGCTGGGGGAGCCTGGATTCCATGGAGCTCTACCACCACTACCAGAGCGGCGCCGGTGGGGTCGAGTTCTATAACCCGGGCTACTACCGCAATGCCGTGGTGGATGGCCACCTCAAGCAGGCGCTCGATGCGCCCGACTGGCAGGCGGCGTTGCCGTTCTGGCAGCAGGTTGAATGGGATGGCAAGAGCGGGGCCGGAGTACGGGGCGATGCGGCCTGGGCCTGGCTGCTCAATGTGCAGCACACCTATCTGGCCAATGCTTGCGTCGATCTCGGCAAGGGGGCGCCGGAGATCCACGGCAGCTGGTCACTGCTGAACAACCTGCAGGCGTGGCGGTGGACGTGCCGTTGAGTTCCCCTTCGATGACGAGACATTGCGTCAAGGCCCTGCTGCGTCTGGCAGGGCTGCTCGCGCTGGTATCGCTCGCCACCTTCGTGCTGCTCAGCTACTCCCCCATCGATCCCATCAAGGCCTATATCGGCAACGATCTGCTGCACGTGCCCCCGGCCCAGTACGCGAATATCGCCGCCCGCTGGGGGCTGGATCAGCCGCTGTGGCTGCGTTACTGGCACTGGTTCGGCCGGGTGCTGCAGGGGGATCTCGGTTACTCCATGCTCTACAACGCGCCGGTGGCCGAGGTGATAGGCCAACGCTTTGCCGCCTCCTTCGCGCTGCTGGCGGGGGCCTGGCTGCTGTCAGGTAGCCTCGGCGTGCTGCTGGGACTGTGCGCCGGCCGTTATCTCAACCGCTGGCCGGACAGGCTCATCTGCCGCCTCGCTTACCTGCTCGCCTCCCTGCCCACCTTCTGGGTCGGGCTGCTGTTGCTGGCGCTGTTTGCGGTGCACTGGCCGATGCTGCCGGTCTGCTGTGCCTGGGAGCCGGGCCTCGGCGCGGACGAGGTGATGTGGGGCGATCGCGTGCGCCACCTCATCCTGCCGGTGCTGACCCTAGCCCTGCTCGGGATGGGCAACATCGCCCTGCACACCCGGGGACGGGTGGCCGAGGTGCTGGCGAGCGATTTTATCCGCTACGCCCGGGCCCAGGGGGACGGGGGTTGGCCCATGCTGCGCTTTCATGTGCTGCGCCACGCCCTGACCCCGGCGCTCTGCCTGCAATTTGCGTCCCTTGGCGAACTCATCGGCGGCTCCCTGCTGGCGGAGAAGGTGTTCGCCTACCCGGGACTCGGCCAGGCGACCGTGGATGCGGGGCTGCGAGGGGACATTCCCCTGCTGATGGGGATAGTGCTGTTTTGCACCCTGCTGGTGTTTCTGGGCAACGGTGTTGCCCGGTTGCTGCTGGCCCGCATGAACCAGGGCTGGGGGGATCATCATGCTGTTTAATCCGCTGCCCGCCTTGCTGCGGCTGGGGTTTGCCCTGATCGGCCTCAGCCTGCTGGCCTGTTACGGCTGGAGCCTGTCTGCTCAGGACGTGCCCATGGATCTGCTGGCCCGTCAGCAGGCACCCTCCCTGCTGCACTGGTTTGGCACCGATCAGATGGGGCGGGATCTCTGGCAGCGTGCCTTCCAGGGCACTCTCACCAGCCTGGATCTCGGCGTCAGCACGGCGATCTGCAGCGGTCTGCTGGCCATGCTGGCGGTCAGCCTCTCGCTGCTGCACCCCAAATTTGACGGTGCGGTGCGCCTGGTCATCGACGCCATGCTGGCGCTGCCCCACATGCTGCTGTTGATCCTCATCTGCTTCACCCTGGGGGGCGGCATGCACGGGGTGATCCTGGCCGTGGCGCTGACTCACTGGCCCAAGCTCGCGCTGATCCTGCGGGCCGAGGCCAGGCGCATCGCCTGCAGCGACTACGTGGTGCTGGCCCGCTGCCAGGGCATGGGGCCGCTGCGGCGTTGGTGTGTTCATCTGCTGCCGGGCCTGCTGCCCCAGTGGTTTATCGGTACCCTGTTGATGTTTCCCCATGCGGTGCTGCACAGCGCCGCCTTGAGTTTTCTGGGGTTTGGCCTGGCGGCCCACGAGGCGTCCCTCGGGCTGCTGCTGGCCGATGCCCTGCGCTATTTGGCGGGAGGCGGCTGGTGGCTGGCGCTCTTCCCCGGTCTGATGTTGCTGTTGCTGGTGCTGCTGTTCGATCAGGCGACCCGTGCCCTGCAACAGCTGTGGTTTGGGAGCAATGAAAGATGTTGAGCTTCGAGAAGGTCACCATAGCGGCGGCCCGCTACAACTGGCTGGGACGCCGGCAGTGGCAGCCGCTGTTGAGCGAGGTCAGCCTGCAGCTGGCGCCCGGCGAGATAGTGGCGCTGGTGGGGGGCAGCGGCGAGGGCAAGAGTCTGTTGCTGCAAAGCGCCCTCAGTCTGCTGCCGGACAACCTGCGCATGAGCGGCACCATCACCCTCGACGGCGCCCCCTTGTGCGATCAGAGTCGGGCCCGCCTGCGCGGCCACACCCTCTGCCACGTGCCGCAGGGGGTGAGTGCCCTCAATCCACTGTTGACGGTGGAGCGCCAGCTCGGCCGTGCCGCCCGGCTGTGCGGCCAGAGCGGCTCGCGCGAGCAACTCAGCCAGCAGTTGTCGCGATATCAGCTGCCCCCGGCGACCCTGATGCAGTACCCGCGCCAGCTCTCCGGCGGCATGGCCAAGCGCATCCTGGCCTGCGCCGCGGCGCTGAGCGGCGCCCGTTTCATCCTGGCGGACGAGATCACCGCCTGGCTCGATGAGCCGCTGGCGTGCCAGCTGCTGACTCAGCTGCGCGAGCTCGCCCGGGGCGGCAGCGGCATCCTCTGGGTCACCCATGACTTGGCACTGGCGGCCCGTTTTGCCGATCGCATCGTCCTGCTCCATCAGGGGCGGGTGAGCGATACCCTGAGCAGCCAGCAGCTGCAGGCCGGGCAGGGCAGCGCCATGCTGCGAGCCCAGTGGCAGGCCCTGCCGGAATATCACTCGCTGTTTGCGGCGAAGGAGGCGTGCTGATGTTCGAGGTCCGGGATCTGAGCATCCAGCAGGGGGGGAGCCCCCTCTGGCAGGGGTTGACGCTGGCGGTCAAGGCGGGGGAGCGGCTGGGCATCTCGGCCCCGAGTGGCTATGGCAAGACCACGCTGGGGCGGGTATTGGCGGGCTGGCAACCGGCAGGGGAGAGCGGCAAGATACTGCTCGATGGCGCCCCCTTGCCAGCGCGGGGCTACAACCCGGTGCAATTGATCCCCCAGCACCCTGAGCTCAGCTTCAACCCCTATCGCAGCACCGGTCAGGCGCTGTGGGATCTGTGGCGCCCCGATGAGGCCATGCTGGCGCGTTTTATGGTCAAGCCAGAGTGGCTGTCTCGCAAGCCGGGCCAGCTCTCCGGCGGCGAGCTGGCCCGCATCGCCCTGCTGCGGGCGCTCGATCCCCGCACCCGGCTGCTGATCGCCGACGAGGTGACCGCCCAGCTCGATCCACACATTCAGCGCCAACTCTGGCAGGAGCTGATGCGCGAGTGTGAGACCCGGGGCCTTGGCATGCTGATCTTCAGCCATCAACAGGCGCTGCTGCGCCAGATCTGCCACAGGGTCATCCGCTTTGGCGATAAGCAGCACGCGCCTGTCGTCATGACTTCCAGCGCGGCCTGAGGGCTGGTCCCCTCATCCCCGGCCCTTCCTCCATCGGTTGGCGGGCAACGATAATCCTCGTGCACAAGATACTGACGCAAAAAAGGGAGGCTGATGCCTCCCTTTTTATGTGTTAATCCACCGCCTGGTGGTCAACGGGGCATCAGGCGCTGGCGAGCCAGTTGAGCCAGGCGTCCATCCCTTCTCCGCCGGTGGCGCTCAGCTGGATCACCTGGATGTAGGGGTTGACCCGCTTGGCGTTCTCGATGCAGCGCTCGACGTCAAAGCTGACGTGGGGCAGCAGATCGGTCTTGTTGATGATCATCAGCTGGGCGGCGGCGAACATGTCCGGGTATTTCAGCGGCTTCTCCTCCCCCTCGGTGACCGAGAGGATGGCGACCTTGTACTTCTCGCCGAGATCGAAGCTGGCGGGGCAGACCAGGTTGCCCACGTTCTCGATAAAGAGGATGCCCCCTTCATTGACGGGCAACTGGTGGCAGGCGTCGTGCACCATCTTCGCATCCAGGTGGCAACCCTTGCCGGTGTTGATCTGGATGGCGGGCACCCCGGTGGCCCGGATGCGATCCGCGTCGGCGCTGGTCTGCTGATCCCCCTCGATCACGGCGCAAGGGCGCTGGCCCTCGAGCCGGCGCAGGGTCTCGCACAGCAGGGTGGTCTTGCCCGAGCCGGGGCTCGACACCAGGTTCAGCACCAGTTGGCGGGCGGCCTCGAAGTGGTCGCGGTTGTGGGCCGCCAGCTTGTTGTTCTTGTCCAGCACGTCCATCTCGATGGCGATCAGCTGACGCTGGCCCATGCCCGGCACCGACAGGCCCGCTTCCCCCTTGCCGTAGTGCAGATCACCCTGCGGATGTTGATGCTCATGATCGTGGTCGTGCTCATGATGGTGATCATGTCCATGGTTGTGCTCGTGGTCGTGCCCATGATGGTGATCATGTCCATGGCTGTGTTCACGGTCGTGCTCATGATGGTGATCATGTCCATGGCTGTGCTGGTGGGAATTATCATGCGCATGTTCATGCGGCTGAGCAGCCAGGGTGGGGGCCACGCCGTGGTAGTGGTGATGAACATCCCCCTGGTGGTGATAGTGGTGGTGGATGATCACCGTCCGGGCGCTGTGTTGCTCCCGATGGGACTGATGCTGATGATCCTGATGGTGGTCGTGAGCATGCTCATGTGCATGGCCGTGATGATGTTCGTGCTCATGGGCCTGTTCATGGTCGTGCCGGTGTTCATGATCCTGGCCGGCGATCCGCGCCTGGCCGCATCCGCATACGCTACACATATCAACTTACCTCGATGTCGGTGATGCGCAGGTTATCACCCTGCGCGACTCGCAATTTGTATCCGCCACACTCCGGGCAGGCCTGGCCGCGTTCGCTGAGGGCGACCGTCTTGCTGCAGTCGTAACACCAGCCCTCGGCCGTCTGGTGCTGAAAATGCAAGCTGGCCCCCTCGGCGGCCGTGCCTTTGGCGGCGGCTTCGAAGCAGAAGGCGATGGTCTCGGGGTCGACGCAGGAGAAGCTGCCGACCTCCAGCCAGAGCGCGGTGACCTTGGTGAAACCGCGCTGGGCGGCCTGCTCGGCAGCCAAGTCGATGGCGGCCGTGGCAAGGGACATTTCGTGCATGCTGTGAACTCCTTGCTAAGGGGTGGGGAGAGGAACGTTCGCTCCCCGCCGCGAGTATACATTCGCTCGGCGACTCGCCTGATCGCCGGGCTGCCGCTCAACAGATGCGGGGCAGCAGCTCCCCCTGCGGCAGCTCCAGATAACGGCGACTGCCCCAGGGGTTGCTCAGGATCACCTTGTGCCGGGCGCTCTCCTTCACCACGCCGATCTGGCTGGCATTGGGATTGAACGCGCGCAATATCGCCAAAGCGTCTTGCGCCTGTTCGGCAGGCAGGGCCAGCACCATGGTGCCCTCGTTGGCGAGATCATGGGGCTCGAAGCCGTAGAGTTCGCACAGACCGCGCACCGGATCGCACACCGGAATGGCAGACTCCTCCAGCTCGATGGCCACACCGGAAGCCGTGCTCCATTCATTGAGCACGGCGGCCAGCCCGCCCCGGGTGGCATCGCGCAGGGCATGAGGGCGAATGTCCGCCTTGAGCAGGGCTTCCACCAGAGGCCAGAGGGTGGTGCAGTCACTTTCGAGTGTCGAGCCGAGCTGCAGGGCATCCCGGGCCATCAGGATGCAGGCGCCGTGGCTGCCGATATCCCGCGACACCAAAATGGCATCCCCGGCCTGGAGGTTTCGCACCGAGATGCCCTTGCTCTGTTCGGGCAGGGGGAAGCTGCCGACCCCGCTGGTGTTGATGAAGATCTTGTCCGCCGCGCCCCTCGGCACCACCTTGGTGTCGCCGCAGACGATGCGGGCGCCGCTCTTGGCAAGCTCCAACGCCATGGACTCGACGATGCGGGCGAGGTCTGCGTAGGGGAAACCCTCCTCGATGATAAAGCCGCAGCTCAGATACTCGGGTTTGGCCCCCATCATGGCGAGATCGTTGACCGTGCCCGCGATGGCCAGCTTGCCGATGTCTCCGCCGGCGAAGAAGAGCGGGGAGACGGTAAAGCTGTCGGTGGTGAAGGCGATGGGGCCTCGTACCGGCAGCAGGGCGGCATCTTCACCGCGCAGCAGGATCTCGTTGCCAAAATGGTGGAAGAACAGCTGGTTGATCAGCTGGTTCATCTCCACGCCACCGCCGCCGTGGCTCAGTTGAATGTCTCTCATCGGGACTGGCTCTCCACAAGGTTACCGAAACAGGTTGGTTCATCTCCACACCCCATACCGGCCCCCTGGCTTGACTGGATTTCTCTCATTGCTCCTGGATCCCCATATAGCGGTAGTAGGCGTTGCAGGCTCCCTCGGAGCTGACCATGCAGCTGCCCATGGGCTGGGTCGGGGTGCAGCCCCGGCCAAAGACCTTGCACTGGTTTGGCTTGGCCAGCCCGCGCAGAATATCGGCGCATTGGCACGCCTTGTGATCGTCGATGGGGCTCTGGCTGAGCTGGAAGTGGCGCTCCGCATCGCGCGCGGCGAAGGCATCGCGCAGGCGCAGGGCGGAGGCGTTGATGTCCCCGAGGCCCCGCCAGCGAAAGTGCTCGCGGGTCTCAAAATACTTGTCGACCAGACGCTGGGCGGCCCGGTTGCCGCTGGCGGTGACGGCGCGGCTGTACTGCACCTCCAGCGCGCAGCGTCCCTCCACCTTCTGGCGCACCATCATCAACAGCGCCTCCATCACATCCACCGGCTCGAAGCCGCTCACCACCACGGGTACCCGGTAGCGCTCGACGATCGGCAGGTAGATGTCGGCGCCGGTGATGACGCTGACGTGGGAGGGACCGATGAAGGCGTTGACCTTGGCCACCCCGTCGGCCATCACCGCGTGGATGGCGGGGGGTACCAGCACATGGTTGATGTGAAACAGCAGGTTGTTCACCCCCTGCGCCTCGGCCGCAGCCAGCAGCGCGGCGGTCATGGGGGTGGAGGTCTCGAAGCCGATGGCGAAGAACACCACGGTGTTAGCGGGATTCTCCTTCGCGATGCGCAGGGCATCGAGGGGGTCATAGACCGGGCGAATGTCGCTGCCTCTGGCGCGCTGCTGGGCCAAGGAGCCTTTGGAGCCCGGCACCCGGATCATGTCCCCCAGGGTCACCAGAATGACATTGGGCTGGCTGGCCAGCTCGATGGCCTGATCGATGCGCTCTTTCGGCATCACGCAGACCGGGCAGCCGGGGCCGTGGACGAACTCGATGCACTCCGGCAGCAGTTGGGGCAGGCCGTACTTCATGATGGTGTGGGTATGGCCGCCGCACACCTCCATCACCCGCAGGGGCTCTGGCAACGCCTTCGCCAGCTCGGTGATTTGGGCGGCGAGGGCGCGGATCACCTGGGGCTCACGAAAACCCTGAAACAGATCGCTCAAGGTCAGCATGGCAAGATGTCCTGTGCAGGCATCAGGGCCACCATCTGCCGGAAGCTCTCCAGGCTGGCTTGGGCCTCCTCCTCGTCAATCTTGCTCATCACGAAGCCGATGTGGAGCAGCACATAGTCCCCCAGTGCCAGCGGCTCCTCGAGCAGCATGCAGCTGACCCGGCGCTGCACCCCCAGGGTGTCGACGGTGACGCAGTTATCTTCGGGGTGCAGTTGCACCACCTGGGAGGGAATGGAAAGGCACATGAGAGACTCCTAAAGGACGGGGGAGGGGGCGGCCCTCTCCCTCGCAAGATGATGAATGGCAAACCAGAGCTGGCCTGCGGCGATGCCGCCGTCGTTGAGTGGCAGGGTGTGGCTGGTCAGCACCTCCCGCCCTGCCTGTTCCAGACGGGGAATGAGCTGGTCCATCAGCACGCGATTCTGGAAGACGCCGCCCCCGAGCGCCACAGGGTGGCTGGGGAAACGTTCGGCAAGCTGAGCGATGAGCTCAGAGATGGCATGGATAAAGCCGGCGGCGAGGCTCGCCACCGCTACCTTGTGGCGTCGTTCGAGCAGCTCGGCAATGAGCGGCGCCCAGTCGACGAGCAGGGGGCCGTTGGTCTGCTCGGTGAGCGCGAACGAGAGCGGCCAGGGCTCGCTGCCCGGGGCGAGTCGCAGGGCGGCGGCCTCCAGCAAGAGCCCGGCTTCCCCTTCGTAATCCGGTTCGTCGACTAGGCCCAAGAGGGTTGCCACCGCGTCGAACAGCCGACCCATGGAGCTGGTCTGGGGGGCGTTGCGACCGAGGCGCCACAGCTGGTGCAGGTTATTGAGGCGCTCGGCCGGTATTTGGCTTATTGCGGGAAGGTCGAGGGCGGCTATCTGATCGGGCGCATGGTATTCAAACAGCAGGCCCAGCAGCTGGCGCACCGGCTCGCGAATGGCGGCCTCGCCGCCGATCAGTCGAAATGGCTTGAGGTGCGCCACCCGTTCAAACCCCTTCACATCGGCTACCAGCAGCTCGCCGCCCCAGAGCGTGCCGTCATCCCCGAGGCCGGTGCCATCGAAGGCGAAGCCGAGCACAGGCCCGGTATGGTTGTGCTCGGCCATCACCCCTAGCAGGTGGGCGTGGTGGTGCTGCACCTCGAGGTGGGTTGCCCCCTCTGCCGCGCAATAGGTCTTGGCCCACTGATGGCTGAGATAACTGGGGTGGCGGTCCGATACCAGGGTGCTCGGCTTGAGATCGTAGAGGGTGCGGAAGGTCTCCAGGGTCTGCTCGAAGTGCTGCTGCATCGGCAGGCTGTGCAGATCGCCGATATGGGGGCTGTAGATCCGCTGGCGACCGAAGGCGAGCGCGAGCTGGTTCTTCTGCTGGGCACCGACCGCCAGCAGGGGCTGGGTCACAGGCTCTGGCAGACTGGGAGTGCAGGGGGCGTAACCACGGGCGAGGCGCAGGATCTGGCGCCGACCGCCTGCCCACTGCACCAGGCTGTCGTCGCAGGGGCGCACTATGGGGCGATCGTGATCCAGGATGCCGTCTATCTGGGCGCCAAGCTCGGCAATCACAGCCTCGCACTTAATCAAAATGGGGCTGCCACGGCCGTTGGCGCTGGTGGCCACCAGCGGCATGGCGCAGGCCTCCAGCAGCAACTGGTGCAAGGGGGTATAGGGCAGCATGACCCCGAGATAGGGAATGCCGGGGGCAATGCCCTCGGCCAGCGGCTTCGCCGCTGACGGCAGTTCATCTTTCGGGCGCTTTTTCAGCAGGATGATGGGGCGCGGCTGGGATTGCAGCAGGGCCCACTCGGCCTCACCACCGGCGACATGCTGTCTGGCCTCTTCCAGCGAGCCCATCATCACCGCCAGGGGCTTGCGGGTGCGGCGTTTAAGCTGGCGCAGCCGCGCCACGGCCTGCTCGTTGCGGGCGTCGCACATCAGGTGATAGCCCCCCATCCCCTTGACCGCAATCAGCGACCCCGCTTGCAGGGCGTGGGCCGCCTGTTGCAGCGCCGCCTCTCGGCTTGCCAGTACCTGGCCGGCACCGTGGCGCCAGCAAAGCTGCGGGCCGCACTGGGGGCAGCTCACCGGCTGGGCGTGGTAGCGCCTGTCCAGCGGATCCTCATAGGCGCGAGCGCAGCGCGGGCACATGGCGAAGCCCGCCATGGCGGTGTGGGGTCTGTCGTAGGGGAGGCGGCGGATGATGCTGTAGCGCGGGCCGCAGTGGGTGCAGTTGGTGAAGGGGTAGCGGTGGTGGCGATCGAGGGGATTGGCGATGTCCCGGGCGCAGGCCTCGCACATCCCCTGATCCGGCGAGATGGCGACCGTGGCCGCGCTCTGCTGCTGGCTGGCCCTGATATGAAAGGGGCCATCAAAATCGGGGTCCGCATCAAGGGGCAACTCCCGCTGCTGGAAGCTGTCGATGCGGCTCAGGGGCGGTGCCAGCTCGCGCAGTTCGCGGGCAAAGGCGGTCAGCCGGGCCGGGCTGCCTTGCGCCCCTATGGTGACGCCGCTCGCATCGTTGAGCACATAGCCGGTGAGCCGGTGGTCGAGCGCCAGGCCGTAGACGAAGGGGCGAAAGCCGACCCCCTGCACTATGCCGTTGATCTGAAATTCGAGGCGCAGCGGGGCGGGCTCTGGGGCCGCCGGCGAAGGCTGAGTGTCTGGGGCAACTTGTGCTGTCATAGGACCTCTTCGCCAGTTTGGGGCAATCGCAGCACCCGCCTGTCGTTCTCTTCCCGCCGCACCCAGCCATCCATCTCCATGCGCAGGCAGAAGGGGATGGCGTATTTGCGTGACAGACCGGTGATCGTCTTGAGTGCGCCCATGTCGATCAGATCCCCGACCCGCTGGCCTGCCAGCACGGCCTGTACCATGTGGTGATAGAGTTCGGCATCGTAGTAGATGGGTCCTTCCAGCTGTACCAGGTATTTGAGCCTTGCCAGATTGCGCAGCTGCTTTTGCAGTGCGCCCTTTTGCTGCAACCCCTGAGGCAAGGTGAGCGCGAGCACCGGGTCTATCTCCACGCCGCCGGGGCCCAGTTTACCGGGCTCATACCCCTCCTTGCCTTGATCTCGCACCAGTTTGAGTACCAGCCGCGCCTCTTCTCCGAGCTCGTCTTCCGACTCGCCGCCACCCGGCTGCCACTTCTCGTGATGCAGGCGGATCTGCTGCTCGGCCTTGAGTCGTTGCAGCAAGCGCTGGATGAGTGGCGGCGGGAGGCGCAGCTTGCCCGCCAGCTCGGCGGCGCTCAATGGCTGCTGTGTCAGCGCGGCCAGCAGCGCGGCGCGGCTATCCGCCAGCCAGTCGTGGTGCATGAGCCAGTCCCCATCTTGCACTGTGCCTGCGGGCGGCTCGGCAAACTGGCTGGCAGGGGCATAACCATCGAGCCCCAGTTGCAGGGTGGCAGGGTTAACCCCTGCGAGATCCCACGGCAGCGCCCCCAGCAGGGCGTGCAGCGCCTTGCGTCTAGGGGGATGGATGTCGCCGCACCAGAGGATGCGGGCGCCGTGCAGCAACTCGCTGCTGCCGTGGCGAATGATGGCAAGGGGCTGGCCGAAGAAACAGGGGATGGGGCTGGCAAACAGCAAGCGGGCGAGTCGGGTGTGCTTGATGGGCACGCACCGGGCCCGGCCATGCCAACTGCCCAGCGCCACCTCGACTTCTCGATGACGCGGCTCTTTCTCCGCCCGACCGCCCTCTTCCAGCCGGACGATCAGATGGGTTGCCGCCTCGCAGTGAGCGTCTTCACTGCTGAGGCAGTGGCCACGGGTCACCTCTTTATGGGGCACTTTTTTAAGGCCCACCGCCACCCGGCAGACGGCGCCAATCTCATCGACGCTGTGGTGGTAGGCCTGCAGGGAGCGTATCTGCACCTCACGGTTGGCGGGATAGAGCCGCAGCTTGTCCCCCACCCTGAGCCGCCCCTGTTGCAGGGTGCCGGTGAGCACGGTACCGGTGCCGCTGGCGGTGAAAACCCGGTCCACATAGAGGCGCGGTGGAGCCTCTTCACGATAGCGGCGAGGGGCTTGCTGCTCGCGCACCGGCGGCGCATGCGCCACATCGGCCAGCTGGCGGACGATGGCGGCATGGAGCCCGTCGATGTTCTCGCCACTCTTGGCGCTGACGCAGACGATGTCCGGCACCATGCCGCTCTCGTCCATCACCCGCTCCAGCAAGGCTTCTTCCAGCAGCGCCAGTTCTTCTTTGTTTATCAGATCGCACTTGTTGATGCACACCAGCAGGCGCGGCACCCCCATGGCCTTGAGCAGGCGCAGGTGATCGCCGGTCATCGGCATCCAGCCCTCGTCGGCGGCGATCACCAAGAGCACCAGATCCAGGCTCCAGAGCCCCGCCACCATGTTGCGGATGTAGCGCTCGTGGCCGGGCACGTCGATCACCCCTATGGTATTGCCCTGACCGTCGTCGAAGTGGGCGAAACCGAGATCCTGGGTCATGCCGATGGCCTGCTCGTGGGCGCGGGCGGTGATGATGCCGGTGAGGGCCTGGATAAGCAGCGTCTTGCCATGATCCACGTGGCCGGCGAGGCCGATGACGGCGCGATAGGGGCTCATGGGATCAGGGTGCCTCGTGCGAGATGCTCAGGGGATGGCTTGTCTGGGGTATTTCTGTGGTGTTTTCTATGTCTTTTGCTGGCTTTAATAGCGTCTTTAACTGCGAAACTAGCACATTCATATCCTCTTCCAGCAAGGAAGCCATGTTGAGCAGCACCTGCTGCTGGCGCACGGTGGCGATGACCGGCACCGGCAACTCCCGCAGGGCATCGAGCAGCTGCTGGGCCGGGCGCGGATCGAGACACACCAACGCCGGCGCCGGGTAGAACTCGTCCGGCAGGGTGCCGCCGCCCACCACCAGCTGGGCGGGCACCTGGGCAAAGCAGCCGGGCAGGGCGGCCATCAGCCGATCGGCCCGCGCGTCCATGGCGGCGGGGTTGCTCAGGGTGCGCTGGGCGATGCCCTCGCCAACCGGGGACTTGTTGAGCTTGTGGATCAGCAGGCGCTCCAGCAGGGAGTAGACGATACGGCTGGGGCGGAAGGTGCGCATCATGGGGTGTTTTTCGAGCAGTGCGATGAGATCGGCGCGGCCGCCGATGATGCCGCACTGGGGCCCCCCCAGCAGCTTGTCGCCGGAGTAGCAGACCAGATCCGCCCCCGCCTTGAGGTATTGGCGCACCGAAGTCTCGTCCGGTGCGAAGGTCTCGATGGTGAGACCGGAGCCCTGATCCACCGCCAGCACGACGTGATCGGGCAGGGCGCTGGCGACCTCGCCGATGTCGGGGGATTCGGTGAAGCCGCGAATGGCGAAGTTCGATCTGTGCACCATCAGCACCAGCGCCGTCTGATCCGTGATGGCATCGAGGTAATCCTGCGCCGTGGTGATGTTGGTGGTGCCCACCTCCACCAGGGTGGCGCCGGACAGCGCCAGGATATCGGGGATGCGAAAGCCGCCGCCAATCTGGATCTGCTCGCCGCGGGAGACGATCACCTCGCGCCCGCGGGCGATCTCCTGCAGCAGCAAAAAGAGGGAGGCCGCATTGTTGTTCACCACCAGCGAGTCTTCGGCCTGGGTCAGGCTGGCGAGCAGGGGGGCGATCAGCCCCTTGCGTCCGCCGCGTTTGCCGGTGGCGAGATCGAGTTCGAGATTGTTGTAACCGGTGTTGAGCTCGCGCACCTCGTCCCACAGTTCGACGCAGAGCGGCGAGCGCCCCAAATTGGTATGAACGAGCGTGCCGGTGGCGTTGATCAGCCGGGTCTGGCGCTGGCGTACCAGGCGCTGGCAGCGGGCGACTATCTGCGCCTCCAGGCTGGCCGGGTCTATGCCCGTTTGTGCGAAAGCCCTCGCTCTGGCGCAGCTCGCTCAAGGTGCCCCGCACCGCCTCGGTCACCAGGGGGCGGCTCAAGTCGGCGATATAGGGCGCGAGAAAGGCTTGCTGCAGCAGCTGTTCCACTTGCGGCAGGCGATGGCATGGCGGCTTGGTGTCGGAGGGGGCGTCGCTGGTGTGGGGCTGTGACTGGTTCGGCATGGGGCTACCCGGACTGTGCTGGTTGATGCACACCGGTTGGCCGATAAGGTGACCGAATGAGTGGGGTATTTCGGGCAGGCAATCCAAATCGAGAATTAAATATCAATTCAGGCTGGCAGATTAATTGCAGACCGAGAAACCATTCATTCAATTATATTGGCAAGCGGTATGGCGTCGATGTATCCAATATAGGGAAGTGGCGGAAGAGGCAGGAATCGAACCTGCCCGAGCCTTCTCGGCTCACATCGGTTTTGAAGACCGAGGAGGCCACCAGACCCCATCAACTTCCACTCAGGCCGCCATTCTGGGCAAAAACGCTCAGGCTGACAACGCTTTTTTAGCCATAAAAAGGCGTTATTCATACTAATTTGAAGAGAGTTGTTTTATATCAAAAACAGCACGATTAGCCCGATGTTTTTATTTTAACATCGGGCCTTTTTTATATTCTTGCAAGGCTGCTTTTAACAAGCCGGTAAATATTTAGTCCTGTGCGTTGGTCATATTCCACTGCTCGAGCCGGGTTATTAACAGCTCGGTATCCTGCGCCACGTCCAACTGCTGGTGAAGATGATCCATGGCGCCGCTCACCATCTCTGTCATGGGGAAGGAAAAGGCCACTATGGCGGGCTGTACCCCGACGAAGATCACCTCGGGCACGAAGGTCTTCAGCTCATCGATGAGAAAATTGAGCGGCATGTTGTGGGTCGAGAAGATGAACATCTCGGCGATGGTCTCGGGCGGGATCACCCTGAGGGTCCCCGCCTTCTCGCCAAGCTCGGCGGCGTCCACCAGCAGCACCCGCTGGGGTTGCAGCTCCCGCACCCGGTGCACCACATTCTCCGGCGCTATGCCACCGTCGATGTGCAGCCAGCCGGGCTGGGGGGCAGCCTGCAGCTTCTCCGCCAGATAGGGGCCGGCGCCGTCGTCCCCCATCATGGCATTGCCCACGGTCAACACGAGATTGCGGCTCATCAGCGGCTCCTTATCATCAGGTACATATGGGGATCGTTATACAGCGCGGTGAGCTGGTCCATGAAGGTGTCGGTCCAGCCCCGCTCCTGTTCACCGAGCAGCCCCTCGTTTTTGCGCAGCTTGTCGAAGGCGCAAGCCAGCATGTGGCAGTGCTCGCGGTAGACGGTGATCTCGCCAAAGGTGAGAAAACCCTCCATCTTGCGGCGCGCCTCGCTGCCTGCGGGGAGTTTGCCGATCCAGTCCCGATAGCCCGCCAGCGGGCAGACCAGATCGGCGCTCAGGCAATCGACGATGCCGAGGTGATGGCCGATGGCGAGGCTGTAATACATCACCTCTTTCGCCTCTTCGGGCACGTCGAACTGCTCGTCCACGAACTTGCGGGAGAGACGATAGAAGAAGACCTCATCAGCCATGGGCCGCCACTCCTTTGCCGGCCGCCCGGTTGAGGCAGGCGTTGGCCAGGTTGTTGACGATTTCACCGAGGCGCGGGTCGTCGTGCTGGGCCAGATAGCCCTGGATGCGCAAGTCCACGTCCTGCTGGGTGGCCCCTTCCAGCAGCGCCATGAACTCGTCGGCGATGATGCGGCCCTGGCGATAGCCCGCCATGCGGCGCGCCTCGCGCTCTATCATCACCCGAATTTCAGCGGGGATGCCGGTGTGGCGCAGCTCGACCCGCTCGCCCGCCTGCACCTCGTGGCTGGTGGCTTTCAGCTTCTGCTCGAGCAGGCCGAGGGCCACCGCGAAGCCGTAGATGGTGGCCGCCGGGGTGGGGGGGCAGCCGGGAATATAGACATCCACCGGCACTATCTTGTCGGTGCCGCCCCAGACGCAGTAGAGATCGTGGAAGATGCCGCCGTCACAGCCGCAGGCGCCGTAGGCGATGCAGATCTTGGGGTCCGGCGCCGCCTCGTAGGCGCGCAGGGCCGGCACCCGCATGGCCCGGGTCACGGCGCCGGTAAACAGCAGGATGTCGGCGTGGCGCGGGGAGGCGACCACCTTGATGCCGAAGCGCTCGGCATCGAACAGCGGGGTGATGGTGGCGAAGATCTCGATCTCGCAGGCGTTGCAGCCGCCGCAATCCACCCGATAGACGTAGGCCGAGCGGCGAATGTCCTTGAGCAGTGTCTTCTTGAGGCGCGTTATCTCGGGATCCTGCACCAGCGGCACGGCGCGGCTGTGGGCATCGCCGACAATGGGTTCTATGCCTTTGATTTGGCTCATCAGATCCACTCCTGTTGGGCAGTTGACCGAGCGGGCTGGTGCAACATGCTCTGTTTGCGTTTGCAGTCGGGGCAGTGGTGCAACCGCTCCGGGTGGGCCAGCGGCTTGGCTGCCTGCGCGAGGGTGTCTTCCACCAGCGCCACCAGCCTGGCCGGGGCGAAGTAGCTGCCGCACAGCGCGCAGGGGGCCAGCGGGAAGCGGGCCTCCTCGTAGAGGTCCGCCTTGTTGGTCACCGCCAGCTCGAAGTTCGGGGAGAGGGCGATGGCGTGGGTCGGGCACACCTCCTCGCAGCGGCCGCAGAAGATGCAGCGGGCCAGGGAGAGCTCCCAGCGCCGCTCGCCGGTCTCCATGTCCACTTCCATGATGAGGGCGTTGGCCGGGCAGGCCTTGGTGCAGGCGGCGCAGGCGATGCACTGATCTGCCTGGTATTCCGGCTTGCCACGAAAGTCCCGGTTCACCTCGAAGGGGGCGAAGGGGTACCTGGCGGTCGGCGTGCCGGCCCGAAGTATGGTCTTGAACAGCTTGATCATGATGACCCCTTATTTGAGCGGAGAGTGCTTGCGGTCGATGCCGTAGCGCTCGATCTCCTTGTAGGAGACCACGGTGGACTTGCCCTTCTTGGGGTCGACCAGGGTGACCCTGTCGGTGCAGGAGTAGCAGGGATCCAGGCTGCCGATGATAAGCGGCGCATCCGCCACCGTGTTGCCCCGCAGCATGTAGCGCAGGGCGGGCCAGTTGGCGTAGGTGGCGGCGCGGCAGCGCCAGCGAAACAGCTTCTGGTTGTCCCCGGTCATGCTCCAGTGCACGTTCTCGCCGCGGGGCGCCTCGGTGAAGCCCAGCGCAAACTTGCCCGGCTGGTAGCTGAAGCCTTCGGTGAGCAAGGGGCCTTCCGGCAGGTGGTTGAGACCGAACTCAATCATGTCGAGGGAGTCGTAGAGCTCGTGGATGCGCACCAGCACCCGGGATTGCACGTCGCAGCCCGCCAGCGTCTGGATCTCCATGGGCAATTCCCGGTAGGCGGCGAAGTCGTGGACCCGGCGCACGTCGCGCTTGAAGCCGCTCGCCCGCACCATGGGGCCGACGCAGCTGAAGTCTCGCGCCACTTGTGGATCCAGCCGGCCAATCCCCACCAGACGGGAGGAGATGTTGGCGGTGTCGAGCAACATGGCCACCAGGGGTTTGAGCTCATCGCGGAGCTCACGCACCAGCTGGGCGCCCTTGATGCGATCTTCCTTGAAGATGTCCCGGCGTACCCCGCCAATCAGATTGAGGCCGTAGGTCTTGCGGGCGCCGGTGAGCAGCTCGGCCAGGGTCATGGATTTTTCCCGCACCCGGAAGAACTGCATGAAGCCGGTGTCGAAGCCGGTGAAGTGGCTCGACAGGCCGATGTTGAGAATGTGGCTGTGCAGGCGTTCGACCTCCAACAGCACGGCGCGGATCATCTTGGCCCGCTCCGGCACCTGGATGCCCATGGCGTTCTCCACCGAGGTGGTGTAGGCGACGCTGTGGGTGAAGCCGCAGATGCCGCACACTCGATCGGTCAGAAACGCCACCTCGTTGTAACCCATGCGGGTCTCAGCCAGCTTCTCCATGCCGCGGTGGACATAAAACAGCCGGTAGTCGGCATCGATGATGTCCTCGCCATCGACGAACAGCCGGAAGTGGCCCGGCTCGTCCGAGGTGATGTGCAGCGGGCCCACCGGCACGATGCGATTGGCATCGCTCCCCAGCTCGTTGACGAAGGGGTAGGTCTCGGTCTCGGAGGTGGGCATGGGGCGCTGGCGATAATCCATGGCGTCCTTGCGAAGGGGATGAAGATCCTCGGGCCAGTCGTCCGGCAGCACCAGTCGCCGCTCGTCCGGCAGGCCGACGGCCCGCAGGCCATACATGTCGCGGATCTCCCGCTCGCCCCACACCGCCGCCGGTATGGTGGGGGTGATGGAGGGGTATTCCTGCTCCACTGCGTTGACCAGTACCTTGACGGTGATCCAGCTCTTGGTGTCCCCCTCCATGGAGAAGACGTGGTAGACGGCGAAGTGACCGTTGAGGCTGCGCTCGTCGTTGGCAAAGGAGACCGACAGCCAGCCGCCGAGTTTGTGGAACAAGATGCTGGTGAGGGCAATCAGGTCGGTGGGTTTGACGGTCAGGGTGGCCTGATCGGCGGTCTGCCACTGCTCGTCGGTGATGGCGTGGGGCAGTTGCTGTCGCAATTGCTGGATATGGTCGCAGCCGATGCGATCCGGGATGGCGATGGTCATGCAGTTCTCACTTTAAAATCGGAAAAGGTGAAATCGGAAAAAGCGGCGATGAAGGCGGGCATGGCTTATACCCCGACCAGATAGGCGAGCAGGGCCAGGAGGGCCAGTGCCAGGCCATGGCGGGTCAGCCTGTGGGTGCGCACGAACTGGGTGCGGGCCATGGCGTTTTCGATGATGCCGGCGAGGGCAAAGGCCACTACCAGCTTGCACAGCAGGATGAGCGCGGCCATGGCGAGCGCCGGCAGACTCCAGTTCGCGGCCTTGCCGAAGGGCAGGAAAATCACCAGGAACAGTTGCACCACCACCAGCTGCTTGAGGCCGAGGCCGAGTTTGAGCAGGGCGAGCCCGGCGCCGGAATACTCGGTGAGCGGCCCCTCCTGCAGCTCCTGCTCGGCTTCCGCGCAGTCAAAGGGCAGCTTGCCCATCTCCACGAAGACCGCGAAGGCGCAGGCGGCGCCCGCCAGCAGGGTGGCGATCGGGGCGGCCAGCGGCTGGGTGGCGACATAGGTGCTGATGTTGCCGAGATCCGAGCTGCCCACCATCATCGCCATGATGAAGCAGGCCAGCACCAGGATGGGCTCGACCAGGATGCCGAGGGTCAGCTCGCGGCGGGCACCTATGCCGGCAAACATGCTGCCGCTGTCGAGCCCCGCCAGGGAGAAGAAGAAGCGGAAGATAGCGAACAGGTAGATGTCGGTGATGAGATCCCCGGCGATGGGGAAGGGGGACTCGTGGGTCAGGGTTGGCAGCGCCATCCCGACCAGCAGCAAGGCGGCGATCAGCACCGCCGGCATCAGGTTGAAGAGGATGCCGGCGGGCTCGGGGGTCACCTCCTGGCGGCGCAGCAGTTTGCCGATATCCCGGTAATCCTGCAGCAATCCCGGCCCCTGGCGCGAGTGCATCTTGGCCCGCAGCACCCGGTTGAAACCGGTGGCGAGCGGCGCCAGCGCCAGCATGGCGATGGCCTGGGTGAGAGCGAGGGCAACCATGCCCCAGCTGGGTATGTCGAGAGCAGGCATCATTGAACTCCAACAGCCATCAGGATAAAGAGCGCCAGCACCAGGCCATGCAATAGCCAGCCAGCGGCGGACGGCGATTCACTCACCCCCTGCAACGGGGTGGCCAGGTCGAGGCGCGATTGTTTGCGATAAAGTGGCGCACAGATCTGGCGCAGGGTGTGGGTGACGCCGCCACTGGTCAGGCTCATGCGCTCCTCGTAGGCGTAGCCACAGGCCCAGGGGGTACCGGCGTGGCGACGACCGAGCTTGGGCCCTTTGAACAGGGCCAGGATCAGCAGCGGTATGAAGAAGAGACCCACCAGAGTGATGGCAATCACCGGCGGAGAGAGGATCGCCTGACTGCTGTCGAGTGGCAGCAGGGTCGCGCCGCTCGCTACCTGGCTGGCCAGCTGATCGGCGACAAGGGCCTGGCCGTAGCCGTTGACCAGGGGGGCAATCCAGGGGGCACCGAGGCCCAGCACCAGACAGACGGCGGCCAGCAGCATTGTGCCTGCCACCATGGTGCCGGGCACTTCGCGAGCCTGGCTCGCTTTTTCGCTGCGCGGGGCGCCGCAGAAGCAGATGCCGTACACCTTGACGAAACACATCACCGCCATGGCGCCGGTCACCGCCAGCATCACCACCGCCAGCGGCGCAACGATGGAGGTGCCGAGCTTGGTCATGCTGAGCAGGGCCTGATAGATGAACCACTCACTGACGAAGCCGTTGAGCGGCGGCAGCGCCGAGATGGCCATGGAGCCGATGAGAAACGCCAGCGCGGTCCAGGGCATCAGCTTGGCGAGGCCCCCCATCTTGTCCATGTCGCGGCTGTGCAGGCGGAACATGACCGAGCCCGTGCCCATAAACAGCAGGCTCTTGAAGATGGCGTGGTTGAGCAGGTGATAGAGGGCGCCGAGCAGCCCCAGCACCACCAGGGTCGGTTGCTGGTTGGCGAGGCCAATCATGCCGATCCCCATCCCCATCAGGATGATGCCGATGTTCTCCACCGTGTGGTAGGCGAGCAGCCGCTTGAGATCGTGCTCGGCCAGCGCAAACAGCACCCCGAGCACCGCCGAGCAGGCGCCGAAGATCAGCACCATGTAGCCCCACCAGAGCTGGCTGGCGCCGAGAAAGTCGATGGCGACCCGCAGAATACCGAATAGACCGAGCTTCACCATGACGCCGGACATCAGCGCCGAGATATGGGAAGGGGCGACGGGCTCGGCCACCGGCAGCCAGCCGTGCAGGGGCACGAAACCGGCGCGCAGGCCAAAGCCGCAGAAGCTGAGCAGGAACACCAGCGACGCGAGCGTCCCGGCCAGGTGCTGTTCACGCAGGGCGCTGAACTCCAGGCTGCCGCTCTCACGGCAGAGCAGCCAGAAGGCGATGAGCACCAGCGCCATGCCGATATGGTTCATCAGAAGGTAAAGGCGGCTCTGTTTGGCGGCCTCCGGGTTGCGCTTGACCAGCCAGTAGCTGGTGAGCGTCACCAGCTCGTAGCAGAGCAAAAAGCCCAGCGCGTTGTCGGCCAGCACCATGGCCACCATGGCGAACAGAAAGAGGTTCATCAGCACGCCAATGCTGACATCCCCCTTGCCCTGGTACTCCTTGATGTAGGCAAAGGAGTAGAGCGACACGGCGACCCCAACGAGGGTGATCACCAGCAGCATCAGCGCGGCCAGCATGTCGAGGTGTACCGAGCCCAGCAGCCAGAGCGCGCCGTCGAGGGTGGCGCCATGAGTGAGGGTCTGGATGGAGACGACGACACCGGCGAGGGATCCCAGCAGGGCGAAGCCGCCGTTGAGGCGATTGGCGAGGGGGGCATTGCGTAGCAAGCCGCCCGCGGCGGCGCCCAGCAGCGCGCCCAGCAAGAAGAGCAGCAGGCTGCCCAGTAGAAGAGGGGGCAGCATCAGCATTCTCCCTGTGAGGTTGAAGCGTGAGAAGCCGCCGATGCAGAGAATGCGGGGGCCCCTTCTGGATGGGATTGGGCAGCCTGCAGGCGACGCTCACGGGCCGCGCTGGCACAGATGTTGTCGTTGACGAGAGTCAGTGCCTGGGAGGGGCAGGCCTCGAGGCAGGCCGGGCCCGCTTCACGAAAGGCGCAGAGATCGCATTTGACCGCGATGCTGCGCACGCCGGGCTCCCAGCTCAGCAGGTCTTTCCCAAAGCAGCCGAGGCCCGCCGAGGTGGAGGGGTTGCTGGAGCGAATGGAGCAGGGGATATAGCTGTCATAGCTGGTGGCCATGGCCACCGGACGGCTGCCACCGCTCTGGATGGCGCCGAACGGGCAGGCCACGGCGCAGAGGTTGCAACCGATGCAGAGCGACTCGTTGAGCTGCACGGCATCGCCGGTCTGGCGGATGGCCTCGACCGGGCACACCTTGATGCAGGGGGCATCGTCACAGTGACGGCACTGCACCGGCATGGTGGCCTGCTCGTGTCGCATGACGGTTAATCGGGGGGCTTGCTGCAAACCCTGGGCCTTGTGCACCGTGCTGCAGGCGGCCATACAGGTGCCACAGCCGATACAAAGCGCAGGATCAGCGATAACGAAGCGGTTCATAGCCTACCTTGTCGTGTCGCGAACGGAGAAAGTAGGGGCAGGTTGGCAAGATGCGGGCCAAATCGGGTTTGGCGATAAAAATGAACGCAAATAATTGTTTTATAATGAATTTAATTGTTGTGTCGGTGTGTGGCGATTGAAGGGGCGGGTGTCGAGCCGTGACGCTCGTCACTTGTGACGAAGGACGGGACAGGCGTCGTCACCCCGGCAAAGCGGTGTCGACAGGGAGCGATTGGAGGCAAATAAGTAGGGGGAATAGTCATTCGTCCGTGGTTGACAGCCAAAGAAGAGGGAGGCTGATGCCTCCCTCTTCTTTGGCTGGTGCGTCCGATTAGGCTTCGCTAATCGAACCCGCCATCAAATATCCACCTGAGAGCCGAGCTCGATCACCCGGTTGGGCGGGATCTCGAATTGATCCGGCGCCCGCAGGGCGTTGCGTTGCAGCAACATAAACAGCTGGCCGCGCAGATAGAGGTACCAGGGGCGCTCTTTCATGATGAGGGATTCGTGGGCCATGAAGAACGAGGTCTCCATCATCCGGCAGCTCAGTCCCTCCGCATTGCAGCGATGGAAGATCTCCTCCACGTTCGGTGTCTCGCGCCAGCCATGGCTCGCCACTACTCGCCAGAAGGTGGGGGAGAGCTGCTCGACGCAGACCCGGCGCACGTTGTGGACATAGGGCACATCTTCCACCCGCATGGTCAGCAGAATAACCCGCTCGTGCAGCACCTTGTTGTGCTTGAGGTTGTGCAAGAGCGCATGAGGGATCACATTGACCACCCGCGACATATAGACGGCGGTGCCCGCCACCCGGATCGGCGGGGATTTCTCCAGCGAGGCGATCATGGGGTCCAGCGAGTTGCCGTGCTCGTTGAGGCGGCGAATGAGCTGGAAGCGCTCGCTCTTCCAGCTGGTCATCAGGGTGAACATGACGGCACCCAGGGTGAGCGGCAGCCAGCCGCCGGAGACTATCTTGGCCAGATTCGCGGCAAACAGCGGTACGTCGATGGCCAGCAGCAGGGTGAACAGGGCCGCCACCAGATAGGTGTGCCAGTGCCAGCTATTTTTGGCCACCGAGCAGAAGAGGATGCTGGTCAGCACCATGGTGCCGGTCACGGCGATGCCGTAGGCCGCCGCCAGATTGCTGGAGTGCTCGAAGCTCACAATCACGATCACCACGGACACATAGAGCATCCAGTTGATCACCGGAATATAGATCTGGCCGGACTCCTGCTCCGAGGTGTGCACGATGCGGATGGGGTTGAGATAGCCGAGCCGCACCGCCTGCCGGGTCAGCGAGAAGACCCCGGAGATCACCGCCTGGGAGGCAATCACCGTGGCCAGGGTCGCCAGCAGCAAGAGCGGCAGCAGCGCCCATTGAGGGGCGAGCAGGAAGAAGGGGTTGGCGATGGCCTCGGGGTTGCGCAGCAGCAGGGCCCCCTGGCCGAAGTAGTTGAGCACAAGCGACGGCAACACCACCATAAACCAGGCACGCCGGATCGGGCTCTTGCCAAAGTGGCCCATGTCCGCATAGAGCGCCTCCACCCCGGTGATGGCCAGCACCACGGCGCCGAGGGCAAAGAAGGAAGTGGTCTGGTACTCGGCGAAGAAGCGCAGCGCCCAAACGGGGTTGAGTGCCCCCAGCACCTCCGGATTCTGGAGGATGCTGCGAAGACCAAGCGCCGCCAGGGTCAGGAACCAGACCAGCATGATGGGGGCAAACAGCTTGCCGACGGTGGCGGTGCCGTGCTTTTGAATGGCAAACAGCAGGGTCAGCACCAGCACCGAGAGCGGCACTATGTAGGCGTCGAGGGAGGGGGCCACAATTTTCAGCCCCTCGATGGCCGACATCACCGACATGGCGGGGGTGATCACCACCTCGCCGTAGAAGAAGCTGCCGCCAATCAGCCCCAGGATGATGAGGGCGGGGGCCCATTTTTCGGGGCTGTTGCGGGTCGCCAGCGACATCAGGGTCAGTATGCCCCCTTCCCCTGCGTTGTCGGCCCGCATCACGAAGGAGAGGTACTTGACCGAGACCACCAGGATCAGCAGCCAGAAGATAAGGGAGAGAAAGCCCAGGATGGAGGCGGGCTCGACCCCAAAGCCAAATTGACCGGACAGGCACTCGCGCAGGGTATAGAGCGGGCTGGTGCCGATATCGCCATAGACCACGCCGATCGCCGCCAGGGTGACGCCGGAGAGGGCGGGTTTGTTAGTACAGTTCATGAAATTATCTTGTCAGATTGCTGGTGGCTGGCTGCCAACACAGAGGCCCCGCACTATCGGGAAAATACCGACAGTCGTTCGGGAGGGTTCAATGAAATGCGATGGGAAAGGGCGTTAGCTGGATAGGAATAGGCTCATCATGGACACAGTCTGTTCATCTGCGATTCAGCTCATGATGACACAGAGTCTGTGGGAATCGATGCTGGTTTAAATAATCAAAAGATCATTCTGAATGAAATTATTAATTATCCAGCGATTGAGGTTGTGCGTTGGATGGTGAACAAGTGCTTGTTTTAGCTGGAGTTTCATTTTACCCAGCGTTTCCTGTCAATCTGGCTGAAAAATAAACGATAAAATGCTGACCAATAAATTACCTGTCTGTATTGCAAAGAGGGTGTAATTGGGAGGCGATGGAGTCTTTATTTTGTGAGTCGGTGGGTAAATAGCAGGGAAGGGAAGTGACCGCCCCAAAGGGGCTCACTATATATCGAAGAAATAAGTAAAGAATATAAATGTAGGGCGCAATGCACAAAGTTAATTACACCACTCGCCAAGGCTCTTAAAATGGAGCAACACACAGTGCTTATTGCTCCCTACGGCACCTGATTGATGGAATGAGTATTTGCGTATTCCCAATTGGATGTTCATTCTAAAAGTACTATTTCACGCTATACGGAAATCGGCTTGGTTATAATTTTTTGGAAAATTTGGCATCCTAAATTTTTTAGTTAGATCCCCTCATGAGCACTCTGTGATGCCATTGCTAAGACATGCTCTATAAAATCTGATTTCTTTCGGCGATATTCTTCCTGAGAGCAGCCTTCACATGATAGTTTTAATTCATTGTATTGCTGGACTAGCGAAACATTTGCACGTAATTCATCACGAAACACCCAAAAACACTCAAATTCTGAACCATTAACTACGCATTTGAAATACGACATCGTCACCTGACGTTGACCCTAACATGCATAGCATCGAAGTTCTTAATGTATCGATTTTCTCTTGGAAGCTTAGCGCAGTCAGTAATTTGACTGCATCATCAAGCCTATCAGCTTTAACACCAACAAATATATCCAAATCGCCTTTAGATACTGCGGTGGGAATTGAGAATGATTCTATATTTTTGTATCAGGAAGTAGTTTTTGTATTTCACCCTTGCACCTAAGAAATAACTCTTCGCAAGAAGCTTGGTGTTTTTCTGCACGATAAACCTCATGCTTTCTCCGAAACTAAGCTGTTTTTAATGTACATGCTTATATATCACCGCTGATGAGTGAAATATTGATTCCATTAACAAAGGTTGGCTGAGTTTTATGCTAATCAATAAATTGTTACCTGTTGACGGTTCATCTCAGGACTTGGCTATGTTGATTTTCAATTTCCGCTGATTTAATTGTAGAGGAAATTAACTCTTCGAAAATTTCAAGTTGGCCTGCTGGAATTAACTGATTTTGAATGCTTTTGCGTTTTCCTGAATCAAACAGTCGCTCTGCTAACCACCCAACCAAGTACATTAAAGAAAGGCAGCCACCAGCGGTGGCAATATTTCCATTAACAACTAAAGGTAAGTCCTGAACATCGCCACCTAGTGCTTCTAAAACTGCTTTTGCATCTGGATTGGTGGTTAGTTTCTTATCTTTTAACAATCCGATCTCATGAAGAATAAATGAGCCAGCACAGATTGAACCAATGAGTTGTGTATCTGGATTCAACTTTAAGGCTGACATGAAACTATCGTTTTTCATCGCAGCGGGAACACCGTGCTTACCACTGGTAATTAGTACAACATCCTGTTCATTCACCTCAGAGACAGCCCCATCCGTCTTTACCAAGATACCAAGATGAGAACGATGTTCTGGTTTTGTTCCCAATATCTTCACAACCCAGCTATCAGTTGTTCTGCCAAGCAAATCGTACATCAAAAAGAAGTCTACATCAGTAAAATCATCAAATAATACAATGCCAATTTTATACATTTTTCACCTATATGTGGATAAATGGCCAAGGATTTATTTCTAGCAGGTAATCTGCCGCCCCTGAGTTTCAGCCTCAGCCTCAGCCTGCTGCCTTTTACCCAGGCTGGTTGTTCTCGCTGCTCCATGGGATGGTGACCCTAACGGAGCCCTTTTTTCCAAGTGAGCCATAGTAACTGGCCGGATAAAAAACAGAATAGGGAGAGATTAAAAATCAGATCAAACTCAATAAATTTGTCAGTAGAGTGTTTTCTTGTTCGATTTTTCTTTACGTTCCCTTTCATCTAGATAGCAAAACTAAACAACTTTACCCCCAATTTGCCCCTCCAGGGCCTGTCGGCGCTGTCTTGTGCCCTGTTGCCGCCATGCCATCAATGAGTCGTCGTCATGTCGTCGAGATGTCGCCTTGTCCTAAGGGGCAGGGGAGTTGTCACCGGGTGTCGAGCTCGTCATTTTTGTCGTGTCGAGCCCGGCGTCCCGCCTCGTTCGTCATCATCACCCGCCTGAAAGCATCCGACCACATCCCTGATTACCCCTTTATTTTCAGTCGCTTGTGATTTTTATCGCACATGGAGGCCGGCTTGGTCTGATTAATGCCTAGTGGGATGACCGGCCGCGTCGTTGCTGGTATCAGCCCGGCGGCCGGTGCAACGAACCATTTAGGATCCCTCTTTTTATGAACAGCTTCGTGATTGCCGATCCCAGTCTCTGCATTGGGTGTCGTACCTGTGAGGTGGCCTGCGCCGTGTCACACCAGTCAGCGTCCTGCGGCGGGACCCTGGCGCGGGAGAGCGGCCTGCATCTCGCCATCGAGGATGGGCATCTGGTCTCCAAGGAGAGCTATTTTCAGCCGCGCCTCAAGGTCATCGTCGGCAGCAAGGTGACCACTCCGGTGCTGTGCCGCCAGTGTGAAGACAAGCCCTGCGCCATGGCCTGCCCCAATAACGCCATCGTCACCGAGGATGGTTGCGTCAAGGTCTATCAGGCGCGCTGCATCGGCTGCAAATCCTGCGTGGTGGCTTGTCCCTATGGCGCCATGGCGGTGGTGGTACAAGAGGTGGCGCCGGCCGCCGATGCGCTGTTCAAGCGCCCGCAGACCAAGGCCCAGGCCCTGAAGTGCGATCTCTGCCGTCACCGGGAGGCGGGCCCGGCCTGCGTCGAGGTGTGCCCCACCCAGGCGCTGCGGCTGGTGACCCCACAGAGTCTGGCGACCCTGAACCGGCAAAAGCAATTGGCCAGTGCCGAGGCAATGCCGGCGGGTTAGATCGTGCCTTTGATGGCGATGCGGGTGTCGGCGTGTCAGCGCGGGTCTATGGGGTTGAGCGTGAGCCGCAGTCCCGGCGCCGCCGACCAGCCGGATGGGCTCTGGATGGTGCAGTGCATCTCTCTGCCTTGAGTGTTTCTTACCTGTTGAATGCACTGCCAGTTGGCCATCACCCCATCAAACCAACCATTTATCGTTAACCAACAAGAGATTGAGTCATGAAAAAAGTCATTACCGTCTGCCCCTATTGCGGCACCGGTTGCAAGATCAACCTGCTGGTTGATAACGACAAGGTGGTGGGGGCAGAAGGTGCCCACGGCCGGACCAACGAGGGGCAGCTCTGCCTCAAGGGCTACTACGGTTGGGATTTCTTGAACGACACCAACCTGCTGACCCCGCGCCTCAAAAGCCCGATGATCCGCCGCGAGCGCGGTGGCAAGCTCGAAGCCGTCTCCTGGGACGAGGCCATCGGTTTTGCCAGCAGCCGCTTGTCTGCCATCAAGGCGAAATACGGCGCCGACGCCATCATGACCACGGGCTCGGCCCGCGGCCCCGGCAACGAAGCCAACTATGTGATGCAAAAATTTGCCCGCGCCGTGCTTGGGACGAACAACGTCGATCACTGCGCGAGGGTGTGACACGCACCCTCAGTCTCCGGTCTGGAGACAACTGTCGGCAACGGCGCCATGAGCAACGCCATTCCCGAAATTCAAGAAACCAAGTGCCTTCTGGTGTTTGGTTACAATGCGGCCGACTCGCACCCCATAGTGGCGCGTCACATCCTCAAGGCGAAGGCGAACGGAGCCAAGGTGATCGTCTGCGATCCGCGCATGGTGGAAACCGCCCGCATCGCCGATCAGTGGCTGCCGCTCAAAAACGGCTCCAACATGGCGCTGGTCAATGCCTTCGGCAACGTACTGATCGCCGAGAACCTCTATGACAAGGCGTTCGTCGCCAACTACACCGAAGGCTTTGACACCTACAAGGCGCTGGTGGCCAAGTACACCCCGGAATACGTAGAGGGGATCACCGGCCTCAAGGCGGCGGATATCCGCGCGGCCATCCGCACCTATGCGGCGGCACCGGCCTCCATGATCCTGTGGGGCATGGGGGTGACCCAGTACGGCCAGGCGGTGGACGTGGTCAAGGGCCTGGCGGGGCTTGCGCTGCTCACCGGCAACTTCGGCCGACGCGGCACCGGCTGCGGCCCGGTGCGCGGGCAGAACAACGTGCAGGGCACCTGCGACATGGGGATGCTGCCCCACCAGTTCCCGGGTTATCAGTCCGTGGCCGATCCCGCCATCAGCGCCAAGTTTGCCAAGGCCTGGGGCGTGGAGACGCTCTCCCAGAAACCGGGCTATCGCCTGACCGAGCTCAGCCACAAGGTGGAGGAGGGCAAGTGCAAGGCCTTTTACATCTTCGGGGAAGATCCGGCCCAGACGGAAGCGGATCTCGCCCAGTTCAGGCGCACCCTGGGGGGCATGGAGCTGGTGATAGTGCAGGACATCTTCATGACCCAGACCGCCGAGATGGCGGACGTGATCCTGCCCGCCACCAGTTGGGGCGAGCACGAGGGGGTCTACAGCTCGGCGGATCGCGGCTTCCAGCGTTTTTACAAGGCGGTGACCCCGCCGGACAACGTGAAGCCGGACTGGGCCATCTTCTCCCTGATGGCGACCGCCATGGGCTATCCCATGGAATACAGAGACACCAACCAGATCTGGGACGAGATGCGCGTGCTCTGCCCACTCTACGCCGGGGTCAGCTACGACAAGATGGCGGATCTCAAGAGCGTGCAGTGGCCCTGTCCGACCGAGGATCACCCGGGCACCAGCACCTTGTTCGAGGGCAATGTCTTCACCACCCCGAGCGGCAAGGGGCAGCTCATCGCCTCCGAGTGGCGGCCACCCCTGGAGCAGCCCTGTGCGGACTATCCGCTGGTGCTCTCTACCGTGCGGGAGGTGGGTCACTACTCCTGCCGCTCCATGACCGGCAACTGCTCGGCGCTGCAGACCCTGGCCGATGAGCCCGGCTATGTGCAGATCCACCCGAGCGATGCGCAAAAGCTCGGGGTCAAGGATCAGGCGCTGGTCTGGATCTCGTCTCGCCGCGGCAAGGTGATCACCCGCGCCAACTACAACGAGCGGGTGAATGCTGGTGTGGTCTACATGACCTACCAGTGGTGGATAGGGGCCTGCAACGAGCTCACCATAGAGCACGTGGACCCCGTCTCCTACACTCCTGAGTACAAATACTGCGCGGTGAAGATAGAGCGCATCGATGATCAGCCTGAGGCGGAGAATTACGTTCAGGTTGAATACAGCGCGCTCAAGGCGAAATTGCGCAGCGCCGCCAAGGGGTAATTGCCGTTAAATAAAGTGGATCCAGGCTCTGTTCGCAGGGCCCGGATCCTCTCATCCTTTTTTCAGCTGGCAGGTGTCCATCATGAGCCGTGAATTAACTATCTCGTTCGGGATTTTTTATGTTTCAGCCTATTTGCTGGCAATGTTATTGGGGATGGGGTGTTACCTCTGGTACGACGAATTGATATTCCTGCTGGGCTTTGGTTTCTTCGGCTGTTTTATCGCTGCGCGCATCGCCATGGGCGCCGTGCTGGCGGCCTTGAGCGTGCAGCTGGCCTGGCTCGTCGCCTTCCTCTCCACCACCCTGGTGAATACCCTGCTGCTGGGCCTCTCCGCCCTGGTGGTTTATCTGACTCATCAGGCGGTGTCTGTAGACATATCACAAAATATCAGTTGGTTATTGGTGGCCTTTCAGCTGCTGTCGGCCGGCTTTATTTTCGGTGGACTCAAGTTCCATCCGGGCAATATTGGAAAATCAATTTTCGATCAAATGGGTAGAAAGGAGTCAAATATATGAAACGTATTGAAGAGCAAGCGCAGCTGCTGGATCGGGAGTATCAGGGCATCGGCCTGCTGTTTGACCAGTTTTGCCAGCGGGCGGGAGCACTCTCCAAACAATACAAGTTCTTCAACTGGCCCGATTACGAGGATACCCCGCCACTGTGTCGGGCCTTCACCCTGCTGGGGGAGATGCGCGAGCTCAGACTCTCTTGCCAGCCAGGTGAGCGGGGAGAGCTCAACGGTATCATCCAGATCGTCGATGCCACCGGGCAGGTTCAGGCCAGCCAGGCTTATCGGGCCGATGGCCGTCTGCTGCAGGAAACGGGCCGGTTTCTCGATAATCCGCCCGAGCTGCTACTCAAATTGATGCTTGACGCCGTCTGGCAGCACCGCCTTGTCGAAGGGCAACACCTCATCTCCAATGAGAGCCGCTGACAAAATCAACTCGATGATGCCGATGTGCCCCCTGTGGCAGGGGTGACACTCGATCTCGTCAGCCAGAGGAACCGTCATCGGGTTCGGGAGACTCAAGACCCGCATTTGGACGAAGGATGGCGCATCCATGTCGGAATATCTGATGGTTGGCTCTGTGAGGGCTCGCGACAAAGGGTTGCTGAAAAACGACAGCCTACTGGCGATAACGGATCAGCTCTGAGTGGATCGGCGGATAAGCGCGTGGAAGGAATCGACCCGGAGCCTGGCTCGTCCCCTGAAATGGGGAGCGGTGATTAAGCCGATTGTGTGATGAAAAATGGGTATTTTCATATTTGTTGAGACCGAAATTCGTCATGAGAGCACACCGGAGCCATGAGCCCACTTGTTTGCCCCCCTGGTATGGTTGTATTGAAAATAGGGCTATTTTATGATTCAACGCTCAGTGCAATGCCATTTCAATGCATGCTGGCTTTTATGATTAAACGTTAATGGATTAAGGATTGATTGTAACATCTGACGGAGAGTCCCCCGTCCTTGCCGATGTTTTGCCTGCATAGCCGTAACGTGAGGCCAGAATGCCAAATATAAATACCATTCCATTAACCGATATTTCCCCCATCTGGGATGACGGTTTTCTCTCCCTCTCCAAGAGTCTGCTCGCCGCCGTTACCCTGGACGATTTCATCGAAAAGCTGAACCGGATCGAGGCCTGTTTCGATGGTGTGACCCGGGTCAACCTCATCCTCAACCTGGGCACGGAGGAGGCGGCCTTCCACTTCATGGGGGAGCAGGGCCCAGAGCACCTCGTCTGCCGAAAGGGGGATCTGCACTTCTCCACCCACTCGGAGCAGGCCATCGTCCTGCCGGCGACCCGCTTCCTGAACCGCTGCGCCCAGCTGGCCAGCACCCCGGTCTACGACGGCCTGCAATCTTATTGCCAGTTGCCCATCACCACGGCGCGCAGCCACCTGGGGGGTATCGAGTTTATCAGCACCCAGCCCAATGCCTTCCCGATGGAGACCCTGGCCAAGCTGACCCAGCTCGCCACCATCGTCGCCATCACGCTGGAGAACGTGTTGGACAAGGAGCGCACCCTGGCGCAAGCCAACACCCTGCGCCTGGAGCGCGACAGCTGCAAGATCCTGGTGGATGTGACCAATGCGGTGATCAAGCTGGTGCGCATCGCCGAGCTGCCAAAGAGCCTGTTCGCCATACTGCAGCACCATTTCTCCATCAGCAGCCTCTGTCTGGCCGAATACAACGCCACCTCCGACAGCTTCAAGAGCTATCTGGTGAACCCGCGCGAGAGCGATCAACCCGGCATCATCAACCACTCCTGCTTCGAGAAACACTGCCTGCAGGGGGCACTCATCCAGAGCGAGCCCTTCTTCGTCTACCGCGAGCAGGGTCACGGCTGCAACTCCGGCTGTCGCTTCAGCGCCCAGATCCTGCCCCCCGATGCGAACAGCTCCTGCATCCTGCCCCTGCGCTATCGCGGCAACCTGCTGGGGGTGCTGATCCTCTCCCACCCGAGGGCCGATTTTTTCGCCGACATCGACCTCTCCCTGCTGGAGCAGGTCGCGGCCCGCACGGCCATCGCCATGAACAACGTGCAGGCGCAGCAGGAGATCTCCAACACCACGGGTGCCCGCGAGAAGACCATCAGAGTGGCCGACAGCCAGCCCGATGCCGACTTTGCCAACATCATCCATCAGAGCGCCGCGATGCAGAGCGTGCTGGAGAAGGTGAGGCTGGTGGCCCAGAGCGACTGCTCGGTGCTCATCCTGGGGGAGACGGGCACCGGCAAGGAGCTGATCGCCCAGGCCATCCATGGCTTGAGCCAGCGCAATGAGCAGGAGATGGTGAAGGTGAACTGCGCCGCTATCCCCACCGGCCTCATCGAGAGCGATCTGTTCGGCCATGAGAAGGGCGCCTTCACCGGCGCCCTGAGCCAGCGCATCGGCCGCTTCGAGCGCGCCCACAAGGGCACCTTGTTCCTGGACGAGGTGGGGGACATGCCCCTGGACCTGCAACCCAAGCTCTTGCGGGTATTGCAGGAGCACGAGCTGGAGCGGGTCGGCAACAGCACTCCCATCCCCATCGACGTGCGGCTGGTGGCGGCCACCAACTGCGATCTGCTCTCCATGGTCAAGAGCAAGCGCTTTCGCAGCGATCTCTACTACCGGCTCAACGTCTTCCCCATCGAGCTGCCGCCCCTGCGCGAGCGGCGCGAAGACATACCGCTCCTGGTCAACTTCTTCATCAAGAAGATCGCCAAGCGGATGCGACGCAACATCACCGCCATCCCGGCTGACGCCATGAAGATGCTGGTGTCGCTCCCCTGGTACGGCAACATCCGCGAGCTGGAAAACATCATAGAGCGGGCCGTGGTGATGACCCGCGGCCAGGTGCTCAACCTCTCCCCGGACGAGCTCCTGCCCCTCAAGGGCTTCCACAAGATTGAGACCCTGGTCTACGACGAACCCTCCCAGGGGCTGTTCGGGGGCACCGGGGACAGCCATGGAGAGCGGGCCCAAGTCGCGCGGGAGCGCGACGGCGTGCAGGGGGAGGACGAGCGCGAGGCCATCATCGCCGCCCTGCGGGCCTGCAACGGCATCGTCGCCGGGGAGCGGGGCGCCGCCAACCGGCTCGGCATGAAACGCACCACCCTGCTCTCCAGGATGAAGCGGCTCGGCATCTCGGCGAAAGCCCCCGAGACCCTCGACCAAGGACGGAGCTGATGTTGTCAGAAAACGAAGGCGAGTTCCCTCTGCACGGCCTGTGCGCCCCCCGCGAAGTGGTGCACTACCACAGAGAGGGGAGTCGCACCGACAGCGCCATGCTGCTGCCCGCCGAGACCCCGGTGGCGCTAGTCTACAACGGCATCGCCCACAGCGTCATGATGTGCTCGGCCGCGGATCTGGAGGACTTTGCCATCGGCTTTTCGCTGTCCGAGGGGATCATCGACGGCCTGCACGACATCCACGACATAGAGCAACGCGATGGCTGCCAGGGCATAGAGCTGCAGATCACTCTGGCCAATCGCTGCGTCCATCGCCTGAAAGAGAAGAAACGCACCCTGGCGGGGCGCACCGGTTGCGGCATCTGCGGCAGCGAGAGCCTGGAGCAGGTGGTGCGCACCTTGCCCTCCCTGCCCGACAGTCAGCGCCTCGAGGTGACCCTGATAGACAAGGTGCTGGACGCGCTGCGCCCGCTGCAACTGCTGGGACAGAGCACCGGTGCCACCCATGCCGCCGTGCATGTGGATGGGGCGGGCAACATCCTCGCCATTCGCGAGGACGTGGGTCGCCACATCGCGCTCGACAAGCTGGTGGGGCACCTGTGCCGAAGCGGCCGTCGCGACGGCGCCATCCTGGTGACCAGCCGCGCCAGCTTCGAGATGGTGCAAAAGTGCGCCAGCGCCGGGGTCGAGATCCTGCTCGCCATCTCGGCGGCCACCGGGCTTGCGGTGGAGCGGGCCGAGCAGACCGGCCTCACCCTGGTGGGCTTCTGCCGCCCGGGTCGGGCCGAGATCTACAGCGGCCGTCAGCGCATCCTGCTGGAATAAGCGCCCCCGGGCGCCACCGTCTCGCCTCACCCGGCGAGGCGCCGATCATTGGCGCTCGGGGCTGGCTCGGGTATAGTCCTGCGCCAACAAGATAGGTTTGGATGGAGGCGCCGTACCCACTCAGGTGGTGGCAGGCTTCTCCCTCTGGCGCGGCTTCAAAGGATATCCCCATGAAATTCAGTCCCCTGCTCGATGAGATGATGAAAGCGCTGCAGGTGCTGCCGGGCGTCGGCCCCAAGTCGGCCCAGCGCATGGCGTTCACCCTGCTCGAGCGTGAGCGCAGCGGCGGCCTGCGTCTGGCCTCCCTGCTCAACCGGGCGCTGACCGAGATAGGTCATTGCAGCCACTGCCGCACCTTCACCGAGAACGATCGCTGCGAGATCTGCGCTAACCCCAAGCGCGAAGAGAGCGGCTTGCTGTGCGTGGTGGAGAGCCCGGCGGACGTGGCCGCCATCGAGCACACCGGCCAGTTCTCCGGCCGCTACTTCGTGCTGATGGGGCACCTGTCACCGCTCGACGGCATAGGCCCGGAAGAGCTGGGGCTGGAGATCCTGGAGCGGCGCCTCAAGGATGAATCCATCAAGGAGCTGATCCTCGCCACCAATCCCACCATAGAGGGGGACGCCACCGCCTGGTACATCGCCGACATGGCCCGCGCCGCCGGGGTCGAGGTGAGCCGCATCGCTCACGGGGTACCGGTGGGGGGAGAACTGGAGCTGGTGGATGGCACTACGCTGTCTCACTCCCTGATGGGACGCCAACGTATCTAGGCCTGATGGTACAAGAAGCGGGCAACTGAGCCCGTGATAAGGGGCGAGCGTGCAAGATTGCATACTCGCCCCTTGATATTTGGGAGGCCAGCCCCATCTAGGTTGAGAATCTGTTCAACCCGACGTTTTGAGGACTGGTCGATGACCCAAAGTGTTCACGCCGAAACCCACGGCTTTCAAACCGAAGTCAAACAACTGCTGAGCCTGATGGCTCACAGCCTCTACTCCAACAAAGAAGTATTCCTGCGCGAGCTGATCTCCAACGCCTCCGATGCGGCGGACAAGCTGCGCTTCAAGGCGCTTTCCGATGCCTCTTTGTTCGAAAACGACGGCCAGCTGCGCGTGCGCCTGGTGGTGGACAAAGAAAACAAGACCCTGACCATCTCGGACAACGGTATCGGCATGACCCGTGACCAGGTGATCGAACACCTGGGCACCATCGCCAAATCCGGTACCGCCGACTTCTTCAAGCACCTGTCCGGTGATCAGGGCAAAGATTCCCAGCTGATCGGTCAGTTCGGGGTCGGCTTCTACTCCGCTTTCATCGTCGCCGACAAGGTGACCGTGGTCTCCCGCGCCGCCGGCACCGAGCCTAGCCAGGGCGTGCAGTGGGAATCCGAGGGGGAAGGCTCCTTCACCGTGGCCGACGTGACCAAAGAAGGTCGCGGTACCGACGTCATCCTGCACCTGCGTGCCGAGGAAGAAGAGTTCCTGGACGACTGGCGCCTGCGCTCCGTGGTCAGCAAATACTCCGATCACATCAGCGTGCCGGTGGAGATGTACAAGGAGGGGACCCCGGATCGGGAGGAAGACGGCGAGACCATCGTCGGCACCCCGGGCGAGTGGGAGCAGGTCAACCGCGCCACCGCACTCTGGACCCGCAATCCGAAAGATATCAAGGACGAGGAGTATCAGGAGTTCTACAAGCACGTCGCCCACGATTTCGAAGATCCGCTCTTGTGGGGCCACAACCGGGTGGAAGGGGCGCAGGAGTACACCAGCCTGCTCTACATCCCGGCCCGCGCGCCGTTTGATCTCTACAACCGCGAGCAGAAGCACGGCCTGAAGCTGTACGTGCAACGCGTCTTCATCATGGATGACGCCGAGCAGTTCATGCCGACGTATCTACGGTTTGTGAAAGGGGTGCTGGACTCCAACGATCTGCCGCTCAACGTCAGCCGTGAAATTTTGCAGGACAACAAGGTCACCGCCTCCCTGCGCAAAGCCTGCTCCAAGCGCGTCCTGACCATGCTGAACAAGCTGGCCAAAGACGACAGCGAGAAGTACGCCAAGTTCTGGAGCGAGTTCGGCAACGTCCTCAAAGAAGGCCCGGCCGAGGATTACGCGAACCGGGAAGAGATCGCCAAGCTCTTGCGCTTCGCCAGCACCGCGGGCGAGGGCGAAGCCCAGACCGTCTCCCTGGAAGACTATGTTGGCCGCATGAAGGAAGGTCAGCAGAAGATTTACTACATCACCGCCGACAGCTTCGCCGCCGCCAAGAACAGCCCGCACCTCGAGATCTTCCGCAAGAAGGGCGTCGAAGTGCTGCTGATGTGGGAGCGGGTCGACGAGTGGCTGATGAGCCACCTCAATGAGTTCGACGGCAAGCAACTGGTCTCCGTCACCCGTGGCGAGCTGGATCTCGGCGAGCTGGAAGACGAAGCTTCCAAGCAGGCGCAGGAAGAGGCCGAGAAGGCTAACGCCGGTCTGGTGGAGCGGGTCAAACAGAGCCTGGGGGAGAGCATCAAGGAGGTGCGGGTCACCCATCGCCTGACCGACTCACCGTCTTGCATCGTCACCGACGATCATGGCATGAGCACCCAGATGATCAAGCTGATGCGCGCCGCCGGCCAGCCGGTACCGGAGCAGAAGTACATCCTGGAGCTCAACCCGGACCACGCGCTGGTGAAGAAGCTCGACACCATCGAAGACGACAGCCTGTTTGGCGAGTGGGTCAGCCTGCTGCACGAACAGGCCCAGTTGGCCGAGCAGGGTGGCCTCAACGATCCGGCGAGCTTCGTCGCCCGTATCAACCGCTTGCTGCTGCAGGCGTGATGACGCTGCCTGGCTGACAGTTTTGACATCAAGGCCCGCTTGTATCACAGCGGGCCTTTTTATGGCGACAATCTGGACAGACCACTGTTTTGCTGCATTTTCAATCATTTTTTGTGGGCGAGTCCTGCGTCTTTGGTCGCATCGCTTGCACGAATCCATGGTGATAATGTGGCCACTTGCACGGGGCAAGCTTGTTAATAGGGGCGAAAACGTGTAGTTTTTTGCCTTCTCAAGAATTGAATAACCAATCAATTAGGAGCGTGTATGCGCATTGTTCTGTTGGGAGCACCGGGTGCCGGCAAGGGTACCCAGGCTCAGTTCATCATGGAAAAACACGGTATTCCGCAGATCTCCACCGGCGACATGCTGCGTGCGGCGATCAAGGCGGGCACCGAGCTGGGCCTCAAGGCCAAGGCCGTGATGGACGCAGGTCAGCTCGTCTCTGACGACATCATCATCGGCCTGGTCAAAGAACGTATCGCGCAAGCGGATTGCGCCAACGGCTTCCTGCTGGACGGCTTCCCGCGCACCATCCCCCAGGCGCAAGCCATGAAGGAAGCCGGTGTGGTGGTGGACTTCGTGCTGGAATTCGACGTGCCGGACGAAGAGATCGTCAAGCGCATGAGCGGTCGCCGCGTGCACTCCGGCTCCGGCCGCACCTACCACGTGGTGTTCAACCCGCCGAAGGTAGAAGGCAAGGATGACGTGACCGGTGAGGATCTGGTGATCCGTGCCGACGACGAAGAGACCACGGTGCGCAAGCGTCTGGATGTGTATCATCAGCAGACCGCGCCGCTGATCGGTTTCTATGGCAAGGAAGCGGAAGCGGGCAACACTCGTTACGTCAAGATCGACGGCACCCAGCCGGTGGACTTGGTCAGCAAGCAGCTGGCCACCATCCTGGGCTAAGCCTGCCATTGCCAACTGCAATCGGTCGATAACGAGTCCGAGATAAGGGTCCATCCAGGGCCCTTTCTTGCATCATAACAAGAACGACAAATTAGAACGACAGGAAGCTAACGTGACCACCAAAACCGGGATCTTGCTCGTCAATCTGGGGACGCCAGCGGCGCCGACCACATCCGCCGTCAAGGCCTTCCTCAGCCAGTTCTTACAAGACCCGCGGGTGGTCGAGATACCCCGCCTGTTGTGGTCACCGCTGCTCAACCTCGCCATCCTGCCGCTGCGGGCTCCCCGCGTCGCCAAGCTCTATCAGCAGATCTGGACCGAGCAGGGCTCGCCGCTGATGGCCATCAGCCTGCGGCAACGGGATGCTCTTGAGCAGGAACTCAAGCGCGAAGGGGTGGATGTGCCGGTGGTGCTCGCCATGACCTATGGCAACCCGTCCCTGGCCGATGGCTGGCAGGCGCTCAAGGCGCAGGGCGTCAACCGGGTGATACTGTTGCCGCTCTATCCCCAGTTTGCCGCCAGCACCACGGCCGCCGTGTTCGATGGCTGGGCGCGAGTGATGAAGAAAGAACGCCACCTGCCGGTGATGCGCCTCATCCGCGATTATCACAATCACCCGGAATACATCCAGGCGCTGGCCATGAGCGTGCGCCGCCAGTGGGAGCAGCAGGGCCAGGGTGAGCATCTGCTGATGTCCTTCCATGGCATTCCCCAGCGCAGCGAGGACGAGGGTGACCCTTATGGTCATCAGTGTCGCCGCACCGCGACCCTGCTGGCCGAGGCGCTGGGCCTCTCCCCCGAGCAGTGGAGCGCCAGCTTCCAGTCCCGCTTCGGCAAGCAGGAGTGGCTCAAGCCTTACACCGATGCCACCATAGCCCTGCTGGCGGAGCAGGGAGTCAAGCGACTCGATGTCATCTGTCCGGCGTTTTCGGCCGATTGCCTCGAGACTCTGGAGGAGATCCAGGTCGAGAACCGCGCCGTCTTCATGGCGGCGGGGGGCGAGCAGTTCCACTACATCCCGGCGCTCAACAGTGATCAGGCCCATATCCGCATGATGGTGTCACTCATCTGTCGCGAGCTGGCATGATGGTGCGCGCTCTGTGCCAGGGGTGGTGATGGTTGCTGTCAGCCATGTGTCGCGAGCTGGCATAAGCCACCCGGATTTCAAGATTCAACGAGAAGGATTGTCTTCATGATGCATATCACGCTGATCTACGCAGGTCTGCTGGGTCTCCTGTTCCTGCTGCTCTCCTTCTGGGTGGTCAAGCGCCGGGCCCAGTTCAAGGTGATGATAGGGGAAGGGGAGGCGCCCGAGATGCTGGCGGCGATCCGTGCCCACGGCAACTTCGCCGAGTACGTGCCGCTCACCCTGCTGCTGATGGCCCTGTGCGAGCTGGCCGGGGTCGGGGCACTCTGGTTGCACCTTGGCGGCATGCTGTTGCTGGTGGGGCGCATCCTGCACGCCATCGGCATTCAGATCCCTAAGGCACCGAACAAGCCAAGGCTGTTCGGTACCCTGTTCTTCTGGCTGTCCCTCGGCCTGTTCTCGGTGCTGGCGCTGGTGCAGGGGTTGTCATTCGGCTGATGCCGGGTCGCCTGGATGCGTTCACAACCACCTCACCCCGAGGTGGTTTTTTATTGCATCAGAGTCAAACGTTTGCCTCGCCAGCCCTTGCCTATACTGACGCCATATTTTAATCGGGCGACTTTTCGGCACGGCGGATTGTGTTAAAATCCCGCCCCTCTTCCCCCCAGAGCACAGAGCATTGCCATGAAATTTCCCGGTCAGCGCAAGTCCAAACACTACTTCCCGGTCGACAGGCGTGATCCCCTGATCCCGCAAAATCCCCTGCTCACCGAACTGGGCAAGGCCTATGTGGTGGGCATCGATCAGACCCTGGTGGACATCGAAGCTCATGTGGACGAAGACTTCCTGAACCGTTACGGCCTGAGCAAGGGCCACTCAGTGGTGATCAGTGACGACGTGGCCGAGCAAGTGTATGAAGAGCTCAAGGCCAACAACATGGTGGTGAGCGAGTTTGCCGGCGGCACCATCGGCAACACCATGCACAACTACTCAGTGCTGGCCGACTCCCACTCCATCCTGCTCGGCGTCATGAGCCAGGACATTCGCATCGGCAGCTACGCCTACCGCTATCTGTGCAACACCTCTTCCCGCGTCAACCTCGACTACCTGCAACCGGTGGACGGCCCGGTCGGCCGCTGCTTCACCTTCATCACCGAGGGGGGCGAGCGCAGCTTTGGCATCAACGCCGGCAAGATGGATCACCTCGATGTGGCGCATATTCCCGAGGCCATCATCAAGGAGGCTTCCGCGCTGGTGATCACCGCCTACCTGGTGCGTGGTGCCGACGGCACCCCCATGAAGGAGGCGGCCATGGCCGCCGTGCGTTACGCCCGCGAGGCCGGGGTGCCGGTGGTGCTGACCCTGGGCACCCGCTTCGTCATCGATGAAAATCCCCAGTGGTGGCGCGATTTCATCGCCGAGAACGTGACTGTGCTGGCGATGAACGAAGACGAGGCCGAGGCCCTGACCGGGATCAAGGATCCGCTTGCCGCCTCCGACAAGGCCCTCGACTGGGCCGACATGGTGCTCTGCACCGCCGGCCCCATCGGCCTCTACATGGCGAGCTACACCGAGGAAGACTACAAGCGCGAGACCACTCATACCCTGTTGCCCGGCGTCATTCCCGAGTTCAACACCTATGAGTTCAGCCGCCCCATGGCCCGCGCCAAGTGCCGCAAGCCCGCCCGGATCTACTCCCACATCTCCCCCTACATGGGCGGCCCGGAGAAGATCAAGAACACCAACGGCGCCGGGGATGGCGCCCTGTCTGCCGTGCTGCACGACATGGTGGCCAACGCCTATCACCGGATGAATGTGCCGAACTCCGCCAAGCACATGTCCGAGTTCCTGACTTACTCCTCCCTGGCCCAGGTGTGCAAATACGCCAACCGGGTCAGCTACGAGGTGCTGGCCCAGAGCAGCCCGCGTCTCTCGCGCGGCCTGCCCGAGAAGGAAGACAGCCTGGAAGAAGTGTACTGGGAGCGGTGATCCGCCCGGTTTGTACCGAAAAAGACGAAGGCGCCTGCGGGCGCCTTCGTGCATTTTGGGGCTGGATCATGTTTTTGGCAGCGGCTTTGTCACAGTCGTGGACAGTCCGAGCCGGCGCGACATACCTTGTTAACAACATGTAGCGGTTTGGGGTGGCGTGATGTTGAGACGATGGAGTATCGGTCGGCGCCTGGCGCTGGTGACCCTGATGGTGCTGGTCCTGCTGGGGCTGTTGCTGTTTTCCTGTCTGCAGATCTACCAGCAGGGGTTGATGGCGGAGAAGAGCCGGCAGACCCAAGCCCAGGTCGAGACCGCCTACAGCCTGGTGGCCGAGTTCGAGGCCAGGGTGCGGCGGGGTGAGCTCAGTGAGTCAGATGCCAAGGCCCAGGTGCTGACCCTGCTCAAGGGGCTGCGCTATGGCCAGGATGACTACTTCTGGATCAATGACAGTCACCCCACCATGGTGATGCACCCGATGAAACCCGCGCTGGATGGGCAGGATCTCTCCGCGGTGGAAGACAAGCAGGGGCTCAAGCTGTTCGTCGCCTTCGCCGACATAGCCAAGGCGCAGGGGGCGGGGGAGCTGGCCTACTACTGGCCCAAGCCAGGGGTGGAGGCGGCGGTGCGCAAGATCTCCTACGTCAAGCGCTTCGCCCCCTGGGACTGGATCATCGGCACCGGCGTCTATGTGGATGACGTCGAGGCCCAGTACCGGGAGGTGCTGTTTACCCTGCTCGGGATTGGCGCCGTACTGGCCATACTGCTGTTCCTGGTGGTCGGCCTCATCGTGCGCAGCATCGTAGTGCCGCTGTCCCAATCGGTGTCGGCTCTCGGCAATATCGCCAGGGGGGAGGGGGACTTGCGTTTTCGTCTGCCCGAGCGGGGTCGGGATGAGCTGAGCCAGCTGTCGGTCAACTTCAACCAGTTTGCCAGCCAGATGGCGCAGCTGGTGGGGCGCAGCCAGCAGATTGCCGCCCAGAACCGGGAGCAGGCTCATCAACTGGAGCAGATCGTCGATCGCACCGGTGCCATCGTCACCGGCCAGGAGCAGGACACGCTGAGGGTCGCCAGCGCCATGGAGCAGATGACGGTGAGTAGTCGCGAGGTGGGTCAGCACGCCGCCCAGGCTGCCGATGCGGCGGATTCCGCGCTCAATTTGGCCCAGCACGGTCGCGAGGTGGTGGCCCAGACCATCGCCACCATAGACCGGCTGGGAGACGAGATGGCCCAGACGGTGCGGGCCGTGGATCAACTCGAGCAGGAGACCCGGCAGATTGGCTCCGTGCTCGACGTGATCCGGGGGGTGGCGGAGCAGACCAACCTGCTGGCCCTCAACGCCGCCATCGAGGCGGCTCGGGCGGGCGAGCAGGGGCGCGGCTTTGCGGTGGTGGCGGACGAGGTGCGCACCCTGGCGACCCGCACCCACAGCTCCACCGACGAGATCCGGCAGATGATACTGCGGCTGCAGGAGGGGGCGGGCAAGGTTGCCAGCGGGATCTCCCAGCTGCAGCAACTCTCCCGCACCACCGCCGACAAGGCCGGTGAGGCCGATGGCGCCATCAATGCCATCGATGGATCCGTGAACACCATTACTGCCATGAATAGTCAGATCGCCACCGCCGCCGCCGAGCAGAGCCGGGCGGCGGAGGAGATCAATCAGCGACTGGTGGCCATCACGACCCTGGCGGCCGATGCCCTGGCCCAGAACCGGCTGACGGAGCAGGCTGCGGGCACGCTGGCACACTCTTGCGACGAATTGGGGGCCCTGGTCGCCCAATATCGAACCTGAGGGGGCTTATCCCCTGCTTTTTGGGGATTTGACTTGAGTCTGGGGGGCTTTTGGGACACCATCAGCCCCATTCTCGGCCACCTTGGCCGACTGCCTGCCATTTGCCAGCAAGAGAGAGATCCCCATGAGCAAACTAACTGACAATCTTGACGCCAATTTCCAGCTGTTTATCGAAGAAGTCCGTGAGTCGGGTCAGGTGTGGGGTCTGCGCTACGGTGAAGACTGGGTGGTCTGCCGCTCCGCCGAGTTCGAAGATGCCGATGTGATGCCGCTCTGGTCTGCCGAGGGCGATGCCCGTCTGCACTGCGTGGACGAGTGGGCGGATTACGAGCCGGAAGTGATCGAGCTGGAAGAGTTCCTCGACATCTGGATCAACGATCTGGACGAAGACGACGTGCTGGTCGGCCCGAACTGGAATGCCGATCTGGAAGGTCAGGAGCTCGAGCCCATCGAGCTGGCCAAGGTGCTGGTGGAACTGGACGCCTGAACTGTGCTGCACTGATGGCCCCTCAACGGACCTTCTGAGCTGACAACCGACCGCCGCGAGGCGGTCGGTTTTTTTATGCTGGCACCGGCAGAATACTGAATGAAAAGGCGATTTGGCTTGGCGAAGGCGGCGGTATGGGCCATCATCAACCCTTTGCCGAGCGGGAGGTGCCATGTTTGTATTTGACGTGACCACACAAGCGGGGGCGCGGGCACAGATCCGGGTGCAGGCGCTGGACTGGAGTCAAAGCGGGCCAGTGACCTTCAGCTGTGACAGCGACGAGCTGGCCCTGGTGCTGCTGGGTGGCTGTCGTTGCGATGCGGTGGGATATTTCAACCTGCTGGCCGGTTGCAAGCCGCTCTATGTGGAGCAGTGGCTCGCTTACTTGCAGGAGAGCGGTCACATCGACAAGCAGAGTTGCCAGCTGGAGAGTCCGGCCCAGAGCGACTATCTGGCCCGAGCCGGACTGGATGACGAGGAGCTCAATGCCTTGCTGGGTCAGGTCTACAAGGTGGCCGGTTTCAATCGCTTGCAGATCAACCGCTACCTCAAGAATCGTCACAACCCGACCATGCTGGCGACCCGTTACGATCAGAAGGAGCTGGAGCGCTATCGCCAGCTCAACGACATCATTCTGACCCTGCTGAAGCTGAAACGCCCTCAGTAAAGAGGCCGAACTGGCCGTTGTCCGGTCTCAGCTCCTGGGGCCGGGCAATGAGATAGCCCTGCAGCCCGTCCACATACATGCCTTGCAGCAACTCTTGCTGGCTCAGTTGCTCCACCCCTTCCGCGATCACCACGCACCCCATGCGATGGGACACATCGACGATCATCCGCACGAATTGCTGATTGGTGAGATCCTGCTCCAGCTCGGTGATGAGGGCGGGATCCAGCTTGATGTAATCGGGCTTGAGCTCACGAAACAGGCTGAATGAGCCTATCCCCTTGCCAAAGTTGCAGATGGCTGAGCGACTGCCGTGGCGTCTGAGCAGCTCGAACAGCCGTCTGGCACCGGCCAGATTGCGCTCAAGCGGCTCCTCATCCAGCTCGAACACCAGGTTGGCACCTATGTCGGGATCCCTCTGCAACTGATGATCGAGCCAGATCAGGAAGGCGCTGTTTTGCAGCAGATTGCCCGGCAGATTGAGCCCCCAGCGGCTGCTGTGGCTGCCGAAGGCCCGGTATTGGCGCATGACGTGACGGATCACCATCTGCTCTAGTCGCATCGTCATGTCCAGTCGCTGGGCCATGGCGAGCAGGGTATCGCTGGGCAGCACTGTGCCGTCGACGCTGCTGAAGCGGGGATAGATCTCGTGGTAGGCGAGCATGCCGCTGTGCAGGGGCAGGATGGGCTGGCAGCTGAAGCTGACGCGCTCCTGCTCCAGCAGATCGGTCAGCACCTGGGTCCAGTGACGCTGCCCCTGCAGCTCGACCACCTCATCATTTTGCTGTATGGCCCAGCCGTTGACCGCCTCGGTCTGGGCGCGGGCCAGCGCCAGATCGGCCCGGGCCAGGATGGCCTCTATCTTCTGCTCGCTGCTCAGGTGAGTCATCCCCGAATAGGCGGCACTTTCCAGCTCGTGCTCTTGCTGGTAGTGGTCGAAGGCATGCTTGAGATCTCGCCCCAGCAGATGGGGCGGGATCTTGGCAAGCGGTGGCACCAGCACCGCGAAGTCGGCGCCGGAGATGCGATAGACCTGGTGACCGGGGAAGCGACTCACGGTGTGGATGATGAGGTGGGCGATATCCTTGATGTAGGCATCGCCGGACTGGAAGCCGCGCTGGGCATTGAGTTTACCAAGCTCGGTGGCGCGGATCAGCACCAGGATGGCGGTCTGGGTATCCTCCTGTTGCAGCAGCTCGGTCAGATCGCGCCGAAACGCGTGGCGATTGCGCAGCCCGGTCATCTCATCCTGAGTGGCCTGACTGTGCAGCTCGCTGATCTGGCGGTGGGCATCGAGTTCGGCCTCGCTGAAGGAGGCGAGCAGCTGACGCAGCGCCTCCTGTGCCTGCGGGTTGCTCAGTTTGCTGGGGTCCCGCAGTGCGATCGCCTGCAGCCAGCACAAATCCTGCCTCGCCAGCTCGCCCTTGCACAGGCTGTGGCTGAGAAAGATCAGCAGGGCGAAGCCGAGCAGGGTGGTCGCCATCACTAGCCACTGGCTAGGTGGCGAGGTCGGAGGAGTGAGCCAGAGCCCTTGCAGCAGCAACAGCGGGAGGCAGACCAAGGCGCCGACCAGCAGCAGGTTCCCTTCACGTTTAATTAACATCGTTTCATCCTTGATGATGTCTATGATGTAGAAATTCTAATCAAGCTGGCGGCACAAAGCATGAGTACTCACGCAACTCCATGAAAAGGACCGACGGAAAGCGGTTAAATGTGAGTGAAAACACTTTCATAACCGCTAAAAAAGGTGAAGATGAGTTGAAAGCAGCTCCAACTAGGCCGAGGTAATTATGTCGTTAGAACCCGTAGATACTGCCAAAGCACGGCAACTATTGAATCAGAGTATGGCCTTGGTGCTCGCGGGAGGGCGGGGCAGCCGCCTGAAGCAGCTGACCGACAACCGTGCCAAACCCGCCGTTCATTTCGGCGGCAAGTTCCGCATCATCGATTTCGTGCTCTCCAACTGCATCAACTCCGGCATCCGTCGGGTAGGTGTGGTGACCCAGTACAAGTCCCACAGCCTGCTGCGCCATCTGCAATCGGGCTGGTCCTTCCTGCGCTACCAGATGAACGAGTTCATCGACCTGCTGCCTGCCCAGCAGCGGGTGGACGAGGTGCACTGGTATCGCGGCACCGCCGACGCCATCTACCAGAACGTCGACATCATCCGCGACTACGGTCCCAAGTACATAGTGGTGCTGGCGGGGGATCACATCTACAAGATGGACTATGCCGCCATGCTGCTCGATCACGTGCGCCTCGGCGCCAAGGTGACGGTGGGCTGCATCGAGGTGCCTCGGGTGGAAGCCTCCGCCTTCGGCGTCATGGACATCGACGAGCAGCGCCAGATCCGCGCCTTCGTGGAGAAGCCGGCCAACCCGCCCGCGATGCCGGGCAACGAGGATGTCTCGCTGGCCTCCATGGGGATCTACATCTTCGAGGCGGAGTATCTGTATCAGTTGCTGGAGGAGGACATCAACAACCAGGAGTCCAAGCACGACTTCGGCATGGATCTGATCCCCCGCATCGTCACCGAAGGCAAGGCCTTCGCCCACCCCTTCACCATGTCCTGTGTCGGAGCCAAGGAGGGGGTGAAACCCTACTGGCGCGACGTGGGGACCCTGGATTCGTTCTGGGAGGCGAACATGGACTTGGCTTCAGTGGTGCCCGAGCTCGACATTTATGACGAGAACTGGCCCATCTGGACCAGCCAGAACATGGCACCTCCCGCCAAGTTCGTGCAGGACCGAAATGGCCAGCACGGCATGACCATCAACTCCATGTTTGCGGGTGGCTCCATCGTCAGCGGCTCCTTCGTGCTCAACTCGGTGCTGTTCACCAATGTGCGGGTGCACTCCTTCTGCACCCTGGATCAGGCGGTGATCTTCCCCGGGGTCGAGATAGGGGCCGGTTGCCGGCTGCGTCGGGTGGTGGTGGACAAGGGTTGCAAGCTGCCCGATGGGCTGGTGGTGGGGGAGAACGCGGACGAAGATAGCCGCCGCTTCTACCGCTCCGAGCAGGGCATCGTCTTGGTGACCAAGGAGATGCTGTCCAAACTGAAGGGATGACCGGAAACGCGAAAAAACAAGGGAGCCATCGAGGCTCCCTTTTTCATGTTGTCAGCAACGGATGATCCGCCGATTTATTTCTCGCTCACCACCGCCTTGCCGGCCATCACCATGGCGGTGCCGTGTTTGCCACCGGCGGCGGTGACTTGCGGCACGCCGTCTTCGTCGGTGTCATGACCTGCGCCTTCGATGAGGTTCTCACCGGAGTCTCCGATCCACTCAGCCATCTGCATGCCGCCGTTGACGGTGCCACGGAACCAGCTCACATAACGCTGGGTCAGCTGCGCCAGCTCCAACTCGGGGGCCTTCTCGGCACCTTCGTTGCGCAGGTTCAGCATGGCGGAGCGCAGGGCACCGGAGATGGCGGCCTGGGTCCAGGGGGTGTATTCACCCTGCTTGCCCGCGAGCCAGGTACCGGCCTTGGCATTGAAGAAAGCCTTGTCGGTGGCGATGAACAGCTCGCGCGCTGCACTGCGGTACTTGGCGTCCGAGGTGGCCAGGAAGGCGGCGGTCAGGCCGCGGATGGCGGCGAACTGGGTTTCGATGGACTGGCCAGCGTCCGGCTTGGCACCCAGGGTCAGGCCATCGTGCAGCAAACCGTTCTTGCCCTTGAGCTGAGCGAGCAGGAAATCGGCCTGCTGGCGGATCAGCACCAGAGCCTGCTGGCCCTGCGCGGTCTTGAGGTTCAACTCGCCGTTGTCACCGGCGGCGTAGCCAACCGGCAGCGCATCCTGGGCGCGCTGGAAGATCTGCAGGGCGACCAGGCTGTAAGCGGCGTCAAAGGTGGTGACGTGTTTGCCCTGTTTGTCAGCCTGCCAGCTGTCCACCAGGGTGCCGGCTTTGGCGTCGAAGTGCAGGGCATTGAGGTTCTTGAACACCATGCCGGAGAGGTTCAGGGCCAGGGAGAAGGCATCCTGACCCGCTACCAGCTTGGCGGCATCGCTGCCCTGATTGGCGGCTGGCGCGGCGGCGAAGGGGGCACCGTCAAACACAGCGTGGAAGGCCGGGTTCTGGTTGGTGTTGGCGCTGCGCTGATCGCTGAAGGCGTAGAACTCGGACAGGGGCCACAGCAGCATCCAGGCGTCACGCAGTTGGGCTGAGCCATCCACGACCGTCAGTTTGCCGATGGCGCCTACGTCGTTTTTGGTGGTTTCGGTCACTTTCACCTGATGGGGGAAGTAGACCACGCCCTTGGCCGGATCGTATTGCGGGCTTACCTTGGCGCCGAGTTGCTTGCCGTCGAAGCCGAGCTGGTCCTGCAGGATGGTCAGCTTGTCGATGGACTGTTCGGTCAGCATCATGCCGTTGAAGCCATCGGCGGCGGAGACCCCGAGTTTGTGCTTGCCATCCTGATCCATGGTGGCAGAGGCCGCCTCCACTTCTTCATCGGTCTCGGCCACGTGCATGCCGCCGAGGAAGTCCTGAGACCACATCACTTCTTTGAGCAGGATGCCGCCCACGGCCGCCGGGTTCAGCAGGTTGTCGGAGCCGCTCCAGCGCAGGGTCGCGTAGTCACGGAAGTAGGCAGGGACCTGGGTCTTGACCGCTTTCTCGGTGCCCTTGGCGGTCTTGATGGTGATCTGATCGCCATTGACCGGGGTCACGTTCACCGCTTGTGCAAACTCCGGGTTGGCGGAGGCGTAGGGCAGGGAGAGGGGATACATGCCTTGCGGCACCTCGTCGGCCGGGAAACCGACGGCCTCGGCCATGGTCAGCACCCGCTTGCCAAGATCGGCCAGGGTGCCGCCGCGGGCCAGGTTCTGCGGTCCGTTCACCAGATGCGGGCCCATGCCGGACTGGTAGTTCAGGGCATACATGGCTTCTTCGGAGTATTCATAGGATTCGATGCCGGCGGCGAAGTCGAACGGGGTCGGTTCATCGGCACGGTTGGCATCCAGCACGTCCAGATCCAGCCCCAGCGCTTCGGCCAGCGGCTCACCGGAGAGCTCGAATTCGGTATAGGCCAGCATGCTGGCGGCAGTGTTGAACGTCTTGTCTTCTACCTTGACGGCGGCGTGTGCGGCGCCGCTGAGCAGTGCACAGGCGACTGCCTGTACCAGTACGGTTTTTCTCATGTCCTTTTCACCATATGTTTGATTTTATTATGACGCTTCTCAAAATCGAAATGAGAATGGTGTGCATTATGGGGCAAAGGAAAGGGCTTGAGAAGAAAAAAGCCGCGCCTGTGATACTGGGGAGGGGAAGGCGCGGCGATGAGCATTACATCAGTTTGAAGGGGATGACCAGACGGCCCGGCTCGACCTTGAGGGCCTCGACTTTCTCCTTGATCCTGGCCTCGTTCTTGCGACTGCCGTCCAGGCGATAGACCGGGGTCTGGGAGAGGAACAGGGAGAGGGACTGGTTGAAGGTCGGCAGCAGCGGAGTGAGGGCGGCGCCCACGTCGGCCGGCTCTGTCTTGACCGAGATGAGCTCCAGATCGCGCAGGTAGATGGCGCCTTGCTCGGCCACGTAGTCCGGGCGGGCACTCAGGGAGAGGCGGATCTTCATCTGCTGGCTGCCGAGCGGGCTCGCCACCTGCAGATCACCAGCGGCGTCGAGCTCGACCCTGTCGGCGCGGCTGCGACCGATGCGACTCTGCATGTCGTCGAGGCTGATCCGGCTCGACATGATGCCGGGGATGCCGATCTCTTTCTCGAAGGCCACCCTGTCTTTGAGGTACTGGTTGATCTCGCCCTCGCTGACGCTGTACTGGGTGAGGGAGGAGCAGGCCGCCAGCAGCAGGGCGAAGGGGAGCAACAGCAGGTGCTTTGACATGAGAAGGTTCCATCTTGAGGGGTAACAACGAGTGATGGCGCCATCTTAGGGGCAAAGCGAATTGGCCGCCAGCCCGGGCATCTCATCCCGTTTCTGTCGCATCCCCCATATGGGGATGGCAATTTGTGTTCATTCGAGTAGGACTATCAGTCCCCGTCACGCCAGGCCAGTGCTGGCCTCATCGCCCCTATATCCACAGATAAGCTCCAGTTTTTCCGCCAAAAAATCCCCTTGACCGGGTTCTTTCTACACGAGTATTTTACCGCCGCTCAAAAGCAATTGATAACGATTATCATTTTGAATCATCTTTGAGGGTCTAGCGTGAATACTCTTGTAATGGAAGATGGTGCCCCAGCCGAGGCCGGCTCCCCGCCCGATTTCTTGTTTACCTCGGGCCAGGGCTGTATTCGTGCCTATGAGCTGGGACAGCCCATCAGCACCCCGGCCAGCAAGTGGCCCCTGCTGGAGCGCCAGATAGTCCAGGCCTTGGCAGTGGCAGAGGCCCAAGGCCAGGCCAACCCCCTGCTGATCGGTGCCTTCGCCTTTGACCCAGCCGAAGCCTCCTGCCTCTATGTGCCCGGCCGCTATGAGCGGGGCGCGCGAGTGCCCCCCGAGGCGAGTCCTCCCGACACCAATCGGGTGATCTCGGCGAGCAGCACCCCGGCGGCGGCCGAATTCAAGGCCTCGGTCAGCTCGGCCCTCGATGCGTTTGCCGAGGGACATCTCGCCAAGGTGGTGCTGTCGCGCAAACTCTCCCTGCAACTGAGCAGGCCCGCCGATCCCGAACGGGTGCTGGCGCGCTTGATGACCCAGAACCCCAATGCCTTCCACTTCTCCCTGCCGCTGGGGCAGGGGCGTCGCCTGCTCGGTGCCAGCCCCGAGCTGCTGCTGCGGGTCAGTGGTGGCGAGGTTTTCACCCATCCGCTGGCAGGCTCGGCCAGGCGGGCGAGCGAGCCGGATCAGGACCAGCAGGTGGCCCAGGATCTGCTGGCGTCGCGCAAGGATCAGCATGAACACAGGCTGGTGATCGACGAGATCCGCCGGGTGCTGGCGCCCCATTGCCGCGAGCTGGCGATCCCCCCTAGCCCGACTCTGATGAGCACGGATACCCTCTGGCATCTGGGCACCCCCATCGCAGGCCAGCTGCACGGGAGCGATGCCTCCGTGCTCTCCTTGGCGTGCCAGCTGCATCCCACCCCGGCGCTGTGCGGCTATCCCACCGAGCTTGCGCGCCAGTTCATCCGCGAGCAGGAGCCTTTCCGGCGTGCCCTGTTTAGCGGCATCGTCGGCTGGTGCGACAGCCAGGGTAACGGTGAATGGGCCGTGGTGATCCGCTGTGGCGTGCTTGATGGTCATCACGTTGAGCTGTTTGCCGGCGCCGGCATAGTCGCGGGCTCGGATCCCGCCATGGAGTGGGCCGAGACCGGCACCAAGCTGGGCACCATGCTCAAGGCGCTGGGTCTGGATCTGGAGGTCGCGCTATGAGACAGCACCATCACACAGGCCTGCCGAGTTGGCAGCCGAATCCCAAGGCGCTGGGTCTGGATCTGGAGGTCGCTCTATGAGACGGCACCATCACACAGGCCTGCCGAGTTGGCAGCCGAATCCCAAGGCGCTGGACTTGGATCTGGAGGTGGCCCTATGAGCGAGCCCAACCATTTCCTGCCTTACACCCGCTGGCCAAGCGAGCTGGTCGAGCAGTACCGTGCCAAGGGTTACTGGCGCGGCGAACCGCTGACCGCCATGCTGAGCCGCCAGTGCGCAGCGGCGCCGGATGCCACTGCCATTGTCTGTGGCGAGCGCAGCCTCAGCTACCGCGAGCTCGATGCCAGCTCGACCCGGCTGGCCGCGAGGCTCACCCGCCATGGTTTCAGGGTCGGTGATACGGCGCTGGTGCAATTGCCCAACGTGGCTGAGTTTTACCAAGTCTTCTTCGCCCTGCTCAAGGTCGGGATTGCCCCGGTCAATGCGCTCTTTAGCCACAACCGGCTGGAGCTGGTCTCCTATGCCGAGCAGATAGCTCCCAGGCTCTTTATCGGCTCGCTCGCTCACCCGCTATTTGCCGGAGCGGGTCGAGACAGCGACTTCCTGCCCAACCTGGGGGCCGAGCTGGTGCTGCTGGATGGTGAAGGCGGGGCGCTGGGGCTGGCCCACTGGCTCGGCGAGATGGATGCCGATCTCACCCAGACGCCGGCCTACGGGCCGAGTCCGGCGGATGAAGTGGCCTTCTTCCAGCTCTCCGGCGGCAGCACCGGCACCCCCAAGCTCATTCCTCGTACTCACGATGACTACTACTACAGCGTGCGCCGCAGCAACGAGATCTGCGAGCTCGGCCCCCATACCCGTTATCTGTGCGCCCTGCCGGCCCCCCACAACTTTCCCTTGAGCTCTCCCGGTGCGCTGGGGGTGTTCGACGCCGGTGGCACTGTGGTGCTGGCGCCGGATCCCGGCCCCATGAGCTGCTTCCCGCTGATCGCCCGTCACAGGGTCAACCTGACCTCCCTGGTGCCACCTGCGGTCTCTCTCTGGTTGCAGGCGGCCGAGGCCGATCCCATTGTGCGTACCCAGCTCGCCACCCTCGCACTGCTGCAAGTGGGGGGGGCCAAGCTGGCCGAGGCGGTGGCCAGACGGATCACCCCGCTGCTCGGTTGCCAGTTGCAACAGGTGTTTGGCATGGCTGAAGGGCTGGTCAACTACACCCGATTGGACGATGCGGACGACAAGATCATCCACACCCAGGGTTGCCCCATGAGCCCGGATGACGAGGTGCGCGTGCTGGACAAGGCGGGCAACCCGGTCGCCCCCGGCGAACCCGGCGCCCTGCATACCCGTGGCCCCTACACCTTTCGCGGCTACTACCAGAGCCCGGCCCACAACGCTCGGGTGTTCGATGGCGAGGGCTTCTACTGCTCGGGGGATCTGGTGGTGCAAGACCCCGATGGTTACCTGACCGTGGTGGGCCGGCAGAAGGATCAGATCAACCGCGGCGGCGAGAAGATCGCGGCCGAAGAGGTGGAGAACCAGCTGCTGCACCATCCGGCCATCACCCATGCGGCCCTGGTCTCCATGCCGGACGCCGCCATGGGGGAGAAGAGCTGCGCCTTCATCGTCACCACTGAGCCGGGACTCAAGGCCCTGGCCCTGCGCAAGTTCCTGCGCTCGCGCGGTGTCGCCGAATTCAAATTGCCGGATCGCTTCGAAATTCTCGACGCCCTGCCCATGACGGCGGTGGGCAAGATTGACAAGAAGGGCCTGCGTGAGCGCATCGCCCAATCGCTTGCCAGCAGCCTCACAGACAACACATTCACAGTTTAAAAATAAAAGGAATCATGACGTTATGGCTATCCCAACCCTGAATAACTACGCCATGCCCAGCCAATGGAAGGCCAACAAGGTCAGCTGGACCCTGGAGCCGCGCCGCGCGGCCCTGCTCATTCACGACATGCAGGAATATTTCACCGCCTTCTACGGCGAAGGCAGTCCGCTGATCGCCGCGCTGACCGAGCGGCTCGCCGCGGTGCGCAAGCACTGCAAGGCCCTCGGCATCCCGGTTTACTACACCGCCCAGCCCAAGGATCAGGCCCCCGAGGACAGAGCCCTGCTCAACGACATGTGGGGCCCGGGTCTGAACAAGAGCCCGGAGCTGCAGCAGGTGGTAGCGCCCCTGCGCCCGCAAAGCGATGATGTGGTGCTGGTCAAGTGGCGCTACAGCGCCTTCCAGCGCTCCGAGCTCGAGCAGATGCTCAAAGAGCAGGGCCGGGATCAGCTCATCATCGGCGGCATCTACGGTCACATCGGCTGCATGATGACCGCCTGCGACGCCTTCATGCGCGACATCCAGCCCTTCTTCCTGGCGGACGGGGTGGCGGACTTCTCCCTGGCCGATCACCAGATGGCGCTGGACTATGTGGCGACCCGTTGCGGCAAGGTAGTGCTCTGCGAAGAGGTGCTGGCCCTGGTCGCCCCTGCGGCCGGCACTGAGGGCGAGTCGCTCAACCCGCTGCTCAGCTACGAGGGGCTCAAGGCGCGGCTGCTGAGTCACATCGACGAGGAGGAGGGGGAGTTCGATCCAGACGAGAATCTCATCGACTACGGCCTCGACTCGGTGCGTATCATGTCCCTGCTCACCGAATGGCGCGCCGCCGGGGTGGAGCTGGGTTTCGTGGATCTCGCCAAGACGCCGACCCTCAATGGCTGGTGGCGTCTGGTTGAGATGAAGCTGGCAGAACATGCCCTGGAGGTGGCGCAATGAGTCGCTTCCCCCTCACCATCCCCCAACAGGGGCTTTGGTCCGGTCATCTGCTCAACGACGACAAGGCGATGTTCAACACCGCCGAGTGCATCGCCTTCGATGGCCAGGTTGATGGCGCCGTGCTGGCGGCCGCGATTGCGCAGGCGGTGAGCGAGTGCGAGGCGCTGCTGGGTCACTTCGACGCCTCCGATGAGCCGGTCTGTTTCGTCTCCCACTCGGTGCCGCTGGCCTATCGTGAGCTGGTGCTGGACGGGGGTGATGAAGCTGCCGCTCGCGCCTGGGCCTGGGCGGATCTGCGCCGCCCGTTCGAGTTGACCGCCGAATCCCCCTGCCGCTTCGCCTTGTTGCGCGGCACCAGTCGGGATTTTCTCTACAGCTGCGTGCACCACATCGCCCTCGATGGCTTTGGTACCACCCTGCTGTTCCAGCGCATCGCCGAGCTGTACGGTGAAGGGCTGGCCGAGGTGGCGTCTTCACCATCCCCCTTTGGCCTGCTGGAAGAAGTGCTGGCAGAGGAAGTGACCCGGGATTCGAGCGGCAAGAACGCCGCCGCTCGCGCCTTTTGGCAGGAGCAGTTGCAGGGCTGGCCCGAGGTGCGCTCCTTTAGCGAATCCCGTGCCCCCATCGCCGCCGAGTTCATTCGCGAGAGCCGCCTGCTGCCGGTCGAACTGTGGCAATCTCTGGTGCGCTTTGCCGATGACAACAAGCTGAGCTGGCCCGATCTGCTGCTGGCCGGGCTCTCGGCCCAGCTGTCGCTGGCCAGCGGTCAGGGCCAGACCCTGTTTGGCCTGATGATGATGAACCGCATCGGCTCGGCGTCCCTGACCGTGCCCTGCATGCAGATGAACATCACGCCGCTGGCGCTGGCGCTTGATGAGGCGCTGAGTCTGGCGGGGGCCGCCGGCGCCGTGGCCAAGGCCAAGCGCGGGGTGCGCAAGCATCAGCACTATCGCTACGAGCTGTTGCGTCGTGACCTCGGTCTGGTGGGCGGCGACAAGCGGCTGTTCGGCCCGCTGGTCAATATCATGCCGTTCGACCATGCCCGCCGCTTCGGGCCGTTGTCGGCCCACATCCTCAATATCAGCGCCGGTCCGGTGGAGGATCTCACCATCGAGATCCAGGTCGGTGCCGACGGTCAGCCCAGGCTGGATCTCGACGCCAACCCGGGCTGCTACCAGAGTGCGGATCTGGCACGCATCGCCGATACCCTGTTCGCCCTGCTGAGACGCTGGCTGGCCGAGCCGACCCTGACCCTGGGCAACCTCAAGGCTGACTGGCTCGCCGAGCAGCGCGCAGGAGCCCTGATCTCGGGTCCTGCCCGTGAGGTGATCAACGTGCGTCCCGTGCTGGATGCCCTCTGCCACTTCGCGGCCCAGACTCCGGACAAGATTGCGCTGGAGCAGGGGGAGGTCAGCTTCAGCTACGAGGCGCTGCTGGCGCGCAGCGAGCAGATGGCCTCGGCCCTGCAGGCCGCCGGCGTGCAGCCGGGGGAGCGGGTCGGCGTCATGCTGGCACGCTCGCCCCAGGCCATCTTCGCCCAGCTGGCGGTACTCCTGGCGGGCGCCGTCTATGTGCCGCTCGATCCCGAGCAGCCCCTGGAGCGTCAGGGCCATATCCTGCGCCTCGGCGAAGTAAAGACCCTCATTACTCAGGCCGAATATCGCCACAAGCTGGCCAGCCTGTTCGCGGGCCGCACCCTGTTGGTGGGGGATCTGGTGAGTGAGAACCGCCTCTGCCAGCCGGCCGGCGGCGCGGCGCTGGCGTACCTGATGTTTACCTCCGGCTCCACCGGCCTGCCCAAGGGCGTGGCCATCAGCCACGGCGCCCTGGATCACTTCGCCGCCGCCGCCCGCTGCCGTTATCACCTGGATGAAGGGGCGCGGATGCTGCAATTCGCCCCCTTCAACTTCGACGCCAGCATCGAGGAGGTGTTTGCCACCTTAAGCGCCGGCGCCACTCTGGTGCTGCGCACCGACGCCCTGCTCGAATCCATCCCCGCCTTCGTCGCCGGCATAGAGCAACAAGGGATCACCCATCTCGACCTGCCTACCGCGTTCTGGAACGAGTGGGTGGTGTCGCTGGGGGCTGGTCAGGCCCACATCCCGGCGGGGCTTGCTACCGTCATCATCGGTGGCGAGGCGGTCTACCCGGAGCAGCTGGCCCAGTGGCAGCGCCAGGGGCGCCCCGACCTGCGCCTGTTCAATACCTATGGTCCGACCGAGACCACAGTGGTGGTCACCACTCAGGAGCTGCAAGGGGAAGACGCGACACAGGCCCAGTTGCCCATCGGCCTGCCGCTGCCTGGCATGCAGGCGCTGATCCTGGGGGCGGGGGAGCAACCCGCTGAAGAAGGCGAGCTGGTGCTACTCGGCCCGCAGCTCGCCAACGGCTATGTCGGCGGCGTGCAAGGCAGTTTTGGTACCCTGCGGGTCGGGGCGCAGACCCTGCCGGTCTATCGCACCGGCGATCGGGTGCGCTGGGTGGCCGGTCGTCTGGTCTATCTCGGCCGCCGTGACAACGAGTTCAAGATCAGCGGCTACCGCATCCAGCCCGGTGAGGTCGAGGCCCAGTTGCTGGCGCTTTCCGGGGTCGATGAGGCCTGCGTGCAAGGGGTGAGCATCGGCAATGTACGCCGACTGGTGGCCTTCGTGGCCGGCCCTGAGCGCGACAGCCGGGTCATCAAGGGGCAGCTGGCCAGGGTGCTGCCCGCCGCCATGATCCCCACCGACTATCGCCACTTTGATCAGCTGCCCCGCACCGGCTCCAACAAGCTGGATCGCAAGGGGCTGCTGGCCCAGTACCAGGCCGGGGGCGAGGCGCTGGCACTCGGCAGCGAGACCGAGAACAGGGTTGGCGCCATCTGGCAGCAGATCCTGGGACTGGCCAGCATGGGGCCGGCGGACAACTTCTTCGAGCTGGGGGGCCAGTCCCTGCAGACCATTCAGATAGTGAACCGGCTCGGCGCCGAGTTCGGGGTGCAGGTGAAGGTCTCCGATGTGTTCGACCATCCCCGCCTGGATGATTTCTGCCGCTTCCTCGATGGCAAGCTGGTAGAGGATGAAGAGAGCGTGGAGATGGTGTGGTGATGCAGATGGAACAACAGAAAATGAACTGGAACTTCAGTGGTAAAAGGGTCTGGGTCACCGGCGCCGGGCGCGGCATAGGCCACGAGGTGGCGAAGCAGTTCGTCGCCGCCGGTGCCTCTGTGGTGGGGCTGGATCGGGACTTTCCCCATGCCTCTTACGCTTATGCCACCCGCGAGCTCGACATCCGTGATCCGCAGGCGGTCAATGCCTGCTGCGAGGGGCTGCTGGCCGATGGCGGGCTGGATGTGCTGGTCAACGGGGCCGGGGTGTTGCGGCTCGGCCCCACCGAAAGCTTGAGCGATGCCGATTGGGATGACTGCATGGCGGTCAACGCCAGCGGCGTCTTCTACCTGCTGCGGGCCCTGGTGCCCCATTTCAAGGTGCAGCAGCGCGGCACCATCGTCACCATCGGCTCCAACGCCGCCCATGTGCCGCGCATGCAGATGGCGGCTTACTGCGCCTCCAAGGCGGCGGTTACCAGCCTGACCCAGACGGTCGGGTTGGAGTTGGCCACCTCTGGTGTGCGGGTCAACCTGGTCTCCCCTGGCTCGACGGATACCGAGATGCTGCGCGGCATGCTGCCGGATGAGGGGGCCATGGCTCGCACCATTGCCGGGCTGCCGGCCCAGTTCAAGCTCGGTATACCCCTAAACAAGATCGCCACCCCGCGCGAGATTGCCAATACCGTCCTCTTCCTGGCCTCGGACTTGGCCAGTCACATCACACTGCAGGATCTGGTCGTCGACGGCGGCGCCACCCTGAGCGCCTGATCCAAGCGCCGGTTTAAGGGATTGAGACAATTCATGAACAATATGATTTCGCTGCTCCAGCAGCTGGAACGCCAGGGGGTCAAGCTGGCCCTGAATAAGAAGGGCCAGCTCATCTCCCAATCGAGCAAGGAGGCGGTGACCCCAGCCATCGGCGCCCTCATCAAGGCGCACAAGGATGCGCTGGTGCGCTGCCTTGGCGCGCGCGCCGCCTTCGAGGCCCCCATCGTTGCGCAGATTGAGACGAAAGGCGCCCTGCGGGGGCCGCTCTCCTCCTCCCAGAGCGGGCTCTGGTTTATCGAGCAGTATGAGGAGGCCTCCCACCTCTACAACATGCCGGTCTACTTTCGGGTCAGTGGCGAGCTGGACACGGCCGCGCTGGAGTTTGCCTTCGATCACCTGTTTGCCCGCCACCCCAGCATGCGCACCCGTTTCGTCAAGGACGAGGCGGGCAGGGGGGCCCAGGAGATCTTGCCGCACCAGCCGTTCAAGCTGGCCATCGAAGACGTCAGTCAGCAGCCGCAAGGCGAGCGCGAGGCCTATGTGGCGCGGCGAGTACGAGAGGAGATAGGGCGCCCCTTCTCCCTGACGCAGGGGGACCTCAGCCGGGTCAACCTCATTCGGTTGGGGACTCTTGAACATGTGCTGCTGATCACCCAGCACCACATCATCTCCGACGGCTGGTCGGTCAAGAACATGTTCGCCGATCTCAAACGCGCCTTCCTGGCTCATCAGAACCGCGAGCCCTTGACGGTGGCGCCGCTTCCGCTCACCTACCTCGACTATGCCCACTGGTTCAACTCCCCGCGGTTTCTCGACTATCACGCCGAGTTCAAGCCGTTCTGGGTGGACCGCCTCAGCGGCAGCCCCGAGGTACACGGCCTGCCACTCGACAAGCCGCGCCCGGCCCATCAGGCCAGCGGCGGCGAGCTGGTGTTCTCCACCATAGACAACGGCCTGTGGGACAGCTTCAAGCGCCTGTGCCAGCGTCACAACACCTCCAACTTCATCGGCCTGCACGCCCTGTTCGCCCTGCTGATGGTGCGCCAGAGCGGGGAGAAGGAGATCGTCATCGGCACGCCGCTCGCCTACCGCGAGCGCCACGAAATCGAGTCCCTGGTGGGCTTCTTCGTCAACACGCTCGTGCTGCGCACCCGACTGGAGGGGCGACCCAGCTTCGTCGATTACCTGCAGCAGTGCCGGGAAGAAGATTTAGCTGCCTTTGACCATCAACTCTATCGGTTTGAGGCGCTGGCCGAGGCCATAGGCGCGGATCGCACCACCTCCATCAACCCCATCTTCCAGATCATGCTGGTGTATCAGGCCAAGGTGGATTTCAACGATCTGCTCCCCGGCTGCCAGCTGGTGGAGGAGACCTCCCCCGTGCTGCCCGCCAAGACCGACATCTCGGTCAAGGTGACCGAGTTGATGGACTCGGTGCGGGTGGACTGGTTGTTTGCCACCGCCCTGTTCGAGCGCGCCACCATCGAGGGATACGCGGATCGCCTGCTGCACCTGATGCGCGCCGTGGTGGCCGCCCCCGAGACCGACATCTGGCAACTGCCCCTGGAGGCGGGAATGGACAGGTCGGCGCTGGCCGCCGAGCTTGCCAGCCTGCCGAGCGACTACCACAACCGGGAGACCCTGCTCTGCCAGTTCGAGCGTCAGGCGACCACTCATCCCGATGCGCTGGCCGTGACCGACGGTGAGCGCGCCCTGAGCTATGGCGAGCTGGAGGCTGAGGCCAACCGGCTGGCCCACTGGCTACAGGCCGAGGGCATCACCCCGGGCGCCGCCATCGGCATCCAGGCCAAACGGGATGTCGCCTTCGTCATCGGCCTCTTGGCCTGCTGGAAGGCGGGGGCGGCCTATGTGCCGCTCGATCCGGCCTATCCCGCCGAGCGACTGGCTCATATTCTCGGCGATGCGTCCATCAGCCTGGTGCTGGGGGGCGAGCAGGACGAACGACTGGCCGAGGCGCTGCCGCTGGTGGCGTCCGGCACTCAGGCCCGTTATCAGAACCTGCATCAGTTGGCGCTGGCCGAACTGTCGGCGCAGGCACCTGCCGTAGTGCGGGATCCCGCCATGCTGGCCCAGATCATCTACACCTCGGGCTCCACCGGCCTGCCCAAGGGGGTCATGGTGGAGCAGGGCAGCCTGGTCAACCTGATGGCGGATCACGGGCCGCGCATCGGCCTCGATCAGCAGGGATCCATGTTCAACTGCATGTCTCTCTCGTTCGATGCGGGCAACATGACCACCTTGCTGCCGCTCTCTTGCGGTGCGGCCCTGCACTTTGGCGAGCCGGGAGAGGGGGTGATCACCGCCGCGATCGCCTGCGGCGCCAGCCATATGATCTTGCCGACAGCGCTGTTGGCCAACCTGCTGCCACCGGCGGATCTCGGTCCTCTCAAGGCCATCGGCTTTGGCGGCGAAGCCTGCCCGAGCAGCCTGGTGGAGCGTTGGGGAGACAGGGTCGCACTCTTTAACATGTATGGCCCGACCGAGTGCACGGTGACCGCGCTCTGCGCGCGGATCAAACCGGGAGCGCCCATCACCATAGGCCAGCCGATCGCCAACCTGAAGGCACTGATCCTGGACGAGGCGGGCAACCCCTGTCCGGTCGGGGTGCCCGGCGAGCTCTGCCTGGCCGGCCTCGGGTTGGCCCGTGGCTACCTCAATCTGCCGGATCGCACCCAAGAGGCCTTCGTTGAGCTCAGGTTTGATGAAAGCGCCGATGGCCGCACTCATCGCCTCTATCGCACCGGCGATCGGGCGCTCCTGCGCCGCGACGGCAACATCAGCTATCTGGGCAGGCTGGATGAGCAAATCAAGCTGCGGGGCTATCGCATCGAGCCGGGCGAGATCGAGACCCAGCTCGCGGCGATCGAACCGGCCATCCGCCAGATCAAGGTGGTGGTGCAGCAGGGCCGCCTGCTGGCCTATGCCAGCCTGCAAGCCGGCGCGAGCGAGCCCGATGGCGAAGCCCTGCTGCAACGGGCTGGCGAACTGCTGCCCGAATACATGGTGCCGGTGCGGCTGTGCTGGCTGGCCGAGATGCCGCTCACCCCCAACGGCAAGCTGGACTCGCGCCGCCTGCCCGCCATCCATTGGCAGGAGAACAAGAGCGAGGCCAAGGATGAGCTGGAGCGACAAGTGCTCGCCATCTGGCAAGGGGTGCTCAAGCAACCGCTCGGGGTGGAAGACGACTTCTTCCGCCTCGGCGGGGATTCCATCCTCAGCATCCAGCTCACCACCCGGCTGCGTGACGCCGGGCTGCACTGCAGCGTGAAGGACGTGTTCGAGGCCAAGACGGTGCGCCGCCTCTGCCGTCAGCTCGGCCAGCAGCAGCGCGTCAGCCACCAGACGGAGCAGGGCGTGCTCGAGGGGGAATTCCCCCTGCACCCCATTCAGCACTGGTTCTTCGAGCAGGGCTTTGCCCGGCCCGGCCACTGGAACCAGGGGGTGATACTGCGCCTGCCCGTCGGCATAGACGACGCCGCCCTGATGGGCTGGATGAATACCCTGCTCGGTCACCACGACGCCCTGCGCCTCGCGGTCACCCCCACCGGTCAGCGTTATCTGCCCGAGCTGGTGCTGCCGCCCCTGCATCTGCTGGATGCGGCCGATCTGGACGAGGCCGAGTTGCAGGCTCACTTGACCCAGTGGCAGGGGGACTTTGCCCCCGAGCGCGGCCAGACCCTGGCCTGGGCCCGGCTGAAGCATCTCGCGAGCGAGGCGGACGCCGACCCCGTGGAGGGGCTCTTTATCGCCTTCCACCATCTGGTCATAGATGCCGTCTCCTGGCGCATCCTGGCCGAGGATCTCGTACGGCTGTCCGAGGGCCGTGCCTTGCCTGCCAAGGGCAGCAGCTACCGCCAGTGGGGTGAGGGGCTTGCCGCCTACGCGACCCGCGAAGCCGCCCAGCTGGCATTCTGGCTGGGGCAGGGGGAGGGCTGCGAGCAAGGCTTGCTGGAGGCGCAGCGCGCCCCGGATGGTCGCGCCGCCGCCAGCCTGTTGCGTCTCGATGCAGAGACCACCGCCCGCCTCATCGATGAGGCCAATCAGGCTCACCTGACCCAGGTGCCGGATCTGCTGCTGGCCGCCCTGACCCGCACTTTGAGCGAGCTTGGGTATGGGGAGCGTCAGTGCGTGATGCAGGAAGGGCACGGCCGTGAAGCCATCGATGCTGAAGTCATTGATCCTGAAACCAGAGCCCCGCAACTGGATGTGAGCCGCACCCTGGGCTGGTTCACCAGCACCTATCCGCTGGCGCTGGTCGATCGGGAAATCTGGAGCGATCTCGTCTGCGATACCAAGGAGCGGCTGCGGGCCGTGCCGGACAAGGGGGTCGGTTTCAATCCCCTGCGCCTGCACCATCCCCGCGGCCGGGCGTTGCCTCACTCCAATATCGTCTTCAACTACCTGGGGGTCTCCCACAGAGGCACGCCAGCTCCCTGGCAGCCCCTGCCGGTGGCGCCGGGCCAACCCTCGGCGCCACAGAACCTGCCGCGTGAGCTCATCAGCCTGCACGGCGGCGTCTACGGCGGTTGTCTCACCCTGCGTCAGGTCGGCGCCCTCAACCAGGAGGCCAGCGACGCCCTGATGGCGGCGCTGGCGGCCAATATCGAGGCCTTGGTGAACGCCTGTTGCGCGCAAGCCAAGCCGCGCCGGACCCCGAGCGACTTCCCGGGCCTGGCGCTCTCCCAACCCGCCCTGGACAGGGTGCTGGACGCAGAACAGGCCGGCGGCGAGGTGGAGACCCTGCTGCCCATGACCTCCCTGCAGCAGAGCATGCTCTATCACAGGGCGCTGGCACCTCGTGATACGGCTTACCACCTGCAGACCGAGATGGACTACCACCAGCCGCTGGATGTGAGCGTCTATCGGGCCGCCTGGCAGGGGCAGTTGGCCCGCTGGCCGGTGCTAAGGGCCGCCTTGCTGGTGGAGGATGGCGTCGCGTTGCAGCGGATCCTGCGCAGCGCCACGCTGCCGTTCCATCACGAGGATTTGTCCGGTGTGGCGGGGGCCGATGCTCGCATTGCCGCCTATCGCCAGCAGGACTTGGCCCATCCCATCCCCCTGGACAAGGCGCCGCTGTTGCGTATCGCCTGCTTCACATTGGCCCCCGATCACCACAAGGTGATCCTGAGTGCCCACCATGGCGTGCTGGATGGCTGGAGTGGCCCCGTGCTGCTGGGCTCCTTGCATCGGCACTATCAGCAGTCAATGACGCAATCCCTGATGCAGGGGACCGCGCCCGAGGCGAAACCGGATACCGCCTGGCTCGAATTCGGCCGTTATATCGCCAGCCACAAGGCGGAGCATGAGGCCTATTGGCAGGGTCGCGCCGAGCTGCTGGCCAAGCCCAACGATCTTTCCGCCCTGTTCGGGGTGGCACTCGAGCCGCACCTGACCCAGCGCGTTACGCAACATAAGCCCGAGGTGTGTGGCCAGACGCTGGCGCCGGCATTATCAGCGCAGCTGGAGGCGCGGGCCCGCGAGCTCGGGGTGACCGCCGGGCTGTTGGCCCAGTATGCCTGGCACCGCCTGCTCGCCCGCCAGGGCGGCGATGAGGTTACCCTGGTCGGCAACGTGACCCCGGGCCGGGACTTCCCCATCGAGGGGATCACGCAGAGCGTCGGGCTCTATATCAACAGCCTGCCGCTCGCCCTGGACTGGCGCACCGAGGCGACCCTGGCGCAGCATATCGGTCAGCTGCAGCGGGACTCGCTGGCGCTGAACCAGTACGGCACCCAGTCCCTGGCGGCCCTGACGAAAGGCCGGGCCCGCCTGTTCCAGAGCCTGTTCGTGTTCGAGAACTACCCCATGCCGACACGGCCCGAGACGCTGGCGCCCCATCAGTTGATGCCGCACTTTGGCAGCGTGGTGGAGAAGGTGGAGCTGCCGCTCTCGCTGGTGGTGAATGCCCGTGGTGGCCAGCTCAATCTGCGCTTCGAATACGATGGCGAGCTGATCGCGCGTGAACGCGCCGAGGCGGTCTTGGCGCAGTGGATGGCGGAGCTGGCGTGGCTGGCACAGGCCTCCCTGGCCGAGCCTGCTCGTCTGCCTGGCATTGAAGCTGTCGGTGCAGCAGAGCCCGTTCGGGCCTTGGCTCCGCGCGAGGTCTGCCCGAGCGATCCCCAGGCCCGCCGCCTGCTGGCCCTGTGGCAGCAGCATTGTGGCGAGGCGGCGAGCTGGCAGCAGAGTCTGCTGGCGCTCGGCGTGGACTCGGTGCAACAACTTGCCCTGCTGGCGGCCCTGAATCAGGCGTTTGCCGGGGATCATCGTCCGCTGACGCTGCGGGATCTCAAGCTGCAGGGTGCACCTTGCGCGCTCTTTAATCACTGGCTGGTACACCTGCCCGAGGAGGTATCATGACGGCCTCAACCCTTGTCGCCACACAGCTCGCAATCAAGGAGGCGGGGGTCACCCCGTCCCATTCACCGCAGCGGGCGGGGCTGGGCACTCGCCTGGCCGCCCTGCTCGGCGGCACGCCGCTGGCGCCCGCCATCGGCATGGAGGGGCGCTGGCTGACCTACGCCGAGCTCAGTGTCCGGGTCGACCAGATTGCCGCCAGCCTTAAGGGGCTGGCGGTGGGAGAGCGAGTCGGACTCTATCTGGATCGCACCCCGGATCTGGTGGCCAGCCTGCTCGCCTGTTTGCGCCTCGGTCTCACCTTCGTGCCGCTGGAGCCGGATTTCCCGGTGGCGCGGTTGCAGGGCATTGCCCGTCAGGCCCGGCTCTCGGCGGTGATCTGCAACAATGGCGAAGGGGTGCCCGACTTTGGCTGCCCGCAGCGGGCCCTCACCGAACTGGCCGAGCCTGCGTCGGGCTCGGTGCGACGTGGGGCGCCCTCCTATCCCCAGGTGGACGATGCCCTGGCGGCCTACATGATGTTCACCTCGGGCTCGACCGGTGAGCCCAAGGGGGTGGTCATCAGTCGGCGCGCGCTGCTCTGCTTCCTCGACGGGATCCGCGAGCGGCTCGGGCTGACCCCGGGTTGCCACTGGCTGTTCATCACCACCCCGGCCTTCGACATCTCCCTGCTGGAGATGCTGGGGCCGCTCTGGAGCGGGGGCCGCCTGACGGTGGCGGGCAATCGGCACAACAAGGATCCCCTGGGGATGATGGCGTTGTTGGCGGCGGATACCTCCATCAACTGGCTGCAGGCGACCCCGGCCTGCTGGCGCATGCTGCTCAAAGCGGGCTGGCAGGGGGGCGACAGCCTCACCGCCCTGTGCGGGGGCGAGGCGCTGGATCCGGGGCTGGCCGAGCAGCTGTGCAGCCGCACCCAGCGGCTGTGGAACTGTTACGGCCCGACCGAGGCCACCGTCTGGTCGCTGGTGAGCGAGGTGCGCATGCCCCTGGCCGGCGGGCGCATCACCATCAGTCACAGCCTGCCCGGCTACCGGCACTGGGTGCTGGATAGCGCAGGCAAGATGGTTGGCGAGGGGGAGGAGGGGGAGCTGTGCATCGAGAGTCCGGCCCTGTGCGAGGGTTACTGGCGCAAGCCCGCCCTCACCGCGGCGGCCTTCCTGCGGGTCGACAATCATCGCCTCTATCGCACCGGCGATCGGGTGCGGCTGCTGGGTACGGATAGCTTCCTCTATCTGGGACGGCGCGACGATCAGATAAAGCTGCGTGGTTTTCGCATCGAGCTGGGGGAGGTGGAGGCCGGTCTGCGGCGCCAGACTGGGGTACAGGAGGCGGCGGTGCGCCACTTTGGCGAGGGGGATGAGGCCATGCTGGTGGGCTATGTGGAGGCCAAAGCCGGGGTGACGCTCAATCGACTGGCCCTGCGCAAGGGCCTGCAGGCCAGTCTGCCGCACTACATGGTGCCGGCGCGCCTCATACTGCTGGACGCCCTGCCCAAAACCGGCAGCGGCAAGCTGGATAGAAAGGCGTTACCGCTGTCTGAGTGAATATTGGTAGTGTGGTAAACTGCCAAAGCTTGGTTTCATAGCGCATATGTGCTTTGAAATTCAAACTAACTGGTGAAGTTTCGCTTGCGGGCCTATCCCGCGAGCGGCAAGCTGGATCTCCCAGGGGGCCTGTCTTTGCCGGCAGCATCAGTTTGCCAGCCAAACAAAAGCCCGCATGATGCGGGCTTTTTTATGTCTGAGTGTCGGGCTTAGCGGGTGACGGGGGCGGCGTCTGGCTTGCTCATCAACTGCTCGACATCGTCGATGACTCGCAGGGCCGCCTGGGGGCCGCCTGTGGAGGTCCAGATCGACCCGTCCACGGCGCCGAAGCGCTTGCCCTTGATGGCGCCGAGCTGCTGGAAGGCCGGGGTCTGCTCGGCCTGCTTCATGGCATCCACCGCATCGCCGCTGGTGCTCAGGGTGCCGATCACCAGCCAGTCGCCGTCCAGCAGGTTGAGGGACTCGAGGCTCAGGGCCGGGGAGTGGGGGCTCTTGTCACCGATCTGATGGGGTGGGCGCGCCAGCCCCATCTCCTGCACCACGCTGCTGGCGAAGGTGCTGCCGTGCATGTAGCTCGGCCCCTTGGGGTTCCAGCGCACTATGCTCAGCTGCTCGCCCTGATGCTTGGCCAGCTTGCTGCGGGCCTGTTGCAGGCGGGCCTCATACTGGGTCAGGAAAGCCTTGCCCTCGGCCTCCTTGTTCATCACCAGCGCGCTGCGCTGGAACACCTGTTTCCAGGGCTCGCCCCAGTTGCCGGTGACGACCGTGGGGGCTATCTCCTGCAGCAGGGCCAGCAGCTCGGGCTTGGTCTGACCGGTCAGGATCAGATCCGGTTCGAGGTCTATCAGCGTCTCCAGGTTCGGATTGTCCAGATCGCCGACCACGGCGATCTCCTTGCCCGCCTTCTCCAGCAGGTAGCGGGGCAGGGTGGCCTGCCCACGGCCGTTGACGGTGCCGACCGGTTGCACCCCCAGGGTCAGGGCGCTGTCCAGATCGAGCTCGCTCAGTACCACGATGCGCTGTGGGGCGTCAGGGACGATGTGGGACTGGCCGTTGGCATCGACGACCTGGCGGGTGCCGGCCTGTGCCTGGAAGCCTGCCAGGCTTGCGAGCATCAGGGCGGCGGCCAGGGAGGAGGAGATCTTCATGGTTACATCCTTATGGGTGATATCGGCGGCACCGTGCCTGCTCTGTCTGTCGGCCTGGGTGCGCTCGCGTTGTTCGGCCCCAAATGGGCGGTGACATGTTACCACAGGAGATATTGAGAAACGTTGTCATTTGTATTTGTGGCATGAGCCGGTCCGGCTTTGGTATCATCAGGGACCCTGTCAGGAGCCATTCATGCCGCCTTCCTCCCCATCCACCACCCCGAGTTTTATCCGCCAATCCGATACCTTGTTTATGGCTGACCTCGACAGGCCCCCCATCCACCGGATCTGTTTCGATCCCGCCGCCTTCACCTCTGAGTGCTTTGTCGAGCAGGGGATGGCCTTGCCGACCCCATTGCACAAGGCGGTGGCCAAGCGACAGGGGGAGTTTCTGGCGGGTCGGCTGGCGGCGCGCCAGGCCCTGAGTGCCTATGGGTTGGGCGACGAGAGGGTGATCATCGGACAGGATAGGGCGCCCTGCTGGCCCCTGGGGATGGAGGGCAGCATCAGCCATAGCCAGCTGCTGGGGCAGGGGATGGCGCTCTGCGTTGTGCGCCCGGGCCGAGCCGGGTTGGGGCTGGATCTGGAGGCCTGGCTCGATGAAAGCCAAACGGCGCAGCTCTGGCCCGGCATCGTCGATGAGGATGAGTGGGGGCGGCTGGCAACGGGCGCGGCGGCCGCCGGGTTGAGCGTGGCAGAGGGGTTGACCCTGGTGTTCTCGGCCAAGGAGAGCCTGTTCAAGGCGCTCTACCCCCGGGTGGGACACTACTTCGATTTCCTCGATGCCCGCTGGTCAGCCATGGGGGTGCAGTCCATCAACTTGAGTCTCAAGACCCGGCTCACGGCAGAGTTGCCCGCGGGCTGGCACTGTACCCTGCGCTGGCAGCGGCTGCCTGGGGGCCTGCTTACCCTGCTGACGCTTTGAATCCCCCAGGACGTCAGCCAATAAAAAAACCGCCGGATAGGCGGTTTTTTCGTTGTCAGACTCAGGCCTGCTGCTGCTGCGCGGCGGCGGCCGCCTCGCTGCGCCTACGCGGCACTATGACGGGGGCGCCGTCGCCGGGGGCGTGCAGTATGTCGACGTCGGTCTGGTAGAGGCGGTCGATCAGCGCCTTGGTCACCACCTCCCGGGCCGGCCCCATGGCCTGAACGCCACCGTTACCGAGGGCGATCAGCTCGTCGCAGTAGCGGGCGGCGGTGGCGAGATCGTGGATGACGATGAGCACCGTCTTGCCCTCGGCGGTGATCTGGTGGATGGCCTCCATCACCTCGGTCTGATGACCTATGTCCAGCGCACTGGTGGGCTCGTCCAGCAGGATGGTGTCCGCATCCTGGGCCAGTACCATGGCGAGCCAGACCCGCTGTGCCTGACCGCCGGAGAGAGAGCTGGCGCTCTGGTGCCAAATGGCGTCCAGCTGCATCTGCTGCCGGGCCCAGTGCACCATGCGGGCGTCCTCCTCGCTCCACTGATTGAACCAGCCCTGGTGAGGATGGCGACCATATTGCACCAGCTGCTCCACCAGGATGCCCGCAGGCACCAGGGGCCGCTGGGGCAGGTAGGCGAGCTCCCGGGCCAGCGCCTTGATGCCGTGGCTCGCCAGCGGCTTGCCCTTGAGCAGGATCTCCCCGCTCTGGGGCTGCTCTTGCCCGGCCAGCAGCTTGAGCAGGGTGGACTTGCCGCCGCCGTTGGGGCCGACGATGCCCACCAGCTTGCCCTTGGGCAGGGTGAAGGAGACGTCGTCGAACACGGGCTTGTGTTGATAGCCGAAACGCAGGTTATTCACGCAGAGGGTCATAGGAGGGCCCCTTGTCGGTCTTGGAAAAGGATGGAATGCATCATCAGTCGGCTCTCTGCCTGTCTTTGATAAGAATGAACAGCAGCAACAGGCCGCCGAGGATACGGGTCATGATGCCGGTGGCGACCTCGTGGGGGCTGGCCAGCACCCGCACCAGGGTGTCGCTCGCCAGCAGCAGCAGGGCGCCGCACAGGGCTGCTATCCAGAGCGGCACTATGCGATCCCGGGAGAGCCAGGAGGCGAGGATGGGGGCCGCCATGGCGATGAAGACCACGGGGCCGCCGATGGCGGTGCCAAGCGCCGCCACGACGATGGCCTGGGCCAGCACCCCGAGTTGCACCCGGTTCACGTTGACTCCGAGGGTGCGGGCGGTGACGGGGCCGAGGCGCAGCACGCCGAGGGCGCGGGAGAGATACACAATCCAGGGGCAGATCAGCAGGATCAGGATCCCGACCGGCGCCACCGTGCCATAGCCCTGGCCGACGAAGTTGCCCATGTTCCACAGATAGAGACTGGTGAGGTGCACCAGGGACTGGGTGGACATGGCGAACTGGCCGATGGCGTTCATCAGCTCGGAGACGCCGATGCCGATCACCACGAACAGATAACCCTGCTCCCCCGGCTTGTTGCACAGGGCGTAGAGCACGGCCGCGGCGAACAGGGCACCGAGCGGCGCGGCCCACCAGGGCCAGCTGCCCAGCGTCAGATAGAGAGAGAAGATGATGATGGCAAGGGATGCCCCCTCGTTGACCCCGATCATGTCCGGGGTGGCGAGGCGGTTGCGGATCAGGGTCTGCACCAGGCAGCCTGAGAGGCCCATGGCGGCGCCCGCCACCAGCACGGCGACGATGCGCGGCAGCCGGATCTTGAACACCGTCACCTCGCTGAGCCGGTTTCCTTCACCCAGCAGGGTCTGCACCACCCCCAGCATGGTGAGCTTGCCTGACCCCAGGGTCAGCGCCAGCAGGGAGAGCAGCACCAGGGCCAGCGCCAGGGCGAGGGTGATGAGCCAGGCGCGGCGCTCAAACAGCAGGGTGCGGTTGCCAAGGCGCAGGCGGAAGGTGCCGGCGGGGAGGGCGTGCGGGGCAGGGGCGTCGTGGATGGTGTTATGCATGGAGGGCACCTTATTTGACGGCCAGCAGGGAGCGGAAGCCGCCGCTGCGCACCACCAGGATGAGCACGGGGGCGCCGATCAGCGCCAAAATGACGCCGTTTGGCAGCTCGAACGGCTGCAACAACCAGCGCGCCAGTATGTCGGCACCGAGCAGGAACAGGACGCCGAACAGGGCAGAGAAGCGCACCTGAATGGACAGGCGCACCGGCTCCACCAGGCGGGCGCAGTAGGCGGCGAGGAAGCCGACGAAGCCGATGGGGCCGGCGATGGCGATGGCGCAGGCGGTGAACAGGGTGGCGGCCAGCAGCACGCCGATGCGCACCCGGGTCGGCCTGATGCCGAGCGCCTGGGCCTGGTGGTCCCCCATCTGCATCAGGGTGAGCTGGCGGCACAGCGCCAGGGTCAGCAGCAGGCCCGCGAGGGCGAAGGGCACCACGGTCAGCACGGCATCCAGGCTGGAGGCAGCCAGTGACCCCAGATTCCAGAAGCGGAACTGCTCCAGTACCACCTTGTTGGAGAGCAGCAGGAAGTTGGAGAGGCCGCCGAAGGTGGCGGAGAGGGCGACCCCCACCAGGATGAGTTTGAGGGGATTGGAGCGACCCACCATCAGACCGAGGCCGAGCACGATGAGGTTGCCGAGCAGGGCCCCCATGCCGGACCAGAGCAGATAGCCGTAGGACGACTCCACCCCGAAATAGGTGAGACCGATCACCAGTGCGAAGACGGCACCGGCGTTGACCCCGAGCAGGCCGGGTTCGGCCAGGGGATTGCGGGTGGCGCTTTGCAACAGGGAGGCCGCCAGCGCGAGACAGATACCCACCACCAGGGCCGCCAGGGTGCGGGGCAGGCGCAGGGTATTGACTATCATGGCGAGTTTTTCATCGGCGACGAGGACGGGATCGCCCAGCAGGAAACCGGCGACCTCGCGGCCACCATAGACACCGGCCCCGGTGGCCAGTGACAGCGAAATCAGCAGGAACAGGAGCAGCACTCCGAGCCAGAACAGCCGTGCTTGGTATCTGAGCACTCAAGGACTCCTTCACATCGAGGCGCTAGAAACGCAAAAAGGGAGCCCCGTTGCCGGAGCTCCCACAGAGGAGTGATTACAGCTTGTAATCGACCCCGGCGTAGACGGTACGACCTTCCAGGATGAAGTCGGCGTCGGTGGCAACCTCGTCACGCTTGGTGTTGGTCAGATTGGTGATGCCGAGCTTGAAGTCCAGGGCCGGTGTGACGGTCCAGTTGGTGTTGACGTCCAGGGTCTGGTAGTGCTCGGACTTGAACGCCTGTGAGTTGCGGGCCGGGACCTTGATGATCTGGCTGCCGACATATTGCCAGGCCAGGTTGGCGCTGACGAGGTCGCTTGCCTGCCAGTCCAGACCGAGGTTGCCGGTGTGATCCGGGGTCTTGGCCAGATCATCGCCGGTGCTCTTGTCTTCGGAGTCCAGCAGGGTCCAGTTACCGGTCAGCTGGACGTTGTCCAGCACGTCGACCCAGCCGGTCAGCTCCAGCCCCTTGATGCGGGCCTTCTTGACGTTGAGGTAGGTCATCACGGTCGGACGGTAGCCTGGGCCCCACTGATCGCTCTGGATCAGATCCTCGATGTCGTTGTGGAAACCGGTGACGCCGGCGCCGAAGCGGGTGCTCTCGTAGGCGGTGCCGAGCTCATAGCTGACCGCGGTTTCCGGTTTCAGATCCGGGTTGCCGATCACCTGGCAGGCGCCGCGACAGGCGGTGGTGGAGAAACCTTCACTGGATTGGGCCAGCGTCGGTGCCTTGAACGCCTTGCCGGCGCCACCCTTGATCACCCACTCGTCGGTCAGGGTGTAGAGGGCGTAGGCACGGGGGCTGAACTCGTTGCCATAGGTCTCGTGGTGATCCAGACGACCGGAGAGGGTCAGGGCCAGATCGCCGAAACCGAACTCATCCTGCAGATAGACGGCGCTCTGGGACGCATCCACGCTGCCGCTGGCGATATTGCGGCTGTGCTCCAGTTCGGTCTTGCGCAGTTCGGCGCCCGAGGTCAGCAGGTGCTCTCCGAGGTAGCCGCTGACCTGACCGTCGACGGTGTTGTTGGTCTGGGTGACATCGGCGGTGCCGCCGTTGAGCTGGGAGTCGTCCATCAGGTCGATCTGCTCGAAGTAGTAGCGTACCCGGCTGTCGAAGTGCTGCCAGCGGCCGTTGTGGCTCAGGCCCAGGCTCAGACGGTCGAGGTTCTGCACGTTGTGCGGGGTAGCCGGTGCTGTCGGGGCGCGCGGCACGTTGTTGAAGTAGCTGTCCATGTCGTTCTGGTTGTAACCCAGATCGAAGTCGATGTCCTGATTGTCGGCGACCAGCCACTTCAGGCCGGTGAGCACGTTGACCACTTCGCGTTTTTCCAGCGCATCGGCGTCCGGGTTATTGGACTGATCGCTCTTCCAGCGGTCACGCTGATAGCCTTCGACCACGATGTTGCCGAGCAGCTTGTTGTCGATGAGGGCACCGGACACATAGGCGCTGCCCTGGTTGGCATCGCCGCCGTCACCGGTGGTCGGGATGTTGTGGGTGTAGCCAACGGAGGCTTCGGTCGTCTCGGTGGCCTGGCGCAGGATCACGTTGACCACCCCACCCAGGGCATCGGCACCGTACAGGGAGGAGACGGGGCCACGGATCACTTCGATACGATCGATGGCCGCCATGGGGATGGAGCTGAGATCGAAGTCGTTGCCGTAGGCGCTGCCCAGGGTCTCGCGGGCATTGACCCGCTTGCCGTTGATCAGCAGCAGGGTGTAGTCGCCGCCCATGCCACGGATCTTGATCTCGTTGCGGCCGGTGGGGTTGGTGGCGATGATGTTGACGCCCGGCACGTGCTTGAGTGCATCACCGATGTTGTTGACGTTCATCTTGTCCAGATCGGCGCGGCTCACGACCGAGACGCTGGCCGGGGCCGAGAGCTCGGTGTGCTTGGTCTGGGTGGCGGTGACGACGATGGTCTCGTTGGCCTTGGCCGACTCGGCCTGGGCCAGTCCCGGCAGGGCCAGCAGACCGAGGGAGAGCAGGATGGGGTTCAATTTAAATACGCCGTGCTGCAACTGCATTGTCAAAACTCCATGAAAAAAATTGAGGTTATGGATCGGGCTCTGTTGGCCCTTGTGCTCACCGACTTCCTTGTCTGGCAGTGCCAGAGGCAGGATTATTGTTGTTTTGTATCCGCTCCAGTCCCCGGATGAGGAACCAGACACCCGCGCAGGCCAGCAGCCCGCAGGCGATATTGATCCAGGCGAGAGTGGCGAAGCCGTGCAAGGCACCGGTTTCGTCCGAGATGAGGTATCTGGCCGACAGCAGGCTGCCGAGCCCGGCCGCCACATTGGTGACCGTGCCCTGGAATGACATGAAGGCGGCGCGCTGATGGGGGGCCGGAATGGCCGCCGTGACCGCGAGGGTGGTGCTGGCGCGAGCCGAGCTCAGGGCCATGAAGAGGGTAAACAGCAGGTAGATGGGCATGCCGATGGGCAGGGCGAAGCCGAGCAGGGTCACCAGCGCCAGCAACAGGCTGGTGAGCAGGATGGCACCCTGGGCTCGGCCCTTGTCTATCCAGCCGCCGCACAGCCGCATGGTCGCCATGCTGGCGAGGCCACCGCACAGGTAGAGGGCGGCGATCTGCTCGCGCGGGAAGCCCTGGTTGAACTGGAAGTAGTTGGCAAAGTGCGGGATCAGCAGGAAGTGGCCGAACATCTGCAGGCTGAGGATGCAGAGGGCCCCCTGACACAGGGGGGAGCTCAGCAACTGGCGCAGGCCGCTGCCGTGGGCGGAGCGAGTGACCGGCAATGAAGGCAGCAGACGGCTGCAGAGCAGCGCCAGCAGCAGGCCGCAGGCGCCAAACAGCAGGAAGGGGCTCTGCCAGCCGCGCCACTGGGCTAGGGTCAGGGCGACGGGCACGATCAGGATGGCGGCAAGGGAAAACGCCATGCCCACGTAGGCGAGGCGACGGCCGCGCTCGGCCGGTGGCACCAGATCCAGCACCGCTGCCATCAGGATGGCGGAGAGCGGGCCCGCCACGCAGCCCGACAGGATGAACAGCAGCAACAGCTGTTGGCTGTCCTGCACCAGGGCGCAGGCCATCAGCAGCAGGAAACGCAGGGTCAGCAATATCAGCAGGGCGGGTTTGCGGTTGAAGCGATCGAGCCAGGGCGCGGCCAGTATCCCCATCAGGGCGGCCCCCAGAGTGGCGCCGCCACTGAAATAGCCGGTCTGCTCCGGCTGCATGCCGAGGCTGACGACGAGATCCGGCCCAAGGGGCATCACCATCATCATGCTGCCCATGGAGAGCATGTTGATCAGCAGGGCCAGATGGATGGCGGCAGGGGTGCTGGAGACGACAGGATCTGGCTTCATCAGAGGCTGACTCGAAAAAATGAGTCCGAATTGTATCCGAGGGGTTTGGTTGTGACAACAAATGATAACCATTTTTATTTGTATTGAGATGTCTCTCAATGAGTCTTTATGTCCAGGGGTGAACGACACGCTGTTTCGACCCGGATGGATGGGCTAATGGTTTGTAAATACACAATAAAATGAAGGGCTTCCGGCCCCGCTATCATTACAATGGTGGCGATGAGACACAGGGCAAGAGGCGCATGATGGGCAAGAGGGGGAGAGGATGATGAGACGTTGGCGATGGATCTGGCTGTGCTGCTGCGGGCTTTGGACCCTGCCGCTACACGCCGAGGTCAAGGTGATCCCGGTGTTTGAGGCGCCGGCCATGGTGCAGACCCTCAAAGAGATCTACCCGGCGATCGGGGTGAGCGCCATGGGCAATCAGCTGGTGCTGAGCGGCAGCGCGGCCCAGTTGCAGGAGGCGGAGGCGACCCTCAATCAGCTCAACCAGCCACCCCAGAGCCTGCTGATCGAGTGGCGGGTAGGGGGAGTCTCGAGCAACAGCCAGCTGGGGGTCGGGGTGGGCAACGACAACGCCAGGCGGCAGTGGTTAGCGGAGGGCGGGGTGCAGGACTATCAGCACACCCAGCAAGACAACTGGCAGGTGCGTGGCTTGTCGGGGCGGCCGGTGTTGCTGCAGATGGGCTCCTACCAGCCGGTTACCTTCTATCGCTGGCAAGGGGGGCGAGTGGTGGGCATGGTGCCGCTGATCAGCGGTCTCTACGCCACCGCGACTCTGGTGGGAGAGCAAGTGCGGATAGTACTCAGCAGCGAGCAGGCGAGGCTGGAGCGGGGTGACATCAAGACCGGACAGAGCGCCACCGAGGTGAGTGGCGCCCCCGGCCAGTGGTTGACGGTGGGGGAGTTGTCCACCAGTCAGAGCAGCCGGGAGAGCGAGCTCTCGAACCCGTCACGGCTCGGGGTGGCCAGTGGCAGCGAGCGCCAGACCCTGCAGGTCCGGGTCAGCCGCCAATAAGCAGTGAACGAGCGGATCCGTTGCGCGCTCGGCAGGGCGGGCAACGGCGCCTGACTGATCAGGGCCGCCGCCTTGGCTCTGATCAAGTCTAACCATGGGGTTGGTCGACGGCGTACTCACGCAGTTGGCGGCTCTTGAGCAGATACCAGAGCGCCCACAGGCTGCCAATGAGGACCAGTGCCGTCGGCCAGCTGAACGACCACTTCTGCAAATTCAGGCTGTGCAGTTGCAGCACCAGCCCACCCAGGGTCGAGCAGAGCAGCAGGCCGCGGCTGTGACGCCTGAGCCAGGCACGGGGGCTGCGGGTCTGCTGATGGGTGCCGCCGAAGGCGAGCAGTGCCAGCATGGCGGGCAGATCGCTCAGCAGGCCGAGATAGAGGCTCATCCTGTCCGGATAAAACAGCGCCAGGATCTCGCTGCCGCTCTCGCGAGTGACCCCCGCCATCAGAAACAGCCAGACCGAGCGGGTCAGCAGCAGGGCGATGGGCCAGAACCAGAGCGGCGGACGCAACTGGCCGTGATCGTCATAGCGGTGTTCGGGATAGAGGGTCATGAGATCGGGGGGTGAGCGAATGATGAGGAAGGATATGGGGCGGTGATGGGCCCTTTACAAGGGAGGAGGCGGACCCGAATTAATCGGGGGCCCTGCCCCCAATCCATTTTCTGTCGCGGTTGGCACAGTCGCGTGCCGTTACAGCCAGCCCTTACGCTTGAAGAACAGGCCGGTGCCGAGCGACGACATCACCATCAGCACCAGCGACATTTGATAGCCATACTCCCAGGCGAGCTCCGGCATGCGGCCGAAGTTCATGCCGTAGATGCTGGCGATCAGGGTCGGTGGCAGGAAGATCACCGCGGCCACCGAGAAGATCTTGATCACCTTGTTCTGCTCCAGATTGGTCACCCCCATGGAGGCCTCCAGCTGGAAGTTGATCTTGTCGAACAGGAACTGGGTGTGGGGCAGCAGGGACTCCACGTCGTGCAGCATCTCGTCGATCCACTTGTTCTGCTCGCCGGTCATGCGCTGGCGCAGGCTGCGTTTGAGGAAACGCAGGGCGCGACGGGTATCGTGCAGGGAGAGGCGGATCTGGCCGTTGGCTTCTTCCTGGGCCATCAGCTCTTTGAGCATGGAATTGATCTGGTCTGGTTCAAAAATCTGGTCTGCGGTATTTTCCAGGGTTTTGTAACCGTCTTCGATGAGATCTGAGAGATATTCCACCTTGAGATTCTGTACTTCCAGCAGGATGTCGAGGGCATTCTCTACCTCCAGCCTGTCCTGGCGCATGTAGTGGCGCAGCAGGCGCACCAAGCCGATATCATCCTCGCGGATGCTGATCAGCAGGTTGTTGCGCAGGGTGAAGGAGACGTGGACACCCTTGGTGTCGCGGCCGATCCGCTGGGGGAACAGGGAGTGGATGTGCAGGCCGTCGGTGTCCCAGTAGAAACGGGCGGAAGCCTCGATGTCGTCCAGCTCTTCCTTGTCCGGCACTTCTTCCAGGAACAGGCCCGTCAACCATTCTCGCTCCGCCGTGTCCGGCTTGTAGGCATCCAGCCAGACGGTGTTGTCGGGGACTATGTCGTCCGGCCCGAGCGTGACTATGTCCAGCACCTTGTTATTGAGAATGTAGGCGGTGATCATCTGTCCCCCCTTAAGAAGTCGTGGGTAATCAGGGATGGTTGCACAGGTTCATGCGGCCCTAGATCGCACAGAAAGCGATCCCATGAAATAGCGTAGCGAGGCCGATGGACAACCTGAATGCGGCGAACTATACAGGGGCGGGCCCCGCTTGTCAGGGGCTATTCATCAGGCTTTCGGCCTGTTCGCTCAAAAAAACAGCGAGGTCGGATCAGCGGATCTGGTCGCGAAAGTAGGGATATCTGCTTCACTCCATTCCCCTGCCGAGCGAGGGATAACAGAGCAGGGGTCATGTGGCGAGGTGGCCGGGTGACGAGCCATTCCAGGACGGGGGCCGAGCAATGTTTCGGCCTGAGCATCCTCGATGTCACGGGTCTTCTCGCATCTCACATATTGGGGTAGTTCGGCCCCGAGCCCCCCTGAGGCGGGGTCCAGACGATGTTCTGGCTGGGATCCTTGATGTCGCAGGTCTTGCAGTGGATGCAGTTAGCCGCGTTGATCTGCAAGCGAGGTTGACTCTCCTCGGCCTCTATTATCTCAAAGACGCCGGCCGGGCAGTAGCGCTGGGCGGGCTCGGCCCAGCTGGGCAGGTTGACTGCCACCGGGATGCTCGCATCCTGCAACTTGAGGTGGCAGGGCTGATCCTCGTCGTGGCTGGTGTTGGCGAGATAGACGGAGGAGAGCTTGTCGAAGCTGAGCCGGCCGTCGGGTTTGGGGTAGACGATGGGCTGGCAGCGGCTGGCCAGGCGCAACTGGCGATAGTCCGCTTCCTTGTCGAGCAGGGTAAAGGGAGTGCGGGCGGCGAACAGCCGCTGCTCCAGCCAGTTGAAGGCACCGCCGAGCCAGGGGCCGAAACGGTGCAGCGCGGCGCCGAAGTTGCGGGCGGCGCCCAGCTCCTGTGCCAGCCAGCTCTGTTGCAATGCATCGTTGAACTCGGCCAGATCCCGTCCTCCCTCGTCCCCCCCACGCAGGCTCATGGCGACGGTCTGTGCCGCCAGCATGCCGGACTTCATGGCGGTGTGGATGCCCTTGATGCGGGAAAAATCCAGGGTGCCGGCGTCGCAGCCGATCAGCAGGCCACCGGGGAAGTGCATGCGCGGCAGCGAGTGCCAGCCCCCCTTGGTGATGGCGCGGGCGCCGTAGCTGATGCGTTCGCCCCCCTGCAGCGCCGCTGCGATCAGCGGGTGATGCTTGAGGCGCTGGAACTCATCGAACGGGCTGAGCCAGGGATTCTGGTAGTTGAGATCGACGATGAGGCCGACCGCCACCTGATTGTCTGGCAGATGGTAGAGATAGAAGCCACCCTGACTCTTGTTGCCCTTCGCCTCGCCAAGGGGCCAGCCACTGCCGTGCAGCACCAGACCCGGTTTGGACTGCACGGCGGGGACCTGCCACAGCTCCTTGAAGCCGATGGCGTAGTGTTGCGGCTGGGCCTCGCTCTCCAGATTGAACTCGTTGATCAGCTGTTTGCCGAGGTGGCCGCGGGCGCCCTCGGCAAACAGGGTGTAGCGGCCGTACAGCGCCATGCCGGGCACATGATCCGCCTTGGGATTGCCTTCCCGATCCAGCCCGAGATCGCCGGTGATCACCCCCCTTATCCTCCCCGCCTCCAGAATGAGTTCGCTCGCGGCGAAGCCGGGATAGATCTCGACCCCGAGTGACTCGGCCTGCTTGCCGAGCCAGCGACAGAGGTTGCCGAGGCTGATGATGTGGCAGCCGTCGTTGTGCATGCGTGGCGGTACCGCCCAATGGGGCAGTTGCAGGGCACGGGTTTCACTTTGCAGCAGATGCACCCTATCGTCCGTGACCGGTGTCCCGAGGGGGGCCTGTTGCCAGCGCTCTGGCAGTAGCTCCTTGAGGGCCATGGGATCGAGCAGGGCGCCGGAGAGCAGATGGGCGCCGATTTCCGCCCCTTTCTCCAGCACACAAACCGTGATACCGGGGCTGTGCTGCTTCAGGGCGATGGCGGCACTGAGGCCAGCCGGGCCGCCGCCGACGATGACGACATCAAATTCCATTGCTTCGCGTTCCATCTTGCCTCTGCGCTCGACTTGGCCTAGGGTAGTGCTGGTAGTTTACGTAAACGTAAAGCATTTTGTCAGCATAAAAAGTGCGGGAGTGCAAAATGGATTCACTCAACCGGTATGAGGAATGACCGCCATGAAGCTGCTGGTCGCTGTCAAACGGGTCGTCGATTTCAACGTCAAGATCCGGGTCAAGCCCGATGGCTCCGATGTGGAGCTCGCCAATGTGAAGATGGGCATCAACCCGTTTTGCGAAATCGCGGTGGAGGAGGGGGTGCGGCTGCGGGAAGCCGGTGTGGCGACCGAGCTGGTGGTGGTCACCTTCGGGCCCGAGGCCGCCTCCGAGCAACTGCGCCACGCCCTGGCGCTGGGGGCGGATCGGGCGCTTCACTACGTGACCGATGGGCAACTGAGCCCGCTCAAGGTCGCGCAGGCGCTGCAAAAATTGTGCGAGCAGGAGCAGCCCGATCTGGTGCTGCTCGGCAAGCAGTCCATCGATTCTGACAACAATCAGGTCGGCCAGATGCTGGCGGCGCTGACCGACTGGCCGCTCGCCACCTTCGCCTCCGCCATCAGGCTGGTGGAGGGGGAATTGCAGGTGACTCGCGAGATAGACGGCGGCCTCGAGACCCTCGGCATGGCGCTGCCCGCCGTGGTGACCGTGGACTTGCGCCTCAACGAGCCGCGCTTCGCCTCGCTCCCCAACATAATGAAGGCCAAGCGCAAGCCGCTGGAGAGCCAGCCGTTGGCGGCGCTCGGTCTCGATGCCACCAGCGAGCTCCGGCTGCTCGGGGTGATGGCCCCCCCGGTGCGCAGCGCCGGGGTCAGGGTCGGCTCGGTGGACGAGCTGCTGGACAAGCTCAGGCACGAAGCCAGGGTGCTGTCATGAATCCCGTTGGCATCAGCACGACGCAGATCGGGCGCGGGCTCGTCGCAGTAGCCGGCGCAATGGACAAATCGAGAACGGAAGCGAAGGTGCAGCCATGAGCGTACTGATCATTGCCGAACATCATCAGGGTCAACTGGCCGACAGCGTACCCCGGCTGGTCACGGCCGCCACCCAACTCGGTGGCGAGGTGCATCTGCTGCTGTTGGGGCAGGGACTGACCGAGGCGGGAGAGCAGGCCGCCAGCCTGGAGGGGGTCGATCGGGTGTTGCTGGCCGAGCACCTCCTGCTGGCCGAAGGTTTGAACGACGGGGTCGATCGGCTGCTGGTCCAGGTGGCGCGAGACTATCAACACTGCCTGATGGCGGCGAGCAGCCACGGCAAGGACCTGCTGCCGCGGCTGGCGGCCAGGCTCGGGGTGGAGATGATCTCCGAGGTGACCGGTATCGAGGGACCCGATACCTTCCTGCGCCCCATCTACGCGGGCAATGCCATCGCCAGGGTAGGGAGCTCGGCGGCCATCAAGGTGCTCAGCATCCGCGCCAGCGCCTTCACCGGAGTGAGTGGCGGGGGGAGCGAGGCCCCCGTCGAGCGGCTGCCGGTACCGGAACTCAGGTGTCGTACCCGCCTCATCGAGCGGCGGGCGGTGCGATCTGCTCGGCCGGAACTCGGCGCGGCCCGGGTGGTGGTCTCGGGGGGCAGGGCGCTCGGCTCCAGGGAGCAGTTCGCCCTCATCGAGGCCCTGGCCGACAAGCTGGGGGCCGCGGTCGGTGCCTCCCGGGCGGCGGTGGATGCGGGTTTTGTCGCCAACGATCTGCAGGTGGGCCAGACCGGCAAGATAGTCGCGCCCGAGCTCTACATCGCGGTCGGCATCTCGGGGGCCATCCAGCACCTGGCGGGCATGAAGGAGTCCAAGGTGATCGTCGCCATCAACAAGGATCCCGAGGCGCCCATCTTCCAGGTGGCGGACTACGGGCTGGTGGGGGACCTGTTCAGCCTGCTGCCGGAGCTCACCGCCAAGCTGTGATGTTGTGAAAAAGGGCCTCGGCAGCGCATTTATGCCAGCAGCCGGCCATTTCTCTGCACGTTCTCTGCAAGCCCTGACCCATTCAGGGCTTTTCTACTCTTTGGGAACTGCCTGGCTGACCCAAAAGGGTGCGCCAGATCCCAAAAAGCCTTTGCCCCGACGGGGGGCTCTCGTGTAAAAAGTTCAAGTCATCGATCACTCTCATCCACTCACGGAAAGCGTCATGAGCAAACAGATTTACAACTTCTGCGCCGGCCCCGCCATGCTGCCGGTAGAAGTCATGGAGCGCGCCCAGCGCGAATTTTGTAACTTCCAGGGGCTGGGAGCCTCGGTCATGGAGCTGTCCCATCGCGGCAAGCCCTACATGGCGGTCGCCGAGAAGGCGGAAGCCGACCTGCGCGAGCTGCTGGCGGTGCCGGCCAACTACAAGGTGCTGTTCATGCACGGTGGCGGTCGTGGCCAGTTCTCCGCCGTGCCCATGAACCTGCTCGGTGGCGCCAACAAAAAAGCCGACTATCTGCTGACCGGCGTCTGGGCCGCCAGTGCCGTGGATGAAGCCCGCAAATACGGTGACATCCAGACCTTCGACGGGGTGGCCAAGAGCGCGCAAGGGGTCAGCCATCTGCTGCCGACTCCGGCGTTTCGCGCCGATGCGGCCTATGTGCATTATTGCCCGAACGAAACCATCGATGGCATAGAGATGTTCGACATCCCGGCCACGGGCAGCGTGCCCCTGGTGGCGGATCTCTCCTCCACCATCCTCTCCCGTCCCCTCGACGTGAGCCGCTTCGGGGTCATCTACGCCGGCGCCCAGAAGAACATCGGCCCCTCGGGTCTGGCCATCGCCATCGTGCGTGACGACCTGCTGAGTCAGGCCAGGGCGGATGTCCCGTCCATTTTTGACTACCAGCTCACCGCCAAGAACGACTCCATGTTCAACACCCCGCCCACTTACGCCTGGTATCTGGCCGGGCTGGTGTTCGAGTGGCTGAAAGAGCAGGGCGGCCTCGCGGCCATGGAAGCACGCAACAAGGAGAAGGCCGACTTCCTCTACGGCTATCTCGACGACTCCAGCTTCTACGGCAACCAGGTCGATGTCGCCTGCCGCTCGCGCATGAACGTGCCCTTCCAGCTCAAAAACGAGGCGCTGGACAAGCTGTTCCTGGCCGAATCCGAAGCGGCCGGCTTGCTGGCGCTCAAGGGGCACCGCATCGTCGGGGGCATGCGTGCCAGCCTCTACAACGCCATGCCGCTGGAAGGGGTCAAGGCCCTGGTGAGCTTCATGGACGATTTTGCCAAGCGCCACGGTTAAGCGGCCGCTCGCGGGCCGGCTGACGTGACTGGTGAGTCCGTCAGCCGGCGGTGAGGCCCCTGCCCTTGATGCAAGACGCCGGGAACGCCCCGGCGTCTGTTTTTCCAGCAGATCCTGAGCGTTCGCGCCAGCGGCCCGGTTTTTGTGCCAAGCGCAGTCTTGCCGCGCAAGGCGGGGGCTGTTAACGTCCGGTCAGGTGATTTAATTGAGATCGAACAGGAAGTCTATGAATTCGTTGCGTTTGGAACCTATTTCTCGTGTGACCGGCGTGGTCAATCTGCCCGGCTCCAAAAGTGTCTCTAACCGGGCCCTGCTGCTGGCCGCCCTGGCGCGCGGTACCACCCGGCTGACCAATCTGCTCGACAGCGATGACATTCGCCATATGCTGGCGGCGCTGACCCAGCTCGGCGTCAAGTACAAGCTCTCCGCCGACAAGACCGAGTGCACCGTGCACGGCCTTGGCCGCAGCTTCGCGGTGAAGGATCCGGTCAATCTGTTCCTCGGCAACGCCGGCACCGCCATGCGCCCGCTCTGTGCCGCCCTTTGTCTGGGCTCCGGTGAATACATGCTGGGCGGTGAGCCGCGCATGGAAGAGCGCCCCATCGGCCATCTTGTCGATGCCTTGCGCGAGGCGGGTGCCCATATCCAGTATCTGAAGAAGGATGGCTACCCGCCGCTGGTGGTGGATGCCAAGGGACTCTGGGGTGGTGACGTACACGTGGACGGCTCGGTCTCCAGCCAGTTCCTGACCGCCTTCCTGATGGCGGCGCCGATGGCGGCCGGCGACACCCGCATCCACATCAAGGGGGAGCTGGTCTCCAAGCCCTACATCGACATCACCCTGCACATCATGAAGCAGTTCGGGGTGGTCATCGAGCACGACGACTACAAGCTGTTCTACATCAAGGGCAACCAGACCTATGTCAGCCCGGGCGACTTCCTGGTGGAAGGGGATGCCTCCAGCGCCTCCTACTTCCTCGCGGCGGGCGCCATCAAGGGCAAGGTGCGGGTGACCGGCATCGGCAAGCACAGTATCCAGGGCGACATTCACTTCGCCGACGTGCTGGAGAAGATGGGGGCGCGCATCACCTGGGGCGACGACTTCATCGAAGCGGAGCAGGCGCCGCTGCACGGCATCGACATGGACATGAACCAGATCCCCGATGCGGCCATGACCATCGCCACCACGGCGCTGTTTGCCGAGGGGCCGACCTCGATCCGCAACATCTACAACTGGCGGGTGAAGGAGACCGATCGCCTGCACGCCATGGCGACCGAGCTGCGCAAGCTGGGTGTGGAAGTGGAGGAGGGGCACGACTTCATCACCGTCACGCCGCCCGCCAGCCTCAAGCACGCGGCCATTGACACCTACAACGATCACCGCATCGCCATGTGCTTCTCGCTGGTGGCGTTGTCGGACACCGCGGTGACCATCAACGATCCGGGTTGTACCTCCAAGACCTTCCCGGACTACTTCGACAAGCTGGCCAGCATCAGTCAGGCCGTTTGATCCAGATTCGATTGCCCCAAGGCCCGCCCAGTGCGGGCCTTGTTTTTTAAGTCCGCAAACAATTCGGTAGCAGTATTATTTCAACTTGCAAGACTGCGTCGCTAAATTCATTTAATGAAGATGTAATTTTCTATTTACACTGCTCCGGCTGCGGGCTAGATTGATGCTTCTATATCGCAGTTATCCAGCAGGAAGCCTTGTCATGAAGCATCAAACCGACGACGTTCGTATCAGTGAAATCAAAGAATTATTGCCCCCGGTTGCGGTGCTCGAGAAGTTTCCGGCGACCGAAACCGCCTCATCGACGGTGTTTGACTCCCGTCAGGCCATTCATCAGATCCTGGCCGGCGAAGATCAACGCCTGCTGGTGGTGATCGGCCCCTGCTCCATTCACGATCCGGTGGCGGCACTGGAATATGGCAAGCGCCTCAAGACCTTGCGTGACGAGCTCAAGGGTCAGCTGGAAATCGTGATGCGGGTCTATTTCGAGAAGCCGCGCACCACGGTCGGCTGGAAGGGGCTGATCAACGACCCTTACCTCGACAACAGCTGCCAGATCAACGACGGCCTGCGCATCGGTCGCAAGCTGTTGCTGGATCTCAACGACATGGGGCTGCCGACCGCCTCCGAGTTCCTCGACATGATCACCCCGCAATACATGGCGGATCTGATGAGCTGGGGCGCCATCGGGGCCCGTACCACCGAATCCCAGGTGCACCGTGAGCTGGCCTCCGGTCTCTCCTGCCCGGTCGGTTTCAAGAATGGCACCGACGGCACCATCAAGGTGGCCATCGACGCCATCGGTGCCGCCAGCGCGCCGCACCACTTCCTGTCGGTGACCAAGTACGGTCACTCTGCCATCGTCTCCACCGCCGGCAATCCGGATTGCCACATCATCTTGCGTGGCGGCCGCGAGCCGAATTACAGCGCCGCCCACGTCGAGGAGGTGGTGAAGGGGCTGGACAAGGCCGGTCTACCGCAGAAGGTGATGATCGACTTCAGCCACGCCAACAGCAGCAAGCAGTTCAAGAACCAGCTATTGGTGGCCGAGGACGTGGCCGGTCAGCTGCGCGCCGGCAGCAAGGCGGTGTTCGGGGTCATGGTGGAGAGCCACCTGGTGGAAGGACGCCAGGATCTGGTGGAGGGCTGCGAGCTCACCTTCGGCCAGAGCATCACGGATGCGTGCATCAACTGGGCCGATACCGAGGTCCTGCTGCGCAACCTGGCCGATGCGGTGGCGACGCGCAACGCGCTCTGATCGCCCCGGCCTAAGGCCGCTCACAGCAGATAAAAAAAGCGCGACCCTGGGTCGCGCTTTTTGTTGGCCTTGTGTGGCAGTAAGGGCCGCTTACTTGGCTTTTTCCTGATGGCCGCGCAGGCGGATGTTGATCATCTCCACCACCAGCGAGAAGGCCATGGCGAAGTAGATGTAACCCTTCGGAATGTGCATATCCAGTCCTTCGCCGACCAGGGCGACCCCGACCAGGATAAGGAAGGCCAACGCCAGCATCTTGATGGTGGGGTGGGCATCGACGAAGTCGCCGATGGCCTTGGCGGCAAACATCATGACACCGACGGCGATGACGATGGCCAGCACCATGACCGGCACGTGATCCGCCATGCCGACCGCGGTGATGACGGAGTCCAGGCTGAAGATGATGTCGAGGATGGCGATCTGCACCAGTGTCGACATGAAGCCGGCGGTCTTGCTGACTGTGCCCTGCTCCTCGGCCGCCCCTTCCAGGGATTGATGGATTTCGTGGGTACTCTTGGCGATGAGGAACAGCCCCCCCACCAGCAGGATCAGGTCCCGTCCTGAAACAGCCTCATCGAACAGGCTGAACAGCGGATGGGTGAGACGCATCACCCAGGCCAGGGAGAGCAGCAGCAGGATGCGGGTCCCCATGGCGAGGCCCAGACCCAGGACCCGTGCCCGTTGGCGCTGAGCCTCCGGCAGGCGACCGACCAGGATAGAGATAAAGATGATGTTGTCGATGCCCAGCACGATCTCGAGCAGGGTCAGGGTGGCGAGTGCTACCCAGGCAGAGGGATCAGCAATCCATTCCAGCATGATTGAACCTTGGTTAAACATTGAAGCAGCGCATTTTAGCAGGCAAGACCGGCTTGTCCCATAGCCCCGAACAGATAAAATAGTGCCGTTCAGAGGGAGAGAATCATGTTTCGTTTAGGGCTCATTATCAACCCGGTGGCCGGCATCGGCGGGGCGGTCGGCCTCAAGGGCAGTGACGGCGTGGTGGCCGAGGCGCTGGCGCGCGGTGCCGTGCCCAAGGCGCAGGAGCGGGCCCGTCAGGCCCTGCTGCCACTGCGGGATCTGACCGCGCCCTTCGAGTTGCTGACGGTCGAAGGGGAGATGGGGGCAGAGCTTGCCGCCGAACTGCAACTGCCGCACCGTATCGTCTACCAACCAGGAGGCCCGGCAACCAGCGCCGAGGATACCCTCGCCGCCGCCGCTCTGATGCGCGAGGCGGGGGTGGACCTGCTGCTGTTTGCCGGTGGCGACGGCACCGCCAGGGACATCTGCGCCGCGGTGGGGGAGTCCTGCCATGTGCTCGGCATCCCGGCGGGGTGCAAGATCCACTCCGGGGTGTACGGGGTGACCCCGGCCGCCAGCGGGCGGGTGGTGGCGCGGATGATAGGGGGCGAGCTGCTCAGTCTGATGGACGCCGAGGTGGTGGACATCGACGAGGAGGCGTTTCGGGCCGGCAAGGTGCGGGCCCGTCACTACGGCCAGATGCAGGTGCCCGGGGATCTGCGCTACGTGCAGGCGACCAAGCAGGGCGGGAAGGAGTCCGAGGAGCTGGTGCTGGCGGATCTTGCCGCCGGGGTGGTGGAAGAAATGGAACCGGATACCCTCTATCTGATGGGGTCGGGCAGCACGGTCGCCGCCTGCATGGCAGAGCTGGGGCTGGAAAATACGCTGCTCGGTGTGGATCTGGTGGAAAATGGCCGGCTTATCGGGCAGGATCTGTCCGCCGCCGAGATCCTGACCCGGATCCGCGGTCGTCGCTGTCGCCTGATCATTACCCTGATCGGCGGTCAGGGACATCTGTTCGGGCGCGGAAATCAGCAACTGAGTCCAGAGGTGATCAGGGCCGTCGGGCGAGACCATATTCAGGTGCTCGCCACCAAGAGCAAGCTGGCGGCACTCGATGGCCGTCCGCTGCTGGTGGACACCGACGACCCGGCACTGAACCGGTCGTTAAGGGGTTATCTGCGGATAACCACCGGCTACAAGGATCAGGTCATCTACCCGATGGCCAACCCGGAATAGGACATCAAGGATGCGGCTGGCCTGGCGCCAGAGAGCCGTGATCAACAGGATCGCGGTTCCACTCCCCGAATTTTTTGCCGGCAATCCCGGAAATGAGGCTGCGTTACATGACAATTCACGATTTTGAGCACAAGTTGTTGGGATTGATCGACACCATGGTGGCCACGGCCAGCGATGACGATCTGTTTGCTGGCGGCTACCTGCGCGGTCATATCTCGCTGGCGGTGGCCCGTGCCGAGCTGGAAGGCAAGACCCTGGTGCGGGATGTAAAGAGCTATGTCTTGCGTAGCCTGAATGAGGCCATCTTGCAGGGCGAGCTGTCCGAGCAGGACGAGGTGCTGGTGCAGGATCTGTGGCTGCGTTTGCAGCAACAGGCGGAAGCTTGATCCCATTCGCAATTCAAACAGAAGTTTAAGTAATCTGCTTCCCTGAGTGTTATCAAAAGGTTAATAATGGGACTCGCCTTTTGTTTCAGGGATTGAACTATGTCCTCCTCACGCATTGCCAACAAACTGCCGCTCGAGATGCTCTACCACTGGGAGCGGCAGTGTCCTGACCGAGTCTACCTGCGTCAAACCATTCACCGTGAATACGTCGACTTCACCTGGGGTGAGGTGGCCGATCAGGCGCGGCGCATGGTGACGGCACTGCGCGAGCTGGGGCTGGTGGCCGGTGACAAGGTGGCGCTGCTCTCCAAGAACTGCGCCCAGTGGTTTATCGCCGATCTGGCGATGCAGATGGGGCAGTACGTGAGCGTGCCCATCTACCCGACCGCCAACGTCGACACCATCGAATACGTGCTGCGCCACAGCGAGGCCAAGGCTATTTTCGTCGGCAAGCTCGATGACTGGCAGAGCCAGGAGGCGGGCGTGCCCGCGGATCTGCTGCGCATCGCCTTCCCCTATGACACCATGCCGGCCCCCCATCAGTGGGACGCGCTGCTGGCGGCGCATGAGCCCATTGCCGACAGCCCGGTGCAGGCGCCGGATGCCCTGCTGAGCCTGGTCTACACCTCCGGCAGCACCGGCAAGCCCAAGGGCGCCATGCTGAGCGTGGAGCGCTATGCCTGGTCCTGCGAGAAGCTGGTGGAGGCGGTGGCACTGACCGACGCCGATCGCGGCTTCTCCTACCTGCCCCTTGCCCACATCACCGAGCGGGTCTACATCTACGGCGGCAGCCTGTTCAGCGGCGCCACCATCGCCTTCCCCGAATCCCTCGACACTTTCATCGACGACGTCAAGCGTTGCCGTCCCACCGTGTTCATCTCGGTGCCGCGCCTCTGGGCCATGTTCCGCATCAAGATCCTCGAGAAGCTGCCCCAGCAGAAGCTGGACCTGCTGCTCAAGATCCCGCTGGTGTCGGGCCTCATCAAGCGCAAGTTGCAAAAGGGGCTGGGGCTGGAGCAGGCGCGGGTGCTGGGCTGCGGCTCGGCACCGGTGGCCCCGGCCCTGCTCGAGTGGTACCACAGGATAGGCGTCGAGATCACCGAAGCCTGGGGCATGACCGAGAACCACGCCTTCTCCACCCTCAACTATCCGTTTCGGGCCGACAAGATAGGCACGGTCGGCAAGGCGGGGCCCGGGGTGACCATCAAGATCTCTGACGAGGGAGAGATCCTCTGCCGCTGCGACGGCATGATGCTGGGCTACTACAAGGATCCCGAGCACAGCCGCGAGGCCATCGACGCCGACGGCTGGCTGCACACCGGCGACATGGGCAAGCTGGACAGGGAGGGCTACCTCACCATCACCGGCCGCATGAAGGACGTGTTCAAGACCGCCAAGGGCAAGTACGTGGCGCCGGTACCCATCGAGGGGCTGCTGGGGCAGGAGCCCATCATCGAGCAGCTGTGCGTCATCGGCTACGGCATGCCGCAACCGGTCGCCCTGGTGCAGCTTTCCGAGAGCGCGATGAAGGGGGATCGCGCCACGGTCAACGCCCAGCTGGAGGCGGCCCGCAACCGGGTCAACGACAAGCTGGAATCCCACGCCAGAATTCGCGGCATCCTGGTGGTGAAGAGCCCCTGGAACATCGAAAACGGGGTGCTGACCCCCACCATGAAGATCCGGCGCCACCTGCTGGAGCAGAAATACGCGGACATCGGCGATCGCTGGGCCGGCTCCCAGAGCATTATCTGGGAATCCTGACGGGCAGAGACATTTAGAAAACAAATACAAAAAGGGGAGCCAGTGGCTCCCCTAATGCATTTTGGCCGTGGATCAGACCGCCTGGTACTCCAGTTCGACGGTGCCCAGCGCCTTGAGGGTGGACTGAGCCGCATCTCGCTGGCTGATCGGGCTGTTGCCGTTCTCCAGCAGCACGGCGCGGCGCACCGAGGAGAGCTCCTCGCCGTTCAGCACCGCGTGGGCGCAGGCCATCTGCATCGGTGGCAGGCTGGGGTTGAAGGCGGCGTTCTCGGCGTAGCGGCCGCAGAAGACGCGGCCATCCTCGAACTGCAGCGCCACCGCGGCGTAGCCTTGGCTGTAGGGGGCATAGCTCTGGCGGGCGGCGGCCAGCGCGGCTTGCCACAGGGGATCCTCGCTCTCAAGCTTGAGCTCGTCGTGGGCCTGCGGGCTCATCAGTGCGTCGGTGATGTCGAGATCGGCGGGCCCGAACGAGTGGGGCAGGAAGGACTGCAGCTCGCTCAAGTCATCGGGCAGGGAGACCTTCAGGGTCTTGGCGGTGCTCAGCTCGTTCATGAACTGGCGGCAGTGGCCGCAGGGGGTGTAGTTGACGGTGATCTCACTGATCCCGGTCTCGCCGCCGAGCCAGGCATTGGAGATGGCGGACTGCTCGGCATGCACCGAGTGGAACAACCCCGGACCGGCAAACTCCATGTTGGCGCCCAGATACCAGGTGCCGCTCAGGCCACAGGCGATGGCGCCGACGAAGAACTTGGAGATGGGGGCGACCGAGCAGGCGGCGGCCAGCGGCAGCAGCGCCAGGCGCAGGGCACGATCCTCGAGGCCGGTGGCGGCTTTGAGCACGGCGATTTGTGCCGGGCTGAAGCTGGCGTTGAATCCCTCATCCAGCATGGGGCGCAGGGCCGCTTGCAAGGGGGCGGGCAGGGTCTCGAATGGCTTGGCAAAACGGGGATGCATACTGTGTCCTCAAAGGCCAATTGGGGGGCCATTGTAGGGAGCAAGCGCGGTGAAATGTGTGAGCGCGCTCACGCCTTGGTGGGCAAAGGGCCGCAGATGTTAAAGGAAACGTTTGTCTTTCGCAATTTATGTGTGATCTGTGCGCCGGCTCGCAGATGGCGCGGCTTTCAGGCCAGCATCATCGCCAGTTGGCACCTAAATTGGCGAGAGACATCGCATCAACGCCGAGGGATATGAGGATGTGCTGCGGTGCAGAGAGTAAACGGAAGAGACGCGAGTGATGGGAGGAACACCGCGGGTTGTGATCCCCCGCGCCTCCCATTTTTCGACGTTCGAGTCGATGCTCAGGTCAGCCAGTGATAAATGGCGAACAGCAGGGGGGCGATGGCGGCGGTGAGCACGCCGCACACCACCATGGCCAGCGACGAGAAGGCGCCCTGGGTGATCCCCTTCTCGGCGGAGGTCGCGGTGCCGATGGCGTGGGCACAGGCCCCCATGGCGAGCCCCTGGGCCTCGGGATCGGTGACCCGCATCAGCCTGAGCAGGGGGTAGCCTATCAGGGCGCCGACGATGCCGACCACCACCACCACGGCGGCGGCGATGGCGGGAATGCCGCCGAGGGACTGGCTGACGCTCATGGCGAGCGGGGTGGTGATGGACTTGGTAGCGAGCGAGGCCAGCAGCGCCGGATCCGCCCCCATCAGATGGCCAATCCCCAGGGTGGTGCAGATTGAGATCAGCACCGATGCCAGGGTGCAGAGGAGGATGGGCTTAAGCCTGGCCTGGATCTGGCGGGCCTGCTGATAGAGCGGCAGCGCCAGCGCCACCACCGCGGGTTCGAGCAGCGAGGTGATGGGGAAGGTGCCGTGCTGGTACTGCTCAAGCGGCAGATCCAGCCAGAGCAGCAGGCCTATGATCACGGCGGTGGGCAGCAGCACCGGGTTGATGATGGGCCAGGGCAGACGACGATAGAGGGCCCGGGTCATGAAATAGAGCGCGAGGGTCAGGGGTATGGCAAACCAGAACATCATTGCTTGTTCATCCTCTGGTAGAGGTGGCCGACGGTGGCGAGGATCAGCACTATGCCGAGCACCACGCACAGCATGATGAGGCCAAACGACTGGCGCAGGGGCTCGAGCCAGGCCACGAGGCCAACCGCCACCGGCACGAACAAGACGCCCATGTGGCGCAGCAGCAGGCCGGCGCCCTGCTCGACCCAGTGCAGCTTGATGAACTGCAAGGAGAGCAGCACGAACAGCAGCAGCATGCCGATGATGCTGCCGGGGAAGGCGAAGGGCAGCAGGGCCGCCAGGGCTTTGCCGGCCAGCAGGCAGGCGACGATGACCATGAAATCACGAAGGTAGAGCAAGGCGCGTTGAAGCAGCACTGGGGCCTCATCTTGGCAACTGTGAGCGAGGTCGCAGTTTAGCAGAGCGCAGGGGGCATGGAACAGGGCCAACTGGCCCACAGGTTATACAATGGCGGCCGCATCATTCTCATCCAAGTAGGAGATCCCATGTCGTATTCCTCTCTCTTGTCCCGGTTGCGCCAACTACCCGCCGACACCGCCCTGGCTCCCCAGCTGTTGCAGACCCGTGCATGGGACGGCCCCTCGTGCCGGGTGCGACTCGACAACACCGGCGCTGCGCCCCAGGCGGTACAGGACTGGCTGCTGTTTGACGGCGAGCTGGGCCTGGATCCCGGCTCGGCCATCTACGGGGAGGGGTTCCAGATGCTGGCCCAGACCATGGGGACCTGGCAGCGCCCCGAGCCGGTCGGGCGCTGCCCGGATGCCGGCGTCTATCGGATCAGCGCGGATCAGGGTTATCACACCGTCCACAACCTGCTGCTGGTGGAGCAGGACGGGGGCTGGCTGTTGCTGGCCTTCGCCAGCTGCCAGCGCTTCGGCGGCGAGTTCAGGCTCTATCCAAATGGCCGGTTGCAGATCCTGATGAACGGCGAGGGGCGTCAGCTGCTGCCAGGTGAACATTGGCAGAGTGAAGCCCTGCTCTGCCTGGAGGGGCCGGACAGGGAGGCCCTGCTGGCCGAGCTGGCGAACCGGATCGGCGTCGAGCACCCCAGCCTGGTCGCCGAGGTGCCGGCGCGCCCCAGCGGCTGGTGCTCCTGGTATCACTACTATGCAGAGGTGAGCGCGGACGACATCCGCGAGAATCTGGCGGTGCGCGCCGAGCGCTTCCCGGCCCTGCGCTACGTGCAGATAGACGACGGCTACCAGGCCAGGATGGGGGATTGGCTCACCCCTTCTCCCAAGTTCGAGCAGGGCGTGGCGGCGCTCGCCCGCGAGATCCACGCCGCGGGTTGCGAGCCCGCGCTCTGGGTCGCCCCCTTTATCGCAGAACCCGGCTCCCGGGTGTTTCAGGAGCATCCGGACTGGTTCGTGAAGGGAGATGACGGCCTGCCGCTGCCCTCCGAGAAGGTCACCTACGGCGGCTGGCGCTGCACCCCTTGGTATGTGCTGGACGGCACCCACCCCGAGGTGCAGGCCCACCTCGAGCGGGTGTTCCGCACCCTGCGCGAGCAGTGGGGCATTCACTACTTCAAGCTGGATGCGAACTTCTGGGGCGCCATCCACGGCGGCCAGTTCCATGACGCTTCCGCGACCCGGGTCGAAGCCTATCGCCGGGGCATGGCGGCGGTGCTGCGCGGGGCCGGGGAGGGCGCCTTCCTGCTCGGCTGCAACGCCCCTATCTGGCCGAGCCTGGGGCTGGTGCACGGCATGCGGGTGAGCGACGACGTGGAGCGCCATGGTCCCCGTTTTCGCCAGATTGCCCGCGAGGCCTTCTGCCGCGCCTGGCAGAACGACCGGCTCTGGGCGCTGGATCCCGACTGCGTCTGCCTGCGGGACCTGCCAAACCAGAGTGCCGGCGAGCAGGACTACCAGTTCCACCTCGCTGCTCTGGTGGCGAGCGGCGGCATGGTGCTGGCGGGGGATCGGCTGCAGGATCTGGACGAGCGGCAGGAGGATCAGTTGCACAAGCTGCTGGCCCTGTGCGAGGCGCGCGCGCCGGCGGCCCGCTTCGATGACATGAGTTTCAGCCGTGGTCGGGTGACGCTGCCGGGTGGCGGCGAGCTGCTCTGCCTGTTCAACTGGGACGATGGTGAGAAGGAGGTCGAGGTACCGGCAGGGGCCCTGGACTTCTGGGATGAGAGTCCGATGGGGCAGCACGTTGTGCTGCAAGCTGGGCAAGGCAGGGTGCTTAGCTACCGTTAAACGCAGTTAAATTAGATAAAAAGGCTCCCTCGGGCGCCTTTTTACGGTGTGTCGCCTTTCAAATTATATCTCTGGCGTCCTGGCTTAGAAGTACCACTCCACGCCGACGGCGTAGTTGGACGAGCCGTAGCCCGGAATGTCGTTGCTGGAGGCCAGCGCCTTGACGGTCAGGCGGGCGCCGAGGGGAATGCCCAGCCCCATGCCGATGGCGACCTCATCGCTCTGATCCCCCATCATGTCGACCCGCAGGGTGCGATAGAGGGAGAGATCCTCACTCATCTGGGCGTAGATCTGGGACGACTTGTTGTAGAGCTGGCCGAACACTTCCATCTGGAAACCGTTCTGCGCCGTGATGGCGAGCGGGATCCCGGCGAAGCGGTAGAGATCGGAGTGGTTGAAATAGCTGTTGGTGATCAGGGGGGTGAAGTCGGTCTGCTGGTAGAGGGTGCTGAAGTTGCTCTCGATCTGTCGATAGGTCTGCTCCGGCAGGCGTAGCAGGTAGTCCGGCACCTCGAAACGCGCCCCGGCCATGGCGGCCGATGGCAGCAGGGCACAGGCGATAAGCGTGAAAGCAGCTGGTCCTGAACGCATCAAACGAGGATCCCCAAGAGTCGATAGCACGGCATCCTGCCGGTTGCACCTATAAATAATGACATTGTCAGGAGCTTGGCTCCCCTCGCTCATTATGTCGCGAGCGCGGGGAGCGTACAGAGCTTTAACTGTGAAATCACTCACATATCAGAGATCTTCGAGGTAGCGATAGAGGCTCTTGAGGATGGCAAAGTTCCGATCGTTACCCTGATTCTGCTCCGCCAGCGCCTCGAGACGGGGAACATAATCCGGCAGCCGCTGGCTGAAGTAGTCGCTGCAGTGCAGGCGCCAGCGCTTCTGCTCGGCTTCGCTTAACGTGTGGGGCCAGTTGCGGGCGCGATAACGGAACAGCATCTCCGGCAGGCGCGGGTCGCTGAAGGCAAATTCCCGCTCCCCCAGCAGATCCGCCGGGGTGGCGCGCACCAGATCCAGGGTGGCCTTGTCGCCGTGACCGAAGAAACCGGCGTAGAGCTGGGTGTCGGGATCCGGATCGTGCTTGCCGGCAAACTCCTGGTTGAACACCTCCACCAGCTTCTCCCGTATCTCGGGATGAGCCCGCAGCAGATTCAGGCTCTTGCGGCACTGCTCCCGATCGACGCCTAGCTCGTCCGCCCGCTCCGCCGTCAGGGTGGCGGCCGGGGCCAGCACCGGGCACTTGTTGATGTGCACCAGCTTGACCGGAATACCCGCCAAGTCCCCCAGCTCGTCCTTTCTGGTGTAGAGCCGCTCGCGGATCTCGTCGCTGGTGAGCTCGATGAGCGGGGTCGGATCCCGGGTGAGATCCACCATGATCACCGCATTCTGGTTGGTCGGGTGCCAGGCGAGCGGCGACACCCAGCTCACGCAGCCCTGCCAGGGGGAGAACATCCCCGAGACGTGGGTCAGCGGCTTCATGGTCACCACGTCGATCAGCGCCTTGACCTTGTTCTTGTTGCGCAGGGCAAACAGGTAGTCAAACAGCTTGGGCTGGGCTTTTTTCACCAGCTTGGCCAGTTCTATGGTGGCCAGCACGTCCGAAAGCGCATCGTGGGCGTTGGCGTGGGCCACGCCGTTGGCCACCGTCAATTTTTCGAGCCGGAAACTCGGCTTGCCTTCCTCGTCGAACGCCCACTCTATCCCTTCCGGGCGCAGGGCATAGCAGGCCCGCAGCATGTCGAGGATGTCCCAGCGGGAGTTGCCGTTCTGCCAGCTGTAGGCATAGGGGTCGTAGAAGTTGCGATACAGGGTGTAGCGCGTCACCTCGTCATCAAAGCGAATGCTGTTGTAGCCCAGCACGCAGGTATTGGGGGTCGCAAATTGCTCGTGGATCTGGCGGATGAAGTCCGCCTCGCACAGTCCGTCCTTCATCGCCTTCTGCGGCGTGATGCCGGTGATGAGGCAGGCTTCGGGCTCGGGCAGATAGTCGGCAGGTGGCTTGCAATAGATGACCAGCGGCTCGCCGATGATGTTGAAATCCCCGTCGGTGCGAATGCCGGCAAACTGCGCTGGCCTGTCTTTGGCCGGGCTGATCCCGAAGGTTTCGTAGTCGTGGAAGTAGAAGGTTGGTTGGGTGGTCTGCTTCGGTGATGTGCTCATGTGTTCTTTTATGTTCACGCTTCTGATTGAATTTTCAGGGTTTAGTGTCGTTCTGGTGAGGTGCAAATTCCGAAGACACTTTCATCGTTCACCCAAACCTGACGTTGTTCAATGGCCTGCTGGTACATTATCTGGTACAAAATACCCCATGAGAGCGGTACAAAATTTTATGGGGTGGCAATGGCGTTATCTGATAGCTGGCTTCGAGGGGTGAATGGTAAACCATATACCGGCCCGAGCGAAGTGAGTGACAGCGATGGGTTGAGTGTACGGGTCTCCCCGAAGGGGCTGATCGCGTTCCAGGTTCGGCACGTGGTCGACGGGAAACGAGTCCGGACCTCTCTCGGACGGTATCCAACTCTGACTTTGCGAGAAGCCCGGATCAAGACCGATGAGCTCAAAAATGGTGATGCGCCGATCAGTGCTTCAGGTGACGAGCCGACCCCGGCCGCTTTGTTTGACGAGTGGTTCGAGAAGTACGTGATGCGGGAGTGCCGTGAAGGCACCCAGAAGAACTACCGCTATACCTTCTCGTCGGTGAAGAATCGCTTGCCAGACCGGCCGCTCAACCAGATCACCATGGATATGTGGCTGAGCTATTTCGATGCCATCAGCGAAAGAGCCCCGGGGGTAACCCGGTCGGTGATCACGGGATTGAAGGCCTGCTTCAACTGGCATATTCGCCGCGGTACGATCAACATACCCAATATGATGAGCCTGCGGGCTCGGGATGTAGGTGCACCTGCCAAGACCGGGCACAGGGTGTTGACGGTTGCCGAGGTTGCAAAGATCTGGCGGGCACTTGAGGCCAGCCGGGCTGGCACTGGTAACAAGGTGATCCATCTGCTGTGCCTGGTCTATGGATGCCGACTGTCTGAGGCAAGAACACTCAAGCGCCAGGATCTGGATTTCGAATCCATGGTCTGGACGGTGCCGGCAGAGATCAGCAAAACTGGCCGACCCATCCGCAGGCCTATCACTTCGGTAGGTAGGCAACTATTCGAACGAGCCGCGATGGCATCCGTTGACCCGGTCTATTTGTTCCCTGGGCAAGGGGAGGGGAATAACCCGTTGGAGATCCACTCCTGTAATCGACTGGTAAGCCGCTTGCGTAGCAGTTTGGGGATCCCCCATTGGCGGATCCATGATGCTCGCCGAACCCTGTCGACCCGGTTATCTGAAATGGGGGTGTCGCCCCATATCACCGAAGTGATGCTGGGGCACACCTTGCTTGGTGTGATGGCTGTCTACAACAAGCATGATTGGCTGGAGGATCAAGCGGTTGCCTATGAGCGCTGGTGGACGGTGATTCAGCGGGAGCTAGGCATTGCCACTGATCCGGTTGTGGCTGTCAATCCAGGTCATGATATGTGACTTGATCCAGCGTAGTGGCTGGTGGTCGATAGGCTTGGGGAAGGTGGTATCCCTCATGCGCAGGTGATACAGCGCCGTGCGCCCCTTTCCCAACATGACCATCAGCTCACTCTGGTCAATCTTCTCAATCTGTTCTTGCATGCTTCCTCCTATCCATTCTGCTCATTTGTAGCGACGGTCCAGCGATAGCCACCATGGGTTGCCTGAGAGTTGTTCAGGCATCGGGTGATGCTGACCCGTACAAACCCGCCTGTTCGTTCCGCCTCGACAATGCTGTCGAACCTCACAATCTGCTGCACGTCGTTGATGCCGATCACTGGCGTCTTGTGCCATTGCGGATCCCGCACCTGATCCACATACAGGCGGCGGGTGTGCCGCCCTCTGCCGTTCTCCCCGACCATGCAAAAGTGCTCAACCCGGGTGGTGAAGCGGGCCTCCCTGTGTATCTGACCCATCACGATGCTGGCCTTGCTGACCGTGAGGGAGAAGGCCGCTGCCACCTCTGCGCTGATGGCGCCGCCGGTTCGGGCATGAACCCACTCGGCAACCTCCTGAATGATGCTCATGCGACTTCCTCCTTAAGGTTGTCGATGGCTGCAATGGCCCGTTCGAGCAACTCATGCTTAGGGGCATTTGCCGTTTCTTTGAGAGCGGTGAAGATTGCAACAGCAGCAGCTTGGCGCTGCGGGTCGTTCAGCGGTCGCTGGGCTCCTTTATAGTTCCATTCCATCGTGTCCATAGCATTGATGATTCGCTCCAGGCGCTGGCGCTCGGCATCGGGCATGGTGGTGAATTGATCACGCAACTGCGCATCACTCATTGAGATGGCGATGGCCACTTCACGGGCGGTGTAGAGTTCCCGCTCGCCATAGAGGACTGTCAGCACGGTGACAAAGCGATGCCAGACAGCCCCACCCAGATTGAGCTCGTTGTTCTGGTAGTCGAAGGCCCAGTCCTCGAGCGGCTTGGTGCTGGGTTCCTCGGTTGGGTGGTGAGCATCCAGCAGCTCGAGCTGCCGCTCTGCATGGTTTGGCTCTGGGCTGGTGGCTTCGGCACTCTGCGCCAGCAGCTCGGCGGCCTTGGTGGTGGCCAGTACCAGCAGGTCGCCGGGGGCCGTCAGGTTATCGATGATCCAGGCGGCCAGTTCTGCAGTCTTGGCTGGGGTCAGGATATCGGCATCATCGATTTGGTAGATGATGCCCTTCACCGCAGGGTGGCGCTGCCAGTGGGGCAGGGTGGGGGCACGATTATCCTCCAGGGCAAAACCCTGGTAGATAGGCTTGCCAGCCAGCAAGTTGGCGACGGCCAGATCGAGCCGATAGAAGATCTCGGAGAGCGGATAAGGCTCGTCCAGCCAGCCTTGCACATAACCCCTGACCGTATCCTGTTGCTCTTTGCCGAGATCAACGCACTCAATCTGCTTGGCCATGATGCTGGTGGTATCGGCATAGCCCAGCTCAGCCGCTGCCGCGGCGCTGGCCTCGTTATCGTTGGCTTCTGGTGGTTCCCCCGCGGCCGGTTCTGTTTCGGCGGGTTGCTCCTGGGTGACCACGGGGGCCAGCTTGGGGGTGGCGTTACGGATAACGTGATCGGCGGCCAGGGTGAGCTCCACCGCCAGGCGGTGGATCATGTCGAGGATGATCTGGCCGGTGATGATGAGGTCGTCACGGCGCAGGCGTGCCTCGGGGCGGCGCTCGCCCTGCCAGCCGGCGTCGAAGATCACCACGGCTGAGGCAAAGCCGCTGGAGCTGGGCTTGTCCTTCTTCGGGTCGCGGGGGACGTACCAGCTCGGCACTTCAAAGCCGATACGGCCGCTGATGAACTGGATGAAGTCGGCATCTTCCGGCCACCAGGTTTCGCTGGTGGCGGCCTTGATGAGCAACATGATCTTGGCGCCCAGCGCCCGTTGCTCGCGGCAGTAGTTGAGGATGGCCTCCATCCCGGTGATGGGGTTCCCCTCGCTATCCGTGCAGGGGCGCGAGTAGGGCGGGTTGGCATAGGCAGCGCCCCCCAGCCGGCGCAGGTCGGCGGCCAGCTCCTGGGTGAGGGCGTTGTCTTCGGCGTCGTAGTAGTTGGGCACCAGGTGGTTGCAGTCGTCGGCAAACATGTCGAGCACCACCGGCCCCAGGGTGGGGGCGAACTGGTGGAACAGGCCCCAGGCCAATGCCTTGGGGGTCTGCCATTGGTCACCAATTTGTTTGAGCTCGTGGTCAGGCTGGGCCTGTAGTTCGGCCAGCGCTTGGGCGTAGTGGTTCATGCCGCCACCTCGGGGCTGGTGGGGTACCAGGCAAAGCCGTCTTCGGCTTGGCGGATGACCTTGCCGCACTTCATGGCGAGGTGGAACTCGGCAGTGGCGCCCTGGCTATCGCGCCAGCCTGGGAGCATGACCAGCTCGTCGGCGAGCATGACCATGGGCAGGCTGCAGGCCATGTACTCGGCTTGGGTTAGGCCCTCGGGGAGGGTGGCAGGGTTGAGCGGGATATGGCCGCGCTCACGCTGGTGGTTGGCCTCGGCATGGAAGGCGGGGCGGTTGCAGTCAGGCAGGCCGGACATGGGGCCAGCGATGTAGATGCGCTTTTGGTGGTGTTGGTTAGACATGATTCATCCCGTTCACTGGTGTGTACGAGGATGATGTTAAGTGTACCAAACCTCAATGTAAAGTCTGTTGTTTCGAATGCTTAACTCTCCTGCTGGGTTGGCCTTACTAAACAGATGATTTATTCGCCATTTGTGATGGTTAGTTCAGCTGTTTGGAGGTATCGAACAACTAGAATGAAAGATATATTATTTAATAAAAATTTGATTTACTGAATGTAAAATTTATCGCGGATGCGTTATAAATATCACAACCAATCATGATTGCAGAATTCAAATCAAAGAGGGCAATATTATGTCCATTTGAAAGGGCGCTTTTATATGCAATCCCATCAAATCCCTTAGATTTTATGAACTCAGATATTATTTGTGTGGGAGCATATTCTGACTTTAGATCAGAGTTTTTTGTTGGCCATGAAAAAGCGTTATCAATATCAGTCCAAACGGCCTCTATCCTCGCATCTAAATCTGGTTCATTGAAATAAAAATGTAATTTAGTGGAACCCTGGGCAACTGAAAAATCAATAATTCTGAGATCTCTAGTTATTTTGAAACAACCTGTTGAGATGATTGCATTAAGCCATGGCCTAACTTCTGACATTGCAGTTTCTTTATCGGTGGCAACATACAAACAAGGAATACCCTTGGGGTTTGCTCTTCCCTCCGAAGCACTGTCTGGCAGTGGCTTCATGCGCTGCGATGAAAAAGGGATCGGAAAATCATCTATATGTATGTCTTCATTAGTATCAGGATCTGTTTGATAGTAGGGTCGAAAACCACTTCCAATTTGGGCTCGCCAAACTAAGGAGCCAGCCTTTATAATTGTTTCTCTATTGCTACAAGTATTTAAAATAGACTCAAGAAATTCACTCGAATCCTCGCTTAATATATATCGTTGTTTTGTGCAAACGGCATTTCTAAAATCAAAATAGCTACGGTATGATTTAAAACTCATAAATCCTCTTTTGTGGTTCACAATTTAGCTATTCAGTTGATGTTTATTAACGCCGCTTTCTGCGGCGCCTATGTTCCACCATGGTACCGATGATCTGAATATGCTGGCGATCGGAACGCATGGTGGGAAAGTCGTCGTTGAGCGGTACTAGTTCGAAAACCTCTTGGCCGTCTTCACCTATGCCACGCGGACGGTACTTTTTGAAAGTAGCCGCTTCCTCACCGTTTTTGGCCACTACGAAATCACCCGGATGGGGATGTTCGTCTGGGTCAATCAGTACTACATCTCCTTCGACAAATTCCGGTTCCATGGAGTGGCCTTTCAGTTCGATAGCGAAGGCGCGCTCACCCAACTCCAGGTCAGTCGTGATGTAAACCCAGTTGCCATCGCACTCACGGATCTCACTGGTCTCTGTCCATACCCCGGCCTGTACATAGGTAATGACAGGTATGCGGTGGATATCTGGTGATGCAATCTCAATATTTTGGCCGGCGGGATCCCCCTTACCGTCCATCAACCAGAACACAGACACAGATAGCGCTTTTGCCAGAGCAGATAAGTTTTTGGCATCAGGTGTGTACACACCATTTTCCCATTGAGAAATGGATGCTTTGTTTGCGCCGATTTTGTCGCCTAGTTGCTGTTGGGTCATTTTCAGGCGCGACCTAGACAGCTTGATGCGTTCACCAATGTTCATAGTTAAGTAATGTAAACCTTTTGGGGTTAATAGTGCTTGACTCGAATGTTGTGCTTGCTTAACCTCCCTGTGTCTACAGGAGGGATTATGAAGAAACTAGATGTCATCGCTTTCTTCGGCGGGGTGACTAAGACCGCAAAGGCACTGGGCATAAGCAAGTCTGCGGTGTCCTTGTGGGGTGAAGAGATCCCATATGGGCGCGCTTGTCAGGTGCAGCTTGTGTCCAAAGGAAGGTTAAAGGCTGAACCTGTGGGACTGGTTAAGCCATCATGACAAAACCCACCAGAACAACCACGAGAGTGAAGCGGGAACACTCCCACCTTTCTGACCCCATTGACGCCGCTTATCAGCTGAGCCGTCGGTACAACATCACCGATCTGGCCCGCCTGATGGGCTCCAAGCGCCCGACCACCCTGAACAACAAGTTCAACCCTGCTTGCGAAGACCACCACCTGACCCTGTCCGAGGCGATGGCGGTGACCGAGCTGACCGGTGACAACGCCATCCTGCAGGCCTGGGCGCTGGCCCGCGGCCATACGCTGGTGGCCCTGCCGGATAGCACGGTGACCGAAGAGGAGCTGGCCGACCAGGTGATGCTGGTGGGCGAGGTGGTGGCGGCGGTGTTTGGTGAGCTGCGTGAAGCGCGGCAAGACGGGGTGATCGACCCAGTGGAGCGGCAAGCCATCACGGGTGCAGTACATCGGGCCATCAAGGAGCTGTTGAGCCTGGAGGAGTCGGTGGCGAGTCAGGTGCGCCCGTTCCCGGGGCCACATGCACAAGGAGAGAAGAGATGAAGGAAGCACAAAAAGAGTGGGCCGACGCTGCTGTAACAGCCCGACCCGAGGTCCATTTTCGCGGAGAAAAGAACATGGAGAAGCGTACCGAACAAACGCCGATCGTGCAAGACAAGCGCCGCTCATGCATTCCTCCCACGCTGCCGAGGCTGGTGGTGGGCACCCAGGGGACATTTCTGGTCTACAGCGGGTTGCGCATTCCGGCCACTGCCGAGCAGGCGCAACGCCACCTGGCCTGTTTGCAGCAGCACCTGCAGGAGGTGGCTCATGCATCCTGAGCTGTTTATCGAGCGCAACGTGGCGCAGATCCTGACGGCGGGGGGATACACCCCGGATGTGGTGCATACCGCAACCCAGGCGGCCCTGCGGCATTTTCGCACCACGCCGTGCTTTGCCAAGGGGCAGGCCTTTGCCAAGTGCCTGGCGGAGGGAAAGAAGATGGCCAAGTTGCTGCAGCGCAAGCTGCGCCAGCAGGAGAAGGACGCCAAGAAGGCGGCCAAGCCGACGCGATTGAAGAAGGTGAGCCATGGGTGAGGTAGTCAGACTGGCGGCCCCGGTGGCCGCCCCAGTTTCACGAGGATGCAACGTGGCCGACAACCGCCGCAGCGGGTTTGTGCTGCTTTACAAGAGCCTGAAGGAGGCGCCGTTCTACCGTGACCCGGTGCGCAAGGCGCTGTGGCTGCACCTGCTGCTGGAGGCAGCGCACGAGCGCTGTGAGGTGACCTTCAACGGCAATCGCCTGCTGCTGCAGCGTGGGCAGATTGTGGGCTCGGCCCGCTCCCTGGGGGAGGCCTGCGGCATCTCAGAAGACAGTGCCCGTCGATCCCTGGAGGCCTTCGAGCAGGAGGGGATGATCAGCCGCACCAGCAAGCAGGGTACTCGGGGTTACACCCTGGTCACCTTGCTCAACTACGACCCTTACCAGCGCGGAGTTTCAGAACACATTGGCGCGGAGTTGGGTGCGGAGTTGAAACCCGCATCAGGGCAGGGGATTGAGGGGGTATCGCAATCTGATGGCGCGGAGTTAGGCGCGGAGTATCAAGCCGAAGATCTAAACAAGATAAACAACAAAACAAACAAAGATCTTAAAGACTCTTCGTCGCAACTCGCTGACGCGACTTTCGACCAGGTTGGGGAAGAGCCCGCCGCTCTGGAGGTTGCCGATCCCGAACCCAAGTCCAAGACCCGGGTCATTCCCGAGGCGGCCATCCAGACCCCAAGCGGCAAAGCGTGGGGGACCAGCGATGACCTGATGACCGCGAAGTGGATGTTTCGTCGAGTGCAGTTGATCACCCCGACCGCTCTTGAGCCGAACTGGGCGCAGTGGTCCAACGTGATCCGGTTGATGCGTGAGCTTGACCAGCGCAGCCATCGCGATATTTGCGAGCTGTATGACTGGGTGAGCCGTGATGCGTTCTGGTGCACCAATATCCTGGCCCCGCAGAAGCTGCGCCAGCAGTGGGATCGGTTGCAGGCCAAGCGCGGCAACCCGTCTGCCGGCCACCAGCGCCCCCTGTCCAATCTGGCGCAAGCCCAACAGCAGGCCCAGGCTCTGCGAGCCGCGGGGGTCGATTATGACGACAACACTCCCCTCTAACGTGACCAGTCTGCCCGTGAATCAGGCCAGTCTGCAGGTGAGCACCGGCATGTCGATGTTCCTGGCGGACGAGCTGCTGCCGCTGATGGCTGGGTGCTGGCCCGCCAGTGCCAGTCAGTTGGATGCCAATGCCCGCGGCGTGGCCATGGCCTGGGGTGTTCAACTGCGCGGGTTCACCGCCCAGCAGATCCGCGAGGCGGTGTTGGAGCTGGCTGATGACGCCGGCCGCCAGTTCGCCCCGCGCCCGGCCGAGGTCAAGGCCACCATCCTGCAGCGCAATCCGGTACCGAAGTCTGCCCCTGTGGGTCGCCAGGTCTCTTTGCGAGCCTGCGAGATGCAGGCGGAGGCCCGCGTCTATGTGCGTGATCGCCAGGTGACCGATGAGGCGGTGCAGGCCGAGCTGCAGCAACTGCTGGCCCAACTGCGCCGCGAGGGTGTGACGATAACCGGGAGGATGGCGTGATGGCGGTGACGTTCAGTGATGCCTGTGAGCGGGACATTCGCCGCGCCCGGTTTGTGCGGGTGGCGGTGTACCCGGAGGTGAAGGACTGGTTGCCGGTGCAGGTGCGCCTTGAGGTGTCGGATTGCCCGCGGCAACTGGGGTTCACCTCCCAGGCCCACCGGGCCGGGCACTACCTGGTACAGGGTGCCGAACTGGCTGAGGTGATGAAGGCGGTTAACGCCCTGCGCGGCCAGCAACAGCGGCCCGCCACGCTGGAGATGATCCCATGCGCGATCTCGTGATGCCGGCGTTGATGCTGCTGTTGCTCGTCGGTCTGGCGTTGTACCTGGCCGCCAATGTTTCGATGGGGGTAGAGAGATGGAGTTGATGATGAGGGGCGTGACCCCTTTGACGATGACCAGCGTGGAAATCGCCGAGCTGACCGGCAAGGAGCACAAGAACGTGCTGGCCGATATTCGCCGGATGCTGGTGGAGATTCAATCGGCTGAAAAGCCAGCCGAGTACCAGGACAGCCTGGGCCGGGCCCAACCGTGCTTGCTGCTGGACAAGGACGAGAGCCTTTGCCTGGTGGCTGGTTACAGCGCCCAGTTGCGGATTCGGATTATTCGCCGCTGGCAGGAACTGGAGCAGCAGGGCAACCAGAACGCTCTGGTGATCCCCCAGTCGCTGCCGGAGGCTCTGCGCCTTGCTGCCGAGCTGGCCGAGCAGAAGATGGCGCTGGAACAGAAGGTGGCGATGGATGCCCCGGCGGTGGAGTTCGCCAAGCAGATCGCCAGTGTAGAGAAGGGGATCACCTTGTCGGCGTTCGCCAAGACGGTGGGCCTCGGCCCCAATACCCTGTTTTCCCTGCTGAGGGAACGCAAGATTTTGATGAGTTGCCGCGGGGAGCGCTGGAACCTGCCGATGCAGGAGTATGTGGACCGCGGGCTGTTCGCGACCCGGGAGAGCTCGTTTGACAGTAACGGCGAGCGGCGTATCAGCTTCACCCCCCTGATCACCGGCAAGGGCCAGCAGTGGCTGGTTGAGCGACTGATCCGTGACGGCATCCTGCGCGGGGTGGCGGCATGAGTCACAACCTGGCCTTGTTGCCATCGGCTGAACGGCAGCGCATTGAGTTGATCAAGCAGGCGCACCTGCTGGTGTGGCGCCGGCGCCGCAACGAGATCGGGCGTGAGGTCGTGGTGGCCGCCATCGATGAGGTGGATGAAGAGCACCGTGAGTGGTTTCGCCAACAGTTGAACGCGATCAGGGGGCAAGCGTGAGCGCAGGTAACGCGGTGTTTGTCGAAGCGCTGGGGCTGGCCCTGGTGCCGCTGGGCGACAGCCTGCCGGCGGTACGACGCCAACTGGCTGGCAAGCCGGTGCGCCTGGTGCGTGATCAGGGATCCGACCTGCTGACCCAGTTCCCTGAGCTGGTGTCGGCCCTGGCCTGCGCCGCGGTGGTCAATGCCGCCGGTGGGGAGCTGCTGACCGCCAATGCCACGGCTTGCGTGATTGCCAATGGCTGCATCGGGGAAACCGTCACCGCAGAGGTGGAGGGGGTGCATCTGCCTTTGTGCTGGCATCACGACAACGAGCACCGCAATGGGCAGTTGCCGATCCGCCTCGCTGATGTGGCCGGGTGGCTGGCGCATCTTGTGCTGCAGCGGGTTGCTGGCTGGTGCGGGGTGGCCGTTGCTGACCTGACTGCCCGGGATCTGTGCTGGTGGGCGACCGTCTACAAGGTGCTGCCTTCATTGCCGGATCCGCTGCTGCGCTCTGCCTGTCGCCTGGCACCCATCGAACCGGATCGGAAGTGGTCGCCCCGCGGTAACCGGGAGACCGATGCCCGCTATCGTGATCATCGCCTTGAGGTGGCAGAGCGTGATCCGCTCGCCGATCTGCGTGCCCGCATCAATGCCAAGCCGGCTATTCGTCAGATCGACCCAGACCCCGCGGCCCTCCACCTGGGCAGGCCCAAGCGCCAGCGCTGGGAGTGTGCAGCCTACCTGGCCTTTGTGAGGCAGTTGCCCTGTGTGGTGACGGGCCAGCGCGAGGGCATCGAGGCGCACCATGTCGTAGGTCACGGTATGAGCGTGATGGGCAGCAAGGCGCACGATCTGATGGTGTTCCCGCTCGCCCACCAGCCACACATGGAGTTGCACCGGATCGGGTGGAAGGCGTGGGAGGCCCAGCACGGTTCGCAGTTGGAGCACGTTATCAACACATTGGAGCTGGCATGCTCCCTGGGAGTGTTCAATGCCAAAAGCTGATTTATGGACAGTGACCCTGCCATGGCCCCCTTCCACCAACCGGATCTGGCGCAATGTGGCCGTGAGCGGCAAGCCCAGAACGTTGCTAAGCCAAGAGGGGAGGGTTTATCGCAAAGCCGCGGCCGATGCCTGCCTGGTGGCCAAGCTGGCCGGCAAGCAGATTTCCGATCGGCTGGCCTTGCGGCTGGTAGTGCAGGCCCCTGACCGGCGAGCCCGGGATCTGGATAACACGGTGAAGGCGGTACAAGACGCCCTGACCCACGCAGGAGTGTGGCTGGACGATAGCCAGATCGACCGGTTGCTGGTGGAGCGCGGGCCAGTAGTGAAAGGGGGAATGGTGTCGGTAACGGTGGAGGTGATGAGTGCGCTTTGAATATGCAATTACGGTAGGGGATCCGCGTTCTGTGATGCTACAGGCCCATCAGGCCCAGTCAACGGGGCGTTCTCATCTGACAAAGAGTGATGTGATGACGGCATTGGGAATGGTTCAGAAGCACAATGGTGCCGGCATGGCGCTGGTGATGGCGCGTTACTGCAAAGACCTAGGGGATGCCAAGAAGGCGTTGCTGGCGGTGCAGGCCGAGTGCACGAAGATAGCCCCCCGCTTTGTGGGCGCTAACAAGGAACGTGGCCAAGGCATGGCCTTGCGCCGGGTGGCTGAGCTGGCTCTGGAACACTATTGCCGCACGGTGGACACGCCGGGCGCGGCCTGCCACCCGCAGTTCTGCCGGGGGAGGGGTGTGATTCGCGACCTGGAACTGAGCCGCCTGCATGGTAAGGCGATCGATAAGGTCTGCCCACGCTGCAACGGTACCGGCTTGCGCCCCATCCTGGGTACCCACATCAGAAGAGCCATTGAGCCGCTGGCTGGTGGACTGACTCGCGGTCAGTGGGAGCGGGGCTGGTATCCGCTCTATCTTGCGGTGCAGGCCTGGTGCCACCAGCAGGAGAGTGAGGTGGCGACGTTCTATAAGCGGGTGACGGCGGCGTGATGGCGATGAAAAACGGATGGCAGAGCAAGAACGTAAGTTGGTAGAGTTGTGCGAGCGCCTGAATAATGGAGGAAGGATCCTCATGAAATTTCACGTCATTGGCCTTGGTCTGGCCGTTGTTCTTGTTTCTTCATCTGCAATGTCTGACGTTTATCTTTGTACGGTGAATGGCAAGAAAACCTACACGGATGTGCCCTGTTCTGCCGAGGTCGGGCGTGGTGACAACGAGTTGGTGGTTGCCACAGCACCGAAAGATTCGGAAATTGTCACTACCAGCAACAATGAGTTGGGTTATCAGCGAAGAGTGCTGTCGCCAGATGTTTCTGAACAGTTGAAAGCCTCATGCCTGGATAAATGGCGACCCCAGTTAAAAGATCCTCGCAGTCCCTATATCGTCGCTGCACAACTTGATGAGGTGAAAAACTTGGAGCGTCCTGGCACTCCCCTGTGGCAAGAGGTCGTGATGGATGTACGGGCGAAAAATAGCTTCGGCGGGTTCATTCCGGATGTTTTTGTGTGTGGGGTGGGGGATGACGGTCTCGCAGATCAGAAGGTCACCAAGCTAAAAATCGCACTGCATACTTTGGGAGTGGCGCTTGTCGACAGCGACGAGTATGTAAAGTGACGCTGTGCTGGGCTCTGTCATGTATCTTGATCCTCAATGGGGAGAACCAGGTGGGGCTACATGGATAGCAAATTGAAAGATCCCGCCCTGAAGATGGCGGGCTGGGGACTACTGTACGGCGATTTCTTCGACCTGTATGACGTCGTCGAGGTGCTTGAGATACCCAGTGGTCTGGCTGGCGATCTCATGATCTACTTGCGCAACCTGAAATGCGTCGAGCTGGTGGCTGAAGTCCGGAGAGGGCTGAAAGAGGAGGGGAAAGTCCACAAGCGGATTTTCATCAAGGTGCTCTGTATTCACCAAGTACCGGCGCCCAGGTTGGAGAAGGTCCCGCCAGATCCAAAGTGGGAGCCAGTTCAGCAGCAGCTGACAAGGCTGATGAAGCTCATACCTTCACCACGGGTAGTTCGCTGATAGAGGTGGTGTAGCGGGGGCTGAGATGCTCCCGCTTCATCATCCACTCGCTGGTGTCCCGGCCACGGGCCGCGAAGTAGACCTTTCCCCACCTTCCCTGATTGATCTGGTCAATCACCTTCATCAGAGCCTCGCTGCGGGGATCCTGCTGCCGGTCAGCGAATAGATCTCCCTGCTGCATGTCGGTGGGGGTGAAGTCGGCTAGCATGACGCCTCCCTTCATATAGCGGACATCATCCCGCCAGATCCGGCGCAATAGCGGCTCAACCAGGGCCAGCAGGTCACGGGTATCTGAGGTGGGAGTCTGCAACCGGGTCGATATCTGGTTGCCGTAATAGGTCTCTCGCTCCGAGAAGGGGCTGCTCCTTATAAAGAGGGTGACATGGCGGCACCGTTGCCCCTCGGCACGTAGCTTCTCGGCGGTCCGCTCCATGTATCCAGCCAGGGCCTCACGCATAGGGCCAATGGTAGTGATGCGCGCCCCGAAGCTCCTACTACAGATGATCTGCTGCTTGGCCTGGGCCATCGGCTCCAGCTCGGCACAAGGGATCCCCCGAAGCTCCTGCACGGTGCGCTCGACGACGACACCATACTGTCGACGCAGGCTCTTAGGGTCGGCTGCCACTAGTTCTGCCACGGTGTTGATGCCCTGTTTGTTGAGTTTGGCGGTTAGTCTGCACCCTATCCCCCAGACTTCCTCAATCGGGGTGATGGTCATCAGCTTGGTACGGCGCACCTCATCACGCAGATCCACTACACCGCCGGTGGCCGGCCACGTCTTGGCGGCGTAGTTCGCCAGCTTGGCCAGGGTCTTGGTCGGCGCAATGCCTACTCCGACGGTGAGGCCTGTCCACTGCTGCACCCGTTCGCGGATCTGGCGGCCATAGGCCAGCAGGTCGCCAGCCCAAGATTCCCCGAGCTCGACGAACGCTTCATCAATGCTGTAGACCTCGACTGTTGGGGCCATGCTCTCCAGGGTCGTCATCACCCGGTTCGACATGTCGCCGTAGAGGGCGTAGTTGGAGCTGAACCAGATGCCGCCCTGCTCTTCATAGAGCTCGCGGATCTGGAAGTAGGGCACCCCCATCTTGACCCCCAACCGTTTGGCCTCTGCCGAGCGGGCAACCACGCAGCCATCGTTGTTGGAAAGCACGACGATCGGCACCCCCTTGAGGTCGGGGCGAAATAGACGCTCGCAAGAGGCATAGAAGTTGTTCACATCGACCAGGGCAATGGCGGTTGGCATGGCTACCCTCGCCGGGTTTTGTGCAGGACAAAGGTGACGACGCCGAAGATATCCAGCTCCTGCCCTTCTTGCAGAATGATGGGGGAGAAGCTCGGATTGGCCGGTAGTAGTGCCATTGGGTCGGTCTGCAAGATCTTGACGGTGAACTCACCATCCAGACAGGCCAGCACGATGTCGCCGTGGCGAGCTGTGATGGCGCGGTCGATGATCAGCATATCGCCGTCATTGATGCCTTCCCCGATCATGCTGTGTCCACTGGCCCGCACATAGAAGGTGGCCGCCGGGTGGGTGACGCAGTGCTGGTTGAGGTCGATGGTCTGCTCCACATAGTCCTGAGCTGGCGAGGGGAACCCGCAGGCGGCAGGGGTGAGGAACAGAGGGAGCTCTATGATAGGTGCATCGGTAGCATGGGGGATCATGGTGATTTTCACTGTATGAACGTACAGTGATTCTATCTGAGGGATCCGGAAAGATCACTGGTCGGCGTTCGGGTCTTGGCAGGGCAAGGGGGAATGCGGCCAATTATGCTTGGCAGAGACCAACCTGGTGAGTTTGAGCACTCATACGACGGAGGGGCTGCACATGTGCATCAACTACATCCCGACCACCAAGGCGGTGCTGGTGGAATACTTTGGGGTTGATGACCCTGGGTACGACTGGAAGGAAGAGGTGTGGCAGGACTATCAGGCCCCGATCCTGATCCAGCGTGATGGCCGGCGACAGGCGCTGATCGCCAGCTATGGGCTGGTGCCGAAGAGGAAGGTGCAACCCGGCGGCAAGCACTACACCACGATGAACGCCAGGGCCGAGACGGTAGGTGAAAAGCCGACCTACCGCCGTGCCTGGCAGCAGGGGCATCTCTGCCTGGTGCCAATGACCGGTTTCTTCGAACCCTGCTACGAGAGCGGCAAGGCCGAGCGCTGGCGGATCTGCATGTCCGACGGTAAGCCCTTCGCAGTGGCTGGCATCTGGCGGGCATGGCAGGAGGAACAGGGCTACACCTTCAGTTTCTCCCAGCTCACCATCAATGCCGACACTCACCCACTGCTGCGGCGAATGCACAAACCAGGGGACGAGAAGCGGAGCCTGGTAATCGTGTCGCCGGATGACTACGACGCCTGGCTGGGGTGCCGGGATCCCGATTTAGCGCGAACCTATTTGGTACCGCTGGCCACTGAGCGGCTGATCGGGATACCAATGCCGATTCCGCGCCAACAATGATCTAGGTCTTGGTCTGGACCAGTGCTGAGTAGTAGTGCTAAAGCTTGTGTACTACTGCCGTATGAGGTTGTTTTTACCAGCAGTTCTACCGGGAGGGGAGGATTAATACGTGATATGAAAGCCAGCCGTCTATATGATAAGACCGTTGACAAGGCCTACCCACGTTGTGTTGGTACTGGCTTGTGTCTTATCTTTGGCACGCCTGATTCGGCGTGCCATGGCTGGTGGACTGACCCGCAGGCATTGGGCATTGGGTGTGGGGTTGATGCCTACACAATTTGGCCATGCTGACGTGGCGCCATCGGTGTTGTGTAAAGCAGGTGAAGGCGGCGCGCGTTACTACATAAGATTATGCCCAAGATCGGCTAGACATAGTCTAATTACAACTTACTGCTAATAGTGGTTTAATCAAGATAATTAGAAAGTAAAAATGGTATAAAATTGAACGCCGCTATCTTTACGAATATTCGACATGACGCCTCCCTTTGAAAGATTCGTATTGGTTTATAGAATAAAGACATGCTCGGTCAATCTCCATAGGTGCGTCAGCTGGTAAGAATTAAGTTGCCTTATATCATGGAAAAGGATGAGGAAGAGCGAAGCGACTTGCTGCGGCTAATGAGGGCGTTTCCTTAACCATTGACTCAGACACTAATAAAGGAATCATTGTGGACGAATAACAGCGCACACAACTCAACAACCCATTCCAAGACTCAGGCGTTATATCAACAAATGCAGCGGCAACCCCTAGTTGTTGTAACTCATCAAACGAGAAAGTTGTGGTACACGGTGACCTATCTGACAGATTCAGTGCTTCAGCCATTGCACCCGCTACTACCTCATTAATTGAGTCATGGTTTGTAGTGTCTGCATAATAATACATTCTGTGCTCAAGTGAATTTATGATGCTACCTTTATCCTTCCATCGTGAAAACTCCGCGGTCTGACCAGCACAGGCAACTAGTGTTTGCACTGTCTCTTGTGCAGCTTTTCTAATGGCACTAGATAGTGTTTGTGCAGTACCAGCAGAGCAAACAAGAAATGGATAGTTACAATTTTTGTTTTTAGCGAATGATAAAACTACAAAAATAGAATTGATTGTAGATATTTCTAGGCATATTAACTCATAGCCAAGACTATCCAAAAAAATTTCCTCTGGAGTTGCTGCATCTCTAATTTCTTTCTCTCCAACTAGATATGAAGTTCCTCCTTCATGCCAATATTTCATAATTGAGTGACGTTCTAGAAGCTCACAAAAGCTTGCAAACTTTGCAGATTCATAGTCCCTCCCAACTGCTACGCCATTTGTTGTTGGGTGCCAGCAACACTCTCCACCTATAATAGGGTAGGGTGCAAAGACATCTGCGGCTGCAATATATTTGCTTTTCATGTTGAAAGTTTCTGAGAACTCAAGAAATATGGTGTCTGAGGAACGACCGTGCCCATTAAGAGGTGAGTTCAATCGAATAGGAAATTCAAATATATCGAATGAATCGATCATTGAATTATGTACAAATTGATGCCCCCCATGCACTGCAGCAAGAGCGAATCTTTCGGCAGCCTCATATCTTGCTCTAATCAGTGAGGAGTTCGCGGTTCTGTCAATTGCCACAGCAGTCGAAAAAATTCCGTTTGGGCAACAAGGGTCATCAGCCAACTCTTGGATTGCAAAATAAAGTTCTGGTGATAACTGAACAGTGCGGTATTCAGCTATTGGAACAGATTTGGGAAAATTTGGTGGAATAGAAATTCCCTCACCAGATTGACGGCTATGACTTTTACTATTCAATTAGCAACCTCCACCACAACAGCAACAGCAACAGCAGCAGCAACAGCAACCACCATTGTTGCCACCATTAATATCGGCTCCATCTTTCTTGAAAATAGCTCGTATTGAGGCAACTACAGGGCTATCATCAATCGCTGGTCGGAATAATAGAGATGCTAATCGAGCCCCTGAAAGCGCATACTCGAATAGATCTTCACCAATGCATTCATTTCTCTCTAACACCGCATAAAGATAGTCAGCCTCTGCTCGGTCAATCCGAGTTCGAGACGTTAAGCGATTTAGGAGCTCTGCCCCAATTAGTTGCTTGTCTTTCTTCATTGTGCCAATTGAACCAATTCGAGCATGGGCCTTTGCTCGATAAGATGCTACTTCGTTCAGAAACTTCACCGACTTGATGTCGACTTGTGTAGTCGATTTTAGGCTTGCTTCCAAAGCGGAAATATCTTTCCCTAGCTGTCTGTCGGGCTCGTAGGGATCTATTCCACAACAACAACATCCTGGAACGAACTGAACTGAATTGGTAGTTGAGCATGCTGTGTTGTGTCTTTGAATCAATTCGTCAAATAGTGCACGACTCAGTTCTGGGCGGTCGCGTAAGTAGTCATATACATTTCGTAAGTAGTCGGCATTTTCAGCAAGGGAGTCAATGGAAACAAAAATATCCGCCAAGTCAGAGGATCCATTTTGGATTGTGTAACTCGAGTTTGATTCAAGGTTGGCAAGTATTTGTAGTACCATGACTTTTCTCCTTTATTAAGTATGGCATTCACTAATTTTTGTCTAGTACAATATTCTCGACTATGAAGAGCATAGCGCTGGAGTTATATGTTGGAAATTTTAGTATTACTAAAACCCAAAAGAATGGATGAATGGATACTCATTGAAGCCTGAAAAATTACTAGGTGGCATCCGCTTCTTATCCATAGTTTTACAGTGTAAGTGTTTCGTGAAGCTCATATATTTTTTTTAAAAAAACCATAAAAATCAATGTTTTGATATGGTCTAAAACTAGAGTTTTTCATGCTAATCCTGAAAAACTCTTTCACCCAGCAGTGGGAGTTAGGCTGCTATTAACTGTATAAATAACCAGATTTTTTCATTTCATTTTGCCAATTGTCCATTTCCATTCAATAGCAAGAACATTCCGTTTTGTTTTCTATCAATATGCCTGTTAATAAATGTGTCAATTTTAGTTGCCTCCGATTTTTATTCGGAAATATGATATTAATATCATCAAAGTTGGGGCGTTGAGGAGTAATAGAAAATCAGGGGTTTGACATTAGCCCGCAAGATTGTGTACAGTTGTTAAACATAATGGAAGACTGTACCCGAAAGGGTACGGTCTTTTTATTTTCCGTTTCTGAACCTCGGCCCAGCCGGGGTTTTTTCGTTTCTGGGGTGGATTCATGAATCAAGGACATGAGCAGATCGCTACCACAGTGGTCGGTGAAGCTGCGAAATCTGCCCCTCCTGTAGCGGTGGTGAGTATGTCGTGGGCTGGTGTCTCTTTGAATGATTGGGTGCTGATCGCGACGTTGGTGTGGCTTTCAGTTCAGATCGGCTGGTTTATCTGGTCGAACATCATCAAGCCACGCGCCAAGCAGGTGGGGTAGGCATGACAAAAATGCGAATTGCCATAGCGGCGCTCACGCTCAGTGCCGCTGGCTTTGTGGGGATTCTGAATCGGGAGGGCTGGGGGCCGGTGGCTTACCCCGACCCGGTACACGGGACCAAGCTGCCCACTATCGGATTTGGGAGCACCGAAGGGGTCAAGATGGGTGACACCATCACGCCCGTCGCCGCAGTGAACAGGAGCCTTCGGGAGGTGCGGGTGTTCGAGGATGCCCTTAAGGCCTGCATCCAAGTGCCACTCCACCAGTATGAGTTCGATGCCTATGTCGAGCTCTCCCATAACATCGGCCCCGGTGCCTTCTGCCGCTCCACCATCGTCAAGCGCCTGAACGCTGGCGACTACCCAGGTGCCTGCGAAGCGATCCTGATGTTCAAGCGTGCCGGCAAACAGGACTGCTCTGCACCAGGGAACCGGGTCTGCCCCGGACTCTGGAAAGACCGGCTGCGCCTCAATGCGAAGTGCAAGGGGGCATGATGGGAGTGGTTCCACAGAGCAAGGCGCTGCCGTTCCTGGCCGGCGCCTTGGTGATAGCTGCCTTGGCCGGTGGCGGGGTGGTGCTCTATCGCTCTGGTCAAGCTGCTGGGGAGGAGGGGGAGCGCAAGACCTGGCAGGTAAAGTGGAATGAAGAGGCTACCCGCTTCGCTACTGCCAGGACCAAGGCCGAACAGGAGGCCCGAGAGGAGGAGCAGCGCCGGCAGGCTGAAATCGATGAGGTGAGAGACCATGCACAAGAAGAAATCGCCCAAGCACAGGCTGATGCCGCTGCTGCTGGTATTGAGTCTGGCCGGTTGCTCGAGCAAGCCCGTCGCTTGGCAGCCCGAGCGAGTCAGTGCGCCAGCGGTACCGGCGCTCCCCAGGGAGGCCAGGCAGCCGGACAACCTGCTGTGGTGCTCGCCGACCTGCTCAGCCGGGCTGACGAGAGAGCGGGTGAGTTGGCAGCAGCGTATGACAGAGCTCGAGCATCGGGTCTGGCCTGTGAAAGAGCCTACCTCTCATTGACCCAACCCCGTTAACCCAACTACCGCAATGCCCCACCCCCAGGTCAAAGGTACTCCCCCCAGCCCCCCGTCCTCGACGGGTCGGCGAGGCGCGGATTTTCACTACATATGAAACCCCAAAAAGCGAGGTTGTTGTTTCAATGTCAGAGCCATCAGACAAGGGGCTCGCAAAGCCAGGCTGGCTCAATAAGTCCGACATGGCCGCCAGCCTTGGCATATCAGTTCAAGCCTTTGATAAATGGGGGGTTAAGCCGGTCAAGAAGATTGGCCGCAATGTCTATTTTGATGTGCGCTCGGTTGTGGATAACCGACTAGAGAATGCGATCCAGAAACACCAACCAACGGATCCGCAAAACATGGGTGAGGATCAACTGGACTTCCAGCGGTGGCGACTCACCAAGGAGCAGGCCGACAAGGCCGAGCGCGAGAACAAGATCGCTGAGCGCCACCAGGTGCCAACAGAATTTGCCACCTTCGCTTTGAGGCGCATCGCCGCCAAGGTCAGCAGTCTGCTCGACACCGTTCCACTCACCATGCGCCGCCGTTACCCCGAATTGCAGACCAAGCACATCGAGGGGATCCAGCGTGAACTGGTCATAGCCAGCAACGAGGCGGCATCCCTGGGTGATCTGCTGCCGGAGTTACTGGATGAATATATCGACAGCACAAGTAAGTAGCCTGGCGGCTGCCGTCACACTTGGTCTGTCGGCCCTGCTCCGCCCGCCGGTTCAGACTGCCGCTGAGTGGATGGATGAGCATTACTATCTGCCGGTTGAGTCCTCCTATCAGGAGGGCCGCTGGAAGTCGCTGCCGTTTCAGGTGGCCATCATCAACGCGATGGCCAACGACGATATCCGCGAGGTCAACTTCGTCAAGTCGGCGCGGGTGGGGTACACCAAGATGCTGCTTGGCGTCGCCGCCTACTTGCTGGAGCACAAGAAGCGCAACGGCCTGATCTGGCAGCCGACCGATGGCGATGCCGAGCTGTTCGTCAAAAAGCATGTTGAACCCATGATCCGGGATGTGCCGAAAATTCGGGCGCTCGCCCCTTGGTATGGCAAGAAGCATCGGGACAACACCCTGGAGCTAAAGCGCTTCGCCAACGGTCGAGGACTTGAGCTGCGGGGAGGAAAGGCCGCCAAGAACTACCGGGAGGCGTCGCCTGATTTCGGGATCTATGACGAGCTGGCCGCCTTTGATGATGACATCGAGAAGGAGGGCTCGCCCACCTTCCTGGGTGATAAGCGGATGGAGGGTTCGACCCATCCCAAGTCGATCCGTGGTTCAACACCCAAGATTGCAGGCCAGTGCCAGATAGAGCGGGCGGCGAGTGAATCGCCACACCTGATGCGCTATCACATCAAGTGCCCTCATTGCGAGGCCGAGCAGTACCTCAAGTGGGGCGGGCCGGATGCAGAGTTCGGCATCAAATGGGATGGCACCAATCACCACTCCGCGTTCTATCTGTGTGAGGCAAATGGCTGCGCCATTCGCCAGCACGAGATGGATTACGAGACGGTAGAGCGCTGGATCTGCGAGCGCACCGGCATCTGGACGCGGGACTCCATCGACTGGTTCGACAGTGACGACCAGCCAATCCCGCCCCCTGAGTCGGTCACCTTCCATATCTGGACGGCGTACAGTCCGCTTACGACATGGGTGCGGATTGTCTCTGACTTCCTCAAGGCGAAGGATGACCAGGGCAAGCTCAAGACCTTCGTCAACACCACCCTCGGGGAAACCTGGGAGGATGACACCGGCGAGAAACTGGAGTGGGAAGCCATTGCCGCCCGCCGTGAGGTGTGGCCTGTCGCAGTACCTGACGGCGTACTTTACATCACAGTGGGGGCTGACACCCAGGATGACCGTTTCGAGTTTGAGATCACTGGCTGGGGAGCGGGGGAAGAGTCATGGGTGCTGGACTATCAGCGCCTCTATGGTGACCTGCACCGCTCCGAGATCTGGGAGAGGCTGCATGAGCAATTCTCCCGCCAGTTCGTGAAGGCGTCCGGGGAGGTGCTGGACATCGGCCTGGTGATGATCGATTCGGGCGGCCACTACACCGACGAGGTATATCAGTTCTGCCGTCGCAACCCGCACAAGTACATCCCAATCAAGGGCGCAACCATGATGGGGAAGCCCATCATCACCTTCCCCCGCAAGCGAAACCGCAAGGGGGTTTATCTGTCCGAGGTAGGCACCGACTCCGCCAAAGACGTGCTTTATGGCCGCCTGGGGGATGTACCGACCTCATTGTCTGGCCCATCACCGGGTTACCGCCATCATCCGGTGGCCGAGTGGGCCGACGATTTCTACTTTAAGGGACTCACCTGTGAACGAAAGCGGGTTGAGTTCGTCAAGGGGCGCCGGGTGTATCGCTGGGTCGCCCCGTCTGGCGCCCGTAACGAGCCAACCGACTGCGCCGTGTATGCCCTGGCGGGCATTCGCCTCGGGGTGCAGCACCGGGGATGGAGGCTGATAGCCAAGCCGCGCCCGACCACCATCAACCCCTCACCGCCTGCCAGCGTCAAGCCCGCCGCGTCTGCTGCGGGCAATAGCTGGCTGGGCACATCATCAGGATCAGGAGGCTGGCTGTGAAGCTGGAAGATATTGACAGCATGATCGCGCTCTACCTTCAGGCCGAGCGCGATTTACTGGCAGGCAAGCAGATCACTTTTCAGGGGCGCTCGGTCACCTCTGAAAATCTCAACGAGATCCGCACTGGTCGTCAGGAGTGGGAGCGCCGGCGTCAGCAGGTAGCGTCACCGCGTCGCCGCCCCTATGCAGTAGCGAGGTTCACATGACTGCGCTGGATAAGCTGCTCGGATTTGTCTCGCCAGGCTGGGCAGCCAACCGAATGCGTGACCGCCTGCGGATGCAAGCCTATGAGGCTGCCATGCCGAGTCGCACCCACAATGCCAAGCGGGAGCGCAGTGGAGCCAACCAGGCGGTGCAGATGTCGGCGATCAGCCTGCGCGAGCAGGCGCGGGCGCTTGATGAAAACCACGACATCGTGATCGGCCTGCTCGACAAGCTGGAAGAGCGGATCGTCGGTGGCAAAGGTATCCAGATCGAGCCGCAGCCCCGGGCGGTAGACGGCACCCTGCTGCTGGATCTTGCAAAAGAGATCCGCCGCCGTTGGGCCGCCTGGTCGCTGAAACCGGAAACCACCGGCACGTTCACTCGCCCCGCGATGGAGCGGCTGGTTTGCCGTACCTGGCTGCGCGATGGGGAGATGTTTGGCCGCCGCCTGCTCGGCACGGTGCCTGGCTACAAGCATCACAGCGATACGCCTTACTCGATAGAGCTGTTAGAGCCTGATTTCGTCCCGTTCGACTACAACCAGGTAGCAGAGGGGATCCGGCAAGGCATCAAGCTAGATGGCTGGCGGCGCCCAAAATCGTACTTTGTGATGTTCGATCACCCCGGTGAGTTGCAGGGGTTCCGCTATCGCCACAAGGAGATCGATGCCGCCGAGATCTACCACCTGGCCTTGCGCAAGCGGATTCATCAGCTGCGCGGCGTGTCTCTGCTCCATGGGGTGATCACCCGCCTGGCCGATTTGAAATCCGTGGAGGAAGCCGAACGGGTGGCGGCCCGCATCAGCGCCTCGCTCGCCTTCTTCATCAAGCGGGAGGTGCCAGACAACTACATCGAGCCGGAGGCCGGCGAGGGGGAACGAGCCCCACGGATGATCGACATCACCCCCGGCACGACGTTTGACGACCTGCGTCCCGGCGAGGATGTGGGGGTGATCCAGTCCAACCGTCCGAACACCGCCCTGAACGTCTGGCGGGCGGGGCAGCTCCGGTCGTCGTGTGCCGGCACCCGCAGCCAGTATTCGAGCGTGGCCCGCGACTATGACGGCACTTACTCCGCCCAGCGCCAGGAGCTGGTTGAAGGGTGGGAGGGTTTTGCCGTTCTGCAGGATGACTTTGTGGCGCTTTGGTCGCGCCCGGTGTTTCGTGACTGGCTGCTGGCCGAAACCCTGCGCAGCAAAGATCCCCTTGTCCTGCCGCCTGAACTCGACCCAAAAACCCTGTTCGATGCCATCTATCTTGCGCCCGTCATGCCCTGGATTGACCCGGAGCGTGAAGCCAACGGCTGGAAGGCGGTCATTCGTGGCGGTGCCGGGACAGAAACCGAGTGGATCCGGGCTCGCAACCGCAATCCCGATGAGGTACGAGACCAGCGCTTGTCTGAGCTGGAGTGGGCTGAGAAAAACGGCGTGATGACAGATACCAACCCAGCCAATGACCCAGGAGCACAACCCAGTGAAAAAGCACCATCTGACGGCGACGATGCAAACCACGCTGATGCCAGCGCGGGCGGCCGCCAGCGGCCACCCCGCACCCGAGCATGAAATCCCCAATGCCCAGAGTTGGTACAGCATAAGCGCCTTTTCCGGTGCTGTGCCCACAGTCGAGATCTACATCTACGACGTGATCGGGTACTGGGGAGTATCAGCCCAGCAGTTCATCTCCGACTGCAAGGCCGCCGGGGTGTTCGATGCCAAGCAGCTCAACATCCACATCCACAGTCCGGGGGGCGACATCATGGATGGCTTTGCCATCTACAACACCCTGGCCCGCCTGAGCTGCAAGATCGACATCTGGAACGATGGCCTGGCGGCCAGCATGGCCTCGGTCATCCTCTGCCTGCCCAATGCCACCGTCCACATGCCAAGCAATGCCTGGGTGATGATCCACAAGCCCTGGTCTGGCACGGTCGGCAATGCCGACGATCTGCGCGACATGGCGGATTGGCTGGATCGCAATGAGGCGCTGTTGCTCAACGCCTACGAGAAGAAAACCGGCAAGACCCGCGAGGAGCTGGCCGCGCTACTGTCGGCAGACACCTGGCTCGATGGCCCCCAGGCCAAGGAGCTGGGTTTTGTCGATGTCCTGGAAGAGCCGATCTTGGCCGCCGCCTACGTAAATGAGAACAAAATGAACGACTTCACCAATATGCCTACCCAGGCCCGAGCCCTGTTCGGTGCCAAAGCGACCGCTGGCCAGCCTCCCGCGTCGGCGGCCCCTGCTTCTGTCACGACTCAGCCGGCCGCCGCGCCGAGTCAAGCCGAGGCGCTGGCCGCCTTCAAACAGGCGGAGCAGGGCCGCCGCAACGAGATCCAGGATCTGTTCGCTCTCACCGGCGGCCGCTTCCCTGAGCTGATGGCCGAGTGCCTGGGCGATATGGATGTGAACCCCGCCCAGACCAAAGAGAAAATCAAGGCGGCGCTGGGCAAGCCCGCTGGCGAGGCGGGGCCGACTGGCCCGGCAGCCCATATTCATGTGGGCAACGGCAACCTGATCGGCGATTCGATCCGCGCCTCGCTGCTGGCCCGTTGTGGCCATGCTGCCGCCGAGGGTGACAACCGTTACGGCGGTTACAGCCTGCGCGAGCTGGCCCGCGCGTCGCTGGATGGTCGCGGCATTCAGACCGGCGGACACTCCCCGATGGCCTATGTCGGCATGGCCTTCACTCACACCAGCTCCGACTTTGGCAAGATCCTGCTGGATGTCGCCAACAAGTCGGTGCTGGAAGGCTGGGAACATGCCGAAGAAACCTTCGACAAGTGGACGCGCAAAGGCACCCTGTCCGACTTCAAGGTGGCGAGCCGTATCGGTCTGAGTGACATCCCCAGCCTGCGCAAGGTGCGGGAGGGGGCGGAATACAAGCACGTCACCCTGTCAGATACCGGAGCTACCATCCAGCTGGCTACCTATGGCGAGCTGTTTGCTATCACCCGGCAAGCCATCATCAACGATGATCTCGACATGCTGACTCGTGTGCCGGCGTTGTTCGGGGCGGCCGCTCGCGGCACCATCGGCGACCTGGTTTATGCGGTGCTGACGGGCAACGTCAAGATGCCGGACAACAAGACGCTGTTCCATGCGGATCACAAAAACCTGCTGACCGGCGCTGATGCCGCGATGGGGATCAAGGGGCTCTCCGCTGCCAAGACCCTGATGCGCGGCCAGCGCGCCGTTGGGGCCGATGACAAGCCGGGTCGTGCCCTCAACATCCGCCCGGGGTATGCCCTGGTGCCGATCGAGCTGGAAGATACCGCGCTGCAACTCATCAACAGCACCTCTGTCCCGGGCGCGGATGCCAACTCTGGCATCGCCAACCCGATCAAGGGCTTCGTGGATGTGATCGGTGAGCCTCGTCTCTCCGACGCCAGCACCGAGGCGTGGTACTTGGCGGCCAAGGGGGGCGACACCATCGAGGTGGCCTACCTCGACGGCCAGGACACTCCCTGGATCGAGCAGCAAGAAGGTTTCACCGTAGACGGTGTGACCACCAAGGTACGTATCGATGCGGGCGTTTCTGCCCTCGATTACCGTGGCCTGGTCAAGTCCGCCGGCAAGTAATCCCTTGGCCCGCACTGTGCGGGCCATCTCTGACAGCTCCAATACAGGAATAACCTCATGGCTAAAAACTATGTCAGTACCGGCAGTCAACAGTCCTTCGTGGCCCCTGCCGGCGGTGTGGTATCGGGCAAGCCCGTCAAGATCGGCGCCCTGACCGTCGTTCCCCTTGAGTCGGCGCTGGCTGGCGCGGAATTTACCGGGGCCCTCGGCGGTGTCTGGCTGCTGCCCTGCGACTCCGCCCTGACAGTCGGCGCAGCCGTTAAGTGGGACGGCACCAGGCTGGTCGCTGACACCACCAAAGACGCCGACGACTTCGGCAAGCTGGTCAGCAGCGGCTCCAGCGGTTATGCCGACGCGCTGATCGTCCAGTAATGGTGACCGGTTCCCGCTGGCAGCGGGCTGTCAGTCGCCTCAATGTGGCCGTTGACCAGGCGATGGGTATCCCTGCCGTTGTCGCCGGTCAGTCGCTGACCGTGCTCTATGACGAACAGCCTGATGCGTTTGCCCAGGTGGCGACTGTGCTGCGCGAGTTGGCAGTGAGCAGCCCGCCAGCCGGAGTGCGTTTCCGTAACGGTGACAAGGTAGAGGTTCCCAGCCTTGGCCTGGTGACCACCGTCAGAGAGGTGCCATACATGCGGGCTGGTCAGCTGATCATCCCCATCAAGTGAGGCGGCTATGTCCATCAAGCTCGATCTGGAGAAGGCAGTCGCTAACCTTAACCAGCTGCCAGCCAAGCTGGTTCCCAAGGCCAGTGCGCAGGCGGTTAATCGGGTCAGCTCTCGGGCGTCCGGGCGGGCCATCCGGTTGACGGCAAAGGACGCGCGGGTGCGGGTGCCAGCCAAGCTGATCCGCCCCAGGGTGAAGATCTTCAAAGCCACCCCGCAGGCACCGAATGCAGTGATCAGAGTGCGCCGCCGCCCCATCCCCATGATCCGGCTTGGGCCAGCCCAGCAGCGGCTCACCCGGCGAGGTGGCCGCTATCAGGCCGGCGACATGCAGGTTGGGCGTCATCGGGTTGCTGGCGGATTTGTGGCGGACGGTTCCAAAGGGTTTGGCCGGTATCGGCGCGGTAGTGGCTATGCCAGCACAGCGCTCAGGAGCTGGCAGATCCTGCGCCGTGTCGGCAAGGGTCGCCACGCCCTGGAAGTAATGCGGATACCGCTGGTCACCCCGATAACCGAGCACTACGAGCGCGAGGCCAAGGCGGCGATGAGCCGTGACATGCCCCGCGAAATGCAGCAGGCGCTGCTGCGTCAGTTGAAGCTGGCGATTAAATAGGGCTAGGATCCTGATCTCGATAGAAGGAGAGAGCATGATCATCATAAAAATAGCCGTGGCCCTGCTGATGCTGGCGCTGATCGCCGTGGGCACCTATCAGGGCGGCTGGCTTGGCTTTGCCATCACAGTCGGCATGACGCTGGTGCTGAACAACATGTTCAACCGATGGGATGCCAGACGGCAAGCCTCAACCACCAAATAACCCGCTTCGGCGGGTTTTTTATTGGACTCACCATGACCAAAAGAACCCGCATCCGGCAGGCACTGCAAGAGGAGGTGTCACAGCTTCTCAACGCCGGCTCGAGTAGCAAGCCGGCAACGGTGTTTGCCAATCGTCCGTTCTCAGTTGATGAGCAGGATCTACCGGTTGCCTTCTGTTACATGCTGGAAGGCGCACCCTCCGAGTATGCCCTGGATGATGCCTATGACAGCACTCAGCTGATGGTCTCCCTCTACGTGATGGAGAGCAACCAGGCGGATGCCGAGCTGGATGTGCTGGCCGAGGTTTTGGCCGGCCTCAATGAGTCAAACCTGAGCGGATTGCTCACCGAGGGTATGGGCCTAATCAACTGGGCCTATGGCCAAGACGAAGAGGGGACAGGACTTGCCAGCCTGACCCTGTCATTTAACGCAACCTGGAGCGACAGCGATGTCTGATACCACTACACCAACCAAAGGCACGGGCACTCAGTTCCTGATGGCCAAGACGGCCGGCAAGGTAAAACCCGACCCTTCCTCCTCTGTCGATGTCCTGCGCCTGGCGCAAGTGACGGACATTACCCCGCCGGAGATGAGCGCCGAAGCGTCAGAAGAGAATTACCTGGACGCAGAGGATCCTCAGTGGAAAGAGAAGTCGGCCGGCCAGATTGACCCGGGCGAGCTTGGCATCACGCTGGCCTGGAAACCGGGTGATGCCAATCAGACCACCATGGTTAATCTGCTGGGCGGTGAGCCTCGCTGGTTCTTCATCAAATTCCCGAACGGTGCCTATGACGCCCACTTCGGTTTTGTCTCGAAAGTGGGCAAAGCCATCCCGGCGAAAGAGAAGATGACCCGCACCTTTGGCATCACGCTGACCGGCAAGCAGGCGCTGGCCGAACATGTATACGAGGGGGGTTGATGGAACCGCTGATTGATAGCCGCGAGGTAACACTGGTGACCCCGGGCGGCCTGAGTGCCTCAGTGGTTGTGCGTGCCCTGACCGGCCTGCAGATGTTCGAGTACCAGGAGCTGCTGTTGACCAAGCACAGTGACTGGCCACAACAGCCTGCTCCCCCGGCGAGTGATAGCGACATGGCGCGCTATATGTTCGAGGTGCAGAAGCATGTGAGCCGCCTCAACCTGCTGCTGGCTGCGTTAGGGCTGTCTTACCTGCACCCTGACAAAACCCTAGACCAGGTGATCGAGTGGGTGGCTGCGAGCTACCCCAACCTTGATCACCAGCTGCGGCTGGCCATGGCGGTGAAAGCGCTGTCTGGTCTCGAGCCGCCGGCGCCGACCGATGCGGGTAGCGAGCAGGAGGTCGCTCCGCTCGATCCAAAAAAAGGTTAGAGATCGAGCGCGATTATGCAATGGCGTTTGCCCGCCAGTTTGTGCGGGCAGACTGGCGCCGTTTCCTCAGCGAGATATCGGCCCGTGAGTATATCGAGTGGAGCGGCCATTTCCGCCGCTTCCCGTTCGATTACCACCTGCGCCAGTTCGAGATGGGGCAGATCTGCGCTGCGATCTACAACACCGCTTTCCGACCTCAAGACCCCATCCAGTTAACCCAGTTTCTCTATAACCAGCCAGCCGATCCCGAGCCTGTCGAGCGTAGCGATGACGAGCTGATGATGCTGTCTGGTTCCGTACCCGGTGTGGAGCGTGTCGATGTCATCAACGAATGTAGCTGATCTGCGCGTCATGCTCAGCGCGGATCTGTCATCGCTTCCGGGCGATGTTCGTTCCGCTGCCAACATCCTGAAAAGCTATGTCTCTGATGCGGTGCAGGCCGAGGATGCCACCCGCCGGTTCGGCCAGAGCTTTGGTGAGTCTGCCGATCTGCTGTCGCAGAAATCCCAGGCCATCATCGGCGGGTTCAATGTGGTGCAGGGTGCCGTCATGGGCATTGCCGGCACGGCGGTCGGCTTGGCCGCTTCTGTCAGTGCCCTGGCCCAGCAGGGGCGTGAACTTGAGCAGATGGCCCTCAAGGCGGGCGTGACTGTCGAGCGGATGCAGGAGCTCTCCTATGCCACCCAGCAGTACAACGTCACCGGCGATCAGCTGTCTGACATGCTCAAGGACGTTCAGGACAAACTCGGTGACTTCTCGGCAACGGGCGGCGGCGAGTTCAAGGACTGGATGGAAAACATCGCCCCCAAGGTGGGGCTGACCGTTGCCAAGCTGCAGCAAATGGCGGGGCCAGAGGCCTTGGTTGCTGTCCAGAACGCCATGGACGCGACCAACGTCTCGGCCTCTGAGCAAATCTTCTACCTGGAATCCATCGCCAACGATGTCTCGACCCTGCAGCCGCTGCTGCGCAACAACGGGGCAGAGCTGCAGCGACTTACCGGCCACTATCGCAGCCTCAACGTGGCGCTGTCAGAGACCGATATCCGCCAGCTCAAGGAGATGGATCAGGCGCTGCAGGATGTGTCCCTGCGTCTGCGCAGCTCCTTCGCCCAGGGGGTGCTCGGTGCCAGTGAGCAAATCGACTGGCTGAGCCAAAAGCTCGGCTATGCCGTGCAGTGGTGGGGCTCGTTGCTCGATTCATGGGCAGATAATCCCCGCACCATTGACGGCATGGCCAGCCGCCTCGGCAACCTGCGCGAAGAGCTCAAGGAGCTGGACGACCAGATCCGGGAGACCGGCACCCAAAAGGCCTTCGGGGGGGTGGGGCTGCTCGATGCCATTATGGGGAACACCCAGGGCAAGGCCGGGCTGCCAGAACTGCAGCGCCAGCGGGAAGAGATTGCCGCTGAAATCGATCGTATCCAGGAGACCTATAACCGGGCCCGTTTCGGGATCGGGGAGGCCCCTGAATACAAGCCGCCGTTGCCGGTGTCATCCCGGGATATGTCAGCCGACACCAAGAAGCTGACAGACAAGGGCGCGACCACGCTCTCCTCGCTCGATATGCAGTATGCGGACGAACGGGAAAAGATGCGGCTGGCCCATGAGGAACGGCTGGCCAGCATCAGCGAGATGCAGCTATCAGAGCAAGATCTGGTGCGAACCGGGTTCGACTCTATCGAGGCGCTGCGTGACGAGTACCGCCAGCGCGAGGCAAGCCACTACCAGCAAGAGCAAGACGACTACCTGCGCAAGCGCGAGGAGCAGATCGAGCGCGAGCTCGAGGTGGAGCAGCGCCGGCAGGAGCAGCTTGCCGAGCAGGAGCGCCGGCGGGTAGAGCAGCAGTCACGTGACCAGCAGCAAGCCGCCCGCGACATGCTGTCGTTTACCACCCAGACAACTGGGCTGATCACCGACATGCTGCAGAGCAGCGGCAAAGAGCAGACCTTTCTGATGAAGGCCCTGCTGGCCACTCAGAAGCTGCTGGCCATCCCCTCGATTATGGTGGCCGGTCAGCAAGCCGAAGCGGGAGCCGCTGCGTTTGCGGCGATGACCGGCGGCATGATCGGGGCTGAGTCTGCCCGGGCGCTGATGAAGGCCCAGACCATGATCTCGGTCGGCATTGTCGCCGGCACAGCCATCGCCGGCATGGCCCATGACGGTATCGATGCCATCCCCAGGGAGGGAACCTGGCTGCTGAATACCGGTGAACGGGTTTACACCAACCAGAGCGCCCAGCGCATCGATCAGATGTACGACAAGCTGATGGGTTCTGGTGGCGGCACGTTGGGCGGCAGTCCGGTGTTTGAACAGCACCTGCACTTTAGCGCCGACATGACCGACACCGATCGCAATGCGGTGATCAGCAACGCCGCCCAGCAGGGTTACCAGATGATGATCCAGGACTTTGCCGGCTACGGCCAAGGCCGCCGTATGTTGGGGGTTTAATGAATATCTACGATTGGCCTGCAGGTGTGCGGGTGCGGGGGTTCCGTGCCGCCCTGGAAAGCAACAGCCGCTCGTTTGAATCGCCGTTCACCGGTGACGAGCAAGTGGTGGATACCCCCGGCAGCAAGTGGGTGTTTGAGGTGGTGATCGGGCAGATAAAAGACCTGCCGCTTGCCAGCCGTTTCAGTGCTCGCCTTGAGAGTGTGGGCGGCCGCAAACACTGCATCAAGCTGTATGACTTCTCTCGCCCGCGACGCGCCGTGCTCGGTGCGCCAGTGGTGAATGAGTCGCTGGCCATGCGCCGCTATCTGACCAGCCGAGGGTGGACGCCATCCAAGCTGGTGCTGACTGAGGGTGACTGGCTGCAGGTTGGCAATGAGCTCAAGCGGGTGGTCAGTGATGTTCGCTCTGATGCGTCTGGCCGCGCCACCATTAACATCGAGCCGGAGCTGCGGGCAACCTATGCCAGCGGCACCCTGCTGCTGGTAGAGCGGCCTATGGGGCTGTTCCGCATCGATGACAAGCAAGCCGGCAAGGGGATGATCACCAACAAGGGGGCCGACTTCGGCACCATCCGGTTTCGGGAGGCGCTCTATCCATGATCACCGGTATTGATCCCGCCTTCTTGGCGGCTCTGTCTCGCCCCTATGTGACAGGGCTATACGCGCTGGAAATTGACCTGGTGAGCGGGATGTCCAGAATGCACTCTGGCCTCGGCGAGCTGGTTATCAATGGCCAGTTGTTTTATGGCGTGGGTTCGCTGGGCGCCGTATCTACTCAGAAAGAGCAGCTGTCCACCTCTCCCACCAAGTTGACCATCGCCCTGACCGGGCTTGACCACTCCCTGCTGGCCGAAGTGATGCGCGAGCGCATCGTCGGCCGGTCACTGCGCCTGTACCTGGTGCTGCTTGATGATGCCGGCAACGTCAGCGGGGCGGCCCTGCAGTTCAAGGGGCTGATTGACCAGACCCCGGTCAAGGCCGGCAAAACCAACACGATCCAGCTCAGCGTTTCGAACATCTTTGAGAGCTGGAAACAGGGGCTCCCATACCGCTGCACTGACGAAAGTCACCAACGCCTATATCCCGGCGACCGTTTTTTCCGTTACCAGGATCAGATGGCCAACCGGGAGATCCACTGGGGGTCAGCCAAAGACGCCCCATCATTCCGTTACGAGGGATAACCCATGCGCCGGCCAGATTGGCAACGACAACTGATCACCACCATTGAGGCCGCCAGAGTGCGGCCTTTTGTTTGGGGGGAGCTCGACTGCTGCCTGTTCGTTGCTGACTGCTGTGTGGCGGCATGTGGCATTGACCCTGCCGCCGTTTACCGGGGGCGTTACACCACGGCCCTCGGCTCCCAGCGGGTGCTGGCTAAAGAGCATGGCAGCATCGCCGCCGTGCTCGATGCCCACTTCCAGAGAATTGATCCTGCACTGGCCCAGCGCGGTGATCCAGTGGTGTTTGATGGCCCGCTTGGGCTGACGGCCGGTCTGATATGGGCCGGTCAAGTTTGGGCCATGACGGAACAAGGGGCGCGCCCAGTTCCCGATGTTGTTCCCTTGCTCGCATGGAGAGCCGAATAATGCCTGCAGTTGCCATCCCCGTCATAGCTGGTATCGCCGCCGGCGCGGGCTCAGCCCTGGTCGTATCCACTGCCACCGCCATCGCCATCGGCACGGCGGTGATGAGTGCGACCATGATGTTGACCACCAAGACGCCAAGCCTTGGGGACTACGCCAGCGCCAGCGAACGAAGCCAGATCTTGCGGGCGGCAGCCGCTCCGAAGGTGGCCTGTTATGGCCGGGTGGTGTCGTCTGTTCTGATGAGCTTTGCCGAAGAAGAAAAGGGCGATCAGACCGAAGGGGAATGGCTGCACCTGGCCGTTGTGCTCGCTGGTCACGAGATTGACCGACTCGGCAAGATCCTGGTGGGGGAGGATGAGGTCACCACCTTTGGCGATCTGGTCAGCTACACATTCCACAACAACCCGACCGAGGCGGACGCTTTCCTGCTGGCGAACTGCCCGAGCTGGAAGCCCGACATGATAGGCCGGGGTATTGCCTGGTTGCGAATCTCCTACAAGTCCAACTTTGAGAAGTTCCCCGCAGGCCTGCCCAACCTTCGTATCGAGAAGTTTGGCCGCCGGGTATATGACCCCCGTGACGGTCAGACGAAATGGACTGACAACGCCGCCCTGATCATCCTCGATTACTATCGCCACTGGCTTAAAACGCCGGATGACGAGATCAACTTCGAGGAGTTCAAGGTCGCAGCCAACATCTGCGATGAAATCGTGACCCGCCCGGATGGGCGTACAGAGCCCCGTTACACCCTCAACGGCGAGTTCGACCTGACCGAACCGAAAGCCAAGGTGCTCGAGGCGATGCACATCGCCTGTGCGGGGCAACCAACCTATGTCGGCGGCCGCCACGGCATCGTGGCCGGCGCGTACTATGGCCCGGCAACCGATGAGCTCCACGATTACCAGATCATCGGCGATATCGAGCTGCTGCCTGAGCCCGCCAGTGCTGACCGTATCAACACAGTGGCTGGCACCTTCGTTGACCCGGACAGTTTCACCGTCACGGACTTTCCGTCAGTGGTCGTGAAAGAGTGGGTCGAGGAGGATGGCGGCATCGAGCTGGCCGAAGATCTCGACCTGCGCTTCGTCACCAGTCCGTACCAGGCACAACGCTTGGCCAACATCATGTTGCGCCAGCGCCGCACCAGCCGCACGGTGACGGTGCCGGTGAACCTGTCAGGCTGGCGGTATCGCCCTGGTTCGTATCTTCGCCTTCACATCCCCGCACTGGGCATCGCCGGCGCCGAGTTCCGGGTGGTTGATTGGGGGTTCAACCTGCTGGGCGGTGTCAATCTGACGCTGCGAGAAGAGTCCGCGGCGGTGTGGGATGATGCCGTGGGCAAGCCGATGGAGCGCCCCGACATCACGACACTGCCAACCGGTGGACTCGCTATGCCGGATGATCTCCGGTACGAGACCGAGCAGATCGGTGATGTGGTGCAAGGTGTGCTGCACTGGCGCAATGCGGGGCGGGTTGTATACAACCAGGTGATCATCCAGCGCCTTAGCCCGCCGGCTAAAGCGGTGACCGTTCACACCGCCCAGGTAACGGGGGAGCTGTGCCGCTTGGCGGGCCTACCGGCGGGTAATTATGTCGCCCTGGTGCGGGCCGTCTCGATCACCGGCGCCCATTCAGCGGTGGCAGCGGTTAACTTCACCATTGAAGTGCCGCCCACCCCGACAGGGGTGGAGGTGGAGGCGGGCAACTGGTCGCTGGCCATCCGGCCGTTGTTCACTGGCGGCACCGACAACGGTGCGCTGTGCGAATGGTGGTGGAGCCGCATTGAACACCCGATCAATGAGGCCATGGCCAAGGCTACCTTTGCCGGCACGGCGTCATACATGACCCTGCAGGGGCTCAGACCGGACACGCAATACTATGTCTGGCTGCGAGCCGTGAACGCTTACGGCAAGTCTGGCTTGCTGGCGGCCACGGCCAAAACCCTCTATGACCCTGAGTCGATCCTGGATGTGCTCGATGGCGAGCTCGGTCTCGACCAGCTGAAGGAGGATCTGCGCCGCCCCATCGAGAAGATCCCGGCCCTGGACAAGGCCCTGTTTGATGTCTCCGCCATCGTGGCAGACATCAAGCCGGTGGCCGACCGGGTGCCGACCATCGAGCACCTGCTCACCGAGATGGATAGTGAGCTCGCTTCTGTAGCGCAGCGATCCGAGCAGGCCGAGAGCGTACTCAAGGCCGAGCAGGACACCCTTGGCAGCATGGGGATCAACACCGCTCTGCAGCAAGAAAAGCTGCACGGCATGCTGTCCAGCGTGAGAAAAGAGATCTCTGATGTTCGGGATGCGATTTTCACCGTTGACCCCGAGACCGGCAACATCGAGATGGATGCCGTTCGTGCGCTGCGCGATGAAGTCCACGCCTCGGTCACCCATATCAACCAGACCCTCGACGCCCTCGAGGGGACGCTATCCAGCAAGGCCAGCCAGGCAGTACAAGATGCGCAGGGTCAGCGCCTGACCGAAGCTGAGCAGCTGCTCGATGGCATCAAGGGTCAACTGACCCAGTTGGTTACCAAGTCGGAGTTCACCGCCCAGGGCGAACGGCTGACCGAAGTGAGCCAGAAGCTCGATGCCGCGACCGGGGAGCTGTCTCAGAAGGCCGCGCAAAGCGATGTGACTGCCCAGGGCGAACGCCTTGGGGTAGCAGAGCAGCGGCTCTCTGCCACGGCAGACCAGGCATCTGCCACGGCCAAGGCAGTTGATGGCCTGACCGCCAAGGTTACCGAGCAGGGGCAAGAGCTGACGGCCGCCATTACCAACGTGGCGGAGGTATCTGCCTCGGCCACTGAGCAGGTGGCACGGCGGGTATCCGGGCTAGAGACTCGGACTGACTCGGCAGAGGGCAAGATCCGGGCGCTCGAGGAGGTGGTTGAATCCGAGGGAGGTGTCACTGCAGGGCGGTTCGATGAGATCTCGGCCCGTCTCGACCTCAACAAGGTCGCTGCAGACGATGCCGCCCTGGGGGCGATTGGTGCTGCACTGGCCGGTGACGCCGAGGCGCAGCGTCAGCGCCAGACCACGGCCGCAATCCAGCGTGATCAGCGGGTGCAGGTTGAGGCGCACCAGGCACTCGCCAAGACAGTCGAAACCCTCTCGGCTGAGTTCGAAGGGGAGCAGGCCGACACGGCCGCCCGCTTGACTTCGCTGCGGGAAGTGGTCGCCGGCGTTGAGCAATCAACCACCCAGCAGCTCGAGCAGCAGCGCAGTGAATACAAGCAAGGCGACCAGGCAAACATGGCCGCACTGGAAGAGCAGGGGCGCACCCTTGCCGCTGCTGATAGGGCGCAGGTTGAGCAGATCACCCAGCTGTCGGCCAAGGTGGACAAGGGGGATAGCCAGCTGGCTGCCGATATCAAGGCAGCTCAAAAGGCCCAGGTGGAAGGTGACCAGGCGCTGACTGAGCGGCTCGACCAGCAGCAAACCGAGGTCGGGGAGACCAAATCCCAGATCACGGCGCTGGCGAAAACCGTGAGCGATGGCCAGCAGTCCACTGCCCAGGCGCTCGAGGTGCTCGATAGCAAGACCGAGCACACCGCCGCCCAGCTTGGCAACCTCTCCGAGACCGTGGCGGAGCAGGGAAAAGCCCTGGCGACCAGCCAAAGCGACATGATGTCAGAGGTCGATCTGGCGGCCATTGGTGCCATCGGTGCCGCGCTCGCCGGCGATGAGGCCGATCAACGGGCCCGCAAGGCCCGGGCTGAAATCAAGGTGCAGCAGCAGACCCAGGCAGATGAGCAGAAGGCGATGGCCAAGACGCTCGAAACCCTCGGGGCCGAGTTCCAGGGCGAGAAGGCAGACACCGCTGCCCGCTTCACCACGCTGAAAGAGGTCGTCGCCGGCGTTGAGCAGTCAACCACCCAGCAGCTCGAGCAGCAGCGCAGTGAATACCAGGCGGCTGACCGTGCAACCAAGGCGGCCCTGGAAGAGCAGGGCCGAACCCTTGCAGCCGCTGACCAGGCGCTGGCAGAGAAGTCGGAAAAGCTGCAGGCAGATCTGACGCTGCAGGGCAAAGAGCTCTCGGCCGCTGTCCAGTCGGTGGCCACCGCTCAGAACGATGCCGACAAGGCCCTTGGCCAGCGCATTGATACCGTGCAGGCCAGCGTGACAGAGCAGGGCAAGGAGCTCGCGGCGGCTGTTCAGTCGGTATCGACTGCGCAGAAAGAGGGTGATAAGGCCCTTGGCCAGCGCATTGACACCGTGCAGGCCAGCGTGACCGAGCAAGGCAAAGAGCTCTCGGCCGCTGTCCAGACGGTGGCTAAGGCGCAGGCGGACACCGCCGGCAAGCTCTCGGCCGGTTGGTATACGAAAGCCCAGATCAATGGCGAGGGCGGCGGCTTCGGGTTGTCTGTCACCATGGCATCGGACGGATCGATCATGACCTCCTTCGCCATCGATGCGGACGTGTTTGCCGTGCTCTCCCGGGCTGGCGGTGTGACCAACAAGCGCAACCCCTTTGTTATCAAGAACGGCATCACCTACATCAACCACGCGATGATGGACACCGCCGAAATTGCCAACGTGATCGCCAAGTACATCCGTGTGACTAGCCTGGATGCCGCGACCATCGTCAACAGCGATTTCAAGGGCGGCAATGCCGGCTTTGGTCGGGGTGGCCCATACAGTGGCTGGGGTGAGGGATGGCACACCATCATCTATGCCGATGGCACCATCCGCACCAATAAGCTCTACGCCGACTCTGGCAGCTTTACCGGTCATGTACGGGCCAACTCTGGCGAGTTCAACAACGTGGTTATCCGGGAGAACTGCCAGATCCTGGGGCAGCTGGATGTGACGCAAGTGGTGGGGGATATCGTCAAGATGATCCAGGCGACCTCAAACTTCTATGTGCCCGCCTATCGCCGCGCCAGGGTGCTGGTCGCCATCAAGCCAATAAATGCCTCTGCTGCCGTATCTGGGCAAGGGGAGTTCGGCATCAGACTGATCTGCAAGCTAAATGGCCAGGAGGTCGGTTCTGTGCAGAAAACCCAGTATGTCCCGACCGGTGGCAACCCCTATTTCAACGTATCTATTCAACCAGCCATCGAGCTACCCGCCTATAGCGAGGGCAATGTCACCTTTGAAGTGCAGAAGGTCGGCGGCTATGGCATCAGTAACATCCAGTTTTCCGGCACGGCCACCTGGCTGATTGCCGTCAAGTAACTCTAACCCGGCTTCGGCCGGGTTTCTTTTTGGAGAACGCTTCAATGGCAGGATTGTGGTATCGGGTGGGCACAGTCACGCTCACCAATGGCTCTAAGGCCGTGGTGGGCTACGGCACCAAATGGAAGTCTGCCAACCCGCTGCCGGGCAAAGGCAGCATGTTGTGCGGGCCGGACGGCAAGGTTTACGAAGTCGATACGGTCGCTGATGACACAAACATGACGCTGGTATCGAGCTACGCGGGCCCCAGCGGCGCCGGCCAGGGGTATGCCCTGGTGCTGATGGCACTCACCATCCCGCAGTTCTCGACCCAGCTGTCCCAGTTTGTGCAGAAAAACTCGCTGTTCGCCTCCCAGATCAACACCCTGCTGACGGCATCCGGCGATGTGAACCTAACCGACCCGGATAGCGGGTTGGTGATCAAGGTGCCGAGCTGGTCGAAGATTGCCAGCGAAGGGGAAGGGCAGGCGGCCCGTGCCAAGGTTGAGGCGGACAAGGCTGCTGCAGCAGCGGCCTTGGCCGTCAATGCGGTAAGAGAGGCGGCCCTGCCGCTCCCGGATGTCTGGGCCCCGCTGTCTGACAGCCTGCGCCTTATCACGGGGTACGGTAGAGAAGTGAAAGTGGCGGATGATGTTGTTGGCCGCTATGTCACACTAGCTCGCGCCACTGCCGGATGGTTCTTCGATAAGAGCGGAACGCTTCGTCAAGCTTCGGTCAATGAGCCGCGGTTCGAGATGGAGGGGCTTTTGGTCGAAGGCCCCTCTACAAACCTCCATAAGTTTTCGTGGTTTGACGGGACGAATCGTGCAGACCAAGTTCCGTACAACCTTAATTACACCGCCGTGGCAGATCCGGGCTTTAGTTTTACGGTCGGTCGGTTTTCTAAGGATGCCACTGTGGCGACCCACACTTTCGTTAACCGTGGGGTTGTTGCGCCAGCGGGGGCATATTGCGCCTGTGCCTTGGTAAAAGATGCGGGCGCGGGGTCTGTAGAGGTCTGGTTACGTAGTCAGATCGCGGGTATTAACTATTCAAAAATCAACTTCAACTTCCTGACTGGTCAAGTTTTCCATACGCAGGGTGGGGATTTCACTCTAGGCACCGGGGGCGCCATTAAAAAGGATAATGGATGGTGGCTTGTCTGGGTTGCTGGAACCATTCCGGCTGACACAACGCTACAAACCCAAGTTTATGTGAAGAACTCAGCAGCTGAAGCGGGCAGCGATGCTGAAACGATTCTATGCGCTTTCACACAAATGGAGGCGGCGTCATTTCCCTCTTCCTATATCCACACGAACGGTGCAGCCGCAACCCGTGCAGCGGATTTCTGTCAAGTTCAGACGGATCGCAACATCCCAAATAAAGGGTTCACCGTCTCATATCAGCTCAACGTGCCGTGGCTTGGTAAGACAGCTCCGAATATTGCCCCGAGAGCATTTTCTATCATTGGTGGTGGAGTGGGATCTCTCATTGAAAATTCTGTTTATGCGGACGGTGGGTTTGGCGCATTCGGTGGTATCAGTGGCGCATTGGCCAGAGTCAATGCTTTCACAAATCGCTCTATCGTTGCTTGTGTTGTATCAGACACCGGCTTGAGCGCCTATGCGGGAGGGTTGAAAGCCGTTGGGTCGCAAGGACTGAATAGACCTTGTGGCCCAAGCATATGCCTTGGCGGTCAAATTACGGGTTCGACCAGACACCTTTATGGTCATATCCGCGATCTAAAAATTTGGCACTTGGAAGCAACCGATTCCCAAATTAAGGCACTTCGATGACCCGCCACTATTGCACTGGGCTTGGCCCCGTTTTTCCTGGTACTAACAGCTGCTGCCAGCAGCATGACCACGACTATGGCGCCAAAGGCAGGGTATCCCGTGCCGAGGCTGACAGGCACTTGCGCCAGTGCATGATTGCCCAGGGCCAGCCGCTGCTGGCCTGGCTATTCTGGGCCGCTTGCCGCGTTTGCGGATGGTATTTCTGGAAGGACAAGACCCATGATTGATCTCTACCTCAAGGCAGGCAGCAAGTCGGCCATGACCACAGCTCTCAAGGCGGCTGGCTTTAGCCAGGATCCCGAGAGCGGGGCCCTCTATCACCCGGCCGCCGCGCTCGATGTGATCGGCACCATCTACCAGCCCACCGGCGAAACTACCCTGGTCGATGGTCTGGAGGTGCCGGTCATGGCGCCGGTGTCTGGCTATCACGTTAACGTGCGCACCACCTCTGAGGAGCTGGCCGCCGCCCTGGATGCCCAACGAACCTACCCGGTGACGCCCGTGAGAGTGTGGGCCTGATGCGAACCAGCCCCGGCCCAGCGCCGGGGTAAAAATGTTGGATGTATGTCCGTTTAACGGTCAAAGGTGTACAACATCTGAAACGGTACAAAACGTGGTACAGAATAAAAATTTAAGTCACTTATTCATTTAAATTCATAACCTTGCGACATGGGCTCATAATCGTGGAAGTAAAACGTGGGCTCGAGGCCGGATTGTGCTGGTCTGCTCATGGGTTCCGAGATGGGTGTCCGCAATGTCGGCGGCGCCACGGCAAGTGGCGGTGGCAAGGTTGGGCGGTGGCGGGCACCGCAATGCTCTGCATGGTAAACCATCGCGCTGGCAGAACGAAGCCCGCGCACGCCGCCTGCCGGTTTAATGCACGCTGAGGAGCGAAGGGGCTCATCGGGCCAAGGGATCTGCATCGCCACCGTCTGGTGGCTCAGGAGCCCCCGGGGCCAGTGGCGTCAGGCTGTGCAGATCGAGCAGGGTGAAGAAGCCGCCGGCATGGGGATACCAGCCGCCGGTGTCGATGTAGTAGACGTTGCCGAGGCGGGCCGGGGCGCTCACCGGGGTGTGGCCCACCACCAGGGCGACCAGATCCTCGACGCCGCTCTCGTCCAGCCGCTCGATGCGGCGGCGTGACCAGAGACAGACGTTCTTGATGGCCCGCAGCTGGCCGCCGGTGACTCCGCCGTCCAGCCTGTCCAGCAGGCTTTGCCAGGAGGGGAAGGGGCAGTCGGCATGGAGCAGCCCGATGGGGCCAGCCGGGGTGGCCACCTCGATGGCGATCGGCAGCATGCGATAACGGGCGGCAAACCTCTCCTGCTCGGCCAGGCTCAGGTGCTCAAACCAGCTCCCTCCGTTCTGGATCCAGTTCTCCCGGTCGCAGCTCTGGTGGCGGCAGACGTAGTCGTCGTGATTGCCGCAGACCGGGTGAAACCAGGGCCTATCCAGCCAGTCGAGGGCCTGTGTGCACTCGGGTCCGCGATCGGTCAGATCGCCGACGGAGAAGAGGCGATCCCGGGCTGGATCGAACTCGGCCCGATCCAGCGCTTGTTGCAGCAGTGCGAAGTAGCCGTGGATATCGCCGACGGCCAGATCACGCCCTCGCTCGTTGAGGGGGAAACGGCTGATCAATGCACCCTCGCTCATCTCTGCACTCCTTTCTGTACTTTTTGTCTGGAGCCGCCTGCGCCCCGTACTCAGTATTGATAGTTGAACAGTGGATAAAAGCAGCATGGCACGACCCGCCCCGCTGGGGTAGATGGAGCGCACATCTGCGCCCCCTTGCGGCGAGAGGGCCGGGTCGGCGCCCCTATGGTTGCCCATTTTTCCGGGAATATTTCGGCGTGCTATCCCATCCTAATGAAATACCGTCATCTGTTTCGCACCTGTACCATACAAGGGAGTTCCATCATGGCCGAATACAGGGTTCGTCTGATCGCCCGCCAGCCGCTTGCCGAGGGCACCCTGGCCTTTCACCTCGAGAAACCCGCCGGGTTTGACCACACACCGGGTCAGGCCCTGAATCTCACTCTGCCGGGGCATCATGAGCACCCCAGATCTCCCGATGCCCGCCATACCTTCTCCATCGTCACGGCTCCCCATGAGGATGAGCTGGTGGTCGCCACCCGCATGCGGGACAGCCCCTTCAAGCGTGCGCTCGGGGCGCTGCCCCTGGGCACAGAGCTGCAGGTAAACGGTCCCTTCGGCTCGCTCACCCTGCACAAAAATTTGGAGCGCGCCGGGGTGTTCATCGCCGGCGGCATCGGCATCACCCCCTTCATCAGCATGCTGCGGCAGGCGGCGGCCCAGCAGACGCCCCAGGATCTGCTGCTGATCTACAGCAACCGGCGTCCCGAAGATGCCGCCTTTCTGGATGAGCTGCGGCGACTCGAGGGGCAGAACCCGATGTTTCGCCTGTTGGCGACCATGACGGACATGGCGCACTCGACACAGCCCTGGCAGGGGGAGACCCACAGGCTCGACGGTGCCTGGTTGTGGCAGGCCATCAGTGGGCTAACCAAGCCGGTCTGCTATGTGTCCGGTCCGCCCCCCATGGTCGAGGCCATCAGCGAGGCGTTGAAGGTGGCCGGCTTGGACGAGGAGGATCTGCGCAGCGAATCCTTCTACGGCTACTGATGGCTGGCTGTGACAAAAGGGTGCCCGGCAGCCGGGCACCTTTTTATCTGTTCGTACAAAAGGTTACAGAAGAAGCATGGCGGCCAGGGGAGGCGCTGATGAATCATAGGGGGGCTTGAGTCAGGCTGGCAGCCGGCAGGCCGAATCGCAGGCGTTGCTCGGGTTCTGGCCGCCCTCCATGGCGGACGACGGAGCGGTCGGCCAATGTAGGTTCTCATTTGGATTGTGTTTTTTTTCACCCTGGACTGATTTTGCCAGTAGTCTCAACAGGGTGTCTTCATCCTCTCTTCTCGCGACAGGAAGCTTATGCGGCGTCAGCTGTTGATCTGGATCGGCCCTCTGTGCAGCTTGCTGCTGCTGGGGGCGGCATTGACCGTGCTCTATCGTTTGACCCACCTCTGGCACTGGCACGACATCCGGCTGGCTGTCTGGTCCCAGCCGCTGCCACAGCTAGGGGGCGCCCTGCTGCTGACCCTGCTCAGCTACGCCTGCCTGTGCTGCTATGACCTGCTGGCGGTGCGCATGATAGGCAAGCCGTTGCCCTGGCAGCAGGTCGGGGTGACCTCCTTCATCGCCTACACCTTCTCCAATACCCTGGGATTTGCGCTGCTGACCGGCTCCTCGGTGCGCTACCGCCTCTACTCTTCCCTCGGCCTCGGCACGGGGGAGGTGGCGCGAGTCATCCTGTTTTGCTCCATCACCTTCTTCCTCGGCCTGCTGGGGTGGGGCGGCGCCGCCCTGTCGCTGGGGCAGGCCACCAGCCTGCTACCGGGCTGGCCGGCCTGGGCCGGGTGGTCGTTGCAGTTCATGGGAGCCCTGGCGCTGCTGGCCGTGCTGGGCTATCTGCTGTGGCCCAAACCGGTGATCGCCTGGCGCGGACATGAGCTGATCCTGCCATCGGTCAGGTTGCGGCTGCTGCAACTGCTGATCGCTCTGCTCGACTGGGTGGCCGCCGCCGCCGTGCTCTTTGTGTTGCTGCCGACAGAGAGCGTGCCCTACCCGGTGTTGCTCAGCGCCTTCGTGCTGTCCAGCCTGCTCGGGGTGCTGGCCCATGTACCGGGGGGGATAGGGGTGTTCGAGGCGAGCATGAGCCTGCTGCTGGCTCGGTATCTGCCGGTGGACAAGCTGCTGGCCGCCTTGCTGCTCTATCGCTGCGTTTATTACCTGTTGCCCTTTCTCTGCGCCCTGCTGCTGTTTGCCAGCCAGGAGGCGCTGCAACAGCGGGCGCGCTGGCACCGGTTGCAGGGGATCATGGTCGCCAGCCGGGAATTCGTACCGGCGCTGATCAGCATGGGGACCTTCGCGGCGGGCAGTTTGCTGCTCTGCTCCGGCATGATCCCGACCATGCGGGAACGGATAGAGACGTTTCTGCAGGTGCTGCCGCTGCATCTGCTGGAGCTGTCCCACGTGCTCGGCAGCGTCAGCGGCGTGTTGCTGATCCTGCTGGCGCACAGTCTCTACCGCCGTCACGACGGGGCCTTCAGGATCACCCAGTGGTTGCTGGGGCTCGGCATCCTCTTCTCCCTGTTCAAGGGTTTTGACTGGGAGTCTGCCCTGCTGCTTGGGCTCTTCTTGCTGATCATCAGCCCTTGCCGCCCGCTGTTCTATCGCAAGGGATCCCTGCTGCACGCCCAGTTCACACCGGCCTGGCTGATGTCGGTGGGGGCCGTGCTGCTGGGTGCTCTGTGGTTGCTGATGTTCTCCTATCGCCATGTGGCGTATGAACACGGGCTCTGGCTCCATTTCTCGCCTCACGGTCCCGGCGCCGCTTCTCGTGGCCTGCGCGCCATGGGCAGCGTGGTCGCGGTGCTGGCGGTGGTCGGGGTGGCGCAACTGCTGGCACCCTTGCGGGTCTTTGGCAACAAGCCGGGCAAGGAGGAGCTGGCCCGGGCGCAGGCGCTGGTGCTGCGGGAAGGGGGCGGTCACGGTTATCTGGCTCAGCTCGGCGACAAATCCTTGCTGTTTCACCCCGCCGGCGAGGCATTTCTGATGTACGGGGTCGAGGGAAATTGCTGGATAGTGATGGGGGATCCCATCGGTCAGGCCGCCCTCATCGAAGAACTACTCTGGCAGTTTCGCGAGCTGTGCGACGAGCACGACGTCAACCCGGTGTTCTATCAGGTGTCGGCCCGCTATCTGCCGCTCTACCTGGATCAGGGGTTGATCCCGTTCAAGCTCGGTGAGGAGGCCATCGTCGATCTGACATCATTCGATCTCGCCGGCAGTCGCCTGCGCAACCTGCGCCAGAGCCATGCCAAGGGCAAGCGGGAAGGGTTGTCGTTCGAGGTGGTGGAGGCCGGCCAAGTGGCCGCCCTGCTGCCCGAGTTGAAGGCCATCTCCGATACCTGGCTGCAGAGCAAGCAGGGCAAGGAGAAGGGCTTCTCGGTGGGCAGCTTCGAACCGGATTACCTGACCCTGAGCCCGGCGGCCCTGGTGCGGCACGGCGGGCAGGTGGTCGGTTTTGCCAACCTCTGGGTCAGCGACAACAGGGAGAGCCTCTCCATCGATCTGATGCGCTACAGCATGGACACAGGGGCGGCCCCCATCATGGACTTCCTGTTCGTCGAGCTGCTGCTGTGGGGCAAGGGGGCGGGCTATGAGAGCTTCAACCTCGGCATGGCGCCCATGTCCGGCTTCAACGATCACCCCCTCGGCGGTTACTGGGCCCGGCTCGGCAACACCCTGTTCACCCGGGGCAGCCGTTTCTACAACTTCCAGGGCCTGCGGCGCTACAAGGAAAAATTCTCCCCGTGCTGGGAGCCTCGCTACCTGCTCTGTACCAGCCGGCTGGCGTTGCCCAAGACCCTGACCCAGCTGATCTCCCTGATAAGCCGTGGCCCACTTGGCTTGATGGCGAATAGTGTGATGAAAAATGGGCAGATAAAGAAATAGGAGTTGGCCATGAGAGTCTTGCTGTTGTTGCTGGTATGTCTTGCGTTTCCGCTGTTCGCCGCCCCCTCGTCCGCTGCGGTGAAGGCGGATCTGGGGCTGGTGGAGCTGCCGGTGGCGCAAGCCTCGTCCGCCCCCATGGTGGTCTTTATGAGCGGGGATGGCGGCTGGGCCGCGCTCGACAAGGGGCTCAGCGCCGAGTTGCAGCGTCACGGCATGCCGGTGGTGGGCTGGAGCTCGCTCACCTATTACTGGAAGAAGAAGACGCCGGAGCAGGCCACCGCCGATCTGGTGCGGATCCTCGCGGATTACCAGTCCCGCTGGGGGCGCCAGCGCTGGCTGCTAGTGGGTTTCTCCTTTGGTGCCGAAATAGTCCCCTTCGTCATCAATCGCCTGCCCGAGCCGTATCGCAGCAGCCTGGTGGGGGCCGTGATGCTCTCTCCCTCGACCGCATCGGACTTCGAGATCCACGTCAGCGACATGGTGGTGCACGACAAGGCGGGCAGCTATCCCACCCTGCCGGAGGTCAAGGCCATCAAGAGCCTGCCGCTGCTCTGCGTGCAGGGCGCGGATGACGACTCCCCGGTGAAGCTCTGCCCGCACCTGCAGCAATCCAACGTCACCACTGTGACCCTGCCGGGTTCTCACCACTTCGGTGACGACTACGGGATGCTGTACCGGAGCATCGCCGATCGGCTGCCCTGGGCGGGGGATGAGCCGGATCACTGAGCCGGCCTGGACCGCCTGGCAGGGGAAGCTGGTTGGGCGGGCCATTCAGGCTGTCAATAGAATAAAACAACGCCAGTCAATTGACTGGCGTTGTTTTATTCTGTGATACGCCCTTTGATTGCGAGCCAACCGGCTTTAGAGCAGGTCTTCGAGCTGATACTTCCTGAGCAGCTGATCGAAGGTGCCATCCGCCTTGACGCTGTCGATGGCGGCATCGAACTGGCCCTTGAGCGTGGCGTCGTTCTTGCGCAGCGCCACCGCAACCCCTTCACCCAGGGTCTTGTCCTGGGTGCCGTTGAACTGGGGGCCGACGAAGGCGAACTGCTTGCCCATCTCCTTGTCGAGGAAGCCGACTTTGAGCTGCACCATGTTGCCGAAGGTGTAATCGGCGCGGCCAGATTGCAGATCCAGCATGGGGGACTGGGCGTTGACGTAGCGCTTGATCTTGGCCACCTCCCCGTAACGGGCGGTGATGAAGTTGTCCTGGGGCGTCCCCTCCTGCACCGCGATCACCTTGCCCTTGAAGTGCGCCTGGTCGTCGGCGAAGGTGGCGGCCTTGTCGCTGCGCCCCACGAAGCGGTTCTGCATCATGTAATAGACCTGACTGAAGTCGACCTTCTGGCGCCGCTCGTCGGTGATGTTCATGGAGGACATGATGGCGTCGTACTTGCGCACCTGTAGGCCCGGCAGCAGCGCGTCCCAGGGCTGGTTGATCACCTCGCAGTCGGTCTTCATGGCCGCGCACAGGGCGTAGGCCAGCTCGACCTCGAAGCCGCCGAGCTTGCCGCTGCTGTCGACCATCTCGAAGGGGGGATAGGTGGCATCGGTCGCGATCACCAGCGGTTTGGCGGTGGCCTGGCCGGCGGTGGCGAGGGCCACCAGCATCATTGCTGTGTTGAGTTTCATGGTCAGTCCCTTGAGTTGTGGCGTCATGCCGATGGTCTTGAATGTACCGGCCTCATGGGCCGACGGCTATCTTGCGATGATTGAGGGCCGGCAGCTGGCTGCGCACCGCACGTTGGGCGGCGAGATCCAGGGTGGCGATGGCCATGCCCTGACCCTCTTCCACCCGGGCCAGCACCCGGCCCCAGGGATCGATGATCATGCTGTGGCCGAAGGTGCGGCGCCCGCCAGGGTGATGACCCCCCTGGGCCGATGCCAGCACGAATGCCAGGTTCTCCACCGCCCGGGCCCGCAGCAACAATTCCCAGTGCGCCTCGCCCGTGGTGTGGGTGAAAGCGGCGGGCAGGGCGATGAAATCAGGGGCAGGATCGAGTCGAAACAGCTCGGGGAAGCGCAAGTCATAGCAGATCCCCAAACGCAGCAGCCCCCAGGGCAGGAGGTGGCTCACCACCTGCCGGCCCGGGCTCATGGTCGCGGCCTCGTCGTACTGCTCCTTGTCCGTGCAAAAGCCGAACAGGTGCAGCTTGTCATAACGGGTGGCGAGTGTCCCCTGGGGATCGATCAGCAGGCTGCTGTTGTGCATCTTGCCGGACTCACTGCTCGACAGCGGCAAGGTGCCGGCCAGGATCCAGAGCCCGAGCTCCCGGGCCAGGTCCTGTGCCCACGCCAGCAGAGGGTGATCCTCCACCGGGGCGGCCAGGGCGACACGCGCCCGCTCATCTGCCGGCATCAGATAGAAATACTCCGGCAACTGGGCGAACTCGGCCCCCTCGGCCGCGGCCTGGCGCAGTAGCAACTCGGCCTGGGTCAGGTTGTGGGCAAGATCCTCGCCGGACACCATCTGCAAGACGGCAACGCGCACGCAATCCATGGAGCCTCCTAGACGCCGCACAGGCGCTCGGCGCCTGCCAGCAGGGTGTCGTCATCCTTGGAGAAGGAGAGGCGGATGACTCTTTGATCGGTGCCGTCGTGATAGAAGGCGGAGACAGGAATGGTGGCGACCCCGTGCTCGCGAATGAGCCGCTGCACGAACAGGCTGTCCGCCTCGTCGCTGATCCGCTCGTAGCTGGCCAGCAGGAAGAAGCTGCCCGCCGAGGGCAACAGGGTGAAACGGGAATCCCCCAGAGCCGAGACCAGCAGATCCCGCTTGCGCTGATAGAAGGCCGCCAGCCCCTGATAGTGGGCCGGTTGTTGCAACAGGTGGGCGAAGCCGTACTGCATGGGGGTATCGGCGGCGAACATGGCGAACTGGTGCACCTTGCGGATCTCCTCCATCAGGGGACGGGGGGCGACGCAGTAGCCCACCCGCCAGCCGGTGACATGGAAGGTCTTGCCGAAGGAGAAGACGGCGACGGAGCGCTCCACCAGCTCCGGGTAACGGATGACGCTCTGGTGCAGGGCGCCGTCGAACACCACGTGCTCATACACCTCGTCCGAGAGGATGATGATGTCGGTGCCGCACACCAGGCGGGCCAGGCGCTCCTGATCCCCCGCCTGCCAGACGGTGCCGGTGGGATTGTGGGGGGTGTTGAGCACTATCATGCGGGTGCGGGGGCTGATGCGGGCCGCGACCTCGTCCCAGGGGATGGCGAAGCTCGGCGCCTTGAGGGCGATCACCACGGGGGTGGCGCCCTGCAGCTGGATCATGGGGCGATAGCTGTCGAACGCCGGCTCGAACATGATCACCTCGTCCCCGGGATGGACCAGGGCTGTGATGGCGCAGAACAGGGCCTCGCTGGCGCTGGCGGTGATGGTGATCTCTTCGCCGACATCGTAGTGATGGCCGTAGCTGGTCGCGATCTTGGTCGCCAGTTGCTCGCGCAGGGCGGGCAGCCCGGTCATGGGGGCGTACTGGTTTTCGCCGGCCAGCATGGCCTCATGGGTGACCCGGATGAGCTCAGGGTCACAGGGGAAGCTCGGCGCCCCTTGGGAGAGGTTGATGCTGGGATGGCGGTCGGCCAGATCCCCGATGACGCTGAAGATGGTGGTACCCACCTGGGGCAGTTTGCTGAGAATGCGGGGGGAGGACATGACGCCATCACCGATGTGTGTGTGAAAGATGTCCCTTTTTAGCCTCGCGGACCCTTGCCGGACAACGGATTATTCGGCATGTTACGCATGAGTTTTTCTCAAGCATGGAGCCTTGAATGTTGACCAGCCAGCCCCGTAGCCACTTGCCCCTCTACGGCCTGCAGGTGTTCGAGTGTGCCGCCCGCCATCTGAGTTTCACCCTGGCGGCCGACGAGCTGTGCGTGAGCCAGGGGGCGGTGAGCAAGCAGATCGCCCAGCTGGAGGAGCGGCTCGGTCATTTGCTGTTCGTGCGTGGTACCCGCTGTCTGAGCCTGACCCCGGCCGCCGAGCGGTTGCTGCCTTTCATCCGGGAGGGGTTGGTTCGCATGGGGGAAGGCTTGAGCGCCCTGCAGACCCTGCCCCATGAGCAGGCCATCAGCATCAAGGTGCCCTCCTGCGCCAGCCGCTGGTTGCTGCGGCGGCTGCAGGCGTTTGAAGAAGACGCGGTCGAGGTGCGCGGCAGCCACAGTCACGGCATCGATTTCTCCCGCGAGCCGTTCGATCTCGCCATCGTCTATCAAGCCACCCAGGCGAGATATCCCCACAGCCGGCCACTGTTTCGAGAGCGACTAACCCCCATCTGTGCCCCCGCCTTCGCGGCAAAGCATCGATTGTTCGAGCGCTCCCTCGAGGAGCTGCCCCTATTGCCGCTGCTCCATGCCAGCGCGGATCGACGGGATTGGCGCAACTGGTTTGCCGCCTTCCTCGATACTCCCTGGCAGCCTCAGGGCGGTCAGCTGTTCGATACCCTGGATCTCGCGATGAACGCGGCCTTGCAGGGCTTTGGCCTCTCCCTCGGCGATCCCACGATCGTGGCGGAAGAGCTCGACAGCGGTTTGCTGGTGGCACCCTTTGCCCCCGTGCTCAGCACGGATCACGAGTATGCCCTGCTCGTCCGTCCCGACAGCCAGCGCCCCGGCGTGGCCCGGGTCTATCAGTGGTTGCAGGGCAGCCATGCTCACCCCTGATCCCGCTCCACTTTCTGGTTAGTGTGGGCCGCGTGATTTTGGGAATCCGATGGCAAAAATCTTGATCAGTCTGCCTAGGCCTTCAGGCCGGGGGGCAAGTTAGGATGTCGCTTATCCCAGTGGGCAGGTCGCGAGCTGAGGAGGGGGGAGGCGGGGAGATGGGCGGACGCATAGTCCGGGGACAAGACATAGATACATTACGATGACGGGCCCGATAAAGATCGGGCCCGTTGCATGGTCAGAGGGCGGCCATGGCCTCACGGACCAGATTGCCTATCTGTTCCCACTCCTGCCGATCGATGAGATCGGCGGGGACCATCCAGGTACCACCGCAGGCGAACACCGATCCTTGTGCGAGATATTCTTTCACATTGCTCGGGCTGACACCGCCGGTCGGCATGAAGCGAACCGGGTAGACGGCGCTCATGGCCTTGAGCATGGGCAGGCCGCCGGAGGGCTCGGCCGGGAAGAATTTGAGGGTACGAAGACCCAGCTCCATCGCCTGCTCGACCATGCTGGGGTTGTTGACCCCGGGGATCATCAGCACGCCGCGCGCCTGGCAATACTGGACGATGCGTGGGTTGAAGCCGGGGCTGACGACGAAATCCACGCCGGCGTCGATGGCTTGATCCACCTGGGCCGTGGTGAGGACGGTACCGGCCCCGATGATCATGTCGGGGAAGGCGGCACGCATCTGACGAATGGCGTCGGCGGCGGCAGGGGTACGGAAGGTGATTTCGGCGCTCGGCATGCCGTTGTCCATCAGGGCACGGCCCAGGGCGACGGCGTCATCGGCATTTTTGATGGCGATGACGGGGATGATTTTCAGGGTCGACAGTTTTTCAAGCAATGCTGACATGAGGTGTCTCACAGGATAAGGGGGGTGGTTGGCATCGCCAGGCGAGGGATGATAGCCCCGCGATGCTGGATGACGGTGCTGGCAAGCAGGTGAGCATAAGATGCCGCCTCGCTGGCTGACGTCTTGGCCAGTCGTCTGGCGAGATAACCGGCGCTGAAGGAATCACCGGCTGCCGTGGTGTCGATCACCTGATCCTTCGCCAGTTGCACGGCCGGTACTTCATCGCAACGATCCCCCTGCACGATGAGGCAGGAGCCAGCCCCGCGCTTGACGACGATCTCGCCGACGCCGAGTGCCTGGGTGCGTGTCAGCGTCTGTTCGAGTTGACTGTCTCCCCACAAGGCGAACTCGTCGTCCAGGGTCAGGAAGGCAATGTCGGTCAGGGCCAGCATGGCGCTATAGGTCTGCTGCGCGACTTCCCGGCTCTCCCACAACTGCGGGCGATAGTTGTTGTCAAAGGCTACCTTCACGCCGGCAGCCCGGTACTCGGCCAGCCGGTACAACAGGTTCGCCCTGTCCGCGGGAGACAGGATGGCGAGGCTGATGCCGCTCAGATAGAGGTAGTCGAAGTCGTGCAGTTGTTGGCAGATCTGGTCGGCCTCGGGGCCTTGCAACCAGTAACGGGCCGCGGCATCGCTGCGCCAGTAGTGGAAGGTACGCTCGCCCTGCTCGTCGGTCTCGATGAAGTAGAGACCTGGCAATTTGTGCTCCAGGCGCTGTACCAGCTCGGTATTGACGCCTTCCTGTTGCCACTGATCAAGCATATTGCTGCTGATGGAATCGGCACCCATGGCGGTCACATAGTGCACGGCTAGCTCGGGGTTGGTTCGCACCAGATAGACAGCGGTGTTGAGGGTGTCCCCTCCAAAATGACGCACTATCTTTGCCTGGTGTTCGGATAGCTCGATCATGCACTCGCCAATGACGGCAACCTTGATAGACATATGTCCTCCCGCGTAGATGATATGGACATTATATTTAACTGAGTTGAATTATTAAATAAATTAAAACCATGTTTCATTAAATTGTGATGAAACGCATGAGTTTATGGAGTAGGGTCTTGCATCGCCGCCCGGACTACCTGGCAGCACCCCATGCCATGGCGTCACAACGATGGGCGCGAGATGCCGGAGGGGCGAGGCAGGGCATGCAGAGTGCAGGATGTTGGGGGGCATTCGGCGTCGGCTGGAAGGGGTGACTATGATTGCTCTGCCGTTTCAAATATAATGAAACAATAAGATGAATAAGGAGATATGCATGTCAGTGGTCGATAATTCGCCGGATTCGGTCTCGTCAGTATTGAAAGTGTTTGGCATCTTGCAGGCGCTGGGTGAACAGAAGGAAATCGGCGTTACCGAGCTGTCGCAACGGATCATGATGTCCAAGAGTACCGTCTATCGCTTCTTGCAGACGATGAAGACCCTGGGCTATGTCAATCAGGAAGGGGAAACGGACAAGTACACCCTGAGCCTGAAGCTGTTCGAACTCGGCGGCAAGGCGCTTGAGCATCAGGATCTGATCCAGATTGCGGATACCGAGATGTGCCGGCTGGGCAAGCTGACCAAGGAGACCCTGCATCTGGGGGCGCTCGACGAAGACAGCATCGTCTACTTGCACAAGATAGATTCCGAGTACAACTTGCGGATGTATTCGCGCATCGGCCGCCGCCGCCCGCTCTACAGCACCGGCCTTGGCAAGGTGATGATGGCCTGGCTGCCGGAAGAAGACGTGCGCAGCATGCTGGCCAACGTGACGTTCGAGCGTTTCACCGAACGTACCCTGAGCAATGTCGAGGAAGTGTTGGCAGAGCTGGTGCTGGTGCGTGAGCAGGGTTATGCCGAAGACAACGAAGAGATGGAGCCGGGTTTGCGTTGTTTCGCCGTGCCCATCTACAGCCGGATGGGCCGCATCATCGCGGGGCTTTCCCTGTCGCTGCCCCTGGTGCGCTTCAATGAAGAGAACAAGGATGAGTTGGTGGGGTTGCTGCATGAGGCCGCGGCTCGCATCTCGGCCGGGCTCGGCTTTCACGATTACCCTTTTACCCCGCGCTGAGGCATCTCGGATATTGTGGTAATCCGCAGTCCTTTTGACTGATTTTTTAGCACAATATATGGCATGAGGCCGGTGACCAAGCTGTTTGACGACGGCAAGGTTACCGGCCTCTTTCTATTGCCGACTTAGTTGACTGGCCTCTCTCCCGTGAACGGTGTCGCACGTTGTGCCCGATACAGGGTCAAGATGGTGTGGCTGTTGACGATCAAAAAACTGCCTTCCAGCAAGATCCCCCCAATCGATCCCGCCCAGAGGTTATGCGTCAACCAGCAGAGGGTGCTGCTCAGCATGCACAGGCGCAGTGCAATGCCCTCCAGTCGAAACAGGGCGTAGGTACTCAGGGTCGTACCGATCAGGGTCAATATCTGGATCGGGTGCTCCACCTGTGGCATGACCAGCAACCAGGCCAGGATCAGGAAGCACCACATCACGGCCAAGCCGCGATAATAGCCGGAGACCCAGGTCCTTACCGCGCACAGCAGGCAGTTGATGGCGGCGGCCGTGGCGCCGAGCAGCATGAAATGCAGGGCCATCAGCGCACCGTTGAGGGTCAGGTGCAATCGCAGCTTCCTGTCCTGGCGTTGCAGGAAGGCGGTGACACCGATGGCACAGGCCAGCAGGCCGAGCAGTTGGGCCAACCAGGGGGAATCGAGTGGCATGGGGCGAATATCCGTGATGAGAGGAACAAAAAAGGCGCCATAGGCGCCTTTTAGCATGATGGGGAATTAACGGGCCAACCAGCCACCGTCAACGGCGATGGTGTAGCCGTTGATATAGTCGGAGGCGGTGGAGGCCAGGAAGACCACCGGGCCCATCATGTCATCCGGTACACCCCAGCGGCCGGCCGGGATCCGCTCCAGAATGGCGGCGTTGCGATCGTCATCGGCGCGCAGGGCGGTGGTGTTGTTGGTAGCCATGTAGCCGGGGGCGATGGCGTTGACATTGATGCCCTGGCTGGCCCATTCGTTGGCCAGCAGGCGGGTGATCCCCATGACGCCGCTCTTGGAGGCGGTATAGGACGGCACCCGGACTCCGCCCTGATAGGAGAGCATGGAGGCGATGTTGACGATCTTGCCGCCCTGGCCCTGGGCGATGAACTGCTTGGCGACCGCCTGGGACATGAAGAAGACGCTCTTGATGTTGATGTTCATCACATCGTCCCAGTCTTTCTCGCTGAAGTTGATGGCATCTTCGCGGCGGATGATGCCGGCGTTGTTGACCAGGATATCGACGCGACCGAACCGGGAGACCGCCTGATCCACCAGGGCGGGCAGGGTATCCACCTTGCTGACATCGGCCTTGAGGCTCAGGAATGTGCGGCCGAGTGCCTCAACCTTGGCGATGGTGTCTGTGGGTTCAACGATGTTGATGCCCACGATGTCACAGCCGGCTTCGGCCAGACCCAGAGCCATGCCCTGGCCCAGACCGGTGTCACAACCGGTCACGATGGCAACCTTACCCTTCAAATCGAATGCGTTGAGAATCATTTTCTTTCCTCTGCTGCCACCCTGAGTGGCAGCTGTGGTGGGGGGAATACGGGCAGTGCAGACTGCCCGGCACAGAATGGGAATTAGCGCAGATCTCTGACGGCCACATGATCCATGTCACCGAACACCTGATTTTCGCCGACCATGCCCCAGATGAAGGTGTAGGCCTGGGTGCCGACGCCGGAGTGGATGGACCAGCTCGGGGAGATGACGGCCTGCTCGTTGTGAACCAGCAGATGACGGGTCTCGTCCGGTTTGCCCATCATGTGGAACACGGCGGCATCGTCTTTCATGTTGAAGTAGAAATAGACTTCCATGCGGCGCTCATGGGTGTGGCAAGGCATGGTGTTCCACAGGCTGCCCTCTTCCAGCTGGGTCATGCCCATCACCAGTTGGCAGGTTGGCAGCACGTCCGGCACCAGGTACTTGTAGATGGTGCGACGGTTGCTGGTGGCGGCCTCGCCCAGGGTGCTCGGAGACGCCTGAGCCTGGGTGACCTTGCGAGTCGGGAAGCTCACATGGGCCGGGGCGCTGTTGTAGTAGAACTTGGCAGGTTGTGCGGCATCGGCGCTGGCAAAGCTCAATTCGCGAGTACCTTGTCCCACGTAGAGTGCTTCGGCATTGCCGATCTCGAAGCGGGTGCCATCAACGATAACCAGCCCAGGGCCGCCGATGTTGATGAGACCGAGCTCGCGGCGCTCCAGAAAGTAGCTGACACCGAAGGTCTTGCCCAGTTCGTCCGAGAAGACGAGGGGGGACTGAATCGGCATGATGCCGCCAAACACGATGCGGTCGATATGGCTGTAGGTCATGGTCAGCTGATCGGCACAGAAGATCTCTTCCACCAGGAACTCACGGCGCAGGCCCTGGGTATCCAGCTGTTTGGCATGATCGCTGTGAATGCTTTGACGAGTTTGCATGGTTAACCTCAATGAGCGCCTGCGAGATTGGCAGCCGCGTTGTCTACAATGAAAACAATTCTATCAAATAAAAAATAAAATTCAAAACGGTGTTTTGTATTTTTTGTTTGATGGGATTAGACTGCGCATCCCGTATGGCCATGAGGCTGTACCGGGCTGTCCCACCGGGCATGCCCCCTCGCGTTGAGGCATGGAAATTATCTCCAGCCCAAGGTGGAAAGGGCGGCACCTGCCAGTCGGATGCGGCAGAACGTTCGTTGCAAATCTCATTCAATTACAGGTCGACAAATGAAGAAGTGTGTTTCATCAAATCGAATTATCTTATTGGCTGGCGTGGCTGCACTGAGTACCGTCCTGTTTGCCTTTGATACGGCCTCTCTCGGGTTGTGTGCGGCATTTCTGACCACGGGATCTTTCTCGCTGCAGGTGTTCGACATCATCAAGACGCGGGAAACCAAGGCTATTTCCACCAAGATGTACCTGGTGTTCATCAGTGGGCTGGCGCTGTGGCTGACCTATGGCCTGAAGTCGGGCGATACGCCCCTGATCATTGCCAACGGCATCACCCTGCTGCTGGCCAGCTCCGTCATGTTGTTGAAATGGAGTAACGAGCGGGTCTGAGCCAAGGAAGGGGATAACACCTCCCTTCCTGTTGCGGAAATAGCCATCAAGATCAGGATGTGGCATCTCTTTGTGGGACGGAGGTTGTTCGCGTTATCGACAAACGGCGTATCCGGCGTCAATGCCATTCGCTGAAGGGATCCGAACCTGCTGCCTGCACGCTTCAGGCTAAAAAACGAGGGAGGCGCCATGCCTCCCTTTTTCTACAGAGTGCCCGCCATGGCAAGGGGTGGAGGCGGATGAAATCGGTCGTCACGACGTCGTGTAAACCTCATGCATAAACACATGTTCACGGTGATGCTGGGAGAACGGACATTCCTTTTAAGCGGCAGGTCCCCAGCAGACGCTGCGTGTTAGCGACGCAATTCACGTAAATAAGCCACACTCTCCTGCAATTCGTCACCCGTCAGCTCCTCGACAATGATCGGGAGATGACTCAGCCCGACGCTGTCCAGTATGGTCAATACCTCCGCATAATCGATCAGCCCCTTGTCCAGGCCCACCGGGATCTTGTTGCGATCCTGGAGTATGAAATTCTTGAAATGAAACAGCCTGATCCGCTCGCCATGGGTGCCGAGGAAAGCGTCGAGAATGGCGCGCCAGTCGGCGGCATTGTCGGCATCCAGCAGGTTGGCAAGGTCGAGGGTGACAAAGAAACGCTCCCCCAGTCGAGGATTGAGCCGTGCCAGGCTATCGGCGTCGTGAATGACGTGATCCCGTACGGCTTCGACCAGAAAGGCGCAATTCGCTTGTTCCAGCTCGGGCCTGAGCTGTGCCAGCGTCTGCTCCACCTTGTCGAAGGCGGCAACGCCGTGATTGTCCGGGTGGAAGGTCCACTCATCATCGTTCAGAGAGCCGGTCTCGCTGCCGATCTGGCCGATGCCGCAGCGTGCTCCCAACGCGATATTGAAGCGGGCCCGCGCGATCTCGCTCGCCAGAAACGCGGCGTTCGAATGAACGGGGTTGAAATAACTGGCGAGCAGGAAAACCGAGAGCCCCGCCCGCTGCAACTGGCCGATGTTGTCGGCAATGGTGTCGATATCGCGAGCCTGATAGGCCTCTGGCCAACTCTTGTGGATGGCCAGTTGCAGGCCGTCGATATCCGCCTCGCGGGCCTGCTCTATCAGTGCGGCCGGGGTCTGGTCACTTAGGTCATGGGCCCGGGCGCCGATCTTCAATTTGTGCATAAATACTCCGTTAGGGAGCCAGGGAAGGTGAGTGACTACCGGAGTGTCGGTGGCCTCTCACGGCCTGGAATGGAAGGCATGAACCTATGCCGGTAATAGCGCGCCATGTTTCACCCTTGCCACGAGGTCAAGCCACCGGGATAGGGCTCAAGAGAGATATTCCTCTGACGCAAGCGGCCATGCCACCCCGAGAAGGGATTGGCATGGCCATTTTGGGGTTTGTCAGGTCAATATCAGACTGCTGGCAACGGGGCTTCTGCTGCCGACAAGGCGGCTCGCTCCTTGTTGACCTCTTGCTCGAAATACTCGCGAACCAGAGGCGCCGACAGGCCGACAACTACCTGCAAGTTTTTGCCCGTCCGCATCACACCCAGAGCGCCGGCCTGCTTGAGGGCCTTGTCGTCCTGAACCAACGACTGATCGTTCACCACCAGGCGTAGACGAGTCTGGCAATTGCCGATGGTGTCGATATTGGTGCAACCCCCCACGCAGCGCAGGATGGCTGCGGCTCTGAGGCGATCCGGTTCCTGACCGGCCACGGCCTTGCCCGCGGCCTGCTTGTCGCGGTAATCCTGCTTGGAGTAGAGGCGCACGTCATCTTCCTCTTCGTCATCACCACGTCCCGGGGTCAGGAAGTTGAACTTCAGGATCATGTAGCGGAACACGAAGAAGTTGATGGCGGCGAAGCCCAGGCCCAAGGCCAGGTGGATCCAGATCAGGTGAGCATGGTTCTTCGCATAGAAGACCCAGTTGAACAGGATGATGTCATTCAAACCACCGCCCATGAAGCCGACGACGCCGGACAGATAGAGCGCCACGCACAGGGTCGCGCCGATGAGGGCATTGACCAGGTAGAGCACCGGCGCCACAAACAGGTAGGTGAACTCGATGGGTTCAGTGATGCCGACTGCCATGGCGGTGATGATGGCCGGGATCACCAGGGCGGCGATCTTGCGCTTCATCTTCTGCTTGGCGGTGGCATAGATGGCCAGACCGGCGCCCAGCGAGCAGAACACGCTGATGTTGCCGTACAGGGAGTAACCGGCCGCCGGGAACTGCTCAACCAAGGGAACGGTAGAGGCCGCATAGGTGGAGACGTTCTCGATCCAGTGGGTGTAGAGACCTCCATCAACGACTGCCGGGCCGAAGAAGAAGGGGAAGTAAACGAAGCGGTGCAGACCGGTCGGTACCAGGATCCGTTCCACGAAGGCGAGCATCCACATGCCGAAGGCATCGGCTTCGACATAGAAGCCCTGCATGGCGTTGATCCCGACCTGAACCTTGGGCCAGAGCTCACAGGTCAGATAGGCCATGGGCAGCATGACGCAGAAGGAGATGATGAACACCAGGCTCATGCCCTGGAAGATGGAGAGGTAGTCAGGCAATCTCTTCTCGAAGAAGCGATTGTGGATCCAGGTCACCACGCCACCGATGATGAGGGAGAAGATGATGCTGGTATCCAGCGTCTTGACCCCGCCCACCAGGGCCAGGCCGCTGGATCCCCCCACTTCCTGGTTGAAATCGACCCCAAACTCGGGCCCCCAGAAGGTGAGCATGCTGTTGGTGAAATAGTTGTATGCCATGTAGGCGAAGAAGGCGACCAGAGCGGCGCGCCCCTGTGCCGATCTTGCCAGACCGACCGGCAGTGCCATGCAGAACAGCAGCGGGAAGTTCTTGAAGATGGTCCAGCCGCCGGACTTGATGACGGTCATCACCTTGAAGAAATTGGAGTCGGGATGGGCCAGATCGCCCATGATATCGGGCATGGTGAGCAGGCCGGTGAAGGCGAGCAACAAACCGGTAAAGGGCAGGAAGGCGATGGGGACCGCCATGGCACCGCCAAAAGTCTGGAAGGCCCCCATAAAGTTCCGTTTGGACATTAAATTTTTCTCCGAATAATTACAACACTAAAAACGGTTACGCCAACCACTGACCCTGCTCCAGCTCGAGCAGCAGCAACATCGTCAACGCCTGGGCATAGGGCACGGGCGCCATGGCAATGTCGCAGTAGTACTGATGATCGTGGCCAATCATGGTTCCCTTGGAGGCGTCGAGGACGATGCCATCCCCATCGATGCGCTCCCACACCGCCCGGGCCGCCCGCAGGGCGGGCTCGATCACCGAGCTATCCAGCAAGCCCAATCGGACACCGCGCAGCATGCCGTAGGCGATCCCCGCCGTGGCGGAGGATTCCTGCGGTGAATAGGGATCGTCGAGCACCGTGTGCCACATGCCGTTGTCGGCCTGCAGTTCACACAGGGAACGCACCTGGCGCGCCACGACCTGGGTGAAGTAGCGCCGTACGCCGGCGTCCAGATGCTCCCCCATCAGATCGATGAACTCGGGGATGGCGACGGTGATCCAGGCATTGCCCCTGGCCCAGAACGCCTCGGCGAAATGATGCCGATCGAGGTAAGTCCAACCGTGATACCAGAGTCCGCTTTTGGGCTCGCTCAGGTAGCGGGTGTGCAGCAGAAACTGATAGACGGCCTCGTCGATCAGATCCTGTCGCGCCAGCACGATCCCGGCGGTTCCGAGGAACAGGCAGGTCATGAACAGGGTGTCGTCCCAGAGCTGGCCGGTATTGGGCTGCTCCTTGACCACGTGCTGAAATCCGCCTTCTTCGGTTCTGGGCAGGTTGGCGAGCAGATCGTCAGCCCAGGCGTTGACCGCTTCGCGCAGATCGGCGCGGCCGCTGTGACCCGCCAGCAGTGCCAGGGTGATCATGGGGGCCGTGGTGTTGATCTGCATGGCGGGCAGTCCCTTGGCGATCTGTCCCTCATACCAGGCCAGCAGGGAGGCCTGCAGCTCGGCGTCCCCCTTGTGTTCGGCATAACGCCAGAAGCCGTAGAGACCGACGCCGACCTCCCACTCCCACTGTTCGAACTGGATGGACAGGCCCTGGCTGGCCGTCAGCTCACCCATGCCTTTCAACTGGCAGAAGCCATGGACCACCCGCTCCAGGGTGGGGATGAGTGCTTGCGGTTTCATTGTGCGTCTCCACGATAGATCACGATGGGATCGGATCCCGCCTCGGCGGGGAAGGTGTGCGAGACGCCATCGATCTGGCAGTCACCCTGCCAATCCAGCTGCATCAACGCTTCCTGTGCCGTGCGGGCGATGGCGGTTTCTCCCTCCAGATGGATCTGCAGGGTCGCCATGCGCAGACAGAAGGCCGCAAAGGCCGCTTCATCGCCATGGCCGACTTCGATATACCAGGCCACCTGACGGGCGTTGGCGCGGTATTCGCAGCCCGCCGTCATGCCCTCGGTCACCGCCTGCAGCGGAGCCGAGCAGCCGATGACGGCGAAGGCATTCCCCGCCCGCACTACACAGCTGTGGGCTGTGGTGATCACCTGATCGAAGGCGTCGCCCGGCAGATAGAGGTGGGTCCAGGGGAAGGGCTCGTCCTCGGCCAGTCGGTAGAGCTGCAGGACGCGGTTCTCCACCTGCATCACCCGCGGCAGCACGCCGTTGCCAGACCAGTAGGAGGGGCGCTTCTCACCGCCGGGTTCGGCCTCGCCCGGGTGATTGACCCAGAGCTTGGCGTCATGCCGGGAGGCGAACTGCAGATCCACCAGATGCTGTTGGTGACCCCGCTGGCCGCTATGGTGGTCAACGCAGCTGGAGAGGCTGACGCCGGGCTCCTTCCAGACGACGATCTTGCCGCCGCCGCACTGGTAGTGGGCCGACAATGCCCCCTGGTGCAGGGTTGCGTAACGATCGGTTTCTACCGGTGGCTGGTAGTCGCTGGCGCAGAACAGCGGCAGGGAGGCACACTTGCGGTTGTACCAACCACCGCCCCAGGCGACGTTGCCGTAGGCCGACAGCTCGGTGAGCACGCCCGCCAGCAGTTCCTTCTCATAGACCCGGCCCATGGTGCCGGTGGCGATACCCGCCTGGTAGTGCAGGGCGCTCAGCCGCATCAGTCGATCGATCAATCCCTTGGCACGCTCGCGCACCCAGGCGTCTTCTGCCAGCTGGTAGAGGGCGAACAGACCGATGTAGTCGACCGGGTAGTAGGGGGCCCGAATTCCACTCGACGAAGCCGTGCTCCTCGATGGCGTCGAACCACAGACCCAGGCGCTGGGCGGCCAGGGCGCGTTGCTGCCCCCCCTTGCGGCCGGAGGCCAGGAACAACGCGTCCGGGAACATCTGGCCAGCCAGATACTGGGCGGCGTGGAAGCAGAGAGTGTGGTTCTCGCTCCAGAACCACATCACGTCGTTGCCCGGCTCATCCAGCCAGTAGCGGTAACCGAGGATGGTGGAGCGCATCCGCCGCCACAGGGCGGCCGGGAAGTGTTCTCCCTCGTGCTGGCGCCAGATCCAGAGCAGGGGCACCAGGGAGAAGTCGGAGCAATCCTCGCGGGCGCTGATCCGTTTCAGGGTGTCGAGCAGCAGTTGCTCGGCATCGGCCCCAATCTCGTCGCTGTGCAACATGGCCAGCAGGCGGGCGGTCCGCTCCATGCCGTGCTGCGCAATATGGCGCAGCGCCTGTTGCTTGCGAGCCTGCAGGCTGGTCGTGGTCTCGGCCGCACAGGGCTCGGCCATGAGGTTGATGCCGAAGCTGCGGTTGAGGTGGACGCCATCACAGCTCAGGGTCAGGACTACCTGATAGTGAGCCGGGCCGATGTCGGCGGGCAGGGTCAGGGTCAACGTCTGGCTGTGTGCCGCGAGTTCGCCGAAGTCGACCCGGCGCGGCGTGAAGTTGTCGTTGCCCATGCCGTGGATCTCGCCGTGCAGGCGGATGGTGCGGGCAGGGGAGGCGTCACCGAGCCGGATCCGTACCTGATTGTTCCGGGCCGCGAGCTCTGGCCGCATGCCGGTGGCCAGGCGGGTCAGATCGTCGAGCACGGGAGCCGCGATGCCGGGCAGGGAGACACCCAGTGCTACCTCACCCAGATAGACGAGGCGCAGGGCAAAGATGGTATCGCGCTCGAACAGCTCTTCCAGATGGATCCGCAGGTTGTTCTTCCCCGCCCGCAGTGGCAGCGCCACGTCGAGGCTCTGCATCTTGTTGCGAGTGAAGGGGGTAAACTGGGCGACGGCCACGCCATCACACCAGAGCCGAGCACCGCCACAGGTCGACAGCCGGAATGGATAGCAGCCTGCTTCGGCGGCGTGCAGCTCCACCTCCAGCCAGCGCTGTACATGAAACGGCTGGCGCTTGAAGGAAGAGAAAGAGACGACGTCTCCCTCTCCGGAAAAGCTGACCTGAGTCATTGGCAGTGCTTGTGCCGGATCCACTTCCCGCTCGGCCATCTGCTGGCGGAAAACCCGCCGGCAGAATGCATCCTCTTTCGGTCCCCCACCATTCTGGAACCGATAGTCCATGGTCATATCCATGGCTTCGCCGGTGAAGAACTCGGCGAATCGCTCCTCACGGGGAGCGGAGACACAAAAACGAGTGAGTGCCGCATTTGGCTCGAGCACCCAATTTCCAAGCTTCATACAATACTCCTTGAAGCTGTTATTTATATTGATGTACCGACCACCTTCCGTTATTAATGAGGGGGTCGTTCAATATTGAACAGATACAATGATTAGGCGGCAGTGAGTCTCATCTTGACGAGATGATATTAACTGCCCCCTTAGACATATCTTTTTACGACTCGTTCAGCGGTTCATCCCGAACTGTGATCCGAATAACAAGTTGAAAACTTGCTTCCCAAGATATTCCCTGAACCCAGGCATAATGACGAATAGCAGCAGGCAATATGCTGTGAACAAGTCAATGCTGGATAAAGGTTCATCTTGTGAACCATTGCACGTATTCAATAAAAGCCATGCAGGGTTTGGAATAAAAGGATTCATTTAATTCCTGTTTATCCTGACCTGGTAGAAATTAGTTTTGTACGGTGATGACTGTCAGCACCTTATGAAAATCTGGTTCTAATGGCTCTTTAATGTCAGATAGCGTGCGACGCTCATGGGTCTTGTTGGAATGAGTGGGCAGATTAGAATATGTACTCAACCCCGACCCGCCAGCGCCACTGCCAATCATTGGGGTAGGGGCTATCATCGGTCGGATCGTTGTAAGAGACGTAACCAATCTCGGTAAACGGACGCCAGTTCTTGTTAATGGGGACGCGGATGGTGACGTTGTTCAGATAGGAGTACTCCTCACCATCGAAATCGGGATAGTCGAGCTTCTTATATTCGAAGTCGTAAGCGATGGACCAATTTTCCGCGTTATAGCCGAGATAGTAATTCAGCTGGAAATAGTGGCCATTTTCCTTGTTCATTTCGTCAACGTAATTACGCTGACCCACCCGGAAACGAGCAGCAGTATAGAAATTCTGATTGAACCAATATGTCGGCTTGAAGTGAACGCGCAGATCCTGCACATCATCCGTGATCTCGGTATTGAAGCCGGCTTCCCACCACCATGTATCGTTGGGTTTGGCAAGGTAGCTCAAATCATATTCGGTCCCCGTGGTGTGGAGTTCATCGAATGCCCCTTCTCCCTCACCCCCGCTGGTAAACTTGGACTCGACGCCAAAGCCCCAGCCATTATCGAAGCGATGTGATACCACCAGACGGTCGCTCTGTTGATCCTGCTTCTCCAGGAACTCATGGCGATAATTGAGGCTCCATGCATTGGCATTCATGCTGGTGAGCGCCGAGCAGACGGCAATGGCGGCACATGCGAATTTTAACTTCATACCTTTCGATCAATCCTATGAAACGGCGGCTAATGGTGGTCCAGGCCAGATGACGCGCCATATGGTTTTCAATCTGGCGTGGACTCATTAAGGATCGTGTTTGAGCAGCAGATCATGGCAATGGTTGTGAAGCGCAGGGCGGTGTCAGAATCAGGTACCGCCTGAGCCCATTCAATGCAATGAATTCAATTTTTCAAAACGACGGTTCAAATATACTTTGGTTGATGTTTCATTTGCAATGAGAGTGATGCGATTGCACATGAAAAATGAGAGATTTATCTATTAAAAATGAAACGATGTTTTCATCTATCTCAATTTGGACTTTTTTGAGCCCTGTCATGGCATCATCACCGCAGTGGAAAGAAGGCAAGGGCAGGAGGTTGAGCGCCAGTCATGAAAAGACCCAAAATAGTCTGTCATGGTCGCTATCGCATGAGGCTGCCACCAGCGGCATCAGCTGATCGGTGAGGGGTGATGCGGTTCGATCGGGAATTCATTGGTTCGTCATTGCTTGCGAGGAGGATGACGAGGGAAAGCGGATGACTCAAGAAGACGGTTTGTCGGGAGGGGGAGAGGACGCTCGGAGTCGAGACTGCCCCCGGTAGTGTTGCAACGAGCTTATCAGCTCTCCCGCTGCACAGAGTGGTTGGCGTTACTGCTGAGGCCGTCACAGACTCACGGCCGGGCAGTCGATCATAGATGGCGGCCAGCATCAGCCCCAGCAGTGAGGGCAGCAGCCAGGCCAGACCCTGCTCCGCCAGCGGCAAATGCAGGCTCCACTCGGGTAGCATGCCGGCCAGTGCGGCGCTCTTGATGCCGTCGCTCATGCCAAACAGCAGGCTGATCAGCATGGTCGGGTGCTTTACTTTTGACGATGACTGTATAAAAATACAGTTATAAATCATGGAGAGCTATCCTATGCGCCTGGAAATCATCATCGACAAAAAACATCAGATCCCCACTTCGACCATGGAGGCGCTGCGGCAGGAGTTGCTCAAGCAATTAGGCGAGCCGTTTCCCGACCTGCATGTGCGGGTCGCGCCGGGCAGCGCCATGGCGCTGACGGTCAGCCGCGCCAGCAAGGAGGACAGGGAGCGGGCGGAGGCCATGGTGCAGGAAGTGTGGGAGAACTCCGACAGCTGGATGCCGGAGGCGGAAAACGCCGACGCCTGAGTCGGTGTCTGCACCAGATGTGCGGCACTCTTGAGATCAAAAAACGCAGCCAGGGGCTGCGTTTTTTGTTGCTGGCGACGCCAATGTCAGTGGTGTCATGCAGGGCGCGGCAACGCCGTCGGCTCGTCTATAACCCGGCCCAGCGCTTGAGGCTATCTTGCTGGACTCGCTGGTTGGCCTGGGCGATGTCGCCGTTGCTGCGCAGGGTCTTGATGGCGATGGGCAGGGCGTCGCGCACCTCGTCGGCGGTCATGCCCGCATGCAGGGCCGGGTGATAGGCGAGCTTGAGCAGCACGTAGTCGAGTCCGGTCGGGAAGCTGTCGACGCTGTGATCGTTGAAGATGGAGGGAAATACCTTGTCCGAGTCATTGGGCAATCCCATGATCTGGGTGAGCTCTTCCACCACGCAATCCAGAAAACGGCCCTTGTCACGACTGTAATCCACCGGAATGATGACGGTGGCGCGGGTGATCTCATGGGCGGCATTGGTGGCGAAGTTGGCCAGGCAGATCCCCTCCTTGAGGGCGATCTTGACCGAGCCATCCTGGCCTATGGTACGGCTGGCCCAGCTCGCCATCTGTTTGTGCCGGGTCATGATGAGGGTGAGATTGGGGTTGTCATTGACCAGCCGGATGGGTTGGCCGGTGATCCTGGCCAGATGCTGGCTCTGGATCCTGACCACTTCGGCCTGCAGCGGCTTGTCGCCAAATTCGTTGATGAGCTTGAGGCGAATGGGGGTCTGCCAGCGAGAAAAGCGCACCTGCTGCTCATGGCCGTATTCCCGCTTCATGGCGACCTCGAAGAAGCTCTGGATCAGGTAGTCATCGCTCTGCCAGCGCTCGGCGGCGAGGGCGGGCAGGGACAGCAACCACAGACCCAGCATCCGGCAGATCCAGACGAGATGGGCAGAACGATGTCGCCATGGGTTCATGTCGCCTCCTTGCAACCAAGGGACTCAGCTCCTGGCGCGCTCGATGTCACGCCAAGTGAGCCAGAGCCTGAGATCAAACTCCAGTTGATGATAGTCCGGTTCCATGTGCTGGCAGAGCTGGTAGAAGGCCTTGTTGTGATCCTTCTCCTTCAAGTGGGCCAGCTCGTGCACCACTATCATCTTCAGGAAGGCGGGATGGGCCTCCTTGAACAGGGCGGCGATGCGGATCTCGTTCTTGGCCTTGAGCTTGTTGCCCTGCACCCGGCTGACATAGGTGTGCAGGCCGAGGGCATCCTTGATCACGTTGATCTTGCCATCGAAGATCACCTTGGAGAGGGGGGAGGAGCTTTTGAGATAGCGGTTCTTCAGCTCCATGGTATAGCTCAGCAGCGCCTTGTCACTCTGGACGAGGTGACTGTCGGGATAGCGCTTGGCCAGCATGGCGCCGAGCTTGCCCGCCGCAATCAGTTGCTGCACCTGAGCCTTGAGCGGGTCCGGATAGCCGCCCAGATAGGTCAGTTCCGCCATGATTCATCAGCCTCCAGGCTAAAAAAGAGCGTCATTGTAGTCAGGATGCGCCGGTTTGAACACCGCAGGTCTTCTCTCTGTGCCCGTATCGCTGATGAAAAGGGCCGTCATCGTTGCCAATGACGGCCCTGCTGTCAGAGTGTGCTACTTCAGCGACGGCGATACAGGCCGGGATCGACCTCTTCGTAGTGCGCCGTCAGGTATTGATAGAAGGCGAGGCTGGAGGGGGAGCTTGGCTGCTTCAGCTCGGCCGCGATCCGCTCCGGCTTGGCGATGATGAACTTGGGATTCTGGCGTTTGAGATCGGCCAGCACCCGCTCGCGCACGTCGTAGGGCGGGTTGACGTTGGCAAAGAACAGGTAGGCGGACGCCGGCTGGCGATCGGTCCACAGATAGTATTGTGGCTGGATGCCGTCGACCCAGATCTTGTCGCTCGGGCTGGTCTCTGCCTTGATCCTGTCGACTCGTACCTGCGCCGGCGGATTGAACGGCTTGCCCTTCAGGGTACCCTCCCAGGCATTGTTGAGCAGCAGCGCCAGCATGGCCAGCGAGGCGAGCCAGGGGGTGGCACTGCGCACATCCCAGGCGCGCCACAGGGGCACCAGGATCAGCACCGGCAGGGCCCACAACAGGCTGTTGCCAAGCACCTCCCGGACTCGTTCCAGCGACCACTCCTTGGTGCTCCAGCCGTAGCCGATCTGTTGGGCCAGCAGCCAGCTGGCGGTCAGTACCACCAGCGAGATGCAGAGCAGGCCGAGGGCATCGGTCTGCTGCTCGCTGCGGTCCAGCAGACAGGCGAGCGGCAGCAGGCCCAGCGGCAGATAGAGCACGTCGTAGTGATCGAATACATGGCCGGAGACAGAGTTGGCGACCAGAGTGAACAGCACCCCGAGCAGGGTGGCGCACAGGGCGGGCAGATACCACTCCTGTCGTCTGCCCAGCATCAACACGATGAAGGCGGGCAGCAACATGACGAGACCGGTGCGCAGCAGGCCGACGGCGCCGACCTCCGGCGAGAAGCCGTTGCCGTAGCTGCCCTCGAAGAAGATGCCGAAGGCGTAATACTGGAATTGTGCCAGCAAGCCATGGTGCTGGAAGTAGGCAAACAGCGGGCCGCCGACCAGCGCCAGCCCCAGCAGGCTGGAGAGGAGCAGGCCAAAGGCGCAGCGCCACTGCTCGCGCAGGCACCAGTGGCAGAACAGCACCAGATACCAGGCCCCCCAGAATGCGCCGTTGTTGGTGCGCATCCAGGCCACGATGGCGAAGGTGATGGCCGCCACTAGGGCCGGTCCCCAACTGAAGCGCTTGTCCAGCAGCATGGTAATGAAGGCCCACTGGGCGATGAGGGCCAGATAGAAGGTCCAGTCCTCGGTCATGTTGCCGTAGTAATAACGGGTACCGTAGAGCGCAAGCAGCGCCAGCATGCTGCCGAGCCGCGCCCGCAGGGAGAGGCCGAGCTGGGCAAAGGCCTGCCAGCTCGCGAGCAGCCCCAGCCAGCACAGCACCCACTCCAGCAGCCAGATCCCGAAGAAGCCACCCATCCCGTAGCCGAGCGCATCGAGGGCGAAGATCATCGGACCCTTGATGTCGATCATGTCCCGATAGAGCACGCCGCCTTCGCTCCACATCTTGCCCATCACCGCGAACAGCGAGGCATCGAAGCCCGGCGCCATGCCATGAACCAGCGGGTTGCGCAGGCAAAACAGCAGCGCCATCAGGGCGGTGAGCAGGACCACCAGTGGTTTGAGCCCCGGATTGTGGCGTTGTGGGGTAAAACGGATGCTGTTATTCATGGATGACCTGTGGCTGCGGGAGAAACGAAAAGCGGGCCTATCTTGCCGAGGCTAGCAGCTCTATGCAATGGGGTGGGGGGATGTGCTTGAAATAATTTATAAAAGTATCGTTTTCAGTCCCTCACGGGGAGACGAAAAGCGGGGCCCAGTGTTGCCGAGGCTGGCAGCTCTATGCAATGGGGTGGGGGGATGTGCTTGAAATAATTTATAAAAGTATCGTTTTCAGTCCCTCACGGGGAGACGAAAAGCGGGCCCAGTGTTACCGAGGCGCTCATTTCCTATGCATTTTGGTAGTGAAAAATATTGATGCGCTTAAATGGGTGTCGTTTTATGTTGCTAATGCCCTATCTAACCTCCCCATTCTGCTGATGGGGCGCTGTGTGGTGGTTTTTTTGCCTGCCATCGTGGCCAGGGTCGTCTCGTGGGATAAGGCCCTTCCCCCGCATGGGGAAAGGGCCTCTGCCCATGGAAACCACGGGCAGAGCCTAGCCGCGATATTCCACCAGCGCCGGCAGGGGGGCGAGCTCGGGCAGATAGCGAGCCCAGCGGATAAAGGCATCCGCCAGGGTGATGCCGAGCTCCTGATTGTGCTGGGTCAGGGTGCGGGCCAGCGCGGTGTAACCCTCCTTGCCGGAGGCGGTGTAGGCGCTGGAGACCCCCCGATAGACGGTATCGGCCTCGACGGCCTGCCACTGTCCCGGACTGGCTTCCCACTCGAGGCGAGTGATCCGGCCCCCTTTGGGCATGTCCGCCTGATAGCAGAACCGGACTCCGGCGGTATAGGGGAAGCTGCCGCTGCCATTGCCGACCACGCCGTTGTTGGTGGCGTTGTCGATGGCTCCCTCCAGTGCCTCGGCGAGCTCATGGCCATGCACCCGGTAGAGGGTGAGCGGAATGGCGAAGGGCAGCAGGCGGCCGGCGATGTCCGCTTCGCTCAAGGGGCCGGGTTCGAGTGAGCAGCGCACGCCGCCGGCGTTGTGCAGCGCGAAATCCACCTGACCCACCTGTTCGCGGGCGGCGGTCAGCATGGCCTGGGCCACCAGCGGCGCCACCTGGCTGCCGGTGGGCAGGACCGCATCGGGCAGGCGCTGATGGTGCAGTGGCCCGGCGAGCCGGGTCACGATGCGGCGGGTCATGGTCTCGAGCTCGGGCCGATAGCGTTTGGCCAGATGTTGCTCCAGCGCGGGGGCCGGCTCGCAGAAATGCAGCCCGGCCGGCGGCGTCGAGGCGAAGGGCCAGGGTTGCCAGGGCAGCCATTCGAGTTGGCCGGCGGTGCGTTGCACTCGGCCATTGTCGTCAAATTCCAGCTCGCACACCCCGAGGCAGAGCGCGCTGTGGGCGGCGTGCAGGATGGCGACCCCCTCGACCATCAGCGGATAGCTGCCTTCACTTTGCAGTCCGAGCGGGGCCAGATCCCCCAGCTGGCTGTGAGTGTGGCCGCCGACGATGAGGCTGAGCTCCGGAAAACGGGCGGCCAGGCGCTTGTCCTGCTCGAGCCCGAGGTGACTCAGCAGGATGATGTGATGGATGCCTTCGGCCTGGATCTCCCTGAGGGCGGCGGTGAGGGTCTGCTCGATGCCGTGAAAATGGGTGTGGGCATCGGGGCTCGCGATGGCCGCCATCTGCGGCAGGGTGATGCCGAGCAGGGCGAAGGGCACGCCGTCGATGAGACGCTTGTGCCAGGGACGGCTGGCGTCATGCAGCCGTGGCAGGCCGCGCAGTCGCAGCGGGGCGTCGGCAGGCTCCTGGCTGCTGTCGAGATTGGCGGCCAGCACCGGGAAATCGAGCTGGCGCAGAAACTCCACCAGCGGGCCGTTGCCGAGATCGAACTCGTGATTGCCGATCACCATGGCATCGGGTCGCAGCAGGCCGAGCAAGTCGGCGTTGGCCCGTCCCTTGAATCGGTTGAAATAGAGCGAGCCCTGGAAGGTGTCACCACCGTGCAGCAGCAGGCAGCATTGGCCTGCGGCCGTGGCTTGCTGGCGCAGAGTCTCGAGCCTGCTCAGGATGCGGGCATAGCCGCCGCACTGGGTGCGCCACTCGGACTCGCCTGCGGGGAGGAAGCGCATGGGCGCGCCATCGAAATGGGAGTGGCAGTCACTGAAGTGGGCAAGTTGAACCGTAATACTCATCTCGGTCCTCCTTAGAGAAAAAAGAGCACCGAGTCTACTCCAATCACGGGGAGAGATACCAGCCCGGCGAGGTGCCGGGCTGGTGGCAGATCTGGCGGGTACTTAAGCGGGGACCATGATCTGGGTGGCGAGGATCACCACCACCAGGCCGACCGCAACCGGTACCGAGGTGCGTTTGACCACCTCGAACGGCGACAGATTACCCATGCCCGCACAGGCGACCACCACGCCGGACACCGGCGAGATGGTGCGACCCAGGTTGGAGGCCTGCAGCATGGGGATGACCAGGTAGGCGGGGTTGACGCCGAGGCTGGTGGCGAGATGGGGAATAAGCTCCACGAAGGCATAGAAGGGCGCATTGCCCGAGCCGGTGGTGAAGGCCGCCAGGGTGGTGATGACCACCAGCACCAGCATGATGACGATGCCGCCGGTGCCGAAGCTCTGGGCCAAGTCCAGCAGGTTGGCGATGAAACCAAGCCCCATCAGCCCCTGGGCGAAGACCCCGGCACCCACCAGCAGCATGACCACGCCGGCGAAGGCATCGGCCATGTTGCGCCAGCACACCTGCAGACCGTCCAGCAGCTCCTTGCCATTGCGCTTGCGTACCAGCTCCAGCAGGGCGGCCAGCACCAGACAGATGACGATGATGGTGACGATGTCGAGCTTGGGTCCGACTTTGCCGTCAAACAGCAGCACGCCGATGATGGGGGTGAACGGCAGCATGGCGTAGAGCGCGGGGGCATCGGTGATGAGATCGCTCGGGGCGACGGGCGCATTGTGCTCGCCAGACTTCTGGTCCAGATAACGCTGCCAGAAGAAGTGGGTCACCGCCATGGCGGCGATGGCCACCAGCGAGATGGGCAGGGTCAGCTTGAAGGCGAACTCGATGAGCTCCATGTTGGCGGCCTGGGCGGCCATCACCACGTCCCCCGAGGTGGGGGCCAGGATGATGGCGGCCGGGGAGGCGCACACCGCCGCCGCCGCGCCACGGGAGATCCCCATGTTGACCATCAGCGGGAACAGAGTGGCCATCAACAGCACGCCGAGGCCGGTGGCGGAGCTCACCGCCAACGACATGGCGCAGGCGACCAGATAGGCGGCGACCAGCAGGATGTAGGGGGACTTGATGATGCCAAGGGGCTTGCTGGCCAGCTTTACCAAGATGGTGTTGGCACCGATGTGGCTCATGTAGCCGGCGAAACCGCACAGCACCATGATCAGCATGCCCAGGCCACCGCCACGGTCGACCAGCAGGAAGCGCACGTACTCGAACACGTCGGTCGCCACATGGCCGGTGGAGGCGACGCTGGCGGGCAGCACGGCCTTGCCCATCAGGGCGGTGATCGCCAGCAACAGCAGGCCGCCGCTGAGCAGCACCCCGGTGGCCGAGTAGCCCTTGAAGATGTAGCGACCCACGGCCAGGGTGACCAGGGTGCCAATAAGGAGTTCCATCATAGAGTAAGTTCCTGAGTACGGGATAACGGTGGTCGATGCCCGAGGTCAACCTGGCGAAGATCTGACCAGCGTTAACCTGCTTTGACAAAAAACGTGCTGATTATTATCCCAAAAGTAGTATTTTTCTTTGATCTACCTCCCCATCTGCAACACTGTCCCCTGGCTAAATGTGCGCGGCCCGCACCCTTGTTGCGACGGTGTGATGACAGCAGGTGACAGCGCCCGAGATCGCGGTTAATCTCCCATCCTGAGTATTAATTCATTGATTCTTAATTGAATTCACGCTGGGACTCACAAGAGGCAAGGCTGCGGACAGATGGGACTTTTCAGTAAGACAGGCGTGGTGGCGGCCTTGATGTTCGCCGCCTCCAGCGGGGCTGATCCTTCCCATTATGCCGGTGTCAGGCTCGCCCCCGACATCAAGGTCGATTTCCAGTTCTATCGGGTCTCCGGCCCCGACGTCGCCGCCGTCATGGGCCAGATTGCCAAACAGGAAGCCACTCAGGCCGGCGGCCACATCGGCAGGGCCAGCTATCAGCTCTCCTGGCAGTTGCAGACCACGCCGACCGCCACTCGCTGCGAGCTGGAGCAGAGCGGTGTGACGGCGCGCATCCAGGTCAGGGTGCCGAACTGGATGGACAAGGCCAAGGCCCCCGCCGCCGAGCGCCAGCAGTGGGACAAGCTGGTGGCGGCCATGTTTGACTACGAGAGCCGCCACAAGGACATCCTGTTGGAGAGCGTCAGCCAGCTCGGCACCCGGCTCGCCCAGTTGCCGGTGACGCGCGATTGCGCCGCCTTGCAGTCGCAAGGCTGGCAGGAGGGGCAGGCGGTGCTGGACAGCATCCGCGCGCGTTTCGCCGCCCTGGCGAAGCAGACCGACGGGGGGCGCAAGCTCGGGCTGAGATGGCCGACGGCGAGCTGACTCGCGATTCTGAGGATGAAAAACGGGCTGCCCGCAGGGGCAGCCCGTTTTGTTTGATCGCGACGAGACGCGGTAGTTAGCGGTGCATCAACCGTGCAGCGGCTTGCCCTTGAGCAGCTTGCGCACCCAGTAACGGGCGGGATGCAGCGCCTCCAGCAAGTCGGTCGGCAGCGGCAGGGGATCGCCACAGATCTCGCTGGCGACCAGTTCGCCGCACAGTGGCGCCGAGCACAGGCCTCGCGATCCGAGGGCTCCCAGCACGAACAGGCCGGGGTAGAGGGGCAGGGGAGCCGCGTTCTCCCGCTCGCTCTGTAGCCGGGTGTAATGATCCGCAAGGCCTGTCAGTCTGACGACAGGCCCCGCCACCGGCAGATGATCCCGGCTGGCGCAGCGCACCCCGACCCGCGCCTCACCGGCACTCACATCCACCTCACCCGGCCAGGCCTGATCCGGCAGGCAGGCCTGCAGCCGCTGCTGGTTCTGGGCCTGCTCCTCGGCGCTGTAGTCGGTCCCGCTCTGGTTGCGGCCATAGCTGGCGCCGATGCAGTGCGCGCCGTTGTGGACCGGGGTGAGATAGCCGTCGTAGCAGAGCACCGTCTTGAGGTGGCTCAGGTTAGTGGTAGTCGGCACATGGCTCACCTGACCGCGCACCGGATAGAGCGGCAACTCGGCGAAGGGGAGCAGGTCGGGCAACTTGTGGCCGGCGGCAACCACCAGGGTGGGTGCCTGCCAATGGCGACCCTCCCGGCTTTCCACGCGCCAGCCGCCCTCTTGCTCGCTGATTGCCGTGATCTCGGCACCGTACTCCACCCGCAGCAGCCCGGTCCCTTGCGCCTCGGCCAGGGCCGCACGGGTCAGATCCGCCGGACAGAGCCAGCCGCCCAGCGGATAGATGACACCGCTGTGGCCACAGGGCAGGCCGCAGGCCTGTTCTACCGCAGACTCAGTGAGCGGGTGCATCAGCTCGGGCGGGAAGGGGCCCTGGCACATCTTGGCGAGCTTGGCGGCAGACTTGTCGTCGTAGCCGAGTTGCACCACGCCGCATAAGTCAAAGGCGATGGAGTGACGCGCCGTCAGCGCCAGCAGGCGGTTGCGGGCATAACCAAATGCCAGGGCATAGAAGCGGGAAAGCGCGTCGTGCTCGCCGTTGAGCAGTGGATAGAGCGCCCCCTGGCGGTTGCCGGAGGCGCCGGCGGCGGGGGCGTCATCCTCGCACAGCAGGGTGACCCTGCGGCCTCGCTCCACCAGCGAGAGCGCCGTCATGGCCGAGGCGATGCCACCGCCGATGATCAGCACCTCACCGCTGCGGCTCGGGCCGTTGGCATCGGTACGGGCATACCAGGGGGCAATGGTCTGCTCCGGCACTTTGTCTTCCCGTCCACCCGCCAGCATCTCCCGCTTGCTGCCGTGGCCCTTGACCTTCTTGGCGGCAAAGCCGGCGGCAATCAGCCCACGGCGCACGAAGCCGGCGCAGGTAAAGGTGGAGATGGTCGCGGCGGGACGAGCGAGGCGGGCGAGGCCGTCAAACAAGTCTTGCGTCCACATCTCGGGGTTCCTGGCGGGGGAGAAGCCGTCCAGATACCAGGCATCCACCAGACCATTCGGGCCCTGAGGCACCAGAGGCAGGGTGTCCTTGATGTCGCCAAACCAGAGATCGAGCCGAATCCGGCCGCCTGCGAACTGCAGGCGATGGCAGCCCTCAATCGGTAGCGGCCACTGCTCGATGAGAGCCTGGCTCCAGGATGCAAGCTCCGGCCAGGCCCCTAGCGCCTTGCGCAGATCGGCCCGGGTCAGGGGGTATTTCTCGAAGCTGATAAAGTGCAGGCGAGTGCAACGCGCGGGGTCGGCGGCCTGTTCCAGAAAGGCGGCCATTGTCGCCAGAAAGTTAAGGCCTGTGCCGAAACCTGTTTCACCAATCACGAAACTGTCACTGTCGTGGTGCAAGAATCGCTCTGGTAGCCGATTTTGCTGTAAAAAGACGTAGCGGGTTTCACTTAGACCGTTATCATTGGAAAAGTACACGTCCCCGAACTCACTGGAGACTGGAGTTCCCGCTTCATTCCAGTCCAATCGGGCATGATGTAAGGATGTTTGACTCACGTTACCCTCTGCTCGCGTCACAAAATCGCGGGCATTCTACGTGAAAGCAGACCAGTTTGGCAGCCGAAAGCGGGTAGACTCGGTGCCAGTTTTTCCAGACGAGATGAATTAATGAGAAGAGCAGTGATCACCGGTATCGGCGTCATCTCCAGTATCGGCAACAACAAGGAAGAAGTGCTGGCCTCCCTGAAAGCAGGCAAATCCGGCATCACCTATTCCGAGCAGTTTGAGCAATACAACCTGCGCAGCCGTGTCTGGGGTAACCTAAAACTCGAGCCGTCTGAACTGATCGACCGTAAAGTCATGCGTTTCATGGGCGATGCGGCGGCTTACGCCTATCTCTCCATGCAGCAGGCCATCGACGACGCCGGTTTGCCGGAAGAGATGGTCTCCAACGAGCGTACCGGCATCGTGACCGGTTCCGGCGGTGCCTCCGGCAAGAACACTTCGGAGTCCGCGGATATCGCTCGTGAGAAGGGCGTCAAGCGGGTGGGGCCTTACATGGTGCCGCGCACCATGTCCTCCACCACCTCCGCCTGTCTGGCCACGCCGTTCAAGATCAAGGGTGTCAACTACACCATCAGCTCCGCCTGCGCGACCTCTGCCCACTGCATCGGTCACGCCATGGAGCTGATCCAGCTCGGCAAGCAGGACATCGTCTTCGCCGGCGGCGGCGAGGAGCTGGACTGGTCTTCCACCATCCAGTTCGATGCCATGGGCGCGTTGTCTACCAAGTACAACGACACCCCGGAAAAAGCATCCCGTACCTATGATGCGGACCGCGATGGTTTCGTCATCTCCGGTGGCGGTGGCATCCTGGTGGTCGAGGAGCTGGAACACGCCCTGGCCCGTGGTGCCCACATCTACGCCGAGATCACCGGCTATGGCGCCACCTCCGACGGCTACGACATGGTCGCCCCGAGCGGTGAAGGCGCCGTGCGTTGCATGAAAATGGCGATGCAGGGTGTCGGCAAGGTGGACTACATCAACACTCACGGCACCTCCACGCCGGTCGGTGACACCAAGGAGCTGGAAGCCATCCAGACCCTGTTTGGCAGCAATGCACCCAAGCTCTCCGCTACCAAGGCCATGACCGGTCATGCCCTGGGCGCCGCCGGTGTGCACGAAGCCGTCTACTCCCTGCTGATGATGCAGCATGGCTTCATCGCCCCCAGCATCAACATCGAGACCCTGGACGAGAAGGCCGTTGGTCTGCCCATCGTGCGCGAGTACGAAGCCGCCGACCTCAATACCGTCATGTCCAACAGCTTCGGTTTTGGCGGTACCAACGCCTCACTGGTGTTCAGCAAGTTCAAGGCTTGATGTTCACCGGGTTGAGATAGAAAAAGGCGCCGAAAGGCGCCTTTTTTATTGGCTGGTATTAATGGGATAGGTCAGAGTCTCACACCGGTTCGGCCAGCGGCAGCCGCATATAGACGGCGCCCTCCCCATACTCCTCCAGCGACTTGCGGGTCGCAGAGGGAACGAACCCCTGCTTGCGCCAGAACGCCGGTGCATCCTGCACCGCCACCAGGCCCGCGTGCTCATAACCCTCATTGCAAGCAAACTCGAGAGCGGTCGCCAGCAGGCGCTGACCCACCCCCAGTCCGCGTGCCTCGCAGGAGACGGCGAGATCGTGCAGGTAGAACTCCTCGTCGCCCGCCAGGGTCTGCATGGGCACCGAGAGGGGCGGGGGCTGATGGGCACGCCAGGGGTGGCAAAGCAGATAACCCAGCACCTTGCCCTGGCGCTCTGCGACCCAGCAGCAGGCCGGGGCAAGCTCGGCCTTGTTGCTCATCACGGCGAGCGGCTCGGGTTCCAGCTGGTGATAACACTCCTGCTGGATGGTCATGATGGCGGGCCAGTCGAGGGCCCGGATGGTGCGGATGTTAATCATAACCTGGCATGCTGATGCAGTGAGTCACTCTGTGACGGGGCATCAGAGTAGCATAAGGTGCTGATAAATTGAACTGGAAAGGTCTGTTTGACGCCCTCTGGATCAGTTGTCGGCCTGCTTGCTCACGACTTTGATCAGCTGGTAGCGCACCGAGGAGGCGTCGGCCGGCACGTCGGTCAGCTGCTCCTTGGATACTTCCAGCTCATAGCGGTAGCCAGGCTCAAAGGCGAAGCCCTCGATCTGCTGGTAGAACAGACTCCAGCTCTCGCCGGGCTGACCGCGTACCTGCATGCACTTCATGGGGGCGACACCGATGCAGTCGGCCAGCTGGCTCTTGATGTAGAGGGTTTCGGTGGCCGGGGTGCTTTGGCAGGCGGCGAGCAGCAGGGTGGTGCACAGCAGCAGAGGGGTTTTCATGATGGGGTCCTTGGCGTAAAAGGGCGCGATTAAAACCTCAAATGAAAAGGCGGTCAATGACCGCCTTTGTAACAAACCATGTCAGATCCGGGTTCAGCGCTGATCGAGCGGGGTGAACTCTCGCTGCGGCAAGCCGGTATAGAGCTGACGCGGACGACCGATCTTCTGATCTGGGTCCGAATGCATCTCATTCCAGTGAGCGATCCAGCCGATGGTGCGGGAGATGGCGAAGATCACGGTGAACATGGACATGGGGATGCCGATGGCCTTCATGATGATGCCGGAGTAGAAGTCCACGTTCGGGTAGAGCTTCTTCTCGATGAAGTAGGAGTCCGACAGCGCGATACGCTCCAGCTCCATGGCCACATCCAGCAGCGGATCCTTGATCTGCAGCTCTTGCAGCACCTCGTGACAGGTCTGGCGCATGACCTGGGCACGGGGATCGTGGTTCTTGTAAACCCGGTGTCCGAAGCCCATCAGACGGAAGGGATCGTTCTTGTCCTTGGCCTTGGCGATGAACTCGGGAATGCGTTCCACCGAGCCAATCTCTTCGAGCATCTTGAGGCAGGCTTCGTTGGCGCCGCCGTGCGCCGGGCCCCACAGGGAAGCGATCCCCGCGGCGATACAGGCGAACGGGTTGGCACCGGAGGAGCCGGCCAGACGGACGGTGGAGGTAGAGGCGTTCTGCTCGTGATCCGCATGCAGGGTGAAGATGCGGTCCATGGCCCGTTCGACGATGGGGTTGACCTTGTACTCTTCGGTCGGCACACCAAACATCATGTGCAGGAAGTTGCCGGCATAGGAGAGGGCGTTACGCGGCTGCATGAACGGCTGACCGATGGAGTACTTGTAGCACATGGCGGCCAGGGTCGGCATCTTGGAGAGCAGACGGAAGGCGCAGATCTCGCGGTGCTCTTCGTTGTTGATGTCGAGGGCATCGTGATAGAAGGCGGACAGGGCACTGACCACTCCGCACATGATCGCCATGGGGTGGGAGTCACGACGGAAGCCGCGGAAGAAGAAGGCGATCTGCTCGTGCACCATGGTGTGGCGGGTGACCAGACGTTCAAATTCAGCGTATTGCGTCTTGGTGGGCGCCTCGCCATACAACAGGATGTAACAGACTTCGAGGTAGCTGGCCTGGGTGGCCAACTGGGCGATGGGGTAACCACGGTGCAGCAAGACACCCTGATCGCCGTCGATATAGGTAATGGATGATTTACAGGCACCGGTGGCCATAAAACCGGGATCGAAGGTGAAGTACCCTTGTGCACCGAGTTTTCTGACATCGATGACATCGGGGCCGACGGTACCGGACAGGATCGGTAGTTCTACCGGCTCTTTTCCGGGCAGATGTAGGGTGGCTATTTTATCAGCCATAGCACGTCTCCTTTGCTCTTTTATAATTTGGTTCCAGTCCTACTTTATTACGACTTTCATGACGCTGGCAAAGGTTCTTATCCCGTACCACGGCGGCTGGAGCGCCTTATTTGAACCAGAAATCCACTGCTTTGTCAATTTTTCAGGATGATCATTAATGACTTGTTAAAGTCGTTGTGGGATCTGGTTTACGGTTTTGGGTTTTCTATGTAGCTAATTGATTGTCATTGGTTAAGGCCGCCGATATACTGCGCCACGTGGGTGATGGTCGTCGGTGTTTGAAACGCTTTCGCAAAGCCAGATGTGATATTGAAAATGTTATTTTTGGCTTTCCTGAGTTGTTTTGGTAACAAAAACCTAACAAATGCCACTCCTAGCCCTCAAAGCGTGTAAAAACAATAACTAACGTGCTCAATGGAGCTGAGTGGGCAAAGCCGTGAAAAATAAACAGAGACCTGTAAACCTCGACCTACAGACGATCAGCTTTCCTGTCACCGCCATCGCTTCCATCTTGCATCGTGTCTCAGGGGTCATCACCTTTGTGGCGCTTGCCATCTTGCTGTGGATGCTTGGTACTTCACTCTCCTCTCCCGAAGGATTTGATACCGTCGTTGCCATCATGGACAACTTCCTGGTCAAGTTCGTGTTATGGGGGATCCTGACTGCGCTGGCTTACCACATTGTGGGCGGCTTGCGTCACCTGGTCATGGACATGGGGCATTGGGAAGAGCTGGATTCCGCGAATCAGAGTGCCCGTGTGGCCTTCGTGATCACCGCGGTTCTGGCGGTATTGGCGGGGGTACTTGTATGGTAACCAATTCTGCAACTTTCGGGCGCAGCGGTGTTCATGATTACATCCTGATCCGCGCCACCGCCCTCATCATGACGGCTTACGTCCTCTACCTGGTTGGCTTTGTCGCGTTCAACGACATCAGCTACGAGGTGTGGACCGGCTTCTTCGCTAAAACCTTCACCAAGGTCTTCACCCTGCTGACACTGCTGTGCATCCTGATCCACGCCTGGATCGGCCTGTGGCAGGTGCTGACCGACTATATCAAACCGGTCGGATTGCGCGGCGCGCTGCAATTTGCATTGGTTGTGGTGCTGTTTGTCTATCTGATGACGGGTTTCGTCGTGCTGTGGGGGGTGTAAGGTGACTATTCCAACTCGTGAATTTGATGCGGTCGTGATCGGTGCCGGTGGCGCCGGCATGCGCGCCGCGCTGCAGATTGCCCAGTCCGGCAAGACCTGCGCCCTGTTGTCCAAAGTATTCCCGACCCGTTCCCACACCGTTTCCGCCCAGGGCGGGATCACGGTTGCGCTGGGCAATGCCCACGACGACAACTGGCAGTGGCACATGTACGACACCGTCAAGGGCTCCGACTACATCGGTGACCAGGAAGCGATCGAATACATGTGCAAGACGGGTCCGGAAGCCGTCTATGAGCTGGAGAACATGGGCTTGCCCTTCTCCCGCTTCGACAACGGCTCCGTCTATCAGCGCCCGTTTGGCGGCCAGTCCAAGAATTTTGGTGGCGAGCAGGCGGCCCGTACCGCGGCTGCGGCCGACCGGACCGGTCATGCGCTGCTGCATACCCTCTATCAGCAGAACGTCAAGAACAAGACCACCGTCTTCTCCGAGTGGTATGCGCTGGATCTGGTGAAAAACCAGGACGGCCACGTCGTCGGCTGTACCGCCATCGACATGGAGAGCGGCGAAGTCGTATACTTCAAGGCCAAGGCCACCGTACTCGCCACTGGCGGCGCCGGTCGCATCTACCAGTCCACCACCAACGCTCACATCAACACCGGTGACGGTGTCGGCATGGCGCTGCGCGCCGGCGTCGGCGTGCAGGACATGGAGTTCTGGCAGTTCCACCCGACCGGCATCGCCGGGGCCGGGGTGCTGGTGACCGAAGGTTGCCGTGGTGAAGGCGGCTATCTGCTCAATAAAGATGGCGAACGCTTCATGGAGCGTTATGCGCCGAACGCCAAGGATCTCGCCGGTCGCGACGTGGTGGCCCGCTCCATCATGATCGAGATCCGCGAAGGTCGTGGCTGTGACGGCCCCTGGGGTCCGCACATCAAGCTCAAGCTGGATCACCTTGGCAAAGAGGTGCTGGAATCGCGTCTGCCGGGGATCTGCGAGTTGTCGCGTACCTTCGCCCACGTGGATCCGGTCAAGGAACCCATCCCCATCATCCCGACCTGCCACTACATGATGGGCGGCGTGCCGACCAGCGTGAACGGGCAGTGCCTGACCCAGGACAAGAGCGGCAACGACGTGCCGGTGGTCGGCCTGTTCGCGGTGGGCGAAATTGCCTGTGTCTCGGTGCACGGTGCCAACCGTCTGGGCGGCAACTCGCTGCTGGATCTCATTGTGTTTGGCCGCGCCGCGGGCATGCACCTGGTGGAGACCCTTGGCTCGATGGAGCATGGCCGTGAGGCCTCCGAGGCCGACATCGCGACCGCGCTGGCCCGCTTCAACCGCTGGGAAGCCAACCGTGACGGGGAAGACCCGGCCCAGATCCGCAAGGACTTGCAGCGCTGCATGCAGAACAACTTCTCGGTGTTCCGCGAAGGGGATGCCATGGCAGAAGGGTTGGCTGAGCTCAAACTCATCCGCGAGCGCCTCAAGAACGCCCGACTGGACGACACCTCAAGGGAGTTCAACACCCAGCGCATCGAGTGCCTGGAGCTGGACAACCTGATGGAGACGGCCTATGCCACTGCGGTGGCGGCGAACTTCCGTACCGAGAGCCGTGGCGCCCACAGCCGATTCGACTTCCCGGACAGGGACGACGAGGGCTGGTTGTGTCATAGCCTCTATCACCCTGACACCGAGTCCATGACCCGTCGTGCTGTCAACATGTCTCCAAAAACGCGCGAGGCATTCCCACCCAAGGTGCGGACCTACTGACGATGGAGCCAAGTGCAATGCAGGCCACATTATCGATGTATCGCTACATCCGCTGGTCTGCGAAGAGGTGGGAGGCATTCCCATCTCTCTCATCCAAGGTGCGGACTCAACGATTGCGGAGCCAAGTACAATGAACGTCACATTCTCGCTATATCGCTATAACCCGGACGTTGATAACGTTCCTCATATGAAGGATTATCAGCTCGATATTCCTGAAGGCTCCGACATGATGGTGCTCGATGCACTGATCCAGCTCAAAGAGCTGGATCCCACGCTCTCCTTCCGCCGCTCCTGCCGCGAAGGGGTCTGTGGATCAGACGGTCTCAACATGAATGGCAAGAACGGTCTTGCCTGTATCACCCCGCTCTCTGATCTGCTCAAAAAAGGCAACAAGGTCGTCCTTCGTCCTCTGCCTGGCCTGCCGGTGATCCGCGATCTGGTGATCGACATGACCCAGTTCTACACCCAGTGGGAGAAGGTTAAACCCTTCCTCATCAACGACGAAAAACTGCCGCCCGTGCGTGAGCACCTGCAATCCCCCGAAGAGCGCGCCAAGCTGGACGGTCTGTACGAGTGTATTCTCTGTGCCTGCTGCTCCACCTCTTGCCCCTCCTTCTGGTGGAACCCGGACAAGTTCATCGGCCCGGCCGGGCTGCTCGCCGCCTACCGCTGGTTGGCAGACAGCCGCGACACCGCCGCGACCGAACGACTGGGTAACCTGGACGACGCCTTTAGCGTGTTCCGCTGCCACGGCATCATGAACTGCGTGAACGTCTGCCCCAAAGGCTTGAATCCGACCAAGGCCATCGGTCAGATCAAGTCGATGTTGCTCAACCGGGCTGTGTAGTATCAGGGCAGGGCGCCTGGCGCCGGGCCCGCCTCTGGATAGCCATCCAACACCCCAGGGATGCGGGATGGCTATTTAAACCCTACGAGCTGCGCATGCAGCGACAAGATGTACAAGGGATAGAAATGCATAACGGCGTGATGAAGGCCTGGTTGGAGTCATCTCACCTGGCTGGTGCGAATGCAAGCTATATTGAGGATTTGTACGAATCCTTCCTGGAAAACCCCGAATCCGTGGCCGATGAGTGGCGCAGCCTGTTCGAACAGCTGCCCCAGGTCAATGGTCATGTGGTAGAACAACCTCACTCCCCGGTCCGCGACTATTTCCGCCGCCTGGCCAAGGACAACTCCCGTTACAGCACCCCTGTCAGCGATCCCCAGGTGGACGCCAAGCAGGTTCGCGTGCTGCAAATGATCAACGCCTTCCGTTTCCGTGGCCATCAGAATGCCAATCTGGATCCGCTCGGCCTATGGCAGCGTGAAACCGTTGCCGAACTGGATCCCGCGTTTCACAACCTGCAGGGTGCAGACATGGAGGCCACTTTCAACGTGGGCTCCTACGCCATCGGTCGCGAGACCATGGTGCTGTCCGATCTCTACGCCTCCCTGAAGAAGACTTACTGCGGCAGCATCGGCGCCGACTACATGCACATCACCTCTACCGAGGAGAAGCGCTGGCTGCAAGACCGTCTTGAATCTATCGAAGCCACCGGCAATTACAGCGCCGAGGAGAAGACCCGCTTCCTCGAGAGCCTGACCGCCGCCGAAGGGCTGGAAAAATACCTGGGGGCCAAGTTCCCGGGGGCCAAGCGTTTCTCCCTGGAAGGGGGCGATGCCATGGTGCCCATGCTCAAGGAGCTGATCCGTCGCGCCGGTGAGCAGGGCTGCAAGGAAGCCGTCATCGGCATGGCCCACCGTGGCCGCCTCAACGTGCTGATCAACGTGCTCGGCAAGCGGGCGCAAGAATTGTTCGACGAGTTCGCCGGCAAGCACGGCGAGTCCTGGGGCACCGGGGACGTGAAGTACCACATGGGCTTCTCCTCCGACTTCGCGACCCCGGGCGGCAACGTCCACCTGGCGCTGGCGTTCAACCCATCCCATCTGGAGATCGTCAACCCGGTGGTCATCGGCTCGGTACGGGCGCGGATGGACAGACACGGCGACAAGGATGGCTCCAGCGTCCTGCCCATCACCATTCACGGTGACTCGGCCATCGCCGGCCAGGGGGTCGTGGCAGAAACCTTCAACATGTCCCTGACCCGTGCCTACGGCGTCGGTGGCACGGTGCGCATCGTCATCAACAACCAGGTGGGTTTCACCACCTCCCATTTCCGGGATCTCCGCTCCACCGAATATTGCACCGACATTGCCAAGGCGGTGCAGGCCCCCGTGCTGCACGTCAACGGTGACGATCCGGAAGCCGTGGTGCTGGTGACCCAGATTGCGCTGGATTACCGCAACACCTTCAAGCGCGACGTGGTGATCGAGCTGGTCTGCTACCGTCGTCACGGTCACAACGAGGCCGATGAGCCGAGTGCAACCCAGCCGCTGATGTACCAGAAGATCAAACAGCATCCGACCCCGCGCAAGATCTACGCCGATCAGCTGATCGCCGAAGGCTGCGTCACGCCGGAGCTGGTGACCGCCCAGCTCAACGACTATCGCGACGCCTTGGACAAGGGGGAGCGGGTGAGCAAGGAGTGGCGTCCGATGGAGCTGCACTCCGTCGACTGGACTCCTTATCTGGGTCACGACTGGGCCATGAGCTACGACAGCACTGTGCCGATGGACCACCTCAAGTCCCTGGGGGAGCGCATCAGCCAGTACCCAGCCACTCACGTGCTGCAGCGCCAGGTCGAGAAAATCTACGAAGACCGCCGCCTGATGGCCGCCGGCGAGAAGCTGCTGGATTGGGGCTTTGCCGAGACCCTGGCCTACGCCACTCTGGTGGACAAGGGGGCCCGCATCCGCTTCACCGGGGAAGACTCCGGCCGTGGCACCTTCTTCCACCGCCACGCCGTGCTGCACAACCAGACCGATGCCAGCACCTATACCCCGCTGTGCAACCTGCACGACAAGCAAGGTCCGTTTGAAATTTACGACTCCGTGCTGACCGAAAACGCGGTACTGGCGTTCGAATACGGCTACGCCAGCGCCGAGCCGGCCGGTCTCACCATCTGGGAAGCCCAGTTCGGTGACTTCGCCAACTGCGCCCAGGTGGTAGTGGATCAGTTCCTCTCCTCCGGTGAGCAGAAGTGGGGCCGGATGTGCGGTCTGACCATGCTGCTGCCCCACGGCTATGAGGGACAGGGCCCGGAGCACTCCTCCGCCCGTCTGGAGCGTTACCTGCAGATGTGCGCCCAGCACAACATGCAGGTCTGTGTGCCGTCCAACCCGGCCCAGGTGTTCCACATGCTGCGCCGCCAGGTGGTACGCCCGATGCGCCGTCCGCTCATCGTGATGACGCCCAAATCCCTGCTGCGCCATCCGCTGGCGGTGAGCAGGCTTGAGGAGCTGGCGGAAGGCACCTTCCAGAACGCCATCGGCGAGATCGATGCGCTGGATCCCAAGGGCGTCAAGCGCGTGGTGTTCTGCTCCGGCAAGGTCTACTACGACCTGCTCGATGCCCGTCGCAAGGCCGAACAGCAAGACGTGGCACTGGTGCGGATCGAACAGCTCTACCCCTTCCCGGAAGAGGAGGTGCGCGCCATCCTCGCCGATTACGCTCACGTCACCGATTTCGTCTGGTGTCAGGAAGAGCCGCAGAACCAGGGCGCCTGGTACAGCACCCGCCATCACTACGATAGCGTGCTGCCAAGCGTTGCCCGTCTGCGTTATGCCGGTCGTCCGGCCTCGGCCTCACCCGCCGTCGGCTACATGTCCGTCCACGCCAAGCAGCAAAAAGCGCTGGTGGAAGACGCTCTGACCCTGGAATAAACGAGTTGCGAAGGAGAGGGCGCTCCTCGGGAGCCGACCCTCTCCGACTCTGGAATTAAGCCTGCTGGCCAAGAAGTAACAAGGAACTGATTACATGACTATCGAGATCAAGGTACCGGACCTGCCCGAATCAGTGGCAGATGCCACCATCGCCACCTGGCACAAGAAACCGGGCGATCTGGTTGCCCGTGACGAAGTGCTGGTTGACATCGAAACCGATAAAGTCGTGCTGGAAGTCCCCGCGCCGGAAGCCGGCGTGCTGGGCGACATCCTGCAAAACGAAGGGGCGACCGTGCTGTCCCGCCAGCTGATCGCCATGCTCAAGCCCGCCCCGGTGGCCGGTGAAGAGACCCGCGAGAAGCCGGTGGAAGCCGTTGCCGATGACAGCACCGAGGCCTTGAGCCCCTCCGTGCGCCGCCTGATCGCCGAGCACAGCCTGGATGTCGCCAAGCTGAGCGGCACCGGCAAGGGTGGTCGCATCACCAAGGAAGACGTGGAAGCCTTCATCAAGGTTGGCAACAAGCCGGCCCCTGCACCGGTCGTCGCCGCGCCTGCCGCCCCGATCGCACCGCTGGCGAGCCGCACCGAGAAGCGCGTGCCCATGACCCGTCTGCGCAAGCGCATCGCCGAGCGTCTGCTGGAGGCCAAGAACACCACCGCCATGCTGACCACCTTCAACGAGATCAACATGGCGCCCATCATGAAGCTGCGCAAGCAGTACGGCGAGATCTTCGAGAAGAAGCACGGCATCAAGCTCGGCTTCATGTCCTTCTACGTGAAGGCAGTTGTTGAATCCCTCAAGCGCTACCCGGAAGTGAACGCGGCGCTGGATGGGGACGACATCGTCTACCACAACTACTTCGACGTCAGCATCGCCGTCTCCACCCCCCGTGGTCTGGTGACACCGGTGCTGCGCGACTGCGACAACATGAGCCTCGCCGACATCGAGAAGGCCATCAAGGATCTGGCCGGCAAGGGCCGTGACGGCAAGCTGACCGTGGATGAACTGACCGGCGGCAACTTCACCATCACCAACGGTGGCGTGTTCGGCTCCCTGATGTCCACCCCGATCATCAACCCGCCCCAGAGCGCCATCCTGGGGATGCACAAGATCCAGGACCGCCCCATGGCCGTTGATGGCAAGGTCGAGATCCTGCCGATGATGTACTTGGCGCTCTCCTACGATCACCGCATCGTCGATGGTCGCGAATCGGTCGGTTTCCTGGTCTCCATCAAGGAGCTGCTGGAAGATCCGACCCGCCTGTTACTCGACGTCTAAGTAGCAAGATGATGATCGTCGGGGCATCAGAGGCCCCGACCGATCTGAGTCAGGGTTGCTGGATGTGTGAGCGAAATTAAAAAGATAACGAGGGGCCCCCGAGGCCCCTTTCACAGGGGATTGAGAAACAACCAGCCCCGGACAGTAAAGACCTACAACACGGATAGAGCATCTATGAATCTGCATGAATATCAGGCAAAACAGCTGTTTGCCGAGTATGGCCTGCCGGTCTCCGAAGGTTATGCCTGCGCCACCCCGCAGGAAGCGGCCGAAGCGGCCGACAAGATTGGCGGCAACACCTGGGTCGTCAAATGCCAGGTCCACGCCGGTGGCCGCGGTAAAGCGGGCGGCGTCAAGCTGGCCAAGAGCAAGGACGAGATCCGTGCCTTCGCCCAGGACTGGCTCGGCAAGAACCTGGTGACTTACCAGACTGACGCCAACGGTCAGCTGGTCACCAAGATCCTGGTGGAGTCCTGCACCGACATCGCCAAGGAGCTGTACCTCGGCGCCGTGGTCGATCGTGGCAGCCGCCGCGTGGTCTTCATGGCTTCTACCGAAGGTGGCGTGGACATCGAGAAGATCGCTCATGAGACCCCGGAACTGATTCACAAGGCGGCCATCGATCCGCTGGTGGGCCCGCAGGCCTACCAGGCTCGCGAGCTGGCCTTCAAGCTGGGTCTGGTCGGCGATCAGATCAAGCAGTTCACCAAGATCTTCATGGGTCTTGGCCAGATGTTCCTGGACTGCGACTTCGCCCTCTTGGAAATCAACCCGCTGGTGATCACCGCCCAGGGCAACCTGCACTGCCTGGATGGCAAGATCAACATCGACGCCAACGCCCTGTATCGTCAGCCCAAGCTGCGCCAGATGCATGACCCGTCCCAGGACGACCCCCGCGAAGCGCACGCCGCCCAGTGGGAGCTGAACTATGTGGCGCTCGATGGCAACATCGGCTGCATGGTCAACGGCGCCGGTCTGGCCATGGGTACCATGGACATCGTCAACCTGCACGGTGGCTCACCGGCCAACTTCCTGGACGTCGGCGGCGGTGCCACCAAGGAGCGCGTGACCGAGGCCTTCAAGATCATCCTGTCTGACAGCAAGGTCCAGGCCGTGCTGGTCAACATCTTCGGCGGCATTGTGCGCTGCGACATGATCGCGGAAGGCATTATCGGTGCGGTCAAGGAAGTGGGGGTCAAGGTCCCCGTGGTAGTGCGTCTGGAAGGCAACAACGCCGAACTGGGTGCCCGTAAGCTGGCCGACAGCGGCCTCAACATCATCGCCGCGACGAGTCTGACTGATGCAGCTCAGCAAGTGGTTAAAGCCGCGGAGGCCAAATAATGAGCGTTCTGATCAACAAAGACACCAAGGTGATCTGCCAGGGCTTCACCGGCGGTCAGGGTACCTTCCACTCCGAACAGGCGATTGCCTACGGAACCCAGATGGTCGGCGGCGTGTCCCCGGGCAAGGGCGGTACCACTCACCTGGGCCTGCCGGTGTTCAACACCGTCCGTGACGCGGTCGAAGTGACCGGCGCCACCGCCTCCGTCATCTATGTGCCGGCCCCGTTCTGCAAGGACGCCATCCTGGAAGCCATCGATGCCGGCATCAAGCTCATCGTCACCATCACCGAAGGCATTCCGACCTTGGACATGCTGCAGGTCAAGGTGAAGCTGCAGGAAACCGGCGTGCGCATGATAGGGCCCAACTGCCCGGGCGTCATCACCCCGGGTGAGTGCAAGATCGGCATCATGCCGGGCCACATCCACAAGCCGGGCAAGGTAGGCATCGTCTCCCGCTCCGGCACCCTGACCTACGAAGCGGTCAAGCAGACCACGGACGAAGGTTTCGGCCAGTCCACCTGCGTCGGCATCGGTGGTGACCCCATCCCGGGCTCCAACTTCATCGACATTCTGGAGATGTTCCAGAAGGATCCGCAGACCGAAGCCATCGTCATGATCGGCGAGATTGGCGGCAGCGCCGAAGAAGAGGCGGCGGCCTACATCAAGGCTCACGTCACCAAGCCGGTGGTCTCTTACATCGCGGGCGTCACCGCCCCGGCGGGCAAGCGCATGGGTCATGCGGGTGCCATCATCGCCGGTGGCAAAGGCACCGCGGCAGAGAAATTTGCCGCCCTGGAAGATGCCGGCGTGAAAACCGTGCGCTCCCTTGCCGACATCGGCAAGGCCCTGCGCGAAGTCACCGGCTGGTAAGTCTTTCAGCCCGTTACTTCTGCTAAAAATGCCGCCTTAGGGCGGCATTTTTTATGCCTGCGGGGTTTCAGTACGCGCAGTGCCAACCTGCCTCTTTCCGCTGTGTCGGTTGAGGCTGGGCTGGTGGCCGGAAGGAGGGTCCAAACGCCGGCCCGATGAAATGGCCTGAGGCCTGAGATGGGCCCTGGGGAAGCGGCCAGGGCTGTGCACTTATTCTGTTAAAACAGCGATGTCCTGCTGGGCATGCTGTGGGAGGGTGGCAGCAAAGTTATTCTGACCCCCTCCTTTGCCATAAGGGTGATCCACTCCTCCAGACGGGGGATCACCTCCCGCGGCAGGCGCTTCTCCCGGGAACTCCGAGGAGGAGCAGGACGCGAGCAATAGCGAAGCCGCTATTAGCAACGCAAGTTTCAACGTCTTCATGACAACGTCCTCTGTCCAGCTAACGGGCTGGACTTGCGACTAATCAGTTTAGGTCCTGTTGACCGGGCGCAATGCCTCAAGGGGGATTGACTCTGTAGCCATTGGAAGCTGGCTGGCGGGAAACTTTTACAAATTCAACGGCAATAAGGCCACGGCAAATTTGCCAAAAAATGCGTGGAAGTCGACAACGGTGAGTCATGCTCGGCTCTTTGGATGAACGCCGACCGAAAACGGAGCCAGTCTGGTTGATGTCGCCGATGGAAAGCGATCCACTCAAGCGTGGGGTTAATCGGCCTTGGGCGCGGCTTCGCGAAGTGAAGCCCAAGGTTTATCCCCCATTTTCGACTTTTTCGCCGCGCTGGGATCTTCTCATCTACCTTGAAAAATCAGGCCATAAAGGGTATAACCACGCGCTTTCCTGGTCTATTGAGCGAGCCCCTTCCATGCAGCAAGTCGAGAACATGCAGCCAACTCCCTTTTGGCAGGCGAAGACCCTGCAGCAGATGACCATGGCCGAGTGGGAGTCCCTGTGCGATGGCTGCGGCAAGTGCTGCCTGAACAAACTCATCGACGAGGACACCGAGGAGCTGGTGTTCACCAACGTCGCCTGCAACCTGCTCAATACCAAGACCTGCCAGTGTTCCGATTACGGCAACCGCTTTAAAAAAGAGCCGGATTGCCTGCAGATCACCGTCGACAAGATTGCCGAGTACGACTGGCTGCCGTCGAGCTGCGCCTATCGCCTGCTGGCGGAAGGGGAAACCCTGCCGGCCTGGCATCCGCTGATCACCGGCAGCCGCAGCGCCATGCACCAGGCTGGCCAGTCGGTGCGCGGCAAGGTGGTGCACGAGGCGCAGGCCGGTGACTGGGCCGACCATATCATTACCTGGGCGAGCTAAGCCTTAAACCGCCGTTTATCGCTGAATACAGGGACAGGGTAGTAATACTCCACTGTCCCTGTTGCTTTTGGCATATAAATGATGTGTTTTTTGCGTCAAAGGCAGTTTAAAGTGCTATGGCGAGGCGAAAGCATCGTGAAGTCGTGAGAGGTCGTCCCTAACGCCGCCAGTCCCCGTTAAACCGCTTCCAGATAACAAGGGCAGCAGAGTTCACACTCTGCTGCCCTTGTTGCTTTGTGGCGCCTTCTAGCTTCCCCTCACCCTGGCCCTCTCCCAAGGGGAGAGGGAATAGATCGAGGTTGCTAGGCAAAACCCGTGGTGGTCGAGCATGGTTCTGCTCTGCTTTTCTGAGTGCCTGAGTGCCTGAGTGCCTGAGTGCCTGAGTGCCTGAGTGCCTGAGTGCCTGAGTGCCTGAGTGCCTGAGTGCTTGTGAGCGCATCAGTGCATAAAGCGGAGGAAGGGAGTGGAGAGGGGCGTTATGGGAGTTAACGCTTAGTCAGAGCCAGTGGATCAGCGGGTCAACGCCAGTGGGTCTGTGAGGTGGGAACCGGCTCGGCGACCTGCAAACAGCCATAAAAAAACCGGCGCCTAGGCGCCGGTTTTTAGTCACTGCGACTCTTGATTACAGAGAAGCGGTGAAGGTACGGGTGATGACGTCTTGCTGTTGCTCTTTGGTCAAAGAGTTGAAGCGAACGGCATAACCGGATACGCGGATGGTCAACTGCGGATATTTCTCCGGGTTTTCCATGGCGTCCAGCAGCATTTCACGGTTCATCACGTTGACGTTCAGGTGCTGACCGCCTTCCAGGTTGGTTTCGTGATGGAAGTAACCATCCATCAGACCCGCCAGGTTGGATTTCTGGGATTCCATGTCTTTACCCAGGGCGTTCGGTACGATGGAGAAGGTATAGGAGATACCATCTTTGGCGTAGGCGAACGGCAGCTTGGCGACGGACGTCAGTGAGGCAACGGCGCCCTTCTGATCACGACCGTGCATCGGGTTGGCACCCGGGCCGAACGGCGCACCGGCGCGACGGCCATCCGGGGTGTTACCGGTCTTCTTGCCGTACACCACGTTGGAGGTGATGGTCAGCACGGACTGGGTCGCCACGGCGTTGCGATAGGTGTTGAGCTTCTGGATCTTCTTCATGAAGCGCTCGACCAGGTCACAGGCGATGTCATCGACGCGAGCGTCGTTGTTACCGAACTGCGGGTACTCGCCGTCGATTTCGAAGTCGATGGCGACGCCATCTTCGTCACGGATCGGCTTGACCTTGGCGTACTTGATGGCAGACAGGGAGTCCGCTGCCACGGACAGACCGGCGATGCCGCAAGCCATGGTGCGGTAGACATCACGGTCGTGCAGCGCCATCAGGGAGGCTTCGTAGCTGTACTTGTCGTGCATGTAGTGGATGATGTTCAGGGCGGCGACATACTGCTTGGCCAGCCAGTCCATGAAGTGATCCAGCCTGTCCATCACGTCGTTGTACTCGAGGTACTCGCCCTTGACCATTTCGGTCTTGGGACCGATCTGGATCTTGAGCTTCTCGTCGATACCGCCGTTGATTGCGTACAGCATGGTCTTGGCCAAGTTGGCACGAGCACCGAAGAACTGCATCTGTTTGCCGATGATCATCGGGGACACGCAGCAAGCGATGGCATAGTCATCGTTGTTGAAGTCCGGACGCATCAGATCGTCGTTCTCGTACTGAACGGAAGAGGTCTCGATGGATACCTTGGCGCAGTACTTCTTGAAACCGACCGGCAGCTTCTCGGACCACAGGATGGTCAGGTTCGGCTCAGGGGACGGGCCCATGGTGTACAGGGTGTTCAGCATACGGAAGCTGTTCTTGGTGACCAGGGTACGGCCATCAACGCCCATACCGGCCAGGGTCTCGGTCGCCCACATCGGGTCGCCGGAGAACAGTGAATCGTATTCAGGAGTACGCAGGAAGCGAACCATGCGCAGCTTCATGACCATGTGGTCCATCAGCTCCTGGGCTTCTTGCTCGGTGATCAGGCCTTTCTTCAGGTCACGTTCGATGTACACGTCCAGGAAGCTGGAGGTACGACCGAAGGACATGGCGGCACCGTTCTGGGACTTGACTGCCGCCAGGTAGGCGAAGTAGGTCCACTGCACGGCTTCTTTGGCGTTTTTGGCCGGGACGGAGATGTCGCAACCGTATTTGGCGGCCATCACCTTCATCTGTGCCAGGGCACGGTGCTGCTCGGAGATCTCTTCACGCAGACGGATGGTGGCTTCCAGGTTGACGCCGTTTTCCAGATCGGCTTGCAGGGACTTGAACTGGGCCAGCTTGTCGGCCATCAGGAAGTCGATGCCGTACAGGGCGACACGACGGTAGTCACCGATGATACGGCCACGGCCGTAGGCATCCGGCAGACCGGTGATGACGCCAGATTTACGGCAGTTCAGGATGTCCTTGGTGTAGACATCGAACACGCCTTGGTTGTGGGTCTTGCGGTATTCGGTGAAGATCTTCTCGACCATGGGGTCAAGCTGACGGCCGTACACTTCGCAGGAGGTCTTGACCATCTTGATACCGCCGTTGGCGATGATGGCGCGCTTGAGCGGCTTGTCAGTCTGCAGACCGACGATTTGCTCCAGGCTCTGGTCGATATAGCCGGCATCGTGAGCGGTAATGGTGGAGGGCAGGTCAGTATCAAAATCGACCGGCGCATGAGTGCGGTTCTCGATCTTGATGCCTTCCATGACCTTGTCCCACAGCTTGGTGGTCGCTTCGGTCGCGCCAACCAGGAAGGACTCGTCACCTTCATACGGGGTGTAGTTCTTCTGGATGAAGTCACGGGTGTTGACAGAGGTCTGCCATTCACCGGCCGCGAAGCCTTCCCATGCTTTTTGGAACTGTTCGTTAAGTTCTGCCATTTTCATTACCTCTCAAGGTATTTATGTGTCTGCCGCCATCCTTAATGATGGCGACGGAAGATAAACCAGTAAGTCAGACCAACCATCACGCCACCACCAATGATATTACCTATGGTGACCGGGATCAGGTTGTGTAGAACGAAGTTGGATACGGTCAGATCGGCGAAGGTCGCCGGGTCCTGGCCGATGGCCTGCCAGAATTCCGGGCTCGCGACGCTGTGAATCGCGATACCGACCGGGATCATAAACATGTTGGCGATGCTGTGCTCAAAACCGGAGGCCACGAACATGGCGACGGGGAGCAACATGACCATCACCTTGTCGGTGGCACTGCGGGCGCCGAACGCCATCCACACGGCGAGACACACCATGAGGTTGCACAGGATGCCGAGGGTGAGGGCCTCGAAGAAACCGTGATGGATCTTGTGCTGGGCGACCTTGAGCGCATTCAGACCCCATTGACCATCCGCCGCCATGTACTCGGCCGAGACGATGATGAGCCCGACCACGATGAGCCCGCCGATGAAGTTGCCAAAGTAGACCAGTCCCCAGTTCTTGAGCAGTTGTGCCCAGGTGATGCGGTTGGCGGCCTTGGCCACCAGCGTCAACGTGGTGGAGGTGAACAGCTCGGCACCGAGCAGTACGCACAGGATGAGGCCGAGGGAGAAGCAGAGACCACCGACCAGCTTGCTGAGGCCCCAGGCCACATTGCCGGCGCCGGTGGTGACGGTGATGTAGAAAACAAACGCAAGAGCGATGAAGACGCCCGCGGTGATGGCCAGAGGGATGACCTTGTATGCGGGCTTGGTGGCCTTGGCATAGGTAATGTCTTCTGCCAGGGCGGCGATGGCTTCGGGCTTCAGACAATCAAAGGGAGATTCTGCTTTCAATTCTCATGTACCTGCATATTTTGCCTGTGGAAATCATAACAAAGGGCCTGATCGCCAAAATTGACATCGATCAAGAATTACAGATTGTGAATGTAATTTTACTACAGAAATTTGAGCCCTCTGGCAGCTTGACTTTACAGCCTATTTCAGGTGAAACAGAATTGATGTAATTTGTAAGCCTATGATTTTAAATCATTTAAAATTATTTATTCTTAAAATATATCGGCAAGATATCTTTGCGGCAACACTGCACACAACTGGCCTGGTTGACAACCCCCTAAGAGGTATTTTTTGTTTTTTATTTCATCCCTGAATAACAGCCAGCCAAAGCGTAGACCATAAAACTGAAGGGGCCATCAGGCCCCTTCGTCACATTACCACATCAGGCCCAGGAATGGGCTCGTTTGGCCTTCTGTAGTTTCTCATAGGCCGCCAGCAGCTTCTGGTGCAGCGGGAACTGGGACAGGGACAGATCCGCCGCCTCCAGCCCGTGGAAGCGTGCCTCGCCGCTGGCATGGGCCCAGGCCTCGGCCAGCGTCGCTTCCCCGAACATGCGGCTGAACACGGCGCGGTACTGCTCGGGATCGCGCTCCTCATCCAGGAACAGCTCGACACAGGCGCGCAGGGCACGGTAGTAGTTCGCGCGATCGCTCGGGAACACCGACTGGTTGTACTCCATGGTCCAGTCGATGAGATCCAGCGCGCTTTCCAGCTCGCCGGCGGCCAGCGCCAGCATGGCTTTGAGCTCGCCGACCCGCAGGGTGTGCAGGGCAGTGCCCTTGGCGGCGGCGATGCCGAGCAGCTCGCGCACCCGGGTACGCTCGTCGTGGCCTTCTTCGTCCAGCTGGTCGAACAGCGCCATGTACTGCTCCGCGTCCCACTCCAGCGCCGGCAGGGCCAGCAGGGTTTCACGCAGGTGGGCGCCCATGGTGTTGTTGGCCAGCAGCAGATCCTCGACCGGATAGATGTCGGACATGCCAGGCACCAGGATGCGACAGGCGTAGACGCCGAGGTGCTCGTAGTCGGCGATGTAGACCGGCTGCTCCAGCTCGTGGAAGATGCCGATCAGGTGATCGAACTCCTCTTGCGAGGTGCCGCGGAAGTCCCAGTCGGCGAACTCGAAGTCCGCTTCCTGTTTGAACAGATCCCAGCTGATGAGGCCGGAGGAGTCGATGAAGTGGGTCTCCAGATTGTGGTGATCCGCCACCTGCTCGTTGTCAAACGAGGGCGGCACGAACACGTCCAGATCCTTCAGACCACGGCCCTGCAGCAGCTCGGTGACGGTGCGCTCGAACGCCACTTCGAAGCGCGGGTGGGCGCCGAAGGAGGCGAAGCAGGTGCCGTTGCGCGGGTTGAGCAGCACCACGCAGATGACCGGGTAGCGACCACCGAGGGAGGCATCGAAGCTGTAGATGGGGAAGCCTTCGGCCTCGAGTGCGGCGATGGAGGCCGCTATGCCGGGATAGCGGGCAATCACCTCGGCCGGGATCTCCGGCAGGCTGATGGCCTCGGCGATGATCTTGTTCTTCACGTGGCGCTCGAACACCTCGGACAGCCCCTGGGTGCGGGCCTCGGTCTTGGTGTTGCCGGCGCTCATGCCGTTGGAGACATAGAGGTTGCCGATGATGTTCATCGGGATGTAGACGGTCTGATGATCGGACTGGCGCTCGAACGGCAGCGCGACGATGCCGCGCTCCTCGTTGCCCGATTGCAGATCCACCAGCATGTCGGCGGTCACTTCCCCGTCCGGGTTGTAGAACTTGCGGGTGAAGCCGTCGAGCAGGCCGGCCGGCAGTTGATCCCCCTCGATGGGGAACCACTTCTCGTTCGGGTAGTGGACGAAGTCGCCGTTGGCAACTTGCTCCCCCAGATAGAAGTCGGCGAAGAAGTAGTTGGTGGAGAGACGCTCGAAGTATTCGCCGAGCGCGGAGGCCAGGGCCGCCTTCTTGCTGGCGCCCTTGCCGTTGGTGAAACAGAGGGCGCACTCCTTGTCGCGGATGTGCACGGACCAGACATTGGGCACGGGGTTGAGCCAGGAAGCCTCTTCGATATCAAAGCCCAAGGCTTGCAGCTTGGTCTGGAAGCGTTCGATGGAGTCTTCCAGTGCCGCGTCCTTGCCGGGAATAAAAGTGTGGTCGGTCATCACAATATCCTGATTTTTATTGACTCATGTTTGGTCGCAGATAATAGCATGAGTCGGCGCAGAAGCGGCCAGGACAATGGCGCCCTGGATGCGTTTCGGGGCCCGGCGGCGGCAGTAGAGGAGGGTTGGTTATTAAAATTTCTTAACAGGATTAAGAATAAGTAGCTTTTATTATGTCCAGCAGTTTCCCATGATGTGGCCATCTTCACCCGGGCGAGCCGCGCCCCCATGTCGCCCGCTGGTCATCGTTCACCCGGTTCGCCCTTTATCACCCTTTGGGAGTCTTTATGTCGTCCATGACACCGTTAATCGATGCCGATATCGCCGCCGTCGCCCCCGGGTTTCGGGCCCTCAGCATCCTGGTCGAGGCCGCCCCCGTGGCCGATCGACACATTGGCGCCCAGGCGCTGGCGCAGGCCTGCCAAGCCGTCATCGCGGGCAGTGTCCCTTGGGCTCAGGATCATCTGTCGGCCTGGGCCGAGGTGTTCAAGCAGTTTGGCGCCAAGCCGCAGCGGTTTCCCTGCTCGGCAGAGGCCCTGCGCAAGCGGGTGCTGCGCGATGGCGATCTGCCGAGCATCGATCCCGTCGTCGATCTCTACAACGCCATCAGCATCGAGTACGCCATCCCGGTCGGCGGGGAGAACCTGGTGGCCTATGAGGGTGTGCCTCGGCTGGTCATCGCACAGGGCAGCGAGCTGTTCGACACCATGAAGGAGGGGCTCCCCGTCCATGAGAATCCGGAGCCCGGTGAGGTGGTCTGGCGCGACGACAAAGGGGTGACCTGCCGCAGGTGGAACTGGCGGCAGGGGGTCAGAACCCGACTCAGCGTGGAGTCCGAGCAGATGTGGTTCATCCTGGAGAGCTTGCCGCAGATGCCGCTGGCCGCGCTGCATGAGGCCGGCGATCGGCTGATCGATGGCTTGAGGCAGATGATGCCCGGGGCCCGCATCGAGAAAGAGCTGATCGGGATCCCGCTCGGTGCATAGGGCAGGGAAGGAAAGAGGAAAGAAAAAATGGCCACCTTGAGGTGGCCATTTTTATACGTGGCGATGGACGCAGGTTGCGGCCATCGACACGTCGGATGGCGCCGGGATAGGGCAGATAAACCCACCACCCGGCATCCATGTTACCGACAAAAACAGATTAAAAATTACACGAAACAGTAGATTGTCGTCCTGCGTGCAGGGGCACTGGCACTTGTCACGGCCTCGCCGCAGAAAGGCGGTGATCCCGGCGCCCGGCTTGTTGCCCCTTATCCGATGAATTTCAGACCCAATATCCCGCCAACGATCAGCGCCAGGCAGAGTACCCGGGCCAGGTTGGCCGGCTCGTTGAACAGCCAGATCCCCATCAACACGGTGCCGACCGCGCCGATGCCGGTCCAGACCGCATAGGCGGTGCCGAGCGGCAGCTGTTTGACCGCCATGGCGAGCAGCAGCACGCTCACTCCCATGGCAGCCAGGGTCAGCAGGGTGGGGAGGGGGCGGCTGAAGCCGTCGGTGTATTTGAGGCCAATGGCCCAGGCGACCTCGAACAGGCCGGCCAGTAGCAGCAGTATCCATGCCATCATGGGTTTTCCACAGGGGCAGGGTCGTCCCTGCGAAAGAAAGGAAGCCTCGGGGTCGTCCCCGAGGGGCAGTCACTGCCAGTGGGTGTCAATCATGCCTAAAGGTGGCTGCCGTGCCAAGGGGCTTGCCTGCCAGAGGGGCGGTGGATATTGCGGCAATCGACACAGAATATTGCGCAATTCGACTTGCGCCTGTCGCCACAATCCGTAATGTGGACAAACGCATATCTTGCAACTCAATCGTTGTGACGAACTTGTGAACGGACCCGCGTCCGGCAAGGGGTCACGGTGTATGACGCTTCGTTTTCAATAGCAGCTATCCAGGGTAGGACATTATGAAAAAAGTAGGTTTGGTCGGTTGGCGTGGCATGGTGGGTTCGGTGCTGATGAGCCGGATGCAGGAAGAAAAAGACTTTGCCCGCATTCAACCCACCTTCTTCACCACCTCCCAGGCCGGTGAGGCCGCCCCCAACTTCGGTGTCGATGCCGGCACCTTGCAAGATGCCTTCGATCTCGAGGCGCTGGCTGCGCAAGAGATCATCATCACGGCCCAGGGCGGCGACTACACCAAGGATGTCTACCCGCGCCTGCTGGCCGCCGGCTGGAAAGGCTACTGGATCGATGCCGCGTCCTCCCTGCGCATGGAGAAGGACGCGGTCATCATCCTGGATCCGGTCAACGGCGACGTCATCGACGAAGCGCTGGCCAAGGGCGTCAAGACCTTCGTCGGTGGCAACTGTACCGTCAGCCTGATGCTGCTGGCCCTCGGTGGCCTGTTCAAGGCCGATCTGGTGGAGTGGGTGAGCGTGGCGACCTATCAGGCCGCCTCCGGTGGTGGTGCCCGCCACATGCGCGAGCTGGTCACCCAGATGGGGCTGCTGCGCGATGAAGTGGCGGTGGAGCTGGCGGATCCCGCCTCGGCCATCCTCGACATCGAGCGCAAGATCACCGAGAAGACCCGCTCCGGCACCCTGCCGGTGGACAACTTCGGCGTGCCGCTGGCCGGTGGTCTCATCCCCTGGATCGACACCAAGCTCGACAACGGCCAGAGCCGCGAGGAGTGGAAGGGGCAGGCGGAGACCAACAAGATCCTGGGGATTGAAGACGCTGCCATCCCGGTGGACGGTCTGTGCGTGCGGATCGGCGCCCTGCGCTGCCACAGCCAGGCCTTCACCATCAAGTTGAAGAAGGATGTGCCGCTGGCCGAGATCGAAGCGCTGATCGCCGCTCACAACGACTGGGTCAAGGTGATCCCGAACGAGCGCGACATCACCGCTCGCGAGCTGACCCCGGCCGCCGTCACCGGCACCCTCAGCATCCCGGTGGGGCGTCTGCGCAAGCTCAACATGGGGCCGGAATACCTGGCGGCCTTCACCGTGGGTGATCAGCTGCTGTGGGGCGCCGCCGAGCCGCTGCGCCGCATGCTGAACATCCTGCTGGCGCGCTGACAAGCCGTTCGCCACGGGAACTGATACAAAAGGAAGGCTCAGCCTTCCTTTGTTGTTTCTGATGGCGTTGGCCATAAAAAAACGGCAGCCGCCTGGCATGCCGTTTTTTATTGATCCAGTTTGACTCTTACATGTTCTGTGCTTCGTTTGGCACGATGACAGAGGCGTGATTTCCTTTCGGCCCCTGCTGCAGTTCAAAGTTGACTGCCTGACCCGCTTTCAGGGTCTTGTAACCTTCCATTTGTATCGTGGAGTAGTGAGCGAAGATATCTTCACCACCGCCTTCCGGACAGATAAACCCAAATCCTTTTGCGTTGTTGAACCACTTGACTGTTCCGGTTGCCATACATCTACATCCTTTTATTGATTACCCTGAAGTCGTTGAGTAACCTGCGCCAGCCTTATATAACTAGAACATCAGCCCATAGCAGACGGGCGCCGATTAGCAAGTAACCAATCTAGTCCAACTTTTGAACGAGTCAAGAAGATGTTAACAACCGATGTGATCTGGTTAACAAGTCTATTGACAATCTTCGGCGAGACGGTAGTAATCTAGAGGTACCACAGCGCAATTATGAGCAAGCAGAAAGAACTCTTTGCTAATGAAGAGATTGCAGAGGCAGAGAAAACGAAGCTGCAACCGCCACCCATGTACAAGGTCGTGTTGAACAACGATGACTACACGCCCATGGAGTTCGTGGTGGAGGTGCTGCAAAGGTTCTTTGGTATGGATCTGGACAAGGCCACTCAGGTGATGCTGAGCGTGCATTATAGTGGTAAGGGAGTCTGCGGCACATTCACCGCCGAGATTGCCGAAACCAAGATGGTCCAGGTGAACACCTACGCACGTAACAACGAACATCCACTGCTATGTACCATGGAAAAGGCTTGAATCTGATGACTTGATGGCGATAACGACACCGCATTGTTGTTGTACTGAGGGGAGGTGCCTATGTTGAACAAAGATCTAGAAAAGACGCTGAACGAGGCTTTCAAGTTGGCTCGTGACGAGCGCCACGAATTCATGACTGTCGAGCACCTGTTGTTAGCCCTGTTGGATAACAGCTCCGCCCATGAGGCGCTGAGCTCATGTGGTGCTGATGTGGAGTTGATGCGCAAGGAGATCCGCGCATTCATCAATCAAACGACCCCGCTCATTCCCCGCGATGATGAAGACCGCGAAACCCAACCCACCCTGGGCTTCCAGCGCGTGCTGCAACGGGCCGTGTTCCATGTCCAGTCGTCCGGCAATACCGAGGTGAGCGGTGCCAATGTCCTGGTCGCCATCTTCAGCGAGCAGGAATCCCAGGCCGCCTACTTCCTGAAAAAAGCCGAGGTCAGCCGGCTGGACGTGGTGAATTTTCTCTCCCACGGGGTGCGCAAAGACAGCAAACCCGAGAGTGGCAACAGCGGCAACAATGCCGAGTCTGACGACGAGGTCTCCTCTGCCCAGATAGAGAGCTTTGCCACCAACCTCAATCAGCTGGTGCTGGAAGGGCGCATCGATCCGCTCATCGGCCGGGATCAGGAGCTGAGCCGTACCATCCAGGTATTGTGCCGTCGCCGCAAGAACAACCCGCTGCTGGTGGGGGAAGCCGGTGTTGGCAAGACCGCCATCGCCGAGGGGTTAGCCTACCGCATCGTCAAGGGCGATGTGCCCGAGGTGATTGCAAACAGTACCATCTATTCGCTGGACATGGGCTCTCTGCTGGCGGGGACCAAGTATCGCGGTGACTTCGAAAAACGCCTCAAGGTGCTGCTCAAGCAGATCGAGCGTCAGGAAGGGGCCATCCTGTTTATCGACGAGATCCACACGATCATTGGGGCGGGTGCCGCCTCTGGTGGTCAGCTGGATGCAGCCAACCTCATCAAGCCGCTGCTCTCCAATGGCTTGCTGCGCTGTGTGGGGTCCACCACCTATCAAGAATATTCCCAGATCTTCGAAAAAGACCGCGCCTTGGCCCGTCGCTTCCAGAAGATCGACATCGTCGAGCCGAGCGTGGACGACACCACTCGCATCCTGATGGGGCTCAAGAGCCGCTATGAGTCACACCATGGCGTGCGTTACACCGTCAAGGCCATCCGGGCTGCGGTGGAGCTCTCGGCCAAGTACATCAACGACCGCCACCTGCCGGACAAGGCGATCGACGTGATCGACGAGGCGGGTGCCGGGCAGCGTCTGCTGCCGGCCAGCAAGCGCAAGAAGGTGATCAATGTGCCGGAGATCGAGGCGATCGTTGCCAAGATTGCCCGCATCCCGGAAAAATCGGTCTCCTCCTCCGACAAGGAGGTGCTGAAAAATCTGGAGCGCAATCTCAAGATGGTGGTGTTCGGGCAGGACAAGGCCATCAGCGTGCTGACCGATGCCATCCGCCTGTCACGCTCCGGCTTGGGCAATGAACGCCGACCCGTGGGTTGCTTCCTGTTTGCCGGCCCGACCGGGGTGGGCAAGACCGAAGTCACCCAGCAGCTTGGCAAGGCGCTCGGGGTCGAGGTGCTGCGTTTTGACATGTCCGAGTACATGGAGCGCCACACCGTCTCTCGCCTGATCGGGGCACCTCCCGGCTATGTCGGTTTCGAACAGGGGGGCTTGTTGACCGATTCGGTGCTCAAGCACCCGCACTCTGTGGTGTTGCTCGATGAAATCGAGAAGGCGCACCCGGATGTTTTCAATCTGCTGCTGCAGGTGATGGATAACGGCACCCTGACGGACAACAACGGGCGCAAGGCGGATTTTCGCAATGTGATCCTGGTGATGACCACCAACGCGGGCGTGCAGGAGACCCAGCGCAAGTCCATCGGCTTCCAGCAACAGGACATGAGCCACGACGCCATGGCGGTGATCAACAAGACCTTCAGCCCGGAATTCCGCAACCGGCTCGATCACACCATCTGGTTCAATCATCTGGACATGGCCGTGATCAATCAGGTCGTCGACAAGTTCATCGTCGAACTGCAGGTACAGCTGGATGCCAAGGGCGTGTCACTGGAGGTATCCGAAGAGGCGCGTCACTGGCTGGCCGAGAAGGGCTACGATCGGGCAATGGGTGCCAGACCCATGGGACGGGTCATTCAGGAGCACCTCAAGAAGCCGTTGGCCAATGAGATCCTGTTTGGTTCACTGGTCGATGGCGGGGTGGTGAGGGTAGAGTTGGTGGATAACAGCCTCAGCTTTGATTTTCAGGTCAATGTTGAAGCTGTCTCCCACTAAGTGTGTTCAATGCCAGAAATGACAAAAAACCCCAGCCGAGAGGCTGGGGTTTTTTGCTGAATTCCTGGCTTAGCGAGAGCGGAAAACAATACGTCCCTTGGAGAGATCGTACGGAGTCAGAGCCACCGTTACTTTGTCCCCAGTCAGGATACGGATGTAGTTTTTGCGCATCTTGCCGGAAATATGAGCGATAACCACGTGACCATTTTCCAGTTCCACACGGAACATGGTATTGGGCAAGGTTTCGAGAATGGTACCCTGCATCTCAATACTGTCTTCTTTAGCCATTGAATCCTCTTGATAAGCCACAACAAAAAACCGCTGGATCATGCCGGATTTAAGGCTATGTGTAAAGTTTACTCGGGCCTGGTGTCGAATTTTTTCCATTCTCCCTGTACCAGCAGCTCGTGGGGCAGGTATTGGCGCTTGTAATTCATCTTGCGGCACGCCTCCACCAGATAGCCGAGATACAGCCAACTGCGACCGGTGCGCCGGGCAAGTTCCAACTGACTCAGAATGGCGAAGGTACCAAGGGAGCGATCGGCATAGTCCGGATCGAAGAAGGTGTACATGGCGCTTAAGGAATGGGGCAGCAGATCGGTGGTGGCGACCCCGATGAGCCGCCCTTCTTTGCGCATCTCGAGGTAGAGCGGGGGCATCCAGTCGCAATGCAGGAAGCCCTTGTACTGGGTACGGCTCGGCGGGTACATGCTGCCATCGCGGTGGCGCTCGCGAATGTAGCGCTCGTAGAGCTGGTAATATTCGGGCTTGTCGTCGTAGCTCAGCACCAGCTCCAGGTCCCGGTTCAGCTGGCGAATGCGTTTCTGGCCGCGACTCGGTACGAAGCGCTCGCTATGGATACGCAGGGATTGGCAGGCGCTGCAAGCCGGGCAGTGGGGGCGATAGATGTCGTTGCCGCTGCGCCTGAAGCCCGCCGTCAGCAGCCGTTCATAGCCCGCGGCATTGAGCAACTCGTGATCCATCAGCACCAGCAACTGCTCCTGCTCGTGGCCGAGATAACTGCAGGGGTGTTTGGGGGTCAGCCCCACCTTGAGGATCACTTCTTCGGTCATAGACTGATGCTCCCTGCCTGCCAGCAGCCATCGGCCAGCTGCTGCTGACTCAGATTCGTCAGGGCCGTGAGAAACTGGCGCCTTGGCCACTGCTCTATCCCCAAGGTCGCGAGGAAGTCGTTTTGCATCTGGCAGTCGATGAGGGCGCCACCATGGCGGGCGAAGTGGCGACAGAGCGCCACCATGGCCAGTTTGGCGCCGTTATCGATGCGGCTGAACATGGACTCGCCGCAGAAGACGCGACCGAGAGAGAGACCGTACAACCCGGCCTGCAACTGGCCGTTCTGCCAGATCTCGATGGAGTGGGCGTGGCCCAGGCGATGAAGTTGCTGATAGGCGTCGATCATGGGAGTGCTTATCCAGGTTCCACTGGCACTGCGACGGGGGGCGGCGCAGGCCGCTATCACCTCATTAAAGGCGCAATTGATGGAAATATCGAATGAGGTTCGGCGGATAAACTTGTGCAGGCTGCGCCCGATGTGTAACTGCTCGGGTTCAATGACGCCTCTGGGATCCGGCGACCACCACAGCAGGGGCTGGTGCGGCTCATTCCACGGGAAGATCCCCCTGTGATAAGCTGCCAGCAAGCGGTCAGGAGAGAGATCGCCGCCGATGGCCAGCAGGCCGTTGGGCTCCTCCAGTGCATGGCTGGGGGAGGGGAACCAGCACAGCTCATCATCCAGTTGGGTAAGATAGCGAGACATAAGACAGAGGTTCATAGATGAAGGCCATTATCCTGATAGTATCCAGCTTGCTCGGCTTTGTCACGGCGCCTGCCTGGAGCGCAGTTTACGAGCGCAACACGGCGCGCCCCGTGGATCAGGTGGTGTTTGGTCAGGTGGATACGGTGCGCAACATCACCCAGCGCCAGATAGTGGAATCCGAGCATTCCGGTTGGAAAACCCTGGGTGGCGCCCTACTGGGCGGCCTGCTAGGCAACCAGTTTGGCGGCGGGCACGGGCGGGAGATCGCCACCGCGGTGGGGGCCCTGGCGGGGGCGGCCGTGGCACAGCAATACCAGTCCGGCGGCAGCGTGGTGGAGAACAAGCTGGTGGAGCTGCTCATTCGCAACGAGCAGGACGGGCTCATCAACGTGATCCAGGATTACGATCCGGCCATGGTGTTCGCCAGTGGCGACAAGGTGCGGATCCTCTACTTCAGCGATGGGGTGCGGGTCGATAAGACCTATTGAGTCAGGCCGTCTGTCGGGAAGAGAAAGCAAGAAGGGAGATTAAAAGCGGGAAGAATAACCCGGCAGCCCCGCGAGGGGCGCCGGCGGTACTACACGGAATACCCCTGTCAGGCAGAGGTGTCCTGAGACACTACCTTGTCGCGGCCGGTGTTCTTCGCCTGATACAACTGGCGATCCGCCTCGCTCAGCGCCTCGTCCATGGAGAGCCGTCCGACGTTGATTACGCCAAAACTGGCGCGCACGAACAGCGATATCTCCCGGGACAGGGGTTGCTGACGCATCTGCTGTCGTAGCCCCTCCAGCCGCTTGAGCAGCACGGACACGGTGCAATGGGGCACCATCAGCGCAAACTCCTCGCCACCGAAGCGGGCAATCATGGCGTCGGGGAAGAACTGGGTGAGCAGCCGGGTCAGGTGGCAGAGCAGCAGATCGCCGATGGCATGGCCCCAGTGATCATTCACTTGCTTGAAGTGATCCACGTCGAGCACGCACAGGGTGAGCTGCGCTTGCTGGCGCTGATGCTCCTCGAACCACTTCTGTCCCTCATTGAACCAGTAGCGCCGATTGTAGAGCCCGGTCAGGTAGTCGCGATTGGCCGACTCCTGAATGCTGTTGAACTGCTCCAGCGCCTCCAGATTGTGGCTGACCCGGCACTGCAGCTCCTCGGGTTCGAACGGCTGGTTGAGAAAATCGTTCGCACCTTGCTTGAGGTAACGGGCGGAGAGTCCGCGCTTGTCCGACACCGAGATGCCGATGATGGCGAGCCGCTGCTTGCTGTAGCGCTCCCGCAACATGCGCACCAGGCTGATGCCGTCGATCTCCGGCATGTAGTAGTCCACCAGCATCAGTCGAATGGCGGGATTCTGCTCGAGGATGGCGAGGGCGTCGCGGGCGCTGTTGGCCTCATGCACCAGCAACAGCTGTTTGCGCAACTGGGCCATGGTGCGGTGGCGGGCGGTACGGGAGTCATCGACCACCAACACCTCGATGGCCTGGTTGAGGTAGAGACGGTGCACCAGGCTGACGGCGTATTGCAGGGAGTGGCGTGAGTCCTTCATCACATAGTCCATCACGCCGGCCTCCAGCCAGGCCTCCCGCTTCTCCTCGCTGATGTCGGCGGTGAGGATCACTACCGGCAGGCCCTGAGTCAGCAGCACATTGACCGCTTCTCCATTGGGGGCATCCGGCAGGGTGAGATCCACCAGGGCGACCACGTACTCTTCCCCCTTACAGTGGCTGGCCCCCGCCAGCGTGTCGAAGGCGTCGATCTCTAGCCCGGTTTGCTGGGTGATGGCCTGGATCAGCATGCGACGGATCGTCAGGCTGTCTTCGACTATCAATATTTTACGTTTCATCCGGCTCCTTAAAACAAAAGGGCATGCCTCTTGGCATGCCCTTTATATCTTTGCGCTTATTGTGCGTCCAGATATCGCTCTGCATCCAGTGCCGCCATGCAGCCGGTGCCGGCAGAGGTGATCGCCTGACGGTAGACATGGTCGGCCACGTCCCCTGCGGCAAACACGCCTGGGATGCTGGTCTGGGTCGCGAAGCCTTCCAGGCCGCCACGCACCTTGAGGTAGCCATTCTCCATGGCCAGCTGGCCCGCGAAGATCTGGGTATTGGGCTGGTGGCCGATGGCGATGAAGACCCCCATCAGCGACAGCTCGGAGGTGGACTCATCCCGGGTGCTGCGCAGGCGCACGCCGGTCACGCCCATGTTGTCACCCAGCACTTCATCCAGAGTCTGATGGGTGTGCAGCACGATATTGCCGCTGGCCACCTTGTCGTGCAGGCGCTTGATCAGGATCTTCTCGGCGCGGAACTCGTCGCGGCGATGGATCAGGTGCACCTTCTTGGCGATGTTGGCCAGGTAGAGCGCCTCTTCCACGGCGGTGTTGCCGCCACCGATCACGGCCACTTCCTGGTTGCGATAGAAGAAGCCGTCGCAGGTGGCACAGGCGGAGACGCCACGGCCCTTGAACGCCTCTTCGGAGGGCAGCCCCAGATACTTGGCGGAGGCGCCGGTGGCGATGATCAGCGCATCGCAGCTGTATTCGCCGTTGTCACCCTTGAGACGGAACGGACGCTGGGTCAGCTCCACTTCATTGATGTGATCGAACAGGATACGGGTATCGAATTTTTCCGCATGGGCCTGCATGCGCTCCATCAGGGCCGGACCGGTCAGCCCTTCTGCATCACCTGGCCAGTTTTCCACCTCGGTGGTGGTGGTCAGTTGACCACCTTGCTGCATGCCGGTGATGAGCAGGGGATTGAGGTTGGCGCGGGCGGCATAGACGGCGGCGGTGTAGCCTGCCGGGCCTGACCCCAGGATCAGCAGTTTGCTGTGAGTAACTTGGCTCATGATGTGATTTCCGAGACGTGATGAGTTTGCGCGATTGTAGGTAATTCGTGATCCGGGGTCAAAGGCCAGCGCATCGATTGTGGCAATCGCCCCCGAGAGGGAAAGGGGCTGGGATGACGCCATAAAAAAACCGCCCATCGCGGGCGGATTTTCACTCATCACGTCCCCTTGCGGGGCCGGGCGATCAGTTCAGCAGGGTCAGGGGGTCCGTGTAGGCCAGATTGTGCGCCTCGGCGACTTCCCGGCAGGTGATCTTGCCGTCCATCACGTTCAGCCCGTGCAGCAGATGGGGATCTCCCAGCAGCGCCTTGCGATAGCCCTGCTCGGCCAGTCGGATGATGAAGGGCAGGGTGGCGTTGTTGAGGGCCACGGTGGAGGTTCTGGCCACGGCACCCGGCATGTTGGCCACGCAGTAGTGCACCACCTCATCGACGATGAAAGTCGGATCCTGGTGGGTGGTGGCGTGGGAGGTTTCCACGCAGCCGCCCTGATCGATGGCCACGTCGACCACGGCCGAGCCCGGCTTCATGCGCGCAATGTGGTCACGGCTGACAAGTTTTGGCGCAGTGGCACCGGGTACCAGCACGCCGCCAATCACCAGATCCGCCGCCAGGATGTGGCGCTCCAGGGTCTCGCGGTTGGAGTAAACCACCTTGGCGGCTCCCTGGAATTCGCTGTCGAGGCGACGCAGGGTGTCGATGTTGTTGTCGAGGATGGTGACGTCGGCGCGCAGGCCGATGGCCATACGGGCTGCGTTGGAACCCACCACTCCGCCACCGATGATCACCACCTTGGCAGGTTCGACACCGGGCACACCGCCGAGCAGCATGCCGCTACCGCCACGGGACTTCTCCAGCGCCTGGGCACCGGCCTGAATAGACATGCGCCCCGCCACCTCCGACATGGGGGCCAGCAGCGGCAGGCCACCGCGGCTATCGGTGACGGTTTCATAGGCGATGCAGACCGCGCCGCTGTCCTGCAATTCACGGGTCTGGGCCAGGTCCGGCGCCAGATGCAGGTAGGTGAACAGGGTCTGGCCCGGGCGCAGCATGGCGCGCTCGACAGCCTGGGGCTCCTTGACCTTGACGATCATCTCGGCTTTGGCGAAAACATCGCCAGCAGAGGCCAAAATTTCGGCTCCGGCAGCCAGATAATCTGCGTCACTGAAGCCAATGCCACTTCCTGCGCCGCTTTGGACGAAAACAGTATGGTTTCGTGCTGTTAGTTCACGTACACTGGCTGGAACCATGCCTACGCGATATTCATGGTTTTTTATTTCCTTAGGTACACCGATAATCATGCTATCCCTCGTCTATCGATTGGTGGTTTATGTTGCCGTTATGTTAAGCGACATTTGCGCCTAGTATATTCAGGTATTGACAGGATTTGTGACCATAATTATAAGATAGCTGGTGATTCTTACCAAAAAATAGCCAAAGGATGGAATTAAATGATGGAAGCTAAGAGTCGGCTAAAGGATTTGGACAGGATTGACCGCAACATTTTGAATGAACTGCAAAAGGACGGCAGGATTTCGAATGTTGAGTTGTCCAAACGAGTTGGCCTGAGTCCTACACCGTGTCTGGAACGGGTTCGTCGCCTTGAGCGACAAGGTTATATCGAAGGATATGCCGCTATTCTGAACCCTCATTATCTGGATGCGTCTCTGTTGGTATTCGTGGAGATTACCCTCAATCGTGGCGCCCCCGATGTGTTCGAGCAGTTCAACAAGGCTGTTCAGGTGCTCGAAGAGATCCAGGAATGCCACTTGGTCTCCGGTGATTTCGATTATCTGCTCAAGACCCGCGTCAGTGACATGTCGGCTTACCGCCGCTTGCTTGGGGAGACGCTGCTGCGTCTGCCCGGGGTCAATGACACCCGCACCTACGTGGTGATGGAAGAGGTCAAGCAGAGTAGTCGTCTGGTGATCAGCACCCGCTAAGCGGGTTATGCTGTGACTTGCAAGTTCCATGACGAGTCACGATAGTCAGAAACGAGCGGCTGGTCCGCTCGTTTCTTCTTATGGCGTATTCATGTTATTACCCTGTTCATGGCCCCGCCTCAGGCACAGGCTGACAATGGGTGGGCTTTTCAGGGATACTAGGCCCCCTATCCCCGCATTAGTTGTTTTCAGAAAGGAGCCGGAGTTTGGCCGATAAAAAGCTGTTTACTCCTTTATCAGGTACCCAACGGATCTTCGAGGCCGTCTTGATCGCCATCACCCTGATGGCTGCCTATCTCTTGCTTGCCCTGTTGTCCTATCACCCCGCCGATCCCGGTTGGTCCCAGACCTCCTGGCAGGGGGAGGTGAAGAACCTGGCAGGCAGCGCCGGTGCCTGGCTTGCCGATATCACTATGTTCACCTTCGGCGCTTTCTCCTATCTGGTCCCCCCGCTGGTGGTGCTGCTCGGCTGGAGCCTGTTCTGGCGCCCGAGTCGACTGCTGGAGGTGGACTATCTCACTCTGTCGGTGCGGATCATCGGCTTCGTGCTGACCGTGCTCGGCATGTCGGCCATCGCCAGCATGAACTTCAACGACTTGCAGAATTTCTCCGCCGGCGGCCTGGTGGGAGACGTGATCGCCTCCGCCGTGGTGCCGCTGTTTGGCGGCGTCGGTGCCAACCTGATGCTGCTCTGCTTCGTGGCCACCGGCATCACCCTGTTTACCGGCTGGTCCTGGCTCACCATCGTCGAGCGGATCGGTGCCACCTGCACCGGCAGCGTCAGCGCCGTCTATCACTTCCCCACCACCCTGGGCCGCTGGTTGACCGGTGGCTGGCGCCAGCCCCGCTATGAGGGGCCGGATCCCCTGCTGGAAGGGGGCGTTGGCGCCCTCGATCTGGGTGACGAAGACGATGAGCCGCACAGCAGCTGGACGCGCAATCCCAAGGCCGGCGGCAAGGCCCAGCAGGCAAAATCTGACCAATGGCTGCCGGAGCTCGACGAGGATACCTTCCAGTTCGACCCGCAGTTTGACGACGAGGATGACGAGGCGCCGGCACCGGTTGCCAAGCCCCGTCGCGTAGCCAATACCCGTCCGCAGCCAATCGTGGATGAGGACGATCTCGATCTGCCCTGGGCGGAAGGGGAGGACGAGCCCGCGGCACCGGTTGCCGTCGCGCCCAAACCCAAGCGTCGCCCGCAGCCGAACATGGCCCCCTTGCCGAGCGTTGAGCTGCTGGACAGACCGCCCGCCAAGACCCAGATGATGAGCAAGGACGAGCTGGACCGCATGGGCCGGCTGGTGGAAGCCAAACTCGCCGATTACAACGTGCAGGCCAAGGTGGTCGGCGTCTATCCGGGGCCCGTCATCACCCGCTTCGAGCTGGATCTCGCGCCTGGCATGAAGGCGAGCAAAATAACCAACCTGTCCCGCGATCTTGCGCGCTCGCTGTCGGCCAGCAGCGTGCGGGTGGTGGAAGTCATTCCGGGCAAGACCTTCGTCGGCATCGAGTTGCCAAACCGGGTGCGCCAGACCGTCTACCTGCGCGAGACTCTGGACTGCGAGGCCTTCCGCGAGAGCCGCAACCCGCTCACCATGGGCTTGGGTCAGGACATCGCCGGCGAGCCCGTGGTGGTCAACCTCGCCAAGATGCCGCACCTGCTGGTGGCCGGTACCACCGGCTCGGGCAAATCGGTGGGGGTGAACACCATGATCATCTCCATGCTCTACAAGTCGTCCCCCGACGATCTGCGTTTCATCATGATCGACCCCAAGATGCTGGAGCTGTCGGTCTACGAGGGGATCCCGCACCTGCTGACCGAGGTGGTCACCGACATGAAGGACGCCGCCAACGCCCTGCGCTGGTGCGTGGGCGAGATGGAGCGTCGCTACAAGCTGATGTCCGCGGTCGGGGTGCGCAACCTCAAGGGTTACAACGACAAGGTGCTGGCCGCGGCCGCCGAGGGGCAACCCCTGCGCGATCCCCTGTGGCGCCCTGGTGACTCCATGGATCAGATGGCGCCTGAGCTCGAGAAGCTGCCCCACATCGTGGTGGTGGTGGACGAGTTCGCCGACATGATGATGATCGTCGGCAAGAAGGTGGAAGAGCTTATCGCCCGTATCGCCCAGAAGGCGCGGGCCGCCGGTATTCACCTCATCCTCGCGACCCAGCGTCCGTCGGTGGATGTGATAACGGGCCTCATCAAGGCCAACATCCCGACCCGGATCTCGTTCCAGGTATCGAGCAAGATCGATTCACGCACCATCCTGGATCAGGGCGGCGCCGAATCCCTGCTCGGCATGGGTGACATGCTCTACATGCCGGCCGGCACCTCCAACCCGACCCGGGTGCACGGTGCCTTCGTCGACGACCACGAGGTTCACAAGGTGGTGGCCGACTGGAAACTGCGCGGCGAGCCGAACTACATCGACGAGATCCTCTCCGGTGAATCGGACGGCGAGGGTGGCGGTGGCGACTACGGCAGCAATGGCAACGAAGAGCTCGATGCCCTGTTCGACGAGGCGGTGGCCTTCGTGGTGGAATCCCGCCGTGGCTCCACCTCCAGCGTACAGCGCAAGTTCAAGATCGGTTACAACCGGGCGGCCCGTCTCATCGAGCAGATGGAGAATCAGGGCATCGTCAGTGCCCCGGGCGGCAACGGTCAGCGCGACGTGCTGGCCCCGCCGCCGGTACGTGACTAAGCCTCCATATCATCCTGGCCATGTCTGCGGACATGGCCTGTTATCTGACCCTCTTATTACGGGAATCGTGATGAAAAAAGCATTATTGATGGGTTCTGTTCTGCTGCTGGCCAGCAGCCAGGTGTGGGCCGATGCCGCCAGCGATCTCAAGCAGAAACTGGCCGGCGTGAGCCTGTTCTCCGCCAAGTTTGCCCAGGTGGTCTACGACAGCAAGGGCAAGGAGCTGCAACGGGCTGGCGGCGATCTGCTGGTGCAGCGACCAAATCGCTTCAACTGGCACACCACCACCCCGGATGAGAGCCTGATCGTGGCCGATGGCAAGGATGTCTGGGTCTACGATCCCTTCGTCGAGCAGGTCACCGCCCTCAAGCTCAAGGACGCCGTGCTCAATACTCCCTTCGTGCTGATTGCCGGCAACGACAACGCGCTCTGGAAGAACTACGACGTGACCCAGCAAGGGGATGTCTATACCGTCACCAGTCGCAATCAGGACGAGCTGATCGCCTCCTTCCGCATCACCTTCGATCGGGCCAACAACATCAGCCGCTTCGACGTGAAAGAGGCGCAGGGGCAGTGGAGCGAATTCACCCTGAGCGGCTTCAATCGCAAGCCGGTGCTCAAGGGCAACGAATTCGTGTTCAAGGCTCCGAAGGGGGTCACGCTGGACGATCAGCGTTGATAAGCACGCTGGTGCCGGATTTTTCGTCGGGCTGCCTCCTGCTGGCGGCTCGCATCACGCTGGATGACCGAGGCTGATGAACAACCTGTCGCTGGATTTTTCGTCTGACTTTCGCCCGCTGGCGGCCCGGATGCGGCCGCAAACCCTCGACCAATACATAGGTCAGCAGCACATCCTGGGGGCGGACAAGCCCCTGCGCAAGGCCATACTGGCGGGGCATTGCCACTCCATGATCCTGTGGGGGCCTCCCGGCACCGGCAAGACCACCTTGGCCGAGCTGATGGCGCACTATTGCCAGGCCGAGGTGGAGCGCCTCTCCGCAGTCACCTCCGGCATCAAGGAGATCCGCGCCGCCATCGACAAGGCGAAGGAGAACAGCTGGCGCGGGGTGCGTACCATTCTGTTCGTGGACGAGGTGCACCGTTTCAACAAGAGCCAGCAGGATGTGTTCCTGCCCCATATCGAAGACGGCACCATCACCTTCATCGGTGCCACCACCGAAAACCCCTCGTTCGAACTCAACAACGCACTGCTCTCCCGGGCCCGGGTCTACCTGCTCAAACGACTGGAAGAGGACGATATCCTCGCCATGATCGATCAGGCGCTGAGCGATCCCCGCGGTCTCAATGACCCGACCCTGACCTTCGCCCCCGGGGTGAAGGAGGCGCTGGCCAAGGCGGTGGACGGGGACGGACGCAAGTCTCTCAACTACCTCGAGCTGCTGGCCGACATGGCCGAAGCCGACGGGGCAGGGAAGCGCATCATCGACAGCGCCCTGCTGGCCGCCGTGGTGGGGGAGCACGTGGCCCGCTTCGACAAGGGCGGCGATCACTTCTACGACCTCATCTCGGCGGTGCACAAGTCCATCCGTGGCTCGGCGCCGGATGCGGCGCTCTACTGGTATGCCCGCATGGTGAGCGCCGGTTGCGATCCGCTCTATATCGCGCGTCGGCTGCTGGCCATCGCCTCGGAAGACGTGGGCAATGCGGATCCCCGCGCCATGCAGGTGGCGCTGTCTGCCTGGGACTGCTTCCACCGCATCGGTCCGGCGGAAGGGGAGCGGGCCATCGCCCAGGCGATCGTCTATCTCGCCTGCGCCCCCAAGAGCAATGCGGTCTACACCGCCTGGAAGGCGGCGCTTCACGATGCCAAGAACCTGCCGGACTTTGAGGTGCCGCCGCACCTGCGCAATGCGCCGACCAGGCTGATGAGCGAACTCGGCTACGGCGCCGAGTACCGCTACGCCCACGACGAGCCCGGCGCCTATGCGGCGGGGGAGAGCTACTTCCCTCCCGAGCTCGCCGGCAAGCACTACTATCAGCCGACGGAGCGGGGTCTGGAGAAGCAGATCGGCCAGAAGCTCGACTACCTGCGTGAACTCGACCGCCAGAGCCCGCGCAAAAGAGACGAGTAGCCCTCGTCTGGGCGCCTGGGCGGCAATCGGCCGGACAGACGAACATTGCCCTGCCGACCCCCTCAAACTTGGTAAAAACGACAGCAATACGCCCTGTTCGGGCGGGGGTGCGGTCTGTTACACTGCCCCTCTGACCCCGTTTGTCTTGGCCTGGTGCCATCTTCTTGATTTTGAAGGCCTGATGTTCACGGCTCGATACTCAAAGACGACAGGGGTGCGCCAACCGATGTTAACTTCCGGATCTGTATTCTCGCCAGGGCGGATAACCCAGGCCAGATCCCATTACAAAAAGTAGGTAAACCATGCTGGATCCCAAATATCTGCGCAGCGATATCGCCGAGGCTGCCGCTCGTCTGGCGACACGTGGCTACGTTTTGGACGTAGCGGCTGTCAATGCTCTGGAAGAGAAACGCAAGGATCTGCAGTCCCGCACCCAGGAGCTGCAGGCCGAGCGCAACGCCCGCTCCAAGTCCATCGGTGAGGCGGCTCGTCGTGGTGAAGATGTGGCCCCGCTCAAGGCCGAGGTGACCAAGATCAACGACGAGCTGGAGACCAGCAAGGTCGAGCTCGAAGCGCTGCTGGCCGACATCAAGGCCATCGCCGACGCCATCCCCAACCTGCCGAGCGACACCACCCCGGTGGGTCGTGACGAGAACGACAACGTGGAAGTGCGTCGCTGGGGCACCCCGCGCGAATTCGACTTCCCGGTGCGCGATCATATCGATCTCGGCGAAGCGGCCAAGGGCGTGGATTTCAAGAACGGCGTCAAGCTCTCCGGTGCCCGCTTCGTGGTGATGAAGGGGCAGATCGCTCGTCTGCACCGCGCCCTGGCGCAGTTCATGCTTGACCTGCACACCCAGCAGCACGGTTACACCGAGTGCTACGTGCCCTATCTGGTGAACCCGGACAGCCTGTACGGCACCGGCCAGCTGCCGAAGTTCTCCGAAGACCTGTTCAACACCGGCATCAACGGGGAAGGGGACGACGAGGGCAAGGTGCGCAAGTTCTCCCTGATCCCGACCTCCGAAGTGCCGCTCACCAACATGGCCCGCGACGAGATCTTCGACGAGCAGGAACTGCCCATCAAGATGACCGCCCACAGCCCCTGCTTCCGCTCCGAAGCCGGCTCCTACGGTCGTGATACCCGCGGTCTCATCCGCATGCACCAGTTCGACAAGGTCGAGATGGTGCAACTGGTTCACCCGGAAAAATCCTGGGATGCGCTGGAAGAGATGGCCGGTCACGCCGAGAAGGTGCTGCAACTGCTGGAGCTGCCGTATCGCGTGATGGCGCTCTGCACCGGCGACATGGGCTTCTGCGCCGCCAAGACGTACGATCTGGAAGTGTGGCTGCCGGCCCAGAATACCTACCGCGAGATCTCGTCCGTCTCCAACTGCACCGACTTCCAGGCGCGCCGCATGCAGGCTCGTGTGCGCATCGACGGCAAGCCCCAGCTGCTGCACACCCTCAACGGCTCCGGCCTGGCGGTGGGTCGCACCCTGGTGGCGGTGATCGAGAACTACCAGCAGGCCGACGGTCGCATCGCCATCCCGGCGGCGCTGCAGCCCTACATGGGCGGCCTGAGCCACATCGGCTAAGCCCGCGCCGGTAACGACAACGCCATGGCCATGCCATGGCGTTGTGCATTTCGGCGCCGCTCAATCGTTTGAATAGGGCTGAAAGCCGTCTCCATTGGCCCCCTGTTGGGTTGTTAACACAATTTTATCAAGCATTGCGCAATCGTTTTTGTTAGACTGCGCCGCAATTTCGCAGGACATCTTTTTCTATGGTCTGGATTGATTACGCCATCATCGGCATCGTCGGTTTCTCCGCGCTCATCAGCCTGGTGCGCGGCTTCGTCAAGGAAGCCATGTCCCTCGTCACCTGGTTTATCGCCTTCTTCATCGCCAGCCATTTCTATCCTGATCTCGCCGTTTACTTCACTTCGTTCTCAGATGATCTCGTGCGCAATGGCCTGGCCATCGCCGCCCTGTTCGTGGCGACCCTGATCCTCGGCAGCGTGGTGAACTATGTGGTGGGCTTGCTGGTAGACAAGACCGGCCTGTCCGGTACGGACAGGGTGCTCGGCGTCTGCTTTGGCGCCATTCGCGGGGTGCTGATCGTCAGTGCCCTGCTGTTTTTTATGGACACCTTCACCGGTCTCTCCCAGAGTGACTGGTGGCTGGCGTCCAAGCTGGTGCCGGAGTTCAAGCCGGTGATCCAGTGGTTTTTCGGGTTCATGTTGAACTCATCGAGTTTTCTCCAACAGGTACAGTGACTTCGAGGTAGCAAAGACATGTGCGGTATTGTCGGTATAGTTGGCACCACCCCCGTCAATCAGGCCCTCTACGACGCCTTGACGGTGTTGCAGCACAGGGGACAGGATGCCGCCGGGATCGTGACCATTGACAGTGGAAACTTCCGGCAACGCAAGGCCAACGGCCTGGTGAAGGATGTGTTTGAAGTGCGCCACATGCAGCGGCTGCAAGGGAATATCGGCATAGGACATGTCCGTTATCCCACCGCAGGCAGCTCCAGTGCCGCAGAAGCCCAACCTTTTTACGTCAACTCTCCCTACGGCATGGTGCTGGCCCACAACGGCAACCTCACCAACGCCAAGGCGCTCAAGGAGCAGCAGTTCAAGGTGGCCCGCCGCCACATCAACACCACCTCCGACTCGGAAGTACTGCTGAACGTGCTGGCCCACGAGCTGGACTTGTGTGACAAGATGGAACTGCGCCCGGAGGATATCTTCTCTGCGGTGCGCAAGACCCACCAGCAGATCCGCGGCGCCTACGCCGTGGTCACCCTGGTGATCGGCCACGGTCTCATCGGTTTCCGTGATCCCAACGGCATCCGTCCCTTGATCCTGGGTCGCCGCGCCGACGAGCAGGGCCAGGTGGAGTACATGCTCGCCTCCGAGAGCGTGGCGCTCGACGCCATCGGTTTCGAGACGGTGCGCGATGTCGCCCCGGGCGAGGCCATCTACATCACCGAGCAGGGTCAGCTGTTCTCCGAGCAGTGTGCCGAGCACCCGCAGATGAGCTCCTGCATCTTCGAGTACGTCTACTTCGCCCGTCCCGATTCCTGCATCGACAAGGTCTCGGTTTATGCCGCCCGCCTCAACATGGGCCGCAAGCTGGGCAAGAAGATCGCCCGCGAGTGGGAAGATCTCGACATCGATGTGGTCATTCCCATCCCCGAGACCTCCTGCGACGTGGCGCTGGAAATCGCCCATACCCTGGACCTGCCATACCGTCAGGGCTTCGTGAAGAACCGCTACATCGGCCGTACCTTCATCATGCCGGGCCAGACCCAGCGCAAGAAGTCGGTGCGCCGCAAGCTCAACGCCATCGGCTCCGAATTCAAGGGCAAGAGGGTGCTGCTGGTGGATGACAGCATAGTGCGCGGGACCACCTCCGAGCAGATCATCCAGATGGCGCGGGAAGCCGGTGCGGCCAAGGTCTACTTTGCCTCCGCCGCCCCCGAGATCCGCTTCCCCAACGTCTACGGCATCGACATGCCCACCGCCAACGAGCTGATCGCCCATGGCCGGGAAGTGGACGAGGTGTGCAAGCTGATTGGCGCCGATGGCCTGATTTTCCAGGATCTGGAAGATCTGGAAGAAGCGGTGCGGGAGATCAACCCCGAGCTGCGTCACTTCGAGACCTCGGTGTTCAACGGTCACTACGTCACCTCGGACGTGGATCAGAGCTACCTGGATCACCTCAACGCCATGCGCAGCGACGACAACAAGGCGGTGCGCGAATGGCAGGAAGGCACCAGCAACCTGGAAATTTTTAACGAAGGCAGTTAAACGTTTTCTCGCCGTCGATGAAATGAAGAGGGGGGCCTGGGCCCCCCTCTTTTTTATCTGTTTTACTGCGATCCCGTCACGCCAGATCTTCCCCGTGGCTGGCGATTACCTTCTTGTACCACCAGAACGACTTCTTGCGCTTGCGCGCCAGGGTGCCCTTGCCGGCATCGTCCCTGTCCACATACACGAAGCCATAGCGCTTGCGCATCTCGCCGGTGGAGGCGGCCACCAGATCGATGCAGCCCCAGCTGGTGTAGCCCATGAGCGGCACGCCGTCCTCGATGGCATCCCCCATGGCGCTGATGTGCTCACGCAGGTAAGCGATGCGGTAGTCATCCTCGATCTCGCCCTGCTCGTTGATCTCATCGACGGCGCCAAGGCCATTTTCCACCAGAAACAGCGGCTTCTGGTAGCGATCATAGAGGGTGTTCATGGTGATGCGCAGGCCGAGGGGATCGATGCCCCAACCCCATTCGCTGACCTTGATATGGGGGTTGCGCAGAGACTTGACCACATTGGCGGCGCTGGTGTTGCCCGCGTTCATGTCGGCGGAGGCGCAGCGGGAGGCGTAGTAGCTGAAGGAGACGAAGTCGACCGTGTGTTTCAGGATCTCGTCATCCCCCGGCTCCTTGATCAGGGTCACGCCCTTCTCGCGAAACAGGCTGGCGGCATAGGCCGGGTAGGCGCCGCGGGCCTGCACGTCGATGAACAGCAGGTTCTCCCGCTCCTTTTGCAGCGCAGCCCAGATGTCTTCCGGCTTGCAGGTGTAGGGATAGAAGTTGCCCCCCGCCAGCATGCAACCGACCTGATTGCTCGGGTTCACCTCATGGGCGATGCGGGTCGCCAGCGCACTCGCGACGAGCTCGTGGTGGGCCGCCTGATACTTGACCTGCTCCTGATCTTCACCCGCGTCGAACACCAGCCCGGCGCCGGAGAAGGGGCTGTGCAGCATGATGTTGATCTCGTTGAAGGTGAGCCAGTACTTCACCAGCCCATCGAACTGCTCGAAGCAGGTGCGGGCGTAGCGGGTGAAGAATTCCACCATCTTGCGGTTGCGCCAGGAGCCGTACTCCACCACCAGGTGCATGGGCACGTCGAAGTGGCACAGGGTCACCAGCGGCTCGATGCCGTATTTCTTGCACTCCTCGAACACCGCCCGGTAGAAGGCGATGCCCTCGGGGTTGGGCTCTTGCTCGTCACCCTTGGGGTAGAGCCGGGCCCAGGCGATGGAGGTGCGAAATACGGTGAAGCCCATCTCGGCCATCAGCGCGATGTCTTCCTGGTAGCGGTGATAAAAATCGATGGCGTCGTGGCTCGGATAATACTCGTCGTCGCGCAGGGTGAAGCGCTGCTCCTGGCCGAGCTTCACCGCCATGCGGTTCGGGCCGTGGGGGATCATGTCGACCGTGGTCAGGCCCTTGCCCCCCTCGCGGTAGCCCCCCTCCGCCTGGTTGGCGGCCAGCGCGCCGCCCCAGAGGAAGTCTTGTGGAAATCTTGCTAACGACATCTGTTACCTCTTGTCATGTCGGATGATGCGAATTCACAGGCTGGCGGCCGTCTTGACCTGCAGCGTCGGCACGGCCTCATCGGAGGCGGCCCTGGGGTGCTCCTCCTGTACCGGAATGTCTTCAAAGCCCATCAGCAGGGTGAGCACGAAGGAGAGCACCACCGAAAGCGCCATGACCCCGAACACCCAGGCGATGCTCATGGGGTTGGCCGGATCGAAGAACTGGACGCTGGTAAAGAGGCCAGGGGCCGCCATGGAGTGACTGGCAAGCCCGGCCATGCCGGCCACGGCGCCGCAGATGAAGCCGCTGATGAGGCTGGCGATGAGTGGCCGCTTCAGGCGCAGGGCCACCCCGTAGAGCGCGGGCTCGGAGATCCCCGCCATGATGGCGGAAGCCGCCGCGGCCAGCGCGGTCTGGCGCAGCTCGGGGTTCTTGGTACGCCAGGCCACCGCTAGGGAGGAGCCACCAAGGGAGAGATTGGCACCGATCTCGGAGGGCATCACCATGCCTTCCTTGCCGGTCTCGGCGATGGTCTGGATGATGGTCGGGGTAAAGACGCGGTGCATGCCGGTCATCACCAGCAGCGGCCACAGGGCCCCCATGATGGCCACCGACAGCCAGCCCAGATAGTCGTGAACGGTATAGACCAGGCCGGAGATGGCGGTGCCGATCCAGATGCCGATGGGGCCGATCAGCAGGATGGCCAGCGGCGCCGCGATCAGCACGATCAGCATGGGTTTCAAGAAGTTCTTGGTCACCGCCGGGGTGGATGCGGTCGACCCAGCGCTCGATGTAGGAGAGGCACCAGGTCATCACCAGGGCCGGGATCACGGTGTAGGTGTATTTCACCGCGGTGACCGGGATAAAGCCGAAGCTGACCTGCTCCCCCTGGGCGGCCCTGGCCATCAGTTCGATGAAGCTTGGGTGCACCAGCACGCCGGCGATGGCGATGGCGAGCGACATGTTGGTCTTGAACTTGACCGCCGCCGAGGCCGCCACCATCAGGGGCAGGAAGAAGAAGGCGCCGTCACCGATGGCGTTGAGGATGATGTAGCTGGGGGAGGTGACTTCGACCATGCCGCTCATGCTGAGCACCATGGCCAGCAGCTTGACCATGGAGCCGCCGATGATCGCCGGAATGAGCGGCGACATGGTGCCGATCAGGGCGTCGAGGATGCCGGCGCCGAGGCGCTTGAGGCTGAAGCCGGGCTGCACCTCCGGCACCATCCCGTGCTCTCCCGCAGGCAGCAGGGCCTGCACCTCGCGGTAGGCGTGGGACACCATGTTGCCGATGATCACCTGGCACTGGTTGTCATTGTTCACTACCCCCATCACCCCGGAGGTGGCTTTCAGGGCGGGGTTGTCCACTCGGCTTGGATCCTTCAAGACGAAGCGCAGGCGCGTCATGCAGTGGGTGACCGCGACGATGTTGTCTGCTCCCCCCAGGGCACTGACGACGGCACTGGCCAGGGCCGCATAGTTCTTTGACATCTGGTTTATCCTTTTTGACCAAGAGAGACCGGCCATAGCCCGCCAGTGGCGTGGGGATGGACGGTGTGAAACTGCACGTGTGGAACCGGTTCCACACAGAGTGCTCAGTTTCTTTCTGCGATACAAGATGGTCCCCCGATCATTGTGCAGATCCGTGAATGGGATCACTCAATGACCCCTCCTGCCCGCATTCTTGCTACGACAACCCCAGGCCGGTGCAGTACACTGCGGCCCGTCAAGCATAACGGGATGGAGCAAAATGACGACGATGCTGGAGGTGGCAAGACGGGCAGGGGTGTCGAAGGCGACGGTCTCTCGCGTGTTGTCGGGCAATGGCTACACCAGCCAGGAGACCCGGGATCGGGTGTTTCAGGCCATCGAGGAGAGTGGCTATCGCCCCAACCTGCTGGCGAGACAGCTGGCGACCAGGAACACCCAGACCCTGGGGCTGGTGGTGACCAACACCCTGTATCACGGTGTCTATTTCAGCGAGCTGCTCTCCCATGCGGCGCGGATGACCGAGGAGCGCGGCCGCCAGCTGATCCTGGCCGATGGCAAGCACAGCGCCGAGGAAGAGCGTCAGGCCATCCAGTACCTGCTGGATTTGCGCTGTGACGGCATCATCATCTACCCGCGCTTCCTGAGCGTCGAGGAGATGGACGAGATCATCGAGCAGCACGCCCAGCCCATCATGGTGCTCAACCGCAAGCTGCGGCGACATCAGGATCACTGCGTCTATTCGGATCAACAGGCGGCGGCGGAGGCCGTGGTGCACCAGCTGGTGGAGATGGGGCACACCGACATCGCCTTCATCAGCGGCTCGGCGGACTCGCCGACCGGCATCGAGCGGCTGGCCGGCTACCGCCAGGCCTTGGCCCGGCACGGGATCCCGCTGCGCGCCGAGCTGATCGCCCCCGGCAAGTGGACGCCCGCCTGCGGCGCGGCCGGGGTCGCCGCCCTGCTGGCGCGAGGGGCCCGCTTCAGCGCCCTGGTGGCCTGCAACGACGACATGGCGATCGGCGCCATCAAGCAGTTGCACGAGGCTGGGGTGTCGGTGCCACAGCAGGTCTCGGTGGTGGGGTTTGATGACATAGCGCTGGCGCCCTATGTGATCCCGTCCCTTGCCAGCGTCAAGATGCCGGTGACCGAGATGATCCAGGAAACCATCAGCCGGCTGATCGCCATGGTGGAGGAGGGGGAGGCCGGTGAGCCGCCCTCCTTCAGCGGCAAGCTGGTGCGGCGTGACTCCCTCAAGCGTCTGCTGGAGTGAGGCGCTGATCCATCTTCAAGGTGGTGGGCAGCACAGACGGGATCCGCTAGCATAGGCGCCCCGGCGCCTGGCGCCGACTGTCACAGCAACAAATGAGACTTTAGATGGATGACCTGCTCGCCCCCGTTCGCCAGTTCCTGCATTGTGAGACCCCCGACGAGTGGGTGGCGATGGCGCGGGATCCCGCCCAGTTGCCGACCCTGCTCATCGATCACGCCAACTGCGAGAACAAGGCCGCGCTGACCGCTCACAGCCTGGTGCGCCGCTACTGCCTGCCCAAGGGCAAGCGCCATCTGCTGCCCAAGCTGGAGTTTTACCGTGAGCTGGACGCCATCCCCGAGAAGGCGGAGATCCTGGGCAAGAGAACCATGGGGGAGGCCGATCTCACCGTCTTCGCCGAGCTGGAGCGCAATCCGCTGCTGTTTCCCATGGTGCGGCTCATTCAAGAAGAGCTGCATCACTTCGAGCAGGTGCTGGCGCTGATGCAGGCGCGCGGCATTGCCTACGGCCCGGTCAGCGCGTCGCGCTACGCCCGCAGCCTGCTCACCCATGTGCGTACCTACGAGCCGGCCGCGGTGGTGGACAAGATGATCATCGGCGCCTACATCGAAGCGCGCTCCTGCGAGCGTTTCGCCAAGCTGGCGCCGCACCTGGACGAGGAGCTTGGCCGCTTCTATGTCTCTCTGCTGCGCTCCGAGGCGCGCCACTACCAGGACTACCTGGCCCTGGCACAGCAGTATGCGGGGGAGGACATCAGCGAACGGGTGGCTTTCTTCGGCGCCATCGAGGCCGAGCTCATCTGCTCACCGGACCCACAATTCAGGTTCCATAGCGGACTGCCTGTCAGATTTGACAGTTGTTGAGCCCGCGGGGCCCACCTACTATCGCGGTGTTCCTACTACGAGCGACGCAATCACTTTTTGAGCGCAATACCCGGCACTGATACGACATCAGGCCGGGTTTTTTTATGGCAGCGGGAAGGAGGACAGGGGGCCGGAGCCCCGGGGATCAGCGGCGGTATTCGTTGTTGTAGTTCTGGATGAGGCGGCGGGTCACCTCGTGCTGGGGATCGGCAAACACCTTGAGGGTCTTGCCGCGCTCCACCACCCGACCGTCGTGCATCACCAGCACCTCGTCGCTGATGTGGCTGACGATGCCCAGATCGTTGGCCACCAGCACATAGCTCAGCCCCATGGTCTCCTGCATCTCCAGCAGCAGGTTGATGATCTGGGAGCGTACCGAGATATCCAGGGTCGACAGGGCTTCATCCGCTACCACGATTTTGGGGTTGAGGATCAGCGCCCGTGCCAGCCCCACTCGTTGTTGCTGACCGGCGGAGAGCATCTGCGGGTAGAAGAGAGCGTGATCCGCCAGCATGCCCACCATGCGCAGGGTCTGCACCACCTTGTCGCGGCGCTCCTCCTCGCTCATCTCGGTGTTGAGGCGCAGCGGCGTCTCCAGGATCTGGCCGACCCGAATTTTTCGGTTAAGAGACGTGTTGGGATCCTGGAAGATCATCCGCAGCAGCTTGCAGCGAGTCTGGTAGTCACCGTGCACCAGGCGCTGGCCCTCGACGGCTATTTCGCCGCCGCTCGGCTCTATCATGCCGGCCAGGATGCGGGCGAGGGTGCTCTTGCCTGAACCCGCCTCACCGACGATGGCCAGGGTCTGGCCCACGCCGAGATCGAACGACAGCGGCTTGATGGCCTCCACTGCCTGGCGCCGGAACAGACCGGTGCGGTTCTGGTAGGTTTTACAGAGGCCTCTGACCTGTAACAGAGCGGGTTCGATCACTGTATTGACTCCTTCGTAGCGAACTCTGCTGCCACGAATCGATAACGTAGTAGATGCATATGGTGGGCGCTGCCGCCCTCGGCGGGATCTGGTCGCTGAAGCCAGGGTCCTTGGCGCTGTGCATTGATCACCGATTGGGGATGGGCCTGGATCATTTTTTCGGCTCTTCCATGTTCAGCGGGAAGTGGCAGCTGAACTGGTGACCCTTGATCTTGCTCATCAGCGGGGTCTGGACGCACTGCTTCTGGGCATAGGGGCAACGGGGACCGAGCCGGCAACCGATGGGCAGGTGCTGCAGCGGCGGGATCACCCCGGGCAGGGTCTCGAGCCGGGACTTGTGGCGTACCAGCTTGTCGAAGTCGGGAATGGACTTGAGCAGGGCGTCCGTATAGGGATGATGGGGCGATGTCAGGATCTGTTCCCGGGTGCCGACCTCCACCATCTGGCCGCAATACATGATGTTGATGGTATCGGTCAGGTTCGCGATGGCGGCGATGTCGTTGCTGATGATGAGGATGGTGGTGTTGCCCAGCTTGTTCATCTTGTCCAGCAGTCGCAGGATCTGGGAGTGGGTGGTGGACTCCATGGCGCTGGTGGGCTCGTCCGCCACCAGCAGACGCGGCTGGTTGGCGATGGCCATGGCGATCATCACCTTCTGGCACATGCCGTCCGACAGCTCGTGGGGGTAGGCGCGCATCACCTTGCGGTGATCCTTGACGCCGACCCGGTGCAGCAGGGCGATGGCCCGCTTCTTGCGCCACTGGAAGCGCTGCCAGAATTTGCCGACGAAGGCGCTGGTCGGAATGGCCTCCTCCAGCTGGGTGCCTATCTCCTCGGAAGGGTCGAGACAGCTGATGGGGTCCTGGAAGATCATGGCGATCTCGCGGCCCATGATGCGGCGCCGCTCCTTGGGGGCCATGGTCAGCAAGTCCATGTCGTTGAAGCGCATCCGGTCGGCGCGCACTATCCAGTTGTCCTTCTGGATGCCGACGATCACCTTGGCCACCAGGCTCTTGCCGGAGCCCGATTCACCCACCAGACCGCGAATTTCCCCCTCGTTCAGGGTCAGGCTGACCCTGTCCACCGCCTTGACCTTGCCCTGGGGCGTGTCGATCTCGATGGTGAGGTTGCGTATATCAAGCAGAGGCATCAGTGGCGCTCCTCATGAGGGTGTGGCACGGCGTGTTGCATCGGGGCGATGTGGTCCTTGATGGTATAGAGCAACAAGATCATCAATCGTTCCCCTCTTTGAGCGCTTCGCAGATGCCTTCACCCACCAGCGATCGGTTGACCAGCACGCCGTACAGGAATGGGCAGGGGCCAAGGGTGAACATGCCTATCTTGGGCAGAGAGCGCTGCATCAATCGTTCCCCTCTTTGAGTGCTTCGCGGATGCCTTCACCCACTAAATTGGTCACCAGCACGCTGAACAGGATGGCCATGCCCGGCAGGGTCACGGTCCAGGGGGCCAGATAGATGAGATCGCTTGAATCCGCCAGCATGGCGCCCCACTCCGGCTGCGGCGACTGGGCGCCGAGGCCGAGGAAGCCCACCGCCGAGATGTCCAGGATGGCGGCGGAGAGGGTGCGGGTGGTTTGCGCCACCAGGGTCTCGACGATGTTCGGCAAGATGGCCAGCCGCATGATCCGCCAGGGGGGCGAGCCATCGAGGCGGCTGGCGATGATGTACTCCTTCTGCATCTCGGCGTGGACCGCGTTGTAGGTCGCCCGGATGAAGGGGGGGATGAGTGCCAGCGTGATGGCGATCAGGGTGTTGAAGAGGCCAGGCCCCAGGATGGCCACCACTATGATGGCCAGCAGCAGGGAGGGAATGGAGAGCAGGGTGTCGAGCAGGTGATGCAGCACGCTCGACTTCACTCCCTTGCTCATGCCGCCGAGGATGCCGATGGTGGAGCCGACGACGAGGGCAATCATCACCACCAGCAGGGCGTTGCCGAAGGTGAGGCGGGCGCCCACCACCAGGCGCGAGAGGATGTCGCGGCCCAGATCGTCGGTACCGAGGAAGTAGTCGATATTGCCGGTGCTGGCCCAGGAGGGCTCCAGCAGCAGGCGGCTGCTGTGCTGATCGTCGATGCCATAGGGCACCACCAGGGGGCCGATCAGGGTGACCAGCAACAGCAACACGAAGCACCAGAGGCCGCCCATGGCCAGCGGATTGCGACGATAGGAGGCCCAGGTCTGCTCCAGCGGAGAGAGGATCCTGAGCTCCGGGTAGATGTTCGATTTATCTTGCATGAGTCAGGCTCCAGCTCAGGGCATGAGCAGGTTTGGTCTTGTTGTGCATAGCGTGCTTTGCGCCCTGCCGGGTACCGCATAACGGCGGTGAGCAGCTCGGCACCGACGATATGGCCCTTGCGTAGCAGGGGCTCGCCATTTGGGCACGTTCGATCTTGTCTTGCATAGCGTGCTTTGCGCCGTGCCGGATACCGCATGACGGCGGTGAGCAGCTCGGCGCCGACAATATGGCGCTTGCATAGCAAGGGCTCGCCATTTGGGCACGTTCAATCTTGTCTTGCATAGCGTGCTTTGCGCCCTGCCGGATACCGCATGACGGCGGTGAGCAGCTCGGCGCCGACAATATGGCGCTTGCGCAACAGCGGCTTGCCCGATAAGCGAATTCAGTCCTGTTTTGCATAGAGCTCTTTACGCCGTGCCGGGTACATGATGGTGGTAAGCAACTCGGTGCTGACGCTGATGAAGATCACGAAGCTGGCCACCACCAGGAAGGCGCCCCGGATGGCGGCGTAGTCCTGCAGCGCTATGCTGTTGACCAGCCAGCGGCCGATGCCGGGCCAGTCGAACACGAATTCGGTGATCATGGCGGAGGTGAGCACGCTGCCAAGCTGCAGGCCGAGCAGCGGCAACACCGGTGGCAGGGCATTCTTGAGGCCGTGGCGCCAGACGATCTGGCGGCGGGAGAGGCCCCGGCTCGCCGCGGCCTTGATGTAGTTCTGCTTCATCACGTCGATGAGGGAGCTGCGCACATGGCGGATCACCTCGGTGGTGGGCACCACCGCCAGCACCAGGGACGGCAGCACCAGATGGCGCAGGGCATCGTGCAGGGCTGCGTCGCGCCAGGGTTCGTGGCTCAGCAGCACATCGACGATGGCGATGCCGGTGATGGAGGGCACGTCGTAGAGCAGGCTGATCTGGCCGGAGGCGGGCAACCAGCCGAGATCCAGCGAGAACAGCATCACCATCAGCAAGGCGAGCCAGAACACCGGCACGGCGTAGCCGATGAGGCCGGCGGCCATGATGGAGAGATCCAGTCCGCGTCCCTGATAAAGCGCGGCCAGGGTGCCGAGCGGAATGCCCACCAGCAGCGAGATGGCGAAGGCCGCGAGACAGAGCGTCAGGGTTGCCGGGAAGTAGTGACGGATCTCGTCCAGCACCGGCAGGCCGGAGACGCTGGAGAGGCCGAAATCACCGGCGAAGATGCGGCGCAGGAAGTCCGGGTAGCCGTGCCAGAGATCCAGCACCTGACCGATGAGACGAAACTCCAGCAGGTAGGCCGCCAGGGTCAGCACCAGCAGGGTGATGAGCAGCAGGGTGATGCGGCGCAGGATATAGAAGAACATGGTTATGCCTCCGCTCGCGGGCTGGTCGCTGACCGGCAAGAGATGCGATCAGCGATGAAGTGGATATCGAAACGCATGCTCACTCCCGATAGGCCTGGTTGAAGGTGGTGCCACCGAAGGGCATCAGGGTCAGTCCCTCGATGTCGCTGCGGCTCACCTGGGTGCGCAGGGCATGGGCCAGCGGGATCAGCGGCAACTGCTCGTTGAGCAGGGTCTGGGCATAGTAGTAATTGCGCAGGCGGAAGGCGAGCTGAGGGGTGGTCACCGCATCGTCCAGCAGTTGATCGAAGGCCGGGCTGCACCAGCGGCTGTAGTTGTTGCCCCGCTCGACGGCGGCGCAGCTCAGCAACTGGCGGAAGAAGTTGTCCGGATCGGCGTTGTCGGCGATCCAGCCGGACAGCAGGCTGTCATATTGCCCCTTGGCGAGCCGGGTCTCGATGACCGGCCAGGCCTGCTGCACGATTTTCAGCTTCACCCCTATCTTGGCGAGATCGCTGCGCATCAACTGGGCGGTCTTGAGGCCGTCCGGGTTGTAGGGACGGGCGCCTGGTTGCACCAGCACCTGCATCTCGAAGCCCTGCGGGAAGCCGGCCTCCGCGAGCAGTTTGCGGGCGAGCTTGAGGTCTGGCTTGCGCAGTTGCAGGGAGGGATTGTAACCCCAGGACAGCGGCGGCAGCAGGCTGGTGGCGGGCTGCCCGGTTTCGAAGTAGACCGCCTGCAACAGGTTTTGCACGTTGATGGCACTGGCCAGCGCCTGGCGCACCTGCACCTTGTTGAAGGGCGCCTTGCGGGTATTGAGGGCCAGGAAGGCGACGTTCATGCCCGACTGTACCGACAGATTGAGGTGGGAGTCCTTGTCGATCACCGACAGCTGGCTGGCGGAGGGGGTGCTCATCACGTCGCACTCGCCGGTCAGCAGCTTGGCGAGCCGTTTGGACGATCTGGGGGTGATGTCGTAGACCAGCTGCTCGATCTTGGCCTCGCCGCCCCAGTAACCGGGATGGCGCAGGTAGCGCACGAACTCGTTGTGGCGGTACTCCTTGAAGCTGAAGGGGCCGGTGCCGATGGGGCGGCTGTCGAGCAGCGTGGGGGTGCCGGCCTTGATCATCTGTTCCCCATACTCGGCCGACAGCACGATGGCGTAGTCGCTGGCCAAGGTGGCGAGGAAGGAGGCATCCGGCCGGTTGAGCTCGAACACCACCTCGTGGGGCCCGTGCTTGTCGACCCGCTTGATGAGGGACGCCAGCCCCATGCTGTAGAAATAGGGGTACTCGCCGCCCGAGATGGCGTGGTAGGGATGACGGTCGTCCAGCAGGCGATGATAGGTGAACAGCACGTCGTCGGCGTTGAACTGGCGAGAGGGGCTGAACCAGGGCGTGCGATGGAAGGTGACCCCCTTGCGCAGGGTGAGGGTATAGGAGAGGCCATCCTCGCTCACGCGCCAGTGGGTGGCGAGGCCTCCCTCGAGACTCAAGGTATTGGCATTGACCTCAAGCAGGCGATCGTAGAGCGGGCGGGCGCTGGCATCCAGGGTCATGCCCGAGTTGGCGAGCTGCGGGTTGAAGGTCTGGGGCGCCCCGTCGGCGCAGTAGATGAGCCCCGTCTTTGAGGCATCGTCTTGTTTCTGACAGCCGGTGAGTACCAGGAGACCGAGCAGCAGTGGTGTGAGCATTCTCATTGTGGAGCCATGTCTTCATGCGAAATGTGTTCATGCAAGGTTGCCCGCGGGAGGGCGGGCGCGTTGCGGGATCCTGCCGGGCAGGGCATCCCTGCGGGATCAGCCGAGCTTAGCGCTGTCATTGTTGCCATCCCTCTCGAGTCGCAGGTCATCGTGCGGTATTCCCCGAGGAGGGATGCTGATTCAGAGTCAGGCAGTCTCTGCATTGCCATTGTTGTCATCCCCCTCGAGCAGCTGGTATTTACGCAGCATACCCCTGAACTGGTGGTAGCTCAGGGCCAGCAGATCGGCCGCTTTGCGCTGATTATACTGGGATTGCTGCATCGCTTGCTTGAGTAAATTGACTTCGAACTCAGCGACCGTGCTCTTGAGATCCAGCGGCAGGCTGGGGGCCTGCGGTTCAGTGGTTGATGCCAACCCGGCTGACTCGGCAGGCACTTCGGTCCGGGCCCGGGGGCGCCAGGGGGAATCGAAGGGATTGATCACCAGCTCTGCCAGCGGCAACTGTGGGTTGCCCTGGCGATAGAGGCTGCGCTCCACCACGTTTTTGAGCTCCCGCACGTTGCCGGGCCAGGGGTAGTCCAGCAGCAGCTGGGTCGCCTTGCGGGAGAACCCGGCAAACAGCGGATAGCCCAGCTCCCGGGTCATGCTGTGGGCGAAGTGCTCCGCCAGCATCAGGATGTCGTCCCGTCGCTCCCGCAGGGGGGGCAATGTGATGACGTCGAACGCCAGCCGGTCCAGCAGATCGTGGCGAAACTGGCCCCGCTCGGCCAGCGCGGGCAGATCCTCGTTGGTGGCGCACACCAGTCGCACATCCACCTTGAGGGGCTTGGCACCGCCCACCCGCTCGAACTCGCCATATTCGATGACCCGCAGCAGTTTTTCCTGCACCCGGGCGCTGGTGGTGGCCAGCTCGTCGAGGAACAGGGTGCCGCCATCGGCGCGCTCGAACCGGCCCTGATGGCGCTTGGCAGCGCCGGTGAAGGCGCCCGCCTCGTGGCCGAACAGCTCGGTTTCCAGCAGGCTCTCGCTCAAGGTGGCGCAGTTGATGGTGACAAAGCTTTGATCCCAGCGGGCCGAGAGATAATGTAGGCGGTGGGCGATGAGCTCCTTGCCGGTCCCTCGCTCGCCGATGATCAGCACGGGTTTGCGCAGGGGCGCGAGGCGGGAGGTCTGCTCGATGATCTCAAGAAACGCGTTGGACTCACCCAACAGGCTTTCCGTGTCTGTGCTCATCCTTACACCCTGCTCGTTGAAAAATCTGGTCAATCTTACCAAAAGTTAGTGATTTTTATCACCCGTTGTTCCGGGTGACTTGAAACTCATGAAGTGTGCCCATATAAATCAATGAGTTAAAATTTGTTCCAGATTGGCACACAAGTTGCCATTGTCAATGGAGAAACAACCCAATGCCCATCACAGGAGTAGAGTCATGAGTATTTTTTCCCGCCTGGCCGACATCATCAATTCCAATCTGACGGCCCTGCTCGACAAGGCAGAAGATCCCCAGAAGATGGTGCGCCTGATCATTCAGGAGATGGAAGACGAGCTGGTGAAGGAGCGCTCCAACCTGGCCCGCTTCCTCGCGAACCAGAAAGAGATTGGCCGCCAGGTCAGCCGCCATCAGGAGCGGGTGAACGAATGGCAAGCCAAGGCCGAACTGGCCCTGACCAAGGGGCGCGACGATCTGGCCCGCGCCGCCCTCATCGAGAAGAAGAAACAGACCGAGCTGGCCGATGCGCTGGTGCGTGAACAGCAGGCGGTGGACAGCGGCATCGACAAGCTGGGCGACGAAATTCGCCAGCTGGAAGCCAAGCTCGAAGACGCCCGCACCCGCCAGAAGGCGATGGCCATTCGCAGCGAGGCGGCCAGCAGCCGTTTGAACGTGCAAAGCCAGGTGGCCCGTGGCGACAGCCAGGCCGTGGTCAGCAAGTTCGAGCGCATGGAGCGCCGCATCGACGAGATGGAGGCCCGCGCCGATCTCGGTCAGTCCGACAAGGCGCTGGCCCAGCAATTTGCCGAGCTGGAGGTGGACGATCAGATCAGCCGTGAGCTCGAGGCCATGCGCCAGAAGCTGGGCCAGAGCGACGCCACCAAGCAGGGGGAGTAACGAATGGAAGATATCATTGGCATATTGGCGACGCCGCTCATCGTCTTCATGGTGATAGTGGCCCCCATCTGGCTGGTGTTGCACTATCGCGCCAAGGGGCGGATCGGTGTGGGTCTCGCCGACGGTGAGCGGCAGCAGCTGGAAGGGCTGCTGGTGCGCGCCGAGAAGATGCAGGAGCGAGTGGGGGCACTGGAATCCATTCTCGATGCCGAGGTCCCCGGCTGGAGGAACAAGGTATGACGCTGTCAAATCAGACGAGTCGCAATCTCTACCGTGACCCCCAGCGGGGCAAGATAGCGGGGATCTGCGCCGGCCTCGCCGACTACTTCGGGGTGGAGATCTGGATAGTGCGGCTGCTGGCCATCACCGGCCTCATCTTCGCCGGTTTCATCACCTTCACTGCCTACATTGCGGCCTGGTTCCTGCTCGACAAGAAGCCGATCACCCTCTATGGGGAGAAGGATGCCGAGTTCAGCGATCTGCGCATGAAATCGCGCAGTTGGCAGGCGGGGGTGACACCTCACCAGGCGCTGGGCCGCATCGCGCAGGAGCTGGATGCGCTCGAACCCAGAGTGCAGCGCATCGAGAAGCTGGTGACCTCCAAGGAGTTCAACTTGCAACGGGAATTCAGCAAGCTGTGATGAGATGACCCATAGCGTCCCGGGCCAGGGAGGGCCGGGGCGCGACCACAGAGAGGATTGAGCACGCCTTGACACCTAAAAAATTGCTACGCAACAAGCTCGAACAGCAGTGGTCTGTGCTGCAGCACAAGGCCAATGAGGTGGTGAACCGGGTACGGGATCGCCACATCCGGCTGGCGGTCACCGGCCTGTCCCGCAGCGGCAAGACAGCCTTCATCACGGCGCTGGTGAACCAGCTGGAGCACGCGGCCATCGATGGCCGGCTGCCCCTGTGGGATGCCCAGCGCCAGGGGCGGATCCTGGGGGCACGCCGGGTGCCCCAGCAAAATGCCCACATCCCCACCTTCCCCTACGAGCGCGGGCTCGACTCCCTGTTTGGGGATCCTCCCGCCTGGCCGGAGCCGACCCGCGGGGTGGCCGAGGTGCGCCTCGAAATTCGCTATCGCACCCGCCATCCCCTGCGCAAGCACCTGGGGGAGATCTCCACCCTCTACGTGGATCTGGTGGACTACCCGGGGGAGTGGCTGCTGGACTTGCCGCTGCTCGAACTCAGCTACGAGCAGTGGAGCGAGCAGGTGCAACAGCAACTGCGCCGCCCCGAACTGCAGGCGCTCGCGAGCGGCTGGCTTGAACCGCGCTGGCAGGCCGAACAGTCCTTCGAGGAGCGGCCCGCCAGCGAGCTGGCCGAGCGTTACACCGATTATCTGCACGCCTGCAAGCGCGAGCTCGGCCTGCACCTCATTCAGCCCGGTCGCTTCGTCTTGCCCGGGGAGTATGCCGGTGCACCGCTGCTGCAGTTCGTGCCCTGGGTGTGGGACAAGCCCACCGGCGAGCCCGCCGATGGCAGCCTCTATGCCACCTTCAAGCAGCGCTTCGAGCAGTACAAGCAGCACCTGGTGCAGGGTTTCTACGAGCAGCACTTCGCCGGTTTCGATCGCCAGATAGTGCTGGTGGATTGCCTGCAGCCCCTCAACGCCGGCGCCGCCAGCTTCGGCGACATGCAGCAGGCCATCGCCCGCATCATGGAGAGCTTCGCCTACGGCAAGAGCAACTGGTGGCGGCGGCTGTTCGCCCCGCGTATCGACAAATTGCTGTTCGTGGCGAGCAAGGCGGATCACGTGACGCCGGAGCAGCACGGACCCCTGGTCTCCCTGCTGCAACATCTGGTGAGTAGCGGCCGCGGTCAGGCGCGCTTCGAGGGCATAGAGACCGAATGCCTGGCGCTCGCCGCCATCAAGGCGACCGAGGTGGGCAAGGGGATCGCCAACGGCCGCGAGTTTCCGGCCATTCGCGGCACCAGCTTAGGGGGCGAGCCGCTGCTGCTGTTCCCGGGGGAGGTGCCGTCCCATATTCCACCGGCTCAGTGGTGGCACAGCCAGGGCTTCGATTTCCAGGCGTTTCGCCCGCTGCCCATGAGCGCCCATCAGGCCTTGCCCCATATCCGGCTCGATGCGGCGCTGGAATTCCTGCTCGGGGATCACCTCGAATAATCAGCTGGCCGCTCTGCGGGTTAACCCCGCAGTGCGGCGCGGAGGAAGATAAGCGATGAACGATCAGACCAAATTGCGGACGCCAGACGAGGGCGTCCCGCTGCAAGGCAAGGTGGTGCTGGAGCCGGTGATCTCGGCGGCGCCAGCGGAGCAGGCGCCCGCCCCGGCCCAGCGGCTGGAGGAGGCAAGTTTCGAGCGCCTTGATGAGCTCAGCGACTTCACTGAAGTCGAGCCGGCCCTGACCATCAAACCCCGCCGCCGTCACCGCCTGCTGGGCTGGGGGCTGGGGGCGGTCGGCCTGCTGTCCCTCGGCCAGTTTGGCAGCTTCCTTTATGATCAGTTCGTCTCATCCCCGCTCTGGGGCGGCGCCTGGCTGCTGGCCTCCGGCCTGGTGCTGGTCGGCACGGCCGGGGTGGCGGGGCGGGAGTGGCTGCGACTACGCACCCTCAAGCGGCGCCAGGATGTGCGCTCGCGCGCCGAAGACCTGCTGGCCCGCCAGGGGGTGGGGCAGGGGCAGGCGTTTTGCGAAGCCCTGGCGACGCGCAGCGGTGACAAGGGGCGGGAGGGGTACAACCACTGGTTATCTCAGCTCGACGAGAGCCACAGCGATCGGGAGGTGCTGACCCTCTACAGCCAGTTGGTGCTGACCGAGCGCGACAAGCTGGCCCAGGCCAGGGTCGCCAAATGGTCGGGGGAGGCCGCCGTGCTGGTGGCCCTGAGTCCGCTCGCCACCGTCGACATGATGCTGATGTTGTGGCGCAATCTGCGGATGATTGAAGATATTGCGGACGTTTATGCCATCGAACTCGGTTACTGGAGTCGCATTCAATTAATCCGTCAGGTGTTTCGCAACATGCTCTACGCCGGCGCCACCGAGCTGGTGACCGAGGTGGGCATGGATCTGCTGGGGGCCGAGCTCACCGCCAAGCTCTCCGCCCGCGCAGCGCAAGGGGTGGGGGCCGGTCTGCTCACCGCGAGGCTGGGGCTGCGCACCATGGAGGCGTGCCGCCCGCTGCCCTGGTGCGGCGATGAGAAGCCCAAGTTGGGTGAGTTGCGCAAGCGGCTCATCGGTCAGCTGGCAGGTTATCTCAACAAGTCCTGAGGCGTGGCGACGGCCCTGTCTGTCACAAATTATTTACATCTCTGGCAAGCAGCCGACCTCAGGGTCGGCTGCTTTTTCAGGGGGCAAACCGTTACAGTGATCCCATAGACCTGCGCAGACAGCCTGTGCAAACAGACCAATGCAACATCGCCCTTGAGGGCGGAGTGGAACCGGATCATGGCAAGCCTCTACACGGCACATCAAGCGGACGAGCAGGGCGTCATCCACTACAGCGATGAAGAGCACGGCACCTGGCAGATCCTGATCGATCGTCAGCTCGCTGCGCTGGACGGCAAGGCCTGCGACGAGTACCTGGCGGGGCTGGCACGCCTCGATCTGCCGCGGGATCGCATCCCGCAGCTCGGCGAGATCAACGCCGTGCTGACCCCTGTCACCGGCTGGTCGGTGGTGGCCGTGCCGGCGCTCATCTCCTTCGATCGCTTCTTCTCGCTCTTGGCCAACCGCCAGTTCCCGGTCGCCACCTTCATCCGGCGCCGGGACGAGCTCGACTACCTGCAAGAGCCCGACATCTTCCACGAGATTTTCGGCCACTGCGCCATGCTGACCAACCCGGCCTTCGCCCACTTCACCCATGTCTATGGCCAGCTTGGCCTGCGGGCGAGCAAGGAGGATCGGGTCTATCTGGCGCGGCTCTACTGGTTCACGGTGGAGTTTGGTCTGGTGCGAGCGGATTTGGCTCAGCAAGGGGAGGGGCTGCGCATCTACGGCGGCGGTATTCTCTCCTCCATCGGCGAGACCGCCTATGCCCTCGGCGGTGAGCCCGTATTGCAGCCGTTCGACCCCATAGAAGTGCTGCGCACCCCCTATCGCATCGACATCATGCAGCCCATCTACTTTGTCCTGCCGCGGCTCGACGAGCTCTATCAGCTGGCGGATAGGGACATCATGGCGATGCTGGGGGAGGCTCGCCGTCTCGGCCTGCATGCCCCGCGCTTCGCACCCGACTTCCATAAACACCTGGGCAAGCAGGCGAGCTGACGGCCGCGTTTCCCCATTTTCTGCGATCCATTGATGATAAGGAGTCCCGAATGTCCGAACTGGCAAGCCAACGGTGCGAAGCGTGTCGCGCCGATGCCCCCAAGGTCAGCGACGAGGAGCTGAGCGAACTGATGCATCTCATCCCCGATTGGCAACCTCTGGTGGTGAAGGGGGAGCTGCAACTGCGCCGGGAGTTCGCGTTTCGCAACTTCAAGGAGGCGCTGGCCTTCACCAACCGGCTCGGCGCGCTGGCGGAGGCGGAGTTTCACCACCCGGCTATCTTGCTGGAGTGGGGCAAGGTGACCGTCAGCTGGTGGACCCACAAGATAGGGGGCCTGCACCGCAACGACTTCATCATGGCGGCGCGCACCGATGAGCTGATGACGTCAGCCGCGGCTTAACGCGCGAGACCAGCAGGGCCTGCCCGGTGAAAACGGGGTGGGCCCGCATTTTTATGGGTCAGCCCTCGCACTGGCGGGATCGAGTCTGTATCATTCGGTTATTCAGAATGTTAGCTAGGAAGTGTGTGCCGAATGCGTCTTGAAGTCAGCTGTGAAGACCGCTTGGGCCTGACCCGGGAACTGCTCGATCGTCTGGTGGAGCACAACATCGATCTGCGCGGCATCGAAATCGATACCTCAGGCATCATCTATCTCAATTTCCCCGAGCTGGAGTTTCGTGATTTCCAGCATCTGATGCCGGAGATCCGCCGCATTCCCGGCATCTACGACGTCAAGACTATCCCCTACATGCCCTCGGAGCGGGAGCATCACGAGATAGAGGCGCTGCTCAAGGCATTGCCGGATCTGGTGTTCTCCCTCGATGGCAAGGGCCGGGTGACCCAGGCCAATCAGGCCGCCCTCACCACCCTGGCGCTGCCGCCGGAAGAGGTGCGCGGCGTCTCCCTTGGCTCCCTGGTCAAGGGCTTCTCTTTCAGCCGCTGGCTGGAGGCGAGCGAGATCCGGCCCCAGACCTGCAAGCTCAGCCTCGGCGGCGAGGAGTACCTCGGCGATCTGATGCCGTTGTTCGTGGCCGAGGAGAAGGGCAAGCAGGCCCTGGCCGGCGCCGTGGTGGTATTGAAATCCGCCCGCCGGGTCGGCATGCACTTCAGCGCACTGCACGCGGTGGAGGTGGGTGGCTTCGAGCACCTGCAGGCGGAGAGCCAGAAGATGAAAGAGGTGCTGGCCCAGGCTGCGAAGCTTGCGATGCAGGATGCCCCCTTGCTCATCGTCGGCGAGACTGGCACCGGCAAGGAGCTGCTGGCCCGCGCCTGCCATGGCGCCAGCCTGCGATCCAGTCACCCCTTCATGGCGCTCAACTGCGCCGCCATGCCGGACAATGTGGCCGAGAGCGAGCTGTTCGGTTACGCCCCCGGCGCCTTTGGCAACAACACCGAGGGCAAGCGCGGCGTGCTGGAGCTGGCGAGCGGCGGCACCCTGATGCTGGACGAGATCGGCGACATGTCCCCCCATCTGCAGACCAAGTTCCTGCGGGTGCTGCAAGATGGCGTGTTTCGCCGGGTTGGTGACGAGCAGGAGGTACGGGTCAACGTGCGCTTCATCTGCACCACCCAGAAACAGCTGCTGGATCTGGTGCACGAGGGTAAGTTCCGCGAAGATCTCTACTATCGCCTCAACGTGCTGAGCTTGGCGCTGCCCCCCCTGCGCGAGCGCAAGGCGGACATCATGGCGCTGGCCCAGCAGTTTGTCTCCCGCTTTGCCAGCGAATTGCAGCGGCCCCGTCCGCGCTTTACCCGCAACATGGCCGAATACCTGACCGCCTACCGTTGGCCCGGCAACGTGCGCCAGCTGCGCAACTGCCTCTACCGGGCCATGACCCTGCTGGAAGGGGACGAGATTGGCCCCGAACACGTGGACTTGCCGGTGGCGGCCGACGCCATGCCACTCATCGACGAGTGGTTCGAGGGGGGGCTGGACGAGGCGGTGAAGCGCTTCGAGAGCCGGCTGCTGGAGCGGCTCTATCCGGCGTTTCCTTCCACCCGCCAACTGGCCAAGCGGCTCGGGGTGTCTCACACCGCCATCGCCAACAAGCTGCGAGAATACGGGATCGGCAAGAAGTAGCCGGATGAAGGTGTATGTTTCATGGCGCCCGACTCAGGTCGGGCGCTTGTCATTGCTGCGACACGGGGTGACGCAATCGGCGCGCGGCCTGATGGGGGCCGGCCTTGGGGCTGATAAGCTCGAGGCGACTCCTCTCTGGCACTCCCTTCATGGGCGCCGGGCCACCTCGGTCCCGGTGTGGGCATAAGCGCAGGCATCATGCAATCATTCCATCTCATCCGGGCCATGGCCTTGCTCGCCCCCCTGTGCTATTCGCTGACCTTGATGGCGGAGCCCGGGGCCCTGACCTCGGCCGAGGTCCGCAGCGATCACGTGCGTCAAACCGTGCTCGACATCCTCAGCTACACCCGCTGGCCCAGCGAACCCACCGAGCTGCGACTGTGCATCACGGCGCCGACGGCGTACGCCAGCACTCTGCTTACCATCAAGCAGCAGGCCAACGGCCGCCTGGTCGATGTGCACCGCTACGAGACCGATGACGAGGCGCTGAGTCAGCGCTGCGATGTGATCTACCTGGGGGTTTTGGCCCCCGAGCAGCGGCTGGCACTGTTCGAGCGGCTGCGGGGACACGCCATCCTCAGCATCAGCGAGCAGAGCAGTGAATGCATCGCCGATGCGGTGTTCTGCCTGCAGGCCGGGCTGGATCGGGTGCGCTTTCGGGTCAATCTGGATGCGCTGGCCCGCAGCGGCGTGCGGGTGCATCCGGCGGTGCTGAAACTGGCCAGGGCGGACGAGGGGGCGCGATGAAAAACCACGCTCATTCCGTCGGCCCGCGCATCACCCTGCGCCAGAGTCTGGGGCGCACCCACATGGTGACCTCCCTGACCGCCGTCTGCATGGCGGGGGTGTTCCTGACCATCACCGCCTTGCTGGCGCTGCGACTCTATGCGGATCACAACCTGGAGCTGCTGGCTCGCGCCATCAGCTACACCACTGAGGCGGCCGTGGTGTTCCACGACGAGGATGCGGCCAAGGATGCCTTGCAGACCATCACCGCTCACGAGGACGTGGTCAGCGCCACTATCCTGCTGCCCAATGGTCAGGTGCTGGCGAGCTGGACCCGCGACATCACCAGTCCCTGGTCCAATCTGGGGCAGTACCTGGCGCGGCTGATCCTGCCGGGCCCGGTGGATCTGCCGATGATGCGCGAGGGCAAGGAGATAGCCCGCATCCATCTGGTCGGTCACGGCCAATACCTGCTGCGCTTCTTGCTGCAGACCCTGCTGGCGACCCTGGTCTGCCTGCTGCTCAGCATACTGGCGGCCCTCCATGTGGCGCGCCGGATGCAATATTCCATCACCGCGCCCCTCAAGGCGCTGGCGCAGGTCGCCTACAGCGTCCGCCGCCGGCGCACCCTCAACCAGCGGGTGCCCTCCGCCAACATCGCCGAACTGCACGAGCTGGGGGAGGATTTCAACTCCCTGCTCGACGAGCTGGAGGCCTGGCAGGCCCACCAGAAGCGGGAGAATGCCAGCCTGCTGCATCAGGCGACCCACGACTCCCTGACCGGTCTCCCCAATCGCTCCCTGTTCGAGGCTCGTCTGGCTCAGGCCATCAGGTTTGGCGAGGCGACCAATGAGCGATTCGCCTTGCTGTACCTCGATTGCGATCGCTTCAAGCAGATCAACGACAGCCTGGGCCACGCCGCCGGAGACGATGTGCTGGTCGCCCTGGCGCGGCGGGTGCAGCATCAACTCAGGCCCATGGACCTGGTGTGCCGGTTGGGGGGGGACGAGTTCGCCATCCTGCTGGCGCCGGTGCAGCACGAGCACGAAGTGCGTGAGGTGATGCTGCGGATCCAGCAGGCGATGGTGGCCCCCGTGGTGTTGGGAGATGGTCATCATCTGGTGGCCGACGTCAGTGTCGGCTATGCCATGTACCCCGAGCAGGGGGTGACGGCCGACGAGCTGCTGCAGCATGCGGACAGCGACATGTATCAGGCAAAACGGCAACGCAGGGAGGGGATCACCGGCAAGCAAACGAAAAATTGATGTTTTTTTCAGGCAAAAATAATAAAAGGATAATAACAATGCACATTTCCAACCTGATGAAGGCAGGCCTCGTGGGGCTGCTGCTGAGCGTGCTGGCGGCTTGTCAGAGCGCACCGCGGGGTCTCTCGGCTGAGCAGGTCGCCGTACTCAAGGAGCAGGGATTCCATCTCACCGACGAGGGCTGGACCCTGGATATCTCCAACAAGGTGCTGTTCGCCAACAACGTGGGTGCCCTCAATCCCGGCACCCGCCAGGTGGTGGAGCAGCTTGGCAAGGCCCTGATCTCGGTGGGCCTGAACAAGGCCAGGGTAGACGGCCATACCGACTCCAACGGCGAGGCAACCTACAACCAGCAGCTCTCCCTGAAACGGGCCCAGTCCGTGGCAGACGTCCTGGTGTCGGTGGGCATGCCGGCGGCCAATGTGGATATTCGCGGCCGGGGTGAAGAGGCGCCGATTGCCGACAACGGCAACGCCGCCGGACGGGCGGAGAATCGCCGGGTTGCCATCATCATCGGCAACGACTGATCCCGGTCGTGCATCAACAGCTAGCACCTTCTGTTTTGCGGGCCATGACCCACCTCTCTTGTTAGTCTGAATGCGTGTGTACGACCACTCTCCTGCCAGCACCGCTGCAGACGGGGGAGTGGCTATCGCCGCAAGCAGCGTCTTCTTTGCACGATACTCGGCCAATCGACCGGGGATCGTTCGATACCCTGGGCTTAACTGCCGCCCAGTGCCCCTGACTTGATCCAGCACAAGGTCATGGTTAACTGATATTCGTTATCATTTGCATTATTTTCTGATGGTAACTTGCCAGTGACGACAGCACAGATCACCCCGACCATGACCGGACTCGCTACTCCGGACCCCCTCAAATTCGCCTTCGCCGCCAAGACCTCGGCCCATGCCAGCCGCGGCGGTATCCGCCCTCTGACCCTTGACGACACCGGTTGGCAAGCCTGGTGGCAGCAGGAGAGCCAGGCGGATGAGCGAGCGATCTACATCCACATTCCGTTTTGCCGCAAACGCTGCAGCTTCTGCAACTTCTTCGAAAATGGCGCCAATCCGGCGCGGATGAGCCGTTACATGGCAGCCTTGTGTGGCAGCCTGCAGCAGGCCGCCGACTCTCCCCTTGGCAAGAGCAGGCCCTTCTCGGCCGTCTATGTGGGGGGTGGAACCCCCACCGACATGGCGGCGGGCGATCTGGCGCGCCTTGCCGGGGCCATTCGCCGTTTTCCGCTGACGGCCGATGCGGAAGTGACCCTGGAGGGGCGCCTGAACGGCTTCGATGACGAGAAGTGGCAGATCGCCCTCGCGGGAGGCTTCAACCGCTTCTCATTCGGGGTGCAGAGCTTCGATACACAAGTGCGTCAGCAGGCGGCCCGTTTCGATGACAGGGAGACCCTGCTGGCCCGGCTGGAGTCGCTGACTCGAGATGATGCTGCCGTGATAGTGGCGGATCTAATCTTCGGCCTGCCGGGTCAGGACGATGCCGTGTGGCGCCAAGACATCGCGGACGTGATGGCGAGCGGGGTGCACGGGGTGGATCTCTATCAGCTCATCGCCATGGCGGGCACCAATCTGGAGCGCGCCGAGGCGAAGGGCAAGCTCGGCTGGTCGGCCGATGGCCCGCAGCGCGCCAGCATGTATGCCTATGGTGCCCAGACCCTGGAGCAGGGCGGTTGGCAGCGTCTCTCCAGCAGCCATTGGCGCCGCGGTGACGCCGAGCAGAGCCGCTATAACCAGATGGCGAAGCGCGGCGCCGAGATCCTCCCCTTCGGGGCGGGGGCGGGGGGCAGCGTGCACGGGCATGGCCTGATGTATGGCCGGGATCTGGCACTCTGGCATGAGGCACTGGCGCAAGGGGGTCGTGCCCCCGGCATGGTGATGGGGCGCAATCCCAATGCGCGCATCGACGGTCTGCTGCGCGGTGCGCTGGACACCGGCTGGCTCGCCCTCGACCGCCTGCCCGCGCCCTTGCAAGCCCATCTGCTGCCGCTGTTTGAGAGTTGGCAGCGCCACGGGCTGGCGGAGCTGACCGACCAGCGGCTCGAGTTGACCCTAGCGGGCCGCTTCTGGAACGTCAACCTGCAGGCCGGGTTGTTCGAATTCCTGCAGCTCAACCCCCTGGGGGGCGGGCCAGCCCTCTCCGCCAGTCTGGGGCACCCGGGCGGAGCGGTACGACATTCGCTGGTATGAGTGAATTGCACACTATAAAAATGGCCCATCCTGTGATGGGCCATTTTTTATGCTGATAAATGCCTTGTGGCTAGTCGCCGATGCTGTCTACCCGCACCCGCAGGCTGCCCTCGGCCAAGGTGGTAACAAGCTGCTGGCCGGCGCTCACCTGGTGGGCGTGACTGACTACCTCGCCGTGCTGGGTGCGGGTGATGGAGTAGCCCCGGCCCAGGGTGGCCAGCGGGCTGACCCCGTCGAGCCGGGCGCTCAGCATGGCGAGGCGATGGTCGGCGAGACTCTGGCGCTTGGCCATCAGGCTATGGAGGCGCTCCTCGGCCAGCTGATGACGGCGCCGACCGGCCGCCAGCAGCTTCTCGGGGCTCTGGGCCTGCAGGCGAAGCTCGAGGTTGGCGAGGCGCCGCTCTCCCCGCTGCAGGCGTTGGCCGAGCAACTGCTGCAAGCGGCTGCTGAGCTCGTCGAGGCGCTGGGATTGCTGCTCCAACCGGCGCTTGGGATCCTGGTGTTCCAGCCGTTTTTGCAGCAGGGCGAAGCCGTGGCAGGCGGTAGTCTGGCGCCGCGCCATGGCCTGAGCGAGCCGCTGGCGCAGGTGAGTGAGACGTTGGGCTCGGGCGCTTTGATCCGGTGCCACCAGTTCGGCGGCGGCGGAGGGAGTGGGGGCGCGCAGGTCGGCGGCAAAGTCGCTGATGGTGACATCCACCTCATGGCCGACCGCGCTCACCACCGGAATGGCGGAGCGGCTGATGGCGCGGGCCACCGCCTCTTCGTTGAAGCACCAGAGATCTTCGAGCGAGCCGCCACCGCGACCGACGATCAGCACGTCCACCTCGGCGCGGCGGTTGGCCAGTGCAATGGCCGCCACTATCTGGCCGATGGCGGCGCTGCCCTGCACCTGGGTCGGATAGATAAATATCGGCAAGTCCGGCGCCCGGCGCCCCAGCACCGTCAGCATGTCGTGCAGGGCGGCGCCGGTGGCGGAGGTGATCAGCCCCACGGCGCGCGGCTCGCGGGGCAGCGGTCGTTTGCGAGCCTCGTCGAACAGCCCCTCGGCGTCGAGCCGGCGCTTGAGCTCCTCGAAGCGCAGGGCCAGCATGCCGTCGCCGGCGGGCTGCATGCTTTCAATGATGAGCTGGTAGTCGCCGCGGGGCTCGTAGAGGGAGACCCGCGCCTGTACCAGCACCTGCATGCCGTCTTGCGGGCGGAACGGCACCCGTCGGTTGTTGCCCTTGAACATGGCGCAGCGCACCTGGGCGGACATGTCTTTGAGGGAGAAGTACCAGTGACCGGAGCTTGGCATCGCCAGGTTGGAGAGTTCCCCGGTCAGCCACACCAGCCCGAGATCCTGCTCCAGGATCATGCGCACGGCGCTGTTGAGGCGGGTGACGGTGAAGATCTGCTGCCTGTTTTGGCTGGATTCGTCGCGGTGATTCAAGGTTGGTCCTGCTGCTGTGCCCGGCCCGAGGCGGGGGAGAAGACGATGGGGCCTATCTTACCCCAGTTCCAACAAGGAGCCGAGCCCGTGTGGGCTCGGCGCGACAGTTGAAACAAGGTGCGGGTTAGCGTATCGGCTGGCCCGCGGGTTTCGCGGTTTTGGCCGGGCTCACCACCAGCCAGACCGCGAGGCAGACGACGGCACCGCCGACGACGAAGCCGCCGGTGAGGGTCTCGCCGAGCACCAGATAGCCCCACAAAATGCCGAACGGGGGGATGAGGAAGGTGACCGTCAGGGAGCGCAGCGGCCCGATATCTGCGATCAGCCGGAAATAGAGCAGGTAGGCGAGGGCGGTACAGAGGAAGCCGACGGCCAGGATGCTGGCCCACACCTCGGGGATGGCCCAGTTGACGGCAGGTCCGGCCACCATGGTGTAACCGAAGAAGGGCAGCAGGAACAGGCAGGCCCCCAGCTGGCTGCCGAAGGCGACCAGCTTGGCATCGAGACCGCCCTGCTCGGTGATCCAGCGCCGGGTCAGGAAGCCGGCGCAGCCGTAGCAGGCGGTGGCGAGCAGACAGGCCAGTACCCCGGTGATGAAGTTGCCGGTCAGGCTCAGCTCCCCCGTGGTGGTGATGAGGGCTATCCCCACCAGGCCCAGCATGACGCCGGCCCATTTGCGCAGGCTCAGCGGCTCGTTGAAGCAGGAGAAACCGATCAGCGCCCCCATCAGCGGGGTGGTCGCGTTCAGGATGGCCGAGTAGCCGGCGGGCAACCAGAGCGCGGCGATGGCGTACATCAGGAAGGGCACCCCCGAGTTGATGATGCCGAGCACCATGGCGGACTTCAGCTTGCCCTTGAAGCTCAGGGGGGTGCGCAGCAGAAGCAGCATGACGGCGAGCCCGATGAGGGCGAAGAAGACCCGCAGGAAGGTGGTGTTGACCGAGCCGAACGCCGGCGCCGCGATGCGCATGAACAGGAAGCTGGCGCCCCAGATGGCGGCCAGCGCCAGCAGTCTCACATAATCCGATGTTCTCATCTTCTCTCCTTGAAATGGCGGGGCGGCCTTGCATCATGCAGGGCAGTCCCGCCTCTGGCAACCGGGTGAACGGGGGGCAAATAAACAAGGCACCACCCGGGTGATGCCTTGCTGCTACTCAATCTCTGAATCTGCGCTGGAATATGTGTTATTCGGCTTCCGGCTGGCTGACAAAGGCTATCTTGTGCAGACCGTGCCGGGAGGCTTGGGCCATCACCTTGGCGATGGCGCCGTACTCCACGCTCTTGTCGATGCGCAGCTGGATCTCGGGGATCTCCGGCTTGGCCTCGCTGGCCTTGACCATCTGGGCGAGCAGCGCCGGCTCATCGACCTCTTTGTCGTTCCAGTACATCTTGCCGGCCCCGTCGATGGAGAGGATCACATCCTCCTGCTTGGGCTGGTTGACCTGACTGCTGGCCTCGGGCAACTCGAGCTTGACCGCGTTGGTGAGCAGGGGGGCGGTGATCATGAAGACGATCAGCAACACCAGCATGACGTCGATCATCGGGATCATGTTGATCTCGGACAGCGGCTGCTCATCCGCATCCCCGGGAAGTTTGCCGAAGGCCATTACATCTGCCCCTTCTTGGCGGTCTCTACATCGGACAGCTGGGTCACGTTGGATGGGGTCTTCTCGAATCCGGTCACCAGCAGGGCAAACAGGTCGTAGGCAAACTCGTCGAGGGCGGCAAGCTTGAGGCGATTGCGACGCACGAAGAAGTTGTAGATGAGCACCGCCGGCAGGGCGACGGCGAGGCCGAAGCCCGTCATGATCAGCGCCTCACCAACCGGGCCCGCCACCTTGTCCAGGCTGCTCTGGCCGGCCGCACCTATGGCCAGCAGCGCGTGATAGATGCCCCAGACGGTACCAAAGAGCCCGATGAAGGGTGCCGCCGATCCCACCGAGGCGAGGAAGGCCAGGCCATGCTCGAGGCGGATCCGCTCCGTGGTGATGGCGTGACGCAGGGCGCGCAGCAGGAAGTCGTCAGGGGAACCCAGCTTGAGGGAGACGGCGCGCTCCTGGGCCCGATCCAGCTGGGCAACGGCCCCAAGGGCTGCGTTGGTGATCCGGCCATAGGCCTCTTCGGGAGGGGTATGGGAGAGGTGGCGCTCCATATCCTGCACGCTCGCATGCTGCCAGAACTGATTCACGAAGCGGGCGTTCAGGCGCTGCTCGCGATAGCCGAGGTAGAGTTTGAGCAGTGCATAGTAGCAGGTGCCAAGCGACATCAGTACCAGCAGGATCAGTGGGACCAGACCCACCCCGGTGTTTTGGCTGAGCAGGTGGTAGATGCCCATCGAGTTTGTTTCGATTTCCGGATTCATGGCTTATGCCCCTAACTTGAAAATAATGGTGACCCCTGTCCAGGCAGCAACGGCGGTATTGTTCTGCTTGGCTGGAATGAAGCGCCAACGGCTGACGGTCTTGCGGGCGACCATGTCCAGGCGTCGATGGCCACTGCTGCGCTCAACTTCGACCGACTCGGCGGTGCCCTCTTTGGTGACGCGTACCTTCAATACCACGCGCCCTTCTTCACCCCGTCTGCGCGACTCCTGGGGGTAGGGGGGCTCGGGGTTGTTCAATCTGGCATCCCGTGCGATCGGGGCGCTGCTGCCGGCCCCGGCACCCGTTTGGCGGGCCTTGGTCGGCGGCGCATGGGCGCCACTGGTGCTCGGATTCGTGCTAGTGGCGGCCGTCTGCGGGGTCGCGGGCGCGGATGGCGCCACGACCGGCGCGGCTTTGACCACTGGCGCAGGCTTGGTGACCGGTACTGGTCTGGGCTTGGGCGGAGTAGGGGCCGGCTTGGGTATGGGTTTCTTGGCGACCGGCTTGACCACCTTGGGCGGAACCGGTGTCGGCTTCTTCACCACGGGTGGCGCAGGGACGGCCGCTGGTGCCGCCGGTTTGGCCGGTGCGTCATCGATGTTTGACTCGCCGGCCCAGCGGGCAGACAAGGTGATGGGTTCGGGTGGCTGGATGGGGTCGGGGCGGGTGCTGTAGACCAGCCACAGGATGGCGAGATGCAGCGCAATCGCGGCGACCAGACAAACCAGCTGAGCAGGGCCAAACGGCAGAGTGTCACGACAGGGTGCTGGCCTCGATATGCAGGCGTCCATCACCCTTCTTTCTTCCAGATCGTCATATTCATACTCAAAAAACGTAATGGTGCAGGCGCCAGAACAGGGCCCAAGCGCCCAAGAATGCGACATTTCACGGACGCAAACAAGAAACATTATCAATCTTACTTTAATCGTATGCGCAGAGGGTCGGAGTGACTCCCAAAAGAGGGGCGGTTCGGTTCTGTTTCATCGACAGGGAGGGGAGATCGCCCCGGTCGGTGAGCGAGTCCTCGCCCTTCGTCTGCCCAGCAATGCCGGCGCAGAAATGAAAGCGCTATCAATCACATCTCGCCGATATCGAAGTCGATTGTGGTCACATTCCGCACGATTTAGCCGTGAATCCGTTTTTTTGCGCCCTAGACTGGCAGGGCTCATCTGAAGGCGGGACTGTAGCGGATGGGGGAATGCCGGGGCACACCGGCGTCACACACAAAACAATGAAAATAAAGGACTATCAATGGCTAGATGGATAATCGCGGCCGGATTGTTGGGGACACTCATGGCCTCGCCCGGCGTAACGGCGGCTGAGTGGTTCTTCCGCGGCACCGCGAACGGGTGGGCGGCGACCGCCATGGTCTCGACCGATGGCGTCAACTTCGATACCTGCCAGTTGTTCCAGAGCGGGGATGCCAGCGGCGGCCCGCGCTTCAAGATAGACAGATACGGCAACTGGCAACAGAGCTACCCGGCGGCCGACAAGCTAGTCAATGCCAATACCCACTATCAGATCCGGATCAATGCCGGCACCCAGGCCATCACCGCCACGGCGGTCGACCGCTGTGCGGCATCCGGTTTTGCCAAGAGCTGGCCACAGATGCAGGTGCGCGGCACCTTCAACGGCTGGGCCAGCCTCCCCATGGCGCTGGTAGCGGATCACCTGTGGCAGGCCGAGGCCTACATGGATGGCAAGGCCAGCCAGCGCCTCAAGTTCGATCAGGCCGGTGACTGGGTAACCAGCTTTGGCGACAGCAACGCCGACGGGGTGCTCGAGCGCAGCGGCGGCGACATCTTCTGGAGCGGGACCGGCACGGTGCGCTTGCAGGTCAACGACGAGACCCTGGCCTACAGCATCACCCCCTTCGGCGACGACAACCAGCCACCGCTGGCGGTCATCACCCCGGGCGGCACGGTGCGGGTCGCGGTGGGGGACGCCTTGACCCTGAGCGGCAGCGACTCCACGGATCCCGATGGTCAGATAGCCAGCTACCTCTGGAGCAGCGGCGAGACCACCGAGAGCATCGTCGTCAACACCAGCCAGACGGGTACCTTCACCTACGGCCTGACGGTCACTGACGATCAGGGGGCCAAGGCCAGCAGCAGCGCCAGCGTGGCGGTGGCGACCCCGCCAGTCGGCGACAACTGGTACTTCCGCGGCACCCCCAACAACTGGGGCCTCACCGCCATGACCAGCCAGGACGGGGTGATCTTCTGTACCGAGCAGGCCTTTGGCAGCAGTGATCCCCGCTTCAAGGTGGATCACAAGGGTGACTGGACCGAGGCCTATCCGGCCCAGGACTACAAGGTGACCGGCAACACCCGCTACCGCATCTGCTTCGATGCCCAGCGCAAGGCGCTGGACGTGGCCCCGGTTGCGGGCGCGGACACCCAGGCACCGACGGTCAGCGCGAGCCCGGCCTCCGGCAACTATGCCCAGGCCCAGTCCATCACCCTCACGGTGAGCGACGACAAGGACAGCGCGCCCAAGGTGTATTTCACCCTGGATGGCAGCACCCCCACCACCGGCTCAGCCCTCTATAGCGGGCAGGTGTTCAGTGCCAGCGACAAGGGCAGCGGCGCCGATCTGGTGATCAAAACCCTGGGCGTTGATGCTGCCGGCAATCGCCGTGAGCAGAGTTTCAGCTACTACATCGGCGATCAGGCAGTGGCTGCGGGTGATTTCCGCGGGGAGAGCATCTACTTCCTGCTGACCGCCCGCTTCTATGACGGGGATGCCGGCAACAACTATTACAACCGGGATCGCTACAAGGCGGGGGACCCGCACTGGCGCGGTGACTTCAAGGGGCTCATCGGGAAGCTCGACTACATCAAGGATCTCGGTTTCACCGCCATCTGGGTGACGCCGCCGGTGGAGAACCGATCCGGCCTCGATTACCACGGCTACCATGCCTACGACTTCTACCGGGTCGATCCCCGACTGGAGTCGCCGGGGGCGGGTTACCGGGAGTTTATCCAGGCGGCCCATGCCAAGGGGATCAAGGTCATCCAGGACGTGGTGATCAACCACTCCAGCCAGTACGGCCTGCGCGGCAAGACCTGGATCGATCGCCTGCCCGTCAAATACTATGTGCCGACCGGCTCCAAACAGGGACTGATCAACAACGGCCCTTACCAGGGCAACCTCGGGGATTACGCCAGCGCGAACCGCTGCGATGATGACAACCCGGCGGCTCCGGACTGGTACAAGGCGCGCTGTCAGTCCGATCCGGAAGGGCTGGTGCCGCTGGTGGATCCCAAAACCGGCAGCACGGTGCCGAGCGCCGGCTACAACCCCAACCGCTTCTTTGGCATCGACGCCCAGACGCTGGATCCCGCCTGGTATCATCTTGACGGCTTCATGTCCGGCGGTGACTGGGAGAATCCGCTCTCCCTGCAGCGCAAGCACATGGCGGGGGACTGCATCGATCTCGCGACCGGCAACCAGAACGTCAAGGACTACATCAATGGCGCCATCCACCAGTACCTCGACATGGGGGTCGACGCCATCCGCATCGATACCCTCAAGCACATCGAGCGTGACGAGCTGCTGACCTATGTCCACGACTGGCAGGCCCACAAGCCGGGGCTGTTCGTGTTCGGCGAGAACCTGGTGAAGGGCACCGGCTGGGGATCGGAGATCGCCAATGACAACGCCTCGGCGGTGATCCGCCCCTGGTGGTACACCCGCACCACCCGCGATCCGGCCAACCCGCGCGCCGGCGGTGACTCCGGTCTGTCGGTGCTCGACTTCTCGCTGTTCTCCACCTTCCGTGACAACGTCACCAAGGGCAGCTTCGGCGGCGTCGGCGGGATCTTCGGCATGGACTGGGTCTATGGGGATGCCACCAAGCTCATCACCTTCTTCCAGAACCACGACGTGGGGCCGGACAACGACTTCAAGTACCGCTACGGCGGGGAAGAGGGCAATGCGGCCATGACCTACAACCTGCTGTGGACGGCGCGCGGCATCCCGACGCTCTACTACGGGGAGGAGGTGATGTTCCAGGCCGGCAAGCCGCAGGACATCGACGGTGCCACCATGACGGTGGATCAGACCGGTCGCGCCTACTATGGCGATGTGCTGGACAACCCGGCGACCGCCTCCCACCCCCTCTATCAGCACATCAAGCGCCTGAACCAGATCCGCAAGGCGGTGCCCGCTTTGCAAAAAGCGCCCATGAGCCAGGTGAGCGAGTGGGGCAGCGGCATGAGCTTCGTGCGGGATCTCGGCGCCGAGGGCAGCTACGCAGCGGTGGGTCTTACCGCCAACTCGGCCCAGCAGATCACCATCAGCGGCGTCAAGAACGGCAGCTACACCGATGCGGTGACCGGCACCACGCTCAGCGCCAGCAACGGCAGCCTGAGCTTCCAGGTACCGGCCTACTCGGCCCGGATCTGGGTGCTCGGCGGCCCCGGCAAGATAGGGAGCGATGGCAAATACCTGAAGTGATGAGGCTGGTGCTGCCCCGCCTGACAAGGCGGGGTAGCACGTCGCTGGCGTGATAACGAACCAGTACCGAGAGTCGGCCTGCGGGCCGACTTTTTCATGCCCGCTGTCTGCCCGCAGAGTGCGTAGAGGACGGGCGAGGGGATAGGGTTGCACCGAAATGAGGCGGGCGCACAAATTTGGTGCGCTCTTTCAGGCTGGTCGGCATCGAGCTGACCCTGACAATGTCGCCGCAGGTGGCTGTCAACGGCAACCCCTGCATGGCGCCAAGGCTTGTGGAACAAGGGCTGGCGGCGTGAGCCCGTGAGCCCGGGAGCGTCGCCGCGCGGCCCCTTCATCGCCAACATCGCAAATATGCTGGCTGGCCGGATCCTGCCGTTTTCAGACTGGTGTTATCGACTGGTATCAGTCTGTGTATTGGAATTTAAATTCGAATATGTGGTGTTTATCGGGCTCTTGTTTTGATTGGCGCCGTTTTTGCTGTGCTTTATCGCGGGGTTTGCCCATGGAAAGGGCAAGTCCCCCATTCCCGTCAAACACGGCGTCTCATCGGCCGCAAAAACGGGCCAGCAGTTCTGTTATTGAAAGGAGTCATATGGAAGGTGAAATGACCATGCAGCCGCTCAGCGCGAGCAAGGGGCTGGCCCATACCCTCAAGGACGATGTCTACGGCATGGTGCTCGGCATCATGTTCATCGCCGTGGGACTCAACCTGCTCAAGTGTTCCGGCATGATCACCGGCGGCATCGCCGGCATTGCGCTGCTGCTCGCCCATGTCAGCAGCCTGCCCATCGGCCTGCTGTTCTTCCTCGCCAACCTGCCTTTTCTGGTGTTCTGCTACTTCAGCATGGGGCGTGACTTCATGTTCAAGACGCTGGTGGTCAACGTGGCGCTCTCGGCCGCCACGCAAGCGGTACCGCTGCTGCTGACGGTCAGCTACATACACCCGCTGTTCGCCGCCTTGGTAGGAGGCACTTTCCTCGGCATGGGGGTGCTCTCGCTTGCACGGCACAATGCGTCGGTGGGGGGCATAGGCGTGGTGACGCTCTGGTTGCAACGCCGCGCCGGCATCAACGCGGGTAAGAGCCAGATGCTGCTCGACGTGCTGGTATTTGCCCTCTCCCTGCTCACCCTGCCGCTGCCCTTGTTGCTCTGGTCTACCTTGAGTGCACTCGCCATGAACGCCATGCTGATGAACTGGCACAAGCCGGGTCGTTATCAGGGCGGTTGATGACGGGCGAGGGCATGCTGAAACATTGCCGGTTCGTGCGCGTCGAGACCGAACCGGGACCACCGCCAAAACAGATCCTCTTGTCGTGGAAAACGGCATGGTTGCAGCTGAATTTATTGGTTTTTTGCCCCGTTGGCGGCGTTAAACCGGGCTACGTCATAAAAAATTCAAAATACTTCTTTACCAGTGGCCAATGCATGAGTAAAATTTGTCGGCAATATTTTCCACCCCCACTTCCACAACGGTGAGATATTGCCATGCTCAGGATTGCCAAAGAAGCGCTGACCTTCGACGATGTATTGTTGGTTCCAGCCCACTCCACTGTTCTTCCGAATACCGCTGACCTGCGCACCAAGCTCACGTCTGCTATCTCCCTGAATATTCCGATGATTTCCGCTGCCATGGACACAGTGACCGAAGCCCGTCTGGCTATCGCACTGGCCCAGGAAGGCGGTATCGGCTTCATTCACAAGAACATGTCCATCGAGCAACAGGCCTTCGAAGTGCGCAAGGTCAAGAAGTACGAGAGCGGTGTCGTCTCCGACCCGGTCACCGTGCGTCCCGACATGACCATCGCCCAGATCAAGGAGCTGAGCCTCAAGAACGGCTTCGCCGGTTACCCCGTGGTGACCGACGGCAATCAGCTGGTCGGCATCATCACCGGCCGTGATGTGCGCTTCGTGATCGATCTCTCCCAGACCGTCGAACAGGTCATGACCCAGAAAGACCGCCTGGTCACCGTGCGTGAAGGGGCACCTCGTGAAGAGGTGGTCGCCCTGATGCAGAAGCACCGTATCGAGAAGGTGCTGGTAGTCGATGCGGACTTCAAACTGAAAGGCATGATCACCGTTAAAGATTTCCAGAAAGCCGAGCGCAAGCCGAACGCCTGTAAAGACGAACGCGGTCGCCTGCGGGTCGGTGCCGCCGTCGGTGCCGGTGCGGGCAACGAGGAACGCGTCGCTGCCCTGGTGGAAGCCGGTGTGGACGTGCTGCTGATTGATTCCTCCCACGGCCACTCCCAGGGCGTGCTGGATCGCATCAAGGCCACTCGCGCCGCCTATCCTGACTTGCAGATCATCGGTGGCAACGTGGCCACCGGCGCCGGCGCACTGGCGCTGGTTGCGGCCGGCGTCAATGCCGTCAAGGTCGGTATCGGCCCGGGCTCCATCTGTACTACCCGCATCGTGACCGGTGTCGGCGTGCCCCAGATCACCGCCATCTCCGACGCCGTCGATGCGCTGGAAGGCACCGGTATTCCGGTGATTGCCGATGGCGGCATCCGCTTCTCCGGTGACTTGGCCAAGGCCATTGCCGCCGGCGCCAGCAGCGTCATGGTCGGCTCCATGTTCGCCGGTACCGAAGAGGCGCCGGGCGAGATCGAGCTCTACCAGGGTCGTTCCTTCAAGTCCTACCGCGGCATGGGGTCTCTCGGTGCCATGTCCAAGGGCTCAAGCGATCGCTACTTCCAGACCGACAACGCCGCCGACAAGCTGGTGCCGGAAGGGATCGAAGGGCGGGTGCCGTACAAGGGCCGCCTCAAGGAGATCATTCACCAGCAGATGGGCGGCCTGCGCTCCTCCATGGGCCTGACCGGCAGCGCCACCATCGATGAGATGCGCACCAAGGCCGAGTTCGTGCGCATTTCGGGCGCCGGGATGAAAGAGTCCCACGTCCACGACGTGACTATCACCAAAGAAGCCCCCAACTATCGGATGGGCTGACAAAACGGGGCTCTGGCCCCGTTTCTTTAACCCCTTTTTCTCCCCACGCTTTTTGTGATAAATCAGCTTGATGCAGGAATAAAATGACTAACAATATTCACGCTCACCGCATTCTCATCTTGGATTTCGGTTCCCAGTACACCCAGCTTATTGCCCGCCGCGTCCGTGAAATCGGTGTCTACTGCGAGCTCTGGGCCTGGGATGTGACCGAAGCGCAGATCCGCGAATTCAACCCCAACGGCATCATCCTCTCCGGCGGCCCCGAGTCCGTGACCGAGGCTGGCAGCCCCCGTGCCCCCGAGTACGTGTTCAACGCCGGCGTGCCGGTGTTTGGTATCTGCTACGGCATGCAGACCATGGCCGAGCAGCTCGGCGGCAAGGTGCAATCCTCCACCGAACGTGAATTTGGCTATGCCCAGGTTGAAGTGCTGGGTCAGTCCGGCCAGACCAGCGCCTTGCTGCGCAACATCGAAGACGCCATCGCCCCGAGTGGCCAGGCCCTGCTGGACGTCTGGATGAGCCACGGCGACAAGGTCACCGAGATCCCGGCCGGCTTCACCACCATCGCCCAGACTGCCACCTGCCCACACGCCGCCATGGCCTGTGAAGAGAAGAAATTCTACGGCGTGCAGTTCCACCCGGAGGTGACCCACACCCGTCAGGGTGCCCGTCTGCTCGAGCACTTCGTCAAAGACATCTGCGGCTGCGCATGCCTGTGGACCCCGGCCACCATTATCGATGACGCCGTTGCTCGCATCCGCGCGCAGGTGGGTGACGACGAGGTGATCCTGGGTCTGTCCGGCGGGGTGGACTCCTCCGTCGTCGCCATGCTGGTGCACCGCGCCATCGGCGATCGCCTGACTTGCGTGTTCGTGGACAACGGCCTGCTGCGCCTGAACGAAGGCGCCCAGGTGATGGAGATGTTCGGTGACCACTTCGGTCTGAAGATCATCAAGGTCGACGCCGAGGATCGCTTCCTGTCGGCTCTCGCGGGCATCGACGAGCCGGAAGCCAAGCGCAAGGCCATCGGCCGCGTCTTCGTGGAAGTGTTCGACGACGAAGCCAAGAAGCTGAAAAACGCCAAATGGCTGGCTCAGGGCACCATCTACCCGGACGTCATCGAATCTGCCGCCAGCGCCACCGGCAAGGCCCACGTCATCAAGTCTCACCACAACGTCGGCGGCCTGCCGGCCGAGATGAAGATGGGCCTGGTGGAGCCGCTGCGCGAGCTGTTCAAGGACGAGGTGCGCCGCGTCGGTCTGGAGCTGGGCCTGCCCTACGACATGCTCTACCGTCACCCGTTCCCGGGCCCGGGTCTGGGTGTGCGGGTGCTGGGCGAAGTGAAGAAAGAGTACTGCGAACTGCTGCGCAAGGCCGATGCCATCTTCATCGAAGAGCTGCGCAAGGCCGACCTCTACAACCAGGTCAGCCAGGCGTTCGCCGTCTTCCTGCCGGTGCGCTCCGTCGGCGTCATGGGCGATGGTCGCAAGTATGACTGGGTCATTGCCCTGCGCGCCGTCGAGACCATCGACTTCATGACTGCTCACTGGGCCCATCTGCCCTATGACTTCCTGGGTCTGGTGTCGAATCGCATCATCAACGAGATCAACGGCATCTCCCGCGTGGTGTACGACGTCTCCGGCAAGCCGCCTGCAACCATCGAGTGGGAATAAGCGGTTAACGCTGTTTTCTGCCGATAGTGCAAAACTGTCAAAAAGACGCCCTTGAGGCGTCTTTTCTTTTTCCAATCGTTTGCGCAGCAATCGGCTTCTATAGCAGGGTTTCTGCAGGTCTGATTACGATGACTCTTTTCGGGTCAAAAATCGTTCATTTCCTTGAGCTGATGGGCTTTCTCATTAAATGGGTTATTGATTTACCTCTGAAGATGATAAGAGCGTCCTATTTGAGGGAAGGTGTCGTGGCCATTTTTGATATTGAGAAAGACGAATTACTCCGGTTCTCCGATACCCAGCGCGAAGAGTTGATCGCGCACCTTGCCGAGACTGAGATAGCAGCCCATGACCATAGCCCTGCCTATGTACGTTGCGCTTGTTGCACTCTACCGGGGAGGGGTTCGTAAATCCGGATGGAAGCAGCGTCGTTGACCATCATGCACCGTCACCAAAGCAACAAAAGGGGCGATCTGTACCCCAAATTCTCTATAATGCTCCCCTTTATAACCGCCGGGCCCATGTCCGGCGGTGCCATATGGTCTGCTTTAGCGTCGCTAAGCAGGGCCACGACAAGATTGAGAAACGGTTATGCATACCCTGGCACAGCTGCGCGCTGGCGAATTGAACGGCGCTCGCCATCTGAAACTCGCTGAAAACCTGACGGTATTTCCACCCGAAATCCTGAGCCTGAAAGAGACGCTGGAGGTGCTGGATCTCACCGGCAACCAGTTGAGCTCGCTGCCGGACGAGCTGGCCGAGTGCACCAAGCTGCGCATCATTTTCTGCTCCGAGAACAACTTCACCGCGCTGCCCGAGGTGCTGGGGTCTTGCCCGGCGCTCTCTATGGTGGGCTTCAAGGCCAATCGGATCAGGGTGGTTTCCCCCCAGTCGCTGCCCGCCCAGCTGCGCTGGTTGATCCTGACCGACAACGCCATCGAGCAGTTGCCCGATGAGTTGGGTCAGTGCACAAGCCTGCAAAAGCTGATGCTGGCGGGCAACCGACTCACCGCCTTGCCAGAGACACTCGCCAACTGTCGACGCCTCGAATTGCTGCGCATCGCCGCCAACCGGCTAACGGAATTTCCTGCGTGGTTGCTCTCCTTGCCACGGCTCGCCTGGCTGGCCTACTCGGGCAATCCCTTCTGTGAGACGTGGGAGCAAGAGGCTGGTAGGGCGACGGTCGTCACCGATATCCCCTGGCGCGAGCTGACGCTGGGCGAGCTGCTGGGGCAGGGGGCCTCCGGGGTTATCCATCAGGCGCAGTGGCACTCTGATGGGGAAGTGCCTCGCACCCTGGCACTCAAGCTGTTCAAGGGTGCGGTGACCAGCGATGGCTTGCCGGGGGCCGAGATGACGGCCGCCATGGCGGTGGGCCGGCATCCGGCGCTCATCGAGGTGCAGGGGCGGATAAGCGATCACCCCTCGGGCATCCCGGCGCTGGCGATGGAGCTCATCGAACCTGATCTGCAAAACCTCGCCGGCCCGCCCAGCCTGGTGTCTTGTACCCGTGATATCTATCCGGCCGAGCTCAGGTTCACGCTGCCGGCTGCGCTGACGATGGCCTGGCGCATCGCCTCGGCCGCCGCCCATCTGCATCGGCTGGGCGTCATGCACGGGGATCTCTATGGCCATAACATCCTCCATGACGGCCAAGGTGCCGCCCTGCTTGGGGATTTTGGCGCCGCCTCGTTCTATCCAGTGAGCGATACCAGTCTGGCTTCACGGCTGATGCGGCTGGAGGTAAGGGCTTTTGGCTGCCTGCTGGAGGAGCTGCTGGCCCTGTGCCCGGCGCAGGAGAGGGATCATCCGGCGTTGTCTCAGCTGGTCGGGGATTGCCAGCAGCAAGCGGTCGCGCGGCGCCCGGACTTTGCCGACATAAGCAGGCGGTTGCATGAGGCCAGGGCACTGCTTGACTCAGACATGGCTGCTTCGATCACCCCATAAATACCGAGAGAGAGCGACATTTCATTCCCTGGGGGATGTCATGACGCTACTGCGCAGTAAAATATGCTGAAAAATAACTATCAAATAGTTGTTTACTTTGCAATCCATTATCTCGCAGAACGGGGTCGGCGCAGACGACAAGGCTTGCACCGCCTCGGTGAAGTTGTGATATTGATGCATCATTGCGAATGACGAGAGGATGAAGATGGAAGCGGCATTTTGGCATCAGCGTTGGGAAGAGCACCGAATTGGCTTTCATCAGGCCCAGTTCAATCACTGGTTGCAAACCGGGTGGGGGAGTCAACAGAGCACTGAGCCGGTACTGGTACCCCTGTGCGGCAAGTCTGGCGACATGCTCTGGCTCAATCGGCAGGGGCATCCCATCGATGGCTTCGAGCTGTCGGAGCTGGCCATCGGCCAATTTTTCAGTGAAAACGACCTCACCGAGACGGTGACCGAGGTCGGGCCTTATCGCTGTCATAGACACGGCACCCTGAGCCTCTATCAGGGGGATTTCTTCGCGGCCCCGACGCTGGAGCGCCGTTACCGGCTGGCCTACGACAGGGCTGCGCTCATCGCCTTGCCGACCCTCATGCGGCGCCAATATGCCGAGCTGATGAGTCGCCTCATCGAGCCGGATGGGCAAGTCTTGCTGGTGACGCTGGAATATCAGCCCGAGCAGCAGAAGCAGCCGCCATTTTCGGTGGGGGAGATGGAGGTGCGCAGCCTGTTCGAGCGCGATTTTGGCGTGGAGGTGCTGGGGCGATCGGCCGAGCAGGATCACCCCAAGGTGCAATCCGGTCAGCTCTCCTACTTCGATGAAGTGGCCTACCGTCTGACTCGCCGCGCCTGAGTGTCGGCCTTGAAAGCAACACGAGCGCGAGACTCTTTTTACCTCTTTTGACATAGATCAACGTGGTGGTGCAGGGCTCTGTCTAAGATGATCCTGTTTCTCAATCACTGTTGGTCTCGGCCGGTGGGCTCTGGTTATCTCGCCTGGCTCGTCATCGACTCAGTGTCTGATTTTCACGCTCATGTTCACTTTTGGCGGCTTTGGTCGCAATTGATAATGGTATTTCCAGCCGACCCGAGGGTCGGCTTTTTATTGTCCATCATCTGCTGTAGTGAAGGGGTTCAGGCGTTGAAGGTGCTGGCATTGAGCCGAAATGCCTTGGGATCGTCGATAAACTGGCCGGTGATCCGCTCGTCGTGCTCGTGGCCAAGGCCATAGCTGCAGAGGATCAGCCTGTCCGAGGTACGTGAGCGCAACTGGGTGATGAAGCGCACCAGATCGGCGCGGCTGAGCTGGCCCACCTCTTCGCAGACCCGTTCCCGCTGATCGAAACCAAGATCCTTGTTGCCGATGCTGACCCAGAGCCGCTGGCCACGGCTGCGCAGGTTGGCGTCCCGCTCGCTGAGCTGGGCCTGCAGGCCGGCCTTGCTGTCTTGCCACTGCCGCTCGGTGAACTCCAGCATGGCGATCGGGAAGAGGTCGATGAATTCCTCCACCGCATCCAGCAGGATCTGCGGCCCCGCCACCGGCGACTGGATATAGAAGATGAGGCCGGGGTGGCGGTTGAGCGGCAGGTTGCCGGCCCCCACCACGTAGCCGAGCTGCTGGCGGGTACGCAGTTCGTGGAAGAAGGTGGACGACATGATGTGATTGGCCAGGGTGAAACAGGCGAGATCCCGTGGCCGCACGGTACGGGACTGGTAGTAGACCAGCAGCGCCGAGTCCTCGTGGTCGCAGCCCTGCTCGCGAATGAGGGTGCCCCTGTCCTGGATGGAGATGAGGGGGCGGCGAGTCTCGGCACTGGGCTGGCTGTTGTCACCGAGATGGCGCTCCAGCAGAGCCGCCAGCTCCAGTGCTTCGGTCACGTCCCAGTCGCCGTGGATCAGGGTTTCCACGTGGACATTGGCAAACAGCTGGGCGACGAAGGCGGGCATCTCCTCCAGGGTGATGGTGCGCAGGTGGCGCAGCAGTTGCTCGAACGGCGGGTTGTTGGGCTGCAGCAGGCTGGTGAGCTGGTTGAACAGCTGGGAGATGGGCCGGGTCTTTGACTGGTTCTCCCAGTTGCGAATGAGCTGCTCCTTGATCTCACTGAAGCGCGCCGGATCCGGGTATCCCAGGGTGCGGTTGCCGAGGATCATGTCCAGCAGCAGCGGCTGCTTGTCGGCAAAACCATTCATGTTGATGGTGAAGCCACCCTGGTGGGCATAGATCTGGTAGCCGAGCCCCGCGAGCTCCGCCGGGTAGGTGAGGGCATTGAGGTGATCCGTCAGCAGCTCCACCGCGAGGCGGGCCATGGCGATGTGACGCGGGCTCTTGACCGCATATTCGCTGTCGATGGAGATGTAGAGGTTGCCCTTGGGCACGCCAAACAGGTGCTCGTGCAGGTGCCAGAGCCTAAAACCGGGTCTGTCGATGAGGCAGGCCGGGATGTCGGCGGGCAGGGACGGCGCCCGGGCGTCCAGCCGGTTGCTGATGAAGGGGTTGGGGCTGGGCAGGTGCAGGGCCGGATCCGGCTCGCTCTGTTTCCAGCGGATCTTGTCCGCCTCCGCGATGGGGGTGACGCTGTAGGGAGTCTGATACCAGCGGGCGAGGCGATCCGTGCTCACCTCCGGGGCCTGAATGGTCATGCGCAGGTTGTGGGGGGTGAGCTTGGCGAGGAAGCGGCGGATCAGCGTCTCGTCATACTCACGCATCATGTAGTCGCCGTGGAGCAGATCGTCCGGGGCATAGCTGAACAGGTTCAGCACCAGGCCGGAGACGGTGTCGAGCGCCCGGCCCCGTTCCTGGAAGCGAAATGCCGATTCGAGCACGCTGCGCTTCTCGTCATAGCGCCAGGCCTGCAAACCATCCCGCTCGATGAGTTTCAGGTAGCCGAACAGTTCGGCAATGATGTCGTCCACATGTTCGAGCCCGAGCGGGGTGAGGCCGAAACTCACCCCGAAGTCCTTGAAGTTGGCGCCGCTGACACCGCCACCGGCGGCGAGCTGATTGACCCAGCCACGGGCCTTGAGCAGGGAGAGCAGGCTGCCATCCCCCTCGTAGCCGATGAGGTGGCTCAGGAAGGTGAGTGGCTTTTGTGGGTAAAACGCATCCACGCTTGGCAGCGGGAAGGTCAGCGCCAGCTTGCGGCTCTCCTTGACGGGCCTGATCTGGATGCTGATGCCGAGATCCTCGAGCCGGTAGAGTGGGGCCGAGAGGGTGGGCACCCCCAGATTGCGATCCGGGATGGAGCCAAAGAAGCGATCACACCAGCCGAGTTGGGTTTCGATGGATTCCGGAGAGAGCATCACCAGTGCCATGCGATCCGCACTGTAGTGTTGTTCGTAGAATGCTATGAGATCGGAGCGCAGATCCCGGCCAGGCAGATCGGCCAGGGTATCGAGATTGCCGACCGAGAATTTGGAGAAGGGATGGGCCGGGTTGACGGTCTCTTTATGGACCTGATAGCTGCGCCGCACATCGTCTTGCAGCTTGAGGCGATACTCGGAGTCGACCGCGTTGCGCTCCTTGTCGACCCATTCCGGCGCGAAGGTGGGACAGATGAAGAACTGGGAGAAACGGTCGAGCCCGGCCTCGAAGAAGCCGTTGTCGATATCGAAGAAGAAGTTGGTGAACTCGGTCCCGGTCCAGGCGTTGTTGCTGCCGCCGTGGCGACTCATGAACTGCTGATATTCACCGGGCTTGGGGTAGGTGCGGGTGCCGAGGAACAACATATGTTCGAGGAAATGGGCCATCCCCTGGCGGTCGACGGGATCATCGAAATGGCCGGTGTTGACGGCCAGCGAGGCGGCGGATTTGTCGGTATCCGGGTCGCAGATCAGCAAGACCCTGAGCCGGTTTGCCAGCTCCAGATAGTGATACCGCCGATGGTCATTGGGACTGGCATGTGGGCTCATTAGGGCTGACTCGCGGTGAATTTATTTGAATTTAAACATGATTATCGACCCCGCTATCTCACGAGGCAAACCCTTTTCTGAGAGGTAGCGCAATTGTTTCCCTCGGCATGGCGGGGTAAGATTCTCCCGCTATTTAAACAGGCCCCTTGGGCGAGGTTGTAATGAAGATCTACATCATGCGTCATGGCCAGGCTGGCATGAATGCAAAAACGGATGAGCAGCGCCCACTGACCGAGCAGGGAATCGAAGAGTCCCTCCACATGGCGCGCTGGTTGGCCCCCCAGCTGGCGGGCTCGCTGGGCAGGGTTCTCCACAGCAACTACCTGCGGGCCAGACAAACCTGGCAGACCATAGCGCCCGAGCTGCCCGAGGCCGGCACCGTCGAAGAGAGCGGCGAGATCACGCCCTATGGCGATCCGGCGCTGGTCGCGAGCTATCTGACGGCGCTGGCGGCGCAGCACGACAGCATCCTGCTGGTCAGCCACCTGCCGCTGGTGGGGTATCTGGTGCAGAGCCTCTGTCCGGCGGCGGGTGCCCCCATGTTTGCCACCTCGGGAATGGCCTGTATCGAGTGGCAAAATGGCAAGGGGGTCTTGCTCTGGTTGGAAGGACCACATACAATACGTTAAAAGTTAATAAAAAGTTACGAATTGGTTTTTTTGGGATGAAAGAGGCGATTTTTCCGGTTTTTTATACATATTTAACGGAATTATTTCGCAGAAGCTGCTGTCATACGGATACAACTGCAAGAGGTTGCAAACGATGAGAGTATTCAAGAAGTACCTGCCGCTGATGGTGGCAAAGCATGTCAAAACCTTCTTCAAGGGACGGATTTACATTCACGGCAGGGGGCGCTTCGATTTCCAGTCGGGCTTGTTGATGATGCCATTGCAAGCCGACATTCCCCACCGCCAGACGGTGCTCGAGGTGAACGAACTCATTTCGAGGCTGCACATGGATGCGGCGTGATCCCCTCGCCAGCAGGATGATCTCCCCCATGCCCGCCATCGTGCGGGCATGATTGTTTTTGGGGCCTGCCGACGCCAGAGTGGTTCTGTTTGACGCCGTTTTTGACTGACTTTGCCGACCCCTGTTGGTGGTGCTTGCTTATCCTGTTTGCCCCTCTATACTCCCGCGAAATACCCGCCTTTTCCCTCTGGATATCGCAATGCCCCTTGCCTTTCTGTTTCCTTTCTCCTGCATGGCTATCTGGGCCGGCAACGGCATCGTCAGCAAGCTGGCGGTGGGGATACTCTCGCCGGCCGCGCTGGCCTGGTCGCGCTGGATGGTGGCGGCCATCATTCTCACTCCCTTCCTGGCACGGCGGGTCTGGCGTGAGCGCGCCAAGCTGCGGGCCGGTTTTTACCAGCTGGCGATGCTGGCGTTGCTCGGCATGGTGCTGAACCAGACCTTCGGCTACTACGCGGCCCAGACCCTGGGGGCCACCGAGATTGGCCTGATGATGGGGCTGACGCCGCTGATGACGGTGCTGCTCAGCATCTGGCTGCTGCGGGAGCGACCGACCTGGGGCGCCCTGCTCGGGGGTATCATCTCCCTCTTCGGATTGGCCATCCTGCTCGGGCAGGGGGATCCTGCCCGGCTGTTCACTCAGGGCATCCACGTCGGCTACATCTACATGCTGCTGTCGGCGGCAACCTATGCACTCTACAGCGTGCTGCTCAAGCGCTGGGATCTGGGGCTCGACAACTGGTCCATGCTCTACGGCCAGGTGCTGTGCAGTCTGCTGTTCCTCACCCCCTTCTACCTGCTGGTGGATGGCAAATGGCCCGACGGCAGCGCGCTCTGGCTCATCCTCTATGCGGGGATCCCCACCTCGGCGCTCTCTCCTTGGTTGTGGATGCAGGGCATAGCGCTGCTCGGGGCGAGCCGCACCGCCATTTTCATGAACCTGTTGCCGGTGATGACGGCGGCGCTGGCCATCAGCATGCTGGGTGAGACGCTCACCAGCTACCACCTGATCGGCGGTGGCATGACGCTGCTGGGGGTCTTGCTGGCCCAGTTGCTGGTCAAACCCGTGGTCGTGCGGCGACGGGCCAGGCTGGCGGTGGCCACTTGCCCGGAAGATTGACAGAAAAAGACCGCCGAAAGGCGGTCTTTCTGGATCCGGGTCTTGGGGCCGGATGCGGGCTATTGCGCCGTCAGATAGAGATCTTTCGAATACACCAGATCTTGCGGGTTGTGGTAGGGATAGCCCTTGACGTTGGGCTTGAGCAGCCGTGATTTGACGTAGAAATAGACGGGGGCGATGGGGGCCTCCTCGTCGATCAGCGCCTCGGCCTGTTGATAGAGCCGGTTGCGCTCGGCCGGATCCTGGGCGTCATGGGCCTTGGCCAGCAGGGCGTCATACTGCTTGTTTGACCACTTGCCGCTGTTGGCCGTGCTGCTGGAGGTCATGATGTCGAGGAAGGTGGAGGCATCGTTGTAATCCCCGTTCCAGGCGTAGCGGCTGACCACGAAATCCCCCTCGTTGAGCACCGACACCATGGTCTTCCACTCCATGTTGTTGAGCTCTGCCTTGACCCCCAGGTTGTGTTTCCACATGGAGGAGATGGCCAGCGCTATCTTCTTGTGCCCCTCGTTGGTGTTGTAGAGGATATCTACATCCAGCGGCTTGTCGGGGCCGTAGCCCGCCTCCGCCAGCAAGGTCTTGGCCCTGGCTATCCTCTCCTCCTTGCTCATCAGCTCGCTGGCGGGGCGCTTGAGCTCGAAGCCATCCACGCTGGGAGGCGTCAGGCTGAAGGCCGAGAGTTGCCCTTGTCCCAGGATCTTCTCGGTGATGGTGTCCCGGTCGATGGCGAGCGACAATGCCTTGCGCACCTTGGGGTTGTCGAAGGGTTTGCGCTGGGTGTTGAACACGTAGTAATAGGTCGAGAGCAAGGGGGCGCTGACCAGCTCTTCGGGGCTCTGGCTCTTGAGCTGCTTGTACTGCTCCAGCGGATAGGTGGTGTACTGCAACTCGCTGGCGCGGTAGCGGTTGTAAGCGGCGGTCTCGGAGACGATCTCCAGATAGACCACCTTGTTCAGCACCGTATGCTGGTTGTCCCAGTAGTGGGGATTGCGCTCGGCAACCAGCTGCTCGTTCGGGGTCCACTCCTTCAGCACGAAGGCGCCGTTGGAGACGATGTTGCCCGGTTTGACCCACTCGTGGCCGAACTTCTCGATGGTCGCCCTGGGCGCCGGGAAGGTGGTGTAGTGAGCCAGGGTCTTCAAGAAGAAGGGGACAGGTTTTGTCAGGGTGATCTGCAGGGTGTGGGGATCGAGGGCCTTGATGCCGAGGGCCCCGGGCTTGGCCTTGCCCTGGATCACCTCACCGGCATGAGCCACCCCGGTCAGCTCGATGAACCAGGCGTAGTTGGAGGCATTTTTGGGATCCGCCGCCCGCTGCCAGCCATAGACATAATCTGCCGCGGTGACCGGCTCACCGTTTGACCACTTGGCGTCGGGTCTGAGTTTGAAGGTGTAGACGGTGCCCGTGGGGTCGAGCTCGTAACCGAGCGCCCCCGCCGCCAGCAACTTGCCATTCCCATCCAGGGTGTAGAGCCCCTCGAACAGATCGTTGACGATCTCGCTGCCAGAGCTCTCTTCCACCATTTGGGGGTCGATGGAGCCTGGCTCTGCGCCGATATTGCGCACGAAGGTCTGCTGCGCTGCGGGGAGAAGTTGGGTGCCGGCAGGCACCTGGGCCCCTAGGGCGGGGAGGGAGATCAGGGCGGCAACCGTGCCGGTAATAAGAGTCCTTTTCATTGAATATCCTTATGTTTTTTTGCTTCCAAAGCCTGGCCAGTGTGCGGGATCGATGGCGAGATCTCAAGGGGGCTGGCGCGGGATCCCCGGCTTGACCGGATGGGGGGAGGCGGACTGAGCGGTATGAGCGCAGTACATTCTTGTCACGAATTAACATGTAAAAAGAGGCCGATTGAGCCCTGTTTTTCGCCGTGCCACCCGGTTTCAGGGGGAAAACTGGCGATTTATACGCCGTCTTAATTCGCTGCAAAAACAAAAAACAACCGTTACATTAGGTTACAAAATGACGCTGCCGAGGATCGGCACTTTTTTTGCCGATGCTTGCAAACGTTTTCAACGCCAACGGAAACGCTCCTAAAGGAACAAGAATGCGAAACATGATCACCATGGGCGAGTTCATCGTCAAAAAGCAGGCGGACTATCCCACCGCGACCGGCGAGCTGACCTCCTTGCTCAGCTCCATTCGTCTGGCTGCCAAGGTGGTGAACCGGGAGATCAACAAGGCGGGGCTGGCGGATATCATCGGCTCCATGGGCGCCGAAAACGTGCAGGGCGAGGTGCAGCAGAAGCTGGATGTCTACGCCAACGAGCGCTTCAAGGCGGCGCTGGAGGCCCGTGGTGAGGTGTGCGGCATGGCCTCCGAAGAGGAGGAGGACTTCGTCTCCTTCGATTCCGAGCTCTCCCGCCACTCCAAATACATAGTGCTTATCGATCCCCTCGACGGCTCCTCCAACATCGACGTCAACGTCTCGGTCGGTACCATCTTCTCCATCTACCGCCGGGTCAGCACCCCGGGGGCCGGCGTGACCCTGGAAGACTTCCTGCAGCCGGGCAACCGTCAGGTCGCCGCCGGCTACGTGGTGTACGGCTCCTCCACCATGCTGGTCTACACCACCGGCTTTGGGGTCAACGGCTTCACCTATGACCCTTCCATCGGCTGCTTCTGCCTCTCCCACGAGAACATCCGCATCCCCGAGGAGGGCAAGATCTACTCCATCAACGAGGGCAACTACATCAAGTTCCCGGACGGAGTGAAGAAGTACCTCAAGTACTGCCAGGAGCGTGACGAGGCGACCCACAGACCCTATACCTCCCGCTACATCGGCTCCCTGGTATCGGATTTCCACCGCAACCTGCTCAAGGGCGGCATCTACATCTATCCGTCCGGCACCAACTCCCCGAACGGCAAGCTGCGCCTGCTCTACGAGTGCAACCCCATGGCGTTTTTGGTGGAGCAGGCGGGCGGCAAGGCGTCTGACGGTTTCGGCCGCATCATGGACGTGCAACCCACCGCCCTGCACCAGCGCACCCCCTACTTCGTCGGCTCCACCAAGATGGTGGAGCGGGCAGAAGCCTTTATGCGGGAGTTCTCCGCGCACGAGGATCCGGCAAACCAGGGCTGAGTTTGGCGCGGGGCTCTGCCTATAATCGCCAGCAAGGTCAGTGCGGATAGCCGCCAGAAAAATGCAGATAAAAAACGGGAGCCTCAGGGCTCCCGTTTTGTTGTCGTCATCCGTCGTGACGCTCGCGACCCCTGCGCTCAAGGTAGCGCCAGCGCCGCCTGTCAGGGACAAGACCCGTCGAGACGAGGCGCGAGCGCCGACCTCATCAGGGCAGGGCGTGCTTGGCCAGATCCGCCAGCAGGGAATCCACCAGTTTCAGGCGCATGGCCCTGTCCTGGGTCGGCATCTGGAAGCGCAAGCGGGTCGGTCCATCCATTTTATAGATACGTGGCTGCTCGGAAAGCAGCTTTACCAGATAGGTCGGATTGACCTTGGTGTCCTGATGGAAGTCGAGATAGCCGCCGCGCTCACTCATCTCCACCCGCCGGATACCCAGGGCCGTGGCCCGCTGGCGGAAGGCCGCAATCTCCATGAGCGTCTTGGTCGGCTCCGGCAGCAGGCCGAAGCGGTCGATCAGCTCCACCTTCAGTTCGCGCAACTCCTGCTCGTCCTTGGCACTGGCGATGCGCTTGTACATGGACAGACGCATGTTGACGTCCGGGATGTAGTCGTCCGGCAACAGGGCCGGCAGGCGCAGCTCCACCTCGGTGTGCTGGCTCATCAGCTGATCCAGCGATGGCTCCTTGCCGTTCTTCAGTGCCTCCACCGCCTGCTCCAGCAGCTCCATGTAGAGGGTGAAGCCAATCGACTCGATCTGGCCGCTCTGATCGTCGCCGAGCAGCTCGCCCGCGCCGCGGATCTCCAGATCGTGGGTCGCCAGCGCGAAGCCGGCGCCGAGATCCTCCAGCGATGCGATGGCCTCCAGCCGCTTGATGGCATCCTTGGTCATCAGCTTGGGATGGGGGGTGAGCAGGTAGGCATAGGCCTGGTGGTGGGAGCGACCAACCCGGCCGCGCAACTGGTGCAGCTGGGCCAACCCCAGGTGATCCGCCCGGTCCATGATGATGGTGTTGGCGCTCGGCACGTCGATGCCGGTCTCGATGATGGTGGTGCAGACCAGCAGATTGAAGCGCTGGTGGTAGAAGTCCGACATCACTCGCTCGAGCTCCCGCTCGCGCATCTGGCCGTGGGCGACGCCGATGCGCGCCTCCGGCACCAGTGCGGCCAAGTCTGCCGCGCACTGCTCTATGCTCTCCACGTCGTTGTGCAGGTAATAGACTTGCCCGCCGCGTTTGAGCTCCCGCAGCACCGCCTCCCGGGTGACCGCCGGCTCCTGCTGGCGCACGAAGGTCTTGATAGCGAGCCGCTTGGCCGGGGGAGTGGCGATGATGGAGAGATCCCGCATGCCGGACATGGCCATGTTGAGGGTGCGCGGAATCGGTGTCGCCGTGAGGGTAAGGATGTCCACGTCGGCCCGCAGCGCCTTGATCTTCTCCTTCTGGCGCACCCCGAATCGGTGCTCTTCGTCGACGATGAGCAACCCCAGATCCTTGAAGGTGAGATCCGAACTCAGCAGCTTGTGGGTACCGATGATGATGTCCACCTTGCCCTCGGCCAGCTCCTTCATGACGGCGGTCTGCTCCTTGGCGGAGCGGAAGCGGCTCAATACCTCGACCCGCACCGGCCAGTTGGCGAAACGATCGCGGAAGTTGTCGTAGTGCTGCTGGGCCAGCAGGGTGGTGGGCACCAGCACCGCCACCTGCTTGCCGCCGTGTACCGCCACGAAGGCGGCTCGCATCGCCACCTCGGTCTTGCCAAAGCCCACGTCGCCGCACACCAGCCGGTCCATGCTCTTGGCCTGGCACATGTCGCCGAGCACCGCATTGATGGCATTGAGCTGATCCTCGGTCTCCTCGAACGGGAAGCCGGCGGCAAACTGGCGATAGGCTTCCTTGTCGTGCTGGAAGGCGAAGCCGTGGCGCGCCGCCCGCAGGGCGTAGACATCCAGCAGCTCCGCCGCCACGTCGCGGATCTTCTCCGCCGCCTTGCGCCGCGCCTTGGTCCAGGCCTCGCCGCCGAGCTTGTGGCTGGGGGGATTGTCAGAGCCGGTATAACGGCTGATCAGGTGCAGGTTGGTGACCGGCACGAACAGCTTGTCGCCGCCGGCGTATTCCAAGGTCAGGAACTCGGTGGGCAGGCCACCGGCATCCAGGGTCTCGAGACCGAGATAGCGACCGACCCCGTGATCCAGGTGCACCACCGGCTGACCCTGAGTCAGCTCGCCGAGGTTGCGGATCACCGCATCCGAGCTCAGGTTCTTGCTCTTGTCCCGCGCGCGCCTGCTGCGGATCTTGCCGCCGAGCAGTTCGGTTTCGGTGATGAGGGCGAGCTCATCCTGCCCTGATTCTTGCAGCAGGAAGCCCCGCTCCAGCGGGCTGACCAGCAGGCCGTGGCGGGCCTTGCTTCCCATGAAGGCATCCAGCGAAGCGAACTCCTTGGGCTGCAGTTGGATGCGGGCGAGCAGATCGCCGAGCACCTCGCGCCGCCCCTCGGACTCCACCGCAAACAGGGTGCGGCCCCTGAAGCCTTGCAGGAACTGGTTCAGCGCCAGCAGCGGCTGCTCCTTGCTGTGATCGAGCTGCAGGTCGGGCAGGGGGGCCGTCGGCAAGTTCCACTGACCGGCGCCGCCGTCGGTAGCGTCCGCCTGCAGCCGCACGGCGCCATATTGGCCCAGCGCCGCAAACAGCTGCTCCACCGGCAGATAGATCTGCGGGGGGGGCAGCAGGGGACGGGTGTTGTCCCAGCGTCTGTCCTCATAGCGCTGACCGATGTCATTCCAGAAACGCTGGGCGGCAGGATAAATCTCGCCCACCGTGAGCAGCAGGGTGTTGTCCGGCAGGTAGTCAAACAGGCTGGCGGTCTGCTGGAAGAACAGCGGCAGATAGTACTCGATGCCGGCGGGCCAGCGTCCCTTGCTCACCTCCTGATAGACGGAGCCCTCGGCGCGCGACAGCTCGAACTGTTCGCGGAACTGGCCACGGAACAGCTCGATGGCCCCCTCGTCGGTGGGAAACTCCCGGGCGGGCAGCAGGCTCACCGACTTGACCGGCTCGCTGGAGCGCTGGGTCTCGGGATCGAAGGGGCGGATGGAGTCCACCTCGTCATCGAAGAAGTCGATGCGATAGGGGCTGTTGCTGCCCATGGGGAAGAGATCCAGCAAGGAGCCACGGGCGGCGAACTCGCCGTGTTCCAGCACCTGCTCCACCGCCACGTAGCCTGCCTCGGCGAGGCGCCCGCGCAGCTGTTGCAGGTTGAGGCGCTGGCCCGCTTTGACCATCAGGCTGTATTTGTCGAGATAGATCTGGGGCGCCGTGCGCAGCATCAGGGTGGAGATGGGCACGATCAGTACCCCGCTGCTCATCTGCGGCAGCTTGTAGAGCGTCTCGAGCCGCTGGGAGATGATGTCCTGATGGGGGGAGAAGGTGTCGTAGGGCAGGGTCTCCCAGTCAGGGAACATCAGCACCGGACAACCCTGGTCGGCCAGCAGGTGCTGCAGCTCCTGCTCGAGGCGCAGGGCGCTCGGGGTATCGGCGGTCACCAGCAGGACGGGGCGATCGGCCTCCTTGGTGAGGCGGGCGGCAACCAGTGCCAGGCTGCTGCCGACCAGCTGGCCGAGCGTTAACTTGTGGCCCGCTTTGGCGGGCAAGGCGGGGAGTGTCATTGGCATCATGGGCATCTTTTAACGTGGCGTATTAGCGTTGACGTTGACGTTGACGTTGGCTGTGGTTAGCGCTGGCGCTCTTGGGCACGCAGCTTGAGCTGTTTCGATTGCACATGCAGGCTGGCGCGGACCAGCAGTTCCCGGTCATCTTCACGGATGCGGGCATAGTCGAGCACTACATGGGTGCCGTGTTCGCCAGACTCAAGGTGTTTGACCTCGGCATAGCAGTAGACGGCGGCCGCCTCTTCACGCAGGAAGATCTTGAGTCGCACTATCTGGTGGAGGTGAGGCAGCTCGCCGTGACCCTGGCGCGGGTGCAGGTAGGTGAGCTGGCCGGCGCCAAAGCGCAGGGTGTGGAAGCGATGCTCAGGGTGATCCTGCACCGCCAGCACATAGCCCATGATCATGTCGATCTTGCGGGACTGCTGGTTGATGATCTCTACCAGATCGTGCATCGACTCGTTCTGGTTGCGCAGCAAGCGGCTGCTGACGAGATCGATGGCGGTGATGGCGGAGGCGATGCGAAAGGGCTCGGGCAATTCGGCGTCCAGCGCCTCCAGCGTCGGCAGGTGAAAGTCGGCCGGCATGGGGATCACATTGACCGGCGTGGCGTGGGTGACGCTGAAGAACTGTTCCTGCATGGAGGCTATCCCTTGTTGTCATAGACGGTTTCCCTTTATTATCCGGTATCTTATTTTGTTGGCAACGTAGATATCCTTGAAGACTGGACTTTTTCAGCCACTGTCGCTGGCCATCGGCCTGCGCTATGCAGGCTCGCGACGCAGTAACCGCTTCGTCTCTTTCATCTCCCTGTTTTCCACCTTCGGCATCGCCATCGGGGTCGCCGCCCTGATGGTGGTCATCTCCGTGATGAACGGCTTCGAGGGGCAACTCAAGGGCCGTATCCTCGGGGTGATCCCCCACGTGGTGGTGACCAATCCGGCGGGCCGCATCGATGCGGCCCCCGCAGGGCTGCCCGATTTGAGCACGCTGCCCCACGTGATAGCCCATGCCCCCATGCTCGACAGCGAAGGCATGTTGCAGAGCCCGGGGCAGCTCACCGGGGTGAGCGTGCAGGGCATCGATCCGGCGCACTGGCCCAAGGATGACATCCTCCATGCCCAGATGCTGGGCGGGCGCTTGGACAGCCTGCAGCGCGGGGCATACCGCATCGTGCTGGGACAAGGGGTCGCCAATCGTCTCAAGGTGTCGATAGGGGACGAAGTGCGCCTCATCCTGACCGAAGGCACTCGCTTCACGCCGTTTGGCAGGGTGCCGGCCCAGCGCCTGTTCACCGTCTCCGGCATCTTCGGGGTCGGGGCCGACGTGGACAGCCAGGTGGCGCTGATTGCGCTCGGCGATGCCCAGCGCATGTTGCGCCTGCCCGAGGGCACCGTCGGCGGCATTCGCCTCTGGCTGGACGATCCCTTCGCCGCCGATCAGGTGATCAAGACGGCGCTGCCGAGCGGGCTGGAGTGGCAGGACTGGCGCCGCGAGCGCGGTGAGCTGTTCCAGGCGGTGGCCATGGAGAAACGCATGATGGGGCTGATGCTGGTGCTGATCATCGCGGTCGCCACCTTCAACATCCTCTCCGCCCTGGTGATGGTGGTGACCGACAAGGAAGGGGAGGTCGCCATCCTGCGTACCATGGGCATGAGCGAGTCAGGCATCGTCAAGATCTTCATGGTGCTCGGCGCCTCCAGCGGGGTCATCGGCGCCCTGTTTGGCGGCCTGGCGGGGCTTGGCCTCTCTCTGGGGCTCAATCCCCTGCTCGATGCGGTGGGTCTCAACCTTTATATGGCCGCCGGCGGCTCGGGTCTGCCGGTCATCGTCGAGTCGGCGCAGGTCATCACCATCTTGCTCGGTGCCGTGCTGCTCAGCTTCAGTGCCACCCTCTACCCGGCGGCCCGTGCGGCCCGGGTGAAACCGGCCGAGGCATTGCGTTATGAATAGTGCGACCAAGGGGGCGCCGATGAGTCGCGCCCCTAACCATGTATCTTCCATCGTTTCTTCCCCTGTGAGTGGAGCCCCCGCTATGAATGAACCTTTGCTGCGCTGCGAGGCCCTGAATCACGTCTATCAAGAGGGCACTCTCGAGACGCAAGTGCTCAAGGGGATCGACCTCTGCGTGGCCCCCGGTGAGATGCTGGCGGTGGTGGGCAGCTCGGGATCGGGCAAGACCACCCTGCTGCACCTGATGGGGGCGCTCGACAACCCGTCCAGTGGCGCCGTGCTGTTCAAGGGCCAGGACATCCATCACTGGGACAGCCGTACCCAGGCGAGATTCCGCAACCAGGAGCTGGGCTTCGTCTACCAGTTCCACCACCTGCTCGCCGAGTTCACCGCGCTGGAGAACACCGCCATGCCGCTGCTGATCGCCGGCGAGTCGGTGAAGAGCGCCACCGACAAGGCGAGCAAGATGCTGGGGAGGGTGGGGCTCTCCCATCGCCTGCACCACAGGCCGTCCGAGCTCTCCGGCGGTGAGCGTCAGCGGGTGGCCATCGCCCGTGCCCTGGTCAACGAACCTAGCCTGGTGCTGGCGGACGAGCCGACCGGCAACCTGGATCACGCCAGCGCCACCGCCGTCTACGAGCTGCTGTGCGAGTTGAACCGGGAGTTGGGTACCGCCTTCGTGGTGGTCACCCATGACCTGAGTCTCGCCGCCAAGCTGCACCGGCGGGTGACCCTGGTGAGCGGCATCATGGCGGAGGTCGCCTGATGTTCAAGCCGCTGCCCCTGTTCCTGGGCCTGCGTTACAGCCGCTCCCGCCGTCGCAACGGCTTCATCGCCTTCATCTCGGCCTCTTCCCTCATCGGCATCGCCCTCGGGGTGATGGCGCTGATCCTGGGCCTCTCCGCCATGAACGGTTTCGAGCGGGAGCTTAAAAACCGGGTGCTCTCGGTGGTGCCCCACGGCGAGCTCGTCGGCATGGAGGCGCCGCTGCCGGACTGGCCGAGGCTGCGGGATTACCTGCTGGCCCAGCCCGGCATCGAAGCCGCGGCGCCCGTCATTCGCCTCGATGGTCTGCTCGAGCACGGCTCTGCCCTCAAAGGGGTACAGCTGCGCGCCGTGTTGCCCGAATTGGAAGCCAATCTGTCCGATGCGGGCAAGTACATGACCGGCCGCGGTTTGCGCGAGCTGCAGCCGGGCGAGCGGGGGGTGATCCTCGGCAAGACCATCGCCGACAAGCTGGGGGTCACGATTGGTGACACCGTCGCCCTGTTGTTGCCGCAAGGGGGCGATGCCGCTGGCATCAAGAACCCCAAGCGCGAGGCGCTCACCGTGGTGGGGCTGTTGGAAATCGGCGGCCAGTTGGATGGGCTATTGGGCTTTATGCACCTGACCGATGCTCAGGCCATCACCGGCATGGGCAGCGCGGTGGAGGGCTTCAGCCTCAAGGTCAATGACGTGCTCAAGGCGCAGTCGATCACGGTGGCGGCGGCGAGCAAGTTCCCGCACTACGTCTACATCAGCAGCTGGATGAGCCGCCAGGGCTACCTCTATCAGGACATCCAGATGGTGCGCACCGTCATGTACGTGGTGATGCTGATGGTGGTGGCGGTGGCCTGCTTCAACATCGTCTCCACCCTGGTGATGGCGGTGAACGAGAAGCGCAGCGAGATCGCCATCTTGAAGACCATGGGGGCGAGCCCGGGCCAGATCCGGCTTACCTTCGTCATTCAGGGCATGGTGAACGGAGTGCTCGGGGCCTTGCTCGGGGCCTTGCTCGGCGGCCTGCTCTCCAGCAAGCTGACCCAGATCCTGAGCTTCATCGAAGGGGTGATCGGCCATCGTTTCCTCAACCCGGACATCTACTTCATCGACTTCCTGCCAACCGAATTGCACATGCAGGATCTGGTGATAGTGACCAGCGCCGCCATCCTGATGAGCCTGCTGGCGACGCTTTACCCCGCCTGGCGGGCGAGCGGTCTGGTGCCGTCCCGGGAATTGGGACACTGATGCGGTGACATGACAACAGACGAGATCACAAAAAGGGCCCGTTGGGGCCCTTTGTTTTGGATGTAAAATAGAGGTTTGCTTGGCGTTTAGGCTACCTGAAGGCTCGATTCAATGCAGGAATGCTTAAAGGCAGTGTTAATGGGCATTCAGCTCATCGAGGGGCAGTGAGAAACTCGCCACGAAGACGTCGATGAAGTAGCGCATCGGCGGGTTCATCCGGCTCGCCAGCATCTGCTCGAGGCGCTTCCTGGCAGGTTCGAACTCCCGGTTGCCTGCATTGATCTCCTCCAGGCACTTGGTGTAGGCGCAGAGGGTATCGGCATCCTTCACCAGCCGGCTGAGTTCGCCATCCTGCGCGGCGGAGTCCAGCAGGGGGCGAAAATCCTCGACCAGCGCCGGCGGCAGCATGCCCAGCAGACGTTGCTCGGCCGCGAGCTCTATCTTCTTGTATTCACGGGCAATCTCGGGATTGAAATACTTGACGGGGGTGGGCAGGTCGCCGGTCAGCACCTCGCTGCTGTCGTGGTAGAGCGCCATCACCGCGGCCTGGTTCGCATCGAGCTTGCCATCGAACAGCCGGTTGCTGATGACCCCGAGGGCGTGGGCCACCATGGCAACCTGCAGGCTGTGCTCGGCGATGTTCTCGGGCTGGATGTTGCGCATCAGGGGCCAGCGGTAGATGAGCCGCATGCGGGCGAGGTTGGCGAAGAAGTGACTGGGCAGCATGAATGACCTCGAGCGATGACAAAGAAAAAGGGCAGACCCTAGTCTGCCCTTTTTTTACGTCGCAGGCACCGCCTGCTTGGTGATCCTGTCTCAGCGGATATAGCGACCGGACTCGGCTTCCTGGTTGGTGACGATCATCTGGCCGATGGGGGCCAGCGCGATCAAGGCGAGCTTGAGGTGCTGGATGCCAAACGGAATGCCGATGATGGTCACGAAGCAGGCCAGTGCCGAGGCGATGTGGCCGATGGCGAGCCAGACCCCGATCACCAGGAACCAGAGGATGTTGCCAATCATCCCGAGCGTCCCGGTGCCGATGTCACTCTGCCCGGTCATGCTCTTGCGGCTCACCGCCTGCTTGCCGAACGGGAAGAAGGTGAAGGTGCCGATGACGAAGCAGGCGCGTCCCCAGGGGATCCCTATCAACGACACGAAGCAGAGCAGCCCGGCCAGCCACCAAGCCAGCCCCATGAAGACGCCCCCCAGCACAAACCAGATCAGGTTAAACAAGAAGCGAAAAAAGGACATGTGGGTCACTCCAGACTCATAAATTGGTTGTCACCATAGCGAGCGGCGCCCGGGGACGCAATGGCTGATACGAGAAGGTGGACAATTTGGGTCGCAACACTACCAAGAAAGGCGCTTTTGCGGGCCATTGAGGTGAAGAAAGCGGGTCTTTGTGGGTAAAAAGGTGAGCGAGCGCAAATTATTGTGGGTCCGCTGCTTGAACTGGGGCCAGGGTTTCCCCATATAGAGGGCAGTCTTGCGCAAATTGTGCTGTCTGTGCCCCGGATGGGGGATGTGCGGCTCGACGCGACCAATGTGCGCCGCTATAATGTCGCGTCATATTTTCTCATCACAAAGACAGTCGTTGTCTTTATAAACAGGAAGACTCCGGGGCTTTGCCCAGGGGCAATAAAGGGTCAGCACGCAGTGCTGAGTTGAACGAGGTAAAAGAATGCAAGTTTCTGTAGAGACAACCCAAGGTCTGGAACGCCGTCTTACCATCACCGTACCGGCTGCTACCGTTGACGCCGCCGTGCGTAAAGAATTGAATGGCCTGGCCAAGACTCGTCGCATCGACGGTTTCCGTCCTGGCAAGGCTCCGGTTGCCATCATCAAGAAGATGTTCGGCGCCATGGCTCATGCCCGCGTTGCCGATGAAATGATGCAGAACAACTTCATCAAAGCCATCATCGAAAACAAACTGAGCCCGGCCGGTGCGCCGACCATGGATCCGAAAGAGATCAAGGAAGGCCAGGATTTCGAATTCACCGCCACTTTCGAAGTGTACCCGGAGTTTGAAGTTGCGGGCCTCGAGACCATCAAGGTCGAGAAGCCGGTTGCGACCGTCAAGGATGAAGATCTGGCCAACATGATCAACACCCTGCGCAAGCAGCACGCCACCTGGACTGACGTTGATGCCGCTGCCGCCAATGGCATGCGTGTTACCCTGGACTTCGTCGGTTCCATCGACGGTGAAGAGTTCGACGGTGGCAAGGCCGAAGGCTTCTCCCTGGAGCTGGGCGCTGGCCGCATGATCCCGGGCTTCGAAGATGCCATCCTGGGCAAGAAGGCAGGCGACGAGTTCACCATCGAGGTGACTTTCCCGGCTGACTACCACGCCGAAAACCTGAAGGGCAAGGCGGCCAAGTTTGCCTCCAAGCTGATCAAGGTTGAAGAGCAGGTGCTGCCCGAGCTGACCGAAGAGTTCGTCAAGCGTTTCGGTATCGAGAGCGGCAACGTTGAAGAGCTGAAGGCCGAAGTGCGCAAGAACATGGAGCGCGAACTGGCTCAAGCCCTGAAAAACAGCGTGAAAGAGCAAGTGCTGAACGGCCTGGTTGAAGCCAACCAGATCGATCTGCCGAAGGCTGCCGTTGCCCAGGAAATCGACACCCTGCGTCAGCAAGCGCTGCAGCGTTTCGGTGGCTTCCAGGGCGGCAACGCTCCCGAGCTGCCGGCCGAGCTGTTCCAGGCTCAAGCCGAGCGCCGTGTGCGCGTCGGTCTGCTGCTAGGTGACGTCATCCGTACCAACGAGATCAAGGCTGACGATGCCCGCGTGACCAGCATCATCGAGTCCATGGCCACTGCCTACGAAGATCCGAAGGAAGTGATCGAGTACTACCAACAGAACGAGCAAATGCTGAACGGCGTGCGCAATCTGGCGGTGGAAGATCAAGCCATCGACCTGATCCTGTCCAAGGCTCAAGTGACCGAGAAAGAAGTGGCCTTTGACGAAGTGATCAACAAGTCCGGTGCCGCTGCCTAAGAACATTTGACTTAAGGTCAAAACTGTTAAGTATAATGGCTCGTGTGATCTCCACTCGGGCCATTTTATTTTAGGGACAATGCCTTATGTACAAGAACTATAACGATGTGACTGAATCCCCACGCAATGCGCTCATCCCTATGGTGGTCGAGCAAACGGCGAAAGGGGAACGTTCTTACGACATCTATTCCCGTCTGCTCAAAGAGCGGGTGATCTTCCTGACCGGTCAGGTTGAAGATCACATGGCGAATCTGGTGGTGGCTCAGCTCTTGTTCCTCGAATCCGAGAACCCGGATCAGGACATCAGCATCTACATCAATTCGCCAGGTGGTGCCGTCACTGCGGGTATGTCCATTTATGACACCATGCAGTTCATCAAGCCGGACGTCAGCACCGTCTGCATGGGGCAGGCCTGCTCCATGGGCGCCTTCCTGCTGGCCGGTGGCGCCAAGGGAAAGCGTTTCTGCCTGCCCAACGCCCGCGTGATGATCCACCAACCCCTTGGCGGTTTCCAGGGCCAGGCATCTGACATCCAGATCCATGCCCAGGAGATCCTGAAGATCAAGAATACCCTGAACGACCGTCTGGCCTTCCACACCGGGCAAGACATGGCGACCATCGAGCGTGACACCGACCGTGACAACTTCATGTCGGCCGAGCAGGCCGTGGCCTATGGTCTGGTCGATGGCATCCTGAGCCAGCGCGGCTGAGCAGGGTATCCCGGACTGTTGTAAACTCAACAGAACGATCCATCCTCTATTGATAAAACGAGGTTGCTGAATGACAGAGAAACGCAAGGGTGAGGGCGACAAGCTGCTTTATTGCTCTTTCTGCGGCAAAAGCCAGCATGAAGTGCGCAAGCTGATCGCGGGCCCTTCCGTCTACGTATGTGATGAGTGTGTCGAGCTGTGCAACGACATCATCCGCGAGGAGATCCGCGAGATCTCTCCCAAGCGCGATGGTAGCGAGCTGCCGACCCCTCATGAGATCCGCGCTCACCTGGATGACTATGTGATCGGGCAGGAATACGCCAAGAAGGTGCTGGCGGTTGCCGTCTACAACCACTACAAGCGTCTGCGCAGTGGCAGCGAAGCCGGTGGTGTGGAGCTTGGCAAGTCCAACATCCTGCTGATCGGCCCGACCGGCAGCGGCAAGACCCTGCTGGCCGAGACGCTCGCACGCCTGCTGGATGTGCCCTTCACCATGGCCGATGCCACCACCCTGACCGAAGCCGGTTATGTGGGCGAGGACGTGGAGAACATCATCCAGAAGCTGCTGCAAAAGTGCGACTACGACGTGGAGAAGGCCCAGCGTGGCATCGTCTACATCGACGAGATCGACAAGATCTCCCGCAAGTCGGACAACCCCTCCATCACCCGCGACGTGTCCGGGGAAGGGGTGCAGCAGGCGCTGCTCAAGCTGATCGAAGGCACCGTCGCGTCGGTCCCGCCGCAAGGTGGCCGCAAGCACCCGCAGCAGGAGTTCTTGCAGGTCGATACCTCCAAGATCCTGTTCATCTGTGGTGGCGCCTTCGCCGGCCTGGACAAGGTGATCGAGCAACGTTCCGTCAAGGGCACCGGCATTGGGTTTGGCGCCGACGTCAAATCCAAGAATGCCAAGGCTACCTTAAGCGAGAACTTTGCCAAGGTGGAACCGGAAGATCTGATCAAATACGGTCTGATCCCCGAGTTCATCGGTCGTCTGCCGGTGGTGGCGACGCTCACCGAGCTGGACGAGGCTGCCCTCATCCAGATCCTGAAAGAGCCGAAGAACGCGCTGACCAAGCAGTATGCTGCCCTGTTCGCGCTGGAAGAGGTGGAGCTGGAGTTCCGCGACGACGCCCTGAACGCCATTGCGCGCAAGGCGATGGAGCGTAAAACCGGTGCCCGTGGCTTGCGATCCATCGTCGAAGCCGTGCTGCTCGACACCATGTATGACTTGCCGTCCCTGGAAGGGGTCAGCAAGGTGGTGATCGACGAGACGGTGATCAAGGGGGATTCCGCCCCGCTGATGATCTACGACAATCCCGAGACTCAGGCCGCCGCCTCAGAGTAACTGGCTGATCTTTAATCACATAAAGGGGCTTTTTGCCCCTTTCATGCTTTTTACGGCCAAGGCGATTGAATCTCATCTTCGCGCCCCCATATACTCAGCCACGTGCTTTGCCAACGGTATAACAAGCCGAGAGGACATATATGAACCTAGAGCGTTCAGAACGCATCGAGATTCCCGTCCTGCCTCTTCGTGACGTGGTGGTTTACCCCCACATGGTCATTCCACTCTTCGTGGGGCGGGAAAAATCCATTCGCTGTCTGGAAGCGGCCATGGAGCAGGACAAGAAAGTCCTGCTGGTGGCCCAGAAGGATGCGTCGACTGACGAGCCAACGGTGGAGGAGATCTTCTCCGTCGGGACAGTGGCCAACATTTTACAGATGCTCAAGCTGCCGGACGGCACCGTCAAGGTGCTGGTGGAAGGGGGCCAGCGTGCCCGTCTTGAGCGGATGATCGATGACAAGGACTTCTTCGTCGGGGAGGCACAATACATTGCGTCTGCCGCCATCGAAGAGAAGGACCAGGATGTGCTGGTGCGCTCCGCCATCGGCCAGTTTGAAGGTTACATCAAGCTCAACAAGAAGATCCCGCCCGAGGTGCTGACCTCGATCTCGGCGATCGACGATGCTGCGCGTCTAGCCGACACCATGGCCGCGCACATGCCGCTCAAGCTCGAAGACAAGCAGAAGGTGCTGGAAATCGACTCAGTGTCCGAGCGCATCGAGTTTCTGATGGCCATGATGGAGTCGGAGATTGACCTGCTGCAGGTCGAGAAACGCATCCGCTCCCGGGTCAAGAAGCAGATGGAGAAGAGCCAGCGCGAGTACTATCTCAACGAGCAGATGAAGGCCATCCAGAAAGAACTGGGTGAGCTGGAAGACAGTCCGGACGAATTCGAAGCCCTCAATCGCAAGATTGAAGAGGCGGGCATGCCGGAAGATGCCCGTGAGAAGGCGCTGGCCGAACTCGCCAAGCTGAAGATGATGTCCCCCATGTCAGCCGAAGCCACCGTCGTGCGCAGTTATGTCGACTGGATGGTACAGGTGCCCTGGAAGGTGCGCTCCAAGGTCAAGAAGGATCTTGGCAAGGCGCAAGAGGTGCTGGATGCGGATCACTATGGTCTGGAGAAGGTCAAGGATCGCATCCTCGAGTATCTGGCGGTGCAGGCGCGGGTCAACAAGCTCAAGGGCCCCATCCTCTGTCTGGTTGGGCCTCCCGGTGTGGGCAAGACCTCCCTGGGTCAGTCCATCGCCAAGGCGACCGGTCGCAAATACGTGCGCATGGCGCTCGGCGGCGTGCGTGACGAGGCGGAGATCCGCGGTCACCGTCGCACCTACATCGGCTCCATGCCCGGCAAGCTCATCCAGAAGATGGCCAAGATCGGCGTGAAGAACCCGCTGTTCCTGCTCGATGAAATCGACAAGATGAGCTCGGACATGCGCGGTGATCCTGCCTCCGCCTTGCTGGAAGTGCTGGATCCAGAGCAGAACAACAGCTTCAACGATCACTATCTGGAAGTGGACTATGACCTGTCGGACGTGATGTTCGTGGCGACTTCCAACTCCATGAACATCCCGGGTCCGCTGCTGGACCGGATGGAAGTGATCCGCCTGTCCGGTTACACCGAGGACGAGAAGCTCAACATCGCCAAGCAGCACCTGGTGGCCAAGCAGATCCAGCGCAACGGTCTGAAAGAGTCCGAGATCACCATCGAAGACTCGGCGCTGATCGGCGTTATCCGCTACTACACCCGCGAGGCGGGGGTGCGTAGCCTGGAGCGCGAGATCTCCAAGATCTGTCGCAAGGCGGTCAAACGCATCCTGCTGGACAAGAGCATCAAGCATGTTCAGGTCAATCAGGACAACCTCAAGGAGTTCCTCGGGGTGCAGCGTTTCGATTACGGCAAGGCCACCGATCAGAACCAGATCGGCCAGGTCTGTGGGTTGGCCTGGACCGAGGTGGGCGGCGATCTGCTCACCATCGAGACCACCAACGTGCCGGGCAAGGGCAAGCTCACCTACACCGGCTCCCTCGGTGACGTGATGCAGGAGTCCATCCAGGCGGCCATGACGGTGGTGCGGGCTCGCGCCGAGAAGCTGCGCATCAACGCCGACTTCTACGAGAAGCGCGACATCCACGTGCACGTGCCGGAAGGGGCGACCCCGAAGGATGGCCCGAGCGCCGGTATCGCCATGTGCACCGCCCTGGTCTCCAGCCTGACCGGCAACCCGGTGCGCGCCGATGTGGCCATGACCGGGGAGATCACCCTGCGCGGTGAAGTGCTGCCCATCGGTGGCCTCAAAGAGAAGCTGCTGGCGGCGCACCGTGGCGGGATCAAGCGGGTGTTGATCCCGTTTGAGAACGCTCGTGACCTGGAAGAGATCCCGGCCAACGTCAAACAAGATCTTGAAATTTATCCGGTTCGCTGGATTGATGAGGTGTTGGCGCTGGCGTTGCAGGACAATCCGCAGGGTTTCGAACGCGTTTCTGTCGTGTAAATGTTGATGCGCCGCAAATTTGGCGCATTCGGGAGGTGGTTAAGGCTTGCATGCGCCGGATAACGGAAGTAGCCTTGACCACCGATCGGGTACTCATGATGAGTCGCAATGCGTGATGTGGCGCGGGTTTGCGCCAGATTGTCACTTGCAACTGATCAGGAGGCTTGCTATAAAACCTCCACTTGTTGTGGCCAGGGAAATCAGCGCCGCAGCGATGTTCGATAAAAGGGGAATATAAGAGTGAATAAATCTCAACTGATTGACAAGATTGCAGACGGTGCTGATATCTCCAAAGCCGCTGCTGGCCGTGCGCTGGATGCCTTCATCGATGCGGTAGGTGAAGCTCTGAAAGAGGGTGACCAGGTTGCTCTGGTTGGTTTCGGTACTTTCGCTGTTCGCGAGCGTGCTGCTCGTTCTGGCCGTAACCCACAAACTGGTGCGACCATCGAAATCGCCGCCGGTAAAGTTCCTGCCTTCAAAGCCGGCAAGGCCCTGAAAGACGCGGTCAACTAAGCCGGGCGCTGATCTTCATCGGCTCCGTCCTTGGTCGCAGACCAGACAAGTGAGAGGGCTCTCCCTCATACTGATTGACCAAGGCGCATCGCAATCGGTGCGCCTTTTCATTATTTACGCCCATCGAGTTCGGGAGCATAAGTACAAACATGATGTTGGATAAACTACGCGAAGGGGCGCAGGGCAAGGTAGCCAAGATTATCTTGGGCCTGATCATCCTCTCCTTTGCCTTGGCCGGGGTAGGCAGCTACCTCAATGGCCCGGCACGTACCGCCCCCGCCACCGTCAACGGCAATGACATCAGTGCCCCCGCACTGGAGAATGCCTATCGCAACGAGCGGGCCCGCATGGAATCTCAAATGGGTGAGGCCTTCAACCAGATGGCTGCCAACCCCGATTACATGAAGCAGTTCCGCCGTGGTGTGCTGGACCGGCTGATCGATCAGGCGCTGATCGATGGCAAGGCTCGTGAACTCGGCCTGCGCGTCAGCGACGAGCAGATCAAGCAGGCCATCGTCGCCATGCCGGAGTTTGTCGAAGACGGCAAGTTCAACAACGAGCGCTATCTGCAGCTGATCCGTCGTGCCGGTATGACCCCGGAGATGTTCCGTGACTCCCTGCGCCAGGACATGGTACGTCAGCAACTGATGGGTGCCCTGCTGGGCTCCGAATTCGCCCTCAAGGGTGAAGCCGAGCAGCTCGACAGGCTCTACAACCAGACCCGCGATCTGCGCCTGGTGCGCCTGCCTGCCTCCGCCTACATGAATGAGGTCGTGGTGACCGACGCCGAGGTGGAGCAGTTCTACAAGGCCAACAGCGCCCGCTTCATGAACGACGAGAAGGTCAAGGTCGATTACCTGCTGCTCGATGCCACCACCCTCGGCAAAGAGATCAAGGTCACCGAACAGGATGCCCAGGATTATTACGATCAGCACCAGGACCAGTTCCAGCGTGCCGAGCGTCGCCAGGTGGCACACATCCTGATCCCGTTTGGCAAGGATGAGAAGGCCGCCGAGCAGAAGGCAAACGAGCTGCTGGCGAAAGCCAAGGGCGGTGAAGACTTCGCCGCGCTGGCCAAGGCCAACTCCTCCGACACCTTCTCCGCCAAGAAAGGCGGCGAGCTGGACTGGTTCGAGAAGGGCGTCATGGATCCGACCTTCGAGAAGGCCGCCTTCGAGCTGGCCAAGGCCGGCGATCTCTCCGCCGTGGTGAAGAGCCCGTTCGGCTTCCACGTCATCAAGCTGCTGGCCGTCGAGCCTGCCCAGACCAAGCCGTTCGTCGATGTGATGGGTGAAACCATCAGCCGTCTGCAAGCTGACAAGGCCAAGGAGCAGTTCTTCGCCCTGCAGCAGAAGATGGCCGACAGCAGCTTCGAAAACCCGGATTCGCTGGATCTCACCGCCGAGACCATGGGCCTGAAGGTCGTCTCCTCTGACTACTTCAGCCAGGCCGATGCACCGGCACCGCTGAGCGATCCCAAGGTGCTGGCGGTGGCGTTCTCCGAACAGCTGCGCGATGACAACACCAACTCCGATGTGATTGAGCTCGGTGATGGCAAGGCGCTGGTGCTGCACATCATGAGCCATCAGCCCAAGGCGGCCAAGCCGCTGGCGGACGTCAAGGAGCAGGTGGTTGCGGCCATCAAGCATGACAAGGCCAGCGAAGTGGCGCGCAGCAAGGCGCAAGGATTGCTGGACAAGCTGCACGCCGGCGAAGACATCCAGGCGGATCTGGCCGCGCTGGGACTGAAGGTAGAGACCCATAACGGCGTCGCTCGCTTCACCCAGGATCTGGATCAGAACCTGCTGGCCCAGGCCTTCCGCATGCCTCATCCGAAGGATGGCAAGCCGAGCGTCGAGCTGGTCGCCGAAGCCAATGGCGATCGGGTCGTGGTCGCGCTGGACAAGGTCAATGTGACCGAGGAGCCGTCCCAGATGGTCAGCCTGTTGCAGGGTCAGCTTGGCCAGGGCAAGGCACAGGCCTCCTACAAGTCGCTGATCGACGAGCTGCGCAAGACCGCCAAGATCGAGTACTTCACCGATGTGGAAGCGGCCGTCGAATAATCCCGACACCGCAACCCATTGAAAACGGCCCCACGATGGGGCCGTTTTTTTATCTGTAAAATCGTTGCTTGCTGGTGTGATATTCCACCAAAAATTCCTTCATGCAGATATTTTTTGCCCGTCGTCGCATCCTGGCAGAGCCTCGGACCGTCATGTCAGCAGGGGGTCTCAAAGCGGGCAATAAAAAACCGGCGCCTTGGCGCCGGTTTGCATTGGATAAGCGGGGAGGGTGCTTACACCACGCCCTGGGTGCGCAGGTAATCCTCGTAGGTACCGCCGAAATCGCGGATGCCGTTCTCGGTCAGTTCCATGATGCGGGTCGCCAGGGAGGAAACGAACTCACGGTCGTGGGAGACGAAGATCAGGGTGCCCTGATACATCTCCAGCGCCATATTCAAGGATTCGATAGATTCCATGTCCAGGTGGTTGGTCGGCTCATCCATGATCAGGATGTTGGGGCGCTGCATCATCAGCTTGCCGAACAGCATGCGGCCCTGTTCGCCACCGGAGAGCACCTTGACCGGCTTCTTGATGTCGTCCTGGGTGAACAGCAGACGGCCCAGAATGGAGCGCACTGCCTGCTCGTCTTCGTTGGGCTGCTTCCACTGGGTCATCCAGTCGAACACGTTGAGATCGGTGTCGAAGTCTTCGGCGTGATCCTGAGCGTAGTAACCGATCTGGGCGTTTTCGGACCACTTGATGGTGCCGCTGTCCGGCGTCAGTTCGCCCATCAGGGTCTTGATCAGGGTGGATTTACCGATGCCGTTGGTCCCCAGAATGGCGACCTTCTCGCCCACTTCCAGCATCATGCTGAGGCCCTTGAACAGCGGCGCATCACCGTAGCCCTTGGATACCCCTTCCACTTCCAGGATGTTGCGGTACAGCTTCTTGTCCTGCTCGAAGCGGATGAAGGGGTTCTGACGGCTGGAGACCTTCACTTCCTCAATCTTGATCTTGTCGATCTGCTTGAGGCGGGAGGTGGCCTGGCTGGACTTGGAGGCGTTGGCGCTGAAGCGGGAGACGAAGGACTGCAAGTCGGCAATCTGGGCCTTCTTCTTGGCGTTGTCGGACAGCAGACGCTCGCGGGCCTGGGTGGCCGCGGTCATGTACTCGTCGTAGTTGCCCGGGTAGACGCGCAGCTCGCCGTAGTCCAGATCCGCCATGTGAGTACAGACGGAATTCAGGAAGTGACGATCGTGAGAGATGATGATCATGGTGCTTTCACGATCGTTGAGCACCTGCTCCAGCCAGCGAATGGTGTTGATGTCCAGGTTGTTGGTCGGTTCGTCCAGCAGCAGGATATCGGGGTTGGAGAACAGCGCCTGTGCCAGCAGCACCCGCAGTTTCCAGCCCGGTGCCACTTCGCTCATGGGGCCGTTGTGTTGCTCGATAGGGATACCGGCACCCAGCAGCAGCTCGCCCGCGCGCGCTTCGGCGGTGTAGCCGTCAAATTCGGCGACGGTGCCTTCCAGCTCGGCGGCACGCATGTAGTCGTCATCGGTGGCTTCCAGGTTCGCGTAGATGGCATCACGTTCGGCGATGGCGGCCCACAGCTCGACGTGGCCCATCATGACCACGTCCAGCACGCGCATCTCTTCGTAGGCGAACTGATCCTGGCGCAACTTACCGATGCGCTCGTTGACGTCCAGGCTCACATTACCGCCAGTGGGCTCAAGGTCGCCGCCGAGGATCTTCATAAAGGTGGACTTGCCACAGCCGTTGGCGCCGATGAGGCCGTAGCGGTTGCCGCCGCCAAACTTGACGCTGATGTTCTCAAACAACGGCTTGGCGCCGAACTGCATGGTGATGTTGTTGCTGCTTAACAAAGGAGATGTCCCGGTTGGTCTGTCAAATGGCGCGCATTATGGCACAGATCCGCCGAAAGTTTTAGCAGGAACTGTGATCTGGCGCTATTGCATGGGGGAAGGAGGGCATGAAAAAAGCCGGCGCAGGGCCGGCTTGTCAAGAGACTCAATCTTATCAGTGGGAGCTGGCGCCGGAGGCACCGAGCCCGGTCTGGGAGCGGACGAACTGCGGGAAGAACTTGGTGTGTTCGTCGGCCGCGTTCTGGGACTTGTCGGTCACCGAGAAGAACCAGATCCCGACGAAGGCCAGCGCCATGGAGAAGAGCGCAGGGTATTCGTAGGGGAAGATGGCGGCCGCATGACCCAGCACCTTCACCCAGATGGTGGGGCCCAGGATCATCAGGGTCACGGCGCTGATGAGGCCCAGCCAGCCACCGTAGACGGCGCCACGGGTGCTCAGGCGTGACCAGAACATGGAGAGGAACAGCACCGGGAAGTTGCAGCTCGCCGCGATGGAGAAGGCCAGGCCCACCATGAAGGCGATGTTCTGCTTCTCGAACAGGATGCCAAGACCGATGGCGACCACACCCAGCACTAGCGTGGTCATCTTGGAGACGCGCAGCTCGTCGGCTTCGTTGGCCTTGCCATCCTTCAGCACGCAGGCGTAGAGATCGTGAGACACCGCGGAGGCACCCGCCAGGGTCAAGCCGGCGACTACCGCGAGGATGGTGGCGAAGGCCACGGCGGAGATGAAGCCGAGGAACAGGCTGCCGCCGACCGCATCGGCCAGGTGCACCGCCGCCATGTTGGTGCCGCCGAGCAGGGCGCCGGTGGCGTCCTTGAAGTCCGGGTTGGTGCTGACCAGCAGGATGGCGCCGAAGCCGATGATGAAGGTCAGGATGTAGAAGTAGCCGATGAAGCCGGTAGCGTAGAACACCGACTTGCGCGCTTCCTTGGCATCGCTCACGGTGAAGAAACGCATCAGGATGTGGGGCAGGCCGGCGGTACCGAACATCAGCGCCAGTCCCAGCGAGATGGCGGAGATGGGATCTGCAACCAGGCCGCCCGGGCTCATGATGGCGGCGCCGTTGGCATGGACCTTGACCGCCTCGCTGAACAGGGCGCCGATGTCGTAGTTGACGGACTTCATCACCATGATGGCCATGAAGCTGGCACCGGAGAGCAGCATCACCGCCTTGATGATCTGCACCCAGGTGGTGGCCAGCATGCCGCCAAACAGCACGTAGAGCACCATCAGGATGCCGACCAGCACCACGGCCACGTGGTATTGCAGGCCGAACAGCAGCTCGATGAGCTTGCCGGCACCGACCATCTGGGCGATGAGGTAGAGCGCCACCACCACCAGGGAACCGCTGGCGGAGAGGGTGCGGACCGAGGTCTGCTTGAGGCGATAGGAGGCCACGTCGGCGAAGGTGTACTTGCCGAGGTTGCGCAGCCGCTCCGCGATCAGGAACAGGATGATGGGCCAGCCTACCAGGAAGCCGATGGAGTAGATGAGGCCGTCATAGCCGGAGGTGTAGACCAGGGCGGAGATGCCGAGGAAGGAGGCGGCAGACATGTAGTCGCCGGCGATGGCCAACCCGTTCTGGAAGCCGGTGATGCGGCCGCCTGCGGCATAGTAGTCGGAGGCCGAGCGGTTGCGCTTGGAGGCCCAGTAGGTGATGAACAGGGTGGCGGCCACGAAGGCCACGAACATGACGATGGCCGGCACGTTCAGGGGCTGGCGTTGCACCTCGCCGGTCAACGCATCGGCCGCCAGCAAGGGGGTGGAGATGAGGCCGCCGAGCAGCAGCAGAGACTTGCCTTTCATGATTGCACTCCCTTGAGGATCTTCTGGTTCAACTCGTCAAACTCGCCGTTGGCGCGATACACATAGATGCCGGTCAGCACGAAGGAGGAGAGGATCAAGCCCACCCCGACCGGGATGCCACGGGTGATGGCCGAGCCTTCGCTGAGCGGGGTGCCGAGCCAGCCGGGGGCGAAGGCGATGAGCAGGATGAACGCCAGGTAGAGCCCCAGCATCAGGATGGAGAGGGTCCAGGCGAAGCGCTGGCGCTTGGCGACCAACTCCTGAAAGTTGGGATCTTGCTGGATCCTCAGATAGCGTTGCTGTTCCATTGCAGTTCTCCGTGACGGTTGTGTCAGCTGTGAATGAAGGTTGTCCCTACCGAGCAGGAGGTCTGCTCATGTAATCAAAATGTGAATTAAATGTTATTTGTCGGCAATTAGACTTTGGGATAAGTCAAGGGTCCGCCATGGCGCAGGCGCAGGAAGATGAGGGCGGCGGTGACGGCGTCACTCAGGGCGTCGTGAGGAGGCAGGGCAGGCAGCCCCAGATGGCTGCAGATGGCAGCCAGGTGCAGATCGATGACGGCGTCCGGGTAGCGCCGATAGAGCCTGTCGTGATAGAGACGGCTCACCTCTATGCCCCGTTGTGGCAGCGTCAGTCCCCACAGTGTCTGGCAGGCCAGATTGAGGATGCGCAGATCGTAGGCGATGTGGTAGCCCACCAGTTCACGGGGGCCGATAAAGGCCAGCAGCTGGCGCAGCGCCTGTTCCGGCGCCAGTCCCTGCTGCAGATCCTGATGACGCAGACCGTGGATCACCACCGACTGCTCGCTCAGGCTGGCGGGGGGCAACACCCGCAGGGAGAGCGCCTCGCCGCTGAGCAGTCGGTTGCCCTGGATGCGCACCGCGCCGATAGAGACTATCTCGGCCCGCTCGGGATCCAGGCTGGTGGTCTCCAGATCCAGCGCCACCCACTCCTCCGCTGGGGGACAGTCAAACAGCGGGGCAAAGGGCTCCTCGCGAAAGGCGCGGCCAAGCCAGCGGCGGCGCCAGTGGTGCCACAGGGTCATTGCCGCAACCGAAAGTGGACGCCCAGCCACTGCTGGAACTTTTTCACCTGATGCAGGGCGTGGCGCAGCAGATCCCGGTCCCCGTGGCTGAGGGCATCCACCTGTACACGGTTATCCCCCGTCTTGAGCTGCCCGCCGAGCCGCAGCCGGATGAAGAGCCGGAACGCCTCCGCCAGGTTGGCGCCGTAATCGGCGCTGAGTCTGCCCGCCGCCACCAGTGCCTCGATGCGGCCCAGGGTCGAGGTTTCCAGCACGCCTGCCTCCAGTGCCAGCACCCGCAGGCCGTGTACCAGCGGAAACAGGCCGCCGCGCTTGAGATCCAGCCCCTCGGGGGCCTGCTCCAGCCGGCCGAACAGGGTGAGCGGGGTGTGAAAGGCGATGGCGGCGCGGGCCATCTCCGCCAGCAGATCGGGCCGGTCCGCCAGTCGCTCTCGCAGGTATCGGGCGATCGGGGCCAGCAGGTCCCTCTCCCCCGCAATGGCCTGGGCATCGGCCAGGGTGGCGAGCCACAACAGATCGGCCTCGCTGGCGCGCACGCACGCCTGCTCTATCTCATCCTGCCACTGCTGGGCCCCCTTGACCCACTCCGGATTGCTGACCATGACCCGCCCCGGGCAGGGGGGATAGCCGAGGCGCTCGAGCAGGGCGCTGAAGGCGGCCAGATCCTCCTGTCGAGTCGGCCAGTGCAGGTCGGCGGGCAGGATCAGGGCATTGTCCTGATCGGTCTTCTGGATCTGCTCGCCGCGCCCCTCCGAGCCCAGCATCAGCAGGCACACTTTGTCTTGCACCTCGGGGGGGATCACCAGGGCGAAGGCCTTGGCGATCAGCTGTTCGTTGAGGGTGGCGATGAGCTTCATCAGGAACAGAGTGTGGATCCCCTGGGCAAACAGGGCGCGGGTCAGCTGTTGTTGTTCCCTGGCGACCGTCTCCAGGGCGGCCAGGCTGTCGGCCCGGGCGATGCGCAGGGTCAGCACGTGGGAGTGGGTGGAGAAGAGCCCGAGTACCTGGGTCAGGTGCAGGATTCCCGCCACCTCCTGTCCCTGCCAGATCACCAGCCGCTTGATGCGATGGCGGGTCATCAGCAGCAGGGCATCGAACAGGTAGCTGCCAAGGGGGAGCCCTATCAGAGGGGCCGGGGTCAGGAGCGTGAGGGGGGTTGTCAACGGCAACCCCTGCAGAGTCAGCGCGTGCAGCAGGGTCTTGCGGGTTGCGAGGCTCAGGCTGCCATCGGGGGCCGGGTAGATCAGGCAGTCGGTGCCACGGGCCGCCATGGCCTCGCTCGCGGCGAGCAGGCTGGTATGCCTGTCCAGCAGCAGGGGGGCTTGCAGATGGCTTGGGTCGATGCGGGTCAGGATGAATTCCGCCAGGTTCTGCTGGCCGAGCTGGCTGCGCCGCTCCTGCTCGCGCTGACGCTCCGCCAGGGTGGCGGTGAAGTAGTGGGCGAAGGCGGGGTTGTCGGCGCAGAGCCCCTGAAACACCGCGCGGGGAATGAGCTGGCAGAGGGTGTCTTCCAGGGCACCGAAACGGTGGCGACAGTGGCCATCGAACTGGGCGCGCACGTCGAACAAGTCCCCTTCACCATAATCCCCGAATGACTGGTGGGGGCTGGACTCCTCCACCGCTCCCTTGATGACGAGATAGAGACCCGGTGGGGCCTCGGCGGCCTTCAGCACCGTCTGGCCGGCCCGAAAGTAACAGATGCTGAGGCGCTGGCCGAGTTGTAGGCGCGCTTGCTCGTCGAGGCCATCGAAGGGGGGGCGGTCGAAGTTGAACAAGATGGTCATGACAATGCTCGGCCGGGGGGATGGGGCCAGTCTGGCAAAGGCGCCGGACAGGAACCAGCCGACTTTAGTCGCAGAGGGGGCGCAGCCTCCCTGTACCCGCTGGTAACAGTCTGGTAACGTTGTGGTATGACCAGTATCAAGGAGGAAAGGGGACATGGATAAACCAAGGGTCAAGTGCGAGATCCGGGACGGCATCGCCGAGGTGATGCTGGCGCGGGGAGACAAGCTCAATGCGCTGGACAGGGCCATGTTTGGCGCCATCGACGAGACGCTCACCCGGTTGCAGCAACACAAAGGCTTGCGGGCGGTGATCCTGCACGGGGAGGGACGGGCGTTCTGCGCCGGGCTGGATGTGAAATCCATGCTCAAGCAGCCGGTAGCGGCCCTGGACATCCTCAAGCGTGAGGCGGACGAGGCCACCAATCTGGCCCAGCGGGTCGCCTATGGCTGGCATCAGTTGCCGGTGCCGGTGATCGTCGTGACCCAGGGAGTCTGTTTCGGTGGCGGCCTGCAGATCGCGCTCGGCGCCGATTTTCGCTTCAGCACCCCGGATTGCCGCTTCTCGGTGATGGAGATCAAGTGGGGCATCATCCCCGACATGAGCGGCAGCGTCACCCTGCGCAACCTGATGGGGATGGACACCGCCATGGAGCTCGCCATGAGCGGCCGTGAATGCGATGCCAGCGAGGCCAGGGCGCTCGGCCTGGTGAGCCGGGTCTGCGCCGATCCGCTGGCCGAAGCGCGGGAATTTGCCAGGACCCTGATCACCAAGTCGCCGGACGCGCTGGCGGGGATCAAGCAGCTCTACACCCAGGCCTGGGCCCGCAGCGACGAGGTGATGCTGAAAGAAGAGACCCGCTTGCAGAAGCAGATCCTGGGGCGGCCGAATCAGTGGCGTGCCACGCTCAACAGCCTGTTTCGCTGGCGCCTGCCGTTCGGGCCGAGACGCAACGCGCTCTGATCTTTCCCCAATATAAAATGGCAGCCAGGGCTGCCATTTTTTCCTCTTGTTATGCGCCTAAGGATCAGGAGATTTTGCGATCCGGCTCGAAGGCGTGACCGGCCTGTTCCTGCTCCAGGTTGTCTTCGGAGCGGCGACCCATCCAGTAGTCGGCGTTCTTGATGCCGAGTTTTTCCGGGTGGAACACGGGATCCAGCCCCTTGGCCTGCTGGGCCTCGTAGTCTTTCAGGCAGACGAGGGCGGTCTTTTGCAGCAGCAGGATGGCACCGATGTTGAGCCAGGCCATCAGCCCGACCCCGATATCCCCCATGCCCCAGGCGAGATCGGCGGTCTTGACGGTGCCGTAGACGGTGGAGGCCATCAGCGTCAATTTCAGCACAAAGGTCAGCCAAGGGCGGTTCACCTTGCGGTTGATGTAGGCGATGTTGGTCTCGGCGATGTAGTAGTAGGCGACGATGGTGGTAAACGCGAAGAAGAACAGCGCGATGGCCACGAACATGCTGCCAAAGCCGGGCATCATGCTCTCCATGGCGGTCTGCACATAGCCGGGACCGGCGGCCACACCGGCGATGCCGGTGTAGATGGCTGCGCCATCCGGCCCCTGCACGTTATAGAGCCCGGTAATGAGCAGCATGAAGCCGGTGGCGGAGCAGACGAACAGGGTGTCGATGTAGACGGAGAACGCCTGCACCAGCCCCTGCTTGGCCGGGTGGCTGACCGCGGCGGCGGAGGAGGCGTGGGGTCCGGTGCCCTGGCCTGCCTCGTTGGAGTAGACCCCGCGCTTGACCCCCCACATGATGGCGAGCCCCAGCACGGCGCCAAAACCGGCGTCAAAGCCGAAGGCACTCTTCCAGATCAGCATCAGCACGCCCGGCAACTGACCGATGTTGAGGGCGATGATGACGCAGGCGACGATGATGTAGCCGAGCGCCATGAAGGGCACCACGGTGCTCGCGAAGTGGGCGATGCGCTTGACGCCGCCAAAGATGATGAAGCCGAGCAGCAGCGCCAGACCGGCGGCGGTAACGTTCGGATCGATGGCGAAGGCGGTCTGCAGGCTGGCGCCGATGGAGTTGGCCTGCACCCCCGGCAGCAGTACGCCGCAGGCGAAGATGGTGGAGATCGCGAAGGTCCAGGCGTACCACTTCATGCCGAGCCCTTTCTCGATGTAGAAGGCCGGGCCGCCGCGGTATTCACCGTTGATCTTCTCCTTGTAGACCTGACCCAGGGTGGATTCAACGAAGGCGGAGCTGGCGCCGAGGAAGGCGACCATCCACATCCAGAACAGGGCACCTGGGCCACCGAAGGTGATGGCGGTGGCGACCCCGGCGATGTTGCCGGTGCCGACCCGGCCGGCCAGGGTCATGGCCAGCGCCTGGAAGGAAGAGACACCGGCATCGGTGCTCTTGCCATCAAACATCAACCGGACCATCTCCTTGATGTGGCGCAGTTGCAGGAAGCGGGTGCGCAGGGAGAAGTAGAGGCCGACTCCCAGGCATAAAAAAATCAGCGCGGGGCTCCATATCACCCCATTGATGGCATTGACGATCTCATTCATGTACAACAACTCCTTTGTTGTGTTCGCTTGGGCGAGGTCTGTGCCTCGCTCTCTCGAAAAAGCAGGCGACCAAGGAGGTCACCCAAGATTTTGGGCGGAACTTTCGACTGCCAAGTCCGCGGGTTTTAACATATCCATTTGTTTCACGGCTTTCTAGCAAAAGCTGTTGCTTGATTGTTAATTTGTGAATTGACGTTAACAAATGGCCAAGGACGCTGGACAAGATTCGGTCGTTGCCCATCATGTGCGCAAGCAGGCTGTCGATGGCGCGCACGGGAGGGAGGATAAAAGTGGGGTCAGGCATGAAAATGAAAGCAAATAGCTGCGCCATTCGCCTCGCAGGCGAGGACGACGGTACCGCCCTCGTCGCGCTGTTCGAGCAGTTGGGTTATCAGACTGAGAAGGGCGAAGTGGTAGCGCGCCTGCTGGCACCGGATCCGGCAACCGAGGTCCTGCTGGCCTGTCGCGGTGACGAGGCATTGGGCGTCCTGGTGTGGCATCGCCTGCAACCTTTGCATGTGACCCCGGCCTGGGGCCTCATCTCGGCGCTGGTGATCGACGAGCAGGGAAGGGGGGGCGGGATCGGTGCCCAACTGATGGCAGCGGCAGAGCGGCGGGCCACGGCCTCGGGTTGCGGCCAGCTGGAGCTCTCCAGCAGCCTAAAGCGGGAGGGAGCCCATCGTTTCTATCTGGCGCAGGGGTACCTCGAGCGCCCCAAGCGATTCGTCAAAGTGTTCTGACTGGCAAGAGGAGTCCCTGTGTTCTGGTCCAGATTGAGAGGTCTATTTGGTCGTCCCTCGGATGCGAGGAGCAATGCCCCCCAGGCGCTGGAGTGGCAACAGGCCCTGGCCGCCGTGCCCATCTTGCAGGGTTTTTCCCTGGCGGATGAACAACGGCTGGTGGAGTTGGCCCAACAGTTTTTGGCCCGCAAGACGCTCACCCTGATCGGGGTCGAGCTCACGGCGCGCCAGCAGGCGGTGCTGGCCCTGCAGGCGGTGCTGCCCATACTGCATCTGGGGCTGGATTGGTATCGTGGCTTTCACGAGGTGATCATCATTCCCGAGCCCGTCACCCGTCGGCAGGAGGTGCAGGACGAGTTCGGGCTGGTGAGTGAATGGGAAGAGGAGAACGCTGGCGAATCCTGGCCCCAGGGGCCGCTGGTACTGGCCTGGAGCGAGTTGCAGCAGGACGGGGACTGGGATGGCTTCAACCTGGTGATCCACGAGCTGACCCACAAGCTCGACATGCTGGGCGGAGCCGCCGATGGCGCCCCCCCCCTGCATGGCGGCATGGATCCCAGACAATGGACCCAGGCCATGCAGAGTGCATTCGACGAGCTGAAGGCGCAGCTCGCCCGGGGTGAGGTGACCGATATAGACCCATACGCCGCCGAGCATCCCGCCGAGTTCTTCGCGGTGTGCAGCGAGAGTTTCTTCACGGATCCGCTGCGCCTGCGGGCGGTCTATCCCGCCGTCTATGGGCAGTTCGAGCGCTTCTTTGGCCAGCAGCCAGCGGCGCGTTTTCCGGCGACCCGTCTGTTGGCGGGGCAGTAAGCGTCTCGATGTGAGTCGTGAATCGCAGAATGACGGATAAACAAAAAGGCACCCCTGAGGGTGCCTTTTTACATTGGCTCGTGCGCCAGGTGGCCGCGAATTATGCGGCAGCCTTGAGCTGCACGGTGGCGGCTTTCTTGTGATCGCCAATCGGCAGCACGGTGCGGCCAAATTGTTCGTTGATCACGGTGGCCATGGCCAGGTAGATGGCGCTGGCGCCGCAGATGATGCCTTCGAAACCGGCGATGGTGCCGATCAGGGTGCTGCCGGTGAAGTCACGGGCGGCCAGCAGGAAGAACAGCACGGTCAGGGAGGCGAACACGAACTGCTTCACGCGCGGGAAGTTGATGGTGCCGACCAGCATGAACAGGGTGAACATGCCCCACATCAGCAGATACCAGCCCATGAAGGCGTGGGGAGTGGCTTCGGCCAGACCCATGCCCGGCATCATCAGCAGGAACACCAGGCTCCACCAGAAGGTGCCGTAGGAGATGAAGGCGGTCACACCGAAGGTGTTGCCACGCTTGTACTCCATGATGCCGGCGATGATCTGGGCCAGACCACCGTAACACAGGCCCATGGCCAGGATCATGGCGCTGATGGGGAAGAAACCTGCGTTATGGATGTTCAGCAGAATGGTGGTCATACCGAAACCCATCAGACCCAGAGGGGCAGGGTTGGCCAATTTTTCGCTCACGTGGTGTTCTCCAAAAATAGAGGGGGGTTGATAAAAGACGCGCGATTTTAGGCAGGCTCTCGGCCCCTCGCAAGGGGGGACACGGCAGAAAAGGTAAAAAAACTACAGGAAATTTTACCCGGGCCATCATTCGTGTCATCCAGGTAGGAAGCAGGTAAATGAATGACGTTTTCTTGGTTGATTTTTTGTGTAAATGACGGCGATGTGAAAATAAATGACAGGGCGGCGCCGACTCTATGGCTGACCGGCCCCGGCCGATACCTTCCAATCCCGTTCACTGGAACGGTGACTGGCGGGGGCTTTTCTTGCAGTGCTCAAATAGCACTCTTATATGCCATCAGACAAAGCTATTTTATGCCTGTTTGACGCGAGCAGGTGGCGAGCTGTCCGCCGTGAATGCACGTGAATGGTGCATTCCACTGCGGGTATTCATGGGGGTGGCGGAAGATGCTGATGGAAGGGGTGGCAGGTCCGTGCTGACAAGGGGTCGCAGGGCTGGCGCGGACAGTGCAGAGCAGGGCTGCGCCGCGCCGCAGGAGATAGTAGGGGAAGGCCTCGAAGAGGGGCGAGGGATGAAGCATCGGCAGAACGACAAACAGGGCGGGGCAGCCGAGGCCGCCCCGCGCGGTCAGTTATCCAGGGTCAACACCACCTTGGCGTCCTTGTCCGTCTCTTTCACCTGGCTGTCGAGCACAAACAGCCGCTCGGGGGCCAGCCCCTGGGTATCCACCAGATACTCCTTGGTGTTCTGGGCCCGGCGCATGGCGAGGTTGCGCAATGACTTGGCGGTGATCAGCTGCTGGTCACGCAGCAGGATCACCGCCTGCGCGCGCAGGGCCGGGCTCTGCTCGGCGAGCTTGAGCCGCTCAGCCAGATCGCCGAGATCTTCCTTGAACTTGGCCTCATAGGCCTCGGCCAGGGCGCTTTGCAGGGCGGGATCTTGCTCCAGCAAGGCGAGATCCGCCGGCGCGCCGGTGATCTTGGCCAGCACCCGCTCCAGCTTCTGGCGCTGCAAGATGGGGCGCTCCTCGTTGAAGTTAACCTTGCCCCTGATGTTCATGCTGAGCTTGGGTCGCTCCTTCAATGCCTGCGCGAGCTTGGTCAGCTTGGTCTGCTGAGTCGGGGTGAGGCTCGGATCCCCCAGCAGGAAGGGCAGTTCATCGAGATCCTTGGTGCCACCGGTGAGGGAGGCCAGCAGGGAGAAGGGGGAGCTGATGGCCTTGGTCAGGGTATTGCCGAGCACGTCCCAGAAGATATTGCCCAGGCTGAAGTTCGGTTGATCCAGATCCCCCTTCACCTTGAGGTTCATCTTGATGACGCCGCTTGCGTCGCTCAGGAGGGCGATGGCGAGCCCGAGGGGCAGATCTCTGGCCTGCTCGCTCTTGATCTTCTCGCCGAGCTGCAGCTTCTTGATGGTGATGTCGTTGTCCCCCTCCAGCCGCTTGCCCTGCAACTTGTAGTTGAGCTTCATGGAGAGCTGCCCCTTGTCGATGGCGTAGCCTGCGTAGGTGCTGGAGTAGGGGGTGAAGGTGGTGAGCTCCAGGTTGGTGAAGGCCACGGCGACGTCGAGCACGGGATCGTCGATCAGCAGGTTGGCGCCGCCCCGTATGGTGACAGGGGCATATCTGTCCACCTTGCCGTTGAAGCTGAGCTCCGAGCGCTGGCCGGGGTTGTTGCTGATGTGGCGGTTCTGGCCATTGAGGGAGGCGATGTCGACCACGAACTCCGGGCTCAGGCTGCGATCGGCGAAGCGCAGGTTGCCCTGCTCGGTGCGCACCTGATCGATGAAGATGCGCGGGGCGGGACCTTGGCTGGCCTTGTTGCCCGGCCGGGGCAGCAGCAACTGCTGGACGTTGGTGATCCCCTCCTCACTGATCTCGATGCGGGCGAAGGGTTGGCGCAGCAGGATATCGTCGATCTTCAGCTGCTGGCGCATGCCGTCATAGTGCAGCCCGCTCAGCTCCAGCCGTTCAATCTGCAGCAGACGCTGGTTGTCGGCGCGGTCCAGCACGTGCAACTTGTCGATGTAGAGCCCACCTTCCAGCTCCAGCTGGCTCAGCACTCCGGTCGCGTCGGTGGCGATGGCCAGCTTGGTGCGGCTGCTGAGCAGGCCGTCCTGCACCTTTATCCGCAGCAGATCCTGCAGATAGGGCTGGGCCCAGCCGAGGGGCAGCCCCTGCTGCCTGATCTCGCCGCGTAGGGCGAAGGGGGCGGGGACAATGGTGCCGTCAAAGCTGAGCTGGCTCTGGCCATCGAGGGTGCCCCGCAAGTTCAGCGGGCTGGCCTGATCGGTGGCATTGCTCAAGGCGCCCAGGGTGAGCTCCAGTCCGGAGAGGGTGCGTGGCAGCGCCTTGCCGCTGCTGGACTCGGTCAGCTTGAGCTCACCACCGCTGATGCGGGTTTGCTTGAGCTGCCAGCGCCAGGGTTTGGCGGCCGGTTGTTTGGTCTTTCTTCGGCGCTTTGCCCGCCGGCTTGGCGGGGGGCTGCGGGATCAGCAGATCGCTCAGATCCAGTTGCTGCTTGTCATCGAGCACGGCCGTGATGGCCGGGGACTTGAGCGCGATGGCATCGACGCTGAGGGACTGCTTGTTGCCATCGAGCCTGATGCCGGTCAGGGCGAGTTGGTTGAAGCGGGCAAACTCGGCGCCCTTGGGGCGCTTGAACTGCCCGTTGTTCACGACCAGCTTGCCCTGTGACAACTGCCAGTCGAGCCCCTGTTTGCCCGGCGAGAGCTTATAGGCCAGCTCGGCGCTGGCCTCTCCTCTGGTCAGATTGACCTTGAGATAGGGAGCCCAGAGCGGCGCAAAAGGAGAGAGCACAAGCTTGCCCAGGCTGAGGTGCCCCTTGCCGGCCCCGGTCATGACATCGAGTGTCCCCTCGGCCTTGAGCGGGCTCTTCTGATTGAGGAATGCCGTCAGCCGATAGTGGTTGGCGTACCCCTCGGCGCTGGAGAAATCGGCCAGTTGCAGGCCAAGCTCGCTCAGCTTGAGGCTGGGCACCCAGCCCGGGCTGTTGCGCTTGCGCTCATCCCGGTACTGGAGCTGCCCCTGCTCCACGGCCAGCCGGTCTATCTTCACCGGCATGGGCTCGCCGCTCGTCGCCGGCTGTGCCGAATCCGGGGGCAGGCTGCCCAGCAAGGGGGCCAGCGCCTCGATCAGGTTGAAGCGCACCTCGCCCTTGCGCGCCTTGTCCTTGCTCTCCTCGAGACGGGCCAGATCCAGCGTCGGCTTTATCAGGGTGGCCTCCTCGAACAGGATGGCCTTTTGTTGCCAGCTCTCTTTCAGTTTGGGAATGAGCCTCAGCTCCTCGAACGCCACCATGGGCTGCTGCTTGTCGTCGAGCAGGGCGCTGGAGCCCAGGGTGAGGGCAGGGGAGCGCAGATTGACCCTGATCTCACCCAACGTCAGTTGCAGACCATAGTGCTTGGCCAACCAGCCGGGCAGGTGCCGCTGGATGAGGCCGGGTGCTTGCCACAGCATGATAGTGAGAGAGACGAGCAGGGCGGCACAGAGGTAAAGGACGTAGCGCAACAGGCGAGCGGACAGAGGCTTGGGCATGACGGTCTCCATTTGATGCGCACATGGTAGCAATTAATCGAAGAGTAATCATGAGGCGACGACAGGAACTGCGCCGGACTCTGACCGGGATCGGCCAAGGTGTGTACAAACCACCGCACTCATCCACAGGAATGCGGATCTGCCGGGGCCTGTTTCGCTGCGCTGATTGGCGCTGGGGGAGGTCTCCCTTGGGGGCATTACCCCGGATCGCCAGCGGGACGACGATGCTGGCCCGCGCCTGCCATCAACAGACTCCCCCTGATCAACGGCCGTATTTGATGGCCGCACCGGGATCGGGATGCCCCGGCACCGGTCAATCCGCGCCGGTTTTCAAGCCGTTGAGGGAGTTGATGCAGCGTTGCTCGGCCACCTCCAGCTCGGCCATCACCATCTGAATGTCTTCCAGCTGCTGGCGCAGGGAGTGACGCCTCGCCTCGATGATCTGGATCATGGAGTGCAGCTGGGTCCGGCTGGTCTTGTCGGTGTCATAGAGATCGAACAGCTCGCGGATCTCCGCGAGGCTGAAGCCGAGCCGTTTGCCACGCAGGGTCAATTTCAGGCGGATCTTGTCCTTGTGGCTGTAGATCCGGGTCTGTCCCTCCCGGGTCGGGGTGATCAGCCCCTCATCCTCGTAGTAGCGAATGGTGCGCGGGGTGACGTCAAACTCCTGGGCCAGCTCGGAGATGCTGTAAGTCACCTCCTTGCCACAGAAGGGGGTGGCTTTCATGGTGCGCTCCTTGGCAGGTCAAAGGAGCGCACCGGCACGGAATGAGGGTCGGTGATCGCCTTGCTGGCGACAGGATCAGGGACCATGGCACTCTCCTTGTGCTATCTCAGCTGTCGTTGTTCCAAGGTGCAGGGCCTTGGCATGCAGCGCCTGGCCGACCCGGGAGCCGTTGACGCGCCCCAGCTGCTCGCTCACCCACTGGCCGGTGGCGGCGAGTTTGTCCAGGTCTACCCCGGTGTGCATGCCAAGGCCGTGCAGCAGATAGACCACCTCCTCGGAGGCGACGTTGCCGCTGGCCCCTGGCGCATAGGGGCAACCGCCGAGCCCGGCCACCGAGCAGTCGATGGTGCGGATGCCGCGCTCCAGCGCCGGCAGCAGGTTGGCCAGCCCCTGGCCGTAGGTGTCGTGAAAGTGCACCGCGAGCCGTCCCGCCGGTACCTCGTGCAGCACGGCGTCCAGCATGGGGGCGACCGTGCCCGGGGTGCCGACGCCGATGGTGTCGCCAAGGGAGATCTCGTGGCAGCCGAGATCCAGCAGCCGCTCCGCCAGGGCGGCCACCCTTTTTGGCCGGGTGGGGCCGTCATAGGGGCAGGCGATGACGGTGGAGAGGTAGCCGCGTACCTTGATGCCGAGGCTGCGCGCCTCCAGCACCAGGGGGGCGAAGCGCACCAGCGACTCCTCCACGCCGATGCCGATGTTGGCGCGGGTGAAGCCGTCCGAGCAGGCGGTGAACAGGCCTATCTCGTCGACCCGGGCGGCGATGGCGGCCTGCAATCCTTGCAGATTGGGCACCAGAGCGCCGTAGCGGGTGGGGCCCTTGCGAGGCAGCCTGCCAAGCAGGGAGGCGGAGTCCGCCATCTGCGGCACCCGTTTTGGCGAGACGAAGGCACCCACCTCGATTCGCTGCAGGCCGCTATCGGCGAGGCGCGCGATCAGTGCGAGCCTCTGATCCAGCGTCAGGATGCGGGTCTCGTTTTGCAAGCCATCCCGTGGCCCCATCTCCACCAGGCTCACCCGATCGACTGGCCTGGTTTGTTCTCTGCTCATGATGCGCTCGCTTCTCTCTTCTCGCCGCTACCGTTGTTGTCGGTACTGCTCTCGTGGGTGCCGCTGGCCGGGTCGGCGAAATGCACCAGCAGGGCGCCCTGGCTCACCTGCTCTCCCACCTTGCAGTGCAGGGTTTCGACGACTCCGTCCCGCTCGGCCCTGAGGTTGTGCTCCATCTTCATCGCTTCGAGCACCAGCAGGGATTGACCCTTGCGGACAAGTTGGCCCACCTCGACCTGCAGCGCCACCACGATGCCGTGCATCGGTGCGATCGCTCCGGCAGCCCCGCCGTCCTGGTCCTGATCATGGGAGAGGGGATGGCGCTGATCGTCGGCGCCGAAGCGAACCAACCGGTCGCCCAGGTGCAGGATATAGTCTCCGGAGCTGCCGCTTTGTACGGCATGGCGTTGCCAGCGCCCCTCCCGCCGCAAGCGAATGTGATCCGCGCCCAGCTCATAGGGAAGTGACTCTCCTTGCCAATCAATGCTGCCCTGACGCTCCCGCAGGCTCAGGGTTCGAGCCTCCTCGCCGATGCGCACCGCCGCCGTCCAATGCTTGCCGCCTAACCGAAAACCCCGGGCCTGTTGCCAGGGTGCGCTGCTCGCGCCGCGACTGGCGAGCCAGAGGGCGGCCAGCGGCCAGGCGAGTGCGGGAGTCGGCAGCGGCTCGGTGGGGATGGCCCACTGGGTGTGATGCGCCATGGCCAGCACCTCGGGATCCTGACACAGGCGCAGCAGCAGCGGGCCGTTGTGGACGAGAGGGCCAATCTCCAGTGCCGCCAGCCCATCGGCAAGCATGGCAAAGGCCTCGGCCCGGCTCTGGCCGTGGGCGACGAGCTTGGCGATCATGGGATCGTAATAGGGGCTCACCTCATCGCCGGCGGCGACACCGGTGTCGATCCGCAGCCCAGCTGGCCAGTGCAGCCAGTGGATGGGGCCGCTCGCGGGCAGGAAACCGGCCGCCACGTCCTCGGCGTAGAGGCGTACCTCCACCGCGTGGCCGCTCTGCACCACGTCCTCTTGTTTCAGCGGCAGCGGTTTGCCCTCGGCCACCGCCAACTGCCAGGCCACCAGATCCTGTCCGGTGACGCACTCGGTGACCGGGTGCTCCACCTGCAAGCGGGTATTCATCTCCATGAAGAAAAATTCCCCGTCACACAGCAGAAATTCGATGGTACCGGCCCCTTGATAGTCGATGGCCCTGGCGGCGGCCACGGCCGCCTCACCCATGGCCTGGCGCAATGCATGGGGAATATCGGGGGCAGGCGCCTCCTCGATCACCTTCTGATGGCGGCGCTGCAAGGAGCAGTCCCTGTCTCCCAGATAGATGGCGTTGCCGAGGCTGTCAGCGAAGATCTGCACCTCTACGTGACGGGCGCGGGCCAGGTAGCGCTCCAGCAGCACGTTGTCATCGCCGAAGGCGGCGAGTGCCTCGCGCTTGACCGCGGCCAGCGCTTCGTCGAATTCGTCCATCCCCTCGACCCGCCGCATCCCCTTGCCGCCGCCACCGCTGGCGGCCTTGATCAGCAGCGGGAAGCCGGTCTGGCGCGCTTGATCACGCAGTATCTCCGGGTGCTGATCCGCGCCGTGGTAGCCGGGCAGCACGGGAACGCCGGCGGCCTGCATCAGCGCCTTGGCGCCGGACTTGTCCCCCATGGCGAGGATGGCGGCGCCGCTTGGGCCGATAAAGCGCACGCCTTGGGCGGAGCAGGCGCTGGCGAAGTTGCTGTTCTCGGACAGGAAGCCGTAGCCGGGGTGGATGGCGTCGGCGTTCGCCTCGCGGGCGATGCGCAGCACCTTGGCGCCGTCGAGGTAGCTGTCACGGGCGGGGGCCGGTCCCAGGTGCCAGGCTTCGTCGGCGTCGCGCACATGCATGGCGCTGGCGTCGGCGTCCGAGTAGAGGGCGATGCTGTGAATACCGAGGCGGCGGGCGGTCTTGATGATCCGCACGGCGATCTCGCCACGGTTGGCAATCAGCAAGCGCTTGATGGAGGCGTTATGAGTCATTTTCGCTCCTCGTTGACGCAGGCAGGCAGGAGCGAAAGGCGTTGATCCGCACTCGGATTATCCTCGCCATGGTTTGCAATACATAAGCGCTTGATGGGGTTGGTCATGTCTCGTCCTTGAAACGGGGTCGCCAGCTGGGGGGGCGTTTGTCGAAGAAGGCCTGCATACCCTCCTGAGCCTCGAGACCGATCCGCACCCGGGCGATGGTCTCGACGGTGGTCTCTTCACATTGGTGAACGGCCTGGCCCTCGATGGCGGCCAGCAACCGTTTGGTCTCTCTCATCGCCGCCGGGCCGTTGCGACACAGGCGCAGGGCCAGCAGGCGTCCCTCGGTCAGCAACTGGGTCGCCGGCATCAATTGGTGGGCCACATTGAGTCGGCAGGCGGTGATGGCATCGAACGGCTCGGCGCTCAGCATATAGCGGCGCGCCTGGCGCATGCCCATGGCGCGCACCACATAGGGGCTGATCACCGCCGGCACCAGCCCCAGGCTCACCTCGGAGAGGCAGAAACGGGCATTGTCGGCGGCGAGCACGATGTCGCAGGCGCAAATCAGGCCGAGCGCCCCGCCGTAGGCGGCCCCCTGCACCAGGGCGATGGTGGGGAAGGGCAGCTCATCCAGGGCCTGCATCAGCCTGGCCAGCACCCTGGCGTCTTCCCGATTCTTCTCAAATGAGCTGGGATCGAAGTCCACATGGGCCTGGCTGCGCATCCAGTCGAGATCGGCACCGGCGCAGAAATGCTTGCCCTCGGCCCGCAGCAGCAGGGCATGAGGTCTCCCGGCGTCGGTCTGGCCCTGAGTCAGCTCATCGAGGCCATCGAGCAGCCCCTGCATGAGAGCGGCATCCAGCGCATTGTGGCGCTCCGGGCGTGCCAGGATCAGCTCGACCAGGGGGCCATGGCGTTCCAGCCGGCATCCGGCCAGGGGGTCATTGAAGAGTTGCTCGGACATGGTGCGCTCCTTACATCCGGAAGATGCCGTACTGCTCGGGGCCAATATCGGCTCCCTGGCTGGCGGCCAGCGCCAGCGCCAGCACGGTGCGGCTCTGGGCGGGATCGATGACGCCGTCGTCCCACAGCCGTGCACTGGCGTAGTAGGGGTGGCCCTGTTGCTCGTACTGGGCTATGACAGGGGCGCGGATGGCCTCGGCTTCCTGCTCGCTCAGGCTCTTGCCCGCGGCCGCCAGCTTGTCGCGGCGTACCTGCACCAGCACGCCGGCCGCCTGTTCGCCCCCCATTACCGATATGCGGCTGTTGGGCCAGCTGAACAGGAAGTCGGGCTCATAGGCGCGGCCGCACATGCCGTAGTTGCCGGCGCCGAAGCTGCCGCCGACGAGCAGCGTGATCTTCGGCACCCGGCTGCAGGCCACGGCGGTGACCAGCTTGGCGCCGTGCTTGGCGATGCCCTCTCTTTCCGCCGCACTCCCCACCATAAAGCCGGTGATGTTCTGCAGGAACAGCAGGGGGATGGCGCGTCGGTTGCAGAGCTGGATGAAGTGGGCCCCCTTCTGGGCACTGTCGCTGTGCAGCACCCCGTTGTTGGCGAGGATCCCCACGGGCATTCCCTGAATGCGGGCAAAGCCGGTGACCAGGGTGGTGCCGAACAGCGCCTTGAATTCATCGAACTCGGAGCCATCCACCAGACGGGCGATCAGCTCCCTGGCGTCATAGGGACGCTTGAGGCTGGTACCCACCAGGCCATACAACTCTGCTATGGGGTAGAGGGGCTCGTCGTAGGTCGGAGCTGAGCTTGCTAAGCCCAACACCGGAATATCTCTCGGCTGCGAGGGGGGATTCCCCAGATTGGCCACCAGAGTTCGGGCGATGGCGAGCGCATGGGCATCGTCCCGCGCCAGATGATCCGCCACCCCGGAGTGGGCGCAGTGCACCTCGGCACCGCCGAGGGCCTCGGCGCTGATGGTCTCGCCGGTGGCGGCCTTCACCAGCGGCGGACCCGCCAGGAAGATGGTAGCCTGGTTCTTGACCATGATGGACTCATCGGCCATGGCGGGCACATAGGCGCCGCCGGCGGTGCACAGCCCCATCACCACCGCGAGCTGGGGGATGTTCTGGGCCGACATGCGTGCCTGGTTGTAGAAGATGCGGCCAAAGTGCTCCCTGTCGGGAAACACCTCGTCCTGCATGGGCAGGAAGGCGCCGCCGGAATCCACCAAATAGAGGCAGGGCAGCCGCAGCCGCTCGGCAATGGCCTGGGCGCGCAGGTGCTTCTTCACCGTGAGCGGGTAGTAGGTGCCCCCCTTGACGGTGGCGTCGTTCACCACCAGCAGGCAGAGCCGGCCCGCGATCTGGCCGAGGCCGGTGATGATGCCCGCCGCGGGCACCAGATCGTCATAGACCTGCCAGGCGGCCAGGGCCGAAAGCTCGAGGAAGGGAGAGCCGGGGTCGAGCAGTTGGTCGATGCGCTCGCGGGGCAGCAGCTTGCCACGGGCCTGGTGGCGGGTGTTGTTGGCGGCGCCGCCCCCCTGGGCTATTTCGTCGAGGCGGGCGTGAAGATCGCTGACCAGCGCCTGCATCGCCGCGCGGCTCTCGACAAACTCCGGGCTACCCGTGTCGAGGCGAGAGTGAATGCGGGCGTGGATCTGGCTCATGCCTGCTCTCCCATCAGCTCGCGGCCGATCAGCCAGCGGCGGATCTCCGAGGTGCCGGCGCCTATCTCGTAGAGTTTGGCGTCTCGGAGCAGGCGGCCGGTGGGATAGTCGTTGATATAGCCGTTGCCCCCCAAGAGTTGGATGGCATCCAGCGCCATCTGGGTGGCGTTTTCGGCGGCCAGCAGGATGGCGGCGGCACAATCCTTGCGGCTGGTGTGACCCTGGTCGCAGGCAGCGGCCACCGAATAGACCAGGGCGCGGCTGCTGGCGAGGCGGGTATACATGTCGGCGAGCTTGCCCTGTACCAGCTGGAACTCACCGATGGCCTGGCCGAACTGTTTGCGTTCGCGCACATAGGGCAGCACCACGTCCATGCAGGCCTGCATGATGCCGAGCGGCCCCGCCGCCAGCACCACCCGCTCGTAGTCGAGGCCGCTCATCAACACCTTGACTCCACCGTGCAGGGGGCCGAGCAGGTTCTCTTTGGGCACCTTGCAGTCGTCGAACACCAGCTCGCAGGTACTGGAGCCGCGCATGCCGAGCTTGTCGAGCTTCTGGGCCGTGGTAAATCCCGGGGTGCCCGCCTCGACGATGAAGGCCGAAATCCCCTTCGCCCCGGCTGATGCGTTCGTCTTGGCATAGATGACAAAGGTATCGGCATCCGGGCCGTTGGTGATCCACATTTTGTTGCCATTGAGTAGGAAGTGATCGCCCCTGTCTTGCGCGCTCAGGCGCATGGCGACCACGTCGGAGCCCGCCCCCGGCTCGCTCATGGCGAGCGCCCCGACGTGCTTGCCGCTGACCAGATCGGGCAGATAGCGCGCCTTCTGATCAGGGGTGCCGTGGCGATGGATCTGGTTGATGCAGAGATTGGAGTGGGCGCCGTAGGAGAGGCCGACCGAGGCGCTGGCACGGCTCACCTGCTCCATCACCAGCACGTGGGCAAGGTAGCCGAGGCTCACCCCGTCATAGGTTTCCGCTACCGTGATGCCGTGCAAGCCCAGCTCACCCATCTTGGGCCAGAGATCGCGCGGGAAGGCGTTGCTGCGATCTATCTCCTCGGCACGCGGCGCTATCACTTTCTGGCAGAAAGCCTCGACCTGCTCGGTCAGGGCCTGGAGGGTTTCATCCATCAGGGCATGCATCCTTGCTCTCCTTATCTAGGGTTGTGCTCACCAGTTTGACTCTCCCGGGCAAGGGAAAAGGGGTCAGTCCACTCGTGAGTCAAGTTTACGTTAGCGTAAACGTAAATGAATTGTTAGTCTAAGGTAAATGCGTTGATGAATGACCGCAAGGAGCATCTCGGCGTGATCGCACTCTGGGGCGGGCAAGATGATCCTGACATGACACCGGTCTTCCTGCCGGTGGCATGGCTTGCGGCTCAGTGGTGCGTCGATATGGCGGGATGAGGGCACGAATGAGAACACAGATGCAAACAAGGGGGAGATCAGCATGAGCCAGACCCGGTACGGGGATCTGCCGCTGCACATCGGCGGCGGGGCCTATCCATCGGCAAGCGAGCAGTGGATCGAGGTGACCAATCCGGCAGATCAGAGTCTGCTGGCGCGGGTGCCGAAGGCGACTCGGTCCGAGCTAGAGCTCGCGGTACGCACCGCTCACGAGGCCTATCTGCTGTGGCGGGAAGTGCCCGCCTCCGAGCGGGCGCGGGTGATGTTCAACTACCAGCATCTGCTGACGGTGCATCACGACGAGCTGGCGACCCTGCTGGCCCAGGAGACCGGCAAGAATCTGGCGGATGCCAAGGGCGACGTCTGGCGCGGCATCGAGGTGGTGGAGCAGGCCTGCGCCATCGCCAGCCAAACCCTGGGGGAGACCATGGGCAACGTGGCGCGCCGGGTCGACGGTCACTCCTGGGTGCAGCCGATCGGGGTCTGCGTCGGCATCACGCCGTTCAACTTTCCGGCGATGATCCCGCTCTGGATGTTCCCGTTGGCAGTGGCCTGTGGCAACGGCTTCGTGCTCAAACCCTCGGAGCAGGATCCGCTCACTCCCATGCGACTGGCCGAGTTGTTCACCGAGGCGGGGGCGCCAAAGGGTATCCTCAGCGTGGTGCACGGCGGCGCCGAGCAGGTGGATGTGCTGCTCGCCCATCCCGAGGTGAGAGCGGTCAGCTTCGTGGGCTCGGCCCGGGTTGGTGCCCATGTCTATCGCACCGCCACCGACCATCTCAAGCGGGCGCAGTGCTTTGTCGGCGCCAAGAACCACATGGTGATCATGCCGGACGCCAACAAGAGCCAGGTGCTGAGCAATCTGGTGGGGGCTGGGGTCGGCGCCGCCGGTCAGCGCTGCATGGCCATCAGCGTGGCGGTATTCGTGGGGAGCGCAAGGGAGTGGATCCCGGAACTCGCCGCCGAATTTGCCAAGGTGAAGCCCGGGATCTGGCACGATCCGGAGGCGGCCTACGGTCCTCTTATCAGCCCGGAAGCCAAGGTACGAGTCGAGGGGCTGATCGAAGCAGGCATCAAAGAAGGAGCCGAGTGCCTGCTGGACGGTCGCTTCTACGGCGTACCCGGTTACCCGGTGGGCAACTGGGTGGGGCCGACCCTGTTTCGCGGCGTGACCCCCGACATGCGCATCTATAAGGAGGAGATCTTCGGCCCTGTGCTCGCCTGTCTCGAGGTTGCGAGCCTGGACGAGGCGCTCGGCCTCATCAACAACAATCCCTACGGCAACGGCACCTCCATCTTCACCGGCTGCGGCGCCGCAGCCCGCAAGTTTCGCCACGAGGTGGCGGTGGGTCAGGTGGGGATCAACGTACCCATCCCGGTGCCGCTGCCGTTCTTCTCCTTCACCGGCTGGCGCGGCTCCTTCTACGGGGATCTGCACGCCTACGGCAAGCAGGCGGTGCGTTTCTACACCGAGACCAAGACGGTGACCGAGCGCTGGTTCGACGAGGACATCCCCAGTGGGCCCAATATGACCATCCATTTGCGTTGAGGGATGGGCGATGGGGCGAGGACAGTCCCGCTGGATCTAACCAAGGCCATTCACCTGCGTTGAGTCATGGGCCTGCGACAGACAATCGAGATCACGAGGAAGCGAACAAGATGGATTTTACCCTGACCGAGGATCAACAGGCCTATGTCGAGGCGGCCGGTGCCTTCGCCGACGAGGCGCTCAAACCCCATGCCGCCCGCTGGGACAGGGAGCACGAGTTCCCCATCCCCACCATCAAGCAGGCGGCGGCGCTCGGCTTCTGCGGCCTCTATACCCCGGAGCAGTACGGCGGGCTGGCCCTGCCACGACTCGATGCGAGTCTTATCTTCGAGCGCCTGTCCATGGGCTGCACCTCCACCACGGCTTATCTGACCATCCACAACATGGTGAGTTGGATGCTGGGCACCTGGCTGCCGGAAGAGGTTGCCAAGGAGTGGGTGCCAAGGCTCGCCAGCGGCGAGTTGCTGGGCTCTTATTGCCTCACCGAGCCGGGGGCCGGCTCGGACGCGGCGGCCCTCAAGACCCGCGCCGTGCGGGACGGGGAGTATTACCTCATCGACGGCAGCAAGGTGTTTATCTCCGGGGCGGGCAGCACTCAGGTGCTGGTGGTGATGGCCCGCACCGGCGGCGAGGGGGCAAAAGGGATTTCCGCCTTTATGGTACCCGCCGACACGGACGGGGTGAGCTATGGCAAGGCGGAGGAGAAGATGGGCTGGAACAGCCAGCCGACCCGAGAGGTGAATTTCAGCGCCGTGCGCATCCCCGCCCGCTACCGGCTGGGGCAGGAGGGGGAGGGCTTCAAATTTGCCATGCAGGCCCTGGACGGGGGGCGTATCAACATCGCCAGCTGCTCGGTGGGCACGGCTCAGCAGGCGCTGAACGACGCCCTGGCCCACGTGCAGCAGCGCCAGCAATTTAGTCGCCCGATCAGCGAATTCCAGAGCGTGCAGTTCCGCCTCGCCGACATGGCCACCGAGCTTGTCGCCGCTCGGCTGCTGGTGCGCCAGGCCGCCGACAAGCTGGACAGGGGCAGCCCGGACAAGAGCGCCTGGTGCGCCATGGCCAAGCGGCTCGCTACCGACGTGGGCTACAAGGTCTGTGACGAGGCTCTGCAACTCTTTGGCGGCTATGGTTATATCCGCGAATACCCGCTGGAGCGTTACCTGCGCGACACTCGGGTACACCGCATCCTGGAAGGGACCAACGAAGTGATGCGGCTGATCATCGCCCGCCGCCTGCTGGCGGATCCCGGTCTTTCGCTGGAGTAACTCTCCCCCGGATCTGGGAGCAGGCTTTGTGAGCCAGCCGAAAGTCGGCTCCATTCAACCCTGTCATCATGGGGCAGGTTTATTCACAAGGACGATGCAATGACAAGGATCAGGCTCGAATACCACGGCCACGTGGCCTACATCACCCTCGACCATCCGCCAGCCAACACCTGGACCCTCGCCAGCCTGCAGGCTTTCTTGCAGATGATGGTGGAGCTCGACGGCCGCCCCGACGTGGTGGCCCTGGTGATCCGCGGGGCTGGGGACAAGTTCTTCTGCGCCGGCGCCGATCTCAAGATGTTTGCCGATGGGGATCTGGAGCACGCCCGCGCGGTGGCCGAGGCCTTCGGTCGCGCCTTCGAGGCGCTTGCCCGTTTTCACGGTGTCAGCATCGCCGCCATCAATGGCTATGCCATGGGCGGCGGGCTGGAAGTGGCGCTGGCCTGCGACATCCGCATCGCCGAGCAGCAGGCCAAGCTGGGGCTGCCGGAGGCCTCGGTCGGCTTGCTGCCCTGCGCCGGTGGCACCCAGCGTCTCACCGAGCTGGTGGGGCCGGGCTGGGCCAAGCGCATGATCCTGTGCGGCGAGAAGGTGAGCGCCACCCTGGCCTACGAGATGGGGCTGGTGGAGGAGGTGGTCACCGAGGGCCGCGCCTGGGCGGCGGCGCAGCAGATGGCGCAGTTGGTGGAGCGCCAGAGTCCGAGCGCCCTGCGCGCCTGCAAGGTCCTTATCAATCAGGGGCGCAGCGGCCATCGAGACGAGGCCTTGCCGCGCGAGCGTAGCCTCTTCCTCGAGCTGTTTGCGGATGCCAATCAGCGTGAAGGGGTGGCGGCTTTTCTCGAGAAGCGGCCGCCGCGCTGGCAGTACGGCGCCTCTGCGGGCCTGAATGGAGCGGTCAATGAGTAAATCGGTTTGGCCAGTCCATGGGGATCATCATCGAAATGAAGGGGCCGCTAATGAGTGAATCCGTACAACTGGCGCTATATCCCACGGGGGACGGTCGCCGGATCGGGGTCTTGACCCTCGACAGTCCCGCCTCCCTCAACGCCCTGAGCCTTGAGATGATCCATCGCCTGCAGGAGGCACTCACGGCCTGGGAGCGGGATCCCGATATCGTCTGCGTCTTGCTGCAGGGGGCTGGCGAGAAGGCGTTCTGCGCCGGCGGCGACATCCGCTCCTTCTATCACCGCAGGCAGGAAGCGGATGAGCAGGCACTGTTTCACTACGCCCGCGACTTCTTTGAACAGGAATACCGGCTCGATCACCATATCCACCGCTATGCCAAGCCGCTCATTTGCGTGGCGGACGGCATTTGCATGGGAGGTGGCATCGGCCTGTTTGCCGGCGCTGCGTTCCGGGTGGTGACCGAGCGGAGCCTGTTCGCCATGCCGGAGGTGACCATAGGCCTTTACCCGGATGTGGGCGCGAGCTGGTTCTTGAGCCGCATGCCGGGTCGGCTCGGGCTCTGGCTCGGGCTCACCGGGGCCCGCTTCAACGGTGCCGACGCCATCGGCCTCGGTCTCGCGGATCACGCCATGGCCAGTGCGGAGCGTGCCGAGCTGCTGCCCCGTCTGGCCGCCCTCGACTGGTCGGGGAACGAGCCCCGCGAGCAGCTGGATCGATTGTTCAGGGGACTTCAAGCAGAGGTTACTGCTGATTTTCCGGTACCCCTGCTTTTGCCTCATCAGGCCAGGATCGACGCCCTGCTGGCGGGTCTCAGCCTGGAGGGCGTGCTGACCAGACTGTTTGAGGCCAGCTTCGACGACAGGAGCCTGGCCCTGGCCCGGGAGACTTGCCTAAGCGGCAGCCCCATTAGCCGCGCCATCCTCTGGCGCCAGTATTGGCAGGCTCGCCGCCAGTCCTTGGCGGAGGTATTCGCCGACGAGCTGGCGCTGTCGGTCAACTGCGTGCTCAGGGGAGACTTCGTGGAGGGGGTGAGGGCACTGCTCATCGACAAGGACAAGTCCCCCCGCTGGCAGGCACCGCAGCCGGGCACCGGCTGGCTGGACGCCTTCTATCGCTGGCCCGATGGGGTGAATCCTCTGACGGCGGATCCTCTGTAGAGACCTGGCAAGGTGCGATTTCTTTCCCCTCTTGTGGAGAAGGGCTGGGGATGAGGGAGAAAGGTAATAGCGAGTGGGTGGATGAGGTCCAGGTGCCGCCGTCAGATGACAAGCAAGACAAGGAGCAAACAATGACAAGGATCGGATTTATCGGGCTCGGCAACATGGGGGGCCCCATGGCCGCCAACCTGGCCAAGGCGGGACACGCGGTGCAGGTATTTGATCTGGTGCCCGACAACCTGACCAGGGCGATCGCCGCCGGCTGCGTCGCCGCCGGGGATGCCCGGGAGGCGGTGAGCGGCTGCGAGGTGGTCATCAGCATGCTGCCGGCCGGGGAACATGTGCGTGCACTCTGGCTTGGCGAGGAGGGTGGGCAGGATCTGCTGGCCGCCTTGCCGACGGGGGCCCTGGTCATCGACAGCTCCACCATAGACGTGGCCTCGACCCGCCGGGTGGGGGAGGCGGCAAAGTCGCGCGGCATCCGTTTCATCGATGCCCCCGTCTCGGGAGGCGTGGCCGGTGCGGCGGCGGGAACCCTCACCTTTATCGTCGGCGGCGAGCCGGCGGATTTCGACGCGGCCAGGCCCATCCTGGCCCTGATGGGGCAGAATCTGTTCCACGCCGGGGCCTTGGGGGCGGGCCAGATCGCCAAGATGTGCAACAACATGCTGCTCGCCATCCACATGGCGGGCACTGCAGAGGCGCTGGCGCTAGGGGTAAAGGAGGGGCTGGATCCAAGCGTCCTCTCCACCATCATGGGTAAGAGCTCGGGCAACAACTGGAGCCTTGAGCGCTACAACCCCTGGCCAGGAGTGATGGAAAATGCCCCCGCATCGCGCGGCTATCAGGGGGGCTTTATGACCCGACTGATGGTGAAAGACTTGGGGTTGGCCATGGCGCTGGCCGAGCACGCCCACAGCGCCGTGCCGCTCGGGGCTCTGGCTCGCAACCTGTTCAACCTGCACGCGAGCCAGGGTCAGGGGGGCAAGGACTTTTCCAGCATTCTCGAGCTCTATCTGGACAAATCACAGCCGGGTTAAGTGGCGGCGAGCCGCCCATCATCCCATTTACCGAACGTCTTGGCCGTACTCAGGCCAGCGGCCAGCCCAATCACCAGGAGCATTCATGGACATTCATAACAGAGTCATTGCCATCACGGGGGCGGGACGGGGGCTCGGTCGCGCCATTGCCCAGAGCCTCGCCAGCCAGGGCGCCGTGCTGGCCCTGATCGACGTCAACCGCAGCGATCTGGAAGTGACCGAGGCCGAACTGCGCAGCCGTGACGGGCGCTGCGCTCTGTTCGTCTGCAACGTGGCAGACGAGGCCGAGGTGGAGGCGACTTTCGCCGCGATCAAAGACAGCCTTGGTAGCTTGCACGGCCTTATCAATTGCGCCGGGATCCTGCGGGACGGCATGCTCATCAAGGTCAAGGAGGGGGAACTGGTGGAAAAGATGAGCCTGGCCCAGTGGCAGGCGGTCATCGATGTCAATCTCACCGGCACCTTCCTGTGCGGGCGCGAAGGGGCGGCGCTGATGGCCAAGGCAGGGCAGGGTGGTGTCATCATCAACATCTCCTCCATCGCCCGCGCTGGCAACATGGGCCAGAGCAACTACGCCGCCAGCAAGGCGGGAGTGGCCTCCCTGGTGGTGACCTGGGCACGGGAGCTGGCTCGCCATCAGATCCGGGTGATGGGCATAGCACCCGGGGTCTTTGCTACCGACATGACGGCGGCGATGAAGCCCGAAGCCATGGCGCGCATGCAGCAAGCCATTCCGGTCGGTACCCTGGGGGAGGCGGCGCAACTGGCCCAGACGGTGCAGTTCATCCTCGCCAACGACTATCTGTCCGGGCGGATGATCGAGCTGGACGGCGGGCTGCGTATCTAGCCCCATCTGCGATGCACCGACGCCCCTCTCCCCGAGGGGCGTTTTTATTGTGGCGCGGGTTGGCGAGTCGAGGCTGACCCGCTCTTGCCGCGATGAATACCCATGCAGGTCTTGCCAGAAAAGGGGCGCAAGGTCATTGAAAAATGTGAAATATCAACGGGTCTCTCTTAATTTGAACCAGCTCACAGGCCGTCCGAGTCAGTGCTGTAGAATTGCGCGCGGTCAAGACGGTGCATGATCGGCGCTATGAGGGATTGCGGTCGGAATAGTCATGCAATATAGTTGCCGCCTTTTTCACGGGGTACGGATTTTTCGCCCCTCCCATGTCGCGCGCAACATGAATATGGATGCTCTGTCGCCGCCTAATAAAACAGGATTGAGATGGACAAGAAACTAGGGCTCGGCGCCCTCATTTCGCTGGTGATCGGCTCCATGGTCGGTGCCGGGGTCTTCAGTCTGCCACAAAATATCGCGGCGCACGCCAGCGCCGGTGCCGTCGCGCTGGGGTGGGCCATCACCGGGATCGGCATGATCTGCCTGGCCCTGGTGTACCAGAACCTCTCCATGCGCCGCCCGGATCTCGATGGCGGGATCTTCAGCTATGCCAAAGCCGGTTTCGGTGATTTCGTCGGCTTCAACGCGGCCTGGGGCTACTGGCTCTGCCAGCTGCTGGCCAACGTCTCCTACGCCATCGTGGTGTTCAGTGCCCTGAGCTACTTCTTCGATACGCCGGACAACGTCATCTTCGGTGACGGCAACACGCCGGTCGCCATCACGCTGGCATCCATCCTCATCTGGTCGGTGCATGCGCTGGTGTTGCGCGGGATCCAGGTCGCCGCGCTGGTGAACATAGTGACCACCATCGCCAAGATGGTGCCACTCATCGTGTTTTGCGTCGCCGTGCTGCTCGCCTTCAACATGCAGACCTTCACCCTGGACTTCTGGGGCCATGGCAACACCGAGCTCGGGTCGGTGATGGATCAGGTCAAGTCCACCATGAAGGTAACCCTCTGGGTCTTCATCGGTATCGAAGGCGCCGTGGTGGTCTCGGCGCGCGCCCGTCATCGCAAGGATGTGGGCCGCGCCACCGTGCTGGCGCTGCTCGGCGCCCTGGCGCTTTACGTGATGGTGACTCTGTTCTCTCTGGGGGTCATGAACCAGCCGCAGCTGGCCGCACTCAAGAATCCCTCCACCGCCATGATCCTGGAGGCCGTTGTCGGCCCCTGGGGTGCCTGGCTCATCAACATCGGGTTGGTGATCTCGGTGATGGGAGCCTTGCTGAGCTGGACGGTGCTGGCGGCCGAGGTGCCCTACATCGCGGGCAAGACCGGAGTCTTCCCCGGCTGGTTTGCCAAGGAGAACAAGAACGGCTCACCCCAGGTGTCGCTCTGGTGCTCCACCTGTCTGGTGCAGGTCTTCCTCATCATTATTTACTTCCAGAACAGCACCTATCTGGCGCTGGTGAACATCGCCACCTCGGCGGCGCTGGTGCCCTATGTCTTCTCCGGCGCCTATGGCCTCAAGCTGGCGATGCAGGGGACGACCTACGAGAACCAGCCCCATCAACGCAAGCGTGACCTGTTGCTGGCGCTGGTGGCCACCGGCTACGGCTGCTGGCTGGTCTATGCCGCCGGGGTGGAATACTTGCTGCTGGTGGCACTGCTCTACAGCCCAGGCATCTTCATCTACTGGAAGGCGCGCCAGCACCATGGCCTGCGCAGTCTCAACCGGCTGGAGCAGGGGATGACGGCGGCCCTGCTCGGTTGCGCCGTGCTGGCCTTCTACAAGGTGATGGACGGTACCATTCCCCTGCATTAATCGGCACAATGAAGAGATGGCTCGGGCCATCTCTTTTTTTATGCGCGGTTCCTGGTCAATCTGACCACCACAATGCAAGGGAAGGAATTTTTATGCTGTTTCTGGGGTATCTGGTGTTGGGGGCCTTCGCGGGTCTGTTGGCCGGGCTGTTTGGCATAGGGGGAGGGCTCATCATAGTGCCGGTGCTGGTCTTGAGCTTCCACGCTCAGGGCGTCTCCCCCGAGATCATCACCCACCTCGCCCTCGGCACCTCGCTGCCCACCATGATCTTCACCGGCTTCAGTTCGCTGCGGGCACACCAGGAGGCCGGCGCGGTCGACTGGGTGATGATCCGCCGACTGGGGGTAGGCATGCTGCTCGGCGCCTGGCTCGGCGGCATGACTGCCAGCCAGCTCAGCGCCAGCACCCTCAACATCATCATCGGCTGCTTCGCCTGGACCATGGCGGTGCAGATGGGGCTGAACCTCAAGCCCAAGGCGGAGCGTCGTCTGCCAGGTCCTGTCGGGACCGGCATCGCAGGCACCTTCATCGGCTGGCTGTCGGCGTTGTTCGGCATCGGTGGTGGCTCCATGACGGTACCTTACCTGAGCTGGAACTCGGTACCGATGCGCAATGCCGTAGCGGCCTCCGCTGCCTGCAGCATCCCCATCGCGGTGGCGGGCAGCCTGAGCTATCTCTACGCCGGTTGGGGCCGCACCGACTTGCCCGAGTGGAGTGTCGGCTTCATCTATCTGCCAGCGCTGCTCGGCATCATCCTCACCAGTACCCAGTTTGCTCGTATTGGTGCGCGGCTGGCGCACCGCCTCTCGCCTCAGCGCCTCAAGCAGGCCTTTGCCCTGTTGATGCTGGTGATCGGGGCCAAGTTCATGCTGTTTAGCTGATTTAATTGGCAGTCTGTTGAAAAATAAGGCAAACAAACAGTCATCTGGCAGAAAGCCATTGCATTGGCAGGCCAGTTTGCCTATTCTCCTCGCCGGTGGTCCTATTGGTCCTCTCGCATTGATAACCCGTCGACCTGGTCAGGACCGGAAGGTAGCAGCCAAGGTGGGGGACTCGAGTGCCGGGATGTGGCTGGTAGGGCCACCACTTGTTTCTGCAATTCCCGTTTAAGATCAGTAACTTAGCTTGTTGAAGGCAAGCTGTTTGTGTATCACTGTCACACAAACTGGCACACAATCCTCATAGGGGGTGCCATGTACTTACTGAATAGAAACGGCATTTACTACTACCAACGAGTGACCATGTGTAATGGTCGTCGTCAGACCTTCCGTAAATCCCTCAAAACAAGAGATAAGGCAAAAGCCCAGCTCTTGGCTCTTCAAATTCACTTCAATCATTCCAGCCCTGATGTGCAGCAAGCTGTATGCATCTCCGATGCTGCTTGCCGTGATGTCATGTCTAAACCCGTTGGGCTTGAAGCTGAAGCATCAACGACACAACATCCCCCGCTAAACGGGCACGTTCACATCCCTGCTTGCACCGGCAGCCCCTCTGGGGTCGAGTCCCCCGTTGTACCTTCCGAACACACATCACCAGACCAAGAAGAAAAGCTTTCCGGTCACGTAAAGTCATACATTGCTGAAAAGCAATTGTCATGGGCTCCTAAAGAGACCAAGAACCAACAAAACTACATCAACACCTTTATTGAAAACGTTGGTGATAAGTGTCTGTCTGAGTACACAAAGGCTGATGCGGTCTTGTTCAAAACTTGGCTGTTGGGTTCTGGCAAGTCTCCGACCACAATCAATAAGTACATTCAAAAACTGAGTTTGTTGTTTAGTTGGCTTGCTGATCATACCGAACAAACCACAGACATCTTTAAGGGGTTGAAGCTCAAGAGGGTCAAAGAGGTCAACGTCAGATCCGGTTACACAGATCCAGAGCTTAAACAATTCGATGTATGGGCCAAGGAGCAAGAGCCGTGGCGCATGTTCATCGCCATGATAGGGCGATACCACGGATTGCGTTCTAATGAAGCCTGCCAGCTCTACAGCGACGATATAGAGCAAGTTAATGGTGTCTGGTGCTTCAACATCCGAGCCACACGGAAAGATCAGAGCCTCAAGACAGAAGCAAGCCAACGGCTTGTCCCAATCCATAGCAAGTTGTTGGGGGCTGGATTCCTGGACTTTGTAGCAAGCAGGAAAGGGGGTAGGGTGTTCAAGGAGCTGCCTTATCGGAACAACTGCTATAGCCATCTGTTTGGGCAATGGTTCAGCCGCAACAGGCCAGTTGATAAAGACTTCCACAGCCTACGGCACACAGTAGCCAGCAAGCTGAAAGCTGCGGGCATCCCTTTGCAGTATGCTGCTGCAATCTTGGGCCACACCAACAAAGCTATCAGTTATGACCGATACGGCGGTGATGTTCCATTAGACAAGCTCAAAGAAGCGTTGGAGGTTGCACTATGAACACAAAAATACTTTTAATGTTATCTCTCACGATACCATCATTTGTTTATGGTGCAGCTTATGACACATATCGCCTTGAGTCACAGGAGATAAAGGGAAAGAATCGTATTTGCTATTATGAAAATGCAAGAGGCGAGGGGTACACCATTACCCAACCCAAAGCTAAACAGTGTAAACAACATATAAAATTGAATTGAATATCAACTTGTGATGTAAGTCATTGACACACAACATATTAATATATAGCCTCTTGGAGTCCTTCGGGGCTCCATTGTTTAATGTTGAGCAATGGAACACAACATAAGAGGTAATTAATGTACGAAAATACAGAAACAGTTCTATCTGATATAAAAAAGCATTTAGAGTTAAAGTTTAGTACTGGCGATTTAAATTTACAGAGTGAATTTAGATTTGCTAATTTATACAATGATAATTTTCATTTCGTTATAGATGCATGCTTTATACAATGTCGAACCGAACATGACTTCTTAGTCCCTATTGAAAACAGGATTGATGACGCTATAGGTGAAGTTTGTATTGAAGCTGGTAAGAAATATAAATTCACTATAGAAAACGGCAAAGAGACATTGCCAGATTATACAGTTGTTGAAGTCTAGTTTTATCATTAATATTTGGCGATCACAATGGTCGCCTTTTTCTTTTAAATTTATGGGGGATGAAATGGCGGGAAGTGATAAGAAAAGTATGAAAACAATTTACTTTGTCGGAGGAGTGATATTGCTGTCAATGTATCTATCTCGTGGAAATGAACCTACTAGCAATGTTACCCAACATAACGAATCACCAATCCACCTATCAGAAGGGGATTACAATGGCATATGTATCGGTGTTGTAAGCGCAGAAAAAGGCATAGCTCCGAGCGATTTATATTTTCAAAAATTTTATCTTCCTTCCACTCCAACAGTTCAAGTGTCAAATGGAAAGAAGATGTATGAATGCCAATTTCCTGATACCTTTGTTGATCTTAGAGTATCAGATGATCAAGGGAAAACATTTTCTGATCTGAGTTCACAGAATAAATATAGGTATAAAGGAGATGGAATAGAACAATCAGGCTATTTCATAATGCAAAACGCCAAAGGTGGTGAAGAAGTATCAAAATTTAACAAGATAACTAGTGCTAATATAGATATTGGAGCGAAGCTGATAAGCAATGCAGAACTAAATAAAGTCTGCCAACAAGCAATTGCCATTGAATTTGGCAAAAAGCCTAACTTGATTAATGTTAAAGAACCGCTTGTTGTTGGTGGCGACACGATCAAAGTTGGTTATGTAAGACCACAAGATAAGACAGTATGGAACTATGAATGCAAAGTTAATATGAATGAGAATGGAATTGTTTGGAGAGGCCTGCCTGGGACAAATATCGATCACGTAGGCAGATGGCGTGATGGTTCGAATGGCTTTGAAGGTGAGGACTCTACTATTAATTTCAATGTATTAAAGAATGATATTAAAATTGCAGTGAAATATAGTGATGGTAGCGGAAGCACTGGAAACATAAAGAGATAATCCAAAATAGTAACGCACCCGTGTGCGAGACTAGGTGACGCAGATATGTGCGTAGGTAGTAACGCACCCGTGTGCGTAGGGGTCACGCAGATATGTGCGTCGTAAAAGAAGAGATATAATAAAAGACTAAAAGAAAAGATATTAAAAGAATATATGGGCTCGCCCTGTCTGTTGTCGCTTATGCTCCAACATCCAATGTCGCCAACCGCTTCGCTTGTGGTCGCCCTAAACACAGTCATGGAATGATAATGTAATGATTGTGTTATCTATTATTCTTTACTTAATTAGATAAGACAAATAACCACTAACTATACATTCGCTAACACTCATTCCTTGTTGTGGTTCATAAGAATAGACAACACAAATATTATGTTCGTGTGCCACTCACTCCATACTTGTGTTTAAGGAACACATGGAATGATAATGTAATGGGTTTCTTGTTTTTCTTATAATATATAGAATAACAGTTAACAAACTCAATGCGCTAACGCTCCATGAGTCTGTTACTCACCACTAAAAACATAAATTATATGTTGTGTGTTGGCCAAGTGTTTATATAGGTAGAGTGTTGGAATTGAAATTTGATATGTTTTGGTGGGTCTAATGGTGTGTTTCGCAAATAAACATACATGTCAAATTTATTTTTTAAAAGTATTGAATTTTTAGGAATAAATGATAAACTAGATATTATGAAGTGAGAAATTAAAGAAGCAATTATCTTTCCTTCATACTCACATCAATATTAATTGGCCTCCTGTTTCCTAATACAACAGGCTTGGCCTTTTTGCGTTTAAATTTTATACGAGGATGAAATGGCATATTGGAATGTTGCAGAGGCTGTTACAGAGTACATTGAGAAATATCAAGATTTAAAAATCGCAATTCAGCGAGCACAAACCCTGAAGCTAAGCTCACGAACAAAGAAACGTTCAGATTTCTGGTTGGCTGTTGAACTTGCATTGAAAGAGCTGAAGCCTACCAAGCAACTTAAAACACGATACAAAGAGGAGTAAATAATGCAATTAAACCTCCCACGTCTAATTTTGCGATGGATTAACGACAATCGCGGAACCCTGAGCATTCAATCATTTATCATCAAAACATTAACAGAATCCCAAGACTTTAAAAACTACGAGGAACTAAATGGACAAAGCAGTAACCAACAACGATAAATTTTTCCGCGCATTCGATGAAATTTATAAAATTAAAAAAATCAAAGGCTATACCTTCAATCTAAACCACAAATCTGTTTATTGCTTCCTTCTTAATTATCAGATGATGAGTGGTAAAGTTTTCCCGTCCTATAAGCATATCCAAGATAATTTAGGGATCGGCAGCGATAACACTGTCAAAAAGTATCTTGATGAGCTTGAGGAGATGGAGCTGGTAAAAACTACCTCCCGTAAAGGAACCTCGAAACTCTATGAGCTTGTGACACTGGAAGGATTCAATGCATTAGATACAGAAGAACAGCAGACAAGAAAGCAGCCGAACAAGAATCTACATATTAAATCTGCTGTAAAGCCGGTAGAACAACCTAAACCTATTGCACAGCCTGAACCAGTAAGTAAACAAGACGACTTTCCTGACCCATTCCTTGATGATTGTGGTATATCCCATGATGATATGTTCGAGGAATTTATCCAAGCTAAACCCACAAAACATTCCCATCATCACGAACCTGGAAGATTGTGTGATAAGTGTTTCAGGGATAGAAATGGTGAATGGGATTGTAGTGATGAATTTTGTCAAAATTGCATTCCTTTCTGAGGTCTACATGAGCAGTAACAATAAACAATTACAGATGTTTCGTGTATGGCTAAAGTTGCAACTTATAATTTTAAAAATGGATGCATTATGAGACGTAGACATAAATCATGGTACTTCTTGAACAACAGAAATAAACAACAATAACTAAACTGGAGAATAATATGAAAATTGAAGAATATCTGAAACAACTGGGTCTGCAAGTTTGTAAAGCTCTTAATGAAACTAATGAGGAAGTGCGATCCGAGTACAAATATAACCTCCTTGAACAAATTGAGTGTCTGGTAGAAATTAGCAAGTCTCGGGACAACATGATCCTCACCACTGCCGCCATGATTGATAATGCGAATAAGGGCGAAGCAGCAGAGTACACCGCCGTCATGCGCAAGATGGTATTTGAAAACTAACTATAACAATTAAAACAATAATAATAAGAGGAACAGTGAAACTAAACATAACGGTCGAATTTTATAAAAAATTAAGCTCTTTTGATAAAGCTAAATTGTTTGAATCAAGAACAAAAAGAAAAACAAGCAGAGTGCGCAGATTAATTTATAAGCATGGTACGCTAGACGTGAGTTTTCCAGTAGCGATTAAGATAGAAGGGCGAGTTTTCTATCACCCTGCTTATCAGTGCTGGGCTAATATGCTACGTAGAACTTACTATAATAAAAATAGTGTTAAATATAATCCTTGTATTGTCAGTGATGAATGGCATTCTTTTTCAAATTTTCATATGTGGTGGAAACAAAATTTTATCGAAGGATTTGAATTAGATAAAGATCAGGAAAGTATTCTGCAAGGGTTGCAAATAGCCACGTACAGTCCAGATACTTGTAGATTTATCCCAAAGTGGATTAACCTACTTTACCGTAAAAGAAAAGATGGCCGCCTTATGGAAATTAGACAAGCTGCCTAAACCTATAAAGTAAACCGCAATAAAACAGCCTGAATGGCCTCTATTTTAAATAGTTAGGGGTTGGCCTAAGCTAACCCCTTGCCTAAACGTCTGAATTGAAAATGAGGCTGTTTTAGAGCGTTTTTAATAATCGTATTAGTTTATATACCAAAGAGGAAAAATGCTTGCGAATGACACTAAAAAGCAGACAGCCATTCTAACAAAACTTAAGACATCGTGCCCTTGGCACGTCTACCAAATTGGCGACTTGGTGTTTTGTTATCGCGAAGACAGCCGCAAATACCTGGAAGGAAGTGGAACAGAGAGATACGAACTCCCATTTCCTGAATGGAAAGTATATTGCTTCCGTATTCTAAGCGGTTCTCGCAATGATAGCTTGTTTAGCATCCTATCGTTATTGCAAAAAACAACAAGATTATATTGTAGAGATCTCGGAGTTTATCACACTCTTCTTGATATTCCAGAAAAATATTATCGCCAAACTAAAACAACAAGAATTAAAAACTCAGAGTCATATACAAATTTCATCCAATTTTAATTAAATAAATTATTAAATAGAGGAATAATGTCTACATCAATTGAAGTTAGTAAAATAATCAATGAAGTCTCTTTCAGAATAAATAACAACGAATACAAACGCGCCACAGATAGAATCAAAAAAATTGCAGGGCTATTTAATAAGTCTACCAACCAATATGCTCAAAGCATGCAAGCTGGAAAGCGTATGGCCAATGTCCAAGCAAAATCAACAAAAGACCAAACTCGGGCAGAACTAAAAGCATATAGACAAAAACAACAGACACTAAAAGCTGACCAAATCAGATACCGCGATCAAATTAAAAATAGTGAACAATTTAGGAAATCACTACAAAAAATCAACTTGGATTTCCTGCTTGGAAATAAATCGTTTAAAGAGCGAGCTGCATCAATCGGACAGCTGAACAAACAATATAAATCTCTGAACCAGCAGGCAAGCAAACACAACCGCCTGAGCAGTGTTAAGGGTATTGTGGGGCGAGCTGGTAGCTCTGCTTTAGCCGCTGGGGTGGTAGGTGCAGGTGTTATTGGTGCGGGTGGCTATGCATCCACAAGAGGTTTTGGAGCAGTTAAAGCGCAAGGCCAACAGTTCGAGAGTCTGAATATCTCGTTAGACAATATCTTCGGTGCTAGATCAGTTGAGATAAGTGATAAAATTGCAAAGATGGCAAACGATATGGGTCGCCCCATTATCGAGTTAGGCAATGGCTTGGTTGAATTTGTATCTCTAATGAAGCCACTCGGATTAAGTGTGGATGATGCTATTACCAAATTTCAACAGCAATCTGATGCAATGGCGGCCTATGGGATCAGTGGTGAAAGGGCACAGGGTTTCCAGACACAACTAACCCAAGCACTTGACCAGGGCACGCTGGACTCCTTCAAAGAAGCGTTTGCTTGGGCTCCTCAACTACGTTCCGATCTGTTGCTGTATGTTCAAAAAGAAATGAACATCAAATCAAAAGATTTTCAAGCTGGTTTAACTAATGGCAAATACTCCTTGCGTGAAACGTGGTTTAAGTTCCTAGATGCAAATACTAAGAAGTATGCCGGAATGGCCCAACTATCAAAACAATCAAGTCAGGCGACTGATGTTCGTGCATCTAACCAGCTATCAATTGCAATTATGCGGATCTTTGAAAGTTCAGGATTCAAAGTTGCTATGGAACAAAGTTCAAAAATAGTTATGAATTTTGCGCGACTTCTTGAATCCCAGTCAAACAAGATCGGGACAGTATTCGGCAATTTGTATACAGTAGCTCAAGAATTAAGCAATGACGCTTTTAAAGGCATGGATGTTTGGTTGAAAGAGATTACAGCACAAGACATCAAACAATACTTTGGAGATTTGAAAACAGGTATCTCTGATTTTGTGGACGTGGTGCAGCGTCTTGTATCGTTCCTTGATAGTGTTCTGCCCGAACAATTTAAGCAAAACATTCAATCTTCAAAGGTAAAAGATAAAGATCGCTCGAATTACAATAGTGCTGAGTATGGTAGGGCGTATGTAGAAGAGGAGCGCAGATTGTTGAACAGTGGCATGGAGCCATCCGTTGCAGCACAACGAGCTGAAATCTTTGCACAACAAGTTAGTCGTATAATCCAACCCCCCAAACTATCTTTTACTCCTCAAACATCGCCGAGTAACTATGTGATGCGAAGCTCCCAGAATGCGCCACAAGCAATATCTAATCTAGCTGGTAAATTAGTCTTGGATGTAGAGGCGAACGTCAAACAACAAGGCTTCTCTGATTTTGTTGATTTGAGAATTAATGATAATAATCTTAAAATTTTGAATGTGTGGGAATAAATGAAAAACATTGACATTTTTATCAAAATATGGCTATGAGCTATTGAATAATTTAGGAAAATATGTTAATATGGTATTGTAGTTTGATGAATAAGTTTTCTTAGACCGTTAGCTTAGGAATCATATTATAACCTCCTTAGGGCTGCTGCCGATCATCAGTAGCCCGATTTATTTATATGTTTTGTTAATGCTCAGAATATATAAATAAAACATTTCTCCAGATGTTTTAGTTTCACCTCTTCATGTTTTCATAATTTTATAGCTTCGCTCCTTGCATATGGGCGAGCTATTTTTTAATAACATTTAGCAATGAGTGTCATTAAACAATAGTGCAAGGCACCGATGCCAAAGGCATCATTAAACAATAGAATAAATAACTCCGTTAAAAATGGTTTACTCCATTCAGAAAGGCGAAGGCTTAAAAACCTCGCCTTTTTGTTTATTCTTAAACAACCAAATTTTGATAAATAACTTGGAGTAATATGGATAACCTTTTAGACGTTGCTAATGAAGCAGTCAAAAACAAATTTAATGTTTCTGCACCAGTTGAAAAGAAAGCAGAAGCAGAAAAGAAAAGCCCGCACCTTGCTTTGTGCCATACTGATAACCCATCAGCAAACAACCGCCATAAATCATTAATGCTTAAATCTAATGATATTGGGTTTGTTGATCTTATTAAATCAGAACACGAAGCCGCACAATTTGAGGCATTTTGTAATACCCTTACAGATTCCTCAGTTTTGCTTGATCTTTATAATATTGTCAAATCTGACAAACAATTACTAAAAAATATAATTAAGGGAAATAAATAAATGAAAATCTCTCAAGAAGCGCGCAGCCGTCACGATGTTCTACAGTATGCTGTTGATGATGTTTGGAGTGTCCGAACTATTCCTTTCTCTTCTGGTATTCCAGCAGACCTAACCAGCGGTGATGCTATCGACCCAGCCACCATGGCTAAAGTCACTGGTACTTCAACCGCTTGTGTTGTTGTCGCAGACCCAGTAAAGGCTGGTGCAAAGTATGTTGTGGTGTTCGACAAGCTGGTTAGCCTAATTAGCTCTCAAATCTCTGGTGCTAGTGCAGCAGGCACAACCAAGGCGCTTGAACTGCTCGGCAACAATCAATTTATTCGACTTGTATAAATTATCTAATAATAATTAGAGCAAACAACAACAATAAATAATAAGAAAGGAAATAAAATGTCTGATGTAAATAATTATATCGTAAGTGATTTCTCTAAGATTTTTGAAGATCGACCAGTTCGTAACCGACTCCTACAAAGTCTTGGTATGTTTGGTTTTGAGGCAGTGGATGAATCGCGTGTCAATTTTGATTATCTGCTGAATAACAATCAAAGCACTGCTGATGCTGTTGCCCGTTATGGCTCTGAATTCCAAAGCACACCAAAAGCAAAAGCATCTCTGCACCAATTTGAAATTCCGCATTTCGCACTGCTAGACACCATCACCCCCGAAGATTGGCAGGGCAGGCGGGCACGTGGTGAAAACCGTCCTAAAATCGCAGAGGATTGTATTGCTGAATATCTCGTATCTCACTATGAGACGTTTGAGGATACCATCGAGAAATATTACGCCGATGCAATTTTCCGAGGGGTACAGAATGCAGCATATACCCAAGAGCCGGTTATCGACCTGCAAGCTGAGTTTGGCCTGAACCAACAAACCCAGAATATTAACTGGTCATCTACTGCAACCGATGTTGATGCCGCGACTGATGATATTCAGATTAAAATCAAGACTGCTCTTGGTGAGAAAGTGCGCATGATGGATAAAGTTGTTTGTGTGTGCGGTAGTGGCTATTTCAAAGCAGTCAAAGCGAATGAGAAAGTTCGGGAAGCGTTTACTTTCGTCAAGCCATACGAGCCCCAAAACATCATCCATAATTTCTATGAGATTCTGCCAGGTGTTCAGTATTTTGATTATAATGGCATTCTGTTTATTATGACTACTGACCCACTGCATGGCATTGATTCTAATGATGCTTATTTCTTCCCGAAAATGAAAAAAGAATCGGGTGTATTCAAGCACTTTGGTGGCCCTGCTTCCCGTCATGGCGATATTGCAATGAAGGGCGGTGCACGTTATCACCAGTACCAACTTAAAGAGGCCAAGTGGGCTAATTACGATGTAGTTGGTGAGATGGGGATTATTGCTTGTAACCACCTGCCAAACATTGTTGTTAAGTCTACTAATGCTTAATAGCTAGCTTTCTAAGGGGTGTCTTTATATGACACCCTTTTAATTTTAACATTTAAAATATAGGCGGGGCATGGATAATTTCGACCCTATTAGCCTTTTGATTATCATGTTTGGTATTGCAATGATTGTAGGAGCAATCCTAACGATATTGTGGTATCTAAATTTATGGCCGCCATTCGTTATATATCTGATGATAAAATCAGTCAGTAACTGTCTAAATTGGCTATTTAATAAATAGGAGTGTATATGTACCGTGTTACTGTAGAACAGTTTACAGATAAAGGCTGGCAAACAGTGGCTAAGACCACTGACCCAAAATCATTTCTGACATTTATCAATATGTCACAATTTGCCAAGCTATTTAATCTAACTCGGGCGCAACTTAGATACCGCCTCAAAAAGCTATGAATATATTAAGCATCCAATGTAACTTATTGGGTGCTTTTATTTTATATAAACACATTAAACGTGATTTAAATTGAATTAATTTGAACATTCCCATTTGAATCTATATTATTTCTTCTATGCAAAATCAAATTCCCCAAACCCCGCTATAACCCCCGCCACATAAGGCTTGGTCAAGTATTGGCTACAGCTTTAAATATCAGATAGTATCATCAAACAACACCAATATATTCTAGATATTAAGTCCCAATACCCCCAAAAAAGATTTTAATTAAATATTCTATTTATTCTTGTCTCGTTATTTTTACCGTTAAGTCCCAGTTACGCACCTGATAATAATTCTCATTATGATTTTAAAATATCAGAGACTAATTATTCATTGGATCGCTGCAATCTGAATTTATCCACACCATTCATACTTATCCACAACACACACGATTACAGTCTTTTCAGCCAGTTCCGTCCTGCTTCTTCTCCTGCATGATTCATCTATAAATCAATGTGTGCCACTAAAAGCACTGTAAACCATTGTTGTTACTGCTGTTTGTCTGTCTATGTGTGACACAGTGCAATCAGGGTGGCTCAATGAGCCACTACATATCCGGCAGTGTCTTTACCTCTCCATGTTATCTCTCACATGTGAACACCTCATAAAGTTGTATGCGGCAACCATATTGATCATTCACTAATTATTCGATGCTGTAGCACGTCTGTAGCCCTAGTGTGGCACGTCAAATCCCCTGTGAGAGGGTGTTTTTGTAACTTGTGAAACCATTAAGAGAGTGGAAAGTTGATATTGTTTAGCAACACAAAAATTGACCGTGTTTAGCCAATGTTGGATCAAGCCACATCATGTAAGGCTTGCAGGGCAGGGGACTGATGAAGTATCTATAGGTTGTGATTTAATATGTGATTAACGCGCATTATTAGTTTATTTATTAAACCGTGTTTTAAATGGATTATTGGGGTAATTAACGATATAATTCAGGTCATTACATGTGGTTTAAACCCATGTTGAAGGCGCTAAGTTCGGTCTTATAGTGGAATGGTCGTGCATGGTAGGGCCACCACTTGTTTCTGCAGATCAATAAGTTACGATCAATTATCCCCTTCAGACCTCTTGGTAATCCACTTTGTGTGGATGGATCAGGAGTCTTCATAGTGAATCTCTGGCTCTCTCCGCAAGGTATCTGGTACTACCGCAAGGTGACCGTGCTCCCCTGTGGTCGTCGTAAAGACGTCAAGAAATCTCTCCGTACTCGGGACAAGCTGGTCGCATGTGTGATGGGCTTGCCTACGCTCGTTCGCGCGTAAAGCCCGTGGCGGTCCGGCCATCGTCTCAACTTGTCGCTCAGCAGCAGTCACCACCTCGCTTGAATTGCCCTCCTTTATTCTCCATCAGCCCTCTCGACGTTTTTGTTGTAACCAACGCAAAAGCCACGATGATGTTTTCATATGATCCGAGTGATTTCTCCATCAAGGCGCGACTACCTCATTTTTCACACCGTTTCTGGCCGTAGATCCGCAAGGATTGGCGGGGGTTCAGAATAAGTTCAGCGCTACCGCGGTATCATTTGTGTCGCCTTAATCGGTGCTCGGCACCCACGACATGGCAGCGAGAAGTGGTCCTTGTTTATCTTCATCACACCGATACATTGACCGTGACGTTATCTGCATGGCCGATAGCCAGCAGCCATCGTCGTTCATGCTCATAGATGAGATTGAGTTTCTGCCGTTCAACCTGCCGGGCCACTGGCTGATGCTAGCTTGGTTCGATGGGATCGGTGCCTCCACCATTTTCATGATGTTCCCGTAGGACAAAATGACCGAACGCTATTTACGCAAGCCCTCCCACCTTATTCGTCAGCTCATACTGGGTCTGGCAGCCGGCGGCATGGGTTTTTATTTTTTGAGTCATTCGATCCCTTCGCCTCAGAAGAAGATACCTACCGTGATTGCGGCTGCTCCCACGCCCTTGCTATCCATGGCGTCCGAGCCAAGCCAGCCTCAAGCCAGTCGTGAGGCATCAGTCTGGGTTCTGGCGAATACGCTGGCACTGCCCCTGCCGGGATTGGTTTCTGATGCGAAATATGCTGCGAAGCAGCAGAAGCTCACCGATAGGGTGACGTCGGTGGCCGATAAGTCGGCCAATGAGGTGTTACGGAATCAGGCTGATGCCACTATGGCATCCAAGCCCTCGATGTTGTCGGATCCCACGCAACAAGCCAGAGATCCAATCGCTGAGTCCCAGGTTACAGCCGAGCTTGATGTCGCGGCCAAGTCAGAGGCCGTTTCCAAGCCGAAGATCAAGCCGCAAAGTGAGGAGCCCGGTAGCGTCATATTGACGCCAGCCCGTATTCTGCATCAGAAGGAGAGCAATCACCTCAGCGTGCAACTCATGGGGGCGAGCCGATTGGATGCCATCGAGCGGTTTGTGGTCAGCAACCGGCTTGCTGGCAAAGTATGGGTCTATCAGACGCAGTTACATGGTCATCCCTGGTATGTGGTACTGAAAGGGGATCATGCTAGCCAGACTTTGGCTATGGCGGCCATTCGTAACCTGCCGTCGGCCCTGCTTGAAGCGAAACCTTGGCCCAAATCATTTGCTCAAGTGAAGAAAGAGCTCAAGCGATAGGTGACGATCCGATGATGTAGCCGGGTGTCGTTGATCGCCATCATTCAACAATGGATGTTTGCAGAGCGTTCGATAGCCAAGGATGGCTGGACACAGTTACACGACGCTATCCATGGCATTGACCAACGACGCCTTGGGTTATCCCCCCAAGTTCTATGGATGTAACTGTTGGCGAGAGGTCCCCGGCTCTTCGAAGTAGGCAAAAGCCTATTTTCCACCGGTAATGGCCTGGTATCGCACACGCCGGACCCAAGCAAACTCAACTCATTCCTATTATTTGGATTTCTTATACTTCATCGCACCTCTTCTGGACACGTCAAGAGCCTCGGACTCTAGGCTCAGCATAAGTAGACACGGCACATGACAATGCGCTGCTGGAGGCGTTGCGCTAGTTTATAAGGCTCGAACGGATTCTCATTAACAGTTGTGTAGATCACGAGGAGGCTCGGCAGGACGTATTCGATCACATTGACATGCTCTACACCTCCAAGCACAAACACAGTCGCCACGTCGGTTATCGCCAGTAGACCAGTAGAGTGTGACCAGTAATATATTGAGAGATCCCAAAGTGTCTAATTATCTGGGTTTATTTAACCATTATGTAAATGGAGTCATCTAAAAGTATTGTCGCTTATTCGTATGGGGGTATTAGTACCAGTTAATATAAAAGTATTAGTATTGGTTAATATGAAGGCATTAATATGCTTTTAATATGAAAGCACCATAATTAAGTAATATTAAAGCATCCCCATAAATTGATATGGGGAAAGGCCACAGTTCAACTAGACTGTTTTAGTGAGAGATAGGTACCACATATGAGCGCGTGATTATTGGCTCGGCAGATGGATTTGTTATTTTAAATTGAGTGCTTTGTCTTATCCAACTTTATTTTTCAATATTTAATATTCCCGGCCAGGATGGCCTATAAAGGGAGTGAGAAATGAAATTTCTCGGAGCACGTAATGAACTCACCACCGCACTGTTTAGTGCCAAGCCGGTTTTTGCAACTTTAATCCTGTTTAGTTGTGTCATTAATTTATTGATGTTCGCCCCTTCAGTTTACATGCTACAGGTCTATGATCGCGTGTTGGCGAGCCAGAATACAACTACTCTTTTCATGCTGACTTTACTGATAATTGGTGTCTATCTCCTTATAGCGATGCTAGAAGGTGTACGCGGTTTGGTGATGATTCGGATCGGCAATAGATTAGAGCAGCAGCTAAATAAGCGAGTATTTGGCGCCGCATTCGAGCGCAATCTCCGTCAAGGTCAAGGTACTCCTGCTCAGGCTCTGTCAGACTTGACCAGTGCCCGTCAATTCTTGGCAGGCAACAGCTTATTTGCCTTTTTTGATGCCCCCTGGACTCCACTTTATTTAGCCGTTGCCTTCTTGATCCATCCCTTGCTGGGCTGGCTAACCCTATTTGGATCCAGTCTATTGGTTGTCTTGGCCTTGATAACGGAAAGCTTAACCAACAAGCCCTTGGCGCAAGCCAATAAATTGGCTATGGCGGGCAGCACCCTGATTAATAACCAGTTGCGTAACAGTGAGGCGATTGAGGCGATGGGAATGTTATCTACCATGCGCCAGCATTGGTTAGCCCTGCAGCATCAGGTATTGGGTTTACAAACAATGGCCTCTGATCGCGCTGTATTTGTGAACAGTATTACCCGCTTTGTCCGGGTATTGTTGCAATCCCTGGCGCTGGGAGCGGGTGCCTTGCTGGTAATCGAGGGTGAGATCACACCTGGCATGATGATCGCCTCTTCTATCATTCTTGGCCGCGCCTTGACACCAGTAGAACAGGTAATATCGAGCTGGAAGTTGCTGTTGCAGTTCAGGGGAACTTGGCATCGTTTACTGACCCTTCTCAATGACTATCCCGCTCGTCCTGCGCAGGTGTCATTACCACGGCCAAATGGGAATCTCTCGGTTGAAGGGGTGTTTGCCACGGCCCCGAGCGGTGGGCCAGCTATCTTGCGTAACTTCAATTTCACTCTTTCTGCAGGCGAGATACTCGGGATTATTGGCCCTTCGGCCTGTGGCAAGTCGACTTTGGCAAGGTTGTTGATGGGGATATGGGCTCCTCAGTCCGGGACGGTTCGGCTTGATGGCGCCGATATTTATCAGTGGGATAAAGCTGAATTAGGCGCATCTCTTGGCTATCTGCCGCAAGAAGTTGAGTTGTTTGACGGCACAGTCGCACAGAACATTGCCCGCTTCGGAGAACTGAACAGCGAGGCGCTGGTTGCTGCAGCCAAGTTGGCTGGGGTACATGAGATGATCCTGCGTTTTCCACTTGGCTATGAGACCCCTTTAGGCGTTGGTGGCTGCCTGCTGTCTGGTGGGCAGAAGCAGAGAATAGGGTTAGCACGGGCACTCTACGGCGATCCTGCACTGATTGTCCTGGATGAGCCCAACGCCAGCCTGGACGATGTGGGAGAGGCGGCCCTGATCCAGGCAATCCAGAGGTTTAAGCAAAAAGGTCACACCTTGGTGTTGATCTCTCATCGGCCAACCATTCTGGGCGTCGTGGACAAAGTCTTGCTGCTCAGTGATGGCATGATGAAAGCATTTGGTACCCGTGACGAAGTATTTGCTGCACTGCGAGAGGCCAGCATGCTGCGATCTGTACCCGTACAAGGGCCTGATATCACCACAGAGATTACCCAAGTAGCAGTAGACAGCATCAATAACCAGAAACAAGCTGTGCGATCAGGAGAGTCATCATGAAAGAACTCGCGGTAAATGACTCACTGCAGGAGCCCTCTTCATCAGTTGTAGATTGGCAAGGGGAGGTTGATGTCCAAGTGATGCGGCCACTGCTGATCGGATTACTCGTTATTGTGATAGGGCTGGGTAGTTTCTTATTTTGGGGCGTCATAGCACCACTGGATGCTGGTGTTGTAGCAAATGCGACGGTCACGATAGCCAACAACAGAAAGACAGTGCAACACCTTAACGGCGGCACGGTCAGCGATATTTATGTCAAGGAGGGGGATCTGGTTGAACGTGGGCAACCTTTATTGCAACTGGATAAAACTCAAGTGCTAGCACGTCAGAATGCCCTCGAGGCCCAATATCTGGTGGCAAAGACGATCGAAGATCGTTTGTTGGCTGAACGAGATGATCTTACCGAGGTGCAGTTCGATCCAAAAACCATTACTCGGTTTCAAGGTAATCCACGTTTGGCTGACGCCATCAATTTACAACAGAAGGTATTTACAGCACGACGGAATGCTAATGCTGGAGAGACATCCATTTTACAAGAGACTTTGCAAGGTGCGCTGGCTCAAAGTAGTGGCTTGAGTCAAGTGCAATATTCACGTAAGCGGCAATTAATGTTGATAGAGCGCGAGTTAGATGCAATTAGACGTCTGAGCAAGAATAATTATTATCCAAAAATGCAACTGCTCACGCTTGAGCGAGAATCGGCGGATATCAGTGGTAAACTCGCTGAAGATATTGTGAACATCGGTCGTATATACAGTCAAATTAATGAAATAAAGCTACAACTACTACAGCGTGCAAATGAATTCAAACGAGATGTTGTCACCGAATTGACAGCACAACAAAAAGAAGTTGCTACATTAGAAGATGAACTGGATTCAGCAGATTATGATGTGGAACATACCACGATCCGTGCTCCTATTGGGGGTATTGTTTTAGGATTGCATGTGACAACGGTCGGTGGGGTGATCCAGGCTGGAGGAGCGTTGCTTGATGTGGTGCCTGGTGATCAACCACTGCAAGTTGATGCGATGATACCTGTACAGTCAATTGATAAAATGGAGTCAGGCCTGCCAGTTAACATTAGTTTCCCTGCATTTAATCATGCCCAGACTCCTATCATCCCAGGTAAGGTGATCACGATTTCGGCAGATCGAATGATTGATGAGGCAAGTCACCAACCTTATTATTTAGCTCAAATTGGGGTTACCGACGCAGGAATGAAACTATTAGGTACTCACCAAATAAAAGCCGGTATGCCTGCTAGTATCACGATTAAAACAGGAGAGAGAACGCTTCTTAGTTATCTATTGAAGCCCCTGCTAGATCGATTTGACAAATCATTTAAAGAGCAATGAATTATCAGCTGTGATTCAAGGTTGTTATATTTTCATGATAATGAAATTGAACTAATTTTCACCATCTTAGGCGACTGATTGGATCATTCTAGAGAGGTTAATATGGACTTTTCACATAAAGATATGGAATCGAACAAACCGCTGACTCCAATCGAACTAGAAGGTAGCGATGAGGTATGTGAAGATAACACGGTATTAAATCATTCAGTAACCAGGCGAGAATTATTACACTCAGCGGGCATATTATATGCCACGTCGGCATTGATTAATAAAAATCCAGCTCATGCAGGTAGTGATGATGATGATGTCACGACGGCACCTATTTTACCACCAAGCCCAGCGACTGCTGGTTGGGGGTACACCCTGCCTCGGAATATTACCTATTTGAAGCCCCGAGATCTTTTTCCGGTACCTCAAGAAACAGCCAATATTGCAGGAGGTGAAGCAGGCCGTCTTCCTCATCCATTTTGGGCTCAGGTTACGCATGCACAAAACTTGGCCGATTTTAAGTCTAGATATTATGAATTGTTTGCAGTTCAATTTAATTGGGTATTTCATCCTAACTATCCAGCGCAACCAATTTGGGGCTATCAGGATAGTGCTGTATTAACGAAGTCACCGGAGATGCCCAGTGCCATAGTGGCAGCACATTATGGGCATCCCCTTCTTTGTCGGATATGGAATAAATTACCAGCAGGGCATGTTGGTTTCGGTGCACCCTATATATCAACCCACTTGCATAATTTGCATACTGGTTCAGAGAGCGATGGTTTTCCTGGTGACTGGTATAGTTCAACAAAGTACGGCCCGACGTTAACAAAAGCAGGTGGCTTTAAAGATCATCTCTATCTCAATCTTAAAGCAGATTTTACTAATACAGTGGATTGGCCACCTTTTGGATCCACTGGGTTGAGTCTTGGCGATCCGGCAGAAGCTTTGGGGACCTTATTTTACCATGATCATACTGAAAACTTTACTGGCCCCAATGTTTATCGTGGTTTATCCGGATTCTACTTGTTATTTGATGAACTGGATTCAGGGAATGAGAAAGATCCTAGCAATGACGCTCTCCACTTGCCGAGTGGTGATTATGATTACCCTTTCAATATTTGTGACCGACATTTTGATGACAAAGGCAAGCTCCTTTATGACCAGTTAAATCCAGAAGGGACATTGGGGGATAAAATTGTCATTAATGGTCGCATAAAACCAGTGTGGCGTGTCAGCCCGCGTAAATATAGAATGCGTATTCTTAACAGTGGGCCAAGCCGTTTTTATAACTTGGCGATAGTCAATGCAAACAATGTAATTCAACCTTTTGTCTACATTGCTAATGATGGCAATCTTTTGCCAAAGCCGATCAGAAATGTGAAAAATATATCATTAGGTGTTGCCGAACGATCAGATATCGTCATGGACTTTAAAGGATACCCTAATAAAACAGAACTTTTTTTGGTCAATAGGCTAACGCAAATATCTACCCGCAAACCGGATAAAGTGGTACTGCCTGGTGATCGCATAATGAAAATTGTCGTTGATTATGATATGGGTATTGTTGACGATTTTAGCGAAATTAGGGATTATTTAAGGCCTCTTCCTGCTGATAAGTTTGCACTGTCAGAGGATGAAATTAAGCGATTGAATGTACCAGTACGGCGTTTCGAATTTGAGCATAAGAGTGGATTGTGGGTTATCAATGATAAGATTTTTGATGTTACAAAGCCCACAGTGAAAGTTAAAAAGGGAACAGCAGAAGTGTGGGAATTGGTGAATGACTCCGGTGGATGGGAGCACCCTATTCATATTCACTTTGAAGAAGGGCGAATTTTAAGCAAGTTTATTGATGGGGTTAAAGTGCCGGTCCCCCTCCATGAGCAAGGGCGAAAAGATGTATATGTATTAGAGCCGAACTCGATGACTCGAGTATATCTGGAGTTTCGAGACTGTACCGGTAAATACGTTATGCATTGCCATAATATGATCCATGAGGATCATGCCATGATGCTTCGTTGGGATATAGTAGAGGGCTCATAGCGGTATGTTGTTTACTCAACATAAACCCTTTCAATAAATAAGGTATAAGTGTATGGATATCAACATTAATAATCGTCGACATTTCATCCTGGGTTTGGGAGCAACTGTGGTTGCGGCCACGATAATGGCTAGCTTTCCTGTTGTAGCCAAAAAAGGAACTACTCTTGACGTACCCAAGCTTGGTCCAAGTAATATACCCAATGCTCCTTTGTGGACACATGAAGGCAAAGAGATAAAATTTTATGACGATGTAGTAAAAAACAAGATCCTTCTTATTAACATGATGTATGCCGACTGCATGGATAGCTGTCCATTAACCACAAGCAATCTGATGCAAGTACAACGATTAATTGCTAAAAAAATGCAAGGTATACCAATACAGATGTGTTCAATAACGTTAAAGCCAGAACAAGATACGGTTACCCATCTATCCCATTATGTGAAACAGCACCATATACCACCAGGCTGGTTATTTCTGACAGGTAAACCTGAGATGATCAAATTAGTGCGCTATAGCATGGGGTTCTATGATCCCGATCCTGCTCTTGACGGCCTCAGTACAAGCCATACTGGAATGCTAAGAGTTGGTAATAATAAACTGTCGCGCTGGAGTATGGCGCCGGCGTTATCCAGGCCAGATCAGATACTTAAATTGATAGAGCAGGTGACATAGTGGTCATCAGTTGAGTTAGAGGAAATAGTACGAAAATGGCCCAGTTCCAAAGACCATATAGTCAAGGATTACTGCTACGGCTCTTTGGCTCAGGTTGTTAACCATCAGTGGCAGAGCTGCATCAGCTAGAACTGGTTAGATCTAGGTATTCCTTGGCCCAGATGACAGCTTGCAATCGATTCTTGACGTTGAGCTTCTTGAAGACATTGTAGAGATGAGACTTGATGGTATGTTCGCTGACGTACAATTTACTGGCTATCTCAACATTAGAGGCTCCTGTCATCAGGCAGCGAATGATTTCGCACTCACGGGTTGTGAGCAAGTTTTGGTTGGTCTGAGCCAGAACCATTCCCTGCCGATAGTAGTTGGTCAGCTCAGATAGCAGGTGGCGCGGAATCCAATACTCACCCTGCATCACCTTTTTGAGGCCTTCAGCTAGACGCTCCAGGGAGTCCTGATGAAAAAAGAGACCGCTTGTATTTGGCCACATGAGCAATAGATCGAGATCTGCGCTGGCTGGCGCATTGAGTAGCACAGTATTGGCCAATTCGAAAGTGGTGATATGCCGATTCCAGCTGAGCTGCTGGCTGTATCTGAGGTAGTCAAGATCGATCAAAAACAGGTTGCTACCCTCGCTCTCCAACAGCTGATTAGGATGATTGATCAAATCTATTGGTGTGCCGAGCTGAGCTGCCAGGTAAGTGGTTAAGGTTGTTGCCTGAACATTGGCTTCGGTGACAAGTATCAGTGGAGTCTCTATTTTCATAGGAGTCGTCCTTGAACAGTGTGCCTAGTGGTTTAAGTTAGTCTTCCTAGGGCGTTGTTGGCCACAAAAGAGTCGTAAACCCCGCACATATGTAGCATGAAGAAGGCATGAGACATTGTTCAAATCAGCATTGAACAGTATTTCTTGATAATAGAGTAGGTGAGGGGATTTGTGAGGAAGTTCTTAATTATGCAAGTATCAAGTCGTAATGTAATGATCTTAAAGGATTAAATGTTTTTATTGGAAAGCTGTACTGGCCTGATCCATCTCAATGCGTCGGCTGGTTTCTGTATTCTCCTTGCTGGAGTGCTCCTGAGCCGCTTCGACTGAGACAACCTCTAACCCACTTCTCCTGGTGATGGAGCCAAGTGATGATAACTTGCTTATTCAATATATCGAAATCGTTTTTATATCGATAACCTGTTGCAAGTGATAGACCATAATTGATGATTTATTTTCAAGGTTGCTGGAGAGTACGGTAGAGTTGTTCGTTCTGCTTTTTTGCCAGCAATGAAGTGATGTGGAAATCTTTTCTTTAGATAAAATATGAAATGAATGGCTAGCACAGTTGTTAATATGAATCCGAAACATCAATAGCATTTTACAGCCGGAGACAACCAGGGCTTAATTGCTATTGAGAGGTGTTATCATTCATGTTTTCCATGTCTAAATTAATATTGATTTATCATTTTTATCAATATGAAAGTATTAGCTATGAATGAGGCGAATGTATTACTAATGGCTAAGAGGAAGGTATTGGCATCAATTAATATGGTAAATTAATGCATTATACGACTAAACTGTTTATGAGTGTTCTAGGACTGAGTTGCCAGAAATTAACTCAGCTCCATTTAGGGTTCTTTGAGGTAAGTGGCGCCGCTGCTACCAATAAATTTAAATGATGTAGATTATTGCGTTTTTTAACATGGTTGTCATTTTAAAATGTAATTAGGTAAAGTTAAGTTAATCAATAGCGCATTTCTCTGCATTGTTAGTGTGTATAAAAACAGGTTTAGATATGACAGTTGGAATCATTGTTGTTTGAGTGATTATCGATTGACTTTATTTGTATTGTCTTATGAGTGTTTGGGAATCTTCGTGTTATAGACCTTGGCGCAGTGGGGATGTCGCTCCGGCTGGAGCCAGTCATCATTTTGGCAACGTAAGGCGATATTCCTGAGGGAGTAGAACATGTCGATCATTTTGCTCTTTTACATGGAAACTAGGCTATTTAAAACGTTCGTTTTTACTTCTTGTCTCCATGGTCCACCAGGAGCCCTGATTCGCTCTGCCTAAATTGCCCAGTGAGTGATTCATTGTGCGAGTTCCAGGCGTCGATGCGGGCTAACGACTTTGTCTATCTCGTATCTGCCATCGCCAAAAGACTGAACCAATACGCTGCGGAAGTCAGCGCCTGATGGGGTATGGGCAGGATTTTGTTGTTCCTCTCCTTCCCCCTGATAGATCAAGGGAAATGAAAATGGCCAACTTCAATATGTCGGATCTGGAGTTCATCCTCCAGCAAATCCTTATTGCAGAAGCGCATGCCGACGGCGCAGAACTCAGTGATTTGCTCCCCAACAGCCAGGTGCCATTCGGTCTACGTACCGTTGATGGCAGCTACAACAACCTGGTCGCCGGACAGAGTGAATTTGGCGCTGCGGACAATGACTTTCAGCATTTGCTAGATCCCTCATTTCTTGCGGGATATGACGCAGCAGGGAATGTGCTTGACCCGCAACCACGGATTATCAGCAACCTGATTGTTGATCAGACCGCCAGCAACCCGGCGGCGGTTGCAGCGAATGGCGGAGCCCTTCCGGTGCTCAGCCCGGGCCTGGATGGTGTATTCGGTACGCCCGATGACAAACCTGTGTTTTTCATCCCCAACGTGTCGGCGGATGTTGGTCTGACAGCCGGCTTCAATCAGTGGATGACCTTCTTCGGCCAGTTTTTCGACCATGGTCTCGATTTAGTCACCAAGAGCAACACAGAGACCGTATTTATTCAACTACAGCCGGATGATCCGCTGTTCGTACCGGGTAGCCCAACCAACTTCATGGTGCTGTCGCGGGCGGTGCGCACTGCGGGTGCGGACGGTGTGATTGGCACTGCCGATGATGGGCAGACCAATACCACTTCGCCGTTTGTAGACCAAAGCCAGACCTACAGTTCGCATCCTTCACACCAGGTATTTTTGCGCGAGTATGTCCTTAATGCGGCTGGTGAGCCTGTGGCGACTGGCAGGTTGATCACCAATCACGTGATCAATGCGGATGGAACGCTGGGTGCCGAAATTGGCGGCATGGCCACTTGGGCCGTAGTAAAGGCACAGGCCGAACAGATTCTCGGTATCCACCTGACGGATCAAGATGTATTCAACGTCCCACTGCTGGCGACCGATGCGTATGGTAACTTCCTGAAGGGAGCCAACGGTTTCCCGCAAGTGATGATGACCGACGGATCTGTAGCTGAAGGCAGCCTCACCGCACCGGTCAGCCTAGTCAACGCCGTACATACCGGCCATGCCTTCCTCGATGATATTGCTCATAACGCTGCGCCCACTGCGGGTCTGATAGCCGATGGCGACACAGTGGTAAACACGGGTCCATTGGCCGCTGGCACCTACGACAACGAACTGCTCAATGCCCACTACATTGCCGGTGATGGGCGGGTGAACGAGAACATCGGTCTGACCACCGTGCATCAGGTGTTCCACTCCGAGCATAACCGCCTGATCGAACAAACCAAGGAGACCCTTCTTGCCTCCGGTAATCTAGCTTTCCTCAATGAGTGGCTGGTTAACGACGTGGCCGCCATCCCGACAACGCCCGCCGGGATTGCTGCGTTGGTGTGGGACGGAGAACGGTTGTTCCAGGCTGCCAAGTTCGGTACCGAGATGCAGTACCAGCATCTGGTATTCGAAGAGTTCGGGCGGACCGTACAACCGCAGATCGATGAATTCCTTGCCCCCAACGGCTATGACAGCTCGATCAATCCGGCCATTCTCGCCGAGTTTGCCCACGTGGTGTATCGCTTCGGCCACTCAATGTTGACCGAAACAGTCGATCGCTTCGACCCCGATTTCAATCCGCTGCTCACCTCCGGCTCGCAAATGGGCCTGATCGCCGCTTTCCTCAATCCGCTGGCGTTTGCGAGCAGTGGCTCATCACCGGATGACGCGGCTGGCGCGATCATTCGCGGCGCCACTCGTCAGTTGGGCAACGAGATCGACGAGTTTGTCACCGAAGCACTGCGTAACAATCTGCTCGGTCTGCCGCTTGACTTGCCGGCGTTGAATCTGGCTCGTGGCCGCGATACCGGCATCCCCACGCTGAACGAGGCACGCCGGGAGTTCTATGCCTCAACCGGTGATAGCCAGCTCAAGCCGTACATCAGCTGGGTTGACTTGATGGATAGCCTCAAGCACCCCGAGTCGTTGGTCAACTTCATCGCGGCCTTCGGTACCCATGCAGCATTGACTGCGGTTGATGTGGATACTTTGGTCGAGATGCGTGCCGTGGCTGCGGCTTTGGTGTTTGGTGGCAGTGCAGTGATCAATGCTGGTACTGCCAATGCACGAACCTTTACCGCCGATAACACGGATCGCTTGGCATTTCTCAACAGCACCGGCACCTATGCGATGGTCAATGGCGTCACCACCACGGGTGTGGATGACATCGATTTCTGGGTCGGTGGCCTGGCAGAGGAGAAAATGCCGTTCGGCGGCATGTTGGGGTCGACTTTCAACTTCGTGTTCGAAACCCAGATGGAGGCGTTGCAGAACGGCGACCGTTTCTATTACCTGTCACGCACTGCGGGCCTGAACTTCGGCACCGAGCTGGAGAACAACTCCTTCGCCAAGTTGATCATGCTCAACAGCAACGTCACCCATCTGTCGAACACCGTGTTCCTGACACCGACCTTTACCCTTGAAGTCGATCAGAGCAAGCAGTTCACTGGCTTGGGGGCAGATGGCCGCGCCGATCCGACGGGTGGCATCATGATCAACGGCGTGCAAATCGTGCCGTTGGTGATCCGCGACAATCCCAATACCGACGGTCCGGATAACAACTACCTGCAGTACACCGGGGAAGACCATATGGTCCTGGGCGGTACTGCGGCCAATGACATCATCATCTCTGGCGACGGTGATGACACCGTTTACGGTGACGCTGGCAATGACCGCCTTGAGGGCGGAGCGGGCAACGATGCCGTCCTGGGTGGTGACGGCGATGACATCATTACCGATTCGTTCGGTGACAATCGCCTCGAAGGCAATGCAGGTAATGACGTCATCGTAGCTGGCAGCATGCTGGTCGGCGGCGTGGGTAACCTGATCCTCGGTGGGGATGGGCAGGACTTTATTATTACCACCGAAGACATCACTACCACCTTTGGCGGCAGGGGAGACGACTTCATCCTCGGTGCCAAGACCAACCTGCCACCGACTGGCAACGAAGGCGATGACTGGATCGAACATGGTACCCAGGACGGGGCTCCCGGCGACAATGCGGCCCCCTTGCTGACTGACGACGTGATTGGCAACGACATCTTCGTCGGCGGTGGCGGTTTTGACGAAATGATCGGCGAGGGAGGTGATGACATCTTCGTCGGCAGCGATGCCCAGGACAAAATGGACGGCATGTCCGGTTTCGACTGGGTGACCTACAAGAACGACAATATCGGCGTGACCGTCGACTTGTCGCTGGCCGCGTTGGCCCAGCCACACGGCAACGCGCCAAATCAGAATGCCGGGATATTCAACCCGGTAGGGGCATCACCCGCCTCGATCCTTGACCGCTTCGCGGAAGTGGAAGGCTTGTCTGGTTCACGGTTCGGCGACGTACTCAAAGGTGATGATGTCAATGCGGACACTATCATCAATCACGGAGGGGCCACCGGTAGCGCACTGACCAATGTGGCACTGATCCGTGGGCTCGCGCAGCTCCTGGCTGATGCGGGCTTGCCGACCACCGGTTTTGCTACCGGTAACATTATCCTCGGCGGTAATGGCAGCGACCTGATCGAGGGCCGTGGCGGCGATGATCTGATCGACGGCGACAAATGGCTCAATGTCAGGATCGCCGTTTACGCACCAGGTGATGTCAATCATACCGGCCCCGAGATCGCCAGCTTCGACAGCATGACCGACATGATCCCCGCGATGATCAATGGCACCTACAACCCTGGTCAGCTCAAGGCCGTGCGGGAAGTCCTGCCCGGCACCTCGACAGGGGGGGCTGCGTATGACACTGCGATTTATGCAGGCGTGCAAGATAATTACACGGTGACGCAGACTCGTGGCGCCAGCACTCTCAATGATGCGACGGATGATGTCTGGACGGTGACCGACAACGTTGGCAACGAAGGCACCGATACCTTGCTGCATATCGAGCGGCTGCAGTTTGCTGACGGCCAGCAAGTGCTGGCAACCGGGAACGCACAACCAACCGGTTCACCGACCGTCGTTGATCGAAACGGCGGGTCGCTCAGGGTGGGCGATACCCTGACAGTGTCGATGCTCGGTGTGCTCGATGTTGACAACGTGGTTGCTGTGACTCCGGGCAACCCAGGCAATCCGACCGGGGCAGTCACCTCGTCGGTGTCCTACTATTGGCAGTTCGAGGCCACGCCAGGCAGCGGCGTGTTTGAGGATATCATCCTGTTGCCTGCCGGTGACTTGGCATTCCAAAGTGCCGACGGCACCACGTTCAAGGTCTCTCCGGACCTCCTTGGCTTGTCGCTGCGGGTCAAGGCGATCTACCAGGATGCGCACGGCACTACGGAGATCCTGTTCTCCGCACCAACTACGGCCGTCGCTGCCGGTGCGACAGTCGTACCAACAGCGCCGGTACCCGTGGTCGATGCCACAGAGGGTGGAGAGGGCCTGAATATGGTTCGCTCCGATCTCAACTTCATCCTCGCTCAGATCAAGATTGCCGAGGCTGAGGCGGCAGGTCAGGACATTCTCTCGCTGATCCCGAATATTCGCGCGCCTCTCGGGCTGCGCCATGTGGATGGTAGCGGTAATAACCTGATGAACCTCAACGGCACCGATAACACCGAGTTTGGTGCTGCCGACAATGTCTTCCCGCGGCTGACCGACCCGGTGTTCAATCCGGCGCAAGGTGCGCCTGCCGGCTTCTTTGGTCCCGGCTCGCCAGCCATTCCGGGTTCTTCGTACGCGCAAACCAGTGGTCCGGTATTTGACTCCGAGCCGCGTACCATCAGCAATCTGATCGTCGATCAGACATCGAACAATCCAGCGGCTTATACCGCGGCCTACGACCCGGGTGCGGACGGTGTGCTGAACTTTGGCATCGTGGGGGCGGGTAACGACGACGTGCTCAAGGATGGTGTACGGATAGTCGCCAGCCCAGGCATGGATGGTCAGTTCGGGACTGCCGACGACCGTGATGTGTTCCTTTTCGAGAACACGGCACCGGATGCGGGATTGTCTGCACCATTCAACTCCTTGATGACGTTCTTCGGGCAGTTCTTCGATCATGGTCTGGACCTGGTCACCAAGGGTGGATCAGGGACTGTGTACATCCCGCTGCAACCGGATGACCCGTTATATGTGGTGGGTGGTAATACCAACTTCATGGTGCTGACCCGTGCGACCAACCTGCCGGGACAGGATGGGCTGCTTGGCACGGCCGATGACATTCATGAGCACACCAACACGACCACGCCGTTCGTGGATCAAAACCAGACCTACAGTTCGCACCCCTCACATCAGGTGTTTCTGCGGGAGTACAAAATCGGTCCGGACGGTGACCCACATGCGACCGGCCGGTTGATCACCAATCACGAGCTCAACGTCAATGGCACGCTGGGTGCTGAAATCGGTGGTATGGCAACCTGGGCTGTGGTGAAAGCACAGGCTCGTGAAATGCTCGGGATCAACTTGACCGATGCCGATGTTGGAAACGTGCCGCTGCTGGCAACCGACGCCTACGGTAACTTCATCAAGGGACCAAATGGCTTCCCGATGGTGGTCATCCGCACTGGAAATGGTGCGGACGGACTGGCAGGAACTGTCGACGACATCACGACAGAAGTCGAAGGTAATCCCGCCAACCCAATCAGCTTGGCCAACGCGGTACGTACCGGTCATGCCTTCCTCAACGACATCGCGCACAATGCGGAAGTGGTGTTCACGTCAGGGCTCGGTGTCGACGGTATCGCCAATACGGCTGACGATCTTGCTCCTGATGCCGATGTCGCTATCGGAAATGCCGTGCCTGTGGGGCCGCAAGGCAACAATCTGGCCTACGACAATGAGCTGCTGGATGCGCACTACATTGCGGGGGACGGCCGGGTTAACGAGAACATCGGCCTGACTACGGTGCATGCGATCTTCCACTCCGAGCACAACCGTCTGGTCGCGCAGACCAAAGACACTGTGCTCGACTCGAATGACTTGGACTTCATCAACGAATGGCTGCTGGTCGACGTGACGTCGGTCGCCCAGGCCCTTACCCAGGCAGCCGCCGGCACACTGCAGTGGGATGGTGAGCGCCTATTCCAGGCCGCCAAGTTCGGTACCGAGATGCAGTACCAGCACTTGGTGTTCGAAGAGTTTGCGCGGACCATCCAGCCTAACGTCGATCTGTTCTTTGCACCGACTCAGGTCTATGACGTCGACCTCGATCCTTCGATCGTCGCCGAGTTTGCCCACACCGTGTATCGGTTTGGCCACTCTATGCTGACCGAGACCGTCGATCGCTACGACATTGATTTCAATGTGGTCAACGATCCGAACAGTACCGCTCCTGATCAGCAACTTGGCCTCATCGCAGCCTTCCTCAACCCGTTGGCCTACGTGGCCAGTGGCGATAACCCAGAGGATGCGACCAGTGCGATCATCCGTGGGGCCACTCGCCAGGCGGGCAATGAAATCGATGAGTTCGTCACCGAGGCACTGCGCAATAACTTGCTCGGCCTGCCGCTTGACCTGCCGGCGATCAACATTGCTCGCGGTCGCGACGTGGGGATCCCCTCGTTCAATGCGGTGCGTCGTGAGATCTATAGCCAAACCGGGGACACCCAGCTCAAGCCGTACACTAGCTGGGCCGACTTGGTGCAGCATCTCAAGCATCCTGCCTCGTTGATCAACTTCATTGCAGCCTATGGCATACATGCCGCATTGCAGGCCGCTGACGTTGACACTCTGGAGGAAAAACGTGCCGTGGCTCTGGCCCTGACCGTGGGCGGTAGTGCGGTGATCAATGGAGGGACCCCCGATCAACGGGTGTTCACCGCGACTCCCGCCGATCGCCTCGCATTCCTCAACGGTACCGGTGACTACGCCAGTTTGCCCAATGGTGTGACCGTCACGGGGGTCGATGACATCGATCTGTGGATAGGTGGCCTGGCCGAAGAGAAAAACCCGTTCGGTGGCATGCTCGGCTCCACCTTCAACTTTGTGTTCGAAAACCAGCTGGAAAAACTGCAAGACGGCGATCGCTTCTACTATCTGGAGCGTACTTCCGGCCTGTCGATGAATGCCGAACTGGAAAGCAACTCGTTTGCCAAGTTGATCATGGCCAACAGCTCGGCTACGCACTTGCCGGGTCTGGTGTTCTCCGATCCCGGGTTCTATCTGGAAGTGGACAGCACCAAGCAGTTCAACGATGGCCTGGGCAGTGCCGATCCGCTGGGTCCCAACGGCGAGCAGGTGGTCTTCCGCGATAACCCACTGACCGCCGGGACTGACACCAACTACATTCGCTACGCCGGTGACCAGCACATCGTGTTGGGCGGCACCAATGGTGCCGATATCCTCATTGCCAGTGAGGGGGATGACACGGTTTGGGGGGATGTCGGCAACGATCGCATCGAAGGCGGTTACGGCAACGACCAACTGCGTGGTGGTGCGGGTGACGACATCATCACCGACATGGGCGGCGACGATAATATCCAAGGTGGCGACGGCAACGATGTGCTGCACGGAGGCAATGGCGTCAACCTGATCATTGGTGGCTTTGGCAATGACTTCATCATCACCGGTGAGGATGCCTCCGAAGCCATTGGTGGTCAGGGTAACGACTTCATCCTGGGCAGCAAGGCCAACGAACAGGACATGGGTAACGAGGGGGATGACTGGATCGAGAAAGGGACCTCAGATGGCGCACCTGGCGACAACTTCGACCCGCTCGGCAACGATCCGGTAATAGGTCACGATGTGTTCATCGGTGGCAACGAGAACGACAAGTTCAATGGGGAGGGAGGTGACGACATCATGGTCGGCAGTCTCGGCTTCGGTGACCGCTATATCGGTGGCTCTGGCTACGATTGGGCGACCTTCAAGGATCTCACCCAAGGCGTGACCATCGATTACAGCGACCGCTTCTTCGATGTACCGCCGATGCCGGGATCGGGTGCTTCGGCCTTGGTGCGGTTTGACATCATGGAAGGCCTGTCGGGATCGTCGCATGGGGACTTCTTGCGCGGCGACAACGAAGACGCCACCTCGCTGCCTACAGCGGGTGCAACCGGCAGCGTGCTGACCAACATCGACCTGATCGATGGACTGCGTGCCCTGCTACCGGCCGGAGCGACCTTCTTCGATGGTGGCAACATTATCCTGGGCGGGAGCGGTAGCGATCTCATCGAGGGCCGTGGTGGTGATGACATCATCGATGGTGACAAATGGCTGAACGTACGCATCAGTGTGCGGCAGAACGCGGATGGCACTGGCCCCGAAATCGCCACCTTTGACAGCATGGCGCCGATGGTGCCATTTATGCTCAACGGCACCTACAACCCGGGGCAACTGGTCATAGTGCGGGAGATCCTGACCGGTAATGATCGCTATGACACTGCGCTGTTCTCCGGTACTGCGGGGGAATACGAGGTTGTTCAGGATGGGGACACCCTTATCGTGACTGATTCGGTGGCTGGGCGTGATGGCGTTGATCGTCTGACCGGCATAGAGCGTCTGCAGTTCTCAGATTTTGCGATATCGGGATTTGGCACCGCCGTGAACAATGACCCGACGAGCCACCTGGCGATCCTCGATGCGGCCACCGGTGAGCGTAACGACACATCGGTTGCTGGCCAACTGCTGCGGGTCAGTGACCGGGCCGTGCACGACCTGGACAACGTGAGTGGGGCTAATCCGACCGGTGCTATTACCGGTGCGGTGTCCTATTACTGGCAGGTTGAGAACGTGGCGGGTTCGGGTGTCTATGAAGACATTACCTTTGTCGCCGCCGGTGAGGTCTCGCGGGCGACCGGTAGCACCTACCGGGTAGCGGACGATGTGGCGGGTCTGAACATCCGTGTCCGTGCTGTGTATCAGGATACCAAGGGGACGCTGGAGATCGTTGACTCGGCGGCGAACACCGCACCGCTAGGGGCGACCATCACCGGGGTGGCTGCGCAGAACCAGTTGCTGACCCTGGATCCAGCCAACATCATCGAACTGGATGGTGTAAGCAATGCCTTGGCCAGTAACGGGTTCAGCTATCAATGGCAGGCTGACAGTGGTGATGGTTTTGCCAACATAGCGGGGGCAACAACCAGTAGTTTGGCACTGTCGCAAGCGAATGTTGATCAGTTGATCCGAGTGGTGGTCAGCTATGTGGACGATTTCGGTGTGGCGGAAACCGTCGAATCAGATCTGGTCGGGCCGGTGGCCAATGTCAACGATGCACCGACAGGCGCATTGCTGGTCAGCGATACGACGCCGACTCAAGGGCAAATACTGACCGCGCTGACGGCCGGTATTGCCGATGTGGACGGGCTGGGAGCATTTAGCTTCCAGTGGCAGCAAGGTATTGGCAACGCGTTCACTGACATCAATGGGGCGACCGCCGAGACCTTCACCACGGGTCTGGCACAGGCAGGTCTGCAACTACGTGCGCTGGTGAGCTATATCGACGGTTTCGGTGCGCCGGAAACGGTGATTTCTGCGGCAACAGCGGCTGTGTCTGGTGTCGTGCTGACGGGTACCGACGCCGCCAATATCCTGTTCGGTACCGTGGGCAATGATGTGCTAATCGGTCTGGGAGGGAGCGATGTGCTGAATGGTTTGGCGGGTATTGACCAGCTGTTCGGTGGATCCGGTGACGATATTCTAGACGGCGGTTTGGGTGCTGACGTGATGGACGGTGGTGCTGGCAATGACACCTTTGTGGTCGACAATGCTGGTGACTCTGTCATAGAGGCATTGGGCGATGGTACCGATCTGGTTAGAACCAGCCTGGCCAGCTACTCGCTGGCTGCCAACGTTGAGAACCTGACCTACACCGGGCTAGGTAGTTTCAGCGGCACCGGCAATGCGTTGGCCAACATCATCACCGGCGGTATTGGTAACGACATTCTCAACGGTGGAGATGGCGATGACACTCTCAACGGCGGCTTGGGCACAGACGTGATGAACGGTGGCACAGGTAACGACACCTATATAGTCGATGTGGCCACGGACGCGGTGGTCGAGGGTGTGAATGGTGGTACTGATGATACCGTGCGAACCAGCCTGGCGAGCTATGTGCTCGGCGCCAATGTCGAAAACCTGACCTACACCGGGCTGGGCAACTTCAGCGGCACCGGTAATGCGCTGGCCAATAGCATCACCGGCGGAGCTGGCAACGATATCCTCCGTGGTGGCGTGGGTGCCGACAGGCTGGTTGGCGGCGCAGGTAATGATACCTACGAGGTGACAGATGCCGGCGATGTAGTGATCGAGGGTGTTGGAGGGGGTGTTGATAGCGTCTGGACATCCCTGAACAGTTACACCTTGGGTGCAAACATCGAGGACTTGTTCTTTGGCGGTACCGGCAACTTTAGCGGTACCGGTAATGCGCTGGCCAATAGCATCACCGGCGGAGCTGGCAACGATGTCCTCCGTGGTGGCGTGGGTGCCGACAGGCTGGTTGGCGGCGCAGGTAATGATACCTACGAGGTGACAGATGCCGGCGATGTAGTGATCGAGGGTGTTGGAGGGGGTGTTGATAGCGTCTGGACATCCCTGAACAGTTACACCTTGGGTGCAAACATCGAGGACTTGTTCTTTGGCGGTACCGGCAACTTTAGCGGTACCGGTAATGCGCTGGCCAATAGCATCACCGGCGGAGCTGGCAACGATGTCCTCCGTGGTGGCGTGGGTGCCGACAGGCTGGTTGGCGGCGCAGGTAATGATACCTACGAGGTGACAGATGCTGGCGATGTAGTGATCGAGGGTGTTGGAGGGGGTGTTGATAGCGTCTGGACATCCCTGAACAGTTACACCTTGGGCGCAAACATCGAGGACTTGTTCTTTGGCGGTACCGGCAACTTTAGCGGCACCGGTAATGCGCTGGCCAATAGCATCACCGGCGGAGCTGGCAACGATGTCCTCCGTGGTGGCGTGGGTGCCGACAGGCTGGTTGGCGGCGCAGGTAATGATACCTACGAGGTGACAGATGCTGGCGATGTAGTGATCGAGGGTGTTGGAGGGGGTGTTGATAGCGTCTGGACATCCCTGAACAGTTACACCTTGGGCGCAAACATCGAGGACTTGTTCTTTGGCGGTACCGGCAACTTTAGCGGTACCGGTAATGCGCTGGCCAATAGCATCACCGGCGGAGCTGGCAACGATGTCCTCCGTGGTGGCGGGGGTGCTGACAGGCTGGTTGGCGGCGCAGGTAATGATACCTACGAGGTGACAGATGCTGGCGATGTAGTGATTGAGGGTGTTGGAGGGGGTGTTGATAGCGTCTGGACATCCCTGAACAGTTACACCTTGGGCGCAAACGTTGAGGACTTGTTCTTTGGCGGTACCGGCAACTTTAGCGGTACCGGTAATGCGCTGGCCAATAGCATCACCGGCGGAGCTGGCAACGATGTCCTTAATGGTGGGGCTGGCAATGATATCCTGAATGGGGGGGCCGGTAATGATACCGTCACTGGCGGCGCTGGTAACGATACGATGGATGCCAGCAATGGCAACGATATCTTCCTGTTTGCTGCGGGCTTCGGGATCGATCGGATCACCGGTTTTGATGTCAACGCGGCGGGAGGCCAGGATCGTATCAATATCGCTGCGTTCAATATCACAGCCGCGACCTTTGCCAGCCGAGTCACCATCATTGACGCGGGTGCGGATACCTTGCTCAACTTCGGAGGAGCTGATTCTATCCGCCTGGTAGGCGTCGCCGATGCAACAACCGTCACTGTTACAGACTTCCTTCTGTCTTAGTTGGTGCTGTCACAGCGGACGTGAACCATGAAGGGGAGGGCATAGTGCCCTCCCTTTTTATGGCTATTAAGCCTGCTCCAGCCTTCAACGCATTGACTACCCTTGTCACCAGGCTCCCTTCCGGTCACAGCAAAGCGAGCTCATACTCCTTCATGTTCGAGATCAACAACAACCGGTTGCAGATTATCCTTACTGCCTTACTGCCTTACTGCCTTACTGCCTTACTGCCTTACTGCCTTACTGCCTCACTGCGATCCCGTCAGGTTCTGATCTTCTGCCTTGCATCCCCTCGCTTCTTGTCAGAGACACGACACCTTTTCGCTGCGGATACACACAAGCAAACTGTCGATCGCCATCACCTCAACCCAGCGCGGCTTTGCCCTTGACGTGGGCGAGGCACAATTCGTCGGCGCCGAGCACGAACTCCGGGTTGTCGGTCAGGCGTTCGACGGCCAGATCGATGAAGCGTCGCATCTGGGTGGGCTGGGCTGCCCGGCTGCCGTAATAGAGAAACAGGCTGTGCACATCTGTCATGTGTTCGAGCAGCAGGGGGACTTGAATCGCCGGCGCCACTTTTCGCTACACCCGGGATCATCGCATCCTGCTCCGCCAGCATGTGAGCCACGCGCCGACACTGAGCAGCCCCGCCGGTGCGACCGATGCCTTGCGGCAGCGCCACCGGCATCTGCTCTTGTTGCGTTTTCCCGCGCGGCAGGATATGGCGTTCGCCCATAGCTGGTCCGGGCTCATCAGCGTGAGTCGCAACGGGCGCCGTTACTGGGGACTGTTTGGATCACATATTTACGCGGCATTGGGATGCAATGGCGCCGGGATCAGCAAGCAGACCATCGCGGGCAAGGCGCTGGCCGATCGGGTGTGCGAGGTGGCAAGCCCCTGGGGCGAGCCGATGCGAGCCTTGGGGGCAGCGAACCGTATACCGCCAAGGCCCCTGCTGGATCTCGGCATACAGGGCTATCTCTGGAAGGAGCGGTTGCTCGGCGCCGGAGAATACTAGCGGCCTTGCCACGGCGTGGTGACAAGCCTCATGGGTCTGCGGCACGGCCAGCCATGCCGCAGACCCATGCCTGGCTCATTCCAGAGCGGTGTTGGCGGCGGGCATCTGCCGCTTGAAAGGACTCGGCTTGTTGGCTTTGCGATGTTCCGAAAAGACGATCAGCATGCGCTGTAGGCCGATAAAGCTGAACAGCAGGATGCCGATGATGATCTTGGTCCACCAGGAGCTGAGGGTGCCGTCGAAGTTGATGTAGGTCTGGATCAGCCCCTGGATCAGCACGCCGAACAGCGAGCCAAAGACGGTGCCCACCCCGCCGCTGAGCAGGGTGCCGCCAATCACCACGGCGGCGATGGCGTCCAGCTCCACCCCGACGGCAGCCAGCGGATAGCCGGCCGAGGTATAGAGCGCAAATACGATGCCGGCCAGGGTCGCGAGGGTAGAGGAGAGCAGATAGATGCGGATCGTGGTGTGACGCACCGAGATCCCCATCAGGGCCGCCGAGGTGGCGTTGCCACCGACGGCGTAGACGTTGTTGCCAAAGCGAATGCGATTGGCAATGACCATGCCAACCAGCACCACCGCCAGCATGATCAGGGCCAGCAGGCTCAGGCGACCGCCCCCCGCGATTTTCCACGACAGGCTCGACAGCGCGGTGAAGGTCGGGTGATCGATGGGCAGGGACTGCTCCGAGATGAGGAAGCTGGCCCCCCGCAGGAAGAACATGCCCGCCAGGGTGATGATGAAGGCGGGGATCTTCAGGGTGTCGATGAGCCACCCCATGAGGGCCCCGAAGCCTGCCCCCAGCACCATGACCGGGGGGATGGCCAGCAGCGGGCTGACGCCCTGATCCCCGATGAGCTTGGCCAGCAAGACCCCGGTGAAGGCGATGACGGCACCGACCGACAGATCGATGCCGCCAGAGAGGATCACGAAGGTCATTCCCACCGCGACTATGCCCAGAAAGGCGTTGTCCGTCAGTATGTTGCAAATAATGCGGGTGGACAAGAAGGCGGGGAAGGAGGCCAGGCACAACAGATAGCCGACCAGAAACACCATGATGGTCACCATCAAGGGAAGATTGCGCTTAAACATGGCGTGACCTCCGGGGGAGCAGCTGGCTGAGGGCCGGTGACTGCATGATGAGCACCGCCAGCACCACGATGGCCTTGACGATTTGATTCCACTGGGGCTGATAGCCGGAGAGCAGGATCCCGGTATTCACCCCCTGAATGATCAGTATGCCGACCAGCGAGAGGGCGAGATTGAAGCGGCCGCCCATCAGCGAGGTACCGCCTATCACCACCGCCAGGATGGCGTCCATCTCCAGCCAGAGGCCGGCGTTGTTGGCATCGGCCCCCCTGATGTCGGCGGCGACTATCATGCCGGCGACGGCGGCCAGCATGCCGCTCAGGAGATAGGTGGCGATCACCACCATGGGGGTGTTGAGGCCGGCGTTCTTGGCCGCCTTGATGTTGATCCCCACGGCTTCGATGAAGAGTCCGAGCGCGGTGCGCTTGGTCAGCAACCAGATCAGCAGCGCGGCCCCCAGGGTGATGATGACCGGGGTGGGCAGGTAAAACAGGGAGCCGCTGCCGAGCCAGGCCAGGGCCTCGTTGTTGAAGGTGATGATCTGCCCCTCGGTGATGAGCTGGGCGATGCCACGGCCAGCCACCATCAGGATCAGGGTCGCGACAATGGGCTGGATCTTGAAGACGGCGACCAGCAAGCCATTCCACAAGCCGCACAGCAAGCCGACCCCGAGCACAGAGCACAGAATGATCGGCAGGCTGTGGCCACTGGTCGCCATGCTGGCCATGGTCGCCCCGCTGATCGCCATCACGGCGCCCACCGACAGGTCGATGCCGCCGGTGGCGATCACCAGGGTCATGCCAAGGGAGAGCAGGGCCACCGGGGCGCAGCGGTTGAGGATGTCGATCAGGCTGCCAAACAGGCGGCCGTCCTGTATATGGAGGGCGAAGAAGTTGTCGGCAACCAGGGCGTTGATGAGGAGCACGCAGAGCAGGGCACCGCACTGGGCCGTGCCCGTGGGCAAGTAGCGGCCAAGCGGTGCTCGCCGGGCGGGAAGCGGTAAAATGGATGACGTCATATCAGGCCTCACATGGCAATGGCGTTCATGATGGCAGGGACGGAGAGCTCGCCAGTCGCGAGCTCTGCCACCTGTTTTCTGTCGCGCAATACGATCACCCGGTCGGCATAACTCACCAGCTCCTCCAGCTCGGAGGAGATGACCAGCAGCGCCAGACCGTTGGCGCAGAGTGATTCGATCAGGCGGATGATCTCGGCGTGGGCTCCCACATCGATGCCGCGGGTGGGTTCGTCCAGGATCAAGAATTGCGGTTTGGTCAGCAGCCAGCGGGCCAGCAGCACCTTCTGCTGGTTGCCCCCGGACAAGAACTGGATCGGCTGCTCCGGGCCCGGGGTCTTGATCGCCAGCTGCTCGATGAGGCGGGCGGTGATCTCGTCCTGCTCCTTGCGTGACAAGGGGTGCAACCAGCCTCGCTGGGCTTGCAGGGCCAGTACCATGTTCTCGCGTACCGAGGCCGAGGCGATGATGCCGGCGTTCTTGCGATCCTCCGGGCAAAAGCCAAAGCCGCTGGCGGAGGCCTGGCGCGGGGAGCGAATGGAGGTGACCTTGTCGCGCACCCGGCACTCGCCGCTGTCGCTGGCCTGAATGCCGAACATCAGCTCGGCGGTTTCGGTACGACCCGAACCAAGCAGGCCGGCCAGACCGACGATTTCTCCCGGCATGACCTCCAGGTTGAAGGGCGCTATCACCCCTTTCTTGCCGTAGCCCTTGAAGGAGACCATGGGGTGGTTGCTGCGCAGGGTCTTGCCGGCGCGCTGAAGGGCATTCTCGGCCAGCTCGCGCCCCAGCATCATCTTGACCAGTTCCAGCTGCGGCAGGGTGGCGGTGTCGCGGGTGCCGACCAACTCGCCATTGCGCAGCACAGTGATGCGATCGCTGATGTCGTAGACCTGATCGAGGAAATGGGTGATGAAGATCAGGCTGACGCCCTTGTCTCTCAAGCTGCGCATGATGGAAAACAGCATCTGCACTTCGCTGGTATCCAGGCTCGCCGTCGGTTCATCGAGGATCAGGATCTTCGCCGACAGCGAGACGGCGCGCGCGATGGCGACGATCTGCTGCATGGCGACCGAGTAGTGACCCAGTGGCCGCGAGACATCCATCTCGAAGCCATGGCTGGCCATGATGGCCTGAGCTTGCCTCGTCATGCCGGTTCGATCGATGAGGCCAAAGCGGCGGGGCTCGTGGCCGATGAACAGATTGTCGGTCACCGACATGTTGGGCAGCAGGTTGACCTCTTGGTAAACGGTGCCGATGCCCAGATGCTGGGCGTGGGCGGTGTCCGTGGGGGTGATAGGGACGCCATCCAGCTCGATGCGGCCCGCATCCCGTTGATAGACGCCGGTGAGGGTCTTGACCAGGGTGGATTTACCCGCCCCGTTCTCGCCGAGCAGCGCCATGATCTCCCCTCGCCGGAGGGCAAAATCCACCTGATGCAGCGCCCTTACCCCGGGAAATGCCTTGCAGATCCCGCTGGCATTCAAGATCAGTTCGTGATGATTGTCTGACATGTAAATAGACACTCCGACATAGCACACCATATAAGTGACGGTACTTATATGGCGTGCTATTAAAAGGACTGACTCACGACGGGCGTGACCTTAATAACCCATGCTCTTTTTCATGTCGAGCTGTGCCTGGGCACTGTCAGGTTGGAACAGTATCGACTCTGTCTTGATGTTTTTCGGGGGCAGGCTGCCATCTTTCTTGTAGGCCAGCAAGGCATCGAAGGCGGGGCCCGCCATATTGGGTGTTAATTCAACCGAGGCATTGGCTTCACCGGCTATCATTGCCTTGAATATATCCGGCACGCCATCGATGGAAATAATCTTGATGTCTTTGCCCGGTTTCAGGCCCGCTTCTTTAATCGCCTGGATGGCACCGATGGCCATGTCGTCATTATGGGCATAGACGGCGCAAATATTCTTGCCGTTATTCTCGGCCTTGATGAAGCTCTCCATCACTTCTTTACCCTTGCTGCGAGTAAAGTCGCCGGACTGGGTCCGGATGATCTTGATGGCCGGCACCGATGCCACCGTATCCTGGAAGCCCTTCTTGCGATCCAGCGCGACACTGGCACCCACAGTACCTTGCAATTCAACGACATTGCAGGCTTTCCCATCGAGTTGCTCGACCAGCCACTGCGCCGCCACCGCCCCTTCATGCACGCTGTCGGCGGCGACGCCGGTCATGAACAGGGAATCATCCTTCACGCTGATATTGCGATCCAGCAGGAAGACGGGAATATCGGCTTCCTTGGCTTCCTGCAATACGGGGTCCCAGCCAGTCTGCACGACGGGGGCAATAAAGATGGCATCCACGCCTTGGGCGATAAAGGAACGGATGGCCTTGATCTGGTTCTCCTGTTTTTGCTGGGCGTCAGCAATTTTCAGGATGATACCGCGTTTTTGTGCCTCTGTTTTGGCTACCGAAGTTTCGGCCGCCCGCCAGCCAGACTCGGAACCTATTTGCGAGAATCCCACCGTCATCTCGCTGGAATAAGCCGTGGCCGAGAGCAAGATTGCACTTATTATTCCCGCCAGTTTCATCTTCTTATACATATGACACTCCTTGTGCGATGCGCTATGAAATAAACAGGGTCTAGCCAAACTCCTTATTATGCGAGTCAAGAGTAGAGGCTTGGTTATTTTGCGATGGGAGATGGCTCACAGAATATTTTTGGCAGCATGATCCTTCATACAAACAGCAGGGAAGTTCATATGTTCGGCGGGGGTGCCATTGATTTATTTGCATATTTATTTAACCCCCCAGCACCTCTGTCCAGAGCCACAGTTGCTGGCGCTACCGATGGGGTAATCCCGGTGGGTAAGCGCACCGGTGTGAATCGGGTGGTATTCGAGCAGCCGGGAGCGCCATGGCAAGGGCCGTCATCCTCCTGCTACCTCAACTGCCCTGGCGGCATCGCATTTCTATCGGAGAGGACAGGGAGAGAGTGGCCTGTCGACGCTTAAAATGGGATTCGTTCAGGGTTGAAATTACGCAGCACGCCCCCTACACTGCCGGCCCCAAACAGCCTGGTAGAGAGGAGGAGAGAAGATGAGAAGAGTGATTCTCACACCCTTGCTGGCCCTTGTCATGAACGGATGCGGTGGCGGCGGGGAGGCAGAGCAGGACAAGGTCAGCCCCCCCACGGCGACAGCGCATTTCGAGGCATCCACCCAGAGCGGCCAGGGCGGGCAGTTGAGCCCGATCAGCCTGCGCCTGGGCGCGGGCGAGCAGGGCAGTTTCACCGTCGCGCCCGACACCGGCTATGTGTTGGCGCAGATTGCGGGCTGTGAGGGGACGCTGGACGGCCTCACCTACACCACGGGTCCCATGCGCGGCGATTGCCAGGTCTCGGCGAGCTTCAGTCAGGAGACGGCCCCCGTCTATTTCGAGGCCACGACCAAGAGCAGCCAGGGCGGGCAGTTGAGCCCGGCCAGCCTGCGTTTGAGCGCGGGTGAGCGGGGGCGTTTCACCGTCGAGCCCGACGCCGGCTTCGTGCTGGATCGCATCGCCGGCTGTGAGGGGACGCTGGACGGCCTCACCTACACCACGGGCCCCATGCGCGGCGATTGCCAGGTCTCGGCGAGCTTCAGTCAGGAGACGGCCCCCGTCTATTTCGAGGCCACGACCAAGAGCAGCCAGGGCGGGCAGTTGAGCCCGGCCAGCCTGCGTTTGAGCGCGGGTGAGCGGGGGCGTTTCACCGTCGAGCCCGACGCCGGCTTCGTGCTGGATCGCATCGCCGGCTGTGAGGGGACGCTGCACGGCCTCACCTACACCACGGGTCCCATGGGCGCCGATTGTCAGGTATCGGCTCGCTTCATCAAGCATGCCGCCCATGCCATTGCCCAAGAGGATCACACCCTCGCCAGCGACATGGAGCTCATCGCCCATGCCCGTGGCGCCATCGCCGACAGCGAGGCGCGCCGCATCGAGCTGGTGCGCACCCTCTATCAGGGCCTGGATCCCATCAGCTGGAACCCGAGCCACGACTCCATCACCTTCTCCAGCTTCCAGCCCGAGAGCACCCTGACCCTGCTCCCCTCCAACATCAATGGCAAGGGGGAGAGCGAGACTCGCGGCCTGGTGATGGTGTCCGAGCAAGACGGCTATCGCCGGGCGGCCATGGGGGCGAACCTGTTTGCGGTGGATCGCACGCCCCAGAGCGAGGTGCTGCTCAAGCGCCTGATCGGCTGGCTGACCCGGGGGAGGGATAGTGATGACGATGGTCTTCGCATCCTGACCGCCCAGATGCCGAGCCGCGCCGACAGCGGGTATTTCCCCCATAACGAGGGGATCCGGGATTGGCTCAAGGCCCTCTATCTCGACGCCCACAGCATCAATCAAGCCAATGAGTGCGACTATCAGGCCCTCAGCGCCTGCATCGACAGCATGGCGCCGGATCTTATCGTGATAAGCGATCTCGATCGCCAGGGGCTCGGATACCGGGGCATAGCCCAGGCCATCGCCAAGGCGAAGGCCGCCGGGATCCCGCTGCTGCTCTCCAACTACCGGCGGGAGGCCAGCCCGCTGCTGGCACCCCTCTATCTGGAGATGGGGCTGGTGACCTGGGGCAACTACTGGTCGAAGCTCAAGGTCAGCGATCTGGCGGCGAGCACCCTGCTGGCACTGGATCCCCAGCTGATGGCGGTCGATTCGCTGCTGGTCAACCTCAGGGACGGACATTTCAGCACTCAACTGCTGGACACCTGCGGCGGCAACTTCCTTAACTGCGGTGGCGTCGAGGAGTTCAACGCGCAGTTCAAGCAGGGCGCAGACTGGCTCAGGAATGCCGCCATCACCCTGGACAAGGCGGGGATCAGCCCCTTCGCCCGCGATGGCCTGGCGTTGCTGCCGGCCAGCCTGCTGCTGGCCGACAAATACCGCGCCGCCATCGATTACCCCATCGGCTGGGACGAGCATCAGGCCTGGCAGCGGGCGATGTTTGCCGACTGGCTGGTGAGCTATGCCCGGCTCCGCAATCCGCCGCAGCCCGATCTGGGGGAGTACGTCATCGATCGCAGCCAGGTGACCAAGGGAGATCAGGCCCACTATGCCTACCCCGAGGTCATCGACGATAGCCGCAGCATCTCGGTACCTTATTCCGGGCAGTGGACCTCGACGGGTTGGTATGCCTTGCCGGGTCAGCGTATTACGCTGAAACGCACGGATAATGCGGACGTTTTGGCTGCCATCAGGCTCAATTACCACAGACCCAACACCAACAGAGCCTATGAGCAGAAGGTCTATCGGGTGCCGCTGGAGCTGAGCACGGGGCGACTTCCCTTGCACAAGGGCGACAGCGTCAGCTTCACCTCGCCCTACGGAGGACCCCTCTATCTCTATCTGGAAGGGGGGGCCGGGGAGCTAAAGGTGGAGGTGACCGCCAGCGGCGTGACCCGCCATCCGGCGATCCTGGATTTCAGTGATGAGCAGCAGGCTCGAGACTTCAACGAGCGGCTGGAGCAGACCGAGTTGCCTCACGTCGATCTCAGAGCCGATGGCGCCGAGCAACATCTGCGCCGGGATCGCTTCACCGGGGCCATCGGGGGCGCCATTGCCGACACCGATGCCTTGCTGGAGAGCATCTCCCGGGATCATATCAACAGCGTCTATACCCTGGCGGGCTTCAAGATCCAGGGCAAGAGCCTGGCGGAGTCGCTGCCCCTTGAGGTCAAGAGCGCCTGCGTCGCGCTGCTGGGGGAGGGGTGCCTCGACGAGTCGCTGCATACTCGCACCATCATCCAGCATGCCAACTATGACCAGAATGCCCATTGCGGGGTCGGTTGCAGCGGCAATCCATGGGACTCTTCCGGCAGCATCAGCCCGACCGGCTGGCTGGACAATCACGAGCTGGGGCACAACCTGCAAACCCAGCGCCTGAACGTGCACTACGCCGCCGCCAAGGATGCCGACAACTGGAGCCGCTACGGCAGCCGGGCAGGGGAGAACTCCAACAACATTTTCCCCTATGTGGTGAAGTGGCAGGCCCACTACCTGCGCGACGGCAACCAGGCGCCCATCAGGGATGGTCACATGAATCACAAGGATCTGTTCTACGTCTTCATGTCCGACGCGGCCCAAGTGAAGGACAAGAGCGGCAACCGGGTGGTGCTGGCGGCCAACTGCAAGCGGCTGGATCTGGGGGAGAGCCGCTACGAGGCGCCCTGGCAGAGCAATGCCTATGCGGTCAACAACGGCTATCGCATGGCATTTTATATCCAGATGGCGCTGCGTGCCCACGGCATGGTGCTGGCGGACGGCACTCGCCTGCGCAACGGCTTCAACATCTTCACCCTGCTCTATCAGTATTCACGGATCTTTGGCGCCGTTGCCGAGACCGAGAGCGACTGGAATGCCAACAAGGACAGACTCGGCTTTGGTCTCTTCCCCTTCGAGGGGCATGCCGTCTATGGCGGCATGCGGGTGCGAGACATACCTGGCAATGACTTCATGCTGGTTGCGCTGAGTCGGCTCACCGGCCTGGACTGGCGCAGCCACTTCGATCTGCTGGGCTTGCGCTACTCCAGCCTTGCCGTTGCTCAGGTACTGGCGAACCAGCCCTCGGGCGTCCTGCCCATGGGGATGTACGTGCTGGAGGACGATCTTCCGCCCGCCACCATGAGCGAGGGGCTGACATTCCTGTCCCTCTCCGAGACGGATGGCAGCACCCGCTGGCCCCGCGACCAGGGATCGCCGGCCAGTTGCGCTGTCCCTTAAGAATAAAAAACGCCCTCAGGGGCGTTTTTTATTGGGTTGCGTACTCATCGGCCGCGACGATCGAAGGTGGGCCGACCAGTTCTGATGGCGACTCATTCCCCTAGCAGACCGAGGAAGGCCTTCATGGCCGGGGTGACGCTGTGCTTGCGGGTGATGAAGGCGGTGGTGCCGGCGGTCACGTCGGTGAGGGGCTGGCAGGGCACCTTGAACAGCTGGCGGGCGGTGGCCGCGATGCCGGCGCTGACCACGGCGGTGCCCAGGCCATGGCTCACCGCATTGACCAGGTGGAACAGGGAGTCGGTTTCGAGCACGACCCGCAGGCTCAACTGCTGACGGGCGACGGCCTCGTCGAAGTGGTGGCGAAACTGCATGGTCTTGCTTGGCAGGATCAGGGGCAGGGGTTGCAGATCGGCCAGCCGCAGTGGCGCGTCAGTCAGGGGGCCCGTGCCCAGCACCGCCATCGAATTGGGGCGACTGAGGTGCAGCTCGAAGGCGCGACGCTGGTGGTCGGTGAGCAGCTCGTCAAAACCGAGGGCAATGTCGAGCTGGTGCAGATCCAGCTGCTCGAGCAGGGCGGCGTGGGTCATCACCGACAGGCGCAGCATGACGTTGGGAAAGGCGTCGTTGAAGCGCTTGAAGATCGGCATGATGTCGACACTGGATTGCGGCACTATGCCGATGCGCAGGGCGCCGGACAGCTGGCCCCCGAACAGGCTCAACTCCTGGCGCATCGAATCCTGCTCGAGCAGCATGCGCTCGGCGTGGCGCAGCACAACGTCGCCCGCCTGGGTCAGCGACACGAACTGGCTGTTGCGCACTACCAGTTCGGTGCCGAGGGACTTTTCCAACGCCGTGATGCTGGCGGAGAGGGTCGGCTGGGTGATGAAGCAGGCCTTGGCGGCCCTGGCGAAATGGCGATGCTGCGCCAGCGCGTAAAAGTACTGCAACTGCTTGATATTCATTGGAGATAGGGAAGGGGAAGCCGATGATGGCTGACAAATTTAATCAATCGACTCGTCACTTGCAATAGAAGTTGCCTATCGGCGAATAGATTTGTTTCATTGGTTTTGAGGTCTCGAGTTATCTAAACTTGAGGCCCGAATACATTTTATAAGCGCCTCGCATGGTTCCTCTCAATTCGCGGTTGCCCAGGTTGGATGAGCTGGTGGAAGAAGTGGCCGTCTCCATCAACATCAACGGCATCAACCACGCCGTCATGATGACCACCCCCGATGATCTCGACGATTTCGCCATCGGTTTCCTGTTTGGTGAGGGCATCATTCAAGGCAACCACGACGTGCACGACATCCAGCTCACCCCCTCTGAATACGGCTTCGTGCTCGATGTGACCATCGCCAACCGCTGCCTCGCCGTGCTGAGCCAGCGCAAGCGCCGTCTCACCGGCGCCACCGGTTGCGGCATCTGCGGGGTCGAGGCCATCGAGCACGCGCTGCCCAGCCTGGCGCCCCTGACGCCCCGCTTGCCCCCCAGCGCCGACCTGCTGCTCAACCTGCGCGAGCGCATCGCCCCCTGGCAGCGCAAGGCCCTCCTGAGCGGGGCGCTGCATGCGGCGCTGGCGCTGGATGAAGGCGGCGAGATCCTGGCTTGCCGGGAAGACATCGGCCGGCACAATGCGCTGGATAAACTCATCGGCATGCAATTGCGCCAGCCCAGGCGCAGCACTACCCTGGTCATCACCAGCCGCTGTGGCAGCGAACTCATCCACAAGGCGGTGCAATTTGGTGCGGCGCACCTGATAAGCCTCGCGTCCCCCAGCCAGCTCGCGGTGCGACTGGCCCTGAAATATCACCTGAACCTCATCCATGTGCCCCGGTTTGATGCCCCGGTTTACTATTCCCATACGGGCACCTCAGACCTGATCGGAGAACGCAATGTCCAGCCATATTGAGAAACCGGCCAAAGCCGGCGGATTTTCCTCCCTGCAGTCCACCTTCAAGCAGGTGCTGCGCAGCCAGAAGACCCGCCAGAACATCAAGAACTTGCTGCGGGTCAACCAGAGCGACGGCTTCGACTGCCCGGGCTGCGCCTGGGGTGACAACAAGCAGGGGGCCTTCCAGTTCTGCGAGAATGGCGCCAAGGCGGTGGCCTGGGAGTCGACCGGCAAGACGGTGGGGGCGGACTTCTTTGCCGAGCACTCGGTGCGCCGCCTCTCTAGCCAGAGCGACTACTGGCTCGAATATCAGGGCCGATTGACCGAGCCGATGCGCTACAACCCGGCAAGTGATCACTACGAGCCGGTAAGCTGGGACCAGGCCTTCGGGATCATCGCGGACAAGCTCAAGAGCTTGGCCAGCCCCGACGAGGTGGAGTTCTACACCTCGGGGCGCGCCAGCAACGAGGCCTCCTACCTCTATCAGCTGTTCGGCCGCCTCTATGGCACCAACAACTTCCCCGACTGCTCCAACATGTGCCATGAGGCGAGCGGCGTTGGCCTCATCCAGTCCGTCGGGGTGGGCAAGGGCACTGTGGTGCTGGAGGATTTCGACCAGGCCAAGGCGATCTTCGTGTTCGGCCAGAACCCGGGCACCAACCACCCGCGCATGATGAACTCCCTGCGCAAGGCGGCGCGCAACGGCTGCCAGATAGTCACCTTCAACAACTTGAAAGAGGTGGCACTCGAGCGCTTCGCCAGCCCCCAGAGCCCGGCCGAGCTGTTGACTCCGGCCGCCACCCGCATCAGCCATCAATACCTTACCCCCAAACTTGGCGGTGACATGGCGGCGGTGCGCGGCATGGCCAAGTACATCCTGGAAGAGGAGGGCGGGCGCATCGATCTGGCCTTCATCGAGCAGCATACGGTGCAGTTTGATCAGTACGTGGCCGAGGTGAAGGCCACCGACTGGGCACAGATCGAGGCCCAGTCCGGTCTGCGCCGAGACGCCATCACCCAGGCGGCGCAGATCTTTGCCCACAGCAGCAGCGTGATCAGCTGCTGGGCCATGGGGATCACCCAGCACAAGCACTCGGTCGATACCATCCGCGAGATAGTCAATTTGCACCTGATGTGCGGTCAGCTCGGCAAGCCGGGGGCGGGGCTGTGCCCGGTGCGCGGCCACAGCAACGTGCAGGGCAACCGCACCATGGGGATCAACGAGAAACCCAACACCGCCTTCATCGACCGGCTGGAGCGCCGTTTCCCGGTGGGGCTCAAGCGCGCGCCCGGGCACAACGTCTATGAGGCGCTCAAGGCACTGCATGCAGGCAAGAGCAAGATGATCGTCTGCCTCGGGGGCAATCTGGCGGCCGCCGCGCCGGACACCGACTTCACCTATGAGGCGCTGCGCAAGAGTGAGCTCAACGTGCAGATCAGCACCAAGCTCAACCGCAGCCATCTGATGGTATCCAAAGATGCGCTGATCCTGCCCTGTCTCGGCCGCACCGAGCTGGACATACAGCGCGCCGGCATCCAGAAGATCACGGTGGAGGACACTTTCAGCATGGTGCACGCCTCCACCGGCATGAATGAGCCGGTCTCCCCGCTCTGCCTGTCCGAGATAGACATAGTGGCGCGCATGGCCGAGGCCACCCTGGGTAGCGAGCGGGTCGACTGGTTGGCCCTGCGCGATGATTACGCCAAGTTGCGGGATCTCATCGCCGAGACCATCGCCGGTTTCGAGGATTTCAACCGCCGCATCGAGGAGCCCTGCGGCTTCCACCTCGAAAATGCGGCGGCCACATTGCGCTTCAACACCCCAAGCGGGCGCGCCGAGTTTCGGGCCGGTCGCCTGCCGGACTCTATCCTGCCCGAGTGCACCAGCCACGCCGAGCAGATGGTGGGCGAGCCGGTATTGCTGCTGCAGAGCCTGCGCTCCCACGATCAGTACAACACCACCATCTACGGCATGGACGATCGCTATCGCGGCATCAAGGGGCGGCGCAACGTGGTATTCATGAACGAGGAGGACGCCAAACGACTCGGGATCAAAGAGGAGCAGCAGGTGGACATGGCGGCCATCTGCAACGACGGTCGCGAGCGCATGGTCAGCGGCTTTAGCGTGATCTTCTACGAGATCCCGCAGGGCAACATCGCCGCCTACTACCCGGAGACCAATCCCCTGGTCGCCATCGACAGCGTGGGGGAGGGATCCTTCACCCCGACCTCCAAATCGGTGCCGGTGCTGGTGACGCCCACCAGAGCGCCGGCCGTCAGCCTCGCCGTCAATCTGTAACCGTTGTCCCGCCAGACCCCTGCCCATGGCAGGGGTCTGGCTATGTACAATCCTCATCTGAGCCAATCTGTCCTCCAAGCTGTAGGATGGCTGTATGGCTAACCATCTTTAGGTAGAAGGGGGCCGGGGATGCCGATATCCTTACCGCCCTTTCCCGGCCGCAGGCGACAGACGCCTCGGTCGACAACCTGAAATGGACCGTGCCTGCAGAGCCGGGCGCCCAGCGCCGCGGTTCGCCGACGTGATCCTGTGTGGACATCATCGCGACATGCTCAACTCAACCTTACCCCTCCTGACCGGCCTGGCACTGACGCTGGCCGCATTCCCCCTGTATGCCTCCTCCCCCGCGAGCGGCGAGGAAACGACAGAGGCCAGCCAGGCTGGCAAGGCGAGCGAGCCGAAGGAGAAGAAGGTCGAGCGCTCCCCCTGGTTGTTCGTGCCCCTGCTGAGCTCCAGCCCCAAGCTGGACACGGCGGCAGGTATGATGGTGGGCTATCTGCACCAGTTCGACGAGAAGTCGCGTCCTTCCCTGTTCACCGTCTCGGCCAAGTACACCACCTCGGCATCCCTGATCGCCAGCGTGTTTGCCAAGACCTCCTTCGGGGCGGATCACCACCGCATCGTCGGCGGCATCATCTCGGGGGATATCAACAACGACTACGAGAACTATCTGGGCTCGGGCCACGCCCTGGAGACCAACGACAACTTCAATTCGGCCTTCTTCCGCTATCTCTATCGGGTGGAGGGTGACTGGTTCGTCGGCGGCATGGCGGCCTATTCCAACTACGAGATGAAGGGACAGGATGCCCAGTCCGAGCTGATCCTGGACGAGCTGGGGCTGGAGGGGTTCACCTCGGGCGGGCTGGGGCTGGTGGTGCAACATGACTCCCGCGACAGCGACTTCAGCGCCACCAAGGGCTGGTATCTCAACGTCAACAACCTGGCCTATCGAGAGGAGCTGGGCGGGGAGCAGGACTTCGACATCTATCGGGTGGATTACCGTGGCTACTGGAGCCACGGCGATGGCCATGTGCTGGCCTGGCGCAACCGCAACCAGTTCTCCAACAACGCGCCGAGCGGCTCCTATTCCCCCATCTACCTGCGCGGCTACACCCCGGGCGAATACCTGGGTCAGCACATGTCGGCGGTAGAAGTGGAGGAGCGCTACAAACTGGCGGAGCGCTGGACCCTCACCGCCTTCGCCGGGGTGGCCTGCCTCTACGGCGATTCGGTGAGTGGGGAGTCTCTTGACTGCGGCGACAGCGACAACGTCTATCCGGCCTGGGGCGCGGGGGTGCAGTATCTGCTCAAGCCCGAGGAGGGCATAGTCGCCAACCTCGAGTACGCCATGGGCAAGGACAACAACTCCGGCATCTACCTGAAGATGGGTTACAGCTTCTGATAATACGCGGCCCCTCATGGGGCCGCGTTCAGATGGCTTCCACCACCACGCGATTTCGGCCCTGGCGCTTGGCCTCATAGAGCGCCTCATCCGCGCGCTTGAGCGCGGCCCCGAGATCCTGCTCCTCCTGACCCGACCAGTGGGCGACACCGAGGGAGATGGTGATATGTCCCGCGGTCGCCATCTCGTGGCTCGCCACCTTCAGTCGCAACCGCTCGGCGATGGCCTGGGCCTGGGCCAGGGAGGTCTGCGGCAACAGCAGCAGAAACTCTTCGCCGCCGCTGCGGCACAAGGCGCCATCCGGCCTGACGTCCTGTTGCATCAGCTGAGCCAGCGCGACGATCACCTCGTCCCCGACGTCGTGGCCGAAGCTGTCGTTGATCTGCTTGAAGTGATCGATGTCGAGGGCGATGACGCTGAGCGGCTGAGGCTGCAACAGGGCTTCATCCAGCCTCTGCTGCATCGCCCGCCGGTTGAGCAGACCCGTCATGGGGTCGGTGTGGCTGTCGTTGTGCAGCTTGTCGATCTTGGTGTTGAGCAGGCCCAGCCCCTTGAGGATGGCTTGCTTCAACTGGGCGGCCTCGAAGTACCAGGCGCGGATGCCGGAGATGTTGGAGACAGCCTCCTGCTGATCCATCAATCTGGCCTTGTTGGCCAATTGGCGCAGCGGCTTGGAAATGACGGTGGCAGAGAGCCAGATGACGAAGAGGATGAGCAGAGTGATGGGGATCATCCGCATCAGCGCACCGCTCATCTGTTCATCGAGTCCCGCCAGGGTCGCGCTCAGGGGGCGCTGGGCCACGATGCCCCAGCCAGTGCTGGCCACGGGGGAAAACCCGGCCAGCATCTCGACGCCATCGGTATTGGTCACGCTCTGTGAGCCTTCGATACCATGCAACACCTCGTTGACCACGGGGTTTTCGTAATAGTGGCGGCCAATCTTCTTCTGATCCGGGTGATAGATGAGGGTGTTGTTCTTGTCCATCACATAGAGGTAGGAACCGTCCTGATAGTAATGTTTGCCGAGCACGGTGGAGAGGATGCTGGTGGACTGCAGATAGATGGTCCCTGCCACATAGCCGAGGTAGTGCTTGTCCTCGTTGAAGATCGGGTAAGAGACGGTGATGAGGTAGTTGCCGGAGAGCGAGATGAAGGGATCCGAGATCAGCGGCTTCTGGGCGGCGATGGCCTGCTGGGAGATGAGGGAGATGAGTTTGGCGCCCTTGACTTGCAGCGTCTCGGGGGAGACGGCGACCACGATGGCGTCGGTATTGACGATGACCACGGAGTTGAAGGTGCGGGTCTGCAGGCGCAGGCGGCTGACCTCCTGCTCCAGCATTTTTCCATTGCCGGCCTGCAGCATGGGCGCCAGCAGGGAGGCGCTGTAAGCCAGCTGGTTTTGGGCCGATTGCAGCATGGTCTCGGTGGTGGTAGCCAGCTTGGCCGCATAGACCCGGTTGGCCTCGAGGGTGCTGGAGATCAGCAGCTGGCGCTGGGTCTGGTAAATGGTGTAGAAGCTGTTGCCAAAGGTGGCCAGGACGCCGAGCACGGCCAGGGCCAGGATGAGGCGATGCAAATCAAACTTCGGCAGCCAGTGAGGTTGCATGGGAGACGGAGATCCTTGTCAGTCGGCACTTGGCCAGGGCAATGAGCCGATTCTACTGGGGTTGTCCGCCCAAAAGCCACCTCTAATCGGACTGCCCTAATCCCTCTGGATGGCCGTTCCGGCTTGCCCGACCGCGGATCCCGTGACCGGGCACCATGGGATCCAGACTGTGATCCCCGTCGTTGCGGGCGTTGTGCAGGCAGGAGTGGCCGATGCCGCAATATGGGCGTTCGATCACCAGATCGTCAGCGTGACGTGCAAACGGGAAGGGAAGATGTGGCGCCTTGGCCGACTGGACGGCACGACCGAGCCCTTTCATCGCCATGGTTTCCTCGTCCGGGGCGGGGTCTATCCCCCCTCCTGCGAATTGGTGAGCGCGGGATCCTTGAGTTCGGCCACCGTCTGCCAGAAAGTGTCGATGAGCGGGTTGTCTGCGCCGGGCGGGCGGATGAGGCCTATGGTCCAGCTCGCCTCGGGTTCGGTGAGGGGGAGGCTTATCACATCAGGATGCTCGATGGTGGTGGAGGAGGGCACCAGGGTCCAGGCGATGTCCGCGGCGGCGGTGGCGATGCCGGCGGCGAAGTCGTTCACATACTGGATGTCACGAAAACGCAGGCCGCTCTGGGCCAGATAGTGCACGAACTGATCGTGAAAGGAGGGGGCCTTGTCCCGGCGCAGGATGGCCAGCGGCCTGTCTACCAGATCCGCGAGCCCCTTCACTCCCGCGTAGCTGGCGGGCAGCACCGCGATGAAATGGGCACGCACCACCGGCAGGCAGTGCCAGCCTCTGGGGGCGGGCAGGCGGCAAAAGCCCAGATCCAGCCTGCCCTCGGAGAGCGCCAGCAGCTGGTGATGGGTGGAGAGATCGTTGAGCTCGATACGCACCCCCGGGCGCGCGGCCCGCAGACGGGCGATGGCCGCGGGTACCAGCAACTTGGTGGCGACCCCGAAGCCGATGCGCAGGGTGCCGCCGTTGCCCGCCAGCACGTCACGGGCGGTGCGCCCGAGCTGCTCGCTCCGGGCCACCAAGGCGCTGGCGTCGGCATAGAGTGCCCGCCCGAGCAGGGTGAGCCGGGTGCTGCTGGCGTTGCGCTCGAACAATTCCCCGCCAAATTCCGCCTCCAGCCGCCTTATCTGCTTGCTCAGGGCCGACTGGGTGATGTGCTGGCGCGCCGCCGCCTGGCCGAAGTGCAGCACCTCCCCCAGGGTGACGAAGGCCTTCAGATCTCTGAGTTCCATCCCTTCTCCTTTCTCGTCTGTGCTTCATTTCTTGATTGACCATCATTCCTGTTGGGAATGTTGAATGGCCTAAATTGTCATTGGACGGAATTTTAGAACTGTTCGATGCTTATGCCAATTCATTCGGGGTGCACCTGTGACAGGCACCCGTTCATTCGAGGTGGCCAGCGCCATCGACAAGCAGAAGGAGAGAGACCAGATGCATCATCCCAAGATCAACGACTTCCCCCAGGATTTCCTGTGGGGCGCCGCCTCCGCCGCCTACCAGGTGGAAGGGGCCTGGAATGACGATGGCAAGGGCCCCTCGGTGTGGGATGTCTTCACCAAGCTGCCGGGCAAGACCTTCCAGGGCAGCAACGGCGACGTGGCGGTGGATCACTACCACAGAGTCGAGGAAGACGTGGCGCTGATGGCCGAGATGGGGCTCAAGGCCTATCGCTTCTCGGTGAGCTGGCCGCGCATCTTCCCCACCGGTCGCGGTGAGGTGAACGAAGCAGGGCTCGCTTTCTACGAGCGGCTCATCGACAGCCTGCTGGCCCACGGCATCGAGCCGGTGCTGACTCTCTACCACTGGGATCTGCCCCAGGCGCTGCAAGAGGAGTACGGCGGCTGGGAAGACAGACGCATCATCGACGACTTCGAGCACTATTGCGTCACCCTCTACCAGCGTTTCGCCGGCAAGGTGAAGTACTGGGTGTCCCTGAACGAGCAGAACTACAACCTGACCAACGCCTATCAGCTCGGCACCCATCCGCCCGCGGTGCAGGACAGGACGCGCTTCTTCGCGGCGAACCACATCGCATTCCTGGCTAACGCCCGGGTCATCAAGGCGTTCCGCCAGCATGTGCCGGGGGGCCTCATCGGTCCGAGTTTCGCCTATTCCCCCGCTTATCCGGCGTCTTGCGCCCCGAGCGACATGCTGGCCTATGAGAACGCCGAGGAGTTCACCAACCTCTGGTGGCTGGATGCCTACTGCTTCGGCCGCTACCCTCAGGCGGCGCTCGCCTACCTGCGGGAGACCGGCGAGGCGCCTGAGATCCTGCCGGGAGATCTGGAACTGCTGAAGGAGGGTGCGCCGGATTACATCGGGGTCAACTACTACTACACCCTGACCTTCACCGACAACCCCATCGGCGGCCAGACCATGCAGCGCATCAACACCACGGGCCAGAAGGGCACCACGCCGTCCAGCGGCGTGCCGGGTCTGTACAAGACCACGCCGAACCCCAACCTCGAGACCAGCAACTGGGACTGGGCCATCGATCCCACCGGGATGCGCATCGCCCTGCGTCGCCTCTCGTCTCGCTACGGCCTGCCGCTGATGATCACCGAGAACGGCCTCGGTGAGTTCGACAAGCTGACCGCGGATGGCCGGGTGCAGGATGACTACCGCATCGATTACCTGCGCAGCCATCTGAAAGCTTGCCAGGAGGCGCTGCAGGACGGGGTCGAGCTCATCGGCTACTGCGCCTGGTCCTTCACCGACATCCTGAGCTGGCTCAACGGCTACCAGAAGCGCTACGGCTTCGTCTATGTGGAGCGCGACGAGCAGGGCGGCTCCTTGCGCCGCATCAAGAAGGAGAGCTTTCACTGGTATCGCCAGGTGATCGCCTCCGGTGGCAAGGCGCTGTAAGCGTCGAGTCGACGGGCTTTCCCGCCCGTATCGTCCGCTGACAAGGCCCCCTCTTCGCTGGGGGCCTTGTTGTTTGTGGATGCGAACATGGGGTGGGGAATGCCCTGGCCGCCGAGTCAGACGCGGCTGCGCCTTGAGCGGTACTGGCTGGGAGAGAGCGCGAATGCCCCCTTGAAGAAGCGGGTGAAGCTGCTCTGGCTGGCGAAGCCGAGCCGGCCACCCACCTCCTGCAGCTGCAGGCTGGAGTCCTGCAACAGGCGGCAGGCTTCCTCTCTTCTCACCTGCTCCAGCAGGGCCGAGAAGTGGCAGCCCTCCTCGCGCAGGTGGCGATTGAGGGTCCAGCGGGTCAGCTTGAGCGCCTCGCAGATCCCGGCCAGCAGGGCGCGTGGCTCGGCGCTCTCCTGCCACAGCTGCTGCCGGATCAGCGCCTGCACCCGATCCCGGTAATGGAGGCGGGGACGCAGCAGGTTCATCTGGCTGTCGAGCTCCCCCAGCAGCAGGGGCTGCAGGGGGCCGTTGTACCCCTCATAGGCCTGATCGAGCAGGGCGGCGGGGAAGCGCAGCTGATAGCCATCGCCGAGTTGCAGCCGCCCTCCCAGCCAGGCGGCGAGCTCGCGCCACAGTTTGGGGCGCACCGGGGTGGGCAGCACCAGCAGGCCCTGGCCCGGATGGTAGAACTGCAGCAGGGCATAGAGGTGGCAGAGGTTGGCCAGGCTGCTGAGGGCAACCACGTCCGGGTGATCGGAGTCCGAGTAATAGTAGAGCCGGGCCCAGCCATCCTCCTCCTGCAGGGTGATCCGGTCGCATTCGCCGATGAGGGGGCGAAAGGAGAGGAAATAGTGCAGCGCCTGGCGCCAGCTGGCGGCGTTGCAACACAGGCTCGCGAGCGGCAGGAAGTCCGCAAACAGGCCGGTGAGGGAGGGGGGCGACCAGCTGTGGCTCATGTCCGCATGGGGGGCGACCTGGGCCAGCAGCCGGAAGTGGCGCTGGGCATCGATCCGTCCCTGCGGCAGTAGCAGCTCCTCCTGGGCGATGCCGGCACTGAGCAGTAGCTGGCTTGGGTCCCGTCCCTGCTGCTGCCAGTGGGTGATGCAGTGCAGGGCTATCCGGTTTGAGACAGTTTTCACGGCGAAATCCTTGTCGACGAGGGCCCACCATCATCGGCCAGCCGGTAGAAATTGCCGTGAGCCAGGCACGGATAATTGTTTCATTTATGTAACCAAGGGTAACCCTGCAAGCCTTTTCACAGTTTTGAACACTGCTCCCAACCGGCAATTTCCTGCACCCGGCGGACAAGTTGGGGCGGTCGATTTTGCATACAGTGGCCTGACCTACACACAAGGAAGACCACAATAATGAAATACCATCGTCTCGCCATGACCCCGCTCGCCCTGACCATAGGCGCCCTGCTGCTGGCGGGTTGCAATGACAACGACTCCAGTCCCAAACCGGAACAGCCCACCCTGGGTCACCGCACCGTCAGCCTGCTCGAGCAGGATGGCTTGCAGTTCAAGGATCTGGACGGCAGCGGCACCCTGACCCCCTATGAGGATTGGCGCCTCGGCGCCGCCGAGCGGGCGCAGGATCTGGTGGGCAGACTCTCCCTGGCCCAGAAGGCCGGCCTGATGATGCACGGCACCCTGGTGCTGGATGGGGAGGGGCGGGTCAACCTAGACGCCATGGCGAAGATGTTGCAACAAGATGGCGTCAACACCTACATCACTCGAATGGCTGGCGATCCGGCGGCCATCGCCGAGGACAACAACCGGCTGCAGGCGCTGCTGGAAGGGGTGGGACTCGGCATCCCCATGACCGTCAGCACGGATCCGCGCAACCATTTCACCCATGATCCCAACGCCACCAGCATTGGCGCCGGTGCCTTCTCCCAATGGCCGGAGACCCTGGGGCTCGCCGCCATCGGCGACGCCGCCCTGGTGCAGCGCTTCGGTGACATCGCCCGCCAGGAGTATCGTGCGGTCGGTATCCACGAGGCGCTCTCACCCCAGGCGGATCTCGCGACCGAGCCGCGCTGGGGCCGCATCAACGGCACCTTCGGCGAGAACAACCAGCTTGCCAAATCCCTGGTCAAGGCCTACATCGAGGGCTTCCAGCAGGGCGGCAACGGCATCGGCAAGGAGAGCGTGATCACCGTGGTCAAGCACTTCGCCGGGGCTGGCCCCCAGAAGGACGGGCTGGATGCCCACAACCCCTGGGGCAAGGAGCAGATCTATCCGGGCGGCCAGTTCGCCTATCACCTGGTGCCCTTTGAGGGGGCCTTCGAGGCCAAGGTGGCCGCCGTCATGCCTTACTACGCCCTGCCGGAGGGGCTGACTTACGAGGGTCAGGCCATCGAGGAGGTGGGCTTTGGCTTCAACCGCCAGATCATTACGGATCTGCTGCGAGGCCACTTCAAGTTCGACGGCGTGGTACTGAGCGACTGGGGCATCATCAACGACTGCGATACCCGCTGCGAGGAGGGGCTGAGTCAGGTGCAGGTGGATGCCGGCGTCAGCCCCTGGACTGTGCCCTTTGGCATGTCATGGGGGGTGGAGAAACTGACCAAGGCCGAGCGTTACGCCAAGTCCATCGCGGCCGGGGTGGATCAGTTTGGCGGGGTGGAAGATTCGGCACCCCTGCTGGCGGCGGTGCAGAGCGGGCTGGTGACGGAGGCGGCGATATCGGCCTCGGCCCTGCGCATCCTGGAGCAGAAGTTCGAATTGGGACTGTTTGAGAACCCCTACGTCGATACCCAGGTGGCGGTCGCCCTGGTGGGCAAGGCCGAGTTCCAGCAGGAGGCCCAGGCGGCCCAGGCGGCGTCCCACGTCTTGCTCAAGAATGAGGGCGCATTGTTGCCCCTCAAGGCCGAGGGCAAACGGGTCTACCTCTATAACGTCAATGCCGAGGTGGCCACCGCCAACGGTTATACGGTAGTGACAAACCTGGCAGAGGCGGATCTCGCCATCGCCCGGGCCAATGCGCCGGGCGAGCAGGATCCCCGCTTCCCGTTTGGCAGCATCCACTTCGGTCAGCTCGGCTTTGCAAGCGCGGATCAGCTGGTGCAGGAGACGGCCCACGAGGGGGTCTATCATGGGGCGGACGACTTGGCCGCCATCCAGGCCATCGAGCAGGCTGGGGTGCCCCTGGTGCTCTCCGTCTATCTGGACAGACCCGCCATCCTGACCGAGGTGGCGCCCGCCGCCAAGGTGCTGTTGGCCAACTTCGGCGCGCTGGATCAGGCGCTGTTCGATGTTATCAGCGGCAAGACCAAGGCCCGCGGCAAGCTGCCCTTCGAACTGCCCTCCCACTGGCAGGCGGTGCTGAACCAGGCCTCGGACGTGGCGAGCGACTCGGTCAACCCGCTCTATGCCTATGGCGCCGGACTGGCTTATTGAGGCCGCGATCGCAAGACGAGTATCACAACAGGCGCCTGCGGGCGCCTTTTCTATGGCCCTCATCGAGGATCTCGGTTTGGCGTGGGCGAGGGGCTTGGGCATAATGACGCCCACAGAAGGGAGCGCTCGTCATCGCGCGACGTGCAGGTGCGATACGGCCAGGCCGGACAGATGAGCACCCTTGACAGAAAACAGTGCAGAGGAGAGATGATGAAATTTATCGGAGCCCACGTCAGTGCGGCCGGCGGGGTGGAGAACACCATCGCCCGTGCAGAGGCCATCGGCGCCAACGCCTTCGCCCTGTTCACCAAGAACCAGCGTCAGTGGCAGGCGGCGCCCCTGTCGGATGCCAGCATCCGCGCCTTCAAGCAGGCCTGCGACAAGGCGGGCTTTCGCCCCGAGCAGATCCTGCCCCACGACAGCTATCTCATCAACCTGGGCCATCCCGATCCCGATGCCCTCGCCAAGTCCCGCGATGCCTTTCTGGACGAGATCAAGCGCTGCGAGCAGCTGGGGCTCTGCTATCTGAACTTTCACCCCGGCAGCCACCTCAAGCAGATCCCGGAGGCCGTCAGCCTCAAGCTCGTGAGCGAGTCCATCAACTGGGCGCTGGAGCGCAGTGAGGGAGTGACCGCCGTCATCGAGAACACCGCCGGCCAGGGCACCAACCTCGGTTGGTCGTTCGAGCAGCTTGCCGCCATCATCGACGGGGTGGAGGACAAGCGCCGGGTCGGCATCTGCTTCGACACCTGCCACGCCTTCGCCGCCGGCTATGATCTGCGCACCCCCGAGAGCTGCGTCGCCGTGTTCGCCGAGTTTGACCGCATCGTGGGGTTTGAGTACCTCAAGGGGATGCATATCAACGGTGCCAAGTGTACCTTCGGTAGCCGGGTCGATCGCCACCACAGCCTGCGAGAAGGCAACCTCGGGGAGGCGGTGTTCCACCACATCATGAATGACGCCCGCTTCGACGGCATCCCGCTGATCCTCGAGACCATCGACGAGACCATCTGGGGCGACGAGATCACCTGGCTGCGCAGCCTCGCCAAGGCGTAACGGTCGCGATCAGGACATTCAAAAAGCGGTATCAGGAGACAAGATGCAACCACAAGACATGCCGGCAACCCTGCGCTGGGGTATCGCAGGCGCAGGGGCCATCGCCCGGCGTTTTTGCAACGACGTCAACCAGCATGCCAGGGGTGGGCGGGTGTTGGCGATCGCCGCCCGTGATCAGGGGCGGGCCCAGGCCTTTGCCGATGAGCAAGGCCTGCCGCTGGCCTATGGCAGCTATCAGGCGCTGGCGGCGAGCCCCGAGGTGGACGCCGTCTACGTGGCGGTGATCCACCCGGAACACGCCGAGCTGATCAGGCAGATGCTGCTGGCGGGCAAGCACGTGCTGGTAGAGAAACCGGCGGTGACCAGGCTGGCAGATTGGGATGCGCTGAGCATGCTCGCTCGCGAGCGCGGTCTGCTGCTGCAGGAAGCCATGAAGGTGATGTGCTTCCCGGCCATGCGCGAATTGCTGCAACGCCTGCCCAACCTGTCCGCCCCGCAGTCGCTGCGGGCCGCCTTTGGCTCGGCGCCGCCCCGGGAGGGCAAGCTGTTCGACCCGACCCTTGACGGTGGCGCCGCCTGGGATGTGGGCGTTTATCCGCTCTGGCTCTATGCCGCCTTCTGTGAGCGCCTTGGACTGGTGGCGGGGGAGCCCGAGATCAGCCTGGTGCGGGCTCCGGGCGAGGTAGATCTGGTGGCAAACTTCACCTTCGGCGGGGCGCTTGAGGCCGAGCTCGGCGCCTCCATCATCGAGGATCTCGACAAGGCCGCCTACTTGCGCGGGGGGGAGGGCGACGAGCGCTGGGAGCTGGTCATCGAGGGCAAGTGGTGGAATCCGCAAACGGTGCGCTGGCTCGCGGGCGAGCCCCTTGCCGCCTGGCCAGGCGACATAGTGCTGCCGGTGGAGGGGGGTGGCATGCAGCACGAGGCGGATCACTTCGCCCGCTGCGTTGCCGAGGGACTGCTGGACTCCCCCTGGGTGCCCCAGGCCCTGACACGCCGGGTGCTGGGCTGGGTCGAGACGGGGCTGGGGTCGGCGCACGACAGAGAAGCGTGATCACCAAGGTAGGTATCGGCTTGATCAACAGAGGGCGCCATGGCGCCCTCTGTGTTATCCGGCATCTGCACCTCGGCGGGCGATGCGTTCAGGCGTCAGGCAGGCTCTGCTTGCGGCAGAAGGCCAGGAAATGGCGCAGGGCGGCGGAGTGATACTTCTGCTTGTGCCAGACGAGGGAGAGCTGGCGCGGGAAGCGGCGGTTGAGGGTGAGGGCCACCAGCCGACCGCTCGCGAGCCTGTCCGAGACCGCGAGGCGGGAGACGAAGGAGAGACCCAGACCATGCTCCACCGCCAGCATCGCCGCCTCCAGGGTGTTGAACTCGAGCCCGGCCCGCCAGCGCGGCAACTTGGGCTGGAGCTGCTGCTCGAACTGTTCGCGACTGCCGGACTGGGGCTCGCGCAGCACCCAGGTTTCGCCGGCCAGCTGACTGAGCGGCAGCTCGAGCCGATCGGCCAGGGGGTGATCAGGCGGCGCTATGATCAGCATCTCGTCTTCGAGCCAGGGCTCGCTCAGCAGATCCGGGTGATGGTTCTCTCCCTCGATCAGCGCCAGATCCAGCTCGAAGTGGGCGAGGGCGTGGCACAGCAGGTGGGTGTTGGCGATGGTCACCCTGGGCGGCAGCCCCAGCTCGTGGGCACTATCGGCCAGCAGGCTGGGTAGCAGGTAGTTGCCTATGGTCTGGCTGGCGCCGAGCCTGAGCTGACCGCTCGGCTCTGCATCCGGGCTGAACAGCTGCTCGATCTCCTGCATCCGGGTCAGCAGCTCCTCGGCGGCCGGTTGCAGCAGGCGTCCCTCGTTGTTGAGCTGCAACCTCGGGTGGACCCGATCAAACAGCGGGGTGGCGAGCTGGCGCTCCAGCTCCTGCAACGCCTGGGAGACGGCACCCTTGCTCAGGAAGAGTTCGTCGGCGGCGCCCCCCAGGTTGCCGTGGCGGGCGATGGCGGCGAAGACCTTGAGTTGTTGCAGGGTCAGCTTCATGTGTTTAGTTTTCCTTAACGCTTAATTCAATTCATTTAGATATCGTAAACGATACGCCCCCTTTATCCTATGCCCATCGTCATCAAGAAGAGGGTATCAGACATGATCGCAAGCACCCGCCGTGCCCTAGCCTCAGCCCCGACACCCATGGCCGGACTGGCTTTGGGGATCGCCAGCCTCGGCTGGTGTTGGGAAAACGCCGGTCAGTTCGATGGTCGCCTGCAACTGCTGGGCGCCGCCATCGCCGCCGCGCTGCTCCTGATCCTCACCTGCAAGTTTGTGCTGCACCCGCGCCTGCTGTGGCAGGATCTCGCTCACCCCGTGGTGGGCAGCGTGGTGCCGACCTATGCCATGGCCACCATGGTGGTCTCCAAGGCCGTCGGCATGCTGGCCCCCGCGTTCGGTCAGGGGCTCTGGCTGTTCGCCGTGGCGCTGCACCTGGTGTTCCTCGCCACCTTCATCTGGCACCGGGCCAAGGAGTTCGAGCTCCATCACATGGTGCCGAGCTGGTTCGTGCCGCCGGTCGGGATCATCGTCGCCGACGTCGCCTACCCGGGTGGCCCCTTCGCCGGGCTGGCTGATGGCCTGCTCTGGTTTGGCATGATCTGCTACGGCCTGATGCTGCCGCTGATGCTCTATCGCCTCATCTTCAGCCATGAGGTGCCGGACGCCGCCAAGCCGACCATCGCCATCCTGGCGGCGCCTGCCAGCCTGTCCCTTGCCGGTTACCTGACCGTGAGTGAGGAGCCGTCCCTGCTGCTGGTGGCCACCCTGCTCGGGATCGCCATCCTGATGACAGGCATCATCTACCTGGCCTTCATCAAGCTGCTGCGACTGCCGTTCTCACCAGGGTTTGCCGCCTTCACCTTCCCGCTGGTGATCGGTGCCACCGCGCTGTTCAAGGTCGGTCATCTGCTGGCACAGTGGCCTGAAGCCGCCCACTATGCGGAGCAAGTCAATCAGCTGGCCCATCTCGAGCTCGGTGCGGCCACCCTGATCGTCGGTTATGTGGCACTGCGCTACCTGATGTTCTTCCTGCCGCTGGGACAGGGCGAGGTGCTGAGCCAGCCGCTGCGCCGCTGATTGGCGACGACGGTCCCGGACTGTCGTCAACAAGACACCCCGCCACGCGGGGTGTCTTGCCTTGAAGGCCCCAAAAACCGGACGGCGGGGCGGGATGATCCCCGAGGGAAAAGGCCGGGGGAGGCCACTGTTGTCAAGGTGGGATTCGGCTCAAATACTCGGTCATTAAGGTGATATTAAGGTGATATTAAGGTGGTTTTCACTGGTATTACCTGTCAGGATGACCGCAATTGCCCACTGCCACCGTTCGATAGTATTCATGTCCTCTCAAGATCCTGTGTTTGACTCTTCTTTTCAGCCCCGTTTGTTGCATCCGCGCTACTGGTTGAGCTGGCTCGCGCTCGGCGCGCTCGGGGTGCTCGCCTTCGTGCCGCCGCGCTGGCGTGACAAGCTGGCCGATGTGCTGGCGCCGCTGGTGCTGGCCATCTCGAAGAAGCAGGTCTATATCGCCAGAACCAACCTCGCCATCTGTTTCGGTGACAGGAGCGAGGCCGAGCGTGACGCCATCCTGATGACCTCCATCCGGGTCGGCCTCAAGAGCCTGCTCGGCTTTGGCGAGTTCACCTGGCGCAGCCCCGCCTACCTGATGAAGCGCATCCAGGTCAGCGGCTGGGAACATATCGAGACCGAGCGGGCCGCCGGCCGACCGGTGATCCTGGTGGTGCCCCACAGCTGGCCCATCGATGCGGCCGGTTACTACTTCTCCCAGCAGGGGGTGCCCATGTGCACCATGATGAAGAGTGCCCGCAACCCGGTATTCGACTGGCACATCAACCGCGAGCGGGCCAAGAATGGCTGCCGCGTCTATGAGCGCAGCGCCGGCATCAAGCCGGTGATCAAGGCGGTCAAGTCCGGTCTGAGTTTCTTCTATCTGCCGGATCAGGATCACGGCCGTGAGGCGAGCATCTTTGCCCCCTTCTTCAATCATCCCAAGGCGACCCTGCCGGCCTTGCCGAGGCTGGTGAAGCTGACCCGCGCCAAGGCGGTGCCGGTGCTGGCCTGCTATGACGAGGCGGCCCATTGCTACCGACTGGAGGTGGAGGCGCCCTTCGTCGACTACCCGAGCGACGATCTGCTGGCAGACACCTGTCGCATGAACGATTGCGTTGAGCAGCAGCTGACGCGCCACCCGGGTCAGTACATGTGGTTCCTCAAGATCTTCGATACCCGCGAGGATCAGGAGGGGGAAGACGGCCTCTACGAAGAGGGGATCCGCCGTATCCGCAAGGGGCTCTCGCCCCATCCCTGAACCCCTGCTGAACCGCGCAGTTGCAAATGGCCCCATGTGGGCCATTCTTTATTTCTAACTAGTCTGATCAGTGACTTGGCGCGGCTTCCCGGGAGTCTCAGGGTAGAAATAAATGTCAGGATCACTAAAATAACCGTCTGTTTTGACGATTCGATGGCGACCATGTCCGCACAAGATCCGGTGTTCGACACCTCTTTTCATCCGCGCCTGCTGCACCCCCGTCTGTGGGGCAGCTGGCTGGCCCTTGCACTGCTCTCCCTGCTGGCCTGGGTCCCGGCCAGGTATCGTGACCGACTGGCCGATGGCATGGCGCCCGTGCTGCTGCGCTGCTCCAGGAAGCAGGCCTACATCGCCGAGACCAACCTCAAGATCTGCTTCCCCGCGCTGGATGCCGCCGGACGCAATGCGCTGTTGCTCAAGTCCATCCGCACCGGGCTCAAGACCTTCATGGGCTTTGGCGAGCTGACCTGGCGCAGCAAGGCGTTTCTCAAGGGGCGCATCAAGGTGCGCGGCTGGGAGCATATCGAAGCCGAGCTGGCCACCGGGCGGCCGATGATCTTCGTGGTGCCCCACACCTGGGCGGTGGACACGATCGGCCGCTACCTGACCGATGAGGGGGTGCCCCTGTGCACCATGATGAAGAGCCCCAAGGATGCGGTGTTCGACTGGTACATCAACCGCGAACGCAGCAAGGGCGGCCGGGTCTATGAGCGCAGCGTCGGTATCAAGCCCGCCATCAAGGCCCTGCGCGGCGGTGACAGCTTCTTCTATCTGCCGGATCAGGATCATGGTCGGGAGGCGAGCATCTTCGTGCCCTTCTTCGGTCACCCCAAGGCGACCCTGCCGGCCCTGCCCAAGCTGGTGAAGCTGACCGGCGCCAGGGCGGTGCCTATCCTGGCCTGTTATGACGAGGATGAGGAGTGTTACCGGCTGGAGGTAGAGCCGCCGTTCGATCCCTATCCCACGGCGGATCTGGTGGCGGACGTCAATGCCATGAACCGCATGGTGGAGCGGCAGCTCGGCCGCTTCCCCGAGCAGTACATGTGGTTTCTCAAGATCTTCGAGACCCAGGAGCATCAGGAGGGGGAGGATGGCCTCTATGAGGAAGGGATCCGGCGTATCCGGCAGGGGCTGCCGCCCGAGCCATAAACCGGCGGCCCGTCTGGCCCTGATGGCGACGGGCATGCTAAAGGCTCGTTTGTCCCCTGTTTTGGCGCCGTCTTGCCGAGTCGGGCGGGGGCTGGCAAGGGATCCTAGTGTGGCAGGGCGCAAAGAGAGTAAAACAGGCCAGTGGCGGACGCTTTCGTCCTACGCAAACAAGGTGCAAACAAGGTGCAAATAAGGTAAAAGGGCGGTCATGAAAATTCCAAATCGAATCCAACCTCTGGTTGATGACGGCCTGGTCGACAATGTCATCAGCCGGCTGATGAGCGGCAAAGAAGCCGACGTCTATGTGGTGCGCTGCGGCGACGAGATCCGCTGCGCCAAAGTCTATAAAGAGGCGGCCAAGCGCAGCTTCAAGCAGGCCGTGGTCTATCAGGAAGGGCGCAAGGTGCGCAACAGCCGCAGTGCCCGCGCCATGGAAAAAGGCTCCAAGTACGGCCGCAAGCAACACGAAGAGGTGTGGCAGAACACAGAAGTGGATGCCCTGTTCAAGCTGGCCGCCGCCAACGTGCGGGTGCCGCGGCCTTACGTCTGCCTCGATGGCGTCTTGCTGATGGAGCTCATCACCGACGAGGAGGGCAACGTGGCGCCCCGCCTCAACGACGTGGCGCTCTCTCCCGAGCAGGCCCTCACCGATCACGCCAAGGTGATCCGCTACGTGGTGCGCATGCTCTGTGCCGGCCTCATCCACGGAGATCTCTCCGAGTTCAACGTGCTGGTGGACAGCCAGGGCCCGGTCATCATCGACCTGCCCCAGGTGGTGGACGCCGCCGCCAACAATCAGGCCAAGGCGATGCTGGAGCGGGACGTCAACAACATGCGCAACTACTACGGCATGTATGCACCCGAGCTGCTCAAGACCCGTTATGCCAAGGAGATGTGGGCGCTGTTCGAAGATGGCAAACTCACCCCGGAATCCGAGCTGACCGGTCTGTTCGAGGAGAGTACCGAGGCCATCGACATCGATGCCGTGCTGCACGAGATCGAGAGCGCGGAAGAGGAGGCGATGGAGCGGCGGGCGCGCATGAAGGCCGAGCAGGAAGAAGAGTTCTGATGCGAACTTGAGGTGCTTCCTCTGCCTACCCCCCTTTATCAGGCCGGTTGTGCAAAGGGGTTGTAATGACGAGAGGGGCTATATGCCCCTCTTTGTTTAAGTGGTGAATCAGCCGGGAGCCTGGGCCCACTGAACAAGCCGGGTCAGCAAGTCAGCCGATTGGCGCGGCGCGCAACCACAAACACCAGCGTACACAAGACGATCGGCACCAGAAAATCCAGCACACTCCCCAGTTCCCAGACTCTGGGATCGAATCCGCCCCACCAGGGCATGTTGATCCTCCGCCCTTGGCCGAGCAGTGCTATCCACCTATATTCCGCCTGTGTCTGCTCTCGTGCGACAAACCATATACACCCAATGAGGCCGCCATATCCCCAGTGCCCCAGACGATATCCGATCAGAGCCTGTATCGAGACCGCTGCGCTGGCGTGATAGAAGGGAGATAAATCCATAAACAATCCTTGGTACTCATCGAGAGAGCCCGCCACCTGCTTTGTGAAACGGCCTGTGCCAATGCGGGTAAGCGGGTCTGCGGGCTGCCTTTTGTAGATATAGGCTGTTACGGCCAGTCTGTCTCGCCGGGATCAGAGTCCGGCCAGGGGCGGGGCTATGAGACGGGGCCCGGGGTATCCGGCCACCTCGCCGAAGCGCGGATCACCGCTCTCCCAATCCAGGGCGGCAGTGCGAATGGCCTCCCGCTCAAAGCTCACGAAGTTCCACCAGATCTGCAGCGGCCTGGCCAGGGGCTCGCCACCAATCAGCAACAGCCGGGCGCCCTGGGCCAGCTCGATCTCCAGGCTCTGCTCGCCCGGCGGCAGGTAGAGCAGCTGCTCGGCGGCGAGAGGCTCTTTGGCGATGCTCACCTGACCCTGCAGGGCGAACAGCCCGTGTTCGAAGGCCGGGTCGAGGGACAGCCGCACCCGCTGCGTCTCGCCGGCGTGCAGATCCAGCCCCAGGATGGGGGAGAAGTGCAGGGTGGGGGCACTGCGCCCCTGATAGTCACCGACAAGCAGGGTGAAGGTGGTGTCGCCCTCCTGCCAGCGGGGCAGATCCGGGTAGTGATCGAAGCGCGGCGCTATGTCCTGATCGCTCTCTGGCAGCGCAATCCAGAGCTGGGCGGCGTGCAGATCGGGATGGCCCGCCAGCGACTCCTCGGTGTGCGCTATGCCGCGTCCGGCGGTCATCAGATTGACCTGGCCGGGGCGGATCATCTGCTCGCTGCCGAGGCTGTCGCGGTGCAATATTTCGCCTTCCAGCATCCAGGTGAAGGTCTGCAGGCCGATGTGAGGGTGAGGCCCCACATCCAGGCCCGCCGCGCCGGGGGCGAAGCGGGTCGGCCCTATGTGATCGAGGAAGCACCAGGGGCCTATGGTGCGCCGCTCCTTGACCGGAATGGCGCGGGCCACCGGGATCCCGCCCACGTCGGTGAGGCGGGAGGCAATGCGTTGCCACTGTGGTTTCATCTTCTGCTCCTTGCTGGGCGGTGATCTTGCTGCATCAGGATAGTGTACCCCTCGCGCTCGCCGAGGGCGGTGAGCGCGAGGAGTCAGGGTTAGCGGCGGCGGCCGCCACCGAAGCTGCGCATGGGGGTGAAGCTCGGCCTTATCGCCGGTCTGACGGTGGGTGTGCGCACCGGGGCGGTCATGGAGCGGGGAAGGTGCGGTCTGGCATCCACCCTGGGTTGGGTCCCGGGGGTCAACACACCGTTATTTGTCTTGGGCAGAGTGGAGGGGGCCAGTGCGCCGGTATTGTTGCTGGGCAGGGTGGAAGGTACCAGCAGGCCGCCGTCGACCTTGGGCTGTGCCCCTGGTGTCAGCAAACCGTTATCGACCCTGGGGGGTGCTCCGGGTGTCAGCAAGCCGTTGTCGATCCTGGGCGGGGTCGAAGGTGTTGGCAGGCCGCTGTCGACTTTGGGCCGCGGCGTGGGCATCGGCATGCCATCATCGACTCTGGGCAGGTGGCTGTTTCTGTAGTCCAGTGGTGAGCGCGGGGAGTTGTCAGGGTTGCTCACGCTGGGTCTGCTCTGGCGGTTGTCACGCAGCGCCTCTTTCTGCTCCGGTGTCATGGCATTCCAGCGGGTCGCCAGCTCGCCCCGCAGCGCGGCCACATCCGGCTGGCCATTGTTCTCCTGCCAATCCTGATACTTGTCCTTGATCTCCTGCTGGCGCTCTGGATCGAGCCCGCTCCACCACTTCTTGATCAGCTCGTCGAAGTCCCCCTCGTTGTCGCAGCACCAGGGATAGTAGTCATTCCAATAGCCGTAATAGTCGTCATACCACCAGTAAGAGGCGCCATAGTGACTGCCGTAATAGCCACCAGAGCCGACCCCCACACTGCCGCCTGACGAGGAGGTGTTGCTGCAGCCTGCGAGGCCGAGAGCCAGCAGGGGGACAAACAGGGCGATACGCATGACGACTCCACAACCTTGAAATGACGCAATGAACTGATGATAAAGTAAATATGCACTAATCCCGCTCAGGATGGCAGGCCTTGGCCGGATAAAACGGCTGCCTCCGACCTTCACCGCCTCGGGATAATTGCGGCCCGGCACTGTATGAACGTACAATAGTGCCATCCGAGAGCCACTCCCTAGCCTGCATGACTGTCACCCAGACCCGATCCCCCGCCAGTCCACCCCTTGATGGCTTCATCCTGACCCGTCATGGACGGGACGTGCGCGGGCGCACGGAGATCGTGATGTGGCTCTGGAGCGAGCAGGGGCCGGTGCGGTTGGTAGTGCCCGGACAGGAGCCGGTGTTCTTCCTGCCACAGAGCCACATGCAGGAGGCGGCGGAGCTGTTCAAGGGCGCCGGGGTGAGCGGCCGGTTTCGGCGCCTGCCCATGCATACCTTCGACGGGCGCGCCGTGGTGGGCTGCTATTTCGCCACCCTGAGTGCCTTTCACCGCGCCATCGAGTTGTTGCTCATTCGCGGGCTCGAGCACTTCGAGGCGGACATCCGGTTGCCGGAGCGCTACCTGATGGAGCGCTTCATCACCGCCGGGGTCCGTTTTGGCGGCAAGGCGTCCCACAAGGGCGGCAAACAGGGCCATTGGGAGGTAAACGAGGCGCGCTGTGCCCCCCAGGCGGTGACGCCGAGCCTCTCCTGGGTATCGCTGGACGTGGAGTGTGCCATGGATGGCGCCCTGTTCTCGATAGGGCTCTATAGCCCCGAGGATGCCAGGGTCATCATGATCGGCGTCCCGGATGCCGGTGCCGAGGCGTGGGAGACGAGCGTTGAATGGGTGGCGGATGAAAGCGCCCTGCTCGGCGCGCTGGAGGCCTGGTTTGGCCGCCACGATCCCGATCTCGTGATCGGCTGGAACGTGGTGAACTTCGATTTTCGCCTGCTGTTGCGCCGGGCTGAGCTCAACAAGCGGCGGCTGCGGCTGGGGCGGGGGCGGGAGCTCTGCTTCTGGCGCTCGTCGCGGGGCGATCCCCAGACTGGCAACGTCATCATCCCCGGCCGCATGGTGCTCGACGGTATCGATACCCTGAAAAGCGCCACCTGGCAGTTTGCCAGCTACAGCCTGGACGCGGTAGCGAGCGAGCTGCTCGGTCGCGGCAAGGACATCGAGGACGTGGCGAACCGGGGGGAGAAGATCACCGAGCTGTTCCACTCGGACAAGGAGGCGCTGGCCCGCTACAACCTGGAAGACTGCAAGCTGGTGTGGGAGATCTTCGAGCATTGTCATCTCATCGCCTTCGCCATCGAGCGCGCTTCCCTCACCGGACTGGAGCTGGACAGGGTGGGGGGCTCGGTGGCGGCCTTCACCAACCTCTATCTGCCACGACTGCACCGCGGTGGCTATGTGGCACCCAATCTGCCTGCCGACGGCGGCCTCGCGAGTCCGGGTGGCTATGTGATGGATTCCAAGCCCGGCCTCTATCGCCATGTGCTGGTGCTGGATTTCAAGAGCCTGTACCCCAGTATCATTCGCACCTTCTGCATCGATCCCATGGGATTGGTGGAAGGCTTGCAGCAACCCAACACCGCGGTGCCCGGTTTTCGCGGTGCCCTGTTCTCCCGTACCAGGCACTTTTTGCCGGATCTTATCGCCACCCTGTGGGCGGCGCGGGACAGGGCCAAGGCGGCCAGCAACAAGGCGCTCTCCCAGGCCATCAAGATCATCATGAACTCCTTCTACGGGGTGCTGGGCTCCGGTGGCTGCCGCTTCTACGATCCCCGGCTTGCCTCCTCCATCACCCTGCGTGGTCACGGCATCATGCAGCAGACCCGGGAGTGGATCGAGGGGCAGGGTTATGAGGTGATCTATGGCGACACCGACTCCACCTTCGTCCACCTCAATCGGGCAGTCAGCCCGGCACAGGCGGACGAGATTGGCCGCACCCTGGCGCAGATGATCAACGAGAACTGGATAGCCTTGATCAAGCGCGAGTTCGACTTACCCTGTTATCTCGAGATCGAATACGAGACCCACTACCGCCGCTTCCTGATGCCCACCATCCGTGGTCTGGAGAAGGGCAGCAAGAAGCGCTACGCCGGACTTGTTGGGGAGGGCGAGGATGAGCATCTGGTGTTCAAGGGGCTGGAGACGGTGCGCACCGACTGGACAACCCTCGCCAAGCAGTTCCAGACCCGGCTCTACGAGCTGGTGTTCCACGACGAAGATCCCAGTGGCTACGTGCGCCGCATGGTGGACGAGACCCGGGCCGGCCTGCACGACGAGCTGCTGGTCTATCGCAAGCGGCTGCGCCAGAAGCTCGAGGAGTACCAGAAGAACGTGCCGCCCCACGTACGGGCGGCGCGTCTGGCGGACGAGGAGAACCTGCGCCGGGGCCGGCCCCAGCGTTATCAGCACAGAGGTACCATTGCCTACCTGATGACGGTGGTGGGGCCGGAGCCGATCGAATATAGGCGCAGCGCCATCGACTACGAGCACTACATCGACAAACAGATCAAACCCATCGCCGACGCCATCCTGCCGTTTATCGGCGAGTCGTTCGAGCGTATCTGCGGCCAGCAGCTGGATCTCTTCTAAATGGCGATGTGCTCGGCGTTTGCGGTACTAATGTGAATCGCCCCGGCTTCTCTAAACCGTTCGAAATATTGTTTTTCACACTCTACTGGCGATAGCCCGTTGTTGAAACTGTACCGGCGCAAGCACCTCGCCAACCCGTTCTTCATTGGTATAAGGGTCATAGGCTTCGGCGGTATCGAATAATGTGACCCCTTTTGGGTGAGCCTCCTGTATCGTCCTGCTCCCCTGAGTTTTCCCCGCGGCCGGGCCATAGTTGGCGCTGATACTCATACATTCGGCACCCAGCGTTGAAACCATCCTCGATCCCCGTTTTCGAGTCGGCATGGCTTCTGCCTGGAGCCTGACGTGTGTGCTGATGAAGCTGCGAGCACCTCATACGGCAAACTGCCCACAATCAGCCCTGCCCCCATGAAGGCAGAAGAGGACAGCAAGGCGCGTCGGCTGAAAGCGCATGAGTTTTCAGGACGTTGTGCAGTCCGGGATTTTGACTGACTCATATCGTTTTCCGCTAAGCAAGGGATTCCATGGCAGGGTATCCTCGCGAATACCCTGACGAGGGCTGTTTCGGGCAGGTGCGTGGCCGGGATGACGCAACCTGTGATTGTCATTCGGACCAGTTTTGTAGCCAGTACGCATAGGGCGTAGGTAATACGGTATGCGGGTCGTTGATCGCAAGCTCTTGTGCCGCGCGATAAGGCCAGTGCGGATTTGCCAGCAATGTGCGGGCAAAAAAGATCACGTCCACTTTTCCATCCTGGATAAATTCATTCGCTTCTTTCGCCTGGGTAATCATCCAGCTTGTCCCGACAGGCATATTTTTCTCTCGGCGAACGCGTGCGGCCCAAGGCACCATAAAGTTGGCCGCCCACGGGATATCCTCAGCTGGCGTTGTCAGAGAAAGGCCCACATCAACAAAATCAATACCGGCGTCATTCAGCCAGCCGATGACCTTGAGCGATTCGCTGAACGAATGTTCAGGACAATCGTCAAACTCAACCACCCCCATGCGTACCGTTAAGGGCAGATTGTCAGGCCACAGCTTGCGGACTTCTGCCACGGTTTCCAGTAAGAAGCGGGCACGATTCTCAAGAGAACCGCCATATTCATCTGAACGTGTGTTTGACTGTGGGGAAAGAAAACTTTGCGCCAGGAAACCATGGGCAAAATGCAGTTCAAGCCACTGGAAACCCGCCTGGCAGGCCCGCTGTGCCGCGCGTGCAAAGTCCTGCTGCGTTTGCCGGATATCGTCTTTGGTCATTTCACGGGGAATATAGTCATTCCCCGGAATGAAGGGGATTGCGGAAGGCCCCACAGGTTCCCACGCCTGTGCATCATTGCGATCCAGAGGCGCACCATCCTGCCAGGGCGGCGTACAGCCCGCTTTGCGGCCCGCATGGGCGAGTTGTATCCCGGCGACTGCGCCTGCTGCATTTATTGCTGCCGCAATAGAAGACAGTCCTGCGGTATGTTCATCCCGCCACAAGCCGACATCGCCTGGCGTAATGCGGCCCTCAGGTGCCACGGCCGTTGCTTCAACGACAACGAGGCCTGAGCCCCCGCGTGCAAGCGTGGAATAATGCGCACTGTGCCAGTTATTGGTAAAGCCATCGACAGCCTGGTACTGACACATTGGAGAAGCCGCGATCCGATTGCGCAGCGTGATGTCTTTCAGCGAAAAGGAAGAAAATAAACCAGTCATAAGGATCTCTACAGTCGGGGACAGGGTAGAGGCATTATTTGATCCTGGCGCGGGAGAATGACTTGCTCTTTTCGTCGCAATTATTGCCTGAAATGATTTATTTGTGTTGCTTCAGGTTATTGCCAGATAAAGGTGGTAACTTACTCTAAGTGTCATTAAAGAGGCGTATTGCCTTGCCAGGTAATGAAATGCACGATTTTTCAGTTGAAACAAACCTAAAAACTCTCGCTGAGAAGATAGGTAGAATTGCACAAAACGATGGCGATTTCACGACGGCTGTTCCATCGCTGTCGGTGCACCGACGAGATGCACCGACCGCCCCCGTTCATTGTATCTATGGCATAGGACTGGGTGTGGTTATCCAGGGCAGTAAGGAACTGGTACTGGGAGGCAAAGTCACCGGCTACCGGGCAGGACAAACGCTGCTCACCACGCTGGAACTTCCGGTCATATCGCATGTCACGACAGCGACGGCCTCTGCGCCGTTCCTCGGGATGATGGTCACCATCGAACCCGCAGCGGTGATGCAGGCGGCGGCAGTGATGCCATGTCGGCCAGCAGCAAAAGAGCGAGGCTTTGATCCGCTGGCCGTCAACGAGCTTGACGCGGGCCTTGCTGATACGCTGAGAAGGTTGCTGTCACTGAATGATGATCCCCCTCCTTTAATTCAGCATCTTGCACCGCTTATACAACAAGAGATCATCATTCGGCTGCTGATGGGACCTTATGGCAGCGCGCTGCGTCATATCGCATCGCCTGGCTCGCCGGGACAACAGATTTCCGGTGCCGTTGCCTGGCTTAAACAGCATTTCACTCAGCCGATCAGAATAGATGAACTGGCATCCAGTGCGTCAATGAGCACATCCTCTTTTCGTCACCATTTCAGGACGATAACTGGCATGAGTCCACTACAGTTTATTAAAAAGCTCAGACTTCAGGAGGCTCGGCAACATATGTTGAACAGCCACCTTGACGCGGTGAGCGCGGCGGTGAAAGTGGGCTACGAAAGTGCATCCCAGTTTAGCCGCGAGTACAGCCGGGAGTTTGGCGAGTCGCCACTACGCGATGTCAGACGTCAACGTGGAGACATCATCTAATAAAAATAACCTTCAGCGTGTTTTCAGTAGGGGTCTTCCGCCCCCTCTGTATGTAGTCATCATCTACAGAGTGTTCATATGATTGGCAATCACGATCCAGCCAAAGCCAGCAGCAGCTGCCATCTTGCGGCGACGGTCCCTAATGAATTGATTTTTCGAATGTTGCTGCGGGTGATACATGGCGCGATAGCGTGGATCGCCCGACAGGGTAGGGGTCAGACAAGGGCACTGAAATATCGCAGGAGAGGCAAAGATTTGGGCACAGGATTAGTTTGGGTTGTCATCAATGCGCATTGTAATGGTTAGAAAAAATAATGAAAAATGAAAACAAAAAGCCCGCTATCAAGCGGGCTTCTTTAATTTGGTGCGTCCTAGTGGATTCGAACCACCGACCCCCACCATGTCAAGGTGATGCTCTAACCAGCTGAGCTAAGGACGCAGAGTGCGCAAGGCGACTTTATGTTGCAGGGGAGTGGTGGGTTTAATTGGATTCGAACCAACGACCCCTACCATGTCAAGGTAGTGCTCTAACCAACTGAGCTATAAACCCACATCTGTGCTCAACTGGATTCGAACCCACGACATCACCTATGCCATGTCAACGTACTGTTCTGACCAACCGAGCTATAAATCCACATCTGCAATTTATTCAAACTGTTATGGTGCGTCCTAGTGGATTCGAACCACCGACCCCCACCATGTCAAGGTGATGCTCTAACCAGCTGAGCTAAGGACGCATAACAGTGTCGTGATGGTGCGTCCTAGTGGATTCGAACCACCGACCCCCACCATGTCAAGGTGGTGCTCTAACCAGCTGAGCTAAGGACGCATCACGAAAAGTGGTGGGTTTAATTGGATTCGAACCAACGACCCCTACCATGTCAAGGTAGTGCTCTAACCAACTGAGCTATAAACCCGCTTTTCATCACGCAAGCGAACACGACGTCGCTGGCGTGGTCGGCATACTACCCATGCCCCCCAAGGCTGTCAACAAGGGACATGCACAAAGGGGACTGTTTGCCCAGTTCTTGCGCAGCCTGTTGATTTTGCAGGCGAGCCGCGCCAGTTAGCGGCTCGCCGAGCGCCGCTTTACTGGGCCCGGGAGAGGGCGGTGCAGGCCTCCGGACTCGCGAAGCGGCCATAGATGAGGCGCAGTCGGGCACCCAGCATCAGGGCGGCCCCGGTGAGGCCGACGATGAAGCCGACCCAGAAGCCTTGCGGGCCCATGCGTGGCACCAGCCAGTCGGTCAGCCCCAGGATCATGCCGGTGGGCAGCCCGAGACCCCAGTAGGCGACGATGGTAACGTAGAAGATCGCCTTGGTGTCCTTGTAACCGCGCAGGGCCGCGGCCGCCACCACCTGTACCGAATCGGAGATCTGGTAGATGGCGGCGAAGAACAGCAGGGTGGCCGCCAGCGTGATCACCTGCATGTCGTCGGTGTAGATCCCGGCGATATGCTCACGCAGCAGCACGGTGAGGGCGGCGGTGCCGGCGGCGACCGCCATGCCCAGCATCAGGCCGGTACGGGCGGCGACCCTGGCGTGATCAGGATGGCCTTCGCCTATGCTGTGGCCGACCCGGATGGTCACCCCCACCCCGATGGAAAGTGGCAGCATAAACACCAGGCTGGAGAAGTTCAGCGCTATCTGGTGGCTCGCCACCGTCTCTGCGCCGAAGGGGGCCAGCATCAGGGCTACCACGGTAAACAGGGTCACCTCGCAGAAGATGGCCATGGCGATGGGGAAGCCCAGGCGGAACAGGCGCACGATCCGGCTAAAGTCGGGACGGGCGAGCTGGGCAAACAGATCGATCTTCTTGAAGTGGGAGGAGAACTTCACGTAGAGGATCATCGCCAGCAGCATGGCCCAGAGCACGATGGCGGTGGCGACGCCGCAACCGACCCCGCCGAGCTTGGGCATGCCGAAGTGACCGTGAATGAAGACGTAGTTCGCGGGAATATTGACCGCCAGCCCGACGAAGCCGATCACCATGGTGGGCATGGTGTGGGAGAGCCCCTCACTGAAGTTGCGCAGCACCTGGAACAGCACGAAGGCGGGCAGGCCCCACATGATGGCGTGCAGGAAGCCGGTGGTCTTGGCGGCCATGACCGGATCCACGTCCATCAGGTGCAGCGCCAGCGGGCTGAAGTAGAGCGCCAGCATGGCGAAGGGGATCACCATCAGCGCCAGCCAGAAGCCCTGGTGCACGGCGGGGCGTACCTCATCCCGTTTGCGGGCGCCGTTGAGCTGGGAGACGATGGGGGTGAGCGCCATGATGATGCCCTGGGTCAGCAAGATGATCGGCAACCAGAAGCTGGAGGCCACCGACACCGCCGCGAGATCCACGGCGCTGACCTGGCCCGCCATCACGGTATCAACGAAGCTCATGGCGACCTGGGCCACCTGGGCGACCAGGATGGGGCTGGCTAGACGAACGAGTTGCTTCGCCTCGGACCAATAACGTTGCACTGACACCTCCGAGTGGATCAGATAAAAGAGAAAGAACGGATGATTGAGAGGGGCTTTTGTCTCCTCGTCCCGGAGGAGACAAAATGCGGGGGTGTCATTCTAGCCTGAAAAATGGCCAATCCGAAAGCGGTGGCGGCGTATTTTGGTGCGAGATCAGGCGTCTTCGTGATCGCTGATCAGTAGATTGGCGGCGGCATAGGCGGCCTGCTCGCGCAGCTCGCCGGGTACCCGCTCGTCGCTTGCCACGGCGTTGAGCGCCCTGATGGTGGCGGCGATGGCCTGCGGCACATAACCCTGCTCGCCGGAGCCAATCTGGCTATAGGCGATGCGAATGGCCTCACAACACTGATATACCTGCATTATTTTATCCTCAATCGGCAAACTGTACTGGTCGCCACTATAGCGATAGGGCCCGGGCTTGTCAGCTGGTGCGCTTGTCTTGGCCGATGGCGGGGGTTAACCTGCCAGCGATTTTTCAGCCCATTTTTCACGACATGGAGACGAAACATGTTCACCGGCATAGTACAGGGGACCGCCGAACTGGTGGCCATCACCGAGCGACCCAACTTTCGCACCCATGTGATCCGCATGCCCGATCCAGCCTGGGGCGAGGGGCTGGCGCTCGGCGCCTCCGTGGCCCACAACGGCTGCTGCCTGACGGTCACCCGGATTGAGGGGGAGCTGGTCAGTTTCGATCTGATGCAGGAGACCCTGCGCCTCACCAACCTCGGTCAGTTGCAGCCGGGTGACAAGGTGAACGTGGAGCGGGCCGCCCGCTTTGGCGACGAGATTGGCGGCCACGCCATGTCCGGCCATATCATGGGCACGGCGGACGTCATCTCGGTCATCGACACCCCGAATAACCGCCAGATCTGGTATCGCCTGGCCCCAACGCTGATGAAATACGTGCTGACCAAGGGTTACATCGGCATCGACGGCATCAGCCTGACCGTGGGGGAGGTGCGCAGCAATGAGTTTTGCGTCAACCTCATCCCCGAGACCCTGGCTCGCACCAACCTCGGCTGGGTCAAGGCAGGCTGGCACACCAACATCGAGATCGATCCCCAGACCCAGGCCATCGTCGATACGGTAGAGCGGGTGCTGGCGGCGCGAGGTTAAGCCGACATCCCCGGTTCGACAGCAAAAGGCCAGCAGATCGCTGGCCTTCTTTTAATTCTACAGATCGTCCATCTTGCTAATCTTGCGTTAAACAGTGCAATGAACTGCCTTATGGGTGCTGAGCCAGCATGCCCGGCGTCGTTAAAACATCTGCTCGTCGTCCGCATCCACAAACAGCTGCAGGCAGTCGCGCACCTCATCCCGGTGCAGGCGCAGGTGGATGGGATTGCAACAGGCCATGCAGTCTTCGTAGAACTCCTGATCCCCCTGGCTCGCATCGAGCTCGATGCGGGTGTGGTGGCCGCAGTGGGGGCAGACGATGCGCTTGCTGGTGTACTCGATCATGGTGACCTCCTCGGGCCGACTGGCCGCCTCTCTATCCTGATTCTAGTCGGCAAGGGGCGGTGCAACCGCGAGCGAGCGCACGTTTAGGGCAGGGATCGGTATCCGGGGCGCGCCCCTTATCCAACCACCGGCATGGCGCCGCGAGTCCAGATGGCTGATGGATGAGGCAATAAAAAGCCCCGCTAGGGCGGGGCTACAAACAGGGTCGGTGTTGTCAGCCGACTCAGGCTAGCCAGCTATCCAGCGTGGCGCCATCCAGTTCGGCCAGCGAGGCGAGCTGGTGATCGGCGATGACGAGGCGGGGGTCACCGACCAATGCCGGGCGCATGGAACGATCAGCGCCTCTCGATGACTCAGGCTATCCAGCGCGCCAGCATGGCGTCATCCAGCTCGGCCAGCGAGGCGAGCTGGTGATCGGCGATGGCGAGGCGGGGATCGCCCACTAATGCGGGGCGCATGGAACGATCAGCGCCTCTCGATGACTCAGGCTATCCAGCGCGCCAGCATGGCGTCATCCAGCTCGGCCAGCGAGGCGAGCTGGTGATCGGCGATGGCGAGGCGGGGATCACCCACTAATGCGGGATCCGGCACGATCAGCGCCTGCATGGAGGCCGCCTTGGCCGCCAGCAGGCCGGTGAAGCTGTCCTCGATGGCCAGACAATGCACCGGCAGGACCCCGAGCTTCTCGGCGGCATGGATATAGACATCCGGGTGCGGCTTGCCGAAGCGCTCCACCTCGGCGGAGTGTACCGCGAGGAAGTGCTCCTTGATGCCAAGCTTGTCGAGCACCGCGTCCACCATGGCAAAGGGCGAGGAGGTCGCGAGCCCAATCTTGAGGCCACGGGCCTGCATCAGCGCCAGCGCCTCCAGCACGCCCTCTTTGGGTTGGCCTTCCTGCAAGATGAGGGCGATCACCTGATCCAGGATGCGCTGCACCACCTCTTCCTGGCTCGGGCTGCTCCAGGGGCGGATACGGTACCAGTGGGCCACCAGCTGATCGATGCGCACGCCTATGGTGGAGTTGCAGTCTTCCTCGGTGTGGAAGTGGCCAACTTCGGAGAACACGGCGATCTGGGCGCGCTGCCAGAAGGGTTCGGAATCGATCAGGACACCGTCCATATCGAAGATCACGGCAGTTAACATCATCTACTCCTGACAAGGTTGAACGGGGATTATAAGCCGGACGGGCAAATGCAAAAGGGGCATTTCACTGCCCCTTGCGCCGGATCATGTGGGAAGCGGCGTTCGCTTAAAAGATGACCTCTACCTTGGCGGCCACGGCCTTGGCCCGCTCGACCGCCTCGTCGCAATCCTGGCCTCGGGCCAGGGCCACCCCGAGCCGGCGGCGACCGGCGATCTCGGGCTTGCCGAACAGCCGCAGCTGGGCACCCGGCACCAGGCTCAGGGCCTCGCCAATGCCCCGATAGCGGATATCCTGGCTGTGGCCCTCTCGCAGCACCACGGCGGAGGCGCTCGGCCCGTATTGGGTGATGTGGCCTACGGGCAGCCCCAGGATGGCGCGCACGTGCAGGGCGAACTCGGAGAGATCCTGGGAGATGAGGGTCACCATGCCGGTGTCGTGGGGGCGGGGAGAGACCTCGCTGAACCAGACGTTGTCTCCCTGTACGAACAGCTCGACCCCGAACAGACCATGGCCGCCGAGCGCCTCGACCACCCTGGCGGCGACCTCTCTGGCACGGGCCAGCGCCAGCTCGCTCATAGCCTGGGGCTGCCAGGATTCGCGGTAGTCCCCGTCCTCCTGGCGATGGCCGATGGGCTCGCAGAAGTGGATGCCGTCCACCGCCCGCACCGTGAGCAGGGTGATCTCGTAGTCAAAGGGTACAAAGCCCTCGACAATCACCTTGCCACGACCGGCGCGCCCCCCCTCCTGGGCATAGGTCCAGGCGTCATCGACCCGGGCCAGCTCGCGCAGCAGGCTCTGCCCCTTGCCGGACGAGCTCATCACCGGCTTCACCACGCAGGGCAGGCCGATGGCCGCCACCGCGGCGACGAACTCCTCCTTGCTCTGGGCGAAGCGATAGGAGGAGGTGGGCAAGCCGAGCTCTTCGGCGGCGAGGCGGCGGATCCCCTCGCGGTTCATGGTGAGCTGGGTGGCGCGGGCGTTTGGCACCACGCAGACTCCTTCCTGCTCAAGCTGCGCCAGGGTATCGGTGGCGATGGCCTCTATTTCGGGGATGATGAGATCCGGTTTGAGTTGTTCGACCAGGGCGCGCAGGGCCGCGCCATCCAGCATGTCCAGCACCTGGGCGGCGTGGGCCACCTGCATGGCGGGGGCATTGGGGTAACGGTCGGCGGCGATCACCTCGATGCCGAGGCGCTGCAGCTCGATGGCGACTTCCTTGCCGAGCTCTCCCGAGCCGAGCAGCAGGGCACGGGTGGCGCCGGGGCGGGTGGCGGTTCCAAACATCTGATCTCTCCTTAGGTCCAAGTATCTATAGCCAATGAGCGGACAAAAAAAGAGGCACGCATGGCGTACCTCAGGAAACGGATTTGTGAGCACGCTGCTCGAGATGAGTCAGCAGCGTGATGGCGCCGATGATGATGGCGGCGCCGAGCCACAATCGGCCGGGGGGTGCCCAGCCAAATACCAGCCAGCCGGCCAGCACATTCATCGGCAGCTTGGCAAAGTCGAACGGCTGCACAAACGACGCCTCGGCCACGCTGTAGGCACGGGCGATGGACATCTGTGCCAGCGCCGACAGCACGCCAGAGGCCGCCAGCAACAGCCACTGGGTCTCGCCCGGCCACTGCCATTGGGGCAGGGCCAGCATGGCGTTGAACGGGGTGCTGAAGATGAGCAGGTAGACCACTATGGTGTGGGACGACTCGCTCGCCGCCTGATAGCGCACCAGCAGGGAGTAACCGGCCCAGAACAGGGCCGCCGCCACCGGCAGCAGGGAGGCCATGCTGAAGTCATCGGTCCAGGGGGCCAGGATCAGCATGGCGCCGACGAAACCGGCAAGGGTGGCCAGGATGCGGGCCCGGCTCACCCGCTCCTTGAGCAGCAAGGCGGAGCCAAGCGTGGCAAACAGGGGCGAGGTCATCAGCAGTGCGATGCCCTGCCAGATGGGCACGGGCACCGCCAGCGCCCACAGCCAGAACTGGATGCCGATGACCGCCAGCAGCACCCGCAGCAGGTGCAGGCGCAGCTGGTTGGTCATCAGGGATTGGCGCAGGCCGTGGCGAACCAGCCAGGGCAGCAGACACACCAGAGCGATCAGGTACTGGTGGAAGGCGACCAGGGTGGAGGGGAGGCCGAGGGTGAAGCTGACGTACTGGCTCAGGCTGTTGACGGCGGCGAAGCAGAGGCCTGCCACCATCATCCAGACGGCGCCGGCAAAGGGAGAGTGCCTGCGGGAGGGTTCCATGGGGTCCGGGGTCATGCAAAAAAGTGCCGCGGATCATAACGGCAATCGTTTGTTCTGCCAAGGGCAGGGTGGCGGCTGCATCGCCGCTGGCGATAAAATATCCATGCATCAAAAATTTTGAACAAATTGAGCATCTATTTTCGCTATCAGCCTTGAACCCCAATGTTTATAGTGACCTCCATCGACAGTCCTGCTGTCCAACTGACAATCAAATGGAGTCTTACCATGGCGAACATCCTCGTACTCAAGTCCAGCATCCTGGGTCAATATTCCCAATCCAACGCCCTGATCGACGGCTTCCTGACCGATCACCAGGACGACAACATCACAGTGCGCGATCTGGCTGCCCTGAACCTGCCGGTGCTGGATGGCGAGCTGGCCTTCGGTCTGCGCGGTGGTGAGAACCTGAGCGAGCGTCAACTGGCCGTGCTGGCGCAGTCCGACGAGTTGATTGCCGAACTGAAGGCGAGCGATCTGGTGGTGATTGCTGCTCCCATGTACAACTTCAACATCCCAACCCAGCTGAAAAACTGGATCGATCTGGTGGCTCGTGCTGGCGTGACCTTCCGCTACACCGAGACTGGCCCGATCGGCATGGTGGAGAATACCCGCGCCCTGGTGGTCAGCCCCCGCGGCGGCATGCACGTCGGCGCCGCCACCGATCTGGTCACCCCTTACATGCGCACCGTGCTTGGCTTCATCGGCATCAAGGACGTGGACTTCATCTACGCCGAAGGCATGGGCATGGGCCCGGATGCACAGGCCAAGGGCATCGAGCAGGCCAAGGAGCAGCTGGAAGCCCTGGCTATCTAAGCGGTCACTTACGCCAGACAGAAACAACAACGCAGCCATCAGGCTGCGTTGTTGTTTTGGGATAGGGGCGCCGCTGGGCACTCACTCCTGCAGGAAATGGCGACAGCCGCTGACGACCATCAGGCACACCGCCACCAGTGCACCCAGTAACAGGCTGCTGAGCCACTGCTCGGCGCTGTCTGGCAACTGGGGGGAGAAGAGGCTGATCGTGAAGAGGGCGCTGAGAATGATCAGGCTGGTCTGGCGGGTGAGGATCATGGGCGTCGTCCTTGGCTGGTGGATCTGGGGAATACTCACCACTGTGTGTGACAGCCTGATGTATCCATACCTCAGGCAACGGCTCGGCACGTGGTCGCTCTCACCTTAGCAGTTTTTGCCGCCAGAACCAGCGCCATGGGGCAGTCTGTGATCCGGATCCCTATCTGAACTGTTTTTGATCCGCCTGATAGTGAAAGTCGCCACAGGCGAGTCTGGCGACCAGCGCCGCCTGATCGAGATCCTGTGCCTTGCAGAGATCGTCCAGATCATCGTAACGATCACGCAGTTGCATGTTGACCAGGCTCAGCAACATGTTGACGTCCATGGTGGCAAAATTTTTCAGGTTCATGACTGTTGCTCGTTATCCAGCAGGTGGAGTTGCTCGATGGCGTCACTGACGCTCTGCAGGTGCAGGCGGATGCTCTCCCGCGCCTCGCTCGGCAGGTAGTCGGTGAGGGTGTGTTGCCAGCTGCCGGCCTCGGTCTTGAGCTGCTGGAACAAGACAAGCCCGGCATGGGTGAAGGAGACCAGGCTGATGCGCTTGTCCTGCGGGCTGCTCTCGGTGACCAGGATCCCTTTCTCCACCAGCCGGTGGATCTCGCGGGAGATCCGCACCTTGTCCATCCCGCTTGCCTCCACCAGCTCTTTCTGGCTGATGGGGTAGTTGGGGCCGAGCACCATCATCAGGCGCCATTGGGGCACCGTCAGCTGATAACGCTGCTGATAAAACTGTTCGAAGGTATCGCGCACCATCTCCGCGGCATGGACCAGCTGATAGGGAGGATAGTGGGCGAGCAGCTCTATGATTTTTGACATATGACATCCTGCTGTGGCGGCTGCATCGGGTGCAGTTTCTCTTGATACTTTGAACCTGATGATACGTAACACCGGGGCATTTGTCTGAACAAGCACCAGAAAAATGTGCGTTTGCGCACGTGTTGCATCATGAATAAAGTTTTAAAGGTTTCAATTGAACTAATCCGTCACGCTTTTTTGTAACGAGATCAAGGCATTGTGGCTTGGCCAGATGTCATTGCCCTGCAAAACAGTGCGCGGCATCACATTTCAACAAATGGCCTGTCAGTCCGGCTCTGTGCCCCTGGAAACACCGGGCACTCTTGTTTATCGCCTGCGCGCCTCATCGAGGTGTCGCCGGATTTTACGGTGGCGAAGTCTACCCAAAAATGGGGTGATATGCAGCAAGCCGCAGGTCGAATGCTGCTAATATGGCCAGGGCGATACCACGCTCAGGGGAAAATAGTGCAGGGGCAGGAGCAAGGGGCTAGGCCCTGTCACGGCTCTGGGGTAACATGCGCGCCTGCATGAGAAAGAGCCTGACTGGCGTCACTTACCGACGACAGCGGCGATGCGCATCGATGACGGGCCCCGACATGCTGGCCCATCCGAATATTGAAAGAAGAGATCACCATGTTACAGATTGGCAAGATGAACACCCTCACCGTCGTTGAACTCGAAGACCGTGGCGCCTGGCTGGCGGCGGGCGAATATGGCGAACTGCTGCTGCCCAAGCGCCAGTTGCCGGAAGGCGTCACCGAGGAGAGCGAGGTGTCCGTCTTCCTTTATCTGGATGCCGACTGCGAGCCGGTGATCACCACCGACAAGCCCTATGCCATGGTGGGCGACATCGTGGGCCTCAAGGTGGTCAACGCCAACAAGATCGGTGCCTTCCTCGACTGGGGCATGAAGAAGGACTTGTTCGTGCCGAGTCGCGAGCAGAACAAACCCATGCAGGTGGGTCATGTCTATCTGGTGCACCTGATGCTGGATAACGAGGGCCGCATGGTGGGCACCAGCCGCCTGGAGCGATTCCTCAGTACCGATGTTCCTCCCTTCAAGGCCGGTGACGAGGTCACTGCGTTGCCGGGTGAGCACACGCCGCTCGGCATCAAGGCGGTGGTCAATGGTCAGTATTCCGGCATGCTGTTCAAGAACGAGGTGTTCGGCCGGGTGATGACGGGCCGCCCGCTGACCGCCTGGGTCAAGCAGGTGCGTGATGACGGCAAGCTGGACTTGACCCTGCAAAAACCCGGCATGGCGCGGATGGATGATGCCGGCGGCCGGATCCTGACCCGTCTGCAGAAGCAGGGCGGCAGCCTGGCGGTGGGAGACAAGAGTGAACCCGAGCTCATCTATCAGATGTTCAACATGAGCAAGGGCACCTTCAAGAAGGCCATTGGCGGCCTCTACAAACAGGGCAAGATTGTCATCGACGACAACAGCATCAGCCTGGTCGCCGGTAATGCGGACGACAGTGGCGTGAGCGAGATCTGAGTGCCGAGCCCCTGCATCGGTGACTGTCGGGCCAGGGACGGGCTCTGTCTCGGCTGCGGCCGCACCCTGACCGAGATCGGGCAGTGGTCCGCCATGGACAGCGAGGCCCAGCTGGCACGGATGGCCGAGCTGGATGGTACGCGCAGCACCCACCAGTGCCCTGGCTGCGGCGAGCCGGCGTTTTGCGCCGTCTCGGCCGGCGAGGATATCTCGGCCTGCTGGTGCAGCCAGTTGCCTCCGCTGCCGATGAGCGAGGAACCCCGCTGCTGGTGTCGTCGCTGTCTGGCCAAGGCGATCGCCGCGCGGCCCTGAGTCGCTGCTAATGAAAAAGGCACCCTGGGGTGCCTTTTTCATGCCTGTTGCTGACGGTGCCAGCGCACGTGTACCTCGTGCTCACTCTGACTGCGGGGCAGCAGGTAGGTGGCGTAGATCACTTCAAACTCTTCCTGATGATCCAGCAAGCCGACCCATACCTCGGCCCAGCGCTCCATGTCGACCGGCACGCCGAGCTCGGCCGACCAGTCGGCGTTGGGCAGAGTTGCCTCGACGGCGCCGCGTTGCTCGAATTCGAGGGTGATGTCGACGATTTGTTCGGGGGCCAGCATGTCGGCGGCCTGCTCAAGAAATTGATCATAGGCCCACTCGACCAGCTGATCCGGGCTGCGTTGTTCCATGAAATCACTCCAGATACATCCAGGTTCGCCACTGTAGCAATTATTGAAGAGGGCGGCCAGTGAGGGGCGCAGACAAGCCCCTCTATCCAATGGCCGGATCAGGGGATAAGGTTAACAGAGTCGCCGCCATCCGGTGGTATGAGAAGGCATGTGGGCAGCATGAAAGGACGACAGCAGAAGCGACAGCTCAAACGGCGGCGGGAGACTTGGTGGTGGCACTATCTGCCGCTGCATCGGGAGACCATAGGCGGTCATCTGGGGCCGGCGGCGGAGCCCGCCGACCAGTCTAGTCGGCCTCGTGTACCCGGTTCAGGGTGACCTGGCCGAGCTGGCCCATCTGGCGGCGGATCCAGGCTGAGCGCTGCTGCACATAGGGGGAGGGCGGCTTGACCCGATAGCGCCAGGGATTGGGCAGGGCGGCGGCGAGCAAGGAGGCCTCGTAGCGGGTCAGGCGGGATGCCGGCTTGCCGAAGTAGTGCCTGGCGGCGGCTTCGGCACCATAGATGCCGGGCCCGAACTCCACAATATTCAAGTAGACCTCGAGGATGCGGGACTTGTCCCAGCCCAGCTCCATCAGCAGGGTGAACCAGGCCTCGATCCCCTTGCGCAGGAAGCTGCGATCGCTCCACATGAAGAGATTCTTCGCCGTCTGCTGGCTCAGGGTACTGGCCCCCCGCACCCGCTCGCTGCGCTGGTTGTGTTTGAGCGCCGAGTTGATGGCCGCCATGTCGAAGCCATTGTGCTCGGCGAAGTGCTGATCCTCGGCGGCGATCACCGCCAGCTGCAGCTCGCCGGAGATTTTCTCGAGCGGCACCCAGTCATGTTTGACCTCGGTTATCTTGGCGGGCGGGAATAGAGCGCGCTCGAGGCGCCAGGTCCACATCGGGGGATCGATGAAACGCAGCAGCACCACCGAGACGATGGTGCTGAGCAGCGCTCCCAGCAGCAGCTTGCCGAGCCAGCCCAATAGGCGGCGCATCAGCACCGGCCGCACGGGGTCTGGCTCGGGTTCCCAGACGTAGTGGCCAGGATCATCGGGATCCGGAATTATTGGGGTAGCCATTCGATGTGGCAGAACTTCTCGTCGACCCGGCGGGAGAGCAGCATGCGGGCAAACAGGTGCTCGTACTCTTCTTCCGCGTTGCCAAGGCCTATCCAGATTTCGGCGTATTCCTCATCGCTCACGGCAAAACCCACGTCCGCTTCCCAGTCATCGGCAGGATCGCTCTCGGCCAGCAGGCCGCGGTTGTTGAACTCCTGGTTGAACAGGGCAATTTCCTGTTCCGGCAGGTTGTCCGAGGCCAGCTCCATAAAGAGTTCAAGGGCGGTATCGAGCAGTTCCTCGACGCTGTGCATTTCGTCGTTCAAAGACATAAGTCATCTGTTCCAGATAATAAAAATAAGAAGCCCCGTCGTGAGCGAACGGTGGTGCGCGGTATTCTAGCTGGCCCCTCGTCCCTTGGCGAGATGCAGCAGCATGCTGACCGGCGTCAGGGTAATAAAAAACCGGATCCTGCTACAGGATCCGGTCTTCATTGGGGGAAGGGGTCACGCATGGGGCGTCAGCTCATCCCTTCTTGTCATCGGCGAAGGTGATGTTGAGCTCCAGTACCGACAGCTCATCACTCTTCTTGTCGAGCTGGACGGTGATCTTGTCCGGATCGATCTGCACATATTTGCGGATCACGTCGAGGAGGTCCTGCTTGAGCTGGGGCAGGTAATCCGGCCCCCCTCTGGATGAACGCTCGTGCGCGACGATGATCTGCAACCGCTCTTTGGCCAGTTGTGCGGTGTTTTGTTTCTTGTTGGAACGAAAATAATCCAATAATGACATGTTTAACTCCCGAACAGTCGGCTAAAGAAGCCCTTCTTTTCTTCTTCCAGAAAACGAAAATCCTTGGTGTCACCCAGCAGGCGGGCAACGGCATCCTCATAGGCCTGACCGGCATCGGACTCTTTGTCCAGAATGACCGGCTCTCCCGAGTTGGAGGCGCGCAGCACCGCCTGGGACTCCGGGATCACCCCGAGCAGCTTGATGGCCAGGATATCCTGCACATCCTGCACGCTCAGCATGTCGCCCCGATTGACGCGGGTCGGGCAGTAGCGGGTCAGCAGCAGGTGCTCCTTGATCGGGTCTTCACCACGCTCGGCACGGCGGGACTTGGAGGCCAGGATGCCGAGGATCCGATCCGAGTCACGCACGGACGAGACTTCCGGGTTGGTGGTGACGATGGCCTCGTCGGCGAAGTAAAGCGCCATCAGGGCCCCTGCCTCGATGCCAGCCGGGGAGTCGCAGACGATGTAATCGAACTTCATCTCCGCCAGCTGATCCAGGATCTTCTCGACCCCTTCGTGGGTCAGGGCGTCCTTGTCCCGGGTCTGGGAGGCGGGCAGGATGAACAGATTTTCGCAGCGTTTGTCCTTGATGAGGGCCTGATTGAGGTTGGCCTCACCATTGATCACATTGACGAAGTCGTACACCACGCGCCGCTCGCAGCCCATGATGAGATCCAGATTTCGCAGGCCAATGTCAAAATCGATGACCACTGTCTTGTGGCCACGCTGAGCTAAACCGGTGCTCAGGGCCGCGCTGGTAGTGGTCTTGCCAACGCCGCCTTTGCCCGATGTAACGACTATGATTCGCGCCATTCTCGCTTCCTTGTAACTCTATTTGATACGGTCTATACGGAGTTGTTCGTTGTCCAGTCGGATATGGACTGGCTCTTGGATAAGACCCGCCGGCAATGCATCGCTCAGCTGAAAAGTGCCGGCGATGGAGAGCAGCTCGGCCTGTAATTGCTGACAATAGATGCGGGCCCGGGGGTTGCCCTTGGCCCCCGCAATGGCTCTGCCACGCAGGGCGCCATAAATATGGATGCTGTCGTCGGCGATCACTTCCGCGCCCGGACTGACCGAACCCAGCACCACCAGCGAGGTACCGGCGGCATACAGCTGCTGACCGGAGCGTACCGGTCCTATGTGAACCTTGCTCGGCACCAGGGGCGCCGGTGCAGGCGCTACCTGAATGGTTTCGGTTGGCTGGGGAGCCGGTGCCGGATCGGGTTCGGACTCCACCTTGCGGCTCTTGCCGGACACCATCACCGCGAGGCCTGCCACCCTGGCCGCCGTCTTCATGGCCTCATCCTTCGCCCCCGTGATGCCGACCAGCACGAAGTCTTCCGACTCGACCAACTCCCTGAGTTGATCGAAATCCGGGATCTCTGCCAGTCGTTCCACATTGATGACGAGGGGGGCACAATTAAAAAACTGGGGGGCTTGCGCGACCTTGGCCGCCAGCAATTGACGGATCCGGGTCGGATTGCCATCGCTGAGATGCAACACAGAAATAGTGAAGGTAGTCCCTTTCAATTCGTTATCGCGTTCAACCATGAATCTTCCCCGAACCGAGACGGTAATACGTTATTGTTATTCAATTCCTGATGTTATAGTTTGCCACCACCAGAGGCAATAAACCCGTCGGATTATATCAATTTCCATGTTGTGTGCAGTCTATAAAAGTCGCAAAAAAGCCGAGACCTATCTCTTTATTGAAAGAAGAGAGGATTTCTCCCGGGTGCCAGAGGCACTGATGAGTACCTTCGGTCGTCCCGAGCTGGTATTGATGACCAAGCTCGATCCCGCCAAGCCCCTGGGGATCGCCTCGACCGAGCGGGTGATGGAGGCGCTCAAGCGGCAAGGCTTCTATCTGCAGGTCCCGCCGCCGCCGGAGAATCTGCTGGAACAGCACAAGGCACAATTAAAGGCCTCGTCCTGATGAGAGGGCGGCTGGCGCTGTTATTGCTAAGCGGCATATTAAGCATGCCGCTGCAGGCCAGCCCCGCGTTCGATGACTATGTCGTCGGGCTCAAACGAGATGCCGTGGCGGCGGGGATCCCTAGCGCCACGGTCGAGGCCGCGTTTGCCGATATCCGGATAATCGAGACGGCCATCAAGCACGACAAAAACCAGCCGGAATTCAAACTGACGCTGGATAGCTATATTCCCCGCGCCGTCCCCCAATGGAAAGTCAATCAGGCGAGAGTGTTATATCGCCAACATCTGCCGCTGCTCACGAAAATAGGCCATCAATATGGGGTGCAACCCCGTTTTATTGTCGCCCTGTGGGGAATCGAAACCAATTTCGGCAAATTGACCGGTAATTTCCCCCTGATATCTTCCCTGGCGACTCTGGCCTGGGAAGGGCGTCGAGAGGACTTTTTCAAGGGACAGCTGTTCGATGCGCTGCGCATCATAGAGCAGGGGCACGTGACTCCCGCCACCTTCAAGGGCTCCTGGGCCGGTGCCATGGGGCAGGTGCAGTTCATGCCCTCGTCCTTCCTCAAATACGCGGTCGATCAGGATGGGGATGGCAGGAAGGATCTGTGGGGCAATCTCGCCGATGTGTTTGGTTCGGCTGCCAATTATCTGCATCAGAACGGCTGGCGGGGCGATGAGACCTGGGGGCGGCGGGTGAGGGTGCCAGCGAGCCTGGACCGAGCCTTGCTCGGGCTGGAGCAGAGCAAGTCGCTCGCACAGTGGCAGGCACTCGGGGTTCGCCAGCAGGATGGCTCTCCCTTGCCCAAGGTCAAGATGCAGGCCTCGCTCATTCGGCCGGACGACGTACATGGCCGCAGTTATCTGGCCTATGACAATTATCGGGTACTGCGTCACTGGAATCGCTCACCCTATTTCGTGGTGGCGGTCGGGACCCTCGCCGATCGTATCGTGGAATAACGGCGTCGGCCCGATGCCGTTTCCTCTGAAATAGCCGAGGTTCGCCTCGCAATATCAGATGGAAGCTTTGAGCGGCATCATCGAAATAACAGGCAATAAAAAAGGCGGGATATCCCGCCTTTTTTACATGTCACCGCCGCGACTTACTCACAAGCAACCTGCATCACCTTGATGGCCAAGCCACCACGGGAGGTTTCACGGTACTTGGAGTCCATATCCTTGCCGGTGATGTACATGGTCTCGATGACCTTGTCCAGCGACACGCGTGGCTTGGAGGTGCGACGCAGCGCCATGCGCGAGGCGTTGACGGCCTTCATGGCGGCGATGGCGTTGCGCTCGATGCAGGGTACTTGCACCTGACCGGCGACCGGGTCACAGGTCAGACCCAGGTTGTGTTCCATGCCGATCTCGGCGGCTTCACACACCTGCTCCGGGCTGCCGCCCATCAGTTCGGTCAGACCGGCGGCGGCCATGGAGCAGGACACGCCCACTTCGCCCTGGCAGCCCACTTCGGCGCCGGAGATGGAGGCATTCATCTTGTAGAGCATGCCAACGGCGGCGGAGGCCAGATAGAAACGGGTGTACTCGTCGCGGCCAACCGGCTGGATGAACTTGTCGTAGTAGGCCAGCACGGCCGGGATGATGCCGGCGGCGCCGTTGGTCGGTGCAGTGACCACGCGGCCACCGGCGGCGTTCTCTTCACTCACCGCCAGGGCAAACATGTTGACCCAGTCGACAATGCTCATCGGATCGTTGGAGAGGTGCTCGTTGGTGGTCAGCTGACGGTAGAGCGGCGCGGCACGACGGGGGACGCGCAACGGGCCGGCCAGGATCCCTTCGGTGCGGCAACCGCGCTCGATCCCTTCACGCATGGTGGTCCAGATCTTGCCGAGCTTCTTGTAAATCTCTTCCGGGGTGTTGAAGCACTTCTCGTTTTCCAGCATCAAGGCGGAGACGGAGAGACCGGTCTGGCTGCAGTGGGCGAGCAGTTCGGCCGCGCTCTTGAACGGATAGCTGACGGACATGTCGCCGCTGTCGGCCTTGCCGAAGTTCTCTTCGTCGACGATGAAACCACCGCCGATGGAGTAATAGGTCTTGCTGTAGACGGCGTCGTCGTCGATGAAGGCGGTCAGCGTCATGCCGTTTTCGTGCAGCGGCAGGGCCTCGTCATGGAACACCATGGCATCGCGGGGGAAACTGACGGTGTGGCAATGCAGCCCGATCGGCAGGCGGCCGGTCTGCTCGACCCGGGAGATGAACTCGGGGATGCCGTCGATGTCGACATTTTCCGGCAGGTTGCCGGCCAGACCCATGATGATGGCGGTATCGGTATGGTGGCCTTTACCGGTCCAGGAGAGGGAGCCATAGACGTCGACCTGGATCCGGGTGATGTCACGGATCTTGCCGCCTGCACGCAGTTCATCCACGAACTGCTTGGCTGCTTTCATCGGGCCGACAGTGTGGGAAGAGGAGGGGCCAACACCGATTTTGAAGATATCAAAAACGCTGATCATGTAACAATTACCTCAGGGTAGAAGGGGGCGCCATGCCCGCTCGCAGAAAGGGGGGTGATCCATGGGACGAGTCTGTCGTCGCAAAGGCCGATGAACCAGCTAACCGCAGTGTAACGGCTCAAGGCTTAAAAAAAGTTGAAACAGATCTATTTTTGTTGAAAAACTGGCGCGAGTATAAAATTTATTTTGATAGTTATCCAATTTGTTAAGCGAGTGGCAAACGTTTTGCGAAAAAATACCCGGACGAGCCGGGTATCTTAGTGTCAAATGCTACCGTGTTACTTCGAATTAACATTCCGTGATATTGACGGCGAGGCCACCGCGGGCGGTCTCCTTGTACTTGGTCTTCATGTCGTTGCCGGTCTCCCACATGGTCTTGATCACCTTGTCCAGCGACACCTTGTGCTCGCCGGTGCCGCGCAGGGCCAGGCGGGCGGCGTTGATCGCCTTGACCGCGCCCATGGCGTTGCGCTCGATGCAGGGCACCTGCACCAGGCCGCCGATGGGATCGCAGGTCAACCCCAAGTTGTGCTCCATGCCGATCTCGGCGGCATTCTCGACCACGGCGGGGCTGCCGCCGAGCAGCTCGGCCAGGGCCCCGGCCGCCATGGAGCAGGCAACCCCCACCTCGCCCTGACAGCCCACCTCGGCTCCCGACAGGGAGGCGTTCTTCTTGTAGAGAATGCCGATGGCGGCGGCGGTGAGGAAGTAGTGCAGCAGCAGATCGTCATCCACCTTGCGCACGAAGCGATCGTAATAATGCAGCACGGCCGGAATGATGCCGGCGGCGCCATTGGTCGGCGCCGTGACCACCCGGCCACCGGCGGCGTTCTCTTCGTTGACGGCCAGGGCGAACAGGTCGACCCATTCCATCACCATCAAAGGATCCTTGTTGAAGTTGGTCTCGCCGTTGAGCTGGCGATAGAGGGCCGGGGCACGGCGCCTCACCTTGAGGCCGCCCGGCAAGATGCCCTCGCTGCGACAGCCGCGCTCGACACAGCCCTGCATCGCCTGCCAGATCTTGCGCAGACCCGCTTTTATCTCCTCTTCACTGCGAAACACCTTCTCGTTGGCCAGCATCAGCCCGGAGATGGAGAGGCCGCTCTCCTGGCAGTGGGCCAGCAGTTGGGCACCGCTCTCGAATGGATAGGGGACGGGGTGGGCCGCATCGAAGCGGGCGGCTTCCTCCTTGGCATTGGCGAAATGGCTCTCCTCGATGATGAAGCCACCGCCGATGGAGTAGTAAGTCTGCTCAAACAGCAGGTCGTTGCCCGCGAAGGCGCGCAGGGTCATGCCGTTGGAGTGGGCGGGCAGGGTCTTGCGCCGGTTGAAGATGATGGCGCCAACCCGGGGAAACAGGCTGGGGCGCTCCCCGCGCAGGAGCAGGGATTGACTGTGCTCCACCTGATTGAGGAAGTCCGGGATCCCCTCAATATCGACGGATTCCGGCTCGAACCCGGCCAACCCCAGGATGATCGCCTTGCCGGTGCCGTGGCCCTTGCCGGTCTGGCCAAGCGACCCGTAGCACTCGACCACGACCCGCTCGGTCTGGGTGAGCAGATCGGCCTGCTTGAGAACATTGACGAAGGCACAGGCGGCCCGCATCGGCCCCACCGTGTGAGAGGACGAGGGACCTATCCCGATGGAAAACAGGTCGAAGACGCTGATCATGACGTCACTCCGATGATGGGTTTTGTATCAACATTGTATTTTTTGTTGTAAGCGATGAACAGAGGAGAAGCGGTGGCTTGTGATGGCGGTGTGGAAATGGGGGAGATGAACTGACAAAAAGAGCCATGAGTGCCGGTATTGGCGCCTCATGGCTCGGGATTGTTCGGGATCAGTCGAGAAACTCGCACAGATAGGCGGTCGGTGTCTTGACGGCCAGCTTGAAGGAAGAGTCACCGGCAACCTCGAAGGATTGACCCTGGCCATAGGTGCGCCATTCGTCTTCATCGGCCAGCTGGATGGTGAGGGCTCCCTTGATCACCGTCATCCGCTCGGGGGCGGCGGTGTTGAACAGGTAGTCGCCTGCATCCATCACACCGACGGTGGCTTTCTCGCCCTTCTGCTCGAAACCGATGGATTTAACATTCCCGTCAAAATACTCGTTAACTTTCAGCATCTTTTCCTCCCTGTATGCACGTTTTCCGAGCCAACGTAGCACACTTTTTTGGCTGTTGTCATGGTGAAATAGGGAAAAACGGCTTTGCTTCTTATGAGTCTTGATTTTATAGGGGAAATGCTAAATTCATCGTATTCAGGAATCATAATGTTAAACGGCAAATAAATATGAGATAAAGCGCGCCGCCAGCGTAATGGGGAGACTTTTTTGCGCTGGATAGTCAATAGCACTGGGAAAGTGTCAGTCGTTGCTCATTAAAGGAACATTCTGTGTTAACAAAAGGATTAATCAAAAACATTGGCTTCCAGGTCGTGGTCGCCATGGTGCTGGGGGCCCTGGCCGGGGCGTTCATGGGTGAAAACGCCACCGTCTTCGCGCCGCTCGGCACCCTCTTCATCCAGCTGATCAAGATGCTGGTGATCCCGCTGGTGGCGGTGGCCATCTTGTCGGGGGCCGCCAACCTCGGCGCCAGCCCGGCCGCAGGCAAGATAGGGGCCACTACGCTCGCCTTCTTCCTCGGCACCTCGGCGCTGGCGGTGCTGCTGGCGCTGGTGATGGGCCAAGTCTTCAAACCCGGGGTCGGGGTCGATTTTGGCTCCATGGGGGCCATGTTCTCCGGCGACTACGCCGACAAGGGAGCCCTGCCGGACGCCGTGGCCACCCTGCTCGGCATGATCCCGACCAATGTGTTCCAGTCCTTGAACGAGGCGAACATTCTGCAGATCCTGGTGTTCTGCATGTTCCTCGGCATCGCCCTGGCCAAGCAGCCTCGCGAGCGGGCCAAGCCGCTGGTAGACGGGCTCAACACCCTGGTCGATGCCTTCGTCTGGATGATCAACAAGGTGATGCTGATAGCGCCGCTCGGGGTGTTCGGCCTGATGGCCGATGCCATCGGCACCTACGGCTTCGACGTGCTGACCCTGGTGCTCAAGCTGTTCCTGGTCTATGTCGGCGCCATCCTGATCTTCGGCTTCGTGGTCTACCCGCTGCTGATCGCGGTCTTCTCCAACACGCCGGTGCGCAAGTACTTCTCGGCGATGAAGAAACCGCAGATAGTGGCGTTCTCCACCGCCTCGTCCATGGCGACCCTGCCGGTCAACATGGAGACCTGCGAGCAGGAGCTGAAGGTGACCAACGCCACCGCCTCCTTCGTGCTGCCGCTTGGCGCCACCATCAACATGAGTGGCAACGCCATCTATTACGGTCTGGTCGCGATCTTCTTCGCCCAGGTCTACAACATCGATCTCAGCATGGGGGCCTGGGTGGCCATCATCCTGACCTCAACCCTGGGCGCCATCGGCCAGGCCGGCGTGCCGGGGCCGAGCTTCCTGGTGGTGGCCGTGCTGCTGGCAGCCGGGATCCCCATCGAGGGCTTGCCGCTGTTGTTTGCGCTGGATCGCTTGTTCGACATGATCCGTACCGCCCTCAACATCACCGGTGATGCGGCCTGTGCCATCATCGTCGATCGCTACAGCCCGGATTACGATCCGGATCGCTGGAGCAAGGAAGCCCGATAAGGCGCCATCGGCGCCAAGGTGAATGCAAAAGAGGGAAGCGAATGCTTCCCTCTTTTCGTTGGTGCACGTAGCACTTCTCATTATCCCGCTGTGGTGGAGAACCGCGCTTTCGGGCAATCAGGGCGTCAGCTGGACCAGGGCTTGCTGGCAGCGCTGCTCGGCGGCTTCCAGCTCCAGCAAGACCATCTTGATATCCTCCAACTGCTGTTGCAGCGTCTCCCGCTTGTCGGCCACCAGCCCCAGCATGGTCTGCAACTGGGTACGGCTGCTCTTGTCCGCGTCATAGAGATCGAACAGCTCGCGAATGTCCGCGAGGCTGAACCCCAGCCGCTTGCCACGCAGGGTCAGCTTGAGGCGCACCTTGTCCTGTCGGCTGTAGATGCGGGTCTGGCCCTGACGGGTCGGATTCAGCAGCCCCTGATCCTCATAGAAACGGATACTGCGGGTGGTCACATCAAATTCACGGGCCAGCTCGCTGATGCTGAAGGTCCGGGCGTCATCCTTGGATCTGGTCATAGGGTTATCTTGGCCGTCATCTCGATTGTCAAGGCAGGCTGGCACCTTACCCAAACGTCAACTTCCCCGCAAGTCTTGTTCCGATCCCGGCGAGGGCATATGTTATCTCCATGTAACAAAAGGAGCGGGTGACGAATGGACATAGTAATAGTGGCGGCCAAGCGTACTCCCATGGGGGCCTTCCTGGGCGCCCTGAGCAGTCTGAGTGCGCCCGAGCTCGGCGCCTGCGCCATCAGGGAGGCCATGGCGGCGGCCGGGCTTGCGGGGGATCGGGTCGACGAGGTCTACATAGGCAATGTGCTGAGCGCCGGGCTCGGGCAGGCACCGGCCCGTCAGGCGGCGCTGAAGGCCGGTTTACCCGACAGCGTGCCCTGCACCACCATCAACAAGGTGTGTGGCTCGGGCATGAAGGCGGTGATGCTGGCCGCGGACAGCCTGCGCCTCGGCGAGGCCGAGGTGGTGGTGGCCGGCGGGATGGAGAGCATGAGCCGGGCTCCCTATCTGCTCGACAAGGCACGCAGCGGCCTTCGTATGGGCCATCAGACGGTGCTGGATCACATGTTCCTCGACGGCCTGCAGGATGCCTACGAGGGACAGCTGATGGGACATTACGCCCAGCTGAGTGCGGATCGGGCCGGCCTGACCCGGGCCGACATGGATGCCTATGCGCTCGCCTCCCTCGATCGGGCCCTGGCGGCCCAGCGCAGCGGCGCCTTCGAGGCCGAGCTCGCTCCGCTGACGGTGGGAGAACGATTGTTGCTGGCCGAGGATGAACAGCCCGCCAACGCCAGGCCCGACAAGATACCCACACTCAAGCCCGCGTTTAGCAAGACCGGCACCATCACCGCCGCCAATGCCAGCTCCATCTCCGATGGGGCGGCGGCGCTGGTGCTGATGCGGGCCGAGACCGCTGCCCGCTTGGGGCTGCCGGTGCTGGCGCGGCTGGTGGGTTATCAGAGCCACGCCGCCCTGCCGGCGGAGTTCACCAGTGCCCCCGTCGGCGCCATCCACAAGTTGTTGGCACGGGTGGGCTGGTCGGTGGAGGAAGTGGACCTGTTCGAGGTGAACGAGGCCTTCGCCATGGTCAGCATGCTGGCGATGTCAGGCTGCCAGATCCCTCACGCCAAGCTGAACGTGAATGGGGGTGCCTGTGCCCTGGGCCATCCCCTCGGCGCCAGCGGCGCCCGCATCCTGGTGACCCTCATCCATGCCCTGCGCGCCCGTGGCCTGCGGCGAGGGGTGGCGAGCCTCTGCATCGGGGGCGGGGAGGCCACCGCGATGGCCGTCGAGCTGGACTGAGGCCCAGGCCCAATGCCGGCGTTGCCCGATGGTGCGCCGGCGCATGATTCCCTTCTTTATCTTCCCTCTCTATTCCGATGACCCGGAGGCCGCACTGGCCGCCGCCGGGCCATCCTTGCTCATCAAGGCCTAGTTGGCGTCTCCGGGCGGCCCGTTACCCGCTTGTCATAAGGGGCGAGTCAACGCTCAGGTGCATCGATAAGTTGCGCCGAAAAGCCCGATTATGGCCGGGAAAAGAGGCTTATTTGCCTCTATTCAGCCGGCATTAAGTTTGGCGGCCAATTTCGGGACTGGTCTGATTTGTGGCAACGAAGAGGCTCCCTACTATGCGCATCTATTTTTGTCGCTCTTGCGTTGACGCCGATGACTCAGGGCACTGTTGCATCGCGTAGCCCAGGCCGCCGTGATGATCATCGCCCGCTATGGGCGCGTAAACGAGAACCTTTGATGACCACCCATTTCAAGCTCAGCCTCCTTGCCAGCGCACTGGCACTGCTCGCGACCAATGCCTCCGCCTCTGGCTTCCAGATCAACGAACACTCCGCCTCCGGCCTCGGCCGCGCCTTCGCGGGTGAAGGGGCCATCGCCGACAACGCGTCCGTGCTGGGCCGCAACCCGGCCGCCATGATGATGTTCGACAAGACCGCCGTCTCCATGGCTGCCACCATGGTGGATCCGGATTACAGCGTGGACGGGAACTTTGTCACCGATCTGCCGGGCAACAGGCTGGACTCCAGCACTGCTGCCAGCCATGGCAACGCCGGTCCCAATGCCGTGGTGCCCGCCGCCTATATGATCCACCCCATCAACGAGCAGTGGGCCGTCGGCTTTGCCATGATGACCAACTATGGCCTCGGCACCCGCTTCGATGACAGTTTCGGTGCCGGCAGCAATCCAGCCGCCGGCTTGCTGGCGGGTGAGACCTCGCTGATGAGCGTCAACCTGAACCCGAACGTGGCCTACCGCATCAACGAGCAGTGGAGCGTCGGTGCCGGTATCAACTACACCATCGCCACCGGTTATGTGGACAGAGTCAATCCCAATGGAAACCCCAATGGTGCCCACAATACCCTGGCCAACTTCGATGGCGCCGGCAACGGCTGGGGCTGGAACGTCGGCGGCCTGTTCGAGATCAACCAGGATAACCGCCTGGCGCTGACCTACCGATCCGAGATCGACGTGGAGCTGGAGGGGGATTACACCGGCGCCGTGGGTGCACCCGGTTACCAGGCCGAGGCCACGGTGGATGTCCCCATGCCCGCCATTGCCGAGTTCTCCGGCTACCACCGCCTGAACCCGCAATTTGCCCTGCACTACTCGGTGATGTGGACCGACTGGAGCGCATTTGAAAAGCTGGAGGCGACCAGCGCACAGTGCAACCTGCCGGGCGGCGTCTGCCTGAGCAAGAATGAGCAGTTGCAAGATGCGATGCGCTACGCGGTCGGTGCGACCTGGTATGTGAACCCGCAGTGGGAGGCGCGAGTCGGCGTCGCCTATGACGAATCCGCCGTGCAGAGCGAGCACGCCACCATCAGCCTGCCGGATGCAAACAAGTGGTGGTACAGCGCCGGGGCGACCTACCGTTTCGATGAGACCAAGAGCATCGACGTTGGCCTGACCTACATCAACGGCGAAGCGGGTGAGGTGAAGGAAGGAGTCCACAGCAACGACCCGGGCCAGCCGTTCTACTTCGAGGGCAACAACGAAGGCAATGCCTTCCTGGCCTCGGTCCAGTTCAACATGCTGTTCTAAGCTTCTCTCGCCGCCAGACACCAAAAACGCCCCTCTCGAGGGGCGTTTTTTTATGGTATTTGCCGTGACTGTTACGCAGGCGTGCCCCGGATGGCGAGCATCCACAGCACCTTTATTTGTGAAGGACTTTTTCAATCAAGTGCTTGAGTGACGGCTCATGGTGCATCACCAGCAGCTGATCCGGGTGGCTGGTGGTCTGCTGAACCATCTGCGGCCGGCTGAAGAAGAAACCCTGAAACAGTGCGACTCCCAGTGCCTTCATCCGTTCAAACTCCGCCTTGTTTTCCACCTTCTCGGCGAGATAGGTGAGCGGCAGGTGACGGTGGCTCTCGATGAAGGCCTCGATGCTGGCGAGGGGCGTGGCCCTCAGGTCGAACTTGATGATGTGGACATAGGGCAGGAAACGGTCCCAGGTCGTGGAAAGAGTGAAATCATCCAGTGCCATGCGATAACCCAGTTGATTCAGCTGTATCACCTTGGCAAGCAGCGCATCGTCCGGCTCGGCATCTTCCAGGATCTCGATGATCACCTTGTCCTGGGGCAGGCATTCGGCCAACCCGTCGAGCAGCAGGGAATGAGGGAAGTTGATGAAGCAGGGGTGTCCGTCCAGCAGTTGATCGATGTTCTGCTGCAAAAACTGTTCGGCCACCAGTCGGGCGGTGGCCTGTTGCGCCGAGATGAGGGGAAACACATTATCCAGGCTGTCGCGAAAAAGCAGCTCATAGGCATGGGTCTTCAACTCCCGATCCAGGATGGGCTGCCTTGCTACGTAGGAATACATTCATCTCTCCAGCATGAGTGCTGGCTTGATTCTATGGTGAAGCGGATCACTATGCCAGTGCTGACCGGCGCCCAAGGGTCAACAACTGGCATAGCATCTGGCGGGGAAATCGGTGATTTAGAACAGATAATTGAGCTGCAGGCCGGCCAGCCAGGCGTCCCCTTCCGAGGTGCCCTGGAAGCTGGAACTGGTCTGCGGCACGCCGGGTTTGAGCTGCATGGTCTCGGTCACATCCACCTTCTTGCCATCGAGCAGGGTGAGCCCGAAGTCCAGCGACAGGTTGCGATCCAGCTGATAGCCAACCCCGGCGCTGTACCAGATCCGGTCCGAATCCGGGATGGAGATAGTGCGGCGTTCGGCGGGGACCGGGCTGCGATCATAGGCAATGCCGGAGCGCAGCTGCCACTTGGGGGCCAGCTGGTAGGTCAGGCCGAGGGCGTAGCGCCAGCTGTCTTCCCAGTGCTCGTCCTTGATGTGCATGGTGCCATAGTGATCGAGCTCGGCCTCGAGCTGGGTGAACTTGCTCCAGTTGGTCCAGTTGATGCTCGAATGCAGCGCCAGGGCCGGTGTCAGCTGATGGAAGAGGGCGAGCTCCGCGGTGGCGGGCAGCGGCAGATCCAGGCTGCCGGTGTCGGTGAAGGTACGCCCCTGCAGATCGGTGCCGATGGCGTCGCCGGACAGGGTCAGGGTCACATCGTGACGGTAGGAGAGACCGATGCGGGTCGCCTGTGACAGCTCCAGCAGGGCACCCAGATTCCAGCCGAGGGCCCAGCCATCCCCTTTGAGGTGCTTGGCTATCTTGTTGTTGGAAGGGAAGGTGCCGCCCACTTCTCCCTCGCCCTGGATGGCGGACAAGCCAGCTCCCAGGCTCCACAGCTCGTTGATGCGATAGGCCAGAGAGACGCCGAGATCCATGGTCTTGATGTCGGAGACATTGCCGAAGTGGCCGGCGTTGTAGTTGTCCGGCATCTGCACGCCGAGACCGTAGTAGGAGGTGGCCGCCAGTCCCAGCCACCAGCGCTCGTTGAGCGGCATGATGAGATAGGCATTGGGCACCCAGGCATCCCCCGCGATGTCGTAGGCGCTCGCGTCCAGGCTCACCGGCCCCGTGGCAGTCGGTACCCGGGTGTTGCCCTCGATGTTGACGTCGGGGTGGATGTGGATGACGCCACCGGAGAAGGCCGTGCGTTCGAAACGGGTCATGGCGGCGACGTTGCGCGACAGCACGCTGGCGTTGTCGGCGATGGCCGCTTCCCCGGCGAAGGCGCGCCCCATGCCGGTTGCCGATTGCTCCGCCAGCTGAAAACCGGCCGCCTGGGTCTGGCTCGACACCAGCAGCAGGGCGATGAGGGAGGGCTTCATGTTCGAATGCATTGCTTTTCCTTGGGATGAACTTGGGGTTCATTCTGTTATTTGGTTGGGGGCGGGATTTTATATGGTATGACCAGCAAGGCAACAGGGGTGGGGTGGCTTGGGCCAAAACGGGATTAAATGCTGGAGGGATAGGGGCTAACAGGCTGATAAAAAACGAAAAGAGTACAGTTGTTTGCTACAGCTGTGCGCTGAAATGGCGATTCGGTATAAAAAAAGAGCGCCCAAGGGCGCTCTGTTTGCTAACGGGTAAATCAGAATTTCATGTTGAACTGGGCAGAGGCCAGGAAGGCGTTGCCGTGGGAGGTGCCCTTCCAGCGAACCGGATCGGTGTGACTGGTCAGGCCTTCGTTCACGTCCACTTCCTTGCCATCCAGGTAGGCCATGCCGAAATCGACGCTCATGTCCTGATCGATGTGGTAGGTGGCGCCAGCGCTGTACCAGACACGGTCGGAATCCGGGATGCTCAGGCTGCGGTATTCCGGCTCGATCGGGCTGTTGTCATAGGCGAAGCCGATGCGGGCTTCCCAGGCCGGGTTGATGTACCAGGTACCGCCCAAGGCGTAACGGGTAGAGTCCTTGAACTTCTCGTCTTTTTGCAGACAGACACCGCCAGCACAGGAGTTGCTGGTGGCCTTGAGCTCCTGGAAGGCGCTCCAGTCGGTCCAGTTGACGGAGTAGTGCACCGCGAACTGCTGGTTCAGACGGTGGTAACCGGCAAACTCGGCCTGGGCCGGCAGATCCAGTTTCAGGTTGCCATCGACGGTCTTGTAGCCGGAGGTCAGGCCTTTGAAGTCGCCGTCAAAGCTCAGGTCCACCTGGGAGCGATAGGTCAGCGCCAGGCGGTTGTTGTCGTTGATCTCGTACAGGGTGCCGACGTTCCAGCCAAAGCCCCAGGTATCACCCTTGAGGTGTGCGATGGCGGTGTCGCTGTTATGCACGATACCGCTCTTGGCGGTCAGACCCGGTGCCAGGGCACCGGCATAGCGGTTCAGCTCGGCCTGGGCATAGACGGCGTTGATACCGGCGCCGATGCTGAAGTTGGAGTTGATGCGATAGGCGATGTTGGGGTTGATGTTGAAGGTCAACAGGTCGGTATCACCGGCACCGGCGCCAGCCGGGAAGGTCTTGGAGTATTCGGTGGCCAGACCGTAGTTGGAGAACAGCCCCAGGCCCCAGGCCCACTGATCGTTCAGCGGCTGGATGAAATAAGTCGCCGGTACGAAGGCATCCGGTGCTATGTCGCTCTCGCTGGAGGAGGCCAGCTTGGTGGGGCCGGCATAGATGTCACCCGCCACATCCACATCGGGCTTGATATAGGTGCCGGAAACAGACAGTGCCATCTTGTCAAAGGTGGTCATGGCGGCCGGGTTGCGAGCCAGTACGGACGCGTTGTCCGCGATGGCCGCTTCCCCTGCATAGGCGCGACCCAGACCGGAGGCCGAGTGCTCGTTCAGCTGGAAGGCAGCAGCAAAGGTCTGGGTACTGACCAGGGTCACGGCCGCGGCGATCAGGCTTTTCTTGAAAAAGGCAGTTGTCATAGTGTTCTCTCTTGTAAGCAGATTTTCTGTCGATATCACGGCTCTTTGGCCGCTATACACGACAAGATCTGTTGTTATGTAAGCTTCTTCCCATTCACTTCTGGCGTGATTCTATGGATCTGGTAGGAGGTAAGAAATCAGACCAGTGACAGCAGAATACATAAAAGTTTCCATTGTGTTAATCATTTGTTTTAACTTGCCGTTTTAATAGCCAAAATCATCCATTATTGGGTAATTAATGTACTGAGGGTGCTGTATGAGTCAGTGAAATAAATTCAGGGGGCTGGCGTGGAAAATCGGGCAATGAGCGGGGAATATCGCGCTATTTGAAATGAACAGGCAGACAACGGGTTTGTCTGCCTGTGGTGTGGAGGGGGGTAAAGCTCAGTCAGCCAGGGTTAAGATCTGTTAAATGGACCAGTGCAGACGGGACGCCAATTGCCGTGCCACCGGGGCAAGCTGCTCCTGCATATCACCGATCAGCACCATGTTGGCACCCTTGAGCGACAGGATCTCCCCCTTGAGCTGGCCATCTGCAAAATCAGGCTGGATCTTGAGGGGCACGTGCTTGGGCACCAGGAACAGGGAGACAGGTCCCATCTTGCCCTGCAGCACCATGTGCAGGGCCGGCCCCTGATAGAAGGCGCAATGATTGACATAGGTTACCTTCATGCCCGGCATGCCCATCAGGGTGGCGCCGTATTTCCCCATCTTGGCGTTGATGGTCTGCAGGCTGACCTGTTCATCGACCCCCTTGATGAAGGGCTCCTCCCCATAGACATGGGCCATGGCGACCTGGGCGAGGGACGCCTCGTCCGGCGCCGTCAGCGGCCAGCTCACCCAGCGGGTACTCATGCCGAGCAAGAAGGCGATCGAGGCCGCCATGGCGAGGGGACGCCATCCGGTGCGTACCGGCGGGGGCGACAGCGGCACCACTTCATCCTCGTCAGGTTCCACCGCCTGTCTGAGCAGGATGCGTTCGGCCAGGCCCGCCGGCACCTCGACCTCGAGGATGCGGTGCAACTGGCGATCCAGTTGCTTCATCTCGTCCAGATGATTGCGATTGGCGGGGGACGCCTGCGCCGCCTCGAGAAAGGCAGGATCTGCATCCGTTGGATGGGCGATGGCCCTGCGGCGAAACTCAAGCTCATCCATTTGTGTGTCCTCTTCGTTGTGCCGCTGACTCCATGGCCTCTTTGATCTGGTTGCGTGCCCGAAACAGCCGGGTCATGACGGTGTTCTTGTTCAACCCCAGCTGCTCGGCGATCTCCTCGCCGCTAAATCCCCCTAGCACCTGCAGCAACAGCGGCTCCTGATACTCGGCGGGCAGCCTGGCGATGTGGCGTCTGAGCCATTCGTGCTCCATCTCCTGTTCATTGTGCAGGGCCCCCGGATCGCTCAGTGGATGCTCATCGAGACTGATGAGATCGAACTGCTTGCGCTCGAAGCGACGGGCATTCTCCCGCCTGAGGATGGTGATGAGCCAAGCCTTGGCGGCCTTGTCGTCCAGCAGGGCGTCGATGGACTTCCAGGCGCGCAAGAAGGTCTCCTGCACCAGATCCTCGGCTACCTGCGGATCCCGGCACAGCCAGTAGGCGTAGCGATAGATGTCTGCGTGCAGGGCGTGCACCAGGGCTTCGTACTTGGTTTGTTTGTCTGCCATATCCCCATAGACCGGCGTGGCCCCGGGATCCTTTCCCGTTCCTGAGCCTTTTTTTCTGAAAAAACCTAACGCCATGATTGGGCTTCCTTTTTATTCGGGGTCGCTGGCCGTGAGCTCAAGGGCGCAGCCACGCCAGTATCCTGAGACCAGAGGCTATTGCAACAGTATCGAAGGCGCACAACGCCTTGGCGAGCCTCTGCCAGTCGGTCGGATTTTCTGCCGCGCAAGTCGGGGAGAAGCAGGCCCGATCCAGGCTGTCGAGCAGGCCCCCGATGGCGGGGTTGCGATGACAGGGCAGGCTGGCAAGGTGCTGGTGGGTGGCTCCCCAGCGCAGATCGGCCCAGCTCAGCAGGGCCCACCGCGCGGGATCCGGCTCTCCTTGCGCAAGGGTGCGTTGCAGGCGGTAGAAAGCCAGCCAGCGGAATCCACCCTGCCACAGGGCGCGCAACAGCAAGGCCAGCAACACCCAGTGCAGGCTCTCCCCCGCAGGTTCTGGCTCCTGCCCGGATGAGAGAGGCGCGGCCTCGAACAGCAGCGTCTGTGCCGGCAGGCGGGCATGCTCGATGCGCCCGGTCCGGGTATTGAACCAGGGCAGATCCACGGCGGGCAACGGATAGTGGCCCGGCACCTCGGCGCTCAAGGCCTGGCGCCACTGGCGCTCGAAGCGCAGCGCCCCCTTGGCCACGAAGCGCTCCTCCTGTTGCTCGCCATCCGGCCTTGCCAGCAAGCCCGCCGGCAGCCTGGACTGCGCCGGCCTTGGCAAGCGGCTGCCGTCTCCCCCTTCCATCACCAGCGTCAGGGTACGGATCACCGGCTCCCCAACCCTGGCTCCCGTGGCCGGGCTGAGCTGCTGGCGCAGGGTCAGCATGCTCGCCACCGGCTCCACCGGCGCCTTGTCCACCTTCACGTACTGGGTGGCGGCCCTGGCGGAGAGGCTGTCACTGATGCCGTCAGTCATGGGCAGGCGCCCCTGAAAGCGGGGAGACTCCAGTGGATGGAGTCCCGGCTCTCTGGCCTGCAGCAGCCATTTGCGAGTCAGCCGGCCAGGCATGCCGGGATCGGCGGGGGATTCCCACTGATCGTTACCGAGGCGGCGAATGATGAAGCCAGTGCCGACCGGTTCGCTGAGGTTGGGGGCCTCCAGGTTGGCGGGCAGCCAGAGGCTGAGTTGGTAGATGAAAGGCTGCCCGGGATAGAGCGGTCCCTGATGCAGCACGCTGGCCTGCAATTCGATGGGGGAGAGGGTGGGTGCTGCCTTGGGCTGCTGCGGCTCACCGTGCTCGGGCAGCGGCAGTGGCGGCGTCCATTCGGTACCGAGCGCGAGGGCGGGCACCTGACTGGCGTCGCTTGCCGCACGGTGCAGCGGGATCTGCCAGCGGGTGAGGCTGCGTACCTCGGTGGTGACGCGGCTTAATGTCACCCGGCCCACCGCGAACTGGCGCAGCAAGGGGGTGAGGACGAGCTCATCGCCGCGCAGTTGCCCGTCGGCTTCGATGATGAGCAGCCAGTCGTCGTCGCTCGGCCCCGGCAGCAGTTCGGCTCGCGGCGACGCGGCCAGTGCCTGGCTCGCCATCACAGCACAGAGCAGCAGAAGGAGCAGCCGCTGGCCGAGGCCACCGATGTGTTGGCGCGAATCGAAGATCACCAGGGTCCCTCCGGCTTGGAGGATAAGGCATCCGGTTGGTCTGCCAGGGCGCGGCGCTGAGCCTCCTTGCGCAGTCGCTGCTCGAGCAGCAGCACCGGTGGCGCCGGAGGCTGCGGGCTTTCCGGTGCGGCTGCCGGCGGCTGAGTTTCCGAGGGCTTGGACACGTCGCCGGACTGGGGTTGCTGCGAGGCGCTTTGCGGCGGCGTGCGCAGCAGGGCCAGATTGAAGAGCGCATCCTCGTGGCCGGGCTCGAGCGCGAGGGCGGCCAGATAGGCCTGCTCGGCGGCCGCGAGCGAACCTAACCGTACCAGCGCATTGCCCCTGTTGTAGTGGGCGGTGGGGCTGTTGACGCGAGCATAGGCCGAGACAGCCCGGGGGTAGTCGCCAGCCCTGTACCAGGCATTGCCCTGCCAGACGGGATCCTGAAAATCGCGGGCGGCCGCAAGATAGTCTCCCTGCCGGTAGGCCTGCCAGGCCTGTTGCTCCTGCAAGGAAGGGTCAGACAGGCGCACGCTGGCCTGCAATGGCGGCGAGTTGAGAAGGCCCATCCCCACCCCGAGCAAGAGCAGCCAGTGCGCCCCGAGACGGGCCAGCAGCGCTAGCTGCAGCAAGGGGAGCAGCAGCCAGGGTCCGAGATCCCGGGACTGATCCGTGGTCAGCGTCTGGCTCATGGGCAGGGGGGCAAACCTTGGCAACCCGGCCTGCACCCACTGCAGATCTCCCCCCAGACGGGTCGCGAGCTGCTGTATGGCCGCCCCATCGGGGGCCGGCAGCCTGCGTCCAAGGGCGCTGCCGAGCCCTTGCCGGGCCTCGGGGGCGGGCGGCAGCTCGGTGGCCTTGCCCCCGTTGGCCAGCAGGATGTCGAGGCGAGGCGCCGCCGATTGACGACAAAACAGCGTGCTCTGGCAGGGCCACTGCTCGGCAATGCCCTCGATCTGGGTCGGTGAGAGCCCGTCGGTGACGAGCAGCAGCCGTGCGCTCTGGCCTGCGGGGATCTGCGCAAGGGCCAGTGCGACGGCACGCTCGGGGGCACTGCCACGGTGTGAGGTCAGCTGCGGCATGATGGCCGGGCGCAAGTCCGGCAGCAGCAACGAGATGGCCTGATGATCCCGACTGGGGGGCATGGCGAGATAGGCATCGCCGGCGAACAGGATGAGCGCGATGGGGCGTCGCTCCTGGCCTGTACTCGTGCTGGAGGCTGCATCCAGCATGTCTTGCAGCAACAGCCGTACCCGGGTTGCCCGATCCGGCGGCAGATCGCCGGCCCGCATGGAATCGGAAAGATCCAGCAGCCAGATATCGAGGGCGGGGCTGTCGATGGGCTGACTCTGCTGGCGCAGTGCCGGGCCGCAGAGGGCCAGTATCAGGGGCAGGCAGGCGAGCCAGAGCCAGGGGATGGCGCGGCTCTGACCCGGCAGCAGATAGGCCTGCATGGCGGGGGCGAGCAGGGAGGGCTGGCGGCGACGGCGCCACCCCTGCCACAGCCAGGGCAGCAGGGCCAGCAGCCAGAGTGGGCGCAGCAGCATCAACTCCATGGCGAAGATCCCCGGCACTTACCCATGGGGCGGCTCCTCTGGCGGGGCGGCGCGCCGCCCTCTGGGCCACAGCGAGGCAAGCCCGCTCAGGCGGGTCGGCCAGCTCAGCAGCAGCCAGGCCAGCGCGAGCGGCCAAGGATAGAGCTCCTGATTGGGACGATAGACTGTCTCCGGACGGGCCACCGGCTCCAGGCTGTCGAGGGCCTGGTTGATGGCCATCAAGTCGGCCTGGCTGCGGGCGCGAAAATAACGGCCGTGACCGAGCTCTGCCAGCCGTTGCAGCAGGGGTTCATCCAGCTCGGCGCTGGGATCGGCTCCCCCCTGCGGCTGGGCAAAGGTGCCGGGATCGGCGCCCACGCCCAGGGTGTAGAGCCGGATCCCCGCGGCGGCGGCCAGCCCGGCTTCGCGCAACGGATCCGCATTGCCCGCGGTGTTGCGGCCATCGGTGACCAGCAGCAGGGCGGTAGGGCGGGCAGGATCCGCATGCTGGCGCGCCAGCAGTATGGCTTCACCGAGGGCCGTGGTGCGCCCCACCAGATCGAAATCGAGCTCATCGCCCAGGGTCAGCAATGCCTTGGTCTCCTGAGTCAGGGGGGAGAGCAGGTAGGCGTGATCGGCGAAGACGATCAGGGCGATGCGATCGCCGGGGCGGGCGCTGATCAGGGCCTTGAGTTGCTGGCGCACGGCGCCGAGCCGGTCGCGTTGCTCCCCTTCATCCAGCATGTCCTGAGTGCGCATGCTGTCGGAGAGATCCACCGCCAGGATGAGATCCCGGCTGGCCTGATAATGAATGAGGGGCTCGACCTGCCATTGGGGGCGGCACAGTGCCAGCACCAGGGCGCACCAGCACAGCGTCATGCGCCAGAGCGGCTGCCCGGCCTGGGGCAGCAACAGGGGGAAGCCGTCGTGGACGAGTCGGGGACGAGCTCGGGTCTTGGCCTGGAGAGGGGGCAGACCGAAGCGCACCAGCAAGGGCAGCACCAGGGCGAGGGCGAACCAGGGCCAGGCGAGGATCATGGGGCGCCTCTGCGGCCCTGGGCCGGGACTCGTCGTTCCTTGAGCGGCCTTATCCATGGCGAACTGACACAGTGGCGCCCCCAGCCAAGGTAGGCGCGCCGCAACAAGGCCCGCTGCCGATCATCTGGCTGCTGCTGAGCGTAGAGCCAGCCGGACCAGTGTTCAGCCAGATCGCCAAAGTGGCTGCCTCCCCTGGCATCGAGCCAGGCGAGCCAGGCTTCCCCCTGCAGGGCGCGCGCCTCGGGCCAGCGGGCCAGCGCGGCTTGACGCAGCACGGCTTGCAGCTCGGGCACCAGCTCGGCGCTCTGCCAGTTAATCTGCCGTGCCCAGCGATGCTGGCGCCACAGTCTCAGCGTCAGGCTGGTGATCAGCGCCATGGCTAGCAGCGTGATCAACAACCAACCCCAGGCCAGCAGGCGAGGATCGGCCGCCGCCGCTAGCTCGGGCCCCGGGTGGATGTCGCGCAGCTGGCTCTGGATCTCATGTAGCCGCGCCTGATCGAGCGGCACCTGATCACCCGCGAGTGTCGCGGCTGAGGATGGGGTCGGGGTGATGCTCAGAGCAACCGGCATCCACCCTCCTGCCATTGGCGCTGCAGACTCTGGCCGTTGTCGAGCCGATAGAGGCGCTGGACCAGCGGCAGCAGTTGCTGCTGGCTGAGATCGCTCTGCTGCTCGGCCGCCTGCCGGTAGCGCTGGCGAAAGGCTGGCTGCCCCGCGTCGAGCCAGCCGCTGCGCTTGCCTGCCTGCACCGCCAGTCGCCCTTCGGTGGGCAGGCTTGCCTCGAGGGGATCCCGAATTTGCCAGTAATGGATATCGTGGCGACGACCGAGCAGTTGCAACTGCTGGGCGAGGGGCTCATCACAGGGCCGGTGATCGCCGATGATGGTCAATCTGGCCCCCTGGGGCAGCCGCAGCCGCGCCAGGGTCTGAGCCAGTGAGTGGGGAGGTGGCGTGCGCGCCAGTCCCGCCTCGTACTGCTGGCAGAGGGTCTGCAGCAAGGGCACCAGGGAGCCGCGCTGGTGCGCTATCTGCGGGGCCAGCCCGTGGCAGACTAGGGTGTTGGCCTGCTTTTCTCCCTGCCAGAGCAGGGCGGCGGCCAGCTCGCAGCAGAGGCGAGCCTTGAGTTGTGGCCCGGAGCCAAAATAGAGGGAGGGGGAGAGATCGAGCAGCAGCCAGTGGGCCTGCTCCTGCTCCTCGCCGTAGAGTCGGGTATAGGGGCGGCCGAGCCGGGCGGTCACCCGCCAGTCGATGTGACGCACCTCATCTCCGGCCTGATAGGCCCGCAGTTCGCGAAAGCTCAAGCCCGGTACCCGGCCGATCCGTCCCTGCCTCGCCTGATGTACCCGCGCCCTATGTCCCTGCCTCGCCCACAGCCGGATGGCCAGCAGTCGGGTCAGCGGCAAGGCGATGTCGGGATGGGCGCAGGGGGTTGGGATCAGGGACAAGGGATGGGGTCCGGCAGCTGTGTGATGAATGCCTTGTTGGCGGGAGTCACCATCCGTATCCGATGTCTGGGCCGGCGATAAAGAAGTGAAACGGCTTGGCAGAGGCTCAGGGGCATGGGATGACATCCAGCAGCAGCGAGATCAGCGCCTCGTTGTCGAGGTTGTCGGCCAGGGCCTGATAGCTGGGAATGAGGCGGTGGCGCAGCACGGCGGGGGCCAACTGCTGGATATCCTCCGGCAGCACGAAGTCCCGTCCCGCGAGCCAGGCCCGGGCCCGGGCGGCACGCGCCAGCCCTATGCTGGCCCTGGGGCTGGCACCGACCTCGATCAGAGGCTCGAGCTCGGGACAGAGCCCGCTGCCGGGGCGGGTGGCGCAGATCAGTTGCACCAAATAGTGCTCGAGGCGCGCCTGCATCTGTACGGCCAGCACCTCGTTTCTCGCCGCCAGCAGTGCATCCTGACTCAGGGTCATCGACGGTGGCTGCAACTGCTCGCCACGGGCATTGAGCTGCAAGATGGCGAGCTCCATGGCGGGGCTGGGGTAATCCACCATCAGCTTGAGCAGGAAGCGATCGAGCTGGGCCTCCGGCAGGGGGTAGGTGCCTTCCTGCTCGATGGGGTTCTGGGTCGCGGCCACCATAAACAGCGGCGGCAAACGCCAGCTCTTCTTGCCGACGGTGATCTGGTGCTCGGCCATGGCTTCCAGCAGGGCTGATTGCACCTTGGCCGGGGCCCGGTTGATCTCGTCCGCCAGCACCAGGTGGTTGAACAGGGGGCCGGGCTGAAACACAAAGCTGGCATCCTGGGGGTGAAACACCTCGCTGCCGGTGAGATCGGCCGGCAGCAGATCCGGAGTGAACTGGATGCGGGCAAAGCGCCCCTCCACCACGCCGGCCAGCGCCTTGACCGCCCGGGTCTTGGCAAGGCCGGGTGCCCCTTCGATCAATACATGTCCTTCACATAACAGGGCGATCAAGAGCCCCTCGATGAGGGGGCCCTGTCCCAGAACTTGACTGCCAAGATAGTCACTAAGTTGTCGGAACCCGGTCACGGCCATGGGATGAACCCGTTGTTTTAATAGAAGTTGCTCTTTTTATACCCCAGATACCCCCCGAGGGCGAGACGGGGGGCCAAGATGGTGACAATTTAGTTTCAATCAGCCGTATGAAAGTTGTGAGTGGATTGTTAAGATGTGGCGCAATGAGGTCAGACCTCTTCCCTTTTAACCAAGGAGCCAGGATGAAACAGCCATTGAAACTGACCACGCGCCAGGGCGAACGGATTGCCGTCGTGGCGGGTCTGCGCACTCCCTTTGCCAAGCAGGCCACCGCCTTTCATGGCGTCCCTGCGGTGGATCTCGGCAAGCTGGTGGTGAGTGAACTGCTCGCCCGTACCAGTCTCGACCCCAAGCTCATCGATCAACTGGTGTTCGGCCAGGTGGTGCAGATGCCGGAGGCGCCGAACATCGCCCGCGAGATAGTGCTCGGCACCGGCATGAGCGTCAGCACCGACGCCTATAGCGTGTCGCGCGCTTGCGCCACCAGTTTCCAGGCGGTGGCCAACGTCACCGAATCCATCATGGCCGGCACGGTCGACATCGCCATCGCCGGCGGTGCCGACTCCTCCTCGGTGCTGCCCATCGGGGTCAGCAAGAGCCTGGCGCGCGCCCTGGTTGACTTGAACAAGGCCCGCAATCTGCAGCAGCGCTTCAATATCCTGCGCCGTTTGCGGTTAAAAGATCTGATGCCGGTGCCGCCAGCGGTGGCCGAATACTCTACCGGCCTCTCCATGGGGCAGACCGCCGAGCAGATGGCCAAGAGCCACGGGATCAGCCGCGAGGCGCAGGATGCCCTGGCCCATCGCTCCCACAGCCTGGCAGCCCAGGCTTGGGCCGAGGGTAAGTTGAACGCCGAGGTGTTTACCGCTCACGTGCCCCCTTACAAGTCACCGCTGGAGCGGGACAACAACATCCGCGAGAGCTCCGATCTCGCGAGCTACGCCAAGCTCAAACCCGTGTTTGACCGGGTACACGGCTCCGTCACCGCCGCCAACGCCACCCCGCTCACCGACGGCGCCGCCGCCGTGCTGCTGATGCGCGAAGGCCGGGCCAAGGAGCTGGGTCTCGAGCCCCTCGGCTACATCCGCAGTTTCGCGTTCTCCGCCATCGACGTGTGGCAGGACATGCTGATGGGTCCCTCCTATGCCACCCCGCTGGCACTGGACCGCGCCGGCATCACGCTCGCCGACTTGACCCTCATCGACATGCACGAAGCCTTTGCCGCCCAGACCCTGGCGAACCTCAAGATGTTCGCCAGCCACGAGTTTGCCCGCGACAAGTTGGGCCGTGATCAGGCCATCGGCGAGGTGGACATGGATAAATTCAACGTGCTTGGTGGCTCCCTGGCCTATGGCCACCCGTTCGCCGCCACCGGTGCCCGCATGATCACCCAGACCCTGCACGAGCTGCGTCGTCGCGGCGGGGGCCTGGGGCTCAACACCGCCTGCGCGGCGGGTGGGCTGGGTGTGGCCATGGTGCTGGAGGTGGAATGATGGAGGCGAGCAAGATGAACACAGCAACATTTACCCTGGATATTCGCCAGGACGGCATCGGCATCCTGACCATGGATGTGGTCGGCGAGAGCATGAATACCCTCAAGGCCGCGTTTGCAGACGAGATCCGTGCCGTGCTGGCCGAGGTGAAGGGAAACAAAGATCTGATCGGTCTGGTGATCGTCTCCGGCAAGAAAGACTCCTTCGTCGCCGGCGCCGACATCGGCATGCTGGCGGCCTGTGCCAGCGCCCAGGATGCCCAGGCCATCTCCCGGGAAGGGCAGCTGGTGTTCGCCGAGATCGAAGCGCTGAGCATCCCGGTGATCGCCGCCATCCACGGTCCCTGCCTCGGTGGCGGGCTGGAACTGGCCCTGGCCTGCCATGGCCGGGTCATCACGGATCACGGCAAGACGTTGCTGGGTCTGCCGGAAGTGCAGCTCGGTCTGCTGCCGGGCTCCGGCGGCACCCAGCGTCTGCCGCGCCTCATCGGGGTCGCCAAGGCGCTGGATCTGATACTGACGGGCAAGCAGGTGCGCGCCAAGCAGGCCAAGAAACTCGGCCTGGTGGACGACGTGGTGCCACCCTCCATCCTGCTCGACGCCGCCATCAAGCTCGCCAAGAAGGGCAAACCGCGCCACGCGCTGAAACGGGATCTGCAAGGCAAGTTGCTGGAGACCAATGCGCTCGGTCGCAAGGTGCTGTTCGATCAGGCCGCCAAGGGCGTCAAGGCCAAGACCCGTGGCAACTACCCGGCGCCTGAGCGGATCCTCGAGGTGGTACGCATCGGCGTGGAGGAGGGGATGCAGGCCGGCCTCATCGCCGAGGCCCGTCACTTCGGCGAGCTGGTGATGACCCCGGAATCCGCCGCCCTGCGCTCCCTGTTCTTCGCCACCACCGAGATGAAGAAGGAGGTGAGCTATCAGGGCGCCGCCCCGCGCAAGGTGACTCATGCCGCCGTGCTCGGCGGGGGGTTGATGGGGGGGGGGATCGCCTTCGTCACCGCCACCAAGACCAGGGTGCCGGTACGGATCAAGGACGTGGGGAGTGCCGGCATCGGCAACGCCATGCGTTACAGCTACGATCTGCTGGCCAAGAAGCTTAAACGTCGTCAGATCTTGCGTAGCGAACTGGAAAAGCAGATGAGCATGCTGTCCGGTACCCTGGACTACTCGGGTTTCCACCGGGTCGACATGGTGGTGGAGGCGGTATTTGAGGATCTCGCACTCAAACATCAGATGGTGCAGGACGTGGAGCGCGAGTGCGGCGAACACACGGTGTTTGCCTCCAACACCTCCTCCCTGCCGATCAACCAGATCGCGGCCAATGCCGCTCATCCCGAGCGGATCGTGGGACTGCACTACTTCAGCCCGGTGGACAAGATGCCGCTCGCCGAGATCATTCCTCACGCCGGCACCAGCCCCGAGACGGTGGCCACCACCCTGGCCTTCGCCCGTGCTCAGGGCAAGACCCCGATCGTGGTGAAGGACGAGGCCGGCTTCTACGTGAACCGCATTCTCGCCCCCTACATGAACGAGGCGGCGCGGCTGGTGCTGGAAGGGGAGCCGGTGGAGGTGCTGGACAGCGCCCTGCTGGACTTCGGCTTCCCGGTCGGCCCCATCACCTTGCTCGATGAGGTGGGGATTGACGTGGGCGCCAAGATCTCTCCTATCCTCGAACGCGAACTTGGCGGCGAGCAGTTCCAGGCGCCCAAGGCGTTTGACAAGCTGCTGCAAGACGATCGCAAGGGCCGCAAGAACGGCAAGGGCTTCTACCTCTATGGCAAGGCCGCGCCGCGCAACAAGCTCACCGGCAAGGAGGGCAAGAAGACGGTGGACACGAGCGTCTACGGGGTGCTCGGGGTCTCCGTCTCGCCCAGGCTGGCCCGCCAAGAGATCGCCGAGCGCTGCGTGCTGCTGATGTTGAACGAGGCGGCCATGGCGCTCGATGGCGGGGTGGTGGCCTCGGCCCGGGACGGCGACATCGGCGCCATCTTCGGCATCGGCTTCCCGCCCTTCCTCGGCGGCCCCTTCCGCTACATGGACAGCCTCGGCATCGAGCATCTGGTCGGCCGACTTGAACACTACCAGAAGCGCCACGGGGACAGATTCGCCCCCTGCGCGCGGCTCAAGGCGATGGCGGCGGAGCAGCTGCGTTTCTACTCATAGCTCAGGGCCTGCCCGAGCAGATGGTGCAAGAGAGGCGACCCGGGTCGCCTCTCTTTTTTGCCGCCCTTGGCTGGGCTATGGTTGAGGGGAGGGTCGAACCCGCCACCGTGGTGGGCTTGGCAAGCAGATAATCGACTCAATAAGGGCTAAATTATTGATCTAGCGCAAACAAGTGGCCCATTTATTACTTTGGTGGCATAGGCGTTAGGCGCCGGTTGAGTTCAAATAGCGGCATCAGGAGCGGGGCATACCCGCCGCCAACGGGAACACCCATTTCACTGGATGAAGGACACACTATGAGTCTGCTTGAACAAACCATCTGGAACATCTTGGGATACGGGGCCATGCCTTTTATCTTTCTGAGCGGGTTCGTGGCCGTGGCAGTGACCTGCTGCTTGCTGCTCAATGCATTCGGGGTCAAGCCCGCCGAGAAGTGAGTCACCCTCGTTCATAGCGCCAAATGCCAGTCTCACGACTGGCATTTGTTTTTGTGCGTCCCCCAGACCCAAGGGTTTCACCAAGGTGGTCGAACCCGGCGCCGATTTTGATTACACTGGCGCGCAGTTTCAGGCGATCCCGCCCATTTCCAGCTATTCAAGGTTTTTATGGCTCTCAAGGCAACCGTATTCAAGGCCCAGCTCAGTCTGTCCGACATGGATCGCCACCTCTATCAGGATGTGTCCCTCACCCTGGCCCGTCACCCCTCCGAGACCGACGAGCGGATGATGATCCGGCTGGCCGCCTTCGCCTGGCATGCCGCCGAGCGGCTGGAGTTCACCAAGGGGCTCAGTGCCGACGATGAACCGGAGCTCTGGTGCAAGAACTACACCGACGAGATCGAGCTCTGGATTGAACTGGGTCAGCCCGACGAGAAGCGGCTGAAGAAGGCGTGCAACCGCTCCCGCCAGGTGGTGCTCTATCTCTACGGCGGGCGTGGTACCAGCGTCTGGTGGAAGCAGAACCAGGGCAAGCTCAGCCAGCATGACAACCTCAGCGTCATCGAGCTTTCCGACAGCCAGACCCTGCCGCTGACCGCCATGGTGGAGCGCACCATGCACCTCACCTGCACCATCTCCGATGGTCAGCTCTGGATCAGCAATGGCAACCAGGAAGTCACCCTCGACCCCGTGGTGTTGATGGGTCGCTCCGCCCGCGAACTGTAAACTGACTCGCCATGTTCGGCACACTGCTCGATATCGTCATTCCCGTGTTTGCATGAAAAAGGCCCACCTCGACGGTGGGCCTTTTTCATGGCAAGGCGCTCCTAACGGAGGCTCAACCCTGCGCTGTGCCCAGCACCAGCTTGCCGTCCTTGACCGGGATGGTGGCGCCCGGTGCCTGCTCCATGCGAATGATCCCTTCCTGACCGGCAAGGCGGTAGGTGACGTCATAGCCCAGGGTGCGGGTGCTGCTGTCCTGAATGGTCTTGCAGCGCTGCTCCGTGGTGGTGTAGGTGTCTTTGGCCTGGCGGTTGGCCTGTGCCTGACCGCCGGCATAGCCACCGGCCACGGCGCCAGCGACGGTGGCCACCTTCTTGCCGTTGCCACCGCCGAACTGGTTGCCGATGGCCCCGCCGATCGCCGCGCCGACCAGTTTGCCGGCGACTCTGTGCTCATCCTGCACCGGTTGCTGGTGGGTGACGGTGACGTCGTGGCACTCCTGGCGTGGGGTCTTGATGGTCTCGGTCACCGGCTTGCTGGCCAGCACCTCGGCGAACTGGGGCTCGGCGGAAAACATGGATCCGCTGGCGACGGCCGACAGCGCCAATGCGGAGGCGATGCCGACGCCGATACCTGCCAACATGGATTTGTTCATCTGACTCTCTCTAATGTGTAATTGGTCAATTGCGGCCTATTGTTGGATTTTTACTGCCACGGCTCAAGGGAAGGGCCCGCCAACTGCGACAGAGGCTGACGACATGAAAAGTGGCAGTGCCAATGCGATGTCGGCGATTGGCGACACAGGAATCAAGAGAGGCTATCGAGGCGGGGAAGGGCGTGTCTTGAGAGCGTGGCCGAGACGGCACAGATGAAAAAAGGCCCATCCTGACGGGATGGGCCTTTTTCCTGGCAGGGCGCTCCTAACGGAGTATCAACCCTGCGCATTGCTCAGTACCAGCTTGCCATCCTTGACCGGAATGGTGGGGCCGGGTTCTTTTTCCATGCGGATCACCCCTTCCTGGCCGGCGAGACGATAGGTCACGTCATAGCCCAGGGTGCGGGTGCTGCTGTCCTGCACCGTCTTGCAGCGCTGCTCTGTGGTGGTGTAGGTATCACCGGCCTGCATGTTGCCCTGTACCTGGTTACCGGCATAGCCACCGGCGGCGGCGCCGGCGACGGTGGCCACCTTCTTGCCGCTGCCGCCGCCGAACTGGTTGCCCAGCACGCCTCCCAGGGCTGCGCCTACGACGGTGCCCAGAATCTTGTGTTCATCCTGCACCGGCTTGCGGTGGGTGACGGCGACGTTGCGGCACTCCTGACGCGGGGTCTTGACGGTTTCGGTCACCGGCTTGCTGGCCAGCACCTCGGCAAATTGGGGCTGGGAGGAAAACAGGGATCCACTGGCGGCCGCTGACAGTGCCAGCGCAGAGGCGATACCGATCCCGACACCTGCCATCATGGACTTGTTCATCTTTCTCTCCTCGCTTGCTGTGATTGCCCACTGCTGGGGCTTGTGCTCATTCTTGGCATTTTGTGTCCAAGGCTCAAGCAATGAGGCCCTTGGTTGCGACAGAGGCTGACCGCGTAATAAACGACCTCCTTAAAAAGGCGTCTGTGATTGGCGACAAGAGGGAGAGGCTGAGCGGGGCGGAATAATTCAGATCAGGCGGGAATGAGGTTGCCGGGCTGTGGCAGAACCGGCTGATAGCTGCCCTGCGCCCCCATGTCGAGGATGGTGTAGTCCGCCAGATCCGGCGTGGCGGCATCCCGTCTGAGGCTCCGCTTGAGGGTGTCGAGCATGAGCGTCTCCAGCGCGAGGCGGTAGTCCATGAACTCGGCTTCGGTCAGTCGAAGCCGAGCCGTGATGAGATACGCCTGGCGATCGTGCGGCGCCAGATGCTGGACCCGAGCCTGCAGTCCCTCGATCAGCTGGTTCTTGAAATGCAGGGGGAAGCGGGCCGAATCCCGGAATGCCACGTGTTTGGGAACCCGCAGGCGAAAGGCCAATCCGGCTTGCATGGTCACGAGTTCGAGCTTCTCCAGCTCGCGCAAGTAGAGGTAGAACGAGGGGGCATCGAGCCCGAAATGCTGGCGCAGTGCCTCGGGGTCCGTGCCCTGCTGCAGGATCTGCAGCAGCAGGCTGTAGAGCTCGGGGCGCTGGCAGAAGGCGGCATCCTGCTGAGGGGTGAAGTGAGCGACGCTCGCCGCCAGCTGTTCGGCCTCCGTCAGGATCCGGGAGAGGGGAACATCGATCAGCGCCGCCATCGCCAGCATGCGATCCTGGGTCAAGGGTTGCGCCTGATTCAGCAGCCGCTTGTACGAGATGCCGGCACCCTTGAGGTAGCGCTTGAACAACTGGCATATCGCGTGATCGATGCTCTCTATGCCTTGGGGGGAGGTCATCTCATTATCCATTGGGTATCTCCTGATGACCGTTCTCTCGTAATGCCGGTCTGTTTTGGGCGAAGAGAGGGAGCCGGGAATGGACCGCAGAGAAATGGGGAGCATTGGGAGCCGGTCTTGCCCCTGCCGGCCGGGGTGCTGGCGTGCTTGCTGGTGTGTCTGGTGTGTCTGGTGTTCGGGCTGGCGGCCTGGGTTTGAGGTGTAAGCCCTGAACGGCGGGCCTGGCGATTGGTTGGGGGATCTGACTCATCTCCGCCAACCTAAGACGTTTTGCTAATACCTGTCGCGGATCCCCCTTGATACCCTCTCTTTCCATGAGACATTCGCCAGCAGGCATGATGCCCGGCGCCGTTTCTCGGCCGCACTTTAGCCGCACTTTAGCCGCAGTCTGGCCAATGACCGCCACCCGCTTTGTGCCCCATGTGAGGAAGGAACTCGATGACACAGCAGCACATCTATGAGACAGGCCTCGATAAGACCACCGCCAACTTTGACGCCCTGACCCCCTTGATCTTCCTGTCCCGGGCGGCCCGGGTCTACCCCGATTATCCGGCGGTGATCCACGGGGCACTGCGCCAGAGCTGGGCCGAGACTGAACGACGCTGTCGCCGGCTCGCCTCGGCCCTGCGCCGGCATGGCATCGGCGAGGGGGATACGGTCTCCATCGTCGCCCCCAATATCCCGGCGATGTTCGAGGCTCACTTCGGGGTGCCCATGAGCGGCGCTGTGCTCAACACCATCAACACCCGGCTCGATGCCGAGTCCATGGCCTTCATCTTTCAGCACGCCCAGAGCAAGGTGCTGCTGGTGGACAGGGAGTTTGGCGCCGTGGTGCGCAAGGCGCTGGCCCTGCTCGAACAGCCGCCGCTGGTCATCGCCATCGACGATCCCCTCTATCGGGAAGGGGAGCTGATAAGCGGGCTCGACTACGAGCAGTTCATCGCCACGGGGGATGCCGAGGAGCCCGGTTGGCTGCCGGCGGATGAATGGCAGGCGATTTCCCTCAACTACACCTCGGGCACTACCGGCAACCCCAAGGGGGTGGTCTATCACCACCGTGGCGCCCACCTCAACGCCATCAACAATGTGCTCTCCTGGGCGTTGCCCAAGCATCCCGTCTACTTATGGACCCTGCCGATGTTCCACTGCAACGGCTGGTGCTTCCCCTGGACCCTGGCGGCTACCGCCGGGGTGAGCGTCTGCCTGCGCCATGTGCAGGCGGGGGCCATCTATGAGGCGCTGCACACCCACAAGGTGAGCCATTTCTGCGCGGCGCCCATCGTGCTCAACATGCTCAACAACGCCGATCCGGCGCTGAAGTTGGGGCTCGATCACCCCATCAAGGTGATGACGGCGGGGGCGGCGCCTCCGGCGACGGTGATCGCCGGCATGGAGGCGATGGGCATAGCGGTGACCCACACCTATGGCCTGACCGAGACCTATGGCCCCTGCGTGGTGTGCGAGCCGCAGCAGAGCTGGGAGGGGCAGGATGCCGCCGCCCTGTCGCGACTCAAGGCACGCCAGGGCGTCGCCTCGCCGCTGCAGGGGGAGATGCGCGTTGCCAATCCCGTCAGTGGCGAGCCGGTGCCCCGGGATGGCAAGACCCTGGGGGAGATCTTCCTGCGTGGCAACATAGTGATGAAGGGTTACCTCAAGAATCCCTCCGCCAGTGAGGAAGCGATGGCCGAGGGCTGGTTCCACAGCGGCGATCTCGCGGTCTGGCACCCGGACGGCTATGTGGAGATCAAGGACAGATCCAAGGACATCATTATCTCGGGTGGGGAGAACATCTCCAGCCTGGAGGTCGAAGATGTGCTCTACCGTCATCCCGACGTGGACGAGGCGGCGGTGATCGCCATGCCGGACGAGAAGTGGGGGGAGGTGCCCTGCGCCTTCGTCAAGCTGAAAGAGGGCAGGGAGCTGAGCCAGGCCGAGCTGATTGCCTTCTGCCGCGAGCAGATGGCCCACTTCAAGGCCCCCAAGCGCATCATCTTCACTCCGCTACCCAAGACCTCCACCGGCAAGGTGCAGAAGTTTATGCTGCGCAAGAAACTGGAGTGAGGGGTTTGTCTTGCCGTCAAAAAAACGGGCCTTGGGCCCGTTTTTTTATCACCGCGGCAATGCCGATGAGGGATGGGGCCGAGTGATGGCGTTTGGCCTGCCCATTACCAATGCGTCAGCAGAGCCTTGCCCGGAGAAAAGAGACGATGGGTGGCTGAACGCTAGGCCCATCTGTGCTGATCTCGCAGAGGCTAGCGGGCATGACTGCCCTTGATGCGCTTGCTCAACGCCTCCCACAGGCCGGTGATGAAGTAATACAGCCCTCCCTCCTCACTGGCCTTGGTGTACTCCGTCAGCGGCTCAATCATGCCGCTCCTGAATTTCTCGATGGCCTCTTGATCGTCTGCCGCGTCGATATAATCCCCCACCACCTCGAAGCCTTGCTCGAGCAGTTGCGCCTTTTCAGGCAAGAAGGAGGGGGATGACATCAGCAAGAAGGTGACACTGGCGTGATCCTGTTCTTGGCGGAAGAACTGGTATTTGCTCATAAGGCCTCTAGCGGTGGGGGACGCAATAACATCATTATTCAGGGGAATCACCCCCTTGGGCAGACCCCATCTGCGGCATCAAAAGAGCCCCTTGTTCAGGTCAGCTTCAGTCAGCCGCACAATGACTTACCCTTCCCAAATTGCGGGCACAAAAAACGGGCCAAGTGGCCCGTTATTTATGCTATTGCGTGTTATTTGTTGTGGCGCTCGGCGAGCCGCTGTACCACATCCTTCAGGCCCAGCCCCTCGTTTTGCAGCAGGACGGTGAGGTGGTAGAGGAGATCTGCGGATTCGTTGATGAGCTCCTCCCTGTCCTTGGCCATGGCGGCGAGCGCCACTTCCACCCCCTCTTCACCGACCTTCTGGGCAATGCGCTTGGTGCCCTTGCCATAGAGGCTGGCGGTGTAGCTGGTAGCGGGATCCGCGCCCTTGCGCCCGGCCAGGATCTGCTCGAGCTCCGCGAGGAAGCCCAACGGCGGCACAGGGTGGCCGTCGAAGCAGGAGACAGTGCCAAGGTGGCAGGTGGGACCGACGGGATCGGCGGCGATCAGCAACGAGTCATTGTCACAATCGGTGTTGATGGCGATCAGTTTCAGTACATGGCCCGAGCTTTCGCCCTTGGTCCAGAGCCGCTGCTTGCTGCGGCTGAAGAAGGTGACCTGGCCGGTGGCCTGGGTTTTTTCCAGCGCCTCGCGGGTCATGAAGCCCTGCATCAGCACCTGGCCGCTGGCGGCGTGCTGGACGATAGCGGGGATCATGCCGTCGGTCTTGTCCCAGTCCAGGCGATCGATCAGTGGGGTCTGGTTGTTTACTGCTTGGTTATTCACGGATGGCGACTCCTTCGTTTTTCAGCCAGCGTTTCAATTCGGGAATGGGAATAAGGCCCTTGTGGAACACCGAGGCCGCCAGGGCCCCGTCCACGTCGGCGATAGTAAAAGCATCGAGGAAGTGGGCCATGGTGCCGGCACCACCGGAGGCGATGAGCGGCACCTTGCACAGGGCCCGTACCAGCTTGAGCTGTTCGAGATCGTAACCCTGGCGCATGCCGTCCTGATTCATCACGTTCAGCACGATCTCACCCGCGCCCCGCTGTTGCACCTCCTTGACCCACTCGAGGGTGGTCCAGGCGGTGGTGCGGGTGCGGCTCTCGTCACCGGTAAACTGCTTGACCTGATACTGACCACTGTCGGCATCGAAGTAGGAGTCGATGCCGACCACTACGCACTGCACGCCGAAGCGCTCGGCCAGGGCGGTGATCAGGGTGGGATCCGCCAGGGCGGGGGAGTTGATGGAGACCTTGTCGGCGCCAAATTCCAGGATCTGGCGCGCATCCTCCACGCTCTTGATGCCGCCGGCGACGCAGAAGGGAATGTCGATAACCTCGGCCACCCGGCTCACCCAGCTCTTGTCCACCACCCGGGCGTCACTGGAGGCGGTGATATCATAGAACACCAGCTCGTCGGCTCCCTCGCTGGCGTAACGGCGGGCCAGTTCGACTATGCCCCCCATGACTTCGTGATTTCGAAACTGCACTCCCTTGACCACCACGCCGTCTTTGACGTCGAGACAGGGGATAATACGCTTTGACAACATGCTCGTTGCTCCATGTAAAGCACGGTTAACAATCGATTCAGCCAGACGAGCCGGCATTCTCGCGATCCTGGATAAAGCGGGTTGGCATGGCGCAACCGCTGGCCGCATCTTGCGTGCTGGCAAGGGGGCCGGCACCGGCCGGGGCGGGAGAGCCCACACTATAAGCACGACCCCGTGCCCCGATCCAACCCTTTCTCCGCGATTCCTCTCCCCGCCATTGCTCAATGCCGGGTGATGGCGCCGGTTCCTTCCGAACGGAAGGCCAGCAGGTTGTCCTCCACCTGCTTCAGTCCCCTGATGGTGATCAGGGCACCGTCAAAGTCGAACCCCTTCAACTGCTGGGCCAGCAGGGTGCCTTGTTCGCCAAGGCCGGTGAGCATGGCGCCGGCGTGTTGATCGAACAGGGTGATGGCGGCGGTATCGCTCTGGGCCAGCAGTGCCTCCAGCTGGCGCAGCAACTGTTGCTGCCAGTGGCTGCTTGGTAGCGGGGCCAGGATGTCCGTCTGCTCATCTTCGGCCCCCAGCCGGAGCTCCAGCTCGACCAGATCCCGGCCGATGCCGGCGATCAGGGCCGCCAGCAGATCCTCTTCCTGCGCCCGCAGGGCCTGCTCCAGTTGCAACCCCTGCTCGGCAAGGCTGGTCAGACCCAAGGTCGCGGCGGCGCCGCGCAGACTGTGGGCCAGGCCAATGGCGCAGGGACGATCCCCTTTTGCCAGGCACTCGGCCAGGCGTTCTGTATCGCCCTGATGCTGGGCCGAGAAGAAGCGCAACAGCTTGAGGTATTTCTGTTGATCCCCTTGCAGCGCCGCCAGACCCTGTACCATATCCCAGCCGGGCATCTCCTGCAGCCGGGCGAGGGGCGCGCACCAGCGCTCGGCTGGCCGCAGAGGCGAGACTGCGCTAGGGGTGCCCGCCGGCAGCCACTGGCGCAGCGCCTCGAACAGCCTGGCCGGGGTGACGGGCTTGGTGATGAAGTCGTTCATGCCGGCGGCCTCGCAGGCCTTCCTGTCCTCCTCGAACGCACTGGCGGTGAGCGCCAGTATGGGCACCTGGTCCTGGTCGGGCAGTGCCCGGATGGCGCGGGTAGCGCTGTAGCCATCCATCAGCGGCATCTGTATGTCCATCAGGATGAGATCGAACGACTGGTGGCGGATCTTGTCCAGCGCATCCAGCCCGTTGACCGCGGTCTCTATGATGAGACCGCTGCCGGTGAGCAGCTCGGTGATCACCTCACGGTTGATGGCGTTGTCCTCCACCAGCAACAGGCGGGCCGGATAGGAGCAGAAGAATGGCTGCTTGGGCTGACTTGGCAGCACTGGTGGCAGGGGAATGCTCTTGCCTGGGGCGAGCTGGGCGGTGAACCAGAAGCAACTGCCCTTGCCGGGGGTGCTGTCGACCCCGACCTCCCCCCCCATCAGCTTGGCCAGCCGGCTGGTGATGGCGAGCCCCAGGCCGGTGCCACCGTACTTGCGGGTGGTGGAGACATCGGCCTGCTCGAAGGCCTGGAACAGCCTCTCGCGCTGCACCGCCGTGATGCCGATGCCACTGTCCTCCACCTCGAAGCGCAGCTGGTAACCATTGAGCAGCTTGCGCAGCATCCGTACCCGCAGGGTGATGGTGCCCGTCTCGGTGAACTTGATGGCATTGCCGGCGTAGTTGAGCAGCGCCTGACGCAGACGGGTGATGTCGCCGTTGAGCCAGACCGGGGTGCCATCGAGATCAATCTGGATGTCGAGCCCCTTGGCGCTGGCCTGCTCGTCCATCAGGGCGCAGACGTTGTCCAGCATGGCGACGAGGGAGAAGTCGTGACACTCCAGCACCATCTTGCCCGCATCGATCTTGGAGAGATCCAGGATGTCGTTGATCAGGGTGAGCAGGTGCTGGGCCGCGTTGTCTATCTTCTCCAGGCGATCGTGCTGACCGGCCTCTTTGGCGTCCCGCTTGAGCAGGTAGGTGAGCCCCAAAATGGCATTCATGGGGGTACGGATCTCGTGGCTCATGTTGGCGAGGAAGGCGCTCTTGGCCTGGTTGGCGCTCTCGGCGCGCTGATGAGCCTGGGCCAGCTGCTGGGTGCGCTCGCTGACCATCTCCTCCAGGTGGAAGCGATACTGATCCAGCTCCTTGCCGAGTTGCTTCTTCTCGGTGATGTCCGCCTGTACCGTCACGAAGTGGCTCACCTTGTCGTGATCCTGGCGAATGGGGGAGACGGAGGCCAACACCTGATAGTGGCTGCCATCCTGGCGCTGGTTGATGAACTCCCCGTGCCAGCGCAGGCCCCGCTTGAGTGCATCCTGCAAGGCAATATGGGTCGCCGGCGGGGTGAGGCCGGAGTCGAACAGCTGAGGGGTCTGCCCCAGCACTTCTTCCTCCGTGTAGCCGCTGGCGCTCAGGAAGGCGGCGTTGACGTACTCGATGCGCGAGTCGGTGTTGGTGATGAAGACCCCGTCCGGGCTCTGCTCAAGGGCTAGCGACAGCTGCCGCAACTGCTGCTCGGCCTGCTTGCGCTCGGTGATATCCTGCACGGTGCCATACAACTCAACTATGGTGCCATTCTCGTCTCGCAGGGCGGCGCCGCGGGCGATGATCCAGGCTCGCTCCCCGCTGGGGGTGATGACCTGGGCATCGCACTCGTAGGGGGCGCCATCCTGCAGGCAGCGATCCACGGCCAGACCCAGGGTGTGCCAAGCCTCTGGTGTGAAGTAATCCTGCACCTCGGGGTAGACGGCGGGGGGGAGCGAGGGATCCCGGCCATAGATGCGAAAGATCTCCGGGGACCAGTAGTGACTGTCCTGGGTCAGGTGCCAGCGCCAGTTGCCTATCTTGGCCAGCCGCTGGGATTCGCGCAGGATCACCTCGTTGCGGCGCAGGGCGGCTTCGGTCTCCTTGCGTTGCTGGTTGTCCTCGATGATGGAGATGAAGTAGTCCGGTTGCCCCAGCAGATCCTTGACCAGGGTCGTGGTCAGGGTTACCCAGAATGCCTCGCCCCCCTTGCGCAGGTAGCGTTTCTCCAGGGTGTAGTGCTGGCGCTCGCCGGCCAGCACCTGATCCACGTAGCCCTGGTCGATGAAGAGATCGTCCGGGTGGGTGATCTGCTGGAAGGTCATCTCCATCAGCTCGTCGACGCCATAGCCCACCATGTCGCACAGACGCTGGTTGACCCGCAACCACTTGCCATCGGGGGAGACCAGGGCGATGCCGACGGCCGCCTGCTCGAAGGTGGCCTGGAAGCGATCCTCGCTCTGCTGCAACCGGGACTGGGTGTTCAGCAGCTCCTGCCAGCGCTGGCTCTCCCTGATGCGGGAGCGGTGCATGGCTGCACTCAGCAGGGTGATCAGAATGCCGTTGGCAACCAGCAGACCCCATTGCACCTGATCCTGGCCGGAAGCGATAGAGAATTCGTGGCGTGGCGACAGGATGAAATAGGTGGTCATCAGGGCCACGCATAAGGTGCTGATGAGGCCGGGCAGCAGCCCCCCCAGCAGGGCGCAGACGATGATGGGCAGCATGAACAACACCAGCAGCGGCCGCTCCTCGACGGGGATGGGCAGCTGCAGCCGGATCAGCAGCACGAACAGGGGCATCAGTATGGCCAGCAGACAGGCGCCTATCCATTGCTGCCTGTTCAGGGGAAAAATCCATTTCATGCGGAACGCTCCTCGGGCGACAGGGGGAACCTGGGGCAGGGGATCTGGTGTGCAAATGGCATGGCCGAGGCCTTGGCGAGCAGCAGGTGCCTAGTCATGGGGCTCCTCGTGATCGTCACGGTAGCGCTCGGCGATGGCAATAAACTGCTCGAACTGGGTGTCGAAGACTGCCACCACGTCCGGATCGAAGTGCAGTCCGCTGCCCTGGAGGATGAGGCTCCTCGCCTGCTGATAGGGCATGGGGGGCTTGTAGACCCGGATGGTAACGAGGGCATCGAACACATCGGCCAGCGCCATCAGCCGGGCCGAGACCGGGATATTGTCGCCGTCCAGGCCGTCGGGATAACCGCTGCCATCCCACTTCTCGTGGTGCCAGTGCGCTATCTCCTTGGCCAGGGTGAGGAAGGCCAGGGGTTGGTCTATGTCTCGCTCCGCCTCCTCGATGGCGTCGCTGCCGAGCTTGGCGTGAGTACGCATGATGGGCCACTCCTCGTCGGTCAGCTTGCCCGGTTTGAGCAGGATCTGATCCGGGATCCCCACCTTGCCGATGTCGTGCAGGGGGGCCGAGCGGCTCAGCAACTCTATATAGGCGGGCGTCAGGGTATCGGTGAAGCGGGGATGGTTCGAAAGACCAATGGCAAGCTGCCGCACATAGAGCTGGGTGCGCAGTATGTGGTTGCCGGTCTCGGGATCCCGGATCTCCGCCAGATGGGCAAGGGCGCGGATGGTGACCTGCTGGATCAGATCGTTCTCCGCCATGCGCCTCGACACCTCGGCTTCCAGCAGCGCGTTCTGGCTCTGCAGCCCATCCCTCGCCTGTTGGGCCTCCAGCTGGGTGCGTACCCTGGCCTGGACGATGGCGGGATTGATGGGCTTGGTGATGTAGTCGGTGGCGCCGAGGGCCAGTCCCTGTGCCTCGCTGCGAGGATCGGAGAGGGCGGTGAGCAGCACCACGGGAATGTTGCGGGTGGCCGGATCGGCCTGCAGTCGGCGCAGTACCTCGTAGCCATCCATGTCCGGCATCATCACATCCAGCAGGATGAGATCCGGCTTGGGGGTGCCGGTGGCGATGCGCAGACATTTCTCGCCGCCCTGGGCGGCCAGCACGCGATAGACAGGGGTGAGCAGATCGGTCAGCACCATCAGATTCTCGGGCGCATCGTCGACGATCAGGATGGTGGCGGCTTGGGCCGTGAACATGGCGCCTCCGTGACGCAAAAGTGTCAGTCGAGTATAGAGTCGATTGTTACCAAAGGATAAATGATGGCTCAGACTCGACGATGCACCAGTATGGAGCCCGCAAAAAGCGGGCTCACCCAGCGGTCCCGATCAGCGAGCCCAGCAGTCGATGGCGTCCCTGACGTCGAATTTGCCCTCCAGGAGGGCGCGTCCGAGGATGATCCCCTCGACCCCTGTGCCCTTGAGCGCCTCGATGTCGGCAAGACCACCGATGCCGCCGGAGGCCTGGAAGGCGACGCTCGGGTAGCGGGCGCAGAGATCCCGGTAGAGCTCGACGTTGCTGCCGGCAAGGGTGCCGTCCCGGCTGATGTCGGTGCAGAGCACGTGCCTGAGGCCGACGGGGAGGAAGCGCTCGATCAGTGCCTCTATGGTTACCCCGCTGTTTTCCTGCCAGCCCGCCACCGCGATCTGGCGATTACCCTCGGCGTCGATATTGACGTCCAGCGCCAGTACGATGCGCTCGGCGCCATATTTTTCCATCCAGCTCGCCACCAGCTCCGGGGACTTGACCGCGGTGGAACCTATTACCACCCGGTTGGCGCCGGCGGCCAAGAGATCGGCCACGTCCTGCTCGGTGCGCACCCCACCGCCCACCTGCACCGGTGCCCTGGTAGCGGCGAGCAGCTCGGCGATGAGGGCAAGCTGGCGCGCCTTGGCATCCTTGGCACCATCCAGATCCACCAGGTGAAGTTGCTGTGCCCCTTGCGCCACGTAGTCGTCGAAGCGCGTCTGAGGGCTGCTGCTGTAGGCGGTCTTCTGGCCGTAGTCGCCCTGGTAGAGGCGGACCACCTGCCCGTTAATGAGATCAATTGCCGGAATAATCATGCCAGTTACAGCTCCAAAAAGTTTTGCAGTAGGCGGGCACCGGCCGGGCCGGAGCGCTCCGGGTGGAATTGGGCGCCAAAGAAGTTGTCTCGCCCGACGATGGCGGTGAAGGGGCTGCCATAGTCGCAGCGGGCCAGCGTCGCGTCCGTCACCTCCAGGGCATAGGAGTGGACGAAGTAGAAATAGCTGCCGCTCGGGATGTCGCGCAGCAGCGGGTGGGTCTCGTCGTGTTCGATCTGGTTCCAGCCCATGTGGGGCAGGCGCAAGTTGCCCACCTCCATCAGCCGGATCTTGCCGGGGACTATGCCGAGGCAGTCGATCAGCGCACCGTCGTGGCCATCTTCGCCCGCCATGGTCTCCTCGGAGGCCTGCGCCAGCATCTGCATGCCGAGGCAAAAGCCGAGCACAGGTTGCTTGGCTGCGCGAATAAGCGGGACCAGGTTGCGCTCGTTGAGGTTGCGCATGGCGGCAACGGCGGTGCCGACCCCCGGCAGGATCAGCTTGTCGGCAGCCTCGATGTCGGCGGCCTGGCAGGAAACCTGCGGCTGCACGCCGAGGCGCTCGAACGCCATCCGCACCGAGGCCAGATTGGCGCAGCCGGTGTCGATAATCACCAGGTTCTGCTTGCTCATGTCGTGCTCCCCATGCTGTTGCCTGAGGTTGGATCGTCGATGCTGACCAGTGTCTGCTTCGTCATCACAACACCCCCTTGCTGGAGGGCAACTCGCTTCCCTCGACCCGGATGGCTTGGCGCAGGGCGCGGCCGAAGCCCTTGAACAGCGCCTCCACCTGGTGGTGAGTGTTGCCGCTGCCGACCTTCATCTGCAAGGTGATGGCCATGGCGTCCGACAGGGAGCGGAAGAAGTGCGGCACCATCTCGGTGGCCATCTCCCCCACGCTGTCACGGCCAAAGCCGCTCGGGCAGTCGAACACGAAGTAGGGGCGACCGCTCAGGTCCAGCGCGGTGGCGACGTCGAGCTCGGTGAGGGGGGCTGCGTCATCGCTATGGCGAGGACGGCCATCGATCACCGCCTGCACCTCGTCCATTGCCAGCACGAAGCCGAAGCGACCGATGCCGCGCTTGCTGCCGAGCGCCTGGCGCAGGGCCTGACCCAAGGCGAGGCCGACGTCTTCCACAGTGTGGTGATCGTCGATGTGAAGATCGCCGCTTACTTTGAGCTTCAACCTGAAACCCGCGTGGGTCGCAATCTGATCCAGCATGTGATCGAAGAAGCCGATGCCGGTGACGATCTGGTTGCCGCCGCTCTTGTCGAGATCCACCGCCACCTGGATGCGGGTCTCCTTGGTGTAGCGCTCCACCTCGGCGATCCGCCCCTTGGACAGCAGCTGATCACGGATGGCGAGCCAGCCGTGATCTTGCGGCTGGTAGCGGATGCCACGGATGCCCATGTTGTCGGCGAGTTGCAGGTCGGTCTGCCGATCGCCAATCACGAAGGAGTTCGCGAAATCGATGCGACCGGAGGCGAGGTACTCTTTCACCAGCCCGAGGTTCGGTTTGCGGCAACTGCAGCCGTCGGTCGGGAAGTGAGGGCAGATCAGCACCTGCTCCCAGTTGACGCCCTGTGACTCGAACAGGTGCATCATCAGGTCGTGAGGCGGCTGGAAGTTCTCAAGGGGCAGGCTGGCAGTGCCAAGCCCATCCTGGTTGGTCACCATCACCAGCACGTAACCCGCGGCCTGCAGCTCGCGCAGCACCGGGATCACCATGGGCTCGAAGCGCAGCTTGGCGAGGCTGTCCACCTGCTTGTCGGTCACCGGCTCCTCGATCAGGGTGCCGTCGCGGTCGATAAACAAAAACGGGGTCTTCATCTGTTACATCCTTATCAGCGAGTGGCAGACAGCTTGTCGGCGGGTATGTGGTTGGCAGAGACATTGCGCAGCACCTCGAGCACCGCATCCATCTCTCCCTGATAGCCGATGGTGATGCGGATACTGTTATCGAGCCCCGGCTTGGTGGAGAAGTCCCGCAGTATGATGCCGGCGGCCTTCATGGCGGCAAAGACGCTGGCGCCATCGTCAAAACGCACCAGCACGAAGTTGCCCTTGTCCTCGAAGATCTCCTTCACGCAGGGAAGCTTGGTGAGCTCGGCCTTGATGATGGCTTTTTGCTTGTTGAGCTCGATCACCCGCTCCTGCATCAGCTCCAGCCCCATGGGGGAGAGTGCCTGGGCCGCGATCTGGGCGATGGGCTCGGGGATGGGGTAGGGCGCTATCACCTTGGCCAGCATGGCGATGACCTCCGGATCCCCCAGGGTGAAGCCGCAGCGGATGCCTGCCAGCGCAAAGGCCTTGGAGAGAGTGCGAGTCACCACCAGGTTCGGGAAGCGGGTGAGCAGGTCGACCACGGACGCCTCCGGGCAGAACTCGATGTAGGCCTCGTCTACCACGATGAGAGCGCGATCCTGGGCCTTCTCCAGCAGCTTGATGAGGCCCTTGCGGCCCACCAGATCCCCGGTCGGGTTATTGGGGGAGCAGAGGAATACCAGCTTCACGTCTGACAGGCGATCCTGGATGGCGGGCCAGTCCGGCTGGCGGCTGGCGGTCAGCGGCTGCTCGACGATGCCGACGCCGCAGGTCTCGGCGCTGATGGCGTACATGCCGTAAGTGGGCGGGCAGATGAGGATCTGATCCTCCCCGGCCTCGCAGAAGGTGCGGATCAGCAGCTCGATGGCCTCGTCGGCACCGCGGCTCACCAGCACCTGGTCCGGGTTCACCCCCGCATAGGCAGCGTAGCCGTTGACCACCGCGGCCGGTTGGCACTCGGGGTAGCGGTTGAGGCGGCTTCCCTCGATGGTGAAGGGGTAGGCCAGCGGTGCCTCGTTGGCATTGAGCCAGACATGGCCGTTACCACCGATGCGGCGGGCAGACTGATAAGGGGTGAGGGCCCGCACCACGCGACGAGCCAGATTGGCGATGCTCATGACAAATCCTTCTGCTGTGCTTTTTGTTGGAGGGCAAGGGCGTTCAATCGCAGGGTAACGGCGTTCTTGTGGGCATCGAGCCCCTCTGCCTCTGCAATGCGCTGGACGATGGGGCCAAGCCCCTGGATGCCCTCGCGGCTCAGTTCCTGCACCGTGTAGCGGCGCTGGTAGTCAGCAAGCCCGAGGCTCGAGCAGGTGCGGGCATAGCCATAGGTGGGCAGGGTGTGGTTGGTGCCGCTGGCGTAATCCCCCACCGATTCCGGTGTCCACTGGCCGAGGAAGATGGAGCCGGCGTTCTCGAGCCGATCCAAGAGGTCCCGCGGCGCCTCGGTCTGCACTATCAGGTGCTCGGGGGCGTAGGCATTGGAGATGGCGCAGGCCTCGTCGAGGCTGTCGCACAGGACAACCAGGCTTGAACCGAGGGATTGCGTTGCGATATCGCGGCGACTGAGCCGGGCCAGCTGCGCTTTTATCTCGCCACCGATGGCATCGGCCAGGCGCGGCGAGGTGGTGACCAGCACCACCTGGCTGTCCGGGCCGTGCTCGGCCTGGGAGAGCAAGTCTGCCGCCACGAAGGCCGCGTTGGCACTCTCGTCGGCAATCACCAGCACTTCGGAGGGGCCGGCCGGCATGTCGATGGCGGCGCCGCGCCAATCGCGGGAGACCTGCCCCTTGGCCTCGGTCACGTAGGCGTTGCCCGGGCCGAAGATCTTGTCCACTTTCGGAATGCTCTCGGTGCCATAGGCCATGGCGGCGATGGCCTGGGCGCCGCCGATGGCAAACACCTGGCGCACGCCGCAGGCGCGGGCGGCAAACAGGATCTCGTCGCTGGCGGGGGACGGGGTACAGAGCACCACCTCCCGGCAACCGGCGATGGCGGCCGGAATCGCCAGCATCATCACGGTGGAGGGGAGCGGCGCGCTGCCCCCCGGCACATAGAGGCCGACCCGACTGATGGGCTGGGTTCGCAGCTCGCAAACGACGCCGGGCTGGGTTTCCACCCGCACAATCGGCTGCACTTGGGCTGCGTGGAAGGTGCGAATGTTGTTAATGGCCGTATTGATAGCATCTTTGATGTCATCACCGAGACGCGCGCAGGCGGCGTCCGTCTCGGCCTCGCTCACTCGCAACTGCTCGCGAGGGACGCGCTCGAAGCGCAGGCTCAGCTCGCGCAGGGCCTGGTCGCCCCGGCTGCGCACGGCGGCGATGATATCTCGCACCACGGCGCCGATGTCGGCCTCGTCACTCAAGGCAGGCCTGGTCAGCACGTCGGCCTGTTGGGCGGGGGAGAGGGTCTTCCAGATCAGGGTCTGCATGTGTCTCTCCTTATTCCATCATTTTTTCGATGGGCAGCACCAGAATGGAGCTGGCACCGAGCGCCTTCAGCTGCTCCATGGTCTCCCAGAACAGGGTCTCGCTGGATACCACGTGCAGCGCCACCTGATTGGTGTCACCGGCCAGTTGCATGATGGTGGGACGCTCGGCACCGGGCAGCAGATCCGTGATGGCATCGAGCTTGTCCTTGGGAGCGTGCAGCATGATGTACTTGCTCTCGCGGGCCTGTTGCATGCCCTGGATGCGGGGCAACAACTTGTCGATGATGGCTTGCTTGGCGGCGTTCAAGGGGTTGGGAGCCTGCACCAGCACCGCCTTGGAGCGGTAGATCACTTCCACTTCCTTGAGGCCGTTGGCCTCGAGGGTCGCGCCGGTGGAGACCAGATCGCAGATGGCGTCGGCCAGGCCTGCACGCGGTGCCACTTCCACCGAGCCACCCAGCATCACGCTCTTGAAGCTGAGCCCCTGCTCGTCAAAGAAGCGCTTGAGCAGACCCGGGTAGGAGGTGGCGATGCGCTTGCCCGCGAGGCTGGCAGGCCCCTGATACTCCACGTCATCGGGAATGGCGAGGGAGAGACGGCAGCCACCGAAATCGAGCTGCTTGAGGGTCTTGACCGCAAACGGCTGGCCCTGGCTGGCGCGAATGAGCTGCACCTCTTCCAGCACGTTCTCGCCGATGATGCCCAGATCGACCACCCCTTCCATCACCAGCCCCGGGATGTCGTCATCGCGCACCCGCAGGATGTCGATGGGCATGTTTTCCACGTGGGCGATGAGACGCTGCTCGCGCAAGTTGATCTTGAGGCCGCAGCTCTTGAACAGAGCCTGGGAGTCCTGGCTCAGGCGACCGGATTTTTGCATGGCGATGCGCAGACGTTGTGTTTCCATTGCTCGATTTCCTTACTGGTCAAAAACGAAAAAACCCTCGGAAGTGTGTGCTTCCGAGGGTTTATGAATCTTGCGGTCCTTTTGGAAGTCACCAGTTAAGTGTCTTCCAGCAGTCAACCTCCTGAAAGACTATTCGGGATGATGATGGTGGTGATGAGTCTTCAGTTGATTGAACTTCATGTAATGAATCCTTTACGAAAAAGATGTCGTAGATGACGCCTGATTTACATTACCGACCTTGACGGAAATTGCAACCCGAGAATGTGACTTGATGGATTAAAATCAAGAAAACGATTGTTCGGTCGATAACTAATCAACCAGCTCAGCCGGAGTCGCATCATGCCCAGTCAGGACCTGTTATTCCCCATCTTGCCACGGGCGCCGGCGTCCCCGAGCCCCGATGACATCAAGCGGGAGGTGACTCAAGTCAGCCAGAAGCATCAACTGCGTAAAACCACTGCCGACGGTGATGGCTCCCAGTCACGGCAGCAACCGCCATCCCCGCCAAGACATGATCAGAGCGTGACTAAAGATGACGATCACAAGCCGGACCCCGAGCACCGGATCGATATCTTCGTCTGAGCAGGCCCTTGGCTAGCTTGTGACCGGTACTTCACTCAGTCCTGACAACCCTTGGTCGGTACCTCATTTAACGATCCCGCTTTGTCCGCACTTTTGGCATAATGACCGCTTTTGCGCGGGACTCCCCTTTGACCATACAGACCCTGTTCAAGCCTGACGGCCCCCTGGCCAGCCACATCGATGGCTTTGTCGCCCGCGCGCCGCAACTGGCGATGGCCGAGGCGGTGGCCCGCGCCATCAAGAGCGGCGGTCGCTTGCTGGTGGAGGCGGGGACGGGCACCGGCAAGACTTACGCCTATCTGGTGCCGGCGCTCGAATCCGGCAAGCGGGTGGTGATCAGCACCGGCTCCAAAAACTTGCAGGAGCAGTTGTTCTACCGGGATCTGCCCACCATCACCGGGGCGCTCTCCTATACCCCGCCGGTGGCCCTGCTCAAGGGGCGCAGCAACTACCTGTGCATCGAGCGCATGAATCGCCTGCTCGGCGAATCCCATCTGCAAAAGCCCGAGGTGCTGACCGATCTGGTCAAGGTGAAGTCCTGGTCTACCGCCACCCTGACCGGTGATGTGGGAGACATTCCGGGGCTGCAGGAGAACGCCGAAATCCTCCCCCATATCACCAGCACCAACGAGAATTGCCTCGGCCGCGACTGCCCCTATTACGACGACTGCCACCTGGTGGTGGCTCGCCGCCGCGCCATGGATGCCCAGGTGGTGGTGATCAATCATCACCTCTTCTTCGCCGATATGGCGGTAAAAGACACCGGATTTGGCGAGCTGGTGCCGGAAGCGCAGGTCTATGTGTTCGATGAGGCGCACCAGTTGCCGGAGATTGCCACCAACTACTTTGGCAAGGCGGTGGGCAGCCGCACCATTCTGGATCTGGCGCAGGATATCCAGCTCGCCTATCGCGCCGAGGCCCACGACATGGCTCAACTCGGCAAGGCAGCGGATCGACTCTCCATCGCGAGTCAGGATCTGCGGCTCGCCTTCGGAGTGGAGGGAGGCCGTGGCAATACCCGCGACATGTTGCGTCAGCCGCTCTGGGCTCAGGCGCTGGCCCGGCTCAACGATGCGCTGGGCTTGTGCTACGAGGTGCTCAAACTCGCGCTCGGGCGCGGCGAGCAGCTCGATCACGCCTTCGAGCGGATCTGCGAGCTGCGCACCCGGCTCGGGGAGGTGCTCGCCATCAACCAGACCGGTTTCTCCTACTGGTATGACTGCTCGCGGCTGCACTTTTCGCTCAATCTTACCCCGCTGTCGGTGGCCGAGCGCTTCGGCGCCGAGGTGCTGCGCCCCGAGGTGGCCTGGGTATTCACCTCCGCGACCCTGACGGTGGACAATCGCTTCGATCACTTTGTGGCGGAGCTCGGACTCGCCGGCAGCGCCGAGCTTATTCTCGACAGCCCGTTCGATTACGGCGAACAGGCGCGGCTGTGCGTGCCGCGCTTCCTGCCCGAACCCAATGCCTTCGGTCGGGGCGAGCTGCTCGCCAATCTGATGATCCCGCTCATCAACAAGACGCCGGGGGGCTGTTTCTTCCTCTGCACCAGTCATCAGGTGATGCGCCAGGTGGCCGAGGTGCTGCGCCGGGAGATCGGTCGCACCGTCTTGCTGCAGGGGGAGGACAACAAGCAGCGGTTGCTCAAGACCTTCGTGGACAACGGCCGCGCCGTGCTGGTGGCCACCAGCAGTTTCTGGGAGGGGATAGACGTACGGGGCGCCGCATTGTCCTGTGTTATCATCGACAAGCTGCCGTTTGCCAGCCCCGATGACCCCCTGCTCAAGGCGCGGGTCGATGACTGCAAGCTCAAGGGCGGGGATCCCTTCGCCGACATCCAGCTGCCCAAGGCGGTGATCGCCTTGAAGCAGGGTGTCGGTCGACTCATTCGTGATCGTACTGATCACGGCGTGCTGGTGATCTGTGATCCACGGATGGTCAACAAGCCCTATGGCGCCACCTTTATCAAGAGCCTGCCGGTCATTCCCCGAACCCGGGAGCTTGCCACGCTGGGTGATTTTTTCGAACGAAGCGGCTCATCCGGGAATGATCCGGCCCGCCGCTGAACGCTGCCACACCGGCGTTCTCATCGAGGGGCTCAAGGCTCCTTGAAAGCTGATTTGCATAAAGGGCAGAGAATCGTTCTGCCGATGATCTAACTGACTGATGTGAAGAGAATAAAGAGAATGGATGAGTTGAAGATCCTGGCCGTTGATACCGCCACCGAAGCCTGCTCCGCCGCTCTGCTGGTGGGCGACAAGCTGTTCTCCCGCTGGGAAGAGGCGCCGCGGGATCACACCCGTAAAATCCTGCCCATGGTTCAGGCTGTGTTAGAGGACGCCGGAATATCGTTGGACCAACTCGACGCCATTGCCTTCGGCCGCGGTCCAGGCTCCTTTACCGGGGTGCGGATTGGCATCAGCGTGGCCCAGGGCTTGGCCTTCGGAGCCGGCGTGCCGCTCATCGGCGTCTCGACCCTGGCAGCCATGGCGCAGGGCGTCCACCGGCTGGAGGGGGCAACCCGGGTACTCAGCGCCATCGATGCGCGCATGAACGAAGTCTACTTCGGTCGCTATGAGTTGCAGGCGGGTTGCATGCAGCTGGTGGGAGAGGAAGTAGTGAGCGAACCGACCCTGTTGGCGGCGGCGTTGACTGCCGATGGTGCCCTGACGGGCCAGTGGTCGGCGGTGGGCACGGGGTTTGAAACCTATGGTGAAACCTTGGCCAATCTGGCCGAAGATCTGATAAGGAGTCAGGCAGTGCGTTTCCCGGCGACACTCGACATGTTGCCGCTGGCTCGCACTGCCTGGTTGGCGGGGGAGGCGGTCGCGGTCGAGCAAGCGACCCCTGTGTACCTGCGTGACAAGGTGACCTGGAAGAAACTGCCGGGTCGCGAATAACGGTGAATCGCGGGCAGTTGCCCGGCGAAGGAGTCAGAACGATGAAACGCATGATCATGCTGGGTGTGATGGGGCTGCTGCTCAGTGCCTGCAGCTCGGTGCCCAAGGAGCTGGCCTATGAGCCGGAGAGTGCGCTGGTGGCCTATCAGCCGGCGCTGCAAGGCATGAATGGCAAGCCGGCGCGCTGGAGCGGGATCATCGCGGCGGTGCACAACGAGCAGGATCAGAGCATCATCGAGGTGGTCTATCTGCCGCTCAAGAGCAACGGGATGCCGGAGCAGACAGAGCAGAGCCCCGGGCGTTTCCTCGCCATCATGAAGGGCTTTGTGGATCCCGGCCTCTACGCCAAGGGCCGCAGCCTGACGGTGCTCGGCACCCTGGAGACGCCGGAGGAGAGCGCGATTGGCAAGCACCAGTACCGCTTCTCGGTGCTCAAGGTGACCGCCAGCAAGCTGTGGCCGCCGGTCAAAGAGGTGGAGATCCGCTACGCGGACCCTTACTTCTACGACCCTTTCTATGATCCCTACTGGCCGAGACGGTCGCTGCACCGCTACTGGTGATGAGCACCGAGCCGGGCACGGGGTCGATGCGCGAATACCGACTGCCGCTGGCCGATGGCCGCGAGGTTGCCCTGCTGGATAACGACCGGCAGGGCAAGCCGCTGCTCATCGCTCTACACGGCTGGCTCGACAATGGGGCCAGCTTTCTGCCGCTTGCCCCTTATCTTTACAATTTCCACCTCATCTGCGTCGAACTGCCGGGTCACGGCCACTCGGATCACAAGCTGACGCCTTACGTCTTCGTCGACTGGCTCGATGATCTCCATCAGATATGCCGGGCTGCGGGCTGGCAGCGCTTCGTGCTGCTCGGCCATTCGCTGGGCGCCTTGATTGCCTGTGCCTATGCCGGTGTCTTCCCCGAGCAAGTCGAGCGCCTCATCATGCTGGAGGGACTGGGGCCGCTCAGCCAGCCCGACGAGGCGGTGGCGGAGCAATTGCGCCGCGCCATCTTGAATCGCAGCCGTACCCGTGAGCGGGCCGCGGTGGGGTTTGCCTCTCTCGATGAAGCGGTGGCCGCCCGTTGCAAGGTGGCGGATATCGACGTGCAGGCTGCGCGTCTCATCTGCGAGCGGCAGCTGATCGCACGAGACGGGCGCTGGCACTGGCGCAGTGACCCCAGGCTGCGGGACTTGTCGCCGATGCGCATGAGCGAAGGGCAGGCCAGGGCGCTGATCCGGGCCATCGAGTGCCCCGTGCTCTTTGTGCGCGGGGAGCAGGGATTCCCGGCCCTGATCCAGCAGTGGCAGCAGCGGGCGGACGCCTTCAGGCAGATAGAAATGGCTGTGGTGGCAGGAAATCATCACTTTCATATGGAAAATTCAGCAGATACCGCCGTTTATATCGAAAACTTTTGCCAGATCCGTTAGGATCAACGGCTTTACATCATTTCAGGTTTGCTTTCTCCCTCACATTTCTCGTTGTTAATTTGCTGTTAATCGATGTTGCCTTATGTAAATATGGCGGCATTAGAGCTTGAGCTTAAAACAAGCGATTGAAATGGATGTGGACAGGGACGGAGGCAACACAGTGAGCGCACAGGTGCTAGTTATGCAGGACAAGTTCGTGGAAAAAGTCTGGCTGAAACGTTATCCGGAAGGGGTCCCCGCCGAGATCAATCCAGACCAATACGGCTCTCTGGTAGAGATGTTTGAAGAGTCGGTGAGCCAGTTTGCCGATCAGCCCGCCTTCGTCAACATGGGGCAGACCATCACCTATCGCCGTCTGGAGGAGCAGTCCCGTGCCTTCGCCGCCTACCTGCAAAACGAGCTCAAGCTCGGCAAGGGCGACCGGGTGGCGGTGATGATGCCGAACCTGCTGCAATACCCCATCGCCGTGTTCGGCATCCTGCGGGCCGGCATGACGGTGGTCAACGTCAACCCGCTCTATACCCCGCGCGAGCTGGAGCATCAGCTCAAGGATTCCGGCGCCAAGGCCATCGTCATCGTCTCCAACTTCGCCCATACCCTGGAGAAAGTGGTCTACGACACCCCGGTCAAGCACGTGATCCTGACCCGGATGGGGGACAACCTGGGGCTGGCCAAGGGCACCCTGGTCAACTTCGTGGTGAAGTACGTCAAGAAGCTGGTGCCCAAATACAACCTGCCCCACGCCAGCACCATGCGCCAAGCGCTGGCCAAGGGCCGCTACCTGCAGTATATCAAGCCGGAGATCAGCAACCAGGACATCGCCTTCCTGCAATACACCGGCGGCACCACCGGTCTTTCCAAGGGCGCCATGCTGACCCACCGCAACATGATTGCCAACGTCGAGCAGTGCCTCGGGGTCTATGGCCCGGTGCTGGAGAAGGGCAAGGAGTTCGTGGTGACGGCGCTGCCGCTCTACCACGTGTTCGCCCTGACCGTGAACTGCCTGCTGTTCATGCGCCTCGGTGGCTACAACCTGCTCATCAGCAATCCCCGCGATATCCCGGGTTTTGTCAAAGAGATCAAGAAGTACCCCTTCACCTGCATCACCGGGGTCAACACCCTGTTCAATGCGCTAGTCAACAACGGCGAGTTCCAGAGCATGGACTTCTCCGGGTTGAAACTGACCATAGGCGGTGGCATGGCGGTACAGCGGGCGGTGGCCGAGCAGTGGAAGGCGCTGACCGATACCCCGTTGCTGGAAGGCTACGGCCTGACCGAGTGCTCGCCGCTGGTGAGCGTCTGCCCCTACGATCTGGTGGACTACAACGGCTCCATCGGTCTGCCGGTCTGCTCCACCGAGATCCGTCTGGTGGATGACAAGGGCCAGGTCATCACCGAGCAGGGCGCCCCCGGCGAGATGCAGGTGCGCGGACCCCAGGTGATGACCGGTTACTGGCAGCGCCCCGAGGCGACCGCCGAGGTGATGCAGGATGGCTGGCTCTGTACCGGCGACATCGCCGTGTGCGACGAACAGGGCTTCTTCAAGATCGTCGATCGCAAGAAGGACATGATCCTGGTCTCCGGCTTCAACGTTTATCCGAACGAGATAGAGGACGTGGTGGCGCTGCATCCCAAGGTGCTGGAAGTGGCGGCGGTGGGGGTACCACACAAGGTGTCCGGCGAGCTGGTGAAGATCTTCGTGGTCAAGAAAGATGCAACCCTGCAGGAGGGCGAGATTATTGCGCACTGCCGCAAACATCTGACTGCCTATAAGGTACCGAAACTGGTAGAATTTCGTGACGAACTTCCCAAGACCAATGTGGGCAAGATCCTGCGCCGCGTGCTGCGCGACGAGGAAATTGCCAAGCAATAGCGGGCAGACAGCTTGATGTCATGCAAAACCGTGGGTCATCCCACGGTTTTTTCTTTCCGGGTCCCGACTTCCGACCAAGGTGCAGGTAACGATGCAATATCAACTCATTTCTCAGCAAGCCGAACTGGAACAGTATCTCGCTTCTCTGGCCGATGTACCCCTGGCCATCGATACCGAATTCGTGCGCACCCGTACCTACTATCCCCAACTCGGTCTGTTTCAAATCTACGATGGCCACCAGCTGGCGCTGCTGGATCCCCTGACTCTGGACCTGTCCGGACTATGGCAGCGGCTCGGCCGGGCAGGGCAGATCGCCATACTGCACGCCTCGGGTGAAGATCTGGAGCTCATTCAACATCAGGCAGGCCATCTGCCGAACCTGATGCATGATACCCAGCTGGCGACGGCTTTCCTCGGCCACGGTGTCTCGGTCGGCTTCGGCGCCCTGGTCAAGGAGTTCCTCGGCGTCGAGTTGGAGAAGGATCAGGCCCGCACCGACTGGCTGGCCCGCCCGCTCACCGACCGTCAGCTCGAATACGCGGCGGCGGATGTGTTCTATCTGATGCCGCTCTACGACAAGGTGATGGCCGCGCTGCGCGACAGCGGCAAACAGGCCTGGTTCGAGCAGGAGTGCCAGAACCACTGCGCCCGCAAGACCCAGGGCAGCGATCCCCGTCAGGCCTACCTCGAGATCATCAACGCCTGGCAGTTGGGACGGCGCGAACTCGCCATCCTGCGCGAGCTGGCCGCCTGGCGTCAGCAGGAGGCGGTGCGCCGGGATCTGGCCCTTAACTTCGTGGTCAAGGAGCTGCACCTGTTCAAGGTGGCGGAGCGCAAACCCACGTCACTGCGTGATCTCAACGAGCTGGGACTGGCGCCGATCGAGATCAAGATCCACGGCAAGCGGATGCTGGATATCGTCGCCTCGGCCCAGCAGAGCGCGCCGGACTCCTGGCCCGAGCCCATTCGCCGACTGGTGGATTACCCCCAGTACAAGGCCGAGCTCAAGCGCATCAAGGCCATGGTGGAAGAGAAGGCCAAGGCCCACAACATCCCGCCCGAGCTGGTGGCGAGCAAGAAGATCATTCACCAGTACTTCACCTGGAGCTGGCGCATGAATGACGAGGAGCGCGCGCGCGCCGACAAGCCGATGCTGCTGCAAGGCTGGCGTCTGGAGCTGGTAGGCCATCTGCTGGCCCAGTAGTAGGCTTTTCTGCTGTTTGCTGAGCAGGAAAAAGGATAAAGGGGAGCCCATGGCTTCCCTTTTCTATTCGCCATCGCGTGAATGGCAAGATAGCGAGAAGCGCCGGGCGACGAGACCAGCTCAACGGTAACGATGCAATCTTGGGGGATCTACAGGAGAGGGCAAATTGTGGTGATGAGGCACAGATTGTGCCCCATTCAGAGTTCGTGCGCGTGGAAGCCCTTGCGATAACGGGTGTCACAACGCGGGCAACGTTGCAGGGTCGGATCCTGCTCGAGCTGGGCGATGGCCAGCGGCTCTTCACAATCGGAGCAGAGGCCATAGATGCCCAGCTCCATCTGGCAGAGGGCGGCATCGATCCGCTTGAGGCAGGCCACGCTCTGCTCCACCTTCGGCAGATCGAGGTGGCTGGTCAGCTCCACCAGCTGATCGCGTTCACAATGATCCACTTTCTCGGCCCAATCGTCCCGCCGATTGGCCTTGAGTTGATCGATAAACTCTTCTCTTACTTGCGCCCAGTCGGTCAGCAGGCGCTCACGCCATTCGGCCAACTGGGTTTGCGTCATTTCACACACACGCGCCTCCATAGACGAATTATAAAACTCGGCCAGTATAGGGAAGCGAGTGAATTATCAAGATGACATGAGTCAAGTAAAGGGCGGTTAGCTCACGGTTTTCGCGGCGTGCAGCAGTGCTTCCCGGATAGGTCCCGTTTCTTTATGCAGACGAATATCCTGAAACAGCTCCGCAGCTTGCGGATATTCTCGCTTAAGGTAGCTGAACCACTGCTTGATCCGGCTGGGATAATAGTCGGCCTTCTCGCTTGCCAAATCCTGCTCCGTGTAGCTCACCATCAATTGCAGCACCTCGGCCCAGCGCATGTGGGGGCAGCCGGTCTTCATGACGTTGGCCAGATTGGGCAGAGAGATGGCGCCTCGGCCCACCATGAGGACGTCGCAGCCGGAGACCCGGGCGCAGCTGAGCGCGTCGGCATGGTTCCAGATCTCGCCATTGGCGGTGATCGGAATGGGCAGGGCGCGGCGGATGGCGTCCACATATTCCCAATGGGCCGGCGCCTTGTAACCTTCCCGCTTGGTGCGGGCGTGCACCGCCAGCTCGCAGGCCCCGGCCTGATAGACCGCCTGGGCGTTGTCGAGATAGAGCTCCTTGTCGTCGTAACCGAGGCGGATCTTGGCGCTGACCGGCAGGTGGGCGGGCACCGCCTCACGCACCGCCTTGACGATGCGATAGACGGTCTCGGGCTCCTTGAGCAGCACCGCGCCGCCCTTGCTCTTGTTGACCGTGGGGGCAGGGCAGCCAAAGTTGAGATCGACCCCGGGGGAGCCGAGCTCGATGGCGCGCACCGCGTTTTCGGCCAGCCATTCGGGGTGCTGACCCAGCAGTTGCACCCGCACCGGGGTGCCGGCGCGGGTCTTGCCATCCTGGCGCAGCTCGGGGCAGAGGCGATGGAACACCTTGGCGGGAAGCAACTGATCGACGACCCGGATAAATTCGCTGACGCAGAGGTCGTAATCATTGACGGAGGTGAGAACCTCCCGCATCAGGTGATCCAGCACCCCCTGCATGGGGGCCAAAATAACGCGCATAACCGGTTCCGAAGGGATAGATGTCAAAAAGAAGCGGAATTGTAGAAGGAATAGGCCTCGCTGTCAGCCTTTGCCCGGCGTGACAGGGCAATCGGGCCGGTTTGCAGGGGGAAACAATGCTACCGGACCAAGGAGCTGTCATATTCTGTGGGGCAAAGGTTTTCGGCAGCGGCGATGCTGTCGGCGGTTGGGGCAACTCTGTTAGGCTAGGACGGGTGCATAGAGAGGAGTACAAATGAAGCGTTGGTGTCTGATGGCCCTTGGCTGGTTGGCCTTTGTCACGGGTATTGTCGGGATAGTGTTGCCATTGCTGCCGACCACGCCCTTCATGTTGCTGGCGGCGGCGCTGTTTGCCCGCTCGTCCCCCCGTTTCCACCGCTGGTTGCTGGCCCACCCCTGGTTTGGGCCCCCGATTGTGGATTGGCAGCAATATCGCGGCATTCGTCGTCATGCCCGGCGCCGGGCCATCGTTTTCATCCTGCTCTCCTTCTCGGTGTCGCTGCTGGTGGTACCCATGGCCTGGGTACGCCTGTCGCTGGTTGCCATAATGGTGATCCTGCTCACCTGGTTAATGCGCTTGCCGGTGTTGGAGCCAGTTGCAATGGAGAAGTGAAATCCCTAAGCTATTGCAGCAATAATGCTATGGAGTCGGCCCGTCATTTTTGCGTGACGGGCCTTTTTATTGCCCCCTGGCGGACATCACACTAGACGCCACTGCAGGGCTCAAAAAAATAAGCGGTCAAACAATGAATCCGGATACCCTGAAGTTTATCGAAGCGAGCATCAAGACCATTCCCGACTATCCGAAGCCGGGTATTCTGTTTCGCGATATCACCAGCCTGATCGAGAATGCCGAGGCCTTCAAGGCCACCATCGATCTGCTGGCTGCGCATTATCGTGATCAAGGGATCACCAAGATTGTCGGCACCGAGGCCCGTGGCTTCATCTTCGGTGCTCCCGTCGCGTTCGCGATGGGCCTGGGCTTCGTGCCGGTACGCAAGCCGGGCAAACTGCCCCGCGCCGTCATCGAGGAGTCCTATGCCCTCGAATACGGTACCGACACCCTGCAACTGCACATCGACGCCATCGTGCCCGGTGACAAGGTGCTGGTGGTGGACGATCTGCTGGCCACCGGCGGCACCGTCGATGCCACCGTCAAGCTCATTCGTCGCGCCGGCGGCGAAGTGGCCGATGCGGCCTTCATCATCTCCCTGCCGTCCCTCGGCGGTGATGCCCGCCTGACCGCCGCTGGCGTCAAGGTGGTCTCGCTGGTTGAACTCGCTGGCGAGTAAACCGCGGGTTTGAATGACAGGCAGGCCTCGTCAGCCTGCCTGTTTTGCCTTGCTGCCGATGCCTGACTGGGCATCGGTTTGAAAATCAAGCGATCCCTCCCAACAGGGCCGTTAGCCCATACAGCCCTCCCTGCATTTGTGTTAGCATCCGGCTCAATGCCTCGTTTTCCAGCATCGAGATCTATGAGCTATCAGGTTCTGGCGCGTAAATGGCGCCCCCATACGTTTGAACAAGTGGTTGGCCAGCAACATGTGCTGACGGCCTTGACCAATGCCCTGGATCAGGGCCGGCTGCATCACGCTTATCTGCTGAGCGGCACCCGCGGGGTGGGCAAGACCACCATCGCCCGCATCCTGGCCAAGAGCCTCAACTGCGAACAGGGGATCAGCAGCCACCCGTGCGGTGTCTGCGACACCTGCCGCGAGATCGATCAGGGCAACTTCGTCGATCTGCTGGAGATCGATGCGGCGTCCCGCACCAAGGTGGAAGACACCCGCGAGCTCTTGGACAACGTGCAGTACCGCCCGGCTCGTGGCCGCTTCAAGGTGTATCTCATCGATGAGGTACACATGCTGTCGCGCCACAGCTTCAACGCACTGCTGAAAACCCTGGAAGAGCCGCCCCCCTATGTGAAGTTCCTGCTGGCCACCACGGATCCGCAGAAGCTGCCCATTACTATTCTCTCCCGCTGCCTGCAGTTCCATCTGAAGAGTCTGGATCAGAGCCAGATCGCCAAGCAGCTGGAGTGGGTGCTGGATCAGGAAGGTCAGCCATTCGAGCCCCGCGCTCTGCTGGCCTTGGCCAAGGCGGCGGATGGCAGCATGCGCGATGCCCTGAGTCTCACCGATCAGGCGCTGGCTCATGGCAATGGCAGCGTGCGGCTCGACAGCGTGCTGACCATGCTGGGGACGCTGGATCATCATCATCTGCATCAGCTGCTGGAGGCCATCCTGCGCCAGGACGCCCCGGCGACCATGGCCAAAATCACCGAGATCGCCACCCTGGGGCCGGATTTCGATCAGCTGCACGCCGAGCTGGAGGCCTTGCTGCACCGCGTTGCCATGGCGCAGCTGTTGCCTGCCAGCGTGCAGGAGCAGGGGGCGGATGCCGACGCGCTGTTGCAGCTCGCCCAGGCCATGAGCCCGGAAGAGGTGCAGCTTTGCTACCAGATCGTGCTGGGGGGCCGCAAGGATCTGCCCTGGGCCCCGGATGGCCGCACCGCCCTTGAGATGACTTGTCTGCGCATGCTGGCGTTCTCGCCGCGCCGCGAGGTGCTGCATCCTGCCAACCTGAGCGCCTTGCCCGTCTCCATGGCGGGATCGCCCGTGGCTGGGATGGGGGTTGCACCGGCCAGCCTGGGAAAGCCTCGCGGGGCTGAGCCTGCCCCCGCTCCGGCGATAGCCGCCGCACCCGCGCAGCTATCTGCCAATCCGGCAGACTCGAAAGCCACGACTCCGTCCGCGGCTCCCGAGGCAGATGGTCCGGTGCATGCCAGTGCAGGGCTGGAGATGGGCAACGATGGAGAAGATGCCGGCGATGAGCCGGTCAATCCGCTGTTTGCCGAGCAGGATGAGTTGCTGCGCGAGGCGCAGCAGATGGGTTATCAGGCGCAGCTTGTTGAACCGGACGTCTCTTTGGATGTCGCCATCACAAATGCCGACGAGGCGATGACGGCCACGCACGACGAGATGGCCCAGGTCGAGGCGACAACGGTGTCGGTTGCAGACCCGGCACTGACCCCGGCCTCGAACCTGCAGAGCCTGCTCGGCAAGCGCAACTTGCTGCGCAGCCGGTTGCGCAGTGAACCGGGGGCGGCAACAGCGTCTCCCCGTGTGACACCAGTCAAGCCTGCCGTGACTCCCGAGCCCTGGACGGCGGCCCCGCAGGCGCCGTCGCCAATGAGCGCGCCACCGGCGAGCGCTGCCTGGCAGCCAGCTGCGCCATCACCGAGCCAGCAGAACGTTGCGCTGGGTTATGAGGATCTGCCGCCTCTCGATGCCTATGACGACAGTGGCAGCGATTATGAGGAATACCTGGATCAGGGCTTTGGTGACGTGCTGGCCAGCGCTCCGCCCATGGGAGTGCACGCCGCGGCTCAGGCGTCGCCAAGCCAGCACCAGGCCGCGCCGCTCAAGGCTCGCCCTGATCCCGATGATTTGCCGCCCTGGGATCTGGACGGCGTGCCCGGTGCCAGGCCCGCCCTTGCCGCTGCGCCGGTGACGCCGGTCGCCATGCCGAATGACGTCGCGAGTGAGGCGCAGCCCGTGACAACCCAGGCGATGGAGACCATCGACTGGGATGAGCTGGAAGGGGATGCCGAGCCTGAGGAGGGGGAGGAGGTTGCCCGCTTGATCCCATCGTCCCTGCTCGCCAGCTGTGGTGATCCCTGGGCCGAGCTCATCGCCCACACCGGGGTGGGGGGGCGGCTGCGCCAGCTCGCTATCAACTCCCTGATGACCCGGCAAGGGGAGTTGGTGTCATTGCTGCTCAAACCCGAACAGCGCCATCTGGTCAGTGACAAGGCCTGCGCCGACTTGGCCGGGATCATCGGCCCTGAGCTCGGCCAGACGGTGCGCGTGGAGGTGACCCTGGGCACGGACCCAACACGGGAGACGCCGCTTGAGATCGAGCATCGCCTCTATCTCGGGGTGCGTGAGCAGGTGGCCCGGGATCTGGCCGAGGATCCCCATGTACAATTTCTACAGCAGCGATTCGGCGCCGTGCTCCATCCCGAGAGCATAGAGCCGCTGAGTCGTTGATCGTGATCCGTTAAAACCCATGCCGGGGATTGGTTCCCCGGTTGAAAATGATGATGGCTGCCCCCATTTAGGGCAGAACAAGCCCACAGCCCGGCGCTGGATGCCGGATTTCAAGACGAGAGACGACCTATGTTTGGTAAAGGTGGAATGGGTAACCTGATGAAACAGGCCCAACAGATGCAAGAGCGCATGCAGAAGATGCAAGAGCAGCTTGCCCAGATGGAAGTAGTCGGCGAAGCCGGTGCTGGCATGGTCAAGGTCACCATGGCCGGCAGCCACAGCGTGCGCCGTATCGAGATCGACCCGAGCCTGATGGAAGATGACAAGGAGATGCTGGAAGATCTGGTCGCCGCGGCCGTCAACGATGCCGTGCGCCGGGTCGAAGAGCAGAACAAGAGCAAGATGGGCGAGCTGACCGGTGGCATGCAACTGCCCCCTGGCATGAAGCTGCCGTTCTAAGGCGCCTGGCGCGCCCGGTCGCCTGCTTGGCAGGTTGCCGGAGCGCAGTCAATGCCGATTAAAAAGGCCAGAGCAATGCTCTGGCCTTTTTGCTGCGCGTCGTGACGACGTCACCGCTCTGGTACGACAATGCCGACGAAAACGACAGGAGGCTGGTTGGCCTGGCGCTGTCGTTACCACACGGCTGGATGTGATTGCCGCGCTAGGCGCCGGATGATGTTTCCGCCAGGGGCGCAAAGCCGTGCACCAGGTGATCGATCAGGGCGCGCACGGAAGGCAGCAGCCCGCGTCGCGAGGGGAAGACCGCATGGATCACCTCCCGGCGAGGCGCCCAGTCAGGCAGCAGCCGCACCAGGCTGCCATCGGCCAGCGCCTCCTGCACCATCATGGCGGGCAGCTGTGCCACTCCTACCCCCTTTATCGCCGCCTGGCGCAGGGTCTGCATGTCGGTGGTGGCGAACCTGGGGGTGTGGTGCTGCTTCACGTGAGCACCGTCCTCGGCCTGCAGGATCCAGCGGTGCCCCTCGAGGGAGGCGCCATGTCCCAAGCTGGGCCAGGACACCAGCTCCACCGGAGCCCGTGGCATGCCGTGCTGTGCGATAAGCTCAGGGCTGGCAACCAGATACTGGTTCGCATAGCCCAGCACCCGCATGGCCAGATCGCTGTCCTCCAGCGGCAGCGGTCGCACCCTTAGCGCCATGTCCAGCCCTTCGGCAACCACATCCACTGCTCTATTCACCCCGACGAGCTGAATGCTGACGCTCGGATACTGCAGGGCAAAGCTCACCAGCATGTTGCCGACGTGGGCATGCTGCAAGTCGATGGGGCAGGCTAGCCGCAGCACGCCACAAGGCTCGTTCTGGGTCGATGCAATCACGGCCTGCGCGGCCTCGGCCTCCACCAGCATGGCCCGGCAGCGGGCATAGTAGGCCTGTCCCAGCTCGGTGATCTGGAAGCTGCGGGTCGAGCGCTGGATCAGCCGCACCCCGAGTCGCTCCTCCAGCATGGCGATGCGCCGGCTGAGCTTGGACTTGGGCATGCCGAGCGCCCTGCCGGCCTGGGCAAAGCCCCCGTTATCCACCACCTGGACGTAGTAATAGAGATCGTTGAGATCCTGGTGCATCGTTTATCGTTCACAAAATAGGACGCTGAGGTCAAATTCTACGCCTACCGACGATGTCGTTCCATATGCACAATGTATCCAACGCCACACAGGCTGAGGACAACCTTGGAGATCATCATGAAAAGAGTCATCGGTATCTACAGTGCGCCGCGCCAACACTGGGTGGGTGACGGCTTTCCGGTTCGTTCCCTGTTCTCGTATCACAGCCATGGCAAGGCCCTGAGCCCTTTCCTGCTGCTGGACAGGGCAGGACCTGCGGATTTTTCCCCCGCCGAGCATCCTCGCGGTGTTGGTCAACACCCGCACCGGGGCTTCGAGACGGTCACCATCGTCTATCAGGGGGAGGTGGCTCACCACGACTCCACCGGGCAGGGCGGGGTGATAGGGCCGGGGGATGTGCAGTGGATGACGGCCGCGGCCGGCATCATGCACGAGGAGTTCCACTCCGAGGCGTTCGCCCGCTCAGGGGGCACCCTCGACATGGTGCAGCTTTGGGTCAACCTGCCGGCCAAAGACAAGATGTCGCCCCCGGGCTATCAGGCTATTCGCAGCGACAATATTCCGGTGCACAAACTGGCCGATGAGGCGGGGTTGGTGCGCATCATTGCGGGTGGCTATGCGGGACTGACGGGGCCGGCCCGTACCTTCTCACCGATGAATGTGTGGGATCTGCGGCTGCATGGCGGGGCCAACGTCCAACTGCCTGCCATTGACGGCTGGAACACGGCCATAGTGGTGCTCAAAGGAAAGGTGCGGGTCAATGGTCAGGAGGAGGTGGGCGAGGCGCAGATGGTGTTGCTGGACCCCCGTGGCACTGGCATTGAGCTCGAGACCCGTGAGGATGTCATCTTGCTGCTGCTCAGTGGGGAGCCCATCGACGAGCCCATCGTTGGCTATGGCCCCTTCGTCATGAACTCGCAAACGGAGATAACCCAGGCCATCGACGACTTCAACAACGGTCGTTTTGCAACGATCTCTCAGTAACCCCAAGCCTGACGCCACCCGGCATCAGGCTTTGTGCATGCGATGCTCCGTCGGGCAATTGCCATCCGGCGGCGGTTTATCGTCCCTGCTATCACCCTCACTATTCCTCCCACGGCTCCCTGGGCTGTATCGGTGCTTGTGCTGTGGCAAGTCGCGTGGGGTGTCCAATCTGCGGCTTTCCCCACGGGGTGATTCCCAGTGCTATTCCCACACGCCTTTCAATACCTCTTTGACGACCCAGGGGCTGGTCGCCACATCAAGTTGGCTGTCATATTGTGGTTTGATTGTTTTTTAGACGGATGTTTATATCCCTTTCGTGTTATCACCGGCTCACTCGGATCATCTGGCGTGCCGAATCATCGTTTATTTCTGGTAGCAGAATGCGGGAGAAACCCGTGCGCGGCATGAGTGAACGGTAGCAGCCAGTACATTCTCTGATGAAAATAATAATAGTGACCTTAACGGTCTCTTAAGAATGCCTCTCTAGTCTCAGCATTGACGAAGCGTTCGTCTTACCACTGGAAGGTATCTCATGCCAACACCACGCGCAGACTCATTGAGTAAAGTCCCCGAAATCACCCTGGCATTCTGGGTGACCAAAATCTTGGCGACGACATTGGGGGAAACCGGTGGCGATGCCGTCACCATGTCGATGGATTTGGGTTATCTTGTCGGCACCATTATTTTCTCGGTTATCTTTTTGTTTGCCGTTTATTTTCAAATTTCTGCCAAACGTTATAACCCGGCACTGTATTGGGCAACCATTATTGCGACGACAACGGTGGGCACCACCATGGCTGATTTTGCCGACAGATCCCTGGGGATGGGTTATGCCGGCGGCTCGACCCTGCTACTAATTTTATTATTGGGTTCATTTCTTTTGTGGTATCGAGCCCAAGGGGAAATATCAACGAGTTCCATTTCTTCACCCAGAACGGAGATGTTCTACTGGATCACCATCATGTTCTCACAAACACTGGGCACCGCACTGGGTGACTGGATGGCGGATGATGCCGGCTTCGGTTATGCGGGCAGCTCGGTCTTGTTTGGGGGCATGCTGCTGGCCATCGTCGCCGCCTATTTCTGGAGCCAGATCTCTCGTACCTTCCTGTTTTGGGCCGCCTTCATCATCACGCGCCCCCTCGGGGCCGTGGTGGGTGATTTTCTGGACAAGCCCATCAGTAAAGGGGGGTTGGAGCTGAGCCGTTATTCTGCCTCGCTGGTATTGCTGGTCGCCATTGCCGTTCTGGTCTACCTCTCCACGCTGAGCGGCAAGCGCGCCGCCTCGGTGGCGCTGGACTCTGACAGTTAAATACGAACAGGGCAAGCCACCGATGGCTTGCCCTGTATATAAGTGCAGGACTGCGCTGGCAGTTCATATCCTATTCTATTGTCTGGTATCAGTCTGTATGGATAGGATTTAATGATCGACTTTTAACGAAAAGTTTATGAATGCGGTATTTCGATGTGCTGTTGACTCGGTGAACGGATATATAGCCTTGTCAAGGATGAAGTGATTCAATCATTATGTGTCTCTTCATGTCGTTTGAATGGGCTCCCTTGTGATGTCGAAATGTATTTATTTTATTCTCGCTTGTAAATAAACGCATGATTTGCTTTTGATTCATTGCCTCAGCGTTCAGCTGGAGTGAGATGTTTTGAATGGGTAATAGCAGCGCTTGCCATGTTGTTTATAGTTTTTCTTTAGTTAATGTTCTTGCTGAATGCCCAAATGGCAATTTTACCATTTCTCTTACGTTGACAATAAAATAAATGGAGTTCATATGAGAAAGGAACTTCTCGGCATAATAATATGCGGTGTCAGCTGCACCGTGAATGCCACCAGTGCGTTTGAAAAATATGGTGATATCGGACAATTTGCCATTCCCGCCGTGGCCGCCGGTATATCCTGGTATCAAGACGACTATGACGGGCTGGAGCAATTTGGATATTCCCTGCTGGCGACCACGGCCACCGTCGAGATATTGAAAAATACGGTCGATGCGACCCGTCCGAATGGCGGCAGCAAGAGCTTCCCATCCGGGCACACCGCCTGGGCATTCAGTGGTGCCAGCTACCTGCAGATGCGCTATGGCTGGAGTTATGGGCTGCCTGCCTATGTCGCCGCCGGTGCCGTCGGCTGGTCTCGGGTCGAGTCAGACAACCACTATTGGCGCGATGTGATCGCCAGTGCCGCCATTGCCACCGGTTTCAGCTATTTGTTCACCACCCCCAAGGGGCCGCAGCTGGCGTTCTATCCCCTGTTGATGGATGGCGATGCGAGAGGGATCGGTGCCAGCCTGACTTATTGATGGGCGGAGGCAGGTCGGGGCTGCCTGGTTTACGCCACTCGGCCCCGACCTCGAACTGCTGACCGCGCCGCGTACTCATCTGCGTTTATTCTCTGATAATGATTGAGTTCATGGCCCCGCAAGGAGCCGTTGTTGCCGATAATGTAACGATGAGATGACAACGGCGGGATGCAAGGCATGGAGAAGCGCACGCAACGGGATACTGTCGTGATGGCAATGGGGGCGCTTGGCATCGTCTATGGCGACATCGGCACCAGCCCGCTCTACGCCTTGAAGGAGTGTTTTGCCGAGCGTATCGGTCTCGTGCCATCCCCGGATAACGTGCTGGCCATCGTCTCGCTCATCTTCTGGACCCTGATGCTGGTCGTCTCCCTGAAATACGTGATGCTGGTGCTGCTGGCCGATGACAGGGGGGAGGGCGGCATCATGACCCTGTTATCTCTGGCGCTGCGACAAGGCTCTCCCAGGCAGAAGATGTGGTTGCTGATGCTGGGTCTCGCGGGGGCGGGATTGTTCCTCGGGGATGCGGTGATCACCCCCGCCATGTCGGTGTTGTCCGCGATGGAGGGGCTTCACGTGGTGACTCCCGTGCTGTCACCCTTCGTGATCCCGGGTGCCTTGCTGGTACTGGTGGTCTTGTTCTCGGTGCAATATGTTGGAACCGGCGGGGTCGGCGCCTGGTTTGGTCCCGTGATGCTGCTCTGGTTCTGCGTTCTGGGGTTGCTTGGGCTGTCCGCCATCCTCTCGCATCCGGCCATCCTCTGGGCCCTCAACCCCCTGCACGCATTAAGTTTTATCCAGCAACACGCCGAGCTGGCCTTCATCACCCTGGGAGCCGTGGTGCTCTGTGTCACCGGGGCCGAGGCACTCTATGCCGATATGGGTCACTTCGGGCGAGGCCCGATCCGGCTGGCGTGGGGCAGTCTGGTGCTGCCGGCGCTGATCCTGAATTACTTCGGGCAGGGGGCGCTGATCATGGGAGATCCGGCCGCCATCCAGAACCCGTTTTATCTGTTGGCGCCCAACTGGGCCCTGCTGCCGCTGGTGGGTCTGGCGACCCTGGCCACCGTCATCGCCTCCCAGGCGGTCATCTCCGGGGTGTTTTCCCTGGTTCGCCAGTCTATCCAGATGGGGTATTTGCCGCGTCAGGTCATTCAACACACTTCGGACAAGGAGATTGGCCAGATCTACCTGCCGCTGATGAACTGGATCCTGCTGGCCTGCGTGATAGTGGTCATAGTGATGTTCCAGTCGTCCAGCAATCTGGCTGCAGCCTACGGGATAGCCGTGACCGGCACCATGCTGATCACCACTTTGCTGCTAGCCTTCGTGGCCTGCCAGAGATGGCGCATCTCTCCCTATCTGGTGGCCCTGCTCGGTCTCCCCATGCTGTTTATCGATGCCAGCTTCTTTGGCGCCAATGCCCTCAAGTTTATCGACGGTGGCTGGTTGCCCATCTTCGTGGCGGCCGTGGCACTGCTGGTGATGACGACCTGGCACCGGGGCCGGGAGCTGATGCTGGACAAGCTGGAGCGCAAGGCGTTGTCTCTTCCTCTCTTTATCGCAAACATGGAGGCCTACCCCCCGATCAGGGTGGCGGGGACGGCGGTCTTCATGACCCACTCCACCCGGGGCGTGCCCAATGCCATGCTGCACAATCTCAAGCACAACAAGGTATTGCATGAGCGCGTGGTGTTCATGACAGTGCGCACCAAAGCCGAGCCACGCATCGATCCCAGCGAACGGGTGCAGGTGAACCAGCTAGGTGGGACCTTCTGGCAGGTGAGTGCCTTCTACGGCTACAAGGAAACGCCGGGGGTGAACGAGATCCTGGCCTGTTGCGCGCAAGAGGGGCTGGTCATTCAGATCAGCAATACCTCCTTTTTCCTGTCGAGAAACACCCTGATCAGCACCGATCTCCCCGGCATGGCCCGCTGGCGCGAAGGGCTGTTTGTCTGGATGAACCGCAATGCCTTGAAAGCCACCGACTTCTTCCACATTCCCACCAACCGGGTGGTCGAGCTCGGAGAGCAGGTCGAGTTGTAGTGGCGTCAGCGTTGCCCTGCCAGGTGGTTGATAAAGAGCGCCTCTAGGTGCTTTTTGCATATGAGGGAGGATACGAAGGGAGGAAGGAGCCAGCGCCGCGGCATCCGAGGGAAGGGCTCTTGGCCAAACCGGCTGTATAACGACAAAAGCAATATGAAACATTAGTTTGGATTTAAACATTTTCGCTGGCTTCGGGCATATGTACTTTTCTCATTACTATTTATGGATTGCTCATAAAACCTTTGTTCATTTGACTACTTCTCGGGATTCTCATTGCAGAGTAAGATGCCACCTCAATAAAAATAAGAAAGTGGAGTTCGGGTGTGAAGGCATTAGAAAAAGAAAGGATATCGCCCTATATCAGCCAGTTATACGAGTGCGGTATTAATGATTCTGACATTAAGTTGGTGGTCGACCAATTCCGGTCCGATCTGTCCGGCAGCTCGTCGCTGTTTTTATTACGGGATGATGACAAGAGCGATGGAATAAGGCTCTTTTCCAGCGGCCTCAGCGAGGCCCAGCAGCAGTTCTATGTCCAGCACCATCGCCAGGATGTGTGGTTCAATCACTATCTGGACAAGGGCTGTCAGGGGATCGTCAGCGCCAATGCCATCTCCAATTCGGCGGGGCTGCTGGCGAGTTTCGGTGCCCAGTTTGCCGCTGGCGGTGTCTGTCGGGTCAAGGGGCGCGGCCTGAGCAGCCTATGCAGTTATCGCGGCGCGGCGCAGGATGATTTCAGCGCCAGGGATCTCTTGTCCCTCACCGAGATCTATTCCGGCCTCGCGGCATGGAGCCAGCATTATTGGAATCTGCTGGCCCTGGAAACTCAGAACTACCAGTTGCAACAGCTGGTCAAAAACCATAATAAGCCCAGTGCCATCATCGATGACAAGGGCCATATTCATTATTCCAACGTGGCATTCAACCGTATCTCCGATGAAAATGTGGAGCTGCGGGCCATCAATGGTATTTTCTCTTTGCAAAATAAGGATCAGCAGCGCCAGCTCAAGGAGATATTGAATGGCTTTGCCTATTTGCTGCCGGGCGCCAGCGCCTATATGTCCATTCCCCGCCAGGCCAATTTAAGGCCGCTGTTGATCCAGTGTACCCTGATGAGCGGCCTCAACCGCTTCGAGCGCTATGTGGAGGTGGTGCTGCGCGACCCCGAGCACTCCTTCAATCCGGATATCGAAGCCCTGGCCAGTCTTTATCCCCTCACCATCGGCGAGAAGGAGCTGCTGGTGCTGATGAGCAAGGGTTACAGCAGCAACGACATTGCCGAGCTGCGAGGGGTCAAAGTGGAAACCGTTCGTTCCACCCTGAAGGGGGTGTTCAAGAAGACCGATTGCCACAGCCAGAACGAGCTGCTGTTACTGCTGCAGTCCATTTCCTGATCCCCGACAGGCTATGCTTGCAGTGAGCCGGGCATCCTGTCCGGCTTGCGCCTCCCGCCCGGGAGGCCTGTTGGGGGAAGCGTCATGGAGTCACTCAAGGCGAAGGATTATATGCAGACCAAACCCATCACGTTCGGCGCGGACATGATGGTGCAAAGCGCGGTCACCAAGTTTCTCAATAGCCACCAGCTCGGTGGGCCCGTGGTGGATGTCCAGGGGCATTTGATTGGCTGGGTATCGGAGCAGGACTGCATCGCCGCCATGTTGAAGGAAGCCTATCACTGCGAGCAGGTGGCGCAGATCAAGGATGTGATGCGCAAGGAGGTGCTGGCGGTGGGCCCCGACACCAGCATCCTGGATCTGGCGGAGATGATGATGGGCCAAAAACCCAAGATCTATCCGGTGGTGGAGGAGGGGCGTCTGCTCGGGGTCATCAGTCGCCACAACGTGATGCAGGCGATCCATGCCCAGCTGGGTACCTGCTTCGTGCGCCAGGCGCGAGTCTGACGCCATTTTCGTCTCTGTCATCAGGAGCAGGCCGGGTGCCTGCTCTTTTCATTTGGCGTGAACCCCTGATCCGGTGACGGCTTGCTTTAAGGCTTGCACCGCCCCCGCCCGCTCTTTAGGATCGGCTCCAGCTATCGAATGGCCCATCGGGCTTCTTATAAGGAATCTCTACCTTGTCTCTCTCTCTCGAGGCGCTGCGCCGCCGTCTCTCTGCCTGCATGAATCTCGATGCCCGTCGCCTTTCCAGTCGCCTGCACGGGGTCAAGAAGCTGCCCGAGGCCAAACAGGCCGCGATGCTGGAGACCATCGCCGCCGATCTGGATGTCGCCGAGGCGCGCTATAAGAGCCGGTTGGCGGGCGTCCCCAAGGTAACCTACCCGGACAACCTGCCGGTCAGCCAGAAGCAGGCGGAGATCGCCCGCGCCATCAGCGAACATCAGGTGGTGATCATCGCCGGCGAGACCGGCTCGGGCAAGACCACCCAGATCCCCAAGATTTGTCTGGCCCTCGGGCGCGGGGTGAAGGGCTACATAGGCCACACCCAGCCGCGGCGTCTGGCGGCCCGCACCGTGGCGGCCCGCATCGCCGAAGAGATGGAGTCCGAACTCGGCCAATACGTGGGTTACAAGGTGCGCTTCACCGATCAGGTGAGCGAGCAGACCCACATCAAGCTGATGACCGACGGTATCCTGCTGGCGGAGATCCAGCACGACAGGCTGTTGACCCAGTACGACACCATCATCATCGATGAGGCCCACGAGCGCAGCCTCAACATCGACTTCATCCTCGGCTATCTCAAGCAGTTGCTGCCGAGACGCCCGGATCTCAAGATCATCATCACCTCGGCCACCATCGATCCCCAGCGCTTCTCCCGCCATTTCAACCAGGCGCCGGTCATCGAAGTCTCTGGCCGTACCTATCCGGTGGAGGTGCGCTATCGCCCCTTATTTGACGACAAAAAGTTTGAAGACAAAAAGAGTGACGGCAAGGAGAGCGGGGACGAGCGAGACGAACTGCAGGGGATCTTCGATGCGGTCGAAGAGCTGGCGAGAGAAGGTTTAGGAGACATCCTGATCTTCATGAACGGCGAGCGGGAGATCCGTGACACCGCCGACGCCCTGCGCAAGCTCAACCTGCGCGACACCGAGGTGCTGCCGCTCTACGCCCGCCTCTCCAACGCCGAGCAGAACAAGGTGTTCCAGCAGCACGCAGGGCGGCGCATCGTGCTGGCCACCAACGTGGCGGAAACCTCCCTGACTGTGCCCGGCATTCGTTACGTGATCGATCCCGGTACCGCCCGCATCAGCCGCTACTCCTGGCGTACCAAGGTGCAGCGCCTGCCCATCGAGCCGGTCTCCCAGGCCAGCGCGAACCAGCGCAAGGGCCGTTGCGGCCGGGTTGCAGACGGTATCTGTATCCGCCTCTACAGCGAGGAGGATTTCAACAATAGGCCCGCTTTTACTGATCCGGAGATCCTGCGCACCAACCTGGCCTCCGTCATCTTGCAGATGCTGGCGCTCGGGCTTGGCAACATGGAGGCCTTCCCCTTCGTCGAGCCGCCCGAATCCCGTCACATCAAGGACGGCCTGACCCTCTTGAAAGAGCTGGAGGCGGTGCGTGAGTTGCCAAACCCCCATGGGAGCCAGGAGCAAGAGGCCCGCCTGCAGCTGACCGACACCGGTCGCCAGTTGTCGCGCATTCCGCTCGATCCCAGGCTGGCCAGGATGGTGATCAGCGCCGCCCAGACCGGCTGCCTCAGCGAGGTGCTGGTGATCACCGCGGGTTTAAGCATTCAGGATCCCCGCGAGCGGCCCATGGAGAAGAAGCAGGCCGCCGACGAGCAGCACAGACGCTTCGAGGACAAGGATTCCGACTTCCTCGCCTTCGTGAATCTCTGGAATTACCTGAAAGAGCAGCAGGATCTGCTGGGCAGCAACCCGTTCCGCCGCATGTGCCAGAAGGAATTTCTCTCCTATCTGCGAGTGCGCGAGTGGCAGGATATCCACTTCCAGCTGCGCCAGAGCGTCAAGGAGCTCGGCTTCAAGACCAATGCTGAGCCAGCGGATTTCAAGACGGTGCACTGCGCCCTGCTGACCGGTCTGCTCAGTCACATCGGCAACAAGGATCTGGAGAAACCCGAGTTCCTCGGTGCCCGCAACGGCCGCTTCCACCTGTTCCCGGCCTCGGGCCTGTTCAAGAAGCCGCCCAAGTGGGTGATGGCCGCCGAGCTGGTGGAGACCTCACGGCTCTATGCCCGCATCAACGGCAAGATTGAGCCCGAGTGGGTGGAGCCGCTGGCGGGCCATCTCATCAAGCTGCACCACAGCGACCCCCACTGGTCGAAGAAAAATGGCGCCGTGATGGCCAAGGAGAAGGTGACCCTCTACGGCCTGACCCTGGTGGGCGAGCGGCTTATCAACTTCAGCCGCATCGATCCCGCCCAGTGTCGCGAGCTGTTTATCCGCCGCGCCCTGGTGGAGGGGGATTTCGAGACCCGTCACCGCTTCTTTGGCGAGAACCGCAAACTGTTGGCCGAGGTGGAGGCGCTGGAGCACAAGTCCCGTCGACGTGACATCCTGGTGGACGACGAGGACTTGTTCCGCTTCTACGATGCCCGCTTGCCGGAAGAGGTCATCTCCGCCCGGCATTTTGACAAGTGGTGGAAGGAGGCGCAGAAGCAGGATCCCGAGCGACTCAACTTCGAGAAAGAGATGCTGATGAAGGGGGATGCGGCCCACATCAGCGATCTCGACTACCCGAATTTCTGGCAACAGGGTCGGCTCAAACTGAAGTTGAGCTACCAGTTCGAGCCGGGGGAGGCGGCGGACGGCGTCACCCTGCATATCCCGCTGCCGCTGCTCAACCAGGTCGAAGTGAAAGGCTTCGAGTGGCTGATCCCCGGACTGCGCCATGAGCTGCTGGTGGCGCTGATCAAGTCGATGCCAAAACCCATGCGCAAAAACTTCGTACCGGCGCCGAACTACGCCGATGCGCTGCTCGCCAGCATCAACCCCGATCAGGGACCGCTGCTCGACGAGATGGAGCGTCAGCTGCGCCGCATGACCGGGGTGACCGTGCCCCGCGAAGCCTGGGATTGGGCAGCGGTGCCCGATCACCTGAAACTCACCTTCCGGGTGGTGGACGATAAACACAAGCCCATCGCCGAGGGTAAGGATCTGGAGGCGCTCAAGGAATCCTTGCGTGGCAAGGTGCAAGAAACGCTCTCCCAGGTGGCGGATGACGACATCGAGCAGTCCGGCCTCACCCTGTGGAGCTTTGGCGAGCTGCCCAAGGAATACAGCCAGAAGCGGGCGGGGTTCGAGGTGAAGGCCTATCCGGCCCTGGTGGATCAGAAGGATTCGGTCGCCATCCAGCTGGTGGAGAGCCCTGTGGTGCAGCAGCAACTGATGTGGAGCGGTCAGCGCCGGCTGATCCTGCTCAACGTGCCGTCCCCCATCAAGTACCTGCAGGAGAAGCTGCCAAACAAGGCCAAGCTCGGGCTCTATTTCAACCCCTTCGGCAAGGTGGCGGAGTTGATCGACGACTGCATCGCCTGCGGTTGCGACAAGCTGATCGAGCAGCACGGCGGCCTGGCCTGGGACGAGGCGGGTTTCGAGGCGCTCAAGGAGTTTGTGCGCGCCGAGCTCAACGATGCCGTGGTCGAGGTGGCCAGCCAGGTGGAGGCAGTCTTGACCCTGTCCCATGAGATCAAGAAGCGGCTCAAGGGCAAGATGCAGCTCGACACCGCCTTTGCCATGTCGGACATCCAGCAGCAGCTTGGCAACCTCATCCACAAGGGGTTCGTGACCGAGACCGGGTGGCAGCGGCTGCCGGATCTGCTGCGCTACCTGCGCGCCATCGAGCGGCGCCTCGAGAAGCTGGCCATCGATCCGAACCGGGACAGGGTCTACATGCTCAAGGTGCAGAGCGTCGAGGCGGACTACAAGGCGCTGCTCGCCAAGATCCCCAAATCCCAGCTGATCCCGACCGAGGTGGCCAATATCCGCTGGATGATCGAGGAGCTGAGGGTGTCGTTCTTCGCCCAGCAGCTGGGCACCCCCTATCCGGTCTCCGATAAACGGGTGCTCAATGCGATTGCTCAGTGCTAAGCTGCTATGTGTCTGTTTTCTGAACCATTGTGCGATGCGTCACACAATGGGGTCGGTGAACGAGGGGATCAGGGGGAGGGCATAGGATGCTGGGGATCTGGTTAGGGGTGGCGCTGGTCAACATCAGCGGATATCAACCCATCGCGGAACAAACCTGGGTGCAGCTCAATCCGGAATATTATCCGATGCACCGCGCGGTGCCGCCCATCTTCGTGGCGTGGCGGGGCAATCAGTTCCCGCCGCTGGAGCAGAAGAAAAAGAATGGCCACTGGCTGGTGCTGTTTCCCGCCCGGCTGGTGCCCCCCTTCGATCTGTTCGAGGGGGAGGCCGAGCTCTCCAAGGCGTATCTGGCACGCCTCAAGCGCATCGACGAGATGGCCTATGGCATGGCGCCCCATCAGCCGGTCAATCCGGCCGTCGGGGTGTCCGCCCCCATATTGTCACAGGAGGGGTTGAGCCAGCCCTTTATCGCCGAGTTTTCCCTGCCCGGGATCAGTGAGGGACGTCGCCGACTGCCACCGTCTGAGCCACTGTTGGCCAGCCTGGTGCGCCATGCTGCCTTGACGGCTCCCTATCCGGGGCCAGCACAGATCCAGCTGGCCGCCGCCCCCAGTCTGGCGGAGGAGACGACCCTGACCCTGTCTGCACCGGCGGCGGGAGAGGATTCCCGAGTCTGCCATCAGGTGGCGGCGGGGGAGACCCTGTGGCGCATCGCCAGCGTCCTGGTATCGCAGGGGGGCGCGAGCGGGGCGGATACCTACAGCTATCTGCTGGCGCTGGTGGAAGAGAACCGCAGCAGCATGGGCAAGGGGATCCGGGTCAAGACGGGCCAGAGCCTCTATTGCCCAAGAGCCGAGACCCTGGCCCAGTTCAATGCCATGAGTCCGGCCCAGCGTCAGCAGCAATTTGCCAGGCTGGAGCAAGGACGCTGATGGTGGATGGCCCCAGGCGCCCTGGCCGCCGTGGTTGGTCTGACAATGGTGACCGAAAGGCGGAGGACAGAGCGCCTAGGGTTGAGTTCCGGCGGGTCGAGACCCTCAGCATTGCCCGATGGGAAATCGGGTGCCGATGGTGACGGGTCTTCGGCTTGTATCCACCCTGGGCCCATGCTAGTATTCGCGCTCGTTTTGCGAGGTGCTGACCGGTCGCAGTCAACACCATACATTCATCTTAAAAGAGATAAACACTATGTCTTTCGTATTCCAAGCTGAAGTCCGTTCTGACCTGGGGAAAGGTGCGAGCCGCCGCCTGCGTCACGCTGACCAAGTTCCTGCCATCGTTTACGGTGCCGGTAAAGAAGCCGTTTCTGTCTCCGTGGATCACAAAAAACTGATCCTGGCCCAAGAGAAGCCGGAGTTCTACTCCTCCGAGCTGACCCTGGTCATCAACGGTGAAGAAGTGAAAGTAAACGTCAAGGCGATCCAACGTCACCCTGTACGTTACAAGCTGGTTCACCTGGACTTCGTTCGCATCTAATTGCGACAGTCCGGTTGAATAAAAAGCCACTCCCCGGAGTGGCTTTTTGCATTCTGGCGCTCGGCGATTTCGCGCTACAAGGCGCGAGCCATCAAGAAGGGCGACCCCGGGGTCGCCCTTCTTGTCATCCCATCGTTACCAGACCGGCTGGGTGAGGTAGGGGTTGCTCACCCGTTCGCGGCCGAAGGTGGAGCTGGGGCCGTGACCTGGCACGAAGACGATGTCATCGCCAAGGGGCAGCAGAGTCTCGGTGATCGAGCGGATCAGGGTGGCGTGATCCCCGCGGGGGAAATCGGTGCGGCCGATACCGCCCGCGAACAGCACGTCACCGACCCAGGCGAGCTGCTCGCTGCGGCTCAGCAAGATCACATGACCCGGGGTATGACCCGGACAGAAATACACCTCCAGCTCACAGCGCCCCACGCTCACCTTGTCTCCCTGCGCCAGCCAGCTGTCCGGGCTGAAGGCGGGGGTGTGGGGGAAGCCGAACATCTGGCTCTGCTGGGGCAGCATGTCGAGCCAGAAGGCGTCCTCCTTGTGGGGACCCGTGATGGTGACGCCGGTGCGGGTGCGCAGCTCGGCGGCAGCGCCCACGTGATCGAGGTGACCGTGGGTCAGGATGATCTTCTCCAGCACCAGCTGGTGTTTCTCGATGGCGGCCAGCAGCTTGTCTGCTTCGCCACCGGGATCGATGAGCGCCGCCTGGCGGGTCTCGTCACACCAGATGAGAGAGCAGTTCTGGGCAAAAGGAGTGACCGGGATAATCTCAAATTTCAACATATTGGACTCTTCTGGTTAGCCATTTTCGCATGTTGTTCTGCAAAAAAGGCGAGACAGGCCTGCTTGTCACCCCTGAAATGGATCCGCTCGCGCTTGTTGTCGAGCTGATACAGATACATGGGATCGTAATAGCGGGTCAACAAGAGGCGGATCCAGGCCAGGTGCAGCTCGGTGTTGCCGGTGTTGGCCTGCTCCTGCAGCGCCGCCTGCATCAGTGCATCCAGCTCGCGATGATCCTTGTCGCCGAGGCGGCGCTTGAGCCGGGCCAGGGCATCGGTCAGGTAACCGGCAAACAGCGGCCAACCGGCATCGGCGCCGTACATCTCCTGGTAGCGCAGCCAGAGATCTTGCACGTAATCGATGCGGATCTGCTCGGCGCGCTCGGATTGCGGCACCTCGACCACCACCAGCGGCGCCTGACACATGGCCTCATAGAGGCTAAGGGGCAGGGCGCAGCGACCGATGAGACGGCTCTCGTCCTCTACCACGAAGGCCGATTCCCCAAGGTGGCGACGCTTGAGCAACTCGATGGCCAGCTTGTTCTCGAAGTTGATGTTGCTGGGCTGCCCCCCGGGGAGTTGGCCGAAGGAAGACCCTCTGTGATGGGCGTGCCCCTCCAGATCCACCGCCTGGGCGACCTCTGCCAGCATGTGGGTCTTGCCAGAGCCCGTCATGCCGGTCAGCACGCTCCACTGACACTCGGCCGAGGCGCTGTCCTGAACTTCGATCAGGAAGCGGCGCAGCTCCTTGTAGCCGCCGGCCACCCGCGGGCGGATGACGCCGGCCTCGGCCAGCCACTGCTGCACCGTCTGCGAGCGCAGGCCACCGCGAAAACAGTAGAGCAGGGCGTCGGGTTGCTTGCGCAGCTGCGCCAGCCAGCCCTCGAGTCGCTCGGCCCGCACGGCGTCGCCCACCAGCTGATGGCCGAGCGCGATGGCGGCGGCCTGACCCTGTTGCTTGAAGCAGGTACCGACCTGGGCGCGCTCCTCGTCCGTCATCAACGGCAAGTTGATGGCGCTGGGGAAGGCGCCGTCCTTGAACTCGATGGGGGCGCGCAGGTCGATAAGCGGCACGTCTTCGAGGAAGATGCGGGCCAGATCCGTCGCCTGCGGCAACGCACTCATTGGATGACCTCGATGAAGCGCTCGCCATCCAGGGGCTTCATCACCCCGACGGGGGAGAGGGAGAGACCCGCTTCGCGGGCAATGGCCAGCAGCTCGGCTTCGCTCTCTTTGCCGACCGCCACCAACAGGCCACCGCTGGTTTGCGGATCGCACAGGATGTTGCGGGTGCGATCGTCCATGGCATCGAGCTTGTGGCCATAGGAGTCGTGATTGCGCAGGGTGCCGCCCGGCACGCAGCCCTCGGCGAGGTAGTGATCCACCTCGGGCAAGAGCGGCAGCGCCTTGAAGTCGAGGCGGGCGCACAGCCTGGAGCCCTCGCACATCTCCAGCAGGTGACCGGCCAGACCGAAACCGGTCACGTCGGTCATGGCGTGGACCCCCGGCAGGGCCGCGAAGCGCTGGCCAATCTTGTTGAGGGTGCACATGGCATCCGGCGCCAGCTGCTCGTGCTCGGGCTTGAGTTTGCCCTTCTTCTGGGCGGTGGTGAGGATGCCGATGCCAAGGGGCTTGGTCAGATAGAGCACGTCACCGGCCTTGGCGGTGTCGTTCTGCTTGATGGCACCCAGCGGCACTATGCCGGTCACCGCCAGGCCGAAGATGGGCTCGGGGGCGTCGATGCTGTGACCACCGGCCAGCGAAATGCCCGCCTCGTGACACACCTGGCGGCCGCCGTCGATCACTTGCTGCGCAATCTCGGGCGCGAGCGTGTTGATGGGCCAGCCGAGGATGGCGATGGCGACGATGGGCTTGCCACCCATGGCGTAGATGTCGCTGATGGCGTTAGTGGCGGCGATGCGCCCGAAGGTGAAGGGATCGTCGACGATGGGCATGAAGAAATCGGTGGTGGAGACGATGCCCTGACCGTTGCCGATATCCACCACGGCGGCGTCATCCTTGCTGCTGTTGCCAACGATGAGGGTCGGATCGTCAAACCCCGGGATCTGGCTCTTGAGAATGGTGTCTAGCACCTTGGGGGAGATTTTGCAGCCACAGCCAGCGCCGTGGCTGTATTGGGTCAGACGAATGGAAGACATACTTACCCCTCTTGGTTCAAGCTCGCTCGGGCGCGCGGCAGGATAAGGGCGCAGCCTTCGCGATGCGGATAGTTCGCAGCAGATGGGTGGTCCTGGCAGGCATCGCGGGCAGAGCGGTCGATGGCCGCTGAGTCGGACGGGGTGTCGGGACAAGGGCCCGCACCCGTGCCACCAAGGGCCACGGGACGCGGCATTATGCCACAAAGTGGGTGGGGGATCCGAACCGCAATTCACGCCAATGGTGCTAGCGGGCGCAGCGCTGTGCCGACGTGATAGTGACGGGCCAGCCCTGCTGGCCGCCAGGGGCTCTGCTACAACTAAGGGCACCTCTTCTCTGGCAAGGACGGCGCATCATGACCTCCACCTTAAGCTGGTTTTCCTGGGCCCTGTTGTCGGCCCTCTTTGCCGCCCTGACCGCCATCCTGGCCAAGCTGGGGGTCCAGCAGATCAATGCGGATCTGGCGACCCTGATCCGCACCGCCATCATTTTTGTGCTGCTCTGCCTCTATGTCGCCCTCACTCGGCAGTGGAGCAATCCGTTGCAACTGCCTGGCCACAGCTGGCTGTTTCTCGGCCTCTCCGGGCTCGCGACCGGGGCCTCCTGGCTCTGCTACTTTCGGGCGCTGCAGCTGGGCAATGCCTCCCAGGTGGCGCCCATCGACAAGTTCAGCCTGGTGCTGGTGGTGATCTTTGCCTGCCTGTTTCTCGGGGAGCGACCTTCCCCGCGGGAATGGCTCGGCATCGGCCTCATCGCAAGCGGTGTTCTGGTGCTTGCCCTCAAACCGCAGGGATAGGGGCGCAGCCCATTAATGGTGATATTTGTATCTGCCTTGGTGGTATTTATTGAACGAAACACAATGTAAATCTTGATAAATCAACGGAATATAAGGAATCGGTGATATGAAACTCTATGCCCATCCCTTCTCGTCCTACAGCCAGAAGGTGCTGATCGCCCTCTATGAGAACGCGCTTGCCTTCGAGTACCACAATCTGGAGTCCCCCACGGTCAAAGCCGAGCTCGCCGCCCTCTGGCCACTCCAGCGCTTCCCGGTGCTGGTGGATGAGGGGCGCACCCTGCTCGAGAGCAGCACCATCATCGAGCATCTCCAGCACCACCATCCCGGCCCACACAGGCTGGTGCCGGGGGGAGAGGCCGGCATCGAGGCGCACATGCTGGATCGCCTGTTCGACAACTATGTGATGACCCCCATGCAGAAGGTGGTGGTGGACCGGCTGCGTCCGGCTGCGGATCGCGATCACTATGGGGTGGCGCAGGCCAGGGAGATACTGGACAAGATCTATGCCTGGTTCGATGAGCGCATCAGGGGGCGCGACTGGGCTGCCGGTGATACCTTCACCCTGGCCGATTGCGCCGCCGCGCCCTCGCTCTTCTACGCAGACTGGGCCCACGAGATCCCGCCGGCCTGCGCCCAGTTGCGAGCCTATCGCGCCCGCCTGCTCGGCCACCCTTCGATCGTGCGGGTGGTGGATGAGGCACGGCCCTATCGTCACTACTTCCCGCTGGGGGCGCCCCAGCGCGACTGAGATTACATCCCATAAAAAAAAGGCCCGCATATGCGGGCCTGTTTGATCAGGAAGATTGGATTTTACCCGATCAGCGGGCGCGAACCACCAGCCCCTTGAGGTAGAAGCCTTCCGGGTAGGCGGTACCGATCGGGTGATCCGAAGCCTGGGACAAGAGCTCCAGGATCTGGGCATCGCGACCGGCGTCGAGGGCCGCATCCGCCACGATCTTCTGGAACAGGCTCTGCTCCATCAGGCCGGAGCAGGAGTAGGTCAGCAGCACGCCGCCCGGCGCCAGCAGCTGGAAGGCCAGCATGTTGATGTCCTTGTAGCCACGGCAAGCGCCGAGCAACTGGGCCTTGCTCTCGGCAAACTTCGGCGGATCCAGCACGATGACGTCGAACTTCTCGCCCTTCTCGCGGTATTCGCGCAGCAGCTTGAACACATCGTGGCGAATGAACTGGGTGTTGGAGAGATCCAGCCCGTTCAGCTCGGCGTTCTGGCGAGCGATGTCCAGCGCAGTCTGGGAGAGATCCACGTTGACCACTTCACGGGCGCCGCCCTTGAGGGCATAGATGCCAAAACCACCGGTGTAGCTGAAGCAGTTGAGCACCCGCTTGCCCTCGGTGTACTTGGCGACCGCCTGACGGTTGTCACGCTGATCCAGATAGAAGCCGGTCTTGTGACCGTTGCGGATGTCCACCAGGATCTTGACGCCGTTCTCTTCGATGACCACGGGCTCGGTCGGGGCCTCGCCATGGATGACGCCGGTGCGCTCTTTCAGGCCTTCCTTCTTGCGTACCGCCACGTCGGAGCGCTCATAGATGTTGCACTCGGGGTAGAGGGTGCGCAGGGCCTGGGTGATCAGCTCGCGCTGGAACTCGGCCCCGGCGGAGAGGATCTGGCACACCAGGAAGTCGGCGTAACGATCGATGGTCAGGCCCGGCAGGCCGTCGGATTCGGCGGCGCAGAGGCGATAGCCGGTGAGGCCCTGACGCTTGATCAGCGGATCACGTGACTCTTGGGCATCCTTGAGACGGCGGATAAAGAAGTCCAGATCGATGGTCTCCTCTTTATCGAAGGTCCAGACCCGGGCGCGGATCTGTGAGCTGCCGGACCAGGCACCGCGGGCGAGCCACTTGCCATCGTTGGCGTAGATCTCGACGGTGTCGCCATCGATGGGGTTGCCCTCTACTCGCTCGATCCCCTTGGAGAAGATCCAGGGATGACGGCGCAGCAGGGATTTTTCGCGGCCTTTGACGAGATAGATGTAAGTGCTCATGGGAGTTTACCGATGCCAGAAAGAAGAGGGGCCGTATTTTAGTAGCAACCTCTGCTTTAAGCCAGCTTTCATCCCGTTCGTCAGGCCAGCAAGGCAAGTGCCTGCGAGCCAAACACAAAGGGCCCCCCGGCGGGGAGCCCTTTGTGGCTGCGAGGCGAGTGCCTGACTAGATCCGCAAGCCGGTCATGGCCTGGCTGAGCTCGGTGGCAGTCGCCTTGAGGCCGGAGGTACCGGCCACCGAGGCGCTGGCAGACTCTTCCACCCGGCTTGCCTCGTGGCGTACCTGATCCAGGTTGCGGGTGATCTCCTCGGCCACCGAGCTTTGCTCTTCGCTGGAGGTGGCGATCTGGGTGCTCATCTCCAGCACCGCATCGCTGTGGCTGCTCAGCTTGTCGATGTCCAGCCCTACCTCGGTGATGAGTTGTTGGCTGCTGGCGGCGCGCCCGACCGTCTTCTCCATGATGTCGTTGAGCGCCCCGGTGCCGCTTTGCAGCTCCTCGATCATCTGCTGGATCTCTACCGTGGCCTGCTGGGTGCGGCTGGCGAGGGTGCGGACCTCGTCGGCCACCACGGCAAAGCCGCGGCCCTGCTCGCCGGCACGGGCGGCCTCGATGGCGGCATTGAGCGCCAGCAGGTTGGTCTGCTGGGAGATGGCGTTGATGACGTTGACCACCTCGTTGATGCGGTTGGCGTTGTGGGTCAGTCGCTCGACGGCGCCGGAGGCGTTGCCGATTTCGTCGGCCAGGGTGCTGATGGCGCTGATGGTGCGGGCCACCCGCTCGGCGCCGTTGGCGGCTTCCTCGCTGGACTGGCGGGTCTGCAACAGGGTGTCGTTGGCGTTGCGGGCCACTTCCCGGATGGCGGCAGACATCTGCTCCATGGCGGCAGCCAGGGAGTCCATGTGCTGGCGCTGGGCACGGGCCATGCTCTCGCCGTCGCTGGCGTGCTCGCGGAACTCGTCGGCGGCCATGGTGAGCGCCTCGGCGGACTCATCGACTAGACGCACTATCTTGTGCTGGCGATCGGTGAAGCGGTCGATGCTGCCCGCCAGGATGGAGAACTCGTCCCGCACCGGGAAGAAGTTGAGGCGGAAGGTGAGATCCCCGTTGGCCACCGTTTGCAGCGCCTTGTTGGTGGAGTAGAGCGCACCGGAGACGAAGGTCATCAGGTAGTGGGTGATGAGTGCCAGCAGGGCGGCCAGCACGGCGATGATGGTGAGGGTGGTGCCCTGTCCATCCCACATGGAGTAGCGGCTGGCATCCAGGGTGCCGGTAACAAACCCGGCCTGACCGGCGCTGGCGCTGACGCTGTAGTGATCCCCTTGCTGGCTCAGGCTGACGCTGCCCGTCGGTGCCAGGCTGAACCCGGCCGGCAGGCTGAGGGTCGGCTGCTGGCTCACCAGCTGGGCGACGGTCTCGACGCGCTGCTTGAGCTGATCCAGTCGAACCTGCATCTGCTGATCATGGCTGTCGGCCAGCAGATACCAGGTGAGGAAGGCGATGAACAGGAGCGGGCACCAGAAGGTGATGAGAAATTTTTCGCTGATCGTGAGGTGAATGAGATAGCGGTCAACCCAACGGAATTTTACTTCTTTCATAATGGTATTGCGTCCTGCAAGGGAGATGTGTCGCAGTCATTATCGCCTTGGAGGGAAATTTCTTGAGGAAAAGGTGCTGAAAATGGGAGAGCAATCGTTTGTCCTTCGGGTCTGGGGTCAGGTGCAGGGGGTCGGGTTCCGTTACTTCACCCGGGAGCGTGCACTGCAGCTGGGGCTGCGGGGCCACGCCTATAACCTGGAGGATGGCTCGGTCGAGGTGCTGATCGCAGGTCCCGAGCAAGCCGTGCAGATGATGCTGGGCTGGCTGGAGCACGGGCCCCGCACTGCGACCGTGACCAGGATGGAATGCACCAAGGCCGCCCCCCCCACGGGCGCCGGTTTTCATACCAACTAGCAGGAGGCAGAGGGATGGAGATGATGGTGCGAACGACATGGCTCGAGCAGGCGCGTCGGCTCATCGATCAGTACGGCGCCGCCACCCTGGCCTTGCGCCAACAGGCGGCGCCAGCCGAGGTGCATGCCTACCGGATCGCGGCCCGCCGTCTGCTGGCCTTGCTCGCCCTGTGGCGACCCCTCATCTATCAGCCTGGACTGGAGCGACGGTTGCTGCGGGCGGCGGGCAAGCTCTCGGCCCTGCGCGATGCCCAGGTGTATGAGGCGCGCTTTGGTGGCAAGTCCCACGGGATCCCGGTGCCCCGTGTCCCCATGTTGACGGTGCGGCTGGAACGCTGGCTGGAGCGGCTGGCGCAGGTGCCCAGTGATTTCAATCCCTTGCCGCTGTTTCAAATGCAGCTGGCACTCTCTCTTGCCGATGGGCTGGCCGAGACGGGGCTGGACGGCCTCTGTGCCAGCAAGAAACACCAGCTGCGCCATTGGCACAAGTTGCGGCTGATCCTCAAGCAGACCCGCTACGGGGTCGAGCTGCTGCTGGGGCAGGGGGAAGGGGATCCGGCCTGGCTGGTCATGCTGACGGCGTGGCAGGACAGGCTGGGTCAGTTGCAAGATGCCCGGCAGTGGCGTAAACGACTGGGTCGCAAGGGCGGCGGCAAGAAGCAGCGTCAGCGTGCGCGCTTGAAGGTGGCGATGGGCTGTCAGCTGCAACAGCTGGATTGCCAGCAGGCGGAGCTGGTGGGGCTGCGGATGGCGATGCTGCCGGTGCTGTGAGGCAAATGGCGGCAGGCTCGTCGACATCGAAAGATGAAAAAAGAGAGGCCCAAGGGCCTCTCTTTTTGATCAGGGTATCAGTGGCTGCACTTACTTGACGCGCATGCCTGGCTGGGCGCCTTCCTGGGGCTCCAGGATCCAGAGATCCTTGCCACCCGGGCCTGCGGCCAGCACCATGCCCTCGGACATGCCAAAGCGCATCTTGCGCGGCGCCAGGTTGGCCACCATCACGGTCAGCTTGCCTTCCAGGTCTTCCGGATTGTAGGCGGACTTGATGCCGGCGAACACCTGACGGGTCTCGCCGCCCAGATCCAGCTGCAGTTTCAGCAGCTTTTCCGCTTCCGGCACGGCTTCGGCTTTCTTGATCAACGCGACCCGCAGATCCAGCTTGGCGAAATCCTCATAAGAGATGGTTGGGCTGATGGGGTCATCCGCCAGCGGGCCAGTCAGCTTGGGGGCCTGTTCTTTGGCCAGATCATCCTTGGAGGCTTCCACCATGGCTTCCACCTTGGCGGGTTCGATACGGGCGAACAGCGCCTTGAACGGAGCCAGCTGGTGGTTGGTGAGCGGCAGGGCCACGCCATCCCAGCTGAGGGTCTCGCCAAGGAAGGCTTCGGCGCGCTCGGCCAGGAGCGGCATGACGGGTTTCAAGTAAGCCATCAGCACCCGGAACAGGTTGATGCCGACGGAGCAGACCGCTTGCAGCTGTGCGTCTGCACCTTCCTGCTTGGCCAGCACCCAGGGGGCCTTGTCATCCACGTAGCGGTTGGCCTTGTCGGCCAGCGCCATAATCTCGCGAATGGCGCGGCTGAATTCGCGGGCCTCGTAGGCTTCGGCGATGGAGGCGCTGGCGTTGGCAAATTCGGCGTAGAGCTCGGGCTCGGCGCAAGTGTCAGCCAGCTTGCCGTCGAAGCGCTTGGTGATGAAACCGGCGTTGCGGGAGGCCAGGTTGACCAGCTTGTTGACCACGTCGGCGTTGACGCGGGAGACGAAGTCTTCCAGGTTCAGGTCCAGATCGTCGATGCGGCTGTTGAGCTTGGCGGCGTAGTAGTAACGCAGGCACTCCGGATCCAGGTGCTTCAGGTAGGTCGAGGCCTTGATGAAGGTACCCTTGGACTTGGACATCTTGGCGCCGTTGACGGTCACATAACCGTGCACGTTGACCTTGGTCGGCTTGCGGAAACCCGCGCCTTCCAGCATGGCCGGCCAGAACAGGCAGTGGAAGTAGGCGATGTCCTTGCCGATGAAGTGATAGAGCTCGGCTTCGGAGTCGGCTTTCCAGTAGCTGTCGAAATCGATGTCGCCGCGCTTGTTGCACAGGTTCTTGAACGATGCCATGTAACCGATGGGGGCATCCAGCCAGACGTAGAAGTACTTGCCAGGGGCTCCCGGGATCTCGAAGCCAAAATAGGGGGCGTCGCGGGTGATGTCCCATTGCTGCAGGCCGCTCTCGAACCACTCTTGCATCTTGTTGGCCATCTCTTCCTGGATGGCGCCTGAGCCGCGTACCCAACCGGCCAGCCAGCTTTCAAACTGCGGCAGATCGAAGAAGAAGTGCTCGGAGTCTTTCATCACCGGGGTCGCGCCCGAGACGGCAGATTTCGGATCGATGAGCTCGGTCGGGCTGTAGGTAGCGCCGCAGCTGTCGCAGTTGTCACCGTATTGCTCGGGGGATTTGCACTTGGGGCAGGTGCCCTTGACGAAACGGTCCGGCAGGAACATGGACTTTTCCGGGTCGAACAGCTGGGTGATGGTACGACCCTTGATGAAGTCGCCGTCCTTCAGCCGACCGTAGATCTGCTCCGCCAGCTCGCGGTTCTCGTCGCTGTGGGTGGAGTGATAGTTATCAAAGCTGATATTGAAGCCGGCGAAATCGGTCTGATGCTCTTCGGACACGGCCGCGATCATCGCTTCCGGGGTGATGCCGAGCTGCTGCGCCTTGAGCATGATGGGGGTGCCGTGGGCATCGTCGGCACAGACGAAATGCACCTGATGGCCACGCATTCGCTGATAACGAACCCAGATATCGGCCTGGATGTGTTCCAGCATGTGGCCAAGATGGATGGAGCCATTGGCATAGGGGAGGGCGCAGGTTACCAGCATTGTACGAGGATCAGTTGCCATAATACGTTCTTTATGTGCCTGTTGGGATGATACAGTGCCGAGCATGTTACCCGAATTGGGGGCGGCCTGCCTAGGGTTGTGGCCCTGCCTGGCTTGGCAGAAGGTCTCTCGAATGTACAGGCAAGCCACTGATTTGTGTGCGGTAACCGTTCACCTCAGCATAACGACAACATAATGGGGAGTTAATGGTGATTGATTCAGTAAAACAGATCCTCGCCGAATTTAAGCCAGCAGGGTGGGGCAAGGATCTGGTCGCGGCCGGTTTCGTGCGCGCCATCGAGTCCCATGGGCAGAGCCTGACCATCAAGCTGGTGCTGCCCTTTGCCGGGCAATCCTGGTTCGAGCAGCTCAAACAGGACTTTGACGCCCGTCTGCGCACGGCCACCGGGGCCGTTACCATCGACTGGCAAGGTGAGATCGAAGTGGCCAGCATGCCCCGCGCCCAGCAACTGGCGGCGGTGCAAGGCATTCGCAACATCCTGGTGGTCGCTTCCGGCAAGGGCGGGGTGGGCAAATCCACCACGGCGGTCAACCTGGCGCTGGCGCTGCAAAAAGAGGGGGCGCGGGTCGCCATCCTGGATGCGGACATCTATGGGCCTTCCATTCCGACCATGATGGGCACCCTCAAGGAGCGGCCCCACAGCCTCGATGGCAAGCTGATGGAGCCGGTCATGGCCTGCGGCCTGAAGAGCAACAGCATCGGCTATCTGGTGGACGAGCAGGATGCCACCATCTGGCGCGGCCCCATGGCGAGCAAGGCACTGGCGCAGATCCTGCATGAGACCCGCTGGGGCGAGGTGGATTATCTGGTGGTGGACATGCCGCCAGGCACCGGTGACATCCAGCTCACCCTGGCCCAGCAGGTGCCCACCACGGCGGCGCTGATCGTCACCACACCGCAGGACGTGGCACTGGCGGATGCCCGCAAGGGGATCGCCATGTTCAACAAGGTGAATGTGCCGGTGCTCGGCATCGTCGAGAACATGAGTTATCACGTCTGCAGCGCCTGTGGTCATCATGAGCCGCTGTTCGGGACAGGCGGTGGTCAGAAGATGGCGGCTCAGTACAAGATGTCCCTGCTCGGTCAGTTACCGCTGCACATCGACATCCGCCAGCACATGGACAATGGCAGCCCCACGGTGTTCGGTACACCGACAGGCGAGCTGACCGAGATCTATCTGAAGCTGGCCCGTCGGGTCGGTGCCGAGCTCTATTTCAGCGGTAAACCGATTGCGACCCCGCTTTACACCGTGGCGCTGGACGAATAATCGACTGTCGACCGTCAGGGATGGATTTAGGGTGGGCATGGCTCACCCTTTTTTATATAATGGATCGGTTTAAACAATCCCCAGTGCTCTTCTCTTTAGGTATTTTCAATGTCTGATACTCAACATTCGTGTGTGATCATCGGTATTGCTGGTGCATCCGCATCCGGCAAGAGTCTTATCGCTCAAACCATTTATGAAGAGCTGGTGGCCGAACTGGGCGCAGGTCAGATTGGTGTGATCACCGAGGATTGCTACTACCGTGATCAGACCCACCTGACCATGGAAGAGCGGGTCAAGACCAATTATGACCACCCCAACGCCCTGGATCATGATCTGCTGGTGCAGCATCTGACTCAACTGGTGAAAGGCGACGCGGTCGATATTCCCCAGTACTCCTATACCGAGCACACCCGCATGAGCGAGGTTACCGCCTTTGCTCCGCGTCGGGTCATCATCCTGGAAGGGATACTGCTGCTGACCGACAGCCGTCTGCGTGAGCTGATGGATGCTTCCATCTTCATGGACACGCCGCTGGACATCTGCCTGCTGCGCCGTCTGGTGCGCGATGTGCAGGAGCGTGGCCGCACCATGGATTCCGTGCTCAAGCAGTACCAGAAGACGGTACGCCCTATGTTCATGCAGTTCATCGATCCGTCCAAGCAGTACGCGGATGTGATCGTGCCCCGCGGGGGCAAGAATCGCATCGCCATCGACATGCTCAAGGCGCGTATCCGCCACATGTTGATCGGATAAGAGGTTGCAAGCCGGGCGATGCCCGGCTTTTTTAAATGAATCATTTATCAGGAGAGTCGCCCAATGCGTCTTTGTGATACCGATATCGAACGCCATCTGGATGAAGGCAAGATAGTGATCGAGCCGAGACCCGGCATCGAGCGGATCAGTGGCGTCAGCGTCGATGTGCTGCTTGGCAACGAGTTCCGGGTGTTCCGCGATCACACCGCCCCCTACATCGATCTCAGCGGCCCGAGCAGCGAGATGGCCGATGCCATCGATCGGGTGATGAGCGACGAGATCCACATCCCGGACGGGGAAGCCTTCTATCTGCACCCGGGTCAGCTGGCGCTGGCGGTGACCTACGAATCCGTGACCCTGCCAGCCGATATCGTCGGTTGGCTGGACGGTCGCTCCTCCCTGGCTCGTCTTGGCTTGATGGTGCACGTCACCGCGCACCGCATCGATCCGGGCTGGTCCGGCCGCATCGTGCTGGAGTTCTACAACGGCGGCAAGCTGCCGCTGGCGCTGCGCCCCAAGATGAAGATCGGCGCGCTCAACTTCGAGATGCTCTCGGGGGCGGCTGCCCGCCCGTACAACAAGCGGGAAAACGCCAAATACAAGAGTCAGCAAGGGGCGGTGGCCAGCCGGATCAGTCAGGACTGAGCCATTAATTTTGCTGTTCATGTTGATAAAGGGTGCCAAGGCACCCTTGTTATTTTTCCTGCCCGCGAGGGGAACGGCACGAGTACTCGTGGCGAACTATCCTTCCACGATTGAGGTTTGGCGGGGGAGGAAAGTGTCGGGAAAAACAGTCATTTATTGATTGAATGGGGTTGATTGAAGCCTTTCTATGATTGTCGAATGGGCTTTAATTAATCCTCGACAAGGCGCATTCCTGCAGGCCCTAAGACATTTTCTGACGGAATGCCCTTTTTTTTTCTTACTGAAATATTTCAACAACGGGTATGGCGCATCGAGCCTTCTGGCATAATCCGCCGCAACTCATAAACAGGTTCGTTTTTATGTTTGAAATGTTTAGTGGTTTGGGTTTGTGGTGGTCAATCGGTTTGGTATTGGCCGTTTTTTTTGTGCTTGCCTATGAATTCATCAACGGCTTTCACGATACCGCGAATGCGGTAGCAACGGTTATCTATACCAAGGCGATGCCGGCACACACTGCGGTTGTGGCTTCCGGCTTGTTCAACTTCGCCGGGGTCATGATGGGGGGGTTGGGGGTGGCTTACGCCATCGTTCATCTGCTGCCCATCGATCTGTTATTGGGCATGGACTCTACTCAGGGTCTGATCATGGTGTTCTCTCTGCTGTTCTCCGCCATTGTCTGGAACCTGGGTACCTGGTTCTTCGGCATTCCGGCGTCCAGCTCCCACACCCTGATCGGCTCCATTCTGGGGGTAGGCGGCGCCTATGCCTGGATGAGCAAGCAGCCTCTGACAGAGGGCATCAACGTCGGTAAAGCCATCGACATCATGCTCTCCCTCATTATTTCCCCTACCGTGGGCTTCATCATCGCCGCGTTGCTGCTGTTTGCCATGAAGCGCGTCTGGCAAGGCAGCAAGATCCACAAGACCCCGGAAGAGCGTCTGCTGGTGGACGGCAAGAAACATCCGCCGTTCTGGGCACGAGTGACGCTTATCTGCTCCGCGATGGGGGTCAGCTTCGTGCACGGCTCCAACGATGGTCAGAAGGGTATCGGTTTGGTGATGCTGGTGCTGATCTGCGTGGCGCCTGCCTACTTCGCGCTGGACATGAACAGCCGCTCCTACGATCTGGACAGAACCCAGGATGCCAACCAGCGCATCATGGAAATCTATCAGCGCAACCACAAGGTCGTCTCCCAGGTCGTCGATTTCAGCGTTCCGGCACATGCCCAGGAAGAGCTGATGACTCACTGCGAGGCCGGTGAGGCGCTGGAAGCCATGGCAACCCTGAACAGCCGTCTGGGCCAGGTGCGTACCTATGAGCAGATGGATCTGACCGATCGCCGCGAAGTGCGTCGTCTTCTGCTCTGTATCGACGATACCGCCCGCAAGGTCTCCAAGCTGCCGCTGCCGGCCAAGGAGCTGACCGATCTCGCCAAATGGCGCAAGGACCTGACCGCCACGGCCGAATATGCGCCGACCTGGGTCATCGTCTCCATCGCCCTGGCGCTGGGTTGCGGCACCATGGTGGGTTGGCGTCGTATCGTCTACACGGTAGGCGAGAAGATCGGTTCTTCCGGCATGACCTATAGCCAGGGGATCGCCGCCCAGATCACGGCCGCTGCCTCCATCGGTGTGGCGAGTCTGACCGGGATGCCGGTCTCTACCACCCACATCCTCTCCTCTGCGGTCGCAGGGACCATGGTAGCGAACAAGTCGGGCCTGCAGAGCCAGACCATCAAGACCATCCTGATGGCCTGGGTGCTGACCCTGCCGCTGACCATGGCGCTGTCTGGTGGCCTGTTCCTGCTCAGCAACTACCTGTTTGGTGGTTGATAAGGCAGACAATGCGATTGAATGACGAAGGGCCTGCGGGCCCTTTTTTCGTTTCTGGCAATCAACGGGTGATGAGAGAGTCTGTCGGCGTGAGTGAAAACATCATGCTGTATGCCATCAAACTAAGATTCTAACCATCCTATACAAACTCGCTCACCTCACCTCAATCCCCGACAAACCCTCTGTCAGCAGAAGGAGCGTTCAGGCACCGCAACAGAGCCACGCCATCCACTGTCGGCAACAGGAGCATCTCATCCAGATTTACTGCCACAAGTCATCAGTGACGCTACCAGCCCTGGTTTGGTCCTTCTGTGGTCGCCGCTGTGCTTATGGCTACAAGGGTTGCCTGATGATGGCAGTTTGGTTTGTTTCAATGAATCATCATCAATTTGGAGGTAAGCCTGCTTATTACGAACATCAATGGCTGAATGGTGTGACAGCGAGGGCAGGGGATGACGTCGGCTTGTGGTATCTGGGCAGCTAAGAGGCTGTGATGCGACAAGGCCAGGTGTCGATATGACGACATGGGATAAGGAGTCAGCGCGCCATGAGAATACCGGAAGCCAGATAAAAAAAGAGCCACACAGGGTGTGGCTCTTTTATCAGGCTAGCAAGCTAATGGATCAGGGACGACCCGCTGGGCTCTTTGCCACGTTGCTGGCGGCGGTGCTGCCAGCGTGACGGCCTGAGCTGGCGACTTCGCTACGCACCAGCGGAGCATGTTCAACCGGCTCGCGAGCGGCCTGGGCAGGCGCGGCTGCCGGCGTTGCCATCGGTGCAGAGGCTTTGCGAGCGCGGGCCAATACGCCGTCACCCTTGTTGACCGGCTTGGTCACGGGGGCGATGACGGCAGGCTCAGCCGGTGCAGTCACCACTGCTTCAGCTTCAACGACGGGGGCGACCACCTCTTCGAGCTGTGGTGCAGGCGCGGGCTCGGCAGCCGCGACTGGCGCGGTTTCAACCGCTACCGGTGCAGGTGCCACCTCGGTGACGACGGTTTCAACAACCGGCGTTTCCTCGGCCACGACTTCCACTTCAGCAGCAACCGGCGTTTCCTCGGCCACGACTTCCACTTCAGCAGCAACCGGCTCGGCAGTCGCGACTGGCGCCACCTCTTCGACAGCGGCCACAGGCTCAGCAACCTCGGCAACCATCGGGGCGGCAGTGACCGCTACGGCCTGCTCATGAGCGTCTTCGGCGACAGCCTCGGCGATCACGTGCTCGGTCAGTGCGGCAGAGGCTTGCAATGCAGCAGCCACTGCTTCGGCGCTCGGGATGGTGACGACAGGCACAGCGGGTTCTTCCACCTTCACCTGAGCCGCATCCGATTGAGCGGCAGCCGTCAGCTGGACCTCAGCCTGAGGTTCGTCATCGCGCTGGCCACGGGCATCTTCGTTGATACGCTTGCGACGTTGGCCTTCGATACGCTGGCTGCGCGGGGTACGGCGAGAGCGGCGCTGACCATCTGTCTGCTCCTCTTGCTCACCGGCCACGGCTTGAGCGTCGACCACGTCGTTCACTTGCTCGTCCACCGACAGGGCAGGGGTATCGGCAGCAACAACGTCGACCCGAACCTGCTTGCGCAGTTGGCGACGTTCGCGGCGCTCGGCCACCTTCTGCTCTTTCTCTTGCTGAGGCTCGGTATTGCCAGCTTCAACCTGGACATTGATGGCGTCTACCGCTTCAACGACCACGTCGGCACGGACTTCGCGCGGAGCACGGGGTTCACGAGCCGGGCGCGGAGCGCGGGGTTCACGTTCCTGACGGGGCTCACGAGGTTCGCGATCCAGACGCTGTTCGTTGCGTTCAGCGCGGGGCTCACGCTCCTGGCGAGGTTCACGTTCCATGCGCTGTTCACCACGCACTTCACGTTCCTGACGAGGCTCACGTTCTTTACGCGGACGACGGTTGCGGTTCTCACCACCCTCGCGATTGGCATTGCCTTCACGCTTCTCACCGGCTTCCGCCGTGTTGCGGCTGCCGCGGTTGTCATCACGACGACCACGTTGACCACGGCTGCGTGTCTCATCGCGCTGATGACGGTGACCGTCCTCTTTGCTCGCCTCACGCACGGCCGGTTTCTCGGCGGGTGCTTTCACGTCGCTAGGCGCCGCATCGGATGCGAACAGACCGGAGATGGCCTTGTACAGCTTGCCAAACAGACCTGGCTCGGCGGCAACCGGCGCCGGTGCTGCCACAGGGGCTGGCGCGATCGGCGCGGCAGGCTGGGGCGCCTGAACGAAGCCTTGCAGCAACGGTTGCTCACGCTCGATCACCTGAGCCTGCTTCGGTTGGTAGACCGGCTTGGCAATCTCGGTTTTCAGCTCGTAGCTGGCCGCTTCCGCGATCTCACCCTTGCGGATGCGGGTGACTTCGTAGTGCGGAGTCTCCAGATGCTGGTTCGGGATGATGTAGACACGGATCTCGTTGCGCTGTTCCAGACCGGCAATGGAGGCACGCTTCTCGTTGAGGAGATAGGCGGCAACATCGACCGGCACCTGAGCGTGTACCTGCTCGGTGTTGTCCTTCATGGCCTCTTCTTCGATGAGACGCAGGATGGACAAGGCCAGTGATTCGTTGTCACGGATCACACCCTGACCCTGGCAACGAGGGCAGATGTGGCTGCTGGATTCGTTGAGGGAGGGGCGCAGACGCTGACGGGACATCTCCAGCAGACCGAAACGGGAGATCCGTCCCAGCTGGATGCGGGCTCTGTCCTGATGCACGGCTTCACGCAGACGGTTCTCCACGTCGCGCTGATGACGCACTGGGGTCATGTCGATGAAGTCGATGACAATCAGGCCACCCAGGTCACGCAGACGCAATTGACGGGCGATCTCGTCGGCCGCTTCCAGGTTGGTCTGCAGCGCCGTCTCTTCGATATCGCCGCCCTTGGTGGCACGGGAGGAGTTGATATCGATGGAGGTCAGGGCTTCGGTCGGATCGATGACGATGCTGCCGCCGGAGGGCAGGCGCACCTCACGCTGGAAGGCCGACTCGATCTGGCTCTCGATCTGGAAGTGGTTGAACAGGGCGACATCACCCTTGTACAGCTTCACGCGATTGAGGAAATCGGGACGAACCAGCTCGATGTGAGACTTGGCACGTTCAAAGATAACCGGGTTGTCGATCAGGATCTCTCCCACATCGCGGCGCAGATAGTCACGAATGGCACGCACGATGACGTTGCTTTCCTGGTGGATAAGCACCGGCGCCGAGCGATTCTGCGAAGCCTTGTGGATGGAGTCCCAGTGGTTGAGCAGAACGTTCAGATCCCACTCCAGCTCTTCCGGGGATTTGCCAACACCGGCGGTACGCACGATGAGGCCCATGCCGTCCGGTACGGTCAAACCATTGAGGGCTTCCTTCAACTCGGTCCGCTCGTCACCCTCGATGCGACGGGAGATACCGCCGGCACGGGGGTTGTTCGGCATCAGCACCAGGTAGCTGCCGGCCAGACTGATGAAGGTGGTGAGGGCTGCACCCTTGGTGCCACGCTCTTCCTTGTCAATCTGGACGATGACTTCCTGGCCTTCGCGGACCACTTCTTTGATGTTGGGGCGACCCTGATAGGAATAACCGGAGGGGAAGTAATTGCGGGCGATTTCCTTCAATGGCAGGAAACCGTGGCGCTCGGCGCCATAGTCAACAAAAGCAGCTTCAAGACTGGGTTCTACGCGGGTGATTTTACCCTTGTAAATGTTCGCTTTCTTCTGCTCGTGTCCCGGACTTTCAATATCCAAATCGTAGAGCTGTTGTCCGTCAACCAGCGCTACGCGCAACTCCTCTTCCTGAGTCGCGTTGATTAGCATTCTTTTCATTGAGTTCTCATTATTTTGTCATTTTGATTCCTCCACAGGATCCTGCCGGCGCCGGCCTCGGGTCTTCAGCATGCTTGGGCAACCTCCCGGTTGGGGCATGCATGAGGCGCAAACTAAGGGCACTCTGGTTCAGCCTTCTCGAGAAGACATGAATTAAGGATACCGATGTGGAGACAATTAAACTGGTTCTGTTTGCGTTCTCCATGCGTTGTACCTCGCACCCGGGAACCGTCATGTTCTTGTATACACGGTGTTTCGGGATTGGGTGGCATAAATTTTGGCCACTTAGTACAAGGCTTGAACACAATGACAAAACCTTGTTTATTATCCCATTTAAACCACTTTTATAGCAAGACGCCATTTTTTAACAAAGCATGCAGCCAAGGGCCACCGGCAGTGTTAAAATCCGCGCCATGACACAGATACATCAACAAGTGCAGCTGCTCACCATCGAAGCTGAGCATGAAGGGCAGCGCATCGACAATTTTCTCAAGACTCAGCTAAAGGGCGTCCCCAAGAGCCTGATCTATCGCATCCTTCGTAAAGGCGAGGTGCGCGTCAACAAGAAACGCATCAAACCCGAATACAAACTCTGTGTCGGCGACGAGGTGCGGGTCCCCCCCGTGCGCGTGGCCGAGAAGAACGAGTTGCCCTCTGCCAACCTCGGCAGCATCCAGCGTCTGGAGAGCCAGATCCTGTTTGAAGATGAGGCCATGATAGTGCTCAACAAACCGTCCGGCATGGCCGTGCACGGTGGCAGTGGCCTGAGCTTTGGGGTCATCGAGGGGTTGCGTGCCCTGCGCCCGGAGGCCCGCTTCCTGGAGCTGGTACACCGGCTCGATCGCGACACCTCCGGCGTGCTGCTGGTTGCCAAGAAGCGCAGCGCCCTGCGTAGTCTGCACGAGCAACTGCGCGTCAAAACCATGCGCAAACAGTATCTGGCGCTGGTGCGTGGCCAATGGCAACCCCACGTCAAGGTGGTCAATGCGCCGCTGCGCAAAAATGATCTGCAGTCCGGCGAGCGGGTGGTGCGGGTCAGCGGCGATGGCAAGCCATCCGAGACTCGCTTCCGCATTGCCCGTCAATTTGCCGAGGCAACCCTGGTGGAGTGCAGCCCTATCACCGGTCGTACTCACCAGATCCGGGTTCATACCCAGCATGCGGGTCATCCCATCGCCTGCGATGACAAATACGGCGAGGCTGCCTTCGATGAGAAGATGCGTGCCCAGGGCTTGAAACGGTTGTTCCTGCACGCCTGGAAGCTGAGCTTCACCCATCCGGTGGATGATCGGGAGATGCAGGTGGAGGCGCCGCTCGCGCCCGAGCTCGACAGCTTCCTGAACAAGCTGGCCCGCTGATGAAGGGGATCCGGCTCGCCATCTTCGACTGGGATGGTACCCTGATGGACTCGGTAGGGCGGATCGTCGCCTGCGTGCAGGGGGCCGCTCGTGATTGTAGCGAGCCCGTGCCCAGCGCTCAGCAGACGCACCAGGTCATCGGGCTTAGCCTCGAGGTGGGGATCCCCCGTCTGTTTGAGTTGGGGCAGGGGAGCGAGCGGGCTAAGGCCCTGATTGCCCGCTATCGCCACCACTACCTGCATGACGACACTCCGAGCCCGCTGTTTGCCGGGGCGAGTGAGTTATTGCACCAATGGCACGCACAAGGCATCACCCTGGCGGTTGCCACCGGCAAGTCCCGCCGCGGGCTGGACCGGGTATTGGATGAAACGGGTTTGCGACCCTTGTTCGCGACCACCCGTGGTGCGGACGAGGCGAATTCCAAACCCGATCCGCTGATGCTGACCCAGATCCTGAATGAGCTGGGCCTCCTGCCCGAGCAGGCGGTGATGATCGGCGATTCTATCCACGACCTGGCGATGGCGCAGGCTCTGGCCATGCCGAGTATTGGCGTGACCTGGGGCGTACACGACAGGCAGCACTTGCAGGCCCATGATCCGGTTGCGGTGGTCGACACCATGAATGAGCTGAGACTGCTGTTGGGCTGACCCTTCACGACACAAAAGAAAAACGGGAGCCTTGGCTCCCGTTTTTTATATCGTCAGTTTCTATTTTTATAGCAAATTATGGCAAGGCCACACCATGGTGTGCCAGCAGCTCGATCAGACCGATAAGGGGGAGGCCGATCAGTGCATTGGGATCTCGTCCCTCCAGGGCCTTGAACAAGACGATGCCCATGCCCTCGCATTTGAAACTGCCAGCGCAATCGAGGGGGAGCTCTGCCTCCACATAGCGACGAATGGCGGCTTCATCGAGGCGGCGAAAATGCACCGTGAAGGGTTCAACCAGTTGCTCTGCTTTGCCACTGGCCGCATCCAGCACGCAGAGGCCGGTATAGAAGGTGACACTTTTGCCTTGCGCCGCCATCAGCTGCGCCACCGCCTTCTCTACAGTACCTGGCTTGCCCAGGATCTGACCCTCACAGACGCACAGCTGATCAGACCCTATGATCAACCCCCGATCATGGTGCCGGGCGACGGCACCCGCCTTGGCAAAGGCCAGTCGCGCGACCAGGGCTTGGGCCGATTCCCCCGGTAGCGGCGACTCGTCAACCTCGGGAGAGACGCATTGAAACGGCAAGCCGAGTTTTTCCAGCAACGCCTTGCGATAGCGGGAAGTCGAGGCAAGGATCAGGGGAGCGCTCATAGTCTGATGATATCCATTTATAAATCAATTGGTTGATTCTATATGGCTGCATGGTTAGGCGCAAACGAATGGGCCGGTCAGGACCTTTAGCCTGAGGTTGGATAGGTAAAAGCCGAGAGCATGAGAACGCATTGATTGGCCCATGACGAAGATGGGGCGGTTGCACGAAAAACGGCTATAAGCATAGGAGTGAGCATGAGGAGGCAAGGATGAAAAAAGTTGGCGTATTGGCCTTGATGCTGATCACCCTCTCGAGCTGGGGGCAGGGGTGGCAACCTCAGCAGGGGGAGGGGGGAGTCAGCCTCTGGACTCAGCCACGTCCACCCGGTGCCTACCTGGCGCTTCGCCTGGAGATGCGCGTCTTGGCCGAACCTGCTGCGCTCCTGACCGTGCTGCGCGACACCAGCCGGCACCGGGAGTGGTTGCCCAAGAGCCGCGAGGTGCGGGTTCTGGCAAGGTCCGGCGCCGATGATGAACTGGTTTACACCCGACTGGAATCCCCCTGGCCGGTGCAGGACAGGGAGCTCATCACCCGCTCTCATGTGTCAAGAAGAGCCGATTGCGGATTGGCGCTCAAGGTCTGGGCCGAGCCCGATGCGCTGCGTGAGCGACCTGGTCTGGTGCGGATCCGGGCCAGCGATGGGCGCTGGGAGGCCTTGCCACAACCAGATGGAACTACCCTGATCCGGCTAGAAACTTACACCAATCCGGGCAACAACCTGCCGGGCTGGGTAGTCAATCCGGTCGCCATCAAGGCGGCTCTGGAGAGCTTCCACGCCATTCGCCGCCTGATGGAGGCTATGCCCCGGCATCAGCCATCCTTGTTCAGCGCCAAGGCCGCTTGTACGGCGACCCCCTGAGCCCTTGAGCGAGAGAAAGACATTGATTCAATCATCCATCACCAGTACGGGACAGGTCGGTGGACTGTCGGGCCGGCTGGTGAGGACGGACTCGATGCGATAGAGGCCATCGTAATCGGCCGCGATCCCGTCGCTGTTGGCGTTATCCTCGAAATGGCCGGTGACCTCCACATAGAGCGGGCGAGGGGCATCCTGCTGATGCTCGTTCAGCTTGCGCAGATGATCGCGCAAGGGTTGCAGCACTTTCTTGTCGCCCATTACCCAGAAGGCGTTATCCGAACCACAGGGGATGAAGGACTCAACCTCCTGCGCCTGGTAGTAGTGTCCTGAGGTCTTCTCTTCGGCAATCGCGGATGATTGTGACCCGATAATCCATAACATCAGCGTCAACGAACAGGGTGTAACACCTTTCATAAACAAGCTCCAATAGTATCTTTCACTGAGGTCCGTCAGCATATTGAATACAGCTGCTGATGCAGGTTTGAGTACCCTCAAACTCGGCCGATGGCGCAGGCCAGCCATGGAATTGAACCGATTGCTCTGTCCGCCTGGTTTGCCCGCGCAGCCAGCGGGAGCATGGTTGATCGTGCAGGATCCTGTATTGGATCCCGCTGTTTGTGGCATAATCAGCTACCGATGAACACAAGTTCCTGTATTCAGGGGCTTGCGCTGTTAAAATCATCGGCGGTAAGGACTTTTTCCTTTGACTATCCCTTGTTGGACCTATAATATTCGCGCCCTATGCAAAAGGTGAAGTTGCCCGTTAAGGTTGATCCAGTCCGTAATGCCTTGAAGCTACTCGATTATGTCGGGATAGTGGAAAAGTCGCAGATGCCCAGACTGGAAGCATCGACCGAAGGCTTGCAAAGTGATGTTAATGTCACCCTGCAGTTTGGTAAAGACATCCAGAAGTTGACCGTTATGAAAGGCACTGCCCATGCCAAGGTCGACCTGGTTTGCCAACGTTGCGGTGAGACGTTCGAACACCTTTGTGAAGCTGATTTTATCTACACTCCGCTGTTCGAAAGGACAAACGAGGAAGAGCTGCCGGAAGCTTATGAGCCCATTGAGTTGGACGAAAACGGCGAAATAGATCTTCATCAAATCCTGGAGGATGAACTCATCCTCTCGTTGCCTCAAGTGGCTATGCATCCGATGGATGCCTGCCCACGCGGTAACATGGAGATGACCTGGGGTGATATCGAGCCTGCTGATGAGCGTCCGAATCCCTTTGCAGCTCTTGAAGCGCTCAAACGTAAGTGAATTTTTAGGAGTTAGCCTACCATGGCCGTACAACAGAACCGTAAAACCCGCGCCAAGCGTGGCATGCGTCGTTCCCACGATGCACTGACCGCTGCTGCACTGACTGTTGATCAGACCAGTGGCGAAATTCATCGTCGTCACCACGTGACTGCCGATGGTTTCTACCGCGGTAAAAAGGTAATCGCTTAAGGATTGCCTTTGTCTACGCAAACTGTCGCGCTAGACATAATGGGGGGAGATATTGGCCCCTCGGAAACAGTGCCTGCCGCCGTGCAGGCACTGTCTCTTCTGCCTCAGCTAAAACTTATTCTGGTCGGTGACCAACACCAGACCGCCTCCTTGCTGCAGCAACATGGCTTGCTGACTCATCCCCGTGTTCGTTTCGTCCATGCCTCCCAGGTCGTTGCCATGGGTGAAAAACCGATCGTCGCGCTGCGTACCCTCAAAGACTCCTCCATGCGGGTGGTGCTGAACCTGGTCAAGGCCGGCGAGGCTGATGCTTGCGTCAGTGCCGGCAACACCGGTGCCTTGATGGCCATGGCCAAGTGTGTGCTCAAATCCTTGCCTGGCGTCGACAGACCCGCGCTCATCAAGGCACTGCCTACTCTGGGCGGCAAACGCACCGTGATGCTGGATCTGGGGGCGAACGTGAGCTGCGACGCCGATACCCTGCTGCAGTTTGCGGTGATGGGATCCGTGGTGGCCGAGAAGGTGGAGGGAATAGCCTCTCCCCGGGTCGCCCTGCTCAACGTGGGGGAGGAGGAGATCAAGGGGAACGATCTGGTGCGCCACAGCGCGGAGCTGCTGCGCCAGTGCCCCGCACTCAACTTCGTCGGCTTCGTCGAGGGAGACAGGATCTTCAGCGGTGAAACGGATGTGATCGTCTGTGATGGCTTCGTTGGCAACGTGGCGCTCAAAACCGCCGAGGGGGTGGTGCGGATGATGGCTGAACTGGCCGGCTATCCCCGTAAAAAGCGCAGCTTTCTTGGCCGAGTCGCCGGATTTATGTTCAAACGGCGTTTTTCTTACCTGAACCCCGACCAGTATAATGGCGCAAGTCTGTTAGGATTGCGCGGCATTGTGGTAAAAAGCCATGGGCGGGCCGAACGGCGCGCTCTGTGTCATGCGATCCTGCTGGCCGCACAGGAGGCCAAGCATCAACTTCCATTGCAAATAGCGGATCGCCTTGAATCTGTCTTTTCCGACAGGGACTTATAAGAACTCTATGCATAGCAAAATTCTGGGTACTGGCAGTTACCTGCCGAGTGCGGTGCGTACCAATGCCGATCTTGAGCAGATGGTCGAGACCAGTGACGAGTGGATCGTGGAACGTACCGGGATCCGTGAACGTCGCATCGCAGGGGCCGACGAGACCGTCGCCACCCTGTCGCATCAGGCTGCCTTGCGGGCGCTGGAGGCGGCGGGTCTGGCCGCGGCCGATCTGGACATGATAGTGCTGGCCACCACCAGTGCCGAAAACGCCTTCCCGGCCGCCGCCTGCGAGTTGCAGGGGATGCTCGGGGTGCCGGGGATCCCGGCCTTTGACGTGGCCGCCGCCTGCGCCGGTTTCACCTACGCGCTGGCCATCGCCGATCAGTTCGTCAAATCCGGCGCTGCTCGTCATGTGCTGGTCGTGGGCGCCGACGTGCTGTCACGCATGTGCGATCCGAAAGATCGTGGCACCATCATCATCTTCGGTGACGGGGCTGGGGCCGTGGTGATCGGGGCGAGCGAGACGCCGGGCATCATCTCCACCCATCTGCACGCCGATGGGCGCTATGGCGAGCTGCTCAAGCTGCCGCAGCCGCACCGTGGCATGCCGGGCGCCGAGCTCGAAGCCTACATGTATATGAAGGGCAATGATGTGTTCAAGGTTGCGGTGACCCGCCTGAGCGAGATCGTGACCGAGACCCTGGCCGCCGCCAACATCGACCCCAGCGAGCTCGACTGGCTGGTACCGCACCAGGCCAACTTCCGCATCATCAACGCCACCGCCAAGAAACTCGGCATGGAGTTGGACAAGGTCATCTTGACCCTGGATCGCCACGGCAATACCTCCGCCGCCTCCGTACCCATCGCTTTCGATGAAGGGATGCGTGATGGCCGTATCAAGCCGGGCCAGCTAGTGTTGCTGGAGGCCTTCGGCGGTGGTTTCGCCTGGGGTTCTGCGCTGGTGCGCCTCTGATATCAAGCCGCGCCCTTGAGATCCGTCTCGGGCGCCCGCTTGTCGATTTCGTCTTACCTTAAAGGAATCAATGATGACCCGATTTGCCATTGCCTTCCCGGGACAAGGCTCCCAGAGCGTCGGCATGCTGGCCGAGCTGGCTGAGCAACACGCCGTGATTAAAGAGACCTTCGCCGAGGCAAGCCAGGTGCTGGGTTACGATCTGCTTGCCCTGGTCATGCAAGGCCCGGCCGAGGATCTGAACAAGACCTGGCGCACCCAACCTGCGCTGCTGACCGCCTCCGTCGCCCTGTGGCGCTTGTGGCAGCAGCAGGGGGGGGCGACGCCGGCCGTCATGGCCGGTCACAGCCTCGGTGAGTACTCCGCCCTGGTGTGCAGCGGTGCCCTCGACTTTGCCGATGCGGTCAAACTGGTCGAGCTGCGTGGCCTCGCCATGCAGGAAGCCGTGCCGGAAGGGACGGGTGCCATGGCCGCCATCATCGGCCTGGACAACGATTCCATCGCCGCCAACTGCGAGAAGGCGGCACAAGGTCAGGTGGTCTCTCCGGTCAACTTCAACTCTCCGGGGCAGGTGGTCATCGCCGGCCACAAGGAAGCGGTCGAACGCGCCAACGTGCTGATGAAAGAGTCCGGTGCCAAGCGTGCGCTGCCGCTGCCGGTCTCGGTGCCATCGCACTGCGCCCTGATGAAACCGGCTGCCGAAAAATTGGCCGCCGCGCTGGATGGGATCGAGATCAAGGTTCCAAGCATCGCAGTCATCAATAATGTGGACGTATCCTGTGAACAGGATCCGGCCGCTATCAAGCAAGCCCTGGTGCGTCAGTTGTTCAGCCCGGTACGTTGGACCGAAACGGTCGAGCGGATGGCAAACGACGGCATCACCCTCGAGATCGAGATGGGACCGGGCAAGGTATTGACCGGCTTGGCCAAGCGTATCGATGCGCGCGTGGAAGGTGTTCACGCCAACGATGCGGCCTCTTTCGAGCAGGCGCTGGCCCAGTCCAAGTAAACAGGAGCGAGTCATGAGTTTTACCGATAAGGTTGTGTTGGTCACCGGTGCCAGTCGTGGCATCGGCCGTGCGATTGCCGAAACCTTTGCGGCCCGTGGCGCCAAGGTAGTGGGTACCGCGACCAGCGAGAGCGGCGCCGAGGCCATCAGCGCCTACCTGGGCGAGCAGGGCTGCGGCATGGCACTGAACGTGACCAGCCAGGAATCCATCGAGACCGTCTTTGCCGCCATCAAGGCCCGCTTCGGCGAGATCGACATTCTCATCAACAACGCCGGTATCACCCGCGACAACCTGTTGATGCGCATGAAAGATGACGAGTGGAACGAGATCATCGACACCAATCTCACCTCACTGTACCGTCTGAGCAAGCCGGTATTGCGTGCCATGATGAAGAAGCGCAACGGTCGCATCATCAGCATCGGCTCTGTGGTGGGTACCATGGGCAATGCGGGTCAGGTCAACTATGCCGCAGCCAAGGCGGGTCTGGTTGGTTTTACCAAGGCGCTGGCCCGTGAAGTGGCATCCCGTGGCATCACGGTGAATGCCGTGGCCCCCGGTTTCATCGAGACCGATATGACCAAGGCGCTCAACGAAGAGCAGCGCAGCGGCATCATGAATCAGGTGCCGGCCGGCCGTTTGGGTGATCCGAAAGAAATTGCCGCCGCTGTGGTATTCTTGGCGTCTGATGACGCTGCTTATATCACCGGCGAAACCCTGCATGTTAATGGCGGGATGTACATGGTGTAATCAATTTGTCGTGAGATCTGTTCAAATTTGCGATAGTACGCCGAAGTTTGGCACTTTTCGTGGTTTGACCAGCGGCAAGCTACTTGCAAACTCCAGTCAATTGAATAAACTACCCCAACCAGACGCAATAGCGTATTTTTAAAGGAAAATTCAGGTCATGAGCAACATCGAAGAACGCGTAAAGAAAATCATCATCGAACAACTGGGTGTTAAAGAGGAAGACGTTAAGAACGCTGCCTCCTTCGTCGACGACCTGGGCGCTGACTCTTTGGATACCGTTGAACTGGTAATGGCGCTGGAAGAAGAATTCGATACCGAAATTCCTGATGAAGAAGCCGAGAAGATCACCACTGTTCAAGCGGCTATCGACTACATCACCGCTAATCAGGAATAAGTTCCTGTTCTGAAAGAAGCGGCCCAAGGGCCGCTTCTTTTATGTTTACTCCCTCTCAAAACACCTCTCGGAGACTACCTCAGTGTCAAAACGCAGAGTCGTGGTGACCGGCCTGGGGATGCTTTCCCCGGTGGGTAACACTGCCGAATCCAGCTGGCAAGCCCTGCTCAACGGGCAGAGCGGCATTTCCCTCATCGACCATTTTGATGCCAGCGAGTATGCGACCCGTTTCGCAGGTCTGGTCAAAGAGTTCGATCCTGAACAATACGGCATCAACCGCAAAGAAGCCCGCAAGATGGATCTCTTCATCCAGTACGGCGTGGCGGCGGGCGTGCTAGCGCTGGATGATTCCGGCCTGGTCATCGACGAAGAGAATGCAGAGCGGGTTGGCGTGGCCATCGGCTCCGGCATCGGCGGCTTGGGGCTCATCGAGCAGAACCACAGCAGCCTCGTCAATGGCGGCCCGCGCAAGCTGAGCCCCTTCTTCGTGCCATCCACCATCATCAATATGGTGTCCGGCCATCTCTCCATCATGAAGGGAATGCAAGGCCCGAACATCGCCGTGACCACTGCCTGCACCACCGGTACCCATGCCATCGGCATGGCGGGTCGGATGATAGCGTACGGTGATGCGGACGTGATGGTCGCCGGCGGCACCGAGAAGGCCTCCACCCCGATGGGAATGGGCGGTTTCGCGGCAGCCAAGGCACTCTCCACCCGCAACGACGAGCCGCAAAAAGCGAGTCGCCCCTGGGACAAGGATCGCGACGGCTTCGTGCTGGGCGATGGCGCCGGGGTACTGGTGCTGGAAGAGTACGAACACGCCAAGGCGCGTGGCGCCAAGATCTATGCCGAGCTGGTTGGCTTTGGCATGAGCGGTGATGCCTATCACATGACGGCGCCTCCCTCGGACGGGAATGGCGGTGCTCGCGCCATGAAGAACGCCATCAAGGATGCCGGCATTGCTCCCGAGCAGATCGGTTACATCAATGCCCATGGCACTTCCACCCCGCTGGGTGATGTGGCCGAGTTGCGCGGCATGAAGCAGGTGTTTGGCGAGCATGCCAAGTCACTGATGATCAGCTCCACCAAATCGATGACGGGTCACCTGCTGGGTGCTGCCGGTGCCATCGAGGCCATCATCACTGTGCTGGCGTTGCGGGATCAGATGGTGCCACCGACCATCAACCTGGACAATCCGGATGAGGAGTGCGATCTGGACCTGGTGCCTCACGTGGCCAAGGCTGGTCAGTTTGACTATGCCTTGTCCAATTCGTTTGGTTTCGGCGGCACCAATGGCTCCCTGATCTTCAAGCGCGTATAATCCGCTCTGGGCGGCATTCTAAGCAAAGAATCGGGCCCGATACGCCAGTATCGGGCCTTTTTTATCAAAGGGACACCCATGTTGATCAACGGACTGCCAACAGAAGCCTTATCCGCCAGGGATCGCGGTCTCGCGTACGGAGATGGTCATTTCACCACCATGCTGGTGAAGGATGGTCAAGTGGTCTGGTGGCCGGCGCACCTGGCGCGTCTGCAGCACGCCTGTGCCAGACTCGGCTTTGCCGAGCTGCCCTGGGACCAGCTGGCCACTGAGGTGGCGCAACTTGCGGCAGGGCAGACACAGGCTGTCGTCAAGGTCGTGCTGACCCGCGGCAGTGGTGGCAGGGGCTATGATGGCGCCGATTGTCATTTACCGACCCGTATCGTCTCCCTTGCGGACTACCCGCTCCACTATCAGGGCTGGCAGCGCGATGGCATAGTGGCGCTGGTCTGCCAGCAACAGCTCGGCGATGCGCCCATGCTGGCGGGGCTCAAAACCCTGGGCCGGCTGGAGCAAGTTTTATTGAAGAGCGAACTTGCCGCACGGGGTGGAGTCGAAGGTATAGTATTGAACAGCCGTGGATTTCTGGTAGAAGGAGTCAGCGCAAATCTGTTTTGGCGTCGTGGTAAAACGGTATTCACACCGGATCTCTCCCGCGGGGGGGTCGACGGCATCATGCGCAGACGCGTGATGATGATGCTTAAACACATGGGCATTGAACTGCGTGTCGTGGAGGCTCCGTTGGAGTCGCTGTGGCAGGCCGAAGAAGTATGGCTGACCAATACCCTGATGGGCATAGTGCCGGTGATCGGCATCGGGGATCTGCACTATCCCAGCCCGGTATTGAGCCGTCGTTTACAGGAGCGTTTGGTCATTGAAGTTTAATCGGCTTTACACCCTGCTCGCGGGGGCGGCCCTGTCGGTTGCCGTCGCCGGGGGCTATGCATATTACAAGTGGCAAGAGGTGGAGACCCTCACCAACAAGGGGCCGACGCGCCTCTTCACCGTCGAGAAAGGCGCCCACGCGGCGCGTCTGATCGCCGAGCTGGGGGAGGGGGACACCAGTCCCTGGGCGGTACGCCTCTGGTTGCGTGGTCATCCTGAACTGGTCGCCATCAAGTCCGGTACCTACGAGATCAAGGAAGGGGCCCCTCTCAAGGAGACCCTCTCCCTGTTTGCTTCCGGCAAGGAGTTTCACTTCAGCCTCACCTTCGTCGAGGGATCCCGTTTCGAGGACTGGTTGAAGCAGCTCTCCGGCGCTCCTTATCTGGAACGGCTGACGGTGGAGCAGAGCGAAACCGATCTGGCCCAGGAGCTGGGTATCGAGAACGGCAAGCTGGAAGGCTGGTTCCTGCCAGAGACTTATGCTTATACCACTCATGCCAGCGATATTTCCATCTTGCGTCGCGCCTACCAGGACATGAAGGCCTTCCTGCAGGAGAGCTGGGACAAGCGGCAGGCAAACCTGCCGTACAAGACGCCCTACGAGGCGCTGATCATGGCCTCCATCATCGAAAAAGAGACCGGCCAGCCGGAGGAGCGGGCCCAGATCGCCTCGGTGTTCGTCAACCGCCTGCGCCTTGGCATGAAGCTGCAGACCGATCCCACCGTCATCTACGGGGTGAAGGACAGATACGATGGCAACATTCGCCGCAGCGATCTGACCGATGCGAATCCGTACAACACCTATGTGATCGACGGTCTGCCGCCGACGCCCATCGCCATGCCGGGCAAGGCCTCCATCGAGGCGGCGCTCAATCCTCTGTCGACCGATTATCTCTATTTTGTCGCCAAGGGGGGCGGGGCACACTATTTCTCCAAGACCCTCGATGAACACAATCGGGCGGTTCGCGAATACATATTGAAGAAACCCTAATGTCTAAATTTATCGTGATTGAAGGATTGGAAGGGGCAGGGAAGAGCTCCGCGGTGCGTTATGTCACCGACTACCTGCAGGCCCACGGCATCGAGCGGATCGAGTGTACCCGTGAACCGGGTGGCACTCCGCTGGCCGAACGGATGCGAGCCATCGTGAAAGAAGTGCATGACGAACGCCTCACCATCGAAGCCGAGCTGCTGCTGATGTACGCCTCCCGGGTGCAGCTCGTGGAGACTCGGATCAGACCCGCCCTGGCCGAGGGCGTTTGGGTGGTGGGGGACAGACACGACCTCTCCTCCCAGGCCTACCAGGGGGGCGGCCGCGGCATCGATGCGGGGCTCATCGATGCCATCAAGCAGGCGGTGCTCGGCGACTTCAAGCCGGACTTGACCCTCTATCTCGATATCGATCCCGCCATCGGATTGCAGCGGGCCCGCCATCGCGGCGAGCTCGATCGCATCGAACTGGAGCAGCTCGGCTTCTTCGTGCGCACCCGCACCCGTTATCTGGAGCTCGCCGCCGCAGACGATTCCATCAAGGTGATCGATGCCGGACAAACGCCGGAACAGGTCAAGGCCGCCATCGAGACGGCGCTGAGCCAGTACATGTCAGATGAGTCGCTATGTATCCCTGGCTGATCCCGGACTGGCAGGCTCTGAGCCAGAGTGCCAAGGCGGGCCGACTGGCCCATGCCTGGCTGCTGCTCGGCGATCCCGGCCTTGGCAAGGAGCAGCTGGCCGAACGGCTGGCGCGGTTGCACCTTTGCCAACAGCCGATAGGGGGCGAACCCTGTGATCAGTGCCACTCCTGCCAACTGCTGAGCAAGGGTCATCATCCGGATCTTGGTTCCCTCGGTACCGACACCAAGACCATCGGCGTCGAGGCCATTCGCGAGATCTGTACTCGCCTGCAGAGCACGGCCCAGCTTGGCCGTGGCAAGGTGGTGATCATTCCGGATGCGGAGCGCATGACGGAATCTGCCGCCAACGCCCTGCTGAAAACCCTGGAAGAGCCGGCCGGCGACAGCCTGCTGCTGCTCATCGCATCCAGAGTCTCCCGTCTGTTGCCCACCATCCTCAGCCGTTGCCACAAGCACGTCTGTCAGTTGCCGGCGGAAGGGGAGACCCTGCGCTGGCTGGCGGAGCAGGGCCATCAGGCAACTCAGGCCCAGGTGCGGATCTGTCAGGGGGCGCCGCTGCGGGTGTTGCGTTACATCGAAGAGCAGCAAGATGACGCTCGCCGGACTCTGCTGGAAAGCTTCGTCTCCCTGTCACAGGCGCCGACCCGGGCGGCCAATGTCTGTGCACAATTGGCAGAGGAGAGTCAGGTGCGCCTGCACTGGCTGCAGCTGTTCCTGTGCGACGCCCTCAAGACGCAAGCCGGTTGTGGCCATCACCAACTGGCGATGCCGGATCTGGCGGTGCTCAGCCAGAAGTTGGCCGAACGCCACTCCAGTGAGAAACTGCTGGAAGCGGAGCAGCAGCTCGTCGCCCTGAAGGCTGCCTGCCAACCGGGCCAGCTCTCCAATCCCACCATTCATCTGATGAACTGGCTCAATCGCTGGTTATGATGGCCGATTAAGCAAACAAGCAAGGTTGTGTATGTTACTCGTTGATTCCCATTGTCACCTCGATCGCCTCAGCTATGGCAGCAAACAGACCGACATGGCAGATGTGCTGACCAAGGCGGCGGCGCAGGACGTGGGATATTTTTTGTGCGTGAGCGTGACCCAGGCACAGTTCCCGACCATGATGGCGGCGATCGCCCCTTATTCCCAGGTGTTCGCCTCCTGTGGCGTGCATCCGCTCAATCAGGATCCCGGAGTGGATGCCGCACTGCTGTTGACCCAGGCCACCGACCCTCGCGTGGTGGCCATTGGTGAAACCGGGCTCGATTACTTTTATTCGCCGGAAAACAAGGAGGTGCAGCAAGCCTCCTTCCGGGAGCACATCCGGGTAGCGCGAGCGCTGAACAAACCGCTGATCATTCATACCCGTGATGCCCAGCAGGACACTCTGCAGATCATGCGCGAAGAGGGAGCCGAGCAGGTGGGCGGCGTGCTGCACTGCTTCACCGAATCCCTCGAGATGGCGGAGGCGGCCATGGCGATGGGCTTCTATATCTCCATCTCTGGCATCGCTACCTTCAAGAATGCCTTCGCGCTGCAGGCCGTGGTCAAGGCATTGCCGCTGGAGCGCCTGCTGGTCGAAACGGATTCTCCGTATCTGGCCCCCGTGCCCCATCGGGGGAGGGAGAACGAACCCGCCTTCGTGCGCGATGTGGCCCAGTTTGTGGCCGACCTTCGGCAGATCCCGTTGGCGGAATTGGCACAGGCCACCAGCCACAACTTCTTCGAGCTGTTCAAGCTGGCAAAGAAGTAATCTAAGGCCCCAGGAGATGGGGCCTTTTTATTTCCAGCGTTCAGCATAATCCCCCTGATAAATCCTGGGAAACAACTTCGTTATCTCTCACTCCCCATATGCCACAGTTTCTTCGACGCTGGTGACTGGCGTCATGTAATCGATAATGCGGAAGAGAGGCAGTGATGCCAGGAGGGTTAAAATCAAGCTGTGATAAGTATCGATAATATTCATTATCGATACTTGATGGATCTGAAAGATCCTGTAAGATCTTCCGAAACTTCGCATAGAATCATCAGGTTACGTGGCATATCCAACCATTCAAAACCCCGCTCAGCAATCATTGCAGGCAGTGTTCGATCCTCAGCTCAACAGCAGGGCCAGGCGTTTTTTGCGCAGTGCCAAGGCGGACTCTACCCTCAATGCCTACCAGGCTGATACTCGTATCTTCGTATATTGGTGTCAGTTGCAGCAGCTGGATCCCCTGCAAACCAACCACCACGACATCATGAACTTCCTGGCGGATCAGGCCGATGGCATCCTGGCGGACTGGGTATGGTTGGACAAACACGAGGGGAAAGGGGAACTGCGCAACGGTGAGCCGCGCAAACCCGCGACTCTGGTGCGAAGGCTCGCCGGGATCCGCTACGCATTCAAGCAGAAGGGGGTTCACCCCATGCCGACAGAACATGCTGAGATCAAGGAGATGATGCGCGGCATAGTGCGGCTCGGCGATAACCGCAAACGCAAGACGGGAGCGCTGACCTTGCAACCGCTGAGCCGGGTGCTCGATGACATCGATACCTCCAATTTGGCCGGGCTGCGGGATCACACCCTGTTGCTGCTGATGTTCAGCGGTGCCTTGCGCCGCTCAGAGGCCGCCCGTATCGAGGTGAGCGATCTCGATTTTGTGGGGCAGGGGATCAGGCTTCGCCTCAAGCCGAGCAAGCATCAGCTTCACGAAACCGAAATAGCGCTCATCCCGGGCAAGCAATATTGCCCGGTGTCGGCACTGAGCAACTGGCTCAAGAAAAGCAGGATCAGCGAGGGGGCGCTGTTTCGCCGCATGACCCGCTGGGGTCAGCTCATGCCTGAGCCACTCGGCCCCCAGGGTATCAACCTGATGATCAAGCGGCGCACCGGCCAGGTCATCGACGATCTCTATGTCAGTGGCCATAGCCTGCGCCGAGGCTTCATCACCTCGGCCGTGACCGCCGGTAAACCCATGAACAAGATCATCGAAGTGACACGGCATAAAGACATGCGTACCCTGCAGGAGTACTTCGATGACGCACACAAGTTTTCCGACCACGCTCTTGAGGGGCTGCTTTAAGCCAACCGCGTCACCACATTTTTTATGTTAAATAGCATCTCATTGTTTTGCTGTTGCTTTTCCCCTTGCCTGAGCCAGGTGAGGGGAGAGCGGCTTCTTTACGAGACGCGATAAATGGTGAGAGATAACAACTTGGTTAATCGAGAACATCACGGTCATATGAGCCAGGAAAATAAAGAATTAACACTGCAGCCAGAGGCACAAGACAACGCCGAGCGACAGCGCCAGCATGTGAAACGCAAGCAGGAAACCCACAGCCGGTTGCAGTGCTGGATCAGCAATCGTCACGCCGAGCGGTTGCATGAACTCGGCCTGCACCTGGAAGACAGTCAGGCCTCGCTCATCGAGCAGGCGATCGACTTGCTCTATCGCCATGAACTGGTACCAACCAGTCAGCCTGAGCAAGAGAGCGTCGAGCTCATCGATGAGCAGGCATAAAAAAAGCCAGGTACGAATTCCTTGTACCTGGCATAGGGGAATTGGCTCCTTGCAGAGCCGTGCGCTAACCGGTGTGCAGATAACCTTAAGCTTAGACAAGGCGCTAGGCATTTCAAGATCTGACTAAAAGTTCAACCAGAGTGGAGGTTTTTCAGACTCGAACAGGTGTTAGGCAACTGGCTTTCATGCATCGGTCACATCAGTGGATTCCCTCGATGTGACCGCCTCATGGGCCAGTTCAACGGTTGAACAGGTTGTTGTCGCGCACCAGCTCACGGGGCAGGGCATTCTTGATGCGGCTGCCGACCCATTTCCCCATGCCCAGCGGATACCCCTGATAGCGGACTATTACCTCACCCGCGCCAGCCTCCAGCTCCGGCCAGACATCCCGACCCATCATGAACTCCCGTGCATTGCTGGCATCCAACTCGACTGTTCCCCGTGTGGCTTGGCTACCATAGGCCAGAGCCCACTCGTGAGTCAGCCGATAACCCTTCTTGAAGGTTTCCGCCAGCTTGATGCCAATGCGATCGAAACGCAGCTTGCCCTGTACTTGCTCAAACAAGGTAGGGAACAGCCAGATCTCGTCATTACGGCCAAACAACTGCCCCTGCGGGATCACCCCGAAAGCCGCCTCAATCTCACCCAGCATGGGGTCGGCCTCCTTGGCTGGCAGCGGGGAGAAGGGGAACTTGCCGAGTCTGCCCGGCTTGAACATGGTATTGGCCACCGAATGATGCTTGCGCAGCCGCGCTACGAAGAAGCCTTCGCTGTCGAATATCTGGGGCCAGACGTGCAGATAACCCTCGCCGGTACAGGCCTGTTCGGCGCCGGGGAACAAGTCCGCCAGCGAGTCAATACTCAAGGCATCACCGAATTTGTCCCGCAGCGACTGGCAGACATCCTGGTTCTCCTGGACACTCAAGGTGCAAGTGGAATAGACCAGCACGCCGCCCGGTTTCAGGGCATGGAAGGCGCTCTCCAGCAGTCCCTGCTGCACCGCAGCGATCTCGTCGATGCTCTCGATGCTCCAGTTGCGCAAGGCATCTTCGTCCTTGCGCACCGTGCCTTCCCCCGAACAGGGGGCATCGAGCAGGATGGCATCGAAGGTTTCCGGCAACCACTGGCCGAACACCTTGGCATCGAAGTGCGTCATGCCCACATTGGTCACACCGCAACGCTGGATGTTGGCACTGAGTACCTTGAGCCGGCTGCTGGAATATTCGTTGGCGACCAGCATGCCCTGATTGTTCATCAGCGCCGCGATCTGGGTGGTTTTGGAGCCCGGTGCCGCCGCCGCATCCAGCAGCATGCCGTCCCGTTTGACCTTGTCGCTCGCAAACAGCGCCGTCACCGGCAGCATGGAGCTGGCTTCCTGGATGTAAAAGAGCCCGCAGAGGTGCTCGGCGGTGTTGCCAAGCGGCACGGTTTCATCATCCCGAGTCAGCCAGAAACCGGTCTCGCACCAGGGCACGGGCTCCAGCTGCCAGCCCAGCGGCTGCATCCGCGCGACAAAGTCAGCGACAGCAATCTTGAGGGTGTTGACCCGGATGCTGCGCCGCAGTGGTCGCCGACAACTCGCCACAAACTCGTCGAGGGAGAGATGGGCCGGCATGATGGCCGCGATGTGGCGCAGGAAGTGATCGGGAAGGTAGGTGTTGTCGTGCACGGTGCAATCTCGCAGACCCAAAATGAGGGGCGATATCCTACCACACACCGGCCGTTTTCTTCAGAGGGGCTTTCGGGCATGGTGAGGAGCCAAAATAAAAAAGCCCGGCAGTAGGAAATGCCGGGCTTGTGGAGAGCGGGGAGGGGATCAGGGCTGGATGCGAGGACTCCACTCCAGCCACTCTTTCTCCGCCTTGCCATGGAGCTGATAGCTGTGACCCGCCTTGACGGTCGGCCCCATCTGCCGCTCCGGGGTGTTGAAGGCGATGCCGCCGGTCAGCAGACTCTGCACGGTTTCCACCTCTATGGTGCCGCCGGTCAGGCCGATGTCCGCCTTGACGCCGGAGACGTTCCAGAAGCGGCTGTTGGCTCGCACCAGGTGGGCATATTCTGCATCGACGTTCACATCGATCAGCACCTCGCTGCCATCCCGGGCCAGCGCGACCTGAGTGACGCTGCCAACCATCAACTTGCGAAACAGCAGAGGGCTGCCGACGCTGACGCCGCTGACCGAGGGGCTCTTGAGGGTGAGCGCCAGCCCGATGGGGCCACTCTGACTCAGGGGGAAGCGATCCCGCCCAGCACCTTGACCCGGGCTGGCCTCGACGAAGGCCCCCTTGATCAGGGTGTCGAGGTGGGCGACGCCGCCGAGGCCCAGTTTGGCCTGTACCAGGGTGAAACGGGCACCGGACTGCAGGAAGCGAGCGGCATACTGCCCGTCCAGCTCGGCCTTGAAGCTCACCTGACCGAGGGAAGGATCGAGCTCGACCTGCTCCACCTTGCCGATGTCGACGCCCCGATAGCGGATGGGGCTGCCGACCCCGAGCCCCGGGTTGCGATCCGCGGTCAGCGTCAGGCTGCGCACCCGAGTCTTGGCTTGCTCCTTGTTGTCGAACAGCTGATGGCTGCTACGATCGGTGCCGAGCCGGTCAAACTCGATGGCGCCCCGTAGCAGGGTAGCGAGGTTGCCCATCTTGACCTGAACCCCGTCCAGCCGGATCTTGCCGTCGATGGCCGCCTTCTTCCAGAACTGGGGTTGCTGCTTGAGCAGGGGCGCATAGCTGGCGTTGATCTCCAGCGTGATCTCGACGCCGCGGGCATCCGCCCTCAGTGCCTTGACCGAGCCGGCTTCCAATCCCAGGTAGAGCACCGGAGAACCGATGCCAATGCCATCGGCCTGCTCGGCGCGTAGGACCCAGGGTTGTGGCCTGGCATTGCGACTACCCAGCAGAGCCAGCTCCTGGCTGGGGTAGAGCCGGTCAATCCGCTCGCCGCTCGGCGCCTGAACCAGCTTGATCCCACCCGCCAGCCAGGTGCTGGCCGGGCTGGACTCCACCTTGATACCGCTCAGGTCGGCGGCGATCTGCAGCGGCGCCGCCCGATAGAAGCGGGCCCGTGTCAGCAGAGGGCGATACGCCTCGCCCACTAGCAGCTCGATGCTCGCATTGCCGCGGGCATCGAGCGTCAGCTGCCCCACCTGGCCAATCTGCAATCCTTTGAACAGCAACGGGGCCCCTTCGCTCACCCCGGCGAGATCATCCGCCTGCAGGGTCAGCTTGATGCCACCAGGCTGCGCCTGATCCGTCAGCGTCATGGTGCTCACCCGGTCGCCCGTCACATAGTCGAGCCGGATGGCGGGCCCGGCCAGCAGGCGATCCGCGTGCTTGAGCCCGGTCGGGGAGACTGACACCGTCTCCCAGACGAGGCGGCTGTTGCCCGTCACGCGAAACGCCTGCTCGGGGTTGACCAGAGCGGTGACGACCCGGCCCCGTTCGGTCAGACGGATGGGGTCAACCCGGCCAATCTCGATGCCTTCATAGAGGATCGGCATCCCTTCCTTGATGGGCAGGGCGCCGGCCTGGATGTCGATACGCACCCCCCGCGCCGCCTCGGCCAGCCCCTTGTAGAGGGTGAAGGTCTGTCCCTTCTCCGGCAACGGGGAACCCTTGGGAGAGTCAAAAGCGATGCCGCCACTCAGTATGGAGGCAAGGCTGCCCGCTTCGACGCTGACGCCGGCCAGGCTGAAAGATCCCTTGATGCCGCTGATGTTCCAGAAGCGGGTATCGGCCTTGATGAGGTGCTCGAAGCGCGGCTCTATCACCAGATCCAGGATCACATTCTGGTTATCCTCACCCAGACGAGTGTTGATGACGCTGCCCACCTCGATGCCACGGAAATAGATCTTGGCGCCGATGCCGACCGATCCCAGCGAGTCGGCGGTCAGATGCAGGGTACGGCCCTGGGCCTGATAACCGGGGGGAGGGCCATCGACCGCATCGAATTCCTCCTCCAGCGGCTTGTTCTCCCGGCCCGGCTGCAGGTTGATGTAGTTGCCGGAGACCAGGGTATCGAGGCCGGAGATCTCGGTCAGGGAGGCCTTGGGGCTCACCAGCCAGAAGTCGGATCCCTTGCGAATGAGCGGACGGGCACGGCTGTCGACCTTCACCAGCACGGCTATCTTGCGACCGTCCGCCGCCAGCGCCAGCTCCTGTACCACCCCGATGGCCACCCCCTGATAGCGCAACTGGGTCTTGCCGGGCAAGATGCCGTTGCCCTGGGCAAAGTTGATACGGATGAGCTGGCCACGGGTTGCCACCTGCTGATAGATAAAGCCACCGGCCAGCAAGAGGGCGATGACAGGCAACAACCAGACCGGCGACAGCCAGCGGCGCTTCTCGATGACGGGTTCAGCCCCGATCATATCGACTCCTTAGACAATGAATGTGCAAATGAAAACCAACGGAGAGAAGCGCCATCAGCGCGCCTCCTTGTCCCACAATAGCCGGGTATCCAGCATGCGGGCCGACATCATGGTGAGCAGCACCACGCAACCAAAGGCGGTAGCCCCCGGCCCCGCCAGCACGTTGAGCAATACGCCGCGATCAACCAGGGCCATCATCAACGAGATGACAAACAGGTCCAGCATGGACCAGCGACCGATAAAATCGATGATGCGATACATGATGAGCTGACGCCTGCGCCGCACCGGCTTGGCCCGTTGCAACTGCCAGCAGATCCAGCCAAGCCCCAGTATCTTGCCAACCGGCACCACTATACTCGCCAGGAACACTATGGTGGCGATGCCGGACATGTGGCTGTTGTAAAGCGAGATGATGCCGCTAAAAATAGTGTCGGATTGCAGCAGCCCCTTGGTGTAAAAATGGGTGATGGGCAGCAGGTTCGCCGGCAGCAGCATGAAGGTAGCCAGAGCCAGCAAACCCCAGGAGCGGGCGAGGGAGTGGGGGATGCGCACCTGCAACTTGCTGTGACAGCGAGGACAGACAGTGCCTGCTTGATAGCGCACCAGCAGGCCACAGGTGTGGCAACCGCACAGGCCCTGCTCACGGGCGCTGATCATGATTGGGCTCCTCCATGGGGACCTGCTCCCAGTAGGGAGCGGGATCGAACAGGATCAACAGGGCGAGAGTGAGCAGCATCAAACAGCTCAGGCTCAGAAAGCCTCCTCCAAAGCGCACATCCGCGATATCGACCAGTTTGAACAGGGATACCAGCAAGCTGGCGATATAGACCTCCAGCATGGCCCAATGACGAAACACGGCCACCGCCTTCAGGGTCAGGGGCAAGATATGCCAGCGTTTCGCGAGGCCGGAGGCGAGGGCAAAGATGCCGAGCAGCAACCCCATCGGCGCCAGTGCACCGCACCACAATACCAGCGACGCGACCAGCAACTCGTTCTCCCGCGCCAGCAACACTATGCCCTTCATCATGTTGGCATCGGTGTTGACACCCGCCAGGCGCACATAGAGCAGGGGTTCGAAGAAGGCAGAAGGCAACAACAACAAACCGGTGAGTGTCAGCGCCATCAGGTGGGAAGGGCGAAAGGCGTAGCGTCCATACAGATGCTGATGACAGCGGGGACAGTGGGCGTGACGGCGCAGCGGCAGCAACTTGCGTTCGATCAGCAAGTCGCAAGCCGGGCAGACGATCACGGAGCAGGGATCCGACATACGATTCAACCTGTTGAAGGAATTGATAAAATCTACCCTAAAACCGGTTCTCTGTCTTGCCCGGCGCGGTCTGCCGCCAAGAAAACCCGGAATATCCCTTCAAGTTGGCAGGGAAATCGGCGCCGCATGTCGCCTGAGATGATGGCGCTGCGGTGAAGGGGACGTGGCTGCCGCTACGGACTCTGATACTGCTGCCTGGGTGTTATTTGCAATACTGTATATACGTACATATAATCATGGTCACTATCATGAGGAGGACGCCGTATGGCCGTTGAGATCAAGTATGTTGTGGTGCGTGGGGGAGTGGAGAAGATGACCTTTGCCAGCAAGAAAGAGGCCGATGCCTATGACAAGCTGCTGGATACCGCCGATGAGTTGATGGCGTTGCTGGCCGGTGCACCGGTTGAGCTGACGTCCGAGCAGCAAGAGAGCCTGGCCTTCTACCTGGCCGAACAGCGGGATCTGCTGCAAAACCTGCTACGTGGCGGAAAAGGGCTGGGTACAAACCCCAAAGAGGAGAAGCTTGATGCTGAAAATAGCGATAAACCCAAAGGAAAATCCCTGAAAAGCGTAGCCTGACAAGAAGAGGGGGAGACTGCCTGAACCGCAGTCACCCTGCCTTCAATATTCAATTCCATGCATTATTAGCCAATTTGCTTTGTATTTTCCCCGAGATTTTTCCAACCAGATTGCATATTGAGTGAATATATTCATCCGCCATTGCACTGCACCCACAAAACGAGCCGATGGCACGTCCTGAGCGAGCAAAGCGCATGGATGTCATGACCCCATCTCGCGGTATCAACACCAGGCAGTACTTGCCTCACTACAGACAACGATAACCACAGCATCACTATGACTCATCCACCACTTCCGCCCGCCATGCCGCTGTTCGATAGTCTGCTCCATCTGGAGGCGGGCAACCCTCAAGTCAACCTGTATCTGGCCAACCTCAGCATGGCCAACGTGCCAGATGCGGGTCTGGTCTACGAGCTGGCCGTCGACTGGCTGCTCGAACAACGCCACAGCGAAAACAACTACAAGACCTATCGCAGCGAGCTGACCACCTTCCTGCACTGGAGCTTCGGCGAGATGGCCATCAGCCCAAAGGATCTCACCAGGCGGATCATGATGCGTTACCTCGACTATTGTCAGGCGCCGCCGCCGGCGCTGATCGCCTATCGGAACGTGGCCCAGTTCGTGCTCGACAAGGAGTGGGGAGAGCGACTGCCCAATCCCCAGTGGCGACCCTTTCTGGGCAAACGGGCGCTGGGCCGTGAGTTGCCCTACCGCCTGAGCGAACAGGCCATGAAGACCAAACTCGCCATCCTGTCGGCCTTCTTCCAGTTCCTTGTCCAGGAGGAGTACATGGATCGCAACCCGGCACTGCTGCTGCAAAGAGTGAAAAAGCCGATCCATCAGGAGAGTGACGAACAGAGCCAGGCCTTCAGCGAGTTGCAGTGGTCCTACGTGATGCAGGCCGCCGAACAGCTGGCGGCCGCATCGCCGGCTCAGCACGAGCGCAGCCGCTTTCTCATCTGTCTGATGTATGCCTGCTACCTGCGGATCTCGGAGGTGGCGGCCAGACCCGGTTTCAGCCCCGTCATGGATCAATTTCGTCGCGACCACAAGACCGGTGTCTGGGGCTATTACATTCCCCGCAGCAAAGGCGGCAAGCGGCGTACCGTGGCCGTTTCCCAAGCATTGCTGGATGCCCTGACACGCTACCGCACCTTTCTCGGACTGTCGCCACTGCCGGCACCGAACGAGCAGACCCCCCTCTTCGTGCGCCACAAGGCGGCGGCCCATGGCCGGCAGCAGGGAGAGCTCAATGCCAACCTCGGGATCCGCCAGCTACGCGAGCTGGTCATGGCGGTGCTGGAGCAGGCGGCCTTGTTGGCCGAGCTGGATGGCTTTGCCCAGGACGCGGCCGAAATGCGCAACCTGACGCCACACTCCATCCGCCACACAGGCATCACCCACGACATCAACTTGAATGGTCGGCCACTGTCCCACGTGCAGGCCGACGCGGGCCATGACAGCATCGACACCACCTCCAAATACCTGCATACCGGCAACAGCGAACGCCACGAAAGTGCGAGCCACAAGCCCCTTGATCACCTGCATGGCCAGCAATGAACCCACCACCGACCGGATAGAGTCAGGACATCGCCTTTACCGGTCTGCATGCGGCTAGCCACCCGCTATCGCTCAACGTCTCACAGCACCACATCGGCCGTGACGCATCCAGGTGACCCCCATGACACACCCAAAGCTGCTCATGGGGTTGAATGGATAATCCCCATGAGCAGCATTATGTCTATGGGGTAGGGGCGATGCGTTGGGAAAGAGGCTATTTCTGTCTGCGGATGGGCTGAGGGGAGCTGAGCGAGGGCGGCTCGCGAGGAGAAAGACGCAGGAATGGCGAATATTGTCAGCATCAGGTTCGAGAGAATCAAAGTGGGTGCCTTGCCGATCAACTGACAAAGCGCTCTACATAATCACAGGAGGCATCGCCAGGGTAAGCAAACAGAGTGTAAAGATAGTTTTGCGCTGAAGAAAAACTGTCATAGGATGCTACTGACTGGACAATCAAAAGGACTTGCAATGCCCATGTTTCAAGTAGTTATCGTATCAGGACAGCAAAAAATCCCATTCGAAATGGTATCAAGCCAAACACCTACCGCGCAGGAAGCGACCACGTATTTCCTCAATAGCAAGCTGTGCAGTCAGCTCTGCACGCCCGATATCAAAAGCACCCAACTGTTTCTATTTGAACTCAAACAAGTCGAATGTGCTTGAAGCAGGGAAAGCTTCATTTCCTACTTTAGTTCTGCAGAACTCCCTCCCATGTCTCGCGGCGAAACACGCCCATCTTGCCCTGATACGCACTCACCCCTTTCCCTGCTAAACCGGCTTTTGAGGCTTTCCGGCCCTGGGGGAGGCGAACGCTACAGCGCCGCACTGGTTTTTCAGGCGCCAGCCCTCCGGGTAGTAATACGGGGGTAATTCTTCCACCTTTGCCAAACCCTGGGCACGCTCCTTTAAAACCCCAGCCCGCAGGGCTGTTATCTCTTACCTGGGCAATTGACTCCCTGGATCGGCAATGATCAAATCCGCTGATCTGATGTTGTTGGGGGTTTTGACTATGGGGCCTTTCTTCTTGGTTCTCCTTGAAATCGTCGTTCTGGTTGCCTGCCTTTTGGGCGGTCTGTTTGGTCAGCATGCTTGGATCGCGTATCTCTTCCTTTCCATTCTGACGGCTCCAGTTTGGGGCGGGATTCTGTTCCTGGGGGTGGTCTGGGTTGCTGGTTGGCTAGAGCAACGAGCACGTGCAAGGCGTATAGCCCGGGCAAAGGCTCTTAATTGCGGGCCCTAGTTGAGGCTTGAAAATTTCGTTACCTAAATGTGTTAAAATTCACTTTCATTTTGATAACTAAGGGAAAGTGTAATGGTTTCAGATAAAGACAAGGTAACTAAACGTCGTATGCACTCTATGCCTGAATTGCCGCCTGAACGACAAAGAAGTCTTAAATTGTACATATATTCTGATTCACAGGATGGCCCAACTCTCACTTACGAAGGTGAGCGTCAGGGTGGTGCCGTCAGAGGCCATTGTGTCCGTTCAGCAACGGAGCTTGATGCGTCCGCTTTGCAGTGGATACAGCGTGAGCTTGAATCACGTACTTCAACTGAGCTGTTGCATCGACACACTCCGACGGGTCATGTGTTTCTAGAGCCACTTTGATGCGGTAGAGGCTGATGCCGATATATGTACTTATCGGCATCAAAACCCCAGGGGCCTATCGGCCCCTTTGTCATGCCCCAAGCCTGACCGCGCATAATGTCCGGTTTTGTTAAATGCCCATCTGAAACCTGCCGATAAGCCAGCCCACGCAATTTTGCTGGTTTATCAGGTAATTACTTGGATGGAACGAGAGTTGACCAAAAACTTCATTTTTCGCTGGTTCGAGTGCGGTTTATCTGAGGAAGAGACGGCAAACCTATGTTTCGTTTCTGTGAGGCAAGTCACAAACTGGGATAGGGGTAAAGAGATCCCGCCTGTCTGTAAGCGGCTAATGCGGATGGTATCGGGGCGGGAGCTGCCGACCATCTTCAAAGACTGGGAAGGCTGGCGGATGAAGAATGACTGCCTTGTCGCCCCTAATGGCGTGACGTACGACAGGAGAAGGATCGAGGCCATGGCTATCATCCATGCCGAACGTTCGGAGAAGCAAAAAGAGACGTTCTACTGGCGAAAAAAACTAGGTATAAACTAAAGAAAAGGGGGCTAGAAGGCCCCCGAATTCAAAGCCAAACTATCTCACCAATGCAGACTCAATGCGATCAGCGTATTCTGAAAGGCTATTCAACTCGCTTTGAACATGAACGCCCCCACTTGCAAGCTTGGTATTTATCAATTCAAGAGCACAAGCCACAGCTATGGCTCGTCGCTGTTCAAGACTCGTCTCATAAAAGCGCACACTAGAAGCGGCAGAGCGCTTTGGAATGCCAATATATTCAGCAAAAACCGCGCCTTTCTCGGCATCAACAACCACTTTATCAGTCATATAATCACCTAAGGTCAGAGCTACATGCTCACGATCTATATGGGGCTTAACGCTCACAGTTCAAACTATTAATGACGATTTATCTAAAAAGCTTAAGGCCAGCTATCCTCATGAGCTTGAATTCCCCCCGTATTACTACACGGGGGGAGGGGACAGCCGGTTCCCCTGGGCAGTCAGTCGTCAGGACGGCGCAAGACCTTGAGAACAGCTTGTCTACGACAGGAGGCCCAGGCAGTCACCACACGCGCCCCATAGCCTTCGGCTGGTCGCTCTGACTGAGGCATTAAAGACGGGTTTGGCAGGGAAGGGGGTGGCCCCAGGCTCAGGGCAAGATGGGCGTGTTTCGCCGCGAGACGCTTGGAGGCTTCATCAGCAGCAGAGGGCGGCTTATAGGGGCTAACGCCCCAAGTCATTATTAACGCAACCGTTACTTTAAAACTTCACCACCGCAAGCGTTATCGAGCGCATCAATGAGCCGCTGTACCGATTTGGCGTCAACCTCAACCCCAGCATGATGCCCATGGGATTTGGCATAGTTCAAGAGGGCACTCAACACCAACACATCGCCCTTATTTACTGTCACTGTGACGTTTTTTTCTTTCTGCCTGGCACGATACGCCGCTTGCTTCTGTGCTGGTGTCATAGCCAGCCCCGTTACAGGCCGACCACGACCCCGTTTTTCAGATTGATCCACATTTTCGGTCACAGTCACCTCCATATTAATAAACGCGGGCTCACTTTCAGTAACAGTAGCATTAACTCTAATGTTAATAGCTGACTTTTAGGCAACCGTTACTGATTTAAAAACTAGCACACAGCTGCCGAGGACAGACCAACTTGGTCCCTATTTAACATAACAAACACCATATCGCGGTGATGTTTTTTTATGCCCGTGCATCATTATTGCTATGTCCGGTCATCGGATGATTCACTCTTGCTATCCCTGCCGGCAAAGAGGGCAGCATTGACCCGTTTGCGCAGTGCATCGCCGTCAGGGTCGCAATAGATGTCCACGGGTTGCCCTTGGTACTGGATCACCGCATGGCAGGCCGTCATGGCCTTCACATCGACGAAGTATTGCGGCCACTCCTCGGCATAGATGGCTTGCTCATCGTCACCCTTGCGCAGCGCAAAGCAGTATTCGACGTTGTAGACGTCTCGATCACTCTTGGTCAGCACGTGGCAGTTGATGATGAGGCGGTATCCAGCAAACGGCCCTACAGCAAGGACGCCAGCAGTAGACGCAGCAGGAGCGCCGCCAGGACGTACATCAGCAGTGGGCGAACCACCCACCGCCCCAGGAGCCGGAGCAGCGGCAGGAGAGGGCGCAGAGGCCTTAGCAGGCGCATCAATATATTCAGGCTTGATGAAGCCAAAGAATACACAGAGTCCCCAAATCGCCAGAATAAAGAGAATTTTAGGATCTCGCAGCATCGAGCTGCCCGCGATTGTATCCGAGACTTTACCGGTTGTAGTCGAGTCATAAAGCTTGAAAACATGCTTGGGCACCTTGTTGAATGGCTTGGCCTGCAGCACATCGGACATGGACGTGCCGGAATTATCGGAGAGGTGAAGCACCGTCTTATAACGGCCGCCGATGCCCAATATCGCCATATTGGTGTGGCGAATAGCGGTTTCGGCAGCAGCGCGGATTACCTGGTGCACCTTTTTGATGTTCGGAGTCGTTAATACAAAGTCCCAGTTATGGTGACGGTGCATATCAAAGGCCACATCAATAGTTTCCGGTCGACCTTCTTCCTTGGCTTTATCCGGCCCACCAGGAAAAGCGAGCGCATCTAAGTCGCTTTGGCGCCAGGCAGGCGGAAATACCCGTTGCACCTCATCGACCAGGAAAAACGCCCCTTTGGGTGCCCAGTGATGAAACCGTGCCAAACGGTCGCGCCCCTCCTGGGATTCCGTCTCGATATAGAGCACCTCAAAGCCGTCCGGCACATCCTTACCCAGCACCTCACGGCAACGCTCCACCGAGAAGCCGCGCACGTTGGTGACGATGAAGCGGCCAGCCTTGATGGCGGGGATCACATCGGTATGAATGGCTCCGCTGGACTTATAAGAACCAGGAGCACCGTGATGGATTTTAATGGACATGGATCACCATCCAAACATATTGAGCATGAGGCGGGTCACAAACGCTTGGGTAATAATCGACAAGCCTTTGTCCAGATGCAGGTAAAGCAATATATCTCGCACATCGTTGGGCAAGTTATTAAAGGATTGCGAGATCAAATCGCTGAATTGCAGGTTAATCAGGATTTCCCTGGCAACGTCCCAGGAAAACATCAGCATGAATAACTTGAACTCGACCCACTGGATCGCCAGCTTTACCGAAATCCAGGCAGTTACCTGGACAGCGAGATCATAGATATCGTTGAATAACCCGCTAAACATATCCCCTAACCATTCCATGATTTATCTCCTGGTAACAATCATCAATGCGACAAAGTAGAATACAAACATCATGATGGCCGCCAAGGTTTCCCAATAGGCGCCCACTGACGGACAAACCGAATAGGTCTTGCCAAATAGCGAATACATCTCGAAACATTTCGGCACCGAACCAGAGCCGCTTAACTGGAATTTAAATATATCGGCGACCTCAGACTTTATTCCCTTATAGGCGCTCTTTAATGCCTCTTTGCTCTCGTCATACTGCTTATTGATCTGTCCCAGGTCGAAGGCACAATTAGCACCGTCCTGGCACAAGTTGGATTTATATTCTGTACCTGCCACCTGTAAAGGATTACCCGCCGCACCTGGCATTTTTGAATAATCGATACCCGGGCCACCCTCACCGCCAGAACTACCACCAGAGCCTTGACCATCCTTTATCATCCCTTTGATAGCCGCCAAATCACCGGCCATTTGCGTTTGCAACTTTATTTGCGTGCCGCCCATGCCCTCCGTCATGCCCTTAATTGCCCCTATATCACCAGATATATAGGCTGCCTGATTATTAATGGACTGAAGATAGTTGGGGTTCATACTCCACCAACTCATGGCCGTCTGCATCATGTTTTTAATGGCTGCCGTATCCTCCGATGAGGAACCACCGCCGCCAGAACCACCCAGGTGTTCACAGTTATTCCCTTTGGGGTTAACCACACAATTAGTTAATTGCTGTAAAGTATCTTCGGTTCTACCCAAGGTTGTTAGAATGGAAAATTGCGTTTTACCGTATTCCTCAAAGGAACTGCTTTGCACAGTTAATGCATCGGTGACTTTCATCAAGTCCTTACCAAAGGCATTAAACGTGGCAACCATCTCTTTGCCCTGGCCATAGTTTTTAATGGCAAACCAACGCAGATCCTCGTCAATTTGTTTTAACGCTGCTGTAGTACCCTCTTGATATGCACCACCGACACCTATCGGACTGATCTGGTTTTTAAACGGGTAGTCATAAGGTGCCTCACCACCGCCTGTCTCGCCACCATCGCCATCGCCACCCCCATCACCGCCGCCGCCAAGCTTGCATTCGCCCCCCGTTGTCTCGATAGGGCCTTTGGAATCAGCACCAGGAAGCTCGACACACACACCAGGACAAGCGACCTGACAGCCACCCAGGCTGGAGGATTCCCATTTCACGCAGAAAGGCAACGCCGTGCTTATTGGCACATTAGATAGCTTGATACCTGCTGGACAGCTCGCCAGCGCCCCCAGCGGCAGCAGGAGCAGCAAATAAAGGACTCTCACACGACCCCCAATAAAAAAGGCGACCGGAGCCGCCTTGTGTCATATCGAAAACGATGATCTGTAGCCTTCGACAAAGAACAGAAACCACAGCGTCCCAATGAGCAGGGACATGGCTTAGGCCTTACGGATCAGCCCGATGAGGATGACGCACGCCACGACCGAGGCGACGACCATCATCACCTTGGGCGAGGTGGTATCCACGTCGGCCTTGGCCGCGTCCAGGGCAGCAGCCGCAGCGGCAGCCGCGCCACCTTCAGCATTCGCTGCCATAGCAGTCATGGAACAGGACAGGGCAATACAGCCATTGCGGAAATAGTTTTGCATACTCGTTTATCCTCTTTTTGCACCTACGATTAATCGGGCAATTGCGCCCACTTTTAAACCCAGAGCCCATATAACAATGCCAGAGCTAAAGGCTATTCCTACCTCCGTCATATCAAACTGAAACCAGTTGGATATATCGGTGAGTTTGGAATGCTCCTGGACAGTCAGGAGCACATATTGACAGTTATCCGGCTGAGCGAGTCTGATATATCCCTCAGCGGTTATATCCATGCAGATCATGGTTTTTCCACGCTATCGTCGTCGGTCGCTGCGCGCCCTCGCTCCTCCTCCTCAGCGCGGCGAATTAGAGAGGCTTCTTGGTTGCCTGGAAGGCCACTACCACGTTGCGGGTCGGATTACTGGGATCCGCTTCCAGGACGAGATCCACCGCCACCAATTTCGGGCAGTCGGACAGCTCTTTAATAGTGGCCGCGTCATTGCGCAGAGCTAATTGGCGAACCTCATAGCCCCAGGAGGTGATATTGCATTCAGGCTTGTTGACGTTATTGGCCGGAGCCAGATACTCCACCTGAGCGAAGTCATACGGCACCGGAGAGCCAGATTTACGGGATACGCCATAACCATGAGTCACGCGAGTGACCAGAACACCGGACAGAATAGACATTGATATTTCCTCGTTGAAGAACCTTCGTTAGGTCATAAATACAGGCAGCTCGCCCACATCAGGCGGAAGCGGCATCGTTAACCGCGCTGGAATATCCAACGGTTCCAGGTGCGCTGTTAATTGGTTAACGATCTTGTCAGGGGATAGCCCCTCAATATTCGCTAACCAATTGACAAGGCGGCCCGCCATTCTCGACATATTGAACACCGCATTATCCCGTGAGGTTTTAAAGCGGTTCTTAAAGGTGGTGATCCGAATTGGTTCACTTTCTACCTGGGCGATTTGTTCCAGCCACTTGGCAAATTGCGGATACATGCCCGCGAAATAGGGATCTGGATTCAACAGTACATCCAGGGGAATGATCCGGTCTTTATTGTGCAACTCGCCTTCGGCCCGTACCCAATCAGGGAAGTCTGCCGACTGCATCTGTTTACCTTTCTCATAGATGCGCGCGCACTTGCCATTGATACGGCTGCCCACGTAGAAGGAGCAGCCCTTGGAAGGCTTGAGGCCGTAGCGCTTGACGATGCCCTTGGCGACCTCAGAGGGCACGAACTCACCGGACTGGATAGCCATCCAGCAAGGGGCATTGCCCCGTTGTGGGTGGAACTGGCCGGACTCGGCCGCCTCGACAGCATTGAGGTAGCTGATGGTTTTGCCCTGGTAATCGTCCAGGGCCAAATCGACCCGAGTAATACGAATGCCAGGAACGTGAGAGATAACATTGTGCAGCGCTTTGAAATCCAGGGCCGCACAACCCGCGCCAGAAAAACTCACCATACAACCATGGTTCGCCGCACCCCAACCGATAAGGCCACAGGGCAGGCCATCACACAGCAGGTCGGCGGAATGGGCGTAACCGTGCAAGCCGGAGCGGCGATCCCGTTTGCTGAACCGAGGGGAGGGGATAGGCACCCCAATCTGGTGATTCAGCTCCTCCAGCCAGAGATCGATCTCGGCGCAGCAAAGGGCATCCAGGAACTGGACGCCGTAGCTGTCGATGATGTCGTTATAGGCGTGCCAGTATTTGGCATCGGGCACCACCTCAAATTCGGAGAAGTCGAGGAGGGCAGAGCAGACCGCTTTCAGCTCTTTGCGCATGTCGGCGCGGGATTTGTAGTCGGAGTGCAAGGCAGCTTCCATCATCTGGGTCATGGAAGGGGTGAGTACCGGCGCCACAGGGCGAGCCTCTGGCTTGGGATAGACCTTATCCCGTAACCGCTGGGTTTCTTGCTCAAAGCGGGAGAGGGGAGCGAAGGAGGCGGGGCGCTTCCACAGATAACGCAGATCCGCGACAGCCGGCACAGCAAAGGCAGCCTTGATGCCGAGCACCTGGGTATCAAAGCGCGGGATGGCCTTGAGCAAGGCACCTTGCTTGGCCAAGTCGGTCATCCGGCGCAATTCGTCGGGTGCCCAGGTAAAGGACAGATAGTCGATCAGGGTTTTATCGCCGATAACCCCATTTATCGGCATTACGGAGCTATGACCAGTCATCGAAAAACACTCCCTGGTCATAGAAGCCTTGCCATGTCTCCTCAGTCACCTCGACCAGCTCAAAGGCAGTGTCGGGGTACGTCATGGACAGGTAGATCCGCAGCTCATGCAAGTCGCGGAACATCTCAACCTGACCCGCCACACACGCGGACATGTCGCCCGTGGGCTCATCCTGCCAATAGACCTTGCGCTCCAGGAGCGCAGGCAGATCGGTGTGTTGTGGGCTAGAGTGGGTCATGGATAAGTCAGCAAGCTAATGAACTGACCGCATTAGATCAGTTAATTAGTGGACTGACAACCGAGGCAAATGGCTGGAAAATGCGTATGATGAACCCACTTTCATAGGCCCCAGGAGGCAATGATATGGACTCTAAAGCACTGATTCAGGCTTACATGAGAGCCAAAAAGTTCAGCCAGTATCAGCAAGTCGCCGCTGAGCTTGGTTTTACCAAGTCACACATCTCCAGCCTTACCACTGGCAAGATGCAACTCACTGATGCGACTGCGAAAAAGATTGCCCAGGAAATCGGAATGGACGTGCAGGAGGTGCTGTTAAGTCTGGCGGCCGTTCGCGAGACAGATCCCGAGCTAAAACAGGCTTGGTACGACATCCTGGCAAAGTACACCAAGGGCACCAGTGCGGCGCTAGCCCTTGGTATGGCTGTGCTCCTGGCGCCAAACCCCGGGCCTGACCTAACCGCGCATAATGTACATTATGTTAAATTGAATGTGCTTGATTCCTGTTCCCGCTAGTCGAACTGTGTATAATGGAAACAATTGATCCTATCCTCGACCGGATGTCTTAAGTGGCTGAATTAACATCAGAACAATTAAAACCCGCTTTTACGATTGAGCAGTTTCCTGCGCTTAGCGAACTCGAACCTATCCCTTTCGCGGCCCTGCAACCCAGAGCTATTTCTGGCATCAAGCGACTGGCCAGTTTTGATGGCGACTGCCCGGTCATGTTGCTCAACGGTTTCCCTGGCGCGGATTACGAGAGTGTCTGCCAGATTCTGATCGCCGCCTCCAACGGCAAAGATGGTGATCTGTTCGATCTCTGCTACACCGAGAACCTCAACAACCCGTTCAAACCTATCTGGTTGCGCCTGCAACCCGGTACCGGGTTTGAGTTCTGCGAGATGGTTGGCGAACTGCTCAAGTTGATGAGCCATCACCTGGATGCCGAGCGCCTGGTCACCAGGATCATCCGCAAACAGGAAAATGACCCCAAGATCGTGGATTTTCTCTCCGATCTGGCGGCCCATGTGGCTCAGGGGCTTGAGTTCCAGCATCCGGTGCTCATCAACCTGCTGATCCATCACGAGGAACAGCAAGCCCCCGTCATCTATGGCCGGGATCTGAACTGGGACACCCTGTTCGGCTCCATCAACTACCAGACCGAACAAGGCTCCGTCTACGCCAACCAGCACCTGCTGGAACCGGGCCTGATGCGCGAAGCCAACGGCGGCTATCTCATCTTGCAACTCGATGAGCTGCTGGATCAGCCCCACCTCTGGTTCAAGCTCAAGAATGCCATGTTCAAGGGTGAGCTGGACTGGAATGCCTATCAGGAAGGCAAGACGCTGACGCCTTTCTTCACCCCGGAAGCCACGCCCATTCGGCTGAAGCTGATCCTGGTCGGCGATCGTCTCGAGGTGGCCGAATTCCAGATGCTGGACAGAGACATGTCTGAGCGCATCTTCCTGCGGGCCGACTTGGTGTCCGAGGTGGAGATTGACGAGGATCTGCCGGCCTTCCTGCAATACCTGGCCTGGCTGCGCCAGCGCTGGAATCTGCTGGACTTCACGCCTGCCGCCCTCCTCGCCCTGTGTCGTCATGCCAGCCGCCTGTGCGACCATCAGGAGTGGCTCGCGCTTTCCGAGGTGCAGCTCAGCGCCATCATGCGCATGGCCGACAGTCTAGCACGGGAGCTGGAGGCGCCCGAGGTGACCGATGAGCACATTCTGCTCGCCCTGGAAGAGCAGGATTACCGCCTCAACTACCTGGTGGAGCAATCCGATCAGGGCGTCATCGACGGCCAGATTCTGCTACAGACCGACGGCGAGGAAGTTGGCCAGATCAACGGTCTGTCGGTCATACAGGTGGCCGGTCACCCCTATGATTTCGGTGAGCCCGTGCGTCTGACCGCGACCGTGCACCTTGGGGATGGGGATGTGGCGGACATCGAGCGCAAGGCTGAGCTTGCCGGACACATTCATGCCAAGGCGATGATGATCATCCACGGTTATCTCTCCAACAAATTTGGTGCAGAGAACCCCTCGCCCCTCTCGGCCAACCTGGTATTCGAGCAGTCCTACCACGAGATCGATGGAGACAGCGCCTCCCTGACCGGTCTGTGTGCCCTGCTCTCTGCCCTCGCCCGCCAGCCCATCTATCAGCACTTCGCCGTGACCGGCGCGGTGGATCAGTTCGGCAACGTGCAGGCGGTGGGCGGCGTGAACGAGAAGATTGAAGGCTTCTTCCGGGTATGCAAGATCCATGGCATCACCGGCAAGCAAGGCATACTGCTGCCCGGCACCAATGCCCAGCAACTCAACCTGTCCGACGAGGTGATTGCCGCCGTCGAAGCGGGCCAGTTCCATATCCACCCGGTGGATCATGTGGAAGATGCCATCGAGTTGCTGACCGGCTGTGTGGCGGGTGAACCGGACATGCCGGATACTCTGTTTGGTCGGATCCAGGAAAGACTGGATGAACTCAATGGCTCATCCCCCAAAAATGGGCTGCTGCGCAGTCTGTTCGGCCGCCTATTCGGCCTGTAAATGAAGAGATCGGAGTTGTTTAGCGAACAACTGTAAGCTAAATTGGCCCGGCTTTGACCCATATGAAGGATAAACAGCGTGACCCTAGATAACGACACCACTCATCCCCGCCTCTCCCTGTGTGAACAAGGCAAAGATTCGTTTACCCGCGAAGAGCTGCTGGCCTGCAGCCGTGGCGAATTATTTGGTGAGGGGAACAGCCAGCTGCCCGCCCCCAACATGCTGATGATGGATCGCATCGTCAGGATCAATGACAACGGTGGTGAACATGGCAAGGGCGAGATCATCGCCGAGCTCGACATCACCCCGGATCTCTGGTTCTTCGACTGCCATTTCCCGGGCGATCCCGTCATGCCAGGCTGCCTTGGCCTCGATGCCATGTGGCAACTGGTCGGCTTCTTCCTTGGCTGGAAAGGCGGCCCGGGCAAAGGACGGGCACTGGGTGTGGGTGAAGTGAAATTCACCGGCCAGATCCTGCCGACCGCCAAGAAAGTCACCTACAAGATCACCTTCAAGCGTGTCATCAACCGCAAGCTGGTGATGGGCATCGCCGATGGCGTGGTAGAGGTAGATGGTCGTCCCATCTACAGTGCCAGCGACCTGAAAGTGGGTCTGTTCAAGGACACCACCGCCTTCTGATCACCGGTGTGTATGAACCATGCAAAGGGGCCACAACGGGCCCCTTTGCTTTTGTCATGACAAGTGATGCAGGGACGAGGGAGCGGATCTCCGCCGGGTATTATGTGTGTTCAGGGACAACGTAAAGGGGCCGCCATGGCCCCTTTCCTTTTGCAATGAGTGATGAAGTATCGGTTACTTCATGAAAAGGCCTGAGCCTCGCCCTTCCATGGCGTCGCGCCAACCACCAAGCCAATGCCCTCTGGCATCCAAGCATTGGTACGGACACGCTTCTTTCTGTTTGCCGACTACGCCAGCCTGATAACCACGAGCGCGAGCTCTCTCCAGACGGTCCCGTTTCTGTCTCTTCATCATCTACGACCCTCTTCGTGGAACAAAAAAAGCGACCAAGTTTTCACCGGTCGCTTTCATCTTTACCCCAGAGGAGGAAAAGGGTCAAACAAAAAATTCCATGCTATTCAGGCCCTGTGACACAAGATACTGAACTGCATTAATTTTTCATGACACTTCATTTTATCGTGGGTGACGGCGCAGCCAGGCAAACGGCACTGCCAGCAGAGTCAACCAGAACAGGCTGCCACCGCCACTACCTTCGCCATCCTGACCGGTCTGGTTATTGACCGGCGCGTTGCTGACCACATAGTTGGCGGGCGTGTTGCCTTCATAATCGGCCACAACCGGCTGCAACTTGACGGCTACTACGGTGGCGTTGGCACGGTTGTTCAGATCGCTCTCACTGCCGTAGCGATAAGCCGTCGCCGAGATGGTGCCATCGGTGCTGATGCCGCTGGCATAGGCAATGTGGTAGTAATAGCCATTCTGGCTACACTGCTTGGCCCCGGCATCATCCAGTCCACAGATCAGATCGTTGAGGTACCAGCTGTTATTCGGGGCAGCCGCATTGAGCAGGAAAGCCTCCTGCATACGGTTGGTACCATTGGCCACCGGCTGAGTCTGATGACGGGAATCACGCCAGCCGACCACCATGTTGTGATCGTTGATGGCCGCCCCCTCGGATCCCGAGCCACTGAGCGGGCTGTCTTGCAAGGGAATCGCAGCTGCCGTGGTCGGCGCAGCCAGATTGAACAAGAACATCTCGATCGGCCGGTTCTGGCCTTTATTGATGCTCCAGCGCTGGTTACCGATCACATAGCCATTCTTGTTGATGCTCACCGCCCAGCTGTGCTGCAGCTTCTCGTCATCTTTTCCTGGCTCCCCTTCCGGCAGCGGGATCCGCTGGGTGGTGCCCACGGTGCCGGCATCCGGATCCAGGGTCCAGAAGCTCGCCAAGTTACGGCCATCCAGATCGCCGGAACCCACTTCACCGGTGGAGCTGTAGCCCACCCCGTACAGGGTGCCCTTGTATTCGCCCGCGTCGAGCGCCGAAGCCGTCTGCAGCACCTCATCGCGTCGATGGGCATAGTCGGGGGCCTGCATCAGCTTGTTGAAGCCGCCGCTGGCGTTGAGCAACCAGAAGCTGGCCTGGGTATCGACACCCGGGCAGTAGCGGAAGTCACCGTACTCATCATCATTGCCGGCAAAGCACCAGTTATAGAAATCACCGCCGACGTTATGACGATACTGGCCGCTGGCGGCCGTGCCGGTCACCAGATACTTGCCACTGTCGAGCTTCTTGATGGCGGTCGGTACACTCAAGCTGTGAGTGCTGGCACCATCCTTGAGTTCAACCGGATTAGCGTCATTGACGACGGCGAAGGCGGTACGCAGCTTGCCGTCCATCTTGTAACCCACGCGATCGGTGGCGGTGTCACCCAGACCGGTCACCAGACCATCGGTTTCTGTGCTCACCACAACACCGACGTTGCTGCGCTGATCGAGGCCATCGAGGAAGTCACGGCGCCACTGATAGGCGTAGGTCGGCGTCGGGCCCTCATCCCAGAAGGTGTTGCACACATCATCAGACAGCATGCAGCCCTGCTCGAAGCTGAAGCGATCGACCAGGAAGTCGGCAGATCTCACGGTCGAGAAATACTCGGCCAGGTTGTTCCTGGTATTGATCCCGATGAGGCTGTTGCCATCGGCGCTGATCCCGCTGGCATATCCCTTGTCAGACGCATCAACAATGGTGAAAAAGGAGCTCTGTGCCGCCTGCGCATTGAGGCTGGCGCCGACCAACATGGCCAGCATGGATAATTGCTTTTTCATCTACTTCCTTAGTCTTGATGTTTCAACGCTTCCAACTCCTCCCAACGGGAGAAGGCGTGTTCCAGTGCAGCCTCTGCTGCATTCAATGCATCCAGCTTGAGCTGGGTCTGCTCCGCAGGCAAGGAGAAGAAACCGGGGTCATTCACCTCGGCCTGCAGGGCATCAAGTTCGGTCTCCAGCTGTTCCAGTCGGGCCGGCAGATTATCCAGCTCCAACTGCAACTTGTAAGAGAGTTTACGTGTTTTTTTCGCCGGCTCCACCGCCGCCGCGACAGGCTCTGCCACTTTGGGGGCCGCGGCCTTGACTGCCTGCTGCGCCTCTTGCAGGGCTCGGGTCTCCATCATGTCGGCATAGCCGCCCACATAATCGCTGATCCGGCCATCCCCTTCAAACAGCCAGCAACCGGTGACCGTGTTGTCGATGAAACGACGATCATGGCTGACCAGCAGCAGGGTGCCGGGATAATCCGACAACAGCTCCTCCAGCAATTCCAGCGTTTCGACATCCAGATCATTGGTTGGTTCATCCAAAATCAACAAGTTACTGGGCTTCAAGAACAGCTTGGCCAACAGTAAACGGTTTTTCTCGCCCCCTGACAAGGCCTTGACCGGGGTCCGAGCCCGCTTGGGTTCGAACAGGAAGTCCTGCAGATAACCCAGGATGTGGCGAGAGCGGCCACGCACCATGACCTCCTGCTTGCCCTCCCCCACGTTCTCCATCACCGTCTGCTCGGGATCGAGCTGATCGCGATACTGGTCAAAATAAGCCACTTCCAGCTTGGTACCGCCCTTGACCACACCACGGCTGGGTTCGAGTTGGCCCAGCAGCAGTTTGATCAGCGTGGACTTGCCGCAACCGTTGGGGCCGACCAGTGCAATCTTGTCGCCGCGCAGCACCTGCAGATCCAGCCCCTGGAACAGGGTACGATCGCCGAAGTCCAGACCGAGCCCTTCGGTCTCGAACACCAGTTTGCCGGAGCGATTCACATCGTCCATCTGCAGCTTGGCTTTGCCCTGCAGCTCGCGGCGCTGACTCCGCTCCATGCGCATCGCCTCGAGGGCGCGCACCCGGCCTTCGTTACGGGTGCGGCGGGCCTTGATCCCCTGACGAACCCACACCTCTTCCTGCGCCAGCTTGCGATCGAATTCAGCGTTTTTCAGCTCTTCGACCCGCAGCCACTCTTCCTTGCCTTGCAGGTATTGGTCGTAGTTGCCGGGCCAGGAGGTGATCTCGCCGCGGTCCAGGTCGATGATCCGGGTCGCCAGCTTGTGGATGAACTCCCGATCGTGGGAGATGAACACGATGGCACCACGGAAGTCTTTCAGAAACTCTTCCAGCCAGTGAATGGCGTCGATGTCCAGGTGGTTGGTCGGCTCGTCGAGCAGCAGCAGATCCGGATCGCAGGCCAGGGCGCGGGCCAGCGCCACCTTGCGCAGCCAGCCACCGGAGAGACTGTCGAGGGTCGCATCGGGATCGAGATTGAGCAGGGTCAGCACCTGGCTGATGCGGGTCTCCAGCTGCCAGCCATTCTGATAATCGAGCTGCTCTTGCAGCTCGCTCATCTTGCGGATGTTGGCGTCGGAGGGATCGTGGCCGAGCTCGATGGCGATATGGTGATACTGCTTGAGCAACTCCCCCACCCCGGCCAAGCCTTCGGCGGTATAGTCAAACACCGTCAGATCGCTCGAGGCGGGCGGATCCTGCTCGAGGCGCGTCACCTTCAGATCCTGCTGCAATACCAGACGACCGTCATCGAGGGGCAGTTCGCCGGCGATGACCTTCATCAGGGTGGACTTGCCCGCCCCGTTGCGTCCCACCAGACAGAGACGCTCACCGCGCTCGATCGCCAGTTCCGCATTGTCGAGCAGCGGGAAATCACTGAACGACAGATGAGCGCCGTGCAATGTCAATAAAGCCATGTCTTTTCCTTATCTTTCATGAAAAAGCGGGCCGGATAGTGCCGGCCCTCTTCCTCGTTATGCTGTTTGCCTGAGGCTGGCCGGCCTATTTTTCCTGAGCCTGGGTGGCGGCCACCCAGGCATTGAGCGTTGCCAGGGTGAAGGGCCAGCCCAGCTCGCGGCCAGATCCGTCGCGCAACACCGGAATGCGTACCCGATACGCCGCCAACCAGCTGGCATCCTCCATGATGTCGCACTGGCGGGTCTGCGCGGTCAATCCCGCCTCTTCCACCAGCTGCCAGGCCTGCTCGCACAGGTGGCAACCGTCGGTATGAAACAGGGTCAGCATCAGCCGGCATCTACCGTGTCGTCTGCGTGGGTGATCAACCAGCAGTTATGGATATGTACGTTGCGCTCGAAGTCTTTCGGCCGGGTCTTGTTCGTGATGTTCTGGGCCTTGAGACCCGCGGCCTCCAGACCGGCCAGGTCCATCTTGAAGTGACGCTTGTTGTTGGAGAACACCAGGGTGCCGCCAGTGGCCAGCAGTCGCTTGAGATGTTGCAACAGCAACAGGTGATCGCGCTGCACGTCGAAGCTCTCGTCCATCCGCTTGGAGTTGGAGAAGGTGGGCGGATCGATGAAGATGAGATCGTATTGCCCATCGGCGTCAGAGAGCCACTTCAGGCAGTCGGCCTGCACGAATTTATGCTGACGACCGACCTGCAGGTTCAGACGCATGTTGTCCTGCGCCCAATCCAGGTAGGTGTAAGACATGTCGACCGTGGTGGTTTCGCTGGCACCGCCCAGCGCCGCGTGCACGGTGGCACTGCCGGTGTAGGCGAACAGGTTCAGGAAGCGCTTGCCCTTGGCCATCTGGCCCAGCATGCGGCGCGTCTGACGGTGATCGAGGAACAGGCCGGTATCCAGGTAGTCATAGAGGTTGACCCAGAGACGGGCGCCGTACTCTTGCACCTCCATCCGGTGCTGCTCGGTGGAGAGCTTTTGATACTGCTGTTTGCCTTCCTGGCGCTCACGCACCTTGAGGATCACCTTCTCGCCGTCCATGCCGGTCACCTTGATGGCGGCCTGTACCATGTCGAGCAGACGCTGACGGGTCTTCTGGGCGGGGATGTCCTTGGGCGCGGCGTACTCCTGCACCACCAGGTAATCCTGATAGCGGTCGATGGCGGCATTGTATTCCGGCAAGTCCGCATCGTAGATGCGATAGCAGTCGATGCCCTCCTTGCTCGCCCACTTCTCCAGGGTCTTGAGGTTCTTGCGCAGACGGTTGGCGAAGTCCTGGGCCACCTCTTTCTGGGAGGCCACGGAGTCCAGCGCTATCTGGTAGTTGCGCAGCTGGCATTCCAGCGCGCCGTTGAACAACCGGTATTGCTTGTCGGCCCGCAGGCGCAGGCAGCTCAGCAATTCCGGTGAGGCGGACAGAATGGAGACGCGCCAGCCCTGGAAGCTGCGACGCAGGGCATCGCCCAGCGCCTGATGCACTTCGAGCAGGGCCGGGAATTCACCGAGACGTTCGCCATAGGGCGGGTTGGAGATAAGCATCCCCACCGGCTGTGCCAGCGCTTGCTCATCCTGCGGCGCCGCGGCGTCGAGGGCAATCTTGGGCAGCGGATTCTCCAGCGCGGTCACGTCGGCCTGCTTGAAGGTGATGAGATGGGCCACGCCGGCTGCCTTGGCGTTGTCTCGCGCCTTCATCAGCACCCGCGGATCGGCGTCGCAACCAAACAGCTTGGCCTCACAGCGCTGCATGCCGCGCTTGGCACGGACCTGGGCTTCCATCATCAGGCTCTGCCACAGTTCAGCGTCGTGTTGCAGCCAGCGGTCGAAACCGAAGCGCTCGCGGCGCAGGGCCGGTGCCATGTCGGCGGCGATGAAGGCCGCTTCGATAAGCAGGGTGCCGGAGCCGCACATGGGATCCATCATCGGCTCACCGGCCCAACCGCTGCGGGCTATCATGGCGCAGGCCAGGTTCTCTTTGAGCGGCGCCTCGCCGGTGCCCTGGCGATAGAAACGCTGGTGCAGAGCCGGACCAGACAGGTCCAGGGTGATGTTGGCCTTGCCCTTGCCAAGGTGCGCCATGATGCGAATATCCGGCGACTTCTTGTCGATGTCCGGGCGCACGTGGCCACGCTTGGTGAAGCGATCGACGATGGCATCCTTGATCTTCAAGGCGCCGTACTGGGTGTTGCGAATGGCGGGGTTGGTACCGGTGAAGTCCACCGCTATGGTGGAGGTGCCGGGGAAATGCTCCTCCCAGGGGATGGTGTGGGCGCCGAGGTAAAGATCCAGATCGTCGTTCATCTGGAATTCGGACAGCACCAGCACGATGCGGGAGGCAAAACGGCTCCACAGGCAGGCCTTGTAGCCCATCGCCAGTTCGCCTTTGAAATGCACGCCAGCCACGGTCTCACGGACCTGCTCTGCGCCCAGGGTGGTCAGCTCGTCGGCCAACAGGTTTTCCAGCCCCTTGGGGCAGGTTGCAAAGAATTCTTTCATCACGCTCACGGGGATGCCATAAAAATAGTGCCGCATTATACCTTATCGGCCTGCACTCGGCATCCGAACCTTGGGCTCCACGGGAATATAAAGGGCCAGCGGTCTGGAGAGCGGCCAAGGGAAGGGTCGGATATCGTCGACATCCGGCCTGTGCCCCTAGGTTATGTGCCTATCGCGCAATCTGGCAGCAGCGTTGAACTGTTTTATCGATATGAAGCAGCATGGCGTGCTGCCACCTTTCCCTCGATGAACCGGCAAGTTCATAGGGTCGCAGCGCAGCAATAACCGGAGATAGGAAGATGGAAGAAAGGAATAGAAAATAAACACCCATAAAGGATCTGTCTGACGATTGCTTTATCCGTCAGCTGACTTGCCGATATTGCGCCGCTGGGGCAGCCCTCACTTGCATGCGATTATTCATCACCTTGATCACCCCGAACCTGGGCAGGATCTTGCTGGTGGTCAATATCAGATCCTCGGTCAGGTTCAGGCAGACACTCGCCTGCTCCCCCGCCTCGATCACCATGAATTCGCCATTACCATGGAGGGTCTGCATGCAGACCAGAGAGCCTGTCTCAAGTAAACATTGCGCATGCTGTTCATTAAAGAACCAGCTTTGCGGCATCAAGGGTTTATAAAAGCGGCTGACGGCGATGGCATTCAGTACCAGTTGAACCTGATGGGGTGTACTCCAATTGAGTTCGGCGATCTTGTCCATCAGCTGATAATAGAGGGCGGCATCGTCCACACAGAATGGCTGGGTGGTGAAGGAGCAGGGCACAAGCTGTCGCCCTTTATATTCGGTTACAAATATCATGCGATCGGATAAATCCAGCATCAGACGATCATCTTGGGCATCGTAATGCCACTGCCAATTGTCATTAGGTTGGATGCACATGAAGTTGCCCTTACTTAAGCCGTTACTCGACTTTATTCCATGTCGAGAATTTGAGCAACTTTAAATAAGGGCAACGGATTATTTTTTAAATATGGGTGACGATCTCTTTGACCAGACTCGGGCCCTTATAAATAAACCCACTGTAAATTTGGACCAGTGTGGCACCCGCGGCCAATTTCTCCCGGGCGGCCATGGCACTGTCGATGCCCCCGACCCCGATAATCGGCAACGCCCCGTCCAGCGCCTTGGCCAGCTGGCGGATCACTTCGGTGCTCTTGTGCTGCAGGGGACGTCCGCTCAGACCACCCACCTCACCGGCGTGGGGCAGATCATAAATCATCTCACGATCCAGGGTGGTATTAGTGGCGATGACCCCATCGATCCCGTTTTTGATCAAGGACGCTGCCACCTGGCTAATTTCATCCAGGCTGAGATCCGGCGCAATCTTGACGGCAAGCGGCACATACTTCTTATATTTCGCCGCCAGTTCCTGTTGTCGAACCTTCAGCGCCGCCAGCAACTCATCGAGCGCCTCGCCGTATTGCAATTGACGCAGACCCGGGGTGTTGGGCGAGGAAATATTGACCGCAATATAACCGGCATGATCATAAACCTTATCCATGCAGATCAGGTAATCGTCCTTGCCCTGCTCGATGGGGGTGTCCTTGTTCTTGCCGATATTGATGCCGATGACGCCCTGATATTTGGCTTCCCTGACCCGGGCTACTAGATGATCGACGCCCTTGTTGTTGAATCCCATCCGGTTGATGATCCCCTCGGCCGGAATAACCCGAAATAGCCGGGGTTTGTCATTTCCGCTCTGGGGTTTGGGGGTCACTGTCCCCACTTCGATAAAACCGAATCCCATGGCGCCAAATGCATCGATACACTCCCCGTCTTTATCCAGACCGGCGGCAAGACCCACCGGATTGGAAAAATTAAGCCCCATGCAGGTGACGGGGCGTTTGGGCAGTGAATGACGGAAGAAACAATCGAGTGGTGTACCGAGGAGGCGGGGCAAATATTTGATGGAGAGATCGTGCGCCCGTTCCGGATTGAGCTTGAACAGGAAATGCCTGGCGAGGGGGTACAGCATGTTTGCTCCTTAAAAAAGCCCCGGCGACTGGCCGGGGCTCGTGATGATGCCAACAGACGTTATATCGAGGTTCGGCAATTCAACTGGAGCAGGTTCAACTCCCGCAAGGCCACCGAGAACTTGGCGAACTCGTGAGTGCTGGTGGTCTTGAAGTCGGCCAACATGTGGGTCCAACGGGACAAGAGTTGCTCATGCTCCGAAATCCAGTCGGCCAGTATGGTAGCGCATTCTCCCTGCTCTTTGCACCCTTCCAGTACCACTGAGGTGAGGCTGCGTTGCTGCCAGTCCAGATCCTCGCGGAAGGAAGACCTGGCCATCGCCTGCCAGTGGTTGCCCACCGGCTGATGGTTGATCTGCTCGAGGAACCAGTGCAGATCCAGCTTGGCGCCGAGGCGGTAGTAGACGTTGGCGGCCAGCAGGATATCGGTCTTGTGCTCCGCGGCAATCTGCGCGAGATCCAAGCTGGAGAACAGGCTGCTCATGTGTGCCACCTGACGGGCGATGTGCTCGGGCACCTGCTTGGCCACCAGGATGGCGACCGCCTGCTGGTGCTCGGCCACTTCGCTCTCGTCCATCACCTCGTAGAGATGCTCCCCCAGGGTCTCGAAGGCCGGGCGGAAGAAGGCGATGTTTTCGCTGATGCTCCAGCTGCGATTGCGGGCACGCAGGAACCAGCGGGTGGCGCGGCGCACGATGCGACGGCTGTAGAACATCAGCTCGAGCTGGGTATTGGCATCCACCAGGTTGTCGCATGCCTCGATGTCACGCCACAGCTGATTGAGGCCAAACACCTCGCGGGCCATGGCGAAGCAGCAGGCCACTTCGGCCACGGAGGCCCCGGTCTCGTCCTTCATCCGGCTGGCGAAGTTGAGCCCCATGTCGTTGACCAGCATGTTGGCAACCCGGGTCGCGATGATCTCGCCGCGCAGCGGGTGCTGGGCCAACTGGGCACCGAAGCGCTGCTGCAGCTGAAGCGGGAAGCTGGTCACCAGCATGTTGGCGAGGAAGGGCTCCTCGGTCACCTCTGGGCAGTTGAGCTGCTCTTTGAGCACCATCTTGCCGTAGGCCACCAGCACGGCGAGCTCTGGACGAGTCAGACCCTGTCCTGCCGCCATCCGCTCGGACAAGTCCTCATCGGAGGGCAGGAACTCCAGGGCGCGGTCCAGCTTGCCTTCACGCTCTAGCCCCTGGATGAAGCGTTGCTGTTCTTTCAGCTGCTCGGCGCCGCGGAAGGCGGTGACCGAGATGGACTGGGACTGGCGATAGGCGTTGGTGATGACCACTTGCGCCACCGCGTCCGTCATCTCGTACAGCATCTGGTTGCGCTGCTTGAGGGTCATGTCCCCCGCGGCCACCAGCTGGTTGAGCAGGATCTTGATGTTGACCTCGTTGTCGGAGCAATCCACCCCGCCCACGTTGTCGGTAAAATCGGTGTTGATGTGACCGCCCTGGCTCGCGTATTCCACCCGGCCGAGCTGGGTGAAGCCGAGGTTGCCGCCCTCCCCCACGATGCGGGCGCGCAGATCGCGGCCGTTGACCCGCAACACGTCGTTGCTGCGATCGCCAACGTCGGCATCGCTCTCGCGGGCGCTCTTCACATAGGTACCGATGCCGCCGTTCCAGAGCAGATCCACGTTCAGGCACAGCAGCGCCTTGATCAGCTCGTTCGGCGCCATGCTCGCCTTGTCGGTGCCGAGCAGGGTCTGCATCTGCGGGCTCAGCTTGATGGACTTGGCCGAGCGCAGGAAGATGCCGCCGCCTTCGGAGATCAGCTCGCGGTTGTAATCATCCCAGCTCGAGCCCGGCAGGTCGAACAGGCGCTGGCGCTCGACGACACTCTTGGCCGCGTTCGGCGTCGGGTCGATGAAGATATGCATGTGGTTGAAGGCGCCCACCAGCCGGGTGTGCTCGGACAGCAGCATGCCGTTGCCGAACACGTCCCCCGCCATGTCGCCAATCCCCACGCAGGTGAAGTCCGTGGTCTGGCAGTTGAGGCCGAGTTCGCGGAAGTGACGCTTGACCGATTCCCAGGCGCCGCGGGCGGTGATGGCCATCTTCTTGTGGTCGTAGCCGACCGAGCCGCCGGAGGCGAACGCATCGCCAAGCCAGTGACCGTATTCGTGGCTCAGCTCGTTGGCGATGTCGGAGAAGGTGGCGGTGCCCTTGTCGGCGGCGACCACCAGGTAGTAGTCATCCTCATCGTGGCGCACAACATCACGGGGCGGGATCACCTCGCCGGCGATGATGTTGTCGGTCACGTCCAGCAGGCCGCGGATGAACAGGCGATAACAGGCCTTGCCCTCCTCCTGAATGACGGCGCGCGGGGCACCCACCGGCATCTGCTTGCAATAGAAGCACCCCTTGGCACCGACCGGCACGATGACGGTGTTCTTGACCTGCTGCGCCTTGACCAGACCCAGCACCTCGGTGCGGAAGTCTTCCTTGCGATCGGACCAGCGCAGGCCGCCACGAGCCACCTTGCCCCAGCGCAGATGCACCCCTTCCACGCGCGGCGAGTAGACGAAGATCTCGAATTTCGGCAGCGGCAGCGGCATGTCGGTGATGCTGGAGGGGGCCAGCTTGAAGGAGATGTAGGGCTTGATGTTGCCCTCGCTGTCCAGCTGATAGAAGTTGGTGCGCAGGGTGGCGTCGATCATCTCCATGTAGCGGCGAATGATGCGATCGTCGTCCAGGTTTGCGACCTGATCCAGCTTGGCGGCCAGCTGCTCGTGCAGCTTGGTCTGCGCCTTGGCGTCCTGTTTCACGGCCGGGTTCAGGCGCAGATCGAACAGGGTGAACAGCAGCTGGGCGATGTCGGGGTAACGGGTCAGCGTCTCCTCGATGTAGGACTGACTGAAGGAGACCCCGGTCTGGCGCATGTACTTGGCATAGGCCCGCAGCACCGAGACCTGGCGACCACAGAGGCCGGCCCCCAGCACCAGACGGTTGAAACCGTCATCTTCCAGAGTCTTGTTCCAGATGGCGGCGAAGGCCTGCTGGAAGCGCTGCTGGCTCTGGGCCAGGCTGAACGGCTGATCGCCGCGCAGCAGCATGGAGAAGTCCAGGATCCAGAACACCTCGCCGGCGGGCGTGCGCACCTGGTACGGCGTCTCGCCGATGACCCGCAGCCCCATGTTTTCCAGCATGGGCAGCACGTCGGACAGGTGAATGGGCTCGGTGCGGTGGAACAGCTTGAGACGGACCCGGCGATCGTTCTCTTCTTCCTGAGCGCGATAGAACAGCATACCCAGCGGCTCGGCTTCGCTCAGGCTGTCGAGGGCCATGATGTCGGCCACGGCGGAGCCCGGCAGCACGTCTTCCTTGTAGGCGCGGGGGAAGGCGGTGCTGAAGCGGCGGCGCAGGGCGTTGCCACGGGCCTCGCCGTAGTGGGAAAGCAGCACGGAATCCAGGCGGTCATCCCAGCTGCGGGCGGCTTCAATCAGGTTGTTCTGTACTTCGTTCACATCGACATCCACGTTGTTATTGTTGACCCGCACTATGTAGTGGGTCCGCGCCAGCACGCCTTCGGAGAAGTAGACGTTGAACTCCACCTCGTCGTTGCTGCCGAAATATTGCTGCAGTATCTGCTGGGTCTTGACTCGCAGCGCCGTGTTGTAGCGCTCCTTGGTGACATAGACCATGCAGGAGAAGAAGCGACCGTACACATCCCGGCGCACGAACAGCCGCAGCATGTCCCGCTCCTGCATCTCCAGCACGCCGAGACCGGTGGCCAGCAGCTCTTCCTCGCGGGCCTGGATCAGCTCATCGCGCGGGTAGGTCTCCAAGACGTTCAGCAGTGCCTTGTAGGCGTGGGAGCCCTTCTCGTGACCGGAGGCGGCCATGATGCGTTCGAGACGGTGGCTGATGAGCGGGATCTGGGTCGCGCTGGTGTTGTAGATGGAAGAGGCGTAGAGACCGATGAAACGATCCTCCCCCACCACCTTGCCGTGCTCGTCGAAGCGCTTGATGCCGATGTAATCCACATAGGCCGGGCGGTGAACGCGGGCCTTGCTGTTGGACTTGGTGAGGATCAGCAAGGAGGAGCTCAGGGCCGCGTGGCGGGCGCTGGCGGGCATGTTGCCCAGGCGCTGGCCCTCGTCCTTGATGGAGTTCTTCATCAGCCCCAGGCTCGACTCCGCCAGCGGCAGGATCTCGTGATCCCCTTCCACCGCCTTGACGTCATAGCGTCGATAGCCCATCAGGGTGAAGTTGTTGGCCGCTACCCATTTCAGGAAGGCAACGCTGGAGTCCACCTCGGCCTGACTGACCGGGTTCTTGCGCTTGGGCAGCTCGGCAATGATCTCGTTGAGACGGGCCAGCATCGGCTGCCAGTCCCCCACCGCCAGCGCCACTTCACCGGCGACGGAGTTCAATTCGGCGGTCAGCGCCTCCATCTCATCTTCACCGGTGAGGTGATCGATCTCGATGAGGAAGGCGGTCTCTACCGACGTCTGCTCGGCGGTGTTGTCCAGATCCAGGATGGCACCTATCTTGCCTTCGCTGCCGCGAATGAGGTGCAGCGGTTGGTGCAGCATCATGTGGGCGGTGATGCCCCGGCGCTTCAAGGCCATGCGAATGGAATCCACCAGGAAGGGGGAATCCTGCAGGATGATTTCGACGATGGTGTGGGGGGATTGCCATCCGTGGCGGGTCAGCTCGGGGTTGTAGACCCGGATATAGGGGTCGGTACCGCTGCGCAGGTTGAGCGCATTCCACAGGCTCAGGGCCGCCCCGTAGAGATCGCTGTCATTGCGATCGTGCAGATCGGTGCTGGCCATGTTGCCGTAGAACTTGGCAACGAAGCACTCGACCAGAGAGGCACTCTTCTTGGGCAACTTTTGGTGGATCAGGCTGAGAACGTTTTCGAGCAGAACTGAGGTAGGGGCGTCTTTCAATGCCATTGCTAGTTTCCTTTTCGGACGACATCACCGACACGGCGGCATCCACCCTGGATGCCCGCCGGTACAGAGTTGCTGCGAAGTGTAATGGCTTGGATCCAGGAAGGCGAGCAAAGGTGATAACGAGATGTTAAAAACAAGGGGCAGATCACGACTTGGGTTGTGGTAAATTTTGCCAAGTCGCCAAAAATCAGAAAATCCAACTGGCTTTAGGCCAATTAACCGGATAGATAATGATGTAAAGCGGATAATTACTCGGAAATATGTTCTGTTTTTGTTAATTTATGCGTTTCAGGCTGACGAAGCGGTGATCGTCCTGGGTTTGAAGCGAAAAGTAGCCAGATACACCACTCAATGTGACGAATGGTCGAATTTTCTCCAGCCCAAGCTCCAGAGTCAGCCCCTGCTCGGTACGCACCACCAGCCGCTTGGCATGGCCCTGATACATCAGCATGATCTCCTCGTGGTTCAAGGTCAGTCGAAAGGTATATTGCCTCATGGCGGGTGCTCCTCCTGTCGGGGCTTGTCACAATGAAACGGGCAGGAGAGCCTGACTCCCCTGCCCGCGTTCAAGGCCAGGTTGCCGATTACTGCGCCAGCGCCTTGCTCACCTTCTCGAACAGATCGCGCGCCAGTCCATCCAGCGTGGCCAGGCGCGTCAGCTCGGCGCGGACCAGGGTCTTGCGCTGCTCATCGAGCCGCTTGAACTGAATGAGCGGGGTGATGAGACGCGATGCCACCTGGGGGTTCACCTCGTTGAGCTCGATCAACAGATCGGTCAGGAAGCGGTAGCCGCTGCCATCCCTGGCGTGGAACTGCACCTGGTTGTTCATGGCAAAGCTGCCCACCAGGGCCCGCAGCCGGTTCGGGTTGCGGATGCTGAAGGTGGGGTGCGCCATGGCTTGGCGAACCTCGACCAGCACATCGGCGGCCGGTTTGCTGCCAACCAGTCGCAGCCAGTTGTCCAGCACCAGGCCATCGTGAGCCCATTTGCCCTCGAAGTCGGCCAGCAGCTCGGCGCGGCACGGCAGCAGATAGCCGTTGGCCACCTGCAGCGCCGCCAGGGTGTCGGTCATGTTGTCCGCCGCGGCGTATTGCTCGCGCACCAGGGCATCGGCCTGGACCGGATCCAGCGCCGCCAGATAACCGAGCACCACCCCCTTGAGGGCACGCTTGGCTACATCCTCGTGGATCACCCGATAACCGGTCAGGCGCAGGCTCTGGTAGGTCGCCGCCAGCCGCGCGCCGAAGGCCTCGGCCAGTTGACCGTGGATGGCATTGCGCACCCGGTGAATGGCGTCGATGTCAGCGGTGTCAAACAGCTCGGCCAGGGTCGCCTCCCCCGGCAACGCCAGGATCTCGGCCTTGAGGGCCGAGTCCAGCGCGGCGTCATCGAAGATGGCGACGAAGGCGGCCAGCAGGGACTGGGAGACAGGGACATCCTGCCCTTGCCCGACGTGGGCCACACCGGCGATCACCGCCTTGTTGACCAGCATCTGGGCCGCATCCCAGCGGGCAAACTCGTTGCGGGCATGGCGCATCAGGAACGCCAGCGCCTCGTCGCTGTAGTCATAGTGCAGCTTGACCGGCGCGCTGAAGTCCCGCAGCAGGGAGGGAACCGGCTTGACCGGCACCCGGTCGAACACGAAGGTCTGCTCTTCTTCCAGCACGTTCAGCACCTGGCCGATCTGCTCGCCCTGATGCTGCAACGGGATCACCGCGCCCTGCTGGTCATACAGCTCGATGTCCAGCGGGATGTGCAGCGGCAGCTTCTGCGGCTGATCCTGGGTCGGCGGGGTGTGCTGGCGCACGTGCAGGCGGTAAGTGCCGGTGGCCGCGTCATAGTCATCCGTCACCGTCAGTTCGGGGGTGCCGGACTGACTGTACCAGCGGCGGAAACGGCCGAGATCCACGCCGGAGGCATCCTCCATCGCCTGCACGAAGTCGTCACAGGTGGCGGCACAGCCGTCGTGGCGCTCGAAGTAGAGCTTCATGCCGGCTTGGAACGCGGCTTCACCCAGCAGGGTGTGCAGCATGCGTATGACTTCGGAGCCCTTCTCGTAGACGGTCAAGGTGTAGAAGTTGTTCATCTCGATCACCACATCCGGGCGGATGGGGTGGGCCATGGGGCCGGCGTCTTCGGCAAACTGCGGGCCGCGCACGGTGCGCACGTTGTTGATGCGGTTGACCCCGCGCGAACCCAGATCGGAAGAGAACTCCTGATCCCGGAACACCGTCAGCCCCTCTTTGAGGCTGAGCTGGAACCAGTCGCGGCAGGTGACCCGGTTGCCGGTCCAGTTGTGGAAGTATTCGTGGGCGATGACCCGCTCGATGCCGTGATAATCGGTGTCGGTGGCGGTGGCGGGGTTGGCCAGCACGAACTTGGAGTTGAAGATGTTCAGCCCCTTGTTCTCCATGGCGCCCATGTTGAAGAAGTCCACCGCGACGATCATATAGATGTCGAGATCGTACTCGAGCCCGAAGCGTTGCTCATCCCAGCGCATGGCATTGATGAGGCTCTCCATGGCGAAACCGGCGCGGTCCAGGTTGCCCTTGTCGACGAAGATCTCGAGCGCCACCTTGCGGCCGCTCTGGGTGATGTAGTGGTTGTGCTCCACGTCGAAGTCGCCGGCCACCAGGGCGAACAGGTAGCTGGGTTTGGGGAAAGGATCCTGCCACTGCACGAAGTGACGGCCACCGTCCAGATCGCCGCTCGCCACCTTGTTGCCGTTGGAAAGCAGGAAGGGGTACTTGGCCTTGTCGGCACTGATGCGGGTGCTGTAACGGGCCAGGATGTCGGGGCGGTCGAGGTAATAGGTGATGCGACGAAAACCCTCGGCCTCGCACTGGGTGCAGTAGGCGTCGCCGGATTTGTAGAGCCCTTCCAGCGCGGTGTTGGCGGCGGGATCCAGCAGGGTGACTATGGTCAGCACGCATTCGGCCGGCAGGTTGAACAGGGTCAGGCTGCTCTCCCCTTGCTCGAATTGGGCAAAAGGCACGCCATCCACGCTGATGCTGTGCAGGGAGAGTCCCTCACCGTCCAGTACCAGCGGCTCCTTGTGCTCACCGTTGCGGCGCAGGCGGGAGATGGCGGTGACCTGGGTCAGCGGCTCCTGCAGCTGGAAGTCGAGATCGATGCTGTCGATCCAGTAGAGCGGCGCCCGGTAGTCCTGGCGATATTTGGCCGTCATGGCCTGGGAGTGATCGGTCATTATTATCTGCTTCCACGCGTTGTTATAGACGTGTCAGAGGCTGTCACAACCGATCGGCAGGGTCAAATAGTTTGCATTCCGTGCCCGGCGCAGACAAAAAGAAAGGGCGACCTAAGTCGCCCTTTTCAGCACAGATGTCTGTGATAACCGTCAGCTTTTCTTGCTCAGGCTGGCGAGATCCGCCGTGATGTTGGCGGCCTCAACCTGATACTCGTCCGGTGCCTCGAAATCGGTCGGCAAGGCATCCAGGCTCTTCACCGTCGGTTTGCCAAGACGGGTCAGTCGCTCATTGGCTCGCGCCAGCGCCTTCTCGTCCTGCTTGGCCTGTTCGGCCAGCCGCTCGGCTTCGTTCAGGGAGACGGACTTCTTGTCCTTGTCCGCCTGATACTCCTTGATGTCCTGCATCACGTAGGCAAATTCGGGATCCTTGTTGATCCGCGCCTCGTGATCCGCCTTCAGCTTGGGCAACAGGCTGCTGAAGTCCCCAAGTTTGCCGTAGCTGGCCGAGGCAATCTGATCCCAGGGCAGCGCGTTGAACTCCTGACTCTCCCCGGTCTCATCCGCCGAGGCGGCGGTGGGGAAGCCGATGTCCGGTGCCACGCCTTTGTTCTGGGTGCTGCCACCGTTGATCCGGTAGAACTTGGCGATGGTGTACTGCACGCTACCCAGCGGCTGCTCGTAGAAGTCGTACACCTTGGCGAGGCTGCGATGCTGCTGCACCGTGCCCTTGCCGAACGAGTTCTCGCCGAGGATCAGGGCGCGGCCGTAGTCTTGCATGGCGGCGGCGAAGATCTCGGAAGCCGAGGCGCTGTAGCGGTCGATCATCACCGACATGGGGCCGCCGTAGTAGACGTTGCCATCGTCGTCGCCATTGACCGTGATACGGCCCATGTGATCACGAATTTGCACCACGGGACCGCTGGCGAAGAACAGGCCGCTCAGGGCCGAGGCCTCGGTCAGGGCACCGCCGCCGTTGCCGCGCAGATCGACGATGAGGCCATCGATCTTCTGCTTGTTGAGGCTGGAGAGCTCCTTGATGGCATCGTCGTGCAGATTGACGTAGAAGCTCGGGATCTCGAGTACCCCTATCTTCTTGCCTTCCGCGTTAATCACCTTGGACTTGGCGGCCCTGTCTTCCAGACGCACCTTGTCACGGGTCAGCTCGATGAGCTCGGTCTTGGCGCTGGCGCCCTTGCCGCGCTGGATCTCCAGCTTCACCTTGCTGCCTTTGGGGCCCTTGATGAGTTCGACCACGTCGTCCAGACGCCAGCCGATGACATCGACAATCTTGCCGTCGTCCTGCCCCACGCCAGTGATCTTGTCATCGGGCTTGAGGTGGTTGGACTTGGCGGCCGGGCCACCGGGCACCAGGGAGCGAATGACGGTGAAGTCATCCTCCGCCTGCAACACGGCGCCTATCCCTTCCAGCGAGAGGTTCATCTCGGTGTTGAAACGATCGGCACTGCGCGGCGACAGATAGCTGGTGTGTGGCTCGATGGCACGGGCGAAGGAGTTCATGAAGAGCTGGAACACGTCTTCGCTCTCGGTCTGGGACATCCGCTTGATGGCGTTGTTGTAACGCTTGCCAAGCAGCTCCTTGATCTCGGGCCACTCCTTGCCGCTGAGCTTGAGGCTCAGGGCGTCGAACTTGACCCGCTGGCGCCACAGCTCGTTGAGCTCGCCCTCATCCTTGGGCCAGGCAGCCCCTTCCCGATCGAAGATGTAGTTATCTTTCTGGGTGAAATCGAAGGGAGTGTCGAGCAGTTTAAGGGCGTATTCGAACCGCTCGTAACGCCGCTGCTGACTCAGGTTGAACATCTCGTAGGCCGGCGCCAGCCGCCCTCTTTCGAGGTCGGTGTCAAAACCGGTACGGTATTTTTCAAAACGGCTGATGTCAGAGGCCAAAAACAGGTTGCGGCTGTAGTCCAGATTCTCCAGATACTTGTCGAAGATCACGGAGGAAAAGGCATCGTCCAGCTTGAACTGTTTGTAGTGAGAGCGGGTAAACAGATTGGCAATTCGCTTGCTGGCCGTAGCATGTTGGCTCTCTTGAGCCAACACAGGCAAATCACTTTCCTTGAGCACCGGCTCGATGGCCTGTGCAAGCCCGGCAAGCGCCAGGCTACAGGCAACGAGGGAAAAACGAATTACGCCATGCTTCAACATTCGTCTCCTTAGAGAACCAGATGCTCGAACTTGACCCGCAACATCATGCCGGTCTGCAATTGAACCTGTACGTCATCCTTGGTCACTTCCTTGATGGTCGCAGGCACAGGAGACTTGCCCAGCACCACGCGCACACCCTGATCCACTTTCAGCGTAGCGGCATCAACCTTGACCAGCGGGGCCTCGGCTACAGGCGCGGCCTTGGGAGCAGCCTTGGGCTTGTCGGAGCGGGCGGCGTCAGCCTTGCGCGGCGCGTTGCGGCGCGGCTGCTTTGGCTTGTCTTCCTTTTCCTTGGTGTTGGTACGGCGGCTGGCAAAGACACGTTCTTTGCTCTCTTTGAGCGCCTGCTTGGCATGTTCGATGTGCTCTTCGGTCAGCACTTCACCCGGATTGCCATCCAGGTCGACACGGGCCTGGCCAGCCTTGAGGCCATGCAGGTAACGCCAGCTGGAGGTGTATTGACGCAGAGCAGAGCGCAGCATGGTCTTGGAGACTCTCTCGTCGTCAGCAAGACGCGCGGCCAGATCCTGGAAGATGCCAATCTTGAGTGGCTTGGCCTCTCCTTCAGCGATGAAGCAGGCCGGGAATTTCTCGACCAGGTAGGCAACGATCTCTTTACTGTTCTTCAGCTTTTCAGTGTTTTCCATGTATAACCTTGGCTTTCATATAGACGTACGGGGCAGCCCCGAACACAACAAAGGCCCTATTATAGAGAGCTTGGGGCCTTTTGCGAACCATCTAGCAATGACTTAGAGCATGCTTTCCAAAATTTGCACCGTTTCTTCGAGGCCAATCCGGTCCTCCTGGTCGAAACGGTTAAAAACTGGACTATCAATATCCAGCACCCCGATGATCTCGCCAGCGCGGCGCAACGGGATCACAATTTCCGAGTTGCTGGCACCGTCACAGGCGATGTGACCCACGAATTGGTGTACGTCGTCCACCAGCTGGGTCTTGCCCTCGGCCACCGCGGTGCCGCAGACACCCCGTCCGACCGGAATGCGCACGCAAGCCGGTTTGCCCTGGAAGGGGCCGAGCACCAGGGTATCCCCTTGCAGCAGGTAAAAGCCGACCCAGTTGATGTCGGTCAGCTCCTGGTTGAGCAAGGCGGAGAGGTTCGCCAGCGTGGCGACAAGGTCCGGCTCCCCTTCCAGCAGCGCCTGGGCCTGCTGGTTGAGGGTGCGATAAAATGCTTGTTTTTCAATCATGATTAAATGAACTTCACTCCTTGATAATCACTGCAAGGTACCGTCCTGCCTGAAAAATTCAAATCAAATTTCACTTATTACCCCCTTCTGGGCCCCAAACTGACGACCGTTAACGGGAAACGCTGAGCGCCAGTTGCTGGCGCTGGCCATTGCTCCACTCGATATTGAGCAGCCAGGTCATGGTCGCCGAGGTGCAGGAACCGACTTGGGCCGTCCCCTGCCAGCCGCCCGTTTGCGCCTCAAACTGCACCGGGATGCGGCCCATGAACATCTCCTTGCCTTCCAGCCAGGCGCTGACCGGGGTGATGGCCGGATCTCCGCCCTGAAGATGCACAACAAAGTCATGTTCAGCCTTGACCGGCAGCGTCGCGACGCCGGCCGTCAGCGTCTTATCGCCGACCAGCAGAGGGCACGGGCTGTGGGACAGATCACAAATCTGATCATTTGTTCCCGCCGCGACTGTCGTCTGCGGGGCCGCAAACCAGGTTCGATAGGCCACCAGGGAGAGCAAAATAGCCAAAACTATCGCCAAGTGTCCGATTTTGCGTGAAGTGAGTCTCTCTTTCATGAAAAAACAGCCTTGTAAGGTACTTAAAAAATGCCATTTTCGTGATCTCGCGCAAGGTAAAAACTGGCAGGCACGAGACCCGTCGGAGCCAAATATATCACTGTTTGTACTGTTATTTTACCGGTCAGTTCAGTATCATTCTCAATGAATTTTCATTTAACCACCTTTTGCTTTTCCTTTTATTAACAGATGTTAACGAGAGAATTTTGCAAATATGGGGTGAAAATGGTCCAGGTCACCGGACAAAAAACAAACAACAGCATCGGAAGCGGAAAACAACGATGAGCCATACAACAAACCACCCTGAGTACAACTACACCGTTGTGCGCCAGTTCACCGTTATGACGATCGTCTGGGGAATTGTCGGCATGTCGGTAGGCGTACTGATCGCAGCCCAGTTGATCTGGCCTGCCCTTAACTTCGACACCCCCTGGCTGACTTACAGCCGCCTACGTCCCCTGCATACCAACGCGGTCATCTTCGCATTTGGTTGCAGCGCCCTGATGGCAACCTCTTTCTACGTGGTGCAACGCACCTGTCAGACCCGGCTGTTCGGTGGCAAACTCGCCTCCTTCGTGTTCTGGGGCTGGCAGGCCATTATCCTGTCGGCCGCCATCTCGCTGCCGCTGGGATACACCACTTCCAAGGAATACGCCGAACTGGAGTGGCCCATCGACATCGCCATCGCGATAGTCTGGGTTGCCTATGCCGTCGTCTTCTTCGGAACCCTGGCCAAGCGCACCACCTCCCACATCTATGTGGCGAACTGGTTCTTTGGCGCCTTCATCATCACGGTCGCCGTGCTGCACATCGTCAATAACATGGAGGTGCCGGTCTCCGGCATGAAGTCCTACTCCATGTATTCCGGTGCCATGGATGCCATGGTGCAGTGGTGGTACGGCCACAACGCGGTCGGCTTCCTGCTGACGGCCGGCTTCCTCGGCATGATGTACTACTTCGTGCCCAAGCAGGCGGGACGTCCGGTCTATTCCTATCGCCTCTCCATCGTGCACTTCTGGGCGCTGATCTCCCTCTATATCTGGGCCGGTCCGCACCACCTGCATTATACCGCGCTGCCTGACTGGGCCCAATCGCTGGGCATGGTGATGTCACTGATCCTGTTCGTCCCCTCCTGGGGCGGCATGATCAACGGCATCATGACCCTGTCCGGCGCCTGGCACAAACTGCGTTATGACCCCATCCTGCGCTTCCTGATCGTGTCCCTGTCGTTCTACGGCATGTCCACCTTCGAAGGTCCCATGATGGCGATCAAGACGGTCAATGCGCTCTCCCACTACACCGACTGGACCATCGGTCACGTCCACTCCGGCGCGCTGGGCTGGGTTGCCATGGTATCCATCGGCGCCGTCTATCACCTGATCCCGAACCTGTTCGAGCAGGGCCGCATGTACAGCATCCGCCTCATCAACATTCACTTCTGGCTGGCGACCGTGGGCACCGTGCTCTACATCGTCTCCATGTGGATTTCCGGCGTGATGCAGGGTCTGATGTGGCGTGCAGTCAACGACGACGGTACCCTGACCTACAGCTTCGTGGAAGCGCTGCAAGCCTCCTATCCCTTCTACTTCGTGCGCTTCCTGGGTGGCTGCTTCTTCGTCACCGGCATGTTGCTGATGGCCTACAACGCCTATCGCACCATCACTGCGCCCAAGGGTTCCCTGGAACCTGTCGCACAGCCAGCATGATTGAAGAGGTCAACCCATGAGCAACAATAATCGTCACGAGATCTTCGAAAAGAGCGTTCCCATGCTGGTGGTCGGCATCATCTTTGCCATCAGCCTGGGGGGCCTGGTCGAAATCACCCCGCTGTTCTTCCAGAAGCAGACCACCGAGCCGGTGGAGGGCCTCAAGCCCTACACCGCCCTGCAGATGGAAGGACGCGATATCTTCATCCGCGAAGGCTGCACCGTCTGCCACAGCCAGATGATCCGCCCGTTCCGCGCCGAGACCGAGCGCTACGGTCACTACTCGGTCGCCGGCGAGAGCGTGTGGGAGCATCCCTTCCTGTGGGGCTCCAAGCGTACCGGTCCGGATCTCGCCCGCGTCGGCGGCCGTTATTCCGATGACTGGCACCGTGCTCACCTAATCAACCCGCGCGACGTGGTGCCCGAGTCCAACATGCCCTCCTTCCCTTGGCTGGAGACCAACGTGCTGAGCGGCGAGCTGACCGGCAAGAAGCTGGCGCTGTTTCGTGATCACTTCGGCGTGCCTTATACCGATGCGGACATCCAGGGAGCGGGCGAAGCCGTGAAGGGCAAGACCGAGCTGGATGCCCTGGTGGCCTATCTGCAATCACTGGGTCATGCCCTGAAATAAGGAGTCGGGATATGGATTACGGCACATTTCGCGGCCTGTATACCCTGCTGTTGATGATCATCATGATCGCCATCATCGTCTGGGCTTACAGCAAGCGCCGCAAGGCCTCCTTTGACGAGGCTGCCAACCTGGTTTTTGCCGACGACGAGCAACCCAGTGCTGATAACAAGAACGCAGGAGCGAAGCAATAATGAGCACTTTGTTTAGCATTTTTGTGACCGTCATAAGTCTGGGCACCATCATCGGCTGCTTCTTGCTGCTGATGTGGTGCATGAAGGACAAGATGGGCACCGAGGAAGGTCAACCCATGGGCCACACCTTCGACGGCATCGAGGAGATCAACAACCCCTTGCCGAAGTGGTGGTCCTATATGTTCCTCTTCTTCATCGTGACCGGGCTCATCTACCTGCTCGCCTTCCCGGGTCTTGGCAACTTCAAGGGACTGCTGGGCTGGCAGAGCTCCAACCAGGACGTTCGCTCGCTGGAAGAGTCCAAGGCCGCGGTGGCATCCGCCAAGGCAGAAGGGCGCGCGGTCGAGTATGACCGTGAGCTCGCCAAGGCCGATGTCGTCTACGGGGCCAAGTTCCGTGAGCTGGCCTATCAGGCCGATGGCAAGACCTACCGCGCCATCGAGGAGATCGCCGCCGATCCGGAAGCCCGCAAGGTGGGTCAGCGTCTGTTCTTGCAGAACTGCTCCCAGTGCCACGGCTCCGATGCCCGTGGCGGGCGCGGCTTCCCGAACCTGACGGACAGCGAGTGGCAATGGGGCGGTCAGCCTGATCAGATCAAGACCACCATCATGGGTGGTCGGCAGGGGATCATGGCGGCCTGGGGTGAAATCCTGGGTCAGGACGGCGTCAAGGAAGTGGCTTCCTATGTGCTGAGCCTGTCCGGTCGCAAGGTCGATCTGGTGGAAGCCAAGAAGGGTGAAGCCCGCTTCGCCATGTGCGCCGCCTGTCACGGCCCGGATGCCAAGGGCGGGATCGCCTTCGGCGCACCGGATCTCACCAACAACACCTGGTTGTACGGTGGCTCCCGTCAGGTGGTCGAGCAGACCATCACCCACGGTCGTCATGGGGTCATGCCCGCCTGGAAGGATATTCTGGGGGAAGACAAGGTCCAGCTGCTGGCATCCTACGTCTATAGCTTGTCCCACAACGGCGAGCAAACTAAGCAGTAACATGTGATAAGCACGTGATTACGCAGCAAAAAGCCTCGACTCTTCGAGGCTTTTTGTTATCTTGTGTTGGCTAAAACCCCTCCATTTTGTTAATCATAGGTTTCGGTAGCACTATGACCCAACCCTGGTATCGCCAATTCTGGCCCTGGTTCATCATCGCCCTCCCCTGCGCCGCCGTGGTCGCGAGCATCGCCACCGCCATCATCGCCAGCAAAGACGGCGTCAATCTGGTGGCCGAGGATTATTACAAGCAAGGCAAGGAGATCAATCAGGATCTCAGCAAGTTCGATCGTGCGGAGGCCTTGGGCATTCGCATCGCCCTCTCGGTCAGCGGCAGCGAACTGACCTTGAAGCCGCTGGCCGGCGAAATTCCGCCCGGCCAGGCACTGCACCTCTCCCTGTTCCACCCAACCCTGGCAGGCATGGACAGCGAGCACCTGATGACGGCCGACGGCAACGGCGTCTATCGCCTGCTGCTGGACAAGCCACTCACCGGCAAGTGGCACCTGCGGGTCGATGCCTTCGATCACGAGTGGCGTCTGCAAGAAACCGTACAACTGCCGACCAAGGCTCCCGTCGAGCTGGATCCCAAGGGGCGATAAGCCCCCTCATGAGTTGGTCGTCAAACCCTTCCCATCCACGACCAACCCTTGCTTCGCTCAGGATCGCCATCTCAAGGAGGAATCAATACCATGACCGGCTGTTTTCACTGTGGTGAGTCGGTGCCCAATGGCAGTGGCGACTATGGCCTCGAGATCAAGGGCATAGTGCAACCCATGTGCTGCCCCGGCTGCCGGGCCGTGGCCCAAACCATTCTCGAATGCGGTCTCGCCAGCTATTACGAACATCGCACCGCCCCCGGCATCAAGGGAGAGCTGGTGCCGAGCGAACTGGCCGCCCTCGGCCACTACGATCTGGCCGAAGTGCAGCAGGATTTTGTCACCGACAGCGCCACGGGCAGCCACAGGGTGCGCGAGGCCCAGCTCAGTGTGGAGGGTTTGACCTGCGCCGCCTGCGCCTGGCTCATCGAGCGTCACTTGAACCGGCTGCCCGGTCTGCACTACATCAACGTCAACACCACCACCCACCGGGCCCGCATCAAGTGGGATCCGGACCGCCTCTCCTTAAGCGATATCCTCAAGGGATTCGCCAAGGTCGGTTATCGCGCCTACCCCTTCCAGACCCACAGCCAGGAAGCTCTCTACGCCCGCGAGGTGCGCAGCTACATGTTCCGGATGGCGTTGGCGGGCCTAGGGTCAATGCAGGTGATGATGTGCGCCGTGGCGCTCTACATGGATCTATTCGTCAGTGTGGAAGAGGAGTTCATGATCTATTTCAAATGGATCAGCCTGCTGCTCTCGACTCCCATCATGATCTACTCGGCACAGCCGTTTTACGTCGGCGCCTGGCGCAGCCTGAAGCAGGGCCACCTCTCCATGGACGTGTCGGTGTCGCTGGCACTGATCGGGGCCTTTGTCGCCTCCATCTGGGCCACGGTGTTCAACACCGGCGAGGTCTACTACGACTCCATCACTATGTTCGTGTTCTTCCTGCTGCTGGGCCGTCTGCTCGAGCTGCGGGCCAGACGCAAGGCGTCCGAATCCAGCTCCAACCTGGCGCGACTGGTGCCCATCATGGCGACCCGCCTCGATGAGGAGGGTGAGCACGAGGTGGCCGCCAAGACCCTGCGAGTGGGAGACCGGGTGCGGGTGCTGGCCGGCGCTACGCTGCCCGCTGACGGCATCATCCTCACAGGCACCGCCAGCCTCGACGAAGCCATGCTGACCGGCGAACAGCTGCCCTTGCTCAAGCAGGCGGGGGATCCGGTCTATGCCGGCACCATCAACACCGACGCGCCACTCGAGATCCGGGTCAGCCACCCCATAGAGGCGTCGCGCCTCGCCCAGATCATGCGGCTGCAGGACAATGCCCTCATCGACAAGCCCGCCATCGCCCAGCTGGCCGATGTGCTCTCCCGCCACTTCATTCTGGTGCTGCTCATCATCGCGGCCGCGGTCTGGACCTACTGGCACGTCCATCAACCTGAGCAGGCCTTCTGGGTCACCCTGGCGGTGCTGGTGGCCACCTGTCCCTGCGCCCTGTCACTCGCCACCCCGACCGCGCTCACCTCGGCCACTGCCAATTTGACCCATAACGGCATACTGCTGCGCCGTGGCCATGTGCTGGACGTGCTGACCCGCGCCAACCGGGTGGTAATGGACAAAACTGGCACCCTGACTACCGGCAATATCAGCCTGACGGGCACCCAGGTGCTGGCCGAAATGGACGAGAGCCAATGCCTCGCCATCGCCCGCACGCTGGAGAATTACTCCGAACACCCCATCGCCCGTGCATTCAGACGCTCGACCACCGATGATGCCGCGCTGCTGCCGGCCACCGAGGTCACCCCGGTCATCGGTCACGGTATTCAGGGCATGATCGCGGGCACCCAATATCGAATTGGCAGCGCCCGCTGGCTGGGGCTGGTCGACGATGAGGGACTGAACAAACAGGAAGGCGGCCTTGCCATCTATCTGGCCGACGAGTCCCGGCTGCTGGCCCGCTTCAGCCTGGCCGATACCCTGCGAGCCGATGCCAAGGAACTCATTGCAGCCTTCCAGGCAGCCGGCCTCAAGACCACCATACTCACGGGCGATGGCTCGGCCGAGGCCGATACGGTGGCCCGCGAACTCGGGGTGGATGAGCTGGTAAAAGGCATGACACCGGATGGCAAGCTTGCCTATCTCAAGGCGCGGGAAGCGGCAGGGGACATCAGCATCATGGTGGGAGATGGCATCAACGATGCCCCCGTGCTGGCGGGCGCCCACGCCTCCTTTGCCATGGCGGGGGGCACGGATCTGGCCAAAAACAGTGCCGATGCCATCCTGCTGGCCGATGATCTCTCCCGTCTGCTGACGGCCAGAACCCTGGCGCTGCGCACCCGCAAGATCATCAAGGAGAACTTCGCCTGGTCCATCGGTTACAACCTGCTGGTACTGCCGCTGGCGGCCAGCGGCTGGCTCCCCCCCTATCTGGCAGCGGCGGGCATGTCCCTGAGCTCCCTCATCGTGGTCACCAACTCCATGCGGCTGAACCGGTGAACCGCCCCTTGAAAACCGGGAGACTTGCGCCAGACAGCCAGCGCCGCCCGTCAAATGAAACGGGAGCATCCACCCTGTCCTGGTTTATCATGACGATCCCCACCGCAAGGCCTGCATCATGAACATCATCTTCGTCCTCATCCCCATTGCCATCCTGTTTGTCATCATCGCCGGGGTCGTCTTCTTCTGGGCCATTCGCTCCGAGCAATTTGAAGACCTGGATCGCCAAGGCTCCAACATCCTGTTCGACGAGGAGCCGCAGGTGAACAAGAAGCAGAACAAAGAAAGCGATGATCAGCAGCCTTGATCTGATGGGAGCCCTGCTGGTGGGACTGGCGGGCTCGGGTCATTGCATCGCCATGTGCGGCGGCGTCTCCGCCGCCCTCTCCATGGCCATTCCGCCTGACAAGCAGCACTTCTGGGGCAGGCTGGGCTACCTGCTCAACTACAACCTTGGCCGGATCCTGAGCTATGTGATTGCTGGTGCCCTGGTGGGGGGATTGCTCGCCACCACGAGTGAGCTCGGGGCCGGCAAGCATGCCATTGCCGGCCTGCGGCTGGTCGCCGCGCTGCTGATGATAGCGCTCGGCCTTTACCTCGCTGGCTGGTGGCAAGGCATACTGCTGCTGGAGCGGGCCGGCGCGAGACTCTGGCCCCATATCAAGCCGCTGGCGGGCAAGTTCATCCCTTTCCGTTCAGCTCTGCAGGCCCTCCCTTTTGGCATGGTATGGGGCTGGCTGCCCTGCGGTCTGGTCTACTCCATGCTGACCTGGAGTGCGGCGGCGGGCTCCGCCAGCGGCGGGGCGCTCATCATGCTCAGTTTTGGGATCGGCACCCTGCCGACCCTGTTTGCATTGGGGGGGCTGGCAGACAGATTGCGCTACTGGCTGACCCTGCGCAGTCTGCGACTGGGAGGGGCCCTGCTGCTCATCGCCTATGGGCTTCATACCCTCTGGATTGGAATTGCATCCTTTTGAAACCCTATCCAAAACGGGTGGGTTGATGGTAAACTTGTTTGATATAAATCAATTATTCATATGAGCCTATGATCCCGGACAAGAAACCTGGCAGACGTATTCAGAGCGGTGGCTGTGCAATTCATTGCCAGGATTGCAGCATCAGCCAGCTCTGCATCCCCTTCACGCTGAACGACAGTGAACTCGATCAGCTGGACAGCATCATCGAACGCAAGAAGCCGATCCAGAAGGGTGAGGAACTGTTCAAGGCCGGTGATGAGCTCAAATCGCTCTATGCCATCCGCTCCGGGACCATCAAGTCATACACCATCACCGAACAGGGTGACGAGCAGATCACCGCCTTCCACCTCGCGGGCGATCTGGTCGGCTTCGACGCCATCCACAAGCAGGCACACCCCTCCTTCGCCCAGGCGCTGGAAACCGCCATGGTGTGCGAAATTCCGTTCGATGTGCTCGATGAGCTCTCCGGCAAGATGCCCAAGCTCCGTCAACAGATCATGCGGTTGATGAGCAGCGAGATCATGGGGGATCAGGAGATGATCCTGCTGCTCTCCAAGAAGAATGCCGAAGAGCGTCTCGCCGCCTTCCTGCACAATCTGTCGGTGCGCTTCTCCGAGCGCGGCTTCTCCGCCAAGGAGTTCCGTCTCTCCATGACCCGTGGTGACATCGGCAACTACCTTGGTCTCACCGTCGAGACCATCAGCCGTCTGCTCGGCCGCTTCCAGAAATCCGGCCTCATCAGCGTCAAGGGCAAGTACATCACTGTGCTGGATCACGTGGCGCTTGGCGTCATGGCCGGTGCAACCCGCCCCTCCTGCGGCTGATCTGCGGCCCCGCACAATTTATCCCCAGCCGGATCGGTTTGACCCGAAATTTGATCCGGCACACCTTCTCGCTCTCCCCCTTGGACTAAGCTGTAAAAGCTAAAGAGTTGCCATCATTGGCTTTTTGCCAAGGAGGAGAACATGGTCAAGTACCGAAACATTCTGGTGGTGATCAACCCCGAAGAGGAGCGCCAGATTGCGCTCGAACGGGCGGTCAAGGTCGCCGAGCTGGACGAGGGCGCCCAGCTGACTCTGCTGCTGACCATCTACGACTTCTCGTACGAGATGACCGCCATGCTGTCGGTGGATGAGCGGGAAGAGATGCGTCACGGCGTCATCTCCCAGCGCAGAGAATGGCTCGACGAGATCTTGCGGCCCTATCGCGCAAGAGGGCTCGAGTGCGAGATCAAGGTGCTGTGGCACAATCGCCCCTTCGAGTGCGTGATCCAGGAAGTGTTGACCCAGCGCCACGATCTGGTGGTCAAGGCGACCCACAAGCACTCCTTCCTGCAGACCTTCATCTTCACCCCGACCGATTGGCACCTGCTGCGCAAGTGTCCCTGTCCCGTCTTGCTGGTCAAGGAGGGTCACTGGCAGCGCGGCGGCAACATCATCGCCGCCATCAACTGCTCCAGCGACGATGTGGAGCAGAAGGTGCTCAACGAGCGCATCACCTGCGAGGGTACCTCCATTGCCGACTTGCTCGGCTCCAACCTCTATCTGGTCAACACCTATCCGGGCACCCCGGTCAACGTGGCCATCGAGCTGCCCGAGTTCGATCCCAACGCCTATAACGATGCCATTCGCAAACATCACGAGGATCTGCTGCGCGAGCACGCCGATCAGTTCGGCATCGGCCACATGTGGACCCGAGTCGCCGAAGGGTTGCCGGAGGAAGTGCTGCCCGACATGGCGGACAGCCTCAAGGCCACCCTGATGATCATGGGCTGCGTGGGCCGCACCGGCCTCTCCGCCGCCCTGCTCGGCAACACCGCCGAGCACGTGGTGGATCGGCTCAACTGCGACATTCTGATCCTCAAGCCGGACGATTACAGCTGTCCGGTGGATGACAGACGCCATCCGGCATAAGCGTTTCTTGCCCTCCCCCGGGACATGGCTATAATAAGCCGCTTATTTTTGTCCCGGGTTTGAGGCCATGCACGAAGAGCTTAACGCCAAAGAGAAATACAGTTTCAACAAGCTGCAGAAACGCCTGCGGCGCAACGTGGGTCAGGCCATCGCCGACTTCAACATGATTGAAGAGGGTGACAAGATCATGGTGTGCCTGTCTGGCGGCAAAGACAGCTTCGCCATGCTCGACATCCTGATGAGCCTCAAGGCCAGCGCCCCCATCCATTTCGATCTGGTGGCCGTCAACCTGGATCAGAAACAACCCGGCTTCCCCGAGCACGTGCTGCCAGAATATCTGGCCACCCTCGGCATCGACTTCAAGATCGTCGAGGAAGACACCTACTCCATCGTCAAGGACAAGGTACCGGAAGGCAAGACCACCTGCTCCCTCTGCTCCCGCCTGCGCCGTGGCATCCTCTATCGCACCGCCCTGGAGCTGGGCTGCACCAAGATTGCCCTCGGCCATCACAGGGATGACATTCTGGAGACCCTGTTCCTCAACATGTTCTACGGTGGCAAGCTCAAATCCATGCCGCCCAAGTTGGTGAGCGACGATGGCAAGAACGTGGTGATCCGTCCGCTGGCCTACTGCAAAGAAAAGGATCTGGTGCGTTACGCCGAGGTCAAGGCCTTCCCCATCATCCCGTGCAACCTGTGCGGCTCGCAGGAGAACCTGCAACGTCAGGCCATCAAGCAGATGATGCAGGACTGGGATCGCCGTTTCCCCGGCCGAATCGAGACCATGTTCACCGCCATCCAGGACGTGATCCCGAGCCACCTGCTCGATCACAAGCTGTTCGACTTCAAGAGCATCAACCGCGACTCCGGCATCATAGATGGCGGCGACAAGGCATTCGATCCGCCCGAATTACCCACCGCGCCCCTGCTCAACATCGACGAGATGGACATGCTGGACGTGATCGAGGTGCGCTAACCCGCGTTGGCGCTATCATGCAGCAATGAAAAAGGAGCGCCTGGCGCTCCTTTTTCATTATCCGCTGTCTCACCTATCCGGCATCATCACTGCTTGTGCAGCCAGGGAGTGAGGCGCAGGATCTCGCCCTCAAGTTGCAGCTTGCCCGCCGCATAATCGGCCAGTTGTTCGTTGCCGAGCAGCAGTTGCCCCTGTTGCCAAGGGAGGGTCTGCCGACGCTCGCCATCGATGAGATAGGCGGTGCCGCTTGGCTGCGCCAGGCTTATCCGTACCCCCTCCATGGCAGGCAGGAAGTATTTGCCGATCATGCCCGCCAGCTTGTCCAGCAGCGCTTGCATGTCTTGCTGACCCGCCAGCAAGGCGCTCACCTCGATCCCCCCCTCGGGTGCATCCGCCATCACCTGCACCGACAGATCGCAGCGCTCGTGGGGCTCGCCCAAGGCCACCATCACGCTGGCCTTGTCGAGGTTGAGGTCGTCGTCATAGGGCAGACGCAGTTCGCTGTCGACCGTGACCTCGGCCGCCACCTCCCGATCCGGGGTCGTCACCCGGGCCGAGATCAGGGTGCAGCGCTGGCCGGTTTGTGGATCGGTCAGATAAAATCCCAGCCGGGCCTGACCAAACTCACCCTTGGCAAAGGTTTTCATCTGGCTGTAGAAGGTGCCGTATTGCAGCTCAAGAGAGGGTTGCGCCAGTGCCAGGGCCGGCAGCATCAGCAAGGTTGCTGCCGCGCCGTATCGAAACCGCTTCATGTGCCATCCTTTTGCGTCACGCATGATTCATGCATTGAAATGATCGGGGCCCGCCTCGGGGTTCTGATCGCTCACCTCGGTCACCTCGACGGCGATCCCGCACAGATCCCGATAGAGGATCCCCTTGCAGTTGAAATAGAGGGGGGCCACCCAGATAAGCCCCAGCCCCATGGGGATCAGAGCCAGGAAAAACAGCGCCATCATGACGCCGTGCAGCAGCACTATGCTGGGCCAGCCACGGGCAAACAGCTTGAGAGAAACCAGAATGGCCTGGGCAGGCGACAGGCCGCGCTCCAGCACCAGCGGCACGGTGAACACCAACCCCATGCCGACCAGGGCCGAGGGGATGAAGGCCAGCACTACCGGCAGCCCCACCAGTTCGAACAGCGGGCCAAACAGGCTGGTGATGAGGCTGCCGAGCAGGCTCAGGCTACCCAGACGCAGGAAGTGGCGGAAGAAGTCGAACACCTGGTTCGGACGGGCCCGTACCCCCACCGATTGCTGCAATCCCAGCATGTCGAGGGAGGAGGTCATGGGGGACATGATGACAGTGATGAGCAGGCTGATCACCAGCGCCATGTCCATGTCACCCTCCTGGCTGACATAGGGCGCCAGCAGCTGGTTGCTCAGCAGGATCCAGATCGCCATGACACCGCCGATGGCCAGCGCCAGGCCGAAACCGGTGCGGCGGGTCTGTTGCCAGCCCTCTTTCAACACCCCTTGCAGGTCCAGACGATATCCCTGGCTGAGGGACTGTTCGAGGGTTCCACCGATCCGCATTTTATTACTCAATTGACTATCCAACATCGAAAGCGACTGATCCAAGGTGGCACATTATAGCGATTTGACCGGGCATGCGTAGCCGTTTTTCCTGTTATCTTCTGTTCAGAAAGCCATTGATTTCACTGAGAGGTGTTCAGTTTTTCCATACGGCTGCAGAGCCTTGAGTGGACCCAGGTAGCGACTCGAACAACCCTCCCTTGGCCCCGGCGACACATGGGGGTAGGATGCCGAAGGCCCACCCGCTTACCCACGCGGCGAAACCGGACTTACCGCATCTCTCGTTCACAAGGAAAATTGCCATGTCTGATCTGACGCTCTATCTCGCCCCCGGCACCTGCGCCATGGCGGTCCACATCGCCCTGGTAGAGGCCGACGCCCCGCACCAGATCAAGTCGCTCGACTTCGCCGCCGGTGAGCAGCGCTCCCCCGCCTATCTCGCCATCAACCCCAAGGGACGGGTGCCGGCCCTGGTCACCGAGCGGGGCGTACTGACCGAGACCCCGGCCCTGCTGCTCTATGTGGCCCAGCGCTTCCCGGCAGCACGGCTCGCCCCCCTGGACGATCCCTTCCTGCTGGCCCGCATGCAGGAGGTCAACAGCTTCCTCGCCTCCACGGTGCACGTCTCCCACGCCCACGGTCGCCGCCCCGGTCGCTGGGCCGATGACGAGCAGGCCATGGCCGCCATGCAGGCCAAGATGCCGCAGAACATGCGCGACGGTTTCGACCAGATAGAGCACCACTATCTGGCCGGTCCTTGGGTGCTGGGTGAGCAGTTCAGCCTGGCCGATATCTATCTGTTCGTGGTCGCCAGCTGGCTTGCCAGCGACGGCGTCGCCATCGACGAATTCCCCAGGGTGGCGGCGCACACCCATCGGATGCTGGCTCGCCCCGCCGTGCGGCAGGTCCTCGCCATCTAGTCCCTTATGCGCGGGAGCCTGTGCTCTTCTGGCTCCCGCTTTGCCTTTGGCATCCTCCCGCATTGAGATCGTTTTCACACTTTCATCATCTGTTGCTAGACCCGTTAACAGTAAGCGCCTATCTTTCGCCTCAAGACGCAACCGGTTGCGTAACCGGTTGCCATGTAGAATAACCATGTGCGGGACCAACCCGTTGAGGTGTTGTATGAAACGAGGCGTACTGCTCAATGCTCCCCTGAGTGCCGTGCTGGCACAGATGGGCCACACCGACGAGATCACGGTTTGCGATGCCGGTTTGCCCATCCCGGCAGGGCCGGAGCGTATCGATCTGGCGCTGATGGCGGGGACCCCCAGCCTGCAGACCGTGCTGCTCGCCCTGCTCACCGATCTGGTGGTGGAAAAGGTGATCATGGCGAGCGAGATAAAACTGATCAGCCCCGACGCCCATCAGGCCCTGCTCGATCAGCTGGCGGCGCACGCGGCGGCCCAGGGCAAGCCCATCACCATCGAATACGGCTCCCACGAGGCGTTCAAGCAACGTACCAGACAGAGCAAGGCCATCGTTCGCAGCGGCGAAGTCACCCCTTATGCCAACTTGATCCTCTGCGCCGGCGTGGCGTTCTAAACCCTCAAAGGAAGCGGTTATGAGCACAACCTCCTCAGCCTCCTCGCCCATCCTCGAGCTCAGCGGGATCGTCAAGACCTTCCCCGGCGTGCGCGCCCTCGATGAGGCGGGCCTGCGAGTCTATCCGGGCCAGGTGATGGCCCTGCTCGGTGAAAACGGCGCCGGCAAATCCACCCTGATGAAGGTGCTGACCGGCATCTATCAGGCCGACGCGGGCAGCGTCAGCTATCGCGGCCAACCGGTCCACTTCAAGGGACCACGCGATTCCCAGGATCAGGGCATCAGCATCATCCACCAGGAGCTGAACCTGCTGCCTGAGCTCTCCATTGCCGCCAATATCTTCCTCGGCCGCGAACCGCGTACCCGTTTTGGCAATATCGATCACCGGCAGTTGCGCGAGCGGGCCAGCACCCTGCTGTCCCGACTCGGGGTCAAGCACGGGCCGGACACCCGGCTCGGGGATCTCTCCATCGGCGAGCAGCAGATGGTGGAGATCGCCAAGGCGCTCTCCTTCGAGGCCAGCGTCATCATCATGGATGAACCCACCGACGCCCTCACCGACACCGAAACCGAGCAGCTGTTTGCGGTCATCCGCGAACTGCGCGAGCAGGGTTGCGGCATCGTCTACATCTCCCATCGCCTCAAGGAAATCTTCCAGATCTGCGATCGGGTCACCGTGCTGCGCGACGGCAAGTGGATCGGCGAGAAGGCCGTGAGCGAGCTGGACGAGGACAAGATCATCGAGATGATGGTCGGTCGCCGGCTGGAGGAGCAGTACCCGCGCCTTGACCGTGAACTCGGCCCCATCAGCCTGCAGGTAAAAGAGTTGGCAGGCCCCGGCGTGCGCGGAGTGAGTTTCTCCCTGCGTCAGGGCGAGATCCTGGGCTTCAGCGGCCTGATGGGAGCGGGGCGCACCGAGCTGATGAAGCTTATCTACGGCGCAAATAGCATCGCGGATGGGCAGATCCAGGTGGATGGCAAAGCCATGGTGCCGCGCAGTCCCGCCGATGGCCTGGCCGCCGGTATCGCCTACATCTCCGAGGATCGCAAGGGGGATGGACTGGTGCTGGAGCTGTCGGTACGCGAGAACATGAGCCTCTGCGCCCTCAATGAGTTCAACAAGGGGGGCAGGATCGACGGCAAGGCGGAGCGCCAGGCGGTATCCGACTATGTGCGGCTCTTTAACATCAAGACCCCGAGCCAGGATCAGCTCATCAAGCTGCTCTCCGGCGGCAACCAGCAGAAGGTCGCTATCGCCAAGGGACTGCTGACAAGGCCCAAGGTGCTGATCCTCGACGAGCCGACCCGCGGCGTCGACGTGGGCGCCAAGAAAGAGATCTACCAGCTGATCAACCAGTTCAAGAAGGAGGGAATGAGCATCATCCTGGTCTCCTCCGAGATGCCGGAAGTGCTCGGCATGAGCGATCGCATCCTGGTGATGCACGAAGGGCGCATCAGCGCAGAATTCATGGCCCAGGACGCCAATCAGGAGAAACTGATGGCGGCGGCAGTGGGTAAACAGTGGCAAGCAGAGCAAGAGGCACAGCAATGACAACCCAAACCCTTCCCCGCCGCGGCATCATGAGCAAGAGCTGGTGGATAGAGAACAAGTCCCTGGTCGCCCTGCTGGTGCTGATCGGCGTGGTCTCTTTCCTGAGCCCGAACTTCTTCACCGCCGACAACCTGCTCAACATACTGCGCCAGACCTCGGTCAACGCCATCATCGCCGTCGGCATGACGCTGGTCATCTTGACCGGTGGCATCGATCTCTCGGTGGGCTCGGTGCTGGCCCTGTGCGGCGCCCTGGCCGCGACCATGGTCGCCATGGAACTGCCTATCTGGCTGGTGGTGCCGCTCACGTTGGGTGCCGGCGCCCTGCTTGGCAGCATCAGCGGTCTCATCATCGCCAAGGGCAAGGTGCAGGCCTTCATCGCCACCTTGGTCACCATGACGGCCCTGCGCGGCATCACCATGGTCTACACCGAGGGGCGCCCCATCTCCACCGGTTTCAGCGACGGCGCCGATCACTTCGCCTGGCTCGGCACCGGCTACCTGTTTGGCTTGCCGGCCCCCGTCTGGCTGATGGCCATCGTCTTCCTGCTGGCCTGGTTCATGCTCAACCACACTCGCCTTGGCCGTTACATCTACGCCCTCGGTGGCAACGAGTCGGCCACCCGCCTCTCCGGCATCAACGTGGCGCGGGTCAAGCTCGCGGTCTACGGCCTGTGCGGCGCGCTCTCCGCCCTGGCAGGCCTCATCGTCACCTCCCGCCTGTCGTCGGCCCAGCCGACCGCCGGCATGGGCTACGAGCTCGATGCCATCGCCGCCGTGGTGCTGGGGGGCACCAGCCTGATGGGGGGCAAGGGCCGCATCATGGGGACCCTGATAGGGGCACTCATCATCGGTTTCCTCAACAATGCCCTCAACCTGCTCGACGTCTCCTCTTATTACCAGATGATCGCCAAGGCCAGCGTGATCCTGCTCGCCGTGATGATCGATAACAAAAGCAATCGATAACAACCTAGACCCTGCCACACACAAGGAATGAAATGATGAAAAAGCTCAATACCCTGCTCGCCGCCGCCATCATGTCCGTGCTGGGCACCGCCCAAGCCGCCGATCAGACGCTGGCCATGGTGGTTTCTACCCTCAACAACCCCTTCTTCGTCACCATGAAGGAAGGGGCCGAAGCCAAGGCCAAGGAGCTTGGCTACGAGCTGGTGGTGCTGGACTCCCAGAATGATCCGGCCAAGGAGCTTTCCAACGTGGAAGATCTCACCGTGCGCAAGGTCAACGCCATCCTGATCAACCCGACCGACTCCGAAGCCGTGGGCAACGCCATTCGTCTGGCCAACAAGGCCAACATCCCGGTGTTGACCCTGGACCGCGGGGCCGCCCAGGGTGAGGTCAAGGCTCACATCGCCTCCGACAACGTGGCCGGTGGCAAGCTGGCCGGTGACTTCATCACCGAGAAGCTCGGCAGTGGCGCCAAGGTGATCCAGCTCGAGGGGATTGCCGGTACCTCCGCCGCCCGTGACCGTGGCGAAGGCTTCGCCCTGGCCGTGGCCGCCAACAAATTGCAGGTCTTGGCTTCCCAGCCCGCCGACTTCGATCGCACCAAGGGCCTGAACGTCATGGAGAACCTGATGGCGGCGCACCCGACCGTCCAGGCGGTATTCGCCCAGAATGACGAGATGGCGCTCGGTGCCATCCGCGCCGTGCAAGCGGCCGGCAAAGAGGTGATGATCGTCGGCTTCGATGGCACCGACGATGGCAAGGCTGCCGTGGCCAAGGGTAAACTGGCCGCCACCGTGGCCCAACAGCCGGCGCTGATCGGTGCCATTGGCGTGGAAACCGCCGACAAGGTGCTCAAGGGCCAGCCGGTGGAGCAATCCATCCCGGTCCCGCTGCAAATCGTCAGCAAGTAAGTCTGACAGGGGGGAGGCTCGCCTCCCCCTTTCCTCTTCACATGCCTCTCGGCTTGGGTGCCACGGCCCGAGTATCCAAGCCAAGATGCATCAGGAGTAACCAATATGAATCGTCTCGTCGTCCTCGGCAGTGTCAATGCGGACCATGTGCTGCGCGTCCCCCACTTTCCCCGTCCCGGTGAGACCCTGACCGGCCACAGCTATCAGGTCGTGCCCGGCGGCAAGGGTGCCAATCAGGCGGTGGCCGCCGCCCGCCTCGGCGCCTCCGTCTCCTTTATCGCCCGGGTCGGCGACGACGCCATCGGTCACCAGATGAAGGCCGCTTTCGCCCGGGACGGCATCGACGTGAGCGCGGTGGAGCAGGATGAGACACTCCCCACCGGCATCGCCATCATCTATGTGAGCGATGAAGGAGAGAACAGCATCGGCATCTCCGCCGAAGCCAACGGCGCCCTGAGCCCCGCCATGGTCCAGCGTCACGAGGCCATGATTGCCAACGCCCACACCCTGCTGCTGCAACTCGAGGTGCCGCTCGACAGCGTGTTCGAAGCGGCACGTCTCGCCCGCGCCCACGGCACCCGGGTGGTGCTCAATCCGGCGCCGGCCCAACCGCTGTCAACCGATCTGCTGGCGCTGGTGGACATGATCACCCCCAACCAGACCGAGGCCGAGCTGCTGACCGGCGTCAAGGTGAGCGACGAGGCCAGTGCCCGCGAGGCCGCCACTCGCTTCCACCAGATGGGGATCCGGGAGGTGATGATCACTCTGGGCTCCCAGGGGGTCTATTGCAGCAACGATGCCGGACAGCGACTTGTTCCTGGATTCAAGGTGGAAGCAGTCGATACCACTGCGGCAGGCGATACCTTCAACGGCGCCCTGCTGGCGGCCGAGCTCGCGGGAGAGGATTTCAATAGCGCCGTGCGCTTCGCCCACGGCGCGGCGGCGCTGTCGGTCACTCGCCTCGGCGCCCAGAGCTCCATCCCGGCCAAGGCCGAGGTGGATGCCTTCCTGCTCGCCCACACCCAGCTGGGGCACTGATGGCCAACATCAAGGAGGTCGCCGCGCGGGCGGGCGTCTCCACCACCACGGTTTCCCACGTGATCAACGAGACCCGCGTCGTGGCACAGGAGACTCGCGAGCGGGTGTTCTCCGCCATGCAGGCGCTCAACTACGCCCCCAGTCTGGTGGCCCGCAGCCTCAAGGTGAAGGAGACCAACAGCATCGGCATGCTGGTCACCACCTCCAGCAACCCCTTCTTCGCGGAGGTGGTGCGCGGGGTGGAGCGCTACTGCTTCGAGCAGGGCTACAACCTGATGCTGGGCAACACCGAGGGCCAGGCCGAGACGGCGCTCTCCTACCTCAAGATGATGCTGCGCAAGCGAGTCGATGGCCTGCTCATCATGTGCAGCGAGGGGCAACAGGAGGTGTTCAACCAGCTCGACTGGCTCAAGAGCCTGCCGGTGGTGGTGATGGACTGGGGCATGGAGAGCCGCGAGGTGGATCTCATCGCCGACAACTCCCATCAGGGGGGCTATCTTGCCACTCGTCACCTGATTGGGCTGGGCCATCGCGATATCGGCTGCATCACGGGCCCCCGCAGCCGGGCCCCTGCCGATCAGCGGCTTGCCGGCTTCGTCCAGGCGATGCAGGAGGCGGGGCTTGCCATCAATCCGGCCTGGATCCAGGAGGGGGATTTCGACTGTGCCAGCGGCCACGATGCCATGGTGCGTCTGCTGACTCTGCCCGAGCGCCCGAGTGCGCTCTTCGTGTGCAACGACATGATGGCCATGGGGGTCATCAGCGCCGCTCATCGCGCCGGCCTCAGCATCCCCAGGGATCTCTCCCTTGTCGGCTACGACAACGTGGCGCTGGCCAAATACATGTCGCCGCCGCTGACCACCGTCAATCAACCAAAGGAGGAGCTGGGACGCCTCGCCGTCACCCGCCTGCTGGCGCGGATCAACGGTGAGACCATCGACAATCACATGATCACCGTCGACCCGGACCTGGTGATCAGAGACTCCTGCGCCCCCTTCCCTCGTCACTCTCTGCTCGACTGAGCCGGAGAGGAAAAGACGAACAGACGAGCAAGAGAAGCTTGCGCAAGATAAGAAGGGCGGCCCATTGGCCGCCCTTCTCACTTCTCCATACACAGTTTGAAATCAGGCCACGCCAACCTCATTTTGCACCGAGTCGACCCTGCCCAAGCGCCGCAATGCCAGCCAGGTCGCCAGGGGTTGCAACAGCGCCTCGAACTCGGAGGGCGCTGGCAACCAGTAGCGGATCGGCCAACCGGTCTGCAGGAGTTCAGGCGCATGGCTACCCAGCTCACCCAACGCCAGCAGGCAACCGCTCTGGCGTACCTGCGCCAGCAGCACGGCATCCGGCATCAGGGTCGGCAATGCCAGGATCAGCGATCCCTCGGGCTGCGCCGGTAAATAGGCCAGCACATGGGCCAGCTGCGCCTGCTGTTGCAGCCTGAAAAGCAACGGCAGCGAACCAGTTGAATCGGCCAAGAGCCGCGCCACCACGGGGCCCAGGATGCCACGCTCCTGCAGCCAGCCCATGTCGCACACCTGGCCCCCTGCCCGCCAACGCAGGCTGATGGCCGCGACCCGCTCTCCCTGCTCGTCCTCCAGCTCATCCTGCACTGTTTCAAGCGGTGATGGCGCGGCCCCTTCCAGCCAGCCTCGCAGCTGGTGCAGCTGACGTTGATGCATATTCAGGGCGGCTTGCATTCCGGGCTGGAACCAGACGAGAGCAGCATTGTCCCGCTTGGCCTGATTGAGCGCCAAGATGGCCTGCTCCAGCAACACGCTGCCGGCCATCCCCCTTGTCGCTTGCGCTACCCCGAAGCGGCAGGCAAGCGCGAAGCTGCTCTCCCTAGTCACAAACTCGAACTGCAACAGGCTTTGCAAGGCGCCCATCTGGTGCTCTGTCTGCGCCTGATCGCCGGTCAGGAACACCGCAAACTCATCGCCCCCCAGGCGGCAGGCCCGTCCCGGATGGGCCTGCCGCAGCTTGGCGGCGACCGTCTGCAGCAGGCGATCGCCGACCTGATAGCCGAGCAGGTCATTGACCTGCTTGAAGCGCTTCAGATCCAGCACCACCAGACTTGAGGCCGGGTTCTTCAACAAGGCTTGTTTCAGTTGCGCCTGTAGGGCACGGCGATTGCCCAGCCGCGTCATGGGGTCGAGCAGGGAGAGGCGACGGTTTTGCAGGTTCGCTTTAATCAGGGCAAGCACCAGTATGCCCCCCGTCAGCAGCAGGATCAGCTGCCAGATCTGGAGCCAGAACAGGCTCTGGCGCATCTGGTTGACCGACGCCTCCCGCTCTTGGCCGGAGAGGATATGCTCCCCGATCTGCTCCACCTGGCGGGTCAGCTCGGCAAGATTGGCCTGGATCCGGTCCAGCGTTTCTCCCTCCCGCAGCGCGCCTGCCTGCATCTGGGGCTCCAGCAGCTTCAGTTGATCGAACAGTTTGGCCAGCACCTCGCCCAGCCCGTGACGGGCACGCGCATCGGCGGTCTCGCTGCTGACCAGAAACACATCCAGCCGGTTCCACAGCATGTCGTAATCCAGGTTCAGGGTTGCCATGTCCAGTTGCCCCGCCCGATAGAGTCGCAGATCGTAGAGGAAGCGCTGGGACTCCAGCATGGCCTGGCTGATATTCCAGTGGGTGTTGCGGTAGAAAATGTCGACCAGCTGTTCGTGCCGGCTCTGCAGGTAGAGACCCCAGACGGAGGAGAACAGGAAGGAGATCGAGATGGCGGCGAGCAGCAGATTGTGGCGTTGGCGACGAGTCACTTGATGACCTCGATGCGGACCAGCTGCCACACCATGCCGCTGTGGATGGCGGACAAGTCCAGTTCGGGATACGCCGAGAAGGGCATCAGCAGCCAGAGCGGGCCCTTGTTGCGGCGCGTCAGCGGCCGATCATCCTGATAGCGCACCAGTGCCAGCGGCACCTGATCGAACAAGGAGAGGTCCAGCTGCTGCTGATAGCCGTTGAGGCCGGTGGCCTCGATAAGGCTGGCATGTTCGACTCCCTGTGCCGCCAGCACGGATGCCAGGGTCGGGCCACGGTAACTGTGGGTGCCCGTGGTCCAGGGGGTCTGCGTCTTGAATTCGGTCTGGGGCAAGGCGGCCAGCGCCGCCTCGTCCAGATTGACGACCCGCTTGTCAGCCAGCACCAGCTGCAGCAGGGGGGAAGAGGCCTGGGCGCCGAAGGTGATCAGTGCCAGCAATAAACAAGGAAACCAGTACTTGGAGATACGCATCTTGGGTCGCGCCAGCTGCATTCGGGATTTTACGAGTCAGTGTGGCGACTTCATTAAACCATTGCAACCGTGTTGTTACACAATAGTTATTGGCCGCGCATCTCCATCCAGTTGTGTCCCGGCACAACCTTGGGCTGATGCACACCCAGCTGCAGCAGCAGCTCATCCACGAAGGCCGGCACCAGCACGGATGCTGGCCCGTAGCGCTTCTCGTCAAACTGGCTGCCCACCTCGCTCGGCTCCAGATTGAGCTCAATGGTATGGGCCCCGTTGAGCCCGGCCTCATGCACGAAACCGGCCGCCGGGTAAACAGCCCCGGAGGTACCGATGGAGATGAAGAGATCGCATTGGGCCAGGGCGCTGTAGATCCTGTCCAGCCCGAGCGGCATCTCGCCAAACCAGACCACGTGGGGGCGCAGCGGCTGGGGCAGCTGACAGCAGGAGCAGAGTTCATCCTGATGAAGATCCTCGCGCCACTCGATCACCTGACCCGACACCGGGCAACGGGCCTTGAGCAGCTCCCCGTGCATGTGGATGAGGTTCTTGCTGCCCGCCTCGGCGTGCAGGTTGTCGATGTTCTGGGTCACCAGAGTCACCCGCCCCGGCAACAAACGCTCCAGCCTGGCCAGGGCGTAATGGGCTGGATTGGGGTGGATCTCGGCGCTTTGCAGTTGTTCACGGCGGGCGTTATAGAAGCCTTGCACCAGCACGGGATCCCGGGCATAGCCCTCCGGCGTCGCGACATCCTCAACCCTGTGATCTTCCCACAGGCCATCACTGGCTCGAAATGTCTTGATGCCGGACTCGGCCGAGATGCCGGCGCCGGTGAGGATCACGATATGTTTGGCTGACTGCACCATGGTGGATTTCCTCCGACGAATGACAGCCTGACCTTAGCACAGGGAGCGAGGCAGGCACATTCGCCCTTGGTATTAGGCCAGCCGGTCGCTCTGGTTGTCGAGCACACTCAAGTCCAGCCTGACAAACACCATCTCTCGTCCCGTCACCAGGGTCAACGGCAAGCCCAACCCCTTGAGCAGGGCCAGCATGGGGCGATTCTGGCTCAGCACCTCGGCGGTCCACTCCCGGATCCCCTCCCCATGAGCCAGCAGTGCCAGCGCCAGCAAGATGCGCCGTCCGGCCCCGCGATGCTGGAAGTGGTCTGCGACTATGCAGGAGAACTCGGCCCGATCCGGGTGCAACCGGCGCCGGATAGACTGGGCCATGGCCAGGGGCACACCATCGACATCGGTCAGCAGCAGGCCAATCTGGGGGGCGCGGGGATAATCGACAAAAAAAGCGACCTGCTCGGCACTGGGGGCCAACTTGGGGCGCATAAAGCGCAGATAGAGGCTCTGCTCGCTCTGAGCGGCGTAGGCGGCCTCAAGCAAGGTGCTATCGTAACCCGCCAGCTCCCGCAACCAGCAATCCCGCCCGCCGACCCCCATCATGATGGGCAGAGCGCTCCGGCTAGCGGGATGATGCCAACCCGCCAGCCCCGCCCGCAGACGCCCCTCGTCGGCCGGCCAGCACAGATAACGTGTCACCAGCGCCCCGAGATGCCGCGATCCTGCCAGAGGGCGACATCCTGTACGTTGAAGGGATCGTCGAGATAGAGGGCGATGCCCAGCTCCCTGGCGCGGCCGATGAAGCGGCTCAACAGGGAGTCCGCCGCCATCGCCTCCAGCTCCGGCAGCAGATGCTGTCCCAGCAGCAGGTACTGGAACGGCAGCCGCTCCAACTCATCGAAGGGCAGGTGCTGGCCACTGTCGAGCAGCAGTGCCAGGCCCCCTCCGGCCATGCTGGCCTGCAACGCCAGTGCGAAGCGATCCGCCTGGCTCAGCACCTGATCGCGCTTGTGAACCACCAGAGTCAACTCGACTGCCTGCCGGCCATGCTGCTCCAGCCACGTCTTGAGCTGATCCCAATGGGGAGGCAGCCCGCTCACGGCCAACCAGATTGGCAGCCCCGATGCGGCGGCATCCGCCAGCACGCCGAACTGGCCGAGCGAGTCCCCCTGCCAGCTGCGGATGGTGCGTTTCAAACCGTTGAGCCTGAGCGGATGTTGCGGCCCAAGGTAGAGCGTCTTGAGCAGACGCAGCAGATCGTTGTTCTTGAGCGGCTTGGCCAGCGCCGCCAGCACGTTGAAACCGGCATCGTGCAGCAGGCGGCGGGCACCGTCGATCAGGGTCTGATCGTGGGCGGAGAGCAGGATGATGGGCAGTCCATTGCGACAGGACTGGGGGTGACCCATCAGCAAACTGATGGCATCTTGCTCCGCCAGGCTGAGATCGCAGATAAGCAGTCCCACCTCCCCCCCTTCGAGGGCATTGAGGCAGGCGTCCCCATCCTGTACCCATTGGCAGGGCAAACCCAGTCCCTGTACCTCCTGCGCAATGCAGGCGCCCTGGAAGGGATGATCCTCCAGCAACAGCACCCGCAGTCCCGCCAGCCAGGTGCGCCAGCGCTGCTCTCGCTCCTGCAGTCCCGCCAACCAGGGATCCGTCATCTGATAGATCCCCCGCCCCGGCGTCATCAACTGCTGGGCATAGGGCTTTCCGACATGGGCCGCCGGATCGAACAGGGCGATGTCACTGGCGGTGAATCCCCCCTCCCAGCGCCAGTCGGGGTCTGGTTGACTTCGATGCAGGCTGGCATAGGCAGGCACGCCCGCCGCTTTTACAGCCTGATAGGAGACCGCATCCAGGGCATAGATGCTGACAGGATGGAACAGTGACTCCAGGCTCACGTCCTCCTCCAGCAATGCTAACAACTCTTCCTCTGTGATGATCATCTCATGCTCTCTTGTTCAGTTGCCGACAGACCTCTTCCACGGCATCTGTCAGCGGCTCAACCAGGGGGTGTTCAGGCTCCTGCTGCCAGGTCTCGATGACCTGCACCAGCGGGCTGGCCCCCACCATTTTGGCGGCCCCCTTCATCTTGTGTAAAGCCGTCTTGAGGGCCACGCCGTCCCCTTGTGTGACACAGCGCTCAATGTCGGCCAAATCCTGCCTGGTCGATGCCAGATAGAGGCTGATCAGCTCGCGGCTGAGGGGAGTCAGCATGCTCTCGGACCAGCCAGCGACGGTCTCCTCCTGCACGATAGGCAACTCGCCCCCCTGACCGGAGACGCTGCGCAGCAGGATGGCCAGATCGTTCAGCAGGACCGGCTTGTCCAGATGGCCATGGCAACCGCACTCCGCCAGCCGCTCCGCCGCCTGTTCGCTCAAGTCGGCGGTGATCACATAGACCGGCAGATGCTGCCAGGCTTCGCTGTCTCGCAGCTGCTTGCACAGCTCGGCGCCATCCATCACCGGCATCTGCAGGTCGGTCAGCACCAGATCGACCGCCTCGTGCTGCAAGATTTCGAGCGCCAGACGACCGTTGGCAGCGCTCAGTACCCGGGCCCCCAGCTGGCTGAGCTGCATGTTGATCAGCACCCGGTTCACCTCGTGATCTTCGACCAGCAGGACGCGCATGCCGGCCCCCGGCAGACTGACCATCTCCTCGGGCCCCTGGCTCAATCTGGGTTGCAGCAGGGTCACCACCGAGCCCGGGAGCCAGGGCTCCTCCTGCCAATACCAGTGGCGCAGACCCCGCTCATCCACCATGGCGCTCAGACAGGGCCCTGTCGGTGTTTCCGTCACGCCTACCTCGCGCAGCCAGCTGCGCATGTAATCGAGCTCCTCGCCCGCCAATTGCAGGCAGATCTCGCGCACCCTTGGCTGCCAGGGAGAGTCCTCCTGCAGAGGACGCAGGGGCAAGGTGCAGCTGAAGCGACTGCCGCCACGGGCCAGAGACTCGACCCCGATGCTCCCGCCCATCTGTTCCATCAGTTGGCGGCAGATGGCAAGCCCGAGGCCGGTGCCCTGCGCCCGGATCTGGCCCGGCGCCTCCCCCTGCTCGAAGGGCAGGAACAGCCGGGGCAGCAACTCGGCACTGATGCCCGGCCCCTCGTCATCCACCCCGCAGCCAATCCACTCTCCCTGGCGCCGTGCCCATATCACCACCTCGCCAGCCGAGCTGAACTTGATGGCATTGGAGATCAGGTTGTGCAGCACCTGTTGTACCCGATGGGGATCGAGCTCCATTAGCGCCGGCAGCGCGGGATCGAGCGCGAGGCGCAGTTGCAGTCCCTTGGAGCGCGCCTTGGACCAGTGCACCGCCGCCACGTGCTCGCACAGCTCCACCAGATCGGTTGGCTGCGGGGAGAGCCGCAGCTGGCGCGTCTCGTTGCGACTAAAATCGAGCACGTCGTTGAGCAGCCCCAGCAGCTCGTTGCCCGCTTGCCTGACATGGGTCAGCGCCGAGGCCTGCTCCGGCGAGAGCGCCGTCTGATCGAGCCACTCCAGCAGCCCCAGAATGGCATTCATGGGGGTGCGTATTTCGTGGCTCACTGCGGCTAGGAAACGCCCCTTGGCGAGCACGGCCTGTTGGGCCTGCTCGTGGGAGATCTGCAGCGCATTGTCCTGCTCGACCCGGATGGTCACATCCTGCACCACCCCATAGATGCGCCACCCCTCTCCCTGACGACGGCCCCGACCGGAGAACTGCAGCCAGCAGGTCCCCTTGGTCGGATGGCGATAGCGCAGCAGATGGGCAAAGGGGCGCCCCATCTGCAACATGGCCAGCATGGGCGCCCGCATCTCCCGCCGGTCCTGATGGGCCAGCCGGGTGAGGGTCTCGTTGGGATTGAGCCGGATCTGCTGGCTGGCCAGCCCCAGCAGCTCGTAGCTGCCGCGACTGACAAACTCCACCCGGGAGATGGCTCCCCCGTGCAGGGTGAACTGGAGCACCACCCCGGGCACCGTATTGGTGAGGGCCCGCAGCCGGCGCTCCGCCTGGCGCAACAGGCGGGTACGCTCGCGCAGGGCGCTGATGTCGGACAGGGCGATGAGATCGCCGGCCGGCGCCTGATCCCCCAACCGCAGCGGGATCTGGGCATAGGAGAAGATCTGCTCGCGCAGGGCAAACTCCCCTTCCGCCCCCTGCAACTGGGGCTCGGGCAGAGCCAGCGCGGCAGAGTAGCGTGCCTCCAGCCGCTTGGCCCGCTTGTTGCGCTTGATGATCTCGCCCTGCGCATTGCGCAGGAACACCGGCACCGGCAGCGCCTGGAACAGAGATTCACGGAACTTGCTCTCCAGCGCCAGCGCCTGCTCGGCCTTGCGCCGCTCCCGCGCCTCCTGGGCCAGTTGCTGACGAGAGCGCCAGATAGACCAGATCACGGCCGCGCTGACGAGCAGCGCCAGCAACACAGAGCCGAGCCAGAATCCGTAGCTGACCCCCTCCTGTTGGGTAAGGATCAGCCGGCGCCAGCGCTGGACCAGCTCGTCCACCTGCCGCTCGTTGATGGTCATCAGGCTCTGCTCGATCACCCCCGCCAATCTGGGTTGATCAGGGCGGATGGCAAACCCCAGCCCGAAGGTTTGAGGCAACTCCTTGATGGTCAGCTCGCTCAACAGGTTGTTGCGCAGCGGATACTGCAGTTGATAGAGCTCGGCCAGCATGGCCTCCGCCTTGCCGTCCTGCACCGCCGCCAATCCTTGCTCCAGATCGTCCGCTTCCATCCACTCATGCTGCCCGAAGTGGGCAAGCAGGCTGGTGTCATAAAGCATCCTGGGCACCACCACCTTGCCTTGGACCTCGGCAAGGGACTGATGTGCGATACGCTTGCGACTGATCAGGGCGTAACGGCTCATGGCCACGATACGGGTGAAGTCGAATTCCACCTCCAGCGCCGGGGACTCCAGCAGACCGGCCATCATGACGGCCTCCCCGCTGCGCAGCTTGGCCAGCGCCTCCTCCTTGCTGGCCACCGGAATGAGCTCGAAATCCAGCCCGGTCTGCCGGCTCACCCGCCGCAGCACATCGCCACTCCAGCCGATGAGATCCCCCTGCTGATTGACGCCGCTGTAGGGCATGAAGCCGGGATCCGCGACCAGCTTGATGGTGCGGGCGTTGCCGATAAGCCAGGCCTGCTCCTTGTCGGTAAAGTGCAGCGGGTTGATGTCCTGCTCGCTCTGGGGCAGATAGCGCCCCAGATCCCGATAGAGGCTGCCCGGCGGCAGATAACGGATCGCCGTGTCCATCAGCTGCAGCAATTCGGGTCTGTCTCGCATCATCAGCCGGTAGCCGATCACCAGATCGTCGCTGCGCAGGCGGCGCAGACGCAGCCCTTCATCCGGGTACTCGCGCATCAGGTAGCGCAGTTGCAGATAATCCCCCAGATAGGCGCTGCCCTTGCCTGCGATCAGCGCCCCGTACCAGTTGTCGGCATCGGTCAGCTCCTGCTGGGATGACTGGGGATAGAGCCGCTTCAGGGTCTCTTGCGCCTGCCAGATGGGCGACACCAGGAAGGTGGCGTGCTCAAGCTCGCCCTGATAGAGGATGGCGGACTCGGCCTCCAGCATGGCCCGGCTCAGCGCCATGCCAGGCAGTGTCTGCATGGAGGGCCCGATATGGGGGATGAGGTCGCAACGTCCGTCGAGCAGCCCCTGCTCCACCGCGGACCAGTTGGGCAACTTGTCAAAATGCAGCGGTACTGGCAGCTGCTGCGCCAGCCGTTGCATCTGATCGATGAGCAGGCCGCCCTGAGCTTCCAGATAGGGTGGACGCTGCAGGTTGGGATAGCAGAAGGTCAGTTTGCTGAGTGAATCGACATACGTCTGAGTCTCAGACGACAGGGGGAGCACGGCGGCGCGCAGCGGCAAGGCCAGCAGCGCACCAAACAGAAGGAGTGTTTTTCTCATCGAAACGCAAAAGCCAGGCGGTTGCCTGGCTTTCTATTACTCGTTGGGTTCAACATTTTCTACCCTGGCCTTGAGCTTCTGGCCAGGCCGGAAGGTCACCACCCGTCGGGCGCTGATGGGAATATCCTCGCCCGTCTTGGGGTTACGTCCGGGACGCTGGTTCTTCTCGCGAAGATCAAAGTTACCGAAGCCTGAAATCTTGACTTGTTCACCGCGCTCTAGCGCCTGTCTGATTTCCTCAAAGAAGGCTTCCACCATATCTTTGGCTTCACGCTTGCTCATCCCGAGTTGGGTGAACAGGTGCTCTGCAATGTCGGCTTTGGTAAGCGCCATAGATCAATCCCTCAAGGATGCATTCAACTCTTCACCGAGGGCCCGCACGACATTGTCTACGGTCTCGGCAATCTCTTTCTCCTCCAGGGTGCGCTGGGTGTCTTGCAGAACAAGACTGATGGCCAGGCTCTTCTTGTCCTCTGCCATACCAGCACCCTGGTATACGTCGAACAAGTTTATTCCAACTAACTGATTTCCGCCAACTTTTTTAATTACCGCGAGGACATCGCCGGCAAGAACCTCCCTGTCAACCACCACGGCGATGTCGCGACGGTTGGCCGGGAAACGGGATACCTCGGCCGCAACCGGCACCTTGGCGGGCATCAGCTTGTCCAGTTCCAGCTCGAACATGATGGCACGGGTCTTGAGACCCAGCTTCTTCTCGAGGCTCGGGTGGATCACGCCGATGTGGCCGATGACGGCGCCATTGCGCAGGATGGCCGCGCTCTGGCCCGGGTGCAGGGCGCTGTGCTCGGTGCGCGCGAAGCTGAAGCTCGCGCCTTCGGCGGTGAGATCCAGCACGGCTTCCAGATCCCCTTTCAAATCAAAGAAGTCGCTACCGCGGCTCTTGATGTCCCAGTGCTCGTCGCTCTGGTTGCCGGTGATGATGCCGGCCAGCATGGGCTCCTGACGGATGCCGTTTTCGGCGCTCACGTCCTTGATGAAGCGCAGCCCCTGCTCGAACAGACGCACACGGCCCTGTTGACGGTTCTGGTTGTAGACTACCGCCTGCACCAACCCCGGGAACAGGGACACGCGCATGGCGGACATCTCGACCGAGATGGGGTTTGGCAAGACGATGGCATCGCTCTGCGGGAACAGGGTCTGCTGGGCCTTGGGATCCACGAAGCTGTAGGTGATGGCTTCCTGGAAACCACGGTCCACCAGCAGATCGCGCACCCGCTTGAGAGTCACCTGCCCCTCGGCCTGCTCCACCATCGCCAGGGAGGCGGCGGGTTTCAGGTTCGGGATGTTGTTGTAGCCGTAGATGCGGGCCACTTCCTCGATGAGATCTTCCTCGATGGCGATATCAAAACGCCAGGAGGGGGCCAGCGCGGTCCAGCCATCGGCGTCCACGGTCACTTGCATGCCGAGGCGAGTCAGGATTTCGAGCACCTGGGCATCGCCCACGCTGATGCCGATCACCTTGTCGAGCTTGGTGCGGCGCAGCTTGATCGGGGCAGCCTTGGGCAGGTGGGCGTCGGACTTGACCTCGATGACCGGACCCGCTTCACCGCCACAGATATCCAGCAGCAGACGGGTGGCGCGGTCCATCACCTTGGCTTGCAGTTGTGGATCCACCCCGCGCTCGAAGCGGTGGGAGGAATCGGTGTGCAGACCGTAGGCACGGGCACGGCCGGTGATGGAGAGCGGCGCGAAGAAGGCGCACTCCAGCAGCACGTCTGTGGTCTCGGTGGAGACACCGGTACGCGCGCCACCGAAGATGCCGGCCATGCAGGCGGGGCCTTGGCTATCTGCGATCACGAGGGTGGTCTCTTTGAGCTTCACCTCGGTGCCATCCAGCAGGGTCATGGGCTCATCGGCCCTGGCGCGGCGCACCACCAGCTCCCCTTCCAGCTTGGCCAGATCGAAGGCGTGCATCGGCTGACCGTATTCCAGCAGCAGGAAGCTGGTGATGTCGACGATGGCGTCGATGGAGCGAATGCCGCCGCGGCGCAGCTTCTCCTGCATCCAGAGCGGGCTCATGGCATGCAGGTTCAGCCCCTTGATGACACGACCGAGGTAGCGCGGGCAGTCCGCCGCTGCCTCGACCCGGATCGGGAAGGTCGCGTCTGTGGTCGCCACCGCTGGCGCCCAGCTCGGCTCGACCACGTCGACGCTGTTGAGCACGCCTATCTCGCGGGCCAACCCGGCGATGCCGAGGCAATCGGCACGGTTCGGGGTGAGATCCACGTCGATGGCGACGTCGTTGAGGTTCAGGTATTCACGGATATCGGTGCCGACAGGGGCATCGCTTGGCAGCTCGATGATGCCGTCCGCTTCCACGTCGATGCCGAGTTCACTGAAGGAGCAGAGCATGCCGTGGGACGGCTGGCCGCGCAGCTTGGCCTTCTTGATGGTGAAATCGCCCGGCAGGGTCGCGCCCACCTTGGCCACGCAGACCTTGAGACCGGCGCGGCAATTCGGCGCGCCGCAGACGATGTCCAGCAGCTCAGCTTCGCCCACGTTGACCTTGGTCACCCGCAGCTTGTCGGCGTCCGGATGCTGGCCACACTCGACCACTTCCCCCACGACCACGTTGTTGAACTGGCCTGCGACCGCCTCGATGGCGTCCACTTCCAGGCCGGCCATGGTGATCTGTTCGGCCAGCGCGTTGTCACTCAACTCGGTGCGGACCCACTCCATCACCCAGGATTTACTGAATTTCATGTTCTCTCGCCCTTACTTGAACTGCTTGAGGAAGCGCAGGTCGTTTTCGAAGAAGGCACGCAGGTCGTTGACCCCGTAACGCAGCATGGTCAGGCGCTCGACGCCCATGCCAAAGGCAAAGCCGGAGTATTTTTCCGGATCGATGCCGACCGAACGCAGCACGTTCGGGTGCACCATGCCGCAACCCAGCACTTCCAGCCACTTGCCGTTCTTGCCCATCACGTCCACTTCGGCGCTCGGCTCGGTGAACGGGAAATAGGAAGGACGGAAACGGATGGTCAAGTCTTCCTCGAAGTAGTTGCGCAGGAAGTCGTGCAGGATCCCCTTGAGCTCGGTGAAGCTGGCATGCTCATCCACCAGCAGGCCTTCGACCTGATGGAACATCGGGGTGTGGGTCATGTCGTAGTCGTTACGATAGACACGGCCCGGCGCTATGATGCGGATCGGCGGCTGTTGCTGCTGCATGGTGCGGATCTGCACGCCCGAGGTGTGGGTGCGCAGCATCAGGTCCGGATTGAAGTAGAAGGTATCGTGATCGGTGCGCGCCGGGTGGTGGGCCGGGATGTTCAACGCATCGAAGTTGTGGAAACCGTCTTCGATCTCTGGACCGCGCTCGACCTTGAAACCCATCTCGCCAAACAGGCGCTCGATGCGCTCGACGGTGCGGGTCACCGGATGCAGGCCACCGTTCTCGATGCGACGGCCCGGCAGGCTGATGTCGATGGTCTCGGCGGCCAGCTTCTGGTTCAGCTCCTGGGCGGCCAGCTCATCGCGGCGCTCGTTCAGAGCATCCTGTACCTGCTGTTTGGCCAGGTTGATCACGGCACCCGCGGCGGGGCGCTCTTCGGCGGACAAGGCGCCAAGCGTCTTCATCTGCTCGGTAAAGAAGCCTTTTTTACCCAGATATTTGACCCGGATCTCGTCGAGGGTCACAACGTCGTTGACGCCCTCAATTTCGGCCTTGGCCTGGCCGACTACTTCTTCAAGCTGTTGCATGTCTTCCTCGTCACCACTCCCGGAACAGGAGCCTGTTAGGCTAAATAAGGTCAAGAGGGGGATAATACAAAAAAAGCCCCTTGGCTGACCATAGTTAAGGTGGGCTTTTCTCCCGAGAAATCATTTTGTTATGACAAGTGGAGTCAATGGTTGCCACGTCCCGGTGGCTGACGGCCATTTTTGCAAAGCCGATGCCCTGCCCGATCACGCTCTAGAATATAGTGCCAAATCAATATGATGGATTTTTTCTCCCCGCCTTCCCCGCAAACCCCCGCTCCTGCCAAGCCCGCCGCCGTCTGATACAGCCGATGAACAGCACGAGCCGGAGCATGCCCCTCAGGCAAACAACCCTCGTCTGTGGGTGAGCTTCACAACCTAGGCCCCTAGTGAAGATAACGCTTAAACCTTGATTCTTTGCCTGATGGCGGCCGGCATCAGGCCGCGAGTGGAAGCTCGCCGATTGATGAGCCCAGCCGATAGGACCCGGTGGATACCGCTATCTAATCCAATGAAAGGTGCCGCGTTATGCTATCTGCACCGCACAGAAAGGATAATGCTATGAAAACTGCCATATTGAACAACGAAAAACCCATGCCCCTGCTGGGTTTCGGGGTCTTTCAGATGACCGATGCGGCCGAGTGCGAGCAGGCCGTGATCGATGCCATCGAGAGATGGCTACCGCCTCATCGACACCGCCGCCTACCAGAATGAAACCCAGTTGGGCAACGGGATCCGCCGCAGCGGGATCGCACGGAACGAGTCGTGCATCACCAAGCTGTGGCGGCAAGATGCCAGTTACGAAGGGGCCAAGGCCCAGTTCGAGCGCTCCTTGAACCGGCTGCAACTGGACTATGTGGATCTCTACCTCATCCATCACCCTGCGGGGATGTGCACTGTGCCTGGCGCGCCATGGAAGAGCTGTATCGGGCGGGCAAGTGCCGCGCCATCGGGGTCAGCAACCTCCACCCGGATCGGCTGGTCGATCTCGTCGCCTTCAACCAGATCCCCCCTGTCGTCAATCAGATAGAGGTGAATCCCCTCCATCAGCAGCGTCACCCCGTGCCCTGGATGCAGAGTCGCGGCATAGTGCCACAGGCCTGGGCCCCTTTTGCCGAGGGACGAAACGGCCTGTTCCAGCACCCGCAACTCGCGGCCATCGGCGAGCGCCATGGCAAGAGCATGGGCTAGATCGTGTTGCGTTGGCTGTTCAGCACGGCATCCCCTCCCTCGCCAAGACGGTGCGCAAGTCACGCATGGCCGAGGACCTCGAGCTGTTCGACCGCGGCGCCAGTGCCTTGATGGCATGGCTCAGGGCGGATTGCGAAACTCCGAGTTTGCCCACCGCCCCAGTTAAAGTTGCGCTCTCTGGCCACGGCATAAAGGGCTGGAGATCATTGAAGTTTTCTTTCAACACGCCCGTTTCCTTGAGTGATCGCAGGGTGTCAGCGCGATAAGAACCGGGCTGTCGATGTCATCGCCATCCCCCTGTTGAGCCATCTATTCCCCATTCACCCGCCTGCTCCTTCCTCTTGCAAGAGGAGACAGGAGGACACTGGTTCTTATCGCCGACAGCCGGGTGCTTGCGCCAGGGACTTGAGCATGGAGCCGGAAGCCACGCTCCGACGCATGTCACCCTTGCCCTTGCTGGTCTGGATGCGGGGAGCCTGGAATGGCAGCAAGCTTGCCGCCAGATCAAAAACCGCTTTCAAGCGCGGCGCAACCCGCAGGAGGGGGCACCACTATACTGGTGTACTGTCAGCGTCCCGCACGTGGCCGCCCGGTTGACATGAGGAGAACCGCACCATGAACGAACAACCCACCATCATCCTGGTACACGGCTTTTGGGGCGGCGCCATGCACTGGCGCCGCGTCATCACCCAGCTGCTTCGCCACGGTTTCACCCAATTGCAGGCGGTTGAGCTGCTCCTGACCTCGCTCGCCGACGATGCCGAGCGGACCTGCAAGATGGTGGCGCAGCAGCCCGGCCCCGTGCTGCTGGTCGGTCACTCCTACGGCGGCGCCGTGATCACCGAGATGGGCAATATGCCGAGCGTCATTGGTCTGGTCTATATTGCCGCCTTCGCGCCCGAGGCCGGCGAAAGCGCCGGCGCCATTACCCAGGCCAGCCCGCCGGCGGCCATGGCCAACATAGTGCCCGACAGCGATGGTTATCTCTGGCTCAAGCAAAGCGAGTTCCACGCCAGCTTCTGCCAGGATCTCACCCCGGAAGAGGCGCAGGTGATGGCCATCACCCAGAAGGCCCCGCTGGGCTCGACCTTCGGCAACGCCATCACGACTCCGGCCTGGCAGCACAAGCCGAGCTGGTATCAGATCTCCAGCGACGACCGCATGATAAGCCCGGACAACCAGCAACGGATGGCAGCGCGGATCCAGCCGCGCAAAACCATCACACTGATGGCCAGCCATGCGTCTTTGGTCTCGAGAGCCGACGAAGTGACCGCCCTCATCATCGAAGCCGCCACCCAGACAAGATGATCCCCATCTCCCCGGTCGTGGCTGCCGGGGGCACTTGCCATAAGAAAGGGCGCTGTCCCAATTACGTGTTGGAAGACTAATCTTGGAGTAGGTCATCACCTTGAGGGCCTCCATCATGGATACCCAAGCCTTCCAACATATCCTTACCCTGTTCCCGCAACTCTCTGTTCGACAACGACATATCGCTCAGCGTGAGTTACAGCAACCCAGTTTGCCTCCTCCCATTAACTCCCTGCTACCGGATTGCCCTGCTTGTCCCCATTGTCATGCACAACCAGACCAGCTCGCACCTTGGGGTTGGAGTCGGGGGGGGGGGGGCGGCGTTACCGTTGTAGACAATGCTTGCGGACCGGCTCTACCTTGACCAAGATGCCATTGGCGCGCCTGAGAATATTGGCCCAGTAATCAGGGGATGAAGAGCGCGATGGCAGAAACAAAAAAGGAGGCCTGAGCCTCCATATAATGGTCATGAAAAACAATTACTTATATTTAAATCAATGACTTATCTGTGACTGCAGGGCACTGAAAAACACCTCTCATGACACCAGTTGGGGCAATTTGTGGACACTTTGCCATTTCTCCCCTCCCCCTGACTCAGGCTGCATCCAGTGGGTTTTCCAGCGGGTTGAACCGCACAGCATCGCTCAGGTAATCCGGTGCGAAGTGGGCATAGGTCATCGTCTGCTGGATATTGTGATGCCCGAGGATCTTCTGCAGCGCCAGTATGTTGCCGCCTGCCATCATAAAATGAGATGCGAAGGTGTGGCGAAACACATGCACCGCCTGCCCGGCTGGCAGGTCAGGGGCGACCAGCTTGATCACTTCACGTACCTGCAGGTAATCCAACTGCCGGAACAACGGTCCCCGGTTAATCCCTTGGGTCATCTCCTGGGATAAGGTTACCGAGAGCGGCACCGTCCGATTCTTGCCGTTCTTGGTGTTGATATAGGTCACCCGGCCGGCGAGCACATCCTCTCGCCGCAGACCCGCCGCCTCGCCCCAGCGAGCCCCCGTCGCCAGGCACAGCTTGACCACCTTCCGGTTATCACCGTCGAGCTTGGCCAAGATGGCTCCTATCTCATCCTGGGTGAGATACCCCATAGGGCGTTCCACCAGTTTGACCTTCTTCATCTCTTTGAGCGGGTGTTCGTGATGATAGTGACCAAGATCGATCAGCACCGAGAATACCCCGCCCAACATCTCCTGCTCACGGTTCACTGTCTTGGGCTGACGCCCCGCCTCCAGCCGCTGGGCCCGATACTCCGAGAATCGTGCCCGAGTGATCTCCCTCGCCAACGGGTTGCGCAATGCTACATCTATATTGTGGAGTTTCTTGCGGACCGTCTCTCCCGCCTTCAGGGTCTGACCATGGTATCGCCACCACAACTCAATTAGCTCCGAGAGCGGGCGGTTATCCGACGGCCGCTCCTGCCACTCCTTGTTGTGCTCGGTGGCGATCACCCAACGCTCAAACTGCTGAGCCTCCGCTCTGGTCTTGAAGCGCTTGCGGATCCGCTTGCCCTCCCGCCCCTGGGGACGGATATCGACCAGGTAACCCTCGGGGGTGGACTTGATGCTCATCGCTTCCCCCTATACAGGAAGGCGCTCACCCACCCCCGCTGCCAGTGCACCGGCACGGCCCCCAACCTCTGCTCTTTGTCGCTCATAGTCCCTCCACCAAACCACTGTGAATTTATACAGCAATCGGTCACCAATGGCAGTGTTTAACAGAGGCCGTCTCATACATAGAGGCAGCCGTAAGTGGAGAAATGAGGGTGGGCTAAACTCAAGATCGACTTGTCCAACTTGGCCGACTCGTTCAGCCAGTCCACTGGGCAAGGCGAAGCAGTAGAGGACATGGTCATGAAATTCTGGAAAATTTGCCTGATAGCGGCCCAACTGATGCTGGCTGCCTGCGCGTCGTCCGGAGGTTCGAGCCCTCCCCCTCCCATGGATAATGGGATGTTTGACGGTGGTTTCGACATTGACAAAGGTGGGGGCATTGATGGCGGTCCGGGCATGGGCGGCGGCCACTACTTCACCTATTAGGCGCCGAGCCGTTCGGCATACTGGGGTGCCCATCATTCCGTGATAACGCTGGTAATGGGCACTTCCCCTGACTGGTCACCATAGGACGCTATGATGGATCTGCAACTGCTCAAGACATTCCTGCTCTGGAACCTCTCCATCAACTATCTGATCATCATCGTCTGGTTTGCCGCCTTTGTGTTTACCCACGACGGAATGTACCGGCTGCACAACCGCTGGTTTCCCCTCTCGGTGGAGCACTTTAATGTCGTCCACTACCTGGGCATATCGATCTACAAAATCGGGGTGCTGCTGTTCAACTTGGTGCCCTATTTTGTACTGCTGTACCTGACAGGGCTGGGTAGCTAACAGTGTCGGATCAAATCGGCACAGGCTGTCTATCAGTCTCCCCTCTGCCTTTCCTGCTTGGGCTTACCAGCACAAATGCTCAAATGCCAGCGCCTCTTCCTTTGCGGCAAACTGCTTACACACTCGGGGTGTATTGGGGTTTGACTTGCCAGATTGCCATTCAGCATAAATCTCAGCGAGCTTTTTTTATTATGTTTCCTATCTATACGGCCATGATCCCTCCAGTAATTGCTAATGCACAGTGATCAAGGTGATTGGAATCATTTGCATTATCTTCCATCATTCATATTTATATATATTTAAACGAAGACTACCAAAATTACAATCCATTTTTTTATAAATAATAAGCCACTAGCCATGGGCGATAGCTAAATAAAGTGACCGAATATCATCCATTGAGTAATTTTTTGCTCTGCCGCCACCAATCCTCCTTAAATTTTCATTCATGCCATCTAGCATGGTAGCTATATCAAGATCATATATGTGCTCAAAAAAAGAATATTTTTCAACAAGTTCTTTAAATTTTTCACTACGCCCATAACACAAACAATTTACGTAGAGCAAAATCAACTCATAGTTTGACAATTGAGCCCGAAGTATATTCGAATAAACCATTTTTTCATCTAAGGTCATATCACTTTTATCAATAAACTTCATGATCTGATATATATATCTAAAGTAATGGCCAATCTGGTCGTAATGTTCTTTCATAAACAATCCATATATAACTCTCAAATGTTCCATAATCATCATGCTTTTATCTTCACTGGTGATCGCAGTTCTTGCATGCATAATTATATTGTTGTGCATTTTAAAAAAACCATTCGCATCCCTAATCCTTGAAGATATCGAATTATGCAATGAAATCATATTGAAAAAGGTATTTTCAAATACCTGTCTTTGCATTGATTTTGTTTGTTGTGAGAGCTGCTCACCCTGATTTTTAATCTCATGTCTTGTAGCTTTCAATTCTTCTCTTGTTGCCTTTAACTCTTCTCGCTGGAGGTATATAGATGTGATAATCCCAATAAATGCCAATGCAGAAAAAAGTGTATTTAATGCACCATAAGAGTCACCAAAAACTCCCATTTCAGATAGTTCTGTGTTATTGAATATGTCTTTGTATTTATAGCTCCAATTTGGATAGAAGAACCATAAAGAAACCACAACAATAAAAACCAGCATGATAAAAAACCATCCCTTAAAAATACTGTCTTCTAGTTCAATATCTTTAGACATTTCAGTCTCCATTATTTATTTAATTTTTATTAAAAAACTAGTTGCAGAATGATTAGTTCACAATAATAGATTTACCCCAAACGACAGAGCTTCGGATTCTAGCGACGTCACCATGTCAATGCAGTGATGGCTGACCGCTTCCAGTAGCCGCTTACCTAGGTTACCTTGTAGGCTGTTTTTTCATCATTCCTTTGGAATATTTCAGATACAAAAACAGGGTGCATTAGCACCCTGCTTGTCTTTTTCTAAATGGCTTATTTTCAGTCATCAGACAGATGTGGTGGGTGCTCTGTCGTTCGGAATAAAAGGCCGGGCTCCTCATCACGACTCCTGATGTACCAGACCATACTCCTCGACCAACGCTTCCCATTGATTGCTATCGAGCTCATCACCGATAGCGGAAGCGTCATCCTTGTGGGCCTCATCGATGACGCTGACGATGTAAAACTCGCCATCATCGACAAAGTCCTTATCTTCTGGACCATACACATCTTCGACAACCAGCCTCAGCCCATCCACTTTCCTGGTGGAAACATACAGTCCAGTTTTAGGTAAAGTTTTCATGTTCTCGCTCCCACCTAAGGATGCCCAGATACCCGGTTATTGTTTAAAAACACACATCATTCGAGCATCATACCGACGACCCTGCCGAATCTTTTTCCGATTCAGCATTAGGCAATGACTGACGCCTCTGCCCCAGGTCAACATTGATGTCTCTGACATCAGCCTCCCGGAGTTCCTTTGCAAGAGCGATCGCGCTCTTTGCACTTATATGGTTAAGTTCAACTGTCCTGTCACCAACACGGTACGACAGGCTGGCACTGGAATAACGGTTAATCAGGGCTATCAAGACGCCGCATATCTCCCCAACCTGTACCGGATTTTTGGATATCCAATCGAAGATCTCGATGAAATATTGCGCCCCTTGGCTAAATATCGGGACGGGCTGATTAGCCTCAATCGGTAGATCTTTCAGCAGATCGGTCAGAGGCGTATGATCATTGCCACGCACATACAGGATCAGACTTCCAGGTTCTTTATAACGAAAGTGATTCATAGATTATCCACTTACCACGAGGTTTACATGACTGAACTGGCGATAGCCTCCGCCCATCTCATCGACGCATTTGCATACATGATTGAAATGCTCAGCTTCCCGCTGATGGTGTTTATTCTGTTGAAGGCAATGAAGAACTAAGCACAAGTTCACCCGCCCCTCTTGAAGAAACTGCGGTGCTCGACCACGACCCCGATGATGCTGATCTGAGTTTGGTCAGTGCTGAGGGTTTCGTGGTCTTCGTTCAGGGGGACCAGCTCGAAGCGAGGCTGACCGTTATCGTACTCACCGCGCGCCCGGTATTTCTTGAATGTCGCTTCATCGCTGCCGTTGCTGGCTACCACGAAGTCACCAGGGCGTGGGGTTTCGTCGGGATCGACGATGATGAGATCACCCTCTTTGAACTGGGGAGACATGGAGTCACCGCGCACCCAGAGGCCGAAACCACATGGCCCAACCTCTACCCCTGCCGTCACATACTCGACGTTGCCATCGAAGGCCGTCGCCTGATCGCACATCTCCCGCCAATGACCCGCCTGCACATAACTCAGCACCGGCACCCGCGACCCTTGCGGGATTACGGCTGGCTCGACGTTGTGGTAACCAGGTATCGACTTTGCCGTCGGTAGCACTGACGAGCTGCCATCGCCTGCCAGTAGCCAATCAACTGTAACTCCCAGTGCATCAGCCAAGTCATTGAGATAGCGGCCTTTTGGTTCTGCACCGCCCCTCTCCCAATGGCTAACGGCCACCCTCGTTACACCAACACGGGCAGCTAACTGTTCTTGTGTAAACCCACAGGCTGATCGCCGGGTTTTAATCCGTTCGCTTACGTTCATGTAAGAGAGATTACACCTTAAGTTTCGTAACTTGATTTACCTTTGGCGTAAATTAACTTGCTCTTATGCGTACAAGGATCGTAAAGTAAGTTTCGTAAGTTAATTAACCAAGGTGGAAACATATGAAAACGGCAGATGCAGTTGCCCATTTTGGGGGGATTACCCCTTTAGCAAAGGCAATAGGAGTAAAGACACAAGCGATATCTCAGTGGAAAGAGAAAGTCCCCGAGTTGCGCTCCTACCAGATCGAGGTAATGACCGGCGGCAAGTTAAAGGCCGACCCGAACATCAACCCACAACAACCCACTCCCCGCGTCTGACCCTTCAAAAGGATTCGCCATGGTCACTCGATCCAAACCCATCCGCATTCCCAGCGACGTGCGTCAGCTACCGCTCGACTACCCCTTTGGCAACCGCATCAGCGAGAGCCTGGAGGAATATGCCAAACGGCAAGGCATGACCCTCGGGGCTATCCAGAAACGCGCCGACCGCGGTCAGTTACCCATCCTGCAAGATGGCCCGGGCTATCCCCGCGAGGTCAATCTCTATGCCCTCTTCCTGCAGGCCCGCTATCACGCCGAGCGCTACATCACCATGACGGTCGCGTGAACCCGTGAACACCATAACGGGCCAAGGAGAACGACACATGTTTATCGATTGCGCCAGCAAACATCCGCACTGGGTCAGCGCCTGCCAACGCTTTGCGGCTAACCACAATGTGGCCGAACTCGCCGACAGGGCAGGCATGAACCCGCAGACCCTGCGCAACAAGTTAAACCCCGATCAGCCCCATGAACTGACGGTGGCCGAGCTGATTACCATCACCCAGGCGAGTGACGGCGATGAAACCCTGTTCGACGGTGCCCTGTTCTGCTGTGGCCTGACTGCGGTCGCCATTCCCCAAGCCGAGCGGGCACCGTCCCTGCCCCATCAGGCCATCAGCCTCAACGCTCAGGTGGCCAACATCGGCCAGCGGGCACTGGAGCTGACCGACCGCGGCCGCATCACTCGCTCTGAGCGCAACACCCTGGTGAGCGTGGCCACCTCGGCCATGGGATCACTTGCCATCTTGATCCACGACATCGAGGCCCGCTTCCAGGCGGTACCAACCCTGGCCTGCGCATCAGACATCCTGATGCAGGCCGCGACCATGTAAGGGAGACAACCCCATGCAACACCCCAACACCGAACAGCGAAACCTCGCTGGCCTGACGCCATCAGAGCAGGTCGCCCTGAACACCGCCGGCTGCATGCTGCTGCGAGAGCTGTTTGGCAAGACGAGTTCCAGCCTGAACGTTGATTGGTTGGCGATCGATACCACACGGAAAACCGCCATCTTGACCATCGCTCGCCAGCCGAGGGATGCCCTGATGCACGCCACCCTGTCGGCATTACCACACCCGCAACGTGAAGCGATCCGGTTAGCCGTTATTGCCCTGGATTATCAGAAGTTGTTCCGCTGCGGCTGTGACACGAAAGCGTGGCACCCCGCCCCCACCACCAGACCAACTGGGGATATCGAGCGGGAGAAAAAGGAGAGAGCCGCCCGCTTACGCATGAAAAGCGCTGTGCTGGCTGGCCGTGAGATGTGCAAGCAGGGCCCGCGACCGATCGGGCAATAAAAAAGCCCGCATTTCGGAGCTGTAACTCCAAGCGGGCCTTCTATCAACAACCACCTAGGAAGTCGACATGGCAACTTTAGCGATCCCCTGCGCCCTGCGCAACCTTCGCATCCAACAACGCAAGATGACGGGCCGATATGGCGCCAGCATCACCCGAAACTCCGATTGGATTGCCGCCGCCGAGCGATCCACCGCGCTGGCTTGGGCCTCCTTGTTCAGCTGCATCAACCATCAAGGAGCTTGACCATGAACGCACAGCCGACCCAGATCAACCTGCTCAACCTGCTCAACCACCATGCCGCCAAGCGTCTACGCCAGTTGCGTGAGCGGTTGAAGTTGAGCCGACCCAAGTTTGCCGATCAGCTGGGGATCCCACCCACCACGCTCAAGAACTACGAGCTGGGATACCGCGAGATTGGTGGTGGCCTGTTCCTGCTAGTCGCCAATCACCCGGAACTGAAACAGCACTGCGACTGGCTGCTGACCGGAGGCCCTGCCGATGAGTGATGCCATCAAGATAGCCCGCCAGGCGCCAAAGCTTATCGAAGGGCTGCTGGCCGATATGTTCGCGGCCAAGGCCGACGATAACCGGATCTGCCTGGGCGGGGTTTACGCCGGCCAGCAGTACATTCAGATCCAGCTGATTGCCACCAGTAACCCGGCAGCCCTGCTGGATGATGACGGCAATGAGGATGATGAAGAAATGGGGCCGGCTGCGGCCCCTGTTCACAACCCGTTGGCCACCCACTGGTTGGCGGCCCGCGCCGATTTCATCACTGCAGGAGGTGAAGCCCGGGGAGACAGAGACATCACCCTCGAGCTATTGGCGCTTGGCGCCGTGCGCTCTGTCTACTGGCTGGCACTGAGTCAGGGCGACACGGCCCTGGCGCGGGAGATTGGCGACTGGTGGCGTGAGTGCGCCCCATTGCATGGCCAAGGTGAGGTGATCCAATGAGCCATCAGTTGCAATGGGAGGTCACCCTCCTGCTTGATCGCTGGCAAGACACCTATCGGGATGATGCCACGCGGTTGCGCCTTTATCAGCGAGAGCTGGCCAATGCGCGCCGGCTCCCTGCCCGTCCTCATGCCAGCATCGTGTTGCTGCTACGCCAGTGCGCCGCAGCCCGCAAGATGAAGGCACATGCCCAGAACACAATCCAGGGCTGCCGCTCCCGCATTCAGTTGCTGTCTGGAACTACCACCCAATGACCCGTACCACCAAGCTGCCGCTGTCCAAAAGGACACTGCGGCAGCGCATTGATGCTCTTTCCAATCTACTCCCGAGTGTTGATATCAGCCCCCTCGGTACCATCTTTACCGGCACCCCAGGCCAGAGCGATCTGGTCTGGGCCATACAGCTGCTCGATGGCCTATCACCCCAGCTCACTCAAACCCTGTTCAAGCAGTACATGCGCCGCCGCAAGGATGGTTCAAGCCGGAACTGCCGCAATGCCAACATCTGGCTCCGTGAGCGCACCAAGTGGGTGCGCGGCCTTATCCAGGCACTTCCGGTGGACCCACAGCAGTTACGTGATGAAGAGGGTCGCAAGCGGGTGGCTCACCAATTTGCCAACCAGACCGCCGCGATCTGGAGCCACATTGAGCGAGGCATCAAAGCAGGGAGCGAACCGGATCTGGTGCAGACATGGGAAGCCATTCGTCAGCCTGCCGACTTGTGGCGGTTCATCCCCACGCAACCGAAGTTCAAGACCCAGGAAGCCCGGGATAACTGGATCCTCAGCGTGATGGTGCGCCTGCTCTCTGCCAAGTGGTGGGAGAAGCGCATCAACCGCTGCTGGGACAGGCTGCAGGAGCACATCAATATTCTGCTCGGCAAGGTGCGCAAAGGGGTCTCCGCCTATGTGTCGAACGCCACCATGAAGGTGGTGCGTGAGCGCAAGCGGGCCATGATACGCTGGCTGGCCGAGTCGGAAGTGATGAACGAACAGCATGATCTGGTCGTCTCGATGAAGGATTGCTGGGAAGCCAGCACCTCGAATCCGGTTAACCGCCGTAACGAGATGATGGTGAGAATGCGCGGCTTTGAAGACTATGCCGAAGAGCAGGGACATGTCGGGGTGTTCTTCACCTGGACGGCCCCTTCTCGCTTCCATGCCTGGAAGACCGGGCGCAATGGCAAAACCGTCGAGAACGAGAGATATGAAGGTGCGACACCGCGCGCAACTTGCGCTTATCTGGGCAAGCTGTGGAGCCGTGCCCGCGCCTCCCTTAAGCGCTGGGAGTCACCCGTCTATGGCTTTCGGGTGTGCGAACCCCATCACGACGGTACCCCGCACTGGCACATGCTGCTGTTTATGCGCCCAGCCGACAAATGGCGAGTGATCAGCACCCTGCAGCACTATGCCCTGACCGATGATCATCAAGAGCTGGTGCGTGAACTCCAGGGATGCCCTCCCTTTACCGACATCACGCCCCGTTTTGACTGGAAAGAGATCGATCCAGCCAAAGGAGACGCCACCGGCTATATCGCGGCCTATATCGCCAAGAACATCGACGGCGAGCACGTGGATGGTGATCAGGAGTCTGGCACTCCTGCTGATCAGGGTGCTCAGCATGCTTGCGCCTGGGCCAGTTGGTGGGGGATCCGCACCTTCCAGCAGATCGGCGGCGCCCCTGTCGGCATCTGGCGCGAGCTGCGTCGTATCAGCAACGCCAAAAAGCACGGCGATCTGGTCGGCCCGCCCAAACCTGTGCTGCAAGACTCGCATTTTGAAGCCGCCCGCTATGCCGCCGACAACGGCATCTTTCGCTGCTACCTGCATGCCATGGGCGGGGCGCTCTCCACCCGTGCTGATCACCCCATCAAGCTGGCCCATCTCATCGAAGAGCAGGCAAGCAGCTATGGCGAAGACATCAAGCGGTTGATGGGGCTGACCTCTACCCGCCTCTGCATCAAGACTCACCTTCAAGGGTGGGAGGTCGTTCCGGCAGGCACCTATGACGCCACCAAAGCCGCCAGTGGTTCGGCTTGGGGGGTTGGGGTTAAGTCGGGCGACAGCCCGGCTCCTTGGAGCTCTGACAATAACTGTACGCGGCCGGATCCTGATGCCTTCGCAGACCAGATCATGAGAGAGCAATGGGGATTATCGCCCTTCTCCATCGACCGATTACGGGCTGGCGCCAGTGTCAGGGCAGACGGTTTCACCCTCTGGCTTGAGAACGGCCAGCTGCAGTCGAGCAGAACACTCCCGAGTGAGCCTGATTGGGTGCCCGATGACCAGCCGCCAACCGAACAGGCCGGAACGGATGAATACGCGATCCCGGCTGATGACCAGGATTGGCCAAAGCTGGTCCAACTCTGCGGCGATCTGTACCAGGTGCAAGGCCATGCCGGTACGCGCAACTGGATAGAGATGCTACCGGAGCCATACCGATCGGAGATGTGGCGGGTGTTGAAGGGACTGGATACGCCGCAGTGGCTGCAAGAGCAGAACGACTACAGCGAACAAGCGTGGGAGGCATACAGTGAACAGTAACCGCCAAGGCGCCAGCGCCCAGACAGTCAGCCGGGATGAGTACCGCCGCCTGGATAACAGGGTGAGCTGCATCCTCCAGCAGCGCTGGCCAGCCAGCGAGATCAGCCAGTGGGTGGCCATGCTCCAGGGAAAACAGCAGGCCGTGGCCTGCGCCATCCTGCGCCGCCGTCATCCACGCCCAACGCAGCTGGCCCTGCCGGTCATCGCAGCCGAGGTACCTAACCTGCTTCTGGCCAAGTCAAACCGTCCCACCGTGCCGGTGCTCACAGCAGATGGCCGCCAAGTCGGTAGGCGCCACATTGTCGAAGGGCTCACCCCCGTGGCCATTGACCAGAGCGGCACCATCCGGTGCGCCGTCACCGGCCGCACCCTCTTTATCGCACCGAGCAGCACCATCGACAGAGCCAACCCGGGCGCAGCCGAACAGCTCAACCAAACATACCGGCCAGCACTGCATCAGGTAGTGGCTGACCAGCGTCAACGTGTAGAAGCTGTGTAATAACAATCGATATGAACGTATATCAAGCAAGGAGAGGATGAAATTGATACAGAAGGAAATGCGATCTAAAGTTGATTAAACGAGACACCGGCTTGAGACCGGTGTCTCGTGATAACTAAAGTTGTAAACTATTTAATAAAAACTATTATAAGACTATGACTGTGAAAATAATGACTTATAGTGTTTTAAAGTAACAAGACCACAAGCTACCACAGCAGATACAGCTACTATTATTGGATCCACTGATGCAATACCAGAAAAAAGCGCGGTATTACCTAATACATCTTGTATTACCTCGCCACGCCTAGCCTTTTCACTCTCTTTATGAATAACTTGCGTTATTATAAACTCAAGTTGCTCATGATTAATGATTTTGGGGTCAATTCCAAGATCAGAATATATTGCCTCAACGCCGTTATTTTTTATAATGGCATTAACGGCAGACACTTCACTATCTTGTACTGAAACACCATGTCCAAAATTGTTTGATATATTAGCCCCATCTAACGCAACGTAGCTACCACCCTCAACGACAACACCTCCTCCAACGTTCCCTGTAATTGTCGCGCCTTCAGCAAAAACTTTACTATTTCCAGATGCGTATATCCCTGCCATTTTATGCTTCCTATATTAGACACTTAACAGCATTTTAAAACGCGTTAACGTTACGACCTGGTATCAATCTAGACAGTTTAAAAAATATTGACCTAGACAGACTAAAGCATAGTCGTGCTCCGACCTAAGATGGTATCAAACGAAAACGAGCCAAGGGAGTTAAATATTATATTTTACGCTAAATTTTGGTTGATTGTTGATACAGGTCAGCAAACAAGGTGGATGATAGGAACTCGTCGATATCCACCGGTACTGGAACTGTGCACAGTGGAACACAAAATACGTGAGGACGCTATTGCGCCCCCAGTCCTTCTAGGATCATCTGCCGCCCCTCTGGCGTCAGTGAACCCATCAAGCTCAGCACCAGCTGGTTCGTGGTCTTGGCTGAGGGGCTTAAGGTGTGGGCGAATGACAAGGTGGCCACCCAGCTGTGGCCACACTCGGCGTCCGTGCACTGGCAATAGAGATCAGAGACATCATCGCTCAGTCGATTGGTCTTGGTTATGCGGCCACGCTGGCCACACACTTTGCAATAAACCCGCATCACGTCCCCCTTCCCCATAAAAATCAACAATCTATTTTGCCATAGCGTTCACTGTTTGTTTATACAGTGGCGCCAACATTCTCCCGAAAATCAACCCAGAGTGAACGCGGGATCCCGCTGCTGTTGATGGTGTCCTTGATGAGTTCACACAGCGGCAGCACCTCGTTGCGGGTGTAGGTCGCGCTGTACTTCTCGGGATCTCCCAGGGCGGCCCCGTTGATCGGGATGATGCCGGCCAGCGCCGCCGGGAAGCGGTGCGAGGTCAATACGTCCTGACTGGTGATGGCCTTGATGGCAGCGAACTCGTCCTTGGTGGCGATGTCCCCCACCGGGATGAGCTTGATCCCGTCCGGCTTGCCGTTCGGGATGTTGACGAACATCGAGCGGAAGTTCCCCACCCCCTTGGCGCTGGCGATCATCTCCTTCATCGCCTCCTCCTGGTCATCGTCCATGTTCGGGTCGGTGGCGTAGAAGATGAACCCCATGTGGGCGCCGTTCAGGAAATACTTGCGCCGAAACAGGGTCGCGTCCCGGTTGAGCAGCGCCGACTGCATGCCCCCCAGGTAATCCGGCAGGCCGTAGACCTGCTGCTCCGGGTCATACTGGGCCAGCCAGATCACGTCTTCCTCCGGGATCGCCCGCTGCAGGCCGTTGGGCTGTAGCAGCACGAACCGGCCACGGCCCCGGCGCAGGTAAACGCTGGAGAGCGGGTAGAGCCCCACCACCTGGCCCCAATGGTTGCGCAGCTTGAGCAGGGCCGCATCCCCGCTCTGCAGGTAGTTGTGCACGAAGGCCGTGATGGTGGTGCGCGGCACGCCCTCACTGGTGAAGCGCCCCGCCACCATGTTGCGCCTGGCCATCAAGATGGCACCGTGGTGGGCATTGGCGCGGGTCAATCTAGCCAACCCCTTGCGGTCGATGGGCGGCTGGTAATACTCCCCCCAGGGGTCGTAAAACACCTCGGTGTAGTGGGTCATCCAGGAAGTGGGGTCCACCGGCTCGGGCAGCTCGAACATGATACTCGGCTTGTCGCTGGTGACGGCCCCCTGGGCCGCCGGATTACGCTTTGATTTGCTCATGCGACTCTCTTCAATGGGCTCACCGCCCAGGTGGATTTGCGTTTACGGGTGGTGTTGAGCGGCTCGTTCGCCACGGCGTGGGCCACGGCCCAGAACACATCGGCGTGACCGGTCACGCTGTCGCGTCCGGCCCTGAAGGTCATCTGGCCGCCGCCGGTGGTGGCGCGCTTGATGGCCAGGAACGCCGCCGGGATGTCTCTGTCGTCTGCGGCCCACTCGATGCGGTCGGCCTCCACCACGTCGATCATCTTGAGCACCATGGCCCCCTTGGTCTCGACGCTGTAGTGGATGGGGCGCAGCACCCCCTTGAACACCGGCTGCAACAGGTCAACCACACCGGCGCCAATACCGGAGACATCCACCCCGAGGTAGGTCACGTTGAATTTCTTGGCGATGCGCTCTATCTCCTGCGCCTGGTACTGGAAGTTGAGGCCACGCCAGTAGTGGCGCTCCAGAATGCGGAACCGCTCGCCGGCGGCCATCGGCGGGGCGACCACTACCAGAGTGGCATTGTCACGGGTGCGACTCGGGTCATAGCCGAGCCACACCTCTCGCAGCCCGAACGGGCGTGAAGTGCCGCCCTGGTAGTCCCCCCAGCGGCTGGGATCGACCCCGGCCCGCTCCATGTGCTGGAACTTGAACACCGACAGGGCATCGTCGATGAACTTGCACATGAACAGTCGATCGAACGCTTCCCCCGGGTATTCGTCACGCAGCAGCTCGATGTCGATAAGGTGGCAGCCCAGGCGCACCGCATCCTCCACCGTGATGATGTAACGCCACTGACCATCGGGGCAGACCCGGCCGCCGTCCAGCAGCTCGTCGGGCTTGGGAAAATCGACCGCCTGGCGCTTGGGCACATCCCCTTTCCAGCGCTCACCGGTCCAGAACCGATAGGCTTGGTGCGCCTTGCTCGAGGGGGTCGAGAAGAAGGTCTTGCGGTAGTGGCTCTGAGTCGCCATGGCCGAGGCCACGTCGGCCAGCTTCTCGAAACCGCCGATCCAAAAATATTCGTCGATGTAGACGTTGCCGCTACGGGACTGGGCGCTGTCGGAGTTGGTGGAGCAAAAATGCAGCTCGGCCCCGTTCGACAAGACGATGGGATTGCCATTGGAGAGAGTGACCCCAAGGAAGGTGCTGGCGATCTTGCGGATGTAGGAGCGAAACACCTCGGCCTGCACCTTGGTGGCCGACAGGAAGATCTGGTTGTGGCCGGTGAGCACCGCATCCTCGAACGCCTCGCCGGCGAAGTAGTAGGTCATGCCGATCTGACGGGACTTCAAGATATTGCGGGTGCGCGGCACGGCCGGATCGTCCTTGGCCGCCCGCACGTGTAGCTGGTAGCCAAACAGGGTCTCGAGCCAGGGGGCGAAGTCCTCGGGGGTCAGCTGGCTGATGTCGTTCTTGCCGCCCTTGCGGGGCTTCTTCTTGCCCTCTCCCCTGCCTTCGCCACGCCCCTCGCTTCGGTTCCCTGACGGGCTCGCCTCTCCCTCGCCGCGCAGCCGTTCGCTGGCCGCCGCCTGCCGTTCGGCCAGGCGCACCGCCTTCTCCTTGAGTTTGACGTGGTGCTCGATGAGACGGTCGAGTTCCTCCTGCTCGCCTTGGCTCTTCTTCTCGCGGTGCAGCAGAGTCTGCACCCGGCGATTGATCGCATCCTCGACCGATTCCTCGGTCAGGAGGTCGCGCCAGCCGAACTTCTCGGCCCAATAATAGACGATGCGGCAGGAGTTCAGGCCCAGTTCGTCCTTGATCTCCTGGGGTGTCCAGCGCTTAAGATACAGCCCCCGCGCGGCCGCGCGGAGCTCTTCGGGATACGCCACGGCGCCTCCATCCTGGTGAATGATGGCGCCAGCTTAGCGACCCCCTCCCCCGACTTCGGCCCCCGATGTTCGGATGAATTCGGATATGCCCCGAAATCCGAATCGCCTTGAACAACACCGAGTGAAACCCCCGTCAAGGCCCGATAGCCTGAGCCCGCATAGACCACCCCAGAGGCACCGCGAGCACGGCATGAGCACCCCCAACGATTCCACACTGCGCACTGGCTGGGTGTGTATCGCCACCGAAGGCACCACCGTCGACGATCGGGAGATCACCGCGGCCTGGCTGACCGACATGGCCGAGACCTACGACCCCAGCTATTACACCGCCCTGATCTGGCCCGATCACGATCGCTGGTTCAACTTCGGCTATGTGCAGGAGCTCAAGACCGAGAGCGTGGATGGCAAACTCAAGCTGTTCGCCATCCTGAGTCCGACCCGGGATCTCATCTATTACAACCAGACTGGCCAATACCAGTTCTGCTCCATCGAGCCGCAGGAGCAGTTTGCCGATCTGGGCCGCACTTACCTGCGCGGCCTTGGCGTCACCGATGAGCCCGCCAGTACCGGCACCACCCACCTGAAGTTCAAGGATGGCCGCAGCGAGTCGCGCCTCATCGGGCGCAGCGAACCGCTGGATCTCTCCGCGTTCAAGCTCCCCAAACACGAGAAGGCCGACGGCCTGCTCAAGAAATTTTTCAGCTTCCTGGCCAGCCATGGCGAGGAACTCGACATCACTCCACCGCCCACCCAAGAGGACGAGGCAATGAACCCTGAACAATTCAACCAGATGCTGGGGGCGCTGACCGGCCTTGGCGGCAAACTCGACACCCTCGCCAGCAAGGTCGAGACCTTCTCCGTCAAACCGGCCGACGAGAAACCCACCGAGCAGCCTGCCATCACTGAGTCGCCCATTATCAGCGCAGAGCAGTTCAACAAGCTGGAGCAGGCGCTGACCGGCATGGTCGGCAAGCTGGACTCCCTGACCCAGACCATCGAACAGTTCTCCGCCGAAAAGCCGGGCCAGCGCCCGGATCTCCTCGGTGGCGACGATCTGCCCAGCCCCGTTTAAGGAACCCCACGACCATGAGTCAAACCCTGACCCCGCAAGCCGAGCAGGTATTGCAAAAATACTGCTCGCAACTGGCCAAGGCCTACAACATCCCCGAGACCAACCTCGGCAAGCAGTTTTCCGTCACCGGTCCGGTGGAGACCCGGCTGCGCCAGGCGCTGCTCGAAGCCGTCGAGTTCCTCAAACTCATCACCTGCCTGGATGTCGACCAGATCAAGGGTCAGGTGGTGCAGGTGGGCGTCGGTGGCCTCTACACCGGCCGGGTGGCTGGCGGACGCTTCAAGAAGTCGATCGGGGTCGATGGCAACACCTTCGATCTGGTCGAGACCGATTCCTGTGCCGCACTGGACTGGGCAACCCTCTGCTCCTGGGCCAATGCCGGCAGCGATGGCGAGTTCATCCGCCTGGTAAACGACTTCACCAACCGCTCCTTTGCCCTCGACATGCTGCGCATCGGCTGGAACGGCGTTTCCATCGCCACCACCACCGATCCGGACACTAACCCGCTCGGCGAGGACGTCAACAAGGGCTGGCAGCAGCACGCACGCGAGTGGAACGGCGGCAGCCAGATCATCAAGGCTGCTGCCGGTGACAAGATCTATTTCGACCCGGCTGGCGAAGGTGATTACGTCACCTTGGACCAGATGGCATCGGACCTCATCAACACCACCATCGACCCGGTGTTCCAGAATGACCCGCGCCTGGTGGTACTGGTCGGTACCGACCTGGTGGCCGCCGCCCAGGCCAAGATCTACAGCGAAGCCAAGACCCCCACCGAGCAGGTGGCGGCCCAGCAGCTGGCCAAGTCCATTGCCGGGCGCCGGGCCTATATCCCGCCCTACTTCCCGGGCAACCGCATGGTGGTCACCACCCTGGATAACCTGCACATCTACACCCAGCGCGGCACCCGCAAACGCGAGGCCAAGGACAACCAGGACGCCAAAGCGTTCGAGAACAAGTACTGGCGCATGGAGGGCTATGCCCTGCCCGAGTACAAGGCCTATGCGGGCTTTGAAGAGGCCGACGTGGTGATCGGGCCCCGCCCCGGCACCTCGCTGACGGCTGGCGCCCCGGATGGTGAGGACGCTTAAGTCATGCTCTCCCCCGCGCTACGCCACAAGCTGCGTCATGAGGCCAACCAGGCGGCCAGCAAGGCCGCCGTCACCGGCCAGGCCACCGGCGCCATGGCGGACAGCCTGCACCTGCAGCTGATCGCCCTGGAGCAGGACATTCACCGCCTGCGCCAGTGCACCCGCATCGCAGATCGAGTGATCATGAAGCGCAGCGAGCTGTTGCCCAAGTACCGCCCCTATGTGGAGCGTTACCTGGAACACGGGGTGGCGCACCGCAACGAGCTGTTCGCCCAACTCATCATCTGGGCGTTCGACGTGGGGGACTTTGACACCGGGATCGCCTGGGCGCTGATCGCCATCGAGCAGCACCAACCCACCCCCAGCAATATCAAGCGCGACTGGGCCACCTTCGTGGCCGACACCGTGCTGGAGTGGGCCGAGACCCAGGCCACCAACGGCCACGCGGTCGAGCCCTGGTTCTCCCGGGTGTTCGACCTGGTACGCACGACATGGCGCCTCAACGAGCGCATCACCGCCAAATGGTTTCGGGCTGCGGGCTTGCACCTGCTGCGTGACAGCGAGGGGCAGCCCCGCCCGAGCGCCGTCAACGATCGCAATGTGCTGGAGCAGGCCGACCACTGGCTGGCCCAGGCCGAGCAGTACCACGGCAAGGTCGGCGTCACCACCTTGCGCCACAAGATTGCCATGCGCCTGCGGGCGCTCAACCCAGAGCAATAACGGCTCTCCGTGCCGCCGCCCCCCGGCGGGAAGGAGTGGGACGCCACCAGGCTCACCCCGTCTCCATTCCCGTGGCATCAGGGGGGCTCCCATGACAGCGAGGACGAGACATGTTCACCGGTAAACAGATTGACTACAGCGAGCAAACCATCCGCAACGACGGATGGTGGCCCGACGTGCCCGTCGCCGAGTTCGAGCGGCGAACCGCCCAGCCGGCCGATCTGGACAGCCAGACCATCGCCTCGGCCCTGCTCTCGGCCATTGGCCAAATCAACCTGCAGTTGCAGGCCTACCAGAACGCTAAGCGCGAGCAGGGTTACCAGAGCGCGGCCGCGGTGCCGGGCGTCGCCATCGAGGGCGGCCACAACGCCCTGACCGAGCAGTACCTCGGCGCCGCGTTCGCCCGCGCCCAGGCCGAGCTGCTGCCGGCCGCCGCCAGCGTCACCGAGCGCCCCGTCGCCAACAAGACCAGCGAGCGCGAGCCCCAGACCCGCGAGCAACTGCTCGCCATCAGTCAGCAACTGGTGCGGGTCATCAAGGGCAAGCGCCGCGCGGGAGTGGCCCTGATATGAGCCTGCACCAGGGATATCTGCTGCACGCCCTGCACCAGGCGCTGACCGAGGCGCTGCCCGGCAAATGCCAGGGTCTGCTCGACAGCTGGATGGAGAACGGCACCCTGCGCCTGGACCCCAAGGACATGGGGCCGACCGGTGCCATTCTCGGCTATCTGAGTTATCAGGCGGTCTACACCCTGGAGGCGCTGCCGTTTCGCGAATGCGATCCGGCGGTACTGCTCGCCACCGTGATGGCCTGGTTGCAGGACCACGACCCCGAGCGCGAGCGCTTCGAGTTGGCTGATCCTGAGTTTCGTATCGAGCCCAATGACGAGCACAGCGCCGATCTGGAGGTGCAGATCGACTTTATCGAGCCGCTGCGCCTGACCCCGGATGAACAGGGGCCGGTGCGCTGGGCCGGCCGGTGCTGGGCAGTCATGCCCTATGCGCTCTGGGTGGCCGAGGCGGCCCTGCTGCACGTCGGCACCATTCGCCCGCCGGCGCCCATCGAGGGGACACCATGATCACCCTGACCCTCGATACCCGCCGCACCCAGGAGCAGCTCAAGCTGCTGGCCATGCCCCCCAAGCAACGCCAGCGCTTGATCCGGCGCGCCGCAAGCGAGATCAGAAAGATGAGCGTGCGCAACCTCACCCGCCAGCAGACCCCGGATGGCAGGGCCTGGCCTGGCCGCAAACACGGCAAGCGCAAGATGCTGCTGGGGCTGCGCAAGCTCATCGTCATCGCCGAGAAGCCAGGTCAGGACCAGGCACAGCTGCGCTTTCAGGGTGGCAACTATGGCGCCCATCCCGGCGTCATCGCTGGCACCCATCAGCGTGGCCACACCTACCAGGTCAACGCCAGCCAGCAGGCTCGCAAACTGGCCAAACCGGAGCAAGGCGCAGGCGCCGCATCCGGTGATGCCCCCACTGCCCCCGACAAGATGGCGACCCGAGCCCAGGCCAGGAAGCTGCGCGCCCTCGGCTTCAAGCGACCGGGCAAACGCAAGGGCCATTACCGCTCGGCGTCCTTGGGCTGGATCACCGAGCACCTCGGCTACGCCCAGGCGGGCCTGCTTATCAAGAAGCTCAAAGACGAGCCCACCAAGACCAACTGGCAGATAACGTTGCCGGCCCGGGCCTTCCTCGGGGCGACCAAATCCCAGCGTGAGCAGGCCTTTGCTCGCGCCCTGCAAGGCATCCACTACGGCTGGGACCTCAACAAACAAGACCTAAGGAGCAAGTGAGATGTGGCCATACGTCCAGATCAACAACGAAAACCAGCAGCAGGGGCCGCTCACCGAGATTGAGCGCCACCTGCTGTTCGTGGGCAGCGCCCCAGAGAATACCGGCAAGCTGCTCGCATTCAATACCCAGTCCGACTTCGACCTGCTGCTGGGGGCTGCCGATAGCGAGCTCAAGGCCAACCTGCAGGCCGCCATGGCCAACGCTGGCCAGAACTGGACAGCTGCGGGCTTTGTCCTGCCCACCAATGGCGACTGGATGGACGCGGTGCGCACCGCCCAGGAAAGCACGAGCGTTGAGGGGGTGGTGGTACTGGGCCAAACCTGGACCAAGAGCAGCATCGAGGCGGCCCATGCGCTCAATCAGGAGCTCATCGCCACCTGGGGACGCTGGCAGTTCATGCTGCTGGCGGTGCAGCCCATCGATCCCCTGACCGAGGACTGGACCGACTATAGCGATCGCCTGATTGCCCTACAGACGGGGATCGCCGCCGATTCGGTGGGACTCATTCCGCAGTTGTGGCCAAACCTCATCGGTGCCTATGCCGGGCGCCTGTGCAACCGGGCGGTGAGCGTGGCCGATAGCCCTTGCCGGGTCAAAACCGGCCCAGTGCTGGGCCTTGGCGACAAGCCGGTGGACATGGGCGGCGCCCCGCTCGCCCTCGATACCCTGCAACTGCTCGAGCAGAACCGCTACGCGGCGCCGATGTGGTATCCGGACTATGACGGGATCTACTGGGCCGATGGCCGCCAGCTCGACGTGGAGGGTGGCGACTACCAGGTGATCGAGAACCTGCGCATCGCCTACAAGGTGGCCCGCAAGACCCGGGTGCGGGCCATCTCCCGGCTCGGGGATCGCGCGTTCAACTCTACCCCCGGCAGCACGGCCGCCGCCGTCACCTATTTTGGCAAGGACTTGCGCGAGATGAGCCGCGCCACCGTCATCAACGGCCAGCCGTTCCCGGGGGAAGTGATGCCGCCCCAGGATGGCGACATCACCATCGAGTGGATCTCCAAGAACCTGGTCAACATCTACATCGTGGTGCGCACCGTGGACTGCCCCAAGGGCATCACCGTCAGCATCGTGCTCGATCTCAGCAAGCAGGAGGGCTAACCCATGACCCGTCGTATCTCTGGCATCAACTTCGACACTGAACTCGCGGGCGTGATGGTGCACGTCGACAAGGCCAGCCTCTCCATCACCGACAACTCGGCCATCGCCACCAGTCGCGGCATCCCCGACGGCTTCGTCGATGGGGATGTCTCCGCCGAGCTCGAGTTTGAGCTCGACACCAAGAACTTCAACCTGCTGGGGGAGGCTGCCCGCCGGGCAGGCAGCTGGCGCGGGATGGACACCGACGACGTGCTGTTCTACGCCGATTCGGGCAACGACAGCTTCAAGGTCGAGGCGTTCGGCGTGAAGCTGCAGATCTCCGATTTGCTCGACGTCGACCCCGCCGGCGGCAAGAAAAGCACCCACAAGGTCAAGGGGCTGGTCACCAGCCCCGACTTCGTGCGCATCAACGGGGTGTCCTACCTGTCGTCTGACGACACCCGGCACCTGTTCTAACCCGCAAGGATTCCCCATGCCGAACAAGGATCCCACCCTCTGGGCCATCGTCATCGCCTGGTTGCTCGAGAACGGCTCGGCCATCTATGGCGCCTTGCTGGCGCTGGCCATCGCCTTCCTGCGCATCACCTACCACGGCGGCCGGGGACAGCGGCGGCTCATCGAGGCGTTGCTGTGCGGACTCATCACCCTGGCGGTGGCGACCGGGGTGCGCCTGCTCGGGATCCCGGACGATGCCACCCCCTTTATCGGCGGCGTGGTCGGCCTGCTCGGGGTCGATACCCTGCGAAGCCTCGCCGAGCGCCGCATCGATGCCCGACTCAACGATTAACTCACTCACCTTTAAGGAATACACACCATGAGCAAGACCCTCACCCTGACCGTCGCCGGCCAAGACCTCAACTTCGAGCCGACCCTGACTGCCTATAACGGCTACATCAACGATCTGCTGCCGGGCGACAAGGTCGCGCCCTCCCACAACTACCTCAAGCGCATCGCCAGCACAGAGAGCAAGGCGGCCCTGGATGCGCTGTTGGCCCGTCCCGGCGCCGCCCTGCAACTGGCGGCCGCCATCAACGAGCAGTTCGCCCCAAGCCTGGAGATCAGCGTAAAAAACTGACCGCGCGGGCCGAGGCCATCGAGCGCAACCAGCTCGAGCAGGTGCTGACGCTGCGCCGGCACTACCTGCCAGATGCAGACGATGACATCGACAGCCTCGCCCGCGCCATCTGGCTCGACAAGCACACACGAGAACACCTCAGCCACGCGGTGGCCGAGGGCATAACCAAAGCCTTCAACGGGTAAACACATGGCCTGGATGGAACAACTGATGATGCAGGTGGCGCTGGTTGACGGCGTCACCAAGCCGCTGCTGGGGATCCAGCGGCAGGTCACCGCACTCGGCGATACCGTCGGTCAGGGCTATGAGCAGATGGCCCTGGGCGCCGCGGCCGTGGTCACGGGCGGCCTGGCGATTCAGGCCGTGCTGACCCCGGCCATCGAGATGAAACAGGCGCTGGCCGCCGTGGCCAGCCCCGACATGACCCAGGAGATGCTGGATAGTCTGAGCAGCGCGGCCCTGCAGTTCTCGGTGGACTACGGCCAATCGGCTGTCGGGGTGCTCGAGTACACCGCCGCCATGAAGAAGGCCATGCCGGGGCTGTCGGCGGCCATGCTGGAGAGCGTCACCCAGACCTCGGCCATCCTGGGCACCGCGACCCAGTCCGACGCCGACACCGTCGCCCAGTATTTTCGGATGCTCTACGGCAACTACCAGCAGTCGGCCGACGCCATGGGTCAGCGCGAGTGGGCCGAGCGGGTCGCCGGTCAAACCCATCTGCTGACCCAGCAGTTCGGCGTCTCCATGGACAAGATGATGGGCGCCGTGGAGGGCATGCACTCCCTGCCCTCGACCATGGGGGTCGCCATGGAGGAGCAGCTGGCCATCCTCGCCATGCTGCAGACCCGCATGGGCGACGGGGATGCGGTCACCCAGTTCACCGCCCTGCTGGAAGGTGCTACCACCGCCCAGGAGAAACTCGGGGTCGCCATGGTGGACAGCCAGGGCAACCTGCTGCCCATCCAGCAGATCTTGAAAAACATTCAGCCCCTCATCGACCAAATGGGCGGCGCCGAGGCCTGGGCCCTGCTCGATGAAGCGGGGCTGGGCGATGGCGCCCTGCTGCTGCAACAGCTCATCGGCAACGCCGAGACCCTGGACAAGACACTGGCCAGCCTCAAGGGGGTGAACGGCATCGATGCGCTCAGCGACAAACTCAAGGGCACCGTCTCCCAGTGGGAGCGCTTGACCAATGCCTGGTACGCCATCCGCGCCGCCGCCTTCTCGTCGGTGCTGCCCGCCATCGAGGCGGTGGTCGGGATGTTCGCCGACGGTGCCGCCGTGGTGGTGCGCTGGACCCAGCTTTTCCCCAACCTCACCAAGGCGGTCAGCACCGCGCTACTGGCCATCGTGGGGCTAGCCATCGCCACCGGCGCCTGGGTACTACTCACCACGCTGGGCACCCTGGTGGCCAAGGGCTGGGCTATCGCGCTGATGTTGCTCAAGATGCCCATCATTGTGCTCAGCGGCCTACTCAAAACCTTTCGCGCCATCATGCTGGCGGTCAACCTCGCCATGTACGCCAACCCGGCCATGTTGATTGCCATCGCCATCGGGGTGGTACTGGTCGGGGCGATCGCCCTCGCGATCTATTACTGGGATGAAATCAAAGCCACCCTGGCTGACTGGGGCGTGTTCGAGGGACTGGAGAAGGTGATCACCAACCTCAGCGCAAGCTGGCAGACCTTCACCGCCTTCCTGAGTGACCTCTCGCCCTTTGAGCTGCTGGGCGATGCAGTTGGCTGGCTTATCGATCAGCTCAACCAGATCCCGGGCGTCAGTATCGAGTGGGACGGTTTCACCGACCTGCCCACGGCACCCGCGATCAGCGCCCAGCTTAGCAACGAGCAGATCACCGCGCCCCTCGCCCGCTACCGCCAGGGCGAACCCGCCGCTATTCCCGCCGGCGGGCTCGGCCAGCAGTTGGTGCAGGCCAACGCCCGCGCCACGGCCGCCGCCCAGCCCCCAGGCAAGCGCATGCAGATCGGCGAAGTGCATAACCACTTCCAGAACCCCATGACCCCGCAAATGCTGGCTGAAAACCTCTGGCTGGAGACGCCCGGATGAGTGAACAGAACGCATCGCAGAACTATGTCGACCTCCTGGTCGAGAACGGCGCCTGGGTACTCGATGCCGGCAGTCAGCCGCGTATGACTGCCGATCGCCACAGCATCGGCCAGGACATCCAGCACCGGCTGATGGAGTCGGGGCTCGCCAGCAAGCTTATCGGCGAGCGCAGCGCCACCCTGCGCGCCGACGTGATGACCGAGATCGAACTGCAGGTGGAAAGCGATGTGCGCCTTGTCCCTGGTACCATCAACGTCTTCGAGGAGGCGCCGGGCCGCATCCTGGTGAGCGCCATGACCTACGAATACGGCCTTGTGGAGACCCCCTTATGAGCCAACGCCCCCACGTCGATTTTCTGCCCCTGCTGGCTTCAGCCGGCGTCCCCACCACAAGCGATGCGATGGAGGCCGAGCTGAAGGCCCAGACCGAGGCCGCCGGCTCGTTGATTTCCAACAACGCCGACGTCTCCCCGTTCTGGCGCCTGGTGCGCAGCGTTGTCATCACCCCGGCCATGTGGCTCATCGAGACGCTGCTGGCCACCCATGTGCTGCCGGCCACCTTCGCCGCCACGGCCACCGCCACCTATCTCGATCTCAAGGCCTGGGACGTGAACCTCAGCCGCAAGCCGGCCACCGCCACCCAGGGGGTGATCGAGTATGTGAAGGCCGACCCCACCGCCGAGGTGCTGATCCCGGCCCGGGTCTGGGTCAGTACCGAAGCCATCAACGGCACCCTCTACCGGGTCAAACCCACCCAGGATGTGCTGAGCCCGGCCGGCGAGGCGGTGGCGCGGGTGATCTGCGCCGCCGAGCAGCCTGGCACGGCCTGGAACCTGGCCCCGGGTTACTACTGCCTGCTCTCCGAGCCCATCGAGGGCGTGCTGTCGGCCAGTAACCCAATCGACTGGATCACCGCCCCGGGCGCCGACCAGGAAGAGGACGACGCCCTTGGCCTGCGCATCCAGAACCAGTTCTCCACCACTGGCCACTACCACATCGACGCCGTCTATCGCGGCATGCTGGCGAGCGCCGCCGGGGTGCGCGCCGATCACATCTTCTTTGAGCACGATGGCCCCCGTGGTCCCGGGACCGCGAATGCCTACGTGCTGATGGAAGTGGGCCAGACCCCGACCACCCTGCTCGATCAGCTCAACGACTACGTGGGCCGCCAGGGCTACCACGGCCACGGCGACGACCTCTTTGTGATGGCTCTACCGGAAACCCAGCACGATATCCACCTCGCGCTCTGGCCAGTGGCCAATCTCACCGACGAGGAAAAGGCGGCCCTGGTCACCACCACCGAGCAGATGATCCGCGCCGCCTTTCGAGAATCAGCCGACTACCCCGAGGTGACCCGCACCTGGCCCAGCGCCCGCTTCTCGTTCTCCCAGCTGGGCCACGAGATCCACGCCGCCCTGGGGGCTCAACTGCTCAGCCTGCAATTTACCGAGACCGACATCCTGAGCGCCCTCGCCATCCCGCGCCTGCAATCCGTGGAGGTGACGATCCATGAGTAACCCCCACGACGAACAGGCGCCGCCCCTGCCCGCCTGCGCCCCGCCTTGGTGGGAGGATGGCGAAACCCTGACCGCCACCCTCAAGGAGCCCGCCTTCCTCTCGCGCGGCATCATGGCCTTCTGGCAGAAGGTCCGGGGCTGGCTGCTGATCTCCCTGGGAGCCGTCGACCCGCTCACCTGCAGCAAAGAGCTGCTGGATCTCATCGCCTGGGAGCGGGATATCAAGCGGTTCAATGGCGAGCCGCTCGAGCTCTACCGCAAGCGGGTCAAGTACGCCTTCGTCAACGCCCAGGACGCCGGCGAGGTGGCCGGCTTCAAGCGCATCTTTGAGCGCCTCGGCATCGGCTGGTGCGAGATCCACGAGCGGGTCGAGGGGGCGGACTGGGACGTTGTCATCATCGAGGTGACTGACAGCGCGCTCTCCAACAACCAGGCGCTGATGCAGACCCTGATCCAGCACTACGGCCGCACCTGCCGCCGCTACCGCTTCCAGGTGGTCTACCCGGTCAAGGCCGTGTTGCACCACGCCCGTATCGACATGAACCAAGAGGTGTTTGCCGCCTCACTCAAGGGAACTTCATGAGCCAAGTCATCACCGATGCCTTCTCCAGTTACTGGCAGCAATGCCTCGTCGAGCAGACCCCGGTCGTGCTCGATGAGTTCGTGCTAGCCCACATCCCCGGGCTCGATCCGGACGCCCCCATCGATCCCGCCAGCGGCTTGCCGCCGGCCGACCAGATCGTGCATCGCCACGCGGTCGACCAGCGCGGTCGCATCAACAACGACGCGGTGGCCTACTCCATCGTGATGGACACCACGGTCGGGGATTTCACCTTCAACGCCATGTACCTCATCAACACCGAACTGAACCTGGTCGGGATGTGCGTGCACAAGGGCGAGGAGACCAAACTCGCAACCGACCCGGGCAGCGGCCAGACCGGCAACTCCCTGGTCAAATCCATGCTGATGGAGTACGACCGCGCCGCCGAGGCGAGCCAGACGGTGATCGACGCCAGCACCTGGCAAATTGACTACGCCGCCCGACTGCGCGGCATGGACGAGGACCTGCGCCGCCAGGCCATGGGCACCTTCGGCCACGCCGCGTTCTACGGCGATGGCTTCAAGCTGGTGAACGATGCAGGGCTCTATAAGATGCAGCCTGGCCAGGGCTATGTGGGTGGGCTGCTGGTTGAACTCACCAGCGAGCAGGAGGTGACCCCCAGCGCCAAACCGGTGGGCCTCTGGCTCGACGTGCATCGCGCCGGCTCCCTGCTGAGCCCCTGGGTCAACCAGGTGATCCTGACGCTCAGCACCGCAGATCTGGTCGATTACGTGGATGCCAACGGCTATCCGCACTTTGTCACCCGGCTGGCCACCATCAACGCGGACGACAGCGTTACCGACACCCGGGCCAGGCGCACCCTGACCCTCACCGGTGACGTCACCGGCCAGGCGTCCTTCAACGGCCCCGACAGCCTCGAGCTCGTGGTGACCGTCAAGGACAACAGCCATGGCCACACCATCGGGAATGTGACAGGGCTGCAGGAAGCGTTGGATGAGATGCTTCCCATTGAGTCTTACAACCCTCGGGCAGACGCAATGAACAATGAAGGGGGGACCGTTGGCCAATTCATCGGCGACCTGAACACCCTGACGATGGGCACTTACGTCCTTGCCAAGGGGGCAGGCTCGACCAACTACCCCGACGCGACTGCCGGATACATGTATGTGGAGACCCGGAGCATCTATAGCGCAGATGCGCTGCTGCAAGTTGCCTGGCCCTACGAGGCGGACAGCGCTGTATGGTTTCGGAACTATTCCACCAACACCGACAGCTGGTTGCCGTGGGTCAAGATCTACGACACGGGACATAAACCCACCGCTGCCGACGTCGGTGCCATGCCCAAATCGGGTGGTGCATTCGACGCAGGCGCAAAGGTTACCTTCTCGGGGAGTCTCAATGGCCCAAACGACGTTGCTTTGGATATGGGCAATCAGTCCATCGGTGGGGTACATGGCATCACCTTCTCTGACTCTTCAGGGGATGCTAGTGAGGGGATTTTGTGGCCCAAGACGGGGATCACCAGTGCGGACCCCGACTTGGCAGACTATGACAGTTTTCGGGTCATCGACGGGGTGGTGTATATCAATGCCAACAAGCTCTACCACCAGGCATTCAAGCAACCCGGCACCATAGGCTCTTCCACTGAGATGGGTGCCAATGTTGACTTGGACACCATGATGACTCCAGGCGTATGGCATCAGAGTGCTAATGCTGAGGCATCAACAGATCTGCATTACCCTGAGGCTTCTGCGGGCTCACTGGTTATCTATGCTGCTGCGGGGATCGTGCAGGAGTACCGTGTTTACAACTCTTCTCGCGTCTGGATCCGGGCGCAATACGGCTCAAGTGCCTGGACCGCCTGGGCCAAGCAGTACAACACCCAGAACAAGCCTACCGCCGCAGACGTTGGTGCCTCTCCAGTCGGTCACACGCACACAGCTGCTGATGCGGGCGCCCTGCCTGTGCAGACGTTCAACCACATTTCGCACCCGCCGATCCGGGTGACCTACACCAATACGACAGGGCTGCCGATGCTGGTGACATGTAATACGACGGGCCTTGGCTATAACACCAACGCCCTCGTCGGCATGTACGTTGAGTTAACTGGTGGAACAATACCGGTTAACTTGAGCATCAAGAAAGATTCGTCTGGTGAATATGACGACCTGCAACAAGGGTCTGGTGCATGCATGGTTCCGCCAGGCATAGCCTTTACCGTCCATGCCCATGATGCCATCCTCGGCTATTGCACGGCATATGCCTATACGGCGTTCTTCGCCACTGGCATGAGGCTATATATCGACCCAACCACGTTCGACGATGACGGCGTTATCCGTGCATTCGCCTCCGACGAAGAGCGCGACGAATGGGCGCCAGCTTGCTCGGTTGAAGTGCCGGCGATCCCCGATGGGTGGTCGCATGAGCGCCACGCACTGATTGATGGTGCTTGGGTTATCCGTCCTGAATGGCTGGCGATGGTGGAAGTGAAAGAGGTCGAGGGCCGTCGCGCGCGCATGATGGCCAACGCCGCCGCACAAACCCGGCATTTCGACATGATGGGCGAGCTTTCCCAGGCCTCTGCCTGGCGCAGCCACTACCAACAACTCTACGCGCTCGAGCAGGCACCCGGCTGGCCTCTGGTTGAACAGTGGCCCACCGCGCCGGAGCTGGCGGCATGAGCTGGGCCAGTGCAGCCATCGCACTGCCTGCCGCCCTGACCAGTATTCGCCAGCAGGCTGAGACCATCACCAGTCAGATCCCGGGCGTCCTGGCCGAGGCGACCGGCCGGCTAGCGGCCCTGGCCGAACGGGCTCAGTACCGCCGCCACCCCCTGAGCACTGAGGCCGACGCCCTGCTAGGGTTGCGCGCCGAGCTGGATGTCCTGCTCGCCACCGGCCGCCAGCTGGCAGTCACCCCCTTTATGCACGGGATCGGACAGCAGTTGGATGGGCAATGGACGCTCTCCGCCGACACTGCGGTCAAGGCGCTGGCCACCAAGCTGCGCGACGGCGCCGACCCGCTGCAGCCCACAGGCGACTTGCATGCCGTCGGCTGGCTGGTCACCGGCAACCACCCCACCGAGCTGGCCAATGCCCTGGCCGCGCTCTGCCCCTGGCTGCCGTTGCCCGCCTGGTGCGCCACCTTGCGCCGCCTGCAGGCGAGCCAGGACACCATGACCCTGCCGAGCACGCCCAGGACTCCCCATTGGACGCCAGATGAGCCGCTTTGCTGGGATCCGCTGCGCGCGGGGCGCCACCTGGTCGGCGCCGAGCTCGCCCAGTTGGAGAGCCTGGCCGCTGACCAAGCCACGCCCATCGAGCGTTTGAGCCAGCTGGCAGCCCGTCGGCAGGCCCGGCTGGATGAGCTGGCACAACGCCTGGACGACCTGGCCAAGCTGCAGGGCCAGCTCTGGTGCTGGCACGGTCAGGGCAGCGTGGAGAGCCTGGCAGCCCAGTTGGAGCAATCCGGCCCGCCGGGAGCACAGAGCCAGAGCGTCGGCGCCCTGCTGCTCTCCCCCACCCCGCTCACCTTCTGGCAGGAGCTGACACCATGAGCACTACCATGCTGACCCTGGACGGCGAGCCCATCGCCCTGCAGTCGATGCGCATCACCGCCGGCATGCAGTTCATGGACGCCGACCAGTCGGGCCAGACCAGCGCAACCAGCACCTCTGAGCAAGGCGCCAAGGCCAAGGAGCTGGACGTCACCGGCCTTATCGCCTTCAAGGACGAGACACAGCTGGCGCGCCTGTTCGAGCTGGCCGATGCCAAGGGCGATGGCGGCCAGCGCCACCTCTACCGGGTTGGCAGCCTCTTGGCCAAGAGTATCAAGGTGCGCCAGGCCAAATTTGCCGGCCGCATCAGCGCCACCGAGCAGGAGGGGCTGCTCGCCTGGCACATCCAGTTCACCCTGCGCGAGCACAACTCGGTACCGGAGCAACGTGAACAGCGCAAGGCCTCGCCCCCGCCCACCGTGGGTCAAGGCACCGACAACACCAGCTCGACCGGCGCCGCGGGCACCACCACCGAGAGCGGCGCCCCGGACCTGACCACCTTTGAGAAATACGTGCTCAAACCGATGGATGACTTCTTCGCATGAAACTGAGTACCCGGGCCGCCGCCAGCGGCCAACCCGTTCACCTGGTCGACCATGACATCGTGCTGGATCTCTCTGCCGGTGGGCGTGCCGCCCTTACCATCAAGGGAGACGTCAGCAAGAAGCAGGTCATCACTGTCGATCTCGGTTACAACGGCGATCTGCGCCGCTACTTCACCGGCTACGCCTACAACGTGACCCCGGCCGAGAACGGCAGCCACCGAGTGCTGTGCCGGGAGCTCGCCGGCGTGCTCGGCAGCCGCTTCCCGATCAGCCAGCAACACGCCACCCTGCGCGGCCTGCTAACCTGGCTCAGCGAGCAGAGCGGCCTGGCCTTCTTGTTACCCGACGGGGCCGACTACACCGATCGCCCCATTCCCAACTTCGCCAGCTCAGGCACCGGCTATCAGCTGCTGGCCCACGCGGGACGCGCCTTCGCCATCCCCGACTTTTGCTGGTATCAGCAGCCCGACGGCGCCGTCTTTGTGGGCAGCTACGCCCATAGCCGCTGGCATGGCAAGGATATGCCCATCTCCCCCGCCTGGTCGGCCAAGCAGTCGGGCGACACCCTGACCATGGCCCCGGTACCGCCCCTGCGCCCGGGAGCCACTCTCAACGGCCAGCGCGTGACCCGGGTGCGCCTCACTGGCGACGAGATGAGCCTGACCCTGGCCACCCCGGGCAAGATGGTGAAATCCCCCCAGCGTAGCGCCGTGGAGCACGAGTTTCCGGAGCTGGCCGACCAGTTGCATCTGCCCAAGTTTGGGCGGGTCGAGGCCATCAGCGACCAGGCGCACGCCGGCCAGCACAACGATCCCTTCCGCCCCCGCTATGCGGTGGACGTGCAACTGCTCGGTGAAGATGGCCAGCCTGATGAGGCCACCCCACTCTATCGGGCGGTGCCGCTGCCAGTGATCATGGGGGGCCCGGAGCAGGGGCTGCTGCAGTACCCGCTACCCGGCACCCTGGTCGAGTTGGGGTTTGCCTTTGGTCGTGCCGACCGGCCCTTCATCCGCACCGTGCTCGGTACCGGCTGGCCACTGCCGGACATCGCCCCGGGCGAGCAGCTCCAGCAGCAGAGGGCCGAGGTACTCGCACGTACCGATGCAGTGGGCAACCAGACCCGCACCACGGACCGCGACCAGTTCGACGGCGCCCTGCGCATGCACCGCCAGGCTGACGACTACCTTGGGGAGTTTGGCCAGCACCGCTTGCGAATAGGACAGCACAGCATCGAGGAGGTAGGCGGCCTCAAGCGCATCGAGGCGCTGGGTGCCATCGAGCTGCTGGCCGGTGATGACGTGATGCTGGGGAGTCTTGGCAACATGAGTCAGACCACAGCCGGGGATCTAGTCGAGGTGGTGGGACAGCTGCGCCGGACCGTTGCCGGCGAACTGCAGCACCTGGAGGCGCCCCTTTCGTGGATGGGCACGGACAGCGTGAACATCTTCCAGCTACTGCTGCAACTGATGAGCGTGGTGGAGCAGTTGGCCAACACCTCCGCCACCCACACCCACCCGGATAGGAACCAGCCCCCAAACCAGGGGGATGCCTTCAGTCAGCAAGCTCAGCAGGCCCAAGTCCTCAGCGAGCAGCTCACCCCCATCATCGAGTGACCCACCAAGCAAAGAAGGCCCCACACTGTGGGGCCTTCTTCTATCTGCCTGATAGCGTCTGAGCATGGCCAGGGAAAGGCGCCGCATGGATAGACGCCATCAGGCAGACCGGCATCATACGTGAAGCCTGGGCGCGCTCACAGCCCCTCCCAGCGCATGGCAGCAATGCCCACGGACTGAGCCGCGCCACGGAATCCGCGCTCTTCCGCTCCCGCCTGCGGACTCTGTGAGTAAAAATTTTGCAAAAGCTGGATACCGCAGAACCAATACGCCAAGCCGCGCCAGCCCTAGGATCTCAGGAGAGGATCAGGATCTGAAAGGATCGAAAGAAGTTACAGTGAATTACAGTTTGAGGGATTCCAAATAGCGACAGCATGATAGTAACTAATTGAATTACATGGGGATAGTGTGCTTTTCGTGGCTATTGGAATGATCTGGCAGGATCTGTGCGGCTGCTCCTGAATGACTGAAAGGCTTTTTTTTCATACGGTTAGATGGTGATTACTATGATCTGGAAACTGAAAAATTGAAAGCTCGCGTCATGCACCCCAACTGCTGATACACATTTTCATCCGCTATAGGAACGGTACAATAATGGATATGTTTGAAGCTTATAATATCTTGCGTAGGGATACATGAAGAAGAAAAAAGAGATCAACTGGGAGCGGTGGCGCTGGTTACGACAACACCTCAAACAGGCACGAAAGTCACCAAATCCAGAAGAGCCCCAAGCCAAGATAGCCACATTCCTGACGACAGTATTTGCAGCAATCCCGATCATCACAGCTGGCATCTATTTATCCGGAATGGCATATCATTTTGGCGAATGCCTAGTTGATGGACTGGATATTTTTGAGTTTCCGTGGCCTACGGATCTAAATCTCGCCTGGGGATACATGCAATGGCTGGACGCAGGTAATACCTATCTCAAGCCGGTGTTTTGGGGCATCGTTACCATAATCATCATCATCGTCATTTTATTCTTTTGTGTCGGCCTGCGGATCAGATGGGCATGGTATTGTCATCGCTTATGCTCAATACCTCTTCCAAGGACAAAGAAATTCTTACGTAGAAGAGCACAGGTGCCAACACCAAGGCTCTTTATCTTCTTTCTCTGGTTGAAAATAGTCTACGACCGATTTGCCATTTTGATCATACCGGCCATGCTCGTTCTCTTACCCGCATACTTTAGTTTCAATGAAGGTACTAGCTCTGCCCAAGCAAGGGCACAAAGACTAGAGAATGGCCAATTAACGACAGAGGATGCCAAAGCACAATCACCTCGGCTTGGCGAGACGTCACACATCCGTTTGATATGCAACAGTGTTCATTGCGCCTATCGGCTAAAAGGGGGGCAAGTCCGGCTTGTGCGTCACGATCAGGTTGAGCAAGTGACGTGGATGGCCCCCAAAGACACTTCAGATAACTCGTCAAAAGAAAACAGCACAGAGAAATAACACTGCTCAAAAGAATGGTGCTTATCTACACAATCCAAAAAAGAAGGCTCCAAAATATGGAGCCTTCTTTTTGCCGTTTTGTGTAAAGGTCAGTGAGCCGCCAACTCACGAAACAGGTCTGGCTTATCCTGGATAAGCCCCAACACTTTCGCCGCCAAACCGGTGGGGTTACGGCGCCGGGTTTCCCAGCTTTTGACCGTATCCACACTCCGTTCCCAGTGCTTGGGCAAACTCCTGTTGCGATACCTTGAGGGCCAGGCGGATGGCCTTAACGTCAGCGACCTCGTATTTGGTCCGTGCAGCAGGCTCTACGCGACCCTGCTTGATCTCGACAGCCTCTTCGAGGGAAGCCTTCAGTTCGTCAAACATGTTCATATCAAACCTCCCCTTTCAGTAACGTGGTCAATTTCTTCAGCTCTGCCTTTTCTGCAGCAGTGAGGCTCTCTTTCTCACTCTTCGCATACGCCAGTACCAGGTAAACCGTCTCTACAGTTGCCAAGAAGTAGATCACCCTAGCACTGCCGCTTTTCCCTTGCTGGCCTGTTGCCATGCGAACTTTTCGCAAGCCACCAGTACCTTGGATCAAGTCGCCTTTTTCTGGCTGGGCAATCAGCTCGACTTGCAGTGCTCTGAGCTCATCGTCTGTCGCTAAGGCTTTTATCTGTCTAGTGAAGATAGACGTCTCAATAAATTCAATCGCGTGACTCACGCATCACTCACTCTGAGCATTCATCATGGTGTACATAGTACACATCACGAGTCAGCGAGGCAACATGGCCATTCTGGCTGTGCCACACCCCTGCCGCCAATGCGTCCACTAAGCTCTCAGGCTCCGATGGCATCGAGCCAAAAAAATGGGGCAATATGTGGACACTAAAAACAAAAAATCCATATAAAACAGCTAGTTACGGATACAAAAAAGGAGGCCTGAGCCTCCTTTTATCTTTCATAACAGAACCGGATTAAACCAGTGCTGCTTTGGCCTTTTCAACCAGGGCGGTGAAAGCCAGTTTGTCGTGAACGGCGATATCGGACAGGATCTTGCGATCGATCTCGATAGAAGCCTTCTTCAGACCGTTGATCAGACGGCTGTAGGACAGACCGTTCTGACGGGCAGCTGCGTTGATACGCGCGATCCACAGTTGACGGAACTGACGTTTCTTCTGACGACGGTCACGGTAGGCATACTGACCGGCTTTGGTTACCGCTTGTACCGCTACGCGGTAGACACGGGAACGGGCGCCGTAGTAACCCTTGGCGGCTTTCATTACTTTCTTGTGACGAGCGCGAGCAGTCACACCACGTTTAACTCTTGGCATTTTTCACATCCCCCTTATGCGTACGGCAGACAAGCGACAACACGTTTGTGGTCGGCAGCAGAAACCATGAACTTCGGCCCCAGCTTACGCTTACGCTTACTGCTCTTCTTGGTCAGGATGTGACGCAGGTGGTTGTGCTTGCACTTGAAGCGACCTGAGCCAGTCTTCTTGAAGCGCTTTGCGGCGCCCCGGTTGGTTTTCATCTTCGGCATTTCATACTCCGCATTGTGAGTGACAACAAAATCGCAAGGCGAACCGACTCATGGGACATGCCCATGAGTCAATTTCTTGTGGGCCTTAAGATTTCTTCTTAGGTGCGAGGACCATCACAGCTTGACGGCCTTCGACTTTCGGGAACGACTCCACTACGGCCAACTCTTCCAGATCGTTTTTGACACGCTCCAGGACCTTGATACCAAGCTCCTGGTGGGCCATTTCACGACCACGGAAGCGCAGGGTGACCTTAGCCTTGTCCCCGTCTTCCAGAAAGCGAACCAGGTTGCGTAGTTTTACCTGATAGTCGCCTTCGTCAGTACCAGGACGGAATTTGATTTCCTTGACCTGGACGACTTTCTGCTTTTTCTTCTGTTCTTTGGTGGTCTTGCTCTTTTCGTAGAGGAATTTGCCGTAATCCATGATCCGGCAAACGGGCGGCTCAGCGTTAGGACTGATCTCGACCAGATCCACTCCAGCCTCAAGGGCCAAGTTCAGAGCATCTTGAATGGTGGTGATGCCAATGGCCTCACCATCCAGACCGGTCAGACGAACTTCTTTCAGACGGATCTCTTCATTGATCCGGTGAGCGCGGGCTTGCGGTTGCTTGCCCAGTTTTTTTCCGCCTTTTATAGCTTATTCCTCCACTTTCTTTTGTCCGCGGGTCTGAACTTCCTGGGTCAACAGAGCGATTAGCTCTTCAACAGGATAAGTGCCCAGGTCAGCCCCTTTACGAGTCCGTACTGCAATCTTGCCGGCTTCAACTTCTTTATCGCCGCAGACCAGCATGAAAGGAACTCGTTTCAAAGTATGCTCGCGGATTTTAAAGCCAATCTTCTCATTTCTCAAGTCCGCTTTTGCGCGAAGTCCCGCATCATTCAATGCTTTGGCAACTTTCACCGCATAATCGGCCTGATTATCCGTGATATTCATGACCACGGCCTGAGTCGGTGCCAACCAGGTCGGGAATAGCCCGGCGTACTCTTCGGTCAGAATACCGATGAAACGCTCGAGAGAGCCCAGAATGGCGCGGTGGATCATAACGGGCACATGGCGCTCGTTGTCCTCACCCACATAAGTAGCGCCCAGACGACCTGGCAAAGCAAAATCGAGCTGCACGGTACCACACTGCCACGCACGATCAAGACAATCGTGCAGGGTGAATTCGATCTTGGGACCGTAGAAGGCCCCCTCACCCGGCTGCAGATCGTACTTCAGACCGTTCAGCACCAGGGCTTCGGCCAGGGCGGCCTCGGCGCGATCCCAGGCCTCATCGGAGCCGATACGCTGCTCTGGACGAGTGGACAGCTTGACCACTATGTTCTCGAAACCAAAGGTGCCGTAGACGTCGTAGACCATACGGATACAGGCGGACACCTCTTCCATGATCTGCGCTTCGGTACAGAAGATGTGAGCGTCATCCTGGGTAAAGCCGCGCACCCGCATCAGACCGTGCAGGGATCCAGACGGCTCGTTACGATGGCAGGAGCCGAACTCGGCCATGCGCAGCGGCAGATCGCGGTAGGACTTGAGGCCCTGATTGAAGATCTGCACGTGACCCGGGCAGTTCATCGGCTTGATGGCGTACTCGCGATTCTCGGACTGGGTGGTGAACATGCCTTGGGCATATTTATCCCAGTGACCTGAACGCTCCCACAGCACGCGATCCATCATGGAGGGGCCTTTCACCTCCTGATAGTCATACTCGCGCAGCTTGGTACGCATGAAGGCTTCCAGCTCACGGAAGATGGTCCAGCCATCGTTGTGCCAGAACACCATGCCGGGCGCTTCTTCCTGCATGTGATACAGGTCGAGCTGCTTGCCAATCTTGCGGTGATCGCGCTTGGCGGCCTCTTCGAGACGCTGCAGATAGGCCTTGAGCTGTTTCTTGTCGGCCCAGGCAGTCCCGTAGATGCGCTGCAGCATCTTGTTGTTGGAGTCGCCGCGCCAGTAAGCGCCGGACATCTTCTGCAACTTGAAGTGGTGGCAGTGACGCATGTTCGGCACGTGCGGGCCGCGACACATGTCGACGTACTCTTCGTGATGATACAGACCAGGCTGGTCATCACGGGCAATGTTCTGATCCAGGATCTCGACCTTGTAAGTCTCGCCACGGGCTTCGAACACGTCGCGTGCTTCCTGCCAGGAGACCTTCTTCTTGATGACGTCGTAATCCTTGGCGGCCAGCGCCAGCATGCGCTCTTCCAGGGCAGCCAGATCCTCGTCAGTCAGGGGGCGATCGAGATCGACGTCATAGTAGAAACCGTTGTCGATGACCGGACCTATGGCCATCTTGGTCTGCGGCCAGAGCTGCTTGATGGCATGGCCCAGCAGGTGAGCACAGGAGTGGCGCAGGATATCCAGACCGTCTTCGTCTTTGGCGGTGATGATGGCCAGGGAGGCGTCGGCTTCGATCAGCTCGCAGGCATCCACCAGTTCACCGTTTACCCGACCGGCAATGCACGCCTTGGCGAGGCCCGGACCTATGTCCGCGGCGACGTCCATGACAGAAACGGCGTGGGCAAATTGACGTTGACTGCCGTCAGGCAGAGTAATGATTGGCATCAGGTGTTTCCTTGTACAGTGGTGACCCCTACCAAAGGCCACATGCAGATTGAAAGAGTCCTCGAATGTCCGGCCATTCACCCCGCTGTTTCACCGTTCACAATACGGTTTGTACAGAGGAATGAGGCGCACGCTGAGTACCGTGCGAGGCTTTTATTCACAGGAACAGTGAGGATTGTATCAGACGTCACGACTCAGACAAGTTGCCAGGGCGATTTTGCGTACCGTCACGGCCGTGCTTTGCCTCTGCTGACGCAGCGGTAATGGCCAGCGGGTGCTAGGTTTCGAGATAGGCGTCCGTTTGAGAGGAAGATGAAGATGTACAGCTATGAGATTTCGTTTCCGGAGCATGCGGAGAAGATCATCCATCCGGATCACGTGTTGACGACCCACTGTCCCGTCCATCTTGGCGAGCTGGTGATCCTGAGCGACGGCAGCAAGCGCGAGGTCTGCAGCATAGTGCACAGCAGCGAACGCAGCACCCTCTATGTCACCGACGTCAGCCCTGGCAAGGTGACCGCCAGTGCCTGAAGCAGCAGATAATCCATAAGAAGAGTTGGGCCGGCCACGAAAGGCTAGCCCTCTCCCAGCAGCGACTGGCCGTTGAAGTCGAAGCTGCTGCTCCCCTCCTCGGCAAGCGCCAGCTCCTGCAACACCCTCAGCGCCAGCTTGTTGCCCTTCTGGGAGGCCTGATAGAGCCACTGTTTCGCCTGCGCCATGTCAACCCGGCCGTTGGCTCCCATCAGGTGCAGTACCCCCACCTTCAACATGGCGGGCACGTCCCCGTTGCGGGCGGCCAGCTCCATCCAGTGAAAGGCCGCGCGCAAATCCCGTGGCACCCCGACTCCGCGCAGATAAAGGTCGGCCAGCCGATATTGACCGAAGGCATCCCCCGCCTCGGCGGAACGACGATAGAGCGCGGTCGCCTGCGCCAGATCCTGCTCGCTCCCCTGCCCCAGCTCGTGACTCCAGCCCATCAGCGCCTGTGCACGGGGAAGCCCCCGCTCCGCCAGCGGCAGCCAGATGTGGGTCGCCTGCTCGAAGTGGCCGATGCGCCAGGCCCGGTTGGCCGATGCCAACTCCTGCTCGGTGGAGAGTGGGACCAGGCGCCAGATGACCAGGCCGATCACTCCGATAAACAACCAGCGTGAGGTAGTGGGCTTCATGTTGATTTCCGTGATCCAGTTCGCATTTCGTCTATGTAAACGAAATGTAGCAACAGATCAAGCGGGAGATTCATTTGCGATGCAGTTTTACCTAAGGTGAACGGTCGGACTTGCAGTTTGCCGAGACCCTCGCCACAATAACTGTATATATAAACAGTATTGGTACGGTGAGATGGCAGGACGAGGCAGCAGTTACAATGTCGAGCACCGCTTCAGTGGCCCCCAGATCGAGGCCGTCGACGATGGCTGGCAAGCGCAGGAGTGGGAAACCGCGTTTCAACCGCAGGCGCCTCAAACACAAGTGCGCGAGATAGAGGCCAGGAGCATCATCAGCCACAACCTCTCGCCGGACGTGCCCTTCGGCCGTTCAATCAACCCCTACCAGGGCTGCGAGCATGGCTGCATCTACTGCTACGCCAGGCCCAGCCACGCCTATCTGGAGCTCTCCCCCGGCCTCGATTTCGAGACCAAGCTGTTTGCCAAGCTCAATGCCGCCACGCTGCTGCGGCGGGAATTTGCCAAGCCAAGCTATCAGCCGCAGACCATAGTGCTCGGCGCCAACACCGATCCCTACCAACCCATAGAGCACCATTACCGCCTCACCCGCGCACTGCTGGAGGTGATGCTGGCCCATCGCCACCCGGTGGGGATCATCACCAAGAGCGCCATGATATTGCGGGATGTGGATCTGCTGGCCGAGTTGGCCAAAGAGGGACTCTGTCAGGTGATGGTGTCGGTCACCACCCTCAACGAGACACTCAGGCGGCAACTGGAGCCTCGCGCCAGTACCGGCGCCGGGCGATTAAAGGTCATCGAGAAGCTGGCACAGGCGGGAGTGCCGGTCGGCGTGCTGGCCGCCCCCATGATCCCGCGCCTGAACGAGCCCGAGCTCGAGCAGATCATCAAGTCGGCGGTCGAGGCCGGCGCCGGTTGCGCCGACTACATACTGCTGCGGCTGCCCCACGAGCTGACCACCCTGTTTTGCGACTGGCTGGATGAGCATTATCTCGGCCAGAAGGAGGCCATCCTGAACCAGCTGCGGGCAAGCCGGGGCGGCGCTCTCAACAGCCCGGCCTTCGGCACCCGCATGCGGGGAGAAGGTCAGTTTGCGGATCTGCTCGCCCAGCGTTTTCGACTGATCAGCAAGCGCCTGCAACTGGGCAAGCGCCACATTCAACTGAACCTGACCAGCTTCATTCGCCCCAACGAACAACTGCGGCTGTTCTGAGGGCAGCCGCCGCTCAGCCTCTGGGCCGCGCCGGGTAAGGACGCGCAGGTTTCACCTGTGCAATCAACTCCGCCGGCAGCCGCGATGGCTCATGAGCGACCTCCTCTTCATCGGCAAAGGCGGCCTTGGCCTCTGCTCCCCACATCCGGCTCCACCAGATCTCCCACATTATCCAGCTGGTCATGGCGTTCTCCTCTTGGACGATATCGATGGGCTTGCCGAGTTCGCCGTTGGCGCTCGACAGTGGCAGCTTGCAGCGCGCCTGTGACAGCGAGATGACGGCGGGATGACCCCTTGATGAAGCCGACATCCCCTGTCAGTGCCGACCCTGCCAGCCAGCCGCCACGAAAGTGAACACAACAGAACAAAATTCCACATAATGAATACTTAACGACATGTATAAGCAGTAAAATTGGAAATGGCAGCGACTCAAGGAAGTAACATCGTCGGGATGGCAACGAAAACAGCGCAATAAAAAGAGCGACCCTGGGGCCGCTCTTTTTCATGGAGGTAGACGTGCGATTATTCGTCGCTCGCCGCACCCTCTTCACCGGCGTCGGCGTCGGTCGCGCCGGCATCCGGCGCGGTATCCGCACCTTCAACCTGCTCGCCGTCGATGGCCACGACGTCATTCTCTTCCTCGTCGCTCTCGGCGATGCGCTGCAGGCCGACCACGGTCTCGTCTTCACCGGTACGGATCAGACGGACACCGCCGGTGTTGCGACCGATGATGCTCACTTCGCTCACGCGAGTACGCACCAGGGTACCACCGTTGGTGATCAGCATGATCTGGTCGGTATCCTCGACCTGGATCGCATCGATCACCTTGCCGTTGCGGTCATCCACCTTGATGGAGATGACGCCCTGGGTACCGCGACTCTTGGTCGGGTACTCGTCAAGGGCGGTGCGCTTGCCGTAACCGTTCTCGGTGGCGGTGAGGATGGCACCGGCCCCACGGGGGACGATGAGGGAGACCACCTTGTTGCCACTCGGCAGACGGATGCCGCGTACCCCGGCGGCGGTACGACCCATGGGACGCACGCCCTTGAAGGTGCCCTTGCTCTCGGTGCTGTCGGCGCCTTCGGCGTTGTCGCTGCCGTCATCATCGTTGCCGGCGTCGTCATCGCTCTCGACGTCATCGCTGGCATCCGCGTCCGCGCGGCCGCTGCCTTCGGCGAAGCGAACCACCTTGCCCGCATCGGAGAACAGCATGATCTCGTTGCTGCCGTCGGTGATGTCCACCCCGATCAGCTCATCGCCCTCTTTGAGGTTGATGGCGCGAATACCGGAGGAGAGCGGACGGCTGAACGCAGACAGGCTGGTCTTCTTCACGGTACCGTCGGCGGTGGCGAAGAACACGTACTTGTCATCGCTGTACTCGTTCACCGGCAGGATGGCGGTGATGCGCTCACCCTCTTCCAGCGGCAACAGGTTGATGATCGGACGGCCACGGGCGCCACGGGACGCCTCCGGCAGCTGATACACCTCAAGCCAGTAGACCTTGCCACGGGTGGAGAAGCACAGGATGGTGTCGTGGGTGTTGGCCACCAACAGACGCTCCACGAAGTCCTCTTCCTTGATCCGGGTGGCCGATTTGCCCTTGCCGCCACGACGCTGCGCCTCGTAGTCGGTCAGCGGCTGGTACTTCACATAGCCCTGGTGAGACAAGGTCACGACCACGTCTTCCGGAGTGATCAGATCCTTGGTATTGAGCTCGACGTTGGAGAAGTTGATCTCGGTGCGACGGGCGTCGCCATACTGCTCGCGCACGGCCAGCAGCTCATCGCGGATCACTTCCATCAGCCGTTCCGGGCTGGCCAGGATGAACAGCAGCTCGGCGATCAGATCCAGCAGAGATTGGTACTCTTCCAGGATCTTCTCGTGCTCGAGGCCGGTCAGCTTGTGCAGACGCAGGTCGAGGATGGCCTGGGCCTGCTGCTCGGTCAGGAAGTATTGGCCTTCACGGATGCCGAACTGTGGCTCCAGCCACTCGGGACGAGCCGCGTCGTCGCCGGCTTTTTCCAGCATGCCAGCCACGTTGCCGAGCTCCCAGCCTTTCGCCACAAGCTTGGCCTTGGCGTCTGCCGGGGTGTCGGAGTGCCGGATCAGATCGATGATGGGATCGATGTTGGCCAGCGCGACCGCCAGGCCTTCCAGGATGTGCGCCCGATCCCGCGCCTTGCGCAGTTCGAACACGGTCCGGCGGGTCACTACCTCACGGCGGTGCAGCAGGAAGGCATCCAGGATCTCTTTGAGGTTCATCACCTTGGGCTGATTGTTATCGAGCGCCACCATGTTGATGCCGAACGTGGTCTGCATCTGGGTGTGCTTGTAGAGATTGTTCAGCACAATCTCGCCGGACTCGCCGCGCTTGATCTCGATAACGATGCGCATGCCGTCTTTATCAGACTCATCGCGCAGGGCACTGATGCCCTCGACCTTTTTCTCTTTGACCAGCTCGGCGATCTTCTCGATCAACCGTGCCTTGTTCACCTGATAGGGCAGCTCGTGAACGATGATGGTCTCGCGACTGGTCTTGTCGTCCACTTCCACTTCGGCCTTGGCACGCACATAGATGGAGCCACGACCGGTACGGTACGCCTGCACGATGCCGGAGCGACCGTTGATGATGGCGCCGGTGGGGAAGTCAGGGCCGCTGATATAGGTCATCAGCTCATCGATGGTGAGATTGCCATTCTCGATCAACGCCAGACAGCCGTTGACGATCTCGGTGAGGTTGTGAGGCGGAATGTTGGTCGCCATGCCCACCGCGATACCGGAAGAGCCGTTGACCAGCAGGTTGGGCACTTTGGTGGGCATGACGGCCGGGATCATCTCGGTGCCGTCATAGTTCGGCACCCAGTCCACGGTCTCTTTGTCCAGATCGGCCAGCAGCTCGTGGGAGATGCGGGCCATCCGCACTTCGGTGTAACGCATGGCGGCGGCGCTGTCGCCGTCGACCGAACCGAAGTTGCCCTGACCGTCGACCAGCATGTAACGCATGGAGAAATCCTGCGCCATACGGACGATGGTGTCATACACGGCGCTGTCGCCGTGCGGGTGATATTTACCGATTACGTCACCGACCACACGGGCCGATTTTTTATAGGGCTTGTTCCAGTCGTTCCCCAACTCGTTCATAGCAAACAGAACGCGGCGGTGAACCGGTTTCAAGCCATCACGCACATCCGGCAGAGCTCGTCCTACGATCACGCTCATGGCGTAATCCAGATAGGAACTCTTGAGCTCTTCTTCGATGTTGATCGGCGTGATCTCTCTGGCCAGATCGCTCATAGAAAGCCTTAATCCCTAATTAGTTGTTCTTTGTCTTAAACAGCGCGCAATAGTAACACAACGCACGACATACCTTAAGCCACAAATCGGGCTGGTTTGCATAAGTCCGTTCGTTATAATGCCCGCCAGGACAATAGATTGCGCGCCTGTCACCAGGCTTGTGCGCCCTGCCACAGGATCCACGAAAATGAATAGTGATGCCAATGTCGATCTGACAGAAATCGCCAAATTTGAAGCCATTGCCTCCCGCTGGTGGGACATGGAAGGTGAGTTCAAGCCGCTGCACCAGATAAATCCGGTGCGCCTTGACTGGATCACCGACCAGAGCGGCGGCCTGTTTGGTAAACGCATCCTCGACATCGGCTGCGGTGGCGGCATCCTCTCCGAGAGCATGGCGCGCCGTGGCGCCAGGGTCACCGGCATCGACATGGGCAAGGAGCCGCTTGGCGTCGCCCGCCTCCACGCCCTGGAGGCCGGGGTCGAGCTCGACTATCAGCAGATGACCGCCGAGCAGCATGCCAGCGAGGCGCCGGGTCAATATGATGTGGTGACCTGCATGGAGATGCTCGAGCACGTGCCGGATCCGGCCTCGGTGCTGCGTGCCATCGCCACCCTGGTACGCCCGGGCGGCAAGGTGTTCGTCTCCACCATCAACCGCAACCCCAAGGCCTATCTGATGATGATCCTGGGCGCCGAGCATCTGCTGAAGATGGTCCCCAAAGGGACCCACGATCACAACAAGTTCATCACCCCGGCCGAGCTGTGCCGCATGGGGGAAGCCGCGGGCCTGCTGGTGCGGGACATGAGCGGGGTGCATTACGCGCCGCTTGCCAACCGCTTCAAGCTCGGTGCCAACGTCGACGTCAACTACATGGTGGCCTTCGTGCGCCCGGAGCAAGGCTGATGAGCACCACCGCCAAGGCGCCCCTGCGCTGCGTGCTGTTCGACTTGGACGGCACCCTGCTCGACACGGCCCCGGACTTGGGCGCCGCCGTCAATCATGTGCTGGTGAGCGAAGGCTTCGCGCCACTCTCTGACGACATCATCCGCCAGACCACCTCCCACGGGGCACTGGGGTTGCTCAGGGCCGGTCTGGGTGACGAACTGCTGGAGGAGCTGGGGGCCGGTCGCCTGCGCAGCGCCCTGCTCGATCACTACGCGGCCAACCTCTGTGTCGGCACCCGTCCCTATGAGGGCATGCTTAACCTTATCGAGTGGCTGGACGAACGCGCCCTGCCCTGGGGCATCGTCACCAACAAGCCGGGCTTCTTGACCGAGCCCCTGCTGGCCGCCCTGCCGGCGCTCGCCAACTGCGGCGTGACGGTCAGTGCCGACACCCTGCCGGTGCGCAAACCTGATCCCGCCCCCATGCATTTTGCCTGCGAGCAGCTCGGCGTGGCGGCGGCTCACTGCCTCTATGTCGGCGATCATGTGCGCGACATCGAGGCCGGCCGCAACGCCGGCATGCGCACCGCGGTGGCGGGCTGGGGTTATCTGCACGACGACGAGGATCCCGCCGACTGGGGCGCGGACTTGCAGTTCGACACCGTGCAGGCGCTGCATCACTGGCTGCGCTACGAGCTCGGCTGAGCGAGCCGCCCACCAGACCGGCAATGATGATGGATGTGACGGGCAACTTATCTCGCCATCCATCGTTCACCTGCCCGATGCGACATGCGGCGGATGACGCCGAACACGGAAGGAGGGAGCCGCTACCGGCTCCCTTTTCATTGCCATGGAGTCAGCGCTTGCGGCCTGTTCGGACAGCTTTTGACCCAAGCTGCACAAGGGATAACCAGCCTGAATTTGCTAGTAAAAACGTCCCGTTTTCGCAAGCAAAAAAAGTTATTTAAATTTTCCATGTTAGATCATCGGACTTGCATTTAGCGGAGCGGACGCATGAAAACCCACTCACTGTGAGCGTCCACTAACATCCGTCATGACACCCACAATTTATCCACAGCAATCAGGTTATCCACACGTTGCAATGCGGGGACGACCTCACTATCTTGTAGTTCGAAATCAAAATAACACTATATCTTGTGATTCATCGCGCAGTACGCCCCTAGCAGTTGCCAAGATTGGCCCGCCGGGAGCGTGGCGCGATGGTTTTTCGGGAATCAACTAAAGGTCATCAGCCAATGAACTTGTTTGTGACGAAGCGTAACGGCCACAAAGAACCCATCGATCTGGATAAAATTCACCGCGTGCTCGACTGGGCCGCCGAGAAGCTCGACAACGTGTCGGTCTCCCAGGTGGAGCTCAAGTCCCACATCCAGTTCTATGACGGTATCCGTACCGCCGACATCCACGAAACCGTCATCAAGGCTGCCGCCGATCTGATTTCCGAACAGAGCCCGGATTACCAGTACATGGCCGCCCGCCTGGCCATCTTCCACCTGCGCAAGAAGGCTTATGGCCAGTTCGAGCCGCCCCACCTCTACCAGCACGTCGCCCGTCTGGTGGACATGGGCAAGTACGACAAGCACCTGCTGACCGACTACACCCAGGCCGAATTCGAGGAGCTCAACGGCTACCTGGATCACTGGCGTGACATGGACTTCTCCTACGCGGCGGTCAAGCAGCTGGAAGGCAAGTACCTGGTGCAGAACCGGGTCACCGGTGAAATTTACGAGAGCCCGCAGTTCCTCTACATCCTGGTGGCGGCCTGCCTGTTCTCCAAGTATCCGAAAAATACTCGTCTGGACTACATCAAGCGCTTCTACGATGCGGTCTCGACCTTCAAGATCTCCCTGCCCACCCCGATCATGAGCGGCGTGCGCACCCCGACCCGTCAGTTCAGTTCCTGCGTGCTGATCGAGTGCGATGACAGCCTGGATTCCATCAACGCCACTGCCAGCGCCATCGTGCGTTACGTCTCCCAACGTGCCGGCATCGGCATCAATGCCGGTCGCATCCGTGGTCTTGGCAGCCCCATTCGTGGCGGCGAAGCCTTCCACACCGGCTGCATCCCCTTCTACAAATACTTCCAGACCGCGGTCAAATGCTGCTCCCAGGGCGGCGTGCGCGGCGGGGCGGCCACCCTGTTCTACCCGCTGTGGCACACCGAGGTGGAGAGCCTGCTGGTGCTCAAGAACAACCGCGGCGTGGAAGAGAACCGGGTCCGTCACATGGACTACGGGGTGCAGATCAACAAGCTGATGTACCAGCGCCTGATCAAGGGCGGCGACATCACCCTGTTCTCCCCCTCCGACGCGCCGGGTCTGTACGACGCCTTCTTCGCGGATCAGGACAAGTTCGAGCAGCTCTACGTCAAGTACGAGCAGGATCCGGCCATTCGCAAGAAAACCATCAAGGCGGTCGATCTCTTCTCCCTGATGATGCAGGAGCGCGCCGGTACCGGTCGTATCTACATCCAGAACGTGGATCACTGCAACACCCACAGCCCGTTCGATCCGAGCGTGGCGCCGGTGCGCCAGTCCAACCTCTGCCTCGAGATCGCGCTGCCGACCAAGCCGCTCAACAACGTGGATGATGAGGAAGGCGAAATCGCCCTGTGCACCCTGTCGGCCTTCAACCTCGGCGCCATCGAGAAGCTCGAAGATCTCGAAGAGATGGCGGATCTCGCCGTGCGCGCCCTGGATGCCCTGCTCGACTATCAGGACTATCCGCTCAAGGCCGCGATGAAGGGCAGCATGAACCGCCGCACCCTGGGGATAGGCGTCATCAACTACGCCTACTACCTGGCCAAGAACGGTGCCCGCTACTCCGACGGCTCCGGTCTGGCGCTGACCCATCGCACCTTCGAGGCGATCCAGTACTATCTGCTGAAGGCCTCGGTGCAGCTGGCCCGCGAGTTTGGCCCCTGCCCGGCCTTCAACGAGACCACCTATGCTCAGGGCATTCTGCCCATCGATACCTATAAGAAGGATCTCGATGTGCTGTGCAACGAGCCGCTGCACCTGGACTGGGAATCCTTGCGTGAAGAGATCAAAACCGTGGGTCTGCGCAACTCCACCCTGACCGCCCTGATGCCGAGCGAGACCTCCAGCCAGATCTCCAACGCCACCAACGGCATCGAGCCGCCGCGCGGTCTGGTGTCGGTCAAGGCCTCCAAGGACGGTATCCTCAAGCAGGTGGTGCCCGAGTATCACCGCCTGAAGGATCAGTACGAACTGCTGTGGAAGCAGCCGAGCGTCGATGGTTACCTGCAACTGGTCGGGGTGATGCAGAAGTTTGTGGATCAGGCGATCTCCGCCAACACCAACTATGATCCCGCCCGTTTCGAAGGCAACAAGGTACCGATGAAGCAGCTGCTCAAGGATCTGCTGACCGCCTACAAATACGGCCTCAAGACCCTGTACTATCACAACACCCGTGATGGTGCGGACGATGCCCAGACCGATCTGCAAGACGACGGTTGCGCCGGCGGCGCCTGCAAAATCTGATGAACCGGGCGGGAGCGACAAGCTCCCGCCCTCCTGTTTCCTCTCATTCAAGATATCGACATCACCATGGCCTACTCAACTTTCTGCCAGACCCAAAATGACCAGCTCAAGGAGCCGATGTTCTTCGGCCAGTCGGTCAACGTGGCCCGTTACGATCAACAAAAACACGACATCTTCGAGCGGTTGATCGAGAAGCAGCTCTCCTTCTTCTGGCGCCCGGAAGAGGTAGATGTGTCCCACGACCGCATCGACTATCAGGCCCTGCCGCCCCACGAGCAGCACATCTTCATCTCCAACCTGAAGTACCAGACCCTGCTGGATTCCATCCAGGGTCGCAGCCCGAACGTCGCGCTGCTGCCGCTGGTCTCCATCCCGGAGCTGGAGACCTGGATTGAGACCTGGGCCTTCTCCGAGACCATCCACTCTCGCTCCTATACCCACATCATCCGCAACATCGTCAACAACCCGGGCCAGGTGTTCGACGACATCATCACCAACGAGCAGATCTTGAAGCGTGCCGGCTCCATCAGCCACTACTACGACGATCTGATCGAGGCGACCGCCCTCTACCATCTGCACGGTGAAGGCACCCACAGGGTGGGTGAGCGCGAGCTGACCATCACCTTGCGGGGGCTGAAGAAGAAGCTCTACCTGTGCCTGATGAGCGTCAATGCGCTGGAGGCGATCCGCTTCTATGTGAGCTTCGCCTGTTCGTTTGCCTTCGCCGAGCGCGAGCTGATGGAAGGCAACGCCAAGATCATCAAGATGATCGCCCGCGACGAGGCACTGCATCTCACCGGCACCCAGCACATGCTGAACCTGATGCGCAATGGCCTGGACGACCCCGAGATGGCCGAGATCGCCGCCGAGTGCGAGCAAGCCTGCTTCGAGATCTTCAAGGAGGCTGCCATTCAGGAGAAGGAGTGGGCCGAGTACCTGTTCCAGGACGGCTCCATGATCGGCCTGAACAAGGACATCCTCTGCCAGTACGTGGAGTACATCACCAACCTGCGCATGAACGCGGTCGGCCTGGCACCTGCCTTCGCCGGCGCCAAGCAAAACCCCATTCCCTGGATCAACACCTGGCTGTCCTCCGACAACGTGCAGGTCGCCCCTCAGGAAGTGGAAGTGAGCTCCTATCTGGTCGGCCAGATCGACAGCGAAGTGCATGCAGACGATCTCGGTGACTTCGAGCTGTGATCCCGCGCTACGGGATGCAGGTTGTCGGCACCACCACTGTCGACACACTGAGATTGCGCCATGAGTGACGCCGTCAGCATCCCATCCCCTGCCCCGCAGCAGGGATCGGAGCAAGAGCCGCAGGCCTTGATTGTCCATACCCGCGACGGCGCCCTGCTCGCCCATTCCGGCGAGAGCCTGCTGGAAACCTTGGAGCGCCACGGCCATCGGCTGGAGTTCCAGTGCCGCAGCGGCTATTGCGGTGCCTGCCGCACCCCGCTGCTGGTCGGCAAGGTGCACTACCCTCATGTGCCGCTGGCCTTCGTCTCCCCAGGCGAATGCCTGCCCTGCTGCTGCCAGCCGGTGGGCGCCATCCGCCTGGATCTGAAGAAAGACTAAGTTCAGCCCCAGCACGAGGCTCATCGCACTTGCGTGATGACCGCCCACAAAAAAGCCGCCGGAGCGATCCGGCGGCTTTTTTATTGCTCACTGCATGCTGCCCGGTTCGGCCAGCTCATGGCATCAGATCCAGGGGGCGGCCGTCGGCCCCTGATGCAGGCCCAGCTTCCAGACCCGGCCAAAGTGCTTGTAGTGACCGGCGGCTATCCCGGCCTTCTCCCCCATGCCGTGGTAGAGATCCAGGTGCCCCTTCTTGACTGCCCCGCCCACGTCCAGCGCGATCAACAGCCGCAGCTGGTGCTTGCCGGTCCAGTTACCGGCCTTGTCGAGCAAGGGCACTTCCGCGAGGATGGGGGTGCCCATCGGCAGCAGGCTCTTGTCGGCCGCCACCGCCGCCATGGGCAGCAGCGGTATGCCGGCCGCGCCTATCACGTCATTGGTGGGCCTGCGCTCGAAGAACACATAGGAGGGGTTCTGCTCCACCAGCTCCATGACGTTCTCTTCCGGCTGGCGGTTGGCCCAGTCCTTGATGGCCTGCATCGACATCTGCGCCTTGGGCACCTCGCCTCTGTCGATCAGCACCCGGCCGATGCTCACATAGCCGTGACCATTCTTGCCGCTGTAACCCAGGTATTGCAGCCTGTCATCATCGCCGTAGTGGACAAAACCCGAGCCCTGCACATCCATCAGGAAGTTGTCGATGAGAGACTTGCTGTAGCCCAGCTCCAGCCCGCGGTTGGCCAGCGCCCCCTGGTGGATCTGGGCCCGACTCGGGCAACGACCCGCACAGTTGGGCATGGCGTAGATAGGGTACTTGTACTTGGCATCCGGCCGGTTGCGCACCTCCAGCACCGGCGAGTAGTAACCGGTGAACAGCACGTTGCCCATGCGATCGGCACCGCCGAGCTGGGCCAGGCTGATGCCGTACTGGGTGATCTGGGCCGGATTACCGCCCCCCGCCACCCAACGGGAGAGCTGGCGATAGAGATCGCCGTAGCGGCGAGTCATCTTGCCGGAGCGCTCCAGCACCAGCCGGCTCTGGGGGCCAAACTTGCTGAAATCTGATCCTTGGCGGCTGTTGACACGCTCTACCCGCACCAGATCGTCTGGCAGGGCACCGTCCAGATACTGCTTGCCCAGATTGACTGGCACCTCGCAGTTCAGAAAGCATCCGGATCCTGTCTTCTTCGGGGGCACCTTGACGGGTTCAGGGTTGCCCGCACAACCGGCCAGCCCGACCACGGCGGCGGCCAGCCAGTACGCGTGTTTTTTCATATGTCCTCATCTAACCGTAAAACGCTAACATCATGAAAATGATGATAAATCTAATCAGAGACAATAACAGACAACCAGTTGGCGCCGTTTGTTCACCCACACCGGCGGGACGGCCATTCCCGCAGCGCCTCGGCAGGCGGCGCTATCATACAAAAACAAAGGCCCTCTTGGCCCCATAAATTGCATCATCCGGCGGATCTGCGGGTGATTTCATCATCCAGTGACGCGCGCATGGGGGCGGCGGGTCACTGGCGAAGCAGGTTGAGGGTATCGCAGATGACTAGATGCCGGACGCGTGCACGTCCGGCCATGAGGGGTCAGTTGGCGTACGGGAGGGAGGAGTGGTGCAGGACGATGCGCACCTTGCCATCGTCTCCCTTGCGAAATCCCCAGGTCTTGTCGACATCGACCTCCTTGTTGTCGCGATCGACCAGGTGCACAGTGCCCATGGTTAGCCCCATGTTTCCGTTGATGTAGACGGCCGCGTTGTCGTAGCGATAGCTCTTCCAGTTCTTGAGGGCAAAACCGGTATCGGCCGGATAGGCCGGGTCATGGCCGACGAAGTAGGCGAGCGCCCCCGCCTTGGTCAGGCGAAAGGTCTGCTCCCCGCTCGCCAGGGTGGGCTTGAACAGCACGGGTCCGTCGGCGTAGCCATAGGCGCTGTCGAGCACCTGAGTGGCGGTGGCCTTCGCCTTCTCGATCCCCCCCGCTCGATAGTCATCGCTGATCTGGATGAGGGCCTTGCCCCAGCCATCCTGCGCCGCCTTGATCTCGGCCTCGGTGATGTTGTGATTGACGATCTCGGTGGCACCGAGCACGCCGCTGGCCGCGAGCAGCATCAGGACGAGGCCGGCGCTTTTGCTAAACCGTTTCATAGGATCATGACTCCAGAGGATGATGGGACTGCATCTGGAAGCTTAGATGACCGCCATCAGGAATCGAGAACCGCCGCAGGGCGGGCCGTCCGGAACCTCTGCTCCCCACAGCGGCCAGCATGCTGATCAAGCCGGTCGCCCCCATCCCTCCACGGCTTTTTCCAAAAGCGGGCAACTGGGTTATAACAGGGTGACAGGATGTGAGGGGTTGTGGATGGAACAGCTCGAGATCTTCCCGCTGCAGAGCCCCTGTATCGGGGTATGCGAAGTGAACAACAAGGGTTACTGCAAGGGCTGCCTGCGCAGTCGGGAGGAGCGTTTCAACTGGCAGACCATGAGTCCGATCCAGCAGCAGGAGGTGATGCGCCTGTGTCGCGGCCGTAAGGCCAGGGTGGAAGCGGCCCGGCGCAAGGCCAGAGAGGGCGAGCCGCGCGAGCCGCAGACACTCACCCAATCGCTGCCACAGGAACCATCGGGCTGGGATTTCTAGCCTCTCGTCATAGGCCCGCTCTACTCAATCCCGGCGATCCTCGCCAGTTCGCTGAATGCCACAAACAGATGATAAAGCGTGCTGGCGGGGGCATGGGGAGCCAGGGCACGTCCCTCGTCGTCTACCTGATCCAGCCACTGCCCCGGGATCGCTGGCGTAATGTAGTAACGAAATATTCGGTCAACCGCTTCCTCGATCTGACGCGCCATGCCGGCATCCCCTTGCCGCTCGTAAACCGCCAGCAATGCCTTGAGGTGCTCGGTCTGACACCACAGGCGGCTGGTCGCACGAAATACACTCCCCTGATCCGTCACCTCATCCATCACCAATCCGGTAGGACCATGACCATGGCGAGTGGCAAAACGGGTCAGGATCTCGCACACCTCGTCGATCTCGGCGCCAGTAGGCTCATCCTCCCATCCCTTGCCAAGTGAGCGGTAGTGGGCCAACAGCCAGCACCACTCGTAGTGATGGCCAGGGTCGATCAAGCGGGAATCGGCGTGGTGCGGCAGCAGTTTCTCATCGAAAAACTCCCGGAGTAAGCCCGGCTCCAAGAAGCGCTGACGAAACAACCGGTATAGCGAGCCCGCCCGCCGTTGCCAGCGGGGATCGTCGATACACTCGGCGGCCACCAGCAGCGCCTCAAACAGATGCATATGAGGATTTTGACTGCGCGGTGCGCTGGGCGGCCAGGTGGAATGAAACCCGCCGTGGTGCGGATCAGCAAACAGCTTCTCGATGGCCAGATAACGCCGCTCTGCCTGTTGCTGCCAGCGGGCTTCCCCCGTGAGACGAAAGAGCCAGCATTCTGCCAGCAAGGCAAAAGCATACTCGTAGCAGCAGACAGATCCGTCTGCGATCGCACCATCTCGGCTCAGGGAGAACACCCCCTGCCCTCTCCCATCGTCAAAACGCCTCATGCCTACTTGCCCACACCGCTCGGCCAATTTCCCCCCGTCATACCAGCCCAGTAGCGCGGCATGGCTAAACACATAGATCTGGCGGCTCTGCACCCGAAACCGGGTCGGTTGCCACAGGGGCGCTCCCGCCTCGTCCAGCCCTTCGGCAAACAGCCCACGCTCCACGTCAAATCCCTTCGCGGCCCAGTGAGGCAGCGCCTCCGCCACCAACCAGCGCTGGCACCGCTGCGCGGCCCTCGTTACCTCGATATGCATAGCTTCCCCTTCGATTGACATGAAAAGGGAGAGCCTAGCTCTCCCTTTTGGCTCAGATGACGTCTGGCCCGATCAAAACAGACCGATGGCGACTCCGATGAAGGCCAGCACCAGCAGGCCGAGCATCGCCTTGACCGGCGAGACATTGCGCTTGGCCATCAGATACCAGGTGCCCAGCACTACCAGCAGCGGCATCAGTTTGGGGAAGATGCCATCCAGCATGCTTTGCACCTGGATGTTGACCCCGTCCGAGGTGACGAAGTCGAGCCCAGTGGAGAGGTTGACGTAACTGGCCGCCACCCCGCCCATCACGAAGACCCCGAGCAGGGAAAGCGCCTCGCGCAGCTTGACCGATTCGGAGCTCACCAGTGACTCCACCGAGCCGGTCCCCAGCTTGTAGCCCTTCATGAACAGCATGTAGGAGCCGGTGATGACGATGGCATTGAAGCTGATGATGTAAAACAGGGGACCCAACATGCTGCCACCGGCCGCCAGGGCCATGCCGATACTGAGCAAGATAGGCACCAGCATGCCGGGGATCATGGAGTCACCGATCCCGGCGATGGGCCCCATCAAACCCACCTTGAGGGTGTTGATGGTCTCGCCGTCGATCTTCTCCCCGTTGGCTCGTTTCTCTTCGAGCCCGACCGCCAGCCCGTTGATGATGGCGCCAAGCTGGGGCTCGGTATTGTAGAAAGAGGCGTGGCGCTTCATCGCCTCCATCCGCTCGACCTTGCCGGGATAGAGCTTTTTCAGCGCGGGCATCATCCCCAGGCAAAAGCCGAAGGATTCGAGACGCTCGAAGCTCATGGAGGAGAGGTTGTACATCATCCAGGCACGCCAGCAGGCGCGCAGATCCTGTGAAGTGAGGGCGACCGGGGCACTTGCCGCCGGAGACCCTGATTGCAGCTCTGTGTTCATCAGAATTCATCCTCGTCATCGGATTGCACCGCACCGCGAGCGGCCGCCGCGGGCCTGGGTTCCGGTTTGTAGCTGTAGTGAATGAGTGCCAGCAAGGCGCCGATCATCACCAGTCCCACCATGTTGAGCTTGAGGAAGACGATGCCGACAAAGCCCACCAGGAAGTAGATCAGCATGCTGCTCTGTTTGATGATCTGCTTGAGCAGGATGGCGATACCGACCGCAGGCAGGATGCCACCCACCACCGTCATGGTGCGGAGCACCAGCTCTGGCAGGCTGTTCATGAAGCCTTCGATGTACTGATTGCCAAAATAGACGGCGATGAAGGTGGGCACGAAGCGCAACACAAAATTGCTGGCTTGGGGGAAGATGGCGCTGTTGAGGTAGACCCCCTGCTCATCCCCTTGCTCCAGCGCCACATCGGCCTTGTGGTTCCAGTAGGAGTTGAACACCATCATGAAGTTGAACAGTATGGTGCCGGCGATACCGATGGTGGCGGCGATGGCTACCGCCACCGAGGGCTCCTTGCCCGACATGATGCCAAGGGCGATGGCCGGAAAGGCCACGAAGTTAAGATCCGCCGGCATGGAGCCGCCGGGGGTCACCATGGCGATGTAGACCGCCTGCACCGCCACGCCGATGAGGATCCCGGTCTGGATATCCCCCAGGATGGCACCGACCAGCATACCCGAGACCAACGGGCGGGTGATGGTGTACCAGCCACCGGTCAGTCCCAGCAGCCAGGGACTGCTGAGGGCACCGAGATAACAGAGTATCCCGATCAGTGTTGCTTCCAGAAACATGATGCCTCCCCCTTATTTCAGCTTTTTCTGGGCATCTGCCCAACTGTAGTGACTGGCGTCGGGCACCAGTCGGAAATCGATGGCATGACCCAGGCTCGCCAGATAATCAAAGGCGGCGATCTCCTGCGCCGTGACCGACTGGTTAGGCCCTATGGTGATGGTGTTCTCTCTGGCACTCATGGGACCGACATTGATCTTGCCGTTGTGGTTGTCGAGGGAGATCCCGGCGGCGCAGAGGCGTTGCAGGGTGATCGGCGACTTGCCGATCACGAAGTAGCGCTTGTCGCTCGCGATCACCTTGGGCAGCTTGGTGACGGCGGTGGCCACATCGAACAGCCACACCTTGGTGTCCGGCACGGCGCCGATCATTACCTGAGAGAGCAGCGGATCGGCCGCCACCTCGTCATCGATCGCCACTATGCCGTCGCAGGGCAGCTCCTTGGCCCAGCGCGTTACCAACTGACCGTGGATCACCCTGTCATCAATCCGTACAAATGAAATCGCCATCTCGCTCTCCTAAAAATTGTCGTCTTGTCGGCTCGCCACCGCAGGTATGGCGATGACCATGGATTCCAGCGCCTGCGCCACCAGTTGCCTGGCGGCCTCATGCACATCCGTCGCCGTCAACCAGTCGGCGCTCATCAACAACATGGGGAAGTTGACCCCGGTCACCACGGCGACCGACTGCGGCCAAGCCGGATCGAATGCGAAGCGGCACGCCACGTTGTAGGGGGTGCCGCACTCCATGTCACAGAGCACAAGCACACCGTCAGCCTCTGCACCATGCTGGCGCAGGGTCTGTTCAAACTCGGCACGAAAGGCCTTTATACCCCCTTCCTCGGTGAGGGAAACGGTTGCCACGGCGGGCAACTCGCCGTAGACCATGCCGGCGCTGGCCAGCAAGGCCGGCGCCAATGGACCATGGGTTGCGATAAGGATCTTCAGCATCTCTGTTACCCCCTCACATAGGCCTTGATAGTGGCGATGGTCTGCCCCTCGCTCTCACCGCTAGGACGGATGCGATAAGCCCCCACCGACGCCGGAATGATGAAGGTCTCGGCGTAGTGCACCACGAAGGGCTCGAAGGCGTGATCCGGGCTCTCCACCGTGGCCTCGCGTCCCTCCACCAGGTTCAGTACCTGAACGGTGCCCCGGGTGTGGTGCTCCACCGGCACGCTGAACCAGTGGCGACGGGTCTCGATGAACTCGCGCTCGTGCAGACCGGTGCGCTCCTCGCGCCAGCCGTCCCCCTCCCCCAGCGGCTCGATGCGGTTGACCAGGTTCTGCTCCACCCAATCGGTGTCGCGCTCCCACTGGATCACCTGGCGACCGTGCTCGAGGTGGATGGGACGCGGGACGCCGTCCAGCCCGACCCGGCCCCAGTCCCACAGCTTGAAGGTGAAGATGTAGGGGGTGGCGCTGATCTCCAGCACCATGGCACCGGAGCCCGAGCAGTGCACCGTACCGGCCGGGATCAGGAAGTGATCGTGCTTCCTGGCCGGGAAACAGTTGACGAAGCGCTCGTCATCGAAGCGTTTCTCCCCCCGCTCGGCGGTGGCGAGATCCCCCAGCATCTCGTCCGGATCTATGCCCGCCTTGGTGCCCAGGTAGACGCAGGCCTCGGGGTCGGCATCCAGCAGGTAATAGCTCTCGTCCTGGGTGTAGTGCATGCCGAACTCTTGCTGGATGTACTCGGTCAGGGGATGCACCTGCAGGCTGAGCGGCTGGCCACCCATGGTGTCGAGGAAGTCGAACCGGATGGGGAACTCGGCCCCGAAACGGGCGTGTACCCGCTCGCCGAGCAGGGCCCTCGGCTCGCTGAGCACCAGGTTCTGGGAGGGGATCTCCACCCGGACGTCGCCAAAGCGCAGGTAGAGGCTATTTTCCTCGGGCACGCAGTCGAAGCACCAGGCGTAATTGGCCTGCGCGGGATCCAGTTCGCAGACTTCCTTCATCCACTGGCCGCCCCAGACGCCGGGATCGAAAAAGGGAACCAATCGCAGCGGCTGATGCGCCGCCTGGTGCAGGGCGCCGCGCAGGGCGTCGCCGGTCACCATGGCCGGATGGGTCTGGTCGTTGGTGTCGAGCAGGAAGTCGATGGACGGCAGCTGGGCCAGCTTGTGGCGATCGAACACCCGCCACTCGATGAAGAAGGCGCGCTTGTAACGGCGCAGAATGTCCTCGTCCTCGTTGGCAGCCCCCCAGTTGCCGATCTCCTTGCGACGCAGCCGCTGCTGGATCTCCCAGCGGGCGAGATCGGCGTAGATCCGCACATCCCCCTCGGCCACCAGGGAGGCGCCCCCCCCCATCACCACCACCAGCCCCTGCGAGATGGACTCTACCCCTGCCTGCAGGCGAGCGAGCTCGGCCGGCTCAAAAAACTCCACCATCTTGTGGGGAGCCATCACCCCGAACACCCTATCCTCGGTGATGAAGCGTTCCAGCATGGCAAAGATCCTGGGCTCGGGCAGCCTAGCCTGCTCCACATCGATCAGGGTCAGTGGTCCCAGCCGGGCCAGCAGAGACTCACGAAGTGCTCTCTGATCGACCCCATGGTAGCAGTCGATCACCAGCACGATCTTGTTGCCGCCTTGTTGGGCCAACTGTTCAGCCAATCTAGCTTGTAACCGATGGGCAATGGCATCCCACCCTTCGCTGGCGGCATCCTCATAGCCGGCGACCGCTATCTCCGGGTACTTGTCGTAGTTGGAAACATAACTCGAATGAATCATTGCTCTGCTCTCTCGCTGATATCTGCAAGAAAGATAAATCGATTAACCTACTAACCCCAACCTGGTAAACACGATTAACCTCAAATAATCGCGCACTTGTTCAACTAAATGGGAAGGATATGTGATCAACGGCTCACTTTTACTACTATCAGATCAAACGGAAAGATTAATCGATATATCTTTACTGCCAATACCATGACAGGACAGACATCATGAGCAATGTGACCGTTGCCGATATCGCCCGCCATCTTGGGGTGTCCACCGCCACCGTTTCCATGACCCTGCGCAACAAGGGGCGGATCTCCGAACATACCCGTCAACGGGTGCTCAGGGCGATCGACGAGCTGGGCTATGTCTACAACCAGACCGCCGCCAACCTGCGCAACAAGAGCAGCAATCAGGTCGGTCTGCTGCTGCACGACATCACCAACCCCTTCTACGCCGAGATGACGGCGGGTCTGAGCCGAGAGATGGAGCATCACGATCTGATGCTGTTTCTCGCCAACAGTGAGGAGTCGGCCGAGCGCCAGCAGCAGTTCATGGACTCCCTGCAGCGCAACAGCGCGGCCGGCATGGTGCTCTGCGCCGCCCAGCCCACGCCCCACAGCTTCTTTGAGAGCCTGCAACGTCGACGCATGCCCACCATATTGGTGGTGCGGCCGGTACCGGATGTGGCCATCGATTTCGTCGGCACCGACAACTTCCTCGGCTGCCAGCTGGCGACCGAGCACCTGATCCGCCTCGGCCATCGCCATATCGCCTTCATCGGCGGCTCTCCCGCCTCCATCAGCCGCTCCCAACGCCTCGGCGGTTATATGAGCAAGCTGCTGGAGCACGGCATCGCCCCCAAGCCCGAGTGGATCATCGGCTGTGGCGCCAGCCGGGTCGAAGGCACCCAGGCCATGGGGGCGCTGCTGGCACAGCACCCCGAAGTCACGGCCGCCGTCTGCTATCAGGATGTGGTGGCGCTGGGCGCCATGCTGGCCCTGCGCCGGCAGAATCGGGTGATAGGCGAGGAGTTCGCTCTGGTGGGCTTCGACGATCTGCCGGAAACGGCGCTGGTAGAGCCTGCCATGACCACGGTGTCGGTGGCCGCGCGGGAGATTGGACGCAAGGCAGGGGAGTTGCTGCTCGAGCGGATCGCCGGCAACGATGAACCCGCCAAGAGCATCATACTGCCTCCCACTCTGGTGATACGCCACTCCTGTGGTAGTCTCTAAGGGGCCGATCAACGGCCCCCTTATTCCAAGCTCTACCCCATCGACGTAGTCATCACACGAGGTTCCCCCTCATCCCCCGCCAGGATCCTCACACTAAAGCCCTTCTCCGCCATCAGACAATAATCATGGCCGGCGATGGCCGGCCAGACCGCCAGCGCGGAGAGGACCGCCTCCCCGGTATTGATGAGACGATGGGCAACATGGCCGGGAATGTGGTGCACGCTGCCGGGAAAAACCTTCTCCAGCCGACATTGCCTCGCCTCGTCTTGCAGCAACAGGAGCCCCTCACCACGCAAGCCGAAATAGTATTCGGCTTGTTCGGCGCGGGCATGAGTATGACCCCGAGTCATGAAAAACTCCTGCCCGACCCTGCCAGCCTCAAGGTGGGTCACACCCATGTTGAGATCTCCTTCCTCCCCGCTACTGGGCAGCATGGCTACCCGATAGAGCACAGTCTGAGGGGCAATATTGGCCTGCGCCTCCGGATCGGCAAACAAGCCATTCAAATCGGCCAGGGTGGTACTCTTTTCAACCAGAGTGGCGCCAGACAAGGCGCCGTCTGTAAAATTCACCGCGGGTGGGATCATCATTTTCATCATTCATTCCTCTGCGAGTATCGGTCGGGTGGCGCATAACGCCTGACAAGTACACGCTAAAAGGTTAATCCATTAACCACAAGGCAAACCGGCATAATGTCATGCTACGAAACCAACAAAAAGGCGGCCTGCAGGCCGCCTTTCACATTCTTTAACCGCTGACATTCACGCCGTCGCGAGCTTGGCTTGCTCCTCGCCACGCTTGAGCATGGCGTAGGCGACACCGGTCACCAGCGAGCCTGCCGCGATGGCCAGGATGTACATGAACACATGGCTGATGGCGTTCGGGATAAACAGCACGAACAGACCGCCGTGGGGTGCCACCAATTCGCAACCAAACAGCATGGAGAGTGCACCGGTCAGGGCGCCGCCCACCATGCAGGCCGGGATGACGCGCATCGGATCCTTGGCGGCAAACGGGATGGCGCCTTCGGAGATGAAGCACAGACCCAGCACGAAGGAGGCCTTGCCCGCTTCCTGCTCCGCCTTGATGAACTTCTTGCTGGCCAGGAAGGTGGCTATCCCCATCCCCAGCGCCGGCACCATGCCGGCGGCCATCACGGCAGCCATGGGGGCATAGGTCTTGGAGGCGAGCAGGCCGACCCCGAAGGCGTAGGCCGCCTTGTTGACCGGGCCACCCATGTCGAAGCACATCATGGCACCGATGATGACACCCAGCAGCACGGCGTTGGCGGAGCCCATGTTGTTGAGGAACTCGGTCATGGCATTCATGATGCCGGCGACCGGACCACCCACCACGTAGATCATGACCAGACCGGTGAACAGGCTGGCCACCAGCGGAATGATGAGGATGGGTTTGAGCGCTTCCAGGGTCACCGGCAGGCGCACCTTGTCACTGAGGTACTTGGCGCTGTAACCGGCCAGGAAGCCGGCGACGATGCCACCGAGGAAGCCGGCGCCGAGGGAACTGGCCAGCATACCGCCGATCATGCCGGGAGCCAGGCCAGGGCGATCGGCGATGGAGTAGGCGATGTAGCCCGCCAGTACCGGGATCATCAGGGCGAAGGCCGAACCACCGCCGATCTTCATCAGCGCGGCCGCGAGGGTCCCCTCTTCCTTGAACGCCTCGATGCCGAAGATGAAGGAGAGCGCGATGATGAGGCCACCGGCCACCACCATGGGCAGCATGAAGGAGACACCGGTCAGCAGGTGCTTGTAGGGGCCCGCCTTCTCCTCTTTCTTGGCCGCGGCGGCGCCGCTGTGGCGATACACCTTGGCCTCGGTCCAGGCCTTGTCCAACTCGGCGCGCGTCTTCTTGAGGGCCGCCCCGGTGCTGGTGTGATAGACGGGTTTACCGTCGAAGCGGGCCATGTCCACCTCGATGTCGGTGGCGAGGAACACCAGATCGGCGGCGGCTATCTCATCCGCTGTCAGGGCATTCTGGGCACCGACCGAGCCTTGAGTCTCGACGCGGATAGGATGACCCAGCTGCTTGGCCATGGTCTCCAGCGCTTCCGCCGACATGAAGGTGTGAGCCACCCCGGTCGGACAGGCGGTGACAGCGACGATGCGCTTGGCAGAAGCCGACTTGGCGGCGACGGCCGCTGCGGCCTGATGGCGATAGACCTTGGCCTCAGCCTCGGCGGCGCTCAGCACGGCGGCGGGATCCTGCAAGGCGAGATCCATGCTCCCTTGATAAACGCGCTTGCCGTCGTAGGCGGCGAGATCCACCGGTGCACTTGCCACTACCAGCACCAGATCGGCGGCGGCGATTGCCTCCTTCGAGGGAGCCTGGCGCGGTTGCACGCTGGAGTCGACGTCAAGCGTCAGCTCCCAACCCGCCTGCTTGGCCTGTTGTTCTATCCGTTTAGCAACGAGAAAGCTGGTGGCAATGCCCGCCGGGCAGGCCGTAACCAGAATTGCTTTCATTGGGCATCTCCTGAGTGTTCCATTGAAGGGGGATTGGTATCGCGTCGAGCGGGGGCAAGAGAGTCCAGAGATTGCAGCTGCACCTGTTCGAGCAGAGGGGTCAAGACATTCACATCACTAAAACCGACAGCGACCTGGCTCACCGCCAGTGCCGAGACGGCGGTGGCGAGGCGCAGGGTCTGCTCAGGCACCCAGCCAAGACTGAGCCCGTGGGCCAGCCCCGCCACCAGAGAGTCGCCGGCACCGACGGTGCTGACCACTTGCATGCGCGGTGGAATGGCCTGCCAGGTCGCCTCCGGACCAAACCAGACGAGGCCCTCGCTGCCGTTGGAGACCACCACGTGTTCGATACCCTCGGCTTGCAGCGCGCGGGCGCAGTCGGCTTGCTCTTTTAGCGTTTTGATGGGGTGCCCGGCCCACTGGCTGAGCTCCTCGAGATTGGGTTTGACCAGGGTCGGGGCGGCGGTGAGACCCGCCTTGAGCGCCTCGCCGCTGCAATCGAAGATCACCTTCTTGCCTTTGGCCTTGAGCAGGGTGATGAGGCGGGCGCAGTAGGCAGGCTCCACCCCCTTGGGCAGGCTGCCCGCCAGCACGAACCAGTCGGCCTGCGATGCCAACACCTCGATCGCCGCCTCCAGCCGATCCACGTTCCCGGCCTGAATGCGGAGCCCCGGCAGATTGAGATCCGTGACCCGGCCCGACTGCTCGGCGATCTTGACGTTGATGCGGGTGCTGCCCGCGACCCGCACGAAGCGATCCACGAGCCCGCGCTCGGCAAACAGCGTCTCGAAGCTGGCCGCATTCTCGACGCCGAGCCAGCCGCTCAGCCCGACCTCATGACCCAGGTCTTTCAACACCATTGCAACGTTGATGCCCTTGCCCGCGGCGCGCAGATTGGCTTCCGTCACCAGGTTCACCTCGCCGAGGCGCATGGCCTCGAGACGGGTGGTGAGATCCAGCGCGGGATTGAGGGTGATGGTGACGATGTCCATCAATGCGCCCCCTCGCCCAGACCGGCGGCAATGGCGGCACCTATGCCCTGCAGGGCGGCCTCGGCATCCGGCCCCTCGGCGCGAAACGCCAGGCGGTGACCACATTTGACGCCAAGGCCGATGACCTTCATCAGGCTCTTGGCGGAGACGGCCTCACCGCTGCCATCGAGGTTGGCGACCCGGATGTCAGAGGCGAACTCCTTGGCGACCTTGACCAGCATGGCGCCCGGACGGGCGTGCAGACCATGGGGATTGATGATGGTGAAGGTATCGCTGAGACCCGTGGCGGGACCCGCCTGCAACATCGCCAGCCCCTCGCTGCCCGTCAGCGACGCCAGCTGACCGGCGGCGGCAAGCCTCGCCAGATTCTCCAGCTGCGGCAGGTGGCTGCTATCTGCGGCGCACAGCAGCAGCAGGGCTTCTATCGGCAACTCCCCGGCACTCAGCGCCGTGCTCGGGGTGGCCAGTACCCAACCGGTCTGGGCCGCTTGCGCGCGCGCCAGCCATATCCCCTCCCCCAGATAGGCGGGATCGCTCGCCAGCAGGGCGCTCACCATGGTGGCATCCCCCCAACCGGCGGACTTGGCGCGGGCGGCAGCCCCCAGCAGCAGCTGGTCGCGATCGTCTGCCGGGAAGTCCGCCAAGGTCAGGTATTGCACCTCTTTCGCCTCGGTGGCGCCGGTCAGGATGTTGATGATGGTGTCGGCGTCGGTGGCTGTCCTGAGCGTCTGCGCCGCCTGCTCATCACCCAGCACATGGGTGAGCTGGCGCAAGATGCCCAGATGCTCGTCGGACTTGGCGGCGATGCCGATGGCCACGTAGGCTATCTGCCCCTGATCCCACTCGATGCCCTGCGGGAACTGGGCCACCATGACGCCGGTACTTTTCACCAGATGACGGGTGTCCGTGGTGCCGTGGGGAATGGCGATGCCGCTGCCAAGGTAGGTGGCGTGCTGCGCTTCCCGCGCCAGCATGCCGTCCACATAGCCGGCTTCCACCAGACCGGCCTCGGTCAATTTGCCCGCCAACAGGGCGATGGCATCCGCCTTGGTCCCTACCGATTGTCCCAGCAGGATCTGCTGTCGCGCCAACTTCAACATAGAGCTTCTCCATCAGGTGCCGGCTTCCCTTGGGACGTGCCAGCTCAATAAATAGATTTCGGATATTTCGGGTGATTTGCCTGCTGACAATAGACCGGGATCTATTCTTCTGGTGATCCAGAACCCGTTTTCATGTCCGGTCATCGATTGTCTGCTGACAAGCTGAATCGTTTCACTTACACTCAGACTGAATCGTTTCAGCCCATTGTTCAAGTACCCACGAAGAGTGCTTTTCAATGATATGATCCCGCGCACACTTTTCGGTGCCCCTACCTCGGGTAGTCGCGGACCTTGTAACTCAAACAGAGCCAAGATGATGAAACTGGATGAAATTGCCGCCCTGGCCGGGGTCTCTCGCACCACCGCCAGCTATGTGATCAACGGCAAGGCCGATCAATACCGCATCAGTCAGGCCACCCGTGACAAGGTGATGGCGGTGGTCCATGCCCACAACTATCAACCGGACAGCCGGGCCGCCTCCCTGCGCGGCGGTCAGACCAGGACCCTGGGCTTCATCCTGCCGGATCTGGAAAACGCCAGTTATGCCAAGCTCGCCAAGCGCCTGGAGCAGGGGGCAAGGGCCCAGGGCTATCAGTTGCTGATCGTCTGCTCGGAAGACGAGCCGGATACCGAGAAGGAGCTGGCCAGGATGCTGGTCAGCCGCCACGTGGATGCGCTGCTGATAGCAAGCTGCCTGCCGCCAGCCGATCCCTTCTATCTGGAGCAGCAGGCTCGCGGGGTACAGATCCTGGCCATCGATCGGGCCATGGCCGCCGCTCATTTCGTTACGGTGGCGAGCGAGAACCAGAAGGCGAGCTTCGATCTCACCGCCTCCCTGCTCGGCCCGACCATCAGTCACGTGGCGTTGATCACCGCACTGCCGACGCTCACGATCAGCCAGGAGCGCAAGGCCGGCTTCGAGCAGGCGCTGAGCAGCCGCGCCGGCTCCCACCCCCTGTCGTCACCGCTGCTGCCACACATCTGCGAGGGAGAACACTTCTCCCGCGCCGAAGGCTATCGCCTGATCAAGACCCTGCACCAGCGGCTCGGCCAGTTGCCCGAGGCGCTGGTCGCCACCTCCTACATCTTGATGGAGGGGGTGCTCGATTATTTGCTGGAAATAGAGCTGGAGCAGGAGAGCGACATGAGCCAGCTCGCCATGGCCACTTTCGGTGACGACAGGCTGCTCGACTTCCTGCCCTTTGGCATTAACTCCCTGCCCCAGCAACACGATGCCCTCGCGAGCCAGGCGCTGGCGCTCGCCCTCAAGGCCATCAACGGTGACTATCAAAGCGGCCTGCACTATGTGAGCCGTACCCTCAAACGCCGCCGCCAGCCGTGATCCCCGGGGTCGGACCACCCCGACCGTCACCCGAGCACCCCAACGGCGGCGTCGCGGCAAGCCAATCCCCTTGCGCTGACGATGGTTCCGCCATGTCAGCGCATTTTTCCACCAACAAGGTGCCGTGATGTCATGTTTTGTTTCCACTCATGGCCATTCATCAGTACAAGATCTGCCTGTGATCGCTTGTTTACGCTATTTTAATCCGTTAACGTGGCAACCCTCTTTTACAATCGACAGGTCTTGTGTACAGATGCAGCCATTCCGATATCGCTAGCCTCCGATCTCGACCCCGGAGGCGCCTCCCGCACCTGCCCCTGGCACTCTTTTTCTGAATTCGGATGGACATCATGAACACCAAGACTCTGGGTTGTACCCTGCTCATCGCCGGCACCACCATAGGCGCCGGCATGCTGGCACTGCCGCTCGCCTCCTCCTCCCTCGGCGGCCCCGCTACCCTGCTGCTGATGATCGGGCTCTGGGCGCTGATGGCTTTCACCGCCATGTTGCAGGTGGAGGCCAGCCTCAACACCGGCAAGTGGTACCTGCACCAGCTGGCGGATCACCTGCTCGGCCCCTGGGGCAAGCGCATCGCCTCCTTCTGCATCCTGATGCTGTTCTACTCCCTTGCATCTGCCTACATCAGTGGCGGCAGCAGCCTGCTGGCCCAAGCCCTGGCCGATGCCGGCATGACCGTCAGCCAGGAGCAGGCGGCCTGGGCCTTCACCCTGCTGTTCGGCGGCATGGTCTGCGTCGGCACCAAACAGGTGGATTACCTCAACCGGCTGATGTTCACCGTGAAATTGGTGATAATGGTGGGGGTGCTGGCGCTGCTGCTGCCCCGCGCCGAGGGGCAACACCTGCTCTCCATGCCGCTCGGCCAGGGTCTGCTGCTGGCAGGCCTGCCGGTCATCTTCACCTCGTTCGGCTTCCACGGCTCCATCCCGAGCGTGATGCTCTACCTGGGGGATTGCCCCAAGCGGCTGCGCCGGGTGTTCGTGTGGGGCTCCGCCCTGCCCCTTATCCTCTACGTGCTGTGGCAGGTGGCCATCCTGGGGTTGCTCGGCCAGCAGAGCCTGATCCAGACCGGCGGCGCGCTGGACAGCTTGCTCGCCAACGTCGGCAACCTGGTCAGCTGGCCCGCCTTCAATCAGGCGATGCACCTGTTTGCGGACTTGGCGCTCGCCACCTCCTTCCTCGGGGTGACCCTGGGCCTGTTCGATTTCATGGCCAAGGTGACCCGCCGCAAGGACAACGCCGGCGGCCGTATCCAGACAGGCATGATCACCTTCGTACCGCCGCTGCTGTTTGCGCTCTACTTCCCCCAAGGCTTCATCATGGCGCTCGGTTATGCCGCCATCGCGCTGGCGGTGCTGGCGGTGCTGCTGCCTGTGACCCTGGTATGGCAGAGCCGCAAGCGTGCCGAGGTGCACCACTACCGCGCCCCGGGCGGCGTGCTGGCGCTGGGTCTTGCCGGCGCCATGGGCGTGCTGATCGTCGGCGTGCAGGTCAGCGTCAGCCTCGGCTTCCTGCCCGCGCTCTAAGCGCTATTCAGTCTCTCAGCCGCTAGTCAGAGGCCCCGCCAACCGAGTTGGCGGGGCCTCTTCTCATTCAAGCGCTTCGACTGGCCGTCTAGGGCCGATCATCTTCCCTCTTTCATGCTACGCACGACCTTTAATGAACACAAAGTCATTAATGTGTACATATATGGACAACTCGACCATACTGGGAAGACGAACCATAGGGTTCACGCCACAAGCCCAGGAGGAATCATGGTCGCCACCGCACAAGCATCCCGGCAAGATAACGCCATCGACCCCAGCAAGGCGCTGCCGGTGGTGTTCCGCATTCTGGACAAGTGGCAGTGCAGCACGGATGAACAGCTGACCCTGCTCGGCATCTCCTCACGTTCGACACTGAACAAGTACAAGGAGTCGAGCGGCGGGATCCGTCTAAGCGTCGACCTGCAGGAGCGGATGAGCTACATCCTCAACATCCACAAGAGCCTGCGGGTGCTGTTCAGTGCCGATGACAGCATTTATGGCTGGGTGCGCAAGCCCAACAGCCACCTCTTCTTCGCCGGACGCAGCGCCATGGAGATCCTGCAGGGGGGACGTGTCGCCGATCTCTATGAGGTGGCCAATCGCCTGCACGCCTGGCGCGGGGGCATGGCCTGATGCAAGAGCCGCCATCGATTGCCCTCGAGAGGGAGCAGGCCTACCGGATCATTCCGAGCCGCTATCCTCCGATCTGCCTCTATGAAGACGTGGCCAACGCGGACGAGCTGGAGGCGGTCTGGGCCCTGGAGGCGCTGACCAACGACAGGCTGCGGGAGGAGGCCGGCGATCTGGCGAGGGTGCCGAAAGAGGACTGGCTGGTGGGGCTGGCCGGCGGCAGCTATGTGATGGCCGCCTTCACTCACTTAAGCCCCGAGGGAGCCCGCTTCACCACGGGAGACTTTGGCGGCTACTACTGCGCCCCCCTGCTCGATACCGCGGTGAAAGAGACCGTCTATCACCAGGAACGCGTCTTCGGCTACACCAACGAACCGGCCCAGAAGGTGCAGATGCGGGTGCTCCACACCGAGTTCAGCGCCAAGCTGACCGACATCACCGGGGAGCATTTTCTCAGCACCCCGCTCTATCACGCCACCGATTATGGTCAGTCCCAGCACTTCGCAAGGGAGCAGAAGACTGCAAACGTGGACGGCATTCGCTACCGCTCGGTACGCCACAGCGACCACGACTGCCAGGTGCTCTACCGCCCCCGCCTCATCACCAGGATCCACCAGAGCCAGCATCTGGAATACCACTGGAACGGCAGCGCCATCGCCAATGTGCTGCAGATCAGGCTCTATGGTGAGTGACCCTCCCCTGATCCTGACATGACAAAATCCCCGCCAGCCTGCGGGGATTTTTTCGAGAATATCTGCCATGCCATCAGCCACGCCCTGAGGAGTGAGGCGCATTTCATCATGATGTGAAACCGAGCCCCGTCGTTTTGCCCGAACGCGACGCGTCACCCCCACTTATTTGCCTTGAATAGTTATCAATTAGATCCGTTTCATTGATTTCTCTCAATTTTATGGTACCTCTTGCAGGGTAAGGTGTGAGGACTGGTGGTCAGAGGAGCCCCTCCATGCCGAGGTGACCGAGACACCAACGAACCCAGTGGAAGCTGGTATAAACATGATCGTAAAGGGAATACTTTCACATGGTTGAGACATTGCTGAACAACATCAATCGCCTGCTGCACCACGAAGACATGGGCAAGCTGTTGCTACGATTGGCCGTCGGGGGGCTGATGCTGTTTCACGGCCTGCACAAGCTGATCGATGGGGTGGACGGCATCAGCGCCATGCTGATGGCCAAGGGCCTGCCCGGCTTCATCGCCTATGGGGTGCTTGTCGGCGAGGTCGTGGCGCCGCTGTTGATCATCCTGGGCGTCTTGACCCGACCGGCGGCACTGGTGCTGGCGTTCACCATGGTGGTGGCCTGGTTGATGGTGGGCACGGCCAAGACCTGGCAGCTGGACGCCGTCGGGGCCTGGGCCATCGAGAGCCTGGCCTACTTCTTTATCGGGGCCTTGGCGGTGGCGCTGCTCGGGGCCGGACGTTTCGCCCTTGCCGGCAACTCAAGCTGGCGGTAGTCGTATTGAGCGGGATATATCTCTGCCCAAACCGAAAAAAATACGCCCTTTGAACTGCCATTCATACCGTATATAGACATATAACGACCTTGTCGCTTGCCATACCAGTGCACCATAAGGGGGTGGCTATTCCCCTCCCCGATATGCCCGATATGAAAAAGCCCTGCCAGATTGGCAGGGCTTTTTTGCATCAATTGCATCGGCGTGCAGGGGTTACCTCGCCCGCTTAAGGCTTATTGATTGTGGCTGGCGCGGCGGGGACGACGGGCCTGGGCCGGTTTGCCGGCGCCATCGGCCGGGCGCTGACCGCCCTGGGGCTTGCCACCGTTACCGCTGCGGGAGGCGCCATTGCCGCCCCCGTTGTTGCCGGAGCGACCGGCGCCTTGACGCTGGCCTTGCGGGCGCGGCGGAGTACGGCGCTGCTCGCTCGGGTCGCGCGGCTCTTTGCGCAGCGGCGCACCGATGCCACGGGCGATGTTGTCCAGCACCTCGCGGGAGGCTTCGAAACCGGCCACCTGCTCGCAGGGGATGTTCTGCTTGGTCAGACGCTCGATGGCCTTGATCAGCTTGCCTTCATCGGCGGCGACCAGGGAGATCGCGTGACCGGTGGCGCCGGCACGACCGGTACGGCCGATGCGGTGCACATAGTCTTCCGCCACGTTCGGCAGCTCGAAGTTGACCACTTGCGGCAACTTGTCGATATCCAGACCACGGGCGGCGATGTCGGTTGCGACCAGCACCTTGACGTTACCATCCTTGAAACCGGCAAGCGCGCGGGTACGGGCACCCTGGCTCTTGTTGCCGTGGATGGCGGCGGCACTGACGCCGCTCTTGTCGAGGGTCTCGGCAACGCGGTTGGCCATGTGCTTGGTGCGGGTGAACACCAATACCTGCTGCCAGTCGTTGCTGGTGACCAGGTGGCTCAGCAGGGCGATCTTGTTGGCCTTGTCGCAGGGGTGAACCAGCTGCTCGATGCGCTCGGCGGTGCTGTTGCGCGGGGCCACTTCGATCACCGCCGGGTTGTTGAGCAGGCCGGTGGCCAGCTCGCGGATCTCTTCGGCGAAGGTGGCGGAGAACAGCAGGTTCTGGCGGTTCTTCGGCATCAGGGCCAGGATCTTGCGAATGTCGCGGATGAAGCCCATGTCGAGCATGCGATCCGCTTCGTCCAGCACCAGGATTTCCACTTCATCAAAACGCACGGCGTTCTGGTTGTAGAGATCCATCAGGCGGCCCGGACAGGCGACCAGCACGTCCAGACCACGGCGAGTGGCCATCATCTGCGGGTTGATGCTGACACCGCCGAAGACCACGTGGCTGCGCATCGGCAGGTGTTTGCCGTAGTTGCGCACGCTCTCGCCCACCTGGGCGGCCAGCTCACGGGTCGGAGTCAGTACCAGGGCGCGAATGCGGTTCGGAGAAACTTTACGATTGCTCTCCATCAGACGTTGCAGCATCGGCAGGGTAAAGCCTGCGGTCTTGCCGGTCCCGGTTTGGGCCGCCGCCATCAGGTCGCGGCCGGCCAGAACGGCGGGGATCGCTTGCAGCTGAATGGGGGACGGGGTGTCGTAGCCTTGCTCGGCAACGGCACGCAACAAGGGTTCGGCCAGACCGAGGGAAGAAAAACTCATAGTTACCTGCTAGGGATAGTGGCGCCGGGGATTTGTGGTGGGGCTCCTCTGCTGAGCCGATGCCATCTCACAGGATCCGGGCCTATTGAGAAACAACGATTTTCCCCGGGGAGCAGAGCAAAGGGGAAAGAATAGAGGCGCAGTCTAACGGAGTTGACGCTGTTACACGAGAAAAATGTGACCCTCCTCCCAGCACGACGGGAAAAAATCCTGACCGCCTCGGTGGTTCGAAGAAATGACGCTCTTTCACGCGACCGCGGATGCCAAACCGTTGCGAGATGGGTATATTGTCCTGTCATCACGGAGCAGGGAGGCTCACAGGCATGGCAAGACGCAAACCGGGTACCATCAGGCGCAAGCTGCAAGGTGGATGCCTGCTGCTGATGTTGGGCCTTGGCCAGCCATCCCTGGCCGCCCCGGGCAATCTCTCGGTGGCCTGGAACCACTGGCCCCCCTTCAGCCAGCTCGATGAGAAAAACGAGCTGACCGGTCTGGATGTCACCCTGACGCGCCAGATCCTGGATCAGGCGGGACTGGGGTTCCATTTTCGCAGCCTGCCCTGGGCCCGGGCCCTGCACCTCATCGAGCGGCAACAACTGGATGTTGCCATGGGGGCGATCGATACCCCGGAGCGGCGCCAGTTCGCCCGCTTCTCCAGCCCCTATCGGCGCGCCAGCTTCGTGCTGCTGAGCCACCAGCCGCTGGCGGAGGCACCCGATCGCTGGCAAGGGATAGAGAGCCTCGCCGATATCTGCCAGCAGAGCGGGCTGCGCCTTGGCAAGCTGCGCGGCACCCGCCCGACCCCGCTCACCGAGGCCTGCCCGCCCCTCAAGCAGGCTACCGAATACAACTCGGATGACAAGCTGATCAGCCTGCTGCTGGCGCGGCGGCTCGATGGCGTCATCATGGAGTGGCAGCATGCCCGCCATCGGCTGGTGCAGCTCGGGGCGGAGGACCGGATCCAATGCCAGCTGCTGATGCACCAGCAACCGGTCAGCCTGATGTTTGCAAGCCATGCCCTGAGCGAGGCCGAGCTCCATCGAGTCAATCAAGCCATCGCGGCCCTGCCCGCCCCCGAGCCTGCCTTCGCGCCGCCAGCATGCCGCTTCGACAACACCCAGTTTCCCCATGCCAGTGAGCCGGAAGAGGCCCCCCGCGTCTGACGCTGGCAAGCCGACGCCCAACAAAAAGGCGGCCCGATGGCCGCCTTTTGACTGTATGAGCTGATCAGCCGCTCACCCGGCATGACGATCAGCGCAGCTGAGGCGTCTGGGTGAACACGCCCATGTTCTGGGCACGGTGGCGCAGCAGATGATCCATCAACACCAGGGCCAGCATGGCCTCGGCGATGGGCACGGCGCGGATGCCGACGCAAGGATCGTGGCGACCCTTGGTGATCATCTCGGTGGCCTCACCGCTGGTATTGATGGTCTTGCCTGGCACCGTGATGCTGGAGGTGGGTTTGAGCGCCATGCTCACCACGATATCCTGGCCCGAGGAGATACCGCCCAGGATGCCGCCCGCATGGTTGCTGGCAAAACCGGTCGGAGTCATCTCGTCGCGATGCTCCGAGCCTTTTTGCTCCACTACCGCGAAGCCGTCGCCGATCTCCACCCCCTTCACCGCATTGATGCCCATCATGGCGTGGGCGATGTCGGCGTCGAGCCGGTCGAACACCGGCTCCCCTAAGCCCACCGGCACATTGCGCGCGATGACCTGCACCTTGGCGCCTATGCTGTTGCCCTCTTTCTTGAGGGCGCGCATGTATTCGTCGAGCGCCTCCAGCTTGCCCGCATCCGGGAAGAAGAAGGGATTCTGCTCGATTTGCGCCGCGTCAAATGCCTCTGCCTTGATGGGGCCGAGCTGGGAGAGAAATCCGAAGATCTCGATGCCGTGCATCTGCTTGAGGTACTTCTTGGCGATGGCGCCCGCCGCCACCCGCATGGCGGTCTCGCGGGCAGAAGAGCGGCCGCCGCCGCGATAGTCACGCTGGCCGTATTTCTGGTGATAGGTGTAGTCGGCGTGCCCCGGGCGGAACAAGTCCTTGATGTCGGAGTAATCCTTGGAGCGCTGATCCTGGTTCTCGATCATCAACCCGATGGAGGTGCCGGTGGTCCTGCCCTCGAACACCCCGGCCAGGATCTTCACCTCGTCATCTTCACGGCGCTGGGTGGTGTAACGGGAGGTTCCGGGCTTGCGGCGATCAAGATCGACCTGCAGATCCGCCTCGCTTATCTCCAGCCCCGGCGGGCAGCCGTCGACCACGGCGCCAAGGGCCAGACCGTGGCTCTCGCCAAACGTCGTTACCCGAAAGAGTTGACCAAAACTGTTCCCTGCCATGGATGCTCCTTGCTCTTAGCTCTTGTAAATCGCGAAATGGGGCTGGTACTGCTCGAGCTCCGCCTTGGTCATCACGAACACGCCGTGGCCGCCATTCTCGAAATCGACCCAGGTGAAGGGCACCTCGGGGAACTGGGTCTCCAGGTGGATCATGCTGTTGCCCACCTCGACCACCAGCACGCCATCCTCCTTGAGGAAGTCGGCGGCGTTGGCCAACAGGCGCTTGGTGAGCTTGAGGCCATCGGAGCCCGAGGCCAGCGCCAGCTCCGGCTCGTGACGGAATTCGTCAGGCAGATCCGACATGTCCTCGGAGTCCACGTAGGGCGGGTTGGAGACGATGAGATCGTACTGATCGCCGGCCGGCAGATCACGGAACAGATCGGAACGGATCGGGATGACCTGCTGCTCGAGGCCGTGATCGTTGATGTTGCGCTCGGCCACGTTGAGGGCATCGACGCTGATGTCGATGGCATCCACTTCGGCGTGCGGGAATTCATGGGCCATGATGATGGCGATGCAACCGGAGCCGGTGCAGAGATCCATGATCCGGGTCGGCTCGTGTTTGAGGAAGGGGGCGAAGCGGTTGGCCACCATCTCGGCGATGGGGGAGCGCGGAATGAGCACCCGCTCGTCCACGTAGAACTCCCAGCCCGCGTACCAGGCCTTGTTGGTCAGGTAGGCGGCGGGCACCCGCTCCTGCACCCGACGGATGATGAGCTCGGCGATGCGATGGCGCTCGCTGGTGGTCAGGCGGGAGTGACGCATGCCAGGATCCACGTCCGGCGGCAGATGTAACGCGGGCAGCACCAGTTGCACGGCCTCATCCCAGGCGTTGTCGGTGCCATGTCCGTAGAAGATCCCGGCGTCGTTGAAACGACTCATGGCCCAGCGCAACATGTCCTGGATGGTGTGCATCTCGGCAACCACCTCATCGATAAATATCTTGTCCAAATCCACCTCCAAGTCGAGTAATATCCGGCCCGAGCATTCTTATATAGCGAGCAAGACGAGTACCTGATGAAAAAAACGCCCTCACCGACGATCGAGGAAAGCCTGCTGTTTCGCGATGCGGCCAAAGGTACCCGGAAAATAAAGCAAGATACCATAAGGGCCGACTTGCGCCCGGTCAAGCAGAAACGCGAACTGCGGGAGAGCCGCGAAAAGCTTGGGGTCGACCACTTTTTCAGCGATGAGTATCAGCCCCATCTGGACGAGGATGGCCCGACCCGTTTTGTGCGCGAAGACGTGTCAAAATTTGAGCTCAAGAAGCTCAAACGGGGCATCTATCCACCGGAGATCTATCTGGACTTGCACGGCATGACCCAGCAGCAGGCCAAACAAGAATTGGCCGCCCTGCTGACCCTGTGCCAAAAAGAGAACATCCACATCGCCTCGGTGATGCACGGCATCGGCAAACACATCCTCAAGCAGCGGATCCCAAGCTGGCTGGCCCAGCACCCCAATGTGCGCGCCTTCCACCAGGCGCCCCGCGAGTGGGGCGGCGACAGCGCCATCCTGGTGCTGCTGGACATCGAAGAGTAAGTCGACGGCAGAATACGACAGCCTCAGATCAAACAGCGCGCCCTTGGACGCGCTTTTTCTATATCCCCTTGGACCTTGCCGAGGTGGCGCTACCTAGCCCTGTTGCCAAGTGATCCGGCAAGAAGAGCCGGCCAACTCGACCAACACGTCGTATTGCGCCTTTATGGGACTCCTTCTCGGGCGCCGGTGTGTTGTTCAAGCAGGGCTAATCCTGCCCATCAGGGCGACTGAATCTTATCGGAGACGGAACAGAAGCAAGATTGACCACCAGCCTGCCGCCGTTATGCAACTGCCAGTCGAAGAAATCGGCGAACCCCGCACAAGTGAGGGCCCGGATCACCTTGGCCACTACCCCGTGCGCCACCAGCAAGACCCGCTCCCCCTCGGCATCCCGCGCCAGTGCGCTCAGCCCCTGGGAGACGCGCGCGATCACGGCGTCCAGGGATTCTCCACCCGGGGGGGCCTCGGCCCAGCGCCGGGTGATGTTGCGCGCCCACAGCGCGGGGTAGCGGTTCCTCGCCTCTGCCTGGGTCAGCCCCTCAAACAGCCCCATATGACGTTCACGAAATGCGGTCACCGTCTCAACGGGCAGATCCAGTGCCAGGGAGATCCGCTGTGCACTCTGCCTCGCGCGCAGCAAGGGGGACGTCAGCAGCCGTTGAAACGGCGCTTCCGTCGTTGCGATCACTGCCGCCAAGCGGGAGACTTGCGCACATCCGGTCTCGTTGAGCCCGACATCCAGCGCCCCCAGATAACGCCCCTCGGCATTGGCCTGGGTCTCCCCATGACGGATCACTACCAGTTCCATTTTCGCTCCTCGCTTGATCAACACATCCGCTAGCCAGGCGATCAGGCGGCTCAGCCCTGCGCCAGAAAGTGAGCCACCAGCGCATTGGCGTGGCCGTGACCCATGCCGTGTTCGCTCTTGAGCCAGGCCACCAGCGCCATGTGCTTCTTCTCCTCCCGACCCGCCAGCAGGCTCAGCCAGTGGGCGATCGGCTGACCATATTTCTGCTCGATGGCCGGGAAATACGAGGCGGGCCCCTTTACCTTGGGCTGTTCATCCATGACGGTCTCCTTGGGTTGCGGCGCCCACCCCCTGCGGTGCGGGCATGAACCGCTGCTTTCTTAAGGCTTGGGGGCAAACTGCTCGAATACCTGCTGACCGGTCAGGGTCGGGGTATCGTTTTTCAGCTCGTAGAAGTCCGGCTTCTCGTCGATAAAGATCTGGCTGGCAAGTTCGAATGGCTGATCCTGGAACAAACCGGCGGGCAGGATGTACTCATCGGTCGGCAACAGGTGGTAGAACAGATGGGTGCCGCAGGTCGGGCAGAAGCCGCGCTCCGCCCAGTCCGATGAGCGATAGGCCACCGGGGTGAGCCCGGTGAAGTGCACTGCCTTGCCGCCGTGCACCGCAAACATGGGGCCCCCTGACCAGCGCCGGCACATGGCGCAGTGACACAGGTTGACCTCTTGATGATCGCCGCTTGAAACCTTGACTCCGCCACACAGACAATGACCTTCCATGATGCCTCCTTGAACCTTGGGGAACTGTGCGAGCGGAGCCACCCTCTACTCGCGGTCGCCACAGAGGATTAGCACGCAAAGCACAGGCCGACAACTGACCATCTTGTGGTCAATTCCTCCCGCAGCGCCTTGTAACAGGCCGTATTGCTCGAGATTGAGCCATCTCTATCAATCTGGTGAATGGGATTTCATCTGGCATGCACAGTACGAATAATGCTCAGCTTATCTCCTGCAAGGCGATGCGATTGCCCTCGCAGTCCTGAAACTCGGCCACCCGGATCTGCTCGCTCAACTGGGTCACCGGGTAGAGCTCCCCTGCCCCCGCCTCGAGCGCCCGGGCCATCACCCGCTCGATCTCGGCCACTCGCAAATAGATGCGAGTGCCGTCGAGACTGGGCACATAGCTCTCCCCCATGGCCAGGGCCCCGGAGCAGCCGGGCGCTTGCTCATCGAGGGGAAACAGCGCCATCTCGTTGCCGTCGATACTGACCCGCTCCAGAGTCAACTCGAACACCCGCTCGTAGAAGGCGGTGGCCCGCCCGAGATCCCGCACCGGAATTTCAAAATGGATGGCGATATTCATGACAACTTCCATTTGTGTATTGCCGCCAGACACACCGCCAAGGGGCTGATCCATGGGGGGGATGTCACTCACAGCCCCCCTCTTTTACAGCGCCTGCTTGGGTGTCTTCTGCGGTACTCTCAGGGCACTGGTTTTCAACCGGACATAGCTCATCAGCAGCAAGATGGGCGCCGCCTTGATGCCAAATGCCAGGCTCAACAGGTTATCGTGTTCTCGTGACACCACCATAAAGAAGCCAACCATCAGCAACCCATGAATAAGCGGACGGCGGCGCACTTCATACCTTTCCAGCCGGGAGTCACACTGTTGGCATTGAAATTTAAGCCTGGGGCTGACAAGGAACGCCTTGAGCGGAAATAGCCGTTGTTGGCAAACGGGGCAGATATGCAGGGGAGAGAAGAACATATTGAGCACGAACTGGATAAGATAGCCGCCATCAATAAGTCAGTCTCGGTGATAAATCAACGCTCCATATTATCTTCACCCCAAGCAATATAGGGAGGTAGCTCGTCCCCCCCAGATTATTGGCGGCCCTGCTTCATGCCGGGTAGGCATATGATGCCAACCCGGCATCCAGATTATTTATCAGGCAGCCGGCGCCCAGGGACCACCCTTGACGGGATCGTCCCCTTGCGTCCACCACTTGGCCTGATAAATAACGCCCTTGTGGCTGACTTTATTGCCGGCCGTATACACCTTGCTGCTCACCCAGGCGGGAATATCCCCAACGGGCGGATTGGAAGGATCAACAGGTGCCGGATCCAGCTTGGCGACAATGCGGACCTTGGGCCAGTTGGCATGAGAGCCATAAGCGTTGGTCACGCATTTCTCATAATCCCCCGGCACCAGCGCCGAATAAGCGGTCTGGAACCCCACCAGCTCGCATTCGAAGGAATAACCACCGGGTCTGTCGGCGTAATATTTCCAGTTGCCGTCCCAGTTGGTGTAAAGCACGTCGGTGGCGCCGTTCAAATTCAGGCTGCCATAGGGTGTCTGTTGCCAGCAGGTATTTTTCTCATCCGCCTGGATGGGGATCTGGTAATGGGCCGCCAGTCCTTCCCAATAACGGATGCGGTTGACCGGTTGGCCCTTGTCCTTATTCTGTTCACCGCACTCGATACCGCCGTTGATGACGTTGATGGTGGTGCCAAAGCCATAGCCAATCCCGGCGGCGACTTCACGCTGGGACGGCACCCAGGTACGATCTATCACGTGCAGCATGGCGGGTTTCGGGGCCTGCGGGGTCAGGAAGAACCAGATGGCCGATGCCAGGTTCAACCAGGAGTCGGCCACCAGCCCGGGGGTGTTGAGCAGCGCCGAAGCATCCCCCGCGAACATGGCCTCGGAGAAGGCGCCGTAATTGAAGTGATAGGAGAGCTGTTTCGCCCCGCGGCCAAAATATCCCTGGCCGGTCGAGCAGGGCCATTTCTTGTTTTGCCAGTCATTCTGGCCACAGCCCGTGGTATAACCGGTTTGCCCCTCCGACCACCCCATTTCACGCACATGCACCAGCGCCTGCTGCCACTCCTCCAGCCCCAGCGGATTATCGGAGACATTATGCTTGCCGATATGGCCACCGGTCTCCTGGGCGAAATGGGCGAACGCGGTCACGATGGATTTCTTGCAGATGGCATCCGAATTACGGCCATCGGTATATTCACCACAAAACGCAGGGAATTTACCCACGGCCCGCAAGAAGCGCTCGTAGGTATATTCCGGGGCGGCCATCTGGGTGAGAAAGTCCCAATCCGACTCGGTAAATACCCGCTCGACCCGTTTGACGTTATCTGGATTACTGGCCAGCCTCGGCACTATTGCATCGACGATGGCATTCGGGCGGGTGGCCAATGCCTTTGACCAGATCCCATACATGGGGTTGGCGGTCTTGGCTTTTTCCATGGCGGTAATATCGGGGGCGGCAACCACATAACCCCCGCTATTTTGCGGGTCGGGCTGGATATTCATGGCGGCATAAGCTGGGGATGCGCAAAGTGCCGCAACCAGCCAGGCACAGGGCGTGGGTTGGAACATGGGTAACAATCCTTGTCTCGGTATAATGTTCAGGCCGAGCATAGGCGCTTACATTACTAAATTCACGACGAAAATTAAGAATCTGGCGAATGTGTGAGCCATTTCACTCTGTGGCTGAATCCAGCGAGTGATGATGCCCCAGCCATTGATGACTTGAATAACATTAGAAGGTGCACTGGCATAATAGGGGCACCTTTATCACTGTCGTTGGATCCCGGGGAAGAATATTGAAACACCGGGGAAATAACGCGGCAAGGGCGCATGGCTCGCCCATCGGCAGCGCCCTTGTCGGTTCCTTGTCCTGGCGGGGACTTAACCACGCACCGCCCGGATCAGGATGTTGCGCGGGGTCATGGGCTTGTCGCAAAACTCCCCCACTTCCACCCCATAGCCCCGCTCTTGCAGGAAGAGCGCGCGATCCAGCGCCAGCCAGATCTCCAGCGGACGGCGAAACAGGTGACGCACCAGCTCCATGCGGGCGACGTCGCCATAGCGCACCTCGCCACGGGCCAGGAAGCCGGCATAATCGAGCCCGCTTGGTAGGCTCAATCCCTTGCGCTCGGCCGCCCAGTCACAGAATGCCTCGAAGCCGCCGGTGAGCAGGCTCTTTTGCATATTGGGCACCGGCAGGTATTCATCCACCCCGCGCACCTGGCGCTGCAGGCAGTCGAAGGCCAGGCGCCACACAACCTCCTGCTCCCGCAGCCGGGAGATGCGGGCGCCACCGGTCACCGTCTCCTGTAGCGGCAACTTGAGATCGCTCTTGCCAAGGCGCAGGGCGCTGGCCCTGGCGGCCGCTGACAGGGGCCGATACTGATCGCCACGAATGAGGTGATAACAGCAGGGGGAGAGGGTCACGCCGCTCGCACCGCGCGCGACCACCTGCTCCAGCAGATGGGTATGCAGCTCGCCGCAGGCGTGCAGCGCCATGGCGTGGTGATCCCGCTCGATAAGCAGACCCGACGCGGGCGTGAAGGCGTCGGCCTCGATAAACTGCATGCGGGCGCCATCGCGCGCCGCCAGCAAGCGCCCCTCTTCGCACAGCGGCCCTTGCAGCTCCAGGCTCAGGACCTCCGCATGCCGGTGCAGTGAGACCAGTCGACCCAGGTGGCCCTTGCCGGCGCACCATTCCAGATAGGGCCCGTCATGGGGTGGCAGGCAGCCGGTGAAGGCCTCGATCTGTGCCTGCTTGCGCCCCGGCATGTACATCGCCATCCCCTTGCCGCAGGCGATGGACTCTGGCAGGAAGGTCGCCAACTCGCTCAGGCTGTGCAGCTCGCGTCCTGCCGGGATCCAGGGGGCGAGCAGGGTGCAGAGCGCCGCCATATCGGCATCGAGCGCCATGATCTCATCGAGGCTCAGTCCGTTGAGACGGGCCGCCAGCGCAGGCGCCTCATCGGCAAAGGCAAGGCCCTGATGGTGATAAGGCTGATACTGCCACCAGCGCCGCGAGTCGGTCAGCAAGCGGTCCAGTTGTTGAAATCGATGGGCCAGCACGGCGGTCTTGTCCTGCGTATCCAAAAGGAGGCTCATTCTAGCGATCCCTCATCAAAAAGCACTCACGGCGGCAGGCGGCGGCGCCATGAGCCGTGCTCTGTCGGCTGGCTGGGGTCGACCGCAACCCTGATGCCGGGGTTAGCCTGACAAAATGAGGGGCTTTATGCTATATTCCGCCCCTCGTTGCGCGACTCGCCCGGGGTGGGTCGTTTTACCCATATAAACGGAATCAAAACATGACCATCAATGCCATCCTGCAAGCGCGCGCGGGCGCCAAGTGTGAGCTGTGTGGAGCAGAACACGCACTGACTGCCTTCCTGGTGCCCCACTCCCCCGCCAGCGATGACGATCACAGCGTGGCCCTCTGTGCTACCTGCCGTGGCCAGCTGGAGCAGCCTGATACCCTGGTCGCCAATCACTGGCGCTGCCTGGGTGACAGCATGTGGAGCCAGGTCCCTGCGGTGCAGGTGATGGCGTGGCGCCAGCTGAAAGCCCTGTCCGCCCGCGGCGAGCTCTGGGCCCAGGACATGCTGGAGATGATGTACATGGAAGAAGAGACCAAGGCCTGGGCCGAAGCGGGCATGGCTCGCGACGATGATGACAGCGTACCGACGGTTGATTCCAACGGCGCCGTGCTGGTCGAGGGGGACTCGGTGACCCTGATCAAGGATCTGGACGTCAAGGGCGGCGGCTTTACCGCCAAGCGCGGCACCCTGGTCAAGGGCATCCGCCTGACCAACAACCCGCTGCACATCGAGGGCAAGGTCAATGGCGTGCAGATAGTGCTGGTTGCGGCCTACCTGAAGAAGGCCTGATGACCGCCGGTGGATAAAAAGCGCCCCCAGGGGCGCTTTTTTATGGCTAACGCTTTGTCACAGGATCAACCCTGCGCCACCCGCTTCAAACCTCGCTGACACAAATCCGGTTGCGACCACTCTGCTTTGCCCGATAGAGCGCCCGATCGGCTCGCTCCAGCAGCTCGGCGCAGGAAGGCCAGGGATGGCTCCCACCAAGAGTGGCGCAGCTCACCCCGACGCTGATGGTGACCGGGATTGGCCGCCCTCCATGCGCTATCGTCATGGCTGCCACTCTGGCCCTCAACCGCTCGGCGATCTTGACCCCCTCGGCCAGCGCGGTCTGCTCCAGCAGCAACATGAACTCTTCCCCGCCATAGCGCCCCAGCCTGTCGCTCTCCCTGAGATCGCTCGCCAGGGTCCGGATCAGCTGTTGCAGCACATGATCCCCGGCGGGATGACCGTGATTGTCATTGACCTGCTTGAAGTGATCGAGATCCAGCATGATGAGACAGAGCGGCTCGCCCTGGCGCTCGGCCAGTTGCATCTGTTGGGTGAAACGCTCCATGATGGCCCCGCGATTGAGGGTGCCGGTCAGGGCATCCCGGCAGGACTGCGCCTTGAGCTGGGCCAGCGCCTCTTCCAGCTGGACATTGAGCTCATGCACCTGCCGATAGAGCTGCGCCTTCTCGACGATGGACGAGACCAGGTGTGCCAGATAGACAAACACCTCCTGATGCAACTGCTGATAGGTGTGTTTGCTGCCGCTGGAGAAGAACAGAAAGCCGATACCCTTGCCCTCCACCCGCAGCGGACAGGTCAGGCTGGAGCGCACCCCCTCCCGCAGTACCAGCCGAGTGGAAATGGAGTGGGGATGCTCCACAAGATAAGCTTCCAGATCGTTGATGATCCTGGGTTTTCCCGTCTCCAGCAGCTGCGCCAGGCTGCTCCCCGCCAGGTTGGCACGATAGCCATCCTTGAGGTGCGCGATGCGGTTGATGCGACTCCTTGACCAGAGGGAACGCACCCTGACACCATCGTCGCAGAGCAGGGCGTAACCGATGCGGTCGTAGGGAATGAACTCGATGAAGGTGTCGTAGATGAGGTTGAGGGTATCTTCGATGAAGACCCCCTTGTTCACTTCGGCCGATATCTCCTGCAATCGATGCAGCTCGCGAAAACGCCGATCCAGGCTATCCGCCAACTCGTTGAGATCCAGGATGAGGGGCGCGAGTCCCGCACTGTCATCGAGGGGGGGATGCCTGACCTCAAAACGACCCGCTTTCAGATCACGGATCATCGCTTGCAGTTGGGGTAATGCGACGGACACTGACATGAGTACAACTTTTACTCTTGAAAAATACCGAGCCAGTATACCCCCAATATTGATAGGGAAGTCAATATTGAATGGCCGCAGGGCGCGCTCTCCCCTTCCGATGAGCGCCGCCATCTCGCAGGATCCACGGCGCACCGACCGCCCCCGTTGATCAGCTTTTGCTTGCTTTGTTGATAAATAACACTAGGTTGTAGAGACGCTGGCGAAAGCTGATCGGGTCAACAGGATGGGGTTCATCGAGCACTTGTCCCACGTTCAATCCCCCCTGCATTGACCCCGCCAGCACAGATTGCCGTTGTGTATTCACTCACAGCAAGACGACAAGTCACCCTTGCCATCAGTCAGCAGTCGATGGAAAGACACACCAGGAGCAGTCCGCTGCCCTCTTTAAGGAAGAACTCATATGGCCAAAGCATCCAAGAAAGACGTCAAGAAGAAGATCGAATCCCGTAAGGCGAAGATTGCCAAGCACGAGGACAAGATCAAGAAGCTGAAAAAATCCCTGAAATAAGGGTCAGCTGCCTAAAAAAACCGCCTGATGGCGGTTTTTTTAGGCATAGAGCAATCGAATTTTCTCCGCGGCCGAGAGCAGAACGCCTCACCATGGCTGCGCCCCATACTGGCAAAAACCGAAGGGGAACAAAGCACTCGCCAATCGGCCACAACCCGCTGGACGACTCCCTCAGCGTGCTGGCATCATGGATTTTTCGCATAGAAAAAAATCATCATCATTATCGCTGAGCTGGTTTTTCACACGGAGTGTAAACATCATGAATCTGGACACATGGATGCTGTTCTTTCTGGCCTATCTGCTGGCTACCCTGACCCCGGGCCCCAACGTGCTGCTGGTCGTTAAAAATGGTCTGCAACACGGTTGGCGCGCCGCCCTGCTCAGCATTGTCAGCAATCTGGCCTGTCAGGCGATCCTCATCTGTCTGGTTGCCATGGGCGTGGGTGCCTTGCTGCAGACACTGCCGCCCCTGTTTATCGCCCTCAAGCTGGCGGGTGGTGGCTACCTCATCTATCTCGGATACAAGGCGCTGCGTGCCGCCAGAGCGAGCAACCAGGAGCTGGCACCGGCGGCGTCGAGCGTTCGCGCCAGAAGCAACCGCGCCTTCTTGCAAGAGGCGTTTCTCGTCTCGGCCAGCAATCCCAAGACCATCATCTTCCTGTGCGCCCTGTTGCCCCAGTTTCTCGATCACCAGAGCCCGCTGTCGCTCCAGTTCGTCGTCATGTACCTGACCATCTGCGTCATCGTCAGCCTGGTGCACCTGAGTTATGTGGCCCTGGCCAGACGCGCCGGCCACTACTTCCGGCCGGCACGCAGCCAACGTCTGTTCAGCCGCATCACCGGCGGACTCTTCATCACTCTCGGCGGTGCCATTCTGCTCAGCGGCAGGCCTTGAGAGCCCGGAGCCAAGGAGTCCTGCCGGAACGTTGACAAGATCTGCACACTAAAAAGAACCGCCTTTCGGCGGTTCTTTTACATCATGAGGCCACGCTATTGCTCAACGGCCATGACCGCCAGTGTCTGGCGGTCACCAAGGTTTCCTGCTCCAGCCAGGTCTTGTTGGCAACCAGATGAGCCAAGACCACGGCCAACGCATTGTTTGCCAAGGCTGTTGCAAGGCTGTCTCGCCAGAGGATCTTTCCACGCCGGCTGCCTTGTAGGCCTTCCGACGGACGATGCAAGTCGCGAGCATAGTGGTGAACATGCTCCATGAGGTTCTCTGGCAACCAGAGTGCCAAGGGGCGCGCCATGGCGCTGGCGAGCTCGGCGGCGATATCCAGCCCGCGCTGATCCAGATCGCCAAAATGAGCCCAGGGGATATCCGCTGGCAACAACGGGATCAGCTGCTTGGCGAGCGTGGTATTGCGGCCCGGTACATAGAGCAACAACACCTCGGGTTGCAGCGGATAATCCACGAAGGCGCCCTTGTTCTCCACCGTCACTATCTGCCGCCCTTGCCACTCCATGCCTTGCAAGCTGGCCAGAGCGCGCTCCGGCAAGACGAGTTCCCCCAGCATCTGCATGCTCTCATCGGCGCAGTAGCGGCGGCCATCCTGCCACAACAGGGAGAGGGATGAGCCACTGCGGATCCTAAGTACTTCATCGCCATACACCCGGCTCCCCAGCTCGTCCGCTCGCGCCAACTGGCTCGGCGATAGTGCGGCCTTGCAGTCTCGCAGCCAAAGTCCGCTTAAAGTCGCCGTATTGATCTGATGGGGAAGATGCCCCTCCAGCGCCGCCAATGCCCTCTCCCCCGACCAGGATGGCTCACCACGGGTCTCCCAGAGCTTGGTGGTCAAGAACTGGCGGCCCCGTTCGGTCAATTGACGCCGGGCACCGCGCCCGACCGGCTGCACGCCGTTGACGTTCCTCAGCATGCCGTCCAGCTCCTGACCCGCAGCACTGTTGAGCAGGATCCCTTGCCCAGTCTCTAGCGCCAACAACCGCTCACTTAACGCACGAATATCTGCTCGCTCAAAAAATGCCATCGGCATCCCTCTTCTGACGCTTTATCGAGCCATGATGTGCCATGGCGGTTCACATCAGCCGTGCCTGACCAGAGACCCGAATTGAGCTGCCAGACTCGGCCGGGATCTCCGCATGCAGGCGCGATGGCATGCCCATGTCTTCCCCCTGCACGATGTCGATGACCCCGCCGTGGGGCCAGTGAAGGTCGCGCAGATAACCCGCGAATGCTGCGGTGGCGGCGCCGGTAGCCGGATCCTCATAGACGCCGCCATAGGCGAAGGGGTTGCGGCTATGAAACAGCTGATCCCCTGCCACATGCACCAGCAAGATAGTGACCCAGCCTTGCGCCTGCATCAGAATGCGCCCTTGTGCCAGCTCGTAGTGCATGGCCGCCAGCGCCGCACGGCTGCTCAGGGCCAGCACCAGGTGATCGGCGCCGCCATGAATGAGCGCGGGAGGGATGCGAGTGTCCAGATCCGCAGGCGTATAACCCAACAGCGCCAGCGCGGCCGCCACCGGTTCGGCAGGTGCCGCCTGGCTGCGGGTCGGTGGCGAGTGCAGCGCAGCTTGCCATTGCCCCGCCTCATCCTGCCAGCCCGATACCCGGATGTCGGCCTGACTGAGGTGCAATACATACTCGCCCTCCCCAAAACGCCGGGCCAGTGCCACGCCGAGGGCGATGGTGGCATGGCCACAGAAAGGCACCTCGGCCTCGGGGGAGAAATAGCGCACCCGCCACTCACGCTCATCAGCTGAGTGCCCATCTGAGTGCAGCGGAGCGGCGAACGCCGTCTCCGAGAATCCCACCTCGGCGGCGATGCGTTGCATCTCGTCCGCCGCGGGCAGGCTGGCCCCGATCCAAACACCGGCAGGATTGCCCCCTCTCATCCCATCGGAAAACGCGGCGATCCGCACCCACTCTGTTAGCAGCTTCGTCATCACGACTCCTTGTCATTTTGTATCGAAAAATTCGTCCACTCCCGCCCACCCGTGCCGATGATGGCACCGCGTACTTGCCTAGGTGCCCTCCATTCATGAGAGCAGGGGCGTCATCCGGTTCATACCGTAAATTAAGTCACGTCCGGTGTCGAACGAGCGCCGCAGATCCGGGCGCTGGCGGCTAGAGTTGGGGAAATGTGTCTGTATATGAGCCGTCGTGGAGCGCCATATGTATTCATACACGCTGGATTTCAAGGATCAGGCCGATCAGCTGGCCGCCCCCGAGCACGAGATCATGCTCAACTGCCCCGCCAATGCCGGCGATATCATCATCCTGTCCGATCAGAGCCGTCATCAGGTGATGTTCGTGAGCCACAGCACCCATCACAGCAGCCTCTACCTCAATACCGGCATGCGACGAACCCAGAGCTAAGCCCATAACAACACAGGCGGCTGGCCAGACGATGGTACTGGGTTACCACCTGGTTTCCAGCGACAGCCTGACCAGCACGTCGTTATCCCAGCCCACCACCGGCGGCTGATTGGCTTCGTTATAGAGCGCCAGATTGTAGTGGTAGAAATCGGCGCCAAGCACCAGCTGGGTGCGCTTGGCCGGATCCCGTCCCAGCCAGTGATCGATATTCCCCCGCAGCTCCGCCCGGTATTGGCTCTCCAGCGTCTGGTGACCATCCCACCAACGCCGGGCCAGGCCGGAAATAGTCCAGTCATTCCCCAGCTTGAGTGCGGCCTTGTTGGTGAGCGCGTAACCCAGGGTGCTGTTGCGCAAGCCTTCCCGATCGTAACCCCGCTCCCGGGGAGCATCATCATCGATCTCCAGGAAGAACCAGCCAGGCCCCGCCTCCAGGGCATATTGAAACAGGTCGCCCTCATAACCCGCCGCCAGAGCCGCCAGAGCCGTCATTTGCCGCTCCACCGAGCTGACCGTGTTCATTCGGGTGTTGAGATCGGTGGTCCAGCCGAGCCGCAGCCGATCCTCACGCCAGAAGTCGCCGTCCGCGCCGGCATGCAGCTGCCACCAGATGGGCACGTGATCCGGGTCCAGATGATCCTTGTCATTGTCCACGAAGAGATCGAACGAGCCGAACAGGTGCAGATCGCTCTGCGTGCGTTGATCCACCGACACACTCGCGTTGAGCCCATAGGTGTGAGAGTCCACATCCGGCACATTGAAATCATGCACCCCAACCGCGTAGCGCCAGTCGGCCGCCTCGCCGATAACCGGGATCATGGCGATCACCAATCCTGTGATCAGAGCATTGAGTCTCATCAGATATCTATCCTTGCAGCCAGGTCGAGAGAAATGCGTGCAACCGCGGGCCAGCCCCGCCGCCCCGGTTAATATAGTGAGCGTCACAGGCAGCGGCAACGGCTCAGTCCCGCAATCGGGGATCACCGCCTGAAGCAAGATACGAATGGCTACGTTTTTTTGGGATAATCCAGTGAGACGCTCACCGGCCTGAGCCCGGCGATGGCCGACCAGGCCCCATCGAAGGTGAATTGTGCGACCGCGCAGGTCGGCATTCGGGTGATCTCGCGAGACAACCGATGCGCCAGCTCGGTGAACTCCGGGTTGTGGCCAACCAGCATCACGCACCCCAGACCGTCATCCAGTCCGGCGATCATCCCCAGCAGGGTCTTGGCATCGCCGCCATAGAGCCGCTCGTCGACGAGGATCTCTCCGGCCCGATACTCGAGCGCCGCGGCGATGAGCCTCGCCGTCGAACGGGCCCGGCGCGCGGGGCTCGACAGGATCAGGTCAGGTTTCACCCTCTCCCGTGCCAGACGCTCTCCCATCAGAGGGGCATCGCGCTTGCCGCGCTCGGCCAGAGGCCGCTCCCTATCTGACAGCTCAACCTCATCCCGGCTCGATTTGGCATGGCGCACCAAAAACAGCGTTCTCTTCATCGGCCCTCCCACGGCAGTCCTTATCGGCATCAGCCTATCCATCTGTTGATGGCATGACGGTCATGCCAGAGGATAGCGGAGAGTCGGCAGCGGGTTGTCCCAATAACAAACAGAAGGCAAAGCCTCCCGTCTCCTCCAGCCATGTCTCGCAAATACCTATCAGAACCCAGGCTCTCAGGCTCAGCGCATCAGGATCATTGGCCCACCTCCTCCATCAGGATCAGCCGCAACGGCTCTGCGAGCAAGGCGTCGGCCTGGCGGGCGAAGGCTTGAAAATAATCGGTGGCACAGTGGGCATCGAGCGCAGCCTGATGGACGAAGGCTGCGCCCATGTAAAAAGTCCCGGGCACATCGCGCAGTTCGAACAGCACGTAATCGAGATTGCCCGGTTCAAGGTGCGTGGGTTCCACCAGCCTGAGCAACTCGCGCCGCAAGGCCGCGATGGTGATCACGGCTCCCTCAGGCAAGCCTGTGGCGCCCAGCCAGTGGCCGCCCCATCGGCTCTTTTCCACCAGGTCCAGCCGTTGATCATACGTGCGCCGTTAAGCTGATCACCCACTTGCACATCCAGCGCCCTGGCCGTGTGATCTTCACGGAAACGGCAGGCAGGTCCGTGGTTTCAGGATGTGGCGTTTCCCTTTGCGGCACATAAAACTACGCAGAGCAACAAAACCAGCTCAAATGGGTTATGAAATCACATCAATGCAGTTTTACATGCCAATCATTGAAGCCAGGCTGCGGCTCCCACATCGATCTCCCGGCCGGTATTGACGGGATGGGGGTGCAACCTGGCAGTCCTCGATACGGTCTAATAAGGCGAGCCGTCTTTATGCCGGGCAGACCAGGCACCATCGGCCCCTTGTACCAGGGCCAGATCGTCGTCGGGGTAGTCGACGGTATCACCGGGCAGCCGGTCGCCGACCTCGAGATAGGTCGCATCGGCAGAGGATCTGTTCAACAAGTGATGCGCCAGGCCGCTGCCGGCCTTGAAGCCGACGCACTCCCCCGGCGACATCGAGAACTCCTCGTCGCCATAGACCAGGGTGGGATGACCCGAGAGGATGTAGATGAATTCGTCCTGCCTGGAGTGGTGATGCTTGAGCGCCGAGATGGCCCCCGGCGCCAGGGTCGTGAAGTTGACGCCAAAGTGGGTGAGACCGAAGTGATCCCCCAATCTGCGCCTGGTGCGGTGTCTGACCAGGGAGGCGAAAGGCTCTGGATAGAGGGACTTGGCCCCCTGTACCGGGATCTGGGTGAGGTGAACGGGCCTGTGATCAGCCATCTCGATTTCTCCGTCTCTGCGCGCTGGCAAGGGTCGACAAGCCGAGTCACAGACTCGGCCATTGCTCACCCCACAGTTAGGGTCCGGCATCGGCGCCTGTCAATGCGAAGCGTCCAGACATGAGACCTGGCGCCGGCGTTTCTGCCAGCGCCGCAATAGGCAGCACAAATTGCCACTGCAGCCCTACATGACCTCGAGCTTGACCTTGATAAGGCCAGACCTCGTGTTGCCTATGCTGCTGAACGCCGCTTTGGAGAGATCGATGACCCGCCCCCTAGGGAAGTTGCCCCTGTCGTTGACCCGCACCAGCACGCTCTTGCCATTGGTCAGGTTGGTCACCCTCACCATGGAGCCGAAGGGCAGCGTCATGTGGGCCGCCGTGTTGGCGTTGTTCTTGTAGGGCTCGCCGCTGGCGGTCTTCTTGTTGTGATAGCGGTCGGCATAGTAAGAGGCCAGCCCGGTCTGGGTATAACCCCGCCAACTGCCGCTCTTGCTGGCGTCCGGCTGGCTGCTGCAGGCCGCCAGCAGCAGGCTGAGGGGTAACAGCAGCCCCTTTTGCACCATGGTCCTCATATCCATTTCCTCGATTCTTTATGCGGCGCCACGCTGGCCCGGCGATCCGGCGGCCACCGCCGATCTTGATCCCGCAAACAGGCGCCTACTCTCTCACAGTTTCCATAGAAAACGGGAGGCCCAAGCCTCCCGTTTGTGTGTTCACCCGTCAACCTGTGTCAGGTCAGCTGCATCAGGCGATGAGCTTGTCATCGGCGAAGCCAAAGCCCCGCAGGCCCACCACGTGCACGTGTTCGTGCTTGCCCTGCACCTTGCGGATGAGCTTGTAGGTGGTGCCCTTCTCCGGGCTGATGTTCTCCGGCGCCGCGATGAGCAGCTGCATGTCCTGGCGCTCGCACAGCTCGAACAGGGTGGCGATGGACTTGCCATCCAGGCGCGCCGCCTCATCCAGGAACAGCAGGCGGCAGGGGGCGATATCCTTGCCGCGCAGGCGACGGGACTCCTCCTCCCAGCTGATCAGCACCATCAACAGGATGGCCTGACCGGTCCCGATCGCCTCGCCGGTGGAGAGCGCACCGCTCTCAGCCCGCAGCCAGCCATCGGCACCGCGCTGCACCTCGATCTCCAGCTCCAGGTAGTTGCGATAATCCAGCAAGACATCGCCCATCACCTGGTAGCTGCGCTCCCCCTGTTCTATCTGCGGGTTCAGGCGCTGGAACAGCTTGGCCATGGCCTCGGAGAAGCTGAGCTCCTTGTCGGCGAACAGATCGTTGTGCATGGCACTCTGATCGGCGAGCGCCGTCAGCAGGCGAGTGTGAGCCTCACGGATGTTGACGTTGAGACGCACCCCGCGCACCAGACCGAAGGCGATGTTCTGCAGGCCCTGGTTGAGCACCCGGATGCGGTTCTGCTCGCGGCGGATGATGTTGGTGATCTTGGCCGCCACCTCGTGGGAGGAGAGGGACAGATGGGTTTCCCGCTGCTTGAGCTCGTCGGCGAGACGAGCCAGCTCGATCTCCATCTCCTCGATGGCCTCCACCGGATCGTCCGAGCGGATGATGTCGTTGCGGATCCGATCCTTGAGGTAGCGATAGACCTGCACGTAGAAGGCGACCTTTTGCTCTGTGCTGCGATTGCCCTCGGACAGGCGCAGCGCATCGCGCAGGGCCTCGTCGTGAGCCACGGCGACGCGCAGGGCGCCGAGGGCCTTGTCCGACATGGATCTCAGCTCGTCGCTGTCGAGGTACGCCAGCTCGCGCTTGTTGAGGCGCTTCTCGACGTCGGTATCGCGCGCAAGGCGCACCACCCGTGACCAGCTCGCCTTGTGGCTCACCAGGGATTTGCGGGCACTGTAATAGTCCTTGCCTTCGAGCTTGAGACGACCGCCAAGGGATTCAATCTCGCGCTTGGTCACCTGCAACTGGGCCTCGGCGCTGGTGCGACGGGCGCGGGTGCGGATCAGCAGCTCTTCGATCTCTTTCTTGTGGGCGCGGGATTTGTCTTCCATGTCGTCGGACAGGGTCAGCCCCATGGCGGCCAGCTCCTGCTCGAACTCGGTCAGGGTCTGGCGCTTGGCCGAGGCGCTGGAATCGAGGGCGGTGCGCAGTTGCAGCGCCTCGGTGTGGCGCAGGCCGATCTGCTTGTGCTGCTCGGTCGCGGTGCGGGCGGTCAGCTCGGCTATTTTAAGCTTATCTTTCAGGCGCTCGCTCATCTCGGAGGCTTTGCCGAGCAGGTCCTGGGCATCCTGATAGGCGAAATGCGGCAGGCGGGCCACCAGCTGATCGAGGGCATAGCAACGGCGTTTCTGCTCCGCCAGCAATTCGCTCGCCTCGTCGTACGCGGCCTGCAGGGCGGCGAGATCCTGGGGATCCTGGCGCAGCACCTGCACCTTGGCCTCTAATTGCTCCAGCGCCTTGCCGTGCTGGGCGATAAAGGTCTCGGCGGCCTTGAGACTCTCCACGTCGGTACGGGCGGCCTCGAGGCGCTCGGCCAAGTCGGCCTCGGCAAACAGATGGGCGAACGGCAGCATGGCCTGCACCAGCTGGATATAACGGGTCAGCTGGGCGACCGCGGCCTTGGCGTCGGCGAGCAGCTTGTCGCACTCGGCCATGGCCCCCTGCAACTTGCGCAGCTCGCTCTGCTTGGCTTCCACTTCCGCTTCCGGATCCGGTCTGAACGCGATGTCCAGATGCTGGCCGATAAAGTCGCGGAAGTGGCCGTAGAGGCGGTGGTACTTCTGCTGCTCGAAGGCGGCCTTGGCGTAGCCCTCGATGAGGTTTTCACGCTCAAGGTCGAGCTGCTCGATGCGTTTCTCGCGCGCGGCGCGGCCAAACAGCGGCAATTCGGGGTAGCGGGAGAAACGCACCTGACGCTTGCTGGTGCGCACCAGCACGGCGTCGCCAAGCTCGTCCGCCTCCACCAGATCCTCATCGAACGAATCCGGGTTGCCCTGGATGAGGTAGATATCCTCGGGGCAGTCTTCCAGTTTTTTCAGCCGCTCTATGGCGCCCTCAAGGTCGAGCACCACCAGGGCGCTGCGGGCCGGGCCGTAGAGCGCGGAATAGTAAGGGGCATCGTCGATGGAGATATCGTCGTAGACATCGGAGAGCAGCACGCCCCCCACCTGCTCGGCGATGCGGGCGAGGCGCGGATCCGCCTCCCCTGCCCCCAGCTGCAGGTTGCGGATCTGCAGCTCCAGCGCCTGTTTCTGGGCCTGGATGCGGTTGCTCTCCTGCTCGAACTCCCGCTCCTTGTCGAGCACGGTCTGCATGCCGGCGGAGAGCGCCTCTGCGCTGGTGAGCGCCAGTCCGCTCTGCTCGCGCAGTTGCTCGAGTTTTTCGAAGGATTTCAGCCAGCGGGGCGCCAGTGTGGTGAGATCCTTGATGTCACGACCGAGCTGGGCACCCTGATGCTCCAGGCTGGCGCGGCGTTGATTGACCTCTGCCTGTTGCTCGGCAAGCTCTTCCTGGCGGGTGCGCTGGGCCTCGAGGAAGAGCTCCAGCTCGTCGCTGCTGGTGATCTGTTGGCCAGAGGCTTCGCTCAGCTCATCGCGCAGACGCAGCAGGTTCTTCTGGCTCTCGCTCTCTTTTTCCAGGCGAGCCAGAGCCGCGCGCAGCCCCTGCCCCTGGGCGATGCGGGCCTTGTCTTCGATATGGCGCTTGAGCAGTGCCTGCGCGGTAGGCCAGGCAGCCTCACGGGCGGTCTCGGGGGCGATGCCCAGCAACAGCGTCAGTGCGGCCTGGTGCTCGGCCACCGCGGCTTTCGCCAGGGCAAGCTGTTGCTCGGCTCCCAGCACCTGGCTGGTGAGGCTCTGCTCGGCGGTGCGGAACTGGTGCAGGCTGTCGCTCGCCTGTTCAGGGTTAAGCCCCGGCAGCTCGCACTGCTCGCGGGCACTCTCCAACGCCTGCACCGCCTGACGGTACTGGATGGCGCGGGTCTGCTGAATGTCGAGCGCCTGCTGATAGTCGGCGAGCTGGGTCTTGAGGCTGTCCACCTCGGCCTGGGCCAGCTCCTTGCGCTCCTCCACCTCCAGCAATTGACCGTGGATCTCCTCCACGATCGCCTGCTGCTGCTCGAGCTTGTCAACAAGCTCCGTCAGATCGGCACGATACATGGCGATCTTCTTCTGCAGGGCGACGGCGGCCATCACCTTGGCCAGGTGCTCGGCGGCGCTCTCCAGCTCGTCGGTCAAGAGCTTCTCGCGGTTGGTGAGCTGATCCACCTCATCCGCCAGATAGATGGCGCGCTGCTTCTCTTCGGCGAGCAGGCGGCGCTTGCCCACCAGCTCCTGACGGGCCTTGAGGGCCAGCTCGGAGAGGCGGTTCTTCTCGGCGGCGTTGCGCACATAATCCGCCGCCACGTAGTGAGTGGTCTCGGTGATCAGGTTCTTGAACAGATCTCGCTGGCCCTGGGTCTCCTTGATGGCCTCCAGGGTGCGGCGGTTCTCGTAGATCGCCGCCTCCATGTCCTGGAACGCCTTGCGCACGCCGGAGTTCTCCGGCAGCAGGTATTCACGCAAGGAGCGACTGATGGAGGACGAAATGCCGCCGTAGAGGGAGGCCTCGATCAGCCGGTAGAACTTGCCGCGATCCTTCTGATCACGCAATTTCTTGGGCGTGATGCCGAACTCGAACATGAAGTTGTGGTAATCGGTCACCGTATTGAACTTGGCGACCTTCATGGCGCCAAGCTCGGCGGCCGCGCCCTTCAGATCGGTGAAGGCGCGCACCCGCCCCTTGCCACCCTCGAGCTTCTCCAGCAAGAGATCGGTCGGCGCCAGGTTGGCCGGCACATCCACCAGGGCGAAGGGGGTGATGTTGACCTTGTTGTCGCGGTTCGCGACCTGCTCCAGGTGCACGCCGACCCAGATCCGCTGCTCGCGGCTGTTCATTACTTCCAGCACAGAGTAGCAGTGGCCGCGCTGCAGCTTGCCGTAGAGCCCCTTGTCACGGGACGCGCTGGAGGAGCCCGCTTCCGTGGTGTTACGGAAGTGCAGCAGGGACTGATCCGGGATCAGGGCCGCGATAAAGGCCGCCATGGTGGTGGACTTGCCCGCCCCGTTGCCGCCGGACAGCGTGGTGACCAGCTGGTCGAGATCGAAGGTACGGGCGAAGAAGCCGTTCCAGTTGACCATGGTCAGGGATTTGAATTTGCCTCTCACGCCGCACTCTCCATCAAACCTATCGTCCCCATTTGGGCCAAAAATTTAACCTTGCTGCTCATCTTCCACCTCCAGCTCCAGCTGCTCTTCGTCCAGATCCGCCTCGATATCGTCGAACAGGGAATCGCTGCTCGGCATCTCGTCGTCGTGGAAGATGGCTTCCCCTTCCTGGATCATCCGCAGCTGCACCGCGCGGGGATCCTCGTCGGAGCGCACGTCGGCGGCGAAGCGGAACACGGATTCGTTGACCCGGAACTTGTCGCCGTTGCCGAGCGCCGTGATCATGCCCAGACGCCGTAGTCGGCGCATGGAGGTGCGGATCTTCTCGAGCAGCTTCTTCTTGTCCAGATCGGTGCCGCCGGAGCGGCTGTTGACCATGCGCAGCAGCTGCTTCTCATCGGCGAGGCTCAGTACCTCCTCCTGCAGCTCGCCCATGGCGAACACCCCTTCCGAGGCGAGCCGGTCCGGGCTCAAGTAGAGGTAACAGAGCACCTTGCCCACCAGCATGTCGAGTTCAGACAGCACGGTCGTGCCGATGTCGGCGCTGGGGCGCGGGCGCAGGTAGAAGAAGCCTTCCGGCGCCTTGATGAGCTCCACCTGATAGCGGCCGTAGAAGATCTCCAGCTCGCCGTGAAACTCCACCAGGGCCGAATGCTGTTCGAAATCGTCGGCACTGATGTGGCGGCCCGAGCGCAAGGCGGTGTCGATGCGCGGAAACAAGGGATTGGCAATGGCCTCGGCCAATCGCAGCGGCAGAGGAAATTCAGTATTGATCGATGACATAGGCCTGAACCTTGGATCCAGCTTGGTTAATGGGTTTCCATGCGGGTTGATGGTGAAGCTCACGTTCACCACTGGCATGGCCGAGGCGCACGGCCTGATCTATCAAGAGGCGCGCCACATCGAAGTGGGCGTGGGCCGGGTAATCCAGCAGGTATTCCCGCAGCACGTCGGCGAGATCCAGCTGGGAGCGCTGCTCGGGGTAGCGGGCGAGGTAGCGCTCGATGCGCTCCGCCAGCTCCTGGTTGATGTCCACCATCTCCAGGTACTCCATCTCGAGGGGCACCTCGCCGGTGACCTCCTCGTCATGGATGGCGATGGTCTCATCCCGCAGCTCCAGCAGCCGTGGCTCTTCGGCGATGCGCAACTGCCAGCTGTGTTGCTCGAAGTTGCGGATGGATTCCCGCAGCCGCTGGCTGAAGGCGCGGTTCTTGTCCATGTCGATGGCGTTGCGGATGAACTTGTGCACGTGCCTGTCGTAACGGGACCAGAGCTCGATGCACTGCTGGCCCCAAGAGGTGATCACGTCCAGCCGCCCTTGCAGGGCATGGGTCAGCTCCTCGACGTGGAACAAGTCGTCCCGCCCCTGGGCGGCTTCCTGGATATTGAGCAGCCCCGCCTGCAGGCGGTGGCCGGCGGCGTCCAGGGTGTCTTGCAGCTCGCGCAGGGTCTGACCGGTCTCGTGCAGCAGCTTCTCGCAGCTGTGGATGGCGTCGATCCAGTTCTGGGTCAGCAGGGCCGCGATTTCGCGTTTCACCTGATTCTGCTGCTCATCCATGGCGCGCTGGGTGAGATCGATGCGCCCGAGGGTCTCTTCGAGGGAGAAGCTGAGCCGGGGCAGCACCTCGGCATCCCACTGCTCGCGGGTATCCAGGGTCAGCGCCGCCTTGCGGGCGGTGTCGAGCTCGGCGGCCAGGTGTTCCAGCAGGATGGAGAGCTTGATGGAGTCGACCTGGCGCTGATCCATAAAGAAGTCGACGATACCCATGCCGAGGCGCGACAGGCGATAGAGGCTCTCGCCGGCCACCATGTCGGTATTGAACCGCGACAGGAGTTGCTGGCGAATGAGATCGTTGATGGCGTTGTTGGCGCGACCGCTCTGGGTCTCGTCCATCTGGCCGAAGGCGCTGCTCACATAGCCAAAGGCGTCGTGCAGCGCGGCTTCCGAGAGATCAGACTCATCCTCGGACAAGGTCTTGATCGCAATCAGAAAGGCCAGCCGATCGGTGGGCAGGCTCAAGGCCAGACCCTCCTGTCTGACCCATCCCACCATCTCGGGCAGGGTACGGGATGTACTCATCATGACGTTATCATCTCGTTGTTATAACCGAGGGGCCGGCACGCACCTCATGTGCGCATCGCTCCCGCTCGTCGTGTATAGGCCAGAGCCGATGGGTGCTCTGGCGGCTAAATCCCGCAAAAATGGCATCGACTGCGATAGCCCAGGGTCTTAAGCGACCGGTTTTTGCGCCATCACATGGATATAGCGGCCAAGGGAGACGAAAGGCTCCTGACGGCAGTACTGCTGCTCCATGGCCAGCAGATCGTCGAACTTCTCGTGCTGATCCTGCTTGTGGCGCATGTAGTCGTGGATGACGCGCACCCCTGTCTTGCCGATGATCTTGAGGCCCCCTCGCCCGATCCAGTCATACACCTGCTCAGGCAACTGCGGATTGGTGGGGGTCAGGGCGGTCTGGCGCTTCTTGTTCAGCCCCTGGCGCACATAGTCGAAATTGCCCACCACCAGGCTCTGGAACAACAGGCCGTGGCGGTTGTAGAAAAGCAGCGACAGTATGCCCCCTGCATTGACGAAAGGGAACAGACCGAGCAGGGTCTGGCGGGGCTCGGCGAGCCACTCCAACACGGCGTGGCAGAGCACCAGATCAAAGGTACCGCTCAGGTGCTGTTTCAGATCCTGAATGGGGCAATGGATGAGACGAATTCTGTCTTCGAGCCCCTGTTCGGCGATCTGGACCCGGGCCAGTGCCAGCATCTCTGCCGACAAATCACACAGCTCCACCTGATGGCCCATGGCCGCGAGCTTCTGGGCGAAGTAGCCAAAACCGCCCCCCGCATCCAGGATCCGCAGCGGCCGATTGCCGAGCCGGGCCAGACAGGCTTCGATGTCGCTCCACACCACAGTGGTGCGGATGCGCCCCTTGGTGGAGTCGTAGATGTTGCGGGCGAACTTGTCGGCGCGTCCGTCAAAACTCTGATCTTGCTTCAAGACAATGCTCATCTTCGGCCGCCCTTGTTCGCCGCTCGCGGACTGAGCGCACACAGGGTTGGGCCACAGGAAAAAAGAGGGGTATTCTGTCACATCCCGGATCCGCTGAAAACTCAAGGACGACTCACTTTGTTCGAACTCAAGAAGTGGCTGGGCCAGCTACTGATGCCGCTGCCCTTCTCCCTCTCCTTATTAGTGCTGGCGCTGCTGCTGCTCTGGTTCACCCGCTTCCAGAAAACCGGCAAGCTCTTGGCTACCCTCTCTCTGGTGATCGTCGCCCTGATGGGGATGCGGCCGATAAGCTATGAGCTGGCCCGCTCCCTGGAGCAGACCTATCCGCCCTTCGAAGTGAGCCAGCATCAGGATATCGAGGCCATCGTCGTGCTCGGTAACGGTCATGTCAGCGATCCGGCAGTGCCCGAGCGCTCCTGGCAGAACAATATAGCGTTGGCGCGAACCCTGGAGGGGGTTCGTCTGGCCCAGGCTTACCCCAATGCTCAACTCGTCTTCTCCGGCGCCGTGGCGGGGGATCCCCTGTCGAATGCCGAGGTCAACGCCCGCATGGCGGCGAGTCTGGGCATAGACAGATCCCGGATGACGTTGTTTGAAAACAACAAAGACACCCACGACGAGGCGGTCAGCATAGCCCGCTTGCTCAAGGGCAAGCGGGTGGCGCTGGTGAGCTCGGCCACCCACCTGCCGAGGGCCATGGCACTCTATCAGGGACAAGGACTCGATGCGGTGCCAGCCCCCACGGATTACACCGCCAAGCAGAGCCAGCAGCCACAACCTCTCTACACCTACCTGCCCAAGGGGCGTTATCTGATGTATTCCGAGGCTGCCATTCACGAATGGATTGGGGTATGGTGGGCCCGTCTGCGGGGTCAGGTTAACGAATGAGCGATCGACGATTGCATTCCTGATTTGGATCAGGAAAGCGAAAAAAAATTACGTCATTTGCCGCCGGGTCAGCTATCTTGGGCTCGGTTCAATTCATATAATGTCGCGCAATCAAATGCCTAGGAGATATACAAGATGAGACAGCACCTGGTAATGGGTAACTGGAAACTGAACGGCACCAAGGCTTCTGTAGAAGCTCTGATCAAAGGACTGACCCCGGCTGCTGCCGCTCATCCTTCGGTACAAGTCGCCGTCTGCCCGCCGGTTATCTTTTTGGGTCTGGTTGAGCAACTGACCGCAGGCACCAAGATCGCCTACGGCGCCCAAAATGCCGACCTTCACGAGTCCGGCGCCTTCACCGGTGAAAACGCCCCCTCCATGCTCAAAGCCTTCGGTTGCACCTACTCCCTGGTAGGCCACAGCGAGCGTCGTACCCTGCACGCAGAGACCGACGACGTGGTTGCCGCCAAGTACGAAGTCATCCAGAAAGCAGGCCTGATCCCGGTACTGTGCATCGGTGAGACCCTGGCTCAGTTCGAAGCCGGCACCACCAACACCGTGGTTGAAACCCAGCTCAAAGCCGTGATCGACCGTTGTGGCATCGCCTCCTTCGAAAACGCCGTCGTTGCCTATGAGCCGGTATGGGCCATCGGTACCGGCAAGACCGCGACTCCGGAAATCGCTCAGGCCGTTCACGCCCACATCCGTCAGTACCTGGCCAGCTTCGATGGCTCAGTGGCTGCCAAGGTACAGATCCTGTACGGTGGCTCCGTGACTGGCGCGACCTCCGCCGACCTGTTCGGTCAGCCGGACATCGACGGTGGCTTGGTGGGTGGTGCGTCCCTGAAAGTGGACGACTTCTCCCAGATCATCGCTGGCGCCGCCAAGTAAGGCGCGCAAAGAGAGGGGCCTGGCCCCTCTCTTGTATATGGCGTTTCGTATATTCCTTTCCTATGGGTCCCTCTCGCTTCATAGGAAAGCCGATATAGTAAAAGTGGCTGACCCTATTTTCAGATATTGATTTTCGACAACTCAGATCCAGAGGCACTCATGACCAAGCAAATCAAACGTATTGGTGTTTTGACCAGTGGTGGTGACGCACCGGGTATGAACGCAGCCATCCGCGCCGTGGTGCGCGCCGGTCTGCATCATGGCCTGGAAGTCTACGGCATCTATGATGGCTACCTCGGTCTGCATCAGGACAGGATCGTCAAACTCGAGCGCCACAGCGTCTCCGACGTGGTCAACCGTGGTGGCACCTTCCTGGGCTCCGCCCGTTTCCCCGCCTTCAAGGACCCGAAAGTCCGTGCCGAGGCCATCGAGAACCTGAAAAAGCACGGCATCGACGCCCTGGTGGTGATCGGCGGTGACGGCTCCTACATGGGCGCCAAGAAGTTGACCGAAGAGGGCTTCCCCTGTATCGGCCTGCCGGGCACCATCGACAACGACATCGCCGGGACCGACTTCACCATCGGCTTCGACACCGCCCTGAACGTGGTGGTTGACGCCATCGACCGTCTGCGCGACACCTGCAGCTCCCATCACCGCATCTCCGTGGTCGAGATCATGGGCCGCCACTGCGGCGATCTCGCCATGTCCGCCGCGGTTGCCGGTGGCGCCGAGTACGTGATCGTGCCGGAAGTGGCCTTCGACAAAGAGAAGCTGCTGCAACAGATCCGTGAAGGGGAAGCCAAGGGCAAGAAGCACGCCATCATCACCATCTGTGAGCACGTCACCGATGTGAACGCCCTGGCCAAAGACATCGAAGCCATGACCGGCCGCGAAACCCGCGCCACCATCCTGGGCCACATCCAGCGTGGCGGTTCACCGACTGCCCGCGATCGCATCATGTCCAGCCGCATGGGCGCCTTCGCCGTCGAACAACTGCTGGCCGGCCAGGGTGGCCGCTGCGTCGGTATTCAGGGCAACGAGATGGTCCACCACGACATCATCGACTGCATCGAGAACCTCAAGCGTCCGTTCGATCAGGAGCTGTACGATCTCTCCACCACCCTGTTCTAAGCCCAAGCGCTTTACAGGTGTTGTGACAAAAACCCTCCGTTGGAGGGTTTTTTCTTTTCCTCTCCCGGCGCGCTGCGCCGACCTTGGGGTGATGACCCCGGCAGCGATGCAACCCTGAGTGCTCGCCTTTTCTCTGCTGCGGCCTGCTCCCCTCGCCCCTGTCGGTGCTGCGGCCCTGATGCACCCTGACCGTGCGAGATAGGTGATCTCTACCTTCGCGGTCTCACACTGCCATCAACTCGCTTATCCGCCCAGCCCCTTCCACGGCAACCCTCAGGCCCTGTACCGGTGTCATCAAGTCAGCTCAAATCCCTCACTCAGCATCACTTTTCAGATCAATTCTGCTGCAGGAACAACGACCCCCGTTGGCAGAGTCTGCCTGGGCGCAGACCCTGCTCATCGACCGCCGGCCACCTGTTAACTGACGCCAGTCTGAGTCGGCTATACCCATAAGTGGCTGTCCAGACGAGCGTTGGATGACAGGACCCGATGAAAAGTGGTCACAGGATCAGAATGTCTGGCCTAATCATGCCTGTGCCATCCAGGAGACAGGTTGCGACGTAAAAATGGCCTTAATGAGCCGAGTAAATTTTCAAAATATAAAAAAGCCTCATATAAGGCCCGCTAAAAAACCCATCAACAAAATACATAAACAACTGATTTTAAATGCTTTTAATTAATATCCATCCTGCATCATGGCTCCACCTCGCCCATGAGACCATAAAACACCCATAAACATATAAAAACAAAGCTCATGCACATAAGTAAGAGGATATTGCCAATAAACTGCATTTACCCTTGTTTTGTCGGGCTATTATGGTATCTTGGTCTCATCAACAGTCAGCAAAGGGAGACAAAATAATGAAAGAGTTCGTTGTTACCGCCGTTTTTACCGTATTTTTCACTCTGGTGGCCGTCTCCCTGCCCTCGCTGTCGCAGCTTTGAGTCGGTTAATCAGCCAACATATAGCTCAGCCTGAACTTCATCGGCACGCGAGTGCTGGATAATCACGCACACAGTCTTTTTTTTGATGCGCCAGAGTGAAATTAGATACCAAGCTGACATTTTTAGCTGTCGGTGACGCTTTGATAGCCAATTCATCACCATGATCTTCAAGGGGAGCCTATTGCTCCCCTTGTTGCATTTCTACTGCGGGATTTACTCTTGCTCCCCTGCCCGTCACAATGTCCGCTGGACTCGCCAATGCAGGAATTACCATGACTCAAGATGCTCTGCGCCACTGGCGCCGTGATCTTCATCGTCTGCCCGAAGCGGCCTGGTGTGAATTTCGCACCAGCTCTCTCATCGCCCACCATCTCTCAGAGCTCGGATTCGACGTCATGCTGGGCGACAAGCTGCTGGCCAGCCCCCTCATCATGGGGCGAGAGATCGATGTGCAGGCCCAGAAAGAACGTGCTCTGCGTCAGGGGGCCCATCCCGACTGGCTGGCTCGCATCGACGAGATAACGGGGGTGATGGGCTTGTGGGAGACGGGCCGTTCGGGTCCGACCCTGGCGCTGCGCTTCGACATCGATGCGGTGGAGGTGGACGAAAGCCCGGCAGAGCAGCACGTCCCCAGCCAGGAGGGGTGGCGCTCCAGCAATCCTGGCTGGATGCACGCCTGCGCCCACGATGGCCACACCGCCATCGGGCTGGTGCTGGCCGAGCGCATTGCCGCCCTGGCCGATCGACTAAACGGTCGCATCAAGCTGTTCTTCCAGCCCGCCGAGGAGGGATGCCGCGGTGGCAAGGCGCTGGCGGCCGGTGGTCAGCTCGACGACGTGGATGCCCTGCTGGCGCTGCACATCGGCATTCATGCGGACAGTGGCGAGCTGGTGGTCAATCCCACCGAGTTTCTCTGTTCAACAAAATTTGACGTGGAATTCATGGGGCGCGCCGCCCACGCGGGGCTCGAACCCAATGCCGGCAACAACGCACTGGCGGCGGCCTGCATGGCCACCACCGCCATGCTCGGGATCCCGCGCCACCGCGACGGCATGACCCGCATCAACGTGGGCCAGCTCAGCGGCGGCAGCGGTCGCAATGTGATACCGGGCCACGCTCGCCTGCAGGGAGAAACCCGCGGTGCCACCCCAGAGCTCAACAACTACATGTTCGGCCAGGTGCAGCAGATAGTGGAAGGGGCCGCCCTGATGCAGGGGGCCACCTACCTCATTCGCAAACAGGGAGAGGCCATCGGCATCGAGAACAGCCCGGCCCTGCTCGAGGAGATAGTGCCGCTGGCACAGGCGCTCACACTCGAGACCGTCCATACCCGCCGCTTCGGCGCCAGCGAAGACGCCGGTTTTCTCATCGAGCGGGTGCAGCACAATGGCGGGCAGGCCGCCTATTTGATCCTGGGGGCCAAACTGGCGGCCCCCCACCACCATCCAGAGTTCGACTTCGACGAATCCGTGCTGGTGCACGGAGTCGCCCTGCTCGAGTCCTGGTTGCTCAGCCGGCTCGCTCCTTAAGCACCTGTTCACGATCGATGACGAGAGATCGCCTGCAAGGTAAAGAGCGGCGCAGGAACCGGAGTCGATAGGCATAAATGAGCACTGGGTGTCACATACGCGGGCAGCACATGCGCCTTGCTCATGACCTCGCAGTAGGATCGTGAGCAGGTTCCAAGGACATAACATGTAAAAAGGCAGCCCAGGGGCTGCCTTTTTATTGCAGACGCCCTATTGGCGCCTTTTCTTATTATCCCAGCACGATGGCGCCGAGGTGGGCGAAGTGGTGGATCTCGTGGGTCGACTCGCACGGCGTGTCATGTTGATCCGGGTTGTACCAGCAGGTGGCAAGCCCCTGCGCCGCGGCGCCGGCGATGTCTGTCTTGGGATTGTCCCCCACCATCAACACCCGCGCCGGGCTCGGTTGCCCCATCAAGGCGAGCGCATGCTGGAAGATGGCGGCGGCCGGCTTGGTGACATGCACCTCGTCGGAGATCACCAGCGGCTCGAACCACTCGCTCCAGCCCAGCTTGTCCAGACGACCCCGCTGGGGCAGGCTGAAGCCGTTGGTGATGATCCCCATCCGCACGCCCCTTTGCTGGAACGCCTGCAGCGTCTCGACCACTCCGTCCAGCGGCATGCTCAGGGCAATGATCTGCTGCAAGAAGGTGTCGTTCATCGCCATGGGTGCCACATCGACCTGCTCGGCAAACAGCGAGAAGCGGGTCTGTTGCAGGTGAGCGGCATCGATCTCCCCCGAGTTGTATTGCTGCCAGAGCCGGTGGTTCAGCTCGTGGTACTCCGCCATCTTGGGAGGCGTGGGCATCACACCGTAGATCTGCAGTGTCTGCTCCAGCGCCTTGGCGACCGGGAAATCGAGCAGTGTTTCGTCCAGATCGAACAACACCCAGTCATAACTTGGTACTTTCACGGGATCCCTTATTTGTCTTGTTCATCGAGTTCACGGCGGCCGAGGGGGCTGCCCAGCAAGTCCAGCGTCAGCCTGACCCCGAAACCGGTCACCTCGCTGCTGACCACGCCATTGCCGCCCTTGTTGCGAAAACCGCTCAAATCGAGGTGCAACCAGGGGGTCTCTTGGGGCACGAAGCGGCTGAGGAAACGGGCGGCATCGATGTGATCCGGCGAGGCTCCCGGCGCGCACTGTAACAGATCTGCCCATTCGCTATCGAGGTTGTCATCGTAGTCCTCGTCCAGCGGGAAGGGCCAGACTCGCTCACCGCTGCGCTGACCCAGGCTTATCAGCTCACCGAGCCACTCGGGGCGGTTGGTGAAGGCACCGCTGTAACGACTGCCGAGCGCCCGCTTGCAGGCCCCGGTCAGGGTGGCGTAGTCGATCAGCAAGTCCGGCTTGTCCTGCGCCGCCATGGCGAGGGCATCCGCCAGCACCATGCGTCCCTCGGCATCGGTGTCCACCACCTCGATGGTGGTGCCGTTGGAGGCGGTCACTACCTCGCCGGGTCGATAGGCCTTGGGGCCTATGTGGTTCTCGGCGATGGCGAGCCAGCAGTGTGCCTCGATGGGCAGCCCGGCCCGGCTGATCGCCAGGAGAGTGCCCAGCGCCACCGCGCTGCCCCCCATGTCCAAGTGCATGCCATACATACTGCCGCCGACTTTCAGATTGTAACCTCCTGAATCGTGACAGATCCCCTTGCCCACCAGGGCGATGCGACGCGCAGGCGCCGTCGGGCAATAGCTGAGCTTGACGATGGCGGCCTGGTTGTCATCCGATCCCCTGGCCACCGCCAGGAAGGCGCCGGCACCGAGCTTGGCGAGCGCGGCCTCATCGAACTCCTGCCACTGCCAGCCCTCCTCCTTGGCCAGTTGCCGTGCACAGTCCCGATAGCTGCGGGCTGTCAGATCGGAGGCCGGCAGCACGGCGAGGTGCCGGGCCAGGCCATTCCCCTGCACTTCGGCCTGCAGACGGGCCAGATCGAGCTCACAAGGAGGAGAGATCGTCAGACTCTGGTAGCAGCCAGGCGCCTCGGCCTGCTGCTTGTGATGGGGCAACGGCACATTGGCCGCGAGCAGAGTGGCGAGTACCAGCTCCGCCAGACGCGAGCGGGTGTCGTCGTCGAACCCGGCCAGATGCAGCGCCAGCTGCGCCACCTTGAGTCCGGCCAGGGGGGCGACCCAGCTGCGAGCCTGCTTGTAGAGCCGATGATCCAGGCTCGCCTCGGGATCCACGAAGATCACCAGTTGCAGGCCCTGTGCATCCGCCAACCGGTATGGCGCCTTCTGGCCCAGGGCTATCTGGGTCGCCACGCCGGCAAAGGCGGGCTCAGCCAGGCGCTGGCTGCGCTCGGTGTCGGCGATCAACAGCAGCTTGACGGGCACCGGGCTTGCCATCAGCTCGGTCAGGCTGATGTCCTGAAACTCTATCTTGGGAGGGTGATAACGGAAGGGTTGCAACATAAGGAGAGGCCTCATCCATGAACAGAAGCCACGATGATACCGAACAAGGGACGGCGACGACCAGCAACTTGAAAATTAATGTTCAAGATCAGGGTGATAGACAGGTATGGGGATAACAGATAGGGAGGGAATGACGACAAGTTGGTTGCGGGGGCCGGATTTGAACCGACGACCTTCGGGTTATGAGCCCGACGAGCTACCGAGCTGCTCCACCCCGCGTCCGAATTGTTGCCTGTTGCCAGGACTTTTCACCACAAGCATACCGAGCAGTAGCAGCTTGTGTGTTCGCAGCATCGCAGCGGCAGATGCCGTGCCATGCACACAAATAGTTGGTTGCGGGGGCCAGATTTGAACTGACGACCTTCGGGTTATGAGCCCGACGAGCTACCGAGCTGCTCCACCCCGCGTCCGAATTGTTGCCTGTTGCCAGGACTTTTCACCACAAGCATGCCGAGCAGTAGCAGCTTGTGTGTTCGCAGCATCGCAGCGGCAGATGCCGTGCCATGCACACAAATAGTTGGTTGCGGGGGCCAGATTTGAACTGACGACCTTCGGGTTATGAGCCCGACGAGCTACCGAGCTGCTCCACCCCGCGTCCGAATTGTTGCCTGTTGCCAGGACTTTTCACCACAAGCCTGCCGAGCAGTAGCAGCTTGTGTGTTCGCAGCATCGCAGCGGCAGATGCCGTGCCATGCACACAAATAGTTGGTTGCGGGGGCCAGATTTGAACTGACGACCTTCGGGTTATGAGCCCGACGAGCTACCGAGCTGCTCCACCCCGCGTCCGAATTGTTGCCTGTTGCCAGGACTTTTCACCACAAGCCTGCCGAGCAGTAGCAGCTTGTGTGTTCGCAGTATCGCAGCGGCAGATGCCGTGCCATACACACAAATAGTTGGTTGCGGGGGCCAGATTTGAACTGACGACCTTCGGGTTATGAGCCCGACGAGCTACCGAGCTGCTCCACCCCGCGTCCGAATTGTTGCCTGTTGCCAGGACTTTTCACCACAAGCATGCCGAGCAGTAGCAGCTTGTGTCTTCGCAGCATCGCAGCGGCAGATGCCGTGCCATGCACACAAATAGTTGGTTGCGGGGGCCAGATTTGAACTGACGACCTTCGGGTTATGAGCCCGACGAGCTACCGAGCTGCTCCACCCCGCGTCCGAATTGTTGCCTGTTGCCAGGACTTTTCACCACAAGCCTGCCGAGCAGTAGCAGCTTGTGTGTTCGCAGCATCGCAGCGGCAGATGCCGTGCCATGCACACAAATAGTTGGTTGCGGGGGCCAGATTTGAACTGACGACCTTCGGGTTATGAGCCCGACGAGCTACCGAGCTGCTCCACCCCGCGTCCGTATTTTTCAAACTGGCCGAGCAGAAGCCAATTCGATCCGCCTTCATCTATTCCCACTTGAACCGTGTTTTCGATGCTGACACTCAGATGGTTGCGGGGGCCGGATTTGAACCGACGACCTTCGGGTTATGAGCCCGACGAGCTACCGAGCTGCTCCACCCCGCGTCTGAGGTCGCCAATAATAGGCCCGAGAGTTAAAATTGCAAGTAAATATCCTAAAAAAGTTTATTTACCGATGCAAAGTGGCATGAATTGTTTGTTTTTAAAACGCAAAGCGTGATTTTCAAACAAATCAATTGGATAGCAACCTGGCTTCGCCGCTTTGATGGGTGGCAAACCCCGTCTGGTATCCCGAAGTTTTCACTATTTGGCCGGGTATCACGCGCAGCCCTTTCCATCTCGGCCCTGATCAACGGGATCCCCTCCAGCCTGGCGCGTCTTTCTATATTGCCGAGCGCGAGTCTATCGCCTATTGAGGCAAAAAATTGGTCTAAGTTACGGTATGGGGTCAGTGACTATCCAGCCCCCTATCATGGAGAGAGATCATGAAAACAGCATTGATGGGCATTTGCTTGTTCCTGAGCGCGGCGGCTGTCGCTTCAGGAGGTGGGGGGGGCGGTGGCGGTGAGTCACTGGCACCCCAGAAAAATACGCAGCAACAGCTGCAACAGGCTGAGCAACTGGTCAAGGAGCAGCAATGGCCACAAGCCGAGGCGGTACTGCGCGATCTGCGCCGCGACGACGCCAATTCGGCCGATGTGTGGAACTGGTCAGGTTATGTGGCGCGCAAGTCGGGCCGACTGTCCGAGGCGTTCCCTTACTACTACCAGGCCCTGAAGCTTAACCCCAAGCATCTGGGTGCCCATGAATACCTGGGCGAGGCACATCTGCAAAACGGGGATCCGCAGAGGGCGAAGGATCAGCTGCATATTTTGCAGGAGCTGTGTGGACAATGTGAGGAGGCGCAGGATTTGGCGGCCGCATTGAAAACGGCGGGTGTGGCGGTCAACTGACGATTCCCCTGGATAATAGCCATGCCTTGGAGCCGTTGTTTGCCCATACTGGGTGGCGGCGATAGCGCCGTAAAAAGCCCGCCCCGACAGTGTCGGGGCGGGCTTTTTCAGTTGGGATCATCTTCTCAAGCGATATCAGATCAGCTGATGCAACACGCTGGTCGCCGCCAGCTGGGCGATGATGAGGCCGCACAGGGTGGTCGACACCACCACCGGAGCCGTCTCCTGCTGGCGATAGAGGGGACTGAACCAGAGCAGCAAGGCGGCAACCAGCAGGCCCGCCTGGGTCAGTACCCCGGGGATCAGCCCATCGAGCCCCTCATTGTTGCCCTGCCACCCCACCAGCACCGCCAGCCAGAGCAGACTCAGAATGGCGGCAACCAGCCCTGCCAGCGGCAGCAGCAGATTGAATGCCTGCAGGCGGTGGCGGGCACGCAGCAGCATCAGGTGGGCGAAGGCCGCCCCCAGCAGCATCATCTGCAGCACGCCACCGAGCCAGCCCTGGATCTGCAGCAGACCCACCCCGTACAGGGCGAGCGGCATGGCCGGCAGCCACAGCAAGCTGGACGGGATGGCGCGCTTGCCCTCCAGCCGGGACTGGGCCAGTGACAGGGCTATCCCCAGGATCAGGGCGGCCCCCCCGCTCCAGAGCAGCCAGCCACGCATCCCGGCCTCGATGGCCAGCATCAGGGAGAGCCCGGTGATCACCCAGATGGAGAACAGCTGATTGGTGATCCGCGAGCGCTGGCCCGGGCAGAGATCCCCCCGCCACAGCACCAGGCCAAGGGCGATCAGGGCCCCCAGGGCCATCAGGCCGGTCAGTGGGAAGAGCCAAAAAGGAAGTTGGACGAACATAGGGTCTCCGACAGCAGACAGATAACGGGGGTCAAAAAAGCGCCCGCCAATAAAAACAGAGGGGGAGTATATCCAAACTCCCCCCCATCCCCAACGCTGGCAAAGCCGATCGCCGGATCTAGCTCTGCCCCCGTGCCAGGGCGACCACCCTGGCGAACATCTGCCGGATCACCGGCGGTATGTGCTCGCTGCCGAGTCGCTCCGCCTCTTCCACCACCGCCAGCGCCATGCCGGGTTTGCTGCGATGATGGATGGCCTTGGAGATGATGCGTCCGGCATTGAGGGCCGAGCGCCCCCCTACCCCGGCCTCACGCCTAAATACCGCCTCGAACCCGTTGTGATAGAGATAATGCTCTATGTCGGCCGCCGGCAACTGGGTGATCCGGTCGCGCTCCCGCTCACCCTTGAGCAGTGAACGGGCGGAGGTGGCGTACTTGATGCCGGCCTCGTCGCCGTCGGTGAGCAGATGCCACTCGATGCCAAAGTCACGCGCCACCTTGATGAGCGGCGCCTGCCCACACTGGGCGAATTCGATGATGCGCACCCCTTCCGCCCGCAGGCTGTAACCGCAGATCTGGGCGAGCTCGGAGAGCAGCCAGATCTCGGTCTCCCCCTCCACCAGCAACCAGCTGCGGGCGAACAGCGACATGGGTCTGTTGATGCGCACGTGGAAGGCGATCTTGCGCAGATCGTCGCTGCTGTAGCGCTCGCCGCCGAGCTGATGGCAGAGGATGTCCTGCTGGCGGCGCACCAGACGGCGTACCTGGTTAAGGGGCAAGGAGGAGAGCAGATCCCCCGAGTTGGTGGTGAGCAGCTTCTGCCCTGGCAACTGCTCGAGCAGACCCCAGGCCAGCGCCAGCATGGTCGGGTGCAGCCGGCTCTCGGGATCTTCCAGGATCATGATGGGCCTGGCCCCCTGTGCCAGCTCCCGGTTGCCACGGGCGTTGAGCAGCATGGCCGCCATGCCCGCCATCGCCAGTTGCAGTGCCCGGTTGTCCGCATTGCGCAGCAACATCTGCAGGTTGCCGGGGTTGCGCAGTGTCATGGGCCTGTTGACGATCTCCCGCTGGCTGCGCGGCTTGTTCTTGATGGGCGCCAGGGCACTGAAGTAGTGCTCCATCAGTTGGCGCACCGCCTCCAGCGCCTCCTTCAGCTCGGGTTCGCCGATGCGCTGGGGCTCATCCGTCAACTTGCCGGACAGCTCCCCCAACCCCTGGGTGGACAAGTCCCCCCAGGGCAGCGTTTCGGCACCGTCGCGGTTGGTGCGGGCATCCCGCAGCCGGAACACCGGGTTCATGGTGATGAGCAGCCGCACCAGCTCGGCGTTGTTGTCGAGCTCCAGGCTCTTGCCGATGCCATCGAGAAAGTCGTGGGTGGTCAGCACAGAGCCATCATCTTGCAGTTCGGCGCTGGCGCGATAGTGGATGCGATGAAACTTGTCCCGATGCGGGATCCAGGCCGCGCCGAGGCGCGCCAGGCGGTGCGAATGCTGGCACATCTGGGGCCGGTACTCGCTGAAGGTGAGTACCAGTTGCAGGTTGCGCGACGAGGCCAACTCAGGATCTTCCGGTTGGTGGAAGTCATCGCGCACGAATTGGTAGGGCTCGGCATCCCCCAGCAGGCACCAGAGGGCGCGCAGCAGGCTGGATTTGCCCCAGGCGTTCTCGCCGATGAGGACCGTGGTGTGATCCAGCCCGAGCGAGAGTCTATTTATCCCGCGAAAACCTTTGACTTCAATACGTTCCAGAAACATGAGGCCATACCCAAGTCCATGCTGATGGCGTCATAGTGGCAAAGTTGCCAGCAAAATCCTATCGGCTAATGGGGACTTTTAGCGGGAACTGTGAGGAACGAGGGGTTCGGGAGGGGCGGGAACAAAGGTGCGGCCTTGGGGAGCATTCCAGTGGCTGAACCAGAGATGGCGGGTGCGGGTCTGACGCTTGCGATGATTCAATGGGCATTCCTTTTTATGGGCAAGGGACAGAGGGTACACCTCTTTGGCCCAGAGTCTCAGCGTTATCTGTGACAGGAGAATGACAATTGCGCGCGCCACTGGCCCGGGCTCAGGCCGAAGGCCTCCCGGAAGCGGTTGCCGAGGTGCGCCTGGGAGGAGAAGCCGCACTGGGCGGCGATGCTGGCCAGGGGATCGGGTCCCGCCAACAGCTGCTTGGCATGCTTGAGCCTCAGCCCCAGCAGGTAGCGATGGGGTGGGCAACCCAGGCTCTGGCCGAACATGCGGGCGAAGTGATATTCGCTTAAGCCCGCCTCCCGGGCCAGATCGCTCAAGGTAACGGGCTCGGCCAGGTGGGCCAGCAGGTACTCTTGCACCCGCCGGATCACCCCGGGTGCCAGCCCGCCGCGCACCTCGGGCAGGCCGGGCGCCTCCCGGGTGTGGTGGCGATAGGCGTGCAACATCAGCATCCAGGCGCCGTGGGAGAGCGCCATGCGATCCACCCCATGCTGCCAGTCCAGCTTCATCAGCTGGGCCTGCACCAGGGCCGCGGCTTGTGGATCATCGATGAAGGTCTTGTCTTCCAACACCAGATGACGCCCTTCCTTGTCGCAGGCCTGCTCGGCGATGCGGCCAAGGTGATCGGGGCTGAAATAGAGGTGGAAGAAGCGAAACTCTTCCCGCACCAGCCACTCGGATCTGTGGTGATCCGGCATGATGCACACCTTGCCGGTGCCGCCGTGACCACCGGGCCCGTCCAGCCGCTCGGTCTGCTCTCCCCCCTGCAGGTAGACGCTGACCGTGTGATGGCCGGGCTTGTGGTAGCGGGTCTGATCGTAACAGTTGCGCCAACTGGCGACCCCGAGCCCGGGCTCCAGCCAGCAGGAATCCTCCAGCCGCGCCCCCGTGCTGACCAGTGCATCGAATACTCCCGCCTGCCTCATCTGCTGCAATCTGCCTGTGCCTCGCCCGTCATCCTGCCCCATCTTACCCCGCCCCTGGGCCCGCCGCAGCGGCCATACCAAAAAAACCGCAAGATGCTGTAAGCCAGCGCGCCCCAGGCGGCCCATGCTGATCCCTATCTTGTTCTCCTTTTCTCACCGGATCCCTTATGAACATCATGCTCTACCTCGCCACCGTCCTTATCTGGGGCAGCACCTGGATCGCCATCGCCTGGCAACTCGGCCCCATTCCCATCGAGGTCTCGGTGCTCTATCGCTTCGCGCTGGCGGCGCTGGCGCTGTTTGCCCTGCTCACGGTGAGCGGCAAGTTCCCGCGCCTGCCCTGGGCCGGCCAGCGTTACGCGGCCCTGCTCGGCGCCTTGCTGTTCTCCACCAACTTTCTCTGCTTCTACCACGCGACCCTCTATATCCCGAGCGGCCTGTCGGCGGTGATCTTCGCCAGCGCCAGCGTCTTCAACGGCCTCAACCTCTGGTTGTTCGAAGGCAAAAAACCGGGTCTGCGCTGGCTGCAGGGCTCTGTGTTGGGGCTCGTCGGCACCCTCTTGCTGTTCTGGCCGGTGCTGGCGGATGCGCAACTGGGTGCAAACGCCTGGAAGGGGCTGTTGTTCTCCTGCGCCGGCACGCTCTGCTTTTCACTCGGCAACCTGGTGTCGGCCCGTGGCCAGCGCCAGGGTTATCAGGTGCTGCAGATGGTGCCCTGGGGCATGGTGTACGGGGTGGTGCTGTTGCTGGGCTGGGTCGTGCTGCTCGGCCAATCACTGACCCTGCCAACCGAGCCCCGCTACCTGGCTGCCATGGTCTATCTGGCCATCTTCGGCTCCGTCATCGCCTTCACCGCCTACCTCACCCTGGTGGGCCGCATCGGCGCCAGCAAGGCCGCCTACGCCACAGTACTGTTCCCGCTGGTGGCGCTGAGCCTCTCGACCCTGTATGAGGGCTTCGTCTGGCAGAGCGTCTCGGTGGTGGGGGTGGTGGCCAGCCTCATCGGTAACCTGGTGATCTTCGCCCCGCCCCTGAAGAGCTGGCGCTGGCCCTCTGCCAAGGCGACGAATGGCACTTGCCCCTGAGCGCGGCTGCCCCTAAGGTAACGCCTTCCAACGAGGATGACGGGAGGCGATATGTTACTGGAAGGGCTGGAGACACTCAGCTTGCTGGCGAGCGAGGGCACCATGGCCAAGGTGGCCAGTCGCCTCTATATCAGCCAGTCGGCGGTGAGCAAGCGCATCGCTCAGCTCGAGCAACGCCTCGGCAAGAAGCTCATCGAGCCGGATGGCCGCCAGATCAGGCTCACCCCCCAGGCCCTGGAGCTGCTCGCCCGAGTGGCACCGAGCCTCGCGGAAATGAAGGGGGTGCTGGCGGACAGCCAGACTCTCACCGACCGGACGCCTCTGCCCGTCGCCTGCTCCGAAACGCTGCTGGCGGGCTATCTCGCCCGCTTCATGCACGACTATCTTGGTCAGGATCCCTGCCTCGCCCTCTCCACCCACCACACCCCGGTGATCCTGGCGCGGGTGCGCGGCGGCGATGCCCTGCTCGGCATCTGCGCCGGTCGGTTGCCGCCCGGCCACGGCCTGTGCGCCGAGCTGTTGCTGGAGGAGCCCTTCTATCTGGTGGGAGAGAAAGAAGCCGATCAGGCGCAAGGGGCAAGGCCCGATCAGGGGCGCACCATCCTGACCATGGATCTGGACAACCCCTCCAACCGCTATCTGCGCGAGCCACTGGCCGCTCTGGGGCTGGTACCCGCCATGGAGCTGGACTCCTATCTGGCGCTGATTGAACTCGCCAAGGCGGGCATAGGCCCCGTGCTGCTGCCAGCCGGTTTGCTGGCGCTGGTGGGAGAGCAGGGTCAAAGAGCCCAACCCTTGCCGGGGTTGGGCCGGCCGCTGCACCTGGTCTATCGGCAGAGCAGCCTGAAGCGGGAACGCCTCGCCCGCCTGGTTGACGGGATCAGAGCGCACTTCGCCCGGATAGTGGGAAACTGATGGCAACGGATACAAGCAGGCCGCGATCACGCGGCCTGCTTGTATCCAATATCGACACAGAATGACTTCAGCTTATCCAGGCGAACAGTTCGGGATACTGGCTCCAGGCCGGAATGCTGCAACAGACATCAGCAGGTGAGATCACCTGGCTGACCTATTGGTTCCAGAGCAGCATGCGATAACGGACATCGACTGAGCCATAACCTAGCTTATCCAGGCGAACAGTTCGGGATACTGGCTCCACACCAGCTTGGCCGACATCAGCAGAGAGACGGTCACCAGCAGCGGCTTGATGAGCTTCACCCCCTTCTGCAGCACCAGCTTGGAGCCGGCACGGGCGCCGATAAACTGGCCGAGCGCCATGCAGAAACCGACGCTCCACACCACCTTGCCACCGAGGGCGAAGAACAGCAGGGAGGCGATGTTGGAGGTGAAGTTGAGCAGCTTGGTGTGGGCGGTGGCCCGCGCCATGCCAAAGCCCGCCAAGGCCACGAAGCCGATGGCGAAGAACGATCCGGTGCCTGGCCCGAAGAAGCCGTCATAGAAACCAACTCCCCCCCCCACCAGCAGCGCGAACAGCATGGGGGTGAGGCGGCGAGTGCTCTCGGCATCGCTCACCCGGGGAGAGAAGTAGAAGTAACAGGCAAAGGCCATCAGCAGGAAGGGCAGCAACCGCTCCAGGATGGCGGCATCTATGGTCTGCACCGCCAGGGTGCCGATGGCCGCTCCGATGAAGGTGCAGATCACCGCAGGCCAGATCATGGCCCACTCCAGCAACCCCTTGCGGGCATAGAACCAGGTGGCGGAGAAGGAGCCGAAACTGCTCTGCAGCTTGTTGGTGCCGAGCACCAGGGCCGGCGGCATGCCGGTCGCCAGCAAGGCCGGCACCGTCAAGAGGCCGCCGCCCCCGGCGATGGCGTCGATAAAGCCGGCAATGAGAGCAACCCCGAACAGGGCGACCAGGGTGTACAGTTCCAATTCCATCCATAGACCTCGTGTGATTGTGGCGCCCGCCGCACCGGCGCCGGGAACCTGAATGAGTCGAGCTGGTCGCTATCCTAGCGGGCTCGCGCTCATGAGGCTAACGAAACAGTGGCAGCCAATCGATTCCTGATTTTCATCAATGGCACGGCGCCATGCCGCCAACGACACGATGGCCGGTAACTGATGTGATTCCTGATCGTCATCCATAACCCAGCACCCACCCACGGCGCCATGACGCCAACGACACAGTGGCAGGCAATGGCGGTGATGCCCTCTTTACACCCATGTGTCGACATCAGGCGGCATTCTCATCTGGCTGGCCTTCTCCCCTGCCCCTGATCGCTGCCAAGCCCTGCAACAGAGCCGCCTCATCCTCACCGGGGGCCCGGCTCACCCGTCCTGCCATATAACGACTGCTGAACAGGTTGAACCAGAGTTGCAGGGCCTGACCCGCAGGCAGCTCGCCGGCGACCTCCAGCACACAGGCCGCCACCTCGGCGGTGCACAGGTGCTCGTCGCAATTGGCCACCCGCATGCCGTAGGTGGAGAGCGCCTCCGGTTTCACCGACAACACGGGGAAGCCATCCAGATAGGGGCTCATGTTGAACATCTTGCGCGCCTCGGGCCAGGTGCCGTCGAGCAGGATGAAGAGCGGTTTCTTGCCGGGTGCCAGCGCAACCCGCTCGGTCAGCCGTGCCGGCTCCTTCTCGCAAGCGGGGAACACCACATAGGGTTGCCAGGCGGGATCCGCCAGCAGGGCCAGCAACTCGGGATGGGGCTGGGTGCGCTGCCAGAGGAAGGCCCAGGTCGTCTGTGGCAGCACATCGGCGATGAGGCGGCCAGTGTTGGAGGGCTTCATCGGCTCGCTGTCGTACATCAGCAGGCAGAAACCCGCCTCGGCCTTGAGTTCGGGCCGCCACTCACAGGCACACCAGGCATGGCGCAGCTGGCAGGCTTCACAGCGCGGCACGGCGCCGCCACGGGCGAGAAAGGGGCGGGTCGAGATGCTCTTGCGCCAGAGGCGCAGGCGATTGACGGCGTGGTCGGGGATTGGCTTCATGGGGCGGCTCGGCGGTGCATTGGCACGACAAAAGGGGCCAGATTGTAGCGAGCGGCTCCGCGGGCCGCAAGGTGCGCGGCCAGGCCCCCATCCGGGCCGGTGTCCCTGCCGCTCCGCTCTATACTTGGTCGTCACCCATGATCCCACCCACGGGATCCGGGATGGGACACAGGAGGAGAAGATGGCTGATCAAGACATGGCCAGGGAGCACGCCCTGGCCGAAGGCTCGACCTTTACCTGGCACGAGCTCTATGTGCCCGATGGCGAGGCCGGCGCGCGTTTCTATACCGAGGTGCTCGGCTGGCAGGTGCAGCAGACGGCGCTGGAGGGATTTGACTACCCCATGCTGATCGCCAACGGTCGACCGGTGGCCGGGGTGCAGGCGACCAAAGGCAACCCGCAGATGGCCGGAGTGCCACCGCACTGGGCCACCTATATCGCAGTGGATGACGTGGATGCCAGACTCGCCAAGGTCGTCCAGCACGGAGGCAGCCTGGTGGTGCCGCCCATGGACATCCCCACCGTTGGACGCATGGCGCTGATTGCCGATCCGCAAGGGGCCCACATTTGGCTGTTTACCTCAGCCCCCATGTGAGTTGCGTTGCATCCCATATGACAGAGGGGCCTGATGGCCCCTCTTCGTTTATGCATGCCGCGCTCAGACAGATTTACGCAGGGCCTGCTCGAGGAAGTGCGCGAAGCTGTGGCCGTGGTGCTGCAGCAGTTTCGGGAACATGGAGATGGAGGTCATGCCCGGGAAGGTGTTGATCTCGTTGAGCAGGATCTCCCCCTCTTCGGTCAGGAAGAAGTCGATGCGCGACAGGTGGGTCAGTTTGAGCTGACGGAATGCCTTGAGGGCATAGGCCTGGATGGCGTCGGACTGTGCCTGGGTCAGGCCCTCGGCCCGCAGGGCGGTCTCGGTGTGGCTGGCGCTGCTGTACTTCTCTTCATAGGTGTAGAACTTGTCGGTCGGCACACAGATCTCGCCAGGATAGGTCGCCACCAGCTCGTCGCCGTATTGATAGACAGCCACTTCCAGCTCGCGGGGCTTGACCGCCTTCTCGATCAGCACCTGCTCGGAGTAGCCGAAGGCATCCTTGATGCCCTGCAGCAGCTCGGCCTCGTTGCTGGCGGAGTAGCAGCCGACGGAGGAGCCTTGCGAGGCCGCCTTGATAAACACCTTGCCCCATTTGGCCAGCGCGGCTTTTGCCTCGGCGATGCCCGCCTCGTCCTGCTCGGTCAGGAACAGATAGGGGGTATTGGGGATGCCAAGGGCGGAGAACCACAGCTTGGTGCTGATCTTGTTGAAGCAGATCTTGCTCGCCTCGGCGTCGCAACCGAGGTACGGCAGGCCCGCCAGCTCGAGGAAGGATTGCAGATCGCCGGTCTCGCCCGGGTAGCCGTGGATGCAGGGCACCACGTAGTCCACCGGACGCGCCACGCTGTCAAAGGAGAGCAGCTTGTCCAGCCCGAGTTTGCACTCGCGACCATCGGCACTGAGCCAGCGATCGGCAAACATCTCGACCCGGGTCACGTCGACATCGGGCAGGAGGGCAAGCTGTTGTTCGAGGAAATTGGCACTGCGCAGAGAGACTTCGTGTTCGGCACCGCCGCCGCCGCACAGCAGCAAAACATGCATGTTCTTCATTAGATGTGATCCCTTGGGAGAAGCGGCTTCGCCATGATCTGTGATGATCCACCGCACGAAAAAAACCGGGCGAAGCCAGAAACGAACATAAGTGCGGCCAGTGTACAAGGGAGGCCAAGCCTTGTCAGCTGATGGCGCCCCTCTTCCCCCCCATGGGGCCAGAAAGGCGCGGATGATGGTCACGGCTGTGTCAGAAAAGGTCTCGTCCCTCTCATCAGCAAGCGTCAGCGAGGGGGATCGACCCGTCCCACGGCATTGCCATTGACCCGAAACCAGCCGGCGATGCTGTAGCGCTCGAGGCTCGCGGGCAACACCTCGTGGGGAAACTCCTCGGAGAGGAACAACACCAGTCGCCCGCCCTGGGGGGAGACGTCCATCAGAAACTGCTCGTCGTTGTCATAGACCCGCAGCAGTCCACCCGCTTCCGGCTGCCAGCCGTTGTTGAGATAGAACACCGAGGTGAGGCGGCGGTTGGAGCGACCGGCGAAGGCATCGCGATGGGTGGCATAGAAGTCGCCGCCGCGATAACGGGCGAAGTGGGCCTCGTAGTCGAACAGCCCCAGCATCAGGCTGCGATTCGCCGCCAGGCGCAGGGCCTCCATCCGCGCCAGATAATCCGCCACCGGCCCTCCCTGATCGGGTTCCAGCCAATGGATCTGATCACGGCGGATCTCCGGGTTGCCCTGATGCAACCCCTCCCGCCCGATCCCGGCAGGTTGCCAATCCCTCGGCAGGCAGCCCTTCAGGGCATCCACCTCATCGGCGGTTAAAAAATCATCCACTATCACCCATCCTCGGGTGTAAATGGCATCCATGACGGCTTGATAGTCCAAGATTGGGCTCGCAACGAGTGGAGATAGTGCGCTTTGTAGCGACTTACAGACCCCGGCACAAACCGGATTGCTTCTCCTGAGAAGTCCCGCCATCAATACCCGGCGGCCGGCCCCGGTATTTCCCCCTTGCCCCGCCGTCCCGGGCCCGTTAACGTGCAGATCCAGTACCCTGAATGGGCCCTGTATATTCCCATCTCATCATCCATCAATCAGGAGCCGGCCATGCCCATTCCCTCCCTCTCCCTGCAGCGCCTCGATGGTAGCGACTTGCCGGTCACCGAGCTGCACGACAAGGTCGTGCTGGTGGTCAACGTCGCCAGCCGCTGCGGCTTCACCCCCCAATACACCGGGCTCGAAGCGCTCTACCGCCAATTCGGCCAAGAGGGGCTGGTGATCCTGGGCTTTCCCTGCGATCAATTCGGCCATCAGGAGCCCGGCGATGCCCAGGAGATAGCCCGCTTCTGCTCGCTGGATTACCCGGTGAGCTTCCCCATCCTGGCCAAGTGCGAGGTCAACGGCGAGCAGGCTCACCCCTTCTATCGCTGGCTCAAGCAACAAAAACCCGGCCTGCTCGGCAGTGAAGCCATCAAGTGGAACTTCACCAAGTTCCTCATCAACCGCGACGGCGAGGTGGTGGACAGATTCGCCCCCCAGACCAAACCCGAGGCGCTGACTGACAAGATCAGCACCCTGCTTCAGCCGCCATAACCACGCCCTGAGGTCGCGCCTCCGTCCTTGCAAGGGCAGCCACGGCGGTGGTCCTCCCAGATGGCGGGAGGGCCGAGCTCCTCTCGCCTCCCGGCACTTCCTGCTGCACCACAGGACTGCTGCGCAGTCGCCGCAGTTCTGCTATATTACGCGCCCACAATCTTTTCCATGTCGTGGCGGCCAGTTGAGCGCCGCCCCTGTTGAGCCCAAGGCTCGGAGTTTCTCTCGAACATGTCATTCAATGAACTGGGTCTGTCACCGCACATACTGCGGGCCGTCAAGGGGCTGGGTTACGAACAGCCCACCCCCATCCAGCAGCAAGCCATTCCGGCCATTCTGGCGGGACAGGACGTGCTGGGCGGCGCCCAGACAGGCACAGGCAAGACGGCCGGGTTCACCCTGCCCATGCTGCACCGTCTGCTGGCCAATCACGGCCGTGGCGGTCGTCGCCAGGTCCGCGCCCTGGTGCTGACCCCGACTCGCGAGCTGGCCGCCCAGGTGGGCGAGAGCATCATCAAGTACGCTCACCACCTGCCATTTCGTACCCTGATCGCTTATGGCGGCGTCAGCATCAAGCCGAACCTGGACGCCATCAAGCTCGGTATCGACATCCTGGTCGCCACCCCGGGCCGGCTGCTGGATCTGCTGACCCAGCGCGCCCTCACCCTGAGCGAGCTGGAAGTGCTGGTGCTGGATGAAGCGGATCGCATGCTCGACATGGGCTTCATCACCGACATTCGCCGCATCATGAAGGCGCTGCCGGAAGAGCGGCAGACCCTGCTGTTCTCCGCCACCTTCTCCGATGACATCAAGGCGCTGGCGGACGATCTGCTGAAAAACCCGACCCTCATCGAGGTGAGCCCGAGCAACAGCACCGCCGAGCAGGTCAACCAGCGCATCATCAAGGTGGATCGCGAGCGCAAGCGCGAGCTGCTCTCCCACATGATCGGCCGCAACAACTGGCAGCGGGTGCTGGTGTTCGTGCGCACCAAGCAGATCGCCGACAGGCTCGCCGAGCAGATGATGAAGGATGGGCTGGACACCGTCGCCATCCACGGTGACAAGACCCAGGGTGCCCGCAACCGGGCGCTGGCGGATTTCCGTGAAGGCAAGGTGCGGGTGCTGGTCGCCACCGACATCGCCGCCCGCGGCCTCGACATCGACAACCTGCCCCACGTGATCAACTTCGAGCTGCCCCAGGTGGCCGAGGATTACATTCACCGCATCGGTCGTACCGGCCGTGCTGGCCGGGGCGGCGAGGCGATCTCCCTGGTCAGCCTGGATGAGCAGGATCAGCTCAAGGCCATAGAAGCGCTGATCGGCCTGAGCATCCCGAGCGAGATCCTGGAAGGCTACGAGCCGAACGGCAAGCTGACTCGTCAGACCCTGCCGGGCAACAAACCGCTGCAGAACCCGTCGCGGGACAGGGGTCATGCCAACGCCAAGCACAACAACAAGGCGGCCAAAGGCAAACCGGGGGCCAAAGACAATGCCAGAGGCGGCAAGCCTGCGGCCAAGGGCGATGCCAGGAAGCCCGCCCAGCCCCGCAAGCGCGAGATCGTGGGAGAAGACATCGGCTTCACCCCCATGCGCCGCCTGCCCAAGACCCAGCGTGACGACTATCAGGACAACTCCAACGAGGAGTGAGGCCGTTCACCGCCCACGCTGACAATAAAAAACCGCCGATAGGCGGTTTTTTATTGTGCAATCCGGCTCAGCGGGGATAGACCTTCTCGAAGCGCTCGAGCACCAGTTCGGACTGCTCGTTGAAAGGCCCCCCGAGGGCGGCCGCATCGGCAGTGAAAAACGCCATATGAACATCACGCCACCACGAAAGAGTCCCATCACCCTCCCCTTCGGCAGCAGCAAACTCTGCCGTCACCGCCTCGAATGGGCAGAATGACACCTCGGTCAGCCGCACGATACAGATCGGTTCCTGGGCCCAGTTCAGCACCAGGCAGAGCCGACCCACGTTGGGCAGCGGCTCCTGCTGCCGCACATAACCCGCCTTCAGGCTGCAAGAGGCCCGCTTGATGCCGGCCTCGATCAGACGAGCGCACTCGTTGGCGTTGGCCTCATCGGCGCAAAAATGCTCCGCCACCGTCTGGGGGATGGCACCGTGCTCTGCCGCACTCAGGGTCGCCAGATAAGCATCCATAAAGGCTTGCTGGGTCGGGGTCATCGCTGTTCCTCTCTTTGTTCACGCTGCCACATTCTGTTCGGACGATTCCTGCTCGCGCGGCGCCAGGTGCAGCAACGGATAGGGTCTGCCCTCCCCAGCCAGTGGCTCACACTCCCTGATCACCACCCTTGACGATCTCCTGATCTCGCCTTATGCGGGCCTTGGGGCAAACATGATGATGGCCATGCCGACGAGGGCCACCCCCGCACCAACCAGATCCCACAACGTGGGCCTGATGCCATCCACGGCCCAGAGCCAGAAGATGGCCACGAAGATATAGACACCGCCATAGGCGGCATAGACACGGCCGGCAGCAGTCGGATGCAGGGAGAGCAGCCAGGCAAACAGGGCCAGGCTCAGGGCCGCCGGTAGCAGCAGCCAGGGGCTCTTGCCCTGGGTCAGCCAGAGATAAGGTAGATAGCAGCCCAGGATCTCGGCCAGCGCCGTCACCAGGAACAGGGCCAGGATTTTGAGTTCCACCATGATGAGGTCGGTATCCTTGCGAAGAAAAGAGGCTTTTCTTGGCAAATCATACTGTTATATCGGCTTTATTCAATCGGCTTGCGGCCCTGCTTCCCGTCATATGCGGCGCGGGGCATTTGCTCAAACCAGGCGGCAGGTGGGTCAAGCAGCAGGGTTCACGGGTCGGCGGTGGGTTAGCAGGATAAAAAGCAGGCCCGCCGGGTGGCGGGCCTGCCGGGCACATCAGCGGGTCTTGACCGCCTGCAGCAGCGCCGAGACGTCCGGCCCGAAGTCGCGGGCGCGGATGGCATCCTGGATCTCCTGCTCGCCGTAGCGGCTCGCCGGATAGACCACTACGCAGGCGGTGTCGCCGGGTTGCAGGAAGTGGGTCTCGCCGAACGGGGTGTAGCGGGTGGCGCCTATGCTGATCAGCGCATGGCTTGGGCGACCCGCTTGTGCCAGCAGCCCCTGGATGTGCTCCGCCGGACCTTCATCTTGCTGATGGTTGAACTTCTCAATGCTCCAGTCGAGCAACTGCTGATGGAAGTAGCTGTAGTCCACCGCCGCGCTGTCGACGCCATAGGGGTGCAACTCGCCACCGCGCTCCAGATAGCAGGCGATGCGATAGTCATCGAGCTCGCAGCCCTCGGCAAAGCCGGAGAGCGGCAGCAGATTAGCGGCCAGCCCCTTGCTCTCCTCGCCCCAGTTCTTCTTCTCGCTGATCTTTCTGGCGTTGGGACGGCGGATGGAACAGTCGTTGTAGGCACCAAACGCCTTGGGACGAATGGCGATCACCTGCTCCCCTTCGTATTCCAGCTCGCACCAGAGCGCGACCTCCGGTTCAATCTGCACCTTCTCGTCACCGCTCACCGCCGCCTCTGGCAGGAAGATGGCGGCGCTGCTCAATGGGAAGACGCCGAGCTGGCCCGGGTGGGACGGGACATAGAAGGGGAACAGCGCCTTGGGAGCCACCTTGTCGGTGACCTTGACGGCGACGAAGTCCGCCGCCTCGCCCGCCTGCTCCAGATGACCGGCGAAATTGCCCGCCACCCCCAATCCGATAAAGTTGCTCAATTGCGTGATCTGCATCTGTGGCTCCACGGGCGCCGGCCGCTCGCCGCCGCGCGCTCATTGTCGTTGTTCAGGGGTGGCACGAGGTGCTACCGCCAAAGAGGGAGCTTATTAGAGCACAGCCCCCCCCGCGGCGCCCAGTCGCCCGACCACAGGCTGTGCGCCGGGCCGGGTTTTCAGGCGCCAACTGCGCACAAAGACGGCGATTGACCTCAGGCTGTGATCCAGGCGCTTGGGCCGGGCCTGCGCATTTGCTAGTCTGCGCTATTCCTTTGCCGTCTTGTCATCCGAGTGCACAGCCATGGCCACACATTTTCAGGGTCGCTTCGAGGTGGAATTCAAGTACCGCCTTGGGGATCGCGCCGCCTTCCTTGCCGCCCTCGGACGCCTCAATCCCGAGGTGATGCTCGAAGACAACCAGGAGCGAGACTGCTACTTCGACACGCCCGAGCACAGTCTGGCGAGCCAGGACAAGAGCCTGCTTATTCGCATCATGCAGCCCTCCGGCATCCGGCTGTGGATAGTCAAGGGACCGGGGCCGGATCGCTGCGAGGCCGTTGACATCAGCGACACCGACAAGGCCATCAGCATGTTGCACAACCTGGGCTATCAGCAGGTGCTGACCATCGACAAACGGCGCAGCATCTACTTCCTCGGCCCCTTCCACCTGACCCTGGATCACCTGGCCGGGATCGGCGACTTTGCCGAGCTGGCCATCATGACCGACGACGAAGCGGCCCTGCCCGGTTATCGCCAGCAGTTGCTGGCGCTGGCCGCCCAGCTCACCCTCGGCAAGGATCAGCTGGAGCCCCGCTCCTACCGCACCCTGTGCGAGCAGCAGACTCAACTAACAACAAAGGAAACACCATGATAGACAAGTTGGCATGGCTCAGCTTTCAGGATAAACAGCTGCTGTGTGCGCGATCCCACGGCAAGAGCATCTACTACATTCCCGGTGGCAAGCGCGAGCCTGGGGAGAGCGACGAGGTGGCGCTGGTGCGCGAGATCGAAGAGGAGTTGGCGATCAACCTGCTGCCGCAGAGCTTGCGCTTCGCCTGCGAGTTCAGCGCCCAGGCCGATGGCAAACCGGAAGGCGTGCAGGTCAGGCTGCGCTGCTACACCGGCGAGGTCGAGGGCATCCCCGTCGCCTCGGCGGAGATCGCCGAGCTGCGCTGGCTCGACAGCCGTCATCTGGACGAGATCTCCCCCGTCTCCCGCCTGCTGTTTCACTGGCTGGCGGAGCAGGGCTTGATCCGTTGAGAGTCGAGAGACTGACGAAATATCGCCCCTCTCTCGCCTGCGATCTCACGAATTGGCAGACTGAGCGTTAATCCGTTAATATCTGATTTTATTGGCAATATTGAATGGAGAATGAAGAGTGTCGATGGAGATCCTTGAGGTCGATAGCACCAGAGGCATCAAGCCTGCGTTGATCAGCCTGCTGCAAGACAGCGTGGCCAGCGGCGCCTCGGTGGGCTTCCTGCCTCCCCTGCAGGAAGAGCAAGGGCTGGAATACTGGCAAGGCATAGAGGGGGAACTGGCCGACGGGGTGCGCCGACTCTGGGTGGCCTTCGATCAGCACCATCTGGTCGGCGCCCTGCAACTGTCGCTCTGCACCAAGGCCAACGGCGGTCACCGGGCCGAGGTGGAAAAGCTGATGGTGCATAGCCAGGCGCGCGGCAAGGGCGTGGGTCGCGCCCTGATGGAAGCCATGGAGCAAGGGGCTCGCGATGCGAGACGCACCCTGCTGGTGCTGGACTCCCGGGTGGGTGACGTGGCCTCCAGCCTCTATCGCCAGCTCGGTTATCAGGAGGCGGGCCAGATCCCGGACTTCGCCCGCAGCGCCGACGGTTCGCTCGCGGCGACCCAGTTCTTCTACAAGCAGCTCTGAGCCAGGCGCAGAGGCCTCCGTTGGGGGCCCAGGCATCCTCAACGTCAAGACAACAAGACCAGCCGCGCGGCTGGTCTTGTTTATTGGGCCATGGCTTGTTGAAATGGCACCTCTTTCTCAACCAGGCAAGGAGCCATCATGATATTGGAAGTCGCCCCGCTGCAGATCATCCCCGGCCAGAGCGCCGCCTTCGAGCAGGCCTTTGCCCAGGCGCAGCACATCATCAGCGCCATGCCGGGCTACGCCGGCCACCAGTTGCAGCGCTCATTGATCGATCCCCACCGCTACCTGCTGCTGGTCAACTGGCAACGGCTCGAGGATCACACCCAGGGCTTTCGGGGCTCCCCCCAATACCAGCAGTGGAAGGCGCTGCTGCACCACTTCTACGATCCCTTCCCCACCGTCGAGCATTTCCAACCGGTCACGCCGGGGAGCGCCGAGTAGGTGAGATGATAGCTGATCAGCCCGCTGCATAGCGGGCTGATCATGCCATCAGGCCAGTCGCTCGGCCCGGTGCGCTATGGTGGGCTCGGCGAACGCGGATTGCGCTTCGATCAGCTGCAGCTCATAGGCATCCGCCTGCCAGGTGCGCAGCAAGACCGCGTCCACCGCCGCATTGGTGCGCTCGAAGGCCGTGACGGCATCAAAGCCCGCCTGCAGGTTCGCCAGCATCAGGGCACTGATGAGATCCCCCACCCCCACCGGCTGGCGGGCGAACTCATAGAGCGGCCGGGCGATCAGGTGATCCCCTTCGGCCGTGGCCAGCAGCATCTCGAAACGGCCGGATTGGCTGGCAGCGCGGCCAAGATGCTTGACCAGCACCATCTTTACCCCTTTGGCCAGCAACTGGTGAGCGGCGGCGCGAGTCTGGGCCAGATCGGCCAGATAGGTATCGCACAGGGTCTCCAGCTCCAGCAGGTTGGGGGCCATGATATCCGCCACCGGCAGCGCTTGTTCGGTCAGGAAGCGGGTCACGCCGGGGGCCACGATGCAGCCCTTCTCAGGGTGGCCCATGACGGGATCGCAGAAATAGATGGCCGCCGGATTGGCCGCCTTGACCGCCGCCACCACGGCCAGGATCTCGTCCCCCTGCTCGGCCGAGCCCAGGTAGCCGCTCAGCACCGCATCGCACCGGCCCAGCACCTCGATATCCATCAACCCCTTGCACAGCGCAGCGATGTGGCCCGCCGGCATCGCCATCCCCTGCCAGCCAGCCGTGTACTGGGTGTGGTTGGAGAACTGCACCGTGTTGATGGGCCAGACCTCCATGCCGAGACGGCGCATGGGAAACACGGCGGCGCTGTTACCGGCACAACCAAATACCACGTGGGACTGGATAGAGAGAATGCGTTTCATCGAAACCACCACAGAAGAAGGATGAGGAAAGCAGGCAATATATCGGATGAAGAGACGGCTCTTCCAGTGATTCCCGGCGCGAGGCGCCATTTGTTCTTTAAAATCACCCACCAGCGGCATATTAGACGCCTGCTCGCCCCGGCTGCTGCTGTGCCGGGGGTTTTGGGGCACGAGATCTTCGGCAGTCTGATTTTGTGGTTCAACACCATTGTTTGATGGCATATGAGAGTGATATTTCAACAGCGCAGGCCAATATCAGGGGATGATAGAAGAAGATCGAAGAGAGAGTTGACAGGCCTTGACCATCAGCGGCGGCCAACAAGAGACCAATGGGGTAAGCAAGGGGCCATGAGGCCCCGAGTTCAGCGCTTAATCCCGGGCGAAGTGATAGACCCAGCCCTCGTCCAGGGGGAAATCGACGGGGGGCGAGACCAAAGACGGCAGCGAGGGGATGCCTCCCCTGGCGGCATATTGCAGCGCCATCAGGGCGCAGAGGGCGGCATCGTAGCGATCGGTGCCGGGTGTCAGGTCAGACGGCAGCTGCGCGGCGATCTCGCTTCGCGCCACCGAGGCCTTGCCGCCAACCTTGGCCAGGGCCGGATAGACCTCCAGCACAGCACGATCGGCGGCAGGAGCCCGCGTTGGTACCAGTTGCAAGTCCGCCAATCGCGGCAACATGGAGAGCGCCAGGGTGGCGTTGTTGCCCAGCCTGTCGAAGGTGGCCGAGAGCGGCTTCTTGCCGTACTGCCGATGCAACCAGCGCTCGCAGTCCCGATAGGCATATGGGTTGTCGATCTCCCGCTGGGGCACGGCGCAGGGCGCTCCCCTCCCCGCCAGCAGCTCGGCAAGCGCCCGCGGAAACGCGAGCGGCGCATCTATCCCCAATACCAGCTGCGGGCACGCCAGTACCTGCATCAGTCCTATCTCGTCTTGCAGCGCCGGACGCAGCAAGGCGTCCAGATCCGGGGCGACCCTGGAGCTCAACCGAAACAGCGGGGAGACCCCCAGCCAGCACAGTCGCTGCTCGTCGGCCTGCCAGCCCACCACGGCCACCGCCTGGGCGTTGCCCTGCCAGCCTCTCACATCCCAGCCGATGCCGATGGCATCCATATGCCCTACTGTCATCTCAAGATCACTTCTTCGCACTCACAATGCTGCACAGAGTAATGCTTGCCTCCACTAATGCAAGGCCCGCAAGGTCAGACCCGGCCTCAGAAGGATTTCTTGAAGTTGATGAGGGGCAAGATGGGGAAGATACCGTTCTCGGCGTAGTTGGCCAGGCCAATCTGCAAGCCATCTAGGTGTTTGGTGGCGTTGATGAAGCCCAGCTGGAAGGTGGTGCGCTCGGCATAGTTGATGAAACCGACGTTGGCCAGGGCGTTGCCCTTGGCGACGTTGACCGCGCCCCAGTTCAGCCCCTGCACGTTGTTGGTCAGGTTGACGAAGCCCAGGTTCAGCCCGGTGTCCTGTCCCTCGTGCCAGTTGACGGCGTTGATGGCGACCCCGCCAAACTGATGACGCACCCGGGCGGCCCCGAAGAAGATGCCCAGCTGCAAACCGGTGAACTGATCCACGTCGGAGAGCGCGAACACCGGCAAGTCGATGCCCTTGACCTGACCAGTCCGCCCATACAGGAAGGAGGCGCGCGCCCCTTCGACCTGATGGGATGCCGGCAGATTGATGCCGGGCAGCGAGACCTGGATCGGCGTGCTGGCATGGGCGGCGCCAGTCAAGGCCAGCGCGCCGCAACCAAACAGCAGGGCAAGGGATTTCATCTCGGTATTCCTTAAAGATCTGAATGTCTTGCCAGACTATCAGCGCCGAGTCTGCGGCACGAGGTCCGTCCAGCCTCGCTGCGTCATCTCCCGTCTGAATCCACTCCAGGAAAGAAACAGATGAAATTAAAATTCAAACGCAAATTAACACTTATGTCATTTACATCAAATCGCATTTGGTTGCAGAATGGTTAAACAGGTGTTTGAACAGAGCAGACACGTGTAAACATGGATGATGAGTAGTACCCAACAAAGAGAGCCCGCTGGCTCATAACAACACAGTTCAGCCGAATTGGAGACGCATGATGAATATGGATATCCTCAAGAGCTTTACCGAGCAGATGCAAGGTTTCACCTCCCCGCTCACCCGCTACAACCAGCTGCTGGCCAGCAACATCGAACAGCTGACCCGCTTGCAACTGGCCTCCGCCAGCGCCTATGCCGAGCTGGGGTTGAACCAGCTGCAGGCGGTGGGCAAGGTGCAGGATGCCCAGAGCCTGGCCGCCCTTGGCACAGTGCAACTGGAAAGCGCCAGCCAGCTCTCCCGCCAGATGCTGGATGACATCCAGAAACTCAATGCCCTGGGTCTGCAGTTCAAGGAAGAGCTGGATGTCCTGACCGCGGATGGCATCAAAAAGAGCACGGGCAAGGCCTGATACCCCCTGGCTGCCCACCCGGGCAGCCACATCTCCCCACGACTCCACATGACGGGCTTGTTCCCGCCACGGGCGTGGGTGAAGGAGAGAACATGAGCCAATCATCTTACGGCCCGCTGTTCGAGGCCCTGGCCCACTATAACGACAAGCTGATGGGCATGGCCAAGGCCCAGACCGAGCGCACCGCACAGGCTTTGTTGCAGACCAATCTGGACGATATCGGCCAGGTGCTGGAACAGAGCAGCCAACAACCCTGGCAATTGATCCACTCCCAGATGAACTGGTGGCAGGATCAGCTCAAGTTGATGCAGCACACCCTGCTCAAGAGCGCAGGCCAGGAGAGCGCACCGGTGATAGTCCCGGAGCGCAGCGATCGCCGCTTCAAGGCCGAGGCCTGGAGCGAACAACCCATTTTTGACTACCTCAAGCAATCCTATCTGCTCACCGCCAAGCACCTGCTGGCCTCGGTAGACGCGCTGGAAGGCGTACCCGACAAGAGCCGGGAGCGGCTGCGTTTCTTCACCCGCCAGTACATCAACGCCATGGCGCCCAGCAACTTCCTGGCCACCAACCCCGAGCTGCTCAAGCTCACCCTCGACTCCGACGGCCAAAACCTGGTGCGCGGACTGGCCCTGCTGACCGAGGATCTGGAGCGCAGCGCCGATCAGCTCAACATCCGGTTGACCGACGAGTCCGCCTTCGAGCTGGGCCGGGATCTGGCGACCACCCCGGGGCGAGTGGTGCAGCGCACCGAGCTCTATGAGCTGATCCAGTACAGCCCGACCACCGACACCGTGGGCAAGACCCCGGTGCTGATCGTGCCGCCCTTCATCAACAAGTACTACATCATGGACATGCGGCCACAAAATTCGCTGGTCGCCTGGCTGGTCGCCCAGGGCCAGACGGTGTTCATGATCTCCTGGCGCAATCCGGGGGTGGCCCAGGCGCAAGTCGATCTCGACGACTACGTGGTCGACGGGGTGATCGCCGCCCTGGACGGCATCGAAGCGGCTACCGGCGAGCGGGAGGTGCACGGCATCGGCTACTGCATCGGCGGCACCGCACTGTCGCTCGCCATGGGCTGGCTGGCGGCCCGTCGCCAGAAGCAGCGGGTGCGCTCCGCCACCCTGTTCACCACCCTGCTGGACTTCTCCCAGCCCGGCGAGCTCGGGATCTTCATTCACGAGCCGATCATCGCCGCGCTGGAGGCTCAAAATGAGGCCAAAGGCATCATGGACGGGCGCCAGTTGGCCGTCTCCTTCAGCCTGCTGCGGGAGAACAGCCTCTACTGGAACTACTACATCGACAGCTACCTCAAGGGCCAGAGCCCGGTGGCCTTCGATCTGCTGCACTGGAACAGCGACAGCACCAACGTGGCGGGCAAGACCCACAACAGCCTGCTGCGCCGTCTCTACCTGGAAAATCAGCTGGTGAAGGGGGAGCTCAAGATCCGCCAGACCCGCATCGATCTTTCCAAGGTGAAGACGCCGGTGCTGCTGGTATCGGCCATCGACGATCACATCGCCCTCTGGCAAGGCACCTGGCAGGGCATGAAGCTGTTCGGTGGCGAGCAGCGCTTCATCCTGGCCGAATCGGGCCACATCGCCGGCATCATCAACCCGCCGGCGGCCAACAAATATGGCTTCTGGCAAAACGATACCCAATGCGAGACCCCCGAGGCCTGGTATGAAGGCGCGACCCACCAGACCGGCTCCTGGTGGCCCGAGATGATGGGCTTCATCAGCAGCCGCAGCGAGGAGGCTGACCCCGTTCCCGCCCGCCTGCCATCCGACGGACTGGCGGCGGCCCCCGGCAGCTACGTCAAGGCGCGGCTCAACCCCATCTTTAGCGGCACCAACGAGGAGGTACCGGCATGAGCACGCTCGCCATCGGCCAGAAGGCCAGCCTGAGCAAGCGCTTTGGCGCAACGGAAGTGAGTGCCTTTGCCGGCTTGTCGGAGGATTTCAATCCCCTGCACCTGGATCCGGTGTTTGCCGCCGGCACGCCGTTCGAGCGCCCCATCGTCCACGGCATGCTGCTGGCCAGCCTCTTCTCGGGGTTGCTGGGTCAGCAACTGCCGGGGGAAGGGAGTGTCTATCTCGGTCAGAGCCTCAGCTTCAAGCAACCGGTGTTCGTCGGTGACGAGGTGACGGCGGAGGTGGAGATCATCGCCCTGCGCGATGACAAGCCCATCGTCACCCTGGCTACCCGCATCTTCACCTCAAGCGGCGCCCTCGCCGTGACGGGCGAGGCCGTGGTGAAATTCGGCTAGGCAAACCCGCCGTTCACTCAGTGATCATGCAGGCCGGCTCCGCCGGGCTGCATTTTTTATGGCCGCCTGTCTCACTTTTTCTGGCCCAATCCGGCCCTGACCCTTTCCCTGCCGACCCTAACTGCCTAGAATAACCGCCCTGCCGTGCCGGCATTCATCTAACGAGGATTTTTCATGGAGACGTTTCTGCTCGAAGGCCACCCCTTCGTTGCCTTGTGCGACCTTATCAAGCATCAGGGCTGGGCCGATTGCGGTGGCGCGGCCAAGGCGCTGGTAGGCGAAGGCCTGGTCGAAGTGAACGGTCAGGTTGAGACCCGCAAACGCTGCAAGATAGTGGCCGGCCAGGTGGTCAACTTCAACGGCATGAAGGTGGTGGTCAAGGAAGGGATCAGCCCGGAGATCCTGTGATCCCCGCCTGATCCCGTGGTGTTCCAAGAACACCGAGGGATCCCGAGCCTGTCGCATCTCTCTGCCCGGCTTACCCCCATTCCCCTTCTCCCTGCGTCGTCACAACCGCGGGAGAAGGGCGCGAAAAACCCGCATCATGTGGAATGTCCCCGCGTTGGGGCTAGCTGGCCTTGATCGACAGGGTCAGCACGAAGCGCGCCATCGCCTCGTCACCATTGAGAGACGGGCAGGTGGCCACCACCTGGATGGGGCGATTGATCCGCTGCCCGGTCGCCAGCGACTCGTCGATCATGGCATCGATCGCCTCCCCGGCTTCGCAGTCGAAGCGCACGTCCGCCTCCGGCCGTTTCAAAAACTCCCCCTGCACATCCTTGAAGGCGAAATGCACCTTCTTGCGCCTGCGCCGCCCCTTCTCCATCACCAGCAGGCCGCCCACCAGATCGGCGCCGGTCGCCAGGGCGCCGAAATACATGCTGCCCAGATGGTTGCGGGTACGCCAGCCGAGGGGAATGCGAATGCGCAGCGCCTTGGCGTCCATCTGCTCGATGACGGGGGCACAAAAACCGATGACGGGAATGTAGCGCCAGGCGAAGAGGCGCAGGGCGAGGTTGGCTTTGAAGCGTTGCAAATCCATATGCGAACTGATCCGATGAGTGAATGTGACCGAAATGTTGCCAGCATAACCCCCAATAGACAAGCCCCCTTTTCGGCCACGCTGAACCCGCTCGGCGCCCCTCCCCCAACCATGGCCGTCAACGGCGGGCAAACGGAGCGCCGACCTCGGCGCTATCCGGCCAGCAATCCCCCAACAAGGGCTGTAAAGGCCGGTGTGGTGCTCGCAAACCCATGAATTATCCAAATGCAAAGAGCCATTGCATTCGTTTGGTAAATGCCAAAACCGGCCATCCCGACTCGGATAGCGATCATCTTTAGCCCCCATCACCCGATTTTTTGCAGGTCGGCGCCACTGTGTCAGCCAGATGACAACCCTAGCCAAATGAAACTAAACGACTATTGCCGGCCCCGGCGGCGCTAGCCCAGCCTCCCCGCGGCGCCACTGGGATAAGTCACAGTAACGGGATGCCCCATCCCTCGCTAGGCTGTGCTGGCTCGTGAATGGCCAGTGGGCGCCGGGCAACCTTTTCGCACCGCACAAGGAGAGAGAGATGGGTAACGCTCAACAGTTGTTCAATGGCGGCGAAAGCGCCGGTACCTTCCAGCTCAATTTCAACAACAACCGTGCCTACGAGCTGTTTGGCAAGGAGTACCTCAGGTGTTACGCCAACCTGGCGGTCAAGGGCAAGATGAGCAAGCCGTTGCCTTCGGGAGCGCTCAGCTACCACGTTGACTTCGCCATGGATTGCGGCTGCAACTCGGTGCTGATCGACTTCAACCTCGCCTACAAGAAGACCTTCGGCAACCAGGATCAGCTGCCGCAACTGCGGGCCTCCGACTACGAGGCCGAGCTGGTGCTCTGCCAGCTGGTACGCGAGGCCGCCGCCAATCGCCTCAACAACCGGGATCAGTTCGCCGAGGCCGAGGCCTTCTTCAACGACGCCACCCTGCCTGCCGCCAGGGCGGTGGGCAACGATCCTTACGCCGACAAGGATGGGCTGGTGGAGTTCATCGTGGCCAACGAGCTGCTGGACGATCCCGCCGTCATGGCCAAGCTGGCCGAGCAGAAGGCCTACCTCATCGCCATCACCTCGGTGGTCACCGCCTACATCAACCGCTACGCCGAGGCCTACGGGGATCAGTACAAGACGGACGCGGATCTCTGGGCCAGGGCGCTCTCCAAGATCCCGCTGATGGGGCCGAGCAAGATCGATCAACAGAGCTACAGCCGCCACATCAAGGGGCTCAGCATCGCCACCGACTTCATCAACTTCATCATGGACGTGGTGGTGAGTCAGGGCACCACGGCGCTGGCCAGCTTCAACAAGTTCCTGCAAAAGCAGGGGGATGCCATCCGCTTCGGGGTGGAGAACAACAAGGACTTCTACAAGACCATCACGGTGGGCATCACGGTCGAGGTGTTCAAGGTGGGCAGCGAGCTGGTCTATGTGCCCAAGATCAAGCAATACCGCATCAACTTCGACCGCCAGAACAGCAAGTTCACCTCCGCCTGTGCCAGCGCCGAGTTTGTCGATATCTACTTCAGCTACCTCTACGCGGCCAATGTGTTCGACTATGAGGCGCTGAAAGACCCGGAGATCAAGCGCGACTTCGACAACTTCATCCAGAAGCAGCGCAAGGCGCAGATCGAGGAGGCGGACACCTTCTTCAACGACGACTTCCCGCCCCTGCAACCCAAGCTGGTGGCCCGCAGCAAGGCCACGGTCTGACCTGCTCCCCAAACGAAACAGCCGGCATCTGCCGGCTGTTTTTTTATCTGTGCGTTGTTATCTCTGATAGCGCTCAGGCCCGCTTCTCTTCCAGCCAGGCCCCCTGGCTCTGCATCTCGAACAGCTGGGCGTAGTGGGCTCCCAGCGCCATCAGCTCAGCGTGGGTGCCACGCTCGCTGACCTGGCCGCGGGAGAGCAGCAGGATCTCGTCCGCATCGACGATGGTGGAGAGCCGATGGGCGATGGCGATGGTGGTGCGGCCACGGCGCGCCGCCGCGAGCGCCTGGGAGAGCGCGAGCTCGGTCTGGGAATCCACGCTCGCGGTCGCCTCGTCCAGGATGAGGATGCGCGGATCCCCCACCAGCGCGCGGGCAAACGACAGCAGCTGGCGCTGACCGGCGGAGAGGTTCTTGCCCCCCTCCTCCATCAGGGTGTCGAGCCCCTGCGGCAGGCTCTGCACGAACGCCGCCAGTTGCACCTCTTCCAGCGCCTGCCAGAGCGTCGCATCAAGGATGCCATCGCGGCCGAGGCGCAGGTTCTCGGCCAGGGTGCCGACGAAGATGAAGGGATCCTGCTGCACCAGGCCGATACTGCGGCGCACCGCGGCGAGCGACAGGGTCTCCAGCGGCTGATCATCGAAGCGGATCTGCCCGCTGCCGATGGGGTAAAAGCCCATCAGCAGGCTGATGACGGTGGATTTGCCGCTGCCGGTGTGGCCCACCAGCGCCAGCATCTGGCCGGGGCGGGTGCTGAAACTCAGCTCCCGCAGCACCTGCTGCTGGCCATCATAGGAAAAATTCACCCGCTCGAAGCTGACTCGCCCCTGCAGGGTGCAGGACTGCCCGGCGGTGCTCTCGCGGGCTTCGTCCAGCAGGGCGAACACCCGCTCCCCCGCCACCATGGCTTGCTGCAACTGGTTGAGCTGATTGGTCATCTCGATGAGCGGCTCGATCATCCGCCCCAGATAGCTGATGAAGGCGTAAAGCACCCCCACCTGGATGGCGCCGCCCGCGCTCAGCCCTTCGTGGGCGAACAGGGCCAGCAGGCCAATGAGCACCATCATGTAAAACAGGTCGATGAGCGGGCGCAGCAGAATGCCGTTGATCTTCAAGCTCTTGAGCCGGGCCGACCAGTGCTGCTGGTTCACCTCGGCGAAGGCGTTGGCGAAATGGCGCTCCTGCACCATGGCCTGGATCACCGGCATGCCCTGCAACGACTCGTTGAGCCGGCTGTTGATGTCGGAGAGCAGGCTGCGGGTTGCCCGCACCACCGGCACGCTCAATTTCTGGTAGAGCCACATCACGGCGCCGACCAGCGGCAACAGGGTCGCGCACACCAGCATCAGCCGCAGATCCAGCAGCGCCATGGAGAGCAGGATGCCGCACAAGAGCACCACTTTTTGTACCAAGAGCCCGATCACCTGCACATAGAGGTTCATGATGGCCTCGGTGTCGCTGGTGATGCGGGAGATGAGCGAGCCGGATCTGTGCTTGTCGAAGTAGCGCGCCGGCAGCCGGATGGCGGTGGCGAACACCTGCTCGCGCAGGGTCTGCACCACCGCCTGGGCGATGCGGTTGAAGCGCAGGGATTGCAGGTAGAACCCCGCCGCCGACAGCAGTTGCAGGCCGAGATAGCCCGCCCCGATGGCGGCGATGGCGGGCCACACCAGCTGGCGCGGCGCCAGGTAGTCGTCGATAAACAGCTTGATCAGCAGCGGCCCCGCCACCTCGGCACCGGTCGCCAGCAGCAGGCAGATGCCCGCCTGAATGAGCCAGCGAGGATAACGAGCGCAATAGGCTAGCAGCCGTTTGATGGTCGGATTCATAGCGCTTCCTCCACGTCTTGCTCGAGACGCGGATAACGCCCCCTGTTGACATACCAGCCCTGCGGGCAAAGGGCACAATAGGCTCGTAGCCGTTTCATGGTCAGGCTCACAGGCTCTCCTCCACGTCTTGCTCGAGACGCTGGTAACGCACCATGTCAGCGTACCAGCCGTTGTGGGCCATCAGGGCGCCGTGGTGACCCCGCTCACTGATGTGTCCCTGCTCCAGCACCAGGATTTCATCCGCTTGCTCCACCGCCGTCATGCGGTGGCTGACCAGGATGAGGGTGCGTCTGTGGGCCTTGAGCGCCTGCAGGATCTGCTGCTCGGTGTGGGCATCCACCGCCGACAGCGCATCGTCCAGCACCAGGATCGGCGCCGCCAGCAGCAGGGCGCGGGCGATGGCGAGCCGCTGTTTCTGGCCGCCGGAGAGGGTCACCCCCTTCTCGCCCACCTCGGTCTCATAGCCCATGGGGAAGCGGCTGATGTCGTCGTGTACGCAGGCGATGCGCGCCGCCCGCTCGATCTCCTCCCGGCTGGCATCGGGCCGACCGAGGGCAATGTTGGCGGCGATGGTGGTGGAGAACAAAAACGGCTCCTGGGGCACATAGGCAAACTGGCTGCGCAGCTCGGCCAGCACCAGCCGCTCAATGGGTACGCCACCCAGGGTGATCTGGCCCGCGCTGGGGTTGGCGAGACGCATCAACAGCTTGAGCAGCGAGCTCTTGCCCGCTCCCGTGCGCCCCACCACCCCGAGCATGCCGCCGGCTGGCAGGCAAAAAGCGATGCCCGCCAGCAGGGTGCGCGACGCCAACCGGTAATCCACCCCCTGCATGACCAGCGGGAAGGGGCTCTCGAGCGGCTGCGGGGAGACGGGATCGGCGATGTCGCTGCGCTCGGCCAGCAGGCTCTCGATGCGCGAATAGGCAGCGCTGCCCCGCTCGATGATGTTGAACAGCCAGGCGATGGCGAACATGGGCCAGATGAGCTGGCCCAGATACATGGTGAAGCTGGTGAGCTCCCCCAGGGTCAGCTTGTCTTGCAGCACCAGGGCGCTGCCGCCCGCCACCGCCAGGAAGTAGGAGCAGCCGATGCACAGGTAGATGACGGGATCGAACTTGGCATCGATGCGGGCCACCGCCATGTTGCACTCCCCCGCCTGGCGGGTCAGCTCGGCAAAGCCCTTGTCCTCCAGGGACTCCACCGCATAGGACTTGAGCACCCGCACGCCGGAGAGGGCTTCCTGGGTCTTGTTGTTGAGGCGGGAGAAAGCCCCCTGCGCCGCCTTGAACTCCTTGTAGATCTGGGTACCGAAGCGATTCATGAAGAACGCCATCACCGGCAAGGGCAACAGGGAGAGCAGGGTCAGCTGCCAGGAGTACTGGCTGCACATGATGGAGAGCACCAGGATGCCGACGATGAAGGAGTCCACCAGGGTCAGCACCCCCTCGCCAGCGGTCATCTCCACCGCCTGGATGTCGTTGGTGGCGTGGGCCATCAGATCGCCGGTGCGGTGGCGCTGATAGAAATCCGGGCTCATGCGGGTGAAGTGGGTAAACAGCCGGTTGCGCAGCACATAGGCGAGCCGGTAGGAGGCGCCAAACAGCATCACCCGCCACACGTAGCGCAGCAGGTAGATGACGATGCCAAGACCCAGCAATCCCGCCAGATACCGCATCAGGGTACCGTTATCCAGACTTCCCTTGGCCACCCCATCCACCACCCAGCCCACCACCTTGGGGGGGATCACTGTCAGCAGCGCCACCATCATCAACAGGGCGATGGCGATGAGATAACGCCGCCACTGATCCTTGAAGAACCAGCCCAGCCGCAGAAATACGCTCACGTTATTGTCCTTGCTTGCGGCGCCATGGCCGCCATTGTTCTTGAGAGAAGCTCAATACAATCGCCCCCGAGGTGGGGGCGATGGGAATCGGACATCATAGCCTGAAGTGGCCGACTTGAGAACGGTTGCTATCTCTGCCGGCTCAGAGCCGCTTGTCCCGCGACTCGAACAGTTGCCCGGCTGACTCTTGCTGCTCCCCGGTCAGCAGGAAGTGGGACACCTCCTCCCGGGTCTGGTTGAACACCTGCTGCAACTGGTTCAGCTCGGCCTCGGTCAGCTCCTCTTGTTGCAGCCGCAGCCGCCACTCCAGCTCGCCGGCCAGCAGTTGCAGGCGGGCGGCGGAGATGTTGGCCGAGACTCCCTTGAGGGTATGCAGCAGACGGCAGGCCACCTCGGGTTGCTGGCGCCGCAGGGCGGAGCGGATGTCCCACAGATCGTCCTTGTGCTCGGACAGGAACAGCTTGAACAGGATCTGCAGCGCCTCCCTGTCCTGCTCCAGCCGGCGCAGCGCATCCTCCAGATCCAGCACCCCCATCAGATCCGGTGGCTTGACCTCAAGGGTAACCCGCCGCTCGCCGTTGGCGCCCCTCACCCACTGCAGCAGGTTGTTGTAGAGATCCAGCTTGCTGACCGGCTTGGTGACATAACCGTTCATGCCGACCCCGAGGCAGCGCTCCTTGTCGCCGGGCATGGCGCTGGCGGTGAGCGCTATGATGGGCACGTCGTGCTTGTCCACCATCTTACGGATCTGGCGGGTCGCATCCAGGCCGTCGAGCACCGGCATCTGCAGGTCCATCAGGATCACGTCAAAGGGCTGCTCCGCCACCCGCTCCACCGCCTCGCGCCCGTTGTCCACCACGGTGACCAGGGCCTCGACCCGGCGCAGGTATTCCATGATGAGTTGCTGGTTGACGCGGTTGTCCTCCGCCAGCAACACCCGGGTGCCGTGCAGCAGATCGCGAAAATGCTGTTGATCTCCCTGCGCCTCGGCCTGGCGCACGTTGCTGTCGTGGGAGCTGCCGTTGAGCAGCTCGTCCGCCTTGGCCAGCAGAGCATTCTCGGTCATGGGTTTGGCCAGGAAGTGGGTCAGCCCCATGCTCTCCATGCGGCCGTGCAGGCCCTCCCTTGACCAGGCGCTGGTCATCAGGATGGGCAGCCGGCGCCACTGGCTGTGCTGATACATCTCGAGTGCCAGATCCAGACCGTCCTCCTGACCCATGCGCCAGTCGAGGATCGCCAGCCGGATATGGTGGCCGTCTTCCTTCAGCGCCTGGCGGGCACGGGAGAGGCTGTTGACCGTGAGCACGGTGGCGCCGGCCCGACTCAGGATGTCCTTGGCAAGCTCCAGCACCAGCTCGTTGTCATCCATGATCAGGATGAGGGGCTGCTGCTCGAAGAAGACCCGCCGCCCGGACACGCCGTAGACGGCCTGGGACATGGGGATCTCGAACAGGAAGGTGGAGCCCACCCCGGGCTTGCTCTGCACTGTTATCTCGCCCCCCATCAGCCCCACCAGCCGCTGGGAGATGTTGAGCCCAAGCCCGGAGCCGCCGTATTTGCGGGTGTTGCCCGCCTCCAGCTGGGTGAATGGCTGGAACAGCTGCGCCTGCTTCTCCGCGGCGATGCCGATGCCGGTGTCCCGCACGCTGAAACTCACCCGCATGGGGTGCTGGCTGGCGAGGGTGATGGCCACCTCGACCTCCCCCCGCTCGGTGAACTTGATGGCGTTGTTGACCAGATTGACCAGCACCTGGCCGAGCCGCAGCGGATCACCGCGCAGGAAGTCGGGCACGGTCGGTGACTTGTTGATGATCACCTCGATCTGCTTGCGCTCCGCCAGATCGGCAAACATGGCCGCCAGGGAGTCGAGCTGCTCGCTCAGATCGAAATCGATCTCCTCGAGCGTCAGCTTGCCGGACTCCACCTTGGTGAGATCCAGGATGTCGTTGATCAGCAGCAGTAGGGTGTCGGACGAGGACTTTATCTTATTGAGGTAGTCTCGCTGCTGCTGATCGAGGTGGGTCTGCAGCGCCAGGGTACTAAAGCCGATGATCGCATTCATGGGGGTGCGGATCTCGTGGCTCATGTTGGCCAGAAAGTCGCTCTTGGCTTGGGCAAGCAGCTCGGCATGGCGGGACAACTCGCTCAGTTTCTGATTGCGGCGCCACAGGGTTGCGGCCACCAGCGAGAAGCAGAGCAAGGCGCCGGCCAGCACCATCAGGTAGAAGCGGCTCTTGAGGGAGGAGGCCAGATCCAGCTTGCTCTTCTTCCACAGGGGCAGCGATCCCAGTCCCTTCATCTCGATGATCTGGTTGCGCAGGCGATGGTAGTCGATCACCTGGCGGTTGAGCTCCTGGCTGAGCTGGGTGACGGCCATGATCGGGGGCTGCCGGGAATAGGTCTCGGTGAGGCGCTGCTGCAACGCCAGCAGCTGGCGCTGTTCGCTCATGTCCCAACTGCGTCTGAGGTAGTGACTCAACCTGAACAGCTCGGTGAGATCGCGATACTCCGCCGTCTCGACCCTGACGCCGGCCATCAGCGACTTGAGCTGGCTCTGGAAGCGGGGCTCCAGATACTCGATGGTCATCTCCATGGTATAGAGCTTGGCCAGGTCGAGCAGATAACCATCGATGTCGCGCTGCAATGCCTGGGACTGGGGATCATCGGCCGAGCCCGGATCGTCACGCACCAGGCTGACGAACTTGTCGAGGCTGTTTGACAGCAGGCTCAGGCGCTGTTGTACGCTGCCATCACTCGCCTTCTCGCGGCCCAGCAGGTAGACGGTATCTGTGTTGATCTGGTTCAACACCAATTCGGCGGCGCCGCTGAGCTCGGAAGCGCGCTGTTGCTGGCTGAGCAACTGCCAGCAATAGGCTGAAAACGCCAGCAACGATACGATGATAAGGCTCAGGACAACACGATTGACGCGTGCAACACTCTTCATCCCGTCTCGATTCTCTTGTCATGGTCAGCCATCCGGTGACAGAGCATCACGACCAGATCGCCGACTGTGAAAATTAACTGACTGCTATGTTACCGTTAGTCTGCTCTGCCAATGCAATAAAAAAGATGTTGCCGAGCCATGAATTAAGGAAACAATTATGTCACTTATCACTACCTATTGTAGCCACTGCTTTACCCGCAATCGCCTGCCCAGCGAGAGAATGGATTCAAATGCGAATTGCGGCCGCTGTCGGGACGCCCTGTTCACGGCGACGCCCGTGGTGGGCCACACGGCACATTTTGACGCCTTGATAGGCTCCGACATTCCGGTGGTTGTCGATTTCTGGGCCAGCTGGTGTGGCCCCTGCCTGCAATTTGCCCCGGTGTTTCAGGAGATGGCCCGCGAACTCGAGCCGCAGATCCGCTTCGTCAAGCTCAACACCGAGCAAGAGACCGCCATTGCCAGCCGTTACGCCATTCGCAGCATCCCGACCCTGATGGTCTTTCGGCGCGGCGAGGTGCTGGCCCAACGCAGCGGCTCCCTGCCAAAGAGCCTGTTCAAGGAGTGGCTGCTTTCGGTCACGGCCCAGGCCAAATGAAACAGATTTGTTTAAATCATGTTTAATATCAGATCCGTTTGCACTTTACTCTGTGAGTCGCCACATGCTTTGACCACTTCCCCCTGTTTCATACGGGGGGAGAAATGTAATCTCGGCAACACAACAACAACCATAAATTAACCGAGAAAACAACATGCATACATCTGTCGTCCCCTCTGCCCCATCGCGTTGGCTGGACATCAAGGCCGGGATCGTCATCCTGGACGTCTTGCTGCTCTGTGCCATGCTCGCCTGGCTCCCGTTTGATCCCATGATCAACAAGGGCCTCGGCATCCTGATCTTCATCGCCATCCTCTGGCTGACCGAAGCCGTCAACATCACCATCACGGCCATCTCCATCCCGGTGCTCGCCACCCTGCTCGGGGTGTTCGACATGAGCAAGTCGCTCACCGACTTCGCCAACCCGGTGCTGTTCCTGTTCTTCGGTGGCTTCGCCCTGGCCGCCGCCCTCTCCAAGCAGGGACTGGATACCCAGATCGCCGCCAAGGTGATGCAACTCGCCAAGGGCCACCTCGGCTGGGCCGCCATGGTGCTCTTCACCATCACGGCCGCGCTCTCCATGTGGATCAGCAACACCGCCACCGCCGCCATGATGATGCCGCTGGCCCTCGGCATGCTCAAGGGGCTCGACGTGCACAAGGAGCGCCGCACCCTGGTATTCGTCCTGCTGGGGGTCGCCTACAGCGCCAGCATCGGCGGCATCGGCACCCTGGTGGGCAGCCCCCCCAACGCCATCGCCGCCGCCCAGATGGGCATCGGCTTCACCGACTGGCTCAAGTTCGGCATTCCGGTGGTGCTGATCTTCATGCCGGTCGGCATCGGCCTGCTCTATCTGGTGATGCGCCCCAATCTCTCCCACCAGGTCAGCACCGAGCAGGTCACCATCGAATGGACCGGCCAGCGCAAGGTCACCCTGCTCATCTTCCTGGCGACCGTGTTGCTGTGGATAGGCTCCCAGCCCATCGCCGCCGCACTGGGCGGCATTCCCCAGTTCGACACCCTGATCGCCATGGGCGCCATCCTGGCCATCGCCGTCAGCCGTGTCGCCAACTGGGATGACATCAACCTGAACACCGACTGGGGCGTGTTGCTGCTGTTCGGCGGTGGCCTGACCCTGAGCTCCATCCTCAAGCAAACCGGGGCCAACGCCTTCCTGGCGGAACACCTCTCCAGCACCCTCGCCAGCATGCCGATCTTCATCATACTGCTGTGCCTGGCCGCCTTCGTGGTGTTCCTAACCGAGCTGGTCTCCAACACCGCCACCGCCGCCCTGCTGGTGCCACTGTTTGCCGGGGTGGCCGAGGCGTTGGGGGTCTCTCCCGTCGTCATGTCGGTGCTGATCGCCGTCGGCGCCTCCTGCGCCTTCATGCTGCCGGTGGCCACGCCGCCCAACGCCATCGTCTTCGCCAGCGGCCACATCCAGCAGCGCGAGATGATGCGCGCCGGCCTGGTGCTGAACCTGGTCTTCACCGTCATCCTGACTCTGCTGGCCTACTGCTTCGGCGACATCCTGCACTGAGTTCTGCCCATATAACAAAGGCCCCTGATGGGGCCTTTTCCATTGTGGACACCTCGTCACCTCGGCATTTTTACCACTACCTTCATCAAAAATACTTATTCATCTGACTGCCCACCATCAAAACGGGTACCCAATCACACCAACAATCCCACACAGAGCGACATAAAAAAACCCCCGCGGTGCGGGGGTTTTGCGGGTCGGATTGTCATCAACCGACGTTGCAGGCGTTCAGGTTCCAGATGTTGTCCACGTAATCCTGAATGGAGCGATCGGAGTTGAACTTGCCCATGGTGGCCGAGTTGATGATCGCCTTCTTGGCCCAGAGCGCCGGATCCCGATACCAGGTATCGATGAGCTTGTGGGCGTCCGAATAAGAGGCGAAGTCCGCCAGGGTCAGGTAAGGATCCCCCCCTTCCAGCAAGGAGCGCTTGATGGAGGAGAGCTCGCCCGGGCGACCCGGCGTGAAGTAGTCGGTATCGAACCAGTCCAGCACGGCCTTGAGCTCGGAGTTGGCGTAGTAGAAGTCATACGGGTTGTAACCGCGCCCCTTCAATGCCTTCACCTCGTCCACGTCCAGACCGAAGATGGCGCAGTTTTCGGCACCCGCCTCTTCCGCGATCTCGATGTTGGCGCCGTCCAGGGTCCCGATGGTGATGGCGCCGTTCAGTGCCATCTTCATGTTGCCGGTACCGGATGCCTCATAACCGGCGGTGGAGATCTGCTCGGACACGTCGGCGGCCGGGATCAGCTTCTCTGCCAGGCTCACGCGGTAGTTCGGCATGAACACTACCTTCAGCTTGCCCTGGATGCGGCTGTCATTGTTGACCCGATCCGCCAGCTTGTTGATGGCGAAGATGATGTCTTTGGCCAGCTTGTAACCAGGCGCGGCCTTGGAGCCGAAGATGAACACCCGCGGGTGCATGTCATAATCCGGGTTCGCCAGCAGGCGACGGTAGAGCGCCATGATGTGGATGAGGTTCAGCTGTTGGCGCTTGTACTCGTGCAGACGCTTGATCTGGATGTCGAAGATGGCTTCGGCGCTGACCTCGATCCCGGTCTCGGCCTTGATCACCTTGACCAGCTTCTCCTTGTTGTGGCGCTTGATGCGCATGAACTGCTGCTGGAACGCCTCGTCATCGGCAAACTGGGTGACGGCGCGCAGTTTGTCCAGCTGCAGCGGCCACTCCTTGCCCACCACCTCGTTGTAGAGCTCGGCGAGCTCCGGGTTGCAGGCCAGCAGCCAGCGACGGGGAGTGACACCGTTGGTGACGTTGCACATTTTTTCTGGCCAGAGCGCGGCGAACTCGGGGAACAGATCCTCTTTCACCAGCTTGGAGTGGATCTCGGCCACGCCGTTGACCTTGGAGGAGCCGATCACGCACAGGTTGCCCATGCGCACCTTGCGCACAGCTCCCTCTTCGATGATGGAGAGCTTGGCCTTGATGGCATCGTCACCCGGCCACTTGGGTTCGACCAGGTTGTTCAGGAACTGGGCATTGATCTCGTAGATGATCTCGAGATGACGGGGCAGTACCTTCTCGAACAGGCTGACCGACCACTTCTCCAGTGCTTCGGGCAACAGGGTATGGTTGGTGTAGGAGAACACCCGGTAGCAGATGGACCAGGCGGCTTCCCAGGTCAGATCCTCTTCATCCACCAGCACCCGCATCAGCTCGGGGATGGCCACGGTCGGGTGGGTGTCGTTGAGCTGGATGGCGATCTGGGCGGCGAAGTTGCTGAAGTCGCTGCCATGGGCGCGCTTGTAGCGACGCATGATGTCCTTGATGGAGCAGGCACAGAAGAAGTACTGCTGGATCAGGCGCAGCTCTTTGCCCGCATCGGTATCATCGTTCGGATAGAGCACCTTGGAGATGGTCTCTGCCTGGGCTTTTTCCGTCTGGGAGTCGATGTAACCACCGGCATTGAACACGTCCCAGTCAAAGAACTCGGAGGCGCGAGATTCCCACAGGCGCAGGATGTTGACGGTGTGACCGCCAAAGCCCACCACCGGGATATCCCAAGGCACCCCTTTGATCTTGCGACCGGCGTGCCACACCTTCTTCAGGCCGCCATTGTCGCCGAACACGGTTTCGACGTAGCCATAGAGCGGGATCTCCTGCACGGATTCGGGGCGGCAGATCTCCCAGGGGTTGCCATATTCACGCCAGGAATCCGGACGCTCGATCTGGTGGCCATCCTGAATTTCCTGACGGAACAGGCCGTGTTCGTAATGGATGCCGTAGCCGACCGCCGGGTAGTTCAGGGTCGCCAGGGAATCGATGAAGCAGGCGGCCAGGCGGCCCAGGCCACCGTTACCGAGCGCCATGTCGGGCTCTTGCTCGCACAGGTCGGTCAGTTCCAGACCGAGTTCACCCAGTGCCTCTTCGCAGGTCTTGTACAAGGAGAGGTTGTGCAGGTTGTTGGAGGTCAGGCGCCCCATCAGGAACTCAGCAGAGAGATAGTGGATGGCACGGGTATCTTTCTTGAAATGCGTCTGCTGAGTGCGGGTCAGGCGTTCGTACACCTGTTCGTTGACGGCGGCGGCGGTCGCTTTCCACCACGCTTCTGGCGAGGCTTTCTGTTCGCTTGTCCCCAAGGTAGAACGCAGGTGACGCACGATACTCGCTTTGAGCTGATCTTTATCCAGTTGGAGATCCTGGTCTGTCTTCTTCTTGGTAGCCATAAACCATTTTCCTTCGTTACAAATAAAAATTGTTATCCCATTTTGGGACCGGCGCTGTTGTTATCTCATAATATGTTCCGGCGTGGGCATACTAGCTAAAGCCGTTGGCTTAAAAGTTAACGTGAGTCACACTTTAACGCATAAAGATGACAGTTAAAGCATGAAAACCCTTTCCTTAAAGTTACCTTAACAAAATTAAAATTCAGATAAAAATCATGCAGTTAATAATTACTTTTCAAGATATTATCATGAATAGGTTTTCAGCGATTGCGCACATCTGAAAATACGTGAAAATAACGCCCACCACAGTGCGCGTTGAAACCGGTTTCAATGTTCAATGCATCGCCAGGCAATAAAAAAGGAAGGTGCCCCAGTTGGGGCACACTTGGTGGGCGAATTATCCATGGGCCTTGAACTGATTGCTCATGGGATCGTAGTGATAGCCAATCTGTTGCAGACGCGTGGCCAGCTGATCCTCTGTCATGTCGTAGTAGGCCAGCAACTCTTCCAGACCATCGCACTCCAGCCGCAGCTTCTCGTTGATGATCCCGAGCAGAATATTGGCATCCAGCCGTTGCAAGGTACTGACATCCATCTTGGTCTCTCCTCTTGCCATACAGACTGTATAACCATGAGCGCCTGCCCCCGCTTTGTCCATAGTTCAAAAAACACCCACCACACCATCGGGATAAATATCTTTTTAATTCAACCAAGTAGATCATGGCCTTGTCAATCCGCTCACATTTTTAACCACAAATGTCTTGTCACCGGCATGAGATGGAACTACTGTATACGCATACAGCATGGTTATTCATACAGGACACTTATATGAGCCAGCCCCTGAGTCACCTCACCTCCTCCCCCTCTGCCGGCCTGATCAATCCCTGGCCCACCCGCCATCAGAGCAAGCAGGAGCATGAGCCTCGACTGGCAAGTGACCTTCATGCCGCGCCGCTGCTCGACGAGCTGGGACGACTGAGCCAGGGTAACAGCGGCTGGATCCTGCTCATCGCCCCGCCCGGCCTGCCCGTGGCCGAGCAGTGGCAGGCGCAGGGGATCAACCCCGCCCGGATACTGGTGGTCCACGGCGCCAAGATCAAAAACTGGCAGCGGGTGCTGGAGCAGAGCCTGGGCAACGGCCACTGCGCCGCCGTATTGACCTGGCTGCCCCAAGAAGTGGCCCTGGATCACGGCAAACTGAGCACACTGGGACAACGCTCCGGTGTACTGACCCGATTCTTCGAGCCCCAGAATGCCCCTCTCCCCATTCAGGGCGGCCACCTCTGTTATGGCGGCCAGGACATCTACCTCAACCATTGAGCGCGGCATCCTCGATGTACCGCCATGTGTCGAGAAGGATGCGTGCCGGAAGGTTTAATGATCTCGCCCTCCTCTCTCGATAGCGGCATGGCGACTGAGCCTGCGGGCACGAAACCCGAGCCATAAAAAAGAGGCGACCCCGAGGTCGCCTCTTTTCGCCGTGCTGGCCACAAGGCTGCCTGGCAGCCGTCACCGAGACGGATGGATACCGCAATGCAGATCAGGAAAGCTTGACGTCCAGCTCGGCAATCTTGGCAGACCAGTAGGCCGGGCCCGTCTCGTGAATGTTGTTGCCCTCAGAGTCGACCGCCACTGTCACCGGCATGTCCTCCACCTCGAACTCATAGATGGCCTCCATCCCCAGGTCGGCGAAGGCCACTACCCGTGCCTTCTTGATGGCCTTGGCCACCAAGTAGGCGGCGCCGCCGACCGCCATCAGATAGACGGCCCTGTGCTCCTTGATGCTCTGCACCGTCTTGGGGCCACGCTCTGACTTGCCAATCATGCCGATGAGGCCGGTCTCCCCCAGCATCATGTCGGTGAACTTGTCCATCCGGGTGGAGGTGGTGGGGCCCGCCGGGCCGACCACTTCGTCACGGACCGCATCGACCGGGCCCACGTAATAGATGAAGCGGTTGGTGAAGTCGACCCCTTCCGGCAACCCTTCCCCCTTCTTGAGCATGTCGGCAATACGCTTGTGAGCCGCGTCGCGACCGGTCAGGATCTTGCCGGAGAGCAGCACGGTATCGCCGCTCTTCCAGCTGGCGAGCTCGGCCTTGGTGATGCCGTCGACGTTGACCCGGCGCACGTTGCCACCGGACTCGCGGGTGATCTGTGGCCAGTCTTCCAGTCTCGGCGGGGTCAGCTCGGCAGGACCGGAGCCGTCCAGCTCGAAGTGGACGTGGCGGGTGGCGGCGCAGTTGGGGATCATCACCACCGGCTTGGAGGCGGCGTGGGTCGGGGCGGACTTGACCTTCACATCCAGCACGGTAGTGAGACCGCCCAGACCCTGGGCACCGATCCCCAGCTTGTTGACCTTGTCATAGAGCTCGACACGCAGCTTCTCTTCGGTGGTCTCGGGACCCCGGGCGATCAGCTCCTGGATGTCGATGTGCTCCATCAGGGCTTCCTTGGCCAGCACGGCAGCTTTCTCGGCGGTACCGCCGATGCCGATCCCCAGCATGCCGGGCGGGCACCAGCCGGCGCCCATGGTCGGCACCGTCTTCAGCACCCACTCGACCACATCGTCCGAGGGGTTGAGCATCACCATCTTGGACTTATTCTCGGAGCCACCGCCCTTGGCGGCGATGCTGACTTCCACCTTGTCCCCTTGCACCATGTCGATGTGCACCACGGCCGGGGCGTTGTCCTTGGTGTTCTTGCGACTGCCCGCCGGATCGGCGAGCACCGAGGCGCGCAACGGGTTGTCCGGGTTGGTGTAGGCGCGGCGCGTGCCCTCGTCCACCATCTCCTGCACCGTCATGTCGCTGTCCCACTGCACCTTCATGCCGATCTTGACGAAGCAGGTGACGATGCCGGTGTCCTGGCACAGGGGACGATGACCCTCGGCGGACATGCGGGAGTTGATCAGGATCTGGGCCAGGGCATCCTTGGCGGCCGGGTTGATCTCACGGTCATAGGCGGCCTTGGCGGCCTGGACGAAATCGAGGGGGTGGTAGAAAGAGATATATTGCAGGGCGTCGGCAATGGAATCGATAAAGTCCTGTTTTTTAATGATGCTCATATCATCCTCACTGGTCCTCGTCTCGGTCAGGCCGAGCGAGGGCTTCCATATGAGCCGAGCCTTCGGCGGGCGGCGGGTGCGCACAGAGCCGGCAGACACGGCATGTTTTTATAACGGTGTTTTCTGAAAATGCCGGCCGCCATGATACGCTTGGCCACCCGTACCGGCTAGGGAGCTGGGTGCAAACTGTTGCCTGTGTAACAAAAAATGAAACCAAGACTGCATATCCACCATTTCGACCCGCAAACATCGCTGCACGCCCTGTTTACCCGGCTGCAACACCAGCCTTGGGCCATGTTGCTGGAGTCGGCCGGCCCCCATGGGGCCGACAACCGCTTCGACATCCTCAGCGCCGATCCCCTCGCCACCCTGGAAACCCGGGGAACCTGCACCCGCGTGCAGCGCGCAGGGGCAACCGAGCACCATGATGATGACCCCCTCAGCCTGCTCGCCAGCACCCAGCAAGCCCTGCTGGGGCCGCTGGATCAGGAGCAGAGCGACCTGCCCTTCATCGGCGGTGCCCTCGGTCTGTTCGGTTACGATCTGGGGCGGCGATTCGAGCGCCTGCCCGTGCAGGCCAAGGCGGATATCCGGCTGCCGGACATGGCGGTGGGGATCTATGACTGGGCGCTGCTGCGCGAGGTCGAGACCGGTCGCTGGCAACTGGTGCACTGGGGGAACGAGGCGGGGCTCACCAGCCGGTTGCGCTGGCTGGAGGCGCAAGTCGCCCCCCCTTCGGCCACTCAGATGCCGTTCTCGCTGACAGGTCCCTGGCAGAGCAACATGAGCCGGGCCGAATATGGCGACAAGTTTGCACGGATCCAGGCTTATCTGGCGGCGGGGGATTGCTATCAGATCAACCTCACCCAGCGCTTCAGCGCGCCCTATCAGGGGGATGAATGGACGGCCTATCTCGCCCTCAGCGCGGCCAACAAGGCCCCCTTCTCGGCCTTTATTCGCCTGCCGGATAGCGCCATTTTGAGCCTTTCTCCCGAGCGTTTCCTGCTGCTCGATGGCCGCCACATCGAGACCAAGCCCATCAAGGGCACTCGCCCCCGCCATCGGGATCCCGCCACAGACAGCCAGATCGCCCGGGAGCTGGCCGGCGCCGACAAGGATCGCTCGGAAAATCTGATGATCGTGGATCTGCTGCGCAACGACATCGGCCGGGTAAGCCGTCCGGGCTCAGTCTGTGTACCGCATCTGTTTGCGGTGGAGTCCTTCCCCGCCGTGCATCACCTGGTCTCCACCATCCACGGCGAGCTGGATGAGCGCTGGCAGGGAGTGGATCTGCTGCGAGCCTGCTTCCCGGGAGGCTCCATCACCGGCGCCCCCAAGATCCGGGCGATGGAGATCATCGAGGAGCTGGAGCCGGTGCGGCGCAATGCCTACTGCGGCAGCATCGGCTACCTGAGCCAGCACGGCCGGATGGATACCAGCATCTGCATTCGCACCCTGATAGCCGAAGCCGGTCGGATCCATTGCTGGGCGGGGGGCGGCATCATCGCCGACTCGGACGCCGACAGCGAGTATCAGGAGACCTACGACAAGGTCGCTCGCATCTTGCCGCTGCTGGATGCGCAGCGCCAGTGATAGCCGCAGCCCCACGCCCCCATCCTTTCCCAAGGAGCACCGCCGCGAGATGAACAGTGCCGATCTGCTGACCCGCTTCCTGCTGCAACGCCCGGCTCCGGCCCATCGGCTGATGCTGGCCGGGCTCAAACCGGCGGCCGTCTTGCTGCCCCTGGTGGAGCGGCCAGACGGGCTGCAGCTGCTGCTGACCCGTCGCAGTGCACAGCTGCGCCACCACCCTGGGCAAATCAGCTTCCCCGGCGGGCGCCAGGATCCCGAAGACGAGAGCCTGATCCACACCGCACTGCGGGAAACCCGGGAGGAACTCGGGATCCCTGCCTGCCAGATCCATGTCATCGGCAGCCTGACACCGCTCAACACCATCTCCCTGTACGATGTGTTGCCGGTGCTGGCCATGGTGGATGCCGATTATCAGCTCACCCTGAGCCCGGATGAAGTGGAGCAGGCCTTCGAGGTGCCGCTCAGCCATGTATTGGATCCCGCCCACCACATCGCCCTGACCATTCCCAGGGCCGGCAAGAGCCACACCATCTACTGGATCCCCTGGCAGCAATCCTTCATCTGGGGCGCCACCGCCAGCATGATCCGTCAGCTTGCCCAGCACCTGTCAAAATAACATTCCGCTAACACCGGGAGTTGGCAAATCATGCAATTAACACTCAACTAACATTGCATTTGATAAAGAAATTTTGATTTTTTATTCTTTTGATCACATTTCCATAAGAAAGTACGCGTTTTGCCCTCATAAAGGTGAATCCGATCAACATTTTTGATTTAAAAAAAAGTATTCTTTCGCCGACTAATTAAAACCACTATTCGGGGTGAGAGACATGTCCAATACGGTCACCGGCGCACAGGAAGTTGCAGCCTCAGTAGAGCAGGGAATCGGCTCAGTCCAATCGCGCGGTTGGGGCAAACAAGACACTACCTGGGTGATCAGCCTGTTCGGCACCGCCGTCGGCGCCGGGATCCTGTTCTTGCCTATCAACGCCGGCATGGGCGGCTTCTGGCCGCTGGTGGTGATGGCGCTGCTGGTCGGCCCAATGACCTACCTGGCCCACCGTGGGTTGGCCCGCTTCGTGCTGTCCTCCAAGAATCCCAATGCCGACATCACCCAGGTGGTGGAAGAGCACTTCGGTATCGGTGCCGGTAAATTAATCACCCTGCTCTACTTCTTCGCCATCTACCCCATCGTGCTGATCTACGGGGTTGGCATCACCAACACGGTGGAAAGCTTCATGGTCAACCAGTTGCAGATGACGGCGCCGCCGCGCTGGATCCTCTCCATCGTGCTGATCATGGGCATGATGTCGGTCATGCTGGCCGGTGAGAAGCTGATGCTGAAGGTCACCGAGCTGCTGGTGTACCCGCTCATCGCCATTCTGGCGGGCATATCCCTGTATCTCATCCCGGACTGGACCGGCGCCGCCCTGGCCCAGGTGCCGTCCGCCAAGGACTTCACCGTGACCCTGTGGCTGACCATCCCGGTGCTGGTGTTCTCCTTCAACCACAGCCCGGCCATCTCCAGCTTCGCCCTGGCCCAGCGCCGCAATCACGGTGACAATGCGGTCGCGAAATCCGATGCCATCCTCAAGCGCACCGCACTCATCCTGCTCGGCTTCGTGATGTTCTTCGTGTTCTCCTGCGTGATGAGCCTGACCCCGGTCCAGCTGGCGGAGGCCAAGTCCCAGAACATCGCCGTGCTCTCCTACCTGGCCAACCAACATGCGAGCCCGATCATCTCCTACTTCGGTCCGCTGGTTGCCTTCGTCGCCATCGTCTCCTCCTTCTTCGGCCACTATCTGGGTGCCCGTGAAGGTCTGAAGGGGATGATCGTCCAAAACATGCGCAAGTCCGGCAAGACGCCAAACACCAGGAAGGTCGAGCTGTTCATCATAGCCTTCTTCATCCTGACCCTGTGGGGCGTGGCCATCATCAACCCCTCCATCCTCGGCATGATTGAATCCCTGGGTGGTCCCATCATCGCCACCATACTGTTCCTGATGCCGATGTACGCCATCAAGCGCGTGCCTGCCATGGCGAAGTATCAGGGCCATATCAGCAACGTCTTTGTGGCGACCATGGGGCTGATTGCCATCTCCGCCATCCTCTATCAGCTGGCCGGCTAATCCTCCCGGCCTAGCCAGCAAGCAAATGCCCGCCAGTGATGGCGGGCATTTTTATTGTTCCTTCGTTTCCCTCCAGCAATGCCGTCATGATGCAGGTGATCCCCCAGTGTTCTGACAACGCGCACCCAGTGCCCAGCTAGAATGGCCAGATCTGGCATCCAGACAGTTGAGAACGGCTCGCCTGCCACCAAGCACCCTTCCTGTCGCTGAACCTGTCACTCGCAGCTCGCCCCCTGCTGGCGAACCACGCATGATAGTTGTTCTGCTTTCTCACGGGGTCAACAGGTCAGCCAAGTCTCTGCCCAGCCGAGATAGCCTTTCGCCAATCGCGCGCTCCGTGAGGCCGTGACGGTTGCCTTCCCTTCACCAATCCTGCCCGCTACGGCATGGCACTATGCGCGAACCTGGCCATCAGGTGCGCTGGCCAGATCCCTGTTTCAAGCTGGTATCCGCGCCCTTTCGCTCGCTTTCGACCATAAAAAACGCCCTCCTGAGAGGGCGTTTTCAATGCGTAGATAAACCGGCTATCAGGCTTCGCGAGAGAGCTGCGCGGCACTTTGCAGCGCTTCTTCTTCCGCCATGCAGGCCGCCGCGGTGAACAGTACGTCGGTGGAGCTGTTGAGCGCCGTCTCGGCGGAATCCTGCAACACCCCGATGATGAAGCCAACCGCCACCACTTGCATGGCGATGTCGTTGCCGATGCCAAACAGGCTGCACGCCAGCGGGATCAGCAGCAGGGAGCCACCGGCCACCCCGGAGGCGCCGCAGGCGCTGATGGTGGCGACGACGGAGAGCAGGATGGCCGTGGCCAGATCTACTTCCATTCCCAAGGTGTGTACCGCCGCCATGGAGAGCACGGTAATGGTGATAGCAGCACCGGCCATGTTGATGGTGGCGCCCAGTGGGATAGAGACCGCGTAGGTGTCTTTCGGCAGGCGCAGTTTTTCACAGAGCGTCATGTTGACCGGGATGTTGGCGGCGGAGCTGCGGGTGAAGAAGGCGGTCACGCCGCTCTCTTTCAGGCAGGTCAGCACCAGCGGATAGGGGTTGCGCTTGATCTTCCAGAACACGATGAGCGGGTTGACCACGAAGGCGATGAACAGCATGCAGCCGATCAGCACCACCAGCAGATGGGCATAACCGAACAGGGCGTCAAAGCCGGTCTCGGCCAGGGTCGAGGCGACCAGCCCCAGGATACCGAGCGGCGCACAGCGGATCACCGCCTTGACGATGGTGGAAACCCCGTGCGACAGGTCGGTGATCACCGCCTTGGTGCTCTCGCCAGCGTGACGCATGGCGATGCCAAGGCCGATGGCCCAAGCCAGGATGCCGATGTAGTTCGCATCGATCAACGCCTTGACCGGGTTGGTCACCACGTTGAACAGCAGGGTCTGCAGAACCTCGGTGATGCCACCCGGCGGGGTGATCTCGGCGCTGCTCGCCACCAGGTGCAGGTTGGACGGGAACAGGAAGCTCGCGACCACGGCCACGACTGCCGCCAGGAAGGTTCCCAGCAGGTAGAGCAGCAGGATCGGTTTCATGTTGGTCTTCTGGCCCTGCTTGTGACCGATGATGGCGGCCATCACCAGCACGAAGACCAGCAGCGGCGCGACCGCCTTCAAGGCGCCGACGAACAGGCTGCCGAGCAGACCTGCCGCCTTGGCCCATTCCGGCATGACCATGGCAAGGATAATACCGAGTACCAGACCGACCAGGATCTGGCTAACCAGACTGGTGCTATTGACCAGTCTTATGAGGGGGTGTTGTTGTGTCATCAAAGAGTCCCTGGGCACACGAGGTGCGTGAATCATTAGTCCTGTTGGCAACCTGCCACACGCCGTGATACCGGCAACTTGACGGCGATCGCTGTTGGCAGATCTTCTTCTGGATCCGTCCAATTACGCATGGGGCTGCGGACAAGGAATATCCCATCAGCCGGCGTTTTTTTCCACATAATCACTGAAAAATATCAGGGTTACCTCACAAAAAATCTACAACAATGTGATAACACAATATCAACCACGGTCAAATTGTCGCCATTCCGACCCGTTCCCGGGCAGAACGGGTGGCAAGAGTGGTATCATGGCGCCCTTTGCGCTGGAGCCATGCCATGATCACCTCCCTGCTGACCCGACACTTTGGCTTCACCCAGTTGCGCCCCGGCCAGGAGGCCGTGATCGAGCGCCTGCTGGCGGGCAAGAGTGCGGCGGCCATCTTCCCGACCGGGGCCGGCAAGTCCCTCTGCTATCAGTTGCCCGCCCTGGCACTGCCGCACCTGACGCTGGTGATCTCTCCCCTGCTGGCGTTGATGCACGATCAACTCGCCTTCCTGCAACGCAAGGGGATCGCCGCCGCCACCCTGGATTCCAGCCAGACGCCGGAGGAGAGCCGCCGGGTCATGCAGCAGGCCAGTGACGGCCAGCTCAAGATCCTGATGATTTCGGTAGAACGCCTCAAGAACGAGCGTTTTCGCCGCTTCATCGCCCAGATCCCGCTGTCGATGCTGGTGGTGGATGAGGCGCACTGCATCTCCGAATGGGGTCATAATTTTCGCCCCGACTACCTGAAGCTGCCGACTCATCGTCGCGAGCTGGCCATTCCCCAGGTATTGTTGCTCACCGCCACCGCTACCCCGGCGGTCATGGCGGACATGCAGGCAAAATTCGATATCGACGGCGAGGATCTGGTGGTGACCGGCTTCTATCGCGCCAATCTGGATCTCGGTGTGCTCCCGTTGGCCGGTAACGCCCGCGACAGCTGGCTTTGTGACGAACTGCGGCGCGATCCCGCGGCGCCCACCATCGTCTATGTCACCCTGCAACACACCGCGCAACAGTGCGCCGAACTGTTGCAGCGGGCGGGGATCCGGGCCTGCGCCTATCATGCCGGGCTGGATCCTGCCCTGCGCAGCCAGATCCAGCACGACTTCATGGCCGGCAAGGTGGATTGCATCGTCGCCACCATCGCCTTTGGCATGGGTATCGACAAGGCCGATATCCGCCGGGTCATTCACTACGACTTGCCCAAGTCCATCGAGAACTACAGCCAGGAGATAGGTCGCGCCGGACGTGACGGCCTCCCCTCCCGCTGTATCGTGCTGGCCAGCCGCACCCAGTTGCCGGTGCTGGAAAACTTCGTCTATGGGGATACCCCTGACAGAGCCGCCATCCTGATCCTGCTCGAGATCCTGCGCCAGAGCGGGGCCGAGTGGGAATTTAGCCTGCTGCGCCTCTCCAATGACACCAACATCCGCCAGTTGCCGCTCAAGACCCTGCTGGTCTATCTGGAGATGGCGGGCGTCATTGCGCCAGCCTACAGCTATTTTGCCGAATATCGCTTCAAGTTCCTGCTGGACAAGCAGGAGATCCTGGCGCGTTTCAATCCGGATCGGCGCCAGTTCCTGGAGCAGTTGTTTGCCTGCGCGCCTCAGGCGCGCAGCTGGTGCACCATGGACTTCGATGCGCTTTGGCAGGGTTATCAGGGGGAACGATCACGGGCCGCCGCCGCGCTGGATTATTTGCAGCAACAGGGCTGGATCGAGCTCGAAAGCAAGCAGATGACGGAAGTTTACCGGGTAATGCGTCAAGACCTGGATGTAGCGTCGCTGGCGGATCAGCTCCATCTTCTGTTCGAGCAGAAAGAGCAGAGCGAATTGGCTCGGTTGCAAGCCTTGCTCAACTTCTTCATCTCGACCCACTGTCTCAGCCATGAGCTGGCCCGCTATTTTGCCGATGAGCAGGCGCCGAGCCACTGTGGGCACTGCTCCGTCTGCCGGGGTGAAATTGCCGTCCTGCCTCCACTCCCGACACCAAGCTTGCCCAACGAACAGGGCTTGCGTGCCTGGTGTGATCCGCTGGTGGCGCTGTGCCACAGCCAGGAGCCACGCATCCTGACCCGTTTCTTGTGCGGCATCGCCACCCCCTTGACCACCAGGGTCAAGGCAAAGAACCTGGCCGGTTTTGGCCAGCTGGCCGCTCATCCCTTCGCCGAGGTATTGGCAGCGGTTTCACGACTCTATGTCGCGACGCCTTGAGGATTCGCTCTTGCCGAATGCCGAAAAAAGAAGACCCCCGCGGATGCGAGGGTCAAGCCAACGGAAACGTGCTTAAACAGAGCTTAGTATCTGCACAATCAGCACTTTCTTGCTAAAGCGATGACTGCTCGACACAGGGCCAATCTAGAGCAGTCAGAATGTAGCGTCAATGTAAAAATTAGAGCCAAAACACCAAACGGGTGTATCACGTTAACGTAAACGTAAATCAATTTCTTCTCCTTCCCTCTACCACCCTTGCCCCGTCTGCGTTGCCGAGTGCGCAACGCGGGAGACCTCCCTTTCCTGCATCTACCACACAAACATTTATTTTTTATGTCTTTGACATTTGCATCACTGTCATGGCAAAAATAATTTAACAGTCAGTAACATAGGTATGTCATTGACTGCATCTTCCCGCACAAGGATCGGGAAGCTCCCGCGCAAACTTAAACCAATGATGGCGATGGATTACTGGGGGCTGTTGACTAGGCTTAAGAGGCAAACAGAACAAAAGTAGTGATCCACTCTTTTTCAGGGTAAGCGACTATAACGAGGGCTAAGTTATGGGCATCTTCGAGCACTATCAACAGCGGTATGAGAAAGCCAGAGAGGAGGAGTACAGCATTCAGGAGTTCCTGGATATGTGCAAACAGGACAAATCCTGCTACACCTCCGCCGCCGAACGTCTGCTGGTTGCCATCGGCGAACCGGAAATGATCGACACTTCGGTCAATCCGCGCCTCAGCCGCCTGTTTTCCAATCGCGTCGTCGCACGCTATCCCGCTTTCAAAGACTTCTATGGCATGGAAGAGGCCATCGAGCAGATCGTCTCCTACCTCAAACACTCCGCCCAGGGGCTGGAAGAGAAGAAGCAAATTCTCTATCTGCTGGGGCCCGTCGGCGGCGGCAAATCATCCCTGGCCGAGAAACTCAAGTCCTTGATGCAGAAGGTGCCTATCTATCGTATCAAGGGTTCGCCGGTCAACGATCACCCCTTCTGCCTGTTCGACATCGAGGAAGATGGCGAGATCCTGGAAAAAGAATACGGTATCCCGCACCGCTACCTGCGCCCCATCATGTCCCCTTGGGCAGCCAAACGCCTGCACGAGTTTGGTGGTGACATCACCAAGTTCAAGGTGGAGAAGGTCAATCCCTCCATTCTGGATCAGATTGCGATCGCCAAGACGGAGCCCGGCGATGACAACAACCAGGATATCTCCTCCCTGGTCGGCAAGGTCGACATCCGCATGCTGGAGCATTACGCCCAGGATGATGCCGATGCTTACTCCTACTCTGGCGCGCTGTGCAAGGCGAACCAGGGAATGATGGAGTTCGTGGAGATGTTCAAGGCCCCCATCAAGGTACTACACCCCTTGCTGACTGCGACCCAAGAAGGCAACTACAACGGTACGGAGGGACTCTCCGCCCTGCCCTTCGACGGCATCTTGCTGGCACACTCCAACGAATCGGAATGGCAGCAATTTCGCAACAACAAGAACAACGAGGCCTTCCTCGACCGGGTTTATATCGTCAAGGTGCCCTACTGCCTGCGCGTCTCGGAAGAGGTGAAGATCTACGAAAAACTGCTGTTCAACAGCGAACTGACCGACGCCAAGTGTGCGCCAGGCACCCTGGAGCTGCTCGGTCAATTCTCGGTGCTGTCACGCCTGAAAGAACCCGAGAACTCCAGCCTCTACTCCAAGATGCGGGTCTATGACGGCGAGAGCCTGAAAGACACGGATCCCAAGGCCAAGAGCTATCAAGAATATCGCGACTACGCCGGCGTGGACGAGGGCATGAATGGCCTGTCGACCCGCTTCGCGTTCAAGATCCTCTCCCGGGTATTCAACTTCGACCATGCGGAAGTGGCCGCCAACCCGGTACACCTCTTCTATGTGCTGGAGCAGCAGATAGAGCGCGAGCAGTTCCCGCAAGAGCTGCACGATCGTTACCTGGAGTTCATCAAGGGCTACCTGACCCCACGCTACGTGGAGTTCATCGGCAAGGAAATTCAAACCGCCTATCTCGAATCCTATTCGGAATACGGCCAAAACATCTTCGATCGCTATGTGACCTATGCCGACTTCTGGATCCAGGATCAGGAATACCGCGACCCGGAGACCGGCCAACTGTTTGATCGAGCCTCCCTCAACAGCGAATTGGAGAAGATTGAAAAACCGGCGGGGATCAGCAATCCGAAAGATTTCCGCAACGAGATTGTCAACTTCGTGCTGCGTGCACGGGCCAACAATGCGGGCCGTAACCCCAACTGGACCAGTTACGAGAAACTGCGCACCGTGATCGAGAAGAAGATGTTCTCCAACACGGAAGAGCTGCTGCCGGTTATCTCCTTCAACAGCAAAACCTCGGCCGAGGAGCAGAAGAAGCACGATAACTTTGTCGAACGGATGATGGAGAAGGGCTACACCCGCAAACAGGTGCGTCTGCTCTCCGAATGGTACCTCAGGGTACGCAAGTCATCCTGACCCTGACCAGTTCAAGGGGGAGTTATGGCGCATTTTATCGACCGCAGGCTCAACGGCAAAAACAAAAGCGCTGTCAATCGGCAGCGCTTCATCCGCCGTTACAAGAAGCAGATCAAACAAGCGGTCTCGGATGCTGTCTCCAAGCGCAGCATTCAGGACGTAGACAAGGGCGAGAGCATCAGCATCCCGACAAAGGATATTGGCGAACCCCATTTCCATCAGGGGCAAGGCGGTAAACGGGAGATGGTTCACCCGGGCAACGATCAGTTCATCTCCGGCGACAAGATTGACCGTCCCAAGGGAGGTGGCGGAGGCCAGGGCTCCGGCGAGGGACAAGCCTCGGATCAGGGGGAAGGTGCTGACGACTTCGTGTTCCAGATCTCCAAGGATGAGTATCTGGACTTGCTGTTCGAAGATCTGGAGCTGCCACGGCTACAGAAGACCCAACTCAATCAGTTGATGGAGATGAAAACCTACCGCGCGGGCTACACCTCCAACGGAGTGCCGGCCAATATCAACGTGGTGCGCTCGCTGCAAAATTCGCTGGCGCGGCGCATGGCGTTGCAAGCAGGCAAGAAACGGCTACTGCGCGAGCTGGAGGAGCGCCTCGCCCTGCTCGCCACCGAGCCCAACGATCACTTTGCCGAAATGGCGCAGCTCGAGAAAGAGATCCGTGAACTGAAACGGCGGATCGATGCGGTGCCTTTCATCGACACCTTCGATCTCAAGTTCAACAACTTCGTCAAACGGCCCGTCCCCTCCAGCCAGGCGGTGATGTTCTGCCTGATGGACGTGTCAGGCTCCATGGATCAGGCCACCAAGGAGATGGCCAAACGCTTCTATATCCTGCTCTACCTGTTCCTCAGCCGAACCTACAAGAACGTGGAGGTGGTCTACATTCGCCACCACACCCAGGCCAAGGAAGTGGACGAGCATGAATTCTTCTACTCCCAGGAAACCGGCGGCACCATAGTCTCCAGCGCGCTCAAGATGATGAACGACATCATCAACGAACGTTACCCCGCCAATCAGTGGAATATCTATGCAGCGCAAGCCTCGGATGGGGATAACTGGGCCGATGATTCACCGCAGTGTCGAGAGATCCTGATGCGCGACATCATGCCAAGAGTGCGTTATTACTCCTACATCGAGATAACCACCCGCGCCCACCAGACCCTGTGGCACGAATATGAGTCGGTAGCCGGTCAATTCCCCCACTTTGCGATGGAGCACATTCGCAAGGTAGAGGACATCTATCCGGTCTTCCGGGAGCTGTTCAAGAAGCAAGCGGCTTGAGGGACGTCATATGGTAGAAACCGCGAGAAAAATAGCGCCGCTGGACGATGGTCCTGATTGGAACTTCGATCTGCTGGAAACTTATCACCAGGAGATTGCCCGGGTTGCCAAGTTTTATAAGCTGGATACCTATCCCAACCAGATCGAGGTGATCACCGCCGAACAGATGATGGATGCCTACTCCAGCGTGGGCATGCCCATCGGCTACCAGCACTGGTCCTTTGGCAAGCGCTTCATCCATACCGAGCGCAACTACAAACGTGGCCAGATGGGGTTGGCATATGAAATTGTCATCAACTCCGAGCCCTGCATCGCCTATCTGATGGAGGAGAACACCATGCCAATGCAGGCCTTGGTGATGGCCCATGCCTGCTATGGCCACAACTCCTTTTTCAAGAATAATTATCTGTTCAAGGCCTGGAGCGACGCTTCCTCCATCATCGATTACCTGTTGTTTGCCAAAAACTACATCACCGAATGTGAGGAAAAACACGGCATCGATGCGGTCGAGCGGCTGCTCGACTCCTGCCACGCCTTGATGAACTTCGGGGTGGATCGCTACAAGCGTCCCCAAAAGATCTCGCTGGCAGAAGAGAAGCGACGCCAGAAGGCGCGGGAAGACTACCTGCAGACTCAGGTCAACGAGCTGTGGCGCACCCTGCCCAAGCAACACAAGACCTCCGGGGTCGAGGACAGGCGCTATCCCCCTGAGCCACAAGAAAACATTCTCTACTTCATCGAGAAAAACGCGCCATTACTCGAACCATGGCAGCGCGAGATCGTGCGGATAGTGCGCAAGATAAGCCAGTACTTCTACCCGCAGAAGCAGACTCAGGTGATGAACGAAGGCTGGGCTACCTTCTGGCATTACAGCATCCTCAACCACCTCTATGACGAGGGAAAGATCAGCGATCGCTTCATGATAGAAGTGCTGCACAGCCACACCAATGTGGTATATCAGCCCCCCTACAACAGCCGCTACTACTCGGGGATCAATCCTTATGCCCTGGGCTTTGCCATGTTCACCGACTTGCGCCGCATCTGTGAGCACCCCACCGAGGAGGACAGATACTGGTTCCCCGACTATGCAGGAACGAACTGGGTGGAGACCTTGCATTTCGCCATGCAGAACTTCAAGGACGAGAGCTTCATCAGTCAGTTCCTGAGCCCCAAGGTGATGCGTGACATGAAGCTGTTTGCCATCGATGACGACGATCTGAAGAACTACCTCAAGGTGTCGGCCATCCATAACGAGGAAGGCTATCGATTGGTGCGCAGCGCCCTGTCCGCCCAATACAACTTGAGTAATCTGGAGCCCAACATTCAGGTATACAACGTGGCGGTGAAGGGCGATCGCTCCCTCACTCTGCGCTACGTCCCCCACAACCGGATCCCCCTTGGCGAATCGCGCCATGAAGTGCTCAAACATCTGCACCAGCTGTGGGGATTCGATGTGGTGCTGGAACAGGATAACGGGGAGCTGCCCGCCGACATCATAGGACGGTGCCCGGAGCGAAAAGGGAACAGCTGACATCAAAGCATAAAAAACGCGCCATCAGGCGCGTTTTTTCTTTGCAGAAACGACTCAGTTATCGCACAGGTTGCTCGGCATATCCTGGCGTAATCGAGTCCACAGCTTGCCAGACTCGATACCGTACTGGCGCACCGTCATGAACACAGCCTCGTGATTCTTGGTCTCGGCCAAGCCCAGCAGTGTCTTGTAATAGGCATCTGCCGTCTCACGCGCCTGCTTGTCGGAGAAATAATAACGTCCGACTCTGCTATACAAGCCCTTGAAACCATTCAGGATCAGGGCATAGATGGGGTTGCCTGAGGCAAACGAGAGCTGGTGGTGCAGACGATAATCGAACTCTGCGTAAGCTTCCGGGGAGTTATCTACCCCTTCTGCAGCACGCAGGATCTCGGCCGCCTGCTCGGGATTATTGCGAATGGCGCCACGAATAAAGATGGTGCAGATGTTGGTACGGGCAGACAGCAATTGCGCCACCAGATCCGGTACCTTGTCCTGATCGAGGCGTGCCAGGGTCTCCAGAATATTGAGACCCGAGGTTTCCCAGAAATTATTGACCTTGGTCGGTTTGCCGTGCTGGATGGTGAGCCAGCCATCACGGGCAAGACGCTGCAGCACTTCGCGCAAGGTGGTGCGAGTCACGCCAATCAGCTCGGACAGTTCGCGCTCCGCCGGCAGAATGGATCCAGGAGGAAAGCGATTGTTCCAGATGGACTCGATGATGTATTCCTCGGCAAACCCTGCGGGGCTCTGCGCTTTTATGACCATGTAGTGACTCTGTTGTAATGCGTAAAAAGGCTCACGAATAATAGCAAAGCCGGTCATGCTAGCAAGCAGAAGGTCAGTCCTCTGCTCACATTAACCCGATCTTTTTGTTAAAAATATGTATACAAAAATGCTATGGGTTTCAGTCAAGGCTGGTTGGTGGCGATAAAAACGCCACTCGGCTGGGCAATCGCCACCACCTTATTTATAGTTATCGCGCCTTTGATTAAAATCATGTGCAATCAATTTGATACAGGTGATTATCCGGATGCTCGGGTCGATCAGGCTCGACTGCATAGACGCAGATACCAACCACAGAAATAGAGAACCATCATCATGCCGATCAGCCTAGGGCGCGCGTTTGCAAAGAACTTTTTGGGCAATGCCCCCCAGTGGTACAAGCTTGCCATCGTCTCATTCTTGCTGATCAATCCGATCGTCTTTCACCATGATCCCTTCCTGGCTGGCTGGTTACTGGTTGTCGAATTCATCTTCACCCTGGCCATGGCACTCAAATGCTACCCGCTGCAACCCGGCGGCCTGCTCGCCATCGAAGCCGTATTGATCGGCATGACCTCGGCCAACCAGGTCAAGCATGAACTGGTGGCCAATATAGAGGTGCTGCTGTTGCTGGTGTTCATGGTGGCAGGCATCTACTTCATGAAGCAATTGCTGCTCTTTGTGTTCACCAAGATGCTGGTCCGCATCCACTCCAAGACACTGTTGTCCCTCGCATTTTGTCTGGTATCGGCATTTCTGTCCGCCTTCCTTGATGCCCTGACGGTGATTGCCGTGGTGATCAGTGTCGCCACCGGTTTCTACGCCATCTATCACAAGGTGGCCTCACGCGATGAGTCAGGCAGCCTGCATGACGATGACAGCAGCCTCGATGAACCCAGCCGCCAGCACCTGAACGAGTTTCGCGCCTTCCTGCGCAGCCTGATGATGCATGCCGCCATCGGCACCGCCCTGGGGGGTGTCTGCACCCTGGTGGGTGAGCCGCAAAACCTCATTATTGGCGAGCAGGCGGGCTGGCATTTCGGCGAATTCGCCATTCGCATGTCACCGGTGACCCTCCCGGTTTTCATCTGCGGTCTGCTCACCTGCATGCTGGTGGAAAAGTGCCGCTGGTTTGGCTATGGCACCAAGTTGCCCGAGCCCGTGCGCCGCATCATGGAGGCCTACGAGCGTGATGAAGATGCCCAGCGCTCTTCGCAAGAGAAGGCCAAGCTGCTCGTGCAGGCCCTGATCGCCCTCTGGCTGATCACCGGGCTCGCGTTACATCTGGCGGCCGTGGGCCTGATCGGCCTGAGCGTCATCGTGCTGGCGACCTCCTTCACCGGCATCACCGAGGAACATGCCCTCGGCAAGGCGTTCCATGAGGCCCTGCCCTTCACCGCGCTGCTCACCGTCTTCTTCAGCGTGGTGGCGGTGATCATCGATCAACAGCTGTTCAAACCGGTGATCCAATGGGTGCTCGCCGCCAAACCGGAGGATCAGCTCGCCCTCTTCTATCTGGCAAACGGCCTGCTCTCCATGGTCAGTGACAACGTCTTCGTCGGCACCGTCTACATCAACGAGGTGAAGACGGCCCTGCTCAATGGCGCCATCAGCCGTGAACAATTCGATCTGCTGGCGGTGGCCATCAACACCGGCACCAATCTGCCATCGGTCGCCACCCCCAACGGTCAGGCGGCCTTCCTGTTCATGCTGACCTCGGCACTGGCCCCTCTGCTGCGGCTCTCTTATGGGCGCATGGTATGGATGGCCCTGCCCTACACCCTGGTGCTGGGTCTGGTTGGCTTCTTCGCGGTGGAACAACTGCTCGCCCCTGCCACCGAATGGTTCTACCAGGCTGGCTGGTTGATGCCAAGCGGCGCCCTACCAACCCCGCTGCCACTGTCACACTGATGATGGAAGGGTCCTCGCGGACCCTTTCTTTTTACATCCGCCTCTGCTCTAATTCAGCCACTGTTTTCTCTGTGAGATCAATCAGATGATCGAGTTTCTTCGCCGTATTGCCAGCCATCGATTGGCCTGGGGACTGCTGGCCGCTTCCGCTCTGTGTTTCGAGTTGTGCGCCCTCTTCTTCCAGCATGTGCTGGGCTTGCACCCCTGTGTCATGTGCATCTATGAACGGATCGCCATCCTGGGGGTGATCGCGGCCGGCCTGCTCGGCATGGTGGCGCCCCAGAAAGGGTATGTCCGGTGGAGCGCCCTGCTGCTGTGGGGCTACAGCGCCTTCTGGGGCCTAAAACTGGCGCTCAAGCATGTTGATTACCAGCAAAATCCCTCCCCCTTCAACGTATGCGAAGGCTTCGTCGACTTCCCGAGCGGGGCACCGCTCGATCAGTGGATCCCCTGGCTGTTCTATCCGGACGGCGACTGCAGCGAGATCAGCTGGCAGTTCCTCAGCTTCTCCATGCCCCAGTGGCTGGTCGTCATCTTTGCCGCCTACCTGCTGGTGTTCGCCGTGGTGGCTATCGGCAACCTGGTCAAGGGCCGTTGCTGCAACTAAATATGTGGTTCGACCACGAAAAAGGGAGCCACTGGCTCCCTTTTTTATATCGGTGATCCTGACTCACGCACTGGGTTTGCCGGCACTGCGCCTGGCTTTAACCATGCCGATGACCATGGGCAACAGCGAGATCAGGATGATGCCGAAGATGAGCAGCGTGAAGTTCTGGCGCACCACCGGCAGGTTGCCGAAGAAGTGGCCGGCATAGACGAAGCTGATGACCCACAACAGTGCCCCCACCAGGTTGAATGCCAGGAAACGTGGATAGGTCATGGCCCCCATGCCCGCCACGAAGGGAGCGAAGGTACGCACGATCGGCATGAAACGGGTGATGATGATGGTCTTGCCACCGTGCTTGGCATAGAAGGCGTGCGTCTTGTCCAGATAATCGCGGCGGAAGATCTTGGAGTCCGGATTGCGGAACAGTTGCTCACCGAAGAAGTGGCCAATGGTGTAATTCACCACGTTGCCGAGCACGGCGGCGACGATCAGCACAGCCGCCAGGGTGTGCACATCCAGCACGCTGCCCACGGTGAGCGCCCCGGCGGCGAACAGCAGCGAGTCACCGGGCAGAAAGGGGGTCACTACCAGGCCGGTCTCACAGAAGATGATGAGGAACAGGATGGCGTACACCCAGACACCGTAGTTTTCAAACAGCTCTTTCAGATGCACGTCAACGTGCAACACAAAGTCAATCGCGAACAGGATCAGATCCATTTTGTATACCCATGAAGTGAACGGCGAGGAGTCTACGCCAATGGCTTGAGCGCCACAATCGGCGGCACCCGCGGCTCCTCAAGAAAACCCGCGCTCAGCCCATCTGTGTCAGGCTCATCTCGGAAGCGGGTCAATGGCAGAGCTCTGCTCTTATTCCAGCGTATCCAGCCCTTTTTTGACCTCGGCAGGCAGACAGGACTCCCAACCCCAGAGCAGCAACAACAGCAGGCTGATGTCATCGAACCAGCCAAACAGCGGCACCACGTCCGGGATGAGATCCACCGGGCTGATGCCGTAGATCAGGATGAGGATCACCAGCCCCTTGGCCCACCAGGGGGTGGCCGGGTGGCGAAAGCCAAAATAGAGGCGACGCAGCCGCCGCCAGATGAGCCAGCCCTTGCCGCTCGGCTTTTTGTTGCTCAACTCTCGATCAACTCGCTGCGCAGCCGCTGGATCTGATCCCGCATGGCCGCCGCCTGCTCGAACTCCAGATCCCGGGCATGCTGGAACATCTGCTCTTCCATCCGTTTGATCTCCTTGGCGATCTCGCTGGCGGAGCGGACATGGTATTCCCCTTGCGGCTCGGCCGCCTTGCGACTGCCCCTGCCCGCCTTGCCGGCGGTGCGACTTCCCCCCATGTCCATCACATCGCTCACCGACTTGTTGAGGCCCGTAGGCGTGATGCCGTGTTCGAGGTTGTGGGCATGCTGCAGAGCGCGGCGCCGCTCCGTCTCCTCAATGGCCACCTTCATGGAGTTGGTGATGGTGTCGCCATACAAGATGACCTTGCCGTTGAGGTTGCGGGCCGCCCGGCCTATGGTCTGGATCAGCGAGCGGGTAGAGCGCAGGAAGCCCTCCTTGTCCGCATCCAGGATGGCTACCAGCGAGACTTCCGGCATGTCGAGCCCTTCCCGCAGCAGGTTGATGCCCACCAGCACGTCGAACTTGCCGAGCCGCAGATCGCGAATGATCTCCACCCGCTCGACGGTGTCGATGTCCGAGTGCAGATACCGCACCCGCACGTCGTGCTCCGCCAGATATTCGGTCAAGTCTTCCGCCATCCGCTTGGTCAGGGTGGTGACCAGTACTCGCTCCTCCACCGCGACCCGCAGCCGGATCTCGGAGAGCAGATCGTCTACCTGGGTGGTGACCGGGCGCACCTCGATCTCGGGATCGAGCAGGCCGGTCGGGCGCACCACCTGCTGCACCACGTCGCCGCCGGACTTCTCCAGCTCGTAAGGACCAGGGGTAGCCGAGACAAACACCGTCTGCGGCATCAGCGCCTCGAATTCGTCGAACTTCAGCGGCCGGTTATCCAGCGCCGAAGGCAACCGGAAGCCGTACTCCACCAGGGTTTCCTTGCGGGATCTGTCGCCCTTGAACATGGCGCCTATCTGCGGCACCGTGACATGGGACTCGTCGATGATGAGCAGACCATCCCCCGGCAGATAGTCAAACAGGGTGGGCGGCGGCTCGCCGGGCGCGCGCCCCGACAGATAACGGCTGTAGTTCTCGATGCCGGAGCAATAGCCGAGCTCCTGCATCATCTCGATGTCGAACTGGGTACGCTGACTGATGCGCTGCTCCTCCACCAGCTTGTTGAGGGAGAGCAGTTGCTCACGACGCCCCTTGAGCTCCTCCTTGATGTGATCGATGGCCCCGAGTATGGTCTCGCGCGGTGTGGCGTAGTGGGTCTTGGGGTAGATGGTGTAGCGCACCACCGTCTGCTCGATGGCGCCGGTCAGAGGATCGAACTGGGAGAGCCGCTCCACCTCCTCGTCGAACAGCTCCACCCGCAGGGCCAGCTTGTCCGACTCGGCGGGGTAGATGTCGATCACCTCCCCCCGCACCCGGAAGGTGCCACGGCTGAAGGCCACATCGTTGCGGGTATATTGCAGCTCGGCGAGGCGGCGCAATATGTCCCGCTGGTTGATCACATCCCCGACCTTGAGGTGCAGCATCATGCTGAGATAGGCCTGGGGATCCCCCAGACCGTAGATGGCCGACACCGAGGCGACGATCACCACATCGCGCCGCTCCAGCAGCGCCTTGGTGGCCGACAGCCGCATCTGTTCGATGTGATCGTTGATGGAGGCATCCTTCTCGATGAAGGTGTCCGTGGTCGGCACATAGGCCTCGGGCTGGTAGTAGTCGTAATAAGAGACGAAATACTCCACCGAGTTGTCGGGGAAGAACTCCTTCATCTCCCCATAAAGCTGGGCCGCCAGCGTCTTGTTCGGCGCCAAAATCATGGTGGGCCTGTTCAGGGTGGCGATCACGTTGGCCATGGTGAAGGTCTTGCCCGAGCCGGTGACCCCGAGCAGGGTCTGATGGGCGAGCCCCGACTCGATGCCATCGAGTAGCCGGGCGATCGCCGCGGGCTGATCCCCCGCCGGTTCAAACTGGCTGGCCAACTGAAATAACTTGCTCATGACGACTCCCGGCAAAAAACAGCAAGAGTGGAGTGTACCCCGAGTTGGCGGACCTGGGTATCCACTCTGCCTGCCAAGCGGCTATTGACCTCGAAAAGCGAGCTCTGTATAGTGCGTCTCCTTGCCTGATGTTCCCCCGTAGTTCAGTCGGTAGAACGGCGGACTGTTAATCCGTATGTCACTGGTTCAAGTCCAGTCGGGGGAGCCAATTTCCTCACCACCTCGGTGCAAGTTATCCACTTTAGTGCTTTCCTCTGCCAATTTTAATGCACAAGCCGTCTCTCGCGGCGACACTCCCATTTGATCCCCCTCTCCCGAGCGACAGCGTTTTCTGCTGCTGCATATAACTATATGATTTTTATAGAAACATTTTTTTGCAGGTATTTTTTGAACAGTGCTTGCACCCCAGTATTGGCGCGGCCTACAGCCTGATTGCCAAGTTTCATTAACAGGCTTATCCACAGATTCTGTGGGTAAGTGCGTCAAGGCCAAGGCGGGCCTAGGTTGGTAGCGATTGTCTCCGACCGGACGACGACGTCCCCCTTCCTCGCCATTTTCTGCTGTTTTTCTCCTCCCCCCTAAATGGGTCTGATGCTGGTATTTAGCGCCGAGCGTCCCGGGCTTTTTTTCGCCATGCCCCGTGCCGTGGGTCACCACCTGTCGGGTGGGGAAAAGTGCCCGTTTACGCCCTTTCTGCCCAACCAGTTAAAAATGCTGAAAAGCATGCCCAGTTGCGCCCCACGCAGCAGGTAATAAATTGTCCACAGGGGCGGGAAGCTTGCGCCCCCTGATAGCAGAAATCACTAATTGACAGCGGCGCTGGCAGTGGGAAATAGAGGTCTTTTCCCTCCCGCCCCGAGTCCCGCTCCTCGCCTGCACCAGCCTGCCCACTTAACTGCCTGTTAATCCGCTTTGGGACTTCATTCTTGATGAGGGATGCTGCACAATATCGGCCCCACTTTTTTCCTCGGTTTTTCCGGGTATGACCATAGATTTCGTGACACTTCTACATCAAAGCGACTCCCTGCTGCTGTTCGTGGTACTGGCCTTCGGCCTGTTGCTCGGCAAGGTGCGCTTGGGCAACTTTCAGATTGGCAACACCATAGGGGTGCTGTTCACCGCCCTGCTGTTCGGCCAGATGGGGTTCGAGTTCACCGCCACCACGGAGAACGTCGGCTTCATGCTGTTCATCTTCTGCGTCGGCATCGAGGCCGGTCCCCACTTCTTCAGCGTCTTCCTGCGCGACGGCATTCACTACATCACCCTCACCCTGGTGATCCTGTTGACCGCCCTGTTGTTGACGGTGGGGCTCGCCAAGTTCTTCAACCTGGGGCCCGGCATGGCGGCGGGGATACTGGCGGGCTCGCTCACCTCGACTCCGGCGCTGGTTGGCGCCCAGGATGCCCTGCGCAGCGGCCTGCTCAACCTGCCCCATCAGACCGACATGCAGTCGGTGCTCGACAACATGGGCATCGGCTATGCGCTGACCTATCTGGTGGGTCTGGTGGGTCTGATGCTGGTGGTGCGCTACCTGCCCTCCCTGGCCGGGTTGGATCTGAACACCGAGGCACAGAAGATAGCCCGCGAGCGGGGGCTGTCGGACAGCGAGAGCCGCAAGACCTATCTGCCCATCATCCGCGCCTACCGCGTCGGTCCCGAGCTCGCCGCCTGGATCGGTGGCCGCACCCTGCGGGAGACCGGTATCTATCCCCACACCGGCTGCTACGTGGAGCGGATCCGCCGCAACGGCATCCTGGCAAGCCCGGACGGTGACGCCATCATCCAGGAAGGGGACGAGATCGCCCTGGTCGGTTACCCGGAGAGCCACGAGAAGCTCGACGTCAATTATCGCAACGGCAAGGAGGTGTTCGACCGCAACCTGCTCGATCTTCAGATCGTCACCGAAGAGATAGTGGTGAAGAACGATTCGGTGGTCGGCCGCCATCTGGTGGAGCTCAACCTCACCGAGAAGGGCTGCTTCCTCAACCGGGTGGTGCGCTCCCAGATCGAGATGCCGTTCGATCGCAACATCATGCTGCAGAAGGGCGACGTGCTGCAGATCAGCGGTGAGAAGCAGCGGGTCAAGCTGCTGGCCAACAAGATAGGCTTCATCAGCATCCACAGTCAGACCACGGATCTGGTGGCCTTCACCACCTTCTTCGTGCTGGGCCTGCTGATCGGCTCCGTCTCCCTGGTGTTCGGCCAGATCGAGTTCGGTCTCGGCAACGCCGTCGGCCTGTTGCTGGCGGGGATCCTGATGGGCTATCTGAGGGCCAACCATCCCACGGTCGGCTACGTGCCGCCCGGCGCCCTGCGCCTGGCCAAGGATCTGGGGCTCGCCGTGTTCATGGTGAGTACCGGTCTGAAAGCCGGTGGCGGCATCCTGGATCACCTGAGCGAGGTCGGTGCCGTGGTGCTCTTCTCCGGCATGTTGGTCACCACCCTGCCGGTGCTGGTGGGCTACCTGTTTGGGGTCTGGGTGCTGAAGATGAACCCGGCCCTGCTGCTCGGCGCCATCACCGGCGCCCGTACCTGCGCCCCGGCCATGGACGTGGTCAACGAGGCGGCCAACAGCTCTATTCCGGCGCTCGGCTATGCGGGCACCTATGCGGTGGCCAACGTCATGCTGACCCTGGCGGGCTCCTTTATCATCGGCTTCTGGTTTTAAACCGGGCCACGTAATCTGCCGATACAGGAAGGAGCACAAGGGCTCCTTCTTTTTTTATGCGCATTCGATCCCCACGTTCACCCAAGTGAGATAGCGGTAATCGTGCTATCAGCGCTTTGCAATCAAACCCAATGAGCTAAAGGGCCACCGAGCCGCCGCTTACACTCTATAAAACGAGTGAGGGGAACGTCATGAAACGCTTATGGATTGTCATGGTCTGGGTGCTCTGCTCCCTGGCCCCGGCCTGGAGCGCCGAACCAGCCAAACAAGCCGCAACGGAGGAGGAAGAGCGTAGCGCCCTGACCTTTGCCAGCGCCGAGCTATCCAAACCCATGCTGGGAGACCTCGATGCCATGCAGGAGCGACGCACCATCCGGGTGCTGACCACCTACAACAAGACCGGCTACTTCATCTATAAAGGAGTGCAGCGCGGCGTCACCTACGATGCCTTCATACAGATAGAGAAGCGACTCAACGAGCAGTTGCGCAAAGACAAGGCCATCAAGCGTCACCTCAAGCTGCACATCGTCTTCATCCCGGTCGCCCGCGAGGCTCTGCTGACCTCCCTCATCGAAGGCAAGGGCGACATCGCCGCCGCCAACCTCACCATCACGGACAAGCGCAAGCAGCAAGGGGTCGAATTCTCAACCCCCCTGATAGAGAACGTGCGCGAGCTGCTCATCTCGGGTCCCCAGTCTCCCAAGGTGGAGAGCCCCGCCGATCTGGGGGGTCAGAGCATCTTCGTCAGACCATCGTCCAGCTATTTCGAGAGCCTGCTTGCCTACAACGAGGCCCGCAAGGCGGCGGGCGAACCGCTCATCGACATCAAGCCGGCCTCGGAGGAGCTGGAAGACGAAGATCTGGTGGAGATGGTCAATGCGGGCTTGTTGCCCTTCATCGTCATGGATGAACACAAGGCGCGCTTCTGGAAGAAGATCTTCCCGGCCATCCAGATCCACGAGCAACCGGTATTTCGCGATGGGGGCGTCATCGCCTGGGCGGTGCGCAAGGAGAGCCCCAAGCTGCTCGCCATGCTCAACGATCAGATAAAAGCGCTGCGTGGCAAGGCGACGGGAGAAGAGATCCTGAGCCGTTATCTCAAGCAGAACAAATTCGTCAAGAGCGCCGCCGCCGACGCCGAGCGCAAGAAGTTCCTGCAGGTGGTGGATCTGTTTCGCGAGTACGGGGATCGCTACGACGTGGACTGGCTGCTGGTGGCGGCCCAGGGGTATCAGGAGTCGGCCCTCAACCAGAAGGCGCGCAGCCATGTCGGCGCCATCGGCATCATGCAGATCATGCCCGCCACCGGCAAGGGCTTGAAGGTGGGTGACATCCGCCAGATCGAGCCCAACATCCACGGCGGCGTCAAATACATGCGCTGGATGATAGATCACTACTATGCCGACGAACCCATGACCGCCCTCGACAAGGCCCTCTTCTCGTTCGCCTCCTACAATGCCGGCCCCGCCCGGGTGGCCAGGCTGCGGGCCGAGACCAAGAAGCGCGGGATGGATCCCAACGTCTGGTTCCATAACGTGGAGTACGTGGCGGCGGAAAAGATAGGCCCGGAGACCGTCACCTACGTGGGCAACATCTACAAGTACTACATCGCCTACAAGTTGGTGATGGAGCAACTGCAACTCAAGCAGAAAGCCGCAGACGCCATCAAGCAGCCAGACAAGCCCAGCGACAAGGCGCCCGCCAAGGAAGAGAAATCCTAGCGCCGCCCAGTCGTGGTGATGCCCGCCCGGACAGCAATGAGGCTTCTCCCAGGAGAAGCCTCATTCTTTATCAGCCCGGTATCAAGGACGACTATTCGCAGCCTCTGTGCCCGCTCCGGGCCACGATGCGGATTGCCCTAGTGGCAGCGTCCGAAGGGCCCTAGTGACTAGATAAATCCGGGTCTCATGCTTCCTTGTCGCTGCGCAGCAAATCGAGCAGCAGGCTGCCGTCGCGCAGGGCCTTGTGTACCTGCACCGAGGTGGGCTTGGTGGGGTCTTCGTAGAAGTGAGTGGACTCTATCTGCAGGCGCACCAGGTAATCGGCTGGCAATTGGCTCGCCAGGGACTGGTGCAACATGGGGAACAGCAGGCGATCGGCGCGGGTGATCTCGCCCCCCAGCAGCAGCTTGCCCGGGTTGAGCAGGCAGATGAGGTTGGCGAGTACCCGGGAGAGGCGCCCGGCGGCCTGATGCAGGATGTCCTGGCAGAGGCTGTTGCCCGCCAGCGCCAGCTCGCACAGTTCGCGAATGTTGACGCTTTTGGGCAGGTCGTGCTCCTGCATGCGCTCGCGCAAGTCCCGGTATTGCGCCTCCAGCGCCTGATTGGTCACCAAGGTGCAGGCGCAGCCGAAGCCGCCGCAGTAGCAGCGCTGACCATAGGGCTCGAGCTGTAAATGGCTGAGATCCCCGAGCAGGGCCGACTCGCTCTCGATGAGCTGACCGTTGACCACCATGCCGACCCCGATGTCGTTATGCACGAACACCAACACCGCATCGGCGCAGTTCTTGGCGGCGCCCCATTCGCGCTCGGCCTGGATCCAGGTGCGCACGTCACCGCTCACCAGCACCGGCACCTCGAACGCCTGCTGCAGGGTCGGACCGAGCGGCCAGTTGCGCAGATCGTAGAAGGGGAAGTGCTTGACCATGCCGGAGTGACGCTCCACCTGCCCCGGCAGACAGAGCGCGATACAGGCAAGACGCAAGGATTTTTTCGGCAGGAAGCCGTCGATGGCCCGCACCAGGCTGGCCAGCAAATCGCCGCGTTCGGCCTCGCTGAACAGATGACGATGGCGTGCAAGGGAGTGACCCGCCAGATCGAACAGAGCCATGTCCACATAGCCACGGCCGAGGCGCATGGAGAGAAACTGGAAGCGGCGTTCGTTGATCCGCAGCAGGGTCTGGCGGCGGCCACGCCCCACCGAACTCTCGCCACAGGTGACAATCAGACCGCCATCGAGCAGCTCGCGGGTGATCTTGGTGATGCTGGCCGGGGAGAGACCGGTCAAACGGGACAGATCGGTACGGGACAGTTCCTTGTGCTCTTCCAGGCTGGCATAGACCAGACCATAGTTGAGCTGCCGGATCAAATCGATACTGCCTTTCACGATCTCATTCATAGGGTATGGGGCTAACGAAAAGAACGAATGGCCCGATTTTCCCACATTCTGCGGCGATCCCCAAATTTGCCGTCTGGAAATGACGTCCAGACGGCAAAAATGTGACTAGTAACGGAAGCGGGAGACCAGTTGGCGCAATTTGTCACCCGTACCGGCCAGCGCGCGGGTGGTGGTGTTGGACTCACCGGCCGCCTCGGTCAGCTCGCTGACGATCTGCTGGATGGCCACCAGGTTCTTGTTGATCTCCTCGGAGACCGCATGCTGCTCCTCGGCGGCGGTGGCAATCTGGATGTTCATGTCGTTGATGGTGCCGACCGCCGTCACCATGCTGTCGAGGGAGCTGGCGATGTGACTCGCCTCCTGCACCGTCTCCTGGCTGCGCGCCTCGCTGGCCTGCATCACCTCCACCGCCTGCTTCACCCCTCCTTGCAGGCGTTGCAGCATCTCATTGATCTCCTTGGTGCTCTGCTGGGTACGCCCGGCCAGGGATCGTACCTCGTCCGCCACCACCGCAAAACCGCGCCCCTGCTCGCCGGCCCGGGCCGCCTCGATGGCGGCGTTGAGCGCCAGCAAGTTGGTCTGATCGGCGATACCGCGAATGACCTCCACCACGGATCCTATCTTGCCGGTCTCCTGGGCCAGCTGCTCGATGACGCCGGCGGCGGTGTGCACCTCCTCCACCAACCGGTTGATGCTGCCGATGGCACTGCCCACCACCTCGCGGGCGGCGTCGGATTCGCGGGCCGCGTCGCTGGTCGCCGTGGCGGCGTTGGAGGCGCTGGCCGCCACCTCCTGGGCGGTGGAGCTCATCTCGGTCACGGCGGTGACCACCTGATCCGTCTCCCGGCCATGGCCGTGCATCTGCTGGTCGGAATGCTCGCTCAGGCGGTGCAACTTGTCCACGGCGCCGAGCAGCTGATGGCTGGTCTCACCCACCTGGCTCACCACCGACTGGATCCGCTCGACGAAACGGTTGAAGGCGCTGGCCAATTGACCCACCTCGTCCTTGCTCTGCACCTTGAGGCGTTGGGTCAGATCCCCGTCCCCGTCGGCGATGTCATTGAGGGCCGATACCGCCTCCGCCAGCGGTCGGGTGACTCTGTTGCCGATCACCACGGTGGCGGCCAGGGTCACCCCCAGGATCAGCAAAATCAGCAGCACCCCGGTTTGCAGGGAGGCGTGCATGTTGCTTTCGCGATCACTGCGCAGGGCCGCCAGCTCGCTGTCGATGTCATCGATGTAGAAGCCGGTGCCGACCACCCACTGATACTTGTCGAGCACCAGGTTGAACGAGAGCTTGGGGGCATCCCGGCCGAGGGACGGCTTGTTGGTCCAGTACTCGGAGTAACCGTCCCCCTGCCGCGCCGCCTTGACGATCTCCTGAATGAGCAGGGTGCCCTTGGCATCCTTGTCCTGCCAGCGGTTTTTACCTTCCACCTCGGGACGGGTGGGCAGCAGCACGGTATCCCCCTTGAAGTCGTAGACGAAGAAGTAACCGTCACTGCCATAGCGCAATGGCCGCAGGATCTCCTTCACCCGCGCCCGCGCCTCGGGGCTGTCCGGCGCGGCATACTCTTTCTCGATGGCCGTCTTGGCGAGCATCAGGTAGCTGCTGAGCAACGTCTTGCGCTCCTTGACCGCCTTGTCCCGCGCCACTACCAGTTCAGATTCCAGATCGTTCTTGGAAATCAGATAGTTGCTGAGGTTGACCACCAGGGCCATCAGCAGCACGGGGATAGCGCCCAATAACAGGATCTTCTGTTTCAGAGTCATCTTGTACTTCCTTAGCCATTTTTTTATGGGTGTTCCATTCCTACCAATCGGGCCATGGGGTGCTGGCCGAGGGGGGGCCGCTTTCGCTACAATCTCGCCACCTTTATATATCGACCCGATGAACTGACCCATGAGCCTATGTCCTTGCGGTTCCTCCCTCCCCCTCTCCCAGTGCTGCGGCGCCCTGCACGCCGGCCAAGACGCCACCACCACAGAGCAGCTGATGCGCTCGCGCTACAGCGCCTTCGTGCTGGGGCTCGGCGACTACCTGGTGCACAGCTGGCACCCTGACTATCTGAACGGGCTGACCGCGGATGAGCTCTCCCACACCGATACCAACTGGGACGGGCTGGAGATCCTCAAAGCCCAGGGTGGTCCTTCCGATGACACCGGCACGGTGGAATTCAAGGCCTGGTTTTTGGAGGGCGAAGAACGCCACTGTCTGCACGAGCGCTCCCGCTTCGTGCGCTATCAGGGGCGCTGGGTCTACACCGAGGGTGAGCAGGATCCGGCACCGCTGCGGGTCGGCCGCAACGATCCCTGTCCCTGTGGCAGCGGCAAAAAGTCCAAGAAGTGCTGCGGCTAAGGCGTCGAATACGCCATAAACAAAACATTTTTCAGGGTAAACTATGATAAAAAGACACTAAAGCAGCATAAGAAATAACAAAACTGGCGTTCATATAGCCAGAATACAGGGGCCTCGGGCCCCTTTTTTGACGTCCTGGGTGTGACAACAGTCACAAATTGCTCATTCACCTGTCGTTTGTGAGCGTTTGCGAACATTAACTTGGCCCATATCAAACATTTTTGCGCGGGAAGGCGCCACACTGGCCCCATCTGGACGAGATGAGACGGGCAAGAATGAAAAGAATGAGCACGGAAGTCGTCATCATAGGCGGCGGCGCCACCGGCGCTGGCATCATGCGCGATTGCGCGCTGCGCGGCATCGACTGCATCCTGCTGGAGCGCGATGACATCGCCGCCGGCACCACCGGCCGCAACCACGGCCTGCTCCATTCTGGGGCTCGCTACGCGGTGACGGATCCCGAGTCCGCCCGCGAGTGCATTCAGGAGAACCGCATCCTCAAGCGGATCGCCAGCCACTGTGTCGAGGACACCGGCGGCCTCTTCGTCACCCTGCCGGAAGACGACATCCGCTTCCAAACCGCCTTCATGAGCGCCTGCGCCCAGGCGGGCATCGATGCCCAGCAGCTGGATCCGCGAGATGCGCTGCGCCTCGAACCCAATGTAAACCCGGCACTGATCGGCGCCATTCGTGTGCCTGACGGTACCGTCGATCCCTTCCGCCTCGCCGCCGCCAACGTCTTGGACGCCAAGGAGCACGGCGCCCGCATCTTCACCCACAGCAAGGTGCTGGGGCTCCTTCGCACGCAGGACAGGGTGCACGGGGTCAAGGCCATCAACATCCGCACCGGCGAGGCGTTTGAGGTGGCGTGCCGGGAGGTGATCAACGCCGCCGGCATCTGGGGCCAGCAGATCTGCGAGTACGCGGATCTCGGCATCCGCATGTTCCCGGCCAAAGGCTCCCTGCTCATCATGGATTACCGCATCAACCAGATGGTGCTCAACCGCGCCCGCAAACCGGCGGATGCGGACATCCTGGTACCGGGCGATACCATCTCCCTCATCGGCACCACCTCCAGTCGCATCGACTATCACAAGATCGATCAGCTGAGCGTGGATCCAGAGGAGGTCGAGGTGCTGCTGCGCGAGGGGATCAAGCTCGCCCCCGTCATGGCCCGCACCCGCTTGCTGCGCGCCTACGCCGGAGTGCGCCCGCTGGTGGCGGTGGACGGGGACGAGACGGGCCGCAACATCAGCCGCGGCATAGTGCTGCTGGATCATGCCGAGCGCGACGGCCTGCAAGGCTTCAATACCATCACCGGCGGCAAGCTGATGACCTACCGGCTGATGGCCGAGATGGCCACGGATCTGGTCGCCGACAAACTCGGCAATCGCCGGCCCTGCCGCACCGCCGAGCTCTCCTTGCCGGGCTCGCGGGAGCCGGAGAAGGTCTCGGTCCCCGGCCTCAGCGTACCGGCGGTCGGCTCGGCCCAGTATCGTCACGGCGAGCGGGTCATCGCGTTTTTCCGGGATAACCCCAAGGCCAACGCCCTCATCTGCGAGTGCGAGATGGTGACCGCGGGCGAAATCGAATACGCCCTGCGGGAACTGGACGTGGACAACCTGGTGGATCTGCGCCGCCGCACCCGGCTCGGCATGGGCCCCTGCCAGGGGGAATTGTGCGCCTATCGCGCCGCGGGCCTGATGCAAGAGTACGGCAAGGCCGACGGCCGCGAGGCCTGCGTCATGCTGCGCCAGTTCCTGGAGGAGCGCCACAAGGGGACCCGTCCCGTGCTCTGGGGGGATGCCCTGCGAGAGACCGAATTCACCTACTGGATCTACGAGGGGCTGTTTGGCCTCGGCGAGTGGACGGCGCCCCAGCTGGTCACTGCCCCCCCAGAGACCAGCCCGGATAGCGGCATCGAGCCCGCATTATCGACTCAAGGAGAGCCATCATGAAATTCGACAACATCGTGATAGGTGGCGGCATGGCGGGCCTGTCGGCGGCGCTGCGCCTGGCCGAAGCCGGCCAGCGGACTCTGCTGATGGCCTCCGGCCAGAGCGCCCTGCACTTCTCCTCCGGCTCGGTTGATCTGCTGGATGGGGCAGGAGATCCCCGCGCCGCCCTGCCCGCCTTCCTGGCCGAGCGACCGGAACACCCTTATGGCAAGGTCGGGCTTGCCAACATAGAGGCTAGTCTCAACGATCTGCAGCGCCACTGCGCCCTGGAGGGGCTCGCCCTGTTTCGCCAGGAGCACAACCACCAACGGCTGACCCCCATCGGCACCCTGAAGGCCACCTGGCTCTCTCCCGATACCTGCGCCTGCGTCACCGACGCCCCCGTCCCGACCAGCTTGCTGCTGGCGACTCTGGCCGGCTTTCGCGACTTTCATCCGGCGCTGGCGGCGGCCAATCTCCAGGCCCAGCCGCGCTTCGCCCACTGCCGGATCCTGACCGGCGAGATCCGGCTGCCCCAGCTGGCCGAGTTCAGCCGCAATCCCCACGAGTTTCGCTCGGCCGATATCGCGCGGCTCTGTGATAAACACGATCTGCTGGCGGATCTCGCCCGCGAGATAACCCGCATGGTACGGGAATGCGGCGAGCCGGCGTGTCACCACCTGGTGTTGCCCGCCTGCCTGTCGCTGGGGTTGGTCGGCCCGCGCCTGGCGGAGCTGGAGCGACACACCGGCTGCACCATCCGCGAGATTGCCACCATGCCGCCGTCGCTCGTCGGCATGCGGATGCAGGAGGCGCTCAAGCGCCGCTTCCAGAACCTGGGCGGCACCTTCCTCACCAGCGAGCGGGTGCTGGGCGCCCGTTACGAGGGAGACAGGGTGATCGGGGTTCATAGCCAGAACGGCGACGATCAGCTGTTCGAGGCAGAACACTTCGTGCTCGCCTCCGGCAGCTTCTTCAGCCGGGGGCTCGAATCGCGCCTCGGTGGCATTCGTGAGCCCATCTTCGACGCCGACGTGCTGAGCCTGCCGGAACGCGACGCCTGGGCCGGCCGCAGGCTGTTCGACCACCACCCCTTCCTGGGCTTCGGGGTCAAGACAGACTCGCAACTGCGGGTGCTGCGCGGCGGCAAGCCGCTCGCCAACCTCTATGGCGCCGGCAGCGTGCTGGCACACTACGACCCGGTGAGAGAAGGTTCCGGCTCCGGGGTCGCGGTCGCCACCGGCTGGCAAGTCGCCGGTCATATCCTGGATGCGACCAAATGATTTATTCGTCCCATATCCCGTGCCTTCATCGCCGACGGGAGGAGAACTGACATGCTACTGGATCACGCCAACCAAACCTTCGATCAGTGCATCAAATGCACCGTCTGCACCGCCTACTGCCCGGTGGCCAAGGCCAATCCCGCTTACCCGGGTCCGAAACAGGCCGGCCCCGACGGGGAGCGGCTGCGCATCAAGAGCCCGGAGCTGTTCGACAGCGCCCTCAAGTACTGCACCAACTGCAAGCGCTGTGAGGTGGCCTGCCCGAGCGGGGTGCGCATCGGCGACATCATCGCCAAGGCCAAACACCAGTACGGCGGCATCAAACCCGGGATCCGCGAGTTCGTGCTCTCCCATACCGATTTGATGGGCAGCATGTCCACCCTGATGGCCCCCCTGGTCAACTTCACCACCGGCCTCAAGCCCATGAAACTGGTGCTGGACAAGGCGCTCGGCGTCTCTTCCCACCGAGATCTGCCCAAGTACTCCCAGGGCACCTTCCGCGGCTGGTACAAGAAGCAGAAAGCGGCCCAGGCCCGCTTCGCACGCCAGATCGCCTACTTCCACGGCTGCTATGTCAACTACAACCACCCGCAGCTCGGCAAGGAGCTGGTGCAGGTGCTCAACGCCATGAACATCGGCGTGCAACTGCTGGAGCGGGAGAAGTGCTGCGGTGTGCCGCTCATCGCCAACGGCTTCATGGACAAGGCCAAGCAGCAGGCGGCGTTCAATATCAAACAGATGGAGAACAGCCTGCTCGGCAACGAGATGCCGCTGCTGGCCACCTCCTCCACCTGCGGTTTCACCCTGAGGGATGAATATCCCCACCTGCTGGAGCAGGACAACCGCAGGGTGCGTGATCGCATCTCCCTGGTGACCCGCTTTATCTGGAACGAGTTCTACCGCGGCAACAAGCCGGCCATGAAGCCGCTGGATCTTCACATCGCCTACCACACCCCCTGCCACATGGAGAAGATGGGGGGCGTCATCTATACCCTCGAGTTGCTGCGCGCCATCCCCGGGGTCAAGGTGACGGTGCTGGATTCCCAGTGCTGCGGCATCGCCGGCACCTACGGCTTCAAGTCGGAGAACTACCAGACCAGCCAGGACATAGGCGAAGGGCTCTTCGATCAGATAAACCGCATCAAGCCTGATCTCGTCATTACCGACTGCGAGACCTGCAAGTGGCAGATCGAGATGAGCACGCCCTTCCCTTGCGAGCATCCGATCCATCTGTTGGCCCGAGCGCTGGTCTGATAACAGCAAATCATCCACGCAAAAAAAGAGCCGGCAATTGCCGGCTCTTTTTATCTGTCCCTTCTCATCAAGGGTGCTGGATGATCAGGCTGTGCTGATCCAGCAGGGACTGCAGTATGTCGTGGGAAGAGGAGCCGCTGTTCAGGCTCCAACCGCTCAGATCCACGTCCTTCAGGGTGATCTGCTGGGTGACGTGACCATCCCCCGCCGGCGACACCGAGAGGCTGACGTCGTGCAGACCCGCACTGTCGGTGGTGACGGAGGCTGACAGATGCTTGAGCAGCCCGTCCACGCTGTTGTCGGTCACCCCCTTGAGCAGATCCGCCAGATCGATCTTGTCCCCCTGACTTAACTTGAAGTCGGTGATGGTATCGAGAGCCGGGTGTGCCGCCGTCCCCTCATCGCCGCTGCCCCACACGAAGAGATCGCTGCCCGCGCCGCCGGTCAGGGTGTCGTTGCCCTGGCCCCCGCGCAACACGTCATCTCCCAGGCCACCCAGAATGCGATCGTCACCGGTCGAGCCAAACAGCCAGTCCCCCTGATCCGAACCCAGCAAGTCGTGACCGCTCTGGCTGTGGATATTGAGGCTCTCCTGGGCCGAGCTCAGGGTACTGCCACCCGCGCTCGACTCGGCAGTCAGCGTCAAGGCGTGATCCCCCGCCGGCAGATCCTTGAGATAAATGGGCACGGATTGATCCATCGGCAGCAACCAGTCGTTGCCGTCCGCGTGGCCCACGCTCTGGCCATGCTCATCCACCACCTGGGCGCTGCCCAGATTCTGGATGCGCACAGAGAGCTCACCCGAGATCGGGTTGACCACGCTGGCGCTCAGGTTGAGCGGCACCCAGGCCCCCTGCAGGGCCAGGATGTCGTGGGTCCCCAGGCTCAGGAGCGGATCGTCGGCCTCGGCGGTCACCGTGATGCCGACCCGGGAGCTGTCGGTCAGAGCACCGCCCACCCCCGTGTTGCCCTGATCCGAGGTGGTGATCGTCAGGTTGTCCTGGCCCCAGAAGTCCTTGGCCGGCTCGTAATGCAGGTTGCCGCTGATCAGGCTGTTCAGATCCGCAAGGGATCCCACCAGGGTCACCACATTGCTCCCCGCCCCCTGTACCGAGACGGCGCCCGCCGATCCGAGCAGGGTCAGCACGCCGTGCTCGACCCGCAGTACCATGGAGAGCGGCGCACTGCCGGCATCCACATCCTTGACGCTGATGCCGGAGAGGGACAGCGAACCATCCTCCTTCACCTGCATGGCGCTCGGTACCTGGTTGACCGGGGCGTCGTTCACCGCCTGCACCTCGATGGGCAGCACATCGGTGTCGCTCAGAGCCCCACCGCTGCCGGTACTACCGTTGTCATTGGTCACCATGGTCAGGGCATCCTGACCATTGAAGTCCTGCTCACCCAGATAGGTGACGCCGCCATTGAGCAAGGCATTGATGGCATCCTGCGAGCCTGTCAGCACCAGGGAGTCGGTGCCGTTACCTACGACAGTCACGCCGCTGCCTGCCACCAGGTTCAGGGTGCCGTGCAGGACGGACAAGGTCACCGAGAGGGGGCTGCTGCCCGCATCCACATCGCCCACCTGCAACCCATGAATGACGAAGGGTTTATCCTCCTGCGCCACCTGGGGTGTGCCCGGCAGCACGTTGACGGGGGCATCGTTGACCGACTGCACCTCGATGGGCAGCACGTCGGTGTCGCTCAGCGCCCCGCCGCTGCCGGTGTTGCCATTGTCATTGGTGACCATGGTCAGGTTATCAGCGCCGTGATAATCCGGGTTGCCCTGATAGGTGACGCCGCCGTTGAGCAAGGCGTTGATGTCATCGAGGGAACCGGTCAGCACCACAGAACCTGTGCCGTTGCCAGCCACCGTCACCCCGCTGCCCGCCGGCAGGTTCAGAGTGCCGTACTCGACCGAGAACCGCACTTCCATGGCGCCGCTGCCCGCATCCACGTCTTTTACCTGCAGACCCTGAATGACGAAGGGTTGATCCTCCTGCGCCACCTGGGGCGTGCCCGGCAGCACGTTGATGGGGGTGTCGTTGACCGGGCTAACATCCACGTGAATGGTGCCGCCCACCTCGGGACCGAGGGCGCCGTTGTCGAGGCTCTGGGCGGTCACCTTGATGTCCAGCGCGCCGTTGGCATCGTTGGTCACCAGTTCGATGGCATCGAGCTTGCCGCCATCCGTGGTGATCTGCCAGCGGCCACCACCGAGATCCACCACGTTGCCAGCCACCCCGTTTGGCAACCGGATCTCCGCGCCATCGGGCACCCCTTCGAGGGTGACGCGCACCTGCTCGGGTGTATTCTCGTGGACGTTAGCGGCGTTGCCGCCGGTGGCCCGGGTGTCCCGGGTCTCGAGCCCCAGGTTCAGGGTGATCACATCCCCCTCGGTACCGCTCGCCTTGTCCTGCAGATCGGCGATGATGGCGTCCCCCACCGGATTGACGGTGACGGTGAAGCTGCCCTTGGTCTCTAGCGGTATGGTCAGCCCCTTGTCCAGGGTAAAGGCACTCAGGGTGAGATCCACGCTGCCGCTGAAATCCGCTGGCGGGATCAGGGTCAGCTTGGAGAAATCGGTGCCCACTGGCACCTGCCAGACGCCGCCGCCGTTGTTGACCGCAGGAGCGGACAGGGTGAAGCCATCCGGCACTCCGGTGATCTGCAGCCCCACTATCTGCTCGGAGCCATCATTGTCGATGAGCGTCGCCCCCAGGCCTCCTAGATTGACACTGCCATCCTCGTCACCGCTCACGGCATGCACCGTGAGTGTGGCCGGATCGTTGACCGGCAGCACCTCGAAGCTGGCCTGACCGCGCCAACTGTCACGATCCATACCCGTGGTGGCGGTGTCGAGGATATCGACCGTCACGGCCAGCGGCACCTTGCCGCTGAAGTGCTGTTTGGGCACGAACACCAGATCCTTGAGCGCCGCCGGATCCGTGAGCACCAGGCTGTTGACCGGCCGACCGTTGGCATCCAGGAAGTGACCATATCGGGCATCGACGGTCACGGTCACCCGCTCCACCGTCTCGAGGCCGCCATCGGCCACCGAGGGGCTGATATCCGCGAGTTTGACCGAGAGGTCGAGGTGGATCTCGGTGTCTTCCAGATTGTCCGGCTGGCCGTCGCCATTCACATCCTTCACCTGCAGGTGCAGCTCTGGCTGACCATCGGCGCCGCCATTGGTGTCCACCTCCGGGGTGATGGAGAGGGTGATGTCCTTCTCCACCGACTTGCTGTCGCCGCTCACGCTGTCCGTGTTGACCAGTCGCACCTTGAAGTCCAGGCCGTCGCCGGCGTAGTCCTGTGGCAGGGTCAGGGTCAGCTTGTCGAGATCGCTCAGACCATTGGGCAGCTTGATCAGGTATTCGTTGTTGACGAAGTCAAAGGCGAGCCCTTGCACATTGACACCGGGGGGCAAGTCGGTGATGACGATGCTGAGTTCGTCATGATCAGCATCTGCCGTGCCCAGGGTCACCATGCTCTTGAGCTGGGTACCGAAGTTGACGCTGTGATCCTCCACCCCGACGATGGGCTGGCTGTTATCCAGGTCGATCGTCGCCGCGAGCTGATCCGGTGTGGTCACGGGGGCAAAGGTGGCATTGGCATGCAAATCCTTGCGCACGCTGGCGCTGACATCCCCGTCATCGCTCAGATCATGCACCATGGCACTCACGTTGAAGCTGATAGTACCGCCCTTGTAACCGCTGGGGGCACGCAGGGCATAGCTATCGAGTGCGCCGTTGGGCACTGTCCAGTTGCCATGACCGTCGTGAATCCCGCCCACCACCACGAAGCCGGGAGGGAGATCGCTGATCACCAGGTAGTCGATGGTCTCGACGCTGCTGGGATCCAGATCCTGGAATACGAAGGCATCCTTGAGCGGAATATCGTGCCCGTCCGGACTATCCAGAGTTCCGGTTTGCACCAGGTTGCCATCGGGTTCCACCACGGCCTGGATATCCACATGCAGGTTGCCGTCGATCACCTTCTGGGCCGTGGCACCGGAGTCCACATCATGCTGGGTCACGGTGACGTGGCTCTGGATATGGGTGTCCTTGTCGCTGTCCTCTGGCGCCTTGACCAGCAACTGGCCGCCGCTGAGCAGGCTCCTCAGGTCTGCATCGCTTACGTCCAGGGTACCGCCGTTGACAGTGAGCGGGGTCTCGACCCCACCCACGCGGATCCAGATCTCGTAGCCGGGCTCGATACCGGAGAGGTTGAGGTGAGTGACATGCTCGGCGCTGTCGCTCAGATCGGGATGCCAGTCGAGCACGGTGAACTGATCTTCCAGGCCCTGGCTGGTCTTGGCGTAGTCGGTGGCATCGATCGCGGGCTCGATCTTGATGGTGAGCGGCACATCGAAGCGCTTGTGGTCACCGTCGTTTTCGGTCACCACCACGTGGCCGATGAGGTGGATATCGGCAGTGCTGTTGGGCGGTGGCAGGATCTGCAGGTTGCCCAGATCCGACACATTGACCTGATAGGTCGGCTTGCCGTGACTATCGAGTCCGGCGAAGGTCAGGGTCAGCTCCTTGCCACTGCCATCTAACACCTTGGCGCCATCCGGCAAGCCTTCCAGCACCAGGTTGAGGCTCTCGGAACCGTCACCCGTCGTCTCCCCCGACTCGAGCTTGAAGTTCAGCGGTGCCTTGCCATCTTCGGCGATGGTGATGCTGTAGCCGTTGCCATCCTGGGTCCAGCCGGTGCTGTTCAGATCGAAGTGCGGGGCGTCCACCACCCCGACCAGATCCACATGCAGGCTCTGGGAACCGGTCTCCTTCTCGTTGACGACAAGGTGGGTCTGACCGTTGGCATCGGTCAGGGTGACGCTGTCCTTCACCACCCCCTTGATGGTGAGATCGAAGTCGACGTTGCTGTCCTTCGGCGGCTGCAGTTGCAGCTCGCCGATGCGGGCATAGGGCACCTCATAGTAACCGTTCGCATCCAGAGTCACCGCCATCCCGCCCAGCAGCAGGGTCGCACCGGCGGGCAGTCCGCTGATGCGCACGAACATCTGCTCCGAGCCATCGGTGCTGTCCCCCAGATGGGTGAGCACTATCTTGCTGCCGAGGTTGAGCAAGGTGTCTTCCTTGCCCTGGATCTCGCGCACGCTCAGCTTGGCGTCATCCGCCTGCGGATTGACGTTGATCACCAATTCGATGGGGTCGCCGAGCACCTTGCTCTGACCGCTCACCACAGGCGCCTTCTCGGTACTGATCGGGGTCAGGGTAAGCTTGATGTCGCCGCCGTAGTCCTTGCCGGGCACCACGGTTATCTTGTTGATGTCCCCCGCCGCTACCGTGTAGAGACCGTTGCTGCCCGGCTGGATCGCCTTGCCATTCAAGCTCAGGCTGCCCTGGCCGGACTCCCACTTGATCTGGTAGCTCAGGGTCTCGGAGCCATCGGTGTCGGTGAGCTCGGCCTTCACGTTGAGGGCGATGCCGTGGCTGTCCTCATCGGTGCTGTAGTGCTGATGAGTGCTGGCGCTATCCCACAGTGGCTTGTCGGCGATGCCCTGCACCGTGATGGCGAGATCGCCGGTCACGGCAGGCGGCGGCGTCCCCTCGGTCACCCCGACCTGCAGCTGCACCTGGAAGTGCAGCGGCTGCTTGTTGTTGCTCCAGCTCGACCAGTCTGCCGACGGCACGAAGGTCAGGCCCGAGGTGTGGTAGTTGACGTTGTCGGTGGTCACCATGGCCGCCGGCGGCACGATGAACCACTTGCCATCGGCCGTGGTGGTGAGCGCCACCCCGTTGTAGTAGAAGGTGCCGTGAGCATTGGCCGGCGCCTGGATCAGCAACTGATCCACGTGCTCGCCCCGATCGAAGTCGCCGATGTCCAGGTCCATCTGGATGGCGATCCCCTTGCTCGGATCCTGGGCTCCCTGATCTTCCTGTCCGGTCGATGCATTGACGGTGAAACGCACCTCCTCATCCTGCAGGTTGAGGGTCAGGGTGCTCTCGGCGGTATCGCCGTCACCGTCCACCAACTGGGCCTTGATGATCTGGCTGAGGCTGGCGGCATCGTGATCGAAGCCAGGCCTCGGCGTGAAGCTGTAGTTGCCCCCCTGCTCGATGGTCAGGGATCCCATCACCTGTTTGCCGTCCGGGCTCATCACGTCCAGGGTCAGGCTGCCATTGATGGCATGCAGCTGGCCGTTGATGGTGACCGAGGCCACCCTGGCGCCATCGGCCCCCTCGTTGGCGGGGGGCAGCAGATCGCCGCTCACGGCGCTGCCGGTCTCGTTCAGGTTATGGGTCAGATGAGTGCCGATGGGCATGTCATCCTGTACCTTTACCTCCACCGTCACATTGGGGCTGCGGTCCCCGTCGTGATCGGTCACGAACAGCGGCACCTCTATCCCCAGCTCATCCTTGCCCTGAGCGCCGTGATCGAGCTGGCCCACCAGGTGGAAGCTGTAGCTGCCGTTGACGTCCAGGTGGATCCAGAACACCGGCTTGCCACCCTCCGCTGTCGCCAGATACCAACCCGGGCTATAGGCCGCCAGGGTCACCTCCTTGCCACCCGAGGTGAGGTGGTTGGTCTGGTTGAAGGTCGCCACATCCAGCTCGAGGGAGGCCACCCGATCCGAACCGGCGCCTATGGTCACCTTGCCGCTCGCGGCCTCCCCGCTCTCGGCTGGGGTGGTACCCGGATGCTGGCTACTGCTCGCATCCAGATCCGCCTCCTCGACCCGGATGGATTCGATGGATGTGATCACGGGATCCGCCGCATCGGTGATCACCACGTTGGTATTGCCGGTGATCACCGAGCCATCGCTGTCGATTACCTTGACCGGCAGGGTCAGGCTCAGTCGATCGTCGGCGCCGTGGTCCAGGTTGGTGTGGACCGTCACCTGATAGTCGAGGGTCGTTTGGGTGTGCGCTTCGATACGGCCCGGCACGTTCGGCAGGGTCACCGTCAGCACCAGGGTGCCGCTTGCGGTGACACCCTGGAAGCGGTGGCCGTTGCTGCCCGGCACTTCTTGCCAGGTGAGGGTTTCGCCGTTGTGGGTGATGGCCTGACCGCTTGCATCCAGCACCTGACCACTCAGGGTCAGCCGCACCTCCACTACGGGGTCCGAATCCGCCTTGATGGTCAGGGTACCGGTGGCCTGCTGATCATCACCGGTCTGGTGGTTGCCGGCGCCATCGAAGCGCCCCTCTTTCAGGGTCACCCCGGTCAGGGTGATGACCGGCTGATTCCCCTCGCCGATGCGGATATTGAGGGTGCCGGTGGTGCTGTCGTTGTTGCCGCTGCCCTTGTCGCTATCAACGATATTGAGCTTGAACGGCAGATCGGTGGCGTTGCCGCCGCTCTGGTGCACGCCCTGATAGAGGGTCACCTTGTAGTCGAAGCCGTTGCTGGCGGCGTTATCCAGCTTGCCGTCGAGCTCGACCTGCAGCACCTCGATGCGCTGGCCGTTGAGCTCGACGTAACCCTTGAGCACCTGGTTGCCCGGGATATTGGCATCGCCGTCGACCAGCTCGTATTTGACCTGTTGGCCCAAGGCGGTCAGCGCCGGCTGCTGGCTGATGTCGGCAAACGACACCTCGCTCACCCGATCCGAGCCGGCCTCGATCTGGAAGTGGCCGGTGCCGGTCAGGGGGGTCTGACCGTCGAGGTTGCGCTCATCCAGGCTGACCCCGGGGCCCGCCACGAAGCTCGGCGCATGGCCATCCTTGATGATGAGTGGCAACTGGGTGGAGACGCTGTCTCCGTCCTTGTCACTCAGGGTCACATGGAGCGGCAGGTTGAGGGATTCGCTGCCCTGGTGATCCAGCTCGGCGCTCAGGGTCACCTTGCTGCTGACGCTCCAGTTGCCGTTGCTCTCCACCAGGTCGAGCTCGGCGCGCAGCACCTCACGCCCGTCGGCACTGGTGCCCACCAGATCGCCGTTGGCGTCCAAGCTGAAGGTCACCGGACTGCCGTGGCTGCTGAACTTGCCGTCCAGGCTGCTTTGGATGGCGCTGATATCGAATTTCAGGCTACTCGCGTCAAGCGCATCGGCGCCATGGCTCACGGTGAAGCTCATGTGGCTGACCACGGTCCCCGCGCCTTGATCCGCCTCGGTCAGGCTGGTGCCGATCACGGCGCTGATCACCGGGTTGGCCCCGTCGCCGATGGCGACGCTCAAGGAAGAAGAAACGGTGTCGCCGTCCGAATCGGTCAGGGTGAAGCCCGCCTTGAGCAGGCTGTCGGCGCTGGCCTGATCCAGCGGCTGATTCAGGGTGAAGACGTAGTGACCTTTCTGATCCAGCGTCAACGTGAAGACGTTCTGACCGTTGACCATGCCGCTGATGCTGTTGCCGCTGACGCTGATGACCACGGGTGCGCCGCCGCTGGTGAGGCCCTGCAGGCCCGGCTGGCTGGCGTCGAAGCTGATGTTGGCGAGCGGATCGGTGCCGGCGGTGATGTTGAGATCCCCGCTCAGGGTCTGACCGGCCGTCCAGTCGCTGTCTTCCACCAGATTCAGGATGACCGCATCCACGCTCGGCAAGGCGCCGTCGGTGATGGCGATATTGAGGGTGCCGAGGTTGCTCTTGTCACCGTCAAAGTCGGTGCCCTGCACCTGCAGCCCCAGATTGACGCTGTTGGTATTGATCGGTTGATCCAGCACACCATCGAGCTGGACATGGTATTTGCCGTCCAGATCCAGGGTCACGGTCAGAATCCGCTTGCCGCCGGCATCCAGCAGGGTGATCTGGTTGCCGTTTACCTGATAGGTAGTCGGTTGGCCACCGCTGGTGAGGCCGTTCAGGCCGGGCTGGTTGGCCTCGAAGTTGAGGGACACCAGGCGATCGCTGCCCACATTGACCGGCAGCTGACCATCCAGAGTCTGACTGACCCCGCCCTCTTGCAGACTCACACCGGCATCGATGCCGAGATGGGGATCGACCGCATCGGTGATCACCACGTTGGTGTTGCCGGTGATCACCGAGCCATCGCTGTCGGTTACCTTGACCGGCAGAGTCAGGCTCAGTCGATCATCGGCGCCATGGTCCAGGTTGGTGTGGACCGTCACCTGATAGTCGAGGGTCGTTTCGGTGTGCGCTTCGATACGACCCGGCACGTTCGGCAGGGTCACCGTCAGCACCAGGGTGCCGCTTGCGGTGACACCCTGGAAGCGGTGGCCGTTGCTGCCCGGCACTTCTTGCCAGGTGAGGGTTTTGCCGTTGTGGGTGATGGCCTGACCGCTCGCATCCAGCACCTGACCACTCAGGGTCAGCCGCACCTCCACTACGGGGTCCGAATCCGCCTTGATGGTCAGGGTACCGGTGGCCTGCTGATCATCGCCGGTCTGGTTGTTGCCGGCGCCATCGAAGCGCCCCTCTTTCAGGGTCACGCCAGTCAAGGAGATAGTCGGGTTATTCCCCTCGCCGATGCTGACGCTGAGGGTGCCGGTGGTGCTGTCGTTGTTGCCGCTGCCCTTGTCGCTATCGACGATGTTCAGCTTGAACGGCAGCTCGGTAGCGTTGCCGCCGCTCTGGTGCACGCCCTGATAGAGGGTCACCTTGTAGTCGAAACCGTTGCTGGCGACGTTATCGAGCTTTCCGCTCAATTCCACCTGCAACACCTCGATGCGCAGGCCGTTGAGCTCGACGTAACCTTTGAGCACCTGGTTGCCCGGGATGCTGGCATCGCCGTCGACCAGCTCGTATTTCACCGGCTGGCCCAAGGCGGTCAGCGCCGGCTGCTGAGCGATCTCGGCAAACGACACCTCGCTCACCCGATCCGAGCCGGCCTCGATCTGGAAGTGGCCGGTGCCGGTCAGGGGGGTCTGACCGTCGAGGTTGCGCTCATCCAGGCTGACCCCGGGGCCCGCCACGAAGCTCGGCGCATGGCCATCCTTGATGATGAGTGGCAACTGGGTGGAGACGCTGTCTCCGTCCTTGTCACTCAGGGTCACATGGAGCGGCAGGTTGAGGGATTCGCTGCCCTGGTGATCCAGCTCGGCGCTCAGGGTCACCTTGCTGCTGACGCTCCAGTTGCCGTTGCTCTCCACCAGGTCGAGCTCGGCGCGCAGCACCTCACGCCCGTCGGCACTGGTGCCCACCAGATCGCCGTTGGCGTCCAAGCTGAAGGTCACCGGACTGCCGTGGCTGCTGAACTTGCCGTCCAGGCTGCTTTGGATGGCGCTGATATCGAATTTCAGGCTACTCGCGTCAAGCGCATCGGCGCCATGGCTCACGGTGAAGCTCATGTGGCTGACCACGGTCCCCGCGCCTTGATCCGCCTCGGTCAGGCTGGTGCCGATCACGGCGCTGATCACCGGGTTGGCCCCGTCGCCGATGGCGACGCTCAAGGAAGAAGAAACGGTGTCGCCGTCCGAATCGGTCAGGGTGAAGCCCGCCTTGAGCAGGCTGTCGGCGCTGCCTTGATCCAGCGGCTGATGGAGGGTGAAGCTGTATTTGCCGTCATTGCCCAGCGTCAGCTCGAACACCAGCTTGCCGTCCGGGGTACGGCCCGCGATCAGGTGATCGGCCACCGTTACCGCGACGCTTTGCTTGCCCGAAGTCAGCCCCTGCAGGCCCGGCTGCTGGGCATCGAAGCTGATGTTGGCGAGCGGATCGGTGCCGGTGGTGATGTTAAGGGAGCCGGTCAGGGTCTGACCAGCCGTCCAGTCGCTGTCTTCCACCAGAGTGAGGGAAACCGGGTCCACCTGTGGCAAGGCGCCGTCGGTGATAGCGATGTTGAGGGCGCCGAGGTTGCTCTTGTCACCGTCAAAGTCGGTGCCCTGCACCTGCAGCCCCAGATTGACGCTGTTGGTATTGATCGGTTGATCCAGCACACCATCGAGCTGGACATGGTATTTGCCGTCCAGATCCAGGGTCACGGTCAGAATCCGCTTGCCGCCGGCATCCAGCAGGGTGACCTGGTTGCCGCTGACCTGGTAGGTGGTCGGTTGGCCACCGCTGGTGAGGCCGTTCAGGCCGGGCTGGTTGGCCTCGAAGTTGAGGGACACCAGGCGATCGCTGCCCACATTGACCGGCAGCTGACCGTCCAGGGTCTGACTGGCCCCGCCCTCTTGCAGACTCACACCGGCGTCGATGCCGAGATGGGGATCGACCGCATCGGTGATCACCACGTTGGTGTTGCCGGTGATCACCGAGCCATCGCTGTCGGTTACCTTGACCGGCAGGGTCAGGCTCAGTCGATCGTCGGCGCCGTGGTCCAGGTTGGTGTGAATCGTCACCTGATAGTCGAGGGTCGTTTGGGTGTGCGCTTCGATACGGCCCGGCACGTTCGGCAGGGTCACCGTCAGCACCAGGGTGCCGCTTGCGGTGACACCCTGGAAGCGGTGGCCGTTGCTGCCCGGCACTTCTTGCCAGGTGAGGGTTTCGCCGTTGTGGGTGATGGCCTGACCGCTCGCATCCAGCACCTGACCACTCAGGGTCAGCCGCACCTCCACTACGGGGTCCGAATCCGCCTTGATGGTCAGGGTACCGGTGGCCTGCTGATCATCGCCGGTCTGGTGGTTGCCGGCGCCATCGAAGCGCCCCTCGCTCAGAGTCACCTCGGTCAGGGTGATGACCGGCTGATTCCCCTCGCCGATGCGGATATTGAGGGTGCCTGTGGTGCTGTCGTTGTTGCCGCTGCCCTTGTCGCTATCAACGATATTGAGCTTGAACGGCAGATCGGTAGCGTTGCCGCCGCTCTGGTGCACGCCCTGATAGAGGGTCACCTTGTAGTCGAAACCGTTGCTGGCGGCGTTATCCAGCTTGCCGTCGAGCTCGACCTGCAGCACCTCGATGCGCTGGCCGTTGAGCTCGACGTAACCTTTGAGCACCTGGTTGCCCGGGATGCTGGCATCGCCGTCGACCAGCTCGTATTTCACCGGCTGGCCCAAGGCGGTCAGCGCCGGCTGCTGGCTGATGTCGGCAAACGACACCTCGCTCACCCGATCCGAGCCGGCCTCGATCTGGAAGTGGCCGGTGCCGGTCAGGGGGGTCTGACCGTCGAGGTTGCGCTCATCCAGGCTGACCCCGGGGCCCGCCACGAAGCTCGGCGCATGGCCATCCTTGATGATGAGTGGCAACTGGGTGGAGACGCTGTCTCCGTCCTTGTCACTCAGGGTCACATGGAGCGGCAGGTTGAGGGATTCGCTGCCCTGGTGATCCAGCTCGGCGCTCAGGGTCACCTTGCTGCTGACGCTCCAGTTGCCGTTGCTCTCCACCAGGTCGAGCTCGGCGCGCAGCACCTCACGCCCGTCGGCACTGGTGCCCACCAGATCGCCGTTGGCGTCCAAGCTGAAGGTCACCGGACTGCCGTGGCTGCTGAACTTGCCGTCCAGGCTGCTTTGGATGGCGCTGATATCGAATTTCAGGCTACTCGCGTCAAGCGCATCGGCGCCATGGCTCACGGTGAAGCTCATGTGGCTGACCACGGTCCCCGCACCTTGATCCGCCTCGGTCAGGCTGGTGCCGATCACGGCGCTGATCACCGGGTTGGCCCCGTCGCCGATGGCGACGCTCAAGGAAGAAGAAACGGTGTCGCCGTCCGAATCGGTCAGGGTGAAGCCCGCCTTGAGCAGGCTGTCGGCGCTGCCTTGATCCAGCGGCTGATGGAGGGTGAAGCTGTATTTGCCGTCATTGCCCAGCGTCAGCTCGAACACCAGCTTGCCGTCCGGGGTACGGCCCGCGATCAGGTGATCGGCCACCGTTACCGCGACGCTTTGCTTGCCCGAAGTCAGCCCCTGCAGGCCCGGCTGCTGGGCATCGAAGCTGATGTTGGCGAGCGGATCGGTGCCGGTGGTGATGTTAAGGGAGCCGGTCAGGGTCTGACCAGCCGTCCAGTCGCTGTCTTCCACCAGAGTGAGGGAAACCGGGTCCACCTGCGGCAAGGCGCCGTCGGTGATGGCGATATTGAGGGTGCCGAGGTTGCTCTTGTCACCGTCAAAGTCGGTGCCCTGCACCTGCAGCCCCAGGTTGACGCTGTTGCTATCGACCGGCTGATCCAGCACGCCGTCCAGCTGGACATGGTACTTGCCGTCCAGATCCAGGGTCACGGTCAGAATCCGCTTGCCGCCGGCATCCAGCAGGGTGATCTGGTTGCCATTTACCTGATAGGTAGTCGGTTGGCCACCGCTGGTGAGGCCGTTCAGGCCGGGCTGGTTGGCCTCGAAGTTGAGGGACACCAGGCGATCGCTGCCCACATTGACCGGCAGCTGACCATCCAGGGTCTGGCTGGCCCCGCCCTCTTGCAGACTCACACCGACGTCAATGTCGAGGCTCGGATCGGTGCCGTCATTGATGGCGATCTGAAGGTCGGCGCGGGTCTCGTCACCGTCGATCTCCTTGGCGGAGACGGAGAGCCCAAGGGAGAGCTGGTCGCTGCCCTGGTGATCGAGCGGGCCTGTGAGGGAAAGGGTCACGGTTCCCTTGATGTCGCTGCCGGACTGGCTGGCGGTCAGCTCGGCCTTCAACACCTCGACCCGGTTGCCGTTGCCATCGAGGTAATAGCCACTCAGCAGGCGGTCGCCACTGAATTCGAAGCTGAGCACATGACCGTCACTGCTCAGTCCACTGCCGTTGAGGCGGCCGAGTGTCGCACTCTGATCCGTAAAGACGAGGGAGTCCGCCAGCAGGGGATCGGCCCGGTGACCGACCACAAACTGGCTCTGCCCGACCACGGCGCCCTGATTGGTGAAGGCATCCTCAGTCAGGGTGATGGGGGCAATGGTGAAATCTGGCGGCGTGCTGTCCACCAGTTCGACGTTGAGGTTGGCGTGCACCAGATCGCCGTCGCTGTCGCGATACTCCAGCGCAAACGGCAGCGTCAGCTTGTCCTGGCCGTGATCCAGGCTCTGGTTCCAGACGATGCGATAGCTGCCGTCATTGGCGAGGGCCAGGGTGAAGATGGTATGACCGCCAGCGCTGGCACTGAGGGTCTGACCGCTGACCTGATAGCTCAGGGCCGAACCCTGACTGCTGAGATTCAGCTGTTCGAGGGCGCTCTGATCGGTGCCGAAGCTCACCTGCAGATGGCCGTCCATACCGGCACCGGTATGCAGGGAACCGCTGGCGCTGACGGATCCCTTGGCCAGATCGGCCTCGGACAGGGTCAGTACATCGCTCTGCCCGATGAGGGGCGCCCCGTCGATCACCCGGTTGCCCGCCAGATCGATCACTTCGGCGCGCACCTCGTAAGAGCCCTGGATCGTCGACAGATCGAGGTTGCCCAGCTGCCAGCGACCGTCGCTGCCCACCAGGGCGGTGCCGCTGAACAGGGTCTGGCCATTCTGGCCGATGAGCGTGACGCTGACGCTCTGACCCGCTTCGACCTGAGTGGTGGTGCCGCTCAGGGTAACGTTGTCATGGCTCAGGATCTGCTTGGTGTCGAGATCGTCGATGTCGATGGCGGCTCGGGTATCAACAGTGACCGTCAGGGTATCGCTGGCCCGGTTGCCGGCGATGTCCACCGAATCGACCCGAAAATCATGGGCGCCATCGGCCAGGGTACTCGGGATCTGATATTGCCAGTTGCCGTTGCCATCGACGGTGAGCACAGTCAGCACCTTGCCCTCCAGGCTCAGGGTGACGGTGGCGCCGGGTTCGCCCTTGCCTTGCAGCAGCGGCGTGGTGTCGCGGGTGAGGTCGTCCACCTGGCTGGCGCCGGTGTCGCTTTCATCCGCCAGATCAAGCGTGATGGTGGTGATGGTATCGAGCAGGGTCTGGCCCAAGTCGCTGGCCCGGTTGCCGGCGGCATCCTGGGTATCGGCCTGGATGGTCAGCGGACCATCCACCAGCTTGCCGGTGACGTCGCCAAAGTTGGCCTCCCAGACGAAGCCGGGCAACACCACTGTGGTGGTGGTGAGGCGGTTACCGTCCTGATCAGTCAGGGTGACGGTCACCGTCTGGCCCACCTCGACATCCTCGACGAAGCCGCGAATGATGACGCCGGTTGCCTCATCGGCGTTGATGATGTTGTCGACGGTCTGTGGCTCGGTGATGGTGATGGCGGCCAGCAGATCCTGATCTTCGGAATAGGGCTGCTCCTCACCCGGCAGGCGTGCATCGTGAGCGGTATCAAACCCCGCCTCGGCCACCGTAAATTCGCTGTTGAGATCCACCACCACGTAGCCACCGGCACTGGAGCCGACGACGCCACCGGCCGTGCCTGCCCCTGCGTTACCGGCAGCGGTCTCTTCAAACAGTGCGGTCGGGTCGGCGCCTTGGCGGATGGCCTCTTGCAGGCTGGCCAGCTCGGGATCAAGCTGCTGGGGATCCGGCTGCAACTGAGCCAGCTCGAGCCCGTCGGGGGTGTTGGTGTCAGCGGCCGTATCGGCCAACTCGAATCGTCCATCGGATCCGGCAAGCAGACGCTCGCCGGGCTGCAGCTGCATGCCCACCGCCGCACGGTACAAGGAGCCATCGGCGTTCATGACAAACACGGCCCCCTCCAATTCGGTGATCAGGGTCGGTTTTTCGATTCGCAGCTCAGCCATACTTCCTCCAACGCATAAACACAGACTTCCAATAATAAAGAGGCAATTGGAAGCCACCGTGATAGGTGGTCATTTTACCGCCTCAGCCAACATATATCCCTTCGACATTTTCGAAAATATCGAAAGAATATACGGTGTAACCTCCTATTTAATTCAGGAAAACGTTATCTATTAGGGATACCCGCGATATTTCCGTTCATTTACCGCAGACAGAACCCAGATCTGTGCCTCTTGACACCCAGTTATGCGACAACTTCTGACCTCCAGCCCGATGTGACCCGGACTCCGACAATTTCACCAACCAAAGTTCAGGCCAAGCCACATATCGATAAAAGTGAATGTTCATGCGTTTATCCACCGCCGAACCCCATGCCGGCCAGCCCGTCCCTCACGCCTCCTAACCCAGGGTTCCCGCCCCTGCTCCTGCCGGCTTTCTCATCGATTTACCTCTTGTACCGGCTGCGCTTATTCGCACTAAGCTCGCAATAGCATTCAATAATTAAACCTGGATCGCACTTTTCACATTTGGAGCCCCTGCCAATTGATCTAGCGCAATCCCCGTCGCGATAAATGATTATCCATTTTACCCATTTGGTATTATCTCCCTGAGCAATCGCATAAAAAGCATTCTTTATGCACCAATAAAAATTAATCGGCCTGCCATGCCCATCGACCATGGGCAAGATGTCCACGCACCAAGATGGAACAGTCAGGCCCCGCAAGGACATTTATCTGGGAGTGATGATCGTGGGTTCACACAACAAACCATCCAGGCTGGGCTTCGCCACCCTGCTATTGACGGCCCTGCTGGGTAGCAGTTGGGCACAGGCCGATGAGACTGCCCCCAAGGGCAAGATCGAGGCGCGCAACGAGCTGTTCGCCAAGGATCACGTCGATCAGTTCGACAGCTGGAAATCGACCAGCGAGAGCCGCGAGCGCACCGACGCTCTGGCGGAAGATCCACAGATGGTGGTGCTCTGGGCCGGCTACCCATTCTCCAAGGATTACAACAAGCCGCGTGGTCACTTCTATGCCCTGACCGACGTGCGGGAAAGCCTGCGTACCGGCGCCCCCAAGACCGCCGAAGATGGTCCCCTGCCCATGGCCTGCTGGAGCTGCAAAGGCCCGGACGTCGCCCGCGTCATCGACGAGAAGGGTGAGGATGGCTACTTCAAGGGGATGTGGGCCAAGGGTGGCCCAGAAATCGTCAACACCATCGGCTGCGCCGACTGCCACGACACCGCCTCCAAGGAGTTCAAGGAGGGCAAACCCGCCCTGCACCTCTCCCGCCCCTATGCGGACAGAGCCATGACCGCCATCAACAAGCCGTTCAAGGAGCAGGGTCGTTTCGATCAGCAATCCCAGGTCTGCGGCCAGTGCCACGTTGAGTACTACTTCAACGGCCCCACCAAGGCGGTGAAATTCCCCTGGGACAAGGGCACCAAGGTCGAACAGATGGAGGAGTACTACGACGAAGTCGGCTTCGCCGACTGGACCCACGCCCTCTCCAAGACCCCCATGCTCAAGGCCCAGCACCCGGAATACGAGACCTGGCGCGCCGGCATTCACGGCCAGAACAACGTCGCCTGCGTCGACTGCCACATGCCCAAGGTGCAGAACGAGCAGGGCAAGGTCTACACGGATCACAAGGTCGGCAACCCCTTCGATCGCTTCGAGCAGACCTGCCGCAACTGCCACACCCAGAGCAAGGAGATGCTGCAAGACGTCGTCCACCAGCGCAAGGAGGCGATCACCGAGATCAAGCTGAAAGTCGAGAAGCAGCTGGTACACGCCCACTTCGAGGCCAAGGCGGCCTGGGATGCCGGTGCCACCGAAGCCGAGATGAAGGACATCCTGCAAGACATCCGTCACGCCCAATGGCGCTGGGACTTCTCCATCGCCTCCCACGGGGTGCAGGCTCATGCCCCGGAAGTGGCCCTGAAGATGCTGGGCAGCGCCCTGGACAAGGCGGCCGACGCCCGTACCAAGCTGGCTCGCCTGCTGGCCGCCAAGGGGATCAGCCACGAGATCGCCATTCCTGACATCTCCAGCAAGGAGAAGGCCCAGGCCGCTCTGGGCATGGACATGAAGCAGATGAACAGCGACAAGGCCCAGTTCCTCAAGACCACTGTTCCCGCCTGGGAAGCCGAGGCCAAAGCGGCCGGACGGCTCGCACAATGACGAGGCAGGCGTGCCCGCATCGTCGGGCACGCCGCCGAATGGAGGCTTCCTATGGGTAATGTAACGATGGATTTCTTACGACTGATGCTGATGGCAGCCATGCTGCTGACCAGCGTGCAGGGCCAGGCGGCGGAGCAAGCTGCCGCGCCGAGCGCCATGCCCGCCCCTCACGAGGTGGAGTTCTTGCGCAGCGCCGACAAGGCCTGCACCGACTGCCACAAGGAGCAGACAGAGGGCATGCACGGCCAGCATGCCAAGGCGACCAACCCCAACAACCTGGCGCCGGTGACCTGCACCAACTGCCACGGTCAGCCCTCCCCGCAACACCGGGAAGGGGTCAAGGACGTGATGCGCTTTAGCGACAGCATCAACACTCCGCAAGGCAAGGATGGCTATCCCATCGCCGAGCAGAACAGCGTCTGCATGAGCTGCCACGAGCCCAAGCCCCTGCGTGAGGCGCTCTGGGCCCACGACGTGCACATGACCAAACTCACTTGCACCAGCTGCCACCAGTTGCACCCGGCCAAGGAGCCCATGGTGGGGATCCCGGCGCAATCCCGCATCAAGCTGTGCGTCGATTGCCACAGCAAGCAGCACGAGGCCATCAAGGCCAAGACCGCCGCCCAGGACAAGGAGGCGCCATGAGCTGCTCTCGCCGTCAATTCATGGCCGGCATGGGAGCGGGCGCCCTCATCATGATGACGGGCCCAGCTCGCGCCGGCACCGCCGCCCTCGCCCACAGTCAGACCATCGACGGGGTACGTTACGGCATGCTGCACGACGAGACGGCCTGCATCGGCTGCACCGCCTGCATGGATGCCTGCCGGGAAGTCAACAAGGTACCGGAGGGGGTCTCGCGTCTCGAGATCCTCCGCACCGGCCCCATAGGCACATTTCCCGATGCGGAGTACCACTTCTTTCGCAAGTCCTGCCAGCACTGTGACAATGCCCCCTGTGTCCACGTCTGTCCGACCGGGGCCTCCCACATCCGGGTGGAGGATGGCATCGTCGATGTGAACCCGGATCTCTGCGTCGGCTGCATGTACTGTCTCGCCGCCTGCCCCTATCAGGTGCGGTTCATCAACCCGGTGACCCGGGTGGCGGACAAGTGCGACTTCTGCCGCAAGACCAACCTGGCCCAGGGCAAGGAGCCGGCCTGCGTGGAATCCTGTCCCACCAAGGCGCTGGTGTTCGGCAATCTGGATGACCCCCAGAGCCCGATCGCCAAACGGCTGGTGAAGGAGACCACCTATCGCTACAAGCTGGCGCTCGGCACCTCGCCCAAGATGTATCGCGTACCCAAAGGGGAGATAACGTCATGACGATGCAAGACGCATTTCACTTCCCCTCCCTCGTGTGGGACTGGCCTATAGCTATCTACCTGTTCCTGCTCGGTATCTCCGCCGGCGCCACCACCCTCTCGGTGTTGCTGCGTCGCAAGGGTGCCGGCAGCGAGAGCGGCATCATCAAGGCGACTGCCCTGCTGGCACCGCTCAGCGTGATCCTCGGCCTGCTGATCCTCATCTTCCACCTGGCCCGCCCCTGGACCTTCTGGAAACTGATGTTCCACTACCAGTTCGACTCCGTGATGTCGATGGGGGTCATGCTGTTCCAGGTCTACATGGCGGTGTTGTTCGCCTGGCTAGGGGGGGTGTTCAGGGCCGAGATCGCGGCATTGCGCAGTCGGCTCTTCAAGGAGAAGTTCGCCTTCGTTGACGGCGTGATAGGTCTGCTGGCCCGCATCGAGCGGCTGCTGGCGCCGCTGCTCCTGCTGCTGGCGGTGCTGCTCGGGGCCTATACCGGCTTCCTGCTCTCGGCGCTGAAGACCTATCCGCTGCTCAACAACCCGGTGCTGCCGGTGCTGTTTCTGGTGTCGGGCCTCAGCTCGGGCATCGCCTCCACCATCTTGCTGGCGGTGACTCTCTTCAAGGAGGATCACCACAGCCAGGGGGTGAGTTTCGTGCACCGCTTCGAGCGACCGGTGCTGGCGGTGGAAGTACTGCTGCTGGTCTGCTTCTTCACCGGCCTCTACTTCGGTGGCGGCCAGAAGGAGGTGGCCATGTGGGCCGCCATCGGCGGCGGCTTCTGGTCTCAGGTGTTCTGGGTCGGCGTGGTGGGCATCGGCATGCTGTTGCCGCAGTTGCTCGCCCTGCTCACCCCGGCCCCCCAGCGCCAGAAGAGCGGCCATCTGGTGCTGGTGTGCAGCCTGAGTCTGCTCGGCATACTGCTGCTGCGTTACTTCGTGCTCTATGCCGGCCAGATGACGGTCGTCTAAGAACCTGTTCACGATCTTGCTACGAGGCCGTGATCAAGGCTCATGCGCTGCTCGGAATCCTCACGTATGTCTATACGCTCCGGTTCCTGCGCTGCTCTTTACCTTGCTGACAGCCTCTCGCGACAGGTCGTAGACAGGCTCTAAGCGGGGCTCCAAACGCCAGCCGCCCCCAGCGGCTGGCGCTTGTCCGTTGTTGAGAACCTGGATTTTCTGGTTATGCCCCAACGCCGGCCCGGTGCGGGCGCTGCGGCATGACATGAACACATGATTGGGATTGGAGGTTGTGTGCTGGCTGAGCTCGGCTATCTCTCACTGTTGCTGGCGACCGGGCTCGCCCTGGTGCAAGGCACCCTGCCCTGGCTGGGGTTGCGGCTCGCCTCGCGCCCGTTGCTAGGTTGTGCCAAGCCGCTGGCCCTGCTGGTCGCTTTCCTGCTCGGGGCAGCCCTGGTGCTGCTCGCCCTCTGCTTTGGCCGGGATGACTTCACCCTGGTGTACGTGGCCCAGCACGCCAACAGCGCCCTGCCCCTCGGCTTCAAACTCGCGGCGGTCTGGGGCGGTCACGAGGGCTCCATGCTGTTCTTCGTGTTCGCACTGGCGCTCTGGGGTGCCCTGGTCGCGCTCTGCTCGAAGCGGGTCGACTCGCTGATCCTGGTCCGGGTGCTCGCCATCATGGGGCTGATCGTGGGGCTGTTCGGGCTCTATACCCTCGCCTTCTCCAGCCCCTTCGATCGCGCCTTCCCGGGGCCGCTGGAGGGGCGCGATCTCAACCCCATGCTGCAGGACATCGGCCTCATCGTGCATCCGCCGCTGCTCTACCTCGGCTACGTGGGCTTTGCGGTCAACTTCGCCTTCGCCATGGCGGCGCTGCATTCGGGCAGGCTGGACGGCGCCGTGGCGCACTGGAGCCGCCCCTGGGCGCTGGGCTCCTGGGTGTTTCTCACCGCCGGCATCCTGCTCGGCTCCTGGTGGGCCTATTACGAACTCGGCTGGGGCGGCTGGTGGTTCTGGGATCCGGTGGAAAATGCCTCTCTGCTGCCCTGGCTGCTGGGCACCGCGCTCTTGCACGCCCTCATCGTCTGCGAGAAGCGCGGTGCTTACGGCCACGGCGTCTTGCTGCTCTCCATCTTCACCTTCGCCCTGAGCTTGCTCGGCACCTTCGTGGTGCGCTCCGGGGTGCTCACCTCGGTCCACGCCTTCGCGGTGGATCCCAATCGCGGCCTCACCCTGTTGCTGTTGCTCGGCCTGCTGCTGACCACCGCCTTGACCCTGTTCGCGCTGCGGGCCGACACCCGCGCCCCATACGCCCGCTTCGGTTTCTGGTCAAAGGAGGGGCTGCTCGGCGCCGCCATCCTGCTGCTGTCGGTGGCCTGTGCCAGCGTGCTGCTCGGCACCTTCTACCCCATGGTATTCCAGTCCCTGCACCTGGGATCGCTGTCGGTCGGCGCCCCCTACTTCAACGCCATCTTCGTGCCGCTGGCCCTGATGCTGATGGCCCTGATGACCCAGATCCCGCGCCTGCGCTGGCAACAGCTGGCCACCGTCTCCCGCCTCCGCGCCCTGTTGCCGCCGTTATTCGGCCTGCTGGGCGGTGGCCTGCTCAGCCTCGCCTATCGCGAGCAGGGCAGCCTGGGCTGGAGCGGGATCGTCGCCAACATGATCGGCCTCTGGCTGATGGCGAGCCTGCTGCTCAACGTCCCACTGAACACCCGGTGGCGAGATGCCAGCCGGATGGGCAGCCTGCTGGCCCACCTCGGGGTCGCGGTCTGCGCCCTCGGCATAGCCCAGGTGAGCCACCATAGCCAGGAGGGGGGCACCGTGCTCAGCGCAGGCAATCCCTACCGACTCGGCGCCTACGAGTTTCACTACGAGGGCAGCGAGCCGCTGCTCGGCCCCAACTACACCGCCGAGCGCATCACCCTCAGCGTGCACAAAGAGGGTAAAGAGGTCGCAAGGCTGATGCCGGAGCGGCGCCACTACAGCGTGCGCACCATGAACATGAACGAACCCGGCATCCAGTGGGGGCTCTTTGGGGATCTCTACGTGGTGCTGGGGGAGAAGATGGGGCCGGATGCTTATGCCATGCGACTGCATCACAAGCCGCTGGTGCGCTGGATCTGGTTCGGCGGCCTCTTGATGACCCTTGGTGGTGCGCTGCGCCTGCTGGGGCGGCGCCCGCTGCTGGCGGCGCACCAGCAGGCCTGTGCGCATCAGCCTCTCCCCTTGCAACCCTGGGAGGCGCCATGAGTGCTCGCCTGCGTCTCTTCATCCCCCTTGGGATAACCCTGTGCCTCGGCCTCCTGCTCTGGCTGGGGCTCGGCAACAACCCCTACAGCCAGGATGATGCCACCCTGGGCCGCAGCCTGCCGAGCTGGCAGAGTGACGATCTGTTTGGCGGCGCCCCCATCCACACCGAGGCGCTCAAGGGGGAGCCCTTTGTGCTCAACGTCTGGGCCAGCTGGTGCCCGGCTTGCCGCGCCGAGCACCCCTTGCTAAATGAGTTGGCCGACACTGTGGCCCTCTACGGCCTCAACTACCGGGACAAGGATGAGGCGGCTCGCGCCTGGCTGCGCGAGGCGGGCAACCCCTACAGGGGCGTGCTGGCGGATCCCGATGGCAAACTGGCCCTGGAGCTCGGGGTCTATGGCACGCCGGAGACCTATCTATTCGGCGCCGATGGCACTCTGCTGAGCCGCCACACCGGCGAGCTGACCCGGGAGATCTGGCAGCGCCAGTTCATGCCCCTGCTCGCCGAGGCCCATGCCAAGGCTGCCGGCCAATCCCCATCGGGCAGGGCGGAGACCACCCCATGAGACGCCTCACTCTGCTCACCCCCCTCCTCAGTGCCCTGCTGATCGCGATAAGCCTCGGGGCCCTTGCCAGCGGCGTCGACACCTACCAGTTCCGCCACCCTGAGCTCCAAACCCGCGCCCAGGAGCTGGCCCGTGCCCTGCGCTGCCCCCAGTGCCAGAACCAGAACCTGGTAGAGTCCAACTCCCCCATCGCCCGGGATCTGCGGCTCGAGGTCTACCGCTGGGTGGACGAGGGACAGAGCGATGAGCAGGTGATCGCCCGCATGACGGAGCGCTTCGGAGATTTCGTCCGCTACGATCCCCCCCTCAAGGCCAGCACCCTGCTGCTGTGGGCGGGGCCGCTGCTGCTGACGCTGCTGGCGCTGACGCGCCTTCGCCACAGCCTGCGACGGAAGGTGCGAGCTCCCCTGGTCGGTTATCAGTCCCAGAGCACACAGCCCCGGGATCCCAGATCCGAGTTGAACCGGCAGATCATGGCCGAGCAACAGGCGGGGCTCTCCCCTCACTCGCGCCTCTATCGAGAGCTGGAGCAGGCGCGGCTCGCCACTGTCACGCCGCTGGCGGAGCAACAGCTGCGCGTCAGGGTGATGGCCGCCAGCCCCGGCCTTCGTCCCCTGCCCTGGCTGCTGTTCACGGTGTTGTTGCTGGGTTCTGTCGCACTCTTCTACGCCAATACCGGCCGTTATCAGGCCTGGCAGGCCTATCAGCAACGCCCCGATCCCCTGGCGGGCCTGAGTCCCCGCGACTTGCAAGACAAGGAGCTCGGCGTCCTGCACCAGCGATTGCAGCGGGAGCCCCAGGATCTCGAGAGTTGGGCCGAGCTCGGTCAGCTCTATCTGTATCGGGACGACTATGAGAACGCCTGGCTCGCCTATCAACGGCTCGCCCTGCTGGAAGGGGGCGCCAGTGCCGCCACCCTGGCCGCTCAGGCCACGGTACGCTACTACCAGGCGGGCCAGCGGCTCACCCCGGAGGCGCGCCGCCTGCTCGATGCCGCGCTCGCGCTCGACAGCGGGGAAGTGAGCGCCCTGATGCTGCTCGCCTCCGACCACTTCCTGCACGGCCGCTATGGCGAGGCCATCACCCTGTGGCAGCAGTTGCTCGATGAAGAGCGCCCCCGCATCAACCGCGCCGCGCTGATCCAGGCCATTCAGACCGCTCGCATCATGGGGGGATAAACGCAATCACATGTAGGCTCTGCAATGTCGGGACATCCGATATAGGGGGTTGATCCACGATGCCCATCCATCCCCATAATGCAGAATCTCATTTTGCGACAACAAGGACGAATCATGATCCCCATCCGCTGTCACGCCGTTGCTGGCGTGGCCCTATCGGAAATAGATGGCCAGATGAAAATGCTGCTGATGAACCGCGTCAAGGGCGGTTTCTGGTGCCATGTAGCTGGCACAGTGGAAGCCGGTGAAGCCGGCTGGCAGACCATCATTCGCGAACTGGGCGAGGAGACGGGCATTCAGGTCACCGAGCTGTATAACGGCCAATATCTGGAACAGTTTTATGAAAGCGGCCCGAATGTGGTGACAGTAGTGCCGGTCTTTGTGGTCTATTGCCCGCCCAATCAAGCGGTGCAACTCAACGACGAACATACCGAGTATCGCTGGTGCTCGCTGGCCGAGGCCAAGGCGCTGGTGAGCTTTCCCGGCCAGAAAGCACTCTATGAACACGTCTGGCATTATTTTGTCGAAAACCGCCCCTCGGCGTTGATGCGGGTGGTGCTCGGCTGAGACGGGTAGATGGCTCATGGCAGCGGGCTGCCCGTCCTTGGGCTAATGGAGATAAAGAGGAAGAACCTCCTTGTCTCCCATCAAGTTCTTGCCGCTCCGCCTCATAGGTTTGCCAAGCGAACATTCCGGGAACAACGTGCGCTCACCTTTAGGCTGCAAAGAGTACAAAAAAGAGTGGTAACGGAGGGTCAGTTCCGGCATATAGTGCGCGTCCCTGACGGGGATATTGACGCTTATTGGCCCCTTTGATGACCTGGTTCTGACCGAATAAGGGCGCGATATAGCCGCCGATGCGGTGATTTCAAGGATCACCGTCCCATTAAAATAAAAAATTGGAACTTTTGGCATTGTGAAGCGTCAATTCCCGTCATATAACTTAGCCAAATGCCCCCCTGAGTCGTAGTAGAGCCAAATCATGAACATTCGTCCTTTTCTTCCCTTGCTGTTCGGCGCCTTGCTCCTTCCCGCCAGCATGGAAAGCGCCCATGCCAATCCCTTTTCTGCGACATCCACCTCCTCCAGCCGTCTGCTAGAGCAACGCAGCAATCTCTCCCTGAGATCCGATGCCTTCGTGGTCGCCAACTCCCGCACCGGTGAGATCCTGGCCGAGCGCAACGCCAACAGGGTGATGCCGATTGCCTCCATCACCAAGCTGATGACGGCGCTGGTAGTGCTGGATGGCAACCAACGCCTCGCCGAGACTATCACGGTCACCATGGACGATGTGGACAGGATCAAGGGCACCGGCTCCCGCCTGGCCATTGGTTCCCGCCTGAGCCGTGCCGACATGCTGCACATCGCCCTGATGTCGTCGGAAAACCGCGCCGCCTCTGCTCTGGCACGCAACTATCCCGGCGGACGACGTGCCTTTGTCGAGGCGATGAATGCCAAGGCCCGCATGCTCGGCATGTGGAGCACCCATTTTGCCGACAGCACCGGGCTCAACCCGCGCAACGTCGCCACCGCCCACGATCTGGCCAAGCTGGCGGCAACGGCCTCCACCTACCCCTTGATCCGTCAGTACACCTCCACCGAGCATCGACTGGTGCGCAACGGCAAGCGCCAGATGCAATACCACAACTCCAACCGCATCGTGCGGGAAGGCAGTTGGCCCATTCTGGTCTCCAAGACCGGCTATATCCGCGAGGCGGGGCGTTGCCTGGTGATGGGCACCACGGTCAGCAATGAACCCGTTATCATGGTGCTGCTCCATGCCAATACCACGGACGAGCGGGTCGCCGATGCCAAGCGGATCAAGACCTGGCTGGAGACCTCTGGCCGGGCGACCCTGACCGCCCAATCCACGCCGCAGACCAAGCTCTTCTCGGCGCAATAATCCCGCCTCGCCCCGAGCTTTAACCGCAGGCCACGCGCCTGCGGTTTGCTATCTTCCTCGCCGCGTTTCCCCTCCACCTTCCCCAATCCGATGACCAGGCGCGAGCCCTGTCGCCCCCTCATCTTGCCGCCTCACAGGGCAGTAAAAAACATCATGAACGTAGCAATCCACATGATAAAAAGACTGCTTTTATATGTTAATGGAGTGATAAATCACATTTCTCGGCGACAGGATTTGCCGATCACACTGCCGATGATACCGTGGTAATCAACCCGCTCCCCGGCAACAAGCCGGGGGGCAATTCACTCTGCCAGGCACCACAGCAAGGATGATGGAATGAAGATTGTCGTATTGGGAGGAGGCGTGATTGGGGTCACCAGCGCCTGGTATCTGGCCAGGGCGGGTCATCAGGTGACTCTGCTGGAGCGGCGAAGCGGGGTGGCGCTTGAAACCAGTCACGCCAACGCGGGCCAGATCTCCCCCGGCTATGCCTCCCCCTGGGCAGCCCCTGGCATCCCCCTCAAGGCCGCGAAATGGATGCTGCAAAAGCACGCCCCCTTCAGGGTGCACCCCACCTCGGATCCCTTCCAGTTACGCTGGATGCTGCAGATGTTCGCCAACTGCACCCCGGCGGCCTATGCCACCAACAAGGGGCGCATGGTGCGGCTGGCCGAGTACAGCCGGGACTGCATGAAGGGGCTGCGGGATGAATTGGCACTGGATTACGAGGGACGCCAGCTCGGCACTCTGCAGCTGTTTCGAAGCGCGTCCCAGCGCGAGGCCAGCAAGCGGGACATCGCCGTGCTGGAGCAGTACGGCGTCCCCCACCAGGCGCTGGACGTCGCCGGCTGTGAGGAGGTCGAGCCCGCGCTAGCACGGGTGCGCGGCAAGATCCTGGGGGGCCTGCGCCTGCCCGGCGACGAGACCGGCGATTGTTTTCGCTTCACTCAGGCGCTGGCGGACGAGGCGCGGCGGCTCGGGGTGGAATTCGTGTTCGACTGCGCCATCGACGAAGTCGAGCTGGCCCGAGGCCGTGCCGTGGCGGTGCGGGCCGGCGAGCGGCGCTGGCAGGCCGATGCCATCGTCTGCGCCCTCGGCAGCTATGCCACCGGCTTGCTGCGCCCGCTCGGCATCGCGCTGCCCGTCTATCCGGTCAAGGGCTACTCCCTCACCCTGCCGATGACGAATGCCGAGGCGGCGCCGCGCAGCACAGTGCTGGACGAAACCTACAAGGTGGCCATCACCCGCTTCGACGAGCGGATCCGGGTCGGCGGCATGGCCGAGCTCAGCGGCTTCAACCTGGCGCTCAACCCCAGGCGCCACGACACCCTGGCCATGGTGGTGAGGGATCTGTTTCCCGATGGCGGCGATCTCGCCCGCGCCGAGTTCTGGACAGGGCTGCGTCCCATGACGCCGGACGGCACGCCTTTGGTGGGCCAGAGCCCCATTCCGGGACTCTGGCTCAACACCGGTCACGGCACCCTGGGCTGGACCATGGCGGCGGGCTCGGGCCAGCTACTGGCGGATCTCATCAGCGGCCGCGCCCCCGCCATCAGCGACGAGGGCTTGACCCTGGCCCGCTACGGCTAGGGCTGGCCACGAGCCTTCAAGCTGCAAACATTTCACCGCCACGCAGCAAAAACAAAGAGGGAGTGCAGGCACTCCCTCTTCGTTTGTCGTCATATCCTCAGGAGCCGATCGCCAGCCCGGGCAGCCCCTGCCACACCCGCGCAGGATCCGGCTCGGCGATGGCGGCCGCCATCAGCTGCTCGATCCAGCGTCGGTGCAACTGCCACATCTGTCGCCCCGGTTCCCCCTGATCCTTGGTGCACTGCTTGACCACGTCCGCCGTGCGGTAGAAATAGCGCACCAGAGTCGTGAGCTCGGGCTCGGGCCAGCGGCAGCCAAAATGGCGCAACCGCTCGGACCAAAAGGCGATTTGGCCGCGCTCGTGCTCCTGCTCCACCGTATGCAGCGCCGGGATCAGATCCATCGCCTGCCAGAGCGCACCATAACCGACGAAACGCGCATCCAGTACCGCCAGCGCCTGATCCAGCAGCAGCAAGCTCTGGGGCCAGTCTACGGCCTGCTGCCTGATCACTTCTTGCGCCTCACACACCGCCGCCAGCCAATCCAGGGCGAGCCGACAGATGATCGCCTCCTTGTTGGGAAACAGGTGATAGAGCGACTTGATGCCCACTCCGGCGCGCGCGGCGATGGCATTGGTGTTGAGCGCCGCAAACCCCTGCTCCTGCAGCAGCGCCAGAGCGGCCTGCTCGATACGACTCGCCACGTCCTGGCTGCGTAATTGCCTGGGCTGGCGTCGCATGCAGAACTCGGTCGGCAGTGAATGATCCGCCATCTCGTTTCCTCAACATGGTGACTGGTTGTCATAACTACATGATGTGACAAGGTAAACACAAGCCAAAAAAAATACAGCAATCACTGGCATTTTTAAAAATAGCTGCGATAAACAAGGTGCTCATATCTGCAGTAAAGACTGCAATTAACTCAAGGAGAGCGCGCTATGGATAGCAAACAAGCCAGATTCAAGCTGGCCACCGTCGCCCTGCTGGTGAGTGGCCTGCTCGCAGGCTGCCAGCAGGAGAACAGCAGTGAACCGCCTGTGGCCAACACCCTCTATCTCAACGGCAAGATCCACACCCAGGATGGCCAGCGCAGCCAGGTCGAGGCCATGGTGGTCAGCGATGGCAAGTTCACCTATGTGGGCTCGCGCGAGGGGGCCGAGGCCCTCAAGAATGCAGCCACTCAGGTGGTGGATCTGCAGGGGAAGATGGTGCTGCCAGGGCTGCACGACAACCACATCCACCTGCTCGGCACGGTGGCGCTGGACATGTGCGACCTCGACGGTCAGAGCATCGATCTCGATCAGCTGGCCGCCAAGGTCAGGGAATGCCTGCCCCGCTACGCTCCCAACAAGGGGGACTGGCTGGTGATCAACCAGTGGTCCCCCTATGACGGCAACACCCCGACCGCCACCTATGCCACCCTGCTGGCGGCGCTGGATGCCATGGCGCCAGACAATCCGGTGATGCTGGCGGGGGTCGACGGCCATGCCGGCGCCTACAACTCCCAGGCGCTGGCGCTGGCTGAGGACAAGGATGGCAATGTCGTCGGCTTCAACCCCGCCACACTGGCACCGGGTGGTGTGCTCGCCGAGTTCGACCCTTACGTGGATCTCACCAGCGGCGTGCTTCGTGACGCGGCACGCAGCGCCATCCCGGTACCCGACAGCGGCGTGCTCAGCGCCAGCGGCGATCAGGCGGCGGCCCAGTATGACAAGATCTTGCCGGCCATCTCCGAGCTGATGGCATCGCGCGGCATCACCGGGATCCAGGATGCCTGCGCCAGCGACTTCATCCGCCAGCGACTGCTCAACATGGAGGCACAGGATCTGCTGCACATGCGCATCACTGCCGCCACCTGCTTCCACGACGATGACTACAGCGGCAAGCTGGACATCGAGGGACACCTGGCCAAGGCCAGACAAGTCAGGGAGGCCTTCGCCGACAACCCGCTGATCAAGGCCGATGCGGTCAAGATCTTCCTCGATGGCGTGCTGGAAGGGGACCCCTTCACCAGCCCCCCCTTCCTGCCCAACGCCGGCATGCTGGAAAACTACCAGCACCCGCATCTGGCCATGGATCCCGCCACCACAGAGGTCAGCATCAGCGCCGACAGCGAGGACGCGGGCAGCAACGGTATCGTCAACTACCGGGAAGCCGATCTGAAGCGCTATGTCACCGCCCTCGACAAGGCCGACTTCAGCGTCCACATGCACAGCATCGGCGATCGCAGCACCCGGGTCGGGCTGGATGCGCTGGAGGCGGCCCGCGCCAGCAATGGCAACACCGGCATCCCCCACACCTTCGCCCACCTGCAGGTGGTGCACCCGGACGATCAGAAACGCCTTGGTGAACTCGGCACCTATCTGACCTTCACCTACGCCTGGACCACGCCCCAGCTCGCCTACGACATGCTGGTCGCGCCCTTCATCCAGCCGACCAAGGCCGGTCAGTCCCTGAGCGAGGCTATTTATGATCCGCTTGGTTATCTGCACGACGCCCTCTACCCGGTGGAGAGCACCCGCAAGGCCGGCGCCGTGCTGGCCGCAGGCAGCGATGCCCCGGTGGACAGTCGGGATCCCCGTCCGTTTGAAAACATGGCCGCCGGCATCATGAAGGCCGGTGGCGATGACTATCGCGCCAACCAGCGCATCTCGCTGACCGAGATGCTGGCCGCCTACACCATCAACGGGGCCAAGGCGGTGCGCCAGGGCGACATCACCGGCTCCATCGAGGTGGGCAAGTCGGCGGACTTCATCGTGCTGGATAGGGATCTGTTCGCCCTGGTCGGCGCCGGTACGCCGGAGCAGATCGCCGGCACCCGGGTCGAGCGCACCGTGTTCCAGGGGGAGACGGTTTACACCCCCTGAGGCAGGATCAAACAGGCCCCCATCGGGGGCCTTTTTTTATCATCACATGATCGTACCGCTCGTCTCAGGATGACGGCACCGCACTGTCGGCCAGCCCGGGCTGCAAGGCCAGGGTGAACAGGGCAGCCACCATGTCCGACTGGGTCAGGATCCCCACCAGCTGCTCTCCCTCCAGCACAGGCATGTGGTGCAAGCCCCCATCGGAGAAGGCCTCCACCAGATCGTACAGCGGCTGATAGCTGCGCGCCGTGCGCACCTCCCGGGTCATCAGCTCCGCCACACGCCAGCGCTCCAGGGCGATCGCTTCTCTCGGCTGTTGCCGCTCCCTGTCGATCATCAAATCGTGCAGGGTGAGGATGCCGGCCAGCCGCCCCGTCTCGTCAACCACCGGCAGGGCCTTGATCCTGTGGTGGGCAAGCAGACGCCAGGCCACCATGGCCGACTCGTCCGGCGAGATGACGATGAGATCCCGCGACATCACGTCCCGACAGCATACGGTCCCCACCCGCTCGCGCAGGGCGTGCAGTTGCGCCTCCTGCAGCAGCGCCTGCAGATCCTGGCGGCTGATGTCGAGCAGCTCGCCGTGTTTTTCCAGCGCGAAGTCGATGTCGGTAGCGCTGGCGAGCCGTGCGCTCGGCTCGGGATCAGCGGTCTGGTGACGATTGGGCTGTGCCTTGCCGCCATTGGGGTAACGTCGCCCCAGCAAGCGGTTGTAACACAACCCCAGCATGAGCAGCAGCGATGAGTTGATGAGCACCGGCAGCAGTACATAGCCCGCCCCCAGCTGGCGAATGCTCTCGCCGCCGATGACGGCAGTCAGCGCCACGGCACCGCCGGGAGGATGCAGGCTGCGGGTGAGGAACATGGCCGCGATGGCCAGCATCACGGCGCAGGCACTGGCGAGCGCCGGATCCGGGATCAGGCTGGCGCTGAGCACTCCCATCAGGGCCGACACGCCGTTGCCCACCACGATGGACCAGGGCTGGGCCAGGGGGCTCGCCGGGGCGGCAAACAGCAACACCGCAGAGGCGCCCATGGGGGCGATCAGCCAGTGGGCGTCCACTCCCAGGGCCCACTGACACAGCCAGCCGGTACCCAGCAGACCGATGAAGGCGCCAAGGGCGCCGTAACCACACTCTTTGAGACCGGTATTGGTCGATACCGGAAAGAAATCCCTGAACTGCATTCGGCTCCCGCTGACGATAAGGTTTATTTCAAATGCGCAATATTAACGGCAGACCCGCAACAAAGGCCAGCCATGGTGTCGTCACCACCAACCGCCGTGATAAAGAGATCAAAAAAAGAGGGAAGGCCCAGACCTTCCCTCTCTCGTGACTTATCCCAGCCCTACGTCGTTATTTTTATCGACTCAAGCCAGCTCGGCGCGCAGCGCCCTGGTGGCATCGACCATCACCTTGAGCGCCGCTTCAGTCTCTTCCCAGCCGCGGGTCTTGAGGCCGCAGTCCGGGTTGACCCAGAGCCTGTCCGCCGGGATCTGCTTGGCTGCCTTGCGGATCAGATCCTCGATCCAGCCCTGGCTCGGCACGTTCGGCGAGTGAATGTCGTAGACGCCGGGGCCGATTTCATTCGGGTAGTTGAAGCGCTCGAACGCCTCAAGCAGCTGCATCTGGCTACGGCTGGTCTCGATGGTGATCACGTCCGCATCCAGCGCCGCCACCGCCTCGATGATGAGGTTGAAGTCGCTGTAACACATGTGGGTGTGGATCTGGGTGCTGTCCACCACAGGGCTGGCACTCAGACGGAAGGCGCGCACCGCCCAGTCCAGATAGGCCTGATGATCCTGCTTGCGCAGGGGCAAGCCCTCGCGAATGGCCGGCTCGTCGATCTGGATGATCTTGATGCCAGCGGCCTCCAAGTCGGCTACCTCGTCGCGAATGGCCAGGCCAATCTGCAAGGCGGACTGCTCGCGGTTCACGTCTTCCCGCGGGAAGGACCAGCAGAGGATAGTGACGGGCCCGGTCAGCATGCCCTTGACCGGCTTGTCGGTCAGGCTCTGGGCGAACTGGGTCCAGCCGAGCGTCATGGGGGTCGGGCGGTCGATATCCCGGGTGATCACCGGCGGCTTGACGCAGCGTGATCCGTAGCTCTGCACCCAGCCGAAACGGGTGATGGCAAAGCCGTCCAAGAGCTCACCGAAATACTCCACCATGTCGTTGCGCTCGGCCTCGCCGTGCACCAGCACGTCCAGCCCGATGGCTTCCTGACGTTCAATCGCATCCTTGATCTGGGCCGCAATGCCCGCTTCGTAAGCCTTGTCGTCGATGCGACCGGCGCGCCACTCCTGACGCAGCACCCGAATTTCCGAGGTCTGCGGGAAGGAGCCTATGGTGGTGGTGGGCAAGAGCGGCAGCTTGAGATCCGAGCGCTGGGCCTCGGCTCGTAGCGGATAGGCACTCTGACGGTCGAAGTCACCGTTGGTGAGGCTGGCGAGCCGTGACTGCACCGCTCGCTTGTGCACCCGGCTATCGGATTCGCGATCGACGATGGGCTGGCTGTAGGCCGCGATCCTGTCGAGCTCCCCGCCATTCAGCTCCTTGCTGTCCAAATAAGCGGCCAGCAGGCCCAGCTCGTAGCATTTTTGCAGGGCGAAGGCGAACCAGCTGCGAGTCTGGGCGTCCAGCTCGTGCTCCAGGGTGAGATCCACCGGGCTGTGCAGCAGGGAGCAGGAAGAACCGACCCAGAGTCGCTCACCGAGCCTGTCCTTCAGGGCTTTCAGGGTCGGGGCCAGCTTGGCCAGGTTGGCACGCCAGACGTTGCGGCCGTTGATGACCCCGGCGGAGAGCACCCACTGGGCAGGCAGGTGCGGGACCAGCGTCTCCAGCTGATCGGGAGCGGCCACCAGATCCAGGTGCAGGCCATCCACCTTCAGGCTGGTGATGATGTCGCGCTGATGGGCCACAGAGCCGAAGTAGGTGGTGAGCAGCAGCTTGCAGGGGCCCGCCAGACGCTCATAGGCCTTGAGGTAGGCCAGGCGCCACTCGTCCGGCAAGTCCAGCGCCAGGGCTGGCTCATCGATCTGCACCCACTCCACCCCTTGCGCCGAGAGCCTGGCCAGGACTTCCTGATAGACGATCAGCAGGCGATCGAGCAGCTCCAGACGGGAGAAACCACTCTCCTTCTCCTTGCCAAGCCACAGATAGGAGACGGGTCCCAGCAGCACGGCCTTGACCGGCAGCCCCAGCGCCTTGGCCTCTTCCACCTCGTCAAACAGCTGGCTCCAGCCCAGTTTGAAGCGCTGATCCCGGCTGAACTCGGGCACCAGATAGTGGTAGTTGGTATTGAACCACTTGGTCATCTCGGCGGCGGCGGCACTGGGGCCGGTCGGCGCGCGGCCACGGGCCACCCGGAACAGGGTATCGAGGTTGGTGTCGCCATCGCGATGACGCTCAGGGATAGCATCCACCAGCAGGCTGGTGCCGAGCACCTGATCGTACCAGGCGAAGTCCCCCACCGGCAGCAGGTTGACCCCGGCGGTGCGCTGCACCTGCCAGTGGCGCTCACGCAGGCGCTTGCCCACGGCGACCAGTTCAGCCTGGCTGGTCTCGCCACGCCAGTAGGATTCGAGGGCAAATTTCAGCTCGCGCTTGGCGCCGATACGGGGGAAGCCCAGGGTGTGTGCGCAGGTCATAGGTCCAATTCCTTATGCTCGTTCATCTGATGGGAAACTGGATGATTTAGCCATCCAGATGTTTACACATCTAGAATGGCGAGATAAGGTGGCGCTGGCTATTGAATCCTTTTCAACTGGCTCTCAAGAAAATCTCAACTGACGCGCGAGGGCTTCTTAAAACCTGTTTACGATCTGTCACGAGAGGTCGTCAGCAAGGTAAAGAGCAGCGCAGGAACCGGAATGTATATGAATACATGAGGATTTCTAGCAGCACATGAGCCTTGATCACGGCCTAGCAGTAAGATCGTGGACAGGTTCTTAGCCCATATGGAAGTCAGCCTGCAACGGATGCAACAAGGAGCCCCATCATGACCCCACCCCACCCCACCACCGGCAGTCAGAGCGGCAACCTGGGCATCGACATCAAGCACCTGAAGACCATCAGCGCGCTGGCGGAGCAGGGCTCCCTGGCCGGGGCGGCGCTGACTCTGAACCTCACCCAGTCCGCCCTCTCCCATCAGCTGAAAGAACTGGAGACCCGCCTCAACCTGGAGCTTTACCTGCGCAAGAGCCGGCCCCTGGTGCTGACGGCGGCAGGCCAGCAGTTGCTGAACCTGGCCCGTCAGGTGCTGCCCGCCCTGGCCCTGACCGAGCGGCAGTTGCAGGCCCTGCACAGCGGCGACGCTGGCCGGCTGCACCTGGCGCTGGATTGCCACAGCTGCATCCAGTGGCTGCTGCCGCTGTTGCCTGCCTTTCGCAGGCAGTGGCCCGGCGTGGATCTGGAGGTCGAATCGGTGCCGGGCTTCGATGCCATCGGCGCCCTGCTCGGTGGCCAGCTCGACTTGCTGCTCACCTCGGACGTGCAGGCCAGAGGAGATCTGCACTTCGAGCCACTGTTCGGCTTCGATCTCAATCTGGTGATGGCGCCGGATCACCCTCTCTGCCAGCAGCAGCTCATCAGCCCCGGCGATCTGCAACCCGAGGTGCTGTTGGTCTACCCGGTGGAGCGGGCCCGCATGGACGTGTTCAGCCGCTTCCTGCAACCGGCCGGCATAGAGCCCGCCCGCTGCAAGCCGGTGGACAACACCTCGGTCATGCTGCAGATGGCCGCCGCCGGGCTCGGGGTCGCCGCCCTGCCGCGCTGGGCCAGCGAGGAGTTTGTGCGCCAGGGGCTGCTCGAGGCCCGTCCCCTCGGCCAGGGGGTGCGCCGCCATATGTATGGCGCGGTGCGGGCCGCCGACAAGGATCAAACCTGCCTGCAGAGCCTGTTCGAGCGTATCCGCGGCAAGATGGCGCCGACTCACGCCGCCGCGTAGGCTCCTCGGGCCATAAGCCCCCCTCCACAAACAGAGCAAAGCTCCATAAAAAAACCGCCCACTCCACATCAGGAGGGGCGGTTTTTTTCAGATTGGCGGCAACTGGCGCACGGCCCATGCCGGGCTCAGTCGGCGCAATCCCCCCGGCTTCCATCTTGGCAACAGTGCCGCGGGCAGTTGTCACACAGACTGCCGTCGCTGCGCCTGTGGTGCAGGCAACAGCGCTGGCGGACATAACCGGGGGCGGCACTTGCCGGGGCGAACTCCCCAGACTGGCGCCATCCCGCCAGATGCTCGGCGGGCAGACCGCAGGCGGCGAGCCAGAGCGGCGCATGGGCCGCCACCTGCTCGCGGCTCACCTCGCCGAAGAAATCGGGCACCCGCACCAGCGCCGCCAGCAGATCGTCCGCCAAGAGCGGGCGAATGAAGCCGGGCCGCAGCCGCTGCACGCCGGCAAACAGCTCGAACAGCCCCTGCCAGTGGGCGCGCAGCCGCCGGCCCGCCGCCTCGATCAGCACCTCCCGCTCCCCCTTGATCATGGGCCCCCGAGGCAGGATGAAGCCGGACACCAGCCCGGCCTGATAGCCCTGCCCCAGCTTGTCCAGGGCGGGCACGGCGCCGACGCGGTAGACGGCCACCATGGCCAGGTAGATGGATTGCCAGCAGAGCATGCCCCAGCTGCGAGTCAGCCAGTAGGCGGGGCCCGCCTCCGGGTGCGCAAGGCGCCAGTGATCGTGCAGCGCCAGCGCCACCTCGGCGGGGCTCATGGCGCCGTCGGCGGCGCTCAGCAAGGGAGCGGCACCCTCCACCAGCCGCCCCTCGAGGGAGCCGATAAGCTGGGAGGCCGCGGCGCACAGGGCGTCGAACTCGGCATGGTGGCGGGCCGCTTCCAGAGCGGCCATGCCACCGAACCCCGTGGTACTGGCGACACGGGGTTGGCTGGCATGAAGATCGCCGCGGCGCGGCGATCTCTGGGGGTTAAACCCCGGCATCAGGCCGGGGCGCAGGGTCAGAATGCGTATTTGAGTCGAGCCTCCAGGTTGCGCTCGGCCCCGAACCAGCAGTTGTTCTGGTCGTAGCAGGAGTAGTAGGTCTTGTTAAGCAGGTTGCTGGCGCTCAAGGATGCCTGCACCCCTTTCAGGCTCTGGCTGAGGGACGCCAGATCATAGGAGGCGGACATGTCCATCAGCAGATAATCCGGCACCGTGTCGGTGTTGGCGGCATCGAGCTGGGCCTCCCCCACGTAGCGCAGGCCGGCGCCGACCCGCATCCCCTGCAGCGTGCCGCCGGCATAGTAGTTGCTCCACAGGGAGGCCATCTGCTTGGGCACCCAGACCGGGGTCTTGCCCTGCAGATCGGTGGTGTCCTTGGTGATCTCCATGTCGATGCGGCTGTAGCTCAGCGATAGATCCAGCTGGTCGGTGATATCCATCCGACCCTCCAGCTCAATCCCCTTGGAGACGATCTCGCCGGTCTGCAGCTTGGGTCCGTAGATGTTGTCCGGATCCGTCACCAGGGCGTTTTGCTTGGTGATGTGGAAGGCCGAGAGCGTGGCCGTCTTGCTCATGTCCTCGGACAGGAACTTGAGCCCCCCCTCCCACTGATGGCCGGTCGAGGGATCGAAGGCCTTGCCATTCTTGTCCGCACCCGGCACCGGCTCGAAGCTGTCGGCATAACTCACATAGGGCGAGAGGCCATAATCCAGCTCGTACAGGGCCCCCAGCCGGAAGGAGATATTGTCCTGATCGATCTGGGCGAGGGACTGACTGGCCGCGCCCATGTAGAGACCGTGGCTGTCGGTATCCATCCGGTAGCTGTCATAGCGGGCACCGCCGATGGCCACCAGCCGATCGAGGCGCACCTGATCCTGCAGATAGACGCCGGTCTGGGACTGGCGAATGGTCTTGCGATCCTCATAGGAGAAGGTCAGGGAACCCGGCTTTATCTGATTGTGATTCGGGTTGAAGATGTCGATGCTGGGCGCCGAGTAGTCGAGCGTGTCCTGGTAGAGGATCCGCGCATCCAGATATTGGTAATCGACCCCGAGCAGCAGGTTGTGCCGGGCCACGCCGGTCTGCACCTTGCCCGCCAGCTGGTTGTCGATGACAAAGCCTTTCGACGCTTCATCGGTGAGATAGGCGTTGCGCGCCAGGGTGCGATTGTCCGCCGCCAGGGCTGCGTTATAGGTGTTGCGCTGGTAGGCGGAGGCGTCCATGTAGCGGGCATTTTGCAGCACCTGCCAGTTGTCGTTGAAGTCGTGGCTCAGCTTGTAGCCGAGCAGGGTCACGTCGCGGTTGTACTCGTTCCAGTTCTCGTCGCCAAGGAAGGTGTCGCTGCCAAGCTGACCCAGGGGGTTGGACTTGACCGAGCCGCTGGCCGGCACAGTGGTGTAGATACCGGCTTCGGGATCCTTCTGGTAGTAGAGGTTCAGGTTGAGCAGGGTGCGGTCGCTGATCTGCCAGTCGAGGGAGGGCGCGAATACGTAGCGCTCCTCTTCCGAGGTCACCGCCTGGCCGTCCTTCTGGCGGGCCAGCCCCACCACCCGATAGGCGAGCCGATCGTTGATGGCACCGGTGCTGTCGAGGGTCATCTCCTTGAGCGTCCCCGTCCCCGTGGCCACGCTGACGCTGTGTTTGGCCTCGCGTTGCGGGCGCTTGGCGATCAGGTTGACCATGCCGCCGGGGGGCATGCTGCCGTAGAGCACCGAGGTCGGCCCCTTGAACACCTCCAGCTGCTCGATGGCCACCGGATCTATCTGGGGTTGCAGGTTCCACTCGTTGTATTGCAGCAGCAGGCCGTCATAGAAATTCTGGTAGTTGTCAAAGCCGCGGATATTGAACAGATCCAGCCGGTTGACCGCCCCGCCGCGCAGCTCGGTGTTGACCCCGGGCACATAGCGCAACGCCTCGCTCACCGAGCTGACGCCGCGCTGTTCCAGGGTCTCGCTGTCCACCACCGAGATCGCCTGTGGCGTCTCTATGGGGTCGAGCTGGGTCTTGGTCGCGGTGTTGCGATAGGTCTGACCGAGCACGGTCAGCGTCTCGTCGGCGATCGCCGCATCCGGGCGCACGGGCGCGGCGGCCAGCACTGAGCCTGCCAACAGGGCGGAGATGGTCGCGGCGACCACGGTCAATGGGGGGTGAACAAGTTGCATCTGATCCTCAACTGCCTACTGCATGTGAATAGTAACAAATATCATTTGCATTTTATTGTTCTATTTCGCCCCTGAATTAACAATTTGGGGCATGTTGGCAGGAAAAGCGGGGAAATTCGGGTCAGGCCAGTCTCAACCGAAAACATTCATCGGCAGACGAAAAAACGAATGAATTCAGATGACTATCGGAAGCGAAAATTAAACGCGATTGAATGGGGTCAAGGCAGGGGCGCGGATCCGGCCGGGCGGGCGCTCGGCCTGGACAGGTGAACGCTCGATGCGCCGCCTCGGCTCAAATCTCCTCACAAGGGGCGACGGGTAGCCAGTACTCCATGCGGGCATCGGCCTGCTGGCCGTCGAAGTGAGGGCCATAGCGCTCCAGCTCGAAGCCATCCAGCCCCCGGTAGCGGGAGGCGGGCAGCCAGTGCAGGATGAACCAGTTGAGGGTCTGCGCCAGTTGCTCGATGGGGCCGACGTGACTGAGCACCGCGTACTCCTGGGGCGGCACCTTCAGCAAGGCGAGTTCGGGTCGGGACGTCACCGGATCGACCGCCACCCCGGCCCAGTAGGGCAGCACCTCCCCCGCCCCCGACACGTCCACCACCCCCAGCAGCTCGGCGGCTGGCGGCAGCCCTCCCGCGTCTCGCAGGGTGCGCCAGATGGCGGGCACCCGCTGCTGAAAGTCGGGCTCGCTGGCGAACAGACCCCGGATCTCCCCGCTCACTCCCTGCAGGGTAAAGCCCGGACTGCTCTCGACCCGCACCTGCAACAACCTGGGGTTGCTGGCGAGCGGCATCGATGCGCGCACCAGCGGGGTGCGCAGCCCCAAGCGCAGGCCCCGCTTGCGATAGGCGAGGGGCGAGCAACCGAACTGCTGCTTGAAGGCGCGGCTGAAGCTCACCTCCGAGCCAAAACCGTAGCAGAGCGCCAGATCCAGCACCCGCTGCCGGCTCGAGAGCAGTGCCTCCGCCGCCAGGCTCAGCTTGAGTTCGCGCACATAGTGAGCCACCGTCAGCCCGGTCTCATGCAGGAACACCCGCTGCAACTGCCAGCGCGACCAGCAGCTCTGCTCGGCCAGCTGCTCCAGCGACAACGCCTCATCCAGATGGCTGTGGATGTAGTCGAGCACCCGTTCGATGCGAGTGAAGTGGGCACGGGATTGCGGTGCCGGGTCGGAAGGTGCGAGAGGAGTGGTTATTGTCATGCTGGGTGCTGGTCTCTGCCTGCAGAGGATCCGCCTCTGTTCAGGAGTGCACATTAAACATGGCCGCCGGGCCGGCGGCAAGCCTGCTGCCGGCCCGGTCCATACAAAGCGGGACGCGGCCGTGCCGTCGAGTTCCAATGGGCGCCGATCTCCTCGGTGGCACCGCGCCCTGCCCCATGGCGTCGCCATGATCCGTGATGCGCGGATTCAGCCCTGCCGGGAGGAGGCGCCCCCCTGCCCCTCGGCGAAGTGGCGACGCAGGGCCGTGATCACCCGTCGTACCTTCTCCGGGATCTCCCGCTGGGGTGTGATGGCGTGGATCTCCATGGGGGGCGCCCGAAAGCCCGGCAACAGTGCCAGCAACTGGCCCGATGCCAGATCCTCGGCGATCTCCCCCTCGGGTTGCAGCGAGATCCCCTGCCCCGCCAGGGTGAACTGGCGCAGGGGCAGCACGTTGTTGCACAGCACCCTGGGCTTGGGTTTCACCTTGTGCCCCTGCCCCTTCTCATCGAGCAACACTATGCCCCCGCCCAGCATGTCGGACGCCAGCCAGTCGTGGGTCAGCAGCTCCTCGGGGCTGCCCGGAGTGCCCTTGCGCGCCAGATAAGCGGGCGAGGCGCACAGCAACATCCGGGTCTGCCCCAGTTTGCGGGCGATCAGGGTCGAATCGGACAGGGTGCCGACCCGCAGCGCCACGTCGATCCGCTCCGCGATGAGATCCCGCTTGCCGTCGTCGGCGATGATCTGGATGCACAGGCCAGGGTGAGCCTGCAACAGCGGCGACAACGCCCGCGCCAGCGGCTGACCCGCCATCCCCACCGGGGCGGTGATCCGCACCTCGCCGAGCAGGCTGTCGCGCACCTCACTGAGGCGAAGTTCGGTCTGATCCAGGGTCTGTTGCAGCGCCTGGCAACCCTGCCACACCACCTCCCCCGCCTCGGTCAGACTGAGGCGACGGGTAGAGCGGTGCAGCAGCACAAGGCCGAGCAGGCTCTCGAGCTGGCTGATGTGCTGGCTGATGGCGGAAGGCGTCATGCCCAGCGCCTTGGCGGCCCCGGTCATGCTGCCCGCCTCCACCACGGCGGCGAAGATGGCGTAGCGTCTGAGTTGTTCCATTATTAAATCCAGCTTACAAGTGAATGCAATTTACAGTGGATTATTAAATCACATCCGGGGGCGTAGGATAGCCCCATTCCAACAGTGAAGGAGAATCCCCATGAAAATTGCCCTGATCGGTGCCAGCGGTTTTGTCGGCGCAGCCATCCTCAATGACGCCGTCAGCCGTGGCCACAGCGTCACCGCCATCGTCCGCGATCCCAGTAAAATTGCGCCCCATCCCCAGGTCCGTGCCGTGGCGGTGGACGCTCAGGACGCCAAGGCGCTGGCCGAGGCCCTCCAGGGCCACGATCGGGTGATCAGCGCCTACAACCCGGGCTGGAGCGTGCCGGACATCTATGAGCAGTACCTCAAGGGGGCCAGTGCCATCGTCCAGGCGGCCGTGGCGGCGAATAGCTGGCTGCTGGTGATCGGCGGTGCGGGCAGCCTGGAGATAGCCCCCGGCGTGCAACTGGTGGATACCCCGGACTTCCCGGCCGAGTGGAAGCAAGGCGCCCTGGCCGCCCGCGACGGCCTCACCGCGCTGCGCCGTGAAATCGCCCTCGACTGGCGTTTCGTCTCCCCGCCCGTGTTCCTCGAACCCGGTGAGAAGCGCGGCGGCTATCGGCTCGGTGGCGATCAGGTGCTGTTTGACGGCGACAAACCCGCCGGGATCCGGGTCGGCGATCTGGCCGACGGCGTGCTCAATGAGGCGGAGCAACCGGCTCACCTGCGCCAGCGCTTCACCCTGGGCTATTGATCCCGCCGCCGATCCCGGATGATCGGCGCCCAGGCTGCAGCCAAAAACACCATGAAAACGAGGGGGGGGCTGATGCCTCCCTCGGTGATGTTCCATTCCCGCAGCAGGTTTCTCTGCCTGCATGTCTCCTGTCAGCCAAAGTGTCCAGCACCTGGCTAGCCCCGCACGGGTCGCCCCGCCCCCCCCCAGGAGGTGGTTCAAGCCACCACCTTTCGCGCAAGAAACGAATTCTATTTCGATTTTTGTATATAACTAAGAATAATTCGTTGTTTTGCCGTTATAACCCCGAACCGTAGTATCACCTCAAGCCAGTGGGTTATCGCTCGAGTTCGGCCTCACGGCCACCGGCGGCCCTCCCTTTATTCGATGGCGGGAACCCGCTTCCCGGATCTGACAGCCTGAGGAGATGCACATGGAAAACGTATCACTGCCCATCATCGATTTTGCCGCCCTGGGTGGCGCCCCCGAGACTCGTCGCCAGATGCTGGCAAGGCTTGGCCAGGCGGCGCGGGAGGTGGGTTTCTTCTATCTGACCGGCCACGGCTTGAGCGAGGCCGATCAGAAAGAGACCCTGGCGCTGGCGGCCCGCTTCTTCGCCCTGCCGGAGCAGGACAAGCGCGCGGTGCAGATGGTGCGCTCCCCCCACTTTCGCGGCTACAACCAGGTTGGCGCCGAGCTGACCCGGGCAAAGCCGGACAGACGCGAGCAGTTCGACATCATGGGTGAGGAGGCGGCGTTCGACGCCGAGGCGCTGCACCAGCCCTGGCAGCGGCTGACCGGCCCCAACCAGTGGCCCGCCGCCCTGCCGGGGATGAAGACCCAACTGCTCGACTGGCAGGCGCGCCTCACCGACATCACCCTGGGCCTGCTCTCGGCCTTCGCCGAGGTGCTGGAGCAGCCGGCCGATGTGTTCGATGCCAGCATCCGCGGCGCCCCCTACCAGCACATGAAGCTCATCCACTACCCGGGGCAAGAGGCGGGTAGCGGCCAGGGGGTCGGCGCCCACAAGGATCCCGGCTACCTGACTCTGGTGATGCAGGACGATCACTCCGGCCTCGAGGTGGAGACGGCCAATGGCTGGATCTCCGCGCCGCCCCTGCCGGGGGCCCTGGTGGTCAACATCGGCGAGCTGCTGGAGCTCGCTTCCAACGGCTACCTCAAGGCGACCCTGCACCGGGTGCAGAGCCCGCCGGCCGGGGTCTCGCGCCTCTCCTGCGCCTTCTTCATGGCCGCAAGGCTGGATGCCACTGTGCCATTGCTGCGGCTCTCCCCCGAGCTGGCGACGCTGGCCGAGGGGCCCGAGAGCGATCCGACCAACCCGCTCTTCTATCAGGTGGGGGAGAACGTGCTCAAGGGGCGGCTGCGCTCCCACCCGGATGTGGCGGCCCGCCACTATCCTTCTTCACAGGAGCAGGGCAGCCTGCGGCGAGAAGCCGTGCCGGCCTGAACATAAAGAGGTGATGGCCCATTCTGCCATCCCGACTCAAGGGGCGACGCCAAGGCCGTCGCCCCATCCACAGTGACATGAGAACACCCGCCAGCTCGCTGGCAACGACGGAGCAAGACGATGAAATTCAAGACCATGAGCGTGCACAGCGGCCAGCGTATCGATCCCCAGACCGGCGCCCTCACCACCCCGCTCTACCAGAGCAGCACCTTCAGCTACTTCAATGCCCAGGCGGGCAAGGAGCGTTTCGCGGGCCAGGCCCCGGGTTTCATCTACAGCCGCTTTGGCAACCCCACCACCGCCGAGCTGGAGCAGAAACTCGCGGCGCTGGAGGGAGCCGACGAGGCACTGGTGGTGGCGAGCGGCATGGCGGCGGTGAGCGCCATCCTGTATGCCCTGGCGGACAGCGGCGACGAGGTGGCCTACGTAGGTCCGCTCTACGGCGGCACCGATGCCTTCCTCAAACAGACCTTCAGCCGCGCCGGCATCAAGGTCACCGCCTATGACAGCGATCAGGATCTGCTGGCCAACATCAGTCCCGCCACCAAAGTGGTGCTGTTCGAGACGCTGACCAACCCCACTCTCAAGGTGGTAGATCCGCGCATAGTCGTGCAGGCGGCCCGCAAGGTCGGCGCCATCAGCGTCTGTGACAACACCTTCCTCACCCCCTATCTGCTGCGTCCGCTGGAGCTTGGCATCGACATCGTCATGCACAGCGGCACCAAATATCTGGGCGGTCACGGCGACATCATCGCCGGGGTGGTGGCCGGCTCCCACGCGCTGATGAAGTCGATCCGTACCGTGGCCCTCAAGCACATCGGCTCTCCCATAGGCCCGCAGGAAGCCTATCTGCTACAGCGCGGGGTCAAGACCCTGCCACTGCGCATGGATGCCCACCTGCACAACGCGCAGAAAGTGGCCGAGTTCCTGGCCGCTCACCCGGCGGTGAAGAAGGTGATCTACCCGGGCCTTGCCAGCCATCCGGGTCACGACGCCCTCGGCGCCTTCGCCAGCGGCTTCGGCGGCATGGTGAGCATAGAGCTGGAAGGCGGCTTTGCGCGCTGCGCCACCCTGCTCGACAACCTGCAGCTGTTCGTGCAGGCGGTGAGCCTCGGGGATCTGGAGAGCCTCGCCTGCCATCCGGCCAGCACCACCCACGCCGCCATGGACGAGGCGAGCCGCTTGGCGGCCGGGGTGAACGACGATCTCATCCGCTTCAGCATCGGGGTGGAAGACGCCGATGATCTGATCGCCGATCTGGCGGCGGCGCTGGCGTTGATCTGACCGAGCGCCTCGCCAGAGCAGTCTAGAGGACGCAGAAAATAAAAAGGGAAGGCTCAGCCTTCCCTTTTTTATGCTGACAAAATGATCGTCAACATGATGTTGTTTCGCAAAATAGCAGTGAAACGACACTAAATAGCATCACATCACACCAAGTCCAGATGGGTCGGCCAACTCGGTGGCCATCCCGGCACGACTCAGGCGTCGTGGTAGTCCTGACAGGCGCTCAGGGTATTCTCCATCAGGCTGGCTACCGTCATGGGGCCCACGCCACCGGGGACCGGCGTGATGAAGGCAGCGTGATTGCGCGCCGTCTCAAACTCCACGTCTCCCACCAGGGAGCCATCGGCCAGGCGGTTGATGCCCACATCGATCACCAGGGCGCCGGGCTTGACCCACTCACCGGGGATAAAGTTCGGCTTGCCCACCGCGACCACCAGCAGATCCGCGCGGCGCACCTGGGCCTCCAGATCCTGGGTGAAGCGGTGGCAGGTGGTGGTGGTGCACCCCGCCAGCAGCAGCTCCAGAGTCATGGGGCGACCCACGATATTGGAGGCGCCGACCACCACCGCATGCAGGCCATGGGTCTTGACCCCGGTCGCCTCGATCAGGGTCATGATGCCCTTGGGGGTGCAGGGCCGCAGGGCCGGGATGCGCTGGGCCAGACGGCCCACGTTGTAGGGATGGAAGCCATCCACATCCTTGTCCGGACGAATGCGCTCCAGCAGCTGGGTGGTATCGCAGTGGGCCGGCAGGGGCAATTGCACCAAGATCCCGTCCACCTCGGCATCTTCATTGAGCCTGTCGATCAGGGCCAGCAACTCTTCCTGACTCGCATTGGCACTCAGATCGTAAGAGCGGGAGACGAAACCCACCTCTTCACAGGCACGACGCTTGCTGCCGACATAGACCTGAGACGCCGGATCCATCCCCACCAGGATCACCGCCAGCCCGGGTGCCCGTTTGCCCAACGCGACTCGCTGTTGGACCCGCGCGGCGACCTGGTTGCGAATCGTTTGCGCAACCTGTTTTCCATCAATGATTTTGGCAGACATCGTTATTCACTCATCCTGTGTTCAACTGTGCGCATTGTCGCATTTTTTTGGCGCGGGTGTTAGCGGCTCGCGCGGGACGGGCAATAAGTAGGCATTTGAATTTACTGGCGGAAAAAGTCATTGACGCTGCGTTTGCCGCTTGGGTATGATGCCCGCCCGTTGCCCAGTGGTGCCGCTATCGGTATGCTGGACAGTGAAATTTCGGTGATTAGCGCAGCCCGGTAGCGCATCTGGTTTGGGACCAGAGGGTCAAAGGTTCGAATCCTTTATCACCGACCAGGTTCATCTTGTAGTCCAGAGGACTGCTCGATACAGAGCGCCCTTAGCTCAGTCGGATAGAGCAACGGCCTTCTAAGCCGTGGGTCGCAGGTTCGAATCCTGCAGGGCGCGCCATTAATGTGACTCCTCATGGGGGAGATCATTAACGGCCAATTTCAGTGGTGGCTGTAGCTCAGTTGGTAGAGTCCCGGATTGTGATTCCGGTTGTCGTGGGTTCGAGCCCCATCAGCCACCCCATTATTCTGTTTGTGCTGCTCGCAGCCAGCAGTCGTCAGTCTGACTGACCGCATGCACTTGATGCATGCACTCAAAACCGGCCCAGCGCCGGCTTTTTGTTTTCTGCCCGTCGCCACCTCGGCCCCTCACCCGCGTCTGCCCATCCTCCATCCGGCTCATCTCTTCCTGTCTCTCACCCGTACCGTCACAGCGCCCTTGTCCCGCACTTTGTTCTGCCCCCCGCCCTCTTTACCCGATCCTGCGCTCACTCCTGTCGCTAAACATATAAAAAATATTCACCAATTCATGTAGTTAGTGCCAATGTCACAGAAATGAATACCGGCAGGGTCCAGGCTGGTGCTATCCCCTAACGCAATGACATAGCGCAATTTTTGGCACTGTTGACTGTGATACTGATGAAAAAATAAATAATGCCCGCGAGTGACCACCATACTGACAAGCTGTCGGCCGGTCGCTCGGATCAGAGGGATCCCCCGGGAAATCCGCACTGGCGGTGCCCTGGAGGGCGGCAATGCGTGGCTGAGTGGATTGTGAGAATCGATGGTCTTAATCCATTTCTTCACGACTCATGCGAGATCCAACATTAACGCAATGAAAATAAAGGATTAGTCGAAAACGGCCTGGCCAAAATATGGCGAGTGCCGCAGGACAGGCGTACATAGCAAAGTGGAAATCTTCCGCATACTAAGTTGTTAGGTTTGCAAACGATTGCCAAGGAGAGACTGAGATGAGTGAAGAAAGCAAATGCCCCTTCAACCACACCGCCGGCGTCGGCAGAACCAATCGTGACTGGTGGCCAAACCAGCTGCGGCTGGATCTGCTGCACCAGCATTCCGCCAGCTCCGACCCCATGGGCAACGACTTTGACTACGTCAAGGCATTCGAGAGCCTGGATTACAAGGCGCTCAAGAAAGACCTGGTCAGGTTGATGACCGACTCCCAGGAGTGGTGGCCGGCGGACTTCGGTCACTATGGGCCGCAGTTTATTCGCATGGCCTGGCACGCCGCGGGCACCTATCGCACCACCGATGGCCGTGGCGGCGCTGGCCGGGGTCAGCAACGCTTCGCCCCGCTCAACAGCTGGCCAGACAACGTCAACATCGACAAGTCCCGCCGCCTGCTGTGGCCGATCAAGCAAAAATACGGCAGCCAGATCTCCTGGGCCGACTTGCTGATCCTCGCCGGCAACGTCGCACTGGAATCCATGGGGTTTCGCACCTTCGGCTTCGGCGGCGGCCGTGCCGATGTCTGGGAGCCGGATCAGGACGTGAATTGGGGGGATGAGATCGCCTGGCTCGGGGTCGACCCCGATCGCGTCAAGGGAGACCGCGAGCTTACGGCACCCTTTGGGGCCACCCACATGGGCCTGATCTACGTCAACCCGGAAGGCCCCAACGCCAGCGGCGACTACATGGAGGCGGCCAAGGACATCCGCTCCACCTTCGGTCGCATGGCCATGAACGACGAAGAGACCGTCGCCCTCATTGCCGGTGGCCACACCTTCGGCAAGGCCCACGGCGCCGCGCCGGAATCCCACAAGGGACCCGAGCCGGAAGCCGCGCCGCTGGAGGCCCAGGGCCTCGGCTGGATCAGCGACTACGGCAGCGGCCACGGCAAGGACACCGTCTCCAGCGGCATCGAGGTCACCTGGACCAAGACCCCGGCGCTGTGGAGCAACAACTTCTTCGAGAACCTGTTCAAGTTCGAATGGGAGCTGACCCAGTCGCCGGCCGGTGCCAAGCAGTGGATCGCCAAGGATGCCCCCGAGATCATCCCGGATGCCCATATCCCCGGCAAGTTCCACAAGCCGACCATGCTGACCACCGACCTGACCCTGCGCTTTGACCCCGAGTTCGGCAAGATCTCCCGCCACTTCTACGAAGATCCGCAAGCCTTCGCCGATGCCTTCGCCCGCGCCTGGTTCAAGCTGACCCACCGCGACATGGGCCCGGTGGCCCGCTATCTCGGCCCGGAAGTGCCAAAAGAGGAGCTGATCTGGCAAGACCCCATCCCCGCCGTCAATCACGAGCTGGTGGGTGACAAAGAGGTAGCGGTGCTCAAGGAGCAGATCCTCGGGGCTTCCCTGTCCGTTGCCGAACTGGTCTCCACCGCCTGGGCATCGGCCGCCAGCTTCCGTGGCTCCGACAAACGCGGCGGCGCCAACGGTGCCCGCATTCGCCTCGCCCCGCAAAAGGATTGGGCAGTCAACCAGCCGGACCAGCTGGCCAAGGTGCTCAAGACGCTGGCAGGCATCCAGCAGGCATTCAACGCCTCGGCCACCGGTGGCAAGCGGGTGTCGCTCGCCGATCTGATCGTGCTGGCCGGTGGGGTTGGTGTCGAGCAGGCCGCCAAGAAGGCGGGCGTCAATGTGACAGTGCCCTTCGCACCGGGCCGCATGGACGCCTCCCAGGCGCAGACCGATGTCGAGGCCTTCGCCGTGCTCGAGCCTCTCGCCGATGGTTTCCGCAACTATCTGAAAGGGGATTATGCCGAGCTGTCGGAGGCCATGCTGATCGACAAGGCGCAGTTGCTGACCCTGAGCGCCCCCGAGCTGACGGTGCTGGTCGGCGGCATGCGCATGCTGGGCACCAACACGGGGGCGACCGCCCACGGGGTGCTCACCACCAAGCCCGGCGCACTCTCCAACGACTTCTTCGTCAATCTGCTCGACATGAGCACCGAGTGGAAGCCGGTGGCGGGCGTCAAGGGGCTGTACGAAGGGGTGGATCGCAAGAGCGGCAAGACCAAATGGACCGGTACCCGCGTCGATCTGGTGTTCGGTTCGAACTCCCAGCTGCGGGCACTGGCCGAGGTCTACGCGAGTACGGATGCAAAAGAGAAGTTCGTGAAGGACTTCGTGGCGAGCTGGACCAAGGTGATGAACCTGGATCGCTTCGATCTGGCCTGATCCTGAAGCTGTGTTGACCGGCGCCCCGGTCCTGGCGGCTGGCCCCTTGGGCCAACCCCAGGATCGGGGCGCTTCTTCATGTATCCGATCTGCTGCACTTGTTGACGACAGCTCTTCTCATGCATTCCCTCTTGAGACGCCACCTCCCCACCACCCGCAAAGTCGACCCACATCACCAGGCGGCTTCCCACCAGCCCTTTCCCATTGCAAAGCCCCTCCTTCTTTTACACTGCCTTGGCCATAAAAACCGTCATCATCCCATGCAGGAACAATGGAAGTCGGTATGGACAGGATGTTTTATGTCACCTCACCACATATTTGGCTGCCAGATCAGAGCATCTCACCATTGCTGGCGATGACCTGGCGATACCAGTCGACGCTGCGCGTCCTGGTGCACTCGAAGCTGCCGTCATCGTTTTTATCCACGTGGATAAAGCCGTAGCGCTTGCTGTATTCACCTGTGGTGAAGGAGACGCAGTCCAGACATCCCCAGGGGGTATAGCCCATGACGTCCACCCCGTCTTCAACGATGGCGAGCTTCATCTGCTCGATATGGGCGCGCAAGTAGGCGATGCGGTAGTCATCGTCTATCTCCCCTCTCTCGTCTTTCTGATCCCGCGCGCCGAAGCCGTTCTCGACGATGAACAGCGGCTTCTCGTAGCGGCCATGGAGCAGGTTCAGGGTATAACGCAGCCCGACCGGGTCGATTTGCCAACCCCGCTCGGACGCCTGCACATGGGGGTGCGGCAGGCAGCCCTCAAAGCCGGACAGGGCGGTACCCGTGCCGGCGCCATGGGCACACACCGCGTTGCTCATGTAGTAGCTGAGCCCGATATCATCGGCGCAGCCCGCCCGCAGGATGTCTTCGTCCCCCGCGTCCATGACGATGTGATAGCCCTTGCGCTGCCACTCCTTGCGGATATAGGCGGGGTAATGGCCGCGCATGTGCACGTCCCCGAACAGGAAGCGCTCCATCAGGCCGCTTGGGGGGGATCTTGGGCTGGTATTGTAAGCGCATCATCAGAGGAGAGCAGTTGCTGACGCAAGCGAGTCAGCTCCGGCGCGATCAAGTCGCGAAAGCAGGTTTTTGACGGATGGGTATCGACATTCAGGATAGGGGCAGGATAAGTGGCAAGCCTGCTCATCAGCAGCCTGATACCGTGGGCTGCGACCAGATTGCGTAGCGTGGCTTCACTGCGATCTTTGGTGAGCAGGGAGACTCTGATTTCTTGGGGGCAGCCCAACAGGCGGAGGGATTGGGGGAACGGCATGATAGTGACACCTTGTAGTGACACTGGCATTTTCGCTTCTCCTGAAACGAAAAAACCCCATGAAATTCATGGGGTTTTTTCACAACCAATTTGGCGGTGAGGGAGGGATTCGAACCCTCGATACGTTGCCGTATACACACTTTCCAGGCGTGCTCCTTCAGCCACTCGGACACCTCACCAAATTTTCGACTGCGGTTTAACGTGTTCAATCGCCACGGGGCTCGCTGCGCTATCGCGCCGGAACGGGGCGTAATTTAGGGGAAAGCCCCGCCTGCGTCAACGGCTTTTTTGGCTGCTGCGCACCGTTCGCACAGATAACGCACAGTTCGAATGCGAGATCAGTGCACAGACTCCGGCGCGACCTGAATTTCCGGCAGATTGAGGAAGCCCAGCCGCTCGCATTCGCTCACCACTTCGTGGGTCGCCGCCGTGGTGCTCTCGACGAACAGCAAGAACTGCTCCACGGTGAGCCCCGCCTTGGTGAAGACGGTGTGACCGACGATGAGGCGCGGCAGGTTGTCGTCGATGATGTCGAGGAACACCTTGAGAGACGGATATTGCATATTGAGGCGACCCAGCTCGGCCATCAGCGGCAGCAGCGATGAGGGCCGCACCTCCAGCTCGGATGAAAACAGCAGCCCTTCTTCTTCGACAAAGATCCGGCTCTCCTGAATGCTGTCGACCGACTGCAGGGAGACCATGTGGATGCCGTGGCACTGGTCGCACACATAGTGCTCGATCCGGGCCTGTTGCAACCAACGCATTATCATTTCAGAGCTGGGGATATTCATCATTTTCACGACACGATAAGGATCAAGGGGCGCAGTCTAAACCAATTTGCCGGCAACCAAAAGTGCGCAGGCGGGATCCGCCTTCGTCTCGCTTCTTTTTGGCAAGCGCTGTGCATATACTCAGCCATTCTCGCTCTCAAGCCGCCTCCACAGAAGGCCCGATGACCATCCAAGAAAAATACCGCCTGCACCTGAAATCCCTCTCGGATGAGCTGCTGACCCTGCAAAAACCCATCCGCATCCTGGATGCCATCAAGTGGCCGCGCCACCTGCAAGCCGAATTTCTGGCCAAGGGCGGGCGCGAGCTGCCCGCCATCGGCGCCGACTTCTACCAGTCCCTCCCCCTGGGGTTCGATCCACGCAACAAATACCTGGAGCTCAAGGAGCTGCGGGACAGGATCCGGCGCCGGCTCGGCCCCCAGGACGATCTGGGCCGGATCCTGCAAGAGACGGTGGATCAATACATGGTGGTGATCGAGATGTTGCGTCAGCGCGGGCAGCCGGACTTCCAGCGCTACAGCCAGCTGCTGTACGGCTCGGCCAGCGATCACCTGCGCGGGGATCGCAAGACGTTAAAGGAGCTGGGCGCCCGCTTGTGCGACATCTTCTCCCTGCCCGGCGCCCGCCATCTGGTGCGCCCCTACCCCAAGGAGTTTGAAGGGGCGGCGGCGGTCGCCAAGCTGCAGGGCAAGCTGTCGAGCTACTTCAGCGACGGCACGGTGCAGGTCAAGCTGAGCGATGGTATCGTCTCTGACGCCGCCGCCGGTGGGGATTACATCAAGCTCAGCTCCCACGCCCGCTTCTCGGAGCTGGACTTGCAGGTGCTGGAGGTGCATGAGGGCTGGGTCCACGTGGGCACCACCCTGAACGGTCGCCAGCAATCCTACGCCACCTGGCTCGGGGCCGGCTCGCCGCGCATCACCGCCTGCCAGGAGGGGCTGGCGGTGCTCATCGAGACGCTGACCTTCAGCTCCTTCCCGGATCGGGCCAAGCGTATCTCGGATCGGGTGATGGCCATCGACATGGCGGAGCGCGGCGCCGATTTTATCGAGGTGTTCCGCCACTTCGCCCAGCAAGGTGCCAGCGAGCACGACGCCTACAAGATCACCCAGCGGGTATTTCGCGGCGGCATGGTGCAGGGGGGCGCCTGCTTCACCAAGGATCTCTCCTACGTGAAGGGCTATGTGGAGACGGTCAACTTCATCCGCAGCGCCGTGCTGGAGGGCGTACCGGAGATCCTGCCCATGCTGTTCGTCGGCAAGGTGACCCTTGACGACATCCCGGTGCTCTATCAGCACTATCTGGAGGGGCTGATCGACGCGCCGCGCTACCTGCCCCCCATGTTCCGGGATCTGACCGGCCTCTACGTCTGGTTCGGCTTCGCCTCCGGCATGTCGCTGGTGGACATAGGCCGGGTACAGCAGCATTTTCGCCAGCTGTTCCAGCGCCTGCCGGTGGCCGACCCCATCATAGCGCCGGTGGACATCGAGATAGACTGAGCCGCTCGCGGCCAGGTGAGCCAAAAAAAGGGCGCCATCACGGCGCCCTTGTTGATCTTGTTTCGTCGGTTACTTGAAGGCCCGGCCGTCCAGGTAGTGTTTGCGGCAGAGGGACACATAGCGATCGTTGCCGCCGATCTCCACCTGCTCGCCATCGCGCATCACCTGCCCTGCCTCGTTGACCCGGGAGTTCATGTGTGCCTTGTTGCCGCACCAGCAGATGCTTTTGAGCTCTTCGAACTTGTCGGCCAGGCAGAGCAGATGGTAGGAGCCGGGAAACAGCTCGCCGCGAAAATCGGTCTTGAGGCCATAGGCGATGACCGGGATCTTGAGTTCATCGACGATGCGGGCCAACTGGTAGACCTGCTCGCGGGTCAGAAACTGCGCCTCGTCGACGATGAACACGTCGATATGCTTCTCGCCGTGGCGCGCCTTGACCATCTCGAACAGATCGCAGCCGTCACTGAACACCTCCACCTTCAGCTCCAGACCGACTCTGGCACTGATCACCCCGGTCCCGAAACGATCGTCGATGACGGGCGTCATGGCCAGCGGGTACATGCCACGCTCCAGATAGTTGAAGTGTGCCTGAATGAGCTGGGTCGACTTGCCCGAGTTCATGGTGGCAAATTTGTAGTGCAGTGAAGCCATGATGCTGTTCCGATACTGAATTTATGGGGCGCATGCTAACCAAAGCCCTCGCCAAAACCAAGGGGCCCGTGGGCCCCTTGTGTTATTTATGCGGGCGCCAGCGCGCGATGCTGTCTGGACTTGCGCAGATGATAGCCGGAGAAGATCACGAACCAGAGTCCGCTGACCGTGAAGCCCGCCAGCACAGAGTGCATCAGCCCCATCACCAGATAACCGAGGGCTGCCCCGAAGGCGATGGCCAGCGCATAGGGCAGCTGGGTCATCACGTGATCGATGTGGTGGCAACCGGCACCGGTGGCCGACAGGATACTGGTGCTGGAGATGGGCGAGCTGTGGTCACCGAACACCGAGCCCGCCAGTACGGCGGCCAGCATCGGCAGCATCAGGCTGATGTCGCTGGCGGCGGCCATGTCGCCGGCCAGTGGCAGCATGATGCCGAAGGTACCCCAGCTGGTGCCGGTGGCGAACGCCATGGCGCAGGAGAGGATGAACACCACCGCCGGCAGCACCTCGATGGGCAGGTTGCCGTTGGCCATGGAGGCCAGATACTTGCCGGTCTCCACGTCACGTACCACGGCACCTATGGTCCAGGCGAACAGCAATATGTTGATGGCGGGCAGCATGGCCATGATCCCTTGCGGGGCGGCCTTCATCCAGTTCTTCGCACCCAGCTTGAGGCGCATGGCCAGACCGATGGAGACCACCAGGCTGCACAGGGCGCCGTAGACCAGGGAGGAGCCGACGTTGGTGTTCTCGAATGACCCGAGCACGCTGAATGGCAGGCCTTTGCCTTCCAGCACGGCGGCGCCGGAGTCAATCATGAAGTAGACGGTCGCCAGGGTCAGGGTCAGGATCGGCAGCACCATGTCGATCATGCCACCGTTGCTCTCCTCCGGGGATTCCATGTCCAGCCCGATGGGGCGGCCCTTGGACTCATCCCACAGTTTGCCTTCCAGCGCCCACTGCTCGTGCTGGCGCATGGAGCCGATATCGAGCTGGAACGCGATCACCACCAGCACCATGATCAGGGTGAACACGGCGTAGAGGTTCATCGGGATCATCTCGACGAAGGCGGAGATGGGGCTCTGATCGGTCAGGCCGTGGGCCGCCATGATGCCCCCCACCAGGGCGATGATATAGGCACCCCAGGAGGAGATGGGCATCAGCACGCAGACCGGCGCGGCGGTGGAGTCCAGCAGATAGGCCAGCTTGGCGCGGGAGATCTGGAAGCGATCGGTCACCGGACGACAGATGGCGCCGACCGACAGGCTGTGGAAGAAGTCATCGATGAAGAAGGCAAACACCATCATGCCGGTGAGGGCCTTGGCGCCCTTGCGGGTCTTGGCGCGGCGCTCGGCCCACTCGGCAAAGGCACGAGTGGCACCGGAGACGCTCATCAGGCTGATGAGGCCGCCCAGCAGCAACATGAACAGGATCATGTTGACGTTGTCGCGATTGAACGCGCCATCGACCCAGACGATCTTGAGCACGGTATTGAGCATGTAATGCAGGGAGTCGAGCGGCGAAAACTGGTTGAGCAGCAGGCTGCCGGCAACGATGCCCACCCCGAGCGACACCAGGACGCGACGGGTGATGATCGCCAGGGCGACGGCCAACAAGGGGGGAATGACTGACCAACCGGAGTCGGCGTAGTGAACGATGTCCATGATCTCTTTGCACCTAAAGACAACAGGTGGAGATCTACCGAGAGGATAAAGAAACAAAACCCATGGGGAGGTAATACTCCTCAGCCCCTTCAGGTAGCGCTCCATAGTGGATGACTATGGCAGTCCTGCACCTGTTCGATGCAGAACCAGCAACCCGGTATGATGGCCTGGTCACTTCGGCGCCGACTCCTTTCCCCGAACATCGCAGGCATCACCCTCCGCTCGGATACTCATAGGCAGCGCGCCTCTACTTAAAGGTATTCGGGGCACATTTTATCGGGACACGGTGTGATAGCAAGTTTTTTGATTAAATTTCAATACTTGTATGGCAGCTGAACGGGAAATGGTAGTCAATTGGTGCAATAAAATTGATATGGACGATATTTTCATCTAGCCAGAACTCATTCGGAAATGAAGGTTGTCAAATAGTCGATATATATCGCCCCACTCCATATTCGCCAAGCTTAATTTATCTATCGAATTAATTAATTCGCGATACTTGACTTGATGGCAAGCCACCCTATAAATTATCCAAAAGCCATTCCATCTTCTTAATATTTTGCTCGCGTGGTAGCCAATATGAACGAATTTTTGAAAGTCCTGCTGAATATCCGCAGCCTGCGTGCTGCCTGTCGTGAGTTGACCCTGGAGCAACTGGAAGAGGGTCTGGAAAAATTCACCGCCATCGTCACCGAACGCCAGCAGGATGAATCTGCCGATCGTCAGGCCCGTGAAGAACACCAGAAGAAAATTGCCGAATATGCCGAAATGCTGAAGGCCGCCGGTATTGACCCGGCCGAATTGGTGGGCACCGTTGCCACCGACTCTCCCAAGGCCAGCAAAGGCAAGCGTGCTCCCCGTCCCGCCAAATATCGTTATCTGGATGATGGCGTGGAAAAGACCTGGACCGGCCAGGGTCGCATGCCCTCCACCATTGCCAAGGCCGTGGCCGAAGGTAAATCCGTGGAAGAGTTTGCCATCTGATCCAGCAGGATGAATGAATAAGGCATTGCTCAATAAAAAACCTCGCCAGGCGAGGTTTTTTATTATTGCTGACAATGCTCTTCAGCCCCGATCGGCGGCCTTGACCCAGAGCACTTCGGGGGTGTTGGTGCACACCAGCAGGTATCTCGCCACCGTGAAGAACCAGTCACTCAGCCGGTTCAGATAGGGCAAGATAGCAGGATTGACCTGCTCGACGCGGCTGAGGCCCAACAGCTGCCGTTCGCAGCGACGGGTCAGAGTGCGCACCACATGAGCCTGCGCCGCCGCCCTGGAACCACTGGGCAAGATGAAATTACGCAGCACCGGCAAGCGGGCGCTATAGGCATCAATTTGCTGTTCGAGTCGCAGCGTCCAGCCTTCATTGACTTGCCACAAGGCCGTATTTTGTGCCTCGCTGGAAAAGGCGAGCTCGCCTCCCAAGTCAAACAACTCCTGCTGCAGCAATATCAGCTCGGCCAATAGCATCGTCTCCTGCGCCGGTATTTCGGCAATAAGCAGACCTATCTGGGAATTTAACTCGTCGATGGCACCATAGGTCTTGACTCGCCTGTCATCCTTGGCAAGCTGACTGCCATCGGCCAGTCGGGTGAGCCCCTTGTCGCCCTGCCGGGTATATATTCTCATACTGACATCCTGTTAATAATGGGAATAATCATGGACTCGAGTCCGTTGAGTTTTATCTCGTACGCCAGTGCCAATGTTTGACCCAGTGTACCGGCGGGAAAACCGCTGCGCGCCATCCACACCAGATAGGGCTCGGGAATATCGATGATGCGTCGTCCCCGATATTTTCCGTAAGGCATCTTGCCCGCCAGGCTGAGCAATACCCGCTCGTCCGATAGAGAGTCCATCTTAATCGATATTCAGATATTTGTGGGTCTGGATGGAGAGCCGCCAATTACGGGCGATACAGGTCGCCATGGCGAGCTCGGTGGCTCTGGGCTTCTGGCTGATGGGCTGCAGCGCGATGATCACGTCTTCACGCAAGGTGGCGGTTGCCAACAGGGCGTCAAGCTCCTCGATATGGCGCTCGGTGGCCACCGGATGCTTGATCTCGTTGGCGCGCGCGAGGGCAGATACCAGCACCGGCAGACCTCCCTTCATCCCGATCTTGGGGGAGACGGTGACCCAGGTGCTGTCGTGAGTCTTGATCTCGCTGGTACCACTGGTCTCGATCTGCACCTGATAGCCCGCCGCCAACAGGGCAGATGACAGCTCCTGCAGATCGTAGAGGCAGGGCTCGCCACCGGTTAACACCACGTGGCGCGCCTGGTAACCCAGGGTCTCGAAGCTGGCCAGGATATCGCGGGTGCTCATCTTGCTCCAGCCATCGGACTCGTTGGATCGATCGAGCACCTCCTGGCTGCCTACCTCACGGGACGGATCCACCACCCAGGTATGGCGGGTGTCGCACCAGGGACAGCCCACCGGGCAGCCTTGCAGGCGAACGAAGATGGCGGGCACGCCGGTGAAGACGCCCTCCCCCTGGATGGTCTGGAAGATCTCGTTGATTGGGTAGTGCATGCTGGTCACGACTGGTTGCAAAAGGCGCGGATTATACCCCAAACAGGGGCAAGACGCAGGCTCAGCGTCCGTTTTTCTCGCCCAACCCGGTTTTCCCGTGCAGCCGGGCCATGACGCCAACCCTGTCGGCCAGATACTGGTTCAACCCGCGACTGCGCAGCTCGCAGGCGGGACAGGTGCCACAACCATCTCCCTGAATGCCGTTGTAACAGGTGAGCGTCTGCTGGCGCACGGTATCGAGCTGGCCATGGTGATCCGCCAGCGCCCAGGTTTCGGCCTTGTCGAGCCACATCAGCGGCGTCTCGAAACGCAGGCCGCGATCCAACCCCAGCGACACCGCCTGGTTGAGCGCCTTGACGAACTCGTCGCGGCAATCCGGGTAACCGGAGAAGTCGGTCTCGCACACCCCGGTGATCACCGCCTCGGCACCGACCTGATAGGCATAGATGGCAGCCAGGGTCAGGAACAGGATGTTGCGACCGGGCACGAAAGTATTGGGCAGGCCGTTGTCTTGCAGTTCACCGCTGACCGGGATCTCGTCGCGGGTCAGGGCCGAGATGGCCAGCTCACCCAGCATGGTCACGTCCATCACCTTGTGAGCCTTGAGGCCAAACTGGCTGGCCAGACGGCAAGCGGTGTCGATCTCCTCCCGGTGACGCTGGCCGTAGTCGAAGGTGATGGCGTGCACTTCGTCATACTGCGCCAGTGCCTGTACCAGACAGGTGGTGCTGTCCTGACCTCCACTGAATACCACGACGGCTTTTTTCACGTTGTTCACTCCTCTCTCGATTCTAAATACAGGGTTCTGAAAATGCACGTTTAAGTACGGCGACCCTGGGCAAAGTCATGCCACTGCTGGTTCAAATGGGTAAACAGGCTCATCAGCGGGGCGAAGCGTTCGGGCTCTCCCTCCCACTGGGATAACAGATGGTAGCCCGCCTCCAGGGTCGACAGCGCCTCGGGAAACGGCTTCTTGCGAATGGAGTATTGCCCCGGGATGGCGCCAAGCTTGATCCGTGGCAGCCGCAGCAGGGCCGGGTTGCTGTGCAACATGCGATACGCCTTGCGCCAGGTGCCATCGAGCAGGATAAAGTGCAGGTTGCGGGCAGCGTCGACTTGTTGAGTGCACCTGCGGACCTCATCAAGCGTCAGGGCATGATCGTCCGGCCACAGCAGATAGCAGGCGACTCCGGGATCAACCAACAGGGCATTGAGCCCTGCATCTTTGGCAAAATCCTCCCCCACATGGATGCGGGCATCGGTGAGAGAGGCGGCCAGCAGGGCAGCCGTCCCCTTGGGGTGGCCCACCTCGCTCGGATGCTGCAGGATATGGAGCGGCGCGAGGTGCGGCACCCGCTCGATATAATCACACAGACAGGCTTTGAGGGCACGGGTGCAGCGTGTACAGTAGCGGCTCTCTTTGTCGCTGGGCTGTTTCATGTTGTCAGAAAAATCGGGTCTGATCTGGGTCATCACACTGTCGCTCATCACTGCCTTGCTCTTCTTCACCGTACCGAACCACCTGCTCTCCTTCGAACGCACCCTGATCGCCCAGGGCGAAGGGTGGCGCATCATAACAGGCAATCTGGCCCACACCAATCTATGGCACCTGCTGCTCAATCTGAGTGGTCTGGCGGTGCTCTACAGCCTGTTTCGTGAATATCTCACCGGTTGGCGCCTGCCCGTGCTGCTGCTCCTGCTGAGCACGGCGGTCGGTCTCGGCATCTGGTGGTGGTGTCCGCAGACCCAGTGGTACATGGGGCTGTCCGGTGCCTTGCATGGCCTGTTCGTGTGGGGCGCGGTGCAGGATATCCGCCATCGCCGCCACTCCGGCTGGCTGATGCTGCTGGGCATCGTCATCAAGCTCGGGCTGGATTTTTACAGCGCGGGAGAGAGCCCGGTGGCCGCACTGATCGGCGCCAGGGTGCACATCGAATCACACTTCATCGGCTCGGTGGCTGGCCTGTTGCTCGGCCTCTTGCCCCTCAGCCTGGGGACTCAGCCCCTCAAGTCTTGAGGTCGATAAGGAAGTAAAATGAAACAGGCCGGATCTGGATCCGGCCTGTTGCATGTGGGCGACACGAACTAGCCATTGAGCTCGGCATTGATGCTGCTCAGCATGGCCGCCGGATCGGCGGCCTGGGTGATGGGACGGCCGATCACCAGGTAGTCGGCCCCCGCCTCCACCGCCGCCCGCGGCGTCATCACCCGGCGCTGATCCCCTGCCGCCGCACCGGTCGGACGAATGCCCGGCGTGACCAGCTTGAAATCGGCCCCAAGCAGGGTCTTGAGCTCATGGGCCTCCTCGGCGGAGCAGACCACTCCATCCAGCCCCGCGTCCTTGGTCAGCTTGGCCAACCGGATCACCTGTTCGGCCGGGCCGACGCTGAGCCCGAGCGGCGCCATGTCGGACTGCTCCATGCTGGTCAGCACGGTCACGGCGATCAGCAGGGGGGCCTTGTCACCATAGGGCGCAAGCGCCTCTTTGGCAGCCTGCATCATGCGCACTCCACCGCTGGCGTGCACGTTGACCATCCAGACCCCGAGCTCGGCGCTGGCTGCCACCGCCTTGGCAACGGTATTGGGAATGTCGTGAAACTTCAGATCTAGGAAGACGTCGAATCCCCTGGCCACCAGCTGGCGCACGAATTGGGGGCCAAACAGGGTGAACATCTCCTTGCCCACCTTGAGGCGACACTGGGCCGGAGAAATCTGCTCGATGAAGGCGAAGGCATCGGCCTCGTGCTGATAATCGAGCGCAACCAGTACTTTGGGATCTTGCATGTCACTTCCTATGGGTTGGTATTGTGCGGCCTGCCCAGCTTCGCCTGCTGGCACCCGGTCGAGCCCGCGAGATCGGGCATCCCGGCTCATGGGTGGCTATTCGCCGTCCAGGCCACGAATGGGTTTGATGGTGCCCCACTGCCGGCAGGAGGGACACTGCCAGAACAGCGAGTGGGTGGCAAAGCCACACTGACGACACTTGTGAGTCGATTTGATCTTGATCTGCTCGCCCACCAGCTGCTGCAACAGCTCCAGGCTCTCCTTGGCGGGGCCCTCCTCGGCACTGGCAAGCTGGAAACCGACCAGCTGGTAGAAGCCCTTCATCGAGGGATGGCGCCGCAGCTGACGCAGCACCAGGGCGCGCGCCTGACTCAGGCCATCGCGCTCCTCCACCAGATTGGCCAGCGCCAGGGTCACGCTGACACCGGCATGATCCTCCACCGCCTTCTCCAGCAGCGGGATCAGTTCCTGGCTACGTCCCATCTGCTGATAGCAGACCAGCAGTTTTGGCATGGCTTCGGAAGCAAAATCCATGTCCTGTTCGAACACCCTCAGCAAGTCCTTGCTGGCCTCCTCGAACTTGCCCTCCTCCATGGTGAGTTCGGCCAGTCGCAGGCTGGCGCGAGCACAGGCAGGATTGACGCTGAGCGCCCGCTTCAGACGGGTACGCCCTGCGGCCAGATCCCCGTCACGCAGGGCACTCTCGGCTTGTTCGCAATAGAAATGGGAGATGGGATCGGCCAGCTTCTTGCCTTGGAACTTCTGTAGCCGCACGGCAACCTCGATGGCCTTGTCCCAGTCACGCAACTGCTGATGGATGATCAGCAGCTGGGTCAACGCCGTCTCCTCGAAGTCACTGTCGTCGCACAGTTCATTCCAGATGGCCTCCGCCCGGTCCAGCAACCCGGCGGCGAGGAAATCGCGGGCCAACTCCTGCAGCGCAAGTTGGCGCTGTTCCCGGGTCAGCTGGCGACTGACCAGGTTCTGGTGGATCTTGATGGCGCGATCGACTTCGCCACGCTGGCGAAACAGGTTGCCGAGGGAGAGGTGCGTTTCGATGGTGTCGCTGTCGACTTCCAGCAGTTGGATGAAGAGATCCACCGCCTTGTCCGATTCATCAGACAGCAAATAGTTGAGGCCCGCCACGTACTGGCGGGAAAACTGGTTACTCTGTTGCTGGGTGTCCTGGCGAACACTCCTGCGTCCCATGTACCAACCATAACCAGCGGCAATTGGCAACAGCAGGAAAAGCAGTTCAAGCATCGAGGGACATTATTCCTTGGCAGCCGACCGGGCCAGCTCCAACTCGCGGGATTGACGACGCATGGTGCGACTGAGGGTGCGATTTTGCAGCTTGAGGCGCAGGAAGAGCAGACCGAAAACCAACCATCCCAGCAAGAATCCGCCGGCGAAGAAGAATCCCAGCAGCATGGAGAGCGAGAACTCACCTTGCGCTATCAGGTAATTGAACTGCACCTGCTGGCCGTTTTGTGAGCCGATGGCGAGGGTCAGCACAAACACCAGCACCAATGGGATAAGGGCCAAGATACGCTTCATAAGAGCTCCCTGTCTGTAGCTAATGAGAGACCGATTATCCTTAAAATCACCGGCAGACTCTAGAGCGAATGGGAAAAGACTTTGATAAACCCGACAATTGGCGTAACCAATGTCGCAAAAATAAAAAAGGCATACCCAAGTATGCCATTTTCTGCATTATTCGATAATGTTCACGCGCTCGCGTAACTCTTTACCCGGCTTGAAGTGAGGGACATATTTCCCGGTCAGTTCAACCTTGTCCCCGGTCTTGGGGTTGCGACCCACACGGGGGGCACGATAGTGCAGTGAAAAACTTCCAAATCCTCGGATTTCAATCCTGTCGCCGTTTTGCAAGGTCGATGCCATCTGCTCAAGGATCTCCTTGATGGCGGCTTCGACATCTTTGGCCGGCATATGCATGCGGTTGGCAGCCAATTTTTCGATGAGATCTGATTTGGTCATAAAGTTAAATCTCCTTCCCCGATCACATGCAATATTCATTTTGCCAAGATAAAAAAGGGCGGCGTAAAGCCGCCCTTTTCTTGCATCAAGGATTACTCACCCTTGGCGGCTTTGAACGCTTCCATCATGGCATTGCTGAACACAACTTCTTCTTGTTGGTTCAGGCTATCGATAGCAACACGCTCGTCAGCTTCGTCCTTAGCACGGACAGACAGGCTTACGGTGCGGTTCTTACGATCAACGCCCATGAATTTAGCTTCAACTTCGTCACCAACAGACAGCACCAGAGTGGCGTCTTCTACGCGGTCACGAGCAGCGTCGGAGGCACGCAGGTAGCCTTCCACGCCATCAGCCAGTTCGATCACGGCACCCTTGGCATCAACCTCGGTAACCTTACCCTTCACGATAGCACCTTTCTTGTTATCAGACAGGTACTTATTGAACGGGTCTTCTTCGATCTGCTTGACACCCAGGGAGATGCGCTCGCGCTCCGGGTCCACTTGCAGAACAACGGCTTCGATCTCGTCGCCCTTCTTGAATTCACGCACGGCTTCTTCGCCCTGGTTGTTCCAGGAGATGTCAGACAGGTGAACCAGGCCGTCGATGCCGCCATCCAGACCGATGAAGATACCGAAGTCAGTGATGGACTTGATCTTGCCGGAAACACGGTCGCCCTTGGCGTGAGTTTCGGCAAACAGCTGCCACGGGTTGGATTTGCACTGCTTCAGACCCAGGGAGATACGACGACGTTCTTCGTCGATGTCCAGAACCATCACGTCAACCACGTCGCCAACGTTAACAACCTTGGACGGGTGGATGTTCTTGTTGGTCCAATCCATCTCGGATACGTGTACCAGGCCTTCCACACCTTCTTCGATTTCAACGAAGCAGCCGTAGTCGGTCAGGTTGGTCACGCGGCCAGACAGACGGGTGGTCTCCGGGTAACGCTTGGCGATAGCAACCCAGGGATCTTCGCCCAGCTGCTTCAGACCCAGGGATACACGGGTACGCTCGCGGTCGAACTTCAGAACCTTGACAGCAATCTCGTCGCCAACGTTGACGATTTCGGAAGGGTGCTTAACACGCTTCCACGCCATGTCGGTGATGTGCAGCAGGCCGTCAACACCGCCCAGATCTACGAATGCACCGTAGTCGGTCAGGTTCTTGACGATACCCTTAACTTCTTGACCTTCTTGCAGGTTGGCCAGCAGGCTTTCGCGCTCGGAGGTGTTCTCGGTTTCGATCACGGCACGACGGGAAACAACAACGTTGTTGCGCTTCTGGTCCAGCTTGATGACTTTGAACTCGAGTTCTTTGTTTTCCAGGTGAGCGGTGTCACGGATCGGACGCACGTCAACCAGGGAACCCGGCAGGAAGGCACGGATGCCGTTCAGTTCAACGGTGAAACCACCCTTGACCTTGCCGTTGATGATACCGATAACGGTAGCTTGCTCTTCGTATGCCTTCTCAAGCTGCAGCCAGGCTTCGTGGCGCTTGGCTTTTTCGCGGGACAGCTTGGTTTCGCCGAAACCATCTTCGATAGAGTCCAGAGCCACGTCAACGGTGTCGCCTACGTTGATTTCCAGCTCGCCCAGGGCGTTCTTGAACTCTTCAGCAGGGATGGCAGACTCGGATTTCAGACCGGCGTCAACCAGTACAAAACCGTTCTCGATAGCAACGACGGTACCCTTGACGATGGAACCTTGACGGGTTTCAACGGCGTTCAGGGACTCTTCAAAGAGTTGAGCAAAAGATTCGATCATTGTTTGTGTCACAAATGAAACATCCACTCGCAATCCGGCACAAGCGGGGTTGTTTTAAATTATCTGCGCCATCCATGGTGCAGACGACTGACATCAGCTTGCGCTGACATCACCAAGTTGTTGCTCTGCATAAGCGAGTACCGTCACCAGCACTTCGTCTATGGTCATCGACGTTGAGTCTACGACGAGCGCATCTTCCGCGGGTTTCAGGGGAGCAACGGCGCGATTTCTGTCGCGATCGTCACGTTCCCGAATCTCGGTTAAAAGACGCTCAAAGTTAACATCAAAGCCCTTATCTTGCAACTGCTTATAGCGGCGCTGCGCCCGCTCCTCCGCACTGGCGTCGAGGAAAATCTTCACCTCGGCCTCGGGGAAAACCACGGTACCCATGTCGCGGCCATCGGCGATGAGACCCGGTTGCTGGCGAAAAGCGCGCTGGCGACGCAGCAGGGCTTCGCGCACCCGGGGGAAGACCGCAATCTTGCTGGCGGCGTCACTCACTTCCTGGGAGCGGATGGTACGGGAGACATCCTCCCCTTCCAGCACCACCTTGACCTGATCGCCCTCGACCTGGAATTGCACATCGAGATTGGCGGCCAGGGGGACCAGCGCCGCCTCGGCGTCCAGCTCGACATCGTGGTGCAGGGCGGCCAGCGCCAATACCCGGTAGATGGCGCCGGAGTCGAGCAGGTGCCAACCCAGCTTCTGTGCCAACAGTTGGCACAAGGTGCCTTTGCCGGCACCGCTTGGGCCATCAATTGTCATCACGGGGGCCATCTGGGGCATAATTTTTCTCCTGCACACGCTGCATGTTGAGGGGTTGCACACATCCCTGCCGGGATGGGGTAATGGGCGCCGATTATACCCGAATGCACGGGGCCTGGCAGTTGTCCTGCCACAGATTTGCGCGGAAGTCGTCGCGATTGCGCCTATTATGACCAATCAGGCAAAGCATTCCTCACTGCAAGGTTTTGTTCTTATGGTTGTTATGGATGAGGCGCGCTAAACTAGCCGCCTTTTTTAAGCAGTTAGTAGTCAGGAGCAACCTATGAGCAGCATTAGCCTGGTGGCTAAATCCAAGTTGCCGACCCCCTGGGGCACCTTCACGCTGGTTGGCTTTCAGGAAACCGGTACAGGCAAGGATCACGCCGCACTGGTGATGGGCGATATCGCCGACGGAGAGCCCGTGCTGGGACGCATTCACTCCGAGTGTCTGACCGGAGACGCCCTGTTCAGCCTGCGTTGCGACTGCGGTTTCCAATTGCAGGCCGCCATGCAGAACATCGCCAAGGCCGGTCGCGGCGTCTTGCTGTATGTCCGTCAGGAAGGACGTGGCATCGGCCTGCTCAACAAGATCCGGGCCTATCACCTGCAGGATCAGGGGGCCGATACCGTCGAGGCCAACGTGGCGCTGGGCTTTGCCGCCGACATGCGCGATTACACCATCTGTGCCGATATGCTGAAGGCGCTGGAGGTCAAGAGCCTGCGCCTGATGACCAACAACCCGCGCAAGCTCAAGGCGATGGAGAGCTTCGGCATCCCGGTGGCCGAGCGCGTTCCCCTGCAGGAGGGGCGCAACCCCCACAATGAGTTCTACCTCTCCACCAAGGCGAACAAGCTGGATCACCTGCTCAAGAAGTAGGACGGCTATCCCGCATCGGTAAAAACGCCTCCCGCTGGAGGCGTTTTTATTGGAAAAGCGACATGCCAGCCAGCTAACCAGCAGAACTCGCTTACGAATCGGCCTGCGCCAGCAGGAAGTCCCGCAGCGCTCGATTGGCCATGGAGAGAGGGTCCCCGCGCCGCCAGGCCACGCAGAGATCGAGGAAGATCGGCGGCTCGAAAGGCACGCCGGTGAGGGCCGTCTCCTCGTCCAGCGCCATCCGCAGGAAGGTGGTCACCGCAAACCCCTGCCGCACCACCGCCTTGAGCAGCGGAATGAGGTTGCTCTCGAACGCGATGTTCGGCTCACAGCCGAGCCCCTGCGCCAGCACCTCCATGTGTTCGCGGTGATAGAAGCCGCGCCTGAACATGGCGAGCTCCTGGCCGAAGAACTGCGGCAGCGAAACGCTGGCGGCCTGGCGCAGCGGATGCTCCTCCCCCACCACCATCAGCATCTCTTCGCGCAGCAACTGGGCCCCCTCCAGCCCGGGGGGCAGATCGCTGGTGATGAGGATCGCCAAGTCCAGGCTACCATCCACCATGCGGCTGAGCAGCTCGCGGGTACCCGCCTCCTCCACCCGGATCTTGAGGCCGGGATAACGGTGCTTGAAGGCCATCAGGATCGGGGGGAAGTAGTAAGAACCCATCATGTAGGGAATGCCGATGCGCACCTCCCCTCGCTCCAGCCCCTTGAGCTCCGCCATCTCCGCCTCGGCCTGGTGCATCTGCAAGAGCAGCCGCTCGGCGTGGCGACAGAGCACCTCCCCCTCCGGGGTGAGCCGCACACTGCGGTCCTGTCGGTCGAACAGGCGCAGCTCGAGTTGTTGCTCCAGCTTGGCGATGGCCATGCTGACGGCCGGCTGTGCCACGTGCAGCGCATTGGCGGCCCTGGTGAAGGAGCCGGCGTCGCGCACCGCCAGCAAATAGGTCAGCTGCTTCAGGTCCATATCAATTTTATTTATGAGGTGGATAATATAAATATATTATATTTATATTCGGTGCCGCACTACTCTGCCAAAAAGTCGGCAGGACAACTCCATATGATCGAAGTAGGCAGTCGCGAGTGGATACGCGCCACCCTGGCCCTCAGCCTGGGTTCCTTCCTGGTGTTTCTCAATCTCTATCAGACCCACCCCCTGCTGCCCCTGCTGACAGAGGTGTTCTCCGTCAGCTCCCTGTCGGCCGGCTGGACCCTGGCGGGCTGCACCGCCGGACTCGCAGGTTCGCTGCTGATCTGCGCCAGGCTGGCGGATCGTTTCGGGCGCCGCCGGATCATGCTGTGGAGCCTGACCGGTGCCATCCTGCTCTCTCTGTGCATTCCGCTGATCAACCAGTTCGATCAGCTGGTGATGCTGCGCATCCTGCAAGGCGCCTTGCTGGCAGGTCTGCCCGCCACCGCCATCGCCTACATGGGGGAGGAGTTCAGCAAACGCGCCCTGCTCTCCGCCGTCGGGGTCTACATCGCGGCGAACTCCCTTGGCGGGGTCGCCGGCCGGGTGGTCGGTGGTCTGCTGGCGGGCTGGTTCGGGGACTGGCAGCACACCTTCCTCGGCATCGGCCTCATCAGCCTGGCCCTGCTGCCGCTGGTCATCTGGCTGCTGCCAGCGCAGACCCGCTTCGTGGCCGTGGTGGCGGCGCCTGGCCAACTGCGCCGCGCCATCGCCAGCCACCTCGGTAATCCGCTGCTGGTGGGGGCCTACCTCATCGGCGGCCTCAACTTCATGGTCTTCCTGAACCAATACAGCTATCTCACCTTCCTGCTGGCCAAGGCGCCGTTCTCCCTGCCGACCCAGTGGCTCGGCATGCTGTTTCTGACCTACCTCACCGGCACCGTCGCCTCCTCGTTAAGCGGCCGCTGCGCCAATCGCTGGGGTGCCCAGCGTCTGCTGCTGGCCGGGATCGCCCTGATGGCACTTGGCAGTCTGATCCTGCTGCAAGGCACCCTGACTGCCATCATCGGTGGCTTGCTTGTCTCAAGCTTCGGTTTCTTCCTCGCCCACGCCTGTGCCAGCGCCTGGGTGGGCCAGCATGTGGAACACAACCGGGCGCTGGCCTCGTCGCTCTATCTGGTGGGGTACTATCTGGGGGCCAGCCTGGGGGGGCTCTATCTGCATCCCTTCTGGGAGCGGGGTGGCCTCTGGGGATTGGTGCTCGGCATCGAGCTGGTGTTGGGCGTCACCGCCGCCTTGAGCCTCTGGCTCGGTCAACTAAAGGGACGCGCAGCGCGTCCCCTCTCCTGCCGCTCATCCTGATGATGCCTAAGCGCTACTGATGCCATCACGCGCAGGGGGAGACGAACATCGTCTCCCCCTGCTGTATGTCTTCACCGCCGTTTACTGCCCATCGTAGTAATTGACGGGGACCGGCACCACGGCACCGGTTCGCAGCTCCTCGTCGATCACCTCGTCCAGGGTGCGCAGGTGGAATTTCACCTGGCCCGATGGCAGCATCAGTCCCACATCCGGATTGCGGCCATCATCGATGTTGCCGGTCTTGAACGGCAGCTCGGAATGCGCGGCCACCAGGGCATGCAGGGACGGCACCACCAGCTCGATATGTTCAAGCCCCGCCTGATGGGCGCGACCCGGTTTGGGGGCGGCCAGCTCGATGCAGGGCACGCATCCCCCTTGCCAGCAGACCGGCTGGTGCAGCCGATAGGTGGCGATGGGACGACCACCGATCATCCCCTCCACCAGCAAGACCCCGTGGCGCGCGAGCACCTCTCTCAATGCGAGGTACTCGGGCAGGCTGGCGGCGCGATAACAGAGGTGATCCACCTGCGGGGCGGCGTGCTCCTCCATCAGGGCATTCAATTCGGCCAGCAGTTGGCAAACAAAGGGGGCCATGGGCCCCAGCGTGGTATCCAGTGGATGAGACATGATCACCATTTCTTCTTGGGTTGGAACAGGACATCCAGCTCGTCCGTTTCTTTGTCCTTGAGGTGTTGCAGCTCTTTCTCGCTGTGTTGCTGCAGGTGCTCTTCCAGCTGGCGCATCCCCTGGCGCATGTCTTCTTCCCGCGCCAGCAGGTAGGGATCCTTGTCGGAGACGCTGGCCAGGGCACCCAGCCCCTTGGTAAAGAGCTGACGGCAGGTGCCGTATTGCCCCTGGATCTGGGCATCCATGGCCCGCTTGACCAGGTTGGCGATGTTGATCTTGAGCTGCATCAGCTCGAGGCGGCGATCCTCCTGGGCGAAGCCATGGGGATCTATCTTGCCCTTGTTGTGTTCGACCCGCAGCACGGCGCGCATCTTCTTGGCCAGCTGCAGCATCTGGATCGCCTGGCGATCGGACTCCGGGGTCTTGAAGTGCCCCTCATCCTGGCTGCTGTAGTTCTCCTGCACGTTCTTGATCTGGGTCTGGACGTCGGCGATACGCTGCTTGATCTGATGGCCGGGCATCACCAGCGCGATGGCGCGATAGGCATCCAGGATCCTGTGCTGCAACAGCAGCACCATGTTCTTGGAAAAAGGCACCAGGTTGACGTTCAGCAGCACCTCTTCGGTCTCGTCCGCCACGGCCTTGTGGCGTGCGATGGCCTGACGCTTGTCGGCTTCGGCCTTCTGCTTATATTGCTGCACCACGTTATAGGCGATGACCAGAAACAGGAGTGCGCCAATCGACAGCAATATCAAGGTTAAAATCATAGGGTGTACAAACTCCTGTCCCAATCCAATTGCGTGATCCTACAACAGCTTACCCGCATAAGGTAGCGCGCAGTTTGGCCTTGCCTCACAACAATGCCAGCGGGTCTCGCGGCGGGTAGCGGCGTGCCCCCGTCCCTGATCCATATCGCCCTCGCCCCCCATTACTTGAGGCAAAACCCCTTGGAATGCAGGAATCCCAGCATGAAGGGGCGCGCTTCCTTGCCGAGAATGGCCTTGATCTGCCCGCTCCAGGTCTGCTGCTTGTTGTTGCCGCTGCGCGCCAGGTAGTAGTCCTGGATCTGCTGGTCGTATTGTGCCAACAGGTCGCGATCCAGGGTGTCCGGATAGCGATTCTCGTGCACCACCAGAGCGCGAGGCAGGCGCGGCTTCTGCTCGGGCTGCTGGGCGGGATGACCCAGACAGAGACCGAACAGCGGTATCACCAGATGGGGCAGCCCGACAGCCTCGCTCACCGCCGCCACATTGTTGCGAATGCCGCCGATGTAGACCCCGCCCAGCCCCAGGGATTGCGCCGCCAGCAAGGCATTCTGGGCCATCAGGGCGCCGTCGATGGCACCGATCAGCAACTGCTCCGCGTAGCCGGTCTGGGCGTCTTCCACTATCTGGCTGTGGCGCTGGTAGTCGGCACAAAACAGCAGGAACTCCGCCGCCTCGGCCACGTAGGCCTGATGGCCGGCGAGCTCGGCCAGGGTGACACGCAGTGTCTTGTCCGTCACCCGGATGATGCTGTTGGCCTGCAGGAAGCTGGAACTCGAGGCGCACTGGGCGGCGCTCAGGATCTGATCGAGCTGCAACGCCGTGAGGGGCTCGGGGGTGAATTGACGAATGGAGCGATGGGAAAGGATGAGATCGATGGTCGGGTTCATGGGGCCTCCGGGAAGAAGGCCACACTGTACCCAAAAAAAGCGAGGGGCCCAAGGCCCCTCGTCACCCTCAGGGGGCAGGATACACATACGGCGCCTGCAACCCGAGGGGGAAGCCCAGCGCCCAGTACAGCAGCAGGAAGCAGGTCCAACTCACCAGGAAGGCCAGGGAGTAAGGCAGCATCATGGAGACCAGGGTGCCGATCCCGGTGCTCTTCACATACTGCTGGCAATAGACCACCACCAGCGGGAAGAACACCATCAGCGGGGTGATGATGTTGGAGGAGGAATCCCCCACCCGGTAGGCCGCCTGGGTCAGCTCGGGGGAGATCCCCACCGCCATCAGCATGGGCACCAGGATGGGGCTGATCAGCGCCCATTTGGCGGAGGCCGAACCCACCACCAGGTTGACGGTGGCGGTGAGCAGGATCATGCCGACTATGGTCACCTCCCCCGGCAGCGCCAGGGCATGCAACACCTCGGCGCCGGACAGCGCCAGCAGGGTGCCCAGGTTGGAGTCACCGAAGGCCTTGATGAAGAGCGCGCAGAAGAAGGCCATCACCATGTAGGAACCCATCTTGTTCATGGTGGCCGACATGGCGTCGATCACGTCCTTGCCGCTCTTGAAGTTGCCCGCCACGAAGCCATAGACGATGCCGGGCAGGATGAACAGCAGGAAGATGAGCGGCACGATGGACTTCATCACCGGGGCGGCGAAGGTGGTGAGCGAGCCATCCGCGGCCCGCATCGGCGAGTCAGCCGGTGACAGGGCCAGCCCCAGCAGCACGATGGCCGCCAGCATGGCGAATCCGGCCCAGTTGAAGGCCCGGCTCTCGCGAGCGCTGTAGCGCCCCATCTCGTCGGCACTTTCCAGCTCCTCATTGAGGGGGATGTGCTTGAGGCGCGGCTCCACCACCTTCTCGGTGACGAACCAGCCCACGCAGATGATCAGCAGGGAGGAGGCACCGGTGAAGAAGATGTTGCACAGGGTGTTGACCATGTAGTCGGGGTCGAGCAGCTGGGCCGCCGACTGGGTAAAACCCTGCAGCAGGGCGTCCCCGCCCGAGGGCAGGAAGTTGGCGGCGAAACCACCGGACACCCCGGCGAAGGCGGCGGCGATCCCCGCCAGCGGATGACGTCCGGCGGCATGGAAGATGATGCCACCGATGGGGATGACCAGCACGTAACCCGCATCCGCCGCGGTGTGGCTGACGATGGCCACCAGGATCAGCATGGGGGTCAGGAAACGGGCGGGAGTGACCTTCAGCAGCTTCTTCAGACCGGTGTTGATGAAGCCGGACTGCTCGGCGACACCGACCCCGAGCATGGCCACCAGCACGATGCCGAGGGGGGCGAAGCTGGTGAAGGTGGTGACCATGCTGGCGAGGAACTCGGCAAGGCCGGCCCCGGTCAGCAGGTTGTTGACCACCACCGCCTCCCCGGTGCGGGGGTTGACCAGGTCAAAGGAGAACTGGGAGAGGATCCAGGAGCCGACCCAGACGATCAGCAGGGCGTAGAGGAATAACATGGCGGGATCCGGCAGCTTGTTGCCCGCCTTCTCTACCCCGTTTAAAAAGCGATTCAACCAGCCCTTGGCGGGGGTGGCGGGACGCTCGTTGGTAGTAGCCTGACTCATTATGGTAATACTCCATAACCAAGGAATGAGCGCGCATACTAGCTATAACATCTAATGAATCCCATAACCTGAGACAATAATTCGATTAATTACGTTTAATTTGGCATGTCACGCTTCAAAAACGCGACATGCCGCACATTATCTGCGGCAGGGTCAGCCGCTCACCAGCGGATAATGCCCCACCTTGCAGTGGATCCCGAAACCCGTTTCCGCCACTTCGGCCGGGGTCATGGGAGTGCTGAACAGGAACCCCTGGAAGACGTGACAACCCTGGGCGCGCAGGGCCGCCAGCTCATGTTCATCCTCCACCCCTTCCGCCAGGATCCCGAGCCCGAGGCTGGTGGCCATGGCGACGGTGGCCCGGATCACCGGCAGGTTCAGGCCGACCACGAAGGAGCGATCCAGCTTGATGGTGTCGATGGGCAGCCGGTTGAGGTAGGCCAGGGAAGAGTAGCCGGTACCAAAGTCATCGATGGCTATTTTGATCCCCTGCTCGCTCAGGGCGTCGAGGATCTCGATGCAGCCCTTCATGTCCAGCATCAGCACGGTTTCCGTCAGCTCCAGGGTCAGCAGGCTGGCCTCGACCCCAAACTCCTTGAGCTGCTGCGCCACCAGCTCCGGCAGGGCTGAGGAGAGCTGGAAGCCGGACAGGTTGACCGACACCGGCACCCGCACCTGCCACTGGCGCTGCCAGGCCCCCATCTGGGACAGCGCGGTGGAGAGCACCCAGCTCCCCACCTCGCGAATGAGCCCCATCTCCTCGGCCAGCGGGATGAATTCCGCCGGCGAGACGTGACCCAGCACCGGGTTGTACCAGCGCAACAGGGCCTCGAAGCCGATCAGTTTGCCCTGCGCCACGTCCACCTGGGGCTGATAACGCAGGCTCAGCTCGCCCCGACCGATGGCCTTGGCGAGAAACTGTTTCAGGGTCAGCTTGCGGTGCAGGGTCTGTTGCATGCTGGGGGTGAAGCGCTGCCAGCGCAGGCGGCCCATCTGCTTGGCCTGGTACATGGCCATGTCGGCACGGGTAATGAGGTTGTCGCCATCGTCCGCATCGTCCGGGTAGATGGCGATGCCGATGCTGCCGCCGATGGTGACCTCGGGCACGCCGCTCAACTGCAGCGGCTTGGTCATCTGGGAGAGCATGAGATCCGCCACCTCCTGCGCTCGGTCGCTGGAGCTGCTAAGCGGTACCAGGGCGGTGAACTCGTCCCCGCCGAGGCGCGCCAGCTCGACGTCTCGCGGGCAGATCTGCTTGAGCCGCCCGGCCACCCGCTCCAGCAGGCGATCTCCCGCCTTGTGGCCGTAGTTGTCGTTGACCAGCTTGAAGTTGTCGAGATCCATGAACACCAGGGCGAAGCGCCCCCCCAGACCGCAATAAGCCTCGAGGGATTTCATCAGGCCGTAGCGGTTGAGCAGACCGGTGAGGGAGTCGTGCCAGGCCAGGTGGCGGTGCTCGAGCTCCTCGAGCTTGCGATCCGTGATGTCACGCATGGTGAGCAGGATCCGCGCCCCTTGCTGAATGTGGCGAAACTGGTATTGGAACCAGCGCATTCCCTTTAGAGTCCGGCACTCCCCCTCGGCGACCACCTCGTCGAGGCGGGACAGGCGCCGGTAGAAGGCCTCGTCACCGCCCGAGAAGATCTGGGTCAGCTGGGTGGTGCCCTCCCCGAAGCACATGTCGAAGTGGTAGTTGCCGCTCTCGAGCCGCCCCTCGTTGTCGAACAGGCAGGCCAGGGTGTCACCGGTGGCGAGGGAGGACTCCTGATAGAGGGTGTCGGCATCGATCACCGCCTCCGTCATCATCATCAGCCGTCCGTCGATCTGGATCCCGGAGAGTCGCAGGTAGACCTGCTTTTTCACCCCTTTCGGGGAGAGGGTCCACCACTCGTTGTAGCTGCGCCCCTGCTGGAAGTCGCCGAGATAGCGCTGCAGCAGCAGGTCGATGGCGGCGGCCATGTCGGCCGAGAAGTCGCGGGATTGCAGTTCGGCCAGGGAGCTCGACTCCCACAACCCGAGGGCGGGGCCATTGGCCCAGTAGATGTGATGACGCTGGATGTCATAGACCCAGATGGGCGTATGGAGGACATCCATCCCATGGAGCAGGCGTTCGTCTAGCGTATTCATGTAAGGTGATGATTCATGCTGAGAGCTCATAGCAAAAACCAGCCACGGCAGGTTCCCGAACGATCCCCCATGCTGGTACAAAATCTGATCCGACCCATAATCTGGAAACATGCACACGAAAAGGGGCAGACATCATATGAAAACGCTACATGTGATCCCCATGGTCAGAAGAAATGGACTCACACTGATATTGTTGGGCATGGTTATAACCATTGCTATGATTTTTATACTTTTTTTCGTCCCCGAACAACTATTAATCCCCGCCATATCCACCCTCTTGGTCGGCCTGCTGACAGTTCTTGTCGGGGGGCTGAAGCTGGGTGAGCCTCATTTTAGCCTCTCTCTGTGTCAGGATTGCCTGCAATATCACCACAAGTACGGTGGCTGGATCCTGAAATGGAGAAATATTCAACGTATTGACCAACCGCGTATTCATTTGGGATGGGATTTGGTGGCCTTGCCCTACGTCGGATTGAAGATAAAAGATTACGACGATTTTTTGACGCTGATCACACCCAGACTGGCCGTGCGCCTGCTGACCGAGCAGCGCGCCGTGCTGCTGCAGGCGATGGAAAGTGAAGGCCCCGCTTGTCCCGCCGGTGGCTGCGGCTCGGGGCTCCTGGGGGAAGGTCTGCTGGAGGAGAGCCGCTTTCGCTCTGCGTCCGGTCAGCGCTACGAGGGAGTGATCGCCATGCTGGGCAACCGCATGGTCAGGCTGCGGGAACTGCTGGGGTATGATCTGCTGGTACCGGACAACAGCCTTGATCGGCCCCCTGCCGATTTCGTCCATTTGCTGAACCAATACCAGCGCGAGTCGAATCTAATCCAGATCAATTAAACGCCGGATTGCGCTTGCCAAGCCCGGCGACTCTTCATAAGGTCTCCGGCTTGTTACAAACACCCCCTAAGCCGCTCATGAAGTACATCGAAGAGTTCTATCTGTTCGTCAAGGTGGTGCAAGAGGGCGGTTTCTCCCACGCCGCAGCCGCGCTGGGCATGCCGACCGGCACCATCAGTCGACGCATCTCCCAACTGGAGGAGCAGCTCGGCTGTAGCCTGCTGCACAGATCCACCCGCAAGCTCCGCCTCACCGATGAAGGACTGCGCTATTACGAGCGTCTCTGTACCCCGCTCGCCGAGATAGAGCAGGCCACCGGCGAGATCCAGGGCCAGGAACGCGACATCAGCGGTCTGATCCGCCTCGCCGCCCCCATCGCCCTCTCCAATACCATCCTTGTCGACATGCTGGCCGACTTCGGTCTGCGCTATCCCCAGGTGCAATTTGACATCAGCCAGACCAACGATCACGCCCCCCTCAGTGATCAGGACAGGGACCTGGTGTTCTTCAACGGCGAGCTGCCCCAGTCGCTGCCCAACGCCCTCTGTCTTGGCCACATCCAGTACGGTCTGTTTGCCTCCCCCCTCTATCTGGAGAAGATGGGCACACCCGCTCACCCGGCTCAGCTGGAAGAGCACGATCTCATCCATTGCTGGCCACACCAGCACTGGCAGTTGACAGGGCGGGACGATCCGGGGGAACAGACGGTGCAGATCAAGCGGGTGCCCCGTCTCAACGTCAACCAGACCCAGGCCGCCGTGCGCGCCGCCAGGCGTCACCTCGGTATCGTCAACGCCCCGCTGCACTATGTGCACCCCTTCTTGCAAGACGAGCAACTGGTGGCTGTCCTGCCGGACTGGCAGTCGGGCCGGCGCCCTTTCTACATGTTGCTCTGCCAGCCCCAGTTCACCCCGCTGCGTGTTAAGATGTTCGCCGAATTCGTCGAAAAATATTCCGCGCGCTACCGCAGTCATCAACGGGACGATCAATTTTTACCGGCGATGCCCCTGCCCATTGCATCTGACGATTGATGACGCACACTTAGCGCAATGCTCGTTGCACAGGCCGCTAACACTATGAATGTATTGATATGTGATGACTCGGGGTTCGCTCGCAAACAACTGGCCCGCGCCCTGCCTGCCGACTGGCATGTCACCCTGCATCAGGCCGCCGACGGTCTGGAAGGGGTAGAGCAGATCCTGATGGGGCACGGGGATCTGATCTTTCTGGACTTGACCATGCCAGAAATGGATGGCTATGGCGTGCTGGAGACCCTGCAGCGGGAGGGATTGCGCAACAAGGTGATCGTGGTCTCCGGCGACATCCAGCCAGAAGCCTACCAGCGCGTGATGGCGCTGGGGGCGCTGGACTTCATCAAGAAACCCGCCGCCCCCGAGACCCTGCGCGCCCTCCTTCGCCAGCACGGCCTGTGGCAGACCGCCACCCCGGCGATGGTCGCGGCGGCTCCGGCGCTCAGCCCGCAGCCGGTGCAGAACGCCATCTCGTTCACCCCGGAGCTGCGGGATGTCTACCAGGAGCTCGCCAACGTCGCCATGGGCCAGGCCGCCGATCTGCTTGCCCGCCTGCTCGACGCCTTCGTGCTGCTGCCCATCCCCAACGTCAATGTGCTGGAGGTTTCCGAGCTGCACATGGCGCTCTCGGCCGCCGCCGAGTCAGATACCCTCTCCGCCGTCTGCCAGGGCTTCATCGGCGCCGGTATCGCCGGCGAGGCCCTGCTGTTGTTCCACGACGCCAGCTTTCAGGATCTGGCCCGACTGATGAACCACCAGGGCGAGCTGGATCACAACGCCGAGCTGGAGCTGCTGATGGATACCGCCAACGTGCTGATCGGTGCCTTCCTGCGCGGCTACGCCACCCAGCTCGACACCCCCTTCAGCCAGGGGCATCCGGTGGTGCTCGGCCAGCACAGATCCATTCAGGATCTGATCCACACCAATCAGAGCCGCTGGCGCCGCACCCTGGCCATCGAGATCAACTACCGGATCCAGGGTCATGCGGTGCAGTGCGATCTGTTGCTGCTGTTCACCGAAGATTCCATCGCCACCATGAACAACAAAATCATGCACATGCTCTAGCGGTGCATTGACGATGAGATCGCTAATATCCATAACAACATCATGCGCATACCCCGGGAGTGACCATGGAAATCCGTGAATTTCATTGGCTGATGAACATAGTCCAGAATCTGGACGTGGGGCTGGTGGTGCTCGACAAGGGCTACAGGGTGCAGGTGTGGAACGGCTTCATGGAGAGCCACAGCGGCCGGCTGGCCGGTGCGGTGCGGGATCAGGTGCTGTTTGACCTCTTCCCCGACGTGGACAGAGCCTGGCTCGAGCGCAAGGCCAACATGGTGTTCAAGCTCAACAACCGAGCCTTCAGCACCTGGGAGCAGCGCCCCTACCTGTTGCGTTTCTCCAACTATCGCCCCATCACGGGCTCGGCACCGCACATGTACCAGAACCTGACCCTGGTGCCGCTGGCCGACTTCGGCGGCGAGGTCACCCATCTGGCCATCATGATCTACGATGCCACCGACGAGGCCATGCTGATCATGGATCAGCGTCAGGGCTGATCCATGATCAGCAGGAATAGAGAACCAAGAAGGGCGCCATCGGCGCCCTTCTTGTCATTGCATTGATCGGTCTGGTTGATCTGCGACACCGCCATCAGGCGCTCAGGTACTCGGTGAAGGCATCGATCACCTCGTCGATGTCGTCATCGGTGATCTGCAGGTGGGTCACCAGCCGCAGCTCGCCATAGCCGGAGAAGAGGATGCCGCGCTCCTTCATGAAGGCCAGCAGCGGGGCCGACTCTTCCTTGCTCAAACGCAGGAACACCATGTTGGTCTGCACCTCGGCCAGATCCAGCTCGATGCCGGGCAAGGCGGCCAACCCCTCGGCCAATCGTCTGGCACGGCGGTGATCGTCTGCCAGCCTGGCCACGTGCTGATCCAGGGCGAACAGCGCGGCCTGGGCCAGGCTCCCCGCCTGGCGCATGCCACCGCCCAGCATCTTGCGCAGTCGCCTGGCGCGGGCGATGAAGTCACGGGCGCCCACCAGCAGGGAGCCTACCGGCGCGCCCAATCCCTTGGAGAGGCAGATGGAGACGCTGTCGAAGGGGGCGGCGATGGTCTGCACCGTCTCGCCGCTCGCCACCACCGCATTGAACAGCCGGGCACCGTCCAGATGCAGTTGCAGACCCCGGCTGTCGACGAAGATCCGCATCTCGCGCAGATAGCTCAGGGGCAGCACCTTGCCGTTGTGGGTATTCTCGAGGCAGACCAGTCGGGTCTGGGCGAAGTGGGCATCATCGGGGGCCAGGCTGGCCTGCACGTCCGTCAGCGCCAGGGAACCATCGGCCTGTATGGGAACCGGTTGCAGGGCCACCGAGCCCAGCACGGCGCTGCCTTGCGCCTCGTAGCGATAGATGTGGGAGGCGACGCCGAGCACGGCCCCTTCGCCGCGCTGGCAGTGGCTCATCATCGCCAGCAGGTTGGACATGGTGCCCGATGGCACGAACAGGGCGGCCTCCTTGCCCAGCAACTCGGCACCGCGCCGCTCCAGCGCGTTGATGCTGGGATCCTCCCCATAGACATCGTCGCCGACCTCGGCGTGCAGCATGCTCTGGCGCATGGCTTCCGTGGGCTGGGTCACGGTATCACTTCGTAAATCGATGTAGCGCATGGTCATCCTCCTGAATGCAGGGGGATGACAGTAACCAGCCAGCAGGGAGCTGGCAAGGGATGGGACGCGGTAATGTGAGCCCGATGCTCACCAGGGCAGCGGCCGGCCCTGCAAGTCCAGGAAGCTGCCGGACTGGGCCGGTGTCAGGCGCGCGATGAGGTCAAGCAGCTGCGGGGCCACCAGAGCCGGATCCTGCAACTGCGCCGGATCCAGCTCGTGCAGGAAGGGTTGCTGCATGGGGGTATTCATCAGCCCGGGGTGCACTGTGATGACCCCGGCCCCGGGGAAGCGTCCGGCCCACTCCAGAGCCAGGATCCGGGCCCCCATGTTGAGGGCGGCCTTGCTCATCCGATAGCTGTAGCGGCTGGCCGCCCCCTGGCCGCCTGTCTCTGAAGCACCCAGGCTGCCCGCCAGATCGGAGAGGGTGCAGAGCCACAGGCGGGACGTCGTATCCATGAGCCGGCTCAGGCTGGAGCCAAGGGCCAGGTGGGGCCAGGCATTGACCTGCAGGCTCTCGCAGAGCCACTGGGGATCGACCTCCTCCACCCGCCGCTCCGGCATGTGGTTGAGATCAGACAGCAGGCCTATGGTGTTGATCACCACGCTCGGCAGGCTGACGCCATCATAGAGGGTGAACAGCGCCTCGAAGGAGAGCGGGTCCACCTCCTGCAGCGGAAAGTAGCAGGCCGGATCCAGCCCCTTTGGCGACTGCCTGCCCGCCAGCAACCACTCCTCGCCACGGGCGGCCAGCTCATGCGCCAGCGCCGTGCCCAACCCGCCACTGCCCAGGATCAGATAGCCCATCTCCATGTCCTTGGATTTGCCCTTTGCTTAAGCTTAAGAGGGTATCAGAAGAATGCGCGGCCGTGTCCGCCCCGTCCCGAGGACTCAGGCTTCTGCCAGATGGCGACCAAACTCCCTCGCCCGCGCCAGATCCAGAAAACCGTCCGCCTGCTTGTGACTGCGCAAGAACTGGTAGTAAGCGAGCAGGATCACCAGTTGCGGCTCGCCCGGCAATGCCTGCTCGGGCAGACGTTCCTGCAGCAGCACGCCCGCCGCGGCCAGCGCCTCCCTGTCCACTACTTCGGCCTGCCGATAGAGATAGCCGCAACCGGTGGCGAGCCACTCCAGGGAACAGTTGGCTCCCATGGCGATCTGGTTCGCCTTGCCAAGGCCGGGCTCCGCCCCTTTCAGGTACTTGCGGAGCAGCGCCTCACTCAGCCCGACCTTGCGGGCAAAGGCACTGACGCTGCCCTCCCCGATCAGGCTCTGCAGCCTGCCGGCAAATCCGTCCATAACACTCTCTCCATATTTTATCTGGCCTTGGCACTCTGTTCAGAACCAAAGTTCGAATTCACGAGGGGCGCATTATTGCCTTGTCCGCCGGAAGAGACCAAGATGCTGGCAGCATTTATTCTGCCTTTATTCGCTATCCGCCAAGGAGTCACCATGTCTGTATCCCGCTTAGCCTTGCATCCCGAGGGCCCGACCTTCTCCCGCCTCATCATGGGTTACTGGCGCCTGATGGAATGGCAGCTCTCCCCCACCGCCCTGCTGGACCTGATGAAGTACCACCTGGATCTGGGGGTGACCACCATCGATCACGCCGACATCTATGGCGGCTATCAGTGCGAGGAGGCATTCGGCCAGGCCCTGCGCCTCGAGCCTTCCTTGCGTGAACGCATGGAGATCGTCAGCAAGTGCGGCATCGCCCTCACCGCCAAGCCCGAGCATGCCCTCAACCACTACAACACCGGCAAGGCCCACATCGTCGCCAGTGCCGAGGCCTCCTTGCAAAAGCTCGGCACCGATCATCTGGATCTGCTGCTGATCCACCGTCCGGATCCGTTGATGGACGCCGACGAGGTGGCCGATGCTTTCATCAGCCTCAAACAGGCGGGCAAGATCAAACACGCAGGGGTCTCCAACTTCAGCGCCCACCAATTCGAGCTGCTGCAGTCCCGCTTGCCCTTCCCGCTGGTCACCAACCAGCTGGAGATCTCGCCGCTGAACCAAGGCGCGACGCTGGATGGCACGCTCGACCAGTGTCAGCAACTGCGCATCAAGCCCATGGCCTGGTCCTGCCTCGGCGGCGGCCGCTTGTTCAACGATCCCGCCTATGGCTCACTGCGCGCCGAGCTCGAACAGATCCGCCAGGAAGTGGGTGCCGAGCAGATCGAGCAGGTGGTCTACGCCTGGGTGATGATGCTGCCGAGCCAGCCGCTGCCACTCATTGGCTCCGGCAAGCGGGAGCGGATCGCCGCCGCCGTGGCCGCCGAATCCATCCAGCTCAATCGCCAGCAGTGGTTCCGCATCCGCAAGGCCGCGCTCGGTTACGACGTGCCCTGATCCCGCCCATATCGGACCCGATAAAAACAAAAACGGCATGGAGTGATCCATGCCGTTTTCCGTTATCGAGACGATTCAACGGTGGCGCTGGGGGCGACCACGAGGTGCATCTGTCTTCGGTTTGGCCTGATTGACTGTGATGGTGCGGCCACCTATTTCGGTGCCATGTAGCCCGGCGATGGCCTTCTCGGCATCCCCATTGACCGGCATTTCAATGAAGCCAAATCCCTTGGACTGACCGGTATCGCGATCGATGATGATATCGACCTTCTCTACCTCTCCAAATTGGCTGAACACGGTTGTCAGTTCGTCGGCCGTCATCCGGTACGACAGATTACCTACGTAAATCTTCATGCCATCCACTCTCGATTCAAGGTGCCTTGTCTATGCATCCACCAGCATAGAAGTAAGGGCACAACCCCCATGCCGGACCTGCCACGACAGCATGCCGTGGCACTCCCCACCCCGTAGCCCAAGCTGTTGATCTCTTGGACGATCGGAGCAGAAAAGATCATTTCGAATCAGAGGCAGTATCTGAGCTTTGTGGCAAATTGTCGAGAAAATAGTCAGTCTGGGGCGGTTGCAACGTGCTCAGGATCCCGGCAAGGGCACGCCGACCGTGCCAGGCCCGCTTAAAGCCGAAGCGGTAGATACCGGGCGCCACCTCGTGGGTCGCCTCCAGGGTCAGACCCAGCAAGGCGGTGGCATCGGAGAGGGCCTGGGGATCGAGCCGCAGATCCAGGCTGAACGCGAGCCACTGACCGTCGTGACCTATCTGGCGCGTCCGCTCGATGCCGACCAGCGCCACTCTGGAGAGGGCCAGCGCCTTGTCGCTGCCGCCGTTGAGCAGATAGAGGTGACTGTCATCCCAGGCGAGTTCGGCCAGCCGCCAGCGCTGCCAGTTGCGCGGCAGGAGCATCATCAGCAGTACTATGCCGCCAAATACCAGCCCGACCCAAGGCAGCAGTCCCATCTCGGGATACCCCAGCCCAATCGCGGCCACGACAGTCCCCAGGCTCGCCAGCAACAGGCTGATCATGACCCCGTAGAAGCGCACCACCGGCGGCATCAACCAGCGGATCCCCGCCTGCGACGCCAGTTCACTGACTCTCATCTCAACCTCCTCAACATGGACTCGGGCAGCCGGGCTGCGGCTGCGGCTGCGGCTGCGATGCCGCGCATTGTGCGCGAGCCCGCCCCCTCCTGGCAACCCGCGCGGCAGGACGGATGACGGGCGCTCGGGCTTGTTGATATGATGGGAATCATCCAAGCCACTCTTAAGTCCACTTGACGTGGCACCATTGCCGGAAACCCTATGCTTGCCACCAGCCTGCTGTTCATGACCAGCGCCCTCTACGCCGAAGCCATCGGTGGCTACTCGGCCGGTTGCCTGAAAAATGCCGTGGCCCTGCCGCTGTCGGGACCCGGTTATCAGGTGATTCGCAGCAAGCGCCTGCGCTACTACGGCCATCCCGAACTCATCCATTACCTGCAAGGGCTGGCGAACCGCACCAAACTGGCTGGCATGCCGGATCTCTACATCGCCGATCTGGCCATGTCACGAGGCGGTCCTTTCAGCTCCGGCCATCGCAGCCACCAGACCGGGCTCGACGCCGACATCTGGTTTCGAATGGCTGACAGGCCCATCAGCAAATGGGAGCAGGATGCCCCCAAGGAGTGGGCGTTGATCGATGAGCCCAGCTACCGGGTGTTGCCGGGTCGCTTCGGGCCGCAGCAGCTGGCACTGCTGAGGCTCGCCGCCAGCCAGCCCGAGGTGGCGCGCATCTTCATCAACCCCGTGCTCAAGGCCGAGGTGTGCAAACGGGCGGGGGATGAGTCCTGGGTGGCCAAGCTGCGTCCCTGGGTCGGCCACTTCAGCCATTTCCATGTCAGGTTGCGCTGCCCTGCCGGCAGCCCGGATTGCCAGCCTCAGGCGCCGATCCCGCCCGGCAATGGCTGCGGTGCCGAGCTGGCCTCCTGGCTCAAGGACAAACCCCAGTTGCCCAAGGTGTCGATGAGCTACCAACCCCCGACCCTACCCGGTCGTTGTGGCGGCTGACCACAAGCTGGTATGGTGTCAGCGCCGAATTAAATACATCCAATGGAGACAACGAGATGGCCACTTCTTTCTGGCACAAGACCACCCAGAGCCTGATGATGTTGACCCTGCTGCTGGGGCTGACCGGATGCGGTATGAACAACATCCCGACCCTGGATGAGCAGGTCAAGGCGAGCTGGGGCCAGGTCGAGAACCAGTACCAGCGCCGTGCCGATCTCATCCCCAATCTGGTGGCCACCGTCAAGGGCTATGCCAGCCACGAGCAGGAGACCCTCAAGGCGGTGACCGATGCCCGTGCCCGGGTCGGCAGCGTACAGCTGAGCGACCCTTCCCAGCTCAAGGAATTTGAAACGGCCCAGAACCAGCTCTCCAGCGCCCTCTCCCGGTTGATGGTGGTGGTCGAGCGCTATCCAGAACTCAAGGCCGATCAGCAATTTCTCACCCTGCAGGCCCAGCTGGAAGGCACCGAGAACCGTATCGCCGTGGCCCGCCGCGACTACATAGAGGCGGTGCGTCTGTTCAATACCGAGATCCGCACCTTCCCGGGCGTCATCTGGTCCAAGCTGCTCTACTCGGATCTGACCGCCAAGCCCAGCTTCAGCGCCAAACCCGGCACCGATGAGGCGCCCAAGGTCAGCTTCCAATGAGTTGGATGCTCCGCGTACTGCTGCCCTGCCTGCTGCTGTGGACGGCGGCCCTGCATGCCGCCCCGGATTTCCCTGCCCTGAGCGGGCGGGTAGTGGACCAGGCAAACCTGATGTCCCGCAAGCAGGCCCATCAACTGACCCAGCAGCTGGCGGCCTTCGAGAAACGCAGCGGCGTTCAGCTGGTAGTGGTATCCATCGATACGCTGGCCGGCGATACCATCGAAGAGTACGGCTACCAGCTCGGTCGCCACTGGGGCATAGGCCAGAAGGACAAAAACAACGGCGTGCTGCTGCTGATCGCCCAGAATGAGCGCAAGGTGCGCATCGAGGTGGGTTATGGGCTGGAAGGCGCCCTGCCCGACGCCATCGCCGCCAACATCATCCAGACCCGGATCCTGCCCGCCTTCAAGCGTGGTGACATGGTGGCCGGCATCGTCGCCGGCAGTCAAGGCATCATGCAGGCCCTCGGCGGTGAGTACAAACCGACGGACGTCGCCACGCACGACAAGGGTGGCGGCCCCTGGCTGTTTATCCTGGTGGTGGTTGCCATGCTCATTTTGCACAACCTGCGAGGCGGTGGCGGAGGTGGTCCCGGCGGCCGTCGCCGGGCCGCCTATCTGGCTGGCGGCTTCGGCGCCGGACGCACCGGCGGTGGTTTCGGTGGTGGTGGTTTCAGCGGCGGTGGCGGCAGTTTTGGCGGCGGTGGTGCCTCCGGTGGTTGGTAATCAGGGATCAAGAGACAACATAATGATTTCAAAACAGTTCTATCACACTCTCCAGGCCCGGGTACGACAAGCCGAGTTAGCCACGGACGCCGAGCTGGTCACCGTACTGGCCCCGGCCAGCGACGGTTATCGCTACATCCCGACCCTCTGGGCGGCGCTGCTGGCCATGCTCACCCCCCTGCTGGTATTCCAGCTCGGTTTCTGGCTCGGCTGGTACGAGATCCTGCTGGTGCAGTGGTCGGTCTGGTTGCTGCTCAGCCTCTTGTTCCACTGGACCCCCATCAAGATGCGGCTGATCCCGAAGAAGGTTCGCCAGCACCGGGCGTCCCTGATGGCGCGTCTGCAGTTTGTCGAGCAGGGTCTGCATCGCACCCGGGACAGGCTCGGGGTGTTGATCTTCGTCTCGGTGGCCGAACACTATGTGGAGATCCTGGTGGATGACGGCATCGCCCAGCACATCGACAACGGCCAGTGGCAGGAGATCATCGACGACTTCGTGGTGCGGGTGCGCAACAAGGAGGTCGAGCAGGGTTTCCTCGAATGTGTCGAGCGTACCAGCGACATCCTGACCGACGCCTTCCCGGCCACCCGGGATCAGAACGAATTGCCAGACAGCCTGATCATCTTGGGCAAGCCCTGACAGGTTTAAAAACCGCCATTCTGCTCAAGGGATAGACACTCGATAAAGATTATGAAAAATAAGGGGAAAAGTAATTGACCCAGCATCCGCTTTCCCCTAAATTACGCCCCGTTCCAGCGCAACTGCGCAGCGAACTCCGTGGCGATTGAACACGTTAAACCGCAGTCAAAAATTTGGTGAGGTGTCCGAGTGGCTGAAGGAGCACGCCTGGAAAGTGTGTATACGGCAACGTATCGAGGGTTCGAATCCCTCCCTCACCGCCAAACAGTAAACCCCTGCTTTCGAGCGGGGGTTTTTCTTTATGAGTCAAAAACTTCCTGATTTCATAGCGATTTTGTGATCAACCCATCCACCCCAACACTTCCGAGGTGGTACAAAAAGGTGATACAAAATGAGGTCTATGAGCAACCTTTCCCAAGACCATCATGGCACGTGGTACGCCCGTGTCGTCGTCCCTGAGACCATCCGCCTTGTGATCAACAAGACGGAGCTTCGTCGATCTCTGAAGACCAAGAACAAGCAAGAAGCTACTCGGGCCGCCTTAACTGTTCTGGATGAGCTACACCGCCTGCTGGAGGCCGCCAAGATGGATCTGGTGGTGCAGCCTCTCGACCTCTCCAACGCAGCTGACCGTTGGTACGACGCGATGGTTGAGCGTCTCGACGACCCAGATGTTTATGGCAGCTTCATCCATCGGGTGTGGGATGGTGACGATTTGGTTTGGGATGACCACACCGATACCCTCACTACGCTGATGGCTGAACTGGAGCGGACACCCGATGCCAAACGGATGGATCGCTTCCTCACGTGGATGGCCCCTTACATCGACGAAGCCTTCCAAGTCTCAGGGCTTCGCCTATATGTCGGTTCGGCCAACTACCAGGCTTTCGCTCGGCGGCTTGCGGATAAGTTCCTGCAACTGTCGGCTGCCGTCCTGCAAAACACCCGCATCAACGCCATACAGAAACGCATCGGCCAGCCGGAGATCCCCCTTGTACCTACCGGGGCCACCACAACCCCACTCATTGGCACACGTGGGTTACGTCTGTCAGCTCTGTTTGAACGCTACAAGGCCACCGTCCGGCGACGAGAACCGAAGAAAGCAGAAGGCCGCATCCTTGAGTATCAGGTCGCCGTTGATCGGTTCATCGAGTTGCTGGGTGATAAGGAGATCGAGGAGATAACGAAACGGAATGTTGCCGAGTTCCGCAACCTGATGGAGCAACTGCCAGCTCGTCCCAAACAGGACGTTTCGGCTATGCCGTTACGCCAGCAGATTGCCCATGCCCAAGAGCACAGCTTGCCTTCTCTATCAGCCGCCACCGTCAAGAAGTTGGGGCGTGCCCTGTCTGCTGTGTTAGGGCTTGCGGTTGAAGATGGACTGTTGGAGTACAACCCGGCTCACGGACTCAAGTATGCAGAGACGGCGGTCAACCCGCTGGCCGAACCGGAACGCCCGTACACCACTACCGAGCTGGCGACCCTGTTTGGTTCCCCCTTGTTTGCTGGACGCACCCAGCATACCCGTTTCGGAGAGGCTCACTACTGGGTGCCGCTGATGCTCTACTACACGGGGGCTCGGGCCGAGGAAATTTGCCAGCTCTACGTGGCAGACTTGATGCAGCAGGATGATGTCTGGTTCTTCCGGGTGGCGGAGTTGCGGGAAGATCAGAGCGTGAAGAATCGCAGCAGTAACCGGGACATTCCGGTGCATCCCCATCTGTTGGCTTTGGGCCTGCTGGACTATGTTCGCACCTTACCTGCCGATGGCCGCCTGTTCCCCCAGTTACAGCCCTCTGGCCCCAAGCAGAACTACCATGTGCGGCTGGGAGTGTGGTGGCAGCGGCACTTGCGTGAAAAGCTCAACATCGTGCGGGAAGATATTCAGCCATTCCATAGCTTCCGGCACACCTTCATCACCTTGCTACGGACTGCCGAGGTTCGTGAGGACGTGCAGAACGCCATCACGGGTCACAGCCAACACGCTGAGAGGACGGCGACAGGGCGAAACTATGGGGCCTACACGTTGAGCCAGAAACTAGCAGCTGTTGAAGCTATCCCGCTGGCCCCTATCCCGGCTGATGCCGGATAAAAGGGAACAAAGAGGCCGTTGGAGGCTGCATTGAACGTGACAGAAATTTTTATCGGGCCTCCTGCACAAGGGCTTATTGATCCACGGGGAACGCTTACGCAGATACCTGGCTTCAATGGACGGTACGCCCAGTATGTCAGACGGGCAATCAGTAATATCCGGCAGGTGCAGGGGCTAGAACTGCCGGAAATTCCTGACCCGAATAACGGCTTGGGTACATGGACGCCCCTGCAAGCCTTGGCCGTGTTGACCTATGGCTCCAGCTCTCATCTGAATGGAGAGCTGATAGCGGAAATTGAACGGTTGACCGGACAATCGATACCACGAAAGGAAGGCCAGAGTCGCTATGAGGCTGCATTTTATGTGGAATACTTGGCCCCGCTGGTTGCTTACTTTCAAGTGCAGCAGCCGGGTTTGCGAATAGAAGAGTGCCCGCAGTTCGCTTGTGGCCCTTACCGGGTGGATTTTCGAGTGAATATGCAGTGGGTCGACCCGAACGGGAGATATTTCAATAGACCGACCCGGCAGGAGGTTTATCTGCTGGAGTTCGACGAGAAGTACCATCAGGAGCCAGTAAACCGCTTGGCAGATCAACAGCGTGATGGCTGCATCGAGCAGCAGACGGGCTGCAGACCGCTCAGGATTCGGCACGAGGAGCAAGAGCTGTGGGCTACCATCTGCCGGGCTCAGGGACGCATCCTGAGCGTTGAGGAGTACCTGCAAGGGCTGCTGGGGGCGATGACATGGCGGCAGGAAGGGCGGCATATCGACATCACGCGGGAGTCTGCACAGAGTGCTTATACCTGCGATCCTGCCGGGTATCTGCGTTATCCCGCCCAGCCCAGACGGGATTTAAAGCAGATTGCGGAGCGGCTTGGCTGGCGGTTGAGCCCCCCAAGGCACAGCGGGAATCGGGCCTATTACCGTCTGACCACACCTCAACCGATTTCCTGCTGACACATTTTTGGTCGATGTGTGCGGTCACATTGAGTCCCGCATACACATTTAAGAACGTGTTCAAGGGCTTTTTCGCGATTGTGTGTCAGTGTGTCGGCTGTGCCACCCCGTTTTATATACCCGTTTAGTGGTGGCTATTACTCCTTACCCATTTACTGCACCGAGTGGGGAGCCTACAAGCCACCCAGAGGAGAAAGATCAAGAAGGTAGTAACGATCCCGCCGTGCCAGATGCCCTGAAAAAACTATCCCAAGTCCCACCAGCATAAGGAAATCTGGTGGGCAACATTGAGACCCTACCCCGGTATAAGAGAGATGGGACACACCATAGGAGAACCCAATGGAAAACATCACATCTGCTAACCCGCTGTTCAAGGCTCTGGAGGCTGGTCTGCTTGCCGCCTTGGCTGTCCTCATCAAGGAGGGCATCCAAAAGATGCAGACCCAGCCTGAGCAACCGAAGGAGACGGACTCTCAATAGACCATGCCCGTGTGACAGACCGGAAGCCCCCCGGCAACCCCTGTCACACGGGTTAGTTTACGAGTTTTGACAGGTTTTTCTCATAGGGTCTTGAGCTTATTGGGAGGCCATCATGGCAATCATCGGGTATGCCCGTGTTTCGACCACGGGGCAATCGCTGGAGCAGCAGCTGACAGCACTGGCGGAGTGTGAAAAAGTTTTTCAGGAGAAGGTCAGCGGTAGCAAGACGGATAGGCCGCAACTACAGGCAATGCTCGAATTCGCCCGCTCTGGAGACGTGCTAAAAGTGACCAAGCTGGATCGTCTGGCCCGAAACACCCGCCACTTGCTGGAGATCACAGACCAGCTGCACGCCAAAGGGGTAACATTGCAGATCCAGAATCTGGGCATCGACACGGCCACTCCGACAGGCAAACTGATGCTGACCATGATCGGAGCCATCGCCACGTTCGAGCGGGAAATCATGCTGGAGCGTCAGGCGGAAGGGATTGCTTTGGCGAAGGTCAAAGGGGTCTACAAGGGCCGTAAGCCGACAGCTCGAGCAAAGCAAGCTGACATAATGAGACTTTTGAAACTAAAAGTGCCAAAAGCAGAAATCGCCCGGCAACTTGCTGTTAGCCTGTCGAGTATCCATCGGGTCATTCGGATGGAACATTCTGATTGAATCGACTTAATTTGGGGTTGTGAGCTCCACACCCCATTTTTAATAAGCATAAAAACCAATAAGATGCTGCATCTTCTGCTATACGGGCTCGTGAAATGCAACCAAAAATCATAAGAACTGAAGAAGAATTTTTAAACTTTGCCCTGAGCATATTGGATTCAAACGAAGAGATATCTAACTGTCCGAGTCTCAGGTTCCAAGGATGGCCGAAAGTAGACGTTCGTGTATCAGGAAAAAGATATCAGCAATCTCTACCCAGTGGTCTCTTGGCTGGTCTGCTGACATTCCAAGAAGAAGCCAAACGTGCTTACTGTCTAGCTAAGTATGGTACGATCAATCTTCAGAAACTGACGAACGATGATAAAGAGATCATCGGAGAACTGGTCTTCACTGTCTCAAAGGGCTCAACCAAGAGTGAAGGTGACGCTGATGTTTATCTATCGAGGTTTTGTGAGTTCATGGACTTGGTGCTGAAAGGCATGACAGGAAAAGAAAAGATCGCTGTTGTGACTGTATTGGCGATAGCCATTGGTGGTGGGTACATCGCTGATAGCTACTTCGAGAACGAGGCCAAGGTTGCTCTTGCCCAAGAAGAAACAAAGAGGTTGAGCACAGCCATGGAGCCAGCCAAAGCTTCCATAGAAGCCTTGCGTTTGATCGCCCTCACGCACGCGAAGGAGTCACTTGATAGTCGTGGTGATCAAATCCTAGAACGCCTCAGCAACGGATATTCTGAAGTTGTGAAATCAGTTCCCGATGCAGATGAATTGGAGTTTGGCGGCCATAAGTTCAGCAATCAACAGATACAAAAAATGGCTGAACCGGAGTTAACCGCTCGGGCATCAAAAGAGTACAGATCACAGTGTTTTATCAGTGGCTATAAGAAATACTCTCAACACTTAAGTGTCAGTGTACTCTGTGCTGATTTGAATCAGTCCTTTACGATTAAAGCTGATCGAATGACATTGAAAGAGGCTGAGCAATCAGCGATTCTCAAGGCTTTAGATGCTAGCCGTAGCATAGAGCTCTCTTTCTATGCAACGACAGTTAATGGCAACGTTGTATCAGCTAGACTTACAAACGTAACACTGAGCTAGTTTGGCGTTAAGTGGTACAAAGAAGTGGTACAGTAGCTGAGATTGAAAGCTGTTTTGTCGCAATGAAATCAGTGGGTTACCGTGGTGCGATGAGTATCGAGGGTTCGAATCCCTCCCTCACCGCCAAATTAGAAAAACCGACCTCAGGGTCGGTTTTTTGCTTTATGGGTCGGCTTTTTGTTTGTTGATAGCGTCACTCAGCACAATCACGACTCATCCGCCATCGAGGCATATCGCTCATTCCGGCGTTCGAACAACCCCTTTCTAGCAGTGACAATCCTTCAGCTTCACTGACGATCCCGCGATCATCCAGAACGCTTCATGCCGGCACCCTATCACTGGCATTTTAAGCGGCCCCCTTCTGGAATCGTGCCCCTTCCTCTTGCAGGCAAGGAAAGAGTTCCATTCAAAAATGGGTGGCTAGACGGCTTTTAAACTAGGCCGCGCTATGCCACCGACGCCCGAAAAGTTCCCCCCCATTATCCGGGTGGCGCATGAGCTGTTCCTCGGGCTCGAAACCGAAGCAGTGCATCATGTCCGTCAGGGAATGGCTGAGGCGCTCACCATTGCAGTCGGTGAAGGATCCATCGTGCCGCTGGATGAAATCGGGAGTCAGATTGTCTCCAACCGTACAGACGGGCCTGGTTTGGACGATGGTCTTCTGAAAACGGCTCTCAGAAACCTGCGTCGCAAAACCTATCAGCGGATGACGTTCGAGTATGGCTTTACCGTCATCAGTCAGGTCTACGATGACATAACCAAACTCATTTGCCTGGGCAGGAAAAAAATGGGTCTCTGGCATGTTCATACTCCTTTTATAATATGTCGCGACAATACTCGATAGAATACGCAACCGGCATAATCAGACCGTTCCATTAGCCTTAATTAGCAAGATATATTGTTCATATAGAGGAAACCGTGATTTCAGTCTAAAAGTTATCAAGGGGATTTTCAGACAAAGGCCAGCCTCACACCCGTTATACCTGCTTGGCTCCAAATCAATGGATGATGGCTTGCCATGCCCGGCGCTCTCGCGTGGGCGATCCGGCCTGGAGGCCTCCTGCCTATATTGCAACCCTACCTTGGCGCACTCTTCTGCAGCGCAGAACGGCCGGCTCTACCGCAGAGACTCGTCAAATAACGCGAAATTGACTGATGCCAAAGTCCAGCCATACCGCGTCCGGAGATTTCTGGCATTTCCTTCATTCATCTCTCGGGTAAGTGGCGCTTGGCAGGGCTTCTCTCCTGTGATGCTCATGGTTTTGTCATCCCGGCCGAAACAAGGGAGTCGCCACATTCGGTTATGCCTCTCGGATATTGCTCACCGATTGGATATCATTTTGAAAAACTGATAGTTAAGTGGATACACTAGCCACATTTTTCGCATAGGGACACGGACACATGAGTCTGATCGGTTTGCTGTTAGCCTTGGCAGCCATTTTGGGTGGCAACCTGATTGAGGGGGGGCACCCCAGCGCCCTGCTCGACTTGCCCGCCTTCCTCATCGTGATCGGGGGCACAGTGGGTGCCGCCCTGACGCAGTTTCCCTTCTCCGTGGTGGGCAAGACCTTGAAGCGCTTCAAGTGGCTCATCACCCCCCCTCGCCTCGACATGCTGGAGCAGGCCCAGTTGCTGGAGAACCTCGCGGGCAACGCGCGACGCAGCGGCATGCTGGCGCTGGAGGGCATGATCGATGACATCAAGGATCCCTTCCTGCAAAAAGGGGTGCAGATGATGGTCGACGGCTACGAGAAGACCAAGATCCACGAGGTGCTGGAAAACGAGATCGAATTCGAGCATGAAGATCTCGAGCAGACCGTCAAATTCTACGAAGCCATGGGCGGCTACTGCCCGACCATGGGGATCGTCGGCGCCGTGTTCGGCCTGATCCACGCCATGGGACTGCTGGATGCACCGGACAAGCTCGGTGGCGCCATCGCGGTGGCCTTCATTGCCACCATCTACGGGGTCGGCGCCGCCAACCTGATCTTCCTGCCGTTTGGCAACCGCTACAAAGGGTTCGCCCATCAGATCCGTCACTACAAGGAGATGACCCTGACCGGCATCCTCTGCATCGTGGATGGCGAGTCACAGCAGCGGCTGCAAGTGACCCTTGAACCCTACCTCGGAGGTCACGGTGGCCAAAAAGAAAAAGCCTGAGGCTCCGGAGAACCATGAACGCTGGCTGGTCTCCTATGCGGACTTCATGACTCTGTTGTTTGCCCTGTTCGTGGTGCTCTACTCCTTCGCCATGGCCAAGCAGTCGGAGACCCGGGTGCTGATCCAGGGCTTTATCGAATCTTTGGGTAAAATCGGCCTCATCTCCATGCCTGCCGGCTCTCCGGTGATGCAAGGTGGTACCGGGATCCTGGAGCCCGAGTCCAAGACAACCCCCGGCTCCTCCCAGAAAGAGCAGGTACTGGACACCCAGACGCCAGCTGCCGCGGCCGATCCCTTCAACGAGACCATAGGTGCCTCGGAGCAACCCAGCGCAACCCAGTCCTGGCCGCACAAGACCAAGGAGCAGGACTGGGCCGCCATCACCAAACAGAAGCTGGAGCAGCAGCTCAAGAGCCAGATTGAATCCAAGGAGCTGGAGGTCGAACAACTCGGCAGCCAGCTGGTGATCCGGATCGGTGAGAAGACCCTGTTCCCGGCGGATTCGGCCTTCCTCCAGCCCCAGTTCATCCCGCTGGTCAATAAAGTCTCCGATGTGCTGGCCAACATCCCGGGCATGGTGGTGGTGACCGGTCACACCGACAACTCGCAGGCGCCGGTGGAACTCTATCGCAACAACTGGGAGCTGTCGGTGCTGCGGGCGGCTACCATAGTTCACACCCTGCTCACCAACCCCAAACTGGACTCACGGCGAGTCGTCGCCCAGGGGGCGGCCGATACTCAACCCCGCTATCCCAACGACACGCCGGCCCACCGCCAGGCCAATCGGCGAGTGGAGATAGTGCTCTCCCAGGGCAAAGCGGCCGAGCAGGCCCTTCCCATCCTCACCCCCTGATGACAAGGCCCCGCAACGCGGGGTTTTTCACTTTTTCGATTAGTTTATTTTTCCAACGATCCAGTGATTTATCCCGAATCACAAAAGCGATTGAAAATGATTCTCAAATAGGAACCTTGACCCCGCTAGCAAAAACCGTTTTTCTTCCCTTTGATTAATAATTAATCCTTTGAAATGACATGTAAATCAGCATCCCCATGGCATAATACGTAACACCCTTGTTAACTCACGTGATTAATTCGGTTAGGGAAAACTCCTATGTTTGCTGATATTGCTGTCCAGCATTGGGCTTTTGCTGTCTATGTCGTTGGGGCCATCTGTATCTGCCTGACCATGATCGGCCTGGCATCCTTGTTGGGGGGGCGAGCTTACGGCCGAGCCAAGAACAAACCTTTCGAATCCGGCATCGACTCCGTCGGTAATGCTCGGCTGCGTTTCTCCGCCAAGTTTTATCTGGTCGCCATGTTCTTCGTCATCTTCGACGTCGAGGCACTCTACCTCTTCGCCTGGTCCGTTTCCGTTCGGGAAAGTGGCTGGGTTGGTTTTATTGAAGCCGCCATCTTTATCACTCTGCTGCTGGTGGGCCTCGTCTACCTGTGGCGTATCGGTGCACTCGACTGGGCACCGAAGAAACCTGTCCTGACTGACAAGAAGCCAGACTGAATTACTGATACTCCCTTTGAGGTTGCACCATGAAGTACACCCTGACCCGGATTGACCCGGATGCGCCCGTTGAGCGCTACCCGCAGGAACAGCGCCAAACCGTCGAGGATCCCCTGGCCCAGGAGGCCTCACGCGGCATCATGATCGGGCGCCTCGAAGAGGTGTTGCAAGACACAGTCAACTGGGGCCGCAAGAACTCCCTCTGGCCCTACAACTTCGGCATATCCTGCTGTTATGTGGAGATGTGTACCGCCTTCACCTCCCCCCATGACGTCGCCCGTTTCGGCGCCGAAGTCATCCGGGCCTCGCCTCGTCAGGCAGACTTCATGGTGATCGCAGGAACCCCCTTCATCAAGATGGCACCGGTCATCCAGCGTCTGTATGAGCAGTTGCTCGAACCCAAATGGGTCATTTCCATGGGCGCCTGTGCCAACTCGGGCGGCATGTACGACATCTACTCAGTGGTGCAGGGCGTGGACAAGTTCCTGCCGGTCGACGTCTATATTCCTGGCTGCCCGCCCCGCCCCGAAGCCTTCTTGCAGGCGCTGATGCTGCTGCAGGACTCCATCGGCAAGGAGCGCCGTCCCCTCTCCTGGGTGGCCGGCGATCAGGGAATTTACCGCCCGCAGATGCAGGCCGAGAAGGAACGCAAGCGCGGCGAACGGATCGACGTCACCAACCTGCGCACGCCGGATGAGATCTGATCATGAAACTGACTCGAGAATTCCCCAGTAACTACACCATGTCCCAGTGGCAGCCCTCCGATCACGGAGATGCCCAGGTGGTCGGCGAGCTGTTCGCCCACTTCGGTGCCGAGCGCTTCACCGTGCAGAGCACCCGCACCGGGGTGCCGGTCATCTGGCTCTCCCGCGAGCTGCTGCTGGACGTGATCGGCTTCTTGCGCAAGTTGCCCTCCCCCTTCGTGATGCTGTTTGATCTCAGCGCCACCGACGAGCGGATGCGCAGCCACCGCCACGGCCTGCCCGAGAGTGACTTCACCGTCTTCTATCACCTCATCTCCATCGACCGTAACGCCGATGTGATGTTGAAGGTGCCGCTCAAAGAGAGCGATCTGGCGCTGCCCACCATCAGCAATCACTTCCCCAACGCCAACTGGTACGAGCGGGAAGTCTGGGATCTGATGGGCATCACCTTCGATGGTCACCCCCATCTGACCCGCATCATGATGCCAAAGAGCTGGCAGGGTCACCCGCTGCGCAAGGATTATCCGGCGCGGGCGACCGAGTTCGATCCCTTCATGCTCGATGCGGTCAAGCAGGATCAGGAGCAGGACAACCTGCTGTTCAAGCCCGAAGAGTGGGGCATGAGCCGCGGCAACGAGAACGAGGACTACATGTTCTTGAACTTGGGGCCCAACCACCCCTCCGCCCACGGGGCCTTCCGTCTGGTGCTGCAGCTCGATGGTGAAGAGATCCGCAACTGCGTCCCCGACATCGGATACCACCACCGCGGTGCGGAGAAGATGGGCGAGCGCCAGTCCTGGCACAGCTACATCCCCTACACCGACCGGGTCGAGTACCTTGGCGGTTCGCTCAACAACATGCCTTACGTGCTGGCGGTCGAGAAGCTGGCGGGCATCAAGGTACCGCAACGGGTCGACATGATCCGGGTGCTGATGTCGGAGCTGTTCCGCATCCAGAGCCACCTGCTGTTCATCGGCACCTACATTCAGGACGTGGGCGCCATGACCCCCGTCTTCTTCACCTTTACCGACCGTCAGAAGATCTACACCATCATCGAAGCCATCACCGGCGCGCGCATGCACCCGGCTTGGTTCCGCATCGGTGGGGTGGCACACGATCTGCCGGTGGGCTGGGCTCGCCTCATCCAGGAGAACCTGCTGGACTGGCTGCCCAAACGGCTGATGGATTATGAAAAAGCCGCCATGCGCAACAGCATCTTGCGCGGCCGCAGCATCGGTGTCGCTGCCTACAACACCGAGCAGGCGCTGGCCTGGGGCACCACCGGCGGTGGCCTGCGCGCCACCGGCCTCAACTTCGACGTGCGCAAGTGGCGCCCTTACTCCGGCTACGACCAGTTCGAGTTCGAGGTGCCGGTGGGTGCCAACGGCGATGCCTACGACAGGGCCATGGTGCGCTTCGAGGAAATTCGCCAGAGCCTGCGCATCATCGAGCAGTGCGTGAAGAACATGCCGGAGGGGCCGTTCAAGGCGGATCACCCGCTCACCACGCCGCCGCCCAAAGAACGCACCCTGCAGGACATCGAAACCCTGATCACCCACTTCCTGCAAGTGTCCTGGGGCCCGGTCATGCCGGCCGCCGAGTCCTTCCAGATGATCGAGGCGAGCAAGGGGATCAACAGTTACTACCTGACCAGCGATGGCTCCACCATGAGCTACCGGACCCGGATCCGCACCCCGAGCTTCGCCCACCTGCAGCAGATCCCCTCGGTGATCCGCGGCCAGATGGTGTCGGATCTCATCGTCTACCTGGGCAGTATCGATTTCGTTATGTCGGATGTGGATCGTTAAGTCCCCGCCGCGCTCACACCCGAGCGCAACGGGACAAGAAGAATAAGCGACAGAAGGTTAAGTCATGAGCCAGCAATGTCAGTGCCAAAATACAGCGTCCCCAGCGGGACAGAGTGGGTGCCAGGGCAAGGGGGATGGACTGCTCCCGAAGGACGGCTTCGTCCTGAGCCAGGCCGAACGCGACGCCATCGAACATGAGAAACACCACTACGAAGATCCCCGTGCCGCCAGCATCGAAGCGCTCAAGATAGTGCAGCAGGGCCGCGGCTGGGTACCGGACGGTGCCATTCATGCCATCGCCGCCGAGCTCGGCATCCCCGCCAGCGACGTGGAAGGGGTCGCGACTTTCTATAGCCAAATCTTCCGCCAACCGGTCGGTCGTCACATCATTCGCGTCTGTGACAGCATGGTCTGCTACATCAACGGCCACGAGCAGTTGTTGGCCGGTTTGAAAGAGGTCATGGATCTCGGCCCCGGCCAGACCTCGGCCGACGGCCGCTTCACCCTGCTGCCGGTCTGCTGCCTAGGCAACTGCGACAAGGGGCCGGCGCTGATGATCGACGATGACACCTACGGCGGGCTCGATGCCATCAGCCTGCTCAAGACCCTGGAGGCCTACCCATGAGTCTTGCATCCCTTGGCACCGCCAACCGCATCGCCCGCGCCCCCGAGACCCATCCGCTCACCTGGCGGTTGCGTGACGACGGCCAGCCGGTCTGGCTGGACGAATACCAGAGCAAGCAGGGCTATGATGCAGCTCGCAAGGCACTGGGCCAGATGAGCCCTGACGAGATCGTCGGCACCGTCAAGGATGCCGGCCTCAAGGGTCGCGGCGGCGCCGGCTTCTCCACCGGTGTGAAGTGGGGGCTGATGCCCAAAGACGAGAGCATGAACATCCGTTACCTGCTCTGCAACGCCGACGAGATGGAGCCGAACACCTACAAGGATCGGCTGCTGATGGAGCAACTGCCCCATCTGCTGATCGAGGGGATGATCATCTCCGCCAAGGCCCTCAAGGCCTACCGTGGTTACATCTTCCTACGCGGCGAATACGTCGATGCCGCCATCAATCTGCGCCGCGCGGTGGAAGAAGCCAAGGCGGCCGGTCTGCTCGGCAAGAACATCCTGGGGTCGGGTTTTGACTTCGAGCTGTTCGTCCACACCGGCGCGGGGCGTTACATCTGCGGCGAAGAGACGGCGCTCATCAACTCCCTGGAAGGGCGCCGCGCCAACCCGCGCGCCAAGCCCCCCTTCCCCGCCGTCTCCGGCGTCTGGGGCAAGCCGACCTGCGTCAACAACGTCGAGACCCTGTGCAACGTGCCCGCCATCATCGGCAACGGTGTCGAATGGTACAAGGGACTGGCGCTGCCGGGATCCGAAGATCACGGCACCAAGCTGATGGGTTTCTCCGGCAAGGTCAACAACCCCGGGGTCTGGGAGCTGCCGTTTGGCATCACCGCCCGCGAGCTGTTTGAAAACTACGCCGGTGGCATGAAACCCGGCTATCGCCTGAAAGCCTGGCAACCGGGCGGCGCCGGCACCGGCTTCCTGCTGCCCGAGCACCTGGATGCCCAGATGTATGCCGGCGGCATCGGCAAGGTCGGTACCCGGATGGGCACCGGGCTCGCCATGGCGGTGGATGACAGCATCAACATGGTGGGACTCCTGCGCAACATGGAGGAGTTCTTCGCTCGCGAATCCTGTGGCTGGTGCACCCCCTGCCGCGACGGCCTGCCCTGGAGCGTCAAGCTGTTGCGCGCGCTGGAGCGGGGCGAGGGTCAGCAAGGAGATCTGGCCACGCTGGAACAGCTGGTCAGTTTCCTCGGCCCGGGCAAGACCTTCTGCGCCCATGCCCCTGGCGCCGTCGAACCCCTTGGCAGTGCCATGAAGTATTTCCGCGCCGAGTTCGAGGCCGGGATCAAGGCACCCCATGACAATCACAAGCTGTTCAAGGGTATCCAGCCCAATCTGCTGGGCGAACGCTGGTAAGACGCGATAGCGCGTTCGCAGCTGGTCCTCTGAACTAGCGCGAGCCAAAGATTTTATCTAATTGAAGTCAGGGAAGTTGTATGGCCACCATTCATGTAGACGGTAAAGAGTACGAGGTAGACGGGGCAGACAATCTGCTGCAAGCCTGTCTGTCCTTAGGGCTTGACGTCCCCTATTTTTGCTGGCATCCGGCGCTCGGTAGCGTCGGTGCCTGCCGCCAGTGTGCGGTCAAGCAATACCAGAATGCCGATGACAAGCGCGGCCGCCTGGTCATGTCCTGCATGACCCCCTCCACCGATGGCAGCTATATCTCCATCGAGGACGAAGAGGCGAAAGAGTTCCGCAAGACGGTGGTGGAGTGGCAGATGACCAACCACCCCCACGATTGCCCGGTGTGTGAAGAGGGTGGCGCCTGCCACCTGCAAGACATGACGGTGATGACCGGCCACAACAGCCGTCGCTACCGCTTCACCAAGCGCACCCACCAGAATCAGGATCTGGGCCCCTTCATCAATCACGAGATGAACCGCTGCATCGCCTGCTATCGCTGCGTCCGTTACTACAAGGACTACGCCGGCGGCGAGGATCTCGGTGTCTATGGCGCCCACGACAACGTCTATTTCGGCCGGGTCGAAGACGGTACCCTGGAGAGCGAGTTCTCCGGCAACCTGGTGGAGGTCTGCCCCACCGGCGTCTTCACCGACAAGACCCACTCCGAGCGTTACAACCGCAAGTGGGACATGCAGTTCGCCCCCAGCATCTGCCAAGGGTGCTCGGTCGGCTGCAACATCAGCCCGGGTGAGCGTTACGGCGAGCTGCGCCGCATCGAGAACCGCTACCATGGCGCCCTGAACCACTACTTCCTGTGCGATCGCGGCCGCTTCGGCTACGGTCACGTCAACCTGGCCGATCGTCCGCGCCAGCCGCTGCTCCATGACGGCAACGACAGACTCGCCATCACGGTGGACGGCGCCCTGAACCGCGCCGCCGATGCCCTGCGCACCGCCGCCGGCGTCATCGGCATCGGCTCACCGCGCGCCTCCCTGGAGAGCAACTTCGCCCTGCGCGAGCTGGTGGGCGCCGCCAACTTCTACAGCGGCGTCGAGCAAAGCGAGTGGGAATGCCTGCAGAAGATGCTGCAGATCCTGCAGCAGGGTGGCCTGCGCACCCCGAGCCTGCGGGACATGGAAGAGGCCGACGCCGTGCTGGTGCTCGGTGAAGACGTCACTCAGACTGCCGCCCGCATCGCCCTGGCCCTGCGCCAGGCGGTCAAGGGCAAGGGTCGCGAGATCGCCCGCAAGCTGAAGGTAGATCTGTGGCAGGTCGCCGCGGTGCAGACCCTGGCCCAGAACGAGCGCTACCCGTTGCTCATCACCAGCCTGGACAGCACCCGTCTGGACGACGTGTCGAGCGGCACTCTGCACGCTCCCCACGCAGATCAGGCGCGCCTCGGCTTCGCCATCGCCCATCTGCTCGATGGCTCGGCCCCTGCCCTAGCTGACTTGGCTCCCGAGCAGCAAGCCCTGGCCGAACGCTGGGCCGAGTTGCTTGGCAACGCCAAGAAGCCGCTCATCATCGCCGGCTCAGGTGCCCGCTCCCAGGCGCTGCTCGAGGCTGCCAGCAACATAGCCCGCGCCCTCAAGGGCCGTGGTCAGGCCGTGGATCTGGCGCTGGTGGCGCAAGAAGCCAACAGCCTGGGACTGGCCATGCTGGCCGGGACGGCCGCACCGCTGGAAGCCGCCCTCGAGCGCATCGAAGGGGAGGAGAAGCTCGCGCTGATCACTCTGGAGAACGATCTCTATCGCCGCTCCGCTCGCAGCCGCGTCGATGCCGCCATCGACCGCCTGCAACACCTGCTGGTCATCGATCACCAGGATACCGGCACCGCCCAGAAGGCGGGTCTGGTCTTGCCTGCCGCCAGCTTTGCCGAGGGTGATGGCACCCTGGTGAACATGGAAGGCCGTGCCCAGCGCTTCTTCCAGGTCTATGCCCCCGCCTTCTACAACGCCGACATTCAGGTGCGCGAGAGCTGGCGCTGGCTGGCCGCGCTGCAAGGCGCGCTGGACAGAAAACCGCTGCGCTGGAGCACCTTCGATGAGGTGAGCACGGCCTGCGCCGCCAGCGCCCCGCTGCTGGCTGCCATGCGCGAAGCCGCCCCCAACGCGGGTCTGCGCATCCGCGGCATGAAACTCGCCCGCGAGCCGCACCGCTACAGCGGTCGCACCTCCATGCTGGCGGATCAGGACGTGAGCGAACCCCGGGTCGCCCAGGATCCCGACTCGCCGTTCGCCTTCTCCATGGAAGGCTACGCCGGTGCCCGCCAACCGATGCAACAGGTGCCCTTCGCCTGGGCGCCGGGCTGGAACTCTCCGTCCGCCTGGAACAAGTTCCAGGACGAGGTGGGTGGCAACCTGCGTGCCGGGGATCCCGGTCGCCGTCTGCTGGAACCGGGTGAGGACAGCCTCGGCTGGTTCGACAGCATCCCGACGCCCTTCCAGGCCCAGGAGGCGCTGCAGGTGGTCAGTTACGATCAACTGTTCGGTGGCGAAGAGCTCTCCGCCAGGAGCCCGGTCATCCAGGCACGCATGAGCGAGCCCATGCTGGTGCTGAACCCGGCCGACGCCGCCCGTCTGGCCCTCAATGCCGGCAGCCTGATTGCCTTCTCCTGGGGCGGCCACCACTGGCGGCTGACCCTGCGCCTGAGCGACCAGCTGGCCAAGGGTCTGCTCGGCCTGCCGCTCGGTGCCAATGGCCTACCGACCGCGCTGCATCAGACCTATGTGAACAACTTGCAGGAGGCCATAGCATGAGCCACGTGCTGATCACCCTTTCTCAACGCGACAACCGGCAGGAGGTCAGCCGATGAGCGACTCGCTGATTGACCTGCTGCTGGAGGTGGGCAAGGCCCTGATCGTGCTGGTGGGGATCGTGGGGGCCGGCGCCTTCATGAGCTTCATCGAGCGGCGCCTGCTGGCGCTCTGGCAGGATCGCTACGGCCCCAACCGGGTAGGCCCCTTCGGCCTGCTGCAACTGGCGGCCGACATGATCAAGATGTTCTTCAAGGAGGACTGGATCCCGCCGTTCGCCGATCGCCGGATCTTCGTGCTGGCCCCCATCATCGCCTTCACCGCCTTTATTCTGGCGTTTGCGGTGGTGCCGATCACCCCCACCTGGGGCGTGGCGGATCTGAACGTAGGTCTGCTCTACATCCTGGCCATCGCGGGGCTCGCGGTCTACGCCGTGCTGTTCGCCGGCTGGTCGAGCAACAACAAGTACTCCCTGCTCGGCAGCCTGCGGGCCTCGGCCCAGACCCTCTCCTACGAGGTGTTCCTCGGTCTCTCCCTGATGGGGATAGTGATCCAGACCGGCAGCTTCAACCTGCGGGAGATCGTCGAGGCACAGGCCGGGCTCTGGAACGTGGTACCCCAGATCCTGGGTTTCATCACCTTCCTGTTTGCCGGCGTTGCCGTCACTCACCGCCACCCGTTCGATCAGCCGGAGGCCGAGCAGGAGCTCGCCGACGGCTATCACATCGAGTATGCGGGCATGAAGTGGGGTCTGTTCTTCGTGGGTGAGTACATCGGCATCGTGCTGATCTCCTCCCTCATCGTGACCCTGTTCTTCGGTGGCTGGCACGGTCCCTGGTTGCCGCCCTTCATCTGGTTCGCCCTGAAGACCGCCTGTTTCATGGTGTTCTTCATCCTGTTGCGGGCTTCCCTGCCTCGCCCGCGCTTCGACCAGGTGATGTCCTTTGGCTGGAAAGTCTGCCTGCCGCTTACCTTGCTCAACATGCTGGTAACCGGCGCCGTAGTGCTGATGAACGTGCAGTGAGGCACCTATGAAAATTATCAATATCATCAAGGGTGTAGGCACCCAACTGCGCAGTCTGGGGATGGTGTTCTCCCATGCCTGGCGGCCCCGCGAGACCCTGAGCTATCCGGAGCAGGCCGTCTATGCGGCGCCCCGTTTCCGTGGTCGCATCGTGCTGACCCGGGATCCCGATGGCGATGAACGCTGCGTGGCATGCAACCTGTGCGCCGTGGCCTGCCCGGTCGGCTGCATCTCGCTGCAAAAAGCGGAGCGGGACGATGGTCGCTGGTACCCGGAGTTCTTCCGCATCAACTTCTCCCGTTGCATCTTCTGCGGCCTGTGTGAGGAAGCCTGCCCCACCACCGCCATCCAGCTCACCCCGGATTTCGAGATGGGTGAGTATCGTCGCCAGGATCTGGTGTACGAGAAGGAAGATCTGCTGATAAGCGGCCCCGGCAAGTACCCGGACTACAACTTCTATCGCATGAGCGGTATGGCTATCGACGGCAAGCCGAAAGGGGATGCCGAGAACGAAGCCAAGCCCATCGATGTCAAGAGCCTGCTGCCCTAGGAGTCAATCATGGAACTGGCATTTTATGCCGCGGCCCTGGTCGCCATTTACAGCACGCTGCGGGTGATAAGCACCAGCAACCCGATGCACGCGCTGCTCAATCTCATCATCTCGCTCATCGCCGTGGCCATGATCTTCTTCTGCCTTGGCGCCTCCTTCGCGGGTGCCCTGCAGGTGATCGTCTACGCCGGCGCCATCATGGTGCTGTTCGTGTTCGTGGTGATGATGCTGAACCTAGGCTCGGCCCAGGATCAGGAACGCAACTGGCTCACCCCCACTACCTGGGGCGGACCAGCCTTGCTCTCCCTCATCCTGCTCGCCTTCCTGGCCTACGGCATCCTCGGCGTCACCGGGGGTGAACTCGGTCTGACCGACGTCAGTGCCAAGGAAGTCGGCATCGCCCTGTTCGGCCCCTATGTGCTGGCGGTGGAGCTCGCCTCCATCCTGCTGCTGGCGGGCCTGGTCACCGCCTATCACCTCGGCCGTGAGGACAAGAACGGAGAAGTGCTCTCCGTGCCCAAAACCGCCGTGCGCCCATCTCAAGAAGGAGGTCAGCAATGAGTGGCATTCCCATGGTGAGTCATGACGCCTTGTTGCTGGCCGCCTGCACCACCTTCACTCTCATCCGGCAAGGAGGTCAGTCATGAGTGGAATTCCAATGGAACACGGCTTGCTGCTGGCCGCCATCCTGTTCTGTATCGGCCTGTGCGGTCTGTTAATTCGCCGTAACTTGCTGTTTATCCTCATGAGTATCGAAATCATGATGAATGCGTCCGCGCTGGCGTTCGTGGTGGCTGGCAGCCGCTGGGCCCAGGCTGACGGCCAGATCATGTACATACTGGTGATTTCTCTGGCGGCAGCGGAAGCCAGCATTGGCCTGGCCCTGTTACTGCTGCTCTATCGTCGTTACCACACCCTCAGCGTGGACACTGTGAGCGAGATGCGCGGATGAGCCTCCTATTCCTGACTTTCCTGTTCCCGCTGCTGGGATGGCTGGTACTGGCCTTCTCCATCGGCCGCTTCGGCGAGCGCACCTCGGCGCTCATCGGCGTCGGCAGCATAGGCCTGTCGGCCCTGACCACCCTCTGGGTTGGCATCGACTTCCTCGGCAATATGCCCCAGGGTGGCGTCTACACCCAGACCCTGTGGCAATGGATGGCGGTGGGTGAATTCACCCCCAGCTTCCGCCTGGCGCTGGACGGCCTGTCGCTGACCATGTTGGGAGTAGTGACCGGGGTGGGTTTCTTCATCCACCTGTTCGCCTCCTGGTACATGCGTGGGGAAGAGGGCTATTCGCGCTTCTTCACCTACACCAACCTGTTCATCGCCAGCATGGTGTTCCTGGTGCTGGCCGATGACCTGCTGTTCGTCTACCTCGGCTGGGAAGGCGTGGGCCTGTGCAGCTACCTGCTGATCGGCTTCTACTACCGCAACCCCGCCAACGGGGCGGCTGCCCTCAAGGCGTTCGTGGTGACCCGGGTCGGTGACGTCTTCCTCGCCATCGGTCTGTTCGTCCTGTACCGGGAGCTAGGTACCCTCAACATCCACGAGTTGCTGGTACGTGCGCCGGCGATGTTTGCAGAGGGCTCCCCTGCCCTGTCGTTCGCCTGCCTGATGCTGCTCGGTGGCGCGGTCGGTAAATCCGCCCAGCTGCCGCTGCAGACCTGGCTGGCTGACGCCATGGCGGGTCCGACCCCGGTCTCTGCCTTGATCCACGCGGCCACCATGGTGACCGCAGGTGTCTACCTCATCGCCCGGACCCACGGCCTGTTCCTGCTGGCCCCCGAGATCCTGCATCTGGTGGCGCTGGTCGGTGCCATCACCCTGGTGCTGGCGGGCTTCGCGGCCCTGGTACAAACCGACATCAAGCGGATCCTGGCCTACTCCACCATGAGCCAGATTGGCTACATGTTCCTGGCCCTCGGGGTCGGTGCCTGGGATGGGGCCATCTTCCACCTGATGACCCACGCCTTCTTCAAGGCGCTGTTGTTCCTCTCCGCCGGTGCCGTCATCGTCGCGACCCACCACGAGCAGAACATCTTCAAGATGGGGGGCCTGCGCAAGAGCCTGCCGCTGGTCTATGCCTGCTTCCTGGTCGGGGGCTCGGCACTGGCCGCGCTGCCGCTGGTGACCGCCGGTTTCTACAGCAAGGACGCCATCCTCTGGCAGGTGCAGGCCAGTGGCCAGAACACCCTGCTGTGGGCCGGTCTGGTGGGTGCCTTCCTGACCTCCCTCTACACCTTCCGCCTGATCTTCATCGCCTTCCACGGCAAGCCGCAAACCGAGGCCCATGCCGGTCACGGCCTGGCGCACAAGCTGCCGCTGCTGGTGCTGCTGGTGCTCTCCACCGCCATCGGCGCCTGGATCACGCCGCCACTGGCGGGCGTGCTGCCGGCGGGCCCCGGCGATCACATCGAAGAGGGCCGTCACAGCCTGGAGATCCTGTCCGGCCTCATCGCCGTGGCAGGGATAGCGCTCGCCGCCTTCCTGTTCCTTGGCGAGCGTCGCCTGGCAAGAAGCATCGCCGAGAGCGCCCCTGGCCGTCTGCTCAGCACCCTCTGGTTCAACGCCTGGGGCTTTGACTGGTTGTATGACCAACTCTGGGTCAAACCCTACCTGCTGGTGACCCGCTTGCTTGGCAAGGACCCGCTGGACTGGATGATGAACCTGCCCGCCGTACTGGCATACAGTGGCCATCAGCTGCTGGCCTGGACTGTCACCGGCAAGTTGCGCTGGTACGCAGCCTCCATGGGGATGGGCGCCGTCCTGATCCTGGCGTTGCTGCTGCTCGGTTGATCTCGATGCGGCCCCTGAATTCACTGCAGGCCTGCGGGCCTGCACAGCGACTAGAACCTATGAGAGAGCTGATATCGTGACCTTACTCTGGATCTTGTTAATTCCGTTTATCGGCGGCGTGATCTGCTGGCAGATGGAGCGCCTCGGTGGACAGTTCGTCCGCTGGGTAGCCCTGCTGTCCATGAGCGCCTGCCTGTTGCTCTCCGGCGCCATCTGGCTCGGTGGCGATTTCTCCCTTGCCAATCCCGGCATCCCCGTCTGGGCGGCCGAGTGGCAATTGCCCTGGATCCCGCGCTTTGGCATCTCACTGCACCTGGCGGTGGACGGCCTCTCCCTGCTGATGGTGATGCTCACCAGCTTCATCGGCGTGCTGGCCATCCTCTGTTCCTGGAAAGAAATCGTGCAGCGCATCGGCTTCTTCCACCTGAACCTGCTGTGGATCCTGGGCGGCGTGCTTGGCGTCTTCATGGCGGTGGATCTGTTCCTGTTCTTCTTCTTCTGGGAGATGATGCTGGTGCCGATGTACTTCCTGATCGCGCTCTGGGGTCACTCCGTCACCGACGGTAAATCCCGTATCAACGCGGCCACCAAGTTCTTCATCTACACCCAGGCGAGCGGCCTCATCATGCTGGTCGCCATCCTGGGGCTGGTGCTGACTCACCACGCTGCCACCGGCGTCTTCACCTTCAACTACCTGGATCTGCTCAACACCCCGATGAGCACCACGGTGCAGTGGTTGCTGATGCTGGGCTTCTTCATCGCCTTCGCGGTCAAGATGCCGCTGGTGCCGCTGCACGGCTGGCTGCCGGATGCCCACAGTCAGGCACCGACCGCGGGTTCCGTGGATCTGGCGGGCATCTTGCTCAAGACCGCCGCCTATGGCCTGCTGCGCTTCACCCTGCCGCTGTTCCCCGAGGCGTCCGCCCAGTTCGCGCCCTATGCCATGGGGCTGGGTCTGTTCGGTATCGTCTACGGCGCCCTGCTGGCCTTTGCCCAGACCGACATCAAGCGACTGGTGGCCTACACCAGCATCTCCCACATGGGCTTCGTGATGATCGCCATCTACTCGGGTAGCGAGCTGGCCTTGCAGGGCGCCGTGGTGCAGATGATCGCCCACGGTCTCTCCGCCGCCGGCCTGTTCATCCTGTGCGGCCAGCTCTACGAGCGTCTGCACACCCGGGATCTGCGCCAGATGGGCGGCCTGTGGGGACGCCTGCGCTACCTGCCAGGGGTGATGCTGTTCTTCTCGGTCGCCTCATTGGGGATGCCGGGCACCGGCAACTTCATCGGCGAGTTCCTGATCCTCATCGGCAGCTTCCAGGTGGCCCCCATCATGACCGTCATCGCTACCTTCGGGCTGGTGTTGGCCTCGGTCTACTCCCTCATCATGTTGCAACGTGCCTGCTTCGGAGCCCCCAAGGATGACAAAATCCTCAAGGGGCTGGACGGTCGCGAGCTGGCCATGATGCTGACCATCGCCGGCCTGCTGGTACTGCTCGGGCTCTATCCCCAGCCGGTACTGGATACCGCCAGCAGCAGCCTGTTGAGCGTGTTGCACTGGTATGCGCTGCCGAGCACAGGAGCACTGTAATGATCTTCTCTCTCTCTCAACGGCTGGCCCTGCTGCCTTCCTTGTCCACTCACGATAGGGGCACTGCAATGGCATCGTCTTCCTCTCAACGACTGGCCCTGTTGCCCTCCTTGTCCACGACAGGAGCACTGTCATGACGTTTACTGCCGCTCAACTATTGGCCCTGCTGCCGCTGTTGCTGACCACAGGGGCCATGGTGGCCCTGATGCTGGCCATCGCCTGGAAACGCTGCGATGACACCGCCTTCGTGGTGACCATCACCGGCCTGAACCTGGCCCTCTTCTCCCTGCCCATCGTCATGGCGCAGGGGGATCAGGGCGTCACTCCCCTGCTGCAAGTGGACGCTTACGCCGTCTTCTACATGGGGCTGGTGCTCATCGGTGCCCTGGCGACCTGTACCTTCGGTCGCTCCTGGCTCAAGGGCTATCCGGACAACCGGGAAGAGTTCTACCTGCTGCTGCTGATCGCCACCGCCGGTGGCCTGGTACTGGCTGGCTCCCGCCACCTCGCCTCCCTGTTCATCGGGATCGAGATGCTGACCCTGCCGATGTTCGGCCTGGTGGGTTACGCCTACCGCGAACGCCATTCCCTGGAAGCCAGCATCAAGTACATGGTGCTCTCCGCCGCCGCCACCGCCTTCCTGCTGTTTGGCATGGCGCTGCTCTACGCCCAGGCCGGCAGCCTGAGCTTCAGCGATCTCGGTCTGACCCTGGCCCAGAGCCCGGCTCACCATCCGCTGCTGATGGGCGGTCTGGGTCTGATGCTGGTCGGCTTCGCCTTCAAGCTCTCCCTGGCGCCGTTCCACCTCTGGACCCCGGACGTGTACGAAGGGGCCCCGGCGCCGGTCGCCACCTTCCTCGCCACCGTCAGCAAGATCGCGGTGTTCTGCGTGCTGCTGCGCTTCTATCTGGCGGTCCCTGCCACCAGCGACCCCACGTTCCACTGGCTGCTGGCGGCCATTGCGGTCGTGTCCATCGTCGTCGGTAACCTGCTGGCGCTGATCCAGACCAACATCAAGCGGATGATGGGTTACTCCTCCATCTCCCACTTCGGCTATCTGCTGGCAGTGGTGGTGGCGAGCCGCCTCGGCCAGATGCCGGTGGAAGCGGCCGGCGTCTACCTGCTGATGTACCTGTTCACCAGCCTGGGCGCCTTCGGCGTCATCAGCATGATGTCCAGCCCCTATCGCGGCAAGGATGCGGACTCCCTGCACAGCTACCGCGGTCTGTTCTGGCACAGGCCCTACCTGACCGCCGTCATGACGGTGATGATGTTGTCCCTCGCGGGCATCCCCATGACCCTGGGCTTCATCGGCAAGTTCTACCTCATCGGCGTCACCGTCGATGCCAAGCTGTGGTGGCTCTCCGGCGCCATCGTGCTCGGCAGTGCACTGGGGCTTTACTACTACCTGCGGGTCATGGTCACCCTCTACCTGCGCGAGCCCGGCATGCAGCTGCGCGATGCCAAGGCCGACTGGGCCTTCTCCTCCGGGGGACTGGTGGTGCTGCTCTCCGCCATCCTGGTGGTGGCGCTGGGTATCTATCCCCAGCCGGTCATCAGCCTGGTGCAGGGCTTCCAGCACGTTGTTCTGCAATAAGCGCTGCGTTAACGCGCAGGCGCGCAATAAAAAACCGGCCGATTGGCCGGTTTTTTATTAGGGCAACGAGTGCAACCGCGCCTGACTATTTTATCCGGGTATTATTGACCCAACATTTATATCCGGATATAAATATCTCCTCGTCTTCTTTTTCTGCACCCTGAGGCATCACTATGACCCCCCTTCTCTATACGGCATTTGACGGCCATCGCCGCATCGCATCCGGCCCCCTGCCAGAGGTCGCCCTGGCGGTGAGGCAGGCAAACGACGCAGGCGCCAACGGCCCCGTCCTGATCTTCGACGACGCCAGCGGTCGCTCGGTGGACATCGACATGCGAGGATCCGACGAAGAGCTGGTTGCACGGTTGACACCACCGAGTCGCGAACCGGTCACCTCTCCCCCAGAGGCCAGTCAGACCGAAGAGAGCAGCGAGGCAATGGCGCCACGGGGGCGTGGTCGCCCCAAACTGGGCGTCATACCCCGGGAGGTCACTCTGCTGCCCCGTCATTGGGAATGGCTGGCGTCACAGCCTGGCGGCGCCTCAGTGGTGCTGCGCAAGCTGGTTGAGGAGGCGCGGCGTGCCAGCGCGGAGAAGGACAGGTGTCGCCGGGCACAAGAGCGTGCCTACCACTTCATGTCGGCGCTGGCGGGAGACCTGCCAGGCTTTGAAGAGGCGGCCCGTGCGCTCTTCGCAAACGATCTGCCACGCCTGCGCGCATTGATGGCCCCCTGGCCAGAGGATGTGCGCAACCACGGGCTCAGACTCGCCTGCGGGGAGGGTCAATCAACAGCTTGAGGCAAAGACGGCCATGCCCCACCGATGCCGCCCATGAACTGAATAAAAAAAACCGGCCACGTGGGCCGGTTTTTCATTGCCGCAGACTCTGTGCCGGGGATTAACCCAGTCGCACGCGGGCGTTGCGGAACATCCGCATCCAGGCGCCGTCCTCGCCCCAGTTGTCCGGGTGCCAGGAGTTCGCCACGGTGCGGAACACCCGCTCCGGGTGCGGCATCATGATGGTGGCGCGACCATCGATGGTGGTCACGGCCGTGATGCCGTCCGGTGCGCCGTTCGGGTTGGCCGGGTACTGCTCGGTTACCTGACCGCGGTTGTCGACGAAACGCAGCCCCACCAGACCGCTGGCTTGCAGCGCGCTCAAGTGAGCGGCGTCACGCACCTCGACTCGCCCTTCGCCGTGAGAGACGGCGATGGGCATGACAGACCCTTCCATGCCGGCGAAGAAGGCGGAGGGCGACTCCTGCACCTGCACCAGGCTGAAGCGCGCCTCGAAGCGCTCGGAGCGGTTGCGCACGAAACGTGGCCAGAGATCGGCTCCCGGGATCAAGTCGCGCAGGTTGGACATCATCTGGCAACCGTTGCAGACGCCGAGCGACAGGGTGTCGCCACGCGCGAAGAAGCGCTGGAACTGCTCGCGGGCGCCGTCGTTGAACAGGATGGACTTGGCCCAGCCCTCGCCCGCCCCCAGCACGTCACCGTAGGAGAAACCGCCGCAGGCAACCAGGGTCTGGAACTGGTTGAGCTCGATGCGGCCGGACAGGATGTCGCTCATGTGCACGTCCACCGCGCTGAAGCCGGCACGATCGAACGCCGCGGCCATCTCCACGTGGGAGTTGACCCCCTGCTCGCGCAGCACCGCCAGTCGTGGTGATACACCCCGGGCTATGTAGGGCGCGGCCACGTCTTCACTCGGGTTGAAGCTCAAGGTTGCGTGCAGACCCGGATCGGTCGCATCCTGGCGGGCAGCGTGCTCGCTGTCGGCGCACTCGGGGTTGTCACGCAAACGCTGCATCTGCCAGCTGGTCTCGCCCCAAATGGTGCGCAGGGCGGTGCGGCTGGCGCGATAGACTTCTGTACCTGCACGCTGCAGGGTAATGAGATCCCCCTCACGCACAGTCCCCAGCACGTGGGAGCAGGCCGCCAGGCCGTGACCGGCCAGCAGGGTCAGCACCGCTTCTTTGTCGTCGCGGCGAACCTGAATGACGGCACCCAGCTCCTCGTTGAACAGCGCCGGCAGCAACTCGCCGCCGATGCGATCGAGCTGGATATCGAGGCCGCAGTGACCGGCGAACGCCATCTCGGTCAGGGTGACGAAGAGGCCACCGTCGGATCTGTCGTGGTAGGCGATGAGTTTTCTGTCCGCCACCAGCGTCTGGACGGCGTTGAAGAAGCCCTTGAGCTGTACCGGATTGTCGAGATCCGGTGCGCTGTCGCCGAGCTGGCGATAGACCTGGGCCAGGGCCGAGGCGCCGAGGCGCTGCTTGCCGTTACCCAGATCGATGAGGATAAGGTCGGTCTCACCGAGATCGGTACGCAGCTGCGGGGTGACGGTGTTGCGCACATCCTCCACCCGGGCAAAGGCGGTGATCAGCAGGGAAAGCGGCGAGGTGACGCTGCGCTCCTCACCCTCTTGTTGCCAGCGGGTCTTCATGGACATGGAGTCCTTGCCGACCGGAATGGTGATGCCAAGGGCCGGGCAGAGCTCCTCGCCCACCGCCTTGACCGCCTCATAGAGGCCGGCATCTTCACCAGGGTGACCGGCGGCGGCCATCCAGTTGGCGGAGAGCTTGACCCGCTTGAGGGAACCGATGTGAGCCGGTGCCAGGTTGGTCAGGGCCTCTGCCACCGCCATGCGGGCGGAGGCGGCGTGGGAGAGCAGCGCCACCGGGGTGCGTTCACCCAAAGACATGGCCTCGCCGTGGTAGCCATCATAGGTGGCCGCGGTGACGGCGCAATCCGCCACCGGGATCTGCCAGGGGCCGACCATCTGGTCGCGGTTGACCAAGCCGGTCACGCTGCGATCGCCGATGGTGATGAGGAAGGACTTCTCCGCCACCGTCGGCAGGCGCAGCACCCGCTCGGCCGCCTCGCTCAAGGTGATGCCGTCGAATGCAAGAGGCTTGCCCTGGGCCGGCAGGCTGGCGACATCGCGGTGCATCTTGGGCGCCTTGCCGAGCAGCACGTCCAGCGGCAGATCGATGGGCTGATTGTCAAAATGCGCATCGCTGAGGGTCAGATGCTTCTCTTCGGTGGCGGTGCCGATGACGGCATAGGGAGCGCGTTCACGCTCGCACAGCGCCTTGAACTGCGGCAGCTTGTCCTGAGCCACCGCCAGCACGTAGCGCTCCTGGGATTCGTTGCACCAGATCTCCAGCGGGCTCATGCCCGGCTCGTCGCACTGGATGGCACGTAAGGAGAACTTGCCGCCACGCTCGCCGTCGTTGACCAGCTCGGGCATCGCGTTGGAGAGGCCACCGGCGCCCACGTCGTGGATGAAGACGATGGGGTTGTCGTCCCCCAGCTGCCAGCAGCGGTCGATCACCTCCTGACAGCGGCGCTCCATCTCGGGGTTGTCCCGCTGCACCGAGGCGAAGTCCAGATCCTCGGCGGACTGGCCGGACGTCATGGAAGATGCCGCGCCGCCACCGAGGCCGATGTTCATGGCCGGGCCACCCAGCACGATGAGGGCGGCTCCGACCGGGATCTCCCCCTTCTGGACGTGCTCGGTGCGGATGTTGCCGATGCCGCCCGCCAGCATGATGGGCTTGTGATAGCCGCGCACCTCGACGCCGTTGTGGCTCGGCACCTGCTCTTCGAAGGTGCGGAAGTAACCGAGAATGGCCGGACGACCGAATTCGTTGTTGAAGGCGGCGCCGCCGAGCGGCCCCTCCTGCATGATGTCAAAGGCGCTGACTATGCGGCTCGGCTTGCCGAAATCCTGCTCCCAGGGCTGCTCGAAGCCGGGGATCCGCAGGTTGGAGACGGAGAAGCCCACCAACCCCGCCTTGGGCTTGGCACCACGACCGGTCGCGCCCTCGTCACGAATTTCGCCGCCGGAGCCGGTGGCCGCCCCCGGGAAGGGGGAGATGGCGGTCGGGTGGTTGTGGGTCTCCACCTTCATCAGGATGTCGACCCGCTCCTGGTGATACTGATACTCGCCATTGGCGGGGCTCGGGAAGAAGCGGCCCCCCTCGCTGCCTTCCATCACGGCGGCGTTGTCTTTATAGGCAGACAGGACATGGTCTGGCGTCTGCACGAAGGTGTTCTTGATCATCTTGAACAGCGACTTGTGTTGCTGTTCGCCGTCTATGGTCCAGTCGGCGTTGAAAATCTTGTGACGGCAGTGCTCGGAGTTCGCCTGGGCAAACATGTAGAGCTCGATGTCATTCGGGTTGCGGCCAAGCTTGGTGAAATTCGCCACCAGATAGTCGATTTCGTCCTCGGCCAGGGCCAGACCCAGGCTGATGTTGGCGGAGGCCAGGGCGGCGCGCCCACCACCCAGCACATCGACCTGAGTGAAGGGGCGCGGCGTTTGATGGGCAAACAGCGTGCTGGCCTGACTCATCTCGTCAAACACCACCTCCATCATGCGATCGTGCAACAGGGCGGCGATCTCGGCACGCTGGGCCGCACTCAGGCTGGCCTTGGGCTCGACATAGTAGGCAACGCCGCGCTCCAGCCGCTTGACCTGGTTCAGGCCGCAGTTGTGGGCGATGTCGGTTGCTTTGGAAGACCAGGGGGAGATAGTGCCAGGACGGGGGGTAACGAGAAACAGCTGACCGCTGGGGGTGTGTTCCGGGATTGTCGGGCCGTAGCGCAAGAGCTGGCCCAAGGTCGCTCGCTCCGGTGGCGACAAGGGGCTTGCAAGCTCGGCGAAGTGCACATATTCGGCATAGACGCTCTCTATCTCTACTCCTCTCTGCGCACAGCTTTGCAGCAGCTTGTGGACACGAAACTCAGACAGTGCAGGGGCACCACGCAAGATTTCCATATACCTTTCTCACCAAGTTTTAGAGTGTGGGGGGATTTGAGACGCGCGTATTATAGGGATCAGGCCGATAACGGACAAACGTTTTTCTCATCGAGCGCGATGTGACTCCCTCCACACTCTCTGGTATAAAGGAGCCTCTTTTTTGACAAGTGCCGATTTTTTCAACAAGGGTACTCACCTACTTGCGCTGCATTTTTCGACTGTTCATCGGGATGCTGTTGACGCTGGCCCTCGCCGGTTGTGACTTCTATTCCCCCTCCAGCCAGCTGGAGCAGATCCGCCAGCGTGGCGAGATCCGGGTTGGCACCCTCTATGGCCCTACCTCCTATTACCAGCGTGACGACGCCCCCCAGGGGTTCGACTACGAGCTGGCGAAAGACTACGCCGACTGGCTGGGGGTCAAGCTGACCATAGTCCCCACCTACAGCACCGCCGAACTGGTGGAGCTGCTGGAGAAGAAGAAGCTGGATATCGCGGCTGCCGCCATCGTGGTCACACCGGAGCGGCGCAAGCTGTTTCGCTTCGGCCCTGGCTTCTACCAGGTCTCCCCCAAGCTGGTCTATCGCAACGGCTCCCCCAAACCCAAGGATATTGGCGATCTGAAGGGCTCCATCGTGGTACCCGCCGGCTCCACCGGTGAAGATCTGATGAAGGAGCTCAGCAAGCAGAACCCCAATCTGAACTGGAGCGTCAACCGGGACGCGGACGTGGAGGAGCTGCTCAAGCAGGTCGTCGACGGCAAGGTGGACTACACGGTGGTACAAGATACCGTGCTGGCCCGCACCCAGCGTTACTATCCCGAGCTCACCGAGGGGCTGACGCTGGCCAAGAAGCAGGCCGTGGCCTGGGCCATGACCAAGCTGCCCGATGACAGCCTCTACGCCAGCATCATCGACTTCTTCGGCCAACGCTTCATGGATGGCTCCATCGCCAAGCTGGACGAAAAATACTTCGGCCATGTGCAAAACTTCGACTTCGTCGATACCCGCACCTTCCTGCAGCGGGCCAAGAGCCTGCTGCCCAAGTATCAGGAGCTGTTCCAGACCCACGCCAAGGAGATCGACTGGCGTCTGCTGGCCGCCATCAGCTATCAGGAATCCCACTGGGACCCACAGGCGAAATCCTACACCGGGGTACGCGGCATGATGATGCTGACCGAGCCCACCGCCAAGGCGATGGGGGTCAGCAACCGGCTGCACCCGGAGGAGAGCATCAAGGGCGGTGCCCGCTATCTGCAGGAGATGATGGAGAAGGTGCCGGACTCGGTGCCGGATGACGAGAAGGTGTGGTTTGCTCTCACCGCCTATAACATCGGCTACGGCCACATGATGGATGCCCGCCGCCTGACCAAGGCGCTTGGCAAGAATCCCGATGCCTGGAGCGACGTGAAGGAGGTGCTGCCGCTGCTGCAACAGTCGCGCTGGCATCGCAAGGTGCGCTACGGCTACGCCCGGGGCGGCGAGGCGCGCAACTACGTCAACAACGTGCGCCAGTACTACCAGAGTCTGCTCTGGCTCGACAACGAGCAGCGCAAGGCCCATCGCCGGGAAGAGCTGGACGAGGATGACAACAGCGACCCAGCCTTGCCGGTCGCCAGTACCGGGCAGCCCACCATCATCGCCGAGGTGGTCAAGCAGATCATTCCCTAAACCCTGCCCGGGTTTGTTTTCGAGGGGGAGTATCTGTTACCATCCCATCAGACCTGTGCCTGCTTGAGAGGTGCTTATCGCAATATATTCATCACCTTGCGATACCGATGGAAGAATGCACCGCCACACTCTCGACAGCGCCAGGATGACCAGGGAGGAAACAAGATGAGAACACGCAGAAGAGCTACCTTGACCAGGAAGAGCAAGTGCGCCTGGAGCCCCAGACGCAAGCTCAAGCTGGCCGACATGAAACGCAAGATCTGGCGCAGAAACCGCTCCTACAGCTTGCTGATTGCAGAGCACACAGAATAAACCCGGCCAAGGCCGGGTTTTTTTAATGCCTCATTGCGCCGCCAGCGGCGTCACCTCGAACGCCACCGTACGCTTGGAGACCAGGCTGTTGCAGTGGTTGCAAAAATAATCCACCGCGCCGCAGGCCCGCAGCCGCTCCAGCTCCTGCTGGCAAGTCGGGCACCGGGCGCGGATCCGGTAGTGCGCACCACAATGGCCACAGCTCGTCTCGGCACTGCGGCCGTCAAGGTTGGCCTCGCAGGCCGGACAGATCAGAGAACTCATCTCCGTACTCCTCTCAAAGTGAATGTGCTCAAGGTGGGCCCTGAGCAGACCCCCCTCTCCCCCTTCATTGGACAACACGCCCAAAGCAAAACGGCTGCCGCAGGGGCAGCCGTTCGGGCTTATTTCTTGGTTTTGTTTCTCGCCTTGAGCAGGCGATCCCGTTGCCGCTCCTGGCTCAGGGTCAGGGTATTCTTCCTGCCCTCGAACGGGTTGGCTGACTCCTGGAACTCGACCCGGATCGGGGTACCCATGATCTTCAACGACTTGCGGAAGTAGTTCATGAGGTAGCGCTTGTAGGAATCCGGCAGATCGTTCAACTGGTTACCGTGGATCACGATGCGCGGCGGATTGTAGCCACCGGCGTGAGCGTACTTCAGCTTGACCCGGCGACCGTTCACCATGGGCGGCTGGTGATCTTCCTGGGCCATCTGCATGATGCGGGTCAGCATGGCGGTACTGGTCCGACGGGTGGCGGACTGGTACGCCTCCTGGATGGACTCGAACAGGTGGCCAACGCCGCTGCCGTGCAGGGCGGAGATGAAGTGCACCCGAGCGAAGTCGATGAAACCGAGGCGACGGTCCAGCTCGTTCTTCACGTCCTCTTTGATCTTCTGATCCAGGCCATCCCACTTGTTCACTACCAGCACCACGGAACGGCCGGAGTTGAGCACGAAGCCGAGGATGCTGAGATCCTGATCGGTGATGGTCTCGCGGGCGTCGATCACCAGCAGACAGACGTTGGCATCTTCGATGGCCTTGAGGGTCTTGATGACGGAGAACTTCTCCACCGTCTCGTGCACCTTGCCGCGGCGACGCACGCCGGCGGTGTCGATGATCACGTACTTCTGCTCGTCACGCTCCATCGGGATATAGACGGAGTCGCGAGTGGTACCCGGCATGTCATAGACGATGACGCGGTCTTCACCCAGCATTCGGTTGGTCAGGGTCGACTTGCCGACGTTGGGACGACCGACGATGGCGAACTTGATGGGCAAGTCGGCGAACGGCGTCTCCTTGGTGTCTTCGCGGGTATCCAGATCACCGGCAGCCACCATGCGCAGCAAGGCTTCTTCGTCGAAGTCCTCATCCAGTTCGTGCTGGGCATCGTCTTCGGTGCCAGCGGCCGCTTCGACCAGCTCTTCCAGGTGGGGTGCCAGGGCCAGCTCCAGCAGGCTCAATACACCACGGCCGTGGGCCGCCGCGATCTGGTAAACCTCGCCCAGCGCCAGTGCATAGAACTCGGACACGGCGGAATCGCCGTCGATGCCGTCGGTCTTATTGGCAACCAGGAATACTTTCTTGTGGGTCTTGCGCAAGTGCTCGGCGATGGCCTGATCCGCGGCAGTCAAACCGGCACGGGCATCCACCATGAACAGCACCACATCGGCTTCTTCAATGGCCAGCAGGGATTGCTCGGCCATCTTCAGCTCGATCCCCTCTTCGCTGCCATCGATACCGCCGGTATCGACCACGATAAATTCCAGCTCGCCCAACTTCGCCTGGCCGTATTTGCGATCCCGGGTCAGGCCGGGGAAATCGGCGACCAAGGCATCCCGGGTACGGGTCAGGCGGTTAAACAGGGTGGATTTCCCCACGTTGGGGCGGCCCACCAGGGCTACTACAGGAGTCATAAAAGCCTCATTCTCAAGACGACAAAGGCTCCGGGTCCGAAGACCAGGAGCCGGATATTCACATTGAAGGGTGATCAGGGACGCGCGAGCGCGTACAACTTGCCACCACGGCTCTGCACATACAGGGTGTCACCGTCCACCAGAGGGGCGGCGTAGAGACCACTGCTGTCGAGCTGCTGCATGGACTTGATGGTACCATCGGTACGATCCAGCCAATACAGGTAACCTTCCACATCGCCGACCACCACATAGTCGCCAAGGACGACGGGGGCAGTCACCGACCGGTTTTCCAGCTGGGTGTTGGACCACAGCTCCAGGCCGTTACGACGGTCCACCGCAAACAAGTGACCACGGCTGTCGGTCAGTACGATGGCGTTACCGGTCACTGCCATGTCGCGATAGCCGGAATACTTGCGCTTCCACACCTCGTCGCCGGTCATCAGTTTGCGGGCCATCAACTGGCCATTGTAGGCGATGGCATAGAGCTCATCGCCGGCGATGAGCGGAGTCGCATCCACGTCCACCATGCGATCCAGCTCGGTCGCACCGCGCGGATCCGCCACCTTGGACTGGCGCACGGGTTGACCGTTGCTCAGCAAGGCGATACCCACCTTGCCATCGGCACGACCGTAGATCACGGCGCCGTTGGTGATGACGGGTGCACCGGCACTGCGCAGAGTCAGCGGCGGCTGTTCTTCGCTGAGGGACCACTGTTGCTTACCCTCGTCGGTATCGAGCGCGATCAGTCGGCCCGAGGTGGTCAGCACCACCACCCGGCCATCCTCGACCGCGGGGCTCGCTACCACTTCACCGGGCACCGTGGTCTGCCACAGCACTTCCCCGTTTGCCTCGTTCAGGGCGTAAACCACCCCGTTCTCGGAACCGAGGAACAACTTGCCGTAACGGGACACCAGGCCACCGGAGAGGCGGGCGCTGCGTTTGTCGGCGTTGACCGGCAGGTCAGCCAGATCCACGCTCCACAGCACCTTGCCATTGGCACGATCGAAGGCCGTCACATCGCCATCACGGGCGGCGGCATAGACGTGGTCCTCTTCCACCACCGGCTGCAGCTGGGAGTAGAAGTCACCGATGCCATCGCCGACGGAGGAGGACCAGCGGGTGTCGGCACTGAAGCTGGAGGTGACCACCGGCAGCGGCGCCATCGGGGTCAGATCCTCTTCCGAGCTGAACAGGGAGCAGCCCTGCAAGGCCAGGGCGACGGCAGCCCCGAGCGCCATTCGCTTGTAGCTGTTACGCATCCGGTGCCTCATTTGCAGTCACGGCTGGCAGCGCCAGATCGTCCATCTTCAGCTTGAGTTCGCTGCTCGCCTGCAGACCGCCGGCATCGGCCGCCGCCTGGTAGGCATCGCGCGCCTCTTCCGGCTTGCCCTGCTTGAGCAGCACATCACCCCGGGCTTCGGCAACCTGGGCCTTGAAGGCCTCGTTGTTGATCTTGCCAAGCTGAGCCAGAGCCTCGTCGGCCTTGCCCAGATCGTTGAGCACCCGGGCCAGACGCAGGGCGGCGATGGGACGAATGCTCTCATCCCCGTTGGCGGCAACCTGGGTCAGTTGCTCGGCAGCCAGATCCAGTTTGTTGGCCTTGACCGCGGCCGCGGCCAGCTGCAGGGCGGCCAGCTCGGCGTAGGAGTCACCCTGATGAGCGCTGATGAAGCTCTTGGCCTGCTCCAGCGCAGCGTCATCGCCCTTGGCAAGCTGTGCTGTCATCTCGTTGTAAGCCTGAGAGGCCGTTTCCTGGCCAACCTGCTGCTGCTCGTTGTAATAGCGCCAGCCAAAGAGGCCGACCAGACCGATCACAGTCCCTGCAAGCACCGAGGTCCCGTTCTCTTTCCACCAGCTCTTGATGACCTCAACCTGTTGTTCTTCGGTGGTATAAACTTCCACAGCTTACTCTCCTTTAGCTGCCAGCAGGGCGATGGCGGCATCGACCGCGAGGGTCTGTTGCTCGGCCTGGCCACGCAAATATTTGAGGGTGATCTCCCCGTTTTGCACCTCGGTCTCACCGAGGATCAGGGCAATGGCCGCGCCGCTCTTGTCGGCACGCTTAAGTTGTTTCTTGAAGTTGCCGCCACCGCAGTGACTCATCAGGCGCATGTCAGGCAGCGCATCACGCAGCCGCTCGGCCAGCTGGAAGCCGGCTTGCTCAGTCCCCTCGCCCACCATGCACAGGTAGACATCCACCGCCGGGCGGATATCGGCATTGAGCTCCAGGGTTTCGAGCATCAGCACCAGTCGCTCCATGCCCATGGCGAAGCCTACCGCCGGGGTCGGTTGACCGCCGAGCTGCTCCACCAGACCATCGTAACGACCACCGGCGCAGACAGTGCCCTGGGCACCCAGGCTGCTGGTGACCCACTCGAACACGGTGAGGTTGTAGTAATCGAGACCACGAACCAGCCGCTCGTTCACCTCGAACTGGATGCCGGCGGAGGTGAGCAGACGCTTGAGCCCCTCGAAGTGAGCCAGGCTCTCCTCCCCTAGGTGATCGAACAGACGCGGCGCATTGACCAGGATGGCCTGCACCTTCTCGTCCTTGGAGTCGAGCACCCGCAGCGGGTTGCTGACCATGCGGCGTTGGCTCTCTTCGTCCAGCTGATCCTTGTACTGCTCCAGGTAGGCCACCAGCGCATCGCGGTAGGCGGCACGCTCGGCGCTCTGGCCCAGGGTGTTGAGCTGCAGGGTCACGTGATCGCTGATGCCGAACAAACGCCACAAGCGATGAGTCAGCATGATGAGCTCGGCGTCGATGTCCGGCCCGTTGATGCCAAACAGCTCGACCCCGAACTGATGGAACTGGCGGTAACGGCCCTTCTGGGGACGCTCGTGACGGAACATGGGACCCATGTACCACATCCGGCGTTCCTGGTTGTAGAGCAGACCGTGCTCGATGCCGGCACGCACGCAGCTGGCGGTGCCTTCGGGGCGCAGGCTCAGACTGTCGCCGTTGCGATCGTCGAAGCTGTACATCTCTTTTTCGACCACGTCGGTCACTTCACCGATGGCACGTTTGAACAGATGGGTCTGCTCGACGATCGGCATGCGGATTTCGCTGTAGCCATAGCTGGCCACGACCTGGCGCAGGATCTGTTCCACTTTCTGCCATACCGGGCTCTGCTCCGGCAGGCAATCATTCATACCGCGAATTGCTTGGATCTGTTTTGCCACGTTGATACTCGAGAAAAAGACGTGAAATTTGGCCGCATTATAGGGATTTTCGGCCCCAAGGTAAAATCAGGGTGACCGGATGCGGGATGTAAAATCAACTACCTAAAGCCGGGGCCACGCTCGTGGCCCCGCTGTGATCCCATGTTTGGCGATTCAACCCTTGTCCAGCGCGATCTGGTTGGCCGGATCCAGCATGGCCGCCCGGGCGCGTATACGGCGCTCCAGGATCGGAATGAGATCCTTGTTGTCGAGCCGGTCGACCCGCTGGCCACCCTCGTAGAAGGCGCTCTTGTTGGCCGCCCCCGCCAGTCCCAAATCCGAAACCAGCGCCTCGCCCGGGCCATTGACCACGCAGCCGATGATGGAGACATCCATCGGCGTGATGATGTCTTCCAGCCGCTCTTCCAGCGCATTGACGGTGCTGATCACGTCGAACTCCTGACGGGAACAGGAGGGACAGGCAATGAAGTTGATGCCGCGGGCGCGAATGCGCAGGGATTTGAGGATATCGAAGCCCACCTTCACCTCTTCCACCGGATCGGCGGCGAGGGAAATGCGCAGGGTGTCGCCTATGCCGTCGGCCAGCAACATACCGAGGCCAATCGCCGACTTCACCGCGCCGGCGCGAAAGCCGCCCGCCTCAGTGATGCCGAGGTGCAGTGGCTGCTCGATCTGCTTGGCCAGCAGGCGATAGGCGCCGACGGCGAGGAAGACGTCGGATGCCTTGACGCTCACCTTGAAGTTCTCGAAGTTGAGACGGTCCAGATAATCCACGTGGCGCATGGCCGACTCGAGCAAGGCCTCAGGCGTCGGCTCACCGTATTTTTCCTGGATGTCCCGCTCCAGCGAGCCGCCGTTGACACCGATGCGGATCGGGATGTTGTAGTGACGGGCGCAGTCGACCACGGCACGAACCCGCTCCTCGTTGCCGATGTTGCCCGGGTTGATGCGCAGGCAGTCGGCACCGTACTCGGCCACTTTCAGGGCGATGCGGTAGTCAAAGTGGATGTCGGCAACGATGGGAATGCGGGTCTGCTGCTTGATGAGCTTGAAGGCTTCGGCCGCCTCCATGGTCGGCACCGAGACCCGGACTATGTCCGCCCCCACCCGCTCGATCCGCTGGATCTGCTCGACGGTAGCGGCCACGTCCGTGGTCTTGGTGTTGGTCATGGTCTGCACCGTGATGGGGGCATCGCCCCCAACCGGTACATTGCCGACCATGATCTGCCTGGATTTGCGACGAACAATTGGGGATTCGTGTGCGGACATGGCGGACAGATTACTCCTGCGGCAGTGAGAAGCGAGCAGTCCGGCCGTTGTTGTAACGGCTCATGTCGAAGGACTTGCCCTGGTATTCGAGGTTGACCGCCATGGGCGCACCAACGGTGAATTTGAGTGGCTCGGGTCCTTCCAGCACAAGTACATCGTTCGCCTTCTTCAGACCGCTGAACAGGGTCTTGCCGTTGGCATCCTTGATATCCAGCCAGCAGTCGGCGGTGAAGCTCAACTTGAGCTGATGCACCTTGGTTGACTCGGTGGCGGCAGTATCGACCGGCGCAGTCGCGACGGCGGCAGAGGCATCGCCCGCCACGGCAGCACTGACGGCAGGCAGCGGTTGTGCGGTCGAAACAGACTCGCTCACTACTGGCTCGAGCGCAGTGGCTGCGGCATCGGAAACAATGGGCAGCACCGGATCGGCGACGTCCACAGCCGGCGCGGCATTGGCAGCGGCGAGGCCGTCGGTCGGACTCATCTCGGTTGCCGCGAGGGCTTCTTCACCGGCGGAGCGACGCGCGGTGCTCTGCCACCACCAGGCGATGGAGAGGGCGATCAGCACCAGGATCACCAGCCAGGTCACGACCTTGAGACGACTGTCGTTGGCTTGCTGGCGTGAGCGGCGGGAGAAGCTCTGCATGTCGATGTTGTCGGGCGGCGTCAATCCCAGCTTGTCGTAAGCGGCGAGAATGGTCTCCTCGGGGATACCGACCAGCTTGGCATAGGTACGCAAATACCCGCGAATGAAGGTGTGGGACGTATTCTTGTCGTAGGTATCCGCTTCAATCGCGGCGATCAGAGTCAGACGAAGGTGAATGCGGGACGCAACCTGCTCGCGTGTCCAGCCGAGCTGCTCACGGGCGTTACGCAGCAGTTGGCCTGGGCCCACTGCCTGGGAGTCGTCTTGGAAATCGTGTGGCTGTTCAGTAGTCATTGGCTAAGTAACGCTTGGCTTGTTGCGAAGTGGGATATTGCCTTACCAGCTCTGTCCCGAATTGGTGTAATAGTGCCGGCTTGTCCATGGCTTGCGCCAGCCGTAGCCTCAACCAGAGGCTATCCTCATTCTCGTCTGCCACCTCGGCATAACGAACGAGGTAGGACTGCACATCAGGCAGCTTGCCATCTTTCATGGAAAGCTCGGCCATGTCCAGCAATAACCTTGGGTTGCGGGGATTATACCCCAAGGCCAGACGATAGTACTCGTTGGCCTTGTCATTTCTGTGATTTTGCAGCGAACAGAGCGCCGCATTCTCGTAGGTATCGGCGATCTTGACGTAATTGGGCTGGCTGACGGCCTGCAGGAACGCCTTGTCCGCTTCGTCGAAGCGGCCCCGGTTGCAGAGGAAGGCGCCGTAGTTGTTCATTGCGTCAGCATTGGTCGGATCTATCTCCAGCGCTTTCTGGTAGTTCGCTTCGGACGCCTTGAAATCCCCTACGTGCTGATAGAAGTAGGCGAAGCCAATATAGACTTGGGAATTGCTCGGATCGTACTTCAGGGCACGGTCAAGATTGAACTTGGCCTGCTCGGCATTGCCCTGCCGCAGATATTGAAGACCCAGATCGAGGCGGGTTTGGGCAGCCGCCTCGAGGTCGGGTCCCACTTCACGCTGAGTCGAATTCTGACCCGCGTAAGTGGTCTCGGTAACACAGCCTGGCAGCGCACAAAGCGCCGCCACCACGATCAATGTATGTGTATTCATTCCCTGACTATACAATGGCTTAGCACGTTAAACCATTTTGACGGAAATCCCGTCTTGTTGCATCCGTTTTTTCATGGTGCGCTTGGTGCGATCGATCACCTCCCCCACCAGCTGACCACAGGCCGCATCGATGTCTTCGCCACGGGTTTTGCGGACGATGACGGTGAAGCCGTACTCCATCAGCACCTTGGAGAAACGGTCGATGCGACTGTTGCTCGGCTTGCCGAAGGGGTTGCCCGGGAAGGGGTTGAACGGGATCAGGTTGATCTTGCACGGGGTGTCTTTGAGCACCTTGGCCAGCTCGTGAGCCTGCTGCATGTCGTCATTGATATGATCGAGCAGCACATATTCCACGGTCACCCGGCCGCCGTTGGCATTGGACTTGGCGAGATAACGACGCACACCGGCGAGGAACTCCTCGATGTTGTATTTGTCGTTGATCGGCATGATCTCGGAGCGCAGCTTGTCGTTCGGTGCGTGCAGGGAGATGGCCAGCGCCACGTCAATCTGATCACCCAGCATGTCCAGCGCAGGGACCACACCAGAGGTGGAGAGGGTGACCCGGCGCTTGGAGATGCTGAAACCGAAGTCATCCATCATCAGGCTCATGGCCGGAACCACGTTGGCCAGGTTGAGCAACGGCTCGCCCATGCCCATCATTACCACGTTGGTGATGGGACGCTTGCCACCGACAACCTTGGCGGCACGCCAGACCTGACCGATGATCTCGGACACTTTCAGGTTGCGGTTGAAGCCTTGCTGCGCCGTCGAGCAGAAGGTGCAGGCCAGCGCACAGCCGACCTGGGACGAAACGCACAGGGTGGCACGATCCGCTTCCGGGATGTAGACGGTCTCCACTTCCTGATCACCCACCTGCAGGGCCCACTTGATGGTGCCATCAGAGGAACGCTGCTCGCGGCTGATCTCCGGGGCACGGATCTCGGCGATCTCCTTGAGACGCTCACGCAACGCCTTGTTGACGTTGCTCATCTGATCGAAGTCATCACAACCGTTGTGGTAGATCCACTTCATTATCTGATCTGCCCGGAATGGCTTCTCGCCCAATTCGACGAAGAAGGCACGCATGGCATCCCGATCGAGATCCAGCAGGTTGGTTTTTGTTGCGCTCATCAGGGGCCTCGGCTCACACACTTCATAAATTTATTGGCTGACCTACGTCAGGGGGCGGCATTGTACAAATAATGGGTCTGCCTTTCCACCTGGAGAATAAGGGGAGATAGGCCAAAAGACCAAAAAACAAAAGGGAGCCGAGGCTCCCTTGATGATCACCGGGTGAAAATCAGCCGCGCGGGCAGATCTCGTCGTCGGAGAAGAAGTAGGCAATCTCGCGGGCGGCGGAGGCCGGGGCGTCGGAGCCATGCACGGCGTTGCGATCGATGCTCTCGGCGTAGCAGGCACGCAGGGTACCGGCCAGGGCTTCTTTCGGATTGGTGGCGCCCATGATTTCGCGATGACGGCGAATGGCCTCTTCCCCTTCCAGCACCTGTACCATGACGGGGCCTGAGGTCATGAAGGAGACCAGACCGTCATAGAACGGCTTGCCCTGGTGCTCGGCGTAAAAGCCGGCGGCCTGTTCGCTGCTCAGGTGCAGCATCTTGGCGGCGATCACTTTCAGACCGGCGCTTTCGAAGCGACCGTAGATGGCACCGATCAGGTTCTTGCTGACAGCATCCGGCTTGACGATAGAGAAGGTACGTTCGATAGCCATTGAGTTCTTTCCTTAACTACAGAGTTTTATTGTAGGAATCCATGTTCGGCGGCGATTATACGTAAACAAAAACCGAAATAACACACAAAAAAGCAACTTTTTATTAAACAAAAACATCCTTGAAACAACATGGTGACTCATCTTGTCCCATGACTGCAGGAAAAAACGTGCGCTTGTGCACGATAGCAGTCCTAACCCCTTAAAACTCCACCTATTGCTCATTTATCCAGCACCATGAAAAAGGGCACCCGCAGGTGCCCTCGTCGCTCAGCGCGTCTCCGCCAACAGGGTGTGCGCTATGGTGCGCATCCCCAGAGTGTTGGCACCCGGTGCCCAGAGGTTGTCGCCGTTCTCGCTGAAGCAGGCGGCCAGATCGACGTGCAGCCAGCCCTGCCCCTCGTTGGCAACGAAACGGGAGAGGAAGCCCGCCGCGTTAGAGGCACCGCCCGGACCACCGCCCGGTACGGGGCGGCTGTTGGCGGTGTCGGCGTAGTGGGACGGGCACTGCTGACGATGCCAGGGCTCCAGCGGCAGGGGCCAGGCGGCCTCCTGCTCGGCATCCGCATAGGCCATGGCGCGGCTCACCAGCCCCTTGTCCAGCCCGAACAACGCGTTGTAACGCCCTCCCAGCGCCATCACGGCCGCTCCGGTGAGGGTCGCGGCGTCGATGACCAGCGGCGCCCCGGATTCGCCGGCGAGCTGCAGGCCGTCGGCCAGCACCAGCCGGCCCTCGGCGTCGGTGTTGACGATCTCGACCGTGGTACCGTTCTTGTAGGTGAGGATGTCACCCAGCTTGTAGGCATGGCCGGAGACCAGGTTCTCGGCGCAGCAGAGGATGAGCTTCACCCGCTTGTCGAGGCCACGCAGTATGGCCAGCGCCAATGCCCCGGTCACGATGGCGGCGCCCCCCATGTCATGCTTCATGGTAAGCATGCCCTGGGAGGTCTTCATGGAGTAGCCACCGGAGTCGAAGGTGATCCCCTTGCCCACCAGAGCGGCGGCCACCGGTGCTCTCGGATCCCGGCTCGGATTGAAGTCCAGCTCCAGCATCACCGGCTCGCGATCGCTGCCACGGCCGACCTGATAGAGGCCGACCCAGCCCGCCTGCTGCAACGCCTCCCCCTTGAGGATGCGGTGGCTGATCCTGTCCGGCGCCAGCTCGGTGATGAAGGCGGCGGCCTCCACCGCCAAGTCCAGCGGACCCAGCTGCTCCGGGGTGGCATTGGTCATCTCGCGTACCCAGCGGCCGCACAGCCAGCGCGCCTCCAGCTCCTCCCTGTCCTCTTCCGATGAGGTGGCCCACTGCAGCTCGACCTCGGCCTTGGGGGTCTGCAAGCCCTGGGCGAAGGCCCACTGCTGCTCGCGCTCCCAGTGTCCACACAGGGCCACCTTCTGGATCCCCTGCCCGCACAGGCGACGCGCCGCCTGCTGGATGTCCAGCAAGGGGCTGGCGGTGACCAGGTGGATCACCATGCCATCGGGGCGATGGGACAGCAGCGCCCCCTCGCCCCACTCGGGCGCGGCAAATTCTCGGCTCAGCCAGACGTTCATACCGCCACCTCCTGCAACCAGCGGGCGATGGTACGAAGACCATGGCCCTTGGCACCGGTCGCCCAGAGATCATTGCCGGATTTTTGGTAGGAAGCCGCCAGATCCAGGTGTACCCAGCCCTTGCCCTCATCGCGCACGAAGCGCGACAGGAAGGCGGCGGCCGTGGTGGCACCGGCGGTCCCTTCGGCAGAGGCAACGTTGCCCAGCTCGGCGAAGGCCGAGGTGAGCTGGCCCGCATGCCAGGATTCCAGCGGCAGCGGCCAGGCCTTCTCGTTTTCCGCCTTGGCGGCGGCCAGAGCGCGCGCTTGCTCGGTTTCATCGAGGGCAAACACGGCGTTGTAGTCGCGGCCGAGCGCCATCTTGGCGGCGCCGGTCAGGGTGGCGGCATCGAGGATGTAAGCGGCGCCGCTTTCGCTCGCGGCCAGCAGGCCGTCGGCCAGCACCAGGCGGCCTTCCGCATCGGTGTTCTGGATCTCGACCGAGATGCCGTTTTTGTAGGTGAGGATGTCACCGAGCTTGAAGGCGTGGCCGGAGACCAGGTTCTCGGCGCAGCAGAGGATGAGCTTCACTCGCTTGTTAAGGCCACGGCTGATGGCCAACGCCAAGGCACCGGTCACCATGGCGGCGCCCCCCATGTCGGACTTCATCGGCAGCATGTTGTCAGAGGACTTCATGGAGTAGCCACCGGAGTCGAAGGTGATGCCCTTGCCCACCAGGGCCGCGACCACAGGGGCGTTGCTGTCCCCGGTCGGATTGTAATCGAGCTCCAGCAGCACGGGTTCCCGCTCGCTGCCCCGGCCCACCGACCAGATCCCGATGTGGCCCGCTTCGCGCAGCGCCTCGCCGGCGGTGATGCGGGCAGTCACCTGCTCCCCCGCCAGACCGCGAATGAGCAGCAAGGCGGATTCCGCCAGGCTCATGGGGTAAATCTCTTCCGGGCAACCGTTGGTCACCTCGCGCACCCAGCGGCTCGCCTTCTGCAGCGCATCCAGCTCGCGGGCATCCGCGGCACTCTGCTCGCCGAACTCCAGCTCGCGCTGCCCCTTGGCGGCATAGAAGCCCTGGGCGAAGGCGTAGCGGCGCTCCAGATCCCAGCCCTCGCCGTCCAGCTTGACGCGCTTGATGCCGCTGGATTCGAGCCGACGCGCGGCGCGCTGGATGGCGCGCAGGGCATCTTGCTCCTGGCGAACGAGGCCCAGGTGGATCAGCGCCTGTTCACCACTGAAACTGAGCAGGGCCCCTTCGCCCCAATGGGCGGCGGCTGCCTGGGTGGATAACAATACCTTCATCATCTCAGCCATCTTCTCTTGCTTCCTTTTTTATGGGCTCTTTTCATTAACAAACACGGGAATGACGAATACAAAAAAGGCCGTCCCCCGAGGGGTCGGCCTTCACCATATCATCACTGCACCGCTGGATGCTGCACGTGCAATTCACTCATGTGTAATTACCGCACCATCAATGCCGTTCGGAGGCGAGGTTGATGGTGTACTTGGGCAGCTCCACCACCAGATCCTCGTCCGCCAGACGGGCCTGGCAGCTCAAGCGGGATTCCGGCTCGAGCCCCCATGCCTTGTCCAGCATGTCATCTTCCAGCTCGTCGCTCGGCTCGAGGGAGTCGAAGCCTTCACGCACCACGCAGTGGCAGGTGGTGCAGGCACAGGACTTCTCGCAGGCGTGCTCGATCTCGATGCCGTTGCGCAGCGCGATATCCAGAATGGTCTCACCGCTGGCGCCCTCGAGGGCGGCGCCATCCGGACAGAGTTCGGGGTGAGGCAGAATGATCAGTTTTGGCATATTACACCTTGTTGACGTTTTGACCGGTCAGCACCTTGCGAATGGAGGCATCCATGCGACGGGCCGCAAACTCGCCACTGACGGCATCCGCCGCCTCGATGGCATCTTTGATTTGATTGGTGGTACCTGCGGCGCGCATGGCCAGCAGATGGGCAATGGCGGCATCTATCTCGGCGCGCTCGGCGACGCTCAGCAGCGCCTCGCCATCGGCGGCCAGGGCGGCATTGAGGCTCTCAACCACGCGATCGGCCTCGACCTGTTGCTCCGCCAGCATGCGGGCCTCCATGTCTTGCTGGGCATTGGCGATGGAGGCACTCAACATGCTTAGAATGTCCTCTTCCGCCAACCCATAAGAGGGTTTTATCTGGATTTCGGCCTGCACACCGGAGGATTTTTCCATGGCACTGACCGACAACAGACCGTCCGCATCCACCTGGAAGGTGACGCGAATGTGAGCGGCACCGGCCGCCATGGGCGGAATACCGGTCAGGGTGAAGCGCGCGAGGGAGCGGCAATCCGCCACCAGCTCGCGTTCCCCCTGCACCACGTGGATCGCCATCGCGGTCTGGCCATCCTTGAAGGTGGTGAACTCCTGGGCGCGGGCCACCGGGATGGTGGTATTGCGCGGGATCACCTTCTCGGCGAGGCCGCCCATGGTCTCGAGCCCCAGCGATAACGGAATGACGTCCAGCAGCAGCATCTCGGCATCGGGCTTGTTGCCCACCAGGATGTCGGCCTGGATGGCGGCGCCGATGGCCACCACCTTGTCCGGGTCGATGCTGGTGAGCGGGGTGCGCTGGAAGAACTCGCCCACCAGCTCGCGTACCAGCGGCACCCGGGTGGAGCCACCGACCATCACCACTTCCAGCACGTCCAGCTGCTCCAGCCCCGCATCGCGCAGAGCGCGGCGGCAGGCCAGCAGGGTGCGCTTGACCAGAGGCGTAATGAGCGCGTCAAACTGGGCACGGGTCACCTCCCCCTGCCAACCGGCGAAGGTGCAAGTCACGCATTCGGCGTCGGTCAGACCGTGCTTGACGGCAGCCGCCGCGTCCAGCAATTCGCGCTGGGTACGGGCATCAAGCTGGCCATTCAGACCGGCTTGCGCCTTGATCCAGTCCGCCAACAGGTGATCGAAGTCATCGCCGCCGAGCGCCGAATCGCCGCCGGTGGCCATCACCTCGAACACGCCGCGATGCAGGCGCAGGATGGAGATATCGAAGGTGCCGCCACCGAGATCGTACACCGCGATCACCCCTTCCTGACCGGAGTCGAGGCCGTAGGCGATGGCGGCGGCGGTCGGCTCGTTGAGCAGCCGCAGCACGTGCAGACCGGCCAGACGGGCCGCGTCCTTGGTGCCCTGACGCTGGGCATCATCGAAATAGGCAGGGACCGTGATGACCACGCCGTCGAGCTCGCCGCCCAGGGAGGCAACGCCACGCGCGGCCAGGGCTTTGAGGATCTCGGCGGAGACCTGCACCGGATTGACCAGGCCCTGGCGGGTCTGCAACTGGGGCATGCCGCTGTCGCTGGCCACAAATTCATAGGGCTGCTGGCGGGTATCGATGTCCGCCAACGCCTTGCCCATCATCCGCTTGACCGAGACGATGGTGTTATGGGGATCGAGGGCTGCTTCCCGTTTGGCGTCGAAGCCAACCCGGACAGCACTCTCTTGGTAGTGCACCACTGAGGGCAGCAGATCCCGCCCCGACGCGTCACACAGGGTATCGGCCCGACCGCTGCGCACGGCGGCGACCAGCGAGTTGGTGGTACCGAGATCGATGCCAACGGCGCGTTTATGCTGATGAGGTGCGGCGCTCTGGCCGGGCTCGGCGATTTGCAATAATGCCATGGATAATCAAACTTCCAGCGTTAGAGGATCAAGACTCGAACAGCGAGTCTTCGAATCGTTCCAGCTCCTCGAGGAGCTTGTCGACAAACTTGAGTTTGCGCACGCAATCGGCGGCGACCAGATCCTCGCCAGCGGCGAGACTGGTGGTTAGCCGTTGCATCAGCGACTGGTGATCATGCCTGATTTCGCGGCGAAAATCTTCGATGGCACGCTCAGGTGCGGCCTCTCCTTTCAGATCGGCCAGACGCTCGCGCCACTCCAACTGTTGCATCAGAAAGGCGGTGTCTTGCAGAGTCTGTTGTTCACCACGGATGTCGGTACCGCGCAGGGAGAGCAGGTACTCGGCCCGGCGCAGGGGCGCCTTGAGGGTGGTGAAGGCATCGTTGATCTGGGCGGCACGCTGCACCGCAGCCAATTGCTCTCGCTCGGGAGCGGTGGCGAAACGATCGGGGTGGAACTGGGTTTGCAACCGGCGGTAGGTATCGGCCAGCTGGCGGGTATCGAGCTCGAAGCCCTCTGCCAGCCCGAACAGCTCGAAATGATTCATCGTACGTCCTTAGACTCGAAGGCTTGCGCCCTGCTCGCCATCAACCTAGAAAGGGTCGAACCGGCGGCACACCGCCAGTTCGACCCCTTTCATTTTGCCTGCACCTCAGACACTGAAGCTTTCGCCACAACCGCACTCGCCCTTGGCGTTGGGGTTGTTGAACTGGAAGCCCTCGTTGAGGCCCTCCTTGACGAAGTCCAGCTCGGTGCCATCCAGATGGATCAGGCTCTTGGCATCGACGATGATCTTGACACCGTTTTGCTCGAACACCTGATCCTCAGCGGCCAGCTCATCCACGAACTCGAGCACATAGGCAAGACCGGAACAGCCGGTGGTCTTGACGCCGAGGCGCAGGCCAATGCCCTTGCCCCGGTTGGTTATAAAAGAGGAAACCCGCGCCGCTGCGGCATCTGTCATGGTAATGGCCATACTGCTCTCCGGACCTTAGAGACCTTTCTTCTGCTTGTAATCGGCGATGGCGGCCTTGATGGCATCCTCCGCCAGAATGGAGCAGTGGATCTTCACCGGTGGCAGTGCCAGCTCTTCGGCGATATCGGTGTTCTTGATACCGGCCGCTTCGTCCAGAGTCTTGCCCTTGACCCATTCGGTCACCAGGGAGCTGGAGGCGATGGCGGAGCCACAGCCGTAGGTCTTGAACTTGGCATCTTCGATGATGCCGTCGTCGCTGATCTTCAGCTGCAGTTTCATCACGTCGCCACAAGCCGGGGCGCCGACCATGCCGGTCGCGATGCTGGGATCGTTCTTGTCAAAACCACCGACGTTACGGGGATTCTCGTAGTGGTCTATTACTTTTTCACTGTAAGCCATATCTAACTCCTGCTAATTCCGTTGTTCACCAAACACTTGCCTCTTGGGCCGTGATCAGTGATGAGCCCATTCGACCGTGTTCAGATCGACGCCGTCCTTGAACATCTCCCACAGGGGGGACATCTCGCGCAGGCGGCCGATGGAGTCGCAGATGAGCTTGATTGCGTAGTCGATTTCTTCCTCGGTGGTGAAGCGACCGATGCTGAAACGGATGGAGCTGTGTGCCAGCTCGTCGTTCAGGCCAAGGGCGCGCAGCACATAGGAAGGCTCCAGGCTGGCAGAGGTACAGGCCGAGCCGGAAGAGACCGCCAGATCCTTCAGCGCCATGATCAGGGATTCCCCTTCCACATAGGCGAAACTGACGTTCAGGTTACCCGGGACGCGGTGGTCCAGGTCGCCATTGATATAGACTTCTTCGATGTTCTTGATGCCGTTCCACAGACGCTGACGCAGGGCCATGATGTGCTGGCTCTCGCTCGCCATCTCTTCCTTGGCGATGCGGAAGGCTTCGCCCATGCCGACGATCTGGTGAGTCGGCAGGGTGCCGGAGCGCATGCCGCGCTCGTGACCGCCACCGTGCATCTGGGCTTCCAGACGCACACGGGGTTTGCGACGCACGAACAGGGCGCCGATCCCCTTGGGACCGTATACCTTGTGAGCGGACATGGAGAGCAGATCAACCTTGAGCGCCTCCACGTCGACCGGGAGCTTGCCTACGCTCTGGACCGCGTCCACGTGCAGCAGGATCTTGCGGGAGCGGCACAGCTCGCCGATGGCGGCGATGTCTTGCACCACACCGATCTCGTTGTTGACGTGCATGATGCTTACTAGGATGGTGTCATCGCGCAGGGCGCCTTCGATCTGCTCGATGGTGAACAGGCCGTTTGGCATCGGCTCGAGGTAGGTCACCTCATAGCCTTCACGCTCCAGCTGGCGGCAGGTATCGAGAACTGCCTTGTGCTCGGTCTTGGAGGTGATGATGTGCTTGCCCTTGCCAGCGTAGAAATGGGCAACGCCCTTGATGGCCAGGTTGTTGGATTCGGTCGCGCCTGAGGTGAAGACGATCTCGCGAGGATCTGCACCAATCAGCTCTGCCACTTGATTACGGGCCAGATCCACCGCCTCTTCGGCCTGCCAGCCAAAGCGGTGCGAGCGGGAAGCAGGATTGCCAAACAGGCCGTCCATGGTGAGGCACTGCATCATTTTTTCTGCGACCCGCGGGTCCACCGGGCAGGTTGCCGAATAATCAAGGTAAATAGGCAGTTTCATGTTTTTCTCCGTTACGACGAGTCACACAGCGAGTCGTCGTGGAAAGCACGTTTGTTTATAGTTGGACTTTCAAGCTCACATCACCGCGTTCAGCCCGTTCAACCAGGGACAACACAGTCTTCATTTGTTCATCTTGCTTGCCGGCGATGCGTCGTACATCGGCCTGGCCAACCAGTTCAGCCAGGGTGATGTTCCCCAGGAAACTGGAAATACGCTCGCTGAGATCACGCCACAGGGAGTGGGTCAGACACTGGGTACCACCGTGGCAGCCCCCCTTGCCCAGACACTTGGTCGCATCGACCGACTCATCAACCGCGGTGATCACCTGACCTACCGAGATCTCGCCAGGCGCCAGTCCGAGGCGGTAACCCCCCCCCGGGCCGCGCACGCTGCTCACCAGGCCATGCTTGCGCAGGCGGGCAAACAGCTGCTCCAGATAGGACAAGGAGATGCCCTGGCGCTCTGAAATATCAGCCAGGGGCACGGGCCCCTGCTCTGCATGCAACGCCACGTCGAGCATGGCTGTCACTGCGTAACGTCCTTTTGAGGTCAGTCTCATATGCCTTACCGTTTGCGAACAAATCAATATGGGCACATGGTCACATACCCGACTAATTCAGTCAAGTATATGGTTGAGCAATTTAGTCGGGATTAGTCTTGCGGCCGGGGTTTGTGCACCGAGGTGAGAATGCCGCGCAATATGTTCAGTTCAACCGTCTCCGGTCGAGCCCGATTGAAAAGGCGACGCAGCTTGCTCATCACATGGCCGGGGTGATCTTCGGTGATGAAGCCCGTCTTTTGCAGCGTCCGCTCCAGATGCTGATAGAAGCCTTCCAGCTGCTCGGCACTGGGATAATCCACCCGCTCCTCTTCTGGCTCGGACGCTTGGCCCTGCAACCAGCGCATGCGCACCTCGTAGCAGAGGGTTTGCACCGCCATGGCCAGGTTGAGGGAGCTGTACTCGGGATTGGCCGGGATGGCCACGTGGTAGTGGCACTTTTGCAGCTCATCGTTGGTGAGGCCGGTACGCTCACGGCCAAACACCAGGGCAACCGGGTGGATCACCCCCTCGCTCACCAGCTTCTCGGCGGCTTCGCGGGGATCCAGCATGGGCCAGCTCAGGGTGCGGGAGCGGGCGCTGGTACCGATGACCAGACCGCAGTCGGCGATGGCATCCTCCAGAGTCGACACTATACGGGCATTGGCCAGGATGTCGCTGGCCCCTGCCGCCAGGGCAATGGCGTTGTCATCGGGCAACGCCTGGGGATCGACCAATACCAGCTGGGTCAACCCCATGGTCTTCATGGCCCGCGCCGCGGACCCCATGTTGCCGGGGTGGGAAGTATTTACCAACACGATACGAATCTGATCCAGCATGCCCTGTCAATCTTCAGTCAAAAATGGCGCGCAATTGTAACATAACCAATCGCTATTTTGGCACCGCTTCTGACCCTGCATTTCAGAACAAAAATGGACATGTGTATAACCAGGCAGCATGAGGGCAAGACGAGGAGCGGGCTAACCTTAAAAGAGTCCACACCGCCCTATCCGGAGTCGCCATCCCATGCTTCCCTCCTGGCTCTACGAGCAACTGCCCGGCCTTTATCTGCTGCTGTCGGCGGGGATGGTGCTCTTCGTCCACTCCCCGCTGCTGTGGCTCGCGGCGGCCCTGCTGTTCGGGGTGGGCGCCTTCATCTGGATGATGCGATCCAACTACCGGCGCACCGATCTGGTCATCTTTCCGGCCAAACGCTGGCTGCAACCCGAGTGGTCCTATGAGGCGCTGCCGTTTGTCTGGCTGGCGCTGGCGCTGCTGTTGCTGCGCCTGCCGGACACCACGGCGCTGCTCGCCCTGCTACCCGGCCTGTGGGGCTGTCACTGCCTGTGGGCCCGTCGGCGCCATCGCCATCATGCCCAGGGTCTGGCACGGCACCTGAGACGCAGCTCAGGCCACCGGCGCGGGCACCGGATCCTGCGCTGAGCGGGCACGCTCGACCAGGGTCGCGAGATCCATCAGCGGGTACTTCATCAGCCTGGGCAAGCCGTCGAGATCCAGGCTGTCCATCAGGTTCTTCACTTCGAGTCCGAGCTCGGTATCCCCCTCTATCTTCAGCTTGCGCTGGAAGAAGAGCGAGTCCGGATCTTCCCGGCGCGCGGCAATCAGGATGAGATCCTGGCTGCAACCGCTGAAGCTGACATCCACATGCTCGCAGTCACGGGCCACCACCAGTTTTCCCGCCTGTTCGCTGATGAACCAGTGCAGATCGAGATCGGTGACCTCGACCTTCAGCCACTTGTCCGCCAGGAATGCGAAGTCGCCATCCTCGATGGCTTCCCTGAACACCTGGGCCAGCAGCCCCTCCATCAGGTTCTGCTGAAGGGAGAAGGGCACCAGCTTGAGAGGATGGCGCAAGAGACGAGGTGCCTGTTCGACCAGGCGACGTTGCAGTTGTTGAAACACGATAATCTCCCAATTTTTTGCGCATTCAAGCACAGCACCGTGAGCGGGATCCTGTTGAAAATCAAACTTGTGCCCACTTACCTCTAGAAGGGTAAAGCCACCTAAAGCTGCCTCAGGTCAAAAAACGGGAGCGCGCCGGTGCATACAATCGGGCCACTTTTTGCTTTTTTGCCCTCTCGGAGCGTACCCGATGGAATTACTCTGCCCGGCAGGCAGCCTGCCGGCACTGAAAACAGCCGTGGATAACGGCGCCGATGCGGTCTATATCGGCTTCAAGGATGACACCAATGCCCGCCACTTTGCCGGTCTCAACTTCACCGACAGCAAGCTGGCCAAGGCGGTGGATTATGTGCATCAGCACGGCCGCAAGCTGCACATCGCCATCAACACCTTCGCTCACCCGGGATCCGATGCCAGATGGAAGCAGGCGGTCGATCGCGGGGTAGCGCTCGGCGCCGATGCGCTGATCATCGCCGATCTGGCGGTGCTCGATTACGCCAGCCGCCAGTATCCGGACATGGAGCTGCACGTCTCGGTGCAGGCCAGCGCCACCAATGCCGCCGCCATTCGCTTCTACCAGCAGCACTTCAACGTCGCCCGGGTGGTGTTGCCGCGGGTGCTCTCCATGCATCAGGTCAGGCAGCTCGCCCGCGAGACCGACGTCGGCCTCGAGGTGTTCGCCTTCGGCAGCCTCTGCATCATGGCGGAGGGGCGTTGCTACCTCTCCTCCTACATGACCGGCGAGAGTCCCAACACCGTGGGCGCCTGTTCGCCGGCCAAGTTTGTGCGATGGGAAGAGACCCCGAGCGGCCTCGAATCCCGCCTCAACGAGGTGCTGATCGATCGCTACGGCCCCGGTGAGAACGCCGGCTACCCGACCCTGTGCAAGGGGCGCTTCGAGGTGGATGGGCAGACCTATCACGCCCTGGAGGAACCCACCAGCCTCAACACGCTCGGCTTGTTGCCCGAGCTGTTCCAGACCGGGATCCAGTCGGTCAAGATCGAGGGCCGCCAGCGCAGCCCCGCCTACGTGGAGCAGGTGACCCGAGTCTGGCGCGCCGCCATCGACAGCTATAAGGCCAATCCCGACGCCTATAGCGTCAAGGCCGAATGGGATGCCCAGCTCGCCCGCGTCTCGGAGGGGAGCCAGACCACCCTCGGCGCCTACCATCGCCAGTGGCAATAGACGCCGCCATGCGGCGCGTGCCCGAACAAGACGGCAACATCTTCCACTGCCAGCATGATGGCAAGGAGCACAACTAATGCAATTTTCTCTCGGGCCCATTCTCTTCTACTGGCCCAAGGCAGACACCCAGGCCTTCTACGAAGCCGCGGCGCAGAGCCAGGCCGACATCATCTATCTGGGGGAGACGGTGTGCAGCAAGCGCCGTGAACTCAAGGTGGACGACTGGATTGCCCTGGCGCGCCAGCTGGCCACCTCGGGCAAACAGGCCGTGCTCTCCACCCTGGCGCTGATCTCAGCGCCGTCCGAGCTCAAGGAGGTCAAGCGACTGGTCGACAACGGCGACCTGCTGATCGAGGCCAACGATCTGGGCACCTCCCAGCTCGCCTGGGAAGCGGGTCTGCCCTTCGTGTGCGGGCCGGCCATCAACGCCTACAACGCCGACGTGCTGCGCATGCTGCTCAAACAGGGGATGCAGCGCTGGGTCATGCCGGTGGAGCTGTCTCGCGACTGGCTGGTGCAGCTAGAGCAGGATCTGGGCCCGGCCCGCCGCCAGTTCGAGGTGGAGGTGTTCGCCTACGGCCACCTGCCACTCGCCTACTCGGCGCGCTGCTTCACCGCCCGCTCCCTCGACAAGCCCAAGGACAACTGCGAGCTTGCCTGCATCCACTACCCCACCGGCCGGCTAGCCAGCAGCCGGGAGGGACAGAAGGTGTTCAACCTCAATGGTATTCAGACCCAGTCCGGCTACTGCTACAACCTCGGCAACGAGCTCAAGATGATGGAAGGTCTGGTGGATGTGGTGCGCCTCTCCCCCGAAGGGATGGAGACGCTGGAGATGCTGGCCAGCTTCAAGGCCAATGTGCAGGGGCTGGCCCCCCTCCCCCTGCAACAGGCGCATGACTGCAACGGTTACTGGCGCCAGATCCCCGGCATGAGCCTGGTGGAATAAACCGGCGGACAACGCGGCAGTCGCGGCGAAGGGACGGCGACAGAGTCCGAACCTGCTATCCCCGGTATAGACTCGGTGGAGTAAAACCCCGAAACGCAGACAGCAAAAAGGCCTCATCGTGAGGCCTTTTTTACATCTGGCAGAGCGGGCTTATCAGACCTTGCTGCTCTTGCCCTGGGCACTCGGCGGCAAGGGTTTGCGCGCCATCAGCTCCAGTTCGAGCAGGGCATAGCGGTGCTCGATGAAGTCGTAGACGTTGTTGGCGAGCGCCAGCTTGAAGTAGCTGATGGCTTCCTTGCGGTTGCCCTTGGCCAGTTCAAACTTGCCGAGGTAGAAGTAGGTTTCACACAGGCGCTCGGCCAGCTCCCGGTTATCCTTCACCCCTTTCACCACGTTGGCCATCAGCTGGGTGGCATTGATCTCGCCGGTGTAGAGGCGAACCAGATCCCAGTTCCAGGCGTCGTCATCGTACTTGTTCAACCGATCGCGCATCCGGCTCATGGCCGCAGGGGCATTGAGCTTCTGCTCGGCCAGATAGAGCCAGATCACCCGATAAGGATCTTCCGGCTGCGCCTCGTAGAAGCGCTTCATGTCGGCCACCGCCAGCTCTGGACGGTTGCCGTAATAGAGCGCTATGCCACGGTTGAGGTAGGCGTAGTCGTAATCCGGGGCGAGTTCGAGGGCGGAGTCGAATGCCTCATAGGCTTCGTCATAGTTCTGTTGCTGAACCAGATAGACGCCGATGAAGTTATAGGCCTCGGCGAAATCGGGTTTCTCCCGCAGGGCGCGGTTGAAATCCAATCTGGCAAGGGAACGCAACCCGACCCGGTCAAACACCACGGCACGCTCATAAAACAGCTCGGCCCGTTGTTCCGTCGTCAATTCCATTTCACTGAGCATCTGCCCGAGTCGCGCCAGCGCCAACTCGCTCTGGTAAGAGACCTGCAAAGGGGTCGCCAATACCAGTGAAGCGGGTTGCGGCTTGGGAACTTGAGGCGCTTCAACCTGACTGCTACTGCTGCATCCCCACATGGGGAGCAACAACAGGATACCCGTGAGGTACCCAATCCCTATCCTGACGTTCAATGAACACTCCGACGCTTACGCTTGACCCGGCATATGGTAAAGGTCAACCGGCAGTTTGTCATGTGGCGCAACTCCTATCCCTCAAATAAATCAGGATTCGACAGGGTATCCGGCGTCACTCCAACCCCGAAAGCCTCCATCGACGCTGACCACTCGGGAATAACCCATCTTCTGCAGGTTGGCGGCCACTAAAATGGAACGAAAGCCCCCACCACAATAGAGGTAGAGCTCGGTTGAGGCATCGGGATAACGGGTCTCGATGTCGCGCTCGATCACCCCGCGCCCCAGGTATTCGGCGCCCGGCAGATGACCCCTGGCCCACTCGCTCTCTTCCCGCACGTCGATGAGATGAAAGGTACGCCCCTCATCCTGCCAGCGCTTGATCTGATGCACGTCGGTCTCTTTCACCTGAGGGCGAACGGCCTCTACCAGGGCCAGAAAACGGGGATTGTGTTGCATGACTCGCTCCTTGTGCTCGCGCATGTTGCCCACCATTGATGAGCATAATGACTCACTTGAACCATAAGAGAAAGGGCGCCTTGTGGCGCCCTTGTCGATTACGGCAGGATCTCTTGCTGATCCGCGCCCTCTTTTTCCACCTGGGTCGGCAGCATGTGCTCCCGCTTGACCCCGAAGAACATGGCCGAGGCACTCGCCACATAGATGGAGGAGTAGGTCCCGAAGGCCACCCCGATCACCATGGCGATGGCAAAGCCGTGAATGAGCGGCCCGCCCTTGAGCAGCAGCGCCACCACCACCACGAAGGTCAAGCCCGAGGTGATGATGGTCCGGCTCAGGGTCTCGGTCATGGAGAGATCCATGATGTAGGCGGTATCCCCCTTGCGCACCTTGCGGAAGTTCTCCCGCAGGCGGTCGAACACCACGATAGTGTCGTTCAGGGAGTAGCCCACCAGGGTCATCAGCGCCGCCAGCACGGTCAGGTCGAACTCGTACTGGAAGTAGGCGAAGATGCCGAGGGTGATGATTACGTCGTGCGCCAGGGAGAGGATGCCCCCCATGGCCAGACGCCATTCGAAGCGCACCGCCACGTAGACCAGGATACAGAGGATCGAGGCCAGCATGGCCAGGGCACCGTCTGTCGCCAGCTCGTCACCCACGGAGGGGCCGACGAACTCGACGCGCTTGAGCACGGCGTCCTGATCGATGAGCTTGGCCGCGGCCAGCACCTCGTTCCCCTGCTGTTCCACCTTGACCCCTTCTTTTGGGGTCATGCGCACCAGTACGTCACGGCTGGAGCCGAAGAATTGCAGGGTCGCCCCTTCAATCTTCTGCTGATCCAGCGCCTCGTGCATCTTGTCCAGGCTCACCGACTGCTGGAACCCCACCTCGATGGTGGTACCACCGGTGAAGTCCAGTCCCCAGTTCAGGCCCCGATCGAACAGGCAGAACAGGGCGAGTATCGTCAGCAGGGCAGAGAACACCATCCCCGGCTTGGCGAAGCGCATGAAGGGGATCGGTTTTTCAAAATGTAAAATCTGAAACATGTCTCTTCCTTAGATCGGCAGCTTGTCGATGCGCCGTCCACCCCAGGCCAGGTTGATAATGGCGCGGGATACCGTGATGGCCGTAAACATGGAGGCGGTCAGACCGATCCCGAGCGTCAGGGCAAAGCCCTTGATGGCGCCGGTGCCGATACCAAACAGGATCACGCAGGTGATGAGCGAGGTGACGTTGGAGTCGGCGATGGTCGAGAAGGCGCGGTCAAAGCCCATGTGGATGGCTTGCTGCACCCCGCGACCGTTGCGGATCTCTTCACGAATACGCTCGTAGATCAGCACGTTGGCATCCACCGCCATGCCCAGCGTCAAGACGATACCGGCGATGCCCGGCAGGGTCATGGTGGCCCCCGGGATCATCGACATGATACCGACGATCAGCACCAGGTTCATGGTCAGCGCCAGGTTGGCCACCCAGCCGAACGCACGGTAGTAGATCCCCATGAACAGCACGATCACCAGCATGGCCCAACCGATGGCTTCCATACCGCTGTCGATGTTCTGCTGACCGAGGCTCGGACCTATGGTGCGCTCTTCCACGATCTGGATGGGCGCGATCAGGGCACCGGCACGCAGCAGCAGCGCCAGGTTGTGAGCTTCGTTGGCGTTGTCGATACCGGTGATGCGGAACTGGCTGCCAAGGCGCGACTGGATAGTGGCGACGTTGATCACCTCTTCCTGTTTGCGGAACTTGCGCTTGCCATCCGGACCCGGTTGGCCGACCGGCTTGTACTCGATGAACACGGTCGCCATGCCTTTACCGACGTTGTCCTTGGTAAAGTTGGCCATCTTGTTGCCACCCTGGCCATCAAGCTTGATGTTGACCTGGGGACGGCTGTATTCATCGAAACCGGACTGGGCACCCACGATGTGGTCACCGGTCAGGATGATGCGCTTTTGCAGCACCACGGGACGACCGTTGCGATCGTTGTACACCTTGGAGCTCGGCGGTACGCGACCATCGGCGGCAGCCTGGATGTCGGCCGTCTCATCGACCATGTGGAATTCCAGGGTCGCGGTCGCGCCCAGGATCTCCTTGGCACGGGCGGTGTCCTGAATACCAGGCAACTCGACCACGATGCGCTCGGCACCTTGCTGTTGCACCAGCGGCTCGGCCACACCCAGCTCGTTCACCCGGTTACGGATGATGGTGATGTTCTGCTCGAGGGCGTACTTCTTCACTTCCTTGATCTTGGCTTCACTCAAGCCCGCCAGCAGGATGAAGTCATCCCCCTTCTGCTCGGTGGTGAAGGTGAGATCCGGGTTCTGACGACGCAGGAAAGAAGCGGCCTTGGACTGATCCGCCTCTTCGCGGAACACCACCTGCACCTGATCGCCCACCCGGCGCACGCCGGAGTAGCGGATCTTCTGGGTGCGCAGCTCGGAGCGGAAATCCTGCACCATCTGCTCTTGCTGCTTGGTCAGCGCCTCGGCCATGTCCACTTCCATCAGGAAGTGCACACCACCGCGCAGGTCCAGACCCAGCTTGAGCGGCGCGGCGCCGATGGCTTCGAGCCAGGCAGGGGTAGAGGGGGCCAGGTTCAGGGCCGTGATGAAATCGTCGCCCAGCTTGCCGGCGACGACATCACGCGCCTTGAGCTGATCTTCGGTGTTCTTGAAACGGATCAGAATGAAACCGTGCTCGAACGCAGCATGCTTGACCGGGATCTGAGCCGCCTCAAGCGTCTCCTTCACCAGATCGAGGGTCTCTAGCTTGACTTCGGCACCACGGCTGGCAGACACCTGCAAGGCCGGGTCTTCGCCGTAAAGATTGGGGGCTGCATATAGAAAACCGATGGCGATCACGAAGACCACCATCAGGTATTTCCACAGCGGATAGCGATTTAACACGCTGTGCTCCTCGGGAGATTAAAGGGACTGGATAGAACCCTTGGGCAGAACGGCAGAGACGAAGTCACGCTTGATGGTGACTTGGGTCTGATCGTTCAGGGCCAGCACCAGGTATTCGCTATCGGCGGACACCTTGGCAATCTTGCCGACCAGGCCACCGGAGGTGAGCACTTCGTCACCCTTGGCCAGGGAGCTCATCAGGTCGCGATGAGTCTTGGCACGTTTGGCCTGGGGACGATAGATCATGAAATAGAAGATAAGGCCGAACACGGCCAGCATGATGATCATTTCCATGCCGCCACCCTGTGCACCCGGAACCGCGCCTTCTGCATATGCCTTGGAGATAATGCTCATTTAACAACCTCTTGATTGATGTAGATTTGATAACTAGCTTATATATCGTTGTTATTTCACGTCATTTTCAGCTAGTGGAGGCACAGGCTTCCCTTGCCGACGGTAGAACTCAGTTACAAAGTCGTCTAATTTACCCTGCTCGATCGCGTCCCGCAAACCCTGCATCACCCGCTGGTAATAACGCAGGTTATGAATGGTATTCAGACGAGCGCCGAGGATCTCGTTGCACTTGTCCAGATGGTACAGATAACTGCGGGTGTAGTTCTTGCAGGTGTAGCAATCGCAGTCCGCATCCAGGGTGCTGGTGTCCTCGCGATACTTGGCGTTGCGGATCTTGACCACCCCATCGGTGGTGAACAGATGGCCGTTGCGGGCGTTGCGAGTCGGCATCACACAGTCGAACATGTCGACGCCGCGGCGCACCCCTTCCACCAGATCCTCCGGCTTGCCCACGCCCATCAGGTAGCGCGGCTTGTCGGCCGGAATTTTCGGGCAGACATGCTCGAGGATGCGGTGCATGTCTTCCTTGGGCTCGCCCACGGCCAGGCCGCCGACCGCATAGCCGTCAAAGCCGATCTCCAGCAGGCCGTTGAGGGAGACATCCCGCAACTCTTCATAGACCGAGCCCTGGATGATGCCAAACAGGGCGTTCTTGTTGCCGAGTGCATCGAACTTGTCGCGGGAACGCTTGCCCCAGCGCAGGGACATCTCCATGGACTTGCGCGCCTCTTCGTAAGTGGCCGGATAAGGCGTGCACTCGTCGAAGATCATGACGATGTCGGAGCCCAGATCGTACTGGATCTCCATGGATTTCTCGGGGTCGAGGAAGATCTTCTCGCCGTTGATGGGGTGACGGAAGTGCACCCCCGCCTCGGTGATCTTGCGGATGTGGCCCAGGCTGAACACCTGGAAGCCGCCGGAGTCGGTCAGGATCGGGCCCTGCCAGTTCATGAAGTCGTGCAGATCGCCGTGGGCGCGCATCACCGCCTGACCCGGCCGCAGCCAGAGGTGGAAGGTGTTGCCGAGCAGGATCTGGGCGCCGGTCTCACGGACCTCTTCCGGGGTCATCCCTTTGACGGTGCCGTAGGTGCCGACCGGCATGAAGGCCGGGGTCTGCACCACGCCACGCTCGAACACCAGCTGACCGCGACGGGCGCGGCCATCGGTGGTTTTCAGTTCAAATTTCATTGCTACCTCGATTCAGTCAGAGAAACAGTCCGACAACAGCGGGCCCTCAAGGACCCAGAGAAGAAGTTGCGCGCGATCTTACCCGAAGATCGTGAACAAGTTCTGAAGAGCGAGGCGTCAAGCCTCTGCCCGGCGACGGGTGATGAACATGGCATCCCCGTAGCTGAAGAAACGGTACTGCTCGGCCACCGCCGCCTGATAGGCCGCCATCACGTGATCGTAACCGGCGAAGGCACTGATCAGCATGATCAGGGTCGATTCCGGCAGGTGGAAGTTGGTGACCATGGCATCCACTATCTGGAACTCATAGCCCGGGAAGATGAAGATGTCGGTGTCGCTGAAAAATGGCGCAAGGGGTTTACCCTCTGCCAGGGTCACCTTGGCGGCGCTCTCGAGGGAGCGCACCGAGGTGGTGCCGACGGCGATGACGCGACCACCACGGGCGCGGGTTGTGTTGATCGCATCCACCACCTCTTGCGGCACCTCGGCATATTCGGAGTGCATGTGGTGATCTTCAATTTTGTCCACCCGCACCGGCTGGAAGGTGCCCGCCCCCACGTGCAGGGTGACGAAGGCCAGCTCCACGCCCTTGGCCTTGATCCGCTCGAGCAACGGCTCATCGAAGTGCAGACCGGCAGTCGGTGCCGCTACCGCGCCCGGCTTCTGGTTGTAGACGGTCTGGTAGCGCTCCTTGTCGGCGTCCTCATCGGGGCGGTCGATATAGGGGGGCAACGGCATATGGCCGATGGCGTCCAAAATCTCCAGCACCGGACGTGGGTCCAGGAAATGGATCTCGAACAGGGCGTCGTGGCGGGCGCGCATCTCAGCCTCCACGTTTTCGCCATTCGGACCACCATTCAGGATGAGACGGGTGCCGGGCTTGGGCGACTTGGAGGAGCGCACGTGGGCCAGCACGCTGTGCTCGTCCAGAATACGCTCCACCAGCACCTCCAGCTTGCCGCCGCTGGCCTTCTGGCCAAACATGCGCGCCGGAATGACGCGGGTGTTGTTGAACACCAGCAGATCGCCGGGATTGAGCTGGTCCAGCACATCCACAAATTGACCGTGGCGCAGGGCGCCGCTTTGACCATCGAGCTGCAACAGACGACTGGCGGTACGTTCCGTCATGGGATAGCGGGCAATCAGCTCGTCTGGCAGATCAAAATGAAAATCGGATACTTGCATCTTTCACCTCGGGGGAATCGGCGGCTAGTCTAGTTATCCCCTTCTTCCAAGGCAACCCAAAAGACCAAAAACCCAAGGCAGACAAGGGATAGCGGACGTTTTTGTGAGCGGTTGCGCGTTAATAGGTCTTTAACGATCTGGATTGACCCCGATCATGTTTCGGCGCAGGAGGCTGGGCTAGGGTGAAGGCAGAGACACAAGGAGGCCCACCATGATGACCCTGTCCGAAATCATGACCAAACATCCCTTCACTTTGGGTCCGCACAACAGCGTCAAGCAGGCGATGGAGCTGATGCAGCAAGAGCGGATCCGCCACATCCCCATCGTCGACGATCACCATCAACTGCTGGGACTGGTCACCCTCTCCGACATCCTGGCCACCCGCGAGTCCAAGCTGCTGCTCATCGATCCCGAGCGGGAGGCCGAGTTCACCGACAGCGTCCAGCTCGACGAGATCATGACCCGCCAGGTGGCCAGCGTGGATCCCCATGCGGGCATCAAGGAGGCCGCCCTCTACCTGCAGCGCCACAAATATGGCTGCCTGCCGGTCGTGCGCAATCGCAAACTGGTGGGCATAGTCACCGAGTCGGATTTCATCTCCGTCGCCATCAATCTGTTGGAACTGATGGAGGAGCAAGAACCCCTTTCGGATTTCTGATCGCCAAAAACTGTAATTAAATTACAATAAAAGCGTTTTCAGCCTATAGAATCAGCCTAAAAGCTGAAACACTTTCATTTTGAATGGAAAATTACACCAATAAGTTGCTTTGTGATCTGCATCACACTATGATGCTCGTCATGCAATTATTGCCGAAGGGGAGATGAGGGATTGTGCACCCGATGTCTTCTCTTCATATGTCTGCAAGTTTGCACACCCCGTAGTAAGTCTTTGCTGTAAAGCATTTGTTATATCGCCATTCCTTGTTTGATGACCCGGCCCTCTCTTCACGATAGCGCCGGGATTTTTTTATCCGCCGCTTTTGTCCCCTCTTCCCCGCCACAGCACGATTACCACCCCACTCCCCCTCGGTTCATAAAACAAGATCCCATCCGGGCCTTGAAAATGTGACCTGCAGGACAGAAATTGAACTTCGACAATGAGTTATCTCGCAAGGCCTGAGATATTCATGTTGGGTACAGTTGTGATGGACTATCTAATAACTAGATTTAAGTGATTCAAAATTGTGGCTTTGACCGATTAGCGAAAAGCCCTATGATGACCCCATCGAAAGTTAAACGCCTCGTCTGGCACGACTCTTCACCAGACAGGCAATGTGTATCACCAAGGAGCAAATACATGTCTACCTATATCAACACTGAAATCAAGCCGTTCAATGCTACCGCCTACCACAATGGCAAATTCGTTCAGGTGTCTGACGCTGACCTGAAAGGCAAGTGGTCCGTGGTGTTCTTCTACCCGGCTGACTTCACCTTCGTTTGCCCGACCGAGCTGGGTGACCTGGCCGACAACTACGCTGCTTTCAAGAAGCTGGGCGTCGAGATCTACGCCGTGTCCACTGACACCCACTTCACTCACAAGGCCTGGCACGACACTTCTGACACCATCAAGAAGATCCAGTACCCGATGATCGGCGACCCGACTGGCGCCATCACCCGCAACTTCGGCGTGATGATCGAAGAAGCTGGCCTGGCTGACCGTGGTACCTTCGTGATCGACCCGCAGGGCGTCATCCAGATCGTTGAAATCAACGCTGGCGGCATCGGCCGTGACGCGCTGGAGCTGCTGCGCAAAGTCAAAGCTGCCCAGTACGTTGCCGCTCACCCGGGTGAAGTGTGCCCGGCCAAGTGGCAAGAAGGCGATGCCACCCTGGCCCCGTCCCTGGATCTGGTAGGCAAAATCTAAGCCTCCCTCCTCCAAGACCGGCCCATTCAAGGGCCGGTCTGCTTTCCGGCCCCCTAATTTTCTGTGTTCAGTGCTTTCTGTATCCAGTAATGGCGCCGACCCGCAATCAGCAAGAAGGAATTCGACCATGTTAGATACCAACCTCAAACAACAACTCAACGGTTACTTGCAGTACATCGTCAATCCCATCGAGATCAGCGTGTCCGGCAATGACAGCGACAAATCTGCAGAGCTGCTGGCCCTGGCCACCGAAATCAGCGAGATGTCCCCCAAAATTTCCATGACCGATGGCAGCAATGCCCGCAAGCCTTCCATGAGCATCGCGCCACAGGGCCAGGCCCCGCGTGTTCATTTTGCCGGCATCCCCATGGGTCATGAATTCACCTCCCTGGTACTCGCCCTGCTGCAAAGCGGCGGTCACCCCTCCAAGGCCGATCCGGCCGTGCTGGAGCAAATCAAGAACCTGAAGGGCGAGTTCCACTTCGAGACCTATATCTCTCTGTCCTGCCACAACTGCCCGGACGTGGTACAGGCCCTGAACCTGATGGCGACCCTGAACCCCGGCATCACCCACACCATGATCGACGGCGCCCTGTTCCAGGATGAGGTGAACGAGCGTCAGATCATGGCCGTGCCGAACGTCTATATGAACGGTCAGCCGTTCAGCCAGGGCCGCATTTCGCTCGAAGAAGTGCTCGCCAAGCTCGACACCGGCGCTGCCGAGCGCAAAGCCGCCGAGCTCAGTGAGAAAGCCCCCTACGACGTGCTGGTGGTCGGCGGTGGCCCGGCTGGCGCCGCCGCCGCCATCTATGCCGCCCGTAAAGGGATCCGCACCGCCATCGTCGCCGAGCGTTTCGGTGGCCAGGTGATGGACACCGTCGGCATCGAGAACTTCATCTCCGTGCCCTACACCGAGGGACCCAAGCTGGCCGCCAGCCTGGAGCAACACGTCAAGCAGTACGGCGTGGAAGTGATCACCGAGCAGCGTGCCGCCGCCATCAGCAAAGACGGCTATGTGAACGTGGAGCTCGCCTCCGGCGCCACCTTGCAGAGCCGCGCCGTGATCCTGGCCACCGGTGCCCGCTGGCGCGATCTGAACGTACCGGGTGAAGTGGAATACCGCACCAAGGGCGTGGCCTACTGCCCGCACTGCGACGGCCCCTTCTTCAAGGGCAAGCGCGTCGCGGTGATCGGTGGCGGTAACTCCGGCATCGAGGCCGCCATCGACTTGGCCGGCATCGTCGAGCACGTCACCGTGGTGGAGTTCGCCGACACCCTGCGCGCCGACGAGGTGCTGCAGAAGAAGGCTCGCTCCATGGGCAACATCGACATCATCATGAGCGCCCGCACCACCGAAGTGATAGGTGACGGCAGCAAGGTGGTAGGCATGGATTACGAAGACCGCACCACCGGCGAGATCAAACACCTGGCGGTGGCCGGCATCTTTGTGCAGATCGGGCTGGTGCCGAACACCGAGTTCCTGAAAGGGAGCGAGGTCGCCCTGACCCGCTTCGGCGAAATAGAGATCGACGCCAAGGGCGCCACTTCCCTGCCCGGTGTCTATGCCGCCGGCGACGCCACTACGGTGCCGTTCAAGCAGATCATCATCTCCATGGGGGCCGGTGCCACCGCCGCACTGGGTGCGTTTGATTACCTCATCCGCAATGCGGCGCCCGAAGCGCCCGCCGTCAAGGCCGAGGCCATGACCGCCTGACAGGCTCATCGCCAACCAAAAAGCCGACTCCCTGGAGTCGGCTTTTTCATGGGCGCGTTCCACTTAACGCGTCCATCTGCCCGAGCGCTATCCTTGATAAGCATCCACCACACAGGAATGTGAACATGAAAGTGATGTTGTTACTGGCTGGCCTGCTCTTCGCCGGCAGCGCACTGGCCTTCCACTGCCCCATGGACATGAAGAAGATCGACGATGTGCTGGCCACCGGCCCTGCCCTCAGCGCCGAAAAACTGGCCGAGGTAAAACAGCTGCGGGCCGAAGGGGAAACCCTGCACAAGGCGGGCAAACACCAGGAATCCGTCGACACCCTGGCCAAGGCCATGACCCTGCTGGGCATCGACAAGGGCTGACGCCCGCTGAGCCGGGTCACAATGCAAAGCCCCCGTTCATTGACGGGGGCTTTTTGCTGCCATCTTTTGCCGCAATCGCAATAAAGGGCTCTGGTCTCGATGACCGTCTAGACGTGGCCGCTGTAGACCAGGGTGCTGTAGTTGAAGGCTATCCGGCCATCGATCGCATGGCGCGCGAACTCGCGGCGAATGAGCGCCGTCAGCTGCTCATAGGCCGGGGTGCCGATGGCGGGTGCATAGGAAGAGGAGTTGAGCCGCCCCAACACCCCCTCGAGATCGAACCACTGGCAATTCTCGAAACGATCGAGGCGATACTCCCCCTCGAAGAAGGCGTTGAAGTCGGCCTCGCCGAGATTGCGGTGATTGACCTCCTCATAGTCCCCCGAATAGGCGCGCAATCCCGCCTCATAGGCCTCGAGAAACGGGGTGTCCATCAGTCTGTCGTTCCAGATGAGTGCAACCTGGCCATCGGGTTTCAGCCGCTGGCGACACTCGGCCTTGAAGGCGACCCGGTCGAACCAGTGAAAGGCCTGGGCGACGGTGACGAAGTCTATCTCCCCCGTCGGCAGCCCCGTCGCCTCCGCGTTGCCGCTCAGCCAGTGGATATTGTCGGCGCCCGCCAGCAGCCGCTCGGCGGCCCCGCGCATCTCGCTATTGGGCTCCACCGCCCACAGCTGCCGTACCCTGGGAGCAAGCAAGGCGGTCAGGATGCCGGTGCCCGCCCCGATGTCGGCGACCACCGCATCGGGTCCCATGCCGAGCTCCCCGGCCAGGAAGTCCAGCATGGCCGCCGGATACCCCGGCCGGTACTTCACATAGGCCTCGACCCGGGCCGAGAATCGCTGGGTACTGTCCATACTTTCACTCCCATCTAGATAATTGAGCTGAATTCGGGCTGTTTATCCCAATCTTATCAATAGACAGTGTGAGGAGCAGCCCCTTACACTGTGACCGCCATCACGTTACCAGGGGGCCATCTTGCACGGGATTGTAAAACTACTGATTTTGCTGACATTTTTGACCGTTCGTTGTGTGTTGGCCGAGGTGCCTGCACCCTATGCCCTGCGCCTCGATCCCGGCCAGCAGGAGTGGCTGCGCGACAAGCAGACCCTGGTGATCGGCATGCCCGCCTACGACTGGCCTCCCTACAGCTACTACTCGGGCGAGGATCACTATGAGGGCCTGCTGCACGACTACCTGCAGACCGTCAGCCAGCGCCTCGGACTCATCCTCAGCTACCGCGCCTATCCCACTTTCAACGATGCCCAGCAGGCCCTGCGCAGTGGTGAAGTCGATGCCCTGGCCGGCGTGGCCCTGACCCCCCAGCGCCAGACCTGGATGCACTTCACCGCTCCGCTCATCGAGGTGCCCCGCGCCGTGCTGCTCGGCAAACCGGGGGCTCCCCCCAGCCCGGCCCAGGCCGCGCAGATGCAGTGGGTCTGCGAGTATGGCTACGACAGTTGCGATCTGCTCGAACACCTCGGCTTCAAGAAGATCAAGTACGTGGATGCCAACACCGAGGCGCTGTTTATGATCAAGTACGGGTTGGCGGACGCCTACCTCTCCGATCGCCCCTATCTGGAGAGCAGCCTCCCGAGCCAGAGCATCCAGTCCCATCATCTGGTCGATGTGCCCTGGATAGACCCCGCCCAGCTCGCCCTGACGACCACGGACAGCAATGTGCGCCTCGGGGAGTTGCTGAGCCTGGCGGTGGACAGCCTCACCCCCCAGGACAAGCACGATCTCATCCAGTTGGCCGAGACCTACAAGGTGCCGGAAGAGAAACGTCGGGAGTTCATCCCGCTCACCCCCGAAGAGTCGGCCTGGATCGCCGCTCACCCCGAGGTGACCTTCGCACCGGGTCCCTGGGTCGGCCTCGGTCAGATAGACAAGCACGGTCATTTCAGCGGTCTGGTAGCAGATCTGCTCACCCTGCTCGAGCGGCGCAGCGGATTGCGCTTCAAGTTGCAGCCAACCCGGGGTCAAAACTCCCTGGTGATGGTGGAAGAGGGCAAACTGGATCTGGCTCCCTCCGCGGTCAACCTGCCCGAGCGGCGCCAGCGCCTGCTCTTCACTCCCGATTATCTGACCCTCAAACGACTGCTCGTTTCCCGCCGCGAGCAAAAAGAACTGAGCTCACTCAAGGAGCTCAAAGGGGCCAAGGTGGCCGCAAGCAACGCCTCGGCCGATTTTGCGATCATCAACGCCTGGCAGGCCGAACCCGTTCCCTTCGCCTCCTTCGATGAGCAGCTGACTGCCCTCGCCACGGGCAAGGTGGACTACATCCTGACCAGCGAGGGCATCAACGAACAGCTCTTGCGCAAAGAACCAGGCCTGGAGCTGCACATCGCCTACCGGGGTCACGAGCTCGATGTCCCCATGGCGATGGCGGTGACCCAGGGCAACCCCGTGCTGGCCAGCATCCTCGGCAAGGCCCTGGGCTCTGTCAGCCCACAGGAGATCCAACTGCTGCAAGACAAGTGGTACACCCTGAAGATCGAGACCGGTATCAACCGCGACCAGTTGCTGCGAGTCGTGCTCGGGATGATCGGCGGCATCCTGCTGGTGGTGCTGCTGGGCTATCTGTGGAACCGCTCCCTGAGCCGCGAGGTGCGCCAGCGCCAGCGGGCAGAGGAGCAGCTCTCGCACCAGCTGCAACTGGTCGAGACCCTGCTCGACACCATGCCCAACATGGTGGTGCTCACCAACGAGCGGCAGGAGATCACCCTCACCAACCGGGCCTATCGACGCCTCTATCTCGGCGGCGAAGATTTGCACGGACACTATGACAAGCTGCTCGGGGAGCAACTCTCCGAGGAGGTCCGTCAACACATCATGCGCGAGGATGCCGAGGTGTGGGCCACCGGCCGCGAGCTGAACGCCAGGGAGCACTCAGACCCGGAACAGGAGATCATGTACCAGAAGCGGCTGTTCTGCGATCGGGATGGCAACAAGCTCGGCATCCTCACCGTGCTGACCGACATGACCGAGCTGCTGCACGCCCAGGCCCGCGCCCGGGAGGCCGAGGCCCGGCTGGCCAGACTGACCGACAACATTCCCGGTTTCGTGTTCCAGCTCCAGTATCTCGGCAAGGGTCAGGGCCACTTCCAATATGTCAGCGCCGGTTACCAGCAGATGAATCTGCGCAGCCGTGAAGAGCTGCTCGCCAGCCAGTGCCATGAGGTGTTTCCCCATCTGGACGAGCAACTGCGCGCCCCCCTCCTCACCGAGCTGGAGCGCCAGCTCGGTGAGGAGGGGCGGGTCGACCTCACCTTCCCCTCCCGCCCCGTGGGCGACGAGGTACGTACCCTGCAGGTGCGTGGCAACGTCACCCGCCAGCCCGATGGCAGCACGGTGCTCTATGGCATGGTGCAGGACATCACGGCGATGAATGCCCAGCAACGGGCACTCGAGGAGGCGCGCCAGAAAGCCGAGGCGGCGACCCAGGCCCGGGATCGCTTCCTGGCCACCATGAGTCACGAGCTGCGCACCCCCATCGCCGGCATGCACGGCATGCTGGAGCTGCTACGGCTGGGCCAGCTCAGCGAGGATCAGCACTACCTGGTGCGCAACGTGGTCAGCTCGGCCGACAACCTGCTCTATCTGGTCAACGACATCCTCGACTACTCCAAGATGGAGGCCGGTCAGTTGCACCTGGATCCACACCCGGTGCGCCTGGCCGAGGTGTTGTGCGCCGTGGTGCGCAGCAACGTGGCCGCGGCGCGCCAGAAGGGGTTGCAGGTCCGGCTGCAGTGGGATGCCGCCTTGCCGGACCGGGTCGAGATCGACGCGAAACGATTGGGGCAAATCTTCTCCAACCTGCTGCACAATGCCATCAAGTTCACCGAGCGGGGCAGCATCACCATCGCCCTGCTCTATCTGGATCAGCAATTATTGTGGCTGCGGGTAGAGGACACTGGCATCGGCATCTCTCCCGAGCAGCTGACCCGTCTCTTCAATCCCTTCGAGCAGGGGGAGACCAGCATCAGCCGCCGCTTCGGGGGGTCCGGGCTGGGGCTGGCCATCAGCCGCAACCTGGCCGAGCGGATGGGGGGCCAACTCGGGCTCGAGAGCGACCTCGGCCAGGGCACCCGGGCCATCTTGTCGCTGCCCCTGTCCGAGCCACGCTGGGAGGCGAAGCCGCTGGCGGGCAGCTGTTGGCAGGTGTCGGCGTCCCTGCACGAAGGTGCGGCCCTGCTGCGCAGCTTCGGGGCCGAGGTGCGCCACTGCGAGCAAGGCGGATCACTCAAACCTGGACTGCTGCTGCTCGACGAGGCCGATATGCACCGGCTCTGCCCACCGGAAAACCTGAGCAGGAGGGAGCTGTCGGATATTCCCGAGCTGCACGGCCATCGCATCATCTTCCTATCCGAGCAGGAGAACCTGCGCACCAGCCTGCATCAACGGCATTGTCTGCGTCTTGGCAGCCAGCCGCTCTACCCCGATCTGCTGCTGGAGAGCTGCCTCGAATTGATCAGCCCTCAACGGGGCGCTCCTGTGGTCGCAGCGACCATCAACCGCTTGAGCGGCCGGGTGCTGGTCGCCGAGGATCATCCCGTCAACCGGGCCCTGCTGCAGCGCCAGCTCGGCCTGCTGGGGCTGGAGTTCGAACTCTGTGAAAACGGACGCCTGGCGCTGGATGCCTGGCAGGAAGGGGGCTTCGATCTGCTGCTGACCGACTGCCACATGCCCGTGCTCGATGGCTACCGCCTGACCGCAACCCTGCGTGAGCAAGGGGTGACGGCTCCCATCATCGGCATCACGGCCGATGCCTCCGGGGAGGTGAGCCAGCAGAGCAGCCAGGCGGGCATGACCCGGATGCTCTACAAGCCCTACACCCTGGAGGATCTCGGGCGGGTACTGGGACCCTATCTGAGATCCACGCCCGAGCCTGCGGTACCGGCGAACAGCACCATGCGGGAGCGCTGGGTCACCCTGTTTGGCGATGAAACCGTGGCCAGAACCCTGGCAGCCGAATATGTGGCCAGCAACCGGAGCGATCTGGCGAACCTGCAAGGCTCGCTGTCAGTACTGGAGTGGAACCGCTTGTTCAATGCGGCCCACAGCATCAAGGGAGCGGCCCAGATGATAGGCGAGAGCGAACTGGCCGAGCTGGCTCAGGCCGTGGAGCACTGCTGCAAACTGCAGCAACCGGCGCCATTGGCCGAGCTGGTGCGCCAGTTGCAAGGCAGGATCCAGATAATCGGCGACGAGATAGAGGCATGGCTCGATGAACAGCGCCTTGTTTGACCTTCTCCTACGGGGGGGTAGACAAGCACACCTGATCCCGGGACCTGCCTCGCAGGTCTGGTGCAGAAGCAGAGCAACAAGACGCCGATCCGATGATCGGCGTTTTTATTGCCCGACCATCCGCGCTGGCCGCAAGAAAATGACCGGCGCTAGCGACCCAGTGCCACAGAGCCCCCACAGAACGACTCACCTCCCCGCGTCCGAACCATCGATTGCCGCAGATGCGGCCCGGAAGGAGCCAAACCTGCACTGAACCGAGTTTCCTCATCTCCCCGACATCTTGCCAAACCGATGGCCGACTTCACTCTGCCGCTACACTCAAACCTTGGGTGGCGCCATTGAGCACGAGGCGCCGATGATCAAACTGCGGGCCTGACGGGAGACCCCATGTCGACAGCCAGATACCTGTTACCCCTCATCGCCGTGCTGCTCGGCGGCTGCGGCCCCGCACTGGTCGGCACCGCAGCCACCACGGGCCAGCTCCAGGCAGAGCAGGCCCAACAAGCCAAGGCGCAGCTGGATCAATTCAAGCAGGAGATCAGCGCCGCCCAGCAAATCACCGAGGCTGCGGCCTCTGCTGCGGCAGCCTCGGCCCAATAGCCGGGTGGCATTTCGTCGCCAAGTGACACACCGCCATGGCTACCTGATCCGGTCCCATGATGTGGGAGCTGCATCCACCTCGGCGCGGCCGGATCCGCTTAACGACAGGAGTGTTTCCATGAGAAGACTCATCGTCTCGGCCTTCGTCTCCCTCGACGGCATCATCCAGGCCCCCGGCGGGTCAGAGGAAGATCCCACCGATGGCTTCGCCCTCGGTGGCTGGATGGCAGGCTACGCGGATCCCGGCATGGACATCTCGTCCGCGGGGTTTGACGGCAAGGATCGCGAACTGGTGCTCGGGCGCAGAACCTATCAGATCTTCGAGGCCTACTGGCCCTATCAACCGGCCGATCACCCGATCGCCAGAACCCTCAATGGGGCAAAGAAACATGTGGCCTCGCGCACCCTGACAAGGCTCCACTGGCACAACGCGAGCCTGCTGCAGGGGAATGTCGTGGCGGCCGTTACCGCGCTCAAGGCTCAAGATGGCCCCGATCTGCAGATAATCGGCAGCAGCCAGCTGATCCAGGCACTCCAGGCCGCAGCCCCCGGCTCGTCAGCGGGCGTGCCATTCGTATCACTCATAGACGAATACAACCTCTGGACCTTCCCTCTGGTGCTCGGGCGAGGCAAGCGCCTCTTCGGCGAACACGCCGCCCCCTCGGCGCTGCGGCTGGTGCGCCACAAGGTGTCGGCCACAGGCGTGGTGATGAGCACCTATGTACCTGACGGCCATATCCAGCCCGGATCCTTCCCGGGCAGCGACCCGAGCGAGCGGGAGCTGGCAAGGCGCCAGCAGATGGCCGATGGGCAGTGGTGATTCATTGACAAGAGTGCGCCCCCTTGAGGGCAGCGCACACCGAACCATCAACGGAGCAATGAGATGATACAACCAGCGAAGAACAGGATTTGCCTCTGGTACGACGGCGATGCCGAAGCGGCGGCGCAATTTTACGCCAGCACCTTCCCCGACTCCTGCGTCGGTGCGCGATTCAACGCCCCGACGGACTACCCGTCGGGCAAGCGCGGGGATCTGCTGACCATCGAATTCACCCTGATGGGCATACCCTGTCTCGGGCTCAATGGCGGGCCCATGTTCAAACACAGCGAGGCGTTCTCGTTTCAGATCGCCACCGACACTCAGGCCGAAACAGACCGCTACTGGCACGCGATCATCGATAACGGCGGCCAGGCGAGCGAGTGCGGCTGGTGCAGGGATAAATGGGGGCTGTCCTGGCAGATCACGCCAACCGTTCTGACTCAGGCCATTGCCGACCCCGATCCCGCCGTCGCCCGGCGCGCATTCGAGGCCATGATGCAGATGAGCAAGATAGACATCGCCACCATCGAGGCGGCGCGGCGAGGTTGAGGCCGCTATCGGCATAAAAAAGGCCTTGCTGATGCAAGGCCTGCTGGTTTTCCACTCGATTGACCTGATCGTATCGTCTTCTCGTTCAGAGGGCCCGATAGAGGCGGTTTCTGCCACCCTCTTTGGCACGATACAGCGCCTGATCGACCACCTCCAATAATGACTCAACGCTCCGCCCTTCCGCGGCGCCGATGCCAGCACTGAAGGTCACGATGAGACCCTCTTCCCGCCACTCCAATTCACTGACTCCGAGCCGCCATCGTTCTATCTGCCATTCAGCATCCTCCAGCGTGCCCTGCTCGAAGATGACCGCCAGCTCTTCACCGCCATAACGGCACAGGGTGGCAGAGGAATCCAGCAGCTCCTGACCCAGGGCGGAGACCCGGCGCAGCACCTTGTCTCCGATCGCGTGACCATGGGTGTCATTGATGGACTTGAACTTGTCCAGATCGATCAGCGCAAATACAAAGGGGGCCTCCTCTGCTTGCAACCTAGCCAGGGCCTCGTCCAGATAACGCCGGTTATGAAGGCCGGTCAGGCTGTCCTGACGTGAGCGGTTATAAGTCTGCAACATCTGATCCGACACCAGATTAAGCTCGGTCCGTAACTCGGCTATTTCGGGAAGATTCGGTAGAACCAGACTCTTCAGATCCTTCTCCGAGCTGAAACGCAGCAGGCGGATCATCTGGGTCAGGGTGCTGATCACCCCCTCCAGCCGCGAGCGGAAGAAGACCGCAGTGACGATGAAGAGACCGCTCGAGAGGACCAGCAGCAGCAGGGCTATGATGCTGATTTGCTGGGCGATGTTATCCCGCTTGCTCTGTACCGTGATGGCCAGCCACTGCGGCCGGCGCTCCATCGTCTCATAGGCGACAAACTCCCCGTCATCCGCCGAGTAGAAGGAGCCGGACTGGGCGATGAGTTCCGACTGCCAGCTCCCTTTGACCGGCATGCCGACACGGGTGATATCGGAGTGCATCAGAACCTGACCCGTCGTACGATCGATCAACATGTGGCGCACGGCATTGTTCCCCAAGACCATCTCCCTCAACCACTGGGACCAGATCGTCAGGTCAATATCGACACCGATGAGGCGTTCATCAACGCCACGGGAAGACGGTAGCCGACGGATGATGGTCAGCGTCGGGTTTCTGCTAAAGCGATCCTGATAAACCGGGGTTGAGAAAAAGGAGGCGGGTGAATCCATCGCCTGACGAAACAGCTTGCGCCCTGTGGCCGAACGCTCCCGATAGGTTGGATCACGGGCCTGCGCGCTGTCCCGCTCCGCATCGCTGGAAAATGACTGTCCATTCTTGTCAGTAAAAAACAGCAGGCTCAACATGCCGGTAAGACGCACTTTTTCCGACCAGATCTTGCGCACCTGCGCCTTGTGATCCTCAGACGAATCGACGGGCGCCATGCGATCGAGCGACTCCTCGAGGGAGAGCAACTGCTCTATCTGATCCAGCGCCTCACGCTCGGCGACGGCCAGGGTGTGGTTCAGGGAGCTCACATTCTGCTCCATGGCCGAGCGATGGGAGAGCACGGAAAAAGCGAACATGCTGCCCACCGCCAATAACATCGGCAGAGCCAACAGCACGAGATACTTGGTAATGAAGCGATACGCTTTCGTCGGTTTGTTCTCGTGCATTGCAGCATCGCCTCGGTCGTTCAATACAGCCCCCTTGCCCCACCGTCACCCAGGCCCAGCGCTCGGTCACAGCATCCGGTACCCGAACACGCCCAATCTCTGGATGGCTGTCCGTCATTGCTAGTGACCGAGGGCACTGCCTCCATTTAAGGAATGCATCATCGGCAATCTGAATCAAAAAGGCCTTGCACTGTGCAAGGCCTCCGCATTTCCAACGTAATGTCGGTTTTCATCAAGATTATCGCGATTCCCCACTTAATTGACCCTGAACACGATCAGCCATAACCGTTTAATTGCGCAGTCAAGCCCCTTTGACTGGTGGCATTCACGCCGCTTTGTGCTTTCCCACATCATTGGGGTGGATAGTCCAGCCGCCTGCGCGGCTGTATCTTTTCCCTCATCGCACTTCTTGCGGCTTCGCGTCCTGGTAACGGCGCCACCAGACGAAGGGCAGCGCCAACAGCATCAGCCAGAACGCACTACCACCACCGTCCTCGCTGACCTCATAGTTTTCGGGCGTGTTGCCCTCGTAATCTTTCTCGACCGGGACCAGTCTGACGCTGACCACTGTCTCGTTGATGCGTTCGTTGAGATCACTCTCGCTGTTGTAGCGGTGGGCCGTGGCGGCCACGGTGCCATCGCGGCTGATGCCGACGGCATTGGCGATCTGGTAATAGAAGCCGTTCTGCTGGCATAGCCTCTCGCCATCGTCGTCCAACCCGCAGATCAGATCGTTGATGTACCAGTTGTTGCCGGTCGAGGCGTCGAGCAAGAAAGCCTCCTGCAGGCGATTAGCGCTGCCATCGACCACCTCGTCATCCTGGCCGCGGGCATCCCGCCAGCCCACCACCATGTCGTGATCGTTGATCGCCGCTGCCTCAGAGCCGGCACCTTCGATGGGATCGTCTTGCAGGGGGACCACCGCGGCCACTTCGGGGGTAGCCAGATTGAAGACAAACATCTCCACCGGGCGGTTTCCCCCCTTCTCGGTCTCCCACTTCTGGTTACCGACCACATAGCCATTCTCATTGATGCCGACCGCCCAGGAATGGCGCAGAGCGCCGCCCGGCTTCCCTTCGGGCAGTGGAATGACGGCAGTCTCGTGCACCTTGCCATCGCCTTCCAGATCCAGTTGCCAGTAACTAGCCAGGTTGCGTCCCCGCAGGGCCACCTGTTCCTCATTTCCTGTAACGACTGTGCTGTAACCCACGCCAAACCAGTCTCTGCCATCGAATACCTCGGCGACGTCCAGGGCGGAAGCGGTCTGCAGCGCCTCGCTCTGGTTGTCACCGGAGGCATACTGCTCGGGCAGCAGCAACTCCTTGAGGCTGCCGTCATTTCTCAGCCACCAGAAGCTGGCCTGGGTATCGACACCCGGGCAATAGCGGTATTCACTGAGCTCCCTGAATGCGTGCTCGTCCTCCTCCTTGTCATCGAGTCCGGCGAAGCAAAATTCATAGAGATCATCGTCCACGCTGTGCGCTTTGTTCCGGCCCGAGGCCGAGGTACCAAAGACCAGGTACTCATCCTCGTCCAGCCGTGTGATGCCGGTCGCCACGCTGAGGCTGTGGGGCTCATGGTTCTCATCGCTGGCCTCATCGAAGAGGAAAATGGGGGCGCCGTCAGCGATGACGGCAAAGGCGGTGCGCAGTTTCATGCCCGTCACCTTGCCCGAGGTCTTTGCTTGGATCTGGTAGCCCACCCGCGTGGACGAGGTATCGCCCAGTGCGGTGATCAGGCCATCGGACTCACTGCCGCGCTCTCCCCCCACATTGCTGCGCTGATCGATGTCATCCAGGAAGTCCGTGCGCCACTGGTGTGCAAAACCGGGCTCATCCTCCCCCCAGGAGTCATCACAGGCGTTGTCGGACAGCATGCACCTGTCGTCAAACTGGAACCGGTCGACGAGGAAGTCGGCAAAACGCACCGTGGAAAAGTAGCCCGCCTGGTTGTTTTTGCTGCTGATCCCGATGAGATGGTTGCCATCATCGCTGATCCCGGTGGCATAACCCTGGGTCTCATCATCGACGATGGTGAAGAAAGGAGACTGTGATGCCTGCACAAGGGGGCAGATGGCGACCAGAATGACGAGCATGGATAATGGCTTTTTCATCGACTTCCTAACGTCCTGTTTCTTCAATGCGTTCCCAATTCTCCTTGCTGGGCACGGCATCTGTCAGTCTCTCCGGCCGCTCTGACCGGCGTTGCTTGGGTGCACTACGGGGTGGATTGCCCCCCATGCACTACCACCAAGTGGGCATAATTACTCATCTATCAATATCCGTCAAATAACCAGCAGACAAAGGCGCTTTATGCATCAACCGGGGTCGGTGTGTGAGCCCATCGGCAGCCATCACACGAGCACCATGAGTGTGATTCATCCCTTAGAGTATCGTCCGATGGCAAACAAAAAAGGCCTTGCTGATGCAAGGCCTTCACGTTTTAGACTCGATTGTCCGAGGGCAAGTCGCCTGATCACGGTAAATTAAGTTGGAAACTCGTGAGTCAAATATTTCAATATCTTAACGATATCCTATGTGACAATTAAGTTGGAAACTCCATAGCAGTTCTCCACCTGTTTCACGAACAAATAGGGCATTGAAGTTGGAGACCAAGCTCTGCTTGTCGTGATAGAGAGTATGTTATTTAATTACAAAACGACTAATCACCTCTTATGTACAGTGGCAGGCAGACGTCGAACATTGCTCATTATTGTGTCGGCAGTCAGCAGGAATGCACTGGCCGGGGGCTTTGATCAGATGCGATTGAAGAGGATCCAGCCATGGGTGGGAACAACTCTCCTGATGACTTACTGAATCTGAATACCCAAACTTCTGAGCAATTCAGTTGTCATTGTCCCTGTGGCACTTAACCCATAGTCACGCTGATAGCGTTTTATCTGGGCACGGGTTTTGGGGCCAAGCTTGCCGTCAATGATGCCCACATCATAGCCTTTGGTGAACAGGGATATTTGTACTCGCATAATCAGATCCATCATTGCACTGTCATTTGCAGTAGGGCGTTTTACCGTAGAGGAAGAGCCGGTTGCAGGGTACAGACTGTCGGTACTGCGAGTGGCGCTATTGGCGCTGCTGCCCGTTGAGATGGACGGTGTAGCCACGGGCGCTGAATAGGTCGAGGTACCGTAGCCCGAGTAGTGGGAACGATGGCTTGAATGTGAGCGATGCGAACTGTGCGAGCGATGTGCTGCATAGAGGTTATTTACGTTCAGATTCAGCGACGACTCCATGTTTGGCAGGTTGTCCAAGTTCAACTGGTTCAACGCTTCGTCGGAAAAATGCGCTTGGCTGGCCGTGGCACCATGCCCGCCCAACACACCCAGACCCAATACCCCCCATCGTTGCAACGTAGACATGAGTTTTTTCATAGCTGCTCTTTTACCCCAATATAAGATTCATCATTAATGCTACTTAATGATTTAATTAAAACACCGGATTTATGATAAAGGTTCGACTCAAAAAAGCCACAACAGATCGCTTTCGAGGCACAGTCGTCACAGCCTTGAGGAAATCCATTTTTCCAGTCTGAAATACTTTGCACAGAAAAATCTCGCAAGCTCAGTGGAAGATGACATTGTGGAATATTGTAAAGGCAGGGCTGAACACCATTCATTTTCAGAGTATTCGTGGCTGAGAGCAAAGCGGGTAAATACTCAGCCATTGGGGAGTACACCATGGCGTAATTCCGCTTGGCAAAACCGGTTAATTCGACACCCATGAGCGCCACAAATGAGACAAACGATAAATTTCTGGCGATAAACTCGCACAACGCCTCGATATTGTTCAGCACATCTTTGGTTAAGACGATACGCAGCTCAATATGTTGCCCAATGGTTTTTAGGTGATAGAGGCCATTGATGGTCTGGTTGAATGCGCCGTGAGACTGCACATGGTAATCGTGTTCGAAGGCAGTCGCCCCATACAGCGGGACACCCCACAGTACACACTGGTGACCGATCTGCTGAATTTCTTTGATGAAATCCCTGTTACTCAGTTTTTTGCCATTGGTCAGAATGTGGAGCTGGGTTTGAGGCAGTTTCTCACGACAGTGGGCCAAGACTTTTAAAAAGCCGGTTCCAAGGGTTGTCGGCTCACCGCCACTGATCCCCAATGTTCGTGGCTCATCATCAAGCAAATTAATGATACCCAGTGCGTCATTCACCCGCCAAGAGTCATCAACATTTTTCGGCGGCTGCGAGCACATGATGCAGAAGTTATCGCACCGTTCGGTCAGAAACAGCGAGTTGGAGTCACTGCGCTGCTTGTATGCGATATACACAGCATCCATTAAGGTCACAATAATGTCGCCATCCTCAAGGCGCTCGGCTAGCTCGGTCACCTGGATGATTTGACCTTTAAAAAGCGGGGTTGCTTGGCCATAAATGACAACCGCCCCCCAATTGATGGCGAGCAGGGCTTCTCCTTGGTCTTGTCAGTCTAAGTAGATCAGACAGAGATCTTCCGGTGATCGCCCAGTAGCAATGTAGCTCTCAATCGTCGCCACCCGCAGCGGGCGGCGAGTGGTAGAGGGATGGTGAATGTCAGCTTTTAATTTCAGTTTGAAGCTCATCGCACTTACCCTTTTGTGATCCATGAAGTGAATACGTCCTTGTTGTCTTCAAGGAGGGTGAACAGGTGGCGATACAACGGCTTTTGCTTATTGCAAAAGTCATTCTTGGCCCTGTGTCCGCACATATCCCCAGTACGGGAATAGTTTTGGATGGGGTTGGCACCACAGTAAGGTAAATAGGCACAATAGGCACAGCCCGGAAGGGATTCGGCCACCCCATTCAGCAAGATCTCAGCCATTACATCAGACGAAATTAGCTCCACGTAAGGTGTATCTACCGGGCCCAAACAGAACTTGTTGTCGCCCATGTCATAGAGCATTCGGGCTTCATCGGAGGGATAAACGTAACCATTGTAGTGGTAGACCAGCACCCCTGTACCATCCCCACAGGGCGAGCGCAGATCTACATAGCCCACCGCACGTCCTGTCAGCATATTGTTCAGTGCCAAGGACGCCGTGACCTCATCGAGGTAGTAGCCTGCTTTGTTGATGTCAATGACGTATTGCAGGCTCTTTTGATAAAACTCAAAATATTCGGTAGAGGTATAGCTAACCTTACTTTCCTTTTTTACGGCAAAGCCATACATGTTGAGCGGGCGCAAGAAGATGGAATGAAACCCATGCTTTACATACTCGTCAACGATCTCTTGGTGATAGGGCAGACTCTCTTTGGTGATAGTGGTCATGGCAGCGATGGAGTCATCGCCAATGATATCTCTCACCTTCCGAATACCCGCGAGGGTACTTTGATAGCTGTTACCGCAAGTGGATGGCCGGTTTTTGTTGTGCAACCACTCTGGGCCATCCAGCGAAGTGGAGACCTGAATGCCGTTGAGCTTGATGAAATCCAGCATCTCATCGGTGATGCATTGAAGGCTGGTGGCAATGACAAACACCAGGCTCTTGCCATGAGCACGATTTTTATCGTGAGTGTAATCAACGATAAATTTAATTAAATCGAAGGCTAGCAAGGGCTCACCACCCTGAAACTCAATGGTGATGTGCTGGTTGGGTGATTCGAACACCCGATCTACCGAATGTCTGGCCGTCTCTTGTGACATATCGTGCTGTGATGAGACCACCGATTTCCGGCTCGCCTGACAATACTCACAGGAATTTCCACATCGCAACGTCACCACGAATATATGTAGTCCTGGCCCACCGTTCAGGAAGGATTTCCGCTGCCTGTATTTGGCGGATAAGCATCGCAGTGCGTAGCTATCCTCTGAGCCCGCTAAGAAGCTCTTTCGTTTTAACTCTTGATACAACTCAGTATCAGTTGGCAGTTTACCCACTACCAAGTCTTGCAACTCGCAATGTTTAACAAATGAATATTCGCCCACCAAATTGACTATTAGTACGTCTTTTGAATTCAGTCGTTCAAAATTGAAGGGCAACAGCGAGTAATCTTTGTCGGCGAAATCCATTTTACTTTTAAATTTAGCACTCATCAGATGGCTCGCTCCACGCTTCGCGCAGCGCAGCATAAACTAGGGCGTCTTTCACCACCTTTGTTTTTTCCTCAATCACCACCCGTAATTCATAGTCAATCAACGCATTTTTAAATTCAGCCTCAAAGCTGCTGACTATCGGAGTGACGCCCAATGCCGTTACAGTAATGGAATACATATCATTCTTCATTTGGATATCGAAGTAAAAACAATCTTCGAATTTGTAACAAGTTCGCAATATGGCATCCTTGCTGAAAAAACGGTCGATAAGTATGATCATGATAACACTCAGGCAATAAATTTGAGGGAAACAAAGAACGTAGTCATTACACCACAGATGAGGTATTTTAGTGAATTTACAAGTTAGGATTATTTGGATTATTTGAACAATGTTTGTGATAGCTCAATATTTAGGTGCAACTCCATCTGCTGAATATCACATCTCAGGTGTTGTTACCGTTGTGTGTTGGTAAGTCATGTTACGCTCTATGCACCCATTGATAGGTGTCTCTCGGAGACCAAGCTATCCTTGGAAACCATGCCAGTGGTTCGCCAGATAGACGAATTTGAGCAATGATGCCAATTTCTTATTAAATATACGGCGCCCTTGAAATATAAATGCCACCGATCTATTAACAACACTCCGACATATTCTTCACTTGTAATTTAATTACATTTTATCAGGGCAAAATAAAAAAGCCCTGCTGTTACAGGGCCTTTTAGTTTCCAACTTCAATGTCACGGTTTCCAACTTAAATGGCCGTGATCAGTCGCCGCTATCAGTCAGCGTAATCCTCGGTCGGGATGCAGGAGCAGAACAGGTTGCGATCGCCGTAGACGTCGTCGATGCGATTGACCGACGGCCACAGTTTGCTGGCGCGCACCGCGTCGGACGGGAACACCGCCTCGGCGCGGGTATAGCCGCGAGCCCACTGCTCGTCCATGACATCATCCTGGGTGTGAGGCGCGTGCACCAGCGGGTTGTCGGTCAGGCTCCAGTGGCCGTCCTGCACCTTGCCAATCTCGGCGCGGATGCGCGTCATGGCCTCGACGAAGCGATCCAGCTCGCGCTTGGATTCGGATTCGGTCGGCTCGACCATCAGGGTGCCCGCCACCGGGAAGCTCATGGTCGGCGCGTGGAAGCCGTAGTCCATCAACCGCTTGGCCACGTCCATCTCGCTGATGCCGGAGGCTTCCTTGAGCGGACGAATGTCCAGGATGCACTCGTGGGCGACGCGGTTGTTGCGACCGGTGTAGAGCACGGGGAAGGATTCCCCCAGCTTCTTGGCCAGATAGTTGGCGTTGAGGATGGCCACCTGAGTGGACTTCTTCAGCCCCTCGTCACCCAGCATGGCGATGTACATCCAGCTGATGGGCAGGATGCTGGCCGAACCGAACGGGGCCGCCGACACGGCGCCGTTGTTGCGGCTCTCCTTGTCGGTCTTGACCACGGCGTGACCGGCCACGAAGGGGGCCAGATGCTGCTTGACGCCGATGGGGCCCATGCCCGGACCGCCACCGCCATGGGGAATGGCGAAGGTCTTGTGCAGGTTGAGGTGAGAGACGTCCGCGCCGATGAAGCCCGGTGCCGTCAGCCCAACCTGGGCGTTCATGTTGGCGCCATCCAGATACACCTGACCACCGTGCTGGTGCACGATGTCGCACACCTCCTTGATGGTCTCCTCGTACACCCCGTGGGTGGAGGGGTAGGTCACCATCAGGCAGGAGAGTTGATCCCCTACCTCGGCGGCCTTGGCGCGCAGGTCGTCCAGATCCACGTTGCCGAACTTGTCGCAGGCGGTGACGATGACCTTGAGGCCGGCCATCTGGGCGGAAGCCGGATTGGTGCCATGGGCAGAGGCCGGGATCAGACAGACATCGCGATGCCCCTCACCACGGGACTCGTGATACTTCTTGATGGCCAACAGGCCCGCGTACTCGCCCTGGGCACCGGAGTTCGGCTGCATGCAGACGGCGTCGTAGCCGGTCACCTTCACCAGCCAGTCTTCGAGGTCGGCCAGCAGCAGCTGATAGCCCTTGGTCTGGGCCAGCGGGGCGAAGGGGTGCAGCTTGCCGAACTCGGGCCAGGTCACCGGGATCATCTCGGCGGTGGCGTTGAGCTTCATGGTGCAGGAGCCCAAGGAAATCATGGCGTAGTTGAGCGCCAGATCTTTGGCCTCGAGACGGTGGATGTAGCGCAACATCTCGGTCTCGGAGTGGTACTTGTTGAACACCTCGTGGGTCAGCACCGCATCGCTGCGCAGCAGATCCTGCGGGATACCGTGGTGAGACTGCGCCTTGGCATCCAGGGCGGCGACATCCAGCCCGTGACCCAGGCCCAGGAAGAGTGCGAACAGCTCGGCGACATCCTCACGGGTGGTGGTCTCGGACAGAGACACGCCCACGGCACCGTCCAGATCAGTACGCAGGTTGATGCCCTGCACCTCGGCGCGAGCGATCAGCGCCGCCTTGTCGGCGGTCAGCACGGTGAGGGTATCGAACCAGCTGTCGTGCTTGAGGATCAGCCCCTTGGCCTTGAGGCCGAGTGCCAGGATGCTGGTCAGGCGATGGACGCGGGAGGCGATGGTCTTGAGCCCCACCGGGCCGTGGTAGACGGCGTAGAAGCTCGCCATGTTGGCCAAGAGCACCTGGGCGGTACAGATGTTGGAGTTCGCCTTCTCGCGGCGGATGTGTTGCTCGCGGGTCTGCATCGCCATGCGCAGGGCGGCCTTGCCACGGGCGTCCTTGGAGACGCCGATGATGCGGCCTGGCATGGAGCGCTTGTAGGCGTCGCGGGTGGCGAAGAAGGCGGCATGGGGGCCACCGTAACCCATGGGCACGCCGAAGCGCTGGGCGGAGCCGAACACCACGTCGGCACCCAGCTCACCCGGGGATTTGAGCAGCAACAGGGAGAGCATGTCGGTGCCGACGCAGGCCAGCCCTTTCTGGGCCTGGACCGCGGCGATCAAGGCCCGCAGATCGGTCACGTTGCCGGTGGTGCCGGGGTACTGGAACATGGCCCCGAACACTTCCTCGCTCACCGCCTCGCTGGCGGGACCGACGGCGACCTCGAAACCGAAGTGCACCGCCCGCTCCTTGACCACGTCGATCACCTGAGGGTGCACGTCGTCGGCCACGAAGAAGAGGTTGGACTTGGATTTCGCCATGCGCTTGGCAAGCGCCATGGCCTCGGCGGCGGCGGTGGCCTCATCCAGCAGGGAGGCGCTGGCCAAGTCCATGCCGGTCAAATCCAGGGTCAGCTGCTGGAAGTTCAGCAGCGCCTCGAGACGGCCCTGGGCCAGCTCGGGTTGATAAGGGGTGTAGGCGGTGTACCAGCCCGGGTTTTCCAGCACGTTGCGCAAGATGACGTGGGGCACGTGGGTGTCGTGATAGCCCATGCCGATGTAGCTCTTGGCGATCCGGTTCTGGGCGGCATAGCCTCTGAGTTTGGCCAGGGCCTCCACTTCGGTCATGGGGGCACCGATGCCGAGGGGGCCGGGGCGGCGGATGGCGGCAGGCACGGTCTGATCGATGAGATCGTCAAGGCTCTCGGCGCCGACTTCCGCCAGCAGGGCACGCAACTCTTCCTCACCCGGGCCAATGTGGCGGCGGATGAAATCGGTTTTTTGTTCAAGTTCAAACAGTGACTGGGTCATTTCCCTATTCCTGCTAATTAAGTCCTGATAGATATTTCTGAGCCGGCATGGGCCGACTCCACTCATGTTCGGGTGTCGCGGGCACGGTGTGCGGACACGGGATGCGGCGGGCGCATCCATGGGGGTCGCGGTTCTGGCGCCCTCTCCTGCACCGCGCAAGGCGAGCAGAGAGGAGGCGCGGGCGACTTCACCCGACCGCCACAGGACGCGGGTCGCTGGCGGCCATACAAAAAAGCCCTGCAAATCATTGCAGGGCCCGACATCATTACGCTTCGTCCACCACGTTCTGGTAGCCGTCGGCATCCAGCAGGTTGGCCAGCTCCTCTTCGTCGTCCAGCTTGATGCGGAACAACCAGCCAGCACCGTAAGGGTCGGAGTTGACCAGCTCGGGGCTGCCTTCCAGCTCTTCGTTGATGGCCAAGATCTCGCCGCTCACCGGACTGTAGATATCGGAGGCGGCTTTCACCGACTCGGCCACGGCGCAATCGTCGCCGGCACCAATTTGTTTGCCTACTTCCGGCAGATCGACGAACACCATGTCTCCCAGCAGATCCTGGGCGTGCTCGGTGATACCGACCACGGCCTCACCGTTGGCTTCAACGCGGATCCACTCGTGGGAGGTGGCATATTTCAGTTCGCTCGGGATATGGCTCATGTGTGCTTCCTTTATGCTCTTGAATCGCTTCTACAAAAAAACTGGCGAAGGGGGTCGCCCTTCGCCGCAATAGATTGTTACACCAGTGGCTGGCCGTTGCGCACGAACACCGGCTTGGTGACCTTCACGGTGACCAGCTTCTTGCGGATCTCCACCTCGGCCTGATCCCCGATGTCACGGGGCACCCGTGCCAGGGCGATGCTGTAGCCCAGGGTCGGCGAGAAAGAACCCGAGGTGATCACCCCTTCCCGCTGCTCACCGCTCGCGGTGGTAAAGGTGACTGGCATGCCGGCGCGCAATACGCCCTTCTCGGTCATCACCAGCCCCACTAGCTTGGGCTGTGTACCCGCCGCCTTTTGGGCTTCCAGCGCGGCGCGGCCGATAAACTGACGGTCACTCGGCTCCCAGGCCAGGGTCCAGGCCATGTTGGCGGCGAGCGGGCTGATGCTTTCGTCCATGTCCTGGCCGTAGAGGTTCATGCCCGCTTCCAACCGCAGGGTGTCGCGGGCGCCGAGGCCGCAGGGGGCCACGCCGTTGTCCAGCAGCGCCTGCCACAGGGCGCAGGCCTGCGGCTCGGGCACCACGATCTCGTAACCGTCTTCGCCGGTGTAGCCGGTGGTGGCGATGAAGAGATCCCCCGCCTGCACCCCGAAGAAGGGTTTCATTCCCGCCACGGCGGCGTTTTGTTCTGCACTGAACACCTTGGCCGCCTTGGCCTTGGCCTGGGGGCCCTGCACCGCGATCATGGCGAGCTCGGGGCGCTCACAGACGCTCACCCCGAAGTCGATGGCGTGGTGGCGGATCCAGGCCAAGTCTTTCTCGCGGGTGGCGGAGTTCACCACCACGCGGTAGAACGTATCGCCAAGATAATAGGTGATGAGGTCATCGATGACGCCACCTTCCGGATTGAGCATGCCGCTGTAGAGGGCCTTGCCGGGGACGGTGAGTTTGGCCACGTCGTTGGCCAGCAGGTGTTGCAGGAAGGCTTTGACCCGCTCGCCGGTCAGGTCGACGATGGTCATGTGGGAGACATCGAACATGCCCGCATCGCTGCGCACCGCGTGGTGCTCTTCCAGCTGGGAGCCGTAGTTGATGGGCATTTCCCAACCGTGGAAGTCCACCATCTTGGCGCCGGCTTCCAGGTGCTTGGGATGCAGTACAGTAGTCTGGATCATCGCATTCTTTCCTTAGCAAAGAGCCCTAAAGCGTTAGCGACAACACTCGCGACCCATCCTTCTCTCTTACCTCTCGGGAAGAGAGACAGGATCACAAGGTCTGTGCTCGTTCCTGCCCTTGCCGGGCAAGAGTGATTCCTTGAACGGAGCGGATTATATGACAAGAGCAGGATGCTGCCGCTCAAAAAAAACTAATCCCCTCCCCGTAAACTGGCACCAGACACTAAGGCAAAAACAGTGATAAAAACAGTATTGACCGGACATTTGCGAGATTTTATTTTGATTTTTACCGTTTCATCACAATTTACAGAAAAACGTTTCGCTTCGCGCCAACATTAAAGGCTGATGCCCCACAGGGGCATTTTGCCTCATCAGATTAGTTTTGTTGTGAAAAACCCTGAGTAGTATTAGATTTTTTCACCCTTGGCCAGGGCGGGCAACTCGCCATCGAGTCCCATCGCGGAGCGGATCACCTGCCCCTTGAGCGGGGTCAGGGCATCGAACGCCCGCAGCCCCACCCCACGCACCAGCTTCTTGAGCGGGTGGCTGCCACCGAACAGCCGCTTGAGCCCCTCCATCGCCGCCAGCATGCGGGCGGCCTCGCTCTTGCGCCAGCGCTCGTAGCCGCGCAGGTTCGCGAGCTGGCCGATATCGGCCCCCGCACGCTGGCTCTTGAGCAGTTGCTCGGCCAGGGCCGCCGCGTCCAGCAGGCCGAGATTGACCCCCTGCCCCGCCAGCGGGTGTATGGTGTGGGCCGCATCCCCCACCAGCACCAGCCGCTCGCGGGCAAAGTCGCGGGCATAGCGGGCGGTGAGCGGGATGGCGCCGCGCGCCCCTTCCACCTTGCACAGCCCAAGCCTTGCGTCGAACGCCGCGGTGAGCTGACGGTTGAATTGTTCGTCATCGCAGGCACACAGTGCCTCGGCCCGGGCGGCGGGCACCGACCAGACGATGGAGCAGAGATCGGGCTGCCACAGGGGCAGGAAGGCGAGCGGCCCTTCCGGGGTGAAGATCTGGCGCGCCACCGCCTCGTGGGGCTCGCTGCTGCGCACCGTCGCCACCAGGGCGTGATGACCATAGTCCCAGCTGGTGAGCGGAATGTCCGCCTGACGGCGCACCCAGGAGTGGGCCCCGTCGGCCGCCACCACCAGTTTGGCCGAGAGGGCGCGGCCATCCTCCAGCAGCAGGACGGCTCCCGCCTCGCCACATTGCAGGCTCTGGGCCCGGGCGGGGGTGAGCAACTGGATGTTGCTTGTACCTTGAATGGCATCGAGCAGCGCCAGCTGGATGACCCGGTTCTCGACGATGTGGCCGAGGGCGCTCTGGCGCAGGCTGGCGGCATCGAACGCGATGTGGCCGAAGCTGTCTTGCTCCCACACCGCCATCTTGTCGTAAGGCTGCAGGCGACGCGCCTCGACCCCGGCCCAGGCACCAACCCCCTGCAGGATGCGCTGGCTGGCGAGGCTCAGGGCGCTGACCCGGTTGTCCGGCGCCTCCCCGAGCGCGGCTTCGGGCAACTGTCCCTCTACCACGGCCACGCTCAACGCACTGTTTTTAAGGGCGGCGGCGAGCCCAAGGCCCACCATGCCGCCCCCTACGATCACCACATCCACCGTCTGCATTTGCATTCTTTAGTTCCTTCGCTGGCCGGCCGCCTCGGCCACCGGCATCATCAATCGGTTAGCAGGCGAGCCTGCCTGTCGGAGCCGCCACGCTCATCTCGTCGTCTGGTTGACGAAGCCCAGGGTCTGGGCCGCCAGCGGCCCCTTGAGGCAGGCAAATCGTCCCATCAGGGAGAGCGCCAGGTTGCGACCCGCCACCAGCGGGCCGTGGCCGTTGGAGAAGAGCTGGGCCAGGGACGAAGTCAGCCAGATGGTGTGGGCCTGATCGTCCTGACGCTGGCGCCAGTAACCGCTCAGCACCCCGAAACTGCCGATGTCCTCCCCCGCCGCGAGCGCGCCGGCGACGGCCCGGGTCAGCAAGTCCAGATCCCGCATGCCGAGGTTGAACCCCTGGCCGGCGATGGGATGCAGCAGGTGGGCGGCATTGCCCACCAGCACGGTGCGCTGGGCCAGCGGATAGTCGGCGGCGGTCAGCGCCAGCGGATAGCGGTGGCGCGCGCCGGTGCGCTCGAAGCGCCCGAGCCGCCAGCCGAAGGCCTGTTGCAGGCGGGCGAGGAAGGCGGCGTCATCCAGTGCCATCAACCCGTCCGCGTCGTCATGCCTTACGCTCCACACCAGGGAAGAGAGCCCGTCCTGCATCGGCAGCAACGCCAGGGGGCCCCCCTCGGTGAAGCGCTCGAACGCCCGCCCCGCAGGCGCCTTGGCCGTCTTGACTGTGGCGATGATGGCGCTCTGCTCATAGTCGTGGCGGCTGACCGCCATCTTGAAGTGCTGACGCACGAAGGAGTTGCCTCCATCGGCCGCCACCAGCAGCCGGGTCTGGTAATGCTCACCGCTGGCCAGGGTCAGTTTCACCCCCTCTTCCTGCGGCTCGATCGTCGAGAGCTGGGCCGGGCAGCACAGCCGGATCTGCGGACAGGCGGCGAGCCCCTGCTGCAGCACGATGCCTGCTGCCGACAGCTCGATCACCTGACCGAGTGCCGGTAAGCCGTATTCCGCCGCCGACAGGCGAGCCTGGCCGAGATGGCCCCTGTCCGAGACATGGATGTCGGTGATGGGGGCGCAGTGCGGGGCGAGACGGGACCAGAGGCCGTGACGGGCCAGCGCCTCGCAGGTGCCCGCCGACAGCGCGATGGCACGGGCATCGAAACCGGGGTGAGCGTTGAGTTCGGGGGCGCTCGCCTCCAGCAGCAGGATCTGCAGGGGGGCACCTGTCGGCCCGCGCAGGGCCGCGAGGGAGAGCGCCAGCACGGCGCCACTCATACCACCGCCGACGATAGCCACATCGACGTGAACCAGAGAGGATTGAGACATGAGATGAGGGGAAGCAGCTGAAAACATGAAGGAGATGCTACCACAAAGCCGCTCCCCGGGATGCGAAGCCACGGGCAAAAACCGCGTTGAGGCCATATGTTGGCCGCGCCGGCACCCGGCGCCCCGCCATGCAAAAGAGCGCCACCGGGACGCTCTCTTGATAGGGACTGACAGTCGCCTGCTGGCGGGGATCAGTGCAGGGTCGGTGGCGTGCTCGGGGCGTCCGGGCGCTTGCCGAACTCCTCGAAGGCCATCATGACCCCGAGCCGCACGTGCTCGTAGAGCACCAGGAAGGAGGCTTCGTTCTCGTCGTCCTCCTGATCGAACTCGGCGGAGACCTGGGTGATGCTGGCGATGTCCTGGATCATCTCCTGCAGCTCTTCCGAGGCCCGAGACAGCTCCTGCTGCACCACGCCAAAACCGGCGAGGAAGGCCTGGGACCAATCCACCAACGCGTCGATGCGCTCATCCAGCGGCGCCTCGTCGCTTGGCAGCAACAACTCGACGCCCTTTTGTGCCATCAGGCCCTCGATGACGCCCTGATAGAGATCGGTCATCACCTGGCGCACCGGTGCCGGCAAGCCGAAACCGTCGTTGACCAGATCGTTGAAGGGCGGCAGCCAGCTCTTGTCATCCAGTACCACACCACCGCAGACCAGGCCGCAGATCACGCCATGGGCCTCGACAGCCGTTGCCATCAGCTCATGTCGCTCCATCAGGTCGGCCACGGCCGCGTATTTCAGGGGGTTTGTTTTGCTCATCTAAGATCCGCTCAAAGTTCAGGCAAATATGCGAAATTTATGGTCAGGATCCTAGCATTCTGCCCCTTCCAGAGCCAGCAAGGCCTTGAAACTTCTGCATCTGCGCTATATAGTCCCGCCCAGTTGTCCACGTGGATAAAGGCGGAAATCAGCCCCGCCGTATTGAGGAAGGCATGAGCATAGAGGCCGTAGAAATCGTCATTCTGGGACGTCCCTACAAGGTATCCTGTCCCCTGGGACAACAGGACGCCCTGCGCCAGGCCGCCGACCAGCTGACTGACAAGCTCATCGAGCTGCGTCAACGCTCCAAGGTCTCCAGCAACGAACAGCTTGCCGTCATGGCGGCGCTCAATTTCTGTCATGAGCTCTGCCTTGAAAAAGAGAAAAACCACCAATACTCTGAGACCATGGACAAGCGGATCAAGATGCTGCAGCGCACCATAGAAGCGGCCCTGATCGAACACGGACAATATGGCGAATCCAGCGAAGAGGGCCGACAGCCCTAAGCGCGACCCGTTTTAAAATTCCCTGGGATGTTTGTCAGCCGGTTCAAGTCCCCGAGCCGATAATCATACCCAACAGGAGGTCTATCTTCTGACTATTGCGCATGCTCGGCCCGACCGAGAAGCCTGCGGCCAGTTTAGATCTCCGCCTTGAACTCACGGTTCAAGGGCCCAAACCGGCAACGGCATTCCGGGGTACCAACAGCAAAAAGCCCGTCAGCATATGACGGGCTTTTTCTTTGCCTGCGAAGAAGACTTCCCCGCCCCTCATCGCACAAGCAGTGCACCAGCACTCTATTCTTGCGCTCAACCAGCCGTTTTCTCTACCACCATGACCTCTCCTCCCGGCCATGACCAAGTGTCGCCCTCTCCTTCACCCGCAGTCAGGCAATAAAAAGCCCGCCGACGAGGGCGGGCTGTTTGCTGCAAGCGAGCGAGCTAGACGGCCATCTGCTCGTGGGGCGAGCCGTGGTGGCGCAGCCAGGCGAAGCTCATGGCCACCAGCACCACCATCAGCGTCATGATGGCCCCCAGGGTCAGCTGGCCCTGCATCGGGAAGCTGGCGGCCAGCAGGGTGACCACACCGGCCCCCAGGTTCTGCATGCCCCCGAGGATGGCACCGGCGGTACCCGCCTGACCCGGGAAGGGCTCGATGGCGCAGGAGGTGGCGGTCGGGTAGAGGATGCCGCTACCGATGAAATAGACTGCCGCGCCGCCCACCAGGGAAGCCGCACTCACCAGCCCGAACAGGCCGGGCACCAGGATGATGAGGGAGCCCAGCGCCAGGAAGGCAATGCCAAGGCGCATCAGCTTGCCCTGACTCAGGCGAAAACTCAGCTTGGCGGAGAGCCAGGCGCCAAACAGGTAGCCGGGCAGCGGCAGCACGAACAACACGCTGACGGTACGGGCGCTGAGCTTGAGCACATCGCCGAGCAACACCCCGGCCGCCGCCTCGAATACCGCCAGACCGGCGAAGGTCGCCATCAGGCAGAGCAGGTTGCCCTGAAAACGCGGATTACCGAGCACGTGGCGATAGGCGGCGCTAACCCGCAGCGGCTGCTGACGAGCGGCCTCCGGCAGGGTCTCGCCAAACCAGGCAAGCAGCGCCAGAGTGGTCAGGGCGCCAAAGCCGAACAGGAACCAGTAACCGGCGCGCCAGTTAAACAGCTCGGTCAACCAGCCACCCAGCACAGGCGCCAGCAGCGGGGAGAAGATCACCCCCATGCTCACCAGGCTGTTGGCCCGGTTCAGCTCGGCACCGTTGTAGCGATCGCGCATCACAGTCCGGCTCATGGCGCCACCGGCGCCGGTGCCCAGGCCCTGGATGAAGCTGCCAGCCAGCAGGGCACTGAAGTGCGGGATCAACTGGATCACCAGGGTCCCGACCAGAAACACCATCATGCCGATGAGCAGCACGGGGCGACGACCAATCCTGTCCGACAGCGGCCCGTAGACGAACTGGGAGAGGCCGTACGGAATGAGGTAACAGGCCATCACCGCCTGCAACTGGCCGGAGGCCACGTTGAAGTCCCCCGCCATCATGGGAATGGAGGGCACATACAGGGTCTGGGTCATCTGACCCACGGCGACCATCAGGATGGTCAGAAAAAACAGAGGATAGAAACTGTGCCGAGTCATAGCTGTAGTCCCGCAAATCATCAAAAAGCTGCCACGCCCCTGGCAGATTGCTGCAGGGGATCCAAACAAGGGTCACTGAAGGGTAAAAACAAGGCGGAGGACCCGCACCAGCCGAAAGCAGGACGCTCTCTTGGCTGCGGTAATATTAGTGATTCATGTCACAAAAAACGAACGAATCTTTATAATCTGCTTTCCCCAGTTTTTCTAATGTGACCTGATTTCTTCTTTGTTGTGGATGAAAATCAAGCGGTTATTGCCGGCGACTCCCCTGTCTCAGCCCACGAACTAGGCCGATGGCGCAGGGGCCAGCGCTTGTGCAGAGCCCGGGCCCGATATGCCGCTCACGAGTCCAGGTAAAAGGCCCCTTTTTATCAAGCTAGGCCTCGTTTGTGCATCGACAGGGATCCGGCCCTGCTCTACCAGCCTCCAGCGAGGCTTCCTCCTCTGATCGGCCAGCACCTCAATATGCTCACCGACAAGAGGCCACGGCCCATTTCACCCGAGCGAGACCGATTTTTCCTTCGCGGTACTGGCCGGGAGACGCCAGCCTGAAGAGAGTGTTGTCGACAAATGACACCGAATATCCCCACGGCGGCATTCTAAACAGCCCAATAAAATCAACGATATATAATTTTGTTATTTTTTTGTTACTACAAACTTGCGAACTCGGCTGACCTCGCCTAAAAATGTAATCGATTACATTTCACCCGCAGGTAACTGGAATGAGCCGAGCCCCCTCCCCCGTCAATCCCGTCTCCATGGCCGCCGTGGCGGTTCAGGCCGGGGTGTCGGTCGCCACCGTCTCAAGGGTGCTCAACCAGCAGGAGGGGGTCACCACCAAGACCCGGGCCAAGGTGGAGCGCGCCGTCCACGAGCTCGGCTACAGGGTCAATCATCTGGCCACCAGCCTGCGCACCGCCAAGAGCGGGTTGCTGCTCATCATGGTGCCCGACCTCACCAACCCCTTCTACATCGAGGTGGTGCGCGGCATCGACCGGGTAGCCCGCCAGCACGGCTACTTCGTGCTGCTGTGCGACACCGGCGCAGATCCGGGTCGGGAGCGCTCGGCCTTCGAGCTGCTGCGCACCCACAGGGCGGATGGCGCCATCTGCCTGGACCCCGACTCCATCCAGCAGGGGCTGAGCCAGGAGATCAACGCCCTGCCCTGGGTCGCCTGCTGCGAATTTGATCCCGCCATGGCCGTGCCCTACGTGGGCATCGACAATCAGGCAGCGGCCGCGGCGGCGGTGCGCTATCTGCTGAGCCGGGGCCATCGCCGCATCGCACTGATAGGGGCGGATCCCGCCTACCTCTATGCCCGCCAGCGGGAGGCGGGGGTACGCCAGGCTCTGGCCGAGGCCGGCCTCACCCTGGCACAGGAGTGGAACATCCAAGTCACCAGCTTCAGCTTTCTGGCCGGGGCCGAGGCGGCGCAGCAGTTGCTGCGCTGCCCCCAGCGCCCGACCGCCATCTTCGCCGTCGCCGATGCCCTGGCCATCGGCCTGATGCACAGCTTGCAAGAGGCGGGGCTGCGCATCCCGGATGACATCGCCATCATGGGGTTCGATGACATAGCGCTGGCCGCCCAGCTCAATCCGCCGCTCACCACCATGGCCCAACCCATGGACGAGCTCGGCGCCGAGGCGGCCCGCCTGTTGCTGCAACGGCTGAGCGCCCCCGAAGCCCCGCCGACCGGCTCTCTGCTCCCCCACCGGCTCGTCGTCAGAGGCAGCGTCTGATGCCCCTCATCCCGCGTTGCCTGCAGCCTGAACGGGTCTGCCATCACAGGAGAATGTCATGAGTCTCAGTGTCGAATTTCGCGGCGTCTGCAAGGACTTTGGCCCCATACGGGTGCTGCACGGGGTCGATTTCGACCTGGCGGCAGGCCGGGTCTACGGCCTGCTCGGGGAGAATGGCGCCGGCAAGTCCACCCTGATGAAGATCCTCGCCGGTTATGAACCCATCAGCACCGGCGAGATCCGCATCGATGGCGAGGCTTGTCGCTGGCGCTCCTCCCGCGAGGCGGAGCAGGCGGGGATAGTGCTCATTCACCAGGAGCTCAACCTGGCCGAGCACCTGACTCTGACCCAGAACCTGTTCCTCGGCCATGAGCTGAAGCGGGGCTGGTTGCTGGACGAGGCCACCATGGCCAGCCAGACCCGACATTATCTGGAGCTGGTCGGGCTGCAGCGCCCCCCGGCCACCAAAGTGCGGCAGCTTATCGTGGCGGAGAAGCAGCTGGTGGAGATCGCCAAGGCCCTGTCGCGCCAGGCACGGCTGCTGATCATGGACGAACCGACCGCCACCCTGACCCCGGGGGAGACGGCGCGACTGTTTGCCCTCATCGCCAGGCTCAAGGCCCAGGGCACCACCATCGTCTACATCTCCCACAAGCTGGACGAGGTCAAGCGAGTCACCGACGAGATAGTGGTGATGCGCGACGGCCGCTTCGTCAGCCGTGGCGAGACGGCGGCGTTCAGCCGCCAGCAGATGGCCAACCTCATGGTCGGGCGCGAGATGTCGGACATGTTTCCCCCGCGCCGCCCTCCCCCACAAGGTAGCGACATCGCCCTCGCGGTGAACGGGCTTTGCGTCCCCGGCTGGGTGGAGAGCCTCGATTTCGAGGTACGCAGCGGCGAGATCTATGGCTTCGCCGGGCTGGTGGGGGCCGGTCGCACCGAGGCATTCGAGGCCATCCTGGGGCTGCGCGAGCGCCAGGCGGGCAGCATCCGGCTGGCCGGCAAAGAGGTGCGCATCGACAGTCCGCGCGCCGCCATGAAGCAGGGGCTCACCTACCTGCCGGAGGATCGCAAAGGCAAAGGACTGCACATCGACCTCGGGCTGACCGAGAACCTCACCCTGATGACGCTGGCCCGCTATGCCCATCCCTGGCTGGACAAGGGCGCCGAGCGGGCGGCCCTCGGCCGCGCCATCACCGATTTTGGCATCAAGGCCGGCGCCCACGGGATCCGGGCCCGCATGATGTCGGGGGGCAATCAGCAAAAACTGGCCCTCGCCAAGTTCCTGCACCCGGACCCCAGGGTCATCGTCCTCGACGAGCCGACCCGGGGGGTGGATGTCGGCGCCAAGCGCGACATCTATTTCCTGATCCAGCAGCTGGCCGCCGAGGGGCGCGCCGTCATCGTCATCTCAAGCGAACTCATTGAACTGATCGGCCTGTGCCACCGGGTCGCCGTGCTGCGGGCAGGTCGCCTGCAGGCGGTGCTGCCCGCCCATCATCTGACTGAAGAGGAGTTGATCGCCTATGCAACCGGTACCCACTGACACCCGCAAAGCGCGGCTCTCTTCCCTGCTGTCGGGCACGGGACCGCTGCTTGGCCTGATCCTGCTGTGCCTGCTCGGGACCCTGCTCAATCCCGACTTCGCCACCCTGGACAACCTGCTCAACGTGCTGACCCGCACCGCCTTCATCGGCATCATCGCGGTGGGCATGACCTTCGTTATCATGTCCGGCGGCATCGATCTGTCGGTCGGCGCCATGGCGGCCCTGATCGCCGGCGCCATGATCCTCATCATGAACCAGCTCGGCACCGGAGCACTGGCGGATGCCCCCCTGCTGGTGGTGATCATCGGTATCCTGCTGGCCCTGGGGCTCGGCCTGCTGTTCGGGGCCGGTCACGGCCTGCTCATCACCAGCGGCAAGATAGAACCCTTCATCGTCACCCTCGGCACCCTCGGCATCTTCCGGGCCGTGCTGACCTATCTGGCCGATGGCGGCGCCCTGACCCTGGACGATACCCTCGGCAATGTCTACGGCCCCGTCTATTACGGCAGCCTGTTGGGGATCCCCATCCCGGTCTGGGTCTTCCTGCTGGTGGCGCTGGCCGGGGGGCTGCTGCTCAACCGTACCGCCTTCGGTCGCCATGTGCAGGCCATCGGCTCCAACGAACAGGTGGCGCGCTACGCCACCATCCGGGTCGATCGAGTCAAGCTGCTCAGTTATGCGCTGCTCGGGCTCTGCGTCGGCATCGCCACCCTGCTCTATGTGCCACGTCTGGGCTCCGCCACCCCCACCACCGGACTGTTGTGGGAGCTCGAAGCCATCGCGGCCGTGGTGGTGGGCGGCACCTCCCTCAAGGGGGGCGAGGGGCGCATCTTCGGCACCCTGGTGGGCGCCATCCTGCTGTCGGTCATCAGCAACATCCTCAATCTGACCAGCATCATCAGTGTTTACCTCAATGCGGCCGTGCAGGGCGTCGTGATCATCATGGTCGCCTTCATGCAGCGCAGGCGTTGAGGCGGATAGAAAAAAGGCAACACAGAAGTGAAAGAGGTAAACCCCGTGGCGAGGCCTCCCCTCGCCGGACAAGGAATGGGCAGATGCCCAACAGTCAAGAGGCTATCAAGATGAACAAGATGCTACACACTCTGGGCGCCTGCGCCCTTATGCTCGGTGCCGGCAGTGGCTGGGCGGCCGAGAAGATGACCCTCGGGGTCTCGATCCCGACCGCGACCCACAGCTTCACCGCCGGCATCGTCTGGTGGGCCAACAAGGCCAAGGCGGATCTGGAGAAAGCCCACCCCGACCTCAAGGTGATCGTCAAGACCGCCGCCACGGCGCCGGATCAGGCCAACCAGTTGCAGGATCTGCTGACGGTCAACAAGATAGACACGCTAGTCATCTTCCCGTTCGAGTCAGCCTCCCTGACCAAGCCCGTGGCCCAGCTCAAGCAGAAGGGGGTCTATGTCACCGTGGTCGATCGCGGGCTGACCGACACCAGCGCCCAGGACGCCTACGTGGCCGGGGACAACACCGCCTTCGGCAAACTGCCGGCGGAATTCATGGCCAAGACCCTCAATGGCAAGGGCAATATCGTCGCCCTGCGCGGCATTCCGACCACCCTCGACAACGAGCGCTTCGACGCCTTCACCGGCGTGATGAAGCAACACGGCGACATCAAGATCCTCGACGCCAAATACGGCAACTGGAACCGGGATGACGCCTTCAAGGTGATGCAGGACTTCCTGACCCGCTTCAAGCACATCGATGCGGTCTGGGCGGCGGATGACGACATGGCGGTCGGGGTGCTCAAGGCCATCGATCAGGCCAAGCGCACCGACATCAAGCTGGTGTTCGGCGGTGCCGGTGCCAAGGGGGCGATCAAGACCCTGATGGAGGGCAGCGATCCCCGCATCCAGGCCAACGTCTCCTACTCCCCCAAGTTCATGTATGACGCCATCATGATCACCGCAGAGGCGCGCCTCAAGGGTGAGCGCCTGCCGGCCAACACCATCATCCCCTCGGTGCTGATCACCCCGCAGACCGCCAAGGAGTTCTACTTCCCCGACTCCCCGTTCTAAGCCGTCACTGGCGACCGGCCCCGCCGGTCGCTCATTTAATCCGCTTATCGCACTTTTATTCAGGAGTGCCCATGAAGACCATCAAGGGACCGGCCATCTTCCTCGCCCAGTTCATGGGAGACCAGCCACCGTTCGATACCCTCACCGGGCTCGCAGACTGGGCCGCCGGCCTCGGCTTTCGCGGCCTGCAACTGCCAACAGACCCGCGCCTGTTCGATCTGACCAAGGCGGCCGACAGCCAGGATTATTGCGACGAGGTCAGCGGCCTGCTGGCCGAGCGGGGGCTCGTCATCACCGAGCTCTCCACCCATCTGCAGGGCCAGCTGCTGGCGGTCCATCCCGCCTATGACACGCTGTTTGACGGCTTCGCCCCCCCGGCGGTGCGCGGCAAGCCCGCCGCCCGCACCCAGTGGGCGGCCGATCAGCTCAAGGCAGCCGCCAAAGCCTCCCAACGACTCGGCCTCGATGCCCATGTCACCTTCTCCGGCGCCCTCGCCTGGCCCTATCTCTATCCCTGGCCCCAGCGCCCCGCCGGGCTCATCGAGGAGGCCTTCGCCGAGCTAGCCCGTCGCTGGCTCCCCTTGCTGCAGGCCTTTGACGAGGCCGGGGTCGATCTCTGCTACGAGCTGCACCCGGGGGAAGATTTGTTCGATGGCACCACGCTGGAGCGTTTCCTCGAGGCGACCAACCACCACCCCCGGGTCAACGTGCTCTACGATCCCAGCCACATGCTGTTGCAGCAGCTCGATTACCTCGCCTTCCTCGACAACTATCACGAGCGGGTGCGCGCCTTCCACGTGAAGGACGCCGAGTTCAGGCCCTCGGGACGCCAGGGCGTCTACGGCGGCTACGCCCCGTGGCTGGAGCGGGCGGGACGCTTCCGCTCCCTGGGGGATGGCCAGATCGATTTTGGCGCCATCTTCAGCAAGCTTGCCCAGTACGACTATCCCGGCTGGGCCGTGCTGGAGTGGGAGTGCGCCCTCAAACACCCGGAGGATGGCGCCGCCGAAGGGGCCGACTTCATTCGCCGCCATATCATCCGGGTTGCCGAGCACGCCTTCGATGACTTCGCAGGCAGTGGCCTGGCACAGGAAGAGGTCAGACAGCTGCTCGGCCTCGGCGATCATCCGAGTGATAAAAAAGGAGCTAAAAAATGACACGACGACTGCGTCTGGGCATGGTGGGCGGCGGCCAGGGAGCCTTTATCGGCGCTGTGCATCGGCTGGCCGCCCGCATGGACGATCACTATGAGCTGGTCGCCGCCGCCCTCTCCGCCGATCCCACCAACGCCCGGACGAGTGCCCTCGCCCTCGGGCTGGATCCAACCCGTAGCTACGAGGATTACGCCGCCATGGCCCAGGCAGAGGCGGCCCGGCCCGACGGCATCGAAGTGGTAGCCATCACCACCCCCAACCACCTGCATGCCCCGGTGGCGAGCGCCTTTCTCAGGGCCGGGATCCACGTGATCTGCGACAAACCACTCGCGCTGTCCCTCGCCGAGGGGGAGGCGCTAGCCCAGCTCGCCCACCAGCAGCAACGACTGTTCGCCCTCACCCACACCTACTCCGGCTACCCCATGGTGCGCCACGCCCGCGAGCTGGTCGCCGCTGGAGAGCTGGGAGAGCTGCGGTATGTGCAGGTGGAGTACCTACAAGATTGGCTCGCCCACGCCATCCCCCCTGGCCAGAACAAGCAAGCAGACTGGCGGGGGGATCCCGCCCGCGCCGGGCGGGCGGGTTGCCTCGGTGATATCGGCACCCACGCCTACCAGTTGGCGGCCTTCATCACGGGACAGCTGCCGAGCGAGCTTGCCGCCGAACTCCACAGCCTGGTGCCGGGGCGGCCGCTGGATGACCATCTGCAAGTCTGGCTGCGCTACTCTAACGGTGCCCGTGGCTCGCTCAACGCGAGCCAGGTCGCCAGCGGCGAGGAGAACCGGTTGCAGATCCGCCTCTATGGCAGCAAGGCCAGTCTGGTCTTTCGTCAGGAGGAGCCGAACCAGCTCTGGTTTACCCCGATCGGGGGCAGTAGCCAGCGTCTGACCCGGGGCCGGGTGGATAGCCCGGCGGCGCGCCATGCCAGCCGCGTGCCTGCCGGCCACCCCGAGGGCTATCTGGAGGCCTTCGCCCAGCTCTACACCGATGCGGCCCTGCAGATCCACGCCCTCCAGGCGGGCCAGGCCCCTCCCCCCGAGAGCCTGGCGCTGACCACGGTCGAGGACGGGGTGGCCGGCATGCGTTTCATCGAAGCCAGCCTGGCCAGTCACGCCGCTGACGGACGTTGGCACCCGCTCTCCCCCTGACGCCGCGCTGGGGGAAGAGCCTCGACAGACAGGCCGGACGGCGCCATTCACCCGGCGCCGTCCGGCGGTTTGTCAGCGGTTGTACCGGTTTGAGCTTATGCACCCTCATCTCCTTTTCATCGCGGGACACCCCTGCCAGTGGCAGTGTGTCGAACTTTAAATTATCAAAAATTCAGTCATTTATTTCATCATTGCGGAATATTATGTCGCGAATTGCGCACGATCTTGCCGCCACTGTGACGGGGTCATCCGCCCTGCGAAGGGGCGGCTCAAAGAGCCCGCCTCGATAAGCCGCCCGGCTGTTTTCATCCAGCCCACCATCTGGCTGTCGTTCCTCGCCCCTCAGCCAGACGGCCCGCCCCCCAGCCGCAGGCAGCGATCGCCGACCTTGTCGGCCAGGGCCTCGTCGTGGGTCACCAGCAGCAGGGCGCAGCCGATCTCGCCGAGCTCCTCCAACAGGCAGGCCATGGTCTGCTGCTGGCTGAGGGGATCAAGCCGGGAGCTGGGCTCGTCGGCAAACAGCAGCACGGGGCGCAGCAGCAGGGCCCGGATCAGGGACAGGCGCTGCAGCTCGCCCCCGGATACCTGGGTCGGCAGGCGCATCAACAGGCGCTCGTCGAGCCCGAGCCTCCCTAGATAGTCCGCGAGGCGCTGGCGGGGCAGCCGATGGCGGCGCAGCAGATCGTCAAACAGGGTGCCGAGGCGCACCCGGCTGGCGAAGGCCTGCACCGGATCCTGATAGAGCTTCTGCCAGCGGTGGGGGGCTATCCCTTCCCGGCGCAGCACCCGCCCTTGCAGGGGCCGCTGCAAGCCGAGCAGCACGTTGCCGAGGGTGCTCTTGCCCGCCCCGCTCGGCGCCATGATGGCCAGTCGCTCCCCTTGCGCCAGCTGCACATCGAGCGCCTCGAACAGCCGCTGCTCGCCATAGCCCATGGTCAGGCCCTCCCCCCGCAGCAGCCAGTCACCGGGCACGGGAGCACTCGCCCTCGGCCAGGCCCCAGGCTCCGCCGCCAGCAGGGAGCGGGTGTAGGGGTGGGCTGGCTGTTGCAGTACCCGCTCGGCGGGCCCCTGCTCCACTATCTCACCCCCCTTGACCACCAGCACCCAACCTCCCAGGGCGCGGGCCAGGGCCAGATCATGGGTAATGGTCAGCAGTTGGCTGCCCCGCGCCAGATAGCCGAGCAGCAACTCTTGCAGCCTCGTACAGGCCTGCCGGTCGAGCCCCTTGGTGGGTTCATCGGCGATGAGCAGCCGGGCCTGCCCCAGGGTGGCCGCCGCGAAGGCGGCGCGCTGGGCCATGCCACCGGAGAGCTGGTGCGGCAGCTGACGCTCGTGCCCCGCCAGCCCCAGGCGCTCGAGCAATGCCCGGGCCCGCGAGCGCGCGCAGGGGCCGTTAGCCAGCCAGCCCTCCTCCACCTGACGCAGCAACCCCATGGTGGGATCCAGCGCCAGCACCGGCTCCTGCGGCAGCATCGCCAGCGCCCGCCCCCACAGGGTCCGCAGCCGACGGGGCTCGGCCAGATCGTGATGCTGAGCCGCCACCTCGAGCCGCCCCAGAGCCCGCAGGGGCGCGGGCAACGTGCCCATCAGGGCGTGGGCCAGCAGGGATTTGCCCGAGCCGCTCTCCCCTATCAGAGTCAGCGCCCTGCCCGGCGTCAGGGTCAAGTCCAGCGCCTGCAGCAAGACCTGCCTGCCGTCGCGCACCTGCAGGCCCTTGATATGCATGGCCGTCATGGGGTAACTCCTTGTGAACAACGGGAATGAGGGGCGGCCCGCTGATTGAGCAGCACCAGTGCCAGCAGCATCAGCCCCATCACCACGATCGGGGCCAGCAACAGGCGAGGCGCCTCCTGATAATGGGGCAGCGCCTCCGTCATCATCAGCCCCAGCTCCGGGGTGGGCGGCTGAATGCCCACCCCGACGAACCCCAGGGTCGAGAGGGTCAGGATGGTGCCGCCGAGGCCAAACGCCATCATGGTCAGCAACTGGGGCGCCAGCACGGGCCAGAGGTGGCGGCGCGCTATGTAGCCATGGCCAAAGCCAAGCAACCGGGACGCCTCCACCTCGGGCGAGGCGAGCAAACTGCGGCTGCGGGCCCGCACCACCCGGTAGTACTCCACCCACTGCGCCATCGCCAGACCGAGGTAGAGGATGGCGAAACCGCCCTGGGCCATGGCGGAGAACAGCAGCACCAGCAGCAGGCTCGGCAGGGCCAGCACGGCGTCGGCCAGGCTGCGCAGCAGCCCATCCACCCACCCCCCGCGCCAGGCGCAGAGCCACCCCAGCAGCATGCCGAGCAGGGCGGCGGTCATGACGCACAAGATCCCCAGCAGCAAAGACAAACGGGTCGCCGCCCCGAGCCGCGCCATCAGGCTGCGGCCCAGCTGATCGCGGCCCAGCGGCTCCTGCCAGCTTGGGCCCGCCAGGAAATGGGCCAGATCCTGGGCGGCGGGATCGGACCAGACGAGGGGGGCCAGCACGGCAAACAGCAGCACCAGCAGGAGCAGACCCGCCCCCGCTTTGACGGAAAAAGACATGATCAGGACTCCTTGGGACCGCGGGGATCGATGGCGAGGCACAGCAGATCGGTCAGGGTGTTGAGCAGCACGAACAGCGCCGCCAGCACCAGCACAGTGCCCTGCACCATGGGCACGTCGCGCCAGAAGATGGCATGCACCAGCGCATGGCCGATGCCGGGCCAGGCGAACAGGCTCTCGACCACCACCACCCCCTCGATCAGGATCACCAGTTGCACGCCGGTGTAGGCGATGACGCTGACCCCGATGTTGCGCAGCCCGTGCCGCCAGAATACCCGCCAGGGGGAGAGCCCCTTGGTGAGGGCGAAGCGGTAATAATCGGACTGCACCACGCCGAGCACGCTTTCCCGCACCACCCGGGCCAGCACGCCGGACAGGCCGAGCCCCAGGGTGAGCGCGGGCAGCCAGAGGTTGTGTCCCTCCCCGTGGCCGGCGGCGCGAAACCAGCCCAGCTCGACCGAGAGCAGCACCATCAACACCAGCCCGAGCAGGAAGGGCGGCAACGCCCGCATCACCGTGCTCCAGCCCAGGGTCAGCCGATCCCACAGCCCGCCCGGGTGCAGGGCGCTCAGGCTGCCAAGGGGCAGCGCCAGCAGCAGGGCCAGCACCACGGCGGTGAAGGCCAGCGACAGGGTCGCCCCCAGATGATGGGCAATCTCGCCCGCCACCGGGGCCCCCGTCACCAGCGAGCTGCCAAGATCCCCCTGCAGCAGGGCGCCCAGCCAGTCCCCGAAGCGGGCCAGGGCCGAACCCGCCAGCCCCAGCTCGCTGCGCACCGCACTCGCAGCCTCTGCGGTGACATAGTCATAGCCGTAGCGACCCGCGGCGATGCGAAAGGCGATGTCGCCTGGCAGGGCTTGCACCATCAGAAAACAGAGCCCGGCCACCAGCAGCGCCACCATCAGCGCCTGTATCAACCGCTGGCCGAGGAGAGCCACGACGCTCGACAAGGGAGAGACCATCATTGGGCGCCCCATGTCAGCCTGGTCAGGTAATAACTGCGTTCCTGGGGATCCAGTTCGAAGCCCTTGAGCTCCCGGCTGACCGCCGCACTCTGGCGATACCAGGCGATGGGCAGCAACGGCAGATCCTGTTGCAAGATGCTGGCGATGCCCCGGCGCAGCGCAGCGGCCTCCTCCGCTGGCAGGGTTTCACGTCCAAGCCGCGCCAGTTGGCTATCAAGGACGGGGGATCGCCAGTTCATCACCCCCCAGTCGGCACCTGCGGGCGCCAGATCCCCCAGCAGGGTCACCAGGGGATCCGGCACCAGCGCATAGTTGCGGGCATAGAGGCCGAGCTGGAGCGAGCCATCCTGATGGCCGGCCGGGATCTCGCTCGAGTTGCCCACCGCCACCTTGAGCTCGACCCCCACTTCCTTCCACTGCGCCTGCAACGCCGTCGCCAACTGCGGCAACTCGGGGCGATCCGGGAAGGTACGCAGGGTCAGGGCAAAGCGCTGCTGTCCCTTGTGCAATACCCCGTCGGCTCCCCTCTGCCAGCCCGCCGCGGCAAAGGCCGCCTGCGCCGCCTTCACGTCATAGGCAAGGGGAGTCAGGCCGGGTTGGTGCCATTCCCTCAGGCTGGGAGGAAACAACTGGGTCGCCGCCATCTCGGGATCCCGCAGCAGGGCGGCCGCCATACCGCGGCGGTTGATGGCAAGACTGAGTGCGCGGCGCACCGCCGGATCCCTCAGGTGCGGATCGGCCCCATTGAGTTTGAGCTGTATGGTGCGCGGCAGGGTCACCGAGGCGATGGTCACGCGAGGGGCCTGCTGCAGACGGCGGATGCTGACCGGATCCAGTCCCCAGGCGATGTCGGCCTGACCGCTCTCGGCCATCAGGGTGCGGCTCTCGGCGCGGCCGACCGTCAGATAGCTGACCTGCTCGATGGCGGCTTGGGCGCCATCCCAACCCTCGAAGCGGCTGACGTCAATGCGTTGCGGTTGCTGCAAACGGGTGATGCGATAGGGACCCGAGCCAATCACCCGAGTCACCTCTCCCTTGTCGTCATAGGCCCCCCTGGCCAGGATCTGGGTACTGGGATGGGCCAGCACCGCCGCCAGCGAGGGGAATGGCCGGGCCAGGGTAACGAGCAGCCTCCCCTCGTTGGCCTCGATGGTGGCGATCGGCGCACTGGTCAGTACCCCCGGCTTGCGCCAGGCCTGTTGCAAGGCGAAGGCGACCTGCCCGGCATTCACCTCGCTGCCATCGTGAAAATGGGCGTGGGGGCGCAGCCTGAACTGCCACTGCAAGCCATCCTCGGAGCTCGACCAGGCACGGGCCAGTCCGGGTTGCAGGCGGCCCTTGCTATCAACCTCCACCAAGGTCTCGGCGACTTGCAAGCGGGTAAAGAAGACCCCGTTGCTGGCCGGATCCAAGCTGTGGATCTCCCAGGGTCCCACCATGGTCAGCGGCTTGCCATGGGCCGCGTTCATCCCGACCAGCAGTGCCAGTGCGCACCATCCTGAATAGGCGTACTTTTTTGTCATTCTCTCCACCAGAACAATAATCATTATCGACGAAATTGGTTTCGTTATAACATAACAATTTCTCTGGCAAAATAGCGTTTATCTCTTGATGAATCGCTTATTTGACGAAGGTGAATGGCGCAATCAGCCCTTGAGGATCAGGGCCCTGTCGAGATGACCAGTGGGAATAACGATGTAAAAACGAGGGAAAAAATACTGAAAAAATGGCCCCTCACAGGGCCATCCTTGTCAGCTTAACGAGTAACCATCTGCTGCACCCGCTTGGCCGCCTCTTCTGGCGTCTCCTCCTTGCGCGGGGGTATGGTGATCCCTTTCTGGCAGGCGGGGCGAGCATCCAGACGCGCCATCCAGGCCTGCAGATGGGGCAAACCCTCGATGGAGATCCCGCTCCAGTCGTAAATTCTCACCCAGGGCCAGGTGGCGATGTCGGCGATGCTGTATTCGTCCGCCAGATACTCGTGGTGGGCCAGATGCGCATCGAGCACCTCGAACAGACGACGCCCCTCCTTCTGGTAGCGTTCGATGGCCGCCGGGATCTTCTCGGGGAAGTAGCGATAGAAGACGTTGGCCTGCCCCATCATGGGACCCACCCCGCCCATCTGGAACATCAGCCACTGGATGGCCTGAGAGCGGCGCTTGGGATCCTGCGGCAACAGCTTGCCCGCCTTCTCCGCCAGATAGAGCAGGATGGCGCCGGATTCGAACACCGCGAAGTCGCCGTTGTCCCGATCGACGATGGCCGGGATGCGACCGTTCGGATTGATCGCCAGGAAATCGGGCTGCTTCTGATCCAGCGCCGACAGATCGAGGGGGATCACCCGGTAGGGCAACCCCAGCTCCTCGAGGGCGATGGTAACCTTGAAGCCATTGGGGGTGGCGGCGGTATAGAGATCGATCATGCTGGACTCCTTGTGATTCAGGCCTTGGCGCTGGGACGGGCACTGACCCGCTCGTGCCAGGCCTGCAAATGAAACTGGGTTGGGCCGATGCGCAAGTCCACGACCTTGCCAAAGTCGATGGTGCACAGGGCCAGAATGTCGGCGATGGTGAAGCGCTCACCGGCGATATAGGGGACGTCCGCGAGGCGGGCGTCCAGCTTGTCAAACCACGCCTGTGCGTTCTTCTTGCACTCCTCTCCCCACTCGGGGAAGGTGGTCTCTCTGTCCTTGTAAAATCCCGTGATATGGCGAAACGCCATGCCGGTGGGCAGCCATAAATTGAACTCGATAAAGCGGCTCCACATCTCGATGGTTGCCCTCTCCAGCGGCGTGTTGCCAAACAGATTGGGCTCAGGATTGAGCTCTTCGAAGTAACGGCAGATGGCCAGGGTTTCACTGAGATGGGTACCGTCATCGAGCTCGAGCACCGGGATGCGCCCCGCCGGGTTCTTGGCGAGAAATTCAGGTGCAAGGTTCTCCCCCGCCCCCAGATCCACCTGCTGGTACGTCATCTCGATGCCTTTTTCCGCCAGAAACATCCTGACCCGGCGGGCGTTGGGGGCACGCCTCAGCTCATACACCTTCATCTCATTCTCCGTTGACCTGGCACTCGCTTGTCGTCATCGCCCGCAAGCTTGGGCATGGCAGCGATCACGACGGCGCAATACCGGTCTGTTATGACAAATATTGCGCCGTTTGAATAGTCCGGTATGAGAAGCAGAGCCTAGTTGCGCAGACCCAGAGGCTGGCGCTGACGCAGCAGGGTGAGGCGGGAGAGGAGCGGGAAATAGGACTCGAGCTTGCTCTGCAAGATATGGCTGCAGGCGGGATCCGCCAGCTCCGCCTCATCCAGCACTATGCCATTGGAAACAAAGTAGAAACGCGGGTCTCTGACATCCGGTCCCTGGGGAAGGCTGTCATCCTGGCGGTGTACCAGCAACGGCAACACGGGCAACCCGAGAGGGTCACCGCTGGCGGACCAGGCCAATTCGGGCCAGGTGTCATCGTCCCCTTCCAGCAACAAGATGGCCGCCTCCTCCTTCGAGGGTTGCCATTGGCCTGGCTGTGCGACCCGCACCTCGCTGAAATAGTCCCCATATCCGCTGGAGGCTCGCAGCGCAGCCAGCACTCCCAGCGTCGTCGCGGCTGACGGTTTTTGACTGACTAATGACAGATTCATGGTTCATATCCCTATGCTCACCACAGCCTGTTATCCGGCTGCCGCAATAAGACTAGACCAAAAAGAGTCTTTATTGGAGCCGTCAGATCTGGCAGTCAATCCCGTGACGGCGTCTGCGGATAACGGTTGCCATTCCAGAATATCTTGGTAAGATACCGCGTCCTTTTATCCCCCGTTCTTTAACATCCAGTGGTGAACCTATGCATCCGATGCTGAATATCGCCGTGCGCGCTGCGCGCAACGCCGGTCAAGTTGTAGTAAAAGCCTTCTCCCAGCCTGAAAACATCGAGGCTATCCAGAAAGGCAGCCATGACTTCGTGACCAACGTTGACCGTGAAGCCGAAGCGGCCATCATTCATACCATCAAAAAATCTTACCCGGAACACAGCATCGTGGCTGAAGAGTCTGGTGAGATCGCCGGTACCAATCCGGATTACCAATGGATCATCGACCCACTGGATGGCACGACCAACCTGGTCAAAGGCATTCCGCACTTTGCCGTCTCCATCGCCCTGCGCGTCAAGGGCAAGACCGAACAAGCCGTTGTCTACGATCCGATCCGCGATGAACTGTTTACCTCTACCCGTGGTAACGGCGCCCAGCTGAACGGCTACCGCATCCGTGTCGGCAAGGCCAAAGAGATGGCCGGCACCGTGCTCGCGACCGGTTTCCCGTTCAAGCAGAAGCACCACATCGAACCTTACCTGAAGATGTTCCAGAGCATGTTCATCGAGTGTGCCGACATCCGCCGTGCCGGCGCCCCTGCGCTGGATCTGGCCTACGTGGCCGCCGGCCGCATCGACGGTTTCTGGGAAATCGGCCTCAAGCCTTGGGAAACCGCAGCCGGTGAGCTGCTGGCCAAGGAAGCCGGCGCCATCGTCACCGACTTCGTGGGTGGTCACAACTACGAGAACTCCGGCAACATCGTGGTCGCCAACCCGCGCGTGCTCAAAGAGATGCTCGGCAAGATCCGCGAAAACCTGCCGGACTCTCTGGCCAGATAAGCTCAGGCTTTCCTGAAAAAAATGCCAGTCGGCCCAGTCGACTGGCATTTTTTATGCCCGTTACTCATGAAAAACAGGGAGCGCCAAGGGAGTTCGGCAGACGCCGGGAGGCACGGGATCTGGCTGGCACTGACCAGCATAACACTTCGATTACGAGTGAAATAAAAGCAGGAGACAAGGGGATATGACAGTTGAGCAGTCTAAAAGACTGCCCGCCTAGATGGTGCCGTTGCGACCCATATTGATCACCACTCGCCGGTTCTTGGCGCGACCGCCGTCCGTCTCGTTGGACGCCACATGCTGCTTCTCGCCGTGTCCCTCCACCGAGATCTTGCCCTCCTCGATCCCCAGATCCACAAACACCTGCTTGATGGCATCCGCGCGCTTCTCGGAGAGTTTCTGGTTGGGCCAGCGCCCGCCGTAGCTGTCGCTGTAGGCGTCGATCACCACCACATTGATGCTCTTGTCCGCCTTCACATAGTCGCCGATCATCGCCAGCCGACGCTTGGAGGCCGGCGACAGGGCATCGCTGTTTTTGTCGTAGGAGAGCACGCTGAAGGCGATGTCGTTGAAGCTGTAGGGCAGCAGGCCACTCAGGCAGTCCATGAAGGCCTGGTATTTGACCCTGAAGTTGACCGAGGAGAGCGACACCCGCACCGGTTGATCCTGACGATACCAGTCCCGGTACTGGAAGGTTGGCATGCGCCCTCCCTCCAGCTCGTCCAGCATGGTCCAGGCGGTCTGCCCGGCCACCAGGCCGTCGAACTGCTGGTAGAGCTGCAACTGGCTGATCTCGCGGCCCGCCACGCCCGGTCGCCAGACCGGCGGCATGATGCCGAGGCTCACCCGCTGGGTACGGGCCTGGGGCCGTTGCCCCTTCAATTCAAAATCCAGGTTGATCTTGCGGCCGGCACGGCTGACGAAGGCCCCGGTTCCCCAGCGGGGAATGGGGTGCTCGAGGCGACATTCGATCTGGCTGTCCGAGGTCAATCGCCAGACGGATTGATCCAGGCCGGCACCGAATTCGGTGACCCCCGCCTGCAATTGCATACTCACTGATATGCTGACCAACCCTAACACCCAAGCATTCAACGGCTTGCCCTCCATACGATCTCGGATTAACTATCGGCAGGGGGCTGGCAAGCTTTAGCAACAAAGCGGGGAAAACCGGGTGGCGACGCATCGGGCCCCAGGACGGGGCCGCAAGCCCCCTGGTGCTGGCGGACGCCGCGGGCCGGGCGTGAACCACCCCATCGCTCGGGAGGGACAAGGCCGTGCTTTTTTGCCATAATGCCGCCTCCTTTCACGCCGACAGAGATACCATGACCGACGCCGTTCACACTCTCAAGGGCCGCTTTCGAGGCTTTTTCCCCGTCGTCATCGATGTTGAAACCGCCGGGTTCAATGCCAGCACCGACGCCTTGCTGGAGATCGCCGCCTATACCCTCAAGATGGATGAGCAGGGCTGGCTCATGCCCGATCAGATCTTCCATTTCCATGTGGAGCCATTTGAAGGTGCCAATCTGGAGAAGGCCGCGCTGGAATTCACCGGCATCGATCCCTTCAACCCGCTGCGCGGCGCCGTCAGCGAGAAAGAGGCGCTGACCGAGATCTTCAAGGGGGTGCGCAAGGGCATGAAGGAGAGCGACTGCGGCCGGGCCATCATCGTCGCCCACAACGCCACCTTCGATCACGGTTTCGTGACCGCGGCGGCCGAGCGTGCCGGCCTCAAGCGCAATCCGTTCCACCCCTTCGCCACCTTCGATACCGCCGCGCTCGCCGGCCTCGCGCTGGGCCAGACGGTGCTGGCCAAGGCGTGCCAGAGCGCCCGCATTCCGTTTGACAATAAAGAGGCGCACTCCGCCCTCTATGACACCGAGCGCACCACTGAGCTGTTCTGCCACATCGTCAATCGCTGGAAGAGCCTGGGGGGCTGGCCACCGGCCAACCCGGACGAGATGCCCGCTGACGAGCCGGATGCCTGAGTCAATCCCGACCTCGCCCAGACAGGCTGCCAGATGGCAGCCTGTCTGTTTTTAGCGGGGCAAAACGGGGAATAAGGCGGCCGCGCTGGTTTGACCAGAAGCCAGTGCTGGCGCGGCTGGCAGACCAAACGCCGGTCTCGATCAATTTTGTGCAACAAGATGCTGCCCAGTAGCCTGTTTGCCTGATTTTTTACTAGACATTTGTCACATTTTTCGCAAACTAGCTGCCTTTCAGACGACAGACAGCTATACAAACTATAAGGAAAACAAATGAATCCTGTTGTTATCGCGGTGGCGCTGATGCTGGTGCTCAGCCTGCTGCGGATCAATGTGGTGGTCTCCCTCGCCATCGGCGCCATCGTCGGCGGCCTGATCGGTGGGCTCTCCCTCGAGCAGACCCTCAGCACCTTCAGCGGTGGCCTCGGTGGTGGTGCCGAGATCGCCCTCTCCTACGCCATGCTGGGGGCCTTCGCGGTCGCCATCTCCCGCTCCGGGATCACCGATCTGCTGGCCCGCAAGGTGATAAGCCAACTGGGCAAGGATGCCAGCAGCTCCCGCATCCTCTGGGTCAAGACCCTGTTGCTCAGCTCGGTACTGGGGGTCTCCATCTCCTCCCAGAACCTGATCCCGGTGCACATCGCCTTCATTCCCATCCTGATCCCGCCGCTGTTGCACGTCATGGCCCAGATGCAGATCGACCGCCGTCAGGTGGCCTGCGTCATCACCTTCGGCCTGACCGCGACCTACATGCTGCTGCCGGTCGGCTTTGGTGGCATCTTCCTCAACAACATCCTGGCCAAGAACCTGATCGACAACGGTGTTGCCGTAGAGCACAGCCAGTTGCCGCTGGCCATGGCCATCCCGGTGTTTGGCATGTTCATCGGCCTGCTGATCGCGTTGTTCTTCAGCTATCGCAAGCCGCGCCAGTATGACCTGGAGAAGATCCTGGCCGCCGAGCCCGAGACGGTCAATCTCAACCTCAACCACATCTGGGTGGCCCTGCTGGCCATCGCCGTGGCGCTGGGGCTGCAGCTGATGACCAACAGCATCGTCCTCGGTGCATTGGCCGGTTTTGTCATCTTCACCTGTGGCGGCGTCATCAAGTTTCGCGAGAGTCAGGACGCCTTCACCCAGGGCGTACGCATGATGTCCCTCATCGGCTTCATCATGATCTCCGCCGCCGGTTTTGCCGCCGTGATGAAAGAGACCCACGGGGTGGAAAGCCTGGTGCAGGCCGTCTCCGGCATGATGGCTGGTCACAAGGGACTGGCCGCCTTCCTGATGCTGCTGGTGGGTCTGCTGATCACCATGGGAATAGGCTCGTCCTTCTCCACCGTGCCCATCATCGCCACCATCTATGTGCCGCTGTGCATCCATCTGGGCTTCTCCCCGCTGGCCACCATCTCCCTGGTGGGGACCGCCGGTGCGCTGGGGGATGCGGGCTCTCCCGCCTCCGACTCGACCCTGGGCCCCACCTCGGGTCTCAACGCCGACGGCCAGCATGACCATATCTGGGACAGCGTGGTGCCCACCTTCATCCACTACAACATCCCGCTCATCATCTTCGGCTGGATTGCCGCCATGGTGCTCTAAAGGCGCGGCGACTGTCATTGCATGCAAAAGGCGACCCTGGGGTCGCCTTTCTCGTTTTCATCCCTCTACCGCTGGCTGCACCTCATGAATTGGCCGGGCTTGTCCCCTTGCCGAGCACGCCGCTGAGCAGCGCCAACGACGCCAGCACCAGTCCCACGACGCCCACGCCTGCCCAATCCCCCTGTTGCCAGGCCAGCATGGCCAGGCTCGAACCCAGGGTGCCTCCGAGGAACATGCCGGTCATGAACAGGGTATTCACCCGCCCCCTCGCCTCTGCCCGCAGGCCGTAGATCAGTTGCTGATGGGCGATGAGGGCACTCTGTACCCCCAGATCCAGCAGGATGACCCCCAGCGCCAGCCCGAGCAGGGAGTGCCATGCCTCGAAGCCTATCCAGGCCAGTACCACCAGCAAGGCCCCTGCCAGCACCACGGATCTCGCACCCAGCTTGTCGGCCATCCGTCCGGCCAGCGGCGCGGCTACCACCCCCGCGACCCCGATCACCCCGAACAGGCCGGCGACCTCGGACCCGAGCCGGTATTCGGGAGCCGCGAGGTAGAAAGCCAGCACAGTCCAGAAGGCGCTGAAGGAGGCAAACAGCAGGGCCTGGGTCAGGGTCGCACGGCGCAGGCTGGGCTCTTCACGCCACAGGCCGACGAGGGAGCGCAACAACCCGCCATAGCTCAAGCGGGAGCGAGGCAAGCCAAGCGGGATCATCCGGGCCATCAACAGCGCCCCCAGCAGGGCCAGAGGCACTCCGAGCCAGAACATGGCCCGCCAGCTACCATAGGCCGTGATGACACCGGCCAGGGTGCGGCTGAGCAGGATCCCGCCGAGCAGCCCGCTCATCACGCTGCCAACCACCGCGCCCCGTCTGGCAGGGTCCGCCAGCGTCGCCGCCACCGGCACTATCTGCTGGGCAGCCGTGGCACCGATGCCAAGCAGTATCGAGGCCAGCATCAGCATGCCGGGTCCGCTGGCCAGCGCCGCCAGCATGGAGGCCAGTGCGATCAGCACAAACTGCCCCACGATGAGCCAGCGCCGCACCAGCACATCCCCGAGCGGCACCAGCAGCAACAGGCCGGCGGCATAGCCGAGTTGCGTCAGCATGGCGATCATCGGGATGGCGGATTGGCCGGGAAAATCTTGCGCCATCACCGCCAGCATGGGCTGGTTGTAATAGATGTTGGCCACCGCCAGGCCGCACGACAGCGCCATGGCGAAGACAAGTCCAGGGCTGAGCAGAGTCACTGGCGCCGTGGTTGGCTGGGTGGATATCGATGTACTCATGTTGTCATCCTCGATGATTGAAGACCATGTCAGGCACGGTCTGGATGAGCACAGCCTAATCATGTGCGGGGCGCCGCAGTAGCCGGCCCGGCGTGATAACAGCTATTCCTGGCGGGAATAAGCCTGCGACTGCAGAGCGGGCAAGCTGGTCACGAACTCCACGAAGGCGCGGGACTTGGCACTGAGCTCGCGGCCGGAAGGAAACAGGGCCCACAGCTCGAGCCTGGGGAGCTGCCAGTCGGCAAGAACAGGGATCACCTCGCCCCTGGCCAGCTCGGGAGCAAACATCCACTCCGAGCTGATGGCCAGCCCCATGCCCGCGAGCACGGCGGCGCGCATGCCCTCGGCGGCGGAGACCGTCAGTCGTCCGCGGCCGGCAAAGGCGGCTTGCTCGTCCCCCCGACGGAACTGCCACTGCAGCCCCATGCCGGGTTTCGGGCTGTAGATCACCAGGGCGTGCTCCTGCAGATCGACGGGCGACATCGGCATGCCCCTGGCTGCAAAATAGGCCGGCGTCCCCACCACTCGCCGCGCACAATGGGACAAGCGGCGGGCAACCAGCGCCGAGTCCGCCTGCTCTCCGAGCCGCAGGGCGACGTCTATCCCGGCCGAGATGAGATCGACGTTGCCATCGTCCAGTAGGATCTCGATATCGAGCTTAGGGTGAGCGTCGAGGAACTCAGGCAGATGGGGAATGATGTGCAAGCGGGCGAAGGTAACGGGTGCGCTCACCCGCAGGCGACCGCTCAATTCGCCGCGGCACTGCGCCACCAGGGCGTCCGCCTCCCGGATGTCGCCCAGGATCTGCCTGGCTCGCAGGTAGTAGGCCTCACCGGCCTCGGTCGGGGTCAGGCCGCGGGTCGAGCGCAACAGCAACCGACTGCCAAGCTGCGCCTCCAGCTGGGCGATCAGCTTGGACACCGCGGGCTGACCCAGGCTCAGCCGACGGGCCACCGCCGAGAAGGATCCCGTCTCCACCGCCAGCACGAAGGCCTCCATCGCCCCTAATCGATCCATCCGTCCATCTCCCATCCATCTCGCCACGCGGCGGCTTGCAGCCAGCGCCCACTCTCCAGTAGCACAAGGTAACACCCTGCCCCTCATCGGCTCCACCGCTGTTCCATCAAGGCGCCACCAGAATAGGCGTTCGACGAGGCGACATCAGGCCGTACAGGTCACTTTCCAGGTTTGCGCAGGCAACAAAAAGGCCGCTCGATGAGCGGCCTTTTATCAGTGCAATCAGGACTTAGCTGTCGCGGCGCTTGTTGCCACCGAACTTGCGATCCTTGTTGAAGCCACCTTCACGGCGCTCTCCGCTCTTGTTGAACGGACGGTCACCGGCAGGACGGCGATCCTTGTTGAAAGGACGGTCCTTGTTGAAGGCAGGACGATCGCTGGACGGACGGGGAGCCGTGTTGGTGCCGGCCGGTACTTCGGTGTAGCGGCTGATCTGCAGCGGACGCTGGCAGACACGGGCCTTCTTGATCACTTCCAGCACATCGGCGGTCATGCCCTTGGGCAGATCGACGGTGGAGAAGTCATCGGCGATGTCGATGTTGCCGATGAAACGGCTCTCGATGTTCGCTTCGTTGGCGATGGCGCCCACGATCTGACCCGGCTTGACGCCGTGATGGGCACCCACGTCTACGCGGTAGCGTTCCATCTCTACGTCAGGATTGTCTTTCAGCGGACGCGGCTCGAGGGACGGCATGCGACGGGCAGGACGATCGCCACGGTCGGCGAAGTCACGGCCACCACGGTCATTGAAGTCACGACCACCGCGATCGTTGAAGTCACGACGCTCGAAGCTACCGCGATCGTTGCCGGCGTTGAACGCAGGATCCGGGATGGATTCATCCAGCAGCAGCGGCTGGTCGCCTTGTACCAGTTTGGCCAGTGCGGCAGCCAGTTCCAGCGGATCGGCGGAGTCTTCCTGGATCAGCTCGTTCACTAGGTTGTGGTAGATCTCCAGCTCTTCGCCCATCATGGTTTCCCGGATGCGCTCCTTGAACTTGGTCATGCGGTGCTGGTTGATGTCCTCGGTGCTCGGCATCTTCATCGGCTCGATGGCCTGACGAGTGGCGTGCTCGATGGCGCGCAGCATGCGGCGCTCGCGCGGTGCCACGAACAGGATGGCCTCGCCCTTGCGACCGGCACGACCGGTACGACCGATACGGTGTACGTAGGATTCGGTATCGTAGGGAATGTCGTAGTTCACCACGTGGGTGATGCGCTCAACGTCCAGACCACGGGCGACCACGTCGGTGGCGATCAGGATGTCCAGCTGGCCTTGACGCAGCTTGTCGACGGTACGCTCACGCAGCTTCTGCGGGATGTCACCGTGCAGGGCTTCACAGGCATGGCCGCGCGCAGCCAGCTTGCCAGCCAACTCTTCGGCAGCGTTCTTGGTACGAACGAACACCAGCACGGCTTCGTAGGGCTCGACTTCCAGCAGACGGGTCATGGCGTCCAGCTTGTGCAGACCGGTCACCTGCCAGTAGCGCTGACGGATGGTCGGTGCAGTGGAGGTCTTGGAGACGATCTTGATCTCTTTGGGCTGTTTCAGGTGCTTCTGGGCCACACGACGGATCTGATCCGGCATGGTGGCGGAGAACAGGGCAACCTGACGAGTGCTCGGGCACTGATCCATGATCCAGTCGACGTCGTCGATGAAGCCCATGCGCAGCATTTCATCGGCTTCGTCCAGTACCAGGGCTTTCAGACCGGAGAGATCCAGGTTCTTGCGACGGATCAGGTCCATCACACGACCTGGGGTACCCACGACGACCTGAGCACCGCGACGCAGGGCGCGGGTCTGGGTTTCGTAGGAGGCGCCACCGTAGATCGGCAGCACGTGGAAGTCAGGCATGTGGTGGGCATAGCGTTGGCACGCTTCGGCCACCTGCAGCGCCAGCTCACGGGTCGGTGCCAGCACCAAAATCTGAGTGTTACGGTTACCAGCTTCCAGACGAGACAACAGAGGCAAGGCAAAAGCAGCGGTCTTCCCTGTACCGGTTTGCGCCTGCCCCAGCAGATCGTGTCCCGCCATCAGGTGGGGGATTGCTGCGGCCTGGATGGGAGACGGGCGCTCATAGCCCACGTCCTGCAGCGCTTTCAGTACAGGCGCGGCGAGTCCAAGCTCACTAAAAAGGGGCAGTTGTTCGGTATCAGACATAGATTCTTCCAGATTAAGGCAGGCGGCTAAACACCGCGGAATAGCAAAAAGGCGGCGATTATAGCGCCACTTTGTTCTGCTGTCTTGAAAAATGTGATAAGCATCTCAAGACGTTGGCAATTATAGAGGGATCTCGCGACTATGGCTTGCATATTTTGCACTCATGGTGCGTTATTGCAGATCACTCCTCGCGGGAGTCCTTGTCCCGCTTGTGTTTGAGCACCGCCATGGTCAGTCGGCTGGTGCACAATAAACGCGCACGCTCATCCCGGATCTCTATCTGCCACACCTGAGTCGTCGTCCCCAGATGCAGAGGGATACAACGCCCGGTTACCACCCCTTCCCGCTTGGCTCGCAGATGGTTGGCATTGACCTCCAGTCCCACGCAATAGCTATCCTCCCCGACCGCCATGTTGGCCGCAAGCGATCCCAGCGTTTCCGCCAGCACCACGGAGGCGCCGCCGTGCAGCATGCCGAGCGGCTGATGGGTACGGTGATCGACCGGCATGCTGGCCTCCAGCCAGTCGGGGCCAAAGGCGGTATAGAGGATGCCAAGGTGCGCCATCAGGGTGTTGCTGGAGCTGGCGTTGAGGCCGTCCAGACTCATGGGCTTGCGCCAGATGGGGGCGTTCTCTTGACTCATGATAGTCAGACTCCTTATATGATTAATGAGTATGATCAATGGGTTGGCATTAACGATATCAAAACGACCGGGGTCAGTGCAAAACGGTTCGATAAAAAATGCCCCGCTCAGGGGCATTGAATAGAGGGAGCCAGCAGGTGCTCGACCTCACCAGGGATAGGTCACTCCTGGCCACTCCTCCCAGGGCACTTCTCGCCCCGGCAGGCAGGGTGTCGACCAGTGCCAGGCCTTGCCAAGCCAGGCGCGCAACTCGGTCTCCAGCTCGACATCTCCAAGGGTTGCCTCGGCCACCTTCCAGAAGAACAGCTCGACTTCAACCTCCGGCAACACCGAAGGATAGAGGTAGACTCCGCCCCAGAACTGCGGCTCCCGCTCCGGGCTCCAGAGGCCATAAGCAAAGGAGCGCTTGGCCAGAAACTCGGAATGCTGCCACTCCAGATCCGCCTCGTGCTGGCTCAGGCTGAAGCTGGCAGAGGGCCAGAGATCATCCGGCCGAAACAATCGGTGCAACTGATCCCGCTCGCGCAGCATGGCCACGAACTCCACCACTGCCTGAGTCGGGCTGGTCGGTATCAACAAGAAGCTCGGGTGCCGATAGGCTTGCGGCACCCGAAACCGCTTGGGCAGCGTCAGCATCAGAGCAGTTCCAACAGGGCCTGCAACGGGTGCTTGAGTTTCTCCCCCTCCATCCGTTTCACCTGGCTGCGGCAGGAATAGCCGGTGGCCAGACAACGCGCCTTGGGCAGACGAGCGAGCGGCTCGGCCCAGCTAAGCCCATAGATCCCCTTGGAGTTGTCTACCTGTTTGGCGTCGTGACCATAGGTACCGGCCATGCCGCAGCAACCGACCGACACCGGCTGCAACCTGGCACCGAAGCGCTGGAACAGGCTGCCCCAGTCGCCGTGAGTCGAGGGCTTGGCGGTCTTCTCGGTGCAGTGGGCGAACAGATACCAGGGCTCGGCCTCGGCCTGCTCGGCGGCGTCCATCCTGGGGACCGGTAGCGTTTCTGCTGGTAAAGAGAGCAGCCACTCCTGGGGCAACATCACCTGGAAATCGCCGCGGGCGGGACCGAGCACCTTGGCGTACTCGTCCCGATAACAGAGCACCAGTGAGGGGTCGACCCCCACCATGGGAATACCCAGCGCTGCCATCCTGTTGAGGAACTGGGCGCCGCTCGCCGCGGTGCGGGCGAAGGCGCGCAGGAACCCCTTCACGTGCTGGGGCTTGCCGTTGGGCTTGAACGGCAGCAAATAGGGCTGAAGCCCGAGTTTGCTGGCGAGTTTCACCAAGTCGCGCACCACGGGGGCGTCGTAATAACTGGTGAAGGGATCCTGCACGATGAGAACCACTTTTTGACGCTGCTCTGGGCTCATGGCCTCCAGGCCCGGCAGGTCGAAGTAGCGAGCCTTGTGATCGCGCAACTCCTCCGCCAGGGTCGGCACCGAGAGCAGCGGCACGTCCACCATGCCGATGCTCTTCTCGGTCGCCTTCTGGGCCCACTCTTTTTCCAGGAAGAAGTTGACCAGTTTCGGCGCCTTGGCGAGCAGGGGGGCATAGCTCTCGACGGTGCCGACGAAGTAATCCTTGGGACCGCGCAGGTAGCGGCTGTGGTAGAGCTGCATGAAGCGGGCACGGAAGGTAGGCACATCCACCTTGATGGGACACTGGCTGGTGCACGCCTTGCACGCCAGACAGCCTTCCATCGCCTCCATCACCTCGTGGGAGAAGTCATACTGGCCGCGGGCGCGGGCCAGGGTGTAGCGGGCCTTGTCGACGATGGCCTTGAAACGCAGACCGCCGCTTTGCAGCGCCACCTCCTCGGCCAGGGGATCGAAGCCCTGCTCCGCCAGCTGGCGCAGCCATTCGCGCATCAGCCCCGCCCGTCCTTTCGGCGAGTGGCGTCTGTCCTTGCTGATCTTGACCGAGGGACACATGGGGGAGTCGGTCTCGAAGGTGAAGCACAGGCCGTTGCCGTTGCAGTCCAGCGCCCGGGTATAACTGGTCCGCACCGCGAGGGGGATCTGGCGGTCGAACTTGCCACGTTTGGGCCCGTCCACCGACACCAGCTCGGCCCCGCTACCATAGGGCACGCAGATCTTGCCGGGGTTGATGCGGTTCTGGGGATCGAAGGCCCCCTTCACCCGCTGCAGCTCCTCCCACAGCACCCCGAAGAAGGCGGGGCTGTATTCGGATCGGAACCCCTTGCCGTGCTCCCCCCACATCAGGCCGCCATATTTGGCGGTGAGCGCCACCACCTGATCCGAGATGGCGCGCAGCAGCACCTCCTGCTCGGGGTCGCACAAGTCCAGCGCCGGGCGCACGTGCAAGACGCCCGCGTCCACGTGGCCGAACATACCGTAATCCAGGCCCTTGTCATCGAGCAGGGCGCGGAACTCCATGATGAAGTCGGCAAGGGATTCCGGCGGCACGGCGGTATCTTCGGTGAAGGCCACCGGCTTCTTGCGTCCCTCGGCGTTACCGAGCAGTCCCACCGACTTCTTGCGCATGGCGTAGATGGTTTCGATGCTCGGCAGGTGGTTGCACACTTGGTAGCCGATGATGCCCGCCTCCCCTTTCGCCAGCAGCCCGTCGATACGGCGGCACAGCTCGGCCACCTTGGCCCCATGCTCCGTCTCGTCGGTGTCCGCAAACTCGACGATGTTGAGGCCTTGCAGATCCTTGCCCGGCACATCCTGAATGAACGCCTTGACCGAGTGCCAGATGATGTCGGCCCGGGCCAGCCCCAGCACCCGGGAGTCCACCGTCTCCACCGACAGCGCATGGGCCTGCACCATGAAGGGGGCATTGCGCAGGGCCGACGGGAAGCTGTCGTACTTGACGTTGACCAGGGTGCGATAACGGGGGATGGGGGTGATGTTGAGGCGCGCCTCGGTGATGAAGCCGAGGGACCCTTCCGAGCCGCACAACACCCGGCTGACGTCCAGGGTATCGGTCTCAGGGGTATAAAGGTGCTTGAGATCGTAGCCGGTCAGGAAACGGTTGAGCTTGGGGAAGATGGCCTCGACGTCGGCGCGGCGTTCCTTGCCGATGCGGTACAGGGTGCGATAGATCTCCCCCTCCCGGTTGTCGAGCGCCAGCTTGTCCGCCAGACGTGAGCCATTGACCGGCTCCGTGGTCATGAGGTCGCCGTTCTCCAGCACGGCTTTGAGCCCCAGCACGTGATCCGAGGTCTTGCCGTACACCAGCGACCCTTGTCCGGAGGCATCGGTGTTGACCATGCCCCCCAGGGTGGCGCGGTTGGAGGTGGAGAGATCCGGCGAGAAGAAGTAGCCGTGGGGCTTCAAATAGGCATTGAGCTGATCCTTGATCACCCCGGCCTGGGCTCTCACCCACCCCTCCTCCAGGTTAATTTCCAGGATCTGGTTCATATGGCGAGAGAGATCGACGATAATGCCGCCGCCCAGCGACTGGCCATTGGTGCCGGTGCCGCCGCCGCGAGGGAAGAAACTCAAGGCCGCATAGGCACTCTCCTGGGCCAATCTGAGCATCACTGCAATATCGTCCGCGCTGCGCGGATAGAGGACCGCCTCTGGAATAACCTGATAGACGCTGTTGTCCGTCGCCATCGCCAACCGGCTTGCATAAGACTTTTCGATATCACCACGAAATGCGCTGCGTCCCAATACATCGAGGAACTGCAGGGTTGTGGATGACAAACTGTCCTGGTAATCGAGTCTCGGGATCATGAATCCTTGTTCCCTTCCTTTGCTTGATGCCGGAACACCGGCGACAACGACCGCCAGACCCGCCTCTCTCGGGCTGCCTTGGCCGGTCCGCTCACATGTGAGCCGGCAGTATATCAGCTAGAAAACCGCTTGCGCGCTCAATCTTCACCATTTGAAAGGAGGACTTTTATGGCTCATTACAGCCATGTTATCAGTACGCTTATTCGCACCGAGAAACAGGCCCTGACCCTGTCGCTGTTCGGCTGCATCGGCTTCGCCCTGTTCGGGATCGGCTACGGTCTGTTCGTCGGCTCCAACGCCATCATGCTCGATGGCATCTTCACCCTGTTCAGCATGGGCATGACGGGCCTCGGGCTCATCACCGCCTATCTCGTCACCCGCCCCTCCGATGCGCGCTTCCAGTACGGCTACGCCCACTTCGAGCCCATCACCAATGTCATCAACGGCAGCATCATCCTGCTGCTCTGCCTCGGCGCCTTCTACAGCGGCATCACCACCCTGCTGGACGGCGGACGGGAGATCGATCTCGGCCATGCCCTCGTCTACGCGGCCGTCTCCACCTTCTTCTGCGCCATCATCTACCGGGTCGAGGCCGAGGTCGCCGAGCGGGTCAACTCCGAGCTGGTGCGGGTCGACTCCAAGGAGTGGCTGGTCGACACCCTGCTCAGCGCCACCCTGCTGGTGGGCTTCGTGGTCGCCATCGGCCTCGATGCCCTCGGCTACGGCCACTACAACCGCTACATAGATCCGGTGCTGGTCACCCTGCTCGCCCTGTGCGCCACCCTGATCCCCATCAAGGTGCTGGGCCGCAACCTGCGCGAGGTGCTGAAAGTCGCCCCCAAGGGGGAGGTCACCGAGCGGGTCGAGCACGAAATAGAGGCTCTGCGCCAGCGCCATGGCATCGAGTGTTACAGCCATCTGGCGAAAAGCGGGCGCCGCTTCGATCTCGAACTCAACATCCTGGTCGCACCGGGGCAGGAGTGGCCCATCGAGCGCCAGGATGCCCTGCGCCATGAGCTCTGGTCCCGCCTCGGCGATACCCTGGGGGATGCTTGGCTGTCGGTCTGCTTCACCCGCGAGAAACGCTGGCTCTGACCCGTTTCGCCCGTGCATGTCACGCGGGGCCCTGCCCCGCGTGACCGTCTGCCGGCAACACCACTTCTTCCATATCCCCTCCAGGCCATCCATCCCCTGTCCCACGACCAACGGCAAGCCACCATAATCCATCCTCGCGAGTCTCCTCCCATCGTTATGTTTCCCCCTTATTCGCAACAGGTTTTGAATATGGATATCACCCGATTTAAATACCGTTCCCACGGACAAGGAATCAATAACCATTATCAGCACCAAAAATAACTCGCAAAAATTCGTTGCTAAAATTAAGTATCGCGGTTATTTATTTCCAGCACGGATGAAAGGCTATCTCCGCCCGACAATGGAATTGTTACCAACCGGAAAAACAACATAATAAATAACGTATCATTTAACAGTGAAGGTAATGTCCATGAAGAAAATACTGATGACAGTCATGACGCTGGCCATGGCAGGTACGGCCCATGCCGCGCTTCCCCAATTGAACTATCAGTGTCCGGGTCAGATCCAGATGCACAGCGACGAAGGTGGCTCCGTCTATATCAATGGCAAGCAGGCCAAGCTCAAGAAGTACAGCGATGACTTCCATGAGGCCAAGGGCGCCGGCGTCACCCTCTCCATCAGCAAGACCGGCAACCAGTACGATGTCTCCTACAGCAGCAAGAAGGGTTCGGGCGTCTGCCAACCCGTCGCAGGCAGTGCCCCCCAGGCAGCCAGGGCCAGCAAGGCCTCGCCCGCCGAGCAAGCCTGTCTGAAGGCGGTCTCCGCCAAGACCGACGTGGCCCTGAGCCAGTTGCAGGTCATCGACGTGATGGACTCCGAAGCCGGGGTCGGTGTCACCATCAAGGTGCCGGGCGCCGACGCGCCCTGGTCCTGCCTGAGTGACAAGAAGGGCCACGTTCAGGGCGCCGCCTACACCGGCAACTAATGCCGTCTGCCTGCCGCGCACCGCGCGACTCGGCATGAGAGCTGTGTGATCACAAACGAGGAGGCACTGCCTCCTTGCTTTATGTTTACGACCCCGCGTTATTGGCACAGCCCCACGATCTGTACAGCCCAATATATCAGTGACAATTATCACATTAGTAAATGCAGCGTTAACTTGAGAATAAAGGCTCTATATTTGTTTGATATGGATCAAATCCTGTCCAAGCCAAGCGCCGACATGTTGAAATATATCCAGCAGGAAAGAGCGAGAAATGATTTGTTACAATATTGGAACCCGGCGTAATAACGACAATTATCGTCAAAGCCCTTGCCGGCGATAATAACGACTCTTCGCACCGCGTCATGGTCACGGCAAGATCCCGTCAACGTCAGCCGATGGTCTGCCGATATTCTCATCCCCTCAATACCGTTTCGCGGCAGTGAGTGCCCGTTGCCGCCACCCTGACCGGCACCGGTCCCTCATACCCCCGCGAGCTGCGCGGATGACAAGCCCCCACGCGGCGAAGAGAGCCTGCCGGCGCGCCCCTGGCGCCACATCGCCATAACCCCTCTTGCCAAATCAACGACAGCCGTTATCATCAGGGTTCATTTTTAACCCGAGGTTTTATTGCCCATCATGGACAATCCCCGAAGTTGCCCTTCGATTTTTCCCATCAAAGCCTATCTTTACCTGCTCAATCAGCGCCTCTGAACAACAGCCTTGCACTGCCGCGGCCCTTGCCGTGACTGACATCCATTCTGTTTGTTTTTATTGAGGTTTTTGACATGGAATTCTTGCTGGACCCCTCTATCTGGGTCGGTCTCTTTACCCTGATCATCCTGGAGATAGTGCTCGGGATCGACAACCTGGTCTTCATCGCCATCCTGGTGAAAAAACTGCCCCCCGCCCAGCGGGACAGGGCGCGGATCATCGGCCTGTCGCTGGCGCTGCTGATGCGCCTGGGGCTGCTGAGCGTGATGTCCTGGCTGGTGACGCTGACCACCCCCATCTTGCAACTCGGCGACTTCGCCTTCTCCGGTCGGGATCTGATCCTGATGGGGGGGGGTCTGTTCCTGCTGTTCAAGGCCACCACCGAGCTGCACGAGCGACTCGAAGCCAAACCCGAAGAGCATGGTCAGGTCGGCGTCTATGCCGGTTTCGGGGTGGTGATCGCCCAGATCCTGGTGCTGGATGCGGTCTTCTCCCTGGATTCCATCATCACCGCCGTCGGCATGGTGGATCACCTCGGCGTCATGATGGCAGCCGTGACCATCGCCATGGTGGTGATGGTGCTGGCCTCCAAGCCGCTGACCCGCTTCGTCAACGCCCACCCCACCGTCGTCGTGCTCTGCCTGAGCTTCCTGCTGATGATCGGCTTCAGCCTGGTGGCGGAAGGCTTCGGCTTCCACATTCCCAAGGGCTATCTCTACGCCGCCATCGGCTTCTCGGTGCTGATCGAGTTCTTCAACCAGCTGGCCCAGCGCAGTGCCCAGCGCCACGAGTCCAGGCAGCCCCTGCGTGAGCGCACCACCGCCGCCATCTTCACGCTGATGGGCGGCAGCAAGGCCGGCCAGCACCTGCAGCAGGATGAGGAAGAGGAGCAAGATGCCCCGCGCCCCATCAGCTTCGGTGAGGAGGAACGTTACATGGTGACCGGGGTGCTCTCCCTGGCTGAGCGATCCATTCGTACCATCATGACCCCCCGCGCCGAGATGGAGTGGATCGACGTCAATGACAGCATCGACGAGATCCGCGCCCTGCTGCAACGGGCTCCCCACAGCCTGTTCCCGGTCTGCGACGGCGGGCTGGACGATCTCGTCGGGGTGGTAAAGACGCGGGATCTGCTGTTTGCGCTGAACGAGGGTCAATCCTTGAGCGAACTCGCACGCCAGAACGATCCGGTCATAGTGCCGCAGAGCATCAACGTGATCCGGCTGCTGGCGGAGCTGCGTCAGGCCAGGGGCAGCCTCATCCTGGTGACCGACGAGTTCGGCATCATCCAGGGGCTGGTCACCACCCACGATCTGCTGGAGGCCATCGTCGGCGAACTGCCGGACGAGGACGAGACCCCGGACGTGGTGCGCGAGGGCGACACCTGGCTCATCAACGGCAGCACCAACATCCACCAGGTAGAGCAGGCGCTGGGGATCGACGGACTGGTGAGCGAGAGCGACGAGTACGTGACGCTGGCGGGCATGCTGCTCTCCCACTTCGGCAGCCTGCCCAGCACGGGTCAGCAACTGCGACTCGGTCAGCACTGTTTCGAGGTGCTGGCGGTGAGCGAGCGGCGCATCGAGCGGGTGCGTGTCACCCCGCAGGGCGCCTGAGCCGACCACCGGTAACGACGGGCAAAACTATACCAAGAGGGCCCGACGGCCCTCTTTTTCATTCCCCCATTGCTGCACACTCTGCAATTCTCTTCTGCAATTACCCCTCTTTTTCACAATGACATTGGCACGTAGAGTGGCCTCAATCCCAAATGAGGAATTCAAGATGAGCCACGACAACCTGTTCTGCCCCCTGCGCCTCGGTCAATTGCACCTGAACAACCGCATCGTCATGCCGCCGATGACTCGCTCCCGCGCCAGTCAACCCGGCGATGTGGCCAACGCCATGATGGCGACCTATTACGCCCAGCGCGCCGAGGCCGGCCTCATCATCTCCGAGGGCACCCAGGTAGACCCCCTTGGCAAGGGCTATGCCTGGACACCGGGCATCTATAGCGCCGAGCAAGTCGCGGGCTGGAAGCAAGTGACTGAGGCGGTGCACGCCAAGGGCGGCACCATCTTCGCCCAGCTCTGGCACGTGGGCCGGGTCACCCACCCTGACAACATCGGCGGCGCCCAGCCCATCTCGGCCTCCGCCATTCCAGCCGCAGGGGTCAGGGTCTTCGTCGATAACGGCAGTGACGCTCCCGGCATGGTCGACACCGTCACCCCGCGCGCCATGACCCAGGCCGACATCGATGCGGTGGTGGCACAGTTCCGCCAGGCCGCCCGCAACGCCATGGATGCCGGGTTCGACGGCATCGAGCTGCACGCCGCCAACGGCTACCTCATCAACCAGTTCCTGGACTCCGAGTCCAATGCCCGCACCGACAACTACGGCGGCTCCCTGGAGAACCGGTTGCGCTTCTTGAGAGAAGTGACAGAGGCGGTCAGCGCCGAGATAGGCGCAGACAGAGTCGGCGTGCGCCTGGCCCCGCTCACCACCCTCAACGGCACCGTCGATGCGAATCCGGAGCAGACCTATCTGGCCGCCGCCCGCCTGCTGGGTGAACTCAATGTCACCTATCTGCACATCGCCGAGGCGGACTGGGACGATGCCCCCCTGATGCCGGAGAACTTCAAGCAGGGGCTGCGGACGGCCTTCCCCAACACCCTCATCTATGCAGGCAAGTACGACGGCGAGCGGGCACGGGCCGCGCTCAAGGCGGGCTGGGCCGACATGATTGGCTTCGGTCGTCCCTTCGTGGCGAACCCGGATCTGCCAAACCGGCTGCGCCACGGCTACCCCTGGACCCTGCACGATCCGGCCACCCTGTTTGGCGGCGCCGAGCTGGGGCTGACGGACTATCCCGTCTATCAGGGCGCCGCCGAGCCGCAACCGGCCTGATCCGATAACCCGGCTCAAATAAAAACAGCGCATCCGCATGGCGGGTGCGCTGTTTTTTTGGGCGCGATAAACGCAGACATCACGAGAGCACCGTCAGCAAGCAGGGCCCGAGTCCTCCCCTGCGGCGGATAGCTTGCCGCTAGATGGCGACTCCGTGACTGGCCCCGTGGGCACGAATGTCGTGGGTCAGCCGCGCCTTGTCCGCGAAGCCGAGCCAGCTCGCCTCCACCGCATTGAGGGAGAGCCGACAGAGTTGCGTCCGGCTGGCGCCGAGATCGCTGGCCAACGCCTGGAAATTGGCTCCCAGGTATCCGCCGAAATAAGCAGGATCGTCTGAATTAACAGTGATACATAGACCCCGTTCTAACAGAGTTAGTACATTGTGCTGCTCCATCCGCTCAAACACCTTGAGTCGAGTATTGGAGAGCGGGCAGACGGTGAGCGGCAGCCGGGTATCGGCGAGATGGCGCAGCAGCTCGGGGTCGTCGATGCAGCGCACCCCGTGATCGATGCGCCGCACCTGCAACTCATTGATCGCTTGCCAGATATAGGCCGCCGGCCCCTCCTCTCCCGCGTGACAGACCACCGGCAAGCCGAACGCCCTCGCCTTGGCAAAGACCCCGGTGAACTTGGCCGGCGGGTTGCCAAGCTCCCCCGAATCGAGCCCGACCCCGTGAATGCGCGCGAGATGAGGCTCGGCCTCGGCCAGGGTGGTGAAGGCTTCCTCCTCGCTGAGGTGGCGCAGGAAACTCATGATGAGTCGCCAGCTGATCCCGAAGGTCTCTTCGCCGGCCTGCAAGGCCTGCTCTATGCCCCTCAGCACGGTGGCGAAGGGCACGCCGCGGGCAGTGTGGGCCTGGGGATCGAAGAAGATCTCCACGTGCACGACCTTGTCGGCAGCGCAGCGCTCCAGATAGGCGAAGGTGAGATCGAAAAAGTCCTGCTCGGTGATGAGCACACTGGCACCGAGGTAGTAGAGATCGAGGAAGGATTGCAGGCAGTCGAACTCGTAGGCGGCCCGCAGACTCCCGATGTCGGGCCAGGGCAGGGCCACACCGTTGCGGGTGGCCAAGGCAAACATCAGCTCGGGCTCCAGGGTGCCCTCGATATGCAGGTGCAACTCCAGCTTGGGCAAGCCGGCAATAAAGTTATCCATGGTAGCGGCCTCCTTGTCAGACTCCGGGCGCTCAGGCGGGTTGGACACCAGCTGCACGCCCCTCCATCACCATTGTGCACCCATCCGTCGCGCCGGGGGAGACTTGTCATCAAAGCGCCTTATAATGGCGGCACAAAAACCATAACTGATTGAAGACATTCGAGGTTGGCCACCACCTCCCCCTACAAGGAGTCCCTATGAAGAAAAACGTCATCTGCGATATCGACGGCGTCATACTGCACAACAACGATCTCATCCCCGGGGCCGACCGCTTCGTGCACCGCCTGCTGGAGCAGGGCAGCAAGCTGCTGTTTCTCACCAACTACCCAGCCCAGACCCAGAAGGATCTGCAAAACCGCTTCCGCTCCGCGGGCATAGAGGTGCCGGAAGAGTGCTTCTATACCTCCGCCATGGGCACCGCCGATTTTCTCAAGCGCCAGGACGGCAAGAAGGCCTACGTGATCGGCGAAGGGGCCCTGACCCACGAGCTCTACAAGGCCGGCTTCACCATCACCGACATCGATCCCGACTTCGTGGTGGTGGGCGAAACCCGCAACTACAACTGGACCATGATGCAGCTCGGCGCCAAGTTTGTGGATCAGGGGGCGCGCTTCATCGCCACCAACCCGGACACCCACGGCCCCATGATGCACCCGGCCTGCGGCGCCCTCTGCGCCCCCATCGAGCGGATGACCGGCAAGAAGCCGTTCTATGTCGGCAAGCCGAGCGCCTGGATCATCCGCGCCGCACTCAACCGGATGGAGTCCCACTCCGACGACACCATCATCATCGGCGACAACCTGCGCACCGACATCCTGGCGGGCTTCCAGGCCGGTCTGGAAACCGTGCTGGTGCTGTCCGGCGTGAGCAAGGTGGCGGACATCGACCGCATGCCGTTCAGACCGAACCACATCTTCGACTCGGTGGTCGACATCGATATCGTCTGACATCGCCGCCCGAACCACGGGCGGCCCTCTTGGCAAGTCGGGGCAGATCGTTTAACTTAAACGCAACATTGTTAAGAAAAGTAAACGAACACGGGATCAGGACGGTCCCGTTGCCCCTCAAGCCCTTGCAAGGAAGCCCTATGAAGAGCCTCAACGACTGGATCCTGCTGGACGATCATTTCGTCACCGCTACCCCTCTCACCCCACCAGCAGATCGCATCAAATCCGGCAACCCGAGCCAGACCCTCTGGAACCACTATTCGGATCCGAGCCAGCAGTTTCACGTGGGCTTCTGGGCCTGCGAGCCGGGGCGCTGGGCCGTGCACTACACCGAGCACGAATATTGCCAACTGCTGGAGGGTGAGGCCCTGATCCACGACGGCCAGGGCGGCAAGCTGCACCTCACCCCGGGCAGTCAGTTCGTCATCCCGGCGGGCTTCGTCGGCGAGTGGGAGACCCTGGTTGCCTGCCGCAAACTCTATGTGATCTTCGAGCCCGCCGCGGCCTGACGCGCGCGTCAACCCCGCCCCTTTTTCCTGCCTGCTGCCGAGACCGCCGACTTGACGTTGGCGGCATGATTTTGTGCGGTTTTCCCGCTTGCAAAAGGGTTTTGCGCTAGGCATTGTGATTGGCGAGGAATGTAAATGGAATTTCGAGCCCAAACGTGGGGGGCTCCATAAAAATCAAGAGGATTACCGCCAATGTGTTCTATTTTCGGCATTCTGGACATCAAATCCGATGCAGCAACCCTGCGTAAATCGGCACTGGAAATGTCCAAGCGACTGCGTCACCGCGGACCCGACTGGTCCGGCGTCTACAGCTCCGACAAGGCCATCCTGGTGCACGAGCGCCTCGCCATCGTCGATCCGGGCAATGGCGCCCAGCCGCTCTACAACCCCGAGCGCACCCACGTGCTGGCCGTCAACGGCGAGATCTACAACCACAAGGAGCTGGAGAAGGGCCTCAAGGTCGACTTCCAGTTCCAGACCCACTCCGATTGCGAGGTGCTGCTGGCGCTCTACAAGGAGAAAGGCCCCGCCTTCCTGGACGATCTGAACGGCATCTTCGCCTTCATCCTCTACGATGCAGAACAAGACGCCTACCTGATTGGTCGCGATCACATGGGGGTCATCCCGCTCTACACCGGCCGCGACGAGCACGGCAACTTCTATGTCGCCTCCGAGATGAAGGCGCTGGTGCCGGTGTGTAAGAGCGTCGAAACCTTCCCGCCGGGACACTACCTGTGGAGCAAGGACGGCGAGCTGAAACAGTGGTACCAGCGCGACTGGGCGGAATACGGCGCGGTCGAGCATAACCACAGCGACAAAGCCGAACTGAAAGCCGCGCTGGAAGCGGCGGTCAAACGCCAGCTGATGTGCGACGTGCCCTACGGCGTGCTGCTCTCCGGCGGTCTGGACTCCTCCGTCATCTCCGCCATTGCCAAGATCTACGCCGCCCGCCGGGTGGAAGACGACGACAAGAGCGCAGCCTGGTGGCCCCAGCTGCACTCCTTCGCCGTGGGCCTGGATGGCTCGCCGGATCTCGCCGCCGCCCGCAAGGTGGCCGATCATCTGGGCACCGTCCACCACCAGATCCACTTCACGGTGCAAGAGGGGCTCGATGCCCTGCGGGACGTCATCTATCACCTCGAGACCTATGACGTCACCACCATCCGCGCCTCCACCCCCATGTACCTGATGGCGCGCTACATCAAGGCGATGGGCATCAAGATGGTGCTCTCCGGCGAGGGCTCCGACGAGCTGTTTGGCGGCTACCTCTACTTCCACAAGGCGCCGAACGCCAAAGAGTTCCACGAAGAGAACGTGCGCAAGCTCGCCTCCCTGCACCTCTATGACTGCCTGCGGGCCAACAAATCCATGGCCGCCTGGGGTGTGGAGGGTCGCGTGCCCTTCCTCGACAAGGAGTTCATGGACGTGGCGATGCGCCTGAACCCCGCCGACAAGATGTGTGGCAACGGCAAGATCGAGAAACACATCCTGCGGGAAGCCTTCGAGGAACTGCTGCCCCACGAGGTCGCCTGGCGCCAGAAGGAGCAGTTCTCCGACGGCGTGGGTTACTCCTGGATTGACAGCCTGAAGGCCATGGTCGAGGTCGAAGTGACGGATCAGATGTTCGAGGCGGCGGCGTTCCGCTTCCCCGTCAACACCCCGCTCACCAAGGAGGCCTACTACTACCGCGCCATCTTCGACGAGCACTTCCCGCTGCCATCGGCCGCCCTCACCGTGCCCTATGGCAAATCGGTCGCCTGCTCCACCCCCACCGCACTGGAGTGGGATGCCAAGTTCAAGGAAATGGCCGACCCCTCCGGTCGCGCCGTGATGGACGTGCATCAGCAGAGTTACTGATCCGCTGACGGACATTCCTGTAGGCCCAACCGCCCACATCAAAAAGCCCCTCTCGAGGGGCTTTCTTTTTATCGCGAGCGCTCGTCGGCGCAGCTAACCACCGCTGCCGCTTGTGACGGCATCAATCCTTCTTCGCCTTGTTGGCAAAGAAGATATCGGCCTGAATATCCTGAGTGCGGACGGTGAAGACCTGGTTGGTCAGATCGTCGGTCAGTGCTTCCGCCTCCTTCATCACCCGCAGATTGAAGTCGTTGAGCATACGGTTGGCGGCGGCCTTATCTGTTTTGACCGTTTTCAGGTACTTGGCCTCCATCTCTGTTTGCTCTTTGGCGATCTTCGCCTCCCAGCTCTGGTATGCCTGCTTCACCATGGGCGCCAGCTTGGGGTAATCGGTCATCACCAGGGTCTGCAGCTTGCGATATTTCCAGTAGATGGAGTCACTGTCCGCCTTGTCGCTGCCCAGGGCATAGTGGGCAGGATAGGCCTCCAGGCCGCTGTAATAGGGCACAAACGCGGTCAAGTCCGCCATCCCGAGGCCCACATAGGTCACCTCTCCCACCTCTTTCGGCATCCAGGGACGCACTTGCATCACATGGGCCTCGTAGGTACGAAACACGCTGATGGGGCGCCACGGCTCCTGGCCGTTCAACCCCTTGCTGTAGGGATCATGCTCGGTGCCGTCATAGTGATTGCGCAGCACCGCCTTGACCTCATCCAGGGTCATCTTCTTCTCGGGGATCAGGGTGACAGGGAATTGTCGTCCCGCGTCAACCGCCTGCTTGAGTGAGGGGTTGAATATCTGCTGTATGGTCCAGACCCGGGGATCGTTATAGGTACGATCCCGCTCGTCATCGCGGGTATAGGCTTTCGAGAAATTGAACTTCCCATCCTTTTGTGGCTGGTAGAGCCCCTTCTCGGTAGCGAACTCGATGAGATTTTTCGAGCCCATCATGTCGTCACTCTTGGGATCGTATTGCTGCAGGCGCCCCTGATTGCCCGAGGCAAAATACTGGTCCTTGGGCAGACGCTGCGCCATCCAGCGGTGACCGGTGGCGGTCTCCAGATACCAGAGCTCGTTATCGTCCACGACGGCGACGCCGAAGCCCTCACCCGCCCCTATGGTTTCGATGATATTGCCAAGCAGGGCAACGGCCTCGCGGGCCGTACCGGCGCGGGAGAGCAACACATCGGGAATATCATCTTCCGTAATGCCCTTATCCTCGACGTAGGGGTCGAAGGCGAGCGCCGCGGGTGACGCGAAAATGGACTCGGTACCACTGACTCCGACCCCTTTCTCGTTGAAACCCGTGGCGCCGTGCAACTGGGTCTTCCAGTTCGGCACAGTGGTGTAACGCAGGGAGTTTTTGGGCAACGGGTAGCTGAAATCATTGGCGCCGTTATGGGCTTTTGAGCTGTGAACGCCGCTCTGCCCCTGTTTCGCCGGATGGATCACGAAATGCTGGGCCTTCAGCGCATCGCTGTCGGCACTGCGGGCCACAATCATGGAGCCATCGGCGGTGGCCTCACTGCCAACCAGCAGGGTCGTACAGGCGAACGCCGAAGAGAACAGAGCAAGATTGATGGAGAGTGCAACGACGCACTTCTTGAAGGAATGCATGATATCTCCTTGTTGCAAAATAGCGCTGGCTCGCCCGCACGCTGGCATCCATCACAACGAGTCGCGGCGGTTTGCCCAAATCAGGCGGTATATAGCGGGCCATAAAGCAATAACAAACGAGGAAGAGAGGCGCGAGTCGATGTTGCATCGCCCACCATGCACCAGGTATTGCGGGATAACAGGCGACCTGTTCGCATCTCCCCTTGGCCTGGCGATACTAGGCCTTATCTAGGGGTTTAAGTGTGACAGGCAGCTCAAAACACCAACAATAAATGAAATGTCAATTTAAAATATTAATACACATAAACAATACCGAATTTACATCTAAAAAACTGTATCCCCTCACCAGCCCAGACAAGCCGAGTACGGCGCACCCTGGCCTCCCTCGGAACAGGGCTGCACTGTGTGGAGATGAAACAGGCAGATCTTCGGTTCAGCCGGCAGGGGCCTGACGAGGGGGAAACGAAGCGTGCTGGTGAAGGCGAGGTTGATAGCCAGAGTCGCAGCACACACATCAGAAAGGGGCACATCACGCGAGGGGGGATGGCCAGAAAGCGGGGATGGCGTGATAACACCATCCCGTTGTTCCCTGATGTCTCAGATCAGGCCTGCGCATCCGGTTGATTGGCTGGGGCGGCCTTGATAAAGGCCTGCAACTGCTCGCAGTTGGCGACGATGCGGGCGATGGTGGGGTAGTCGTCCAGCGTCATGTTGAAGCGGTGGGCGTTGTAGACCTGGGGCACCAGCATGCAGTCCGCCAGGGTTATCTCGTTGCCGACGCTGTAGACACCGGCGGTGGTCATCAGCAACTGCTCCAGGGCGGTGAAGGTCTCGTCAATCCAGTGGCGATACCAGATGTCCCGCTGCATCTTGCCCTGCCCCAGCTCCTGCTCCAGATAATTGAGCACCCGCAGGTTGTTCAGGGGGTGGGTGTCGCAGGCGATCATATTGACTATCTGCCGCACCCTGGCCCGATCGATGGGTGCCGAGGGCATCAGGGGATAGGCGGGATAGGTCTCGTCAAGGTATTCCATGATGGCCACGGACTGGCCAACCTGCACCTCGTCGTCGATGAGATAAGGCACCAGCCCCTGAGGATTGAGCCGGCGATAGGCTTTCTCTTTCTGTTCGCCCTTGCCCAGATGCACCGGGTGCTGCTCATAACTGAGCCCCTTGAGTTGCAGCACCAGACGCACCCGATAGCTTGCCGATGAACGCCAATATCCAAACAACTGCAGCATATTCTGTCCCTGTGATGGCAGGTGTCCGCCACCTGCCGTGTCGCCTACCGGCCTTCTAGCGGCCCAGGCTTCCCTCGCTCGCCTGACTGGCCTCCATTTGCGTGACGCGCTGCAAAATGGTGCCAAACAGACTCATCCCGTTGCGATCCTGCATCGCGATGGACACTGTATCACCAAAGCGCAGGAAGGGTGTAGTGGCTTGACCTGACTCGATAATTTCCAGCATGCGCAGCTCGGCAAGGCAGGAAGATCCCCTGCTTCTGTCGTAGTTGGAGACGGTGCCGGAGCCGATGATGCAGCCCGCCCCGAGCGGCCGGGTCTTGGCGGCATGGGCCACCAGCTCGAAGAAATTGAAGGTCATGTCAAGCCCCGCATCCGGGGCGCCAAACAGGGCGCCGTTGAGGTGAGTCAGCAGCGGCAGGTGCACCTTGCCTTCGCGCCAATCCTGGCCGAGCTCGTCCGGGGTGATGGCCACCGGTGAGAAGCCGCTGGACGGCTTGGACTGGAAGAAGCCAAAGCCCTTGGCGAGCTCACCGGGGATGAGGTTGCGCAGGCTGACATCGTTCACCAGCATCAGCAGCTTGATGTGCTGGGCGGCGCCGTCCGGCTGGGTGCCCATGGGCACGTCGTCGGTGATGATGGCCACCTCGGATTCAAAATCGATGCCCCACTCCTCCGAACCCATGCAGATGGGGCCCCGGGGGGCGAGGAAGCTGTCGGAGCCCCCCTGATACATCAGGGGCTCGTGCCAGAAGCTGTCCGGCAGCTCGGCACCACGGGCCTTGCGCACCAGCTCCACGTGATTGACATAGGCACTGCCATCGGCCCACTGATAGGCACGGGGCAACGGCGAGAGACAGGCCGTCTCATCGAAGGGGAAGGCATCGGCCCGGGCGCCGTCATTGAGTGCCTGATAGATGACGGCAAGCTGCGGGGCAAGCTCGGCCCAGTCGTCGAGGGCCGCCTGCAGGGTCGAGGCTATCTGGGTCACGCGCACCGCAAGGCGCAGGTCGCGACTCACCACCACCAGGGCGCCATCGCGTTTGCCGTTAGTTAGCGTGGCGAATTTCATAGAAGCTCCTCATGGTTGACGAACCAGGTGATCGTCGTCTGCGTGGCATAAGCCCGACTCACCGCCATACTCGGGGCGCCATCGCGCTTGCCATTGTTCAAGGTTGCCAGTTTCATAGAGGATCCTTATTTGCCGCTTGGCGCAGTAGAGGGGGCGGGACGCAGCCAGCTGTTGACGTAGCGGGGGTTCTCCACCCCCTCGCACAGACTGCCCACACTCAGGGCATCGCGGGTATCGAGCATCACCGCCACCTCGTCGGTGAAGGTCTTGGCATGGGCGCGACCGGCCGCAAACGCCTTGGGATGGGGACCGTGGGTGAAACCGGCGGGGTGGAAGGTGACCATACCCCGCTCGATGTTGTCCCGGCTGAAGAAGTCTCCGGCGTGGTAGAAGAGCACCTCGTCGAAGTCGTCGTTGCTGTGGTAGAAGGGCACCCGCAGGGCACCGGGATCACTCTCGATGGGGCGCGGCACGAAAGTGCAGACCACGAAGCGGCTCGCCACGAAGGTGGAATGAGCCGAGGGTGGCAGGTGGTAGCGATGGCTCATCAACGGGCGAATGTCGCGCCAGTTGAGGCGCACCACGCACAGATCCCCGTGCCAGCCCTGAGCATCGAGCGGGTTGAACGGCCAGGTGACGACCGACACCTGGTTGTGGCGCTTGATCTGCAACGACCAGGGCTGCTCATCCTGCTGGGCCAAAAAGGCCGGGTCGATGGCGGGCACGTCCAGCGCCGCCGGATCGAAGATGGCATGATTGCCCACCAGCCCCTTGTCCGGCAGCTGATAGCTGTCGTCCGTCGCCTCTATCATCAGGATAAACAGCGGTGCTGTAGGCGCGATGCGCCACATGGTGCCACGGGGGATCACCACATAGTCCCCATCTTTCAGCGTGAGATGGCCGTAGTCACAATAAAAATCGCCGCTCCCCTCGTGGATGAACAGCAGTTCATCGCCATCGGCGTTGCGCACCAGAAACGGCATGGGCTCACTCAAGCGCCAGACCCGGTAGCGACAATGGGCATTGTGCAGTATGTCCGGCATCACCCAGGGGGAGAGAGAGCTTATCTCCTCCTGCAAGCCGTTGAGATCGAAGGCCCTGGGCCGCAGCGGCCCCTCCCAGCCCACCCAGTCGGTGGGCGGGTGTTTGTGATGCATGTGCGTGGCGGGGCCGAAGAAGCCGGCACGCCCGATCTCGCGCTCGTAGATGGCCTGCTCGGGCAGGTCGGCATGGGCCTGACGGGAGTGGGTCCCCTCCCGGTGGGGGAAACTTATCCAGTTACGCATCGTTCAGTTCTCCATTTTTCTCGCCATGCCCCTCTCCAGCCAGTACGCCACGGCGAATTTGGTCCAGTTCGATGGATTCGAACAGTGCCTGGAAGTTGCCTTCCCCGAACCCTTCGTTGCCCTTGCGCTGGATGATCTCAAAGAACACGGGGCCGATGACGGTGTCGGTGAAGATCTGCAGCAGGATGCCGTCCTTGGTGGGCGAGCCGTCGATCAGGATGCGCAGCTCCTTGAGCGCCGCCAGATCCTCCTGATGGCCCTCCACCCGGCGATTCACTCCCTCGTAATAAGTATCCGGCGTCGGCATGAAGCCGGTGCCCCGGCCACGCAGGGTGCGGATGGTCTGGTAGATGTCGCTGGAAGCGAGGGCGATGTGCTGGATCCCCTCCCCCTTGTATTGACGCAGGTACTCCTCGATCTGGGACTTGTCATCGGAGGACTCGTTGATGGGGATGCGAATTTTGCCGCAGGGGGCGGTCATGGCGCGGGAGTGCAGGCCGGTCAGCTTGCCCTCGATGTCGAAGTAGCGAATTTCCCGGAAATTGCCGATCCGCTCGTAGAACTGGGACCAGAGGTCCATGTTGCCGCGCTGCACGTTGTGGGTCAGGTGGTCAATCTCGTAAAGCCCGGCGTCTACCTCGGCCATGCGCGCCTGCCAGCCGGGGTAAAAGACGAAGTCCACGTCATAGATGGAGCCCTTGTCACCGTAGCGGTCCACAAAGGAGAGGGTGCTCTCGCCGATCCCGTAGATGGCGGGGATGTTGAGCTCCATGGGCCCTATCTTGCCGACGAACGGCTTGGCCCCCTTGGCGATGGCATGTTGCTGGGCACGGCCCGCATCCGATACCCGAAACGCCATGCCGCACACGCTCGGCCCGTGCGCGCCGGCGAACTGCTCCGCCTGGGAGTGGGGCTCGGCGTTGACCACGAAGTTGATGTCCCCCTGACGATAAAGCCAGCACTGCTTGTGCTTGTGCTGCGCCACCTCGGCAAACCCCAGGGAGACGAACAGCGCCTTGAGGGCAGCAATGCCGGCGGCCGTCGGCGCCGTGTATTCGACGAACTCGAAACCATCGGAACCAAGGGGATTGATGGTGCGGGAAGAGGAAGAAGAGGGGGTCATGATGTGCTCCTTGCGACTGGCCTGTGAACGAAACGGGGTAACGCCGGATTGACGGAGCGGGCCAAGGCCTGGTGCTCGCCAATCGAGATTGTTAACAACTTGTTTCATTAGAGACATGAGGAAAGCAGAAGAGAAGAGGCAGGCGTCAGATAGTCTTGCGGGCTGGCACCCGCAAAGATGTAAATAGATTGTAACACTGGGATCGCGGCCTTGTGGCTAGCCTCTTTACGACTCCCGGGGCTGTCAGCTTTGCCTTACAGGGACCAGTACTTGGGCCGAATATGCGGCAAACGAGCCTGTATTTTTTGCAGCCGCGCCGGGGTCGGGTTGATGAGCCAGGCCTGCTCACCCAGCGCCAACAGCGGCAGATCGTGCGGGCTGTCGCTCAGGCTCAGCGCAGGTGCGAGGGCGCGTATCTGCGGCAGCAGCTTGTATTGGCCGTGGCAGTAGAAGCGTGGCAGCAGGCCGCCAAAGCGGTAGTGCATGCGCGAACCCAGAATGCGGTGGGGCAGCCTGCCTGGCAGTTGCCGATGGAGCTGCGCGCGCACCAGGGCGCGGGGACTCGCGGAGATCACCCAGCAGCGGCTCCCTTGCTCCAGCAGCAGGGTTCGCGCCTCCCGATAGAGGCCGGGCCGGATGCGGCAATAGGCGCGCACCAGCGTGCGCCAACCGAGGGGCGAGAGGCCGAGGGTGATGGCCCACCAGATGAGGGAGATGCCCTGCCGGCGCCGGTTTGGCAGCAGATAGATGGCGCCCCCCAGCGCGATGACCGGCAGCAACAGCAAGGGCCAGAGGCGACGGCGCAAGATGAACCGCAGCAGACCGGCGTGGCTGTCATCCGGCGCCAGGGTGTCGTCAAAATCCGCCAGGATCCAGCCCTTGGGCGGCACTCCATCTACCGGGATCATTCCTCCAGTCCGGCGATCGCTTGGTGCAACTCGGGCAGGAGGAACAACGACCCTTCGTCCGGGGAACAGACGAAGTCGAACGCCTCATCCGCCAGGCTGAAACCCAGCCGCCAGGCGTGCAGGTAGCCGCGCTCCGCCGCCGTGCCGCCGTAGCGCTCGTCCCCGAGAATGGGGGCGCCGATGCTCTTCATCGCGACCCTGATCTGGTGGGTCTTGCCGGTCTGAGGCTTGATGCGATAGAGCCGCAAACCCTCGCGCACCGGGCCGGAGTCAAACCAGCTGATGGCGGGGTTGTCCTGGGTTCGCGCCAGCATCCAGCTGCCGCCACGCCCCTTTTGCATGTCTCCCTTGACCCAGCCCTGCTTCTTCTTGGGCTTGCGATCCGACAGTGCCAGGTACTGTTTGCTCACCCGCCGCTCGGCAAACGCCATGCTCAGCGCCCGGTTGGCCTCAGGCGTGCGGGCCAGCAACAGCAGCCCCGAGGTCATCTTGTCGAGCCGGTGCACCGGATAGAGCTCCAACCCCGTCTCGGCACGTACTCTATTGACCAGGCCGGGTGCACCCGCTTCATCGTGCATACCAAGGCCAGGCCCCTTGTTGATCACCATGAAATCTTTATGCTGTGACAGTATCCGGTACATCTAGAACCCTTTAGAATGTCATTTATTAATAAAATGTGAATGGGCCTTCAGGCCATATCCCATGGACCCTCAGCACAAGAATCGCACGGATGAAGATATGCTTGTTTTGGCTGCTATTGCTTGGCGCCAGTTATGCTTTCCCCCTCCTGGCAAGCGACCGCTCCCATGAGCCGGAACGGGTGGTGTTGCAGCTGCGTTGGCTGCATCAGCCCCAGTTTGTGGGCTACCACATGGCCAAGGCCAAGGGATACTATGCCGACGCCGGGCTGGATGTCGAGATAAGACCCGGCGGCAAGGGGATAAGCCCGGTGCAGGAGGTGCTGGCCGGGCGCGCCGATTTCGGGGTCGGCAACACCGAGGTGCTGACCAGCTACGCCAGCGGAGAGCCCCTGCTGGCTCTCGCCAGCGTCTATCAGCATTCACCGTCCATCTTCCTGGCCCGGCGCGACAGCGGCATTCTCACCGTTGCGGACATGCGTGGCAAACGGATCATGATGTTTCCCGGCCACCAGGACGCCGAGCTGCTCGCCACCCTCTACTATCAGGGGCTGCACGAGCGCGAGCTCACCCCCGTTCCCACCTCGGTCAATGTCGACGACCTGATCGCGGGCAAGATCGATATCTTCAACGCCTATCTGAGCAATGAGCCCTTCTATCTGGAAGAACGCGGCATCCCTATCTCCATCATCAATCCCCGCAACTACGGCATCGATTTTTACAGCGACATTCTCTTCACCACCCAGGCCGAGGAGCAGGCCAGCCCGGATCGGGTGGAGCGTTTTCGCAGTGCCAGCCTGAAGGGGTGGCGCTACGCCCTCTCCCACCCGGCCGAGGCCATCGCCCTGTTGCGCCAGGAGTATGGCGTCCAGCGCAGTCAGGCCCACATGGAATACGAGCTGCAAATGAGCAAGGAGATGATCCAGCCGCTCTATGTGGAGATCGGGTATATGAATCCGGATCGCTTCGCCCACATCATGCAGCAGCTGACAGAGATAGGCCTCATCCCGCGGCCCGTGCCGCTGACGGACTTCCTCTATCAGGCCCCCTCGGAGCAGTGGGCATTCTGGCGTCCCTGGTTCTTGCTGAGCCTGGGGGTCGGTACCCTCATCCTGCTGCTCGCCATCTATTTGTTCGTCAGCAACAAGCGGCTCAATCGGGAGGTGGCCCTGCGCAAGCAGCGGGAAGAAGAGATCCTGCAACTGGCCCGCCATGATCCCCTCACCGGCCTGCCCAACCGCCTGAGTCTGATGGAGCAGTTGGACAAGCAGGTGCGGGGGGCCAACCCCGGCTGCCTGCTGTTTTGCGATCTCGATGACTTCAAGCGCATCAATGACAACTTCGGCCACAGCCAGGGGGATGCCATCCTCTGTCAACTGGCCCGGAGGATCGACGATGCCATCGATCACCGCTGTTTCTTTGCCCGGCTGGCGGGGGACGAGTTCATCATGCTGCTGCCCGATTGCGGTGTCCGGCAGGCCGAGGATGTGACCGAGGTGATCCGGCTGGCCATGGCGGCGCCGTTCGAGGTGGATGGCCAGCTCATGCACATCGGGATCAGCATAGGTGTCAGCCACTATCAGCGCGGCTGGAGTGCGGAACAGTGGCTCATCGAGGCGGACAGGGCCATGTATTGCGACAAGAGCGGCAGCGTCACCGCCCTGGTGGGGCAATCCGGTTGACCTCCTCGCCGCGCTCTGCGAGAGCGGTATTCCCTCTCTTGCATTGAACCGTCGATGAGTGCCAAGTCAGCAACCGCAAAGAAGCAGCGAGGCCACCCCGGGGTGGCCTCGCTGCATGCTGACGGCTGACTCGCAAGCTCGGGGCTCAGCCGAAGGTCTGCCCCAGAGATTTGAGCTGGCGCGCCTTGGTGAGCAGAATATCGCTCGATGCATCCATGTCCTGCATCTTGTTGCTGTTGGTGTGGGAGTGCTGGGAGATGGCGTTGACGTTCTGGCTGATGTCTTCCACCACCGCCTGCTGCTGCTCCGCCGCCGCCGAGATCTGGGTCGACAGGTCGACCACCTGTTCTATCTCCGCCAGCACCTGGTGCAGGCTAGCTGAGCCCTGCCGGGTCAGAGTCACGCATGACTGGGTCTGATCCAGGTTCTGCTGCATCATCCCCTTCCAGCCGTTCAGGGTGCGCTGGATCTGGCCAATGCTGCCCTGGATCTGCTCCGTCGCCTTGTGGGTGCGCGTGGAGAGGGTGCGCACCTCGTCGGCCACCACCGCGAAGCCGCGTCCCTGCTCACCGGCCCGTGCCGCCTCGATGGCCGCATTGAGGGCCAGCAGATTGGTCTGATCCGCGATGCCCTGGATCTCGCTCATCAATACCCCGATGCGATCGGACTCCTCCGCCAGCGCTACCGCCGCACTGAAGGCCTGCTCGGCCTGAGTGGCCAGCTCGGTCACCCTGTGCTGGGTGTCTTCCAGCTGCTTGTTGGTGTGCTGGCAATGCACCTTGGCCTGGGATATCTGGTTGTCCGTCTCCTGGATGTTGCGGGCTATCTCGTGGGCCGTCGCCGCCATCTCGGTGATGGCGGTCGCCACCTGTTGGGTCTGGATATCCTGCTCGGCGATGTCGGCACTCGCCTCGCTGGACGCCGTCTTGAGGTGCACCGCCAGCTCCTGCAGGGAGAGCGTCGCGTCATCCACCCGCCCGAGCACGGTCCGGATCCTGGCCTGCAGCAGCTTGATGTGAAAATCGGCGATGGCGCTGGGCTCATTCCCCGAGTAGATGAGCCGGGTCAGGCTGTCATACTCGCGGCTCAACTGCCCCAGATAGCGGGGAGTGGTGATGATCTCGTGCCGATAGATAAGGGCGAGCCACAACAGCGGCAGCAGCATCAACAGGGGTTCCCATCCCCCCATCCAATAGGCCCCCGCCGCCAGCATCACTACCAACCCGGCGATGGCCAGTCCATGGCGCATTTGACCGAGGGAGAAACCGGCCTTGCGCTCTCCCCGCTCGATCGCCTTCAGCCTGGCGTAGGTGCGGGTCGCGATGGCTTTCAGCTCCGGCTCGGCGCGGTTGCGCACCGACTGGTAGCCGTTGATCCGGCCCTGCTCGAAAATGGGAGTGACATAGGCATCCACCCAGTAGTAGCGGCCATCCTTGCAGCGGTTCTTCACCATGCCGCGCCAGGCCTTGCCCTGTTTCAGCTTGCCCCAGAGATCGGCAAAAGCCGCCTTGGGCATATCGGAGTGGCGCACCATGTTGTGGTGCTGGCCTATCATCTCGGCCCGGCTGTAGCCCGCTACCCGACAGAAGTGATCATTGGCATAGGTGATGACTCCCTGCAGATCCGTGGTGGAGACAAGTTGTTCATTAGCTGGAAAATCCACCTCTTCATCCACGAGATGAGTCTGGGTTTTATTCATGACGCACGCCTCTTGTGTGATAACTCAACTAGCGTAGTCAAGCGAGTAGGGCCAAGCAACGCGGCCCCTCAGACAATAAGGATACCTGAGGGGCCGCGGTGCGATTTTATGATGGCGCGCTCAATTCCCGCTCGGCGCATCTTGCTCCCGCTCACGAATCAGCTTCTTGTTCACCTTGCCGACGCTGGTCTTGGGGATCTCCAGGACGATGCGGATCTGGCGCGGGATGGCCCAGCGATTGATGCGACCACTCTCCACATATTCCTGCAGATGCGCCTTGATGACCTGGGGATCCAGACACTCCCCCTCCTTGCCGACCACCAGCGCCAGCGGGCGCTCTCCCCACTGCTCATCCGGCACCCCCACCACGGCCACCGCGTGGACCGAGGCATGGGCACTGATGAGGTTCTCCAGCGCCAGGGAGCTGATCCACTCGCCACCGGTCTTGATCACATCCTTGATGCGATCCTTGATTTCGACCGTGCCACCCGGGGTGATGGAGGCCATGTCCCCGGTGTGCAGCCAGCCACCCAGCCAGAGCTCGGCCCCCTTGTCCGGCTCCTTCAGATAGCCCTGAGCCAGCCAGGGGGCGCGCACCACTATCTCGCCCATGGTCTCCCCATCGTGCGCCACCTCGCGGCCCTGCTCATCGATGATGCGCAAGTCCACCAGCCCGATGGGTTTGCCGGTGCGGATCCGCAAGGGCAGTTGCTCATCCATGGGCAGCGCCAGCTCGGCCTCGCCGAGGTGCACCACGCACAGCAGCGGGCAGGTTTCAGACATGCCGTAGCCGGCGTGTACCAGAATGCCCTTGCGCTGGGCCTGGGACGCGAGCCCAAGCGGCAGCGCACTGCCCCCGAGCAGCATCTTCCAGCCGTCAAAGGAGCTCTGCTTCGCCTCGTCGCAGTCGAGGATCATCTGCAAGATGGTCGGCACGCAGTGGGAGAAGGTCACCCCCTCGTCCCGATACAGCCGCACCAGTTTGTTGGGCTCATAACGCCCCGGATAGACCTGCTTCACCCCCAGCATGGTTGCCACATAGGGGACGCCCCAGGCGTGCACGTGGAACATGGGGGTGATGGGCATGTAGACATCGTTTGATTGCAGCAGCGACTGGCCGGCGTGAGCCGCCAGGGTGCCCAATTCATTCAGGGTGTGCAGCACCAGCTGGCGGTGGCTGAAGTAGACCCCCTTGGGATCCCCCGTGGTGCCCGTGGTGTAGAACAGGGTCGCCACCGAGTTCTCATCGAAGTCGGGGAAATCGAACTGGCTCTGTGCATCGGCCAGCAGCGTCTCATACTCTCCCAGCACCGGCAGGCTGGTGGCGGCCGCGTGCTCGTCGGTCAGCTGAATGTAACCGCGCACCGTGGGCAGCTGATGCTGGATGGACTCCAGCACGGGCAGGAAGTCGTCGTGCACCAGCACCAGATGATCCTCGGCGTGGTTCATGGTGTAGGCGACCTGCTCGGGGGAGAAACGCACGTTCACCGTGTGCAGCACGGCGCCGATCATGGGCACCGCGAAGAAACATTCGAGGGAGCGGTGGCTGTCCCAGTCGAGCAACGCCACCGTGTCGCCGGGGCCCACTCCCGCCGCCGTCAGCAGGTTGGCCAGCCGATGGATGCGCTGGTTGAGGGTGCGATAGTCATAGCGCAACCTGTCGGCATAGACGATCTCCTGATCGGGATAGTAACGGCTCCCCGACAACAGCAGGCTCTTGATCAGCAGCGGATAAGCATGGGCTCCCTGCGCTGGCGGTATGATCCGGGTCTTCACCATATGGACTCCTTTCGATTCATGCTCACAGAGGTGTGGACTGCAGGGGAAACTCCGTCCCCTTGAAGAAATAGATAATCAGCACTCGAGGCGGGCCAGCAGCGCTCGTGCCTGAGGCCAGGGACCGAAGCCACTGGCCGGGTTGAGGTGACCCACGGCCCCCGCGTCCACCAGCTCGCTCCCCCAGTCAAAGGCCATGGCCTGCACCGCCTCGCAGCTGGCCAGGGGATCGTTGTGGCTCATCACCACCAGGCTCGGGAACGGCAACCGGGTGCGTGGCAGCGGGTGCCAGCCGCCGGCCTGCATGGCCTCCGCGCTCGGGTACTGGGCTGGCCAGCTGGCCGCCAGATCCGGTGGCGTCACCAGCAGGGCACCCTGGATCTGGCGCTTCGTCTGTGCGGCCCAGTGCACCGTCATCAGCACGCCGGCGCTGTGAGCCACCAGGATCACCGGCCCCTCGATGGTGGCAAGTGCCTGCTCGATGGCCTCGACCCTGGCCTGGCAGTTGAGCTTGTCCGAGGTTAAAGGCGGCACTGTGACCACCCTGTCCAGCTCGGCGGCGAGCAGCGTCTGCCAGTGATCCGCCACATGATCGCGCAAACCAGGCACGATCAGCACTGTGGCCTTGGGCTGCATTGGTTTCATCTCACGACCCTCTCCAGGTAACCCGGCGACGACCGGGCGATATGGTCATCACAGTAAGATGCGCGGCGCCCGGCTGCTTTACCTTGGGTGCCATGGACTTGTCTTTTTGTGACAGAGACGCAGTTGCCTTGTGACAAGGTCGCGGCCATCCAGTGACAAAAATGCAACCCTATGATGACAAAGAGGAAGCGGCGAACAGATCCGTGAAAGAGGCCTGAGGAGCGGGATGATCGCATGAAACCCTGACGCTCTACGACTAATAGACCTATTAATAAGCCTTTCCATGATGTAAGCAAAATGATAAAAAACGGTTAACAACCAGCAGATGAGCTGTCGCCATGGGAACCGCATTATGACCCTCCTTGCCAGAGCCGCCACCCTCACCAATTATCTCGACGTCGCCCGTCAACTGGGCCTGAACACCCCCAACCTGTTGTCCCAAGCCGGACTCAGCGCCTCCATTCTGGATGTCCCCAACCAACGCATCCCCGTCGCCACCATCGTCAATCTGCTCGAGCTCTCGGCCCGCACCGGCGACTGCCAGAGCCTGGGACTGCGCATGGCGGAGCATCGCCAATTGTCAGATTTTGGCGAGGTGAGCCTGTTGCTCAGCTATCAGCCCAATCTGCGCGAGGCCCTGCAGGTGATGGTGCAATACATCCACCTGTTCAATAATGCGCTGGCCATCTACATCGAGGAGGCGGGCAAGGCGGTCATCATCCGCGAGGAGATCATCACCGACGCCCCCATGCCATCGCGCCAGGCCACCGAGCTCGCGGTCGGCGTCATGTTCCGCTTCTGCGCATCTCAGGTCGGAGTCGGCGCCAACTGGCATCCCATCAGTGTCAACTTCACCCATGCGGCGCCGGCGGATCTCTCCATCCACAAGCGCCTGTTCGGCTGCAAGCTGGAATTTGGCAGCGAGTTCAATGGCATCGTCTGCCAATCCGCCGATCTGGATATCCCCAACCCCCTGGCCAACCAGGCCATGGCTCGCCACGCGCGCCAGTATCTCGACACCCTGCTGGTGGAGACCCAGCAATCCCTGCTGACCGATGTGCGCAAGGCCATCTACCTGCTACTGCCCATGGGACGCGCCACCATAGAGCAGATCGCCCGCACCCTGGGGATGAACGTACGCACCCTGCAGCGCCATCTGGAAGAGAGCGGCGCCACCTTCAGCGAACTCATCAACGAGGTGCGCCGGGACCTGGTGATGCGCTACCTGCAAAACTCCGGCTACTCCCTCGGTCACATAGCAGACATGCTGGGCTACTCCATGCCAAGCTCCTTCACCCGCTGGTTCAACGCCCAGTTCGGCATGCCGCCGGCCACCTGGCGCACCCGCCACAAGATAGTGCCCAAGGTACCCCAGAGCGTGCGCACCAGCCTGGCCTACGGCTAATTTGCCAGACGGGCATAAGAAGGGAGGCTGATGCCTCCCTCTTCTTTTGCTTGTTAACCCCTCCCTATCTTCCTTTCACAGGGGAGATGCCTTTGCCCTCCTCTCGCATAAGTGAGGCGTATTCGCCTCCTCTCAACCTTCCCTGTGCAAGAGAGCCGCGGTTCGGCTCCCTTATGAAGAGGAGAGAAAGGTGGCGCTCCTGCCATCTTCTTTGGCGACGACTCGGGGCTGGCAATAGCAAAAAGAGGAGGGAGGCATGGTGCCTCCCTCCTCTTTTTCAGGGGAACAACCCCCTCCCGATCTCCCCCTTCGTCAGGGAGAGTCAATACCCCTGGCGGGCATCGGCCGGCAGCGGCTCCGCCGCCATCCTCCCCTGAGGTGTGCCGTGCTCCTCATGTGTATGCGGTACCTCGACCGCAGTCTTTGCCTCTGCCGGGGCTTGCCCGATGTCTCGCAGCAGGAAGTAGGAGAGCGCAGGCACCCCGATCAACGCTCCCAACATGTTCCACAGGAACATGAAGGTGAGCAGTATCCCCATATCCGCCTGGAACTTGATTGGCGACCAGGCCCAACCCACCACACCGGCGGCCAGGGTGATCCCCACCAGCCCCACTACCCGGCCGGTGAAGGCCACTGCGTTGCGGTAGGACTCCACCAACGAGAGACCCTGGCGCTGATGGTGCAGTTGCACGCTCAGCAGATAGAGCGCGTAGTCCACGCCTATGCCGACCCCGAGCGCGATCACCGGCAGGGTCGCCACCTTGACGCCGATCCCCATGAATACCATCAGCGCCTCGCACAGCACCGAGGTGAGCATCAGGGGCACCAGGGCCACCACGGTCGCCCGCCAGCTGCGGAAGGTGATGAGGCAGAAGACGGTCACCGCCAGATAGACGTAGAGCAACATGGTGCGGTTGGCCTCGTGCACCACCAGATTGGTGGCGGCCTCGATGCCGGCCGAGCCTGCGGCGAGCAGGAACTGGCGATCCGCCGTGCTGTTGTCACGGGCAAACTGCTCGGCGATGGCGACCACGCCGCTCAGGGTCTCGGCCTTGTGATCTTTCAAGTAGGCGATCACCGGCATCAGCGAGCAGTCGGTGTTGAACAGCTCCGGGCTGTTGACCGAGGCCTGCTGGGCTGCGTAGTTCAGCACGTTCTGGTTGCGCTGGATGCCGGCAAGCTTGGGGTTGCCCTCATAGGTGCCGGCAGTGATCTGGCGCACCGCATTGACCAGCGAGGTGGTGGCCTGCACCCCGGGGTGCTGCTGCAACTCCCAACCCAGGCGATCCGCCAGGATCAGGGTCTTGTAGTCGAGGCAGCCTTCCGGCGCAGTCTTGATCATCACCGCAAACAGGTCGCTCGAGAGCGCATAGTGGCTGGTGATGTAACCGTTGTCCTTGTTGTAGCGGGAATCGGCGCGCAGCTCAGGCGCCCCGCTGTCCAGATCGCCGACCTTGAGGTTCAGACTCACCAGATAGCCGCCTATCCCCATGGCCAGGCCCAGCACCACGACAACGGTGGCCCACTTGCGCTCGGTGCAGCGATCCAGCAGATCCCAGAGCCTGCCAAAGCCCTTGTGGACGGCGGCGTTGTTCTCCATCCGCAGGGCCCGCTCGGCCGCCTTGCGACCGACCCCCACATAGGAGAGGGCCACCGGCATCAACAGCAGGGAGGTGAAGATCAGCACGGCCACGCCGATGCTGGCGGTGATGGCAAGATCCTGGATGACCGGGATGTCGATCAGCATCAACACAGCGAAACCCACCGCATCGGCGAGCAGTGCCGTGACCCCGGCCAAAAACAGCCGGCGGAAGGTGTAGCGAGCCGCTATCTGGCGATGGGTGCCGCGGGCGATGTCCTGCATGATGCCGTTCATCTTCTGGGCCGCGTGGGAGACCCCGATGGCGAAGATGAGGAAGGGTACCAGCACAGAGTAGGGATCGATGGCGTAGCCGAGCCAGGCGACGAGCCCAAGCTGCCACACCACGGCGATGAGGGAGCATCCCACCACCAGCAAGGTGCTGCGCACGCAGCGGGTGTAGAGGAAGATGATGGCGAGCGAGGTTGCCACCGCCAGGGCGAAGAACATGATCACCTGAATGAGGCCATCGATGAGATCCCCCACCAGCTTGGCAAAGCCGATGACCCGGATCTTGTACTTGCCCGTGCCCTCCTCCCCCGCCTTGTGGGGCTGGCCGGAAAACTCGATCTTGCCGCGCAACTGCTCGATACGCTGGGAGAACTCGTGATAATTGAGGGGCTTGCCGGTGGCCGATGCCTTGTCCAGCAGAGGCACGATCAACATGGTGGACTTGAAGTCGCTCGCCACCAGGCTGCCGACGATGCCGGCGCGGTTGATGTTCTGGCGCAACTGTTCGATGTCAGAGGCAGACCCCTGATAGGCATCCGGCATCACGGGGCCACCCTGGAAGCCCTCCTCGGTCACCTCGGTCCAGCGCACCGCCGGGCTCCAGAGGGATTTCATCCAGGCCCGGTCGACCCCTTCGGTGAGAAACAGCTCGTCATTGACCTGCTTGAGCACGCCGAGGTAGTCGGGGTCGAAGATGTCTCCCTGGGTGTTCTCCACCACCACCCGCACTGAGTTGCCGAGGCCGCGCAGGGAGCTGCGATTCTCCAGGAAGTTTTTGATGTAGGGCTGGCTCTGGGGGATCATCTTCTCGAAGCTGGGTGCCAGCACCAGGCGAGTCGTCGCCATGTAGCCAAGCACCAGGGTCGCCAACGTCATCAACAGCATGAACAGCGGGCGGTGGTTGAACACCAGCCGTTCCAGCAGATTGCCGGAGCGCCGATCGAACTGTGCCAACTCGCGGATCACCGGCATCGCATCTTGCTTCACATGGCCCATGTCTGGATCCTCATTCTCTTGTTATCGTTATCGGCCGTCATTCCATGACGGCTTTATTTGACGGTCAGGGTGCGCACACCGCGACTGCCGACCAGCGCCAAGACCCCATCCGGGGTCAGCACGGCGCCCGCCACCGGTGCGGGCTCGGCCTCTGCCACCAGTGTCAGCGGATCATTGCCACGCTGGCGCAACATGTGTCCGGCCTGGGTGAACAGGCGGAAGTGACCGTCGGCATCCTGCACCGCCGCACTGATGCTGATGGGCAGTTGGCTCACCAACCGGGTCCAGTTTTCGCCCCCGTCCGTACTGCGATAGACGTGGCCGCGCAGGCCGTAGACCAGCAGTTCGCCGGGTCGACCGATGAGACCGAAATAGCTGCCCTCGTAGGGCGTCGGCAAGGCAACGAAACGTTGCGCCGCCTCGTCCCACTTGCGCAGCAACCCCTGCTCGCCAGCGAGGTAGAGACCCTCCCCCGTCGAGTTGATGGCATTGAGGTGCAGTCCATCCGGGTTGTCGGTGCGATCCTGCATCGGCGTCCAGTGCTGGCCGCCATCGTCGGTGCGCAGAATGAGGTTGAAGACCCCGACCACGTAGCCCACCTTGTCGTTCTGGAACCAGACGTCGAGCAGCGGCTTGTCGGCCCCCTCCTCCACCAGACGCTGACCCTCTTCCACCAGCGCGGCCCACTGTTCGTTATCCGGCTCGATCTCGGCCTTGGCGGAATAGTACTGGTGTACCAAGTCGCCAATCTGACGACCGTCCAGCTGTTTTTGCCAGCTGAGGCCGGCGTCCTGGCTGTGCAGTACCACCCCATCACCGCCCACCGCCCAGCCCTGCTCGGCCGTGGGGAAGGCGACGGCGGTGAGATCCGCGCTGACCGGCACCCTGGCCTGCTGCCAGCGCTGACCCTCGTCATCGGAATAGAGGATGTGACCCCGCTGTCCCACCGCCACCAGCCGGCTGCCGGCACGGGCCAGATCCAGCAAGGGGCTCTGCTTGGCCAGTGCGCTCGGCTTGGCCGGCAAGTCCAGCACGTCCACATAAGCGGTCGCCTGCCCGGCCAGCACCCCGGCGCTCTGCAGCAGCAGGGCGCAGCACAGCGCCAACGTCTTGAATGAACCCATACTACGTCCTTGTCTCACGGTGCATCGGGACGCGAGAGCGGCCCGACGCCAACATCGAGGAGCCCGGTTCGCCAATGACGAACCGGGCTCCTGTTAGGGCTAGCGGATCCCGGCGCCAGCCAGGGACTCCGGTGACCACTTCGCCTTCGACAGGGAGGCACCGTACTTGATGCCGCCGTAGGGCCCTACCACGCCGTTGATGTTGTAGGTCCCCGCCACCAGGTCATAGATCATGAAGGGGGTGGCGTCCGGGGTCTGCTTGTCGTAGCTCTGGCTCAGGAAGGCGAAGGAGCCGCGATAGAGCTGACCACGGGCGTCGTACTGATCCGAGGCCAGGGCCACCCAGCTGTCTTCGTCCAGATAGAAGCGACGCTTGGCATAGATGTGGCGCTCACCGGCCTTGAGGTTGCCCTCCACCACCCAGACCCGGTGCTTCTCCCAACGCACGTGATCCGGCGACAGGAAGTTCGGGGTGGTCAGCGCCTTGGCATTGGGCTCATAGGTCAGCTTGTAGGTGTTGTAGGGGACGATCATCTCCTGCTTGCCCACCAGCTTCCAATCGAAGCGGTCCAGCGCGCCGTTGAAGACGAAGACGTCGTCATAGGTGCCGGCGCCGGAGGTGCCCGGGTTCGGGGTATCGTAGGCCAGGTTCGGTGCCAGCTTGACCCGGCGCTGCCCCGGCAGGTACTGCCAGGCCTTGCGCGGCTGCTCAAGGGGGTTGGCGGCATCGCGCAGCATGATGGCTTCACCGGCACGGCGGGCGGGCCCGGTGTAGTACAGCTTCATCTGGTAGTAGGTGTCTTTGGCCGCGATGGGCTTCTTCATGTCCTCGTAGATGGCGTAGTTGATAAACGCCTGCCCGGTGGTGGAGAGGGCCGCGACCCCGGCAGAGTCGACGTTCCAGGAGTCGTATTTGGTGGCGATGTTCACCCCCTGGTAACGCAGCAGGAAGTTCCACATCGCCTCGGCGCCGGTCTGCGGGATCGGGAAGGGAATGCCCGGCAGCACCTGATCCACCGCCATGCCCCCTTCCAGGGTCTTGGCGTTCAGCGCGTTCTGCTTGGTGTTGTCCAGCACCGCCTGGGGCAGCGCCACGCTGCGGTGAGTCGGGTAGACATCGACTCTGAAGTCCGGGAAGCGGCTCAGCAACTCGGCGGTGGTGGCGGTCAGCTCGCCCTTGTACTTGGCCGCGTTCTTGCCGTCGATCACCAGCTGCGGCTTGTCGCCCGCATAAGGATCCGGGCGCATGCTGTCACCGGCCTTGAAGCTGGCGGGCGCTGTGGTCAGGCCGCCGGTATAGGCGGGGATGGAGCCGTCGGCGTTGGCCGCGGCATCGGCGCCGACCTGGGTCAGGCTGGTGCCCAGCTTGCCCGCTTCGCTCGCGGAGACCGCCGCCTGGGCCTGGCTGGTGAAGGCCAGGGCGAGGGACAGGGCCAGCATTGTCTGTTTATGTTTCATCATCTTGTTCTCCGACTCGGTCGCTTGACTCAATAAGTGCTCTTCAGGGTCAGGTAGACGGCCCCTCTGTCTTCCGTGGTGGCGCCGCCACCGGAGAAGGAGGAGTAACCGCCGGCATAACAGGTATTGCGCTGGGTCGCATCCAGGGCATTGGGGGTGGAGCCATCGGTGGCGCCGTCGTTACAGTCGGCAGACTTGCCGAAGGAGTCCACGTACTTCAGATCGACGAAATACTGGTTGTAGATAGTGGCGCCGAGGCCAACCGCGTAGTTGCCGGTGTCCCTGGCGCCGCCGCCCTGCACCGGTGATACCCCCGCCAGACCGAGGTTGACCGACAGCGGCATGCTCATGTCGACACCGGGGAACACCTGATACCAGGTCGGGGTGAAGTTGACCGCCAGGCCCCAGTTGTCGGTGGTCGACTTGTCCAGGCCCTGGTAGCTGTCCTCGCCCTTGTAGAGCGCCTTGTTGTGGTCGTTGAGGCTCAGCAGATTGCTGTAATAGAGCTCAGCCAGCAGGGCGGCGCCATCGAACAACGGGGTGTCGGCGATGGTCATCAGGCCGTTCAGGGTCCAGTGCAGGGTCTCGCCGGTGGCGCTGTAGCCATCGCTGTCATCGGTGATCACCCCGGTGCTGTCATTGCGGGCAGGCAGTGCACCGAGACCCTGTTTCAACCCGAATGGACCCGATGCACTCAGCAGCGCCGGAATGCTGGAGAGCGGCATGTTGTGGCGATAGTTCAGATCGCTGCCGACGCTGACCCCGGCGATGTCCTTGGACAGGCTCAGACCGAAGATATCGATGTCTTCTCCGTAGGCCAGGGAATAGCTGGTATTGGCAATCGAATTACGCAGGTTGGGAATTGCCCCGGCCGGCAGGGGATTGGTCCCGCGGACACTCAGGCCGCGAGCATCCAGTACCGCCTGGGGCAGGATGTCGGCAGTACGACGGTAGTAGGCACCGAGGGTGGCATCCAGCGCCTCTGGGGACCACTTGGTCATCATGCCCCAGTCACCGTGCTTGCCCGGCTCGATGTCATCACCGCGGCGAATGTTGCTCAAGGTACCGTTTGGCCCGGCCAGACCGGGGCCGCCGGTGTGACCAAGCAGGAAGGCGCGGGCTCCGTAGCCCACCAGATCCGAGCTACCGTAGAAGGTGCCGGCCTCGGGCAGGCGGGCCGCATCCCAGTCAAAGAAATACTGGGCGGCGAAGGTCCACTCCGGATTCAGGGTGAAGGAGGCGGAGATCTGCTTGCGGGGCATGAACAGCTCTTTTGCCTCGGTGCCAGGGGATGCCGCGAGCTTCGCGAGATCCAGGCCGGACTGGCCGTAGCTGATGGAGTGCACCGGATTGAGCAGGGTCTCGCCCCAGAAGATGTTGTGCTGGCCTATCTTGACGCCGAGCAGCGACTCGTCACCGATCTCCATGTTATGGAACACGAAGGCGTCGAGGATCTCGCCGGAGGGACCGTTGTAGTAGCGATCCGCATAGTCGCTCAACCCCGGCTGGCCAAACATGGTCGACCTGGCGGGGTTGGATCCCCAGCCCGGGATACCGGAGGCATCGCCGTTGTTGTTCAAAAAGGGGTTGTCACTCGCGCCGACATCGTCATAGGCATAGTCGTACCAGCTCGCCGCACTGATGCGAAAGCCGGTGTTGCCCTTGTTCACCACGTCCAGCTCGGTCAGCAGATCGAAACGGGTGGTGACGGTGTCGCCGGCATCTTTGAAGTTGTAGTCACCGTCGTTGTTGTTCGGGGTGGCGAGCATGCGGGAGTCCGCGCTCTCGGTGCGCACGCCATAGTTGAACTTGCCGGTGTTGTCGAAGCGCACGGACCAGTCTTCACTGTCCGTGTCTATCTCGACCGCCTGAACGGTTGGCAGGAGAACGGCCGCGATGGCCGTCGCCAGCAGGCTGAGGCGCAGGGCACCGCAACCATGACTCGTGTGCTTGTAATCCATTACAGTCTCTCCGAGTATCGTCATCTGTTATTTGTTGTTTGTTTTTCTATGTTTAATCGCCGTTTCCGTTGGCTTTTTCTTCATGCAAGGGGAGATGACCTTCCTCATGGCGCACCGCCTTGTTTGGCTCGCGAGGATGCAGCTCTGTGTTTGCATCGGCCCCGGGGTGTCGCTCACTGTGATGAGACAGTCTTTCTCTCTTGTGTGCCGACTGTAAGGCCTAGCTCCAGGGCCGCGCTTGCCATTGAACGTCAGCCACTTTTCATTTGATGACAGGGGCGACAAGCACTGACAACGGCCCCCGAAAGCGGTGTCAGACAGTTCCTGTTCAAGGCTGTCTACCGATGAAAATAGAGCGGGTAGCAAGGGGGTTCAGTCTCAAGGGCGCGGGTCAGCCTGGTCACCACAAGGAAAAATACGAGCGCACCAAAGTAAAAACGGCGGGGAAGGCCCAGGCCCCCTTCCCCACCGAAAACTCACGAGATCAGCGTGCGATGGCGCAGCCGGTCGCGGCCTGCAGCTGTTCGAAGTCGATGCCGGGGGCCATCTCCACCAGCTTGAGGCCACTCGGGGTGACATCCAGCACGGCGAGATCACTGATGATGCGATCCACCACCCCGACCCCGGTCAGCGGCAGGTTGCACCACGGAAGTATCTTGTGCTCGCCGCCCTTGGCGCAGTGCTCCATCAGCACCACCACCCGCTTGACCCCGGCCACCAGATCCATGGCACCGCCCATGCCCTTGACCATCTTGCCGGGGATCATCCAGTTCGCGAGATCGCCGCGCTCGGACACCTGCATGGCCCCGAGCAGCGCCAGGTTGATGTGGCCGCCACGGATCATGCCGAAACTCTCGGCGCTGTCGAAGAAGCTGCTGCCGGGCAGGGTGGTGATGGTCTGCTTGCCGGCGTTGATGAGATCCGGATCCAGCTCGGCCTCGCTCGGGAAGGGGCCGATGCCGAGCAAGCCATTCTCGCTCTGCAGCCACACCTCCATGCCGGCGGGAATGTAGTTGGCCACCAGGGTCGGCAGACCGATGCCGAGGTTCACGTAGAAGCCGTCCTGCAGCTCCTGAGCGGCGCGCTGCGCCATTTCTTCACGGGTCCAGGCCATGATTTAGTTCCTCGCTGCGCACGGTTGGAAAAAGAAAGCCAATGGAAGCTTCTGGGGGATGTACTGCACCAACTCTTCACGGGTCCAGAGCATGTCAGTTTTTCTCCATGACGGTACGCACTTCGATGCGCTTCTCGGGATGGGGGTTGAGCACCAGTCGCTGCACATAGATGCCGGGCAGGTGGATCTCGTCAGGGGCCAGCTCGCCGACCTCGACTATCTCCTCCACCTCGGCGATGCAGACGCGGCCCGCCTTGGCGCAGAGCGGGTTGAAGTTGCGTGCGGTCTTGTTGAACATCAGGTTGCCCGCCTTGTCTGCCTTGGCGCCCTTGATCAGTGCGATATCGGCGGTCAGGGCGCGCTCCATCACGAACCACTCGCCGTCAAACTGGCGGGTCTCCTTGCCCTCGGCGATGAGGGTGCCGTAACCGGTCCTGGTGAAGAAGGCGGGAATGCCGGCGCCACCGGCGCGCAGCTTCTCGGCCAAGGTCCCCTGGGGGGTGAATTCCAGCTCCAGCTCGCCTGCGAGATACTGGCGCTCAAACTCCTTGTTGCCCCCCACGTAGGAGGAGATCATCTTCTTGATCTGGCGGCTGTAGAGCAGCGGCCCCAGCCCGAACTCATCCACTCCACAGTTGTTGCTGATGACGGTGAAGCCACGCTTGCCGGTCCCCTGCAGCGCCTCGATGAGGCGCTCGGGGATACCGCACAGGCCAAATCCGCCCGAGGCGATGGTGATGTCGTCCTGCACCAGGTCCGCGAGGGCCGTGCTGGCGTCGGGATATATCTTGTTCATGAATACCTCTTTCGGCTAATCCGTTGGCCACAGGGGCGCTGTCGTTTTATTGCTGTTTTCTTGATTCGGCGGTGTGCCTGGTGCGCAGCCCCTCCCCTTTATCAAGGGGAGGGAGTCGCTCTTTAGGGTTTCACGCCCCAATGCATCAGCACCAACACCAGAGCGATGAGGAAGAGGGTCTCCCCCACCATCAGCAGGATGGGTTTGATGCCGACCGCGGCCAATTCTTTCAGCTGGGTCTTCATACCGATGGCGCCGATGGCGATCACCAGGCACCAGCGCGACAGATCGTTGACCCCGCTCTGGATGATGCCGGGCACCCAGCCGGTGCTGTTGATGCAGGCCAGCACCAGGAAGCCGACGGCGAACATGGGCAACAGGGGTGGACGCTTGCCGGAGGCGGGATCCGCCCCCTGCATGCGGGTAATGGTGGCGGCGACGACGATCACCGGCAGCAGCATGGCGACTCGCATCAGCTTGACCACGGTCGCCACGTCCCCGGTCTCGGTAGACATGCTGTAGCCGGCGCCGACCACCTGAGCCACGTCGTGAATAGTGGCGCCAAGGAAGACCCCCGCCTCCACCGGCGTCAGCTCGAAATAGCGGGCGATCATGGGATAGGTGATCATCGCGATCGTCGAGAGCACCGACACCCCGATCACCGTGAACAGGGTGGCACGCTCTTTTTGCGGGTGATTGGGCAGGGAAGCGGCCAGCGCCAGGGCGGCGGAGGCGCCACAGATCGCGGTGGCACCGCCGGTCAGCATGCCGAACAGGCGTTGGAACCCCATCAGCTTGGCCGCGACCACCGACAGGCTGATGGTCACCACCACCAGGGTCACTACCAGGGCAACCGGCATCCAGCCGAGCTCGGCTATCTGGCCGAGGGTGATGCGCATGCCGAGCAAGGCGACGCCGATGCGCAAGACGCTGCGCGCCGTGAACTCGATCCCCTTCTTGCAGGTGCCCTCGGCGCTAAGGAAGTTCAGCGCCATGCCGAGCAGCAGGGCAAACAGCAGCACAGGAGCACCGTAGTGTTCGGCCAGGAAGGTGGCGGCGGCAGCCACCACCAGACTCACCACCATACCGGGGGCGAGCTCGCGTACCCGCGAGACATGGTTCGTCAGAGCGAGGGCGTGCATGGGAGACTCTCCTGTGAGGCGATGACAATAAAGAGGCGGCCCCCCTCCTGCTCGACCGGGTAGCGGCCGACGTTGAGCTGGGTCGATCCCAGCAGGTATCCGGTACGCAGGTTGAAGCGCAGGCCGTGGGAGCGGCACTGAACCACCTCTCCCTCCAGCTTGCCACCACACAGGGAGGCACCCTGATGAGGGCAACTGTCATCGATGGCATGAAACTCGCCGTCGATGTTGAACAGCACCAGACTCTTGCCCTGATCTTCGACCAGGATGCGTTGGCCGGGGGCCGGCACCCGGTTGGCGGGCACCTCGATGCGCGTCTCCTGCTCCCTCGGCTGAGTCGCCACGGCCTGGCGCAAGCTGGCGAGCAGATGTTCGACCGGCTGGGCACCGGAGAGGGTCAGCGCGCCACCGATCACAAAGCTGGGCACCCCCTGACTGGCGGGCCCCACGGCGACGCCAAGGAAGGGACTGCCATCCCCGTGCAGGCCGCTCACCAGCGTCTCCAGCGCAAAGCCAGCCTCGTCGGCGAGTTTCAGCAGGGTGCTGCCATCCCCCAGATCGCCCCCTTGCTGGAAATGACAGGCAAACAATCGCTCCAGCAAAGCCTCTTGCTGGGCCGGCGAACCAGACTGGCTGGCCCGCTGCCACAGGCGATGGGCATCGGCCGTGTTTGGCATACGCGGGATAGTGGTGAAGTCCAGGGTCACGCCTACGCTGGCCGCAGCCTGCTGTACCTGAGCCTGGCGCAAACGCACCGCCTGCTCGCCACCGAGCCTGCGCAGATAGAAGGCGTGGAAATCCTCCCCCTGTGCCGGCAGATAGGGCAGCAGTTGCACCCCGTGCCAACACAGTTCCACCCGCAGATCGGGCCGATCGGCCCGCAGCAGGGCCAGGGCCTGATCCAGCTGACGCTTGCCAATCAGGCACCAGGGGCAGATGAAATCGAAATAAATCTCTATTTTCAGCGTCTTTTGCAGGGTACTGCTCATGCCCTTCTCTCCGTGTTATCAACCTCAGTCCGGCGAGTCGCCGCCGGACAGATAAAACTCACTGTGCTCCAGCGGGCGCTTCAGGCCCTCGCCTCGGCGGGCGCCGGGTCGACGAGAGAGGCATTGGCAACCGGCGGCGACTGCTCCCCTTCCAGCCTGGCCACATCTTTGTGGTAGTGGCGCTTGGCATAGAGGAAGACGATCGCCGCCGCGATGCTGATGAGCGGCACCAGCTGGAATGCCTTGTCCAGACCGATATGGTCGGACACCTTGCCGGTGATGAAGGGGCCAGGCGCGAGGCCGAGCAGGTTGTTGGCAAGCGTCAGGGTGGCAAAGGCGGTACCGTGGATGCTGGCGTGAGTCAGGTTCGCCACCATGGCGCCGGCCGGGCCCGAGGTGCCGGTGGCGATGAACATGCCGAGGCAGATCAGCAATATCTGTGGCAGACCCACCGGCAGGGCGAACGCCAGGGAGAGCAAGGCACAACTGCCGAGGCAATAGCCGATGGCGAGGCTTATCTTGTGATCCGGGCGGGCCTTGCACAGCTTGTCGCTCAGCATGCCGCACAGGATCATGCCGGCGCCGCTGCACAGCACTATGATGGCCGCCGCCGCCCCCGCCTTGTCCGTCTCCATGCCGTAGTAACGGTTGAAGTAGCTCGGCATCCAGACGATGACGGTGCCGCCGACAAACAGTTGCAGACCGCTGCCCACGTAGGCGGAGATCACCGAACGGCTGGAGTAGAGACTGCGCAGGGGATTGCGGGTCGCCTTGCCTGCCTGGGACGTCCGATTGGCCGGCGAGATCCGCGCCTCCTTGACGATCAGCGGATAGAGCGCCGCCAACAGCAGGCCGAACAAGGCCATGCCGGCGAAGGCCCAGCGCCAGCCCATCAGATGGGCCAGTACGCCCCCCGTGGCCATGCCGAGCACCGAGCCGAACAGGCCGCCGGAGATGAAGGCTGCGGAAAGGGTGGCTCGCATCTCCCGTGGGAAGACGGAGACCACCACGGCGATGCCGACGCTGCCGTAGGCAGCCTCCCCCACCCCCACCAGGAAGCGGGCGACAAACATCTGCTCGTAGTTCTGGGCCAGGGCGCACCCCAGGGTCGCCAGACTCCAGAGCGCGGCCATCAGGGCCAGGCTCTTCACCCGACCGAAGCGATCGGCGAGCAGGGAGAGCGGGAAGGTCAAGAGCCCGACCATGAGCGCGACTATGCCGCTCAGCAGGCCAAGCTGGGTATCCGAGAGCACCCATTCCCCCTTGAGCATGGGGAACACGGCATTGAGCACCTGGCGCGACATATAGTCGGAGATGAGCAGACCAAAGGTCAGTGCAAACACTATCCAGGCATAACGACGGGGCACGGCAACCTTGCCAGCCTCTGCGTCATCATCGATATGATACGTAGCCATACAATCCCTCGCGCTACCACAAGATGGGTTGAGTTCTCGGTCGACGAACCGACGGACGGCTCGACAATATTGATTCATCCCTCAATATGCCCGAGTGCTGCATAGTGCAAGGACAAACGGTTTTTGGCAAACAGAGTTAGAACAGGTTCTTAGGGTCGCCACCCGCAGAATGGCGACCCTTTTTACTTATGGCGCTTGGCTTGTGGCCTTGCGCCCCGACACGCAGATCTGCGTGGGTATTACACCCTATGCCTGCAGGCCAATCACTTCGTCAGGAAGCCCTGCTGACCGCCCTTTGGATTCGGAGCGAAGCCGTTGGCTGCAAGGGTTTCTTCAACCGTCTCATAGAAAACACCGATTTTGAGGATCTCGCGGGCTTCCTTACCGTTGGCAACTGGACGGCCGATCTCGTTGGCAAGGCGCACCAACTGCTCGATCTGCTCGACGGAGGTCATCTTACGCGAACGGTCCTGGGTCCAGAGGTTATCCTCAATACCGCAGCGCACGTGCAGGCCCATCGCCATGCCCATCAGGTTGATTGGCAGGGTGTTGAGCATGGAACTTTCCACCGTCAGCATGGTGCCGTCAGGGATGGCGCGCAGGAAGTTGGCCATGCTGTAGATATGCGGCTGGTCCATGCCACCGCCAATCGCCACCCAGTTGCATACCAGCGGGCCCTTATAGACACCGCGGCGGATCAGGCGCTCCACCGACTCGTAGCTGTTGATGTTGTAAAACTGGAAGGCACTCTGGATGCCAGCGGCACTCAGACGCTTGACGTGCTCCTCGATGAAGCCAGGGCCGGAGGGCACGATCATCTCGCGGTACGCTTCGTAGGTATCGGTCCCCATAGAGGTGCCGGCGTAGTCACGCTTATCCATCTGCTCGACCACGTTCATCTGCGTGGTGTTGACGGTCACAGTGACTTGGTCGGGTTTGGGCTCGAGTTCGGCGAGCATGTGCCGAGTGTCGTCGTGCAACCACTTGGCGGCCGCGCCATCTTCTGGCGGCGCGAAGGAGATGGAGCCGCCGACCTGGATGATCATGTCCGGCACGGCCTTGCGCACACCGGCGATCAGTTCGTTGAACATCGACAGGCGCTTGGATCCCTTGCCGTCCAGTTCACGCACGTGCAAGTGCAGTACGGCGGCGCCCGCTTCGTAACAGTCAACGGCCTTCTGGACCTGCTCTTCCATGGTCACCGGGATGTCTTCCGGATAGTCGGAGGGGAACCATTCTGGCCCATATGGAGCTACGGTAATAACCAACTTGTCTTGATTTTCAGGGAAGAGAGAACCATCAAGGAAATTCATGTCTATTGCCTCAAGTTATTGAAAATTAGCGGTATCACTGGGATGTTACGACTCAGTAAGGTTTGTCGCCCATGATCCCGGCGCGTTCCATCTTGCGATGGCAAGGTGCGTAATCCATGGCGGCGTAGTGCTGAGTGCTGCGATTGTCCCAGATGGCGATGCTGTTGGGCTGCCAGCGCCAGCGCACCTGATACTCCGGGATATAGGCCTGGCTTATCAGGTAGCGCAGCAGATCGCTGCCCCCCATGCTGTAGTCCTGACCGACCCGCACGAAGGCCGGGGTGTGGAAATTGGTGAGGTGCGTGGCGAAGGCGTTGACGAACAGGATCTTCTCGTCCGTCTCGGGATGAGTGCGCACCACAGGGTGCTCGGCATCCGGGAACTGCGCCTTCAAGGCGAGCCGCTTCTCGATGGGCATGGCCGCCCCGAAGCTCGCCTCTATGCTGTGGCGAGCCCGCAGCCCCGCGATCTTCTGTTTGATCTCCTCAGGCAGCTGCTCGTAGGCCACCACCATGTTGGCCCAGAGCGTATCGCCTCCCACCGGCGGGGTCTCCACGCAGCGCAGCACGCAGCCAAAGGGCGGCTTTTCGCGCCAGGTGGCGTCGGTGTGCCAGGCGTTCTCGTAGCGATCGTTTGGCACCTCCGGCGACTTGTAGATCCGCACCAACCCGGGATGTTCCGGATCGCTGCCGGCCACCGGGTGATCCTCCAGCTCGCCAAAGCGGCGGGCGAAGGCCACGTGATCCCCCCGGCTGATGTCCTGATTGCGTAAAAACAGCACCTTGTGCTTGAGCAGCAGGGAGCGGATCTCCGTAAACAGGCCACCATCGTGGACGGCATCCGCCAGATTGACGCCGCTGAGTTCGGCGCCGATATGACAGGTCAGTTGTTCTACACGCATGTCTCTCTCCCTAGATGACAAGTCGGTGCTGCCCGGCAGACCCGGGCACCGCCTCTATGGGCAGGCCCGGGCCACTGGCCTAGATAACGAAGACGGAGGAACCCGTGGTCTTGCGCGACTCCAGATCGCGATGAGCCTCTGCGGCATCCTGCAGCTGGTACTTCTGGTTGACTTCGATCTTGATCCGCCCGCTGGCGACGTGGCCGAACAGCTCGCCTGCCAGGGCCGTTTTCTCGGCCGGATCGGCGATGTAGTCGGCCAGTGCAGGACGGGTCAGATAGAGGGAGCCCTTCATGGCCAGCAACTGCGGATTGAAACCGTCGATGGGGCCGGAGGCGGTACCGACGCAGACCATCAGGCCACGGCGTTTGAGGGAATCGAGCGAGCCCAGGAAGGTGCTCTTGCCGACGCTGTCGAACACCACGTCGACACCGGCCCCCTCGGTCAGGGCGCGCACCCGCTGGGCCACGTCCTCGTGGCTGTAGTCGATGGTGTAATCACAGCCGTGGGCACGGGCCACCTCGGCCTTGGCATCGCTGGAGACGGTACCGATCACGGTCAGGCCCAGCAGCTTGGCCCACTGGGCGACGATGAGGCCGACCCCGCCCGCTGCCGCGTGCAGCAGGATGCTGTCGCCCGGCTTGAAGCCATGGATGCGGCGCATCAAATAGGCGGACGTCAGGCCACGCATGGTCATGGCGGCGGCGGTCTCGCAGGAGATGTTGTCCGGCAGCTTGATGAGCGGCGCGGCCGGGATCAGGCGCTCGGTGGCATAAGCGCCGAGGGTATTGATGAAACCTGTGTAGGTGACCCGATCGCCGACGGCGACGTTGGTGACACCCTCGCCCACCGCCTCCACGATACCTGCCGCCTCGACCCCCAGGCCGTTTGGCAGCGGGATCGGGTAGGTGCCGTTACGGAAATAGGTGTCGGCATAGTTCAGGCCGACCGCAGCATGGCGCAGGCGGACCTGGCCCGGGCCGGGTTCACCGACGGTCACTTCTTCGTAGCGCAGGACCTCGGGGCCCCCGGTTTCATAAAAGCGTATGGCGTGGGCCATGGCTGTTCTCCAGATTCATTCATGGGTGAAAACATCGTCCAGAGTGAATCTAGGGGGTTACGTAAACGTCCGCTTTGCATCGGGCGACAGCCACTTTTCATCTCATGACACCCCCCGTCGAATTCGTTGCCCGCCCGAGGTGAAGAGGCCAGAATCCCCCTGACCTGGAGTGGCGACAGCCCCATAAACAGTGGCAATACGCCGCAATGAACGGGCTATCGACGTGAATGGAATAACGCATTGCCCCGCCCGGGAAAGGGGCCGGCCAGCGCCGGATCTTCTACCTAAGCAGCATTGACGTTAACGTAAACGTGGTGTGAGATGGTTCTATCCGCAGCAAGACATGAGCAGCATGAAAGGAGTCAGTATGTCCAAGCTATCCCCCTCGGCCGGCCAGCGTTTTCGCATCGCCCTTGCCAACGAAAAACCCCTGCAGATCGTCGGCACCATCAACGCCTACATGGCGCTGATGGCCGAGCGTAGCGGCTTCAAGGCCCTCTATCTGTCCGGTGCCGGGGTGGCCAACGCCTCCTATGGCCTGCCGGATCTCGGCATGACCTCCATGAATGACGTGCTGATCGACGCCGAACGGATCACCGCCGCCACCCAGGTTCCTCTGCTGGTGGATATCGATACCGGCTGGGGCGGCGCCTTCAACATCGCCCGCACCATCCGCGCCTTCGAGCGGGCCGGTGTCGCCGCCGTGCACATGGAAGATCAGGTCGCCCAGAAGCGCTGTGGTCACCGCCCGAACAAGGCCGTGGTCAGCATCACCGAGATGGTGGATCGCATCAAGGCGGCGGTGGATGCCCGCCAGGATCAGGACTTCGTCATCATGGCCCGCACCGACGCCCTGGCGGTGGAAGGGTTGGGCTCGGCCCTCGAGCGCGCCGCGGCCTACAAGGAAGCGGGCGCCGACATGATCTTCGCCGAGGCCGTCACCGAGCTGGAACAGTACGATCGCTTCAAGCAGGCGGCCGGGGTGCCCATCCTTGCCAACATGACCGAGTTCGGCAAGACCGAGCTGTTTGACAAGGAAGCGCTCGCAGCGCACGGCGTGGACATGGTGCTCTACCCCTTGAGCGCCACCCGCGCGGCCAACCAGGCGGCACTGAACGTCTATCAGCAACTGCGCCACGATGGCCACCAGCGCGCCGTGGTCGACACCATGCAGACCCGGGAGTCTCTCTACGACTTCCTCGGTTACCACCATTACGAGCAGACCCTGGATCGTCTGTTCACCAAGGACTAACCCCAGCGACCAGCCGTCTCATGCTGGCGGCTGGCGCTTCAACGGACTGAATGAGGAAACATGTGATGAGCGCCATTCCAGAAACCACCGGCTTCAAGCCGAAGAAATCCGTCGCCCTCTCCGGCACCGCCGCCGGCAACACCGCCCTGTGCACCGTCGGCCTCTCCGGCAACGATCTGCACTACCGTGGCTATGACATCCTGGATGTTGCCACCACCTGCGAATTCGAAGAGATCGCCCACCTGCTGGTACACGGCAAGTTGCCCAATGCCGCCGAGCTGGCCGGCTACAAGGCCAAGCTGAAGGCCCTGCGCGGCCTGCCGGCCGGAGTCAAAACCGCCCTCGAGCAGTTGCCGCCATCTGCCCACCCGATGGACGTGATGCGCACCGCCGTCTCGGTGCTGGGCTGCCTCTCCCCCGAGAAGGACGATCACAATCACCCTGGTGCCCGCGACATCGCCGACAAGCTGATGGCCTGCCTGGGGTCGGTGCTGCTCTACTGGTATCACTTCAGCCACAACGGCAAGCGCATCCACGTCGAGACCGACGACGACTCCATCGGCGGCCACTTCCTGCACCTGCTGCACGGTGAGAAGCCGCGCGACTCCTGGGTGCGCGCCATGCACACCTCCCTCATCCTCTATGCCGAGCATGAGTTCAACGCCTCCACCTTCACCGGCCGCGTCATCGCCGGCACCGGCTCCGACATGTACTCCTGCATCACCGGCGCCATCGGTGCCCTGCGCGGGCCCAAGCACGGCGGCGCCAACGAGGTGGCCTTCGAGATCCAGAAGCGCTATGACAACCCGGCCGAGGCCGAGGCCGACATCCGCGCCCGGGTCGAGAAGAAGGAAGTGGTCATCGGTTTCGGCCACCCGGTCTACACCGTCTCCGATCCCCGCAACAAGGTGATCAAGGAGGTGGCGCGCGAGCTCAGCGAGGAACAGCACAACACCAAGATGTTCGACATCGCCGAGCGGCTGGAATCCACCATGTGGGAGGTCAAGAAGATGTTCCCGAACCTCGACTGGTTCAGCGCCGTCAGCTACCACATGATGGGCGTGCCCACCGCCATGTTCACCCCGCTGTTCGTCATCGCCCGCACCTCCGGCTGGTCGGCCCATGTCATCGAGCAGCGCATCGACGGCAAGATCATCCGCCCGAGCGCCAACTATGTCGGCCCGGAAGATCTGGTGTTCGTCCCGCTCAAGGATCGCAAGTGATGATAAACACTCAGTATCGCAAGCCCCTGCCCGGCACGGCACTGGACTACTTCGACGCCCGTGCGGCGGTCGAAGTCATCCAGCCAGGCGCCTGGGACAGGCTGCCCTACACCTCCCGCGTCCACGCCGAAAACCTGGTTCGCAAGTGCGATCCGGCCATCCTCACCGAGTGCCTGACCCAGATTGCGCTGGGCAAGCGTGAGCGCGACTTCCCCTGGTTCCCGGCGCGCGTGGTGTGCCACGACATCCTGGGCCAGACCGCCCTGGTGGACTTGGCCGGCCTGCGCGATGCCATCGCCGATCAGGGCGGTGACCCCGCCCAAGTCAACCCCGTGGTGCCGGTGCAGCTGATCGTCGATCATTCCCTTGCCGTCGAGTGTGGCGGCTTCGATCCCCAGGCGTTCGAGAAGAACCGTGCCATCGAGGATCGCCGCAACGAGGATCGCTTCCACTTCATCAACTGGACCAAGCAGGCGTTCAAGAACATCGAGGTGATCCAGCCCGGCAACGGCATCATGCACCAGATCAATCTGGAGAAGATGAGCCCGGTCATTCACAGCGATCGTGGCATCGCCTACCCGGATACCTGCGTCGGCACCGACAGTCACACCCCCCACGTGGATGCCCTCGGCGTCATCGCCATCGGCGTCGGTGGCCTCGAAGCGGAGAACGTGATGCTGGGTCGCGCCTCCTGGATGCGGCTGCCGGAGATCGTCGGCGTCGAGCTGACGGGCAAGCCGCAAGCCGGCATCACCGCCACCGACGTGGTGCTCTCCTTAACCGAGTTCCTGCGTCAGCAGAAAGTGGTCGGTGCCTATCTGGAGTTCCGGGGTGAGGGCGCCGCCGCCCTCACCCTCGGCGATCGGGCGACCATCTCCAACATGGCACCGGAATACGGCGCCACTGCGGCGATGTTCTTCATCGACAACCAGACCATCGACTACCTGCGCCTCACCGGCCGCGATGCCGAACAGGTCAAGCTGGTGGAAACCTACGCCAAGGAGGCGGGCCTCTGGGCCGACGCCCTGGTGAACGCCCAGTACGAGCGCGTGCTCAGTTTCGATCTCTCCACCGTAGTGCGCACCCTAGCCGGCCCGTCCAACCCCCATCGTCGCCTGCCGGTCTCGGCATTGGCCGAGCGCGGTATCGCGGTGGATCTGGACAAGGCCCGCGCCCAGGAGGCCGAGGGCCTGCTGCCGGACGGCGCCGTGATCATCGCCGCCATCACCAGCTGTACCAACACCAGCAACCCGCGCAACGTGATTGCCGCTGGGCTGCTGGCACGCAACGCCAACAAGCTCGGGCTGGTACGCAAACCCTGGGTCAAATCCTCTCTGGCGCCCGGTTCCAAGACCGTCGCCTTGTACTTGAAAGAGGCCGGTCTGGACGAAGAGCTGACGCGGCTCGGTTTCGGTATCGTCGCCTTCGCCTGCACCACCTGCAACGGCATGTCCGGCGCGCTGGATCCGGTTATCCAGCAGGAGATCATCGACCGGGATCTGTATGCCACGGCGGTGCTCTCGGGCAACCGCAACTTCGACGGCCGCATCCATCCCTACGCCAAGCAGGCGTTCCTGGCCTCCCCGCCGCTGGTGGTGGCCTACGCCATCGCGGGCACCATCCGCTTTGACATCGAGAAGGATGTGCTGGGCGTGGTGGACGGCAAAGAGATCCGTCTCAAAGACATCTGGCCGACCGATGAAGAGATCGACGCCGTGGTGGGTGCCTCGGTGAAGCCGGAGCAGTTCCGTCAGGTCTATATCCCGATGTTCACCATCGAGGAGGATCACGGTCCCAAGGTTGCTCCGCTCTATGACTGGCGCCCGCAGAGCACCTATATCCGCCGCCCCCCCTACTGGGAAGGCGCCCTGGCGGGCGAGCGCACCCTGCGTGGCATGCGGCCGCTGGCAGTGCTGCCGGACAACATCACCACCGACCACCTGTCGCCCTCCAACGCCATCATGATGAACAGCGCGGCGGGCGAATACCTGCACAAGATGGGCCTGCCGGAGGAGGACTTCAACTCCTACGCGACCCACCGTGGCGATCACCTGACCGCTCAGCGCGCCACCTTCGCCAACCCCCAGCTGGTGAACGAGATGGCGGTGGTCGATGGAGAGGTCAAGAAGGGATCGCTGGCGCGTATCGAGCCGGACGGCAAGGTCACTCGCATGTGGGAAGCCATCGAAACCTATATGGCGCGCAAACAGCCGCTGATCATCGTCGCCGGTGCCGATTACGGCCAGGGCAGCTCCCGTGACTGGGCAGCCAAGGGCGTGCGGCTGGCGGGGGTGGAGGTGATCGCGGCCGAAGGTTTCGAGCGCATTCACCGCACCAACCTGATCGGCATGGGCGTGCTGCCGCTGGAGTTCAAGCCGGGCACCACCCGCCTGACCCTCGGCCTCGATGGCACCGAGACCTATGATGTGCTGGGTGAGCGCAAGCCCCGCGCCGATCTCACGCTGGTGATCCGTCGCCGCAACGGTGACACTGTCGAGGTGCCCATGACCTGCCGTCTCGACACCGCCGAGGAGGTCTCGGTCTACGAGGCGGGCGGCGTGCTGCAACGCTTCGCCCAGGACTTCCTGGAGTCGACGACCCACAAGGCTGCCAGCTAACATCCCCCTCCCAACCTCCCTCTTTATAAGGGGGAGGAAGATAAGAGGAAGGAGTAAAGCCCCTCTCCCTTTGGGAGAGGGTTGGGGTGAGGGGAAATCCCCCTCATCCGCCCTTCGGGCACCTTCTCCCCAAGGGGGAAGGGTTTATCACCCATTTCAGGACTACCCTATGGCCCACACACCTCAAGTCAGAATCCCGGCCACCTATATTCGCGGCGGCACCAGCAAGGGCGTCTTCTTCCGCTTGGGCGATCTGCCCGAGCGCTGCCAGCAGCCAGGCCCGGCCCGCGACAAGCTGTTTATGCGGGTCATCGGCAGCCCCGACCCCTACAGCGCCCATATCGACGGCATGGGGGGCGCCACCTCTTCGACCTCCAAGTGCGTGATCCTCTCCAAGAGCCAGCAGCCCGATCACGACGTGGACTATCTCTACGGCCAGGTCGCCATCGACAAGGCGTTCGTGGACTGGAGCGGCAACTGCGGCAACCTCTCCACCGCCGCCGGTGCCTTCGCCATCCACGCCGGATTGGTGGATGCTGCCCGCATCCCCGACAGCGGTATCTGCGTGGTGCGCATCTGGCAGGCCAACATCGGCAAGACCATCATCGCCCATGTGCCGGTGACCCATGGTCAGGTGCAGGAAACCGGTGACTTCGAGCTGGACGGGGTCACCTTCCCCGCCGCCGAAATCGCGCTGGAGTTTCTCGACCCCTCCGACGACGGTGAAGACGGCGGCGCCCTCTTCCCCACCGGCAATCTCATCGACGAGCTGGAAGTCCCCGGTATCGGTACCCTCAAGGCCACCATGATCAGCGCTGGCATCCCCACGATATTCGTCGAGGCCGAGGCCATCGGCTACACCGGCACAGAGCTGCGGGAAGCCATCAACACCGATCCAGAAGCCCTCGCCCGCTTCGAGCAGATCCGCATCGCCGGCGCCCTGCGCATGGGCCTCATCAAGACATCTGAAGAGGCGGCGACCCGCCAGCACACCCCCAAGATAGCCTTCGTGGCCAGGCCGAAGGACTACCTCAGCGCCAGCGGCAAGCAGGTCAAGGCTGGTGATATCGACTTGCTGGTGCGCGCACTCTCCATGGGCAAGCTGCACCACGCCATGATGGGCACCTGCGCGGTGGCCATCGGCACCGCCGCGGCCATTCCCGGCACTTTGGTGAACCAGGCTGCGGGCGGCGGCGAGCGCGAGGCGGTACGCTTCGGCCATCCGTCCGGCTCCCTGCGGGTTGGCGCCCAGGCTCGACAGGTGGATGGGGAGTGGATGGTCACCAAGGCCATCATGTCCCGCTCCGCCCGCATCCTGATGGAAGGTTGGGTACGCGTACCGGGAGATGCCTTCTAATTCGCCGGGCCGCGACCTGCCTGCCGACGACAGAAACGCAGAACCCAGGCGACGGCCTGGGTTCTTTTTTAGCAAATATTGTACTGACTAATTCGTATTCTTCACTTTAGACGTGCCACGCACTCCACCTGACGCGGGATATTCTTCTGCGCATCTCCCCCGATCAGCTGCTTTACCTGACCGGCCGGGCACTGGCCATCGTCCACATAGACCTTCTTCCCGTACGCAATGCCGCCCGGCGGGGGATCCTGCGGCAGATATTCGATGGGGGCCGGGGTGACGATGGCACAACCGGACACCAGGCTCACCACTGGCAACAGCGCCAGCAACATCGTTCTCTTCCATGCAACAGCCATAGGCCACTCCCTCTGTGTGATCCGAATGCGCCTGGTTCATACCCCAGGCCGCATCGACTCACGCAGTGTAGTCACCCCTGCCCCCGAGCCGATACCCATCCCCGGCTGCGCTGTGACGGATCCAGACACAAACAAGCCAAATATGACGAAGGCCAGCCCCGCGAGAGTCGGGCTCGCTCATGGTCGGCTCCCGACCCGGCTCAGCCCCGGCAGCAGCGCTTCACCGCCCGCACCACGTTCTGGTAGCCGGTGCAGCGGCAGAGGTTGCCGGCCAGACCGCGGCGGATCTCCTCGTCGGTCAGTGGATGGCGATCCGTCTTGTCCAGCAGGGCGGCGCTCGCCATCACCAGTCCCGGGGTGCAGAAGCCGCACTGTACCGCCCCCTCGTCGATGAAGGCCTGTTGCAAATCGGAGAGCTGGTTCCCCTTGCGCTCTCCCTCCACGGTGCGGATGGACTTGCCATCGGCCCAGACCGCCAGATAGAGACAGCTGTCGATGGCTACCCCATCGACCCGCACTGTACAGGCGCCGCACTCACCGACGCTGCACCCCTCCTTGACGCTGATGAGCCCCTGTCCGCGCAAAAAATGGAGCAGCGACATGCTGGGGGAGACCGCATAGGAGTAAGGCTTGCCGTTGATCTCGCACTGGATCGCCACGGCGGGACAGGCTTGTGGTTGCATCATAGGATCTGGCCTCCGGCCCGTTCGACGGCGCAGGCGACCACCCGCTGCGCCAGGATCTGGATAAGATGCAGGCGAAATGCTTTCTCCGCCCGCCAGGAGGAGCGCGGCGCCACGTCCGCCACCACCGCCTCGGCGATGGCCGCGAGCGTCGCCTGGGTCAGGGGTTGCCCCTCGGCCGCGGCTTCTGCGTGAGGTGTTCGCACCGGCGTCGGCGCCGCCACCCCGTAGGCGAGGCGCAGCGTCTTGAAGTGGCCATCCTCGAGCTGGCAGTAGGCGGCACAGCCGATGGTGGCGATGTCCATGGCACCGCGCATGGCGTATTTGAAGTAGTGGGAGCCCACCTGGGGATGGGGATCCGGCGCGAAGTGAAACGCCACCAGCACTTCCGCTGCTTGCAGCGCAACCTTGCCGGGGCCGGTGTGAAAACCGGCGATGGGAACGCGGCGAGTGCCGACGGGCCCTGCTATCTCGAGCTCGGCCTCCAGCGCCACCGTGGGGGCCGCCGAATCGGCACTGGTGGCGCCGTTGCAGATGTTGCCGCCATAGGTGGCTATGTTGCGGATCTGCGGGCCGGCGAGGGTGGCGGCCGCCTCCGCCAACATGGGCAGGCGCCGTCGCACCAGTTCATTTTCAATCAGCTCGGTGAAGGTGGTGCCCGAGCCGATGCGAACCGAGCCGTCGGGGATCTCGCTCACCCCCTTGAGCTCGGGCAGGTCGTGAATGTCGACGATGTGGCGATAGGCGGGGTTGAGGTGATGCAGCTGGATCATCACATCGGTGCCGCCGGCCAGCAGCCGCGCTTGCGGGTCTGCCTGCAGCAGGGCCACGGCCTCGGCGATGCTGCCAGCCTTGTGGTAGCGGGCGATATCAAACATGGCGTTGCTCCTCCCTTGCGCCCTCGATGAGGCCGGCCCGCACAAACTCCCGGTAGAGGGTCTTGGGGGTGATGGGCAGTTCATTGATGGCGACCCCGGTGGCCATGCGGATGGCGTTACGGATGGCGGGCCCCGGCGAGATGATGGGGGGCTCCCCGAGGGACTTGTGGCCATAGACCGACTGGGGCTCAAAGGTCTGCACGAAGTCACACTCGAGCTCGGGCAGGTCCAGCATGGTGGGGAACTTGTAGTCGAGCAGGTTGGGATTGCGCACCACCCCGGTCCTGGCGTCGATGATCATCTCCTCGAACAGGGACCAGCCGATCCCCATCCCCATGCCGCCGTGCACCTGCCCCTCTGCCAACTGCGGATTGAGGATCTTGCCCGCATCGTGCAGGTTGAGAATGCGGTTGATGGTCGCCTTGCAGAGATCGATGTCGACACTGAGATCGACGAAGGTGCAACCAAAGCTCGGCGGGTTGGTGGTGGTCTTGTGGGAGACTTCCGATGTGATCTGGCCGCCGATGGTGAGGTGGTAATAGGCATTGACCGACACCTCGGCGACGCTTATCAGCACCTTGTCCGGCGCGCCAGCCAGCACCACGTAGCCGTCGATCAGGGTCAGCGAACCCACATCCTGATGGCAGAGCTGGGCCGCCAATGAGAGGATGCGCGCCCGCAGTTGCAACGCCGCCTGATGGATGGCGGGGGCCGCCACATAGCTCTGGCGCGAGGCGAACGAGCCCGGATCGTAGGCGGTGATGTCGGTATCCTGGGTCGAGATGACCCGGATCTGCTCAAACGGGATCCCCAGGGTCTGGGCCGCCATCTGGGCAAAGACGGTATCCGATCCCTGCCCTATCTCGGTGGCGCCGATCTGCAGATTGACGGTGCCATCCTGGTTGAGCAGCATGCGGGCGCCGGCAATTTCGACCCCCACCGGGTAGGTGTTGGAGCCGTAGCTAAAGCACGCAACCCCGATGCCGCGCCGCACCCTGAGCCGGGGATCCTGCGCCAGACACTCGGCCTTGAGCTGCTCCCACTCGAACTGCTCGCCGCCCCGTCGCAGACACTCGGGCAAGCCCGCGCTGTAGATGGTCTTCTGGTTGACCTGGTTGACGTCCCCCTCGCGGGCCACGTTGGCGATGCGCACCGCAAGCGGGTCGAGCCCCAGCTCGGCACAGGCGTCATCCAGCAGGCACTCGAGGGCGAACACCACCTGGGGCGCACCGTAGCCGCGCATGGCCCCGGCGGTGGGCAGGTTGCTGTAGAAGGTGCGGGCATCGTAGCCAAAGGCGCTGCGTGGGTAGAGGTAACTTATCTTGTTGGCTCCGGCGCTGGCGATGGAGTGGCCGTGGGAGGCGTAGCCACCGGTGTTGGAGAGCACGTCGAGGCGATAGCCTTCGAGCACGCCGTCCCGACTCATGCCGAGTTCGCCGTCGATGGCGAAGCCGTGGCGGGTGCGGGACGCGAAGAAGCACTCCTCCCGGCTCAGGGTCACCTTGACCGGCACGCCGCCGAGCTTGTGGCTGAGGAAGGCCGCCATCGGCTCCTCCAGCACGTCCTGCTTGTTGCCAAAACCGCCCCCCATGTAGGGCTTGATCACCCGCACGCTGGACCAGGGCAGGCCGAGGGACTTGGCCACCCGGCTGCGCACTATCTGGGGGATCTGGGTGCTGGAGACCACGACTATATGATCCGGCTGATCCATGTAGGCGTAGCAGGTCACCGTCTCCAGGTGGCAGTGCTGCACCACCGGGGTCCGATAATGGCCCCGATACTGAAACGCCGCCCCGGCGATGCGCTGCTCGGGCTCCCCCGCCCGGATCTGGCTCTGGCGCAGCAGGTTGCCGCTCGGGTGTATGGGGTAGGCGTTCTCGGCCAGGGCACTCTGGGCGTCCGTCATTACCGGCAGCGGCTCGTAGGTCACCTTGACCAGGGCAGCGGCCTTCTCGGCGACCAGCGGATCGCGCGCTACTACGATGGCGACACCATCACCAAAGTGGCGCACATGGTCGGTGAGCAGCCGCCTGTCTTTGACGTCGCGCTTGGCCTCATCGAGGGACCAGGCGTGGCCGGCGGTGCGAAAACAGCGGCTGGGTACATCCTCGTGGGTGAACACGGCCTCGACCCCGTGCAGGGCGAGTGCCTCGGTGCAATCGATGGCGAGCACCCAGCCGTGGGCGATGGGGCTGCGCACGTACTTGGCGTGGCGCATCCCCAGCATGATGTGGTCATCGGTATAGCGGGCGCCGCCAGTCACCTTGGCCTCGGCATCGACCCGCTTGAGCGGTAATCCTATGGACATGATCAAGTCCTTGTGTCGCAGGAATAAAATCCAGAACCAAGACCAAAACAGCAAGATATGTGCCGATTTCCCGGTCGGCCGACCACCATGGGGATAAATGGAGAGAAGTGTGAAGAAGATCCCGTCCGGCACCCGATTACACCTTCAGGACGGAGCGGCGAGTGGCGTGAACGGGCGGGTTGAACCCGGCGGCCTTATCAATCTGGTAGGCCCCATTATCAAAATGGTACCGGGCCTTGAAAAAAACGGGGCCACCCGGTGGCCCCTGTCCCGTTGCGCGCCGCGCTAGATGGCCCAGCCGCCGGCATAGAAGAGCACCAGCGCCAGGGCGATGATGACGGTGCCCGGGTTAAGTCTGCGCCACTCGTTGGAGCAGATGCGGCCTATCACCAGCGCGCTGAAGCCCAGCATGATACCGGTGACTATGTTGCAGGTGAGCACGATGAAGACGGCGCACACCAGGCCGGACATGGCGCCCACGAAGTCATCGAAGTCGAGCTTGGTAACGTTGCTCAGCATCAGCAGCCCCACGTACATCAGGGCCGGCGCCGTGGCATAGGCCGGCACCAGATAGGAGAGTGGCGAGAGGAACAGCATCAGCAGAAACAGCCCCCCCACCACGGTGGCGGTGAGGCCCGTCTTGCCGCCCGCAGCCGTTCCCGCCGCAGATTCGATGTAGACCGCGGCCGGCGCCGCCCCCACCAGACCGGAGAAGATGCTGCTGATGGAGTCGGCGCTCAGCGCCTTGCCGCTGTTGATGATGTGGCCGTCCTTGTCCAGCAGGTTGGCCTGCCCCGCCACCGCCCTGATGGTGCCGGTGGCATCGAACACTGCCGTCATCACCAGCGCCAGCACGCTCGGCAGCACCAGGGGCGAGAGGGCCCCCATGATATCGAGGCTGAAAATGAGGGAGTTGCCCTGCTCATCGGCGAGGCTCGGCATGGCGAACAGCCCCTGATAGGTCACCGCCGGATCGAAGATGAGCCCGAACAGGGAGATCCCGATGATCACCAGCAGGATCCCGCCAGGCACCCGAAGCTTCTCCAGGCCGACGATCATCGCCAGCCCGATGAGGGACAGCATGACCGGCATGGAGGTAAAGGCCCCGAGCGCCACCGGCAGCCCCTCCAGCGGGTTCTTGATCACCAGCCCCACCCCGTTGGCGGCGATCAGCAGCAGGAAGAGCCCGATGCCGATGCCGGTACCGTGGGCTATCCCCATCGGCAGGTTGTCAAGGATCCAGCTGCGCACCCCGGTCACCGAGATAGCGGTGAACAGGATCCCCATCAGGAAGACGGCGCCGAGGGCCACCGGAATGGAGATCTGTTGCCCCAGCACCAGGCTGAAGGCGGTGAAAGCGGTGAGTGAGATGGCGCAGCCGATGGCCATGGGCAGCTTGGCCCAGAGCCCCATCAACAGCGACCCCAGCCCCGCAACCAGGCAGGTGGCTACGAACACGGCCCCCGGCGGAAAACCCGCCTTGCCGAGCATGCTCGGCACCACTATCACCGAGTAGACCATGGCGAGGAAGGTGGTGAGCCCCGCCAGCACCTCCTGGCGCACGTTGCTGCCCCGTTCGCTGATCATGAAGTAACGATCGAGTGCTCCGATGTCGGATGGCTGTTGCCCCTGGTCCTGGCCTGCGACGGCCGCTTCCACACTGCTTGTTCTGTTTGCCTGGCTCATAGCCAACTCCTTCCTGCATCCCTGAATATGTCGTGACGAAATGGTGGCCAGTGCCGTGGTCTCTGCTGTCACGGTCGCAGGCATCATGGGTTTGCAGGCAAGACAAAGGTTTGACTTGCCATTCAAAAAAACCGGGCCATTTCACCTTCTGTTGCGGGACAAACGCCCCGCCCGTCGTGCGGGGCCGGCACCTTGCGGGGTGCCAGCCACCGTATTTGCCTCCCTAACCCCGCTCGTGCACCAGCTGACCGGCCACATAGGTGCGGTAGATGGATCTGTCATCCCCCAGGGTCAGCAGCACAAAGAGCTTGTCCCGCAGGGTGGTGGAGTTGTCATAACGCAGTTGCTGCAACGGGGTGGCGACCGGGTCCAGCACCACGAAATCCGCCTCCTTGCCGATGGTAAAGCTGCCTATCTTCTCGTCCAGCCCGAGCGCATGGGCGCCACCCAGGGTTGCGAGATAGAAGGCCTGATAGGCCGACAACCGCTCCCCCTGCAGCTGCATCACCTTGTAAGCCTCGTTGAGGGTCTGCAGCATGTTGAAGGTGGTGCCGGCGCCGATATCCGTGCCCATGCCCACCTTCACCTGTTTGCGCCACGCCTTGTGCAGCTTGAACAGACCGCTGCCCAGATACAGGTTGGAGGTGGGGCAGAAGGCGATGGTGGAGCCGGTCTGCTGCAGGCAGTCCCACTCCTGTTCTTCGAGATGCACGCAGTGGGCAAACACGCAGTTATGACCGGTCAGTCCGTGCTGGTGGTAGACGTCGAGATAGCCCTGATGCGTCGGGAAGAGCGACTTCACCCAAGCGATCTCGTCCTTGTTCTCGCTCAGGTGAGTGTGCAGATAGGTGCTGGGGTACTCTTCGCGCAGACGCCTGGCCATGGCCAGTTGCTCGGGGGTCGAGGTGGGGGCGAAGCGCGGCGTGATGGCGTAGAGCAAACGCCCCTGACCGTGCCAGCGCTCGATGAGCGCCTTGCTCTGCTCATAACTGCTCTGCGCGCTATCCAGCAGATAGTCGGGGGCGTTGCGATCCATCATCACCTTGCCCGCGATCATCCGCATATTGATGCGGCTCGCCGCCTCGAACAGGGCATCCACCGACTCGGGGTGGACTGTTCCGAACACCAGCGCCGTGGTGGTGCCGTTGCGCAGCAACTGCTTGATGAAGAAGGTGGACATCTCGCGGGCATAGTCGAGATCCTGATAGCGCCGCTCCGCCGGAAAAGTGTGGCGATTGAGCCACTCCAGCAGTTGTTCCCCATAGGCGCCCACCATTTCGCTCTGGGGATAGTGGATATGGGTGTCGACGAAGCCCGGCACGATGAGCTTGCCGCGGTAGTCGCGGATCCGCACCTCGGGCGGGACCCGCGTCCGGCCCTCCTCCCACTGGCCGATCCAGTCGATGCGGCCCTGGCGGATGATCAGCAACCCATCCTCCATGAGCCGTGCACTGGCCTCTATTTCCTCGGGCTGCGCCACCACCTTGGTGATGTCGAAGAAGCTGCCCCTTATCGCCTTGATTCCGTTGTCATGGTTCATCTGTCACTCTCCTCTGATCCGAACCGATGAGAGCACGGGCTCGTCAACCAGGATGCCGGCGGGCGACAGGGGGTCGCTCTTTTCGGAGACCACCTGGGTGGCCACCTCGGCCTTGTCGCTGAGCCGGATCAGCTCCACCTCCCGCTGGTTCGCCGCCGCGGCTTGCTGCTTGCGACTGAGGGGGATCAGCAGGTTCATGATGATGGCGGTGATGCCGCCGGCGCAGATGGGGTTCTCCACCAGCACGTAAAGGGCGTCAGGCAGCACCCTGAACACGCTCGGATCATAGGAGACCCCGAGCCCCAGCCCGAGGGAGGTCGCCACTATCAGGGTCTCCCGCCGATCCATGCCATTGGTCATGATGATGCGGATCCCCGCGATCGCTATCATGGAGAACATCAAGGTCATGGCGCCCCCCAGCACCGGCGAGGGAATGGTGGTGAAGAAGCGCCCCACCACCGGGAAGAGCCCCATGATCACCAGGATCATGGCGATGAACTTGCCCACGTGGCGCGAGGCCACCCCGGTCATCTGGATCACCCCGTTGTTCTGGGAGAAGGTGGTGAGCGGCAGAGAGCCGAGAGCCGAGGCGATCACCGAGACCAGACCATCCGCCAATACGCCCCCCGTCAGGCGACTCTGGTACTCCTCCCCCTCCACCGGGCGATGTGAAACCATGGCCGTAGCGGTCAGGGCACCCACCGCCTCCAGCACGCTCAGCAGGTAGATGGTGCCCGCCACCAGGAAGGCACCAAAATCAAACGAGAAGCCAAATTTGAACGGCACCGGCACCGTCACCAGCGGCAACCCCTGCAGCACGGAGAAATCCACCATGCCCAGCATGATGGAGGCCAGGTAGCCCGCCAGCAGCCCGATGGCGATCCCCCCCATCCTCAGCAACGGGCTCTTGCAGCAGTTGAACCCGATGACCACCGCCAGCACCAGCAGCCCCACCCCTATGTTCTCGTAAGTGCCGAAGGTGCCGCTGCTCTTGGCCGACATGCCGCCACCAAAATCGATGATGCCGACCTTGATGAGGCAAAGCCCGATCATCAACACCACCACGCCGCTCACGGTCGGGGTGATCACCCGGGTCAGGTAGGGCAGCACGAAGGAGGCCCCCATCACCAGGAAGGCCCCGACAAAGGAGATCCCCAGCAAGGAAGAGATGATCTGGGCTTCGTCTATTCCCTCCTGCCCCATGGCGGTGCCGATGGAGATCATCACGGTGACAAAGGAGAAGTTGACCGACTGGATCGACAGCAGGCCCGAGCCGATGGGCCCGTAACGGTTCACCTGCAGCCAGGTGCCGATGCCGGAGGCGATCATGGACATGGAGACCAGATAAGTGGTGGTCTCTGGCGAGAGCTTGAGGGCGGCCCCGACGATCAGCGCCGGGGCAACCATGGGAACCAGTATGGCGAGCAGATGAGTCACGGCCCCGATCAGCGACTGGCCGAAGGGGGGCTTGTCTTCCAAGGCGTAGATCAGCTCAAATTCCGAGCGCGATTTATCAGACATCCTTATAACTCCCGGGTTATCGAAATGAGGGCCTGCCATCCCGGAGCCCGGGCAGTGCCCGGAATCCGGATTGGCCGATCGGCCGGCGCAGGCCCGCCGATCGGTATCAGGCGATGCCGTTACTGCAGCTTGCCCAGCCCCCGCAGAATCTGCTCCGGCGTGAAGTGCCAGCGGCGCAACCAGACCCCGCAGGCGTCGTGGATGGCGATGGCGATGGCCGGCGCCGCCCCGTTCACCCCGATCTCCGAGATGGACTTGGCACCGTAGGGGCCGACCTTGTCGTCACTCGGCACCAGATAGGCCCGGAAGTCCCGCGGGATGTCGCCTATCTTGGGGGCGCCATAGCTCTTGAGATCCCGGGTGATCGGGTTGCCCTTGCCGTCGTAGCAGATCTCCTCGGTCAGGGAGTGGCCGATGGCACGCAGGGTGGCGCCATAGATCTGGCCAAGCGCCAGCTCCGGGTTGATGGGGGTGCCGCAATCGAGCAGGGCGTGGAACTTGTCGAGCCGGATCTCGCCGGTTCTGAGGTTGACCGCCAGCTCGACGAAGTTGGCCCCGTACGGGAAGGCCAGCTCGGTGGTGATGTAGCTGGCGGTGCCCACCAGGACCCCGAAGCCGGTGCCGGTCTCGGCCTTGTGGGCTATCTTGGCCACAGACACCTCCCCCAGCTTGCCGCACACTATCCCGGGATGGGTAAGCTCGACGTCCTCCACCGGCTCGCCCAGCATGGCCGCACCGTGGAACAGGATCTTCTCCTTGAGGTTCTCGGCCGCCTTCTTGGCCGCGTTGCCGGAGAAGCAGGTGCCGGACGAGGCGTAGGCCCCCTTGTCGAACAGGGCGTGGTCCGTGTCCCCCGAGATGACGTGCACATCACCGAGCGGGCAGTTGAGCACCTCGGCGGTCAGCTTGGTCACCACGGTATCGAGGCCAGTGCCCAGATCGGCGCCGCCGGAGTGGACGATGAAGGTGCCGTCCGATTCCAGCTTGACCATGCAGTTGGCCTGATCTATGTCCGGGATCCCGGATTTTTGCATGATGATGGCGACCCCACGGCCGATACGCCAATCCCCCTCTGCGGCTTTGGGGCTGTCCCACTGGATCAGCTCCCGCCCCTTTTTGAGGATGGGCTCGAGCGCGCAGCTGGCGGCGTGGGGCACCGAGGTCGGCATCTTGCCCTCACCTATGGCCCCCAGCACCTTGAGCACGTCCCCTTCCCGCACCCGGTTGCGCTCCACCATCTCGAGCTGATCGATGCCGAGCTGCTCCGCCAGTTCGGCAATCGCCATGGTCAGCGCGAAGTTGCCCTTGGGGGCACCATAGCCCTGATAGGCACCGGTCGGGCAGATGTTGCTGTAATAGGTGTTGACACAGAAACGCACGTTGTCGCAGGGGTAGAGCGGCAGGGAGAGCGCCGGGCCATTGCTCGGCACCGTCAGGGAGTGGTTGCCGTAAGGGCCGGTGTTGGCGCGAAAATCCATCTCGATGGCGGTCAGGGTGCCATCTTTCTTCGCGCCGACCTTGACGGTGACCTTGGCCACGTGGCGGGAAGTGTTGCTGATGAACTCCTCCTCGCGGGTGTAGCGGAACAGGACGGGACGGCCGGTGACCTTGGTGGCCCAGGCACAGACCTCCTCCAGCAGAATGTCCTGCTTGGAACCAAAGCCCCCCCCTACCCGCTCCTTGATCACATGCACCTGATGCTGCTTCATGCCGAGGATGCGCGCGACCTGACGGCGCACGTGCCAGGGCACCTGGGTGGAGGCGTGAATGACCAGCCGGTCCCCATCCATGTAGGTGAAGCAGATATGGGGTTCGGTCGGACACTGTTGCGCCTGGGTCGACTCGTAGGTGCGCTCCAGCACCAGATCCGCCTCGGCGAAGCCCTTGGCCACGTCGCCAATCTGGCCGTGGACGCTGGCGGCCAGGTTCTCGTGGGGACGCGATCCTATCGGGAAGTTGATGACCATGTGCTCGTCGCCGCGATAGACGGCATTGGCGTTCTGCGCCTCCAGATCCGCCGGTGCTCCCGCCATGTAGACGATGGGTTCGTCGTGCACCAGGGGGGCATTGGGCGCCATCGCCTCGTCGATGCTCATGACCGCGGGCAGCACCCGGTATTCCACCTCGATCAACCTGAGGGCGGCGAGCGCAATGGCCTCGCTCTCGGCCACCACGGCGGCGATCCTGTCCCCCACGTGACGCAGCTTGCGGCCAAACATGCGCCGATCAAGCGGTGACGGCTCGGGGGCACTCTGACCCCCCGGGGTGTAGTAGACATCCGGGCAGTTGAGGTGGGTGATGACGTGCACCACGCCGGGCAGCGCCTCGGCCCGGCTCACATCCAGCCTCGTGATCAGGGCATGGGGGTGGGGGCTGCGCAGCATCTTGATCACCAGCGCGTCCGGGCTGACCCTGTCCTCCACATAGCAGGGCTTGGCCTGCACCATCTTGGCGGCGTCCACCTTGGGACAGCTCTTGCCGATGTGGCGCAGATCGCTTCGAAACTCGGGGGCGACCTGGCACAGGTAGTCGGGATCCTTCATCCGCGCGCTGGCAAGCTCGATGGCCTGATAGAACTGCTGGTAACCGCCATCGCGGTGGAACAGGCCGGAGAGCGCGTCGTCCACCTGGGCACGGGTCGGCTCGGGATGGCGATCCAGCAAGTCGGTGACGATCAGGGCGGCGGCGGGATCGTTGTAACCGGACTGCACCACGCCGACGTCCACCATGGCCTGTTGCGCCAGGCTCAGCTGATTCCAGCTGCCGAGGGATTCGGCGGTGCGCACCTGAGCCCCGTTCAGCTGGGCGGCGATCAGCAGGGAGGCATTGACCAGCTTGCCGTTGAACAGTATGGCGTCGGAGCCGGCGAAACCGAAACCGTCGTCGCTGTTGCGCACCGAATGCATGCGGCACTGTTCGAACAGCAAGCGCTGGGCATTTTCCCCCGCCGGGCAGATGACGGTGCGCAGGGCACCGTTCAGTATGAAGTTGAGTTCCATCATGCTTGCACCTCCTGCTGCTGGCAGTCCACCAGCAGATCCGCCACCACCACGCCGCTGATATAGCGCTTGTACGCCACGCTGCCCGCCAGATCGGCGCGGGGCACCAGCAGGTTGCTCACCGCCGTCTCCAGCGCCCCGTCATGAAGGCCGTGGCGCTCCACGTCCCGCAGCCGCATCGGCTGTGGTGTCACTCCGGCCAGGGCCACCCGCATCTCGCCGAGGCTGTCGAGGGCCACGGCGGCGGTCATCACCGAGAGGCCATCGGCGTTGCGGCTGATGCGACGGGTGGCGCAGCGCAACTCAGGCTCAGGCAGCACCAGCCCCAGGATCAGGGCGTTGCGCTGGCCGGCCAGGTATTCCTCTATGGGTTGCAGCCGGTTGTGCTCCAGCACCAGCACCGCCTCCAGCACCAGCAGCACCGGCAACAGGGGGGAGTCCTGCTGCTGGCAGGCCAGCTCGCCACCGAGGGTGGCCTGATTGCGCAGGTGACGGGAGTAGACGAAGCCCAGCGCCTCGCGCAAACAGGCCGGGGTACGGGGATCATCCCTGAGCGCCTGCAGGGTGACGGTGGCGCCGATGTGGAGCTGGCCGTGCTGTTGCTCGATCTGATCCAGCCCCAGCCGACTCAGGGAGATGGCGACCTTCTTGTCGGTACGGGTCGGGGTGGCGTTGAGCTTGCTGCCGCCCCCCATGTAGACGGCGTCGTTGCCAAAACGGGCCTTGACATCCAGGGCCTGACCCAGGAGTTCGGGTCGGAAGAATTGCTCTATCATGTGTCGTCCTTACTGTCCGGATCCCCGCCCGGCACGGGCAGGAGATCACTTGCGTTAGCTTGAGCGCGCAGGAAAAACCCTCACGCCAGTTCATCCATGCGCCGCCACAGGCGGCTCGCCACCTTGCGCGCCTGCTCATAGATCGGGACCACATCGAACGGGAACTCCCGGTCCTGATAGACCATGCGCCCCTCCACCATCACGCTGTTGACGCAGGCAGACCCCAGGCCGAAGGCGAGATGGCCGCCGAGATTGCGTGGCGCGAGCGGGGTCGGCGGGTCGTAGTCACAGATGGTGAGATCGGCCTTGTAGCCAGCCTCCAGTCGGCCAAATCTGGCGCCGAAGTTGCGCTCGAGCAGGGTGTTGCCGCTCCACAGGAAGTGCGCAAAGCTGTCGGGCCAGAGCGCGCCCCCCGCATCCTTGTGCTTGAAGTAGGCAAACTTGAGCTCCTCGAACATGTCGGCGCCGATGCCGTCGGTGCCGAGCGCCAGGTTGCGGTACTCCGGCAGGTGCCGGTTGTAGCCGACGTAGTTGTTCATGTTGGAGCGGGCGTTGTGTACCAGGAAGGCATCCTGGCCGTTGAGCAGTTCGATGTCCGCCAGCGACAGGTAGAGGCCGTGGGCCACCAGGGTCTTGTGGTCGATGAGGCCAAACTCCGCCAAGCGGGCGATGGGCTCCTTGCCATGGTGGTGATGGCCGTGCGCCATGTCGTAGCGGTCTTCCGCCACGTGGATGTGCAGGCCGCGACCGGTGGTCTGCACCGCCTCGCGCAGCATGGCCAGCCCCTCGTCCGGGACGGTGAAGGGGGCGTGCGCGCCGATGTGGGCCTCCACCAGATAGGGCTCACTCCCCTTCGCCCGGGCGGCGTCTATCTGCTGGGCGAACAGGATGTTCTCCTCCACTCCGGCCTGCAGCTCCCCCAGGCCGCCGTTGCGATCCGTGGCCTCGAAGCAGGTCATGCCGCGCAGGCCCGTCTCCATGAAGCCCTTGCGCAGTATGTTCAGGGATCCCTTGATGAGGTTCGGCGAGGCGTGGTGATCGATCACCGCGCTGCAGCCGCTCTTGAGCGCCTCCAGCGAGCAGATGAGGCCGCTGTAGTAGAGGGACTCCTCATCCAGCGCCCGATCCAGCCGCCACCAGAGGTTCTTCAGGGTGGAGATGAAGTCCGGACAGGGGGCTATGTTGGCCATGATCCCCCGTGACAGACCCGAGTAGAAATGGTTGTGGGCGCAGACGATGCCCGGCATCACCAGCTTGCCCCCCATCTCCCGGTAGTTGGCCTCGGGGTAAAGGGCCCGCAGGTTGGGGCCAATCGCCTTGATGAGGGTGCCCTCGATGGCGATGTCCACCCCTTCCAGCACCTGGGTCGGCTCAAACTGCACGGCGGTGACGTTTTTCAGAATCAACATGGCTTACTCCTCGACCCGCCCCAGCAGGTAGTGATGATGGGCGTGAACATGGCTGATGATGCGGCACAGATCGGCCAGTGCGGCGGGCACCTCCTGGATCCGGCTCTGCCCATCGATGTGCAGACGGTGGATTTCCCCCTGCTGGCGCACCAGCAGCTGACCGCCCCCCTCCTGGCCATGGGCCAGATAGAAGCCGGGGTTCTGGCTGTGCTCGAAGTCCTGGGGCAGGCTGAAGATGGTGACCTTGTCCTGATAGGGCTTGCCCTGCCAGGGGCAGAACTGGGCACAGTTGCCGCACTCGTTGCAGTAGGCATCCAGGTGCAGGGTCTGGAACTGGTCCTTGAAGCCCGGCACGGCGATGGCGACGTTGGCCCGGTTCGGGCAGACATCCACGCACTTGCTGCACAGGGTGTTGCACTCGAGGCAGCGGTGCGCCTCCTGGGCGATGAAGGCGGTGCGCTCGCCCTTGTCCACCAGGGTGACGGCGATGCTGCCCTTGCGGCGGTAAATCTCGCCCTGATCGGAGGCCTGCGTCGGTACCTGCTGCTGGCTGGCGATGTGCTCGCGGGCCAACACCAGATCCACGGCGCGGCGAGCCCCGCCGATGGCGCCGACGATGGAGGACGGGCCGCTCTGCACGTCACCGATGAGGAAGACGTTGCGCCGAGCTGTCTCATTGGTCAGGGGATCCACCGCTGGCCAGCCGTCGCTCCCCAGCGGCACGCCCATGGCTTCGATGATGTCGCAGTCGGGCTGTTCGCCGATGGCGGTGATCAGCGCATCCATCTGCAGCACCTCGGTCTGCTCCGTGGGCACAGGACGGCGGCGCCCCTGCGCGTCCGGCTCGCCGAGCACCATGGTCCGCACGGTCAGACGGCCGTCGGCCTCGAAGCGCTCCGGATTGGTGAGGAAGCAGAAACGCACCCCATCCTCCACCGCCTCCAGGTACTCCTCGCGATAGGCCGGCATCTCTTTCTCGCTGCGGCGATAGATGACGGTCACCTCGCTCACCCCGGGCACCTTGAGGGCCGCACGGGCGCAATCCATGGCGGTGTTGCCCGCCCCGATCACCGCCACCTGGCGGCCCAGCGGCAGCGGTTTGCCCTGGTTGAAGCTGCGCAGGAAGTGGAAGGATTTGTAGACCCGATCATGACCTCCTTCCAGACGCATGCCGCCGTTCTTGTCGGCACCTATGCCGACGAAGACATAGGTAAAGCCCTGGGCGTGGAGCTTGTCGACGGTGAGCGCCGGATCGCAGCCAAACTCGAACTTGACCCCGTGGGCGGCGACAAAATCGATGTCGTGCGCGATGAGCTCCGCCGGGATGCGGAACGCGGGGATGATGTGCTTGACCACGCCACCGGCATCCGCCTCGCGCTCGAAGATGGTGACCGGATGGCCGGCACGGGCCAGGAAGTAACCGGCGGAGAGGCCGGCGGGGCCTGCCCCAATCACCGCCACCGGGTGCTTGTCACCGCTGCCTGCCGGCTTGTGCCAGCGGGCCTTGTACCCTTCCCAACCCAACTCGAGGGCCACCTTTTTCAGCTCGCGGATGTTGAGCGGGCTGTCGTAGTCCAGGCGGGTGCAGTTGTACTGGCACTGGTGATCGCAGATATGGCCGGTGATGGCGGGCAGGGCGTTGCGCTGATAGATGAGCTCAAGGGCCGCCACGTACTCCCCCTCGCCCATCAGGCGAATGTACTCGGGGATGTCCTGGTGAATGGCGCAGGCGGTGACGCAGGGCGCCACGTAACAGTCGGTCATCGGCAGCGCGCCACCCACCTCGATGCGATCCTCGGACTTCCACTCTTTTTGGGTGTAATCCATGGTGAGCGCCCTGGCGGCCAGGGCCTCCAGCTTAGCCACATCCACCCGGGTCATGTCCCAGCTGGCGGAGGCATCGATCTCGTTCAGGCACTCCAGCTGGCGCAGGTAGCCACCGGGTTTGAGCAGATCGGTCGCCATGGTGATGGGGCGAATGCCGGTCTCGAAGATATCGCTGATGTTGAACTTGCTGGCACCGCCCGAGTAGGAGATGGGCAATTTGCCGTCGAAGGCGCGGGAGAGCACCGCCGCCACGTTGATGGAGAGCGGGAACAGGGCGCGGCCGGACATGTACATCTCATCCCCCGGCAGCGCCCCCTTGCGGTTGATCGTGCCCAGGGTGTTGGTCAGCTTGACCCCGAAGGCGAGCCCCTTCTCGGCCCCCAGCGCCATCAGCCGTGCCAGCATCGCCTTGGCCTGATCCAGTTTCAGATCGTGATCGAAGGACGCCTCATTCAGGCCGATGTAATCGAAGCCGCAGGTATCGAGGATCTCGCGCACCTGCGGATAACCGAGCAGGGTCGGGTTGAGTTTGACGAAGGTGTTGAGCCCCTTCTCCTCCAGCATGTAGCGGCAGATGGCCTCGATCTCGTTCGGCGGGCAGCCGTGCATGGTGGAGAGGGTGACCCCCTGCACCAGCCTGGCGGGGACCGTCTCCGCCAGGCTCTGCAGGCCAGCGCGACTACTCTCCAGCCCCAGCCCGGCGAGCAGGGTCTCGTCCTTGAGCCAGTCGCGCAGCACCTGCCGGTACTCGGCAAACTGCGGGCTCTGGCTCGCATCCATCAGGCTGTGGATGAACTGCTGCATGGGGGGCTGCTTGATGCCGTCCAGGTTGTAACCGACGCTCATGTTGAAGATGAAGGACTTCGCCTCCCCCTCCTGGCGGGGGTCGAACAAGGCCTCCAGCAGGTGGAGGGCAAACCAGGCCTTGAGGTACTCGTCGAAGGCCTTTTGCAGGGTGAATTCGGTGGACCACTCGGTGTTGAAGCACTCGTCCTCCGCATCGATGCAGGGCTTCTCCAGCTCGAGGCGATCCAGAATCTGCACCGTCTTGAGTTCGATGAAACGACCGCCCGTGAGCCAGGAGGTGACGATGTTCTGGGCCAGCTGGGTGTGGGGACCGGCGGCCGGCCCTATGGGGGTCTCGCAGGTTTCACCGAAGACGGTAATCTTGCGCTCGTCCTGCTTGCGATAGAATTGCGCGGCGGGAATGCCGAAGATGGTGTGGCTCTCTTTATATTCTTCGCAAATACGGGTCAACAGGTCCTTGAACGGGACGGGTCGCATTATATCGCCCATGATGATCTCCTCGCAGCTAATCTGCTCTTATCGTGAATACATGGGACAAACTCACCGTGTTGTCCCTTGCTACAGACAGGAGCAACATTCAGGCCAGACCCGTTTCGTTTTTATTTACGAGGATAAAAGCGTGAGGCACATCGAATTAATGAAACATCGAAAGGCGATGTCTGTTTTGGGGATGATAGTGGCTATCAACATCAAATTTAAATAATGACTCAAAGCTGAACCCCAGCTTGCACAATCTCATTAAGGTAGGCCGAAATATCAGTTTGATAATGCCTGGCCGCCCCGATTATCAGGCGGCATCGGGTGATAATGCGCGAGAAGGGATACTGCCGACAGCGTAATTATGCTCAATGGATGGATAGGTAGATTTGTAATCAACCCGATTGATCGGCGGCTAACAGCCTCTGATAGCGCTCGGGTGTGTCCACATCCAGCAGGATGGCATCGCTTTGCACCTCGATGAAGCGATGGGGATGGGCCAGCAACCAGCGGCGGACTGAGCCCTGTAACGGCGCCGCAGCCAGCGCCTGTCCCAGCTTGCGTGGCAGCAACACCGGGTGACCCGCCTCCCCCTGGCAGCACGGGAACAGGCTGTGCTCCCCCCGTGCCTGCCAGAGCGTCCGATAGACCTCCCGGGGGATGCAGGGCAGATCGCCGTGGGTGATGAAGAGGTAGTCACTGGTGCTGGCCGCGAGCGCCAGCCGGATGGAACCGCCGAGCCCCAATGCATAATCATGATTATCCACCAGCTGGATCTCGGGGCGACCACCATAGCGGGCGATCAGTTCATCACCGCGATGCCCCACCACCAGAATAACCCGATCACAGAATGTGAGCGCATTTTTGAGACTCTCATCAAGAATCGTACTCTGGCGATACGGTAGCATCATTTTCCATGCCCCCATCCGCGACGAGAGCCCGGCGGCCGTTATTATGCAATCGCATCTCTTCGGTGAGTCACAATATATATCGCCGTTGTCACTATAATTTGGAACTGCCTCTTTCATGTCCCTTCCCCTGCCCACCTCGATTGCTTTTCCCGATATTAACGCACTATTAGCCCCCTTGCTTGCCAATAAAGATGGCCACACCAGCCTAATTAGCCTGTGCGGTGCCGGTGGCAAAACCAGTACCCTGTACTGGCTGGCCGAATATTTTTATCGGCAGGGTAAAAAGGTGCTGATTACCACCAGCACCAACATGTTTCTGCCGGCCCCCTCACAATACCGGCATCTGATCATCGAGGCCGATCCCGCGCTGCAACTCGCTCGCTGCCAGCCAGGCTCGGATGCCCCCTGCCTGCTGGCCCTGTTCAGCCACCACGACAAGGCCAGCGGCAAGGTGCGCGGGCTCGCCCCCGAGCAGATCGACCGCATCAAGGCGAGCCAGCGTTTCGATCTCATCCTGGTGGAGGCCGATGGCGCCCATCAGAAGCTGCTCAAAGTGCCCGCCTTGCACGAACCTTGCATTCCCCACAGCAGCGACTGGGTGATCGCCCTGGTGGGGGGCGCCATGCTGGGGGCCAGCGCCGAGCCGGCGCAGATCCACCGCTGGGTCGAACTCCAGGCGCTGTGCGGGATAGCGGCCGGTGAGCCGCTGGACTGGGCCCTGTTCGATAGGCTGCTGTCCCACCCCCTTGGACTGTTCAAGGGCACCCCGGCGCGGGCACGGCGGATCTGGTTTATCAACGGGGATTATCAAAATGAGCGGCTGTGGCAGCCGGCATTGATAAACCTGCTGCGAGGACACCCCGAGCTTCACGCTATCTGGCAGGGGGCCGTGCGCGAGCACATCGCCATTCGTCGCTGTCTGGTTCACACCCCATCGGGGCATACCGCCATCCATGATGGGCCAAGGATAATCTGAGGTACCTTATGAATTTGTTTGCACATGCAGCCCGACTGGAACAAGAGAACCGACCCTTCGCCCTGGCCCAGATCATCGAGAGCCGCGGCTCCACCCCGCGCCATCAGGGACAGATGCTGGTGATGGCCGATGGCCAGATCCTTGGCACCATAGGCGGTGGCATGGTGGAGCGGCTGGTGATCGACGAGGCCCTTGCCGCCCTGGCCGAGCGCAAGCCCCGCATCTTCCACGGCCGCATGGCCCGCAACGGCGACCACGCTGTGGGCTCCGACTGTGGCGGCGCCATGTCGGTCTACATTGATGTCCATGGCTTGAAGCCAAGACTGGTGCTGATCGGCGCCGGCCACGTCAACCGGGCCCTGGCCCAGGCGGCGGCCCCCCTCGGCTTCGACATCCACGTGGGGGACTGCTTCGAGGGGAGCCTCAACCCGGATCTCTTCCCGGCCGGCACCCACCTCAAGCAGGCCGACACCATGAGCGCGGTGATCGAGGCGCTGGCCATCGAACCCGCCAACTTCGTCATCATCGCCACCAACCATCAGGACAAGGAGGCACTGGAGAGGCTAGTCGATCGCCCCCTCGCCTATCTCGGCCTGCTCGCCAGCAAGCGCAAGGTGCAGACCTTCACCCAGGCTCTGCGCCAGCGTGGCGTGCCCCACGAACAGCTGCAGCAACTGCACGCCCCCATCGGCTACAACATCGGCGCCGAGACCCCGGAGGAGATCGCTATCAGCATACTGGCGGAGCTGTTGCAGGTAAAAAATGGCAAGACGGTTGGCCTGCTGCAAGACGACGTCCGCCTCAAGCGAGATCGGCTGGTGGTGATTCGCGGCTCGGGCGACATCGCCACCGGGGTGGCGCTGCGGCTGCACCACAGCGGTTTCAAGGTGGTGATGCTGGATCTCGATAAGCCCACGGTGATCCGCCGCACCATTGCCTTCGCCCAGGCCATGTTCGACGGTGAAACGACGGTGGAAGGCGTCTGCGCCAGGCGTGCCGAGCACGTCGAGCAGGCATTCGCGCTGCTGGATCAGGGGATCATTCCGCTGCTGGTCGATGAGGATTGTCAGACGCTGAGCGAGCTCAAGCCCCGTTACCTGGTGGATGCCATCCTGGCCAAACAGAACCTCGGCACCCACAAGGCGCTGGCCCCCATCACGGTGGCGCTGGGACCGGGCTTCGAGGCCGGGCGGGATTGCGATGCAGTGATCGAGACCAACCGTGGCCACCACCTGGGCCGGGTCATCTATCAGGGGCCCGCCCAGCCCAACACCGGCATTCCCGGGGTCATCGAGGGGCATTCGGCGCGGCGGGTGGTGCGCGCCACTGCCGCCGGGGTGATGAAGAGCCTGATCCGGCTCGGCGATCTGGTACAGGAAGGGGATCTGATGGCCCACGTGGGGGATGCCCCCATCATAGCGCCGCTGTCCGGCATGGTGCGGGGGCTCTTGAGCGATGGCATAGAGGTGCCGGTCGGCTTCAAGATCGGTGACATAGACCCCCGTGGCGAGCGGGCCGATGCCACTACGGTATCGGACAAGGCCCGCGCCATCGCTGGCGCCGTGCTGGAAGCCATGATGCACCTGTCACAGCCCAGATAAGAGCCCCTGGCCTCGCCATCTCGCTGAGGGCTCCCTTCACCCAACATAAGCAGGCCCGCCATTGGCGGGCCTGCTGCCGTCTGCCTGCGAGAAAGTCCGCTCAACGACGGGTCGGCGACTCGGTACCCTTCTCCCTCACCACGGAAGTTCGCTTGCGCATGCTGAGCACCAGGAGTGCCAGCACGATCAGCCCGATGCCGCTCCCCTCCACCGGCCCCGGCTCCTCCCCGAGCAGCCACCAGGAGAGCAGCACGCCGCTCACCGGCACCGCCAGGATGCTGAGCCCGGCGATCCCCGCCGGCAGTGCCTTCAGCACGAACAGCCAGAGGCTCCAGGCCAGGGCGGTGGCGAAGATGGCGCTGTAGGCCAGGGCACCGAACACATAGGGTTGCCAGTCGATGGGACGCTCCGGCACCAGGGCGGCCACCAGCGCCATGATCAGGGTGGCGTAGATCATCTGCCAGGTGGTCAGCCGCAGCAGATCGCCCCCCGGGTGGCGGCCATACATGCGCTTGGCGATGATGGCGCTGATCCCCCAGCAGATACCGGAGGCTATCCCGAGCAACGCGCTCTTCATGGAATCGAGGTGCAGCTGCCAGGGCTCGATCACCAGCAGCAGGCCCCAGGCGGCCACCCCGACCGCCACATAGTGCAGCCTGCGCATCCGCTCGCCGAGGAAGAGGGCGGCGAAGATCACCACCCAGAATGGCATGGTGTAGCTCAGGATGGCCACCTTGCCTGCCCCACCACTGATGAGCGCCCACTGGGCCAGCCCCACCATGCCACAGGTCTGGAACAGGGCTATGCCTAAGGTGTAGCGAAAGGGGGTGGGTCTCAAGTAGCGGCGGCCGCGCAGACACTGCACCAGCAGCAACACCAGGGCACCACACAGGCAGCGCAGGGCGGTGAATTCGAAGGCCCCCGCGTAGAGCATCACCTGCTTCATCACTATCCAGCTGTAACTCCAGATGGCGGTGAGCAAACCCAAGCCCCCCAGCGCCGCTATATTGATCTTCGTGCTCATCGCTCTGACTTCCCGCCTCTTCGCTGTTGCTGGCCAACCTGTGCCAAGGGGGGCCATCTTACGCCTCTCCCTCCGTCCTGCCCATCGTGGATCACAGGGTCATTGCGGCCAATGCAAAGGGGGCCCGCGGCCCCCTTTGCTTGTTCAGGTGAAGCAGGATTACTGGCTGATCAGGGTGCCCGTCTTGCCGGCGATCCCCTCGGCCGCCTTCTCCAGCAGGGTGATGAGGGACTTGCGCCCCGCCAGGGAGCCGGCAAACGAGACTGCCGCCTCCACCTTGGGCAGCATGGAGCCTTTGGCAAACTGCCCCTCGGCGATCAGGCCCTCGGCATCGGCCACGCTCAGGGTATCGAGCCACTGCACGTTCGGCTTGCCGAAGTGGATGGCCACCTTCTCCACCGCGGTCAGGATGATCAGCATGTCGGCATCAATGAGCTCCGCCAGCCTGGCGCTGGCCCAATCCTTGTCGATCACCGCGCTGGCACCGCGCAGGTGATTGCCCTCCCGCAACACGGGAATGCCGCCACCCCCGACGGTGATCACCACCTGACCCGCCGCCAGCAGGGCGCTGACAGTCTCCTTCTCGATGATGTCGATGGGCCTGGGGGACGCCACCACCCGCCGATAGCCACGACCGGCGTCCTCCTTGAGCCGCTCCCCTTTGGCCATCAGCGCCTGGGCCTCCTCCTTGCTGAAGAAACCGCCGATGGGTTTGCTGGGGTCGAGGAAGGCGGGGTCATTTTTATCCACCTCCACCTGGGTCACCAGGGTGACCACCGGCTTGTGGATACCGCGCGCGAGCAGCGCCTCGCGCAGGGCATTTTGCAGGTCATAGCCGATGTAGCCCTGACTCAGGGCCACGCACACCGACATGGGCAGGTGCGGCGCGTTGGCGTCGTGGCGGGCGGCCACCTCGAACGCCTGCTGGATCATCCCCACCTGGGGGCCGTTGCCGTGGGTCACCACCACTTCGTGGCCTTCTGCGATAAGCTCGGCGATGGTGCGGGCCGTGCCCTGCACCGCCTGCATCTGCTCGGCCAGGTTGTTGCCAAGGGCGTTGCCCCCCAATGCCAGTACGATTCGCTGTTTCATCTCGTTGTCTCCGGGTGAAGAGGTGGGCCGGCGCCAGGCCGACCCAGTAGATCAAGGTGTGTAGTGCCTTAGTGCAGCACCCCGTTGAGGCCGGGATCGAAGGGCAGGCGCGCCAGGAAGCGGCCGCGGCCCCGCTGGCCGAGAAACGCCCCCTCCTTCGCCACTATTTCGCCACGGCTGAGGGCCATTCTCAGCTGGCCGCGGCAACGCATTCCCTCGTAGGGGCTGTAGTCGCCGTTATCGTGCAGTGCGGTGTGGCGGATGTGTGTCTCACCGCGGGGATCCAGGATCACCAGATCCCCATCGGATCCGGGTTGCAGATTGCCCTTGCGAGGCCAGAGGCCAAACAGTCTGGCGGGGTTGGCGCTGGTGAGTGCCACGAAACGGGACGGCGAGAGGCGGCCGCTCAGCACGCCCTCCGAGAACAGCAGCAGCATCCGGTTCTCCACGCCAGGCAGGCCGTTGGGGCAGCGGCTGAAATCCCCCCCGGACAGGGCCAGGCGCTGGGCGTGGGAGAAATTGCAGTGATCGGTGGCGACGGTGTCGATGTCGCCGACGGCGAGCCCGACCCAGAGCTTGTCCAGCTCCGCGCGGGCGCGCAGCGGCGGGCTGAGCAGGTAGTCCAGCCCGTTCTCCTGGTGATAACACCGCTCGTCGAGCAACAGGTACTGGGGGCAGGTTTCCACCCAGACCGGCTGACCCTGGTGGCGCGCCAGTTTCAGGTACTCCAGCCCCAGGCCGTTGGAGAGGTGAACGATGTAAAGCGGCGCATCCCCGGCCAGCCGGGACAAATTGATCATCCGGCCGATGGCCTCCGCCTCGCACGCCAGCGGGCGACTCTCGGCGTGATGCCAGGGCGCGCGGTGGCCGGCGGCCAGCAGGGCCGCCCGGCGCACGGCGATGGCGGCGTCGTTCTCGGGGTGAACGGTGGTGAGCGCCCCCACCTCCTTGAGGCGAGCCAGGGCACGCAGCACGTCGTCGTCCCCCAGCTTGTACTGGTAGGTGAGGTAGAGCTTGAAGCTGCTGATCCCCTCCTCCACCATGGCGGCCATCTCGTGGAGGATGGCGTCGTCCACGTGCTGGACGACGCCGTGAAAGCCGTAGTCGATCACCGCCTGACTGGCGGCGTCATCGTGATAGCGGGCCAGCTGATGATGCAGGTTGCAGCCCGCCGGGCCAAACCCCATGTGATCGATGATGGTGGTGGTGCCACCACAGGCGGCAGCCCGGGTACCGCTGAAGAAATCATCGCAGCTGCGGGCAATCCCGACATCTATGTTGAAGTGGGTGTGTACGTCTATCCCCCCCGGCATCACATAGCAGCCGCCGGCATCGATCACCTCGGTCTCGCCATCGGGCTGGATATCGGCAGCCCGAGCCCGGATCACCCCGTTTTCGAGCAGCAGATCCTGGCGATACTCCGCATCCGCATCGACCAACACGCCGTTTTTGATCAGTCGTCTCATCCCTCGCTCCTTAAACGCCTGCGCCCCGGCTCGGTTCAGAGGCGGGGCGGGATCAAGATGGACGGCGGTGGCAGGCCACCGCCGTCTTGGCGCTTAGTCTTCCAGCTCGGCCAGATAGAGCAGCGGGATCACCGCGTACATGGCGGCGCACTTGACCAGGTGATCCTTCCAGGTCTTCTCGTTCGGGGCGTGGGCCTCCGGCTCCTTGCCGGGACCGAAGCCGATCACCGGGATGCCGTGACGGCCCATGATGGAGACCCCGTTGGTGGAGAAGGTCCACTTGTCGACCACGGGTGCCTTGTTAAACAGCCCCACATAGGCCTTTGACAGGGTCTTGACCGTGATGTGATCCTCTTCGACCTTCCAGGTCGGGAAGTAGCACTCGGTGGGATAGACCAGGCCGGTGTAGGCCGGACGATCGTACTGGTACATGGAGACCTCGGCACCGGCTGCCTTGACCGCTGGCAGCGCGCGGATTTCCTCTAGCGCACCCTGCCAGCTCTCGCCCCAGGTGAGGCGACGGTCGATGGAGATGGCGCAGCTGTCCGCCACGGCGCAGCGGCTCGGCGAGGTGAAGAAGATCTCGGAGACGGTGAGGGTACCCTTGCCTAGGAAGTCGTCGTGGCCGAGGTGCTGACTCAGCTCCTGCAGCTCGCCCAGGATGGGGCCCATCTTGAAGATGGCGTTGTCACCGCGCTCCGGCGCCGAGCCGTGGCAGCTCACCCCCTGCACCTCGACCCGGATCTCCATGCGGCCACGCTGGCCACGGTAGATCTGGCAGTCGGTCGGCTCGGTACTGACCACGAATTCCGGGCGGATCTGGCTCTGCTCTATGATGTACTGCCAGCAGAGGCCGTCACAGTCCTCCTCCTGCACTGTGCCGGTCACCAGCAAGGTGTACTGATCCTCCAGCCCCAGATCCTTGATGATCTTGCCGGCATAGACCATGGAGGCCATGCCCCCCTCCTGATCGGAGGCGCCGCGACCACCGATGATCTCGTGATCCTCCATCCCCTCATAGGGATCGAAGGTCCAGTTAGCCATGTTGCCGATCCCCACGGTATCGATGTGGGCATCCATGGCGATCAGGTGCGGGCCATGGCCGATGTAGCCGAGCACGTTGCCCATGGGATCGATCTCGACCTTGTCGAAGCCGACCTTCTCCATCTCCTCCTTGATGCGCAGCACCACCCGCTTCTCGTCGCAGCTTTCGCTGGGGATGGCGATCATGTCGCGCAGGAACTGACTCATCTCGGCCTTGTACTGGTGGGCCTTCTCCAACACCATTTCAAACGGAATTTGCTTGCTCATTGTGATTCTCCATAACGACTGAGAGTGCGAAGCCTTAGTCACCAGCCCCGTCCCGTATCTTTCATGGCACCGCCGGTGCCGTCAGCGCTTCGATTGCCTTAATCGCAGGCGGGGTGCTTGCCTTCCCACACCACTTCCCGATAGTGCGCCACATCGGTATCCCCCTCGGTGTTGATGATGAGCACCACCGAGTCCTCGTTCAGGCCGAGACGGGCCATCAGGGCCTCCCGCTCGGGGTGATGACGCACCGCTACCAGCACCCCGGTGCCGACCGAGCCGGATTCACCGGAGAGGATGCGGGGATCCTGGCCAAGGGGGTTACCGAGCACCCGCATGCCCAGCGCCGAGACCTTGTCATGACAGGAGATGAACTGGGTGCTGCAGTTGCGCAGCACGGGCCAGCCGAGGGGATTGGGTTCGCCGCACGCCAGGCCCGCCATGATGGTGCGCATGTCGCCACCGACGTTGACCATCTCGCCGGCGACGCCGGAGCGGTAGATGCAGTCGGCCTGATCCGGCTCGACGATGATGCTGTGCAGGTTGTGGGCCCCGAAGCTGTCCGCCAGATAGCCGAGCACCCCGCCCGCCAGCGCCCCGACCCCGGCCTGCAACAGCACGTGGGTGGGCTGGGGAATGCCGTGCTCTTGCATCTGCTCAACCGCCTCGTCGGCCAGGGTGGTGTAGCCCTGCATGATCCAGGTCGGGATCTCGGTGTACCCCTCCCAGGCGGTGTCCTGCACTATGTACCAGCCGTGCTCCTCGGCCATCTGCATGGTGAGGCGCACCGTGTCGTCATAGTTCATGTCGGTGACGATGCACTCGGCCCCCAGGGCCCGGATGTGCTCCACCCGCTCCTGAGCCGAGCCCTTGGGCATGTAGACCACGGCGTGCTGTCCCACCTGCTTGGCGGCCCAGGCGATGCCACGGCCATGGTTGCCATCCGTGGTGGTGGCGAAGGTCATGGGGGCCTTGATGGTGGCCTTGATGAGATCGAAGGAGAAATCCTCGACCGCGACCCCGAATTTCGCGCACAGGAGGTTGGCGATGGCATAGACCCCCCCCAGCATCTTGAAGGCATTGAGGCCAAAACGTTTCGACTCGTCCTTGACCAGGATCTTGCTCACCCCAACGTGGGTGGCCAGCGCATCCAGGCTGCACAGTGGCGTCGGCTGATAGCCCGCCAGCTTCTGGTGAAAGGCCCGCGCTTTCTGCGCTTCGAGCCGGGAGAATTGCGGGAGAGACTCACCGGTAAAAAAGCGATTATCGGCGATATCCATTTTCAGCGAAAATTCAGACATAGAAACCTCGCAGGCATTATTCCCTGTGACAAAGAGCAGGACGCAGTCTGCCGCGCCCTGTCTATGGCTAACTGTTATTTAACCCGAGGCTGAGCTTCTTTTATCAACTGCTCGAGGGCGACACCCGGTGCGGAGAATTTACGGGCGACTATAATCGCGGCGATAATATAAGGCTTCCAGCTCGCCTCCTTATAAGTGGCGATACGGTATTTCTCGAATACCCCTTCGGTCACTTCGCCCTCCTCACAGGAGACCCCGGAAATATCCGCCGGCAGACAGTGCATATAGAGCGCTTCGCCCCCTTTGGTGAGGCTCATCATCTCTTCGGTGCAGTGCCAATCCTTGTGCTTGGCATTCTGTGCCAGGCACTGCTGCTCCAATGCCTTGAGGCCGGAGTGGTCGCTCGCGCGCAGCAGCTCGGTGCGCTGCTCCATCACCTTGTAGGGGGCCCAGGACTTGGGATAGACGATGTCAGCGTCCTTGAACGCCTCTTCCATGGAACTGACCTGACGGAAGCTGCCACCGGAGGCCTTGGCATTCTCGTGGGCCACGGCGATCACGTCCGGGATCAGGTCATAGCCGTCCGGGTGCGCCAGGGTCACGTCCATGCCGAAGCGGGTCATCAGGCCTATGATGCCCTGGGGCACCGAGAGCGGCTTGCCGTAGCTCGGGGAGTAGGCCCAGGTCATGGCAATCTTCTTGCCCTTGAGGCTCTCCAGGCTGCCGAAGTGCTCCTGCAGCCAGGCGAGATCCGCCATGGACTGGGTCGGGTGATCGATGTCGCACTGCAGGTTGACCAGCGCCGGGCGCTGGGGCAGCACCCCCTTCTCGAACCCTTCATCCAGCGCCGCCCCCACCTCACGCATGTAGGCGTTGCCGGCACCGAGGAACATGTCGTCGCGAATGCCGATGGCATCGGCGCAAAACGAGATCATGTTGGCGGTCTCGCGCACCGTCTCGCCGTGGGCTATCTGGGATTTACCTTCGTCCAGATCCTGCTGGGCGAGGCCGAGCAGGTTGAGGGCAGAGGCGTAGGAGAAGCGGGTACGAGTGGAGTTGTCGCGAAACACCGAGATGCCGAGGCCGGTGTTGAACAGCCTGGTGGCGATGTTTTCGGTGCGCAAATTCTTCAGGGCTTCGGCCAGCTTGAGTACCAGCTCCAGCTCCTGGGGACTCTGCTCCCAGGTCAACAGGAAGTCTTTTTCATGCAGGTTGGATGTGAGTGCATTGATCTCTTTGATTAGCTGATTCACTGCTTTCATCGTTAACTCCAATCTAGTGATGAGATATGGAATGCCGCCCTTCCACTCGCAGGTCATCAGAATATGGCCATCGGTGAGTTCGTCGGTTAGCGTCGAATAAGAGCAATCAATTAGCGTGCCAAGCCGATAATTCGAATAAAAGAAACAGACCGGTCTGCATATATGTGAGCCAGGCCACGAATTAATTGAAAGCGGAGCACGTCTTTGGGCTATCAATCGATGGCTGGATGTGAATTCAAGGTCGCTCGCGGATATATCGACAAGGTCCATTGATAATTATCAGCGGGCACCTCGGGATCCTGGCTGGAATTGATAGGTGGGTGGGGGATTTTCTCATAATGATAATGATGCGCGACTCGCCGGATTAAATAGGGCTGGGCCTGGGGCCACAACGGGGATGTTCCGCTTGCCATGCCGGCGCGTTGTGAGTCTCGCTATCCCGGAGTGAACACGAAATGGGCAGGCCCGAAATTGTCCCTTCGCAAGAAGAGTCGCCAGCCGCAGCAGACCCGCCCTCTGGCGGGTCCGTGTCAGAGCTGCGCGGCGATATCGTACTTCTTTATCTTGCGATAGAGGGTGGCAATCCCGATCCCCAGCGCCTGTGCGGCCAGCTTCTTGTTGCCAAGGCGCAGCAGCGTCTCCTCAATCATCTGCTTCTCCATGCTCTCGAGCCCCAGCTCGGCCACCGGCGGCTCAATGGGTTTCGCCGCCAGAGGCGCTGCTGGCTCCGGCGCCATGACAGCCGCGCCTTGCCCCTCGCCGGGCATGCCGCGCCACTGATTGCGCAGAATGCTGGGGGGCAGCAGGCTGCTCTCGATCACCTCCCCCGCCTGGATCACGTTGACCAGGTACTCGATGAGGTTGCTGAGTTCGCGCACGTTGCCAGGCCAGCGGTATCCCTCGAGCAGCGCCATCACCTCCGGCGTCAGTCCAGGGTAGACGAGGCCGATGCGGCTGGTGTGCAGGTTCAGGAAATAGTGGGTCAGGAGCGCCACGTCCCCGATCCGCTCGCGCAGCGGCGGCAGGTTGAGCGGGATCACGTTGAGGCGATAGAAGAGATCTTCGCGAAACTTGCCCTCGGCGATGTACTGCTCCAGATGCTGGTGAGTGGCGGCGATGATGCGAATGTCTACCGGCACCGGCCGGCTGGCACCTATGGGGGTCACCTCCCGCAACTCCAGCACCCGCAGCAACTTGGCCTGCATGGTGAGCGGCATGTCCCCTATCTCGTCGAGAAACAGAGTGCCCTTGTGCGCCGCCTGAACCAGCCCCTGCTTGCCACCGCTGGAGGCGCCGGTGAAGGCCCCCTTCACATAACCGAACAGCTCGCTCTCCAGCAGTTGCTCCGGGATGGCGGCACAGTTGATGGCGATAAAGGGTTTGTCGCGGCGCGGGCTGAGCCGGTGCACGGCACGTGCCACCACCTCCTTGCCGGTGCCGCTCTCGCCACAGATCAGCACGCTGGAGGGGCTCAGGGCGATGCGATGGAGCAACTTCTTGAGCGTGCGCATGGGCTGGCTTTCACCGATCAGCTGCATCAGCCCCTCCTCGGACTCCGGCGGCTGGCTCGGAACCCCGTGGGACTGATGGAACGCCATCAGAAACAGCTGCTGCCCCTGCACATGGTGCAGCTGGCCGATGATGATCTCCTGGCGATCCGCCAGGGTGATGATGTGCTGCATGTGCCCCGTCAGCCCCTGCTGGCCAAAGGTGAGCGGGCGCAGACCTATCTCGCGGCCCAGCAACTGCTCCTTGGGGCAGTGGAGCTGTTTGAGAGCCACCTCGTTGGCATAGCGCACCTGGCTCTGCTCATCGAGCAGCAGACAGCCTTGATCCATGTTGGCCATCAGATCCAAGAACACCTTGTTGACCCCCTCAGACAGGCCGCGGGAGTCGAGCAACTTGGTCACGAAGAGCCGGGAGATGTGCTGCACATAGTCGCACACCTCCTGCAGATTGTGGTTGAGTCGGGCCTGCTGCACGGTGTTGAAGGCCACCAGGCTGATGACCCCGATGCAGCGATCCTCCACCATGATGGGCACACCGAGAAAGGCGCGCTCCCGACAGTTATCCCTGCCGCCACACCCCTCGCAGACCGGATCCTCACTGGTGTGGGTGACTATCTTTTCGCGCTGGTGCTCGATCACATGGCGCAACAGGCGGGAGTCTCCCTCCAGCTGGCGACCGAAGAACTGGCCATAGGGGCCCGTTCCTGCCACCCGCACCATGTTGGCATCGACGATTTCGACTTCCAGTTGCAGCACGCTGGCCAGCATCTTGGCGAAGCGCAAGATGGTGGGCTGGATCTGCATCAACAGGCATTCATTACTGACGGGCATCATGTCTCTATCCCTTGCCTCGGCCCCTCTTTAGGGATAGCCAGATGTTATGCTAATAGACTCTGGACAACTCAGGTCAAGATCACGAAAAGAGAATCACAACAGTATCTTGTGCTAAGCCCGAGCTGCCTGTACTTGGATCAGGCACCTCCATCCCGCCGAAGCGAACCGTGAGGCATGTGAACCCGCCCCTCACGGCTGCAACCGGCTTATCGCGGTTGCAGCCAGGGCTCGGCTCCCGAGCTTATTTTCCGTAATAGTGCTTGATCAGGGCATCTGCCTCGGCCGGGGAGATCTGCTTCTGGGGCCAGCGAGTCGCCTTGTCCCTGATATCCTTCAGATTCTCCTGCTCCGGCTTGAGCTCGCTGCCAAGTTGCCGGTTCAGGACATCGTAGCGGGCGATGACCCCCTGCCGGTTGAAGACCCCCGGGGTCAAGTCCAGCCGGTAGCCCCGAAACAACCACTGCAACCCCTGATAGACCGCCAGGTGGTAGACGCTGTGGTGATCTTCCTCCTCATAGTAGCGATGGGTGACGTGCAGGTGCTGGCCGGGTCGGGCCATCACGCTCCGGGCAAACTGGCGCAGGTGATTCCGGTGAAACTCGGAGCGCCCGAAGCCTGGCGTGTAGGGGTTGTTGACCACCGCGATAAACAGCGAGGCCGGGTGCTTGAGTGACCGGGTCAGGGCCCGCTCGATGCGCTGGTAGTTGGCCGGATAGTCAAACCAGAGGCTGGCATCCACCGAGAGGTAGCCCTGAAACTCGCCTTTGTCTTTTGCCACCGTGTCCAGAGTCAGCAAGCCCCCGAGTGAGTGGCCCACCAGCAGGGCCGGTGAGGCGGTGCGATAGCGACTCTCGATGAGGGGGCACAGCTCCTTGGTCAGGTACCGCATGAAGGCAGGGCCGCCCCCGGTCTTGGCATAGCCGGCCCCCGCCGGCGCCCCGTTGGGCAGCGCCATGGTGTGGCTCGGGGTGTAGTCCCGCATCCGATCGGTGTTGTGCACCGCCACTATGATGAGGGACGGGATCGCCGGATTGAGCCCGGCCCGCAGCGCCTGGGTGATGCCAGCCACCTCCAGCAGGAACTTCTCCCCGTCCAGGAGATAGAGCACCAGGAAGCGCTGGTCCGGCTTTTGTACATAGTCATCCGGCAGATAGACGCTGTATTGCCGGGTTTCGTCGAGCAGGGCCGAGTGATGGCTGAAACCCTCGGCGTAATGGCGCATGTCGGCCTGGGCAGACGAGAGAGTGATCATGGTGAGCAGTATCGCGATGAGTCTTGTCATAGGGTGAATCGGACGAAGTGGGTTCGGATAGGTGACAACAGGGCCACCGGGCCCTGTTTTCCCTTGGGTTACAGCTTGTAGCTGAAGCCCGCCATCAGGTTGGCCGGTTCGCCATACATGTTGAAGGTGGTGGTGGAGCCGACGCGATAGAAGTACTCGCGATCCAGGATGTTGTAGAGGTTCAGGGTCGCCTGCATCCTGTCGTTGATCTCATAGCGCACTGCCGCATCAAACAGGGCATAGCCCCCCTGATGAGTCGAGATCCCCTTCTGGTTGAAGGAGTAGTCGCTGACCGCCGTCATCCCGCCCCCCAGATGCAGCCCCTGTACCCAGTCCGCCAGGTGGTAGTCGGTCCAGAGGGAGAGGGTGTGGCGCGGAATAGCATCGAATTTCGGATTGTGATCGCCGGATTTCTCCTCGATGTCGGTGAAGGTATAGCCGGTCATGACCATCCAGTGCTGGCTCAGGTAGCCGGTCGCCTCCAGCTCCACCCCCTGGGTCTCCACCTTGCCGGTGGCCCAGTAGGTGTTGGTGATGGCGATACCCTGATCGTCATAGGCCTGGGCCGCGATGTTGGCGTCCTTCATCAGGAAGGCGGTCGCCCGGGTATTGAGCAGGCCGTCCAGCAGGGAGGACTTGATGCCGGTTTCCCACTGGCTACCCTCCCGCGGCGTGAGCATCTCCCCCTTTTCATCCTGACTGGTCTGCGGCTTGAACACCTTGGAGTAGCTGGCATAGAGCGCATGCTCCCCGGTCAGGTCATAGACGGCCCCGGCATAGGGGGTAAATTTCCCCTTGAAGTCACCGGACTGGCTGCTCTGCGCCCCCGAGCTCAGGGTGGTGTTGACGACCTCGGTGTCATACCAGGAGACCCGGGCCCCGGTGATCACCGCCAGCGGCTCCAGCAGCCGCCAGGTCACCTTGCCATAGAGGCCCAGCTCGGACTGCTCTTCGTGGTCGTTCTTGGTGTACTGGTAGTTTGGCTTGGCGACCCCGGTCGGATCGAAGTCGAACACGTTGATCTTGCCGATGTTGCGGTTGGTGTAGGTCTGGATGTCGGACTCGTAGCGCTTGTAGTCAGAGCCCAGCACGAACTCGCTCTTGTGCCCAAGCAGGCCGAACAACTGGCTGTAGTTGGCATCGAACGCCATGTTTTTCTGCTGGTTCGCCTGGGCATTGAACATCAGCCCCGTGTTCCCTGCGGCATCCACTGGGCCATTGGTGTAGGTCTGCTCCAGGCGCATGTCGTGGTCCATGTAGCGGGCCGAGAACTGCGCCACGCCTCCGTTGGCGAAGGCATGCTGGAGGGCGGCCCCCACATCCGTGGTGCTTGCATCGAAGAAATCTTCATCCGAGCCCAGATAGGTGCTGCGGCCGATGTCGAGCATGGTGCCATCGCGGTAGGCCGGCAGGCCATTGGTGGGCAGTATGTCCTTGGTCTGGTGCAGGGCATAGACAGACAGCAGGGTGCGATCCGACAGGTCGAACTCCAGGGTACCGTAATAGGTGCCGTTGTCGTTGTTGTTGTAGTCGACCTGGTTCTTGATGTCGGCGTTGGCCACCACCAGGCGACCGAGCACCGAGCCCTCCTCGTTGAGTGCCCCGCCCAGGTCCGCCTCCAGATAGTGTCTGTCCCAGCTGCCATAGCGCGCCGTGACCGAGCCCTTGAACTCGTCGGTCGGACGCTTGAGCACCATGTTGATGACGCCCCCCAGCTCGCTGGTGCTGTTGAACAGGCCGGAGGGGCCGCGCATGATCTCTACCCTGTCCACGGCCGCCAGAGACGGCAGGGTGCCGAACTTGCTCTGCATAGGCGATGGCAGGCCGTTGAGGTTCACCTCATCGTATTCGTAGCCGCGGGAGAAGATGGAGGAGCGGCCGCTGTCGTTGACCATGGTGCGCAGGCCCGGCGTGTACTTGGCCAAGTCGTCCACCGCGACGAAGTTGCGCTCCTCTATGTAGTCGTTGGTCAGCACAGTGATCGACTGGGGAATGTCTTTCAGGGCCGCCGGGGTCTTGGTCCCGACGGTGGCCGAGTCGACGCCGTAGCCCCCCGTCTCCTCCGACGGCGCCATCCCGTAGAGCGGGTTGCCATAGACAACCAGGGTTTCATCCGGCTCGATGTTCGCCGTTTGTGCCCGGACCGGGGAAACGACAGTGACAGCCAGGGCGGCAGAGACGGCCAGAGCCAGCGGGCTCGGCGCTTTATCCTTGAAGACAACCATAGAAAGAGTGACCCCCAAACAGAGATGATAATCATTTTCATTTAATTTTGCGGGGGCTAATATAGCATTCGAGTATCCGCAGTAGTTTTGCGGGTTGGTCATTTAATACTTCGAAATGGTCAAAGTGAGCATGACTGACACTGTGGTAAGAGATACCCGCGTTCGCAAACGGGGTTTGTTCACAGGAAGAGTAGAGAACCTGATGATTCAGGACGGCATCCTCTTTCACAACAAGGACATCGTCCACAAGGCCGACTTTGCCACCGAGCGGGAGCTGCCGCCGCAGCTCATCATCGCCATCCCCCTCGAGAGCAAGGCGCTGATGACCTATGGGGCCACCCATCAGCTGCGAGGCTGCCGTTTTCACACGTCCGATCCCATCGTCGCCACCGCCATCTTCTATGCCAGACCCGACATGGTGCAGGGCGCCGCCAAGGCCCAGGTGCGCAGTCGCAGCATAGTCCTGTCGCTCAGTCCCGCCTGGCTTGAGCGCAAGATGACGGGCCCCCAGCGCGAGCGGTTCGAGCGGGTATTCAGCCATCACCTGAGTCGCGTCGACTGGTCGCTGCCCCCGCATCTGGGGCAGATTGCGGAGGCGCTGAACCTCACCAGCAGCCAGAATGCCCCCGAGATGCTGATGCGGGAGGCGTTTGCCCTCACCGTCTGGGAGAGCCTGATGGTCAACCTTCAGCAGATCGCCTTCGTCTCCAGCCAGCGGCACAACGAACAGCCGACTCGCCTGAAGATGTTGCTGATGGATGAGAAGGTGGACGAGATGACCCTCGCCGACATTGCCGATGCGCTCGGCATGAGCGTCTCCACCCTGCAGCGGGCGGCCAAGAAGGAGCTGGGCATCAGCCTGCAGCGCTACTTGCGCGAGCGAAAGTTGCAGGAGGTAAAGGTGAGGCTGGAGGAGCGCAGCATGTCGCTGCAGGACGCCGCCGAGCATGCGGGCTACAACCACGCAGCCAACTTCATCACGGCATTTCGAAAGCTGTTTGGCTTCTCGCCAAGGCAGATCATCAGACAGGGCGCGGCAAGCGCAGAGGTGTGACGGGCGGCGAGCCCGGTAGCGACCCAATCCCCTTTCCCACCTAGTCCGGCGGTACATCAGAGATTACAGATACAAAAAAGCCCATCTCAATCGATGAGATGGGCCGTATAGATGGCGGAGGAGGTGCCCGCCGCAATTAAGTCCAACCCACTCCACATCAATCAAGAAAGCCCTTTACTATCATCATATTAGAAACAAACTCTGTCCAATCCATCCCAATCACATATTACCACTGCGCATGCTTGGTGGCATACTGTGTGGCATACTCAATTCTCAAGGAGGTTACCTGATGGCAATCCTCACCGATACCAAAGCTCGTAGCATCAAGCCGGAAGATAAACCCCTTGCTCACGGTGGCGTCACAGGGTTGACGCTACATTCCTCAACCGTCAAAGGAAGAGGTAAGTGGGTATTCCGCTATGTCAGCCCAGCGACAAAGAAACGACGTAACGCTGGCCTCGGGACTTACCCCGAGATCTCAATAGCTGACGCAGCTCGAGACGCACAGACAATGCGGGAGCAGTTGGCGAATAATCGGGATCCGCTAGAGATCCGACTGCAGGAGCAGAACAAGCCGAAGATCCCGACATTGGAAGCATCCGCCAGACTCATCTATGAAAGCTTGTTACCTGGTTGGAAGAACCCAAAACACGGCAAGCAATGGATCACCACATTGGAACAATATGCCTTTCCTACCATTGGCCCTGTCTCTATTGATGCCATCACCCCAACTCATATCGCTTCCGTTTTGCAACCGATATGGCTGACAATCCCGGAAACAGCAAGCCGTGTTAAGCAGCGCCTACACGCAGTGATGGCTTGGGCATGGGCCCATGGCTATACCTCTGCAAACCCAGTGGATGTGGTAAGCCACCTATTACCGACTCAACCCAGCAAATCTGTGCGAGTAGAGCATCAGCCTGCTATGCCCTGGCGTGATATCCCTGCATTTGTGCAAAAACACCTGAGAACAGCGCAACAGTACGATGTAACCCGTTCGATGCTCGAGCTCTTGATCCTGACTGCATGCCGTTCAGGTGAGGTCCGAGCAATGAAATGGTCTGAGGTAGATCTGGAGGCAAGGGTCTGGACCCTGCCAGCCGAGCGTATGAAGGCCAAGCAACAACATCGTGTTCCGTTATCTCTTCGTGCCGTCGAGATCCTGCTGGGGTTAAGGGGATTACATGACGAGTTGGTATTTCCTTCTCCCAGAGACCAGGTACCGCTCTCAGACACAGTGCTGACGATGTTTCTGAGAAGAGCCAAAGCTGCAAGCTGTACTCCTGGCCGAATGGCAACAGCTCATGGTTTTCGTTCCAGCTTTCGGGACTGGTGCAGCGAGCAGGGCTATGCCAGAGATCTTGCTGAACGAGCGCTCGCCCACCTTATACAGAACAAGGTAGAAGCTGCGTACCACCGCACTGACTTGCTGGATCAACGTCGACCTATGATGGATGCTTGGGCGAAATTTGTCGGAAGTGGATTAGCTGGGATATAAGAAAGCGGCCCAGTTGGGCCGCAGTCTTCTTCGTTTTCATTTTTTGTCTTGTCTGTTGGGTTGGTGTACTACGGATCAGGCTCTACCTGAGTGAATCGCCCCTACTTTCCTAGACACCCCAAGAGCCTCAAACTGAGGTCATTCAGGAGGTGTTATGAGCAAGCAGCAACGTTACACGGAAGAATTCAAACTGGCCGCCGTCAAGCAGGTGACTGAGCGCCATTACCCAGTGGTAGAGGTCGCTGAGCGACTTGGTGTTTCCAGCCACAGTCTCTACGTCTGGATCAAACGCTACAGCCAGCCCGACGTGCAGCAACAGCACGACGCCAGCCAGCAAGCCGAAATTCGGCGCCTCAAGGCTGAACTGCGCCGCGTCACCGATGAGCGAGATATCTTAAAAAAGGCCGCTGTAGATTCAATTGATCAACGCAACAACCATGTGAAAGCATGCCGTTGCGGAGGATTGTTGAATGAAGCGAACATTTACAGCAAAGGAAAAAGCGTTTGTTTTTGATCTGTGGAAGCGGGGAACAGGCTTCAGCGAGATAGCGAGAATCTTGGATTCAAAGCCCGGCACCATTTTCACCATGTTGAGGGACACGGGAGGCATCAAACCGAGCGAGCGCCGTCGAGCAGTAGCTCACCTGACGTTATCTGAGCGTGAGGAGATTCGAGCCGGTCTATCGGCACGAATGAGTATTCGTGCCATAGCACGCTCCCTTAACCGCTCTCCTTCAACAATATCTCGGGAAGTTCAACGTAATCGTGGTAGACGCGGCTACAAAGCTGTTGATGCCAATAATCGCGCTAATCGAATGGCCAAAAGACCCAAGGTATGCCTTCTGGAGCGGAATCCGCAACTGCGAAATCTGGTGCTGGAAAAACTCGAGTTAAAATGGTCTCCGGAGCAGATCTCTGGGTGGCTCAGAAGAACGTTCCCCCGCCAGAACATGATGCAGATATCCGCCGAGACGATTTATAAAACGCTGTATTTTCGCAATCGGAGTGCGCTGCACCACCTGCTTGTCAAACATCTGCGCCGTTCTCATAGCCTGCGCCATGGAAAACGCCATATACGCAAGGGAGAAAGAGGCACCATCAATATCGTGAATGGCATATCAATCCACGAGCGCTCCAAGCACATCGATAACCGACGATCATTCGGTCACTGGGAGGGGGATTTGGTGTCCGGCACTAATAACTCTCACATAGCCACACTTGTAGATAGGAAATCGCGCTATACCGTTATTCTCAAGCTAAATGGAAAGGATGCAGGGTCTGTAAATCAAGCGCTTATAGATAAATTCCAGGCACTGCCACCCACGCTCAGGCTGTCCCTGACGTGGGATCGCGGCATGGAACTGGCCAAGCATCTGGAGCTTACTGCCAGTACAGGAGTAAAAGTTTACTTCTGTGATCCTCAAAGTCCCTGGCAACGGGGCACGAACGAGAACACCAATGGTCTGATACGACAGTTTTTCCCCAAAAAGACATGCCTTGCCCAATATTCCCAGCAGGAGCTGGATAAGGTTGCAGCCCAACTAAACAGCAGACCGAGGAAGACCCTGAAATTTAAAACACCAAAAGAAGTTATTGAAAAGGGTGTTGCGTTGACAAGTTGAATCTACAGCCGCGTACTTTGCCAAGCTGTCAGGGTAAGGTACGCCTTCATCCGGGAGCACGCGTCCACACATCCCATCCGCCGACTGTGTCGGATGATGAATGTCCACCCGAGCGGTTATTACGCCTGGCAGCACCAGCCTTTATCTGCCCGAGCACTTGAAGACCAACGCCTTCTGGGCCAGATCAAGCAATGTTGGCTAGAAAGCGGCGGCGTCTATGGTTATCGCAAGATCCGGGACGACCTGCGAGAGATTGGCGAGACCTGTGGGAAACACCGGGTGGCGCGATTAATGCGTCATGAAGGTTTACGTTCACAAACCGGTTATCGTCGCCGTCCCGGTCATTATGGTGGCCGGCCAACGGTGGTTGCACCGAATCATCTTGAACGCCAGTTCGATGTAACTGAGCCAAATAAGGTCTGGGTAACGGACATCACTTATATTCGAACCCATGAAGGCTGGCTCTATCTGGCCGCGGTATTGGATTTGTTTTCACGACAAGTCATTGGTTGGTCAATGGGACCACGGATCGACCGAGAGTTGGCCATCAGCGCGTTACTGATGGCGGTGTGGCGACGGCAACCCGAACAGGAAGTGCTGGTTCATTCTGACCAAGGGAGCCAGTTTAGCAGCTATGACTGGCAGGATTTTTTGCGGGATCACCGGCTCAAGGCCAGCATGAGCAGACGTGGCAATTGTCATGATAACGCGGTGGCGGAGAGTTTTTTCCAGCTCCTCAAACGCGAGCGGATCCGACGTAAAACCTATACGGATCGCGAGGAGGCCCGGCAGGATGTGTTCGATTACATTGAGATGTTTTACAACCCCAAGCGTCGGCACAGTTTCAACAATGGGTTATCGCCAGTAGAGTGTGAGAAGCAATATTTCGAACGGCTCAAAAGTGTCTAGAGAAGCCGGGGCGATTCAGTGCAGTGATGGGGCGGGAGTGTATACGAGCTTTGCCCGTAGCCAGGGATTGAGTCATCAGGTGCTGCATAACCGGGCGGGACAGCGGGTGATAGGCGGTGCTTACCATATCCAACATGTGAAACCCATACCGGCGGCACGCGGATCGACGCAGGCATCCTAGGCTGTGTTCCTAAAGTGGTTGAAAAACGTCCTCCCTATCATATGGGACTCGATCCTTCCAGAAAGACCGCATTCATTCACTTCAAAACTGCCTAAACAGGCCTCTTTAGAGGACCTGTTCATGGTTGAAAATTGAGGCGATTGAAATTTGAACACTTTGAGAACACAGCCTAGTGCTGAGCGGGGCAGGCACCTTGGGTTGATCGGAATGCCAAAATTTGAATCGCGACTCAATCACTTGCATCGTGAAATCAAATTGAGTTCTTCCCCGTTTCTTCAACCTGATATATGGCTGAATCCGCCCACTCAATGAAGTCATGAGGATCTCTTTCGTCAGCATTGAATACTGCAACACCGATATTGGCGGTGCAATGGTGCTCAATCACCATATCAGGTTGACTATCATGTTCAACATCCAATTTGTATGGAGTAGACATGACAGCTTGCAGTTTTATTGCTATGAGACCAGCCTGATAAGTTGCCTCTGTTTTATCTGTGCTTAACCATCGAGCCAGTACCACAAATTCAACACCGCTGAAGCGAGCTACTGTATCTATTTCTCGTACACTATTTTTTAGTCGGTTGGAAACCTCAATCAGAAATAAGTCGCCTGTAGATTCCCCATACTCATCACTGAGCGATTTGACGTTATCAAAATTAATAAATAGCAAGGCTGCGTGGCGGGTGTTACGCTTATTTTCTGCAATAACTTGATTTAGTCGCTCAGTAAGAAGATTGCGGTTGGGGAGTCGTGTCAACGTATCGTAGAACGTGACACTGCAGTTTTTCACTTATGCATGTATCTGCTCTGTGATAGCTTCAAGTATCGCCAATATTATGTTACTTCCATCAACTTCAGTAAGAATGATACCACTTATCCTGACGGGATAACGCCTTCCATTTTTGCGAATGTATTCTTTGTTAATTGGTCCAAAACGGCCAGTTCGATGGAGCTCTTCAATCTGCGAAATTAACTGAGGTTTATCTTCCTTTGGTATAAGGTCCCAATAACTAATATTTAAAAATTCCTTTCGCGTGTATCCACTTGATATTAAAACGGAGTTGTTTGCCTCAAGAAATTTCCCGTTAACATAATTCACCATGGCCATGCCAATAGGTGAATGTTCGAAAAAAAATTGAAACCTCTCCAATGCATGTGGAATCTTCAATATGTTGCTGCCTGAAATATCAATTTCATTCATCTCGAACCGGCCTTAAATGACAGTTAAAAATACTAGCACACTGGAGAAAGGGAACTCTGCCCAGTTTATGCGATTTGAACAATCACCCCCTAATTCTCCGCCACCATCAGACGTGTTGGGTGTTACTCATCAAGCCAGCATCCAATTTCGTGTGAAATAGAATCCATCAATGTTTGTACCTTCTGACTCAATGCGATGCTCCTGTCCAACCGGTTTAGACGGGCCTCCACCTCCAATTGAGCTGCCTCTGTGGCCAGAGCAGATTGCCCGACCATGCGGGCAGCCCCAGTAATACGATGTGCGATCCCCACCAGAGCTTGGGTATCCTGTCGTGACAGCACCTGTATCATCGCCTCGCCATCTTTGCGATTAGAATCCAGATATGCCCGTGCCATATCGCGCGCTAACGCTTCCGTTCCAAACAGGGATAACCAGATCGAAGCTTGTTCTTTGGCCACTTTCTGGACGGTGGTTTCAGTTTCGCTCGTCAGCTCGGAGACTGGTAACCAGCGTACCAACGTCTGACGCAGCCTCTCCAGACTGTAGGGTTTAAACAATATGTCGTTCATGCCAGCCTCCTGCATCAACTTGCTGGCCTCCTCCGAGGTATCGGCTGTCACCCCGATGATGGGAGCGTGCATCCCTGATGCTCGTAGGGTACGTGTCAAGCTGTAGCCATCCATCACTGGCATGTGGCAGTCCGTTAGCAGGAGATCGAACGGTTGGCGCTGCCAGGCATGCAGTGCCTGTTCACCGTCGTTAACCAGCTCAACCTGGATGCCGAGGATGGCGAGCTGACGAGCCAGTAGCGCACGGTTGATGGGGTGATCGTCTGCCACCAGTACATGCCCCGTCAACAGGGGGGGAGGTGTGAACCCAGTCACGTTTTGGCGGCTGGTATTCATCAGTTGCAGGCAGGTTTCTAACAAGAGGTCTGGATAGAGGAGGGATGAACCCAGCCGCCACCACGACAAGGGTGTCAAGACACTCCTTAGCGCTTCCTTAGGAGACAACACAATGCCCTTGAGCGGCATGTTTTGCAAATGCGCCAGCCAATTATCCCCCAGTATGCTTTGAAGACTATGCTCATTGGCCAGCAGATAGCCCTCCACTCCACCTCTCAGCTGTTCGCGACTCAAGGGGTGCACTGATACCCCCATGTGCACCATCAGTTCCCGTGCCTCATCGTGTTCCGTGAGCAGCCACCATTTGCTCCCGGCCAGCGGTGGGACTTCCCGCACGGGGGCTTCCAGCGGTAAGGTAAAGGTAATGCGGGTACCCTGTCCCAGTTGGCTGGAGAGCGCCAGCGTCCCTCCCATGAAACTGAGCAGTTGGTGACAGATGGCGAGCCCGAGCCCAGAGCCACCATAGCGTCGGGCGATGTCGGATTCGCCCTGCTCAAAGGGGGTAAACATCTTAGCCTGCTTCTCTTTGGCGATACCGATGCCGGTGTCGGTCACCACCACACGTAAGGACACTCCCTGCATGTCCACCTCGAGACGGATCTCGCCCTGCTCGGTAAACTTGACCGCATTACTCAGCAAGTTGGTCAGTACTTGCCCCACCCGAACTGCATCTATCTCAGTCTGTTCTGGTACGGCCGCCGACCAGTGGAGCGATACCGTCAATCCCTTGGCATAAGCCTTGGCCACATAGCCACGGATCACATCACACAATACTGTCTGCAACCGGCACGGACGAATTTCCAGGTGCATCTGACCCGTCTCTATCTTGGAGAAGTCCAAGATATCATTGACTAAGTAGAGCAGGCTGTTGGCCGAGGTTGCTATGTTGCGAAGCATGTAGCGCTGGTCCTCATCGAGGGTGCTCATCTGCAGCAGCTCCAGCATGCCGTGCATGCCAGAGATGGGGGTTCGCAGCTCATGGCTCATTGTGGCGAGGAAGCGGCTGCGCGCCTGGGTGGCCTCTTCCGCGACTCGCCTGGCTTGACGCAGCTCCTGTTCCTGGAGCTTCAACTTGGTGATATCCTGCACCACCCCGTTCAACACCACCCCTTCGAACTCCGCATGGTGCACGAAGTGCCCCCGGATCTGCAGATAGCCCGATTGCCCCTGGCGCAGGATCTCCACCTCCATATCCAGCGGCTCCATGGCCCTAGCATTGTGCTCGACGGTAGCCACGAACTCCTGATGAGCCTGCCCCGTCAAGCCCAGGATGGCGGCACCGGTCACCCTCTCACCGACGGGATCTCTGTCATAACCCACCATCTCCTTCAGCCCTTGCGAGGTGTAGAGGAAGCGCCCGTTGCTCGGCCCTAGCCAGTGGTATTGATAGACCAACCCCGGCATGCTGTCGGTGATCTGGGTGAGGCGGGTCTGCGCCTCCTGGGCTGCGAACCGCGCTCGCTCCAGCTCGGTCACATCGGTCAGTACGGTAAGGATCCCGAGCCGCTTGCCATCCGACCCCACAAAAAGCTGCTTGGTGTAGAGCATCTGGTGCAGGCTGCCGTCATCGTGCTGGCGCTCACCGCTGCCATGCAGCTCCTCCCCGCTCTCCCACACCCTAGTATCCTCCTCCATGATCCTGGCCCGGATCGCCTCCGGCAACCGGTCTTTGAGCAATTGCTCGTAAGACCCTATCAGATTTTTCCCATTCAGGAATATCCGCCGGTACGCCCGGTTGGTCATCGCGACCTCATAGTGCTCGTTGGTCAGCACCACCGGGTTTGGCAGAGCATCGAGCATCAGCTGGACGAACGCCAGCTGCTCCTCTAGTCGCCGCTCCGCCTCCCGTCGCTGGCTGACCTGACGGCGCAGCGTCCGGTTCCACCCGAGAAACAGTAGGAGGCTGAGCAGGAGAAGTCCGCCACCGAGGGAAGACCAGAGCAACACCTCCTGCGGATCTAGCCCCGTCTGTACGGTCAGGGAGAGCCATTTCTTTTCCAGGACGGTCAGGTCCTCCGGAGGGATGGTGAGCAGCACCTTGGTCAAAATTTGTTGCAGCATGGGATCCTGCAGCTGGGTCGCCATGGCGATGGGCACCCGCAGCTTGCTGCCGGAGAAAACCACCTGGTAACGATCGCTGAATCCCCTCTGCAGTGACTGCTCCAGGGTGGTCATGCTCATCAGCACATAATCGACCTGCTGCCGATCTAGCAGCGGTAGCAGTTCGTGATCGCTTGCGACCGCCACGGGCTCGGCTCCCACTTTGGTCAGCAGCATTTTTTCCACCGAGCCCCCCACCATGCCAACCCTATGCCCTTTCAAATCCTTAGGACTGGTCAATTCCGCCATCCCCTGCCTAGCTACAATTACCCGGTTAAGAGAGGCATAGTTGGGGGTGAAACTGGCAAACTTCTGGCGTTCAGCAGTCGGCGTCATGGCCGGGATGACATCCAGTTTGTGCGCCTGGAACAGCGCCAGACTCTGAGCCCAGCTTTCAGTCGGTACGAGGGTAAACCGAAGCCCGGCACGCTGACTCATCATCTGCAGCAGCTCGGCAATGAATCCCTTGAGCCGTCCTCGCTCGTCTATCTCGCTCATCCCGGGCCAGTTTGGGGCGACCCCGTATCGGATCACCGAGTGCGCCTGTAACCACGCCTGCTCCTGTGGGCTGAAAACAATCTCCTTGATCCCTTTCACTAGGGCGTAATCGAGGATACCCCCCGCCTCGAGAATACGACGCCGTTCCAGCGTAGAGATGTCGTCAAGGGCTTGCTCCAGCAGCCCCAGTAGGGGGAGTTGCTCCGGAGCGACCGCCATGGCGAGCGAGGTATCTCTCATCCAGTCCACCGTGACCAGCGTCATGCCAGACATGGATTGCAGGCGATTCAGCATGGGTTGTTCGGACAGATAGGCATCCGCTTGCCCATTCTTGAGCATGAAGATCGCCTCGTCTCGGCTGTCCACCGTAACCAGGTTCGAGATGCCAAGGCGCTGCAGCTCGTCGCAAGCGCTGACGCCGAAGACGCAGACCCAGCGCACACCGTAGGCTTCCTCCAGGGAGAGGTTCTCCCGCCCTCCTGTCAGCAGGATGGCGCGAGGCAGTGCCATCAGCTCGGAGGTAAATTGCATCTTCAGTTTGCGGGTCGGGCTCGGCGCCACGCCGATCAGTATGTCGACCTCGTCGTCCAGCAAGGCCTGATGGAGACCCGCATTGTTGGCATAGGCCCGGTAGCGCACCCCCAGTCCCAGTCGGCCTGCAATTTGGGAGGCGAATTCATTCAGAGGGCCGGTGAAGTTGCCACGGCCATCGGTATAGACATAAGGGGGCCAGGCCGTCGCTGGCATGCCGATCACCAGCTCATAGTGGGTCGCGAGCCAGTGCTGCCCTGCTGGCGTGAAGGCGCTTCTGTCCAACTGAGGCGAGACGGCAGTCACCACTAGGCTCCAGCAACTTAGCCAACACAACAGAATGAGACGGTAGAACATTGTTATATCCTGAATAAGCGGGACGATGGCACGTCAATATGTGTAAAACAGGTTGCCCCCTTCCATCACACGGGTGTTATTGGAGTAACAAAACAGACTCCCTTCTTGCCATTCCTCTTTGACAAGTACATCGCCTGATCCGCCTGCGTGAGCAGTTGAGCTGGATTATCTCCGTCACCGGGGTATATAGCGACACCGACACTCGCTGTGACGGACATTTGATGTCCGTCTATGTTCATGGGCTCACCTATCGTTTTAACTAATGACAATGCTTTCAAGTGAGCATCCTGATGGGTCATGCCTCCTTCCAGGAGAACGGTAAATTCGTCACCGCCCAAGCGCGCGACAGTGTCGTTTGTGCGCAAGTGGGTCTTGAGGCGATCTGCAATGATTTTGAGCACTTCGTCGCCCACATTGTGACCATAACGATCATTGATAGGCTTGAAGCCATCAAGGTCGAGAAACATGACAAAAAGCTGGTTTGAATTGCGTAGAGCTCGAGTGATAGCCTGTTCCAAGCGGTCGAGGAACAGGGCGCGATTGGGTAAGTCTGTTAAGCTGTCATGCATCGCAATGTAGCTCAGGTGTTCCTCTATCTGTTGACGCTTTGTGATATCGGAGCATATCGCTATGTAGTGGAAATAATCTTCCTGTGCTATTTTTACCCCAGAGATTTCTTGGTACTGAAGATATAAACTGCCGTCTTTCCTGCGGTTCCACAGTTTGCCCTCCCAATATCCGCCCTTCATCAGACACTGCCAGAAATCCCGGTAAAACTCCGGCGGCTGAAGTCCCGATTTAAGAAGAGACGGGTTGCGCCCTACTATTTCCGACCTGGTGTAGCCCGTCATTTTCTCGAAAGCGGGATTTACATTTTCAATGTTTCCATTGGTGCCGACCAGCATCACACCATTCGACATATGTTCAATGACGTATTCAGATACCCACGTTTGAAACTGGGTCTCATCAATTGCCTTATTTAAAGCGCGCAAGAAGTAGGTCATCACACCCATGACCACAGCTGTACTCACGAATAGCAATATCGACCAGAACCCGAATAGCCCCTTCAAGAGGGTTTTGTTTTTATCCATGATATCAAAGGACTCATGCTGGTTTCTAGCGATTCTTTTTGTTACGAGAGCGGAGAGCTCGTTTGATGAAGCGATAGTTAGCTTGCCCAACAAATGGGCTTCATCGTATTCGTTAAGTGCTATCAGCGAGAGGAATTTCTCCACGAGTTCTTTGAATTGAGACAGTTCGACGTTTACCCGCTCTGCTTGTACCCGCTCGTCGTAGTTGGATACTTCATGGGGATAGTATTGTGCCCAAGCCTTATTAATACGCTTTATTTCTGTGTGAACGGTCTTCACCAACATGTCAGATTGGCCGTTGCGAATTTGCAAGGTAAGTAAAAGCTGGCGTCTGATGGATAGGTGGGCATCACGTATCTCAGCCAGATTCACGATCGCAGCGAGGTTATTGTTGTGCATCAACTCTACGTTTGCGTTGAACTGTTTCATATAGTACCACCCCCCAGCAATGGGCGTCAGTAATAATAATAACCCCACTAGCCCTAGCATGATGAGTTTGTCACGAGAAAGGCTGATTTTTGATTTCATGTCGTTTTACCTTGAACAATATATAAATACATGCTGCCTCAGATGAGATGCCAATGATTTCAACTGCCCACAATGACTCAATACTGTCTGTGACAGGCAAGAGCACAACAATAAGCTCCAGGGCTAGGGAAAGGGTGAACAAGTCGGCGAAATACCACCATGATGTTCATAGAGGGTACTTTTGAGGTAGCACGTCCATGAATGGTCAACATCTCCCATCAAAAAACTGCTTTGAGCCACTTTCCGGGCGCTGTTCCCGTTTAACATCACCAATTGCTGGCCGTTTTTCAGCAATCCATTGTATCGAGCCTTCACAAAACCAAACTAGCATTTGATGATCCAGAAAGGATGTTCGACCTTCCCACGGATGCTGGCCTTGAGCATCTCGAACTTGATTTTTGCCTTGTTTTTATGGGGGTATTTTTTGAGATCTTTGACCTTGCTCGGCCGTTCGGCGATAAACCAGTCGGCCTTTACGTCGGCCAACTCTTCACGCAGCTCAGCCCAATCTTGGCGTCGACCCTGACATGGGCTTTCATGCCGAAGTGCCTCTGGTTGTCCTTCTTTGTTTGGTACATCTCGGGTTACGCTCTTTCTGCTTGTTGTTGGTCAAGCAGGACGTCTTGATGATGGCAGCATCGACCAGCGTTCCTTGGGTCATCATTAAGCTCGTATCGGATAGCCACTCATTGATAGTCTCTAATAGCTAGCGGTTAGCTGATACTGCTCGGGTAGGTGGCGAAAATTCATGATGGCGATGCGGTCAAGGGTATCTTGGTCGAGTGAGAGCCTAGCAACCAGCCGCATTGAGATGATTTCGTAGAGGACATCTTCCATGGAGCCGTATCCCACTGTTGCAAGCAATGAATGTGGTGCATGGTCTCCGGTGGATAGGGGCGGCGACCGCTACTAGCCTTGGGATAGACAGGTTCAATGACGTCGAGCATCTTTTTCCAAGGCAGCAATTGCTCCATACGTGACAGGAAAATCTCTTTTCTGGTCTGGTAGTGTTTGTTATTAAACTGGCCGCCGACAAAAGTAAGTTGACTCAGTTGGACCTTGCCCCTAATGCCAAGATAATGTGGCTAGGATTTCACACCAAGAACTTGTTCGCACCGTTCCTAGTTTGTGATATATATTGTTATTATTTTTAATGTATTGATTCATTTCAAATGGAAATATACTGCTACCATTTAGGTCTACTGTTGGTGTCAAAGTATGCCTAATAGAACCAGAGCATAGAGTGCTTGCCTGCATCATCGAACCCCTCTATTTCAAGCCCCGCACGATGTGGATAAAATATATAACCAAATTTGGCTATAGTAACTATGCACCGACAGTCAAGCTTTGCTTTTCTAAAGATCTTTCTTATCCCGGAAAGTGTCACCAGAACTGTATTTTCGTGTACACTTCGCTCGCGCCAGACATGATTCAGCAATTCCGCCTTGGATATCATATACCCATTGTTTTTTGCCAAATATGTCAACAGGCACACCTCTTTAGCTCCCATCTTTATAGTTTGAGAACACAACGCACCAGAACTACTGTCACTTGATAAGACCACGCCATTTATCAAGTCGATGACAATACCTTTTTCTTTATTTTTTAGATACACAACCCTTCTCCGATCTCACGCTCTAGAACCATGTAAATGGGTGTTCACGCTGTACATAAACTGAATCGAAGACTCAATGTTTCCTATCTTTGCTATCCGTCATCACGCTGATGCACTATCATCCACACAATCCATGCTAGATTAAATAATAAAAATATCAAAAGTGAAAATTAGTAATAAAAACCATATAAAACAAAATCATAACGACAGCATAAGTCAGTTGTGGATTCAAATGGGGTGGTTTTATAATTCAAAAAAACAATTACACCAGCATTTTTCTCTGCAAAAAAAATGGTTGTTAACCACATGTTTGGTTTTTGGCTGGCATACGGTGTTGTTTCACAAATCAATATGTCTTGAATGGAGCTAACTGAAGAGGTGGTGGACTGAATCGCCACAGCTTCTCTAGACACTTTTGAGCCGTTCGAAATATTGCATCTCACACTCTATTGGCGATAGCCCATTGTTGAAACTGTGCCGACGCTTGGGGTTGTAAAACATCTCAATGTAATCGAACACATCCTGCCGGGCCTCCTCGCGATCCGTATAGGTTTTACGTCGGATCCGCTCGCGTTTGAGGAGCTGGAAAAAACTCTCCGCCACCGCGTTATCATGACAATTGCCACGTCTGCTCATGCTGGCCTTGAGCCGGTGATCCCGCAAAAAATCCTGCCAGTCATAGCTGCTAAACTGGCTCCCTTGGTCAGAATGAACCAGCACTTCCTGTTCGGGTTGCCGTCGCCACACCGCCATCAGTAACGCGCTGATGGCCAACTCTCGGTCGATCCGTGGTCCCATTGACCAACCAATGACTTGTCGTGAAAACAAATCCAATACCGCGGCCAGATAGAGCCAGCCTTCATGGGTTCGAATATAAGTGATGTCCGTTACCCAGACCTTATTTGGCTCAGTTACATCGAACTGGCGTTCAAGATGATTCGGTGCAACCACCGTTGGCCGGCCACCATAATGACCGGGACGGCGACGATAACCGGTTTGTGAACGTAAACCTTCATGACGCATTAATCGCGCCACCCGGTGTTTCCCACAGGTCTCGCCAATCTCTCGCAGGTCGTCCCGGATCTTGCGATAACCATAGACGCCGCCGCTTTCTAGCCAACATTGCTTGATCTGGCCCAGGAGGCGTTGGTCTTCAAGTGCTCGGGCAGATAAAGGCTGGTGCTGCCAGGCGTAATAACCGCTCGGGTGGACATTCATCATCCGACACAGTCGGCGGATGGGATGTGTGGACGCGTGCTCCCGGATGAAGGCGTACCTTACCCTGACAGCTTGGCAAAGTACGCGGCTGTAGATTCAACTTGTCAACGCAACACCCTTTTCAATAACTTCTTTTGGTGTTTTAAATTTCAGGGTCTTCCTCGGTCTGCTGTTTAGTTGGGCTGCAACCTTATCCAGCTCCTGCTGGGAATATTGGGCAAGGCATGTCTTTTTGGGGAAAAACTGTCGTATCAGACCATTGGTGTTCTCGTTCGTGCCCCGTTGCCAGGGACTTTGAGGATCACAGAAGTAAACTTTTACTCCTGTACTGGCAGTAAGCTCCAGATGCTTGGCCAGTTCCATGCCGCGATCCCACGTCAGGGACAGCCTGAGCGTGGGTGGCAGTGCCTGGAATTTATCTATAAGCGCTTGATTTACAGACCCTGCATCCTTTCCATTTAGCTTGAGAATAACGGTATAGCGCGATTTCCTATCTACAAGTGTGGCTATGTGAGAGTTATTAGTGCCGGACACCAAATCCCCCTCCCAGTGACCGAATGATCGTCGGTTATCGATGTGCTTGGAGCGCTCGTGGATTGATATGCCATTCACGATATTGATGGTGCCTCTTTCTCCCTTGCGTATATGGCGTTTTCCATGGCGCAGGCTATGAGAACGGCGCAGATGTTTGACAAGCAGGTGGTGCAGCGCACTCCGATTGCGAAAATACAGCGTTTTATAAATCGTCTCGGCGGATATCTGCATCATGTTCTGGCGGGGGAACGTTCTTCTGAGCCACCCAGAGATCTGCTCCGGAGACCATTTTAACTCGAGTTTTTCCAGCACCAGATTTCGCAGTTGCGGATTCCGCTCCAGAAGGCATACCTTGGGTCTTTTGGCCATTCGATTAGCGCGATTATTGGCATCAACAGCTTTGTAGCCGCGTCTACCACGATTACGTTGAACTTCCCGAGATATTGTTGAAGGAGAGCGGTTAAGGGAGCGTGCTATGGCACGAATACTCATTCGTGCCGATAGACCGGCTCGAATCTCCTCACGCTCAGATAACGTCAGGTGAGCTACTGCTCGACGGCGCTCGCTCGGTTTGATGCCTCCCGTGTCCCTCAACATGGTGAAAATGGTGCCGGGCTTTGAATCCAAGATTCTCGCTATCTCGCTGAAGCCTGTTCCCCGCTTCCACAGATCAAAAACAAACGCTTTTTCCTTTGCTGTAAATGTTCGCTTCATTCAACAATCCTCCGCAACGGCATGCTTTCACATGGTTGTTGCGTTGATCAATTGAATCTACAGCGGCCTTTTTTAAGATATCTCGCTCATCGGTGACGCGGCGCAGTTCAGCCTTGAGGCGCCGAATTTCGGCTTGCTGGCTGGCGTCGTGCTGTTGCTGCACGTCGGGCTGGCTGTAGCGTTTGATCCAGACGTAGAGACTGTGGCTGGAAACACCAAGTCGCTCAGCGACCTCTGCCACTGGGTAATGGCGCTCAGTCACCTGCTTGACGGCGGCCAGTTTGAATTCTTCCGTGTAACGTTGCTGCTTGCTCATAACACCTCCTGAATGACCTCAGTTTGAGGCTCTTGAGGTGTCTAGGGAACCGGGGGCGATTCAATTGAAACATCGCCTGGCGCGCCACCGTTCTTTGCTGCACTGAATACACCATACTGATTCAGTTTTCATGTAGAACCTCCAGCGTTCAAGGTACGGGAAAATTCTACTTATGAGCACCCCGGTTTTTCGGGGGGATTACCCTCCAAGTGTTCAAATAACAAGCGCGTTAAGCTCTAGTTAGGCTTTGATCAGGCATGTTATGAAATGTTGCAGTTCTGTAAGTGAATCTCCCCAGTTCCCTAGACACCTTACGGCCTTAAATGCAGCTAATTGATGAAATTGAGTTTATTCATTTCTGGAGGCAAGGATGTACAACCAATTCACGTCTAAATATTCTGCTAATTTATGTATTCATCATCTATTTGAGGCACAAGTTGCACGCAATCCTGAAGCCACCGCGTTGGTCTTTGAGGGAGAAACTCTCAGCTATAGGGAACTCAACGCCAAGGCCAATCGATTGGCACATCAGCTTATTACTTTAGGTGTCAGACCTGACCAACATGTGGCGATCTGTGTTGAACGCTCCCCGGCGATGATTGTTGGCCTGATGGCGATCTTAAAAGCAGGCGGTGCCTACGTGCCGCTCGACCCAGAGAACTCGGGGGAGCGACTAGCTTTTATTCTTGCCGATACAGCACCGGTTCTGGTGCTGGCTGATGCAGCAGGGCGCCAGGCGCTCGGGGATGTTTTACAGGCGCATACCGTGCTCGATCCCCGTAATGACTACGCTGAAATGGATGCCAACCCTGACGTCCCGGGTCTTAGTCCCAGTCACCTCGCTTATATCATCTATACCTCGGGCTCAACCGGACAGCCCAAAGGGGTCATGATCGAGCATGCTCAGGTGGTACGTCTGTTCGACACAACATACGACGCCTTTGGTTTTGGGGCCAATGATGTTTGGTGCCTGTTCCACTCTTTCGCCTTCGACTTCTCGGTTTGGGAATTGTGGGGAGCCCTTCGTCATGGCGGCACGCTGGTGCTGGTTCCACATGCCATTACTCGCTCTCCACAGGCATTCTGCCGGTTAATTTGCGAGCAGGGCGTCACCGTCTTGAACCAGACTCCGAGCGCATTTACTGCCTTAATGGGGCATATAAAACCGTTATCTAACCAGCTGCGCTATGTCATCTTTGGTGGTGAGGCGTTGCAGCCATCGACACTACGCGACTGGTATGGAGTGCATGGTGAATCTTCCCCACAAATGGTGAACATGTACGGGATCACAGAGACCACGGTCCATGTCACCTATTACCCGCTGACCTCATCGGATGCACAACAAGGCGACAGCGTGATCGGAAAACCTCTGTCGGATTTGAATCTCTACCTTCTGGATGCGTATGGCCAACCTGTTCCGATGGGGGCCGAGGGTGAGATGTTCGTAGGGGGTGCCGGTGTTGCGCGTGGATATCTGAACCGCCCCGAACTGACGGCTGAGCGTTTCTTACCAGATCCTTTTACCGATAAGTCTGGAGCGCGAATGTATAAAACAGGGGATCTAGCCCGTTACCTTCCTAATGGAAACCTAGTGTTTCTTGGTCGCAATGACGACCAGGTCAAAATTCGAGGTTTTCGAATTGAGCCAGGTGAAATTGCGGCCAAATTAGTCGAGCACCCATTCATCCGCGAAGCGGCAGTTGTGATGCAAGGATCCGATGTTAACAAGCGGTTGGTTGCTTATGTTGTGGCCCATGAGCCTCACCAAAAAAGAGATATAGCGTGGGAACATAATCAAGTTAGCGAGTGGCAAACAATCTACAACCAAGAATATAGCAAACCGAAAGATATACCCTTTGGTGAAGATTTTCACGGCTGGATCAGTAGTTATGATGGTCAACCAATCCCATTGGATCAAATGCGAGAATGGCGTACTGAAACAGTGACCCGCATTCTTGACCTTAAGCCTAAGCACGTACTTGAAATCGGCGTTGGTAGTGGCCTGCTACTGTCTAAAATTGCCCCACATTGCCAAACCTATTGGGGCACAGATTTATCGTGTGAAGTTATCGATAGGCTACAAGGGCAGCTTGCTAAACGTCCAGAATTGGCAGGTCATGTTAATTTATTCTGCCAACCAGCCCATCAAATTTATGACTTACCAACTAGTTATTTTGACGTTATCGTCTTAAATTCAGTAGTGCAATACTTTCCAAGTAAAGAATATTTCATCGAAGTGATGCAGCATGCCTTGAGTTTACTTGCCCCAGGAGGAGCTATCTTCCTGGGGGATATCCGCAATCTGCGATTACTACGTAGCTTTGCTACGGCAATTCAACTCACTAACATCAACGATGTATCAGACATTAATACGCTACATTGGGGAATTGAAAGTCGTCTGAAAGTAGAAAAGGAGTTGCTATTCGACCCTTCCTTCTTTGTCGAATTGCAATTGATGTTAAAAGACATAACTGGGATTGATATCCGACTTAAGCGTGGGAAAAGCTTAAATGAATTGAATCGCCACCGTTACGATGTTTTATTGAGAAAAGGACCAATTACAACACCCTCCCTAAATAATCTACCTAGATTGCATTGGGATAATGAGAACAATAATCTTGATAAGTTAATGAAATATTTAGCAGAACACAATAGTGAAGATTTTCGTTTTTGTAATGTACCCAATGGATTTTTGACTAATGAAATTGCTGCTCTGAAGAAGCTTCAACAGGGTAAGCCACTAGCAGAAATTCTCGAAGAGTATAACTCTGAGAAATTTTCCCTTCACCCTGAAGATTTTCATGCCATTGGGGCTAAATTTGGCTATCAGGTAATCACAACATGGTCCGGTGATGGAGAACATGGCGAACTCGACATTCTTTTTTTACATCATGTGGGGAATACCCTGACAGATACTTACCGCTTTCCTAATAAGGTTGAAAATATATCCCGATTAACTAATGTACCAGCGAGTCAAGATGATTCTCGCCAATTAATGCTGGAGTTGAAAGCAAAGCTATCTAGCCAATTACCTGATTACATGGTGCCGTCTGCTTTTGTGTGGATGGAAAACTTGCCTCTGACGGGCAATGGCAAGCTTGATCGGAAGGCTCTGCCTGTGCCACAGGATGAAGCGTTTGCCCATGCTGTCTATGAGGCGCCTCTGGGCGAGATCGAGATTTTCGTGGCTGAGCTCTGGTCAGAACTTCTTGGAGTTGAACGGATCGGGCGTGATGACAACTTTTTTGCTCTTGGTGGCCATTCGCTTATGGCCGTTCGGCTAATCAGCCGTCTTGCGCCTTTAGGGGCAGATTTACAACTTGTAACTTTATTTGCATCTCCAACACTCAAGGCGCTGTCTTTGGCGATCGATGTTCAGCGCAACCTTGACTCCATGGCGCAAGCAGCGATCAATATTATACCTCGTGATGAGTCTTTACCTCTGTCGTTTGCCCAGCAGCGATTATGGTTCTTGGCACAACTTGATAGTGGAATCAGCGAAGCCTATCACATCCCCTTGACCCTTCGATTGAGAGGTCAATTGGATGTTGCTGCTTTGCAGCAGTCCCTTGATACACTGTGGTATCGCCATGAAGCATTGCGCTCGGTCTTTGTCAAAATAGATGGTGAGCCTGAAGTGCATCTACTACCCTCCAGCAAAGGTTTGCCGCTGAGTAAGATTGATTTATGTGATGGTTCGAATAGCTTGTCTGATGCGCAGGCTAAGCTTGTCAGGCTGTGTGCCGAGGAAGCTCGTAGGCCCTTCGAACTAGCTACTGGTCCGCTCATTCGGGCTTGTTTGATCCGGGTGAGTGCCCAAGAGTCTTCTCCTTCATCTGTTGATGAGCATGTATTGCAGCTCACACAGCATCACATTGTCTCGGATGGTTGGTCGCTCGGCATTCTTTTGCCTGAGTTAAGTACGCTGTATACGGCTTTTAGCAACCATCAGGCCAATCCATTGCCACTGCTGGCGATCCAATATCCAGACTATGCCGCCTGGCAACGGCAAAGGCTGTCGGGAGAGATCTGGAATGAACAGACTGCTTACTGGAAGCAGGCATTGGCTGATGTTCCAACACTGCTCGACTTGCCAACAGACCGGCGGCGACCTGAGCAACAGTCTCTCGTAGGTGCCTCTGTGCCGATAGAACTCTGTGCAGAGCTGACAACAGCCCTTAAGTGTTTTAGCCAACAGCAGGGGGGGACACTATTCATGACACTGTTGGCGGCCTGGGCCACAGTGCTATCACGACTATCGGGGCAGGAAGACATTGTCATCGGAGTGCCCAGCGCCAACCGGGGCCATTGTGATATTGAGCCGCTGATCGGCTTCTTCGTCAACACTCTGGCGCTGCGGATTGATCTCAGCGACAACCCGAGCGTTGTTGACCTCATTACTCGAGTACGCGAGTGTGCACTCAAGGCCCAGGACCATCAGGATCTGCCGTTCGAACAGGTGGTGGAGATAACGCAACCGCCAAGGCGGTTGAGCCACACGCCACTGTTCCAGGTGGTGTTTGCCTGGCAAAATTATGATGCAGGCCAATGGGCCTTACCCGGCATCGAAGTCAGTCCGGTTAGTTCTACCTATGAAGTAGCCAAGTTCGATCTGGAACTGAACCTGGCCGAGGCTGGCGATCAGATCGTTGGTGCTCTTACCTATGCGAGCGCGTTGTTTGACTCAACCACTGTTGAGCGCCATGTTGGCTATCTGAAGACCGTCCTTGCCGAAATGGCCAGGGATGCCAGCCAGTCTGTAGCCAGAATAGACCTGCTTGATGCGTCCGAACGTACATTGTTGCTTAAGACTTGGAACTCGGTAGAAGAATCCTGTCCAGCTCATCTGTGTATTCATCATCTATTTGAGGCCCAGGTTGCACGCAATCCTGAAGCCACCGCGTTGGTCTTTGAGGGAGAAACTCTCAGCTATAGGGAACTCAACGCCAAGGCCAATCGATTGGCACATCAGCTTATTACTTTAGGTGTCAGACCTGACCAACATGTGGCGATCTGTGTTGAACGCTCCCCGGCGATGATTGTTGGCCTGATGGCGATCTTAAAAGCAGGCGGTGCCTACGTGCCGCTCGACCCAGAGAACTCGGGGGAGCGACTAGCTTTTATTCTTGCCGATACAGCACCGGTTCTAGTGCTGGCTGATGCAGCAGGGCGCCAGGCGCTCGGGGATGTTTTACAGGCGCATACCGTGCTCGATCCCCGTAATGACTACGCTGAAATGGATGCCAACCCTGACGTCCCGGGTCTTAGTCCCAGTCACCTCGCTTATATCATCTATACCTCGGGCTCAACCGGACAGCCCAAAGGGGTCATGATCGAGCATGCTCAGGTGGTACGTCTGTTCGACACAACATACGACGCCTTTGGTTTTGGGGCCAATGATGTTTGGTGCCTGTTCCACTCTTTCGCCTTCGACTTCTCGGTTTGGGAATTGTGGGGAGCCCTTCGTCATGGCGGCACGCTGGTGCTGGTTCCACATGCCATTACTCGCTCTCCACAGGCATTCTGCCGGTTAATTTGCGAGCAGGGCGTCACCGTCTTGAACCAGACTCCGAGCGCATTTACTGCCTTAATGGGGCATATAAAACCGTTATCTAACCAGCTGCGCTATGTCATCTTTGGTGGTGAGGCGTTGCAGCCATCGACACTACGCGACTGGTATGGAGTGCATGGTGAATCTTCCCCACAAATGGTGAACATGTACGGGATCACAGAGACCACGGTCCATGTCACCTATTACCCGCTGACCTCATCGGATGCACAACAAGGCGACAGCGTGATCGGAAAACCTCTGTCGGATTTGAATCTCTACCTTCTGGATGCGTATGGCCAACCTGTTCCGATGGGGGCCGAGGGTGAGATGTTCGTAGGGGGTGCCGGTGTTGCGCGTGGATATCTGAACCGCCCCGAACTGACGGCTGAGCGTTTCTTACCAGATCCTTTTACCGATAAGTCTGGAGCGCGAATGTATAAAACAGGGGATCTAGCCCGTTACCTTCCTAATGGAAACCTAGTGTTTCTTGGTCGCAATGATGACCAGGTCAAGATCCGGGGCTTCCGGATTGAATTAGGTGAAATTGCGGCCAGATTAGCCGAGCACCCCTCCATCTGCGAAGCGGTAGTGGTGACCCAAGGCAAGGAGACCGACAAGCGCCTAGTTGCTTATATAGTGGCACAACCCGGAGTTCAAGACACGTCGGCAGACGCTGGGACCGGCTTGACGATGGCGGGAACACTGCGTGATTACCTGCGCGGCCGTTTACCCGACTATATGGTGCCGTCTGCCTTTGTACGCTTGGATAGCTTACCGTTGACGGGGAATGGCAAACTTGATCGGCGGGCATTACCGGTGCCCGAAAGTGATGCCTTTGCTCATGCGGTATACGAGGCACCGTTGGGTGAAACAGAGCTCACTCTTGCTGGAGTTTGGTCAGAACTGCTTGGCGTTGAACACGTTGGTCGCCATGACAACTTCTTCGCCCTCGGAGGTCATTCACTCTTGGCTGTGCGCTTGATCGAGCGGTTACGGCGCCAAGGTTTAAGTCTTGCTGTACGTGATCTGTTTCAGACTCCCGTGTTATCGGCTCTGGCCAACACTCTTGGGCAGCACGAAGAGATAGTGGTACCGCCAAATCTGATCAAGCCAGAGACGTCAAGAATTACGCCCGAGCAGTTGCCATTGATAGACCTCAGCCAATCAGACATCGACCTGATCATTTCAAAGGTTCCTGGGGGGGCAGCCAACATCCAGGATATCTATGCACTCTCGCCTATGCAGGACGGCATCCTGTTCCACCACATGCTGGCAAAAGAAGGTGACCCGTATTTGCTGGTTGCCCAGATGGCCTTTGCTGATCGTGAGACATTGGAGCGGTATCTAGCTGCAGTGCAAAAAGTTGTAGATCGCCACGACATTTTGCGTACCGCCTTTGTTTGGGAAGGATTGTCTCGATCGGCGCAAGTTGTTTGGCGACAGGCTCCACTCTCCGTCACGGATGTTGCCCTCAATCCGGCAGATGGCCCCATTACCGAGCAACTTTCCAGGCGCTTTGATTCATGCCGGTACAGAATTGACCTGACTCAAGCACCGGTGCTGCGCTTTATTGTTGCCCATGACCCCGTCTCAGGCCGCTTCATTCTGATGCAATTGCAGCATCATTTGATTGATGATGCTTCTTCCTTACAGTTTTTTTATAACGAAGTGCAGGCTTTCCTGGCCGATCAGGGTGAGAAATTACCGTCGCCTCAGCCGTTCCGCAACCTGATCGGTCAAGTACAGTTGGGCAAAAGCAAGGAGGAACATGAATATTTCTTCAAATCAATGCTGGCTGACATAGAAGAACCGACGCTGCCGTTCGGATTAGCGGAGGTACATCTGGACGGCGTGCAGATCAATCAGACACACCGCATGGTTTCGGCCGAACTCAATCATCGGTTGCGAACGCAGGCGAAGCGTTTGAACGTGAGTCTCGCAAGTCTTTGTCACGTTGCTTTTGCTCAGGTACTAGCATGCATCAGCGGCCAGGAAAAGGTTGTGTTTGGTACAGTATTGTTTGGACGTATGCAATCTGGCCATGGGTCAGATCGCGCCATGGGCATGTTCATCAACACGCTACCAATCCGATTTGATTCCGGTGACATTGATACAGCTGAGAGTGTCCAGCAGGCTCATATTAGGCTGTCAGAGTTGCTCGCCCACGAGCATGCTTCTTTGGCACTGGCGCAGCGGTGCAGCGAGGTTGCCACAGGTACGCCACTGTTCAGCGCATTGCTTAACTACCGGCACAATAATCTGTCTGGTGAGGACAACATTGTCCAAACCATGCGGAAAATGCCGGGCGGTGAGTTCTTGAGTGAACAAGAGCGGACCAATTATCCTTTAACATTGTCTGTGGAAGATTTCAGCCATTCACTGGGATTGACAACCCAAGTGATCACGCAGTTTGATTCCGAGCGTGTATGTAGCTATATGGAACAGACATTAGACCGTCTGGCACGAACCTTGGAACAATCACCGCACCGTCCGATTCGACAGTTGGACATTCTGCCTGAGTCTGAACGTACATTGCTGCTCAAGACATGGAATGCAACGGATGCATCATGCCCGGATAATTTGTGCATTCATCATTTATTTGAGGCACAGGTAGAGCGCAGTCCAAAAGCAACAGCACTGAGCTTTGAGGGAACAACTCTCAGTTACGGTGAGCTCAATGTCAGGGCAAATCGACTGGCACACAGGCTAATCGCGTTGGGCGTTGAGCCAGACCAGCGGGTGGCGATCTGTGTCGAACGCTCTGTCGCCATGGTTGTTGGCCTTATGGCGATCCTGAAAGCTGGTGGTGCCTATGTGCCGCTTGATCCGACCTATCCGAGGGATCGGCTGGCCTACATCCTTGCCGATACAGCTCCGATCTTGGTGCTAGCCGATATGGCCGGGCGGCAGGCGTTGGGTGAGTCCTTGAAATCCCACATCATACTTGATCCTAATGAACCCCAAGTAAGGATATTGACGGAGGCTGATGCCAATTTTCAGGTTCCTGGTCTTACACCACGCCACCTCGCTTATATCATTTATACCTCAGGTTCAACCGGGCACCCTAAGGGTGTCATGATTGAACACCGTGGATTAATCGCATCAACCCTGGCAAGAACTACGGTTTATAAGGCTAATTCCGAAGCTGTATTTTTACTCCTCTCATCAATGGCGTTTGACAGTTCCATAGCAGGCATCTTCGGAACGTTAACAACCGGTGGCACTTTGTGTTTGCCAGGGAACAATACCGTCGTAGATCCACGAATTATCAGCCGTCTGTTAATTGAAAACAAAGTCACCTCCGTGTTGCTGGTGCCGTCTCTCGCCAGATTAGTTCTGCCGCAAGTGGCCCAACTCGGGTATGGCCAACTCCGTCAGGTGATCGTGGCGGGGGAATTGTGTCCAGCGAAATTAGTTCAGGAAGTGACCTCAGTATTTACGGATGTTGAATTATTCAATGAATACGGCCCAACTGAAGCAACAGTCTGGGCAACGGTCTATCGCTGCCTCCCTAGTAACGTTGATCCGGTTCCGATAGGCCGTCCGATTTCAAACACATACATTTACCTTCTCGACGCACATGGTCAGCCTGTTCCGATAGGCACGGTGGGAGAGATGTATATCGGAGGGATGGGTGTTGCACGTGGATACCTTAACCTCGCCGAACTGACGGCCGAGCGTTTCCTGCTCGATCCATTTTCAGACAAGCCTGACGCACGTATGTACAGGACGGGGGATTTGGCTCGCTATCTGCCTAACGGGAACCTGGTGTTCCTGGGCCGCAATGACGATCAGGTTAAGATCCGCGGTTTACGAATTGAACCGGGCGAGATTATGGCCAGACTTACCGAGCATCCCTCTATCCAGGAGGCGGTTGTGGAAGTACAAGGTGTAGACCCGAACAAACGACTGGTCGCCTATGTCATGGTTCACCCAGAATTCTCAGGACACGATACCTTCATATCCCAAGCTGGCTCAGAGGAAGGCTCACCACGTTCAGGACAACTGCGCGATTATCTGAGTGAACGTTTACCCGCTTACATGGTGCCGTCTGCTTTTGTACTCATTGAGCGTTTGCCGCTAACCCCTAATGGCAAACTTGATCGGAAGGCGTTGCCTATACCTGAGGACGAGGCCTTTGCTCATGCGATTTATGAGGCCCCACAAGGTGAGATTGAAACTATCCTAGCAGCGCTTTGGTCAGGGCTGCTCGGAATTGAGCAGATCGGTCGCCATGACAACTTCTTCTCCCTCGGTGGTCATTCACTCATTGCCGTTCAACTTATACAAAAAATCAGGAGCTATGGCTTGGAGTGTTCGCTCAGTAACATTTTTGAACACCCGCGATTGGCTAGCCTTGCCTTACAAATCGCACAAACTTCCGGGCTTCATACACATACTGGAGCAATCACGGTGCGCGCTGTCGGAAGTGAACCACCTGTTTTCTTTGTACCCTCGGGACTTGCTGACTATTCGTATGTAATTTCTCTGGCCCAACAAATCCACGTTAGCTGCCCTATCCATATATTGCCGTGGTCGGCCATTGGTGACCCTCTACCTCATTCAATAGAGAATATGGCCGAAAGAATGGTACCACTCATCCAAGCGATACAGCCTGAAGGGCCTTATCGAATTGCGGGTTATTCTTCTGGAGGGATCCTTGCTTATGCTATCGCCTATGAGCTTATTTTAAAAGAGGAAAATGTTGAATTTTTAGGATTTATCGATGTCCCTGCTCCACAGGATTTACTTTATAAAAATAATGATATTAAGCACTATTTTATTGAGCATGTTAAAGCAGTGAGTTCCGAGACAGAGCGCCATAGATTCGATACGTTAAATAAAGGAGATGAGCTTGCTGTGCTAATTAAAAAAGCACAGGAATTAGGAGGCTATGATTTAAATTTAGACATTTCACTGGAAACAGTCAGATGGCAAGCTATTTATCACTTCTCACAAATTGCCAGCGCCTATGAACCCTTGCCATTGCCATTGCCATTGCCATTGCCATTGCCATTGCCATTGCCGATCAATCTATCTTATTTCTACGCAGCTGAAAGTGAACACTCTCATCTGCCTAAAATTGATATGATTGGCGGTTGGCAAAAATTATTGCCGAATTTAAAAATTAGTTCTGTTTCTATCCCTGGCAGGCACTTGTCAATGATGGAGGACGTTAATAATCGCAAGTATTTGGCAGAAGCATTCGACCGAGCACTATTGTAAAAGCAATCATTGAGCAGTACGCTCATCTATGGACAAGTGAGGTTGTTAAACATGCTGTAACTCCCTCACTTGCTTGCGCGATTTAATGCACCATTATTATGGCCAGTAAACCATCTTAAAAGTTTGCGTCCCGTGCAGCGGGATACACATCAGCATCGAATTATAAACCGGAGAAACCATGGCTAATCCCTACCGCGAACTTCTCACAACCCCCGGAGTCATGGGGCTAGTGATAACGAGTTCCATTGCTCGTCTACCACAAGCAATGTTCGGCATCGGCATTATTACTATGTTAGTACAGCATACAGGTCTATATTGGCTGGCCGGTTCGGTCGCCGGAACCTTTACCTTGGCGAATGCGATTATCAGTCCGCAAATCTCGAAACTCGTTGATCAGCGGGGCCAGAGTCGGGTTTTACCCTTTGTGACCGCTTTCAGCATTGGTATGTCGCTGGCACTGATAATTGCTGTCTATATGAGTGCTCCGACCCTACTGTTTTTTATTCTTGCTGCATTGGCGGGCACGATGCCAAGCATGCCTGCCATGATAAGAGCACGCTGGACACAGCTTTTCCGTGGCAAGCCGCAATTACACACTGCCTTCTCGCTGGACACAGTTCTCACTGAACTCGCTTTTATAATCGGCCCACCACTCGCCATTGGCCTGAGCACCAGTTTTTTCGCAGAAGCCGGTCCTCTTGTTGCCGTGTTGCTACTGATCACCGGCGTGACTGCGTTTCTTCTACAGCGAGAGACTGAGCCGAAAGTCGTCGTAGGCATCAGGAGGAATGCAAGAAGCTCGACCTTACTTATTCCCGGCGTTCGTACCATTGTTCTGGCACTACTGGCGATGGGTGTAATTGGTGGTTCAATCGATGTGGCTGTGGTTGCTTTCGCCAACGCACAAGGTTGGCCAGCGTCTGCCAGTTTCATCCTGGCAGCCTATGCACTTGGCTCAATGATTTCGGGCCTGACGTTCGGCGCATTAAGGGTTCCCTTACCCATTGAAAAGCAGTTCTTCATTGGGGTACTGCTAACTTCAGTCACAGCTGTATTGCCTATTTTTTCACCGGACGTCTATATCCTTTCCATGATACTCTTTGTGGCAGGTATGTCATTTGCACCAACGATGGTCGTTGTTATGAATCTTGGTACGATCATTATTCCGCCATCCAGACTTACCGAGGGACTTACTTGGATGACGACGGGCATCAGCATCGGTGTAGCGCTCGGGAGCGTCATCGCAGGCATGGTCATCGACATCTATGGTGCACGAGCAGGGTTCAGTGTAGCCATTCTTTCGGGCTTGTCCATGGTAGTTATCGTGCTATTGGGACTACGTACACTTCGTGCCACGTCAGCTGTTGGCGCAGAACCAACCTTCTCGTAATCCGTCCCAATGGTATTCCCTGTAAAACCTTGTATCTGGTAAGGGGTGATGATTAACTATCATCACCCTGACAGGGGAAGCTCTTGAGTAGAACCTTAAGGCTCTGACTTGGACTGATCTCACATCATAGACTGGATCGCACCTTCCCTAAGCAACTTGATACTATGCCTATTGGGCAGTACATTAAATTTTTATCACTTGTATCGGTTAGTTATGTATAGAGATCTGCTGAAACATTATTTATCTGTCTCATCCCCTGCCGCATACCTCTCTCACATTGATCTCTATGCTGGTCAAAGCAACTTAACATATTTGTGCCAATGCCAATTTAACATTGACAAATTTCACGAAGATTTCGCATCGACACTAAGTATTTCTGTGCCACAGTCCATCACCAAAAGTGTAGAAAAAAGGCAGGCTGAGTTTATTGCTGGACGATACATGGCGAAGCTATGTTTCAAACTAATAACTCCACAAGAATATGAGCTTGAAATAGGTCACCACCGAGAACCTATCTGGCCAATAGAATATGCAGGCGCTATTTCTCATACTAGTAGTCAAGCTATTGCCTTGGTTTCGAAACGTACTGCTTATCGCTACGTTGGTCTTGATATCGAGAATTTTCTTGACTCTACAATTGCTAAACAGATTGCTAATGACATTCATAACCGACATGAACTTATGCTATTTTCCGAGCATGGTATCAGTGATACGATTGCGACATCGATCATCTTTTCAGCCAAAGAAAGCTTGTTTAAAGCAACCTTTTCATACATTGGTAAATATTTTGGTTTTGAATGTGCCCGTGTCACCGAGGTCAATTCGCTTGAGCGCTCACTCCTCTTAGCTCTAGATATATCCCTTTCACGATATTGCAAAAATAAGCAATTTTTCAAGTGCCACTACTTTTTAGACTCTAAGTGTGTAACTACAGTGATTTTGAACTAACCTCATATTTATACCCAGCAACTACTTAGATTTTTTTCAGCCATAACAGTATCACTCTGCTATTTTTAACTTAGTTTGTACCTATTCATACAGCGTTATTGGGATGGTCACCCCCCCTAAAATATCATCTGAGTGCCAAAGTGGCGAATGCAAGCTCCCACTAATAAGAGAGGCAAACACTACGAAGGCCACACCCCATCGGCATAGCCTTGTCTATTTAGATGAGGAAGTCATCCAATTGGCGACCTTGCTCGAGTTGCTCAGCTAGGAACTTGGGTGTACGGCCCTGACCGGTCCAGGTTTTCTCTACGCCATTCTCAACGTAACGGTATTTCGGGGGACGAGGTGCTCGTTTAGCTTTAGCCGCAGTCGCTGCTGCCGGGGTACTGCCCACCAACTCAGTCGGGTCGATACCTGCTTGAGCCAACATCGCTTGGAACTCAGCAAGCTTTTGCTGACGCTCAGCATTGGCAGCTTGTTCTTTCTCCGCCTGCTCTAAACGCTCCAGATAAATCGCTTCAATCTTCTCATGGGCTTCTTTGACTTGCTCCAGAGACAGCTCCCGCAGGGCCGCACGCAGACTGCGGACGTTCAACAGCACTTTCAGAAATTCACTCATAATAGTCCCACTCTCATTGGAGAAAATAGTTTGGCTAGATGTACATCAAGGCGTAAACACCAAACACAACGCTTCACTTTGATAACATTGCGCAAGATTGTATTGCTGAGTTGATACCTGAAGCAATACGAATATCATGATGAGCATATTACCATATTGACCCCATGGGGTTCATGCATCTTTGATGGGCCTCGCAACCATCGATGACTGAGCATATGGATTGACGCTAACCTCTTTGCTAACCATCATCATGGCAACTATCATTCGCTCTATTTTGAAGGGCTGTGCCGCATCACAACGAACGCCAGATATTGACCTGGCCTTACCCACCCTGCCAACGCTGAAATGTCTTGGTGGCGACGCCAGGGTGATTAAAAATGATCGACAAAACTCAATTGAACCTCATCAGTTCACAACCCGCTATTTCTAGCGGTACTTTCACTTAACTTAGCAGGTTTATCGCGCTAAACATGGCATTCCACCCAAGTCATGACTCAGGCACCACCTCCGCTTGACCCCTTGGCGCTTCACCCCAAAGTACATCTCGCCCCAGCGACTAACAACGACACGCTGCTTGAATAATGAAATGACTAAACTTGGCTGCAACCCATGTTGCGCTGACCATCACCAATGTCCTTGGAGTGGGTTTTGCAGAGATAAGCAAGGCGTAACAGAAAGTGATTGAAATCCTCAGGCTTCAGATGCAGTGAATGCTGGTCAAGCAGATAGCTACCATTGGGAGGGAAATGAACCAACGCTGCGTAATCTGGATAAACAAGCCCCAGGGCACTGCACCAAGCCCTCTGTATCCTGGTGGCCATGTTATCGGCATCTGAATTGCTATAGTCGCCTCTAAATCCATAGACGTCTTTCTTGAAGAGCAAAACCAGATGATAATGCCAGTGGTCACCACTCACTAGCTCTCTGACCCAGATGTACAATGGGTAAGCCGGCTCACCAGGTCTTCCTTTGCGTTTATGGTCCGCCTTGATTTGGCTTTTCAGTGCCTCTATAAAACGAGTAATCGCTTTAGGGTCACTGCGCTGAAAGCAGATGGGCATGTCATATTCACCACCACACATATCTTGTGCAAAACGCAGGTCTACTCGCAGAGCGAAAACTCGCCCAAACTTGGTGGCAGCCCCCTGCACCACCCCCAAACACCTTTCCAAGTGATAGGGGGATATTTCACCATAGAGGCGCTGAGCCTCTGCCATTAGTTTATTCAATTCTTGGTTCACCTGATTATTACAGTGCATCATATTCATAATACCGTCCTTACTGGCCATGCTTATTCACATACCCTTATCTAAACATTAGATAGATTGCTGAATTGATTAATACACTGCAGTCCATTGATGTGCAGCCTATTTACAATGGGGTTTATTGGTTTAGCTCTTGGTATATAACCCTCCTCTGCGTTCTCATAACCACTCCTAGTGGGGATAGTAGTCGGGGGCAGATGAACTGCCATTACAAGAGACAATAAACCCAGAACAGGAGTAGTGTTCTTATCAAAGCGTGACGCCTTTATGCTTTAATGAGCGTTGCTATGGTCAGTGTTAGATATCTTGATATACTCAGCATACTGAGCAAACCAGACACTGCGTATAGCAGTGGATGTTAATCCTAGATAGGATGTAGAATAGTAAATACATAGAGGTTAATGTACAGCTGTAGCCATATAATAAATGTAGACTAGGTATGTGTAAGCTAGACACATATAAACCAGGCGTATATATGCTAGATGTATAATACATATACCGGCATTGACCACAACTTTAATTTTCGGCATCTACCGTGTTTTTTAGATTTAAGAAACCGACAATACCATGTATTTACTTCCGCCTGATGAAAGGATTTACTCTGAAGTTATACAGTTCAACATCTCGTTATTCAGGCGTAACGTCAAAGCGGGATAAAATCCAATCATCTACCTCACTCTCCAACCAGCCTACGCTGTTGAGACCTATCTTTACCCTTTTGGGGAACGTGGGGTCATGGCGGGGAGAGCGTTCACTCATCCAGTCATACAGCGTACTACGTGCAATATTGAGCTTGAACAGCATGTCCTTCAGACGAAGCACACGAACAGGTTTATTATGGGCATTCATGATACCAGACTCCTGATAGAAAGAGAGATAACGCCAGGCGAACTCAACCGCCGACAAGAACCCACTCAGGACTCAGTTCAGGTGAAACTATCGAATCATGGTCTGTTCTCATATCAGTAGCCCATGATGTATTTTTTGACATTCATCACAGAGAAACGCGGATTTTGACCCTGTCTGTCACATTTTCCAGCTAATTATTAGCGCATTCTGTGGATGTGTATGACGTACCTTGGAGCCGATGATGCAAAATCCCCCCTTATCCCCACCTTTCCACATAGCCAGCCAGATGTGCCGTTTCTTGCCTTTACCCCTACAACATGTCGTCACCGAGCTACGCCTGCTCACCCAGGCACATGATGACATCATCATCAACAGCATGCTCAATGCCATGGCCGTTGCGGTACAAGCCTCAACCGATATTCTTCACCCTTTTACCCATAAACCTATTCCCCTCTCACTTTATTGCATCACAGTGGCTGAATCCGGGGCCCGAAAAAGCACGGTAGAAAGCCTCTTAATGGCGCCATTCAGACGTTTCGAACAACTCCAGGAAGATGATGGTAAAAAACGTAGGAGACGCTATGAAGATGAAATTGATATTTATGACATTCGGCTGAAGGTACTCAAGGCTAAATTAAAAAAGGCGATTGCCAACCAGAATAAAGAGGAGGAAGTCAAGAGCGGGGCCGAACTTAAACTACATAAAGAAAACAAGCCCATTGTAGAGCCAACACCACGAATACTCGTCAGTGACATCACGCAATCAGCATTGCAAAAGGCATTGAGTGCATCATGGAACGCCTTGTGCCTCAATACCGATGAGGCCGGTAAAATCCTCAATGGCAAGGATTTCTCAATGCCCAGTTTCTACAATGGACTCTGGGATGCAACACCATTTTCCATTGAGCGAGTAGCAACGGGGCGCAGCCAGATTTCTAACTACCGCTTCAGTATGAACTTGATGCTACAGCCTTCCACTTTTGCTAAGTACATTCGCATTCATGGTGAGCAAGCCAAGGAGAGTGGCTTTTTTGCACGCTGCTTATTTGCCTTTTCACAACCATCACTTACCATTCAGCAACCTGTTGTTAATAAGGTGCCGACGCCACACCTTGATAACTTTATTGCTCGTATCACCACGCTATTGGACTCCGCTTATGAGCAGTTTCTGTGTGGCCAACTTCATGAGCGTAGAGTATTAGAACTACAAGATACTGCCAGAATATCAACATTGGAACATGCCAAAGAGGCCTACCGCATTCAATTAAGTACGAATGACAACCCCCACAATCCTCAATTCATTCAGCGCGCAATAGAACATGCGTTAAGGCTGGCCGGGGTAATACATGCTTTCTTAGAGGAAGATGAAAATGACGTTGTCGACGATAGTTTTATTTCCTCCGCATGTCAGATAATGCAGGAATATTCCAATAGGTACCAACAAGCCGTGGATTACCACGAAATAACAGAGCCACTTATTCAAGCATTACTGACCTTTATTCAACAACACACTCATTATCATTCATCCCTCAACCTCCATGCCACCAGCAAAACGCTGTTGCTGCAAAAAGGCCCCTCAAAGTTACGTAAAAAAGAGCAACTCGATGTTGCACTGGCGATTCTGGAGTTGCGAAGCGCCATTCAAATAAAACGAGTATCCAATGGCACCTACATTATCCCATCCATTATACCGAAAACCTCTCTGCTTCCTGGGATGCGACATATCTAACTCATTATCGACGTAGTTAGACTGAGCGCATTGATATCATCATGCGCTCCATTCTCTGTTTAGAATCCATTTCAACTATATTTCACACCTATATCATCTCCATGAGTTAGCGGGCTGATACCTGCGTTTCACTGTTCCTGGAGGATTTATGGCTCATCTGATTGATACCATGGCCTACACCGGCCAAACGCCCTGGCATGGCCTCGGTAATACACTGTCCCCACAGCAATCCCTCGATATCTGGTTGCAAGCAGCCGGGATGGATTGGACCATCGAGCAGAGCGACGTCATGTTTAACGTCGCCTCCGACGCCCTGCATATCCGCTCCTACAGCGACAGCAAGGTGCTCTACCGCTCCGATACCCTCGCTCCCCTTTCGGTGGTTTCCCGTCGCTACAACGTGGTACAGCCCCACGAGGTGTTGCACTTCTATCAAGATTTGGTACAAGCCAGCGGCTTTGAATTGGAGACCGCCGGTTCACTCAAAGGCGGTCGCAAGCGGTGGGCACTGGCCAAAACGGGTCAAGATATGAAATTGAAAGGTGGAGAAAGGGTGAAATCATACCTGCTGCTCGCCACCAGTTGTGATGGTACGCTGTGCACCACGGCACAATTTACCTCGCTACGAGTCGTCTGTAATAACACTCTACAAATAGCGCTACGGAATAATACTGGGGCGGTCAAGGTTCCCAATTCAATGCTGCTGCCGTCAAAGAGGCATTGGGCCTTGGTATGGCAAATTGGGATCGTTTCCAACAAGAGATGACATCGTTGAGCAATCGTCCGGTATCACCAGTGAAAGCCCTTAATTTCTTCGGTGAGCTACTCAATGATCCGGCTGGCGATGATGAGAATATTATTCTCAGCCGTCCCGCCCAAAAACTGCACGAGCTGTATATGGGCGCGGGCATGGGCTCAGAACTTGCCAGCTCCCGCAATACCGCCTGGGGGCTGGTCAATGCGGTTACCGAATACATTGACCATCACCGTCGCGCTCGCAGTCAAGATCATCGGCTCGACTCCGCCTGGTTCGGTCAAGGAGTCCAACTCAAATCCCAAGCTTTGAGTCAGACACTCACCCTGCTGCAGTAATCGCCCTTCCCCCTTCAAACCGCATAATAACCTCACCCGGACTGGCGCAAGCCAATCCGGGCAAGGGGCGTTTTATGCTGCTCGTAAGGAGCCGCCATGAAAGCAAGAGAAAAATCTGGCCAGGTCTTGCGACTGCTTCCCTTCCTCTTCCTGAGTCAGGGCTTGGACAAGCGCTCAACCAGCCGGTCGAACGTCTCGATAAGCAAAGCCCGGTCGGCACTGTCCAATCGGGCGAGTTTCTGGCTAAGAACGATGCCTTGCTCGGTCGGGCGCGGACTCGTCTCCCGCAGGAAGTCAGCCAGTTCGCAGTCAAATCGCTGGGCTAATTCAGCAAGACGGGCGACGGTCGGCACCACGATGCCACGCTCCATGCGTGACACTGCCTCCATGCCGATACCCAGATGTTCCGCCACTGCCTCTTGAGTCAGCCCGCAATGCTGGCGCTGGCGGGCAATTGCCTTGCCCACTGACACTGCCAGCTCTTTCATGTTGATGTCTGTCATAACTCCTCCATTCGACTCATATGGTCGAAGGAAGACGCATTGACATGAAGGACTCAGAGGGTAGAGTCACAACCCAAAGGGTTGCCTATGGACGTAGTGAGAGGTCAATACGCAAACTCCGCCAACCTGTGCGTCCTGTGCTCTTTTATGTGTCTACCCATTTTCACGTCCTCTCCATGCCATCACCCGCTTGGAGCAGACTAAGAATTTTTTCAAGGAGGAGAATGATGAGACGTTACTTAATCGCCCCGTTACTGCTAATAAGCACTACAGCATGTGCTGTTGGCGAACCCGGTCGCTGGAGCACGGGATGGGGCCAAGGCGTGACCGAATACATGGCGACGGTCGATGAGCAGAACTCTTTGTACATTGGCTGTGGTGATGCCAAGAAAGTCTTCATGATGGTGACGATTCAAGGGAAAGAGTATGTCCCTGAACAGCACATCTATGACCCTGACGACAAACATGCCTTTGCCCTCATCGTCGACGGACAGCGCTATGACACCCCATATCTGACCGAGTCCAACGTAGGAGAGCAGAACTTTTATGACCTGTGGGATAAATTGCGCAGTGCAAAAAGTATCACTGTCGAGACAGCGGATAAACAGCAGCTCACGTTACCGACGCAGGATGCTGCCGCTATCCTGCCCTCAACCAAGACGGCTGAATTTGGTTGCCTGATGTGGGATGAAAGTGAAGAACCTGCACCGGCAGCAGCTTCTAATCCTCCCCCTGCCCCAGTGACAACCTCACTCCCTTCGTCAGCATTTGATGTCAGTTGGCGCGTTGAAGATGTCTGGGTCAACCTGCCCGCCAAAGTGCTGCAGGTCGTTTCCCATCACGACAACATCACCATCCAGAGTGCCATTGTCAATCGCGGCAACTGCCGCAGCACCCCACATCAGAAACTACCGCTGACGCTCGGCTTTGGTGGTACTGCCAAATTTATCGTTCCCCAAAATTGCAACATTCTGGAACTACGCCTGCTAACCAACCAAGGGGAAGCCTTATACCAATTTGACGCACAATCCTAGCATCCATTCCCCCCTAGAAATGGGGGAGTAGTTTGAGCACCAACACGGCAAGAGAAGAGGAAAAAAAAATCACATGGAAAAAATTCATTACGACGACTTGGATACTGACAAATTAACAGCGCTCATTAGCAACAGGCTCTCTTTCGAGGTAACGGGTTTATCTGGACGGATGAGTAGCGCTGTCAGCAAAATTGAGAATGCAATTGAGCCTGCTGGATTAAAATGCAGGGTTTACACCAGTGGGCGCATTACCGCCGCAGGCGCAAGCCTCCTCGGCGGCCCTGCCGGGGTAGCCGGTGTCGTCTCTGCCGCCGGTATCGCCGTTCATAACCTCGCCACCTATAACCCGGACTATGAAATAGCCAAACATCTGGTAGATAACACCCTCAGCGTACTCTACAAAAAATAATCATCTCGTGGTCATACTGAGTCCATCACGTAGACGATGGACCGAGTTCTGGCCCCCACTACCGTATCCACCGAGGAGGCAAGTGCCTCCTCTTTTCATTTCTGCAATTCCCCCACCTGTGAAGGAGACGCACTATGCCACCCTGCATTCCCCCCGATAAACCGTTCGACCATAATGGCTTCTGGCACAAGCTCTGGGCGTTTACCAAGCGGGTCGGACGACCCCTTATTGAAGTCTGCTTATTGCTCTACTACACCAGCCAAAAGTCGGATTTACCGGTTTGGGCCAAGCTGCTCATCTACAGCGCCCTGGTCTACTTTATCTCCCCCATCGACGCCGTACCGGACCTGCTGCCATTCGGATTCGCTGACGACTTTGCGGTGCTGAGCGCCACATTAGCCACAGTCAGCGCCTTCATCGACGAACAGGTACGCCAACTCGTTACCCACAAGCTGACCGAACTCTTCGGCGACCGCTGATTATCCCCCATTTCTGGAGACACATATGACCACTCCCTTCTCTCGGGGCGGCTTTGCCCTGCCCGTTGCCCAGACCCTGCTGACGCTGCTCAATCAGGAAGTAGCAAAAAATGAGCTCAATCTTGAGCACCTGACCCAACTTACTTTCAATTTCCGCAATCCCGGCTATAGCGCCGACACCGGTGGCGTACACCCGGTAGAACTCAGGCTTATTCGGGGATTACATGGCTGGGTCTTCGACTACGTCACCGACTTCAGTTACCAGGGGCTCGGCCAGGATGCCGAACTCTGCAAGGAGCTCGATTTCAACCTCTCCTGCGATGAGCACTACCTGCAAGGATGGGGGCCACTGCCCGGTTCGGAAGCACGAGAACTGTTCGATCTGTGGCAGAGCAATTTCATTAGCTACGCCCAGCTGGGGTATTTCACTGTCACGGTGAGCGGGGAGTAGGAGGTAAGTGATGACTGACGAACTGCCGCTCTCCCACTTCTCACGCCAGTGGCTGGGATTGGTCGCCGCCAAAGCCAAGCTGCAACCGCAGCGCAGCGGTGAGCGCTGGTTGCTCCACCTGACCCCGGATAGTCCACACACCCGCACTGTCACCCTGCAGGTGCGCTGGTCCGGCGCCCAGTGGCAACTGATCTCCCTCACCAATGCCGAGGACTGGCACACCATGAGCCAACCCATCGACGAAATTTGCATTGACCCCAAGCGTCGGTGTTTCTGGCGCTGTCAGACGGGACCGGTTTCTCTCACCGAGCAACCTCGCGTGCTGGCAAGCTTCTTGGCTGACCTGCAGCGTACCTGCACGCATAGTGGCTTTTCCGTGGAGAGTGACCCCTTACCCCAAGAGGAGGCGCAAGATGCCAAAGCAACCGATAGCCGTTGAGCTCGAAGCGATGAATCGGGACGGCGAGATACAAGTGGTCCGTGACAGCGGCCTGACCGTACACGGCTACAGTGTCTACCTGCGAGCAGTGGAAGCCAGCGGGCTTGCCCTAGCCACTTGGGTGGCTGACTACGACACCATAGGACCGGCTTACCAACTGGCTGAACGGCTGAGTATTGCACTTGCTATCCCGCTCACTGCGCTGGTCCTTGAAACGCTGATCCCGGTGAAACGGGAACCCACAGCCAAGGTAGGAGACATCGATAGGCCCAGCTGAACTACCCTCAAAGAGAACCACCAACCTCTCTACCTTTGACCCCGGTATGTCTCGCGCTGCCGGGGTCTTTCTTTTTCTGGAGACCTCACATGCGTTACCACAAACTCAAAGCCGGGGAATGCCCAGGCACCTATGTCGTTACCGAACCGGTGACCGAGCAAGACCTGCTGCGTATCGCCAATCAGATTGCCCGCAAGCGGCTGGCCAAAGGCTCAGCAATCACCAGCACCACAGAGGCCGCCCAGCGACTACAAACCCTGCTGCAGGACCGGGAGCACGAAGTGTTTGGCGCACTGTTCCTTGACTCCCAACATCGTGTACTGGCCTTTGAGGAGCTGTTTCGCGGCACCTTGGACAGCGCCAGCATCTATCCACGGGAAGTGGTCAAAAGGGCCTTGCTGCTGAACAGTGGCGCGCTTATCGCTGTGCATAATCACCCGAGCGGTGACCCTGAGCACAGCCAGTCCGACCGGGTCTTTACCCAGGCCCTCAAAGAGGCATTGGCCCTGGTGGATATCCGCCTGCTCGACCATCTGGTAGTTGGCGCAGAGGGCGTTGTCTCGCTGGCTGAACGAGGTCAACTATGAACCCCATCCCCGGTAAAGCACACCTCACCACCATCGACATCCTCATTGAGCTGCGCGGCTGACTTGCTGATAACGTCGAGATGCAGGCAGAGCCCGCTATCGTCGCTCACCTGCCGAGCGGCTACCCGCTCACCCAGGCCGACCGCATAGGGGCAATTGATGCACTGCTGCATCAGCTACGCCATTAGCCCACCTAAGAAGGGACAACACGATGCGATTACCTAACCCCTATTCCCTGGAGAAAACCTTGGCCAAGCTGCGCCATGGCCTGACAGCCGCCAGCAACCAAGGGGCCTTGGCGTTGTTGGAGCAAGCAGTCACCAAGGCTCGTGATGACCCGGTTTATGCCAGGCAGCTTGAAGAGACCTTGCTGCACGGTTCTACCGTTGAGATACGCGAGTGTCTCAGTTGCTTTGGCGACTACTTTGAGCGCTCCCGAGACGCACCGCCCTATTACCCGCACCACGATGCCGTCAATGGCATTGATTCCACACTCTACGCCATCCTGTTCGATGCGGCTCACCCAGACGCAGAGCCCGCCAACATCCCCAAACCCGGATCATCTGGTCCAACACCATGATCTGGATATCCCGACACAACCCACAGGGCCACCTCACTGCAGGTGGCCTTGTTCATTTCAAGGAGTCATCCCCATGTCTGCTTTCATGATCGATCGCCAGGACTACCTGGCCTTTGCCGTGCAGTTGCATCGCTTTTGCAATGCACAGATGCCACCGCACTACACCCTTGAGTTGCTGCGCACCCTCTGGTGGATACCGCCAGCAGACACGACCAGTACCTGGACGTGGCGGGTTGACCGGTTAGCACGGCTGATGATGCTCGCCAACCGCCGTGCAGTCTGGCATCGCTATCAGTTGGGGCGTCAGCAGGACCACAAGGAACCACGTCAGCACCGCTCGACCAAGCTGAGTCCACTTAAACCTGCTCACCGTTACCACCAGACACCACTCACCGATGCCGAACTGATGGCCCTCTACAAATTCACCTGCTGCGCCCTGTACCAGTCGAGCGAATGGAGCGGGAGCCCTGAGCAGGCTCCCCGGCTGGTGAAGGTGATACAGCAGTTGCAACAGGCTCTCGCACAAGACGTGCTGACCCGGCTGTCACTGTGGGAGCAAGCACCTTGGGGGGAGATGTGATGAACCTTTCCATCACTCTGAAGATGACGAGTTCACATCCGAGCTCAACCGCCCAGATAGCCCAACGCATCGCCGATGACATGGCACTCCTGCATCAGCATCTCGGGGATGGAGTCAGTGATGAACTGGGCATCAGTATCAGTTATCTGGTCGAACAGTTTGCGCTGCTGGCAGCGGCTTACCGTGCACCAGCAGAAAGGGAGAAACACCCATGATTGAGTTCAATGACAGCTTTAGCCAGGCCGCCGTAGCGGAGGCCATGTGTGCTCACTCAGGGCTTGCCAAGCTCATCAGTCAGCAATTGATGCTGCCGGGCTTTGCCTATGCCCACGATGTAGAGGGGCGGCGTATTGGTGGCCCGCTGGTGGCCCCCAACCCGGTGCTGCACAAAACCTCGCTCTTTGTCAGTCCACGGGATATGCGTGAGCACCTGCCACGAGAGATTAACTTCGCCCGCTTTCGCTGCGCCTGTAATGCAGCGGGTCAGCCGGTTGGTGAGTGGCAACGGGTAATTGTCGGGGCCTACGTCAACCACGGTAGTAATGACAAGCCGGATTGGAGTAGTCACACCTGAGCCACGGCCACCAGCACACACAAGACCTCTAACAGACCCTCACGCCGAGGGGCTGTTTGCATTTGAAGGAAGCCCAACCATGCATGACTTACGTGATTACAAAACTCTATCCACCCGGCAGATAACCGCCGCTATTGGTCAGCTCCACCACAACACCGCGCCGAAGATAATGAGCCACCTGGCATTACGGGCTAAGCAGCCACTCCCGTTCGGTAATGGCCGCAGCCGAACCAAGGCCCTCACACTCCTGCGCCGGGTCAAGAAGGCTCTGAAGGTAGGGCGTATCCCGCTTGAGCTCACCGTAACGGGTTGCCGCATCGACCGGGGGAGCCATCAGGCTGACCGTTACTACTACGACCGGACGCTGCTGGCCCAGGGCTGGCAGCAATACGACACCGACCAAGATGCCTGGTATTTCGGAATCTGGATTAACACGGAGAAGCTGGAGACCTTTACCTACGCCGAGGGGGATACCAACCATGTGATTGCACCGAACCTCGACGCGTTTCGTGCCGAGCTGGCGCGGATATACCAGTACCACCCGCAAGCCCCGGCGTTTATCAGCATCGACCCGGAGGCGGGCGTTGTGACCCACCATTTTGTAACCAAACCGGAGGTGTGAGATGGCGAAAAACATCACCATCAAGGTACCTGGCAAACACCCGCAAACTAGCGAGCTCACCACCTTCGAACTCAAGGGCCAGCGCATGGATATCGACATCGGCGGCCAAGCAGTGCCTTTCCTCATTCACGGAAAGGGCATCGGTACCTCGCTCACCCACATCCCGAGTGGCTACCGCATCGCCCTGCTCGGTGGCTGGCTCACCGCGCGTTACGCAATACCTGAGAATAAGCCCAGCAGAGCGGCCTGCGCCCAGATGGCCATAGACCGACTGGTAGCCCAGTACGGCTCGCTACACCTGCTGGACCGACTCAATTGCAAGCCTGTTATCAATCAACAATACGCACCGCCCAGACAACAAGGAACGATACGATGACCCCTCTCCTCCCCACAACACCCGCCCTACAGGTCGGCTATACGGTGATGAAAATGCTGGATGTCGCCATGAGCACCATCGTGGGCGATTACGATGACGCAGACCAGGTACCTGAATGGCAATGAGTCAAGCGTATGGCCTCCCATGAACATGTCGGCGTGAAGGATGGCTCCGCCTACGAATATATGTTGAACCTGGCCTTGGAGCTCGATGCCTACCCGCCAACGCTACAGCCCTTGCTCGCAGCCGCAACGCAGGCTGGGGTGAGCTACATCTGTTTTACAACGACTAGCCACTGCGCCTGTCACTGCGGCCCGGCAGCTTTCTGCAGCCTCGGCACCAACAGCCACGACCACCTAACCTCGCTCATCCACAAACAGCATAAAGGCCAGCCCTCACAGGCTGGCCCTTGGCATCATTGGAGTCACCGAACATGACCCGTCTTATCACCGGGCTCGAGGTGCATCACTATGCCCCCGAACTCAACAAACTGCATCTGCGCAACCGCCAGACGTTATCCGCCCCCGGCATCACCTCCATCAAAGAGGCCAAAGCCCGCCTGTTTGGCCGATGGCATCCAAGGCATCAGGTGACCATCACCGTGCGCCATCCCGACTACATCAATCTCTCCCGGCTCTACCGGGGGCGACTGGTCAACCTAGCCGAGCTTCCAGAGCATCTAACCAGACTACGCCAGCGCCACAACGTGCCCGGCACCCGCATCGACATTCAACTTAGGTATCGTTAATCATGACCACGACGACTAGCAACACCCATGGCCAACAACCTGAAGCACCATACCAGCCTACCCGGATCTTTGCGCAGTGGGGCTTGCCCCATACCGTTACACCACGCTTTGGGGCTCGTCTCATTCAGGAGCATCATCGGCTGCACTTTCTGTCAGACCGAGCCTCATTGATTGGCGAATGGAAGGAGGTGGCGATCGATCGGCTTGAAGCTGCCTTCCCGACCATCATCAAGGAACTGGAGGGCAGACTGCTGACCAGTGAGCTCGATGCCCGACGCCAGCAGCGTACCACCCTCCAGCACGACTGGTTCACCTGTGAAGCCGATAGCCTTGGTAGTCACGGCTATGTCTACATAGCGATTTATCCTGCGATGGGAGAGGGAGCCACACACAGCGCCAAGGGGCAACAAAGGACTCGAATGTAGCAACGCGCCTTGCATCATCCGTGGGTAGCGCATCGGCGAGACAGTCCAAAACGATTCAACGAGATAGCACTACAGCCAACATCAAATGGCATACCCAGTGGCACACCAAAAATCGCAGAAACAAAAAAGCCCAACCGAATCAATCAGTTGGGCTATATATATGGCGGAGGAGGTGGGATTTGAACCCACGGATGGTCGCCCATCGCCGGTTTTCAAGACCGGTGCATTCAGCCGCTCTGCCACCCCTCCGAACGGCGGGCATACTACGTCAAGCCCTTGTTCATATGCAATACATATTTGTTCTGGAACAATAGGGTACAACTGGTTGGAGGGCCGCTTGAAATCAGCGCTCGTCATCCTTACATTCAGTGCATACAATGCGTTAACGAAGCGGAATGTGCCGCCTCAACCCGGAAATCAAGAGGACATCAAGATGGATACCCGTTCTATCTACACTGGCACCCAGAGTGCCGTGCGTGACACCAACAAGGTGCTGCGCAACACCTATATGCTGCTTTCCCTCACTCTTGGCTTCTCTGCCGTGGTGGCCGGGGTTGCCACCGTGATGAACATGCCGCCCCTGCACTGGGCCGTGTTCCTCATCGGCGTATACGGGTTGATGTTCCTGACCCAGAAGAACCGCGATAACGGCATGGGGCTGGTGTTCACCTTCGCCCTGACCGGTCTGCTCGGCTACAGCCTGGGCCCCATCATCAACATGTACATGAACAATGGTGGTGGCGAGATTGTGATGACCGCCCTCGGCGGCACCGCGCTGACCTTCTTCGGTCTGTCGGCCTATGCCCTGACCACCAAGCGTGACCTCTCCTTCATCGGCGGCATGCTGTTTGTCGGGTTCTGGGTACTGCTGGTGGCCATGGTTGCCAACATCTTCCTGCAGATGAGTGCCCTGAGCCTGGCGCTGTCCGCCATGTTCATGCTGTTCTCCTCCGGTGCCATCTTGCTGACCACCCAGCAGATCATCCGGGGCGGCGAGACCAACTACATCTCCGCGACCGTGACCTTGTATGTCTCCATCTACAACATCTTCCTGAGTCTGCTGAGCCTGCTCGGTGGCAACCGCAACTAAGCGTTGCCTCTGATGAAGAAAACCCCGCTACGGCGGGGTTTTTATTGGCCGCTCACCCTGCTAGGGTGGAGGCGACCCGGTGTGCAACCTGATGCATGAACACCGGGGCCCTGATTTGGATCAGGGCTCTTTCGTGACCGACAGAGTATCCTTTCGCTTTCGATTCGCTCAAGGGTTGTGCCTATACCATGCCCATGGTTTTCTCCGCTCTGCTGACCGACCGTCAGATGATGTTCACTTCGCTCAAGGATGGTATCTAGCATGCCCATGGATTTCTCCGGCCTGCTGCGCCGTCTGTTGTCTGACAGTCACATCTATTTTGCCCTCAAGGTACTGCTGGCCATTGTCGGATTGCTGGCCTTCGCCCTGGTGCAAGGGGACATCCAGCTCACCGTGCTGCTCTCCCTCGGGGTAGTGGCGGGGGCCATCGCCGAGACCGATGACAGCCTCTGGGGCCGGGTCAAGAACCTCGCCATGACGCTGGTCTGCTTTCTGTTCGCCTCTCTGTGCGTGCAGTACCTCTTCCCGACCCCCTGGCTGTTCGTCCTGGGGCTCGCCGGCTCGACCTTCCTCTTCGTGATGGTGGGGGCGCTCGGCCAGCGCTACGCCACCATCAGCTTCGGCGCCCTGCTCATCGCCATCTATACGATGCTGGGGGCCGCCAACGCACCGGATCTGTTCTACCAGCCGCTGGCGCTCGGCGCCGGCGCCCTCTGGTACGGGCTGGTCTCCCTCGTCTGGCTCTGGCTGCTGCCCTACAAAACCCTGCACGAGCAGCTCGCCCAGAGCTACTTCGCCCTGTCTCGCTACCTGCTGGAAAAATCCCGCTTCTTCCCGGCCGACGAGCACGGCGCCCAGGCCATTCGCCACAACCTGGCCCAGCTCAACATCAATCTGGTCAACGCTCTCAACCTGACCAAGACGGCACTCAACGCCCGCCTCAGCACCCGTCACAAGGCGACACCCGAGCTCGCCAGCCTGCTGCGACTCTATCTGCTGGCGCTGGAGATCCAGGAGCGCGCCACCTCCAGCCACTACCCCTACAGCAAGCTGGAGGCCGAACTCAAGCAGGGCATCGTCCTCGACGGCTTCCAGGAGGTGTTCCTGCAACTCTCCGAAGCCTGCCAGCAGCTGGGCTACGCCATCCTGATCCACAAGCCCTACGTCCACCACAAACGCATCCACTGGACCCTGGAGGCCCTCGGCGATCAGCTGGAGTTCACCCATCTCAAGCAGCACTACCCCAAAACCTTGCTGACGCCGATGAAATTCCTGCGCCGCAATCTGGCCAGCATCAACCAGCTGCTAGGAAGCGCCGAGGAGCTGCAAAACCCGGCCCTCCCCCCCCAGAGCCTGCCCAGCCTGGCAAGGCCTGCGCCCCTGCCGCTGTTGACCCAGCTCAGACAACACCTCACCCCGAACTCCATGGTATTTCGCCACGCCCTGCGCCTCACCCTGGGGTTGGTGGTCGGCTATGGCATCTTGCAGGCCTTCCATCTGGACAAGGGTTACTGGATCCTGCTGACCGTCTTGTTCGTCTGTCAGCCCAGTTACAGCGCCACCCGCCGCCGGCTGGTGCAGCGGATGCTCGGTACCTTCGCCGGCATCCTGATCGGGGTGCCCGTGCTCTGGCTGTTCCCCGAGTTACATCTGCAACTGGGGATCATGGGGCTCGCCGCCTTCCTGTTCTTCACCCAGGTGCGCAGCAACTACAGCGCCGCCGTCTGCTTCATCACCCTCTATGTGCTGATGGCGTTCAACCTGCTGGACGGCATCGGCTTCGCCATCCTGGGGCCGCGCCTGCTCGACACCCTGCTCGGCTGCCTGCTCTCCTACGCCCTGGTGGCCTGGCTGTGGCCGGATTGGCAATACAAGCGGCTGCCCAGCCTCATCGCCAATTCGCTGTCGGCCAACGCCCGCTATCTCTCGGCGGTGCTCGCCAGCCTGCATCGCCAGCGGGATGAATCCCTCGACTACAGAGTCGCCCGCAAGTGTGCCCATCTGGCCGACAGCGAGCTGGCCATGGCCTGGCAGAGCATGCTGGTGGAGCCGAGCAAGCGCCGCCGCTTCCTGAACCTCTGCTTCACCCTCACCTGGCGCAATCACGCCCTGCTCTCCTACATCTCGGCGCTGGGGGCTCATCGCGACAAGCTCGAACCCATCGCCGATCTCGACGAGATCAGCCGCCACATCAGCCATACCCTGGAGAGCGCGGCCGGTCACATGGCGGGGGAAATGCCGGCGCAGCTCGAGGGTCAGTGCCCGCTCATCGCCCCGGACAGCAGCGAGGAGCAGCTGATGCTGACCCAGCAGCTCAACCTCATCAGCCAGCTGGCGGACGAGTTACTCAATCTGGCCAACGAGAGCCGGTTGCTCACGCGGGATCAAGGCGCTACCATGCCCGCCCAATCCCGATAGCCCTTTGCGAGGAGCCCCTTATGTCTGAGTCGCAGTCTGAACATCATCCGTTGGTATTCAATGGTCACACCATCGAGACCGATGCGAAGGGCTATCTGCGTCACATCACGGACTGGAGCGAGGAGTTGGCGCTGGTGCTGGCCGAGCAGGAGGGCATAGTGCTGGAGGAGCCGCACTGGGAGGTGGTGCGCTTCGTGCGGGCATTCTATCTGGAGTTCAACACCTCCCCCGCCATCCGCGCCCTGGTCAAGGCGATGGAGAAGCAGTACGGCCCCGAGAAGGGCAACAGCCGCTATCTCTACAAGTTGTTCCCTGAGGGACCCGCCAAGCAGGCCACCAAGATAGCCGGCCTGCCCAAACCGGTGAAATGCATCTAACAACCGGTTCGAAGTCTTGCTACCCGCCCCAGAGCCGGGGCCAAAAAAATACCGCGCCTATCTGTGAAATGAGGCGCGGTATTTTTTTATCTGCTTGAACCATCAGGGGTTATAAGCCACCACGGATCCGCCGAGCCCGGTCATCTGGCTTATTTTGCTCTGCATGCCCTGCAGCTTGGCCTTGGACACATCCGGTCCGACGAAGACCCGGGTGATCTGGCCCTGCACCGGGGTTCTCGGTGAAGTCTGAGCCGAGTAGCCCGCCGCCCGCAGCTTGCTCACCAGCGCCTTGACACTGTCTGCGTTCTTGAAGGCGCCGAGTTGCAAGATCCAGCTGCCCTGGGCAGGTGCCGCCGCGGCAGGCGCCGGCGTGGTCGGGGTCGTCATCTTGCTCGCGATGAGATCGTCCATGGACTTGATCTGGCCTCCCTGCGGCTTGGTTTCCACCGGTTTCTTCACTTCCACCGGCTTGGGGGGAACCGGTTTTGGCTTGGATTGTTCCACCGGTTTCTTGGCTATCACCTCGGGCTTGGGCTGAGGCTGGATCACGGGCTGCTGTGCCTGGGCCGCGGGTTGATTCTGGTTGGCACCCAGCGTCACGGCTCCCCCGATCTCCTCCACCTGCCACTGATCGGCTGCCGCCGCCTGCTGCTGGCTGGCGACGTGATCCGCCGGCAGGGTGCTGGCGGCCGAGACCTGCAACGCAGGCTTGGCTGGCTCAAGCTCGGGGCGCAGCGGGATGTTGGCAAAGGCCTCGTCCTTTTGCTCCAGCTTGTTGCCGTCCATCAGATCCGGCAGGAAAATGACAACCAGAGCGACCAGAATAACGGTCCCCACCAATCTGTTTTGAAACTTCGAAGCCAAGTTAATACCCACCCATGTTACTTAGACTCAATTGCAATTTTGCAGACATCAATGATGCGAAGAGGCGACTCAGGCACTCGCCGCCAGCACGTCGGCGACAGTGTAAAACGAGCCGAAGACAATGACCATATCCTCAGGACTCGATGCCGCCAGTGCAGCCTGATAAGCCTCGTCGACCGACTCACACTCAGTGGCCGTCCCCTGTTTGCCCAGCGCCGTCGCCAGTTGGGCCGAGGTGGCGGCACGCGGGCCATGAAGGCTGGCAAGATACCAGTCGTCGATCAGGCCATTCAGCTCGGCAAGGGAGCCTGCCATGTCCTTGTCTTTGAGCATGCCCACCACGGCGCGGCGCGCTCCCTTGCAGGGGATGAGCCGCAGCTGACTGGCCAGGTAGGCCGCCGAATGGGGATTGTGGGCCACGTCGACGATGACCAGCGGCTCGCTTTGCAGCCGCTGCATCCGGCCCGCCAGGCGAGCCTCTGCCAGCCCCTGGCGGATGGCGTGCTCCGGCAGCGGCAAGCCAAGGGATTCCAGCGCCGCCAGCACGGTCACCGCGTTCATCAGCGGCAAGGCCGGTTTAGGCAGACTGCGCCAGTGGTGAAGGCCCTGATAATCCCAACCGCCGTCGTGCTCCTGGCTGGCGAAATCAACGCCGACCTGGCGCAATTGCGCCCCGAGGCGCTGCGCTTCGCTGGCGATGGTAGCCGGGGGATTGGGCTCGCCGCTGATGGCGGGTTTGCCGGCGCGATACACTCCGGCCTTCTCCACCGCCACCGCCTCACGGGTATCCCCGAGCCAGTCGCAGTGATCCAGCGCGATGGAGGTGATCATGGCGACATCGGACTCCACCACGTTGGTGGCGTCGAGCCGACCGCCCAGCCCCACTTCCAGCAGCAGCACGTCCGGCGCGGCGCGCCGGAACAGCCACAAGCCCGCCAGGGTCGCAAACTCGAAGAAGGTCAGCGCTATCTCGGCGCGGGCGGCTTCCACTGCGGCGAAGGCGTCGCAGTGCTCGCTGTCCGCCAGCTCGGCGCCATCAACCCTTACCCGCTCGGTGAAACGCAGCAGGTGCGGTGAGGAGTAGACCCCCACCCTGTAACCGGCGGCCATCAGGATACTGGCGGCCATGGCGCAGGAAGAGCCCTTGCCGTTGGTGCCCGCCACCGTGACCACCTTGAACGGCAGCTCGGTGAGGCCCATGCGCCGGGCGACGGCCCCGACCCGATCCAGCCCCATGTCGATGTTGACCGGGTGGATCTGCTCCAAATAAGAAAGCCAGTCGACCAGCGACCGGCTTTGGGATTGTTGCATGTGTGAACTCATGTTCAGTCTTCGATGACCTGGGTGTTCATCAACTTGGCCAGCAGGCCGGCCAGACGATTGCGCATCTCGCGCCGGTCGATGATGAGATCGATGGCACCCTTCTCCAGCAGGAACTCGGAGCGCTGGAAGCCTTCCGGCAGCTTCTCGCGCACGGTTTGCTCGATGACCCGGGGACCGGCGAAGCCGATCAGCGCCTTGGGCTCGCCCACGTTGATGTCACCCAGCATGGCCAGACTGGCGGAGACGCCACCCATGGTGGGGTCGGTCAACACGGAGATGAACGGCAGGCCCGCCTTGGTGAGCCGGTCCAGCGCTGCACTGGTCTTGGCCATCTGCATCAGGGAGAACAGCGCCTCTTGCATCCGCGCCCCACCGGAGGTGGAGAAGCAGACCAGGCCGCGACCTTCCTTGATGCACTCCTCGACGGCGCGCACGAAGCGGGCACCGACCACGGAGGACATGGAGCCACCGATGAAGGAGAACTCGAATGAACAGGCGACGACCGGCACCCCCTTGAGGGTCCCCTTCATCACCACCAGCGCATCTTTTTCTCCCGTCTCTTTCTGAGCGGCAGACAAACGATCCTTGTAGCGCTTGGAATCCTTGAATTTCAAGATGTCCTGCGGCTCCAGCTCGGCCGCGACTTCGCTGCGGCCTTGCTCGTCGAGGAAGCTCTCGAGGCGGGCGCGGGCGCGGATCCGCATATGATGATCACACTTGGGGCACACTTCGAGATTGCGCTCCAGTTCTGCCCGGTAGAGCACCTGTTCGCAAGCGGTACACTTGGTCCACACCCCTTCCGGAATGTTGTGACGACGCGGTGTAGTGATCTTGCTCTTGGGAAGGATCTTCTCAAGCCAGCTCATGGAATTCCTTAATGCTTTTGTGCCTGACAAAACGCATCGTGCCTTGGTAGTTCAATGACTTACGGCGCGATGGCAATAAATGACGGATCATTAAACCACAAATTTTCGGGGCCAGTTACTAAAAACTGGTCGTACCCGGTGCCGAGTCCGGCAGCCAGAGCGGGCCGAGCGGCAACTGCGGCAGGGCGAACTCGGCCGGGTAATCCACGTCCACCAGATAGAGGCCGCCAGCCTTGGCGGTCGGCCCGGCCAGATTGCGATCCTTGGCCGCCAGCACCTCGGCAATCCACTCCACCGGTTTGAGGCCCTGCCCCACCAGCAGCAGGGAGCCGGTGATGTTGCGCACCATGTGGTGCAAGAAGGCGTTGGCACGGATATCCAGCACGATATAGGGCCCCTGCCGGCTGACGCACAGGTGGGTAATGTTGCGCCAGGGGGTGTTGGACTGGCAGGCGATGGCCCTGAAGGTGCTGAAGTCATGCTCCCCGAGCAGGCTCTGGCCCGCCTGGTGCATCAGGGTCGCATCGATGGTCTCGTGGTAGTGGCTGACGCCGCTGCCGAGGATGGCGGGGCGGTAGTTGTGGTTGTAGATGACATAACGGTAGCGACGGGCGGTGGCGCTGAAGCGGGCGTGGAAGTGCTCGTCCACCTGCTTGACCCAGCGCACGGCGATGTCCGGCGGCAGATTGGAGTTTAGTCCCAGGGTCCAGGCCCCTTCGGCGCGGTTCGCGTGGGTATCGAAATGGATCACCTGGCCGGTGGCGTGAACCCCGGCATCGGTGCGACCGGCGCACTGGATGGAGATCGGGTGGTTGGCGATGCGGCTGAGGGCAGTCTCCAGCTCGGCCTGTACGCTGATCACTTCTCGCTGACGCTGCCAGCCGAAATACCGGCTGCCGTCATATTCAATACCTAGGGCAATTCGCATGGAGGACATTTGTCTTATCAGGAAACGGTGAAAGAAACGGGGCGGATTATACCCGCTTGCGTCAAAAAATCCCAAATCGCGCAGCTCTCGCCCTGACCGGGTTCACCACGGCGCCGACTCATCATGAGAAAGGGCAGCCACTGGCTGCCCTTATCTCTGGCTATCTCACACCACTCTGGCCATCAACCCAGCCGCTTGAGCAGCCTCTGCGCCTCGGTGCGCTGGTGCTCGCTGCCCTGGGCCGCGGCTTCTTGCAGCAGCTCGCGGGCGCTCTCCTTGTCGTCGATCTCGAGGTAGGCGCGAGCCAGATCCAGCTTGGCCCCGACCCCGCCATCGTCGGCATCCACGTCAAACCCGGTGGACTGGGGCAACACCTCGGGGAAGCCGTCCAGCCCCACGTCAAGGGAGAAGCCCTGATAAGGCTCCTGCTCCGGGTTGCTGGCGTTGGCCTCGGCCAGCAGCTTGTCGATCTCCACGTAGTCGTTCGCCTGCACCTGCTCGCGGGGCTTCACCTCGCCCGGATGCAACTCCACCTCGGTGAAGGCATCCTCGAAATCGGCGAGAGCCAGCTCGTTGGGATCCCAGGCGGGCGCCGTCGACGTGGCCTGGGTGGGCTCGAGGCCGAGCTCGGCCAGCATGTCGTCTACGTCGCTCTTGCCGTAATCGGCCGCATCACTCTTTGCCGTCGGCGCCGGATCGGCGACCGGCTCGTCGAAGGCGGTGCCGAAATCACTCAGATCGAAGTTGGCAAGCTCCTCGTCACGGCGACGAGCGCTGGCCGTCGACAGCTGGTCCTGGGCCAGATCCGTGTCCAGATCCGTGTCCAGATCCGCATCCAGCTCGGCAAACAGGGCGGCTTGCAGCTCCTCCTCACTCAGCAGATCGTCGGCCGGATCATGCCTGGGCTTGGGGGTATCGAAGTCGTCCTCATGGGCCAGGTCGAGCTCGGGCACCAGATCCGGATCACGGTTGGCGGTGGCCACCGCCGGCTCGATGTCGAAGGCGGACAGCGCCAGATCCCCATCGTCGCTGAAGATGACGTCGTTGGACTCGTTGAATGCCGCAGCACCATCCGGTCCATTGAGATCCGGCATGGGGTGCATGGGTTCATCGTCGGCGATGCCGACCGTCATCAGCTGATCAAACTCGCTGCTCTCCTCCCCCATCACCATGGCGGTGGATTCGGACAGGCTCTTCTCCTGCTCTTCCAGCTCACGGCGGGCACGGGCCCGCAACCAGAGCGTCACCAGCGCCAATACCAGCAGCACGGGCAGCAGGATGATCATGGCGAGGTTGAGCGGCGAGGAGAGCAGGTCCATCAGCCAGTTCTGCTTGTGCACCGGGGCCACCACCGGCGGGACCGGCTTGGCCTTGAGCTCGGCCACCTCTTTCTCCAGCGCGGTCTGATCCAGCAACTGGGCCTTGAGGGTCTCCACCTCTTCGGTCAGGGATTGCAACCGCAGCTTGAGCCTGTGGTTCATCTCGGTGACCTGACCGAGCTGGGCATTGGCATCTTCCAGCGCCAGCGCCATCTCGGTGGAGGGCTTGCCGACCGGAGCCGCGACATCCGCAGGCAGAGGGGCCGGCGCGCTGGCCACGGCCGCACTGGTCACGACCGCCGCACTCGGGGCTGACTCGACCGTCTTGACCTGCGCCTTCACTTCGCTCGCCACTGGCGGCGTGCCGACCTTGGGCGCAGCCGCAGGCAATGGGGCCGCCTTGGGCGCGGTGGCGACCCTGGTCTCGACCGGCTTGGCAGGCTGGGCATGTTTGCTGGCCAGGTATTTGGGACTCAGCCCCTTCCAGCTGGCGTTGTCGCTGTTGAAGCGGCGGCGAGCCTCGGCATCGGTGATGCGGCTGGCTTCGGCGGCGCTTGGCAGCAGAATGTGGGATCCCACCAGGATGTGGTTGATGTTGCCATCGGCAAAACTGCGGGGATTCTTGTCGTAGATCGCCACCATGGTCTGGTAGACGCTGACCCGACTGGAGGGCCTATGCTTGCTCGCCAGGCTCCAGAGAGTGTCGGTGGGACGGACGGGGCCATAACTGCCCGCCTGGGCGGGAGCGACCTGACGGACGATGGGCTGCGCCTTGGGCAACGGCTGTGCCTGAGGCTGTACTTGCGGCTGCGTCTGAGGTTGCACGACCGGCGGCGCACCATCCGGGCCCTTGAGTTCGACAAAGAAAGGCTCGCGCCCCGCCTCGTCGGCCTGAACCGTGCCCAGAAGACCCAATGCGAATAGTATTGCCAGCGTTATGCGGGAATGTCCCATATTCGTTCCTTCGGATGATGGCCCTATCACATTGAAAAATCTGGATAGTTACCCCAAAACAATCGGCTCAATATAAATCAGGCGCCAGTCTCAAGCCAGCGATCCGACATATTTAGCGTGCAACTCGTGCCTGGCGTCGCCCCAATGCGGGTCCGCCTACCGGACAGAGTGTAGAAAAAAACTTAATCGACTGATCTCACGCAACATTCTCAACACCGGAGACTGCGTGTCTGGTCACATCTGGAAACGCTGGCTCGGGGCGAGGCTCCTTCCCCGCCACCGGCCGCCACCCCCGGCTTAGAGGTAGTCGCGCACCAGCAGTTCGGCGATCTGCACGCTGTTGGTTGCCGCGCCCTTACGAACGTTATCGGCCACGATCCACATATTGATACCACTCGGGTGAGAAATATCCTGGCGTACCCGGCCAACCAGCACCTCGTCCTTGCCGGTGGCGTCGCGCACCGGGGTCGGGTAGTCGCCATCGTCATCGAACAGGGTGACGCCCGGGGCGTTGCGCAGCAGCGCCTTGACCTGCTCGGCATCCAGCGGCTGGTGCAGCTCGACGTGCACCGCCTCGGCGTGGCCGTAGAACACCGGCACCCGCACGCAGGTCGGGTTCACGGCGATGCTGGCATCCCCCAGAATTTTCTGGGTCTCCCACACCATCTTCATCTCTTCGCGGGTGTAGCCGTTGTCGGTGAAGCTGTCGATCTGCGGAATGAGGTTGAAGGCGATCTGCTGCGGGTAGAGACTCGGCTCCGCCGGACGGCCGTTGAGCAGATGCGCCGTCTGGCCCGCCAGCTCGCTCACCCCTTCCTTGCCGGAGCCGGAGACGGACTGGTAGGTCGCCACGTTGATGCGGGCGATGCCCACCTCATCTTGCAGGGGCTTGAGGGCCACCAGCATCTGAATGGTGGAGCAGTTCGGGTTGGCGATGATGTTGCGATTGCGAAAATCCGCCAGCGCGTCCGGGTTCACTTCCGGGATCACCAGGGGGATATCCTCGTCATAACGGAAGCAGGAGGTGTTGTCGATGACGATGCAGCCGTGCTCGGCGGCGATCGGCGCCCACTTGGCGGAGACCTCGGCGCCGGCGGAGAAGAGCGCGATCTGCACCTGGCTCCAGTCAAACTCCTCCACGTCCAGGATCTCGACGTTCTTGCTGCCAAAGCGCACCGTATCGCCGGCGCTGCGGCTGGAGGCCAATGGATAGAGGGTGCCCACCGGGAAGGCGCGCTCCTCCAGAATTTCGATCATGGCCTGACCCACGGCGCCGCTCGCGCCCAATACCGCTACGTTGAATTGTTGACTCACTGCTGTTCTCTCCTGTGATGATGACGGTGACGACGGGCGTCACCGTGGGCAGGCTGACCTGCCTGATAACGGGCCCGGCATGACGCCGAGCCAGACGGGGACGGACCGCTGGCCCATCCCCTCTGTCAATAATGCTGACATGACCAAATCAACTTGGCCGGATGCCGAATCCAAGCCGGGCCAGGGTCTCGCCGGCGAAGGGGCCGCACACCAGCAAGGAGGATAGCTCGCGCCGCTCCGGGTAGTGCTTGCGCTGCTCATCGAAGCTGCCGGGCTCGGCTATCCGGTTGCGAAAACGGGCGTCGTCCCGACGCACGTCATAGATGAGGTGGACCAGCTGCTTGATGAGCGCCTGATCGCTGGCCTGACCCGGCGTCAACTCGCGCACCTCGGGGGCGGGCAGCAAGGCTTGCAGATCCTGGCGCGGCGTGCGATCCAGTTGCTGGCAGAGCGCCTGATACAACATCCAGGTGCCACGCGCCTTGCCTTCCAGGCTGTAGCCCGCGATGTGCGGGGTAGCGAGCTCGGTGTGAGGCACCAGGGCGCGCAGCGGATCTGGCTCCCCTTCCCAGACGTCCATCACCAGCCGCAGCGGCGCATCGCGCTGCTGGCGGGCGAGCAGGGCCTGGTTGTCCCACACCTCGCCCCGGGAGGCGTTGATGAAGATCTGTCCGGCAGGTCGGGCGGCGATGTCGCTCGCCCCCAACAGGTGGAAGGTGGCGTCAGGGCCGGTACGGGTCAGCGGCACGTGGAAGCTGACAATATCGGCACCGAGTGCCGTCTGGTAATCCACAAAACCGGCCTCGCACTCGGTGCGGGCCCGCGGCGGATCGCAGCGCAGCACCCGCATGCCGAGCGCCTCGGCCTTGCCCGCCACGCACTCGCCGGTGTTGCCCGCACCGATGACCGCGAGGCTCATCTCGCTCAAATTGAGCTCATGGCGCTCCGCCAGCACCAGCAGGGCCGAGAGCACATAATCGCCGACCGAATACTTGTTGCAACCGGGGGCGCTGAAGAAGGGAATGCCCCGCGCCGCCAGCAACGCCTTGTCGATGTGATCCGTGCCTATGGTGGCGGTGCCGACGAACGCGAGCCTCGGGCAGCTGGCGAGCAGCTCGGCATCGACCCGGGTCACGGATCGCACCAGCAGCACGTCGGCATCCTGCAGATCCGCCGCCGAGATCTGCCGTCCGGGCAGCGGCACCACCTCGCCAAACTCGGCAAACAGCTCCCGGGCATGGGGCATATTTTCATCAACGACGATTTTCATCAGTTTCTCTTATGAGCTTGAGGGTCACAACCGGCCACAGGGGCGCCATTCTAGCGCAAAGCGCCTCGAGTTTCAGATGCTTATTCTCATGGTCCAAGGGCGAGAGCGGCCACATCCAACCTGACATAAAGCGCCTCAGACTCCGTCCAGGGATTTCCCCTCACAGCCACGACGGCAGGCGCCAATATGTAACCGCATGTTGAGATCCCTCCTCGCAACTTGACCACCGAGCCCTGGCTGGCACAATGGCGCCTCTTTTTTAGCGGCCGACGGCCGCCCCGTTACGAGCCTCATCATGACAACGCCACCCTCTTCATTGCCGCGCCGTCAGGTGCTGGGTTTCAGCGCCGCCCTGATCCTGCCGCTGGTGCTGCTGGCCTGCCTGCCCTGGCAGCCCTTCATGCAGCATTCCCTGCAATCGGGCTGGCTGTGGTGGCCCTATGCCCTCACCCGGCTGGTGGACCTGCCCGGCATCGCCGTCACCGTCGCCGCCCTGCTGCTGCTGACCCGACACAAGCTGACGCTGGAGAGATCCGCCCTGCTGGCCCTGGCTGGCGCCCTGTTCGCGGTGCTGGCGGGGGACTGGGTGATCAAGAGCCTCATCAAGCAGCTGACCGAGGAGCCGCGCCCCTATCTGCTCTGGCTGGAGGGTCAGAACCTCATCCCCGCCATCCGCCAGTTCTATGCCGGGAGCTTGGAGCTGCGCAGCGAGCAGGTCCATGCCGCCAGCCAGTTGCTGGCGCTGCCCCAGTGGCTCGGCAACCACTGGCAGAGAGAGGTGAACTACGCCTTCCCCTCCGGCCACAGCATCGCCGCCATGAGCCTCGCCCAGTTCTTCGGGCTGATCTGGCTGGCCCGCGCCCCGCGCGGGGTCTGGCTGCTGCCAGCCTGGGCCCTCGCCATCGCCCTGTCACGCACCCTGATCGGCATGCACTGGCCGCTGGACGTGCTGGTGAGCGCCCTGCTCGGCAGCCTGACCGCCCTGTTCGCCGCCCGCTGGTGGTTGCACCATTACTAGCGCCCCCGCGCGCCGCCAAGCAAAACGGGCACCGAGGTGCCCGTTGTTTTATCCGCCGTGCGGGCTCAACCCTTGCTCTGCCAGCCCTGAGGGTACTTGTAACCCTGGAAGCGCTTGGCGGCGTAGGCCTTGAACTCGGGGGAGTTGTAGGCGGCGATCACGTCCTTGGCGAAGGGTTTGGCGGCGTCATCACTCTTCACCACCACCCAGTTGATGAAGTCGTAGCTGCGCTCGAGGAAGAGCCCGGTGCTGAACGGGATGCCGCTGGAGGCGGCGAAATTGCCGTTGATGACGGAAAAATCCACGTCTTCGCGGGAGCGGGGCAGCTGCGCCGCCTCCAGCAGCACCAGCTTGATGTTGTGCGGGTTGGCCACCACGTCAAACTCGCTCGCCTTGAGCGGGTTGATCCCCTCTTTGAGGGTCAGCCAGCCCAGATCCTGCAGCATCAGCAGCGCCCGTGCCTGGTTGGTCGGGTCGTTCGGGATGGCGACCGTGCTCCCTTCCTTAAGCGCCTTCAGCTCCGCCAGCTTGCCGGAATAGAGTCCCATGGGGCCGGTCGGCACCTGGGTGATGGGGGCCAGCGACAGGCCCCTGTCCTTGGCGAAGCTCTCCAGATAAGGCTTGTGCTGGAAACAGTTCACATCGAGGGAACCGTCCGCCAAGGCGATGTTGGGGGTCACGTAGTCGGTGAACTCCACCAGCTTGACCTTGTAGCCCTTGGCCTCCAGCTGCGGCTTGATGGACTCGGTCACCATGTCGGCGAAGTCCCCGACCGTGGTGCCTATCACGATCTCTTTCTTCGCCTCATCGATGGCAAAGGCTGACAACGGCAGGCTGCTGGCGAGCAGGGCCAGGGCGGAGAGGGTGACGAAGGAACGACGCTGCATAGGAACTCCCTGTAAACATGATCAAAACGGTGGGTCGATTGGGTGTCCCGTCGAAGACGAACACCGCAACCATCTAGCCATCCAAACGGCTAATTAAGAGCACCATAGCAGAGCTTTCTCCCTACGCCAAGCAACAAAACCGGGCAAGCTTATACATTTATATCCAGCAACTCTGGTATAAAGAGAGTCGATTGAGATGTAACCACCTCGGAGTGATCGACATGTTGATAAACAACTCCACACTCCATTAAGGAACCATTTGGAGATTTAATGTCTATTTTGACTATCCTGACGCTCCCGGACCCTCGGCTAGGTCTGCCCGCCATCACAGTGACCGATATTACCTCCGTACAACCCTTGATCGACGATATGCTGGAAACCCTCTATGCCACATCCAACGGCATCGGACTGGCCGCATCTCAAGTGGGTAGACGGGAGGCTGTGCTCGTGATCGATATCTCGGAAGACCGCAATCAACCGTTGATCTTGCTCAATCCCGAGATCATCGCTGGTGAGCAGAAAACTCTGGGAGAAGAGGGCTGCCTGTCTGTCCCTGACTATTACGCCGAGGTAGAGCGGTCTACTCATGTCAGGGTCAAGGCACAGGATCGCCATGGCCAGCCATTGATGCTAGAGAACGATGGCTTCCTGGCCAGGGTACTCCAGCACGAAATCGATCACCTCAAGGGCAACCTCTTCATCAACTATTTGTCCCCCCTGAAGCGTCAAATGGCTTTGAAGAAGGTCAAAAAGAGCACGGCTCGCAATCGTTAAGACCGGATGCGATTGAAAGGGCCATACGAGTAAATTTCAGCTCGTGCGATCAACAAAAAGCCCCGCCGTCATCGACGGCGGGGCCTTGGGAATGCACGAGCGATCACATCGCTATCGCCGGATTACTTGATCGCCTTGCTGGCGTTTTCCATCGCCTGCTTCTCGGCAGCCCCCAGGATGGCGGTCTGGCGATTCTGCTCCGCCAGATAGCAGGTGTCCTTGCTGACCCCCTGCGCCTGGCAATCCGCCATGCGTTGCGCCGGGCTGGAACAACCGGCCAGGAGGCCGATCAGGGAGATAAACAGGATTATTTTCTTCATGGTGATATCCATCGTTAATAAAATATCGTCCGACTACGAAGGCATGGTCATTCCCACTACAGAGACCGATGACAGCCGATGCCGCTCGCCACGCCGGGCGAGCACGACTGGTAACCCGTCTCATGGCGCGGATACTAACTCCGCCAGCCGGGGGCGTCAGCGCAAAATGTGTTTCGAGATGTACGAGGCAATGGGTCTCAATATGGCGCCCTTTCTCATCCGCTATTTATCGAGGAGACATCAATGCTGCAGAGCAACCAGACCGGCCTGCTGGTCGTCGACATTCAGGGCAAGCTGGCCCGATTGGTGGAGGGGAGTGAGGCGCTCATCGCCAACACGGCGCGACTGGTGCAGGGGGCGCAGGCCCTGGGCTTGCCGGTGATCTGGCTGGAGCAGAATCCGGACAAGCTCGGCGCTACCGTGCCCGAGCTGCAGCCGCTGCAGGTGGGCGCCCCCGTGCTGGCCAAGTTCAGCTTCGGTGCCCTGGGGGAGCCACAAGTGGCGGCGGCCCTCGCCCAGAGCGGGGTGAAGCACTGGCTGGTGTGCGGCATCGAGACCCATATCTGCGTCTACCAGAGCGTGCTGGGGCTGCTCGATAGCGGGGCCGGGGTCTCGCTGGTGGTGGATGCAACGTCGTCCCGCACCGCCGCCAACCGGGATCTCGCCATCGGCCAGCTGGCGGCACGGGGCGCGCGCCTCACCTCGGTGGAGATGTGTCTCTACGAGCTGATGGGGGACTGCCACCACCCGGCGTTTCGCCAGATCCTCTCCTTGGTGAGATAAACACCATGATGGATAACATGGCGCCCTTTATGTTTGGTCTGATCGCTTTCCAAGTGGCACTTGTCGTCACCATGATCGGCATGGCGGCGACGCGTCTCTATCTGGGCTGGCTCTGGCTTGGTTTCATGCTCTTTTACGCACTCTGGTGGCTGCTGCTCGGCTATCCCCCACTCCTTCCCGAGGGGTGGCCAACGCCGTCCCAATAAATAGCACCGAGGCCTGGGCCAATCACAGTGACCCCCCCTCCCCCAATCGCTCCTGCAGATAGCGATAGCCGCCGGCGCCATCCGGTACGAAGCTCAATCGGTGGCTGAGGCCGGGGGGCGCATCCTCGGCGTGGTGGGAGACGAACAGCAGCTGGGTGCCCTCGCCGATGAGGCGCACCACCAGCTCCCGCACCAGGTGGCGATTGAGGGGATCCAGCCCCTGCAGCGGTTCATCCAGGATCAGCAGCGGCGGATGCTTGACCAGGGCGCGAGCGATCAGCACCAGCCGCTGCTGGCCGAAGGAGAGGCTGTGGAACGGCAAGGCCCCCTGCTCCCCCAGCCCGAGCAGGGCCAGCCACTGGTTGGCGAGCGCCAGCTGGCGATCCCCGGGGCGACTGTAGAGGCCGATGGAGTCGTAAAAGCCCGATAAGATCACCGTCTGCACAGAGCAGTTGACGCGATAGTCCAGGTGCAGCGCCGGGCTGACCAGCCCGATGTGGCGCTTGATCTCCCAGATGCTCTCGCCGCTGCCGCGCCGCCGCCCGAACAGGGTCAGATCGTTGCTGTACCCCTGCGGATGATCGCCGGTGATGAGGGAGAGCAGGGTCGATTTACCGGCGCCATTCGGGCCGACCAGTTGCCAGTGCTGCCCCGGTTCTATGGTCCAGTCGAGCCCATCGATGATGACCTGCTCCCCGTAGGCGATGCGCAGCTTGTGCATCTGCACCCTGGGGCCTGCGGGCAAGGGAATGGGGGCCGCCAGGGGCGGTGGCAGCTCGGCCAGGGTTCCTTCGACCCGCGCCAGCTGGGCCACCTCCTGGCTCCCCAGCACCAGCCCTCGCTCTCCTGCCAGCAGCAGGCAGCACTCACCGAGCAGACCGAGGTGGCTGGCGAAGGGGGGGATCTCGTCGAAGCGGTTGACGATCACCACCAGCCGCTGCCCCTCCCCAACCAGCTGGGCCAGCAGTGCCATCAGCTCGTGGCGCGAGCCCTGATCCAGCCCATCGAACGGCTCGTCCAGCACCAGCAGCTCGGGTCTGCTCAGCAGGGCGCGGGCCAACAGCAGCTTGCGCCCCTCACCGCTCGAGAGATACCGGTAGGGGCGCTCCCAGAGCCCTTCGATGCCAAAGCGTGCCAGCAGGGCCCGCGCCTCAGGCTCCTCCCCCTCCTCCAGCATCAGGCTGGATACCTGATAGCCCGCCTCCTCCTCTTCTCCCAGCATGTCGGTGTTGCGCCGCTGCCAGTCGCGCTCACCGAGCTGCTGCTGCGACTCGAACGACAGGCGCACCGCCGCCAGTTGCCCCCGGGTCTGCCCCGAGAGCAGGGCGAGCTCGCCGCACAGGGCCGCGGCCAGCGCCGTCTTGCCGCTGCCGTTGCTGCCGACGAAGGCCCAGCACTCCCCCGGGGAGAGCTGAAGTTCGGGAATGAAGAGGGTGCGATCACCGCGAAGGGCCAGCCTGGCCGAGTGCCACTGCAATAGGGTCATGAGTCCATCCTGTGTGCGAGTCTGCCGTTACCTTAACAGGGATTGCGGTGGACCACAGCCATCCACAGCACAGGGGAGATGCCGGACGAAGAGCCCGGATCGAGATTAAAAACAGGGCGACCTATAGACAAAAAGATCACTAACGACAGATACGAATAGCTCTCAATAAAGCACGAGCATGACCCCATTGATACCCCCATATGGGCTCAGATGAGATTTGTATGAACCCCATCACAACGCTGAATTGAGAGTCTTTTGAATCGCAATTTCTCCTGTATAGATGCCAGCGCACCTCGGGATGGTGCGCCCTTAAGATGGAGTTTATCAATGAGAAGAACGACGTTAGCCCTGGCAATCACGGGCCTGCTCGGTACCCTGCCGATCGCCTCGGCTCAGGCCAATGAAAATTGTACCCCGCTCACCGGCAACGAAGCCGGCCTGGATACCGGCCGCACCAGCGCAGAGCGCTGCCTGCCCGGCATCAACCCCCTGCAGGCGCAGCAGTGGCACCTGCTCAACAGCGGTCAGAACGCCTTCAGCGCCCGGGGTGGCGTGGCGGGCAATGACCTCAACCTCTGGTGGGCCCACCGCACCTCGGTGCTCGGCCAGGGCATCAACGTGGCCGTGGTAGACGATGGTCTGGCCATCGCCCACCCGGATCTGGCGGACAACGTTCGTCCCGGCTCCAAGAACGTGGTGACCGGCAGCAATGATCCGACCCCGACCGATCCGGACAGCGCCCATGGCACTTCCGTCTCAGGCATAATCGCCGCGGTGGACAACGCCATCGGCACCCGGGGCGTAGCCCCCCGCGCCCAGTTGCAGGGCTTCAACCTGCTCGACGACAACAGCCAGCAATTGCAGCAAGATTGGCTCTACGCCCTTGGCAGCAGCCAGGCGAGCAGCGACAACCGCGTCTTCAACCAGAGCTACGGCATGAGCCTGGTCGACCCGCAGGGGGCCAACGGGCTGGATCAGGTGCAACTCGATCGCCTGTTCGAGCAGATGACCCAGCAGGATCAAGGGGCGGCCTACATCAAGGCGGCGGGCAACGGCTTCAGCCGCATCGCCGCCGGCAACTATGCGCTCAACCGCACCGGCGGCGAGCTCAGATTGCCGTTTGAAAACAGCAACATCGATCCTTCCAACAGCAACTTCTGGAACCTGGTGGTCAGCGCCAGCAACGCGGACGGCGTGCGCTCCTCCTACTCCAGCGTCGGCAGCAACGTGTTCCTGACGGCCCCGGGTGGCGAGTACGGCACCGCCTCCCCGGCCATGGTGACCACCGACTTGCCCGGCTGTGACATGGGCTACAACCGGGTAGACGATCCCAGCACCAACCGGCTGCACGGCAACCCGGCGCTGGATGCCAGCTGCGACTACAACGGCACCATGAACGGCACCTCCTCGGCCACCCCGAACACCGCCGGTGCCATGGCGCTGCTGATGTCCGCCTATCCGGATCTGTCGGTACGGGATCTGCGGGATCTGCTGGCACGCAACGCCACCCGCATCGACGCCAATCAGGCGGCGGTGCAGCAGAACTACAGGACGGCCGATGGCCAGCAGCGCCAGGTGACCGGACTGGAAGGCTGGGAGCGCAACGCCGCTGGGGTCTGGTTCAGCCCGACCTATGGCTTTGGCCTCATCGATGTGAACAAGGCACTGGCGAGCGCCGCCACTCACAGCCCCTTGCCGCCGCTGGTCCAACTGCCGTGGCAGAAGGTGACGGTGCAGGATCGCGCCGCGGGCGCCATCCCGGATCTGGGCAGCAGCCCGACCACTTCCAGCACCCGGGTCAATCAGCCGCTGACCGTGGAAGCGGTGCAGGTGCTGGTCACCCTGGATCACCAGCGCCTGCCTGACCTGCTGATCGAGCTCGTCTCTCCGTCCGGTACCCGCAGCGTGCTGCTCAACCCCAACAACAGCCTGGTGGGGCAATCCCTCGACCGGCAGCAGTTGGGATACGTGCGCACCAAGGGGCTGCGCGACATGCGCATGCTCTCCCACAAGTTCTACGGGGAATCCGCCGAGGGTGAGTGGCAACTGGCGGTGACCGACGTCGCCAGCGGCACCCGTCAGGTCTCGCTGCTCGATCGCAGGACCAATGCGCGCAGCACCCTGACCGAGCGCAACAACAGCCAGCCGGGTCAACTGCTCAACTGGTCACTCAAGGTGATCGGCCATGACGCAGCCCCCCTCTAATTTGCACAGGAGTCACAACATGAAACACAGCGTACTCAGCCTTGCCCTGGCAAGCCTGCTGGCCTCGGTCTCCGTTCAAGCCACGGCCGACGAATCCGTGGTGGTCGATGGCAAACAGTACCGCACCATAGAGGTGAACGGTCAGACCTACCTCACGCCGGATAACGGCAGCAAGAAGCGGGTCGCCCGCAGCCTGGACGGCAAGGCGGTGCAACCCAGTCTGCGCGGCGGCGACGTCTTGCTGCAAGGGGTCGCCAGCCCCGAGCTCATCGTCAGCGGCACCCTGCTGGTCGAAGCCGAGGAGCCTGCGGCCAAGGCACTGGCCAGCCGTCACGGCCTGCGCTTCAAGCAGAGCAGCGGCGGCATCGCCCTGCTGGAGGCCAAGCCAGGCACCGATCTGAATGCCATCGCAACCCAGCTCAAGCAGGAAGGGGTGAATGTGCAGATAGAGCTGGCCGGCGCCGAGCAGCAGCCCAGGTGAGATAACATCCGATCTCGCTGAGTCATGTCGAAGGGGCCGCTGGCCCCTTTTTTCATTGCCTGCCAGCCGCCGCTGGATGTGGTGGGAGAAGGAGGATTATCTTCGCGGCGTCAATGCCAGTGGGTATGGCGCGACAGCTTGGCTCGCCAATGAAATCCCTGTCCTTGCATCAGCCCCTGCGCCCTGACAAAGGAGAGATGATGCCTGTTTTCGACGCCCTCGACGATGACGTTCTTGTTGCCCCAGACTGCGGAGGCATGCTCCATAAACGCCACGTCATTTCTGCTGAAGCATTGCCAGAAGAAGCGCTTGTTGATCTTGATGCCACCGAAGGTGTGCAATATGTCGGCTGGCATTCTGGACAAGGCGTCATCGGCATTGTTCAACCAGAGCGTCACCCCCAGCGCCTTGAGTTGCAAGAGACGATCCAGCGCCTGTGGCGACAGGCCATCGACCAGACTGGCCATGTCACAGCCAATGCTCAGCCGAAATTGAAGGATGAAGGGGACGAAGTCTTGCCATGACAGCCAGCGCTCGAACAAGCCGGGCGCCACCTTGATAAAGGCCGACCGGTAGCGCTGGGGATCGTGCCGGTTCAGCTGCTGGAAAAACTCCAGCTGACGCGTCAGCAGCGAGACCATGGGATACTGCTCGACATCACCAAAGTACGCCTGATCGAGCGCGATCCGGTTCTCCAGAAATGAGCTGACTTCAAATGACAATATGTGGCCAACGTCGAGTTCGACGATGGGCTCAAGGGAGTGCCGAAGAGAATCCAGCTGCATCTTTTCCATCCTGTCAGTCATGGCTGCCCTCGACTGTGAAGCCCGAGCGATAGGGGTAGAATATGTAGCCGGCTCTTGCGACCGTCACCAGACAGCGGCAATCCGGATCCACCCTTCGCAAGAGTTTTCTGATATTGGACAATGCCACCGACACCGTATTTTCACACACGATTCTGCCATGCCAGACACTGTTCAATATTTCATCTTTTGATACCAGATAACCGCTGTTGCTCACGAGATAGCGAAGGACACAGGCCTCTCTCGAACCCATTCTTATTATTTGGCTCTGTTGCGTACCGGCAAAATACAGAAAGGTAAAAGTACCGTTGGTTAAATCAACGACGATGCTTCTGTCCTTGTTTACCAGATAGGTTGCCGCCGCACGTTCTTTGCGCTCTTTTATCATTTCAATTTCAAGCATAACCAGCCTCCGTGTTCACCGTAATCGACGATCCAGCATCCCCTCTGCGCTCCGTCATGACTCACCCAATCGTCGTATTCAGGCTGAACAACGGTATTCTCACAGAAGTGGTGCGTGAATTGATGATAATAAAATAAATTATTAATAAAACGACAAATCACATATATAACAAAAAGATACACGCTACCGCTCGATTAATAGGTCTCGTACGAGCAAGATCAAATCACTTTTAACGATGAACATTGCAACCAATACAACTGCAAAATTTATTTTTGTTAATGAAAATGATGGAGCTAACACTCAGCATCCGTGCCTGGTGAGTGCTCCTCTGAGTGATGGGATACGGGGTGGCTAGCTTGATGAGAACAATGCCAATACGGCAGGCATGGTTCTGTTGAATATCAGCGCCATATATTGAGCTGGCGCTCAGCACATGGATCAAGGTTGCCAATCACGGCTATTGGGATAAATATATTTCCTGCGATGAGTAACAGGCACCCATCAAATAAATAACAGGCGTAATTGGCCGCCGAAAAATATCACCTCAATAAAACCCGCGATAATTTCAGTGCCTGTTCCCCGTGAGCTCAATGCGAGCCAATAATAAAACAGGCAGTTTTCTTTGGATTACCGCCCATGAGGATGGCATTCCCATATAAAACCGCGCTCTCATCAGAGCACCATTTATCAGCCTTGCCGAACCCGACCAATGGGATCCGGGTCACAACTTCCGCCTCTTGCTCCCAACTGCACATTTCTCGCCCCCCCGGGGCAATTGTGCCCTGCGTCAACTTGCTAACCTGCTCGTGGCCCGGTTCATCGACCCGCAAGGGTGAGCCGGCCATCGATGCCCATGGCAAACCGCCACCAGAGCGACCATGTCACCATTTGGCGTCGATACCCTGTTTTCCATTTTTTATTCAGACAGTTAAAGGAAGTCTTCATGCCTATCACCACAACAAGAATGAAAGCGGTTTCACTCTGCGTCAGCCTGGCCCTCGCCGGGATCCTGGTCGGCTGCAACCAGAACGACTCGGATCCCCTGGTCAAGGACGATGCCTACTATCGTGGCCAGGCCGAGGCCATGGTGGCCAGGCTGACCCTGGACGAAAAGCTGAGTCTGCTCTCCGGCCCAGGCTACGGCAGCGCCGAAGGCGCCATCAACGTCAAGCAGGACGTGGCCGGCGTGGCGGGTTATATCAACGGGGTGCAGCGCCGCGCCGACGGCATCGACATTCCGGCCCTGAAACTAGCCGATGGCCCGGCGGGCCTGCGGATCAGCGCCAACCGCGACGGCGACAGTGCCAGCTACCATGCCACCGCCTGGCCCATCGGCACCCTCTTGGCCTCCAGTTGGGACGTCGCGCTGGTCAAGTCCGTGGGGGAAGCCATGGGGGACGAGATGCGCCAGTACGGCGTCGACATCCTGCTGGCACCGGGCATGAACATTCAACGCAACCCGCTCAACGGCCGCAACTTCGAGTACTACTCGGAAGATCCGCTGCTCACCGGCAAGATGGGCGCCGCCATCGTCAACGGGGTGGAGAGCAACGGGGTCGGCACCACCATCAAGCACTTCTTTGGCAACAACTCCGAGACCAACCGCAACCAGATCAACGACATCGGTGAGCCGAGAACCTTCCGCGAAATTTACCTTCGCGGTTTCCAGATAGCCGTGGACGAGGCGCAGCCCTGGGCGGTGATGACCTCCTACAACAAGGTCAACGGCACCTATGTGAACGAGCGCAAGGATGCGGTAACCGAGGTGCTGCGCGGCGAGTGGCAGTTTGATGGCCTGGTGATGTCCGACTGGTTCGCCGGGGACGTGGCCAACAACGCCTACAAGCAGGTGTTGGCAGGACAGGATTTGATCGAACCTGGCAACGTCAAGGAGCAGTTGCAGCAATCCATCGACCACGGCGATCTCAGCGAGGCCAAGGTGACGGAGGCGGCCATCAACATCCTGACCCAGGTGATGAAGAGCCCCTCTTACAACCAGCTGCCCGTTGGCAACAGCCCGGATCTGAGCGCCCACGCCAAGCTGGCCCGCCAGGCCGGGGCCGAGAGCATGGTGCTGCTGCGCAACGACGCCGCCGCCCTGCCCCTTGCCGCGACCAGCAAGGTGGCCAGCTTTGGCATCAACCAGACCAACACCTACAAGGGCGGCACCGGCAGCGGGGATGTCAACGCCGCCAGCCTCACCACCATCGCTCAGGGGCTGGCCGAGCGCTTCCCGGTGAGTGCGGCGCTGCAGGCTTACTACAGCGATTTCTATGAGGCCAACAAGGTCTATCACGAGGGGCAATTCGGCGCCAAGGGCTACTACACCTGTGCTGAGGCGGCCGTCAGTGCCGAGCTTGCCAGCCTCATCGCCAGCGCCGCCAGCGAACAGGACGTGGCGGTGATCAGCCTGGGCCGCCAGGCTGGCGAGGGGGCCGATCGCAGCAGTGGCAAGGGCGACTACCTGCTCGGCGACGACGAGACGGCCCTCATCGATGCGGTGAGCAGCGCCTTCCACGCCCAGGGCAAGAAGGTGGTGGTGGTGCTCAACGTCAACGGGGTGATCGATACCGCCCAGTGGGGCCACAAGGTGGACGCCATCCTGCTGGCCTACATGGCGGGTCAGGAGACCGGCCATGCGGTGGCGGACGTGCTCTCCGGCACGGTCAACCCGAGCGGCAAGCTGGCCCAGAGCTTCCCGCTCAGCTACGCCAGCGTGCCCTCCTCGGGCAGTTTCCCGGGTGAGGACACCGACGGTGACGGCGAACCGGACGATCTCTATTACAACGAGGGGATCTACGTCGGCTACCGCTACTACAGCACTTTCGATCAGGCGGTCTCCTACCCGTTCGGCTTCGGTCTCTCCTACACCAGCTTCGGCTACGGCAGCCCGGCGGTGGCCCAGAACACCCTGGCCAGCGGTGCGGCCGGCAGCCTGGTGTTGACGGCGACCATCACCAATACCGGCGCCCTGTCTGGCAAGGAGGCGGCGCAGGTCTACATCAGTGCCCCCGAGGTCAAGCTGAAGAAGCCGACCATCGAGCTCAAGGCGTTTGCCAAGACCAAGCAGCTCGCCCCTGGCGCCAGCGAGCAGCTGAGCTTCACCATTCCGGCCAGCATCCTCGCCAGCTTCGACGAGGCCGGCAACCAGTGGATAGTGGAGCCGGGCAGCTACAGTGCCTACATCAGCCCCTCATCGGACGTCTCGGCCACGGTGCCGGTGACCTTCACGGTGAGCAAGGAGATAGTGGTGAGCCACACCACGGCTGGGGCGCTGGCGTTGCCATCCGGAGTGGATGCCGCCACCGTGACCACGGTGACAAAATAACGGGGCGGGAGTGGGCGCCATGCCCACCCCCATTTAGCAGCCCAATGATCGCGGGACCAATGCTGGTCCCGTTATTTATTGGCGGGAGTTGCGATAGACCCGCGGGGTCATATTGGCATTGGCCTTGAAGAAACGGTTGAAGGCACTCTGGGAGGAGAAACCCACCAGATCGCTGATATTTTGCAGCGTCCGCTCCCCTTGCTCCAATAATCTGCAGGCCTCCGTCATCTTGACCTGTTTTAAAATGGTGGAGAAGCTGCCCCCCTCCCCCTGTAATTTCCGGTTCAGGGTCCAGCGGCTGATATTCATGGTCGAGCAAACGTCCTCCAGCACGTTATCGTCGCTCTCCATCCCGCCCTCGCAAATTTTATGACGGATCCGCTCCCCCACCTGATTGCTAAAAGGCACCCGCTCGGCTATCTCGGCGCAAATATGCTCGAGCTGGCCGATTTGCAAGCGGCCAAGGGGCTCGTTGTAACCATCGCTGCGCCTGTCCAGCAGGGTATTGGCGAGGGTCAGGGTATTCGCCTCCTGCTCCCAACGGCAACGAGTGCCGAAGAAGTGATCCAGTTGGCCATGATGGGCCGGTGGCTTGCCGATAAAGCCAACCGACACCTCGAACAGGGGTTGATAGACCCGCAGGATCCGGTAGAGGATGACAAAGTTGGGGATGGCCTGGCTCGCACCCAGGATGGCAGGCCCTTGATTGATATACTCATATTGCGTATGCAACGCCCCCGACTTGACCCGGAAATCGTCACAGTTGCCGATGACGGTGCGATAGGCCAGCAGGGCCTCGATGGCCGCTCGGGGGGATGGCCGGTTCAGGCAGAGGCTGATGAGCGGCGGGTAGTGTCCATAGAGCTGGTCTATGTCATAGGAGAGGATCTCCCTGGTTAAACCCGCTCAAATACCCCTGCATCAGGCTCAGTGCGCGGTAATGGCTCTGGGCCAGGATCCGGCCCTGCGTCCGATTGATATCGAATGCGGTCAGACCGGCCGCCATCAATATGGCCTCCGAATCTCCCCCTTGTTGTTGGCAGGCCGCCAACATTCTCCTGATCACCTGATTTGATACGCTCTGTGACATCCGCCTACCCTGGCAATATTGATGTGATTCATTGATGGCTAGCCCCAATGAGGCGCTATGTCGCATGGGGGAATATATCCAGCCCCATCCGATGACGGCTTATTATGAAACGCAGGGCAGGTGCGACGATGTAACGGAGTGTAAAACCGCGCGCTGGCACGCTTATTTTGAACGAGCAGCACAGAGGCATCGGACAATAGATGACACAGCTGCTGTCAGATATAAAAACGGCGCCTTGTAGGCGCCGTTTTTATTATCGTCCGCGACTGTCTAGTCGGATCAGTGAGCCTGGTGTTGCTCGGCCAGATAGAGCCAGGTGTCGACCACGGTATCCGGGTTGAGGGACACCGAATCTATGCCCTGCTCCACCAGCCAGGCGGCGAAGTCCGGGTGATCGGACGGGCCCTGGCCGCAGATGCCCACATACTTGCCCGCCTTGCGGGCGGCCTGGATGGCCATGGACAACAGCGCCTTGACCGCCTCGTTGCGCTCATCGAACAGGTGGGCGATGAGGCCGGAATCCCGATCCAGCCCCAGGGTCAACTGGGTCATGTCGTTGGAGCCGATGGAGAAGCCATCGAAGTGCTGCAGGAACTGATCCGCCAGCAGGGCGTTGGAGGGCAGCTCGCACATCATGATGACTTTCAGACCGCGTTCGCCACGGCGCAGGCCGTTTTCGGCCAGGATCTCCACCACCTGCTCGGCCTCACCCACGGTACGCACGAAGGGGATCATCACCTCGACGTTGGTCAGGCCCATGCCGTCGCGCACCCGCTTCATCGCCTCGCACTCCAGGGCGAAGCAGGGGCGGAAGCTGTCGGCGATGTAACGCGACGCGCCACGGAAGCCGATCATGGGGTTCTCTTCGTGGGGCTCGTAGTCACGGCCGCCCACCAGGTTCGCGTATTCGTTGGACTTGAAGTCCGACATCCGCACTATGACCCGCTCAGGCCAGAAGGCGGCGGCCAGGGTGGCAATGCCTTCGCTCAGCTTGGCCACATAGTATTCGCGGGGGCTGTCATAGCCCGCGATCATCTTGGTGATGGTGGCCTGGAGCTCCGGAGTCTGCTGGTCGAACTCCAGCAGCGCCTTGGGGTGCACCCCTATCATGCGGTTGATGATGAACTCGAGGCGTGCCAGCCCCACGCCGGCGTTGGGCAACTGGGCGAAGTCGAAAGCCCGGTCCGGGTTGCCGACGTTCATCATGATCTTGATGGGCAGGCGCGGCATGTTGCCCACCTCGGTCACCGCCACGTCGAAATCGAGTTCACCGTCGTAGATGAAGCCGGTGTCCCCTTCCGCGCAGGAAACCGTGATGAGCTGACCCTGCTCGATGCGCTTGGTGGCGTCGCCACAGCCCACCACGGCCGGGATCCCCAGCTCGCGGGCGATGATGGCGGCGTGACAGGTACGACCGCCACGGTTGGTGACGATGGCGGAGGCGCGCTTCATGATCGGCTCCCAATCCGGATCCGTCATGTCGGTGACCAGCACGTCACCGGGCTGTACCTCATCCATCTGGCTGATGGAGGAGATGACCCGCGCCGGGCCTGCACCAATCTTGTGGCCGATGGCGCGGCCCTCGATCAGCACCTTGCCGGATTGTTTCAGAGCAAAGCGTTCGAGCGTGTTCGCCTCCTGGCGGCTGCGCACGGTTTCCGGGCGCGCCTGGACGATGTAGAGCTGGCCGTCCTGACCATCCTTGGCCCACTCGATGTCCATCGGGCGGCCGTAGTGCTGCTCGATGATGAGCGCCTGTTTCGCCAGCGCCATCACCTCTTCATCGGTGATGCAGAAGCGGTTGCGCTCGGCATCCAAGGTGTCGACGATCTTCACCTGACGGCCGTGACTAGCGTCGCCCGAGTAGGTCATCTTGATGAGCTTGGAGCCGAGTGTCTTGCGCACCACGGCGGGGCGACCGGCCTTGAGGGTCGGCTTGTGCACATAGAATTCGTCCGGATTGACGGCGCCCTGCACCACCATCTCGCCCAGGCCCTGGCTGCCGGTGATGAAGACCACGTCGTTGAAGCCGGATTCGGTATCCAGGGTAAACATGACACCGGAGGCGGCGAGATCCGAGCGCACCATGCGCTGCACCCCGGCCGAGAGTGCCACGCCCTTGTGGTCATAGCCCTGATGCACCCGATAGGAGATGGCGCGATCGTTGAACAGGGAGGCAAACACATGCTTGATGGCGGTCATGACAGCGTCGATGCCGCGCACGTTGAGGAAGGTCTCCTGCTGGCCGGCGAAGGAGGCATCCGGCATGTCCTCCGCGGTGGCGGAAGAGCGCACCGCAAAGGAGGCTTCGAGCCCGGCACTCAGCTTGGTGTAGGCATCGCGCACGGCCTGCTCCAGCGCGCTCTGGAACGGTGCCTCGATCACCCAGTCGCGGATCTGCTGACCGGCCCGGTTGAGGGCGGCGATGTCGTCCACGTCCAGGCTGTCGAGCAGGTCGTGGATCTTGCCGTTGAGGCCGCTTAACTCCAGAAACTCGTTAAACGCAAAGGCGGTGGTCGCAAACCCGCCCGGCACGGATACACCGGCACCGGAGAGGTTGCTGATCATCTCGCCAAGGGATGCATTCTTGCCGCCGACGCGTTCTACGTCCTGCATACCGAGCTGTTCGTACCAGAGTACGTACTGTTGCATTTGCATGTCTCCAGGTTGGTGGGCCAGGGTGTCAACGCACCTGCTGTGCCGAATTTATGTGTTTTTGTTGGTGTGTCCTTGCCAACGGCATTGAAAACGTTTTCTACTGATTGCCAAAAAAATCCCCATGCAAGTTTGGGGATGGCCGTTTGACACAGACATTCTACAATGCCGACACAAAAAGGTAACGACTCAGGTTTGCAAGCGAGTTCACAACTTGGCAACGGCAGACCTGTTGACAAAGGTGATATGGTTTCGAGAGATACTTCCCCTCGCCACCGCACCGGATCGCACCACAGGAGCCCCCATTGCACACCGTATTCTATGTATCCGATGGCACCGCCATCACCGCCGAAGTGTTTGGTCATGCCGTGTTGAGCCAGTTTCCACTGGTGTTCGAGCAGGTCACCATCCCCTTCGTGGAGACTCAGGAGAAGGCCCGCCAGGTGCGCCTGCGCATCGACGAACAGTTTCGCCAAACCGGGGTGCGCCCCATCCTGTTTCACACCATCGTCGATCCTCAGGTGCGGGAAGAGGTGCTCAAGGCCCAGGCCAGCAGCCACGACTTTCTCAACACCTTCGTGAGCCCGTTGGAGCAAGAGCTCGGGATCAAGGCCGAGCCCAGGCTGCATCGCACCCACGGCATGGAGAACCGCAAGCTCTATGACGATCGCATCGAGGCGGTGAACTTCGCCCTCAGCAACGACGACGGCATCACCACCAAGGAGTATGACGAGGCGGACATCATCCTCATCGGGGTGTCGCGCTGTGGCAAGACGCCGACCAGCCTCTACCTGGCGCTGCAGTTCGGCATTCGCGCCGCCAACTACCCCTTCATCGAGCAGGACATGGGTTCGCTCGAGCTGCCCGCAGCCCTCAAGGCCAACCGTCACAAGCTGTTTGGCCTCACCATTGCGCCCCAGCGGCTGCACGAGATCCGCAACCAGCGCCGCGCCAACAGCCGCTATTCGTCGCTGGAGCAGTGCGATCAGGAGCTGGCGAGCGTGGAGCGGCTGTTTCGCCGGGAGGCGATCCGCTTCCTCGACACCAGCTCCCACTCGGTGGAGGAGATCAGCGCCAAGATCCTGGAGGCCACCGGATTGCGCCGTCAACTGTGCTGACAACAATGAAATGATTGGCGTGAAATTCCAACAGAGGAGGATGCGGCAATATAAATGAACGGTAGGGAGGAGAAAAAATAACGCCGACGGGGCTGGTCGGCGTCATTGTCATCATAAATGCGGGCGGGAACCCGGCTTGTTGAGCTCTCTATTGTTCATCAGCCAGCCATGCAGGGTCAGCAGACCGGGCCCCTTGCGCACCCGCTCGCTCAACCAGCAGGCGGGCACCAGACCAATGCCTGCGGCCAGAGCCAGCACCATGGTGATATTGCCCACCAGATAATCCGCCCCCTGCCATCCCCAGACGATGAGACAGGCAGCGGCCATCGTCAGCAGCATGGGAGAGAGCCAGAGCCCCAACCAGAGCGCGGCAAACAGCAGCCCCCCGACAATACGTTCGACCATATTGAGTCCTTATCAAAAAGAGCAATTACGCACGACGGCGAGACTGTGTCAATACGCCCCCAATCAGTCGCTCACAAAACCAGCAACCACTCCCAAAACCCCTTCCTGGATCATAAAAAACCTGCTTCGGTCCCAAAAAACGCGCCGATGATGAGGAAAACAGGTGCATGGGCGGTCGATTATCACTATTCTGCTCGGGTTGGTAGCCGCCATAAAAAACGATGAGCGGCACACCGTAACGAAATTAATACGGATTTCGTCACGTTTTCGGCACAGTGTGCCGCGCCGGGGCACAGGAAGTGCAAAGGTGGACGGGCGACAGACGAGTGACTTCAGCGACGTAAGGACGGAAGAATGGATCTTCAACAACAGGGCGGAGAGCTGAAACGCGGCCTCAAAAACCGCCACATTCAGCTTATCGCATTGGGCGGTGCCATCGGTACCGGCCTGTTCCTCGGCATTGCCCAGACCATCCAGATGGCGGGCCCCTCGGTGCTGCTCGGCTACGCCATCGGCGGCTTCATCGCCTTCCTGATCATGCGTCAGCTCGGCGAGATGGTGGTGGAAGAGCCGGTTGCCGGCTCCTTCAGCCACTTTGCCTACAAGTACTGGGGTGACTTCGCCGGCTTCGCCTCCGGCTGGAACTACTGGGTGCTCTACGTGCTGGTGAGCATGGCCGAGCTGACCGCGGTCGGCATCTACGTGCAGTACTGGTGGCCCGAGATCCCGACCTGGATGTCGGCGGCCTTCTTCTTCGTGCTGATCAACGCCATCAACCTCACCAACGTCAAGGCATTCGGCGAGATGGAGTTCTGGTTTGCCATCATCAAGGTGGTGGCCATCGTCGGCATGATTGGCTTTGGCGGTTATCTGCTGCTCTCTGGCGGCGCGGGCCCCGAGGCGAGCGTGACCAACCTGTGGGATCAGGGCGGCTTCTTCCCCAATGGCATCAACGGACTGGTGATGGCCATGGCGGTGATCATGTTCTCCTTCGGCGGGCTGGAGCTGGTCGGCATCACGGCGGCAGAAGCCGATGATCCCGAGAAGAGCATTCCCAAGGCCACCAACCAGGTGATCTACCGGATCCTCATCTTCTATATCGGCGCCCTGGCCGTGCTGATGTCCCTCTACCCCTGGGGTAAAGTGGTCGAAGGTGGCAGTCCCTTCGTGATGATCTTCCATGCGCTCGACAGCAATCTGGTCGCCACCGTGCTCAACATAGTCGTGCTGACCGCCGCGCTGTCGGTCTACAACAGCTGTGTTTACTGCAACAGCCGCATGCTGTTTGGCCTGGCCAAGCAGGGCAACGGCCCGCGCAGCCTGCTCAAGACCAACAAGAGCGGCGTGCCGCTGGTCGCCCTCTCGGTCTCTGCCGCCGCCACCCTGCTGTGCGTACTGATCAACTACCTGATGCCGGGCAAGGCCTTCGGTCTGTTGATGGCGCTGGTGGTCTCCGCCCTGGTCATCAACTGGGCCATGATCAGCCTCGCCCACCTCAAGTTCCGCAAGGCCAAGCAGGCCGAAGGGACCGAGCCCAAGTTCAAGGCGTTCTGGCATCCGTTCGGTAACTACCTCTGCCTCGCCTTCATGGCCGCCATCCTGGTCATCATGTACCTGACCCCGGGCATGGAGATCTCGGTGATGCTGATCCCGGTCTGGCTGGTTGTGCTCGGCATCGGCTATCAGTTCAAGCTCAAGCGCCGTAGCCCGGTCGCGACCAACCTCGGCTAAGCCTCCTCGCTCTGCTTACGCAAATGCCGGTCAATGACCGGCATTTTTCATTTGAGCATACCGCCCATGCAAGCGGTGATCCTCAGTTGCTTGCATCCCACCACGCTTGCCCATCCTGACCCAACCATGGGGTCAATTAGCGGTACTTTCTGCGCCACCAGGCGAGGCAAGCCAGCCCCAGCAACACCAGCGGCGAGCTGGCGCCAGCACCGAAGCCCTCGTCAGTGCTCTTGATCACAGGCGCACTCGCGGCATCGTCATTGCTCTGGACGGGCTCACTCTGAACCGGCGCCGGGCTGGTTCTTGCGAGCGTGATGGTGGTTTGAGCGGCACTGACCGCGGTGGCGTTGCCCCCGCGCAGGCCAAGGAGCAGCGTCTTGTTGCCACTGAAGTCCAGGTTTTTGCCGGTGAGCCGCAAGGTCTTCACCCAGCTGCCGTCGGCCGTGACCTGGTAGTCGGGGTTGTTTGGATCGAATGTCAGGGTCTGGGTGACATCATCGAAGTAGTGATCGCCAGCCCTGGCGGTGACGCCCTGGCTATAGAGCTCCACCGCGACGGGTTGCGCATACTGGCCGGCCCCCTTCACCCTGACGCTCAGGGTGAGGAAGGGCACCTCCCGCGAGAGGGCGCCGCCACTCACCTGCAGGCTGGCAACACGGTTACCATTGGCCGGCGCCGTCATCACCGCCGCCCCCGATGCCTTGAATGCGGAGCGGCTGCGGTTGATGCCTTTATAGGTCCAGTCCGTCATGGTCGAATCGGCTCTGTCGTAGAAACGCTGCAGGAACAGCTTCTCATCCAGGTACTGAGTGCTGCCGAACAGGTTGGCGTTTGGAACTTGGGGACTGCGACACATCAGACGCCCCGCCCAGGCGCCGTCAGACTGGCAGAGGGCATTCTCCGGCTTGTTGTAGAGATCGACGCCACCGAAGAAGTGCAGAAACTCATGTGCCAGGCTGCCCGCGGCGTAGTAGCTGCCGGTGGTGGTGACATTGTTGAGCTTCACCTCCGCATCCATCTGGCCTCTCGCCAACCCGATGGCATAGCCGTGCAGGAAGCCATCGTGCAGCGTGACCCAGAAATCCGCCCCCGAGCTGCGACCGGCAAGCCGAATGGCCTCGGCATCCTCGGGGGAGATGCAGGCGGTGTCGTACCCGGGCTCGCTGGGCGCCATATTGTCCTTGGCCGCAATTTGCCCATCCTGATAGAGCACCATGGCGGTATGCGCCAGGCCATCCAGACATTGTGCATCGGCGGTTTGGTCACTGAGCACGAGGATTTGACGCAGGTTGAAGTGGATGTCCTCCGGCTTGCCGTCGCGGGTGATCCCCGTGTACTGCGACAGATAGAACTCATCCACCTTGCCGAGGTTGGCGCGCAGGCCGGCAAACAACGCCTCGCGGCCCTGGCTATCGGCCATGGCCTGCGGCACCATGAAGTTCACGTCTATGGTGGTGGTTGCCGTCGCGGTGCCAGTGGCGAGCAACAGGCTCAGAGCAATCGGGTGTCCTTTCATATGCTGCATCCATGTGTCTTGTGACTGAGTAACAATCCAAACCGTTCGTCCATATCCAGCCAGGCCGCTCCAAGGCGCAGACTGCATCATTTCCCCGCACGCAAGCCCTCACCGCAGATGCTGGTTTGCGCCTTCCTCCAGGCATTGGCGCGCCAGCAGGGCGGCCCCCACGATACCGGCATTGCCATCCAGCGCCGCCAGGGCGAAACGGGTCTTGCCCCTGAGATAGGGGTAGAGCTTGTCATCGATTTGCCGCTGCAACTCGTCCCAGAACAGTGCCTGGGAGTTCATTACCCCGCCCCCCATGACGATGATGTCCGGGTTGAGGGTATGAATGACGTTGGCGACGCCGCTGCTCAGGTGGGCGACGAAACGGGCTCTTGGCTCGGCCTGGGCCAGCAGTTCGGCCGCATCCGTCAATCCCCACGCCTTCGCCTGTCGACCCAGCGCCGTGCCGCTGGTCAGGCTCTCCAGCGCCCCCTGGTTCAGGCCCTCGCCATGGGGCCCCTCTTCGGAGATGATCATGTTGGCAATCTCACCGGCGCAGTTGTGCGCGCCGCTGATCAGCTGGCGCTGGTAGACGAAACCGCCGCCGACGCCGGTGCTCACCGTGATGTAGAAGACGCTGGTATAACCCCTGCCCGCCCCGAGCAGGGCCTCCCCCAGAGCGGCGCCATTGGCGTCGTTCTCCAACCGCACCGGCACCTTGAACTCGCTCTCCAGCAGCGCCTTGAGGGGGACCTCATCCCAGTCCGGCAAGGTGGGCTGCGCATGGATCACCCCATTGACCGCATCCAGCGGCCCTGGCGCTATGACCCCAATGCCCGCGACTCGATGCGCCTGCATCAGACTCAGGCAGGCACGCTGCATATCGGCCACTATGCTCCGGTAACCACGAGCACTGTGGGTCAGCATCTTGCGCTGCTCCAGGATGACGCCCTGGCCCGTGATGGCGGCCACCCGCAGCTGGGTGCCCCCCAGATCGATGCCAATGAAAATGTCTGAACCCTGCATCTGTAATCCTCTCGACAGTCAAACGAGAAAGAGGAGGCAGTCATCTGCCTCCTCCGGTTATGCACTCAGGCAACGCTCCCCGTTATTCCGGTTTGGCCAGGAAGCTGTGGAAGCGTCCCATCCAGTACGGCAAGGTGTAAGTGGTCGAGCCTTCAAACGTGGTCGGGCTGCCATAAGCCGGGTTCGGCTTGGTACCGACATAGCTGCAGGCCGTGCCGGCATCGTTATCGAAGCAAGCGGCGTTGGCATCGAGCCAGTTGTGATACTGGAGCGGCTTGAAGCCCAGGTTGAAGGTACTGTTGTTGAACTTGGTGAGCATGCGCTCATCCAGCGGCAAGGTGGTGTGTGACCCCTCGGCCAGCACCTTGTCACGCATGGTCCGGCTATCGACGATGGCAGCATCATTGATCAGGATGATGGGGTAACGATCCTCACGGGTCGCAGCCTCGGAACCTATACCGGCTTTCCACACGTCGGGACGGGCGAAGTCATAGGCACCCCATCTTCTGGTGTCGATTGGGTGGCGATGCAGCTGCCAGGCGGCCGTTTTCTTCAGGTTTTGGCCCGAGGCGTTGGTCAGCTCTGTCTTCGGTTGGCCCAGCTGGCGGACGTAATCGAAGAAGGGGTTCTCCTGATAGCCCATGGAGCGGTACCACTCGTCGTATGCTTCCACGTACTGCTGATGCAGCTCGGTACCCTGCTGTTCGGTGGTGAACAGGATGTACCAGGCCAGCGCCGCCATCTCTTCATCGGAGGTGTTGACCACCTCACGCACCCACTCCTCGACCTGCACCGGATCGTTGGGATCTTCGATACCGTCACCACACATGCCGCCACCGTCGTTGCCACTGGCAAAGGTGCCGATGGAGGGGGAGTTGTGGGTGTTGTTGCCGGTCTCGACCACAGGGTTCGAATCCAGACAGCCGATGCTGGAGGTGTCGGCACCGTACTGGGCTCCGGCGAAGGCTGCCCAGCGGCTCCAGTACTCCTTGGCCAGGGTGGCATAGTCATAACCCTGCTTGCTGGCGAGAGCCTGATATTCGGACTCGTAACGCTGCTCACCGGTGACATAGGCGGCCACCTTCATCCCGGCGACCAGCACCACGGAGTTCAGGGCGGCATCTTCCCATGCGTAATCGTTGTTGAAGTAATCACGGGAGGTCTTGCCCCACTTGGTGGGCTGGCCACTGGCATCAACAAAGTTGTATTCGTTGGCGATCAGTTGGTCGGCCCACTTCTGCATGGTGGTGCGGATCAGATCCTTGGTGGCCTTCTCTTCCGGATTGCTCTCGTCGAGGATGTCGTAGGCAATACGATAGATGAAGAAGTGACCGATGGACTCGTCGTTGCTGGTATCCGCCTTGTAGAGCACCTGCTCCTCGGTAAAGGTGTTGCCCAGATCGTCTTCCATCGCATTGGCGCAATCACTCTGCGCGGCGAAGGCACCGGTACACTGCAGCACATCCGGGATCGGCAGCTCGGCATTGATCTCGAGGCCGGCCATCTTCTCACCGACCGGGCTGCAATCCTTGCTGCCGCCCAGATCTCTCGGTACCCCATCACAGTAGACAAACTTGGCAATCTTCTTGCCGGTCAGATCCCCCTTGGTCCCAAGCTCACCCGCGCGCGCCACTGTGTGGCCGCCGGGGAAGTAGTTGCTGGCACCGCCTTGCACGTAGCCCTCGGTGAAACCGTGTACATCGGCCCCCTGGAAGGCATAGGTCCGGGCGAAGAAGCCTTCGATGGTGCGGGTCTTGGTGTCATAGTCGATGTTGGTATCGTTCAGCGCACCGATGGCATAGGGATCGTCGATGAACTGGCTGTCATCGATCGGCTTCATGTTGTAGACCAGACCCACCTTGCCACCGTTGCCTGCCGGCCCGGTCGGCTTGTTGTTGATGGCGTATTCGCCATCCTTGCGCAGCACCAGCGTCTGCAACTTGTAGTCACCACCGTCCGCCCCCACGATAGGCCGGACCTTGGTCTTCACCTCGCCCTTGCGACCCGAGATGTTGCTGAGCAGCAGATCGAATTTGAGGGCACGCAGCGCTGTCTTGCGGGCGGCTTCGATCTCACCCTTGTCGGCCCCTTCCCGCTTGAGGGTGGCGTAGCGCATCAGCTCACCGCCGCCATACATGGAGGTCCACAGGCCATCGTTGTCGGTGATCTCCGGGTGCCAGGCACCGGTACCGCTGTCGGCACGATAGCTGGCATCGGACACAGAGCCACGGCGATCGACCACCCGCTGGGTCACCTCGCTCATCAGCGCAGCCTTGGCATCAGGGTTCATGGGCACCATGGCGATGTGGCTCAGGGCGCCACTGGCAGAGGTCACCCAGATCCCCTTGTTGCCGTCAGACATGATCTGGGTGGGCACCTGCGGCACATAGTTCACCGGGGCGTTGACTTCCACCTCACCGGTCAGGGAGATGTTGGCTTCGATGGGCAGATAACGGTTCCCCATGAAGTACATCATCCGGTCACGGTTGGTGGCGGTTCTGTCTTCCCGCACGATATAGACGCCTTCACGACCCGGGTTGGTATTCTCCTGGATCAGCCAGCGGATATTGTCCTGCAGGACTTCGTCGCTACCGTCGGCGGCCATCAGGGCACGAATGTCGACCAGATCCTGGCTGGTATTGGTGGAGGCATAACGGGTGACCTGTTTCTCCAGCAAGATCGGGTTCTTGGTGGGCTTGTCACCCTTGATCATGACGGTCGGGTTCTGCTTGTTCAGGGTCGGCGTGGCCACCACATTCAACTTGGCGACCCCCGCCACACTGGTATTGGTCACGGAGCGGGCGGAGATTTCCACCGAGCCGGTGCTCACGGCCTTGACCCGGCCAAATTTGTCGACGGTTGCCACCGCCTCATTGGAGCTGGACCAGGTGATGCCCTGCTTTTGCAGCACCTCTTCTGGGCTGCCGGGATAAGGCAATGACTCATCGGGGATCAGCATGGCTTCAACGGCGCGGGATTGGCCAACGACCAGCTCGGTGTTATTCCAGATCCCCATCTTGATCTTTGCCGGAGCAGCCAGATCCAGCACGGGGGCCGGCTCGGGATCCACCACGGGGTTATTCGGCGTAGTGGGAGTACCCGGATTGCTTGGATTACTCGGATTGCTCGGATTGCTCGGATTACTCGGATTGCTCGGGCTATTTGGATTGTTTGCATCCGTCGAAGTGCTGTCATCTTCAGAACAGGCCGACAGGCCGAGCATCGCGGTGATAATAACCACTGCTATTTTTGATTTATTGAAAATTCCATTTTTTTCCATGACAAAGCTCCATTTAAATAAATAAATGCATTCAGGGTTCTATTAAGTGGGCGTCAATTAAATTGACATTTATATTTCGAGCAAACGAACATTAATCATGTGTGATATCTAGCAATTATTTTTCTGCCAACCTCTTATAAACCTGTATCAGTTCGCCAATTAATTCGCGGGCGAGCATGGACGTCATCAAATGATCCTGTGCATGTACCATGATGAGGGTCATCCTGGTCTTGCCCTCCCCCTGGTCTTGTTCAATCAATGTCGTTTGTACCAGATGGGCTTCATTCAATGCGGCTCTGGCCGCCTGCATCACGTCCTCGGCCTTGATAAAGTTGCCTTGTTTGGCCAAGGCGAGCGCCTCATAAGCACAACTGCGTGCATTACCGGAATTAATGATCAATCCCATCACCTGTTCTTCCAGATCAGAGGTAGCATCCTCCGAGCCAGGCAGTTCAATATCAAACATATCCATCTGTTTCCTGCTTTTTGAGAACGGTTATTTTACTTGGTGTGCCTTAATCATGGCGATGGATGATTTCAGCAGTGCCAGGCCATCCATCTTGCCATAAATCAATGGGTCAATGACTGCCATGGGTTTATCCGGAAATTTATCGGAGAAGTCATTGAGCATATATTTTATCTGTGGGCCAAGCAGAATAAGATCGGCTTCCGCACCCTTCTCCAGAATCAATGCTTCGGAGAATGCCTGGATCTCTACCGGTACGGCATGCTTGGTTGCGTGTTCCTTCATCTTATTAACCAACAGCGATGTTGACATGCCCGCGGCACAAAACAGATATATTTTCTTGTTCATATGGCACCTGATTTTTGGTATCAATACTCACATACACGTTACTGTTTAATGACTCAATTTCGCAATCACTTTCTCGAATTGCGGCAAGTATTTTTGATGAGCTAATAGCATCTCATTCACAATAACCTTTGCCGATGTATCTGAATGAATCAGCGGACTCAAATTCATGGCTACGATCAGGTCTTGGTAATTCCCGGTCAGCGCTGCCTTGCTGGCGGCTATTTCAAAAGACTTTATTGAGCTGATGACACCCAGCACTCGCTCGTCAAAATATTCAATGTGTGCTTTTGGCTTGGCCCCCTCTTTACTGATGGTGCAGCTAATTTCAATGCACCAGTCATGGGGGATATTTTTAACATGCCCGTTGTTACATATATTCACATAGTGTTCGGTGTGGCTGTCATTGACAATAGCGCTGATAACATCACAGGCCGCATCAGAATAATAAGCACCACCACGTTCTTCCAGTTGCTTGGGTTTGATATCCAGCTCTGGATCCTGATATAGCTTGAAGAGATCGGCCTCAATCGCCTGTACCACTTCGGCACGGGTGAGCCCTTTATAATATTCACCCAACTCTATCGCCAACATCTCTTTTTCTTTGAAGTAATAACGCAGGTAAGGGCAAGGGATCAGCTTCAAGCCGTTGATAAAGTCCATATCAAAAGGAAGGTCGGATACGTTTTTCACCGAGGCCGACTGCTGGTTGCTGTCGCTGGTGACCTCCGCCAACAGTTGTTCCATCTTCGAATCGCCATCGATGAGAAAATCCTGCATGAACACCATATGATTCAGGCCGAAGAGATCCATATTCACCTGGGCATTCGCATCACATTGGAGCAATTCCTTGGCAAACATCTTCATGCCCACCGGCACATTGCAGACCCCGATGAAACGGCGAAAATCAGTGTGGCGCTGGACGGCCTCGGTAATGAGGCCGGCCGGATTGGTAAAGTTGATAAGCCAGGCATTCGGACACAGCTCTTCAATATCCCTGATGATGGAGAAGACGACCGGGATCGTTCGCAGTGCCTTGAACAGCCCACCGGCGCCGTTGGTCTCCTGCCCCAGCACCCCATGAGAGAGCGGGATCTTTTCATCCTTGGCCCGCGCCTCCAGCTGCCCTACTCGAAATTGTGTGGTAACAAAGTCGGCACCTGGCAGGGCATCGCGTCGGTCCAGGGTTTGATAGAGCTGGATGGGCACGCCCGCTTTTTTGATCATCCGCTGGCACAGGTTAAAAATGATCTCCAGCTTGTCTGCCCCTTCGGCGACATCTACCAACCAGAATTCGCTGATCGGCATTTCATGATAGCGCTTGATGAATCCCTCCATCAGCTCGGGGGTATAACTGCTCCCGCCGCCGATAGTCACCACTTTAATAGCTTTCTGCATATGCTCAACCTGATTATCTGTGTAATAAAGTGACGTTATTCAATTCATACTGCCAGCTATAATGTTCCGCCAATGTATAAGAGATGGTGTACTCCACCAGGCGATCACGCTCATAAGCGGCACGAATTACTTTTACTGCGCAGCTGAGCGCCGATGTATCTAGTTTGCTGGCGGTATCCAACAAGATGAATCCAGCAGATAATGTTTCAACGCCACGGTCGAATTTGACTTGATATTCTTGCAACAACAGTTGGTAAAGAGATTGATTACTTTCTACCTTCTTCTCCAGGTCAGGAAACCGCTCGGCGCAAAGATAATTGAGCTCCTGAATAGACTTTACCCCATCGACACTGCGCACACGTTCCAGACAAATAATATTCTCACCTGAGAAACCACTCAATTCCCCGTGAGTCGGAGTTGCCATCACATAGCAATTTATGAGCTCGGTAGCGACGTCTTTGCCAATTGTTTTCATGTCTTGGGTCAGGCTACCAAATTCAAATGAGTTAATCATCTTATTATTATTTATATATATTCCCGAACCGTGACGAACGTCAATTATCTTCTCTTCTTTTAATAATGCCAGTGCCTTGCGAATGGTTACCCGACTTACCGAAAATTGCTGTGCCAACGTCCTCTCATCAGGTAATTTCTGAAAATCTTTCTCGTTGAGAATAAACTCTTTCAGCTGTGCACAGACTTCTTGATAACGGTAACTGGACAAAATCATCTCCTCACATTGACTTCAAGCGACCGGCAAAATGAGCATAGACATCATCATTATTAAAACCATCGACGTTCTGACTGGAGAATATCAAGGGCGTGCAATGTCGAGCCAATGCCTGCTTTTGCGCTTCCACTACTATGGTGTTGAGCAGGACGACCCCTGCCACTGTAGAAAATGCGCCAGTGACTCGACCATTGACCAGGCACAAGCCATCTCCACTCGGAACACAATTATCAAGGACTATGTCTGCCACATCCAACAGTTTTTGCCCTGAAAGATGCAAACTTGGGTAGGCGCTCGACTGCTCTACCGAGGTGATGGCAACCACGCTATGACCATATGCCTGCGCTATCTGGGCAAATTCAATCGGCAAGGCGTTGCGTCCCGAATTGGAAACTACGACGATCACGTCCCCTGCACTGATGGGTTGCTCTGACCACAGGATGGCCGCCAACCCTGGCAACTTCTCCAGTTTGGAGCTGCGCAGCGCGCCGTCACTGGTCGTCACCGTCGAATCAAGGATTGCATTGATATTGCCAAGCCCCCCGGCACGAATGAACCCTTCCAGACCGACCATATGAGAATGTCCGGTGCCCAGGATATGAATCATGTTGTTGTTCAATATTGCATCTGCAAATAATGCAATGACTCTTTTCATATTTTCAGCATTGCCATTGATCAAGGTCTCAAGCCTGCGCTGCAATAACTCGACATATTCAAACATAAGTCACCCTGCCAATCATTGGCCACCAATATACACTCAGTCATTCACCAAAACCTTGTACGGTATTTTCAATGGGCACACCCTAGCTATTAAAACCATAACGCTGGCTGCCCCAAGGCTTGGTAATCAATGTTTGTTCAACCTGAATAATGCTTTCATCTGGCAGATCATCGGCCAATATCACATTCGAGCCGACCACCGAACGACAGCCGACTTTCACCCCTGGCATGATCACGGTATTCACGCCGGTGCGGGTGAAGTCCCCCATATAGACGACATTACTGTAATGATGAGGCGTCACGCGTTTCTGATTGATGAGATGACTGGTTTTGGCATCATCATATCTCAGCGTGCCGAAGGTCGTGCCGGCACCTATATCCACATTGCGGCCGAGTACCCCGGCAATCTCGCAATTATGGTACAGATAGGTACTCTCAAAAATAACACCCGCCAATTCGGCGCAGTGACCGATAATAGCCTGGTTACCCACCGTCGTATCATCGGCCAACTTGCAATACTCTTTGATGGTCGCACCATGACCGATAACCACGTTCTGGCCAATAATGGCACCGTCGGTTATCTGGCAATGGTCACCGACAATCGCATTACCCTGGAATATGACCCCATCACCAATATGACTGTGCTGGCCGACCTTGATATGTCCGCGTATCACGGCACGGGCTGAGATAGTGGCACTTTGTGCAATCTCACTCGCGTTCAGTGACTGACAACGCTGACGATTGAGGTAGCTGTTGACCTCCAGAATATTCCAGGGGTAATCGAGGTTGAAACTGGGCTGGTCGCAATGGATGAAATCGACGGCCACCTGCTGTGCCCAGCTCACCAGGGCTGACTCCAGAAATCTCTCGCTCGAAGGCATCATGCCAACCTGAACATGGTCATAAATGTCAGTCGTATAGGGCAATGCCTTGTTGAAGAAATCGGCACTCAACTTATAAGCGACGATCTCGCTATCAAAACCCTCTCGCCGAGGGTGCGCCAGCAACTTGAAATCCTGCTCGGCATTGAAACACAGGCGATCGGAACGCTCCTCGGCACGCAATTTTCTCAGCAATACGGCGTTGTCAGCGCTGCTGTGTATCAGTCGTTCAAGATCTTCCGCCTGAATGAGACAATCCCCGGGCAAGACCAGCACCGTGTCGGTAACAGGGTTGATCTGCTGATACTTCAACAAGGCCTCTATGATGTCCTGAGCCCCTGCCACCGAGTGGATACGGGGCGCAGGTACCACCTTGTTATGGTGAAAGAAGCGGGCAAGTTGGCCTTCATGCTCATCGGCAAGCATTGCCAGCTCATTTACCCCTGCAGCAGCCAGGGCCTGCTGCAACCAATAGACGAGCGGCATATTACTGACGGCGAGCATGGATTTACTTCTTATCTCGGTAAACGGCCATAACCTGGTGCCCTTTCCCGCTGTCATCACAATTGCCTGCATGATGCCTTACCCCGTTTTTATCGCAGACGTTAAACGTTATTGCCTAACGTCTGCTGCTGGCCGACTTAGAAGGAGAGTGCTGCCTTTTCGTCTTCTTCCTGTGTCTCTTTCGTCACCGTCTTTTCATTGGCCAGGCAGATGCTGTCCCATTTATTCATGAAGGGATAATAGATAGCCATGGCTGCCAGCAGGTTTATCAGCTGCATGACGGCGCCCGAGATATGCCCCCCCGTGGAGAGGTAACCACCGATGAAGATGGGCGTTGTCCAAGGCACCGAAATACCCGCGGGCAGCGCCACGAGGCCACTCGCCATGCCGATATAGGTCAGGGTCAGACCAACGACCGGGGCCAGGATGAAGGGAATGACCATGATGGGGTTGAGTACCACGGGCAGACCAAACATGATGGGTTCGGAGATATTGAACAGCGATGAAGGCAGACCCAACTTGCCGATGGAACGGCACTGCTCACTGCGGGCACGGAAGGCCAGCAACAGTACCAGCGCCATCATGCTGCCAGAGCCACCAAAGTTCAGGAAAATGGAGTTGGTTTGATCGGTGATGATGTTTTTGATCTCGGTGCCAGCCTGGAAGGCGATCCGGTTTTCATCGGTGAAGACCAGCCAGATTGGCAGCATGATGCTGGAGACGATGTTGCTGCCATGAATGCCCACGGCCCACAGCGCATGTTCCATGGTGGTGGCCACCAAGGCTCCGATATAACTGCCGCCGATCAGCTTGAGCGGCGCCGTCAGGATACTTTCGATGATGGTGTGCAGGTTGCCAAGATCGGCCGCTTCAATGGCGAGACGCACCAGCCACAGCGAGGTCAGCACCACGAACGCCGGGATCAGGGCCGCGAAGGATTTCAACACGGCTGGCGGGACTGAGTCAGGCAATTTGAAGCTGATATTCCTGACCATCAGCCACCGATAGACCTCGGTTGCATAGATGGCGATGATAATTCCCAGGAACATGCCGGCACTGCCCATATAGGCCAGGTTGATGCCACTGACACTGATCTCCTCACCGGTTGCCTCTATGGTGTGAGTAATGTTGTAGGGAGTGACGAGCATATAGGCAGCCAGCGCAACGGCGGCGGCGATAATAGGATCGAGCTGGGTATATCGCTGTGCCAGACGATAGGCAACCCCCAAGGTGGCAAAGATGGCGATCAGATCGTAGGTTGCACCGACCGGCAGCAGCAGCTTGTCCATCAAACCGCTCTCGGTCATGTACTCTTCGTAACCGGGGAAAGGCAGGAAAGCCAGGATAAGGAACAGCGAGCCAATGATCATGAAAGGCATGACCAGTGCCATACCATCACGAATGGCAATCAGGTGGCGATTATTTCCCAACCGCTGAGCCAGCGGCATCACATATTTTTCAATTGGATCTTTCGTCTTGGCATTATTCATAGCATCCCTCGCCATATATCAATGCAACCGCATTGTTTAAATACGCCTGATAACAGGCTCCATTTTAAAAACTATTCAATGTCATGAATTAACGACGCAGCCCTATCCGGCGATAGGTGTGCCGTTTGCCACGAATGGCGATAGAGCAATATTTGATGTTCTCCGGATCGGCAATACCGGCAAAGCCCGCATCACCGATGTGAATAATATCTGCGCCGGCCACCTTGGAATTCAGCGCAATTTTCTCGACGACGGCTCTATCGGCACCTTCCTGAGAGGTTCCCATGGCGCACAAGGCCAGTTTGCCGGCACCATGAATAACCTCGATCAGTGCCTTGGCGGTTTCGGGTGTCATGCCTGGGGTGGTGTAAGGCGCCGGGATCATGATGATGTCGGCCCCCGCCTGGCAATATTTGAGCAGCATGTCAGCCGCAACGTCCGTTCCTGTGCCAGCACCGTGCATCTTGCCGGCGATGATCAGCAATTTATTGTCGGCGACGGCCTTGGCCATGCGAATGGCGTCGATGATCCCCTCTTCGGTGATCATGGTGTTGGGGTTGCCGGTGATGACGACATAATCCAGCCCCAACGCCACTGCCTGCCTGATGTTGTCTGCCGATACCCGAAAACCGGCCGGATATCTGATCTCTTGCGGGACTGGCTCCAGGTTGCAGCCAATGAAGCGGCTCGATACCTGTTTCAGATCCTGCACCACCCGATTCAGGCTCGCTTGCTGGCGAATGAAGCTGGCATGCTGCTCATAACGGGTGGCGAGACAGGCATCGTCGTCGACCGCTTCTTCATACAGGCCTTCGACATAGGGTTGGCCCAGATCAAAGGTATTGAGGGTGATCATGTCTGCGCCAAACGAGGCGGCCAACTCTGGATTGCTCACCCCCTCGGAGAAGGGTTGGCAGCTGACCACCGTCTCGGCCATCAGGGTCCGCCCTTCGCTGTGCCGGATCATCTGCAGTAACTGCTCGGGCGTCGTCGCCAGGACATCCGCTCTGAGGACTTCAAACATTCTCTTCATAAAGACTCCAACCACATCGCAGATAAATACCAATTGGCATCAACATAACAAAGACCAATTTTGGTATCTACTACAATTTCACTGAAATGTGAGGGCGATTACAAAACCCTTCCGAGCCAATTCAGGCGGTGATGCACAGTCACCGCCATCGCCACCGCCATGCCTGACAGATCCTTGTGCCAGCAGGCGGTGCAAAAATTTCACCCTTTATATTGATGTTTGAATTAGTACGCAACAACTAAAAATAATCCATTAAAATCATCATCTTGTGATGTTTCCAATCAAGTACCATGATGTGTGAAGATACGATTTTCCATCATTGGGCATCATCCGAACCTCTTCATGACACAGCCAGACCAGCCACTCAGCCACAAGAAACAACGCTCTCTTTCATGAAAATAATCATGACTGTGATTGTGCTCACGATTATGTAACAGAGTGTATCAAACGCAAAATTGGTCTGATATGTTGATACCAATCTGAAGGGGGAGACCAAAGAATGAGTCCGAACCTTGAGGTCAGGATACCGATATGCGGCGCTTCATCGGCCGTTCAACGGATCTACGTTGCTGCCTTTGCCAACGCTGGGTGAGTCACATAACTAATAATAGGGATTTAGAGTTATGAAAAAATCGATCTGTTACACCATGGTTGCCGCCGCACTCGCCCTCGGGGCAACGAGCAGCATGGCGGCCGAGGGAACAACGACCGCTGACGTTCTGGCCACAGCAGCCAAGAACATTGATTTTTTTGGTTATTTTAGAGCCGGTGTTGCGGGTGGTGCCGATGGCAGCATGGAAAACAACATTGGCGGTGACTCTTTCGAGAAAAATAAAATAGGCCGTATCGGCAACGAGTTTGACAACTACGCCGAGGTCGGTTTCGGAACCGAGCTGTATAACGAAAATAATCGCTCCGTCTACGTACAGACCATGTTCAACATGTGGGACGGGGATACCAACAGCAGCACCGACGATAGTCCCTTCGGCTGGGAAAACATGAACATGCAATTGCGCAACTTCATGGGCTTGGGCGAAACCTCGTGGGCGGGTATCCGTCAATACAAGAGCAATTACTATATCGATATGACTGACCACTATTACTGGGGTCAAACCACCGTTGGTGCCGGCGTCGAGGATATAAAGGCTGGCCCGGGCAACCTCTCCCTTGCCGTACTGCATCGGGATCTCGATGGCGTCATTCACAATCCGAGCATCGACTCTGAAGAAGGAGCCCTGGAAGGTACCCTCATCGACGCCATGAACTACGAGATCCTCTACGACAATCTCTCTGTCTGGGACAAAGGCACGCTGGCAATGGGCTACCGGTTCCTCCATGCCGACCCAACAGACGCCCAAATCGACAATCCGGAACTGGGTGAACATGATTACGCCGATGGCCATGCCTTCCTGGTCGAACTCAAACAGGAAATTGGCGAATCTGGCTATAACCGCACTGTGCTGCAGTACTATCTGGATGGCTCGGCCCTGCAAGGCGTCCAATTCGGTGCGGCCGACGTGTTGAATGGAGAAGTGAAAGACGGTTCAGGGTTTGCCATCCGCAACTTTGGCGCGATCCCGCTCTCTGCTGATTGGGACTTTACCCATGTGCTCACTTATGCCGAGGCCAATAGTGTCGAGCAGTGGAATGGTGACGAGAGTGATGCCTCCAGCATGGCCGTCAACGCCGGCGTGGTTTATCACTGGTCGGATATTACCCGCACCTATCTCGACGCGGGGTACTTCCAGGACGACAAGAGCGTCAACAATACCGACTATGACCGCAGCGGTTCCAAAGTCACACTCGCCCAAGCGTTGTCTTTTGGCCGTGGCGAGCCAGAGTTGCGTGTTTACACCTCCTATCTGGACAGCGACAACAGCAACTGGGACGACACCACCCATAGCTTCGAAGGCCATAACAGCGACGATACCTGGGCCGTTGGCGCCATGGTCAATGTTTGGTGGTAAAGATCTTATCGGTTAACCCTGTTGAGCAGGGCGACTCGGTAATTTGATGCACATCAGATAGACAACCCTACCGGAATATCTGCAACTGGAATCCATATTGTGGTGCGCTCATCCGCTAGTTGGATGAGCGCATATATCGCTTAAAGCAATTCGAACGCTTTATTTTAAAAAAGGAAATAATCATGGGTATAATGAGCGACGGCTTTGCGCTTAATAAAACGTACATGTTGGTTCTTGTTGCAACCCTGGGTTTGAGCGCATGTACTGATTCCAGCTCTGACTCCAATCCTGATGCCACTCCCAATTCTGGCGCTAACTCAAATCCTGATTCCAACTCAGTTCCTAACTCCAACTCAGATTCGAATTCAAATTCAAACTCTGATTCAAATTCTGATTCGGATTCGGATTCGGATTCGGATTCGGACATTGTTGTCGTGGAGGATAACAGTCACTGCGTCACTGTTACGTCAACACCGAATAGTGACGGTCAGTATGATTTAACCGCCCCCACCAAAATAAAGATGGGGTTGTACAAAAACTGTGAAATGGTCGTCGGCCAGGCTAGAACCATTGAGGTGAGTCTGTTGCCTGATGAGAAGCTGTCGGCTCCCGCAGATCCATCAGCGGTGTTGCAGGAGCAAGGAGTGCGCTGGACAAGTTCAGACCCAAGCATCATGGACATTGATCAATTGGGTCGGGTCGAGGCCAAGAGAGCAGGTGATGTCAACATCACCGTATCCTCCCGGGTAAACACGGGGGTAACAGCCCAGGCTCACTTTACCGTGGTTGCCAACCCGACCATGAGCACAATCCCCTCCAACGGAATGTTATCTTGGCAAACGCCAGTACCAATGCCCAACACATTACAAAAATTTGTTGATAGATACAGCATTGCTGATGCCGTCACGGCACCAGTCTCTGCATCGGCTAGCAGCCAGCTGGCGGCCGGAAACACGATTTTAGAGAATGATTTCGTTAAATGGGAACTGGTCATGGCGCCCACCGTTGGATCTGGCAAGCCCTATGTCCTTCGTACGGATAAAACCATTTATAAACCGGAGCCATACAGCAAGAAATACTTTGATAAATACCAATACTTCATGGATAGCCGCTACCTTCCCATGGATGCGACTATCTCCCCCACCGGTTTTGCTAAAGACCCTCAAAAAGCAAAGAGTAACAATGGTGTCATTGACCGCCCGATCGCCATTGCAAGCGATGACAACAATGGGATCTGGATAAAAGGTAACAACGGCAGTCTGAGTCACATCTATTTCGAAAACCTGGATGCTGACACTAAAGCCGAAATGTTGAGCCACATCACACAGAACAACATCGCCCGCCGTGGCCAGATTATGGCCGGGGGCGTCAGCAGAGATCCTGCGTCTACTCCTGCCTGGACCGGGGGATACTCAGATAGCGATCCTATTACGACTGGCTTCTATGCCGTCGGTGAATTGATGCGATGGGCCGTGCAACAACGCGAAGGGGATGATTATTCTCAGGCACGTCAGAATGCCCTGGCATCCTTGAAGCAAATGTTGGCCTTGCCGAATATTACTGGTCGTCAGGGAAGTGTTGAGGCAAAGATAAGGCTGCCGGCGCTTAACAGTGACGTCTACCGCCCTATTTCATTGAAAAAAGAGAGAGACTTTGCAGTTAATATCAATCCATTTGGGCCAGCCGGGTTAACCAAAATATATGGCGATATTTATAATTTAGAGCCTATCAAGGCAGATGACTGGAACAGTCTCGACCCCAATCCATTCAATTATTCCGGCAGCAGCCTCTACCCACAGATTACTGATGTTGCAACGACAAAGAGAATGGTCGCAGGATTGCCGGTTCGTTATTTCTCCCTCAACGGTGCAATGTTCCATGGAAAACCACAGGGGCCATCAGGAACTTGGCAGCGAAACCGCGATGGAGATGGTACCGCAACCTTGTTGAGTTACTCATCAAATCGTTTCGGTGGTGAGTCTCCCTATCTGAATACCTGTTTATTAAAAGATGGTTCACCGGCTTTACCGGGCATTTCCTCAAAGGTTAACTGCACCATGGGGAGCAATGAGCCTTATGTGGTGGATGCGCAGGGAAGCATCCCTGATGTGCTGGCTTGCTCGGGAGATTTTTTGGCTCAATCAGACTGTGTGAGCATCATGCAGGATGAAGCCGGGACTGTATTTACAAGTTCCGATGTCGCTTTCTCCACAGATACCAGTTATGACGGCATGATCACCAACCTGTTCACTCAACGGGTTGCTTACGATATTTTGGATGAAAATAATCCTGAAGAGTCTGCACTCAAAGCGCTGATCCGTCAGAACATGCGTCAATGGGCAGAACATAATATTGCCAACGGCTATATGATGGTCGACGTTCAGGGACAACCCAATCGCTGGTCAGACATATCCAGGCTCAAACTCAGCAACGATCCATGGACATTTGAAGATCGTAACGAGTATGCGACTTTCCTGATGGCCGGAATGAAGTTGACTGCCTATGTCACTGGCGAGAAACGGTTCGAAGATGAGTACCAATCATTGGCGCTGTCTGATTTTTATCATTATGCAGACCTTGCACAAACTCGTTGGAGTGCTTATGAGCACCTGTTGACTACCTATTGCGAACAGGGCGCGGCTGAATGTGATCAGGATCTAAAAAATGACCCTGCTTATATTTCAGAGTGGGTCAGGGAGTACAACAACTTGGGTGATGCCAGCCATATGGCACAGGCATATTATATTTTGTTCACGCTGGAGCCTCAGGGAACCCCGCTGCATAAAAAATGGACTTCAGCATATGACTCTCAGTGGGAACTTGGTCCTAAATATGAAGACAATGCGTTCCATAGTTATGTCCGTCAGCTGGGGCAGCCAGAGACAACTCTGAATGATGGGTATGGTAACGAGATCGATTCAGCGAATGCCTGGAACCTCTCACGCCACCCGCTGGATTTAACCCAGTGGGGCGCTTATGACGATTCGAGACCTGACGTTGCTCGCACGTGCGTCAATGATGAGCTGTCTAACTGCCCGATATTGAAATCTCAAGATGGTACAGCGACCAATCTGGACGCCATGGATCTTGATAAATACACCGACCTTCCTCTGGATGAAAAAAGTTTGAGAACGCCGTATAGGCCAATGCGTGAAATTGACAAGGATGAGAGCCCTAACCAGATGGTGTCGCCTGGTTATTACACCTTGCCGTATTGGATGGGGCGTTATCATAACTTCATTGCCAAGCCGGCCAAGAACGCTCCGACCATGAATAGAGTGCTTCCATAAGCGTACAAATGGCCTGATTGGCCAATGCCGAGGCAAGGCGGTCTGTTCCCAGGCGCCTTGCCTCACTTCATGTAGAGGGCCTTAAGAAGGCACGTAACTTACGCCCTTACCTAAAAAACTGTTCTGTATAGATTTTCCTTGCTATGCATGACAGTTAGAAACAACAAACCCGAGGTTATCAGCCCCGGGTTTTGTGTTGCAAAGCCATGATGGAACAGGGCCGAGTGGCCATTTTGCTATTCCAGCAGGAACACGGCTTCCACGTTGTCCGTGATGCTGATCTGCTGCTGTTGATAGCTGTTTTCCACCATGTCGGCAGCAGGTGCCGCGGCGGCCTTCATGGCCCGGCTATAGACCGGCATCGGAGTATTGTTGCGATACTCGACGCTGTAAACCTTGCCGAGCTTCATGCCAAACGCCTTGGCCAGGGATTCCGCCTTGTTGGTGGCATCGGCTACCGCGCCAAGACGAGCCTGCTCCTTGATGACTTGCGGTGACTTGAGGCCGTACTCGATCTGGGAGACGGACTCCAGCCCCGCCTTGAGGGCGGTATCCATCAGCTGGCTCAGCTTGTCGAGCTGATAGAGTTTGACGGAGAGCTGGCGCTGGGCACGGTAGCCCACCATCTCGGGCTGCTTGTTCTGGGGATATTGATACTCGGGGGAGATCACCAGGTTACCGGCCTCCACATCGCTGCGCTTGATGCCCAGGCTCTCCAGTTGGCCAAAGAAGGCGGCCACCTTGGTATCGACCTGCTGCTTGGCCTTGATGCCCTGTTTCTCCAGGGCCGTGACCGAGACATTAAGCGTCAGCATATCGGGCTCGGCCTTCTGTTCGGCGTAGCCGCTGACCACCAGATGGGGAGCCTGAGGCACCTCGATGGCGAGCAAGGGGGCGCTGACGATCAACGCAGACAGGGTAAGAAGGGGACGCCACATAGAAAAAACCTCCATCAAATTGATGGAGGTCATTATGCCCGTCGTCGAATGAGATTCATATATCGTGCAACGGGGGGATATGTTCCAACACCTGATTGGTCATGTCGATGTTGATGCTGATCTCGCCGTCCAGCGGACTGCCACGGCTCGCGAGCACGGGCGCAAGTCCTTGGGCACCCAGCAGTGAGTCCTCCTCGAAATGAAAGGAGTCCCACGACAGAACATGACCCTGGGGAGGGGACATGGGCTCAGTTGCCGTCACCACCGCCAGCGAACTCCAGTCAAAATCATCCTCTTGGCTGAGCAACCCCTGCAAGGCGCTGTCGCTCAGGCTCTGCAGCGAGTACTCCTGTTGCCCCTGTTCATGGCCAACCAGCACCATCATATGGGGCAAGGGGGCATCCTCCGTCGGAGTGAAGCTGATATGGGGTGCGGCAAAGTCCACATTGAGCCGCCCCGCTACCTCACCATCCTCGTTCTCCAGATCGAGGGCACTTATCTTGTCGCCCTGCATAGTGGCCTGATAGCCAAAACGGCCGGTGCAGACGATACTGTCCTGCCCGTCCCAGCTGTAGCGAATGCCATCGATGTCGACCCAGTTGAATGACTGCATGGTGACTTTACTCCTGATACTGCCGCTATCTTAGCCGTCCTCGTCATCAAATAACAGGGACCGGACATGCCCGGCCCCCATCATCTGATTAGGGATCAACCTTCAGATTGCCCTGGGTCAGCAAGTCCTGGATGATCTGTGAGTCGTTTCGGGTATTGCCAAGCGTCAGATCTATGTTATCGAAGAAGATGGTATGGGTCGTGCTGCCACTCCCCGAGCCATCCAAATCGATCGTCAGGGTCGACTTGTTACTACCAGGACCCGATGCAAAGTTAAGATACTGATCCAGGCTGGCCGCATTGGAGTGCTCCCCGCTCAGCAGTTCACTCAGGTCCAACACATCCCCATTGGCACCCGTGGTGAAGTCCTTGATGGTGTCGGTACCGCCAGCATCCCCCGCCATCCACTTGAAGGTATCTTTGCCGGCTCCCCCCGTCATGGTGTCACTCCCGGTGCCGCCTATCAGCAGGTCATCGCCTCCCCCCCCGCTCAAGATGTCATCACCAGCCAGGCCACTTAGGATGTTGGCATTACCATCACCAGTCAGGTTGTCATTGAACATGGATCCCACCAAGTTTTCCATATTGCTCAGACTGTCGGTACCGGCACCACCGGTGTTTTGGCCGCTGCCATTGACGATGACGGTGACCCCAGCCGCACTGTCGATATAACTGGCGGTGTCGTTGCCCGCGCCACCATCCAGGATATCGTTGCCCGCGCCACCGACGAGGATGTCATTACCCTCCCCACCGTTCAGGTTGTCGTTGCCAGCACCACCCAGCAGGATGTCATTGCCGGCATTGCCATTGATAGTGTCATTGCCTGAACCACCGATCAGTATCTCATCGAGGTAACCCCCGGTGAGCGTCGTGCCGCTCTGTACATCCACAAACACCTTGGCCGTATCCGTTGTCGTGCTATTGGTGTAATTGAATGATCCCTGGTAGGTACTGGGTGTGATATTCCCAGACGTATCATCGAATGTTATCGAACCCACGTTGTCGGTCACAGTGCCACTCACTGCCCCAGAGACCCCAGTGATCGTCTGGGTCGCAGCCAGCGGCCCAGTATCGTTGGCAAGCAGAGCCCAATCCGGGATGGTCGACGGATCCTGGTTGGTGATGATGAAGTCATCACGCACCACTGTGGGTCCTATCGCCGGGTTGACGATGAGAGACAAGGTGCTGGAGGCGGTATCCCCATCGTTATCGATCACGCTGTAACCAAGCACCTGACTGATGCCGCCCACCGGGATCGAAGAGGGCGGTGTGTAGGTATACAGACCGTTATCCATATCGATCTTGAAGATGCCACCGGCAACCGTGATTGACCATTCGTTGGTGGTGGTATCGAAGGTACCGGCCGAAGCCCCACCAGTCACACCCGAGACATCGGTCTTCTGGTTGTAGCTGTAAGTTACACCCGCAACCGTGATGGAATTGATCCAGCCACCATCCGCACCTGTGCTGGCCGTCAACCCATCGATCAGCTGTCCGGCAAGGGGCGGCGCGACAACAGTGCTGAGCAGCGTAGCCGCCAACTGGCTGAAGTCGGTGACCACCACCGCAGAGGTGTTCGCCGGGCTTGCTCCGGTCACACCGTTGTAAGCGATAGGATCGAGCGCAGACTGGGTAGCACCTGAGCCCATTCCGAGTGCGAACGAATTGATGTTGTTCGCCTTCAGGAAATCGGTCCAGTCCTTCTCGTTGGCAACACTGATGCCATTTCCATCACCAAAGCTGTTGGAACCGTCCGGGACAGTCGCAGCATTGCTGACGGTGCTCGCATTGGGCAAGCCATCCGACATGAAGTAGGACACATTCTGCGCCCCGGCGATCTTGTTGTTCGCCGCGAAGGCATTGATGGCATCGTTCAGCGCATCGTCATAGTTGGTGGAATCGGTCGACGAGAGGCCAAGAATGATCGCCTTGGCCGCATCGACAGTCACCCAGGTCCCTGTCGGGTTGGATGCCATGGTGGCGAAGGTAATGATGTTAACCATTACATTGCCATAGGCATCGTACTTGTCGAGCAGCTCCAGAGCGGATTTCTGCATGACCTGCAACCGGCTCATGCCCTGATACCCAGATGGATCATCCATACTGCCGGAGATATCGAGGATCAGCATCAGATTCGTGTTCTGGACCTGGGTCGCCTGGCCTGCATTGGTAGCCCCATTGGCGATCGGCGCATCATCGCTGATGATCACCTGGAGCGTACCGGTGCCGGTATCACCGCTGGCATCCGTCGCAGACACCACGAAGCTGGGACCGTTGGCCGTGTCAGCGTTGCCCTGCACATTGTGGGTGAGGATGTTGTCTTTGAGCGTATAGGTGTAGTTCACCGTGAACACACCCGAGACTGGGCCGCTAACCCCGGTAACAACCAGCATCCCCTGGGTATTGTTGATCAGGGTCTGGCTGCCGCCACCGGCCAGATTGTAAACCTGACCACCTATGGTCAATGCCGTGAGGTTTTCACCCTGCGTGTTGATGGAGAAGGTGCCGTTGAAGATCTCGGAATTGCCACTGGCCGCTGTACCCGCAGGTTCACCCGCACGAGCTGGGAGCCCTTCCTCATCAACGGTCGCATTGCCGATAGTGAGCACAGGGATACGTGTATCCTGTGCGATATTGATGGTCAGGGTTGCCGGATCCGTGTCGTTATCCCCGTCCTTGAGCGTGTAGGTAAACACATCCGTTGCACCGACAGGCACTGATGCCGCCGTCAGGATGTAGCTGTATGTACCATCTACCCCCATGGTCAGGTTGCCGTATTGACCAGTGACAGTGAAGCCACCTGCCGGATTGCTGTCAATGCTACCGCCAAAGCCGACAACCTGGCTGATGGCAGCATCGTCCGCCCCCTTGACGTCAACCCCCGAGCCCCCTGTGCTACCTGTAGTACCAGCCCCGGTGATGACATTACCGGTGACGGCCGTAAATACGCCCTCGGTAGCACTGTCGGCATCGTCGTTCGCCGTCGGGGTGTCATCCACGATGCGCACTATCAGCTGGTCGCTGGCACTGGTACCGCCCACCCCGTTCACCGCAATGGTCACGCTGTCATCAAACTCCGTCAGCGTGGCACCCGCCTTGCTGTCGTTGTCGATGGTCGCGCTCAGGGTGTAGCTGTAGTTCACCGTCCCGCCACTGGCGGTCCCGCTGTAGCTCAGCAGGGTCAAGATCCCCTCCCCGGTGTTCACGCTCTGCGTGCCATTGAAGGCCTGCAGTTGCGCCAGAGTATAAGTCGTGCCCCCTATCACCACGTTCAGGATGCCGTCCGACGCCGATACCGTGAAGCTGCCCGCCACCGTCTCGGTGTTGGCCGCCGCATTGGAGCCGTTCGGGTTGAGGCCCGATTCGTACACCAGGTGGTCCGGACCGGTCGCCGCCACTGTCACCACGCTGGAGGTGTCGTTCGCACCCTGGATGGTGATGGTCAGCTTGGCGATGCTCTCATCCCCGTCCGCGTCCTTCATGGTGTACCAGACGTCGTAGCTCTGGTTGAACGCTGCCGTCAGTGCCTGGGTAGCCGGGCGGCTGTTGTCCAGCGCATAGGTCCAGCTCCCGTCGCCGTTCTGCACGAAGCTACCGTAGGTACTCAGCGCCGTGACCGAGGGACTGTTGTTGTGCCCGGTGGCACTCCAGCCCACGAAGGCGGCCGGGGTATCTGCACCGGACACATCGTTGCTCAGTACGTTGCCGTTCAGGCTGCCCGCCACGTCTTCGGTGACGGTGCCGCCGTTTTCATCCTTCGCCGTCGGGGTATCATCCACGATGCGCACTATCAGCTGGTCGCTAGCACTGGTGCCACCCACCCCGTTCACCGCAATGGTCACGCTGTCATCAAACTCCGTCAGCGTGGCACCCGCCTTGCTGTCGTTGTCGATGGTCGCGCTCAGGGTGTAGCTGTAGTTCACCGTCCCGCCACTGGCGGTCCCGCTGTAGCTCAGCAGGGTCAAGATCCCCTCCCCGGTGTTCACGCTCTGCGTACCATTGAAGGCCTGCAGTTGCGCCAGGGTATAAGTCGTGCCCCCTATCACCACATTCAGGATGCCGTCCGAGGCCGATACCGTGAAGCTGCCCGTCACCGTCTCGGTGTTGGCCGCCGCATTGGAGCCGTTCGGGTTGAGCCCCGATTCGTACACCAGGTGGTCCGGACCGGTCGCCGCCACTGTCACCACGCTGGAGGTATCGTTCGCCCCCTGGATGGTGATGGTCAGCTTGGCGATGCTCTCATCCCCGTCCGCGTCCTTCATGGTGTACCAGACGTCGTAGCTCTGGTTGAACGCTGCCGTCAGCGCCTGGGTAGCCGGGCGGCTGTTATCCAGCGCATAGGTCCAGCTTCCGTCGCCGTTTTGCACGAAGCTACCGTAGGTACTCAGCGCCGTAACCGAGGGACTGTTGTTGTGCCCGGTGGCACTCCAGCCCACGAAGGCGGCCGGGGTATCGGCGCCGGACACATCGTTGCTCAGCACGTTGCCGTTCAGGCTGCCCGCCACGTCTTCGGTGACGGTGCCGCCGTTTTCATCCTTCGCCGTCGGGGTGTCATCCACAATGCGCACTATCAGCTGGTCGCTGGCACTGGTGCCGCCCACCCCGTTCACCGCAATGGTCACGCTGTCATCAAACTCCGTCAGCGTGGCACCCGCCTTGCTGTCGTTGTCGATGGTCGCGCTCAGGGTGTAGCTGTAGTTCACCGTCCCGCCACTGGCGGTCCCGCTGTAGCTCAGCAGGGTCAAGATCCCCTCCCCGGTGTTCACGCTCTGCGTACCATTGAAGGCCTGCAGTTGCGCCAGGGTATAAGTCGTGCCCCCTATCACCACATTCAGGATGCCGTCCGAGGCCGATACCGTGAAGCTGCCCGTCACCGTCTCGGTGTTGGCCGCCGCATTGGAGCCGTTCGGGTTGAGCCCCGATTCGTACACCAGGTGGTCCGGACCGGTCGCCGCCACTGTCACCACGCTGGAGGTATCGTTCGCCCCCTGGATGGTGATGGTCAGCTTGGCGATGCTCTCATCCCCGTCCGCGTCCTTCATGGTGTACCAGACGTCGTAGCTCTGGTTGAACGCTGCCGTCAGCGCCTGGGTAGCCGGGCGGCTGTTATCCAGCGCATAGGTCCAGCTTCCGTCGCCGTTTTGCACGAAGCTACCGTAGGTACTCAGCGCCGTAACCGAGGGACTGTTGTTGTGCCCGGTGGCACTCCAGCCCACGAAGGCGGCCGGGGTATCGGCGCCGGACACATCGTTGCTCAGTACGTTGCCGTTCAGGCTGCCCGCCACGTCTTCGGTGACGGTGCCACCGTTTTCATCCTTCGCCGTCGGGGTGTCATCCACGATGCGCACTATCAGCTGGTCACCGGCACTGGTGCCGCCCACCCCGTTCACCGCAATGGTCACGCTGTCATCAAACTCCGTCAGCGTGGCACCCGCCTTGCTGTCGTTGTCGATGGTCGCGCTCAGGGTGTAGCTGTAGTTCACCGTCCCGCCACTGGCGGTCCCGCTGTAGCTCAGCAGGGTCAAGATCCCCTCCCCGGTGTTCACGCTCTGCGTGCCATTGAAGGCCTGCAGTTGCGCCAGGGTATAAGTCGTGCCCCCTATCACCACATTCAGGATGCCGTCCGAGGCCGATACCGTGAAGCTGCCCGTCACCGTCTCGGTGTTGGCCGCCGCATTGGAGCCGTTCGGGTTGAGCCCCGATTCGTACACCAGGTGGTCCGGACCGGTCGCCGCCACTGTCACCACGCTGGAGGTATCGTTCGCCCCCTGGATGGTGATGGTCAGCTTGGCGATGCTCTCATCCCCGTCCGCGTCCTTCATGGTGTACCAGACGTCGTAGCTCTGGTTGAACGCTGCCGTCAGCGCCTGGGTAGCCGGGCGGCTGTTATCCAGCGCATAGGTCCAGCTTCCGTCGCCGTTTTGCACGAAGCTACCGTAGGTACTCAGCGCCGTAACCGAGGGACTGTTGTTGTGCCCGGTGGCACTCCAGCCCACGAAGGCGGCCGGGGTATCGGCGCCGGACACATCGTTGCTCAGTACGTTGCCGTTCAGGCTGCCCGCCACGTCTTCGGTGACGGTGCCGCCGTTTTCATCCTTCGCCGTCGGGGTGTCATCCACGATGCGCACTATCAGCTGGTCACTGGCACTGGTGCCGCCCACCCCGTTCACTGCAATGGTCACGCTGTCATCAAACTCCGTCAGCGTGGCACCCGCCTTGCTGTCGTTGTCGATGGTCGCGCTCAGGGTGTAGCTGTAGTTCACCGTCCCGCCACTGGCGGTCCCGCTGTAGCTCAGCAGGGTCAAGATCCCCTCCCCGGTGTTCACGCTCTGCGTGCCATTGAAGGCCTGCAGTTGCGCCAGGGTATAAGTCGTGCCCCCTATCACCACATTCAGGATGCCGTCCGAGGCCGATACAGTGAAGCTGCCCGTCACCGTCTCGGTGTTGGTCGCCGCATTGGAGCCGTTCGGGTTGAGCCCCGATTCGTACACCAGGTGGTCCGGACCGGTCGCCGCCACTGTCACCACGCTGGAGGTATCGTTCGCCCCCTGGATGGTGATAGTCAGCTTGGCGATGCTCTCATCCCCGTCCGCGTCCTTCATGGTGTACCAGACGTCGTAGCTCTGGTTGAACGCCGCCGTCAGCGCCTGGGTAGCCGGGCGGCTGTTATCCAGCGCATAGGTCCAGCTTCCGTCGCCGTTTTGCACGAAGCTACCGTAGGTACTCAGCGCCGTAACCGAGGGACTGTTGTTGTGCCCGGTGGCACTCCAGCCCACGAAGGCGGCCGGGGTATCGGCGCCGGACACATCGTTGCTCAGTACATTGCCGTTCAGGCTGCCCGCCACGTCTTCGGTGACGGTGCCGCCGTTTTCATCCTTCGCCGTCGGGGTGTCATCCACGATGCGCACTATCAGCTGGTCACTGGCACTGGTGCCGCCCACCCCGTTCACCGCAATGGTCACGCTGTCATCAAACTCCGTCAGCGTGGCACCCGCCTTACTGTCGTTGTCGATGGTCGCGCTCAGGGTGTAGCTGTAGTTCACCGTCCCGCCACTGGCGGTCCCGCTGTAGCTCAGCAGGGTCAAGATCCCCTCCCCGGTGTTCACGCTCTGCGTGCCATTGAAGGCCTGCAGTTGCGCCAGGGTATAAGTCGTGCCCCCTATCACCACATTCAGGATGCCGTCCGAGGCCGATACCGTGAAGCTGCCCGTCACCGTCTCGGTGTTGGTCGCCGAATTGGAGCCGTTCGGGTTGAGCCCCGATTCGTACACCAGGTGGTCCGGACCGGTCGCCGCCACTGTCACCACGCTGGAGGTATCGTTCGCCCCCTGGATGGTGATAGTCAGCTTGGCGATGCTCTCATCCCCGTCCGCGTCCTTCATGGTGTACCAGACGTCGTAGCTCTGGTTGAACGCCGCCGTCAGCGCCTGGGTAGCCGGGCGGCTGTTATCCAGCGCATAGGTCCAGCTTCCGTCGCCGTTTTGCACGAAGCTACCGTAGGTACTCAGCGCCGTAACCGAGGGACTGTTGTTGTGCCCGGTGGCACTCCAGCCCACGAAGGCGGCCGGGGTATCGGCGCCGGACACATCGTTGCTCAGTACATTGCCGTTCAGGCTGCCCGCCACGTCTTCGGTGACGGTGCCAGCGGGGTCGTTGCTGGCCTTGGGCACATCGTCTTCCACATGGATCAGGAAGCTGCCGGCCAAGGTGCCACTGCCACCAGTAGCCTTCAGGATGCTGGTAAAATCGAGGGTCAGCAGTTCGTTGTCATCGCCATTACCCAGCGGATGATCCAGCGATTTCACCAGGTTGAACTGATAACTGCCATTTGAACCGACCTGGAGCGTGAACACCGTCGCCCCATTGGCCGTGGCTGTCAGGGTATCGCCCACCACCGTATAGACCAGCGCGACGCCGCCGGAGCTGGCCGCGGTCACACCGCTGGTGTTGGTATTGAGACTGACAGTTGCGGAGTTATCCGGCCCGACGATCAGCGGGGCGACGCTGCCACTGACGCTGCTGGTGACGCTGTCGTTGTCGGTGATGCCATTTGGCAGTTCATCCTCATCTACATAACCTTCCACCGCACCCACGTCTTCGACATAGAGATGCAGGGTCGCCGTGGCCGGATCACCATCCTTGTCGATGATGGTGTATTGGAAGTCCTCAGTCAGATCGCCGTTCACATTGGCAGGGGCCTGATAACTCCACGCCCCGGTTGAGAAATTGAAACTCAACTTGCCACCTGCGGGTGTGGTAACCGCTGTCATCTGCTGATCCCCATCGAGCACACCATCCCAGCTGTAGGTGGTCGCACCGATCTTGATGGACTGGATATAGCCTGGGCCATCTGCACCATAGGCATCATCGTCCCCACCGCCCACGACGTTGTTGGAACCGTTGAGCACATTGCCTTGCACCAAACCGCCAATGACCTGATTGAGCAGGGTGTCGACCAGATCGCCGAAGTTATTCACCCGCAACGGGGTATTGTTCGGGCCTGCATCCACGTCGATATCTTGCAGACGGGCATCAACGATGCCATTGCCGATCCCTATGGTGGTGACATTGATGCCGTTGTTATCGACGAAGTTGTTCCAACTGGTCGCCACAGGAGTAGTGAGCGAGGTGCCGCCAGGGCCTGTCTGCTCGTTGGGATTGCCATCACTGATGAAGACCACCTGATTGCTCCACCCCGGGATCGGGGTATAGGAGACCATGGTCTGCTCGATGGCATCGGTAAAATCGGTATCACCGTTGAATGGACGGGCACCACCGGGTTCTTGCGGGTTCAGCGAGTTCACCAGATTCGTGAACGCGGTAATGTTGTCGGTTGGCAGATACGCAATGGAATCGCCGGAGAACGCCACTATCTGGATCTTGACCTGACCACCAGAGGTATTGAACAGCGCCTGTCCTGCGGTACGCACTGCGTCGAGCATGGCGTTCAGTTCGTTATTATCGATACTGCCGCTGAAGTCGAGTACGAACACCATATTGATGTTCTGGGACTGGCCGGCAAGCACGGTGGCGTAGTCATCCTGAGCGACAGGAATGTCGTCCTGTACGTCGATGACAAACGAACCTTTCGTGAAACCTGTCACCTTGTCGCCATCACCATCGGTGGCAACCAGGACGCCCGAGAAGTCGATAGGTACCGGCAGCAACTCATTATCGCCATTCGGCAACCCTTCCTTGACGGGATGGTCCAGCGGCCCCTTCAGGGTGAAGGTATAATCGCCATCGGCAGCCACCGTCAGGGTGAAGATAGTGGTGCCACCTGCGGTGGCGGTCAGCACATTACCCACCACGTTGTAACTCAGCGCCACACCCCCACTGCTCAACCCCTGTGAGACCAGCGAACTGACGTTATTGGACAGACTGAATGCGCCGGGACCATCGGCACCAAAATTCACCAGGGTATTCAGAGTACCCGAAGTATCGCTGGCGACGATGGTCTGGCCTGGACCTTCGTGGTTGCCTTCGTGCGGCGCGCCACTGGCCAGGGTCAGGGCATCTTCCTGGACCACGCCATGCACATTGGGGCCTTGCCCGTTACCAGACTGTACCGGACCATCATCTTCGAAGCGGAACACACCACCCACTCCCAGATCGACGCTGGCCTTGGCGCTGTCACCATCGGCATCAGTCACTGTCTGCACCAGTGTCAGCACACCGCTGTTCAGGGTAAGGCTGACGCTGTCATCCGGATTAGCAGTATTGCCGTGCCAGACATTGTCCAGCAGATTCAGCGTCACGGCGCCGCTGGCCGGATCTATGGTCAAGGTGAAGTAAATGCTCCCATTGGCACTACCCGTGATGACATTGCCCACTTGGCTGAGCAGGATCTGGGCCCCCTGGCCATTGGCATTCAGCGGATTGACCGCATAGAGACCGCTGGCCACATTGCTACCATTGAGCACCAGGCTGTATCCGACGCTACCCTCTCCATCTGCGCCGAAGGCATGGTTGAACTGGGCTTGCACAGACGTGGCCGACAGCGTTGTGCTTGCAACACCGTCGCTGCCCACCCCACCCAATGCGGGCAGACTTTCATCTACTGTTGCAAAGAGGCGGGGGGCCCCAGTGGCTACACCCACGATGGGGCCGTCATCTTCGAAGCGGAAGATCCCGCGAGTCCCCAGATCGACGCTGGCCTTAGCACTGTCGCCGTCGGCATCGGTGACGCTCTGCACCAGAGTCAACACCCCATTGCCCAAGGTCAGACTGACACCGTCATCCGGATTAGCAGTATTGCCGTGCCAGACATTGTCCAGCAGGGCCAGGGTCACCGCACCGGTGCTCGGATCTATGGTCAGGGTGAAGTAACTCACCCCGTTGGCACTGCCGGTAATGACGTTGCCAACCTGATTGAGCAAGATTTGGGAACCCTGACCATTGGCTGCCAGCGGATCCACCGCGTAGAGGCCGCTCGCCACATCGCTGCCATTGAGCGCAAGGTTGTAGCCAATGCTGCCTGCGCCATCTGCACCGAAGGCATGACTGAACTGGGCTTGCACCGTAGCCGCCGCCAGAGTGGCGCTCGCGATGCCATCACCACCCACACCACCCAGCGCCGGCAAGCTTTCATCTACCGTCACAGAGCCCAAGCTTGAGGCCTCTGTAGCCAGACCGGCCGTCGGGCCATCATCTTCGAAACGGAATGTCCCGTTGACACCGAGATCCAGGCTGGCCTTGGCAGTGTCGCCATCGGCATCGGTAACGGTCTGCACCAGAGTCAATACACCACTGTTCAAGTTCAGGCTGACGCTGTCATCATGGTTGCTGGTGTCGCCATGCCAGACATTGTCCAGCAGGGCCAGGGTCACCGCCCCAGTGCTCGGGTCTATGGTCAGGGTGAAGTAACTCACCCCGTTGGCACTGCCGGTGATGACATTGCCAACTTGACTGAGCAAGATTTGGGAACCCTGGCCATTGGCTGCCAGCGGATCCACCGCGTAGAGGCCACTCGCCACAGCGCTGCCATTGAGCGTAAGGCTGTAACCAATGCCACCTGCGCCATCAGCGCCGAAGGCGTGGCTGAACTGAGCTTGCACAGTGTCCGCCGCCAGAGTGGCGCTCGCGATGCCATCACCACCCACACCACCCAGCTCTGGCTGGCTTTCATCCACCGTCACAGAGCCCAAACTTGGGGCCTCAACTGCCAGACTGGCCGTCGGGCCATCATCCTCGAAACGGAACACCCCGCTGGCGCCCAGATCCAGGTTGGCCTTGGCACTGTCGCCGTCGGCATCGGTAACGGTCTGCACCAGAGTCAGCGCACCATTGTTCAGGGTCAGGCTGACGCTGTCATCATGATCGCCGGTATTGCCATGCCAGACATTGTCCAGCAGGGCCAGGGTCACCGCCCCAGTGCTTGGATCTATGGTCAGGGTGAAGTAACTCACCCCGTTGGAACTGCCGGTGATGACATTGCCCACTTGATTGAGCAAGATTTGGTCACCTTGACCGTTGGCTGCCTGTGGATCGACCGCATAGAGACCGCTAGCCACAGCGCTGCCATTGAGTACGAGGTTATAAGCAATGCTACCCGCACCATCGGCACCAAAGTCAGCATTGAACTGGGCCTGGACCACGGCCCCCGACAGAGTCGCGGTCGCAATGCCATCACTGTCCGCCCCACCCAGTGCAGGCAGACTTTCATCTACAACCGCACTCAGCCGCTCGACCTCGACCGCCAGAGTGGTCGTCGGGCCATCATCTTCGAAGCGGAACGTCCCGTTGGCCCCAAGATCCAGGCTGGCCTTGGCACTATCACCATCGGAGTCAGTCACGGTTTGCACCAGGGTCAACACGCCTGCATTCAGGGTCAGGCTGACACTGTCATCATGATTGCCGGTATCGCCATGCCAGACATTGTCCAACAGGGCCAGGGTCACGGCGCCAGTGGTCGGATTGATGGTCAGGGTGAAGTAACTCACTCCGTTGGCGCTGCCGGTGATGACGTTGCCGACCTGATTGAGCAGGATCTGGGCACCTTGACCATTGGCGACCTGCGGATCGACCGCGTAGAGACCGCTCGCCACATTGCTGCCACCGAGCACCAGGCTGTAACCGACGCTACCCGCCCCATCCGAACCGAAGGTATGACTAAATTGGGCCTGCACCACGGAAGCTGCCAGCGTCACGCTCGCGATACCATCGCCGTCTACGCCGCCCAGCGGCGGCAGACTCTCATCCACACTGAGTACGCCCAGTTCACCAGAGCCGGGGACAACGCGCACGCTAGGCACATCGTCCAGTATCACCACATCCAGGCTGGCGCTGGTGTTGTCGCCATCGGTGTCCGTCAGCACCACATTGAAGCTTTCGGTCAGCGCTGTGTCATTGGCCGGCTGAGTGTGAGCCTCGTTGTCGCTCAAGGTGTAGCTGTAGGTGACGCTGCCGACCCCGGTTACGGGGTTGTAGCTGATACCGGTCACCAGCAGCTGATTGCCCAGAGGGCTGGGGATCGATTGCGGGAAACTGGTGATGACCTGGCCGTTGCTGACGAGGGTCACGCCACCCAGCGTCAGGCTCTGGACTCCGTCCGCCGCATTGAAGGTAAAGGTGCCGCTTTTGGTCAGTGCTGCCGCATCGGGGGCGCTGCCATCGGCTAGGGCCGCTTCATTCAGGACGAGCTCCCCTCCTTCGACTTGCAATCCCCCCAGGGAGATAGTCTCATCCACTGGGGTGATGGTAATGGTCAGGGTCGAGGGGTTGGTATCGGCACCGTCAGTGACGATGTAATTGGCCAGAGGAACGGGGCCTGTGTAGTTGAGCGCCGGGGTGAAGGTGTAGGAGCCGTCCGCATTGATGATGAGCGTGCCGATCCCGTTCAGGGTCGTCGCAGTGCCTGCCGGGATACCAATGTTATTACCCCAGCTATAGGAAACAATAGAGGCATCAAGGGGGCCGTCCGGATTGCTGCTGTTGGTCAGCAGGTTGCCACTGATGGCTTGATTTTCCTGGGTGATCGCCGATTCATCTTGGTCGTCAAGCTGATTATCCAGCAGAAGATCCTCTGCCTGCAGCAGATTCTGCGCCGTCAAGACATCGTGGCTGGTATCAAACCCAGCGGTTGCAATGGTTGCATCACCGGTCCGATCGATCGTCACAAAGCCGCCATTACCACTGGCTCCCGCAACCCCGCCGATCCCGCCACCACCGCCACCTGCAGCGGGGGCGCCACCGGCGGCCGAGGCTTCAAAGTTCTTGGTCGGGTCAACCCCTTGCAGGATGGATTGTTGCAAGGCGGCAATTTCCGGCGAGACATTCTTGTTCTCGGCCGACGACGATGGTTCTCCCTGGGGCGGGACATCGGTCGCGGCTGGCGCAGCAGATGCCGCATCGGGTTTGTCATCGTAGGGTGCCAGCATCAACTTGGCATCGTCGGCAATGTTGAGCTTGGCTCCAGGCTGCAAGATCTCTCCCGGCTGGAGAGGACGACTGCTGCCATCGGCGAGCAGGATCTGAACATTGCCTTCTACGGAAGAGACGACGACGGTTTTGTCGATGATTTGGGTGCGCATATCCATTGCTCCAGAGTGACAGATCTTGATGACTACACCTTAGATCGAGTGCCGTCCTGCTTCCGTTGCAAAAATGTACAGCGCTGAATCTGTTCAGCTCCATCCGATGCAGTAAATCGAATAATGTTTTTTTACACATTAAAATCAACGCATTAACAAGGTCTCTTATGAAGCCCTTTTTGTGATCGCCGTAAAAAACACCCTCTCTTATTCTAAACAGATATAAAAAAGGGCCCACATTGGGGCCCTTTTTTAACAGTGGCATTCATCACGACAACGGGAATGCAGGATGAACGAAGCCTTGATAGCCATCGATATGCAGGCTGGACAGAACCTCGACTTGCTGTTGATCCTCCACACGCGTGGCGATCGTCGTGACACCCGCGTTGTGGGCCGCCCGGCAGACCGCCGCCAGGAAGGAAGTGTCTGCTCCCGGCTCCATGACCTGGCTGGTATAACCGTGATCCACCTTGACATAGGCCGGCGCCAGTTCTTCCAGATAGCCGAGAGATTGGAAGTGACGACCATAGTGGTCGACCCCCCACTGGAAACCATGCTCTCGTAGTGCGCTGACCAGGTCTGTGACTTGCTCTTTATGTTTCATGATGGCGGCCTCGGGGATCTCAAACAGCAGCCGCTCCTTGAGTTCGCCATTCAAGGTCAGATAGCCTCTCAGCCAGATCAAGAACTCATCGGAACAGAGCGAACCTGCGGTGATGTTGACGGCCAGCACCAGCTCGGGTTGCTGTTTGAGCAGAGGAGCACAGGCCTCCAGCACCGCCTTGTCGAACTCGGATCCCATCTTGAATTGCTCGATGGCAGGCAAGAACTGAGCGGCAAAATAGTCGGTGCCATCTCGTGAGATGGAGGCGAACAACTCGGCATGCAAGCGCATCCCATTGTCAAAACGGCAGGCTGGCTGCGCCTTGAAACGCCACAGGTTTCTGGTGATGGCATCCTGTACCAGATCGCGCCAGGCCAGACGCCCCATCAGCCCCTGATCCGTGCCACCTTCCATGACGACGGCACCACGCCGCTCGTTGCGCGCCTTGCCCAATGCGTTGTCGGCCTTGGTCAGCAGAGTGGAGAGATCGTCGTTGCCGTCACGCCCGGCAATCCCGACCACCGAAAGTGAACCACTCTCGCCCATGGGGTTGACCACCAGATCGGCGATGCGGCTGTTGATAACCTCCGCCAGCTCCTTGAGCTGCGACAGATCATCGGTGGGGCAGAGCAACGCGTATTCGGTAGCCGAGATCCGGGCCAGCGCTGCGCCATCCCAGCCATCGAGCAGTCCTTTTAGCACTTGGGCGATGGACTTGACCATGTTGTCCCGCGCGGCAAAGCCCTCCTCCCGATAGAGATCGTCCAACATGTCGACGGCCACCAGCATGACGCCACCCTGGCCTGCTTCGGCAATCCAGGCGTTGACCTGGCCGACGAAATAGGAGCGGTTACCGAGTCCGGACACCGCATCCACATAGACTCTGGCCCGTAGATTCTCAGCCTCGTCAGCCTGCTCCTTGAACTGCAGCGCCAGCTTGTTGGAGAGGGTGTTGATGGCCTGTACCACCTGTTTCAGTTCGCGGCTCTTTGGCTCGGGAATCGCATGTCCGAAATGGTGCAGTTCGATCTCGACCGCCTGCTCGCAGATGAGCTTGAGGGGTTTGAGCAGATAGTTGAGTGCCCTCATTAGCAAGACAGTGGTGATCAGAAAGCCGACCAAGAACCAGGTCGCCAGCTTGCTCATCCCTTCCCAAAGCTCGTAATAAGCCTGGCCGGAGTGACCCACTACCTTCAACTTGCCCAGTTGCAACCAACCCGACGTCAAAATCGATTCATTGGATACCTCGGGAAACAGGCCCAATCCAATGAACCACTGCGGCACGCCCTGAATATTGTTGCTGTTCTCAAGCTCGATCACATCCTTGGAGGCCAGCAGATCCAGCCGTACCAATTTATAGTAACCCCCGTCAAACACGGCCTTGAGGACGGACTCAGCGCTGACCTTGTCGCCATTCTCCAGATAAGGCGTCAACGCCAGCCCCAGCGAGGTGGCGGTGTTGATCACTGTGGTTTCCTGCTGCTGAGCCAGATAGTTACGGGTCGAATTGAACTGCACCCAATAGGTTGCAGCAAACAACAATCCGAACAATAACAACATGGTTGCCAATAATTGTCTGTAGAGCGTCATAGGTTAATCATCCAAATTCACCACAGGCCGAGCCAATCGCCCTGAAGTCATGCGATTGCGTAAGTCAGTCCATAATCCCAAGCGGGATGATTGCCCGGCCAGTTCCCCTTGACCACGCGCCTTCATCAACCACAGGTGACGACCGTTAAAGCTGTAAATCGGCATCAAATCTCCCCGCTGGCTTGCCGGACGAATGGAGCCGATAAGGTTGTCCAAAATAAGAGGGACAGAAGCAGGTGTCTCATAATAGGCAACAACCATATGAAACTGGTTATAATCCAATGCCTTGACATATACCATTCGCATTTTTTCATCCGGAATGCCAAGTTCCAGCAGCGTAAAATACTTGGAAATGCTGAAGTCTTCACAATCTCCGCCGGCGGCTCCCAAAAATTCCAGCGGAGTCGCCCAATAATCTTTCTTTCCCCACACCTTGATGTCATCGACGAAGCGCATCTGGTTGAAGAACTGGTTTACCTTCTCCAGCTTCTGGCGCTCGCTCAGCCCAGCAGCACGATTCTGTATGGCCAGTGTGCGCCAGCTGGTGACCCGCTTGCCCGCCCGTACTCCGTAGGTTTCCTCTGCTCTCTTGACCAGTTGAAGATCTTCGGATGAGAGCGGTTGACTGGCATTGAGCAACAGGGGAAGTGATAGCAGGCACCACCACAGCAAAGGGCGTGCCCAGCGCAGGGACAGGCACTGGTGCCATTCCTGCCAGGACCTACCAATCCCCCTTGCCTTGCACCACGCTGTCACATTGTTCCCCTGCGGCATGTCATCGCAATCTTCATTTGAAAACTCAAAACATAAAGAAATGACTGCAGCAAGCTGCAGCCATTTTTTGTCTGATATCACATCAGCGCAATTGCCATCAATTGTTGTTGGCTTGCCAATCAGCCGGCTGCTGTACGTTCATGGCATTGAGCAAACCACCGGTGGCATTGAGGATACGGTAATCCGCCAGCAGGGAGTCATACTCAGCCGTGATGTAGCTGCGGCGCGCCTCGAACAGTTCGTTCTCCGTGTTCAGCACATCCAGCAAGGTCCGTTGGCCCAGACCAAACTGCTTCTTGTACGCCTGTACGGTGTCATAGCTGGCGTCCACGTGCTCTTTCAGGAAGACTTTCTGCTTGGCCAGCGACTCTTTGGCGTTCCAGGCGAGGCGGGTACCCTCTTCCACCTGACGGAATGCATTCAGGTGAATGTCTTTCGCCTGGGAATAGAGCGCCGAGGTGGCTTTGCTTTCGGCCAGATCCGAGCCGCCACGGAACAGGTTGTAACGCATCCGGACCATGGCGGTCAGATCGTCGTTACGGCCCTTGACCGCGTCGATGTCCTCGTTCCAGTTCTGATCCACCTCGAAGGCCACGTTCGGATAGAAGCCGGACTTGGAGCCTTCATGCTGGTACTTGGCCTCCTCGATATCCTGCAGCGATGACAGCAGGGTCGGGTGCACCTCGGTGGCCGTCTTCAGTGCATCCTCCAGGGTCGCGGGGATCAACTGGCTGCTCGGAACTGGCTGCACCAGATCCTTGGGAACCTCATTCACCACGCGGATGAACTCACTCTCGGCATCCCGGTAGTTGTTGTCCGCTGCGGCCTGATTGGAATAGGCCCGCGCCACCCGGCCGTCGATCTGGGTCTGGTCCGCGGTGGAACCAAGACCCGAATCGGTCCGCTTCTGGATGTCGCTGCGGATCTGTTCGTGAGTCTCCAGATTCTGCTTGGACAGCTCAACGATCTCCTGCTGACGCAGCATGTTGAGATACACCTCCGCCACGCGCAGCGCCGTGTTCTCCGCTTCGGAGATCATGGCCAGCCGCTGGGCATTGGCGGCGGCATCGGTCCGGGCCACGTTGCTGCTGACGTCGAAGCCGTCGAACAACATCTGGCGCAGACTGATTCCGGCCTCTTTACGGGTCATGGAATCATCGATCGTCTGCGAGTTGGCTCCTGCCGCACGAGTGGAGGGGCTGTCAGTTTTTTCATAACCGACGCCACCACGCAGATCGATGGTGGGGTAGTAACCACCTTTGGCTCCATCATGCTGATACAGTCGTGCCTGATAGAGGTCAAAAGCTTCCTTGATTTTTGGATGGGTAGCCAGTGACTGCGCCACTGACTGTTCCAGCGTTTGAGCCTGGCCAAGGCCAGGGAACAGCACTGCGCCACTGACCAGCATGGCAACAATCGTCTTCTTCATGGTATCTCCAGTCATGTTGTTATTAGATTGTTGGCTTTATCGTTCTCTCAGTGCCGACTGCTTAGCCCGCAAGATCGGCTTTAGCAAGTAGTCTAGGACACTTTTTTTACCAGTAATGATATCTGCACTGGCTAGCATACCGGGGATGATGGGAAGTGCGTTAAGCTCATCGCCCAGGTAACTCTTCTCGGTGCGCACCCGGACCAGATAGAAGGTATTACCCTTCTCATCCTGGATCGAGTCGGCACTTATCTGTTCAACCTTGCCATGTAAACCTCCGTAGATAGTGAAGTCATAAGCCGTTATCTTGACCACCGCCTCCAGCCCGGGGCGCAGGAAGGCGATATCCTTGGGCGACACCTTGGCTTCCACCAGCAGTGTGTCTTCCAAAGGCACGATTTCCATCAGATCCATGCCCGGCTGCACGACGCCGCCCAGAGTATTGATCTTGAGCTTCTTGATGGTGCCCTTGAGCGGCGCCAGCACGCTGGTTCTGTCGACCCGATCGCGCAGACCCACTTGTCCCTCTGACAACTGGCTCAGCTTGCCCTGCCGCTCGTTGAGCTCGGTCTGGGAGTCGGCTCTGAACTTCAAGGCGATGTCGTTGCGCTTGGAGATGGTCTCCCGCAGCACTGAATTGAGTTTGGGGATGAGCAGCCGGTTGGCCTCCAGCTCCCCTTGCATTTCGTTGACCTGCCGCTCCAGTTTGATGAGCTCCACCTGGGGCACTATACCCTCTTTCGCGAGAGGGCGGCTGATATTCAACTCCTGGCGAGCCAGATCGACGCTGCGACCCACCGTCCTGATCTTGGCGTTGAGCTCGATGGTCTCCTGCTCTTTCTGCTCGATCTGCTGACCGAGGATATAAAGCTGATTGGTCAGGTTGTTGAGTCGCTCGTCCTGCACCGACTGTTCACGTGCCACATATTCGGCGAAGACACTCTCGAATCCGTCAGGGAAGACGATGGGTTGCTTCTGGACGACCACCTGTTCACGCCAACCAAGGTTGGGCTCATTTTTGACCACCACGCTCTTGATCTCGGCACGCAGGCGGGAAATGTCTCCCTTGAGGATCACCATCTCCTGCTCGCGTTCACGAAAATCCGACTTGAAGCGGGTGTCATCGATGCGCAGCAAGGGCTGGCCCTTCTCGACGATGTCACCCTCTTTCACGAAGATCTCCTTGACGATCCCCCCTTCCAGGTTCTGGATCACCTGCAGCTGGCGCGACGGGATCACCGTGCCCTGACCGACAGTGACCTCATCGAGCTTGGCCCAGGCAGCCCAGACGATGGCACTGACGAAAAACAGGAAGCAAGCCCACAACAATACCCGGGCGCGAGTCGGGGTCGTCAGCAAGACGGCGGCGGCGCCATCATCGACATACTCGAGATGCTCGGGGGATGGCAGAACCGAGTCTGGCGCCGTTTTCTTGAACCAGTTCTTAGCCATTGGCCGTCTCCTGCACCCGCACCTTGCCTTCCTTCAATTGCTGCAATACCACCTCTTTGGGCCCATCGGCCACGATCTGCCCCTGCTCCACCACTATGACCCGGGAGGCCACGTCCAGCATGGAAGTCTTGTGAGTGATCAGGATCAGGGTGATCTCAGGCCCGAGCCGCGCCAGCTCCTGTTTGACGTGCATCTCCGACTGGTTATCCATGTTGGAGGTCGGCTCGTCCATCACCAGGATGGGGGGATCGTTGAGCAGGGCACGAGCCAGCAGAATAGCCTGGCGCTGACCACCTGAGAGCTGACGACCACCCTCGCCTATCTGTCGATCCAGTCCGTTGGGATCCCGATTGGTGAAGCTGGTGACCCCGGCGCGCTTGGCCGCCCGCAATACCCGCGAGTCGTCCACCAGCGGATTGCCGAGCATGATGTTGTCGCGCACCGAGCCGAAGAACAGGGTCACATCCTGTGGCACACAACCGATGTTGCGGCGAATGGCCGCCGGCGGCAGTTGATCCAGCTCGAAGCCATCGAGTCGCACCGAGCCATCGGTGGGTCGATAGAGCCCCATCAGCAGCTTCTCCAGGGTGGTCTTGCCCGCCCCGATCCGGCCTATGATGGCCACCTTCTCACCCGGCTCGATACGCAGCGAGATGTTGTGCAGGGTGCTGCTTTCCATGCCCGGGTATTTGAAGGAGACGTTCTCGAATTCGATGCGGCCCAGAATGACAGGATGGTGAATGTACTGCTTGCCCTCCTCCTGCTCCCCCGGCGTCATCATGATCTTCTCCAGGATCTCCAGCGCAGACTTGGCCTGGTTGTAACGGGTGGAGAGCACGGAGAGCTGCACCATGGGGGCGATGGCGCGGCTCGACAGCATGACGGCGGCTATCATGCCGCCCATGGTCACCAGCCCTTCCGAGATCTGGTAAACCCCGACGATGACCAGCCCCACGGTCACCACCTGCTGGATGTAGCTCGCCAGGGAAGACATGGAGTTGGTGATGCGCCGGGTCTGTACGCCCCAGGTAGAGATGTGGGACACCGCCTGCTCCCAGCGATGCTGGAACATGCTCTCGGCACCGAAGATCTTGACGGTTTCCAGGCCCGCGATGCTCTCTATGAGGTTCGCGTTCTTCTGGGAGGCGAGGCGGGAACCTTCCTCGATGGACTGCTTGAGCGGCTCCTGAATGTAGAAGCTGTACGCCACCAAAATCAGAATGGCGACGATGGGTACCACCACCATGACACCCGCGAAGATCCAGATGATGAACAGGAAGAAGATGGCGAAGGGCAGATCGATCAGCGTGGAAACCGTGGCAGAGGTGAAGAATTCCCGTACCGACTCAAACTCCTGCAGGTGTTTGGCGAACGCCCCCGTCGAGGCGGGGCGTGACTCCATCTTCATCCCCATCACCTTGGCGAAGATCTTGGCCGACAGCAGTACATCCGACTTCTTGCCCGCAATGTCGATAAAATAGCTGCGCAATTGACGCATCACGAAATCAAAGGTGAACACCACCATGGCCCCTGCCGCCAGCACCCAGAGGGAGTCGAACGCCAGGTTGGGCACAATCTTGTCGTAGACGTTCATGGTGAACAGGGGGCTGGCCACCGCAAACAGGTTGATGAGGATGGAGGCGATCAGCACATCCCGGTAGATCCCCCGGGATTCGAACAGAGTGCTCCAGAACCAGTGACCGTCACGGGTCTCCAGCACCTTGGGAGAGCGTTCATCAAACTTGAACTGTTTTTTGACGAAAAACAGTCGGCCATTGTATTCGTCACCCAGTTGAGCGGTGCTGACCCACTGCTCCGCATCCCCGGCCTGAGGGAAGATGACCTTGCCCTGAGTCCTGTCTTCATTCCATTCCAGCAGGATACAAGCGCCGCCATTACGGGTCTGAAGCACGCAAGGCAGCAACAGAGAGGACACTTCCGCGAGGGGCTGGAGCACCTCGCGAGCGGACAGGCCGCCACGCTCGGCGGCGCGGGGAAAGAGTGCCGCGCTAAGACGACCGGACACCAGTGGCAAGCCGGTGGTCAAGGCATCCTGACTGTTGGGCACGCCATAAAAACGGGTCAAGAAGACCAGGCATTCCAATAGCTCATCAATACGGCTAGTTTCTGCTTGCATAGCATCCTGTCAAAACATGATTTAGACGGTTGTCGCGGGGAAATATCACCGTTTTCATTGAGATGGCGCCCTTTGAATAACGGAGTCTGCAGTCCGTCACCGAAAGCCGACAACCAAATTAGCGCACAGGGCAATGACATTTTAAATGTCATCACCAGACCCAAACATCATCAAACCGGGAAGATGGTTATCATGCTCGGGACTCGGTGGCGATCAGAGTGCGACATCGAGAGCGAGATATCCTGCCCGGTTCGGAAGTACTAGAAGCTTATTGATAACAATATCTTTTCCAAGCCGACCATCTTATCAAGGCGACTTGAATGAAACTATACTGCAAAGACTGAATTTCATCTAATAAGCCCCTGTTTTTTGATGGAATTAGAGTGACGACTCATCAAAACCCGCGAGGGAGAAGGGCCGGCCGAGACGATATCCCTGGGCGCCGGAGCGAGCCAACTCGGTGGCGATGCCGGCCATGGCGGTCCAGCGATTCTCGCACCAGGCCGGTGCCAACAGGGTCGGACGGCGGGCCGACGCCGAGATGCGATGATAGACCACCTCGGGCGGCGTGTGCTGGATCATGGCCACCGCTGCCTCTATATATTGCTCCAGTGTCGGCACCTCCAATCTTCCCGCCTGCCACGCCTTGCCAAGGGTACTCCCCTCCACCACGTGCAACGGATGCAGCTTGATCCCTTCCACGCCAGTGTCCACGATGCGATGCAGCGTCGCCAGACTGTCCATCGCCACTTCCCCCGGCAGGCCGACGATGAGATGGGCGCAGACCTTGATCCCCCGCAGATGGGCACGGCGCACCGCATCTTCATAGGCGGCGTAGCCATGGCCTCGGTTGATCCGTTGCAACGTCTTGTCGTTGGCGCTTTGTAATCCAAGTTCCAGCCACACCTCATAGCCGCGAGCCTGATAACCGGCCAGCAGATCCAGCACCGCATCCGGCACGCAGTCTGGTCTGGTGCCGACGCAGAGCCCCACCATATCGCTGACCGACAGCGCTTCTTCATACATGCGCTGCAGGTATTCCACCTCGGCATAGGTGCTGGTGTAGGCCTGGAAGTAGGCGAGGTAGCGCTTGGCACGGGTCACTTCGTCCCGCCGGGCCAGCAGCTGTTGCACCACCGAAAGCTGCTGGGCCGACTCGTCGGCAAAGGAGGAGACGTTGCAGAAGGTGCAGCCACCGCGGCCCAGGGTGCCGTCCCGGTTCGGGCAGGTAAAGGCGCCGTGAATAGAAAGCTTGTGGATCTTCTGGCCGTGGCGCTGCTTGAGATCCTGGCCAAACGTATTGATGAGTTCGTGTAACTGCATGACACCTCCAATATAAGGTGTCATTGTACCGGCTCACTCCGCCGGGGAGACTGAGCTGGATCAAGCCCTCCCGAGCCTCAAAATCATATAAATATTCACCTTTAACCGGATAAATATCCTAGATCCGGGTATTCAGGTCACTTTTGGAAACCACGCCCCCCTTTATAAAGCGAGAAAAGAAAAGCATGGCCTCTCCCTAACCACCTGTTCATGCTGAAAAAATTTCAAATAGCCTGCATCTGGATAAATGCAAGACACAGGATCCTGAAATGTGATCCCGGCCCGACCTCGGCAGGACGGATTGGTAAGATTACTACAGTTATCCGGCACGATGCAGTCGACCACTAACAGCAATAATATCAGCATATAAAACTTCAATTTATTAAATTTAAAGTTTTTTATTAATGAAAACCCCGGTTATCACTCCAAAACCCACAGTTTGTTATGATAATGTAACATTACAAACAGCCCGGATGTTCAATTGACCTTGCCCGAAAATCCCATTAGTTTGGAGATTCGCCACCTCAGGCGGACGGAACCACAAGAGCCAATCGCAATTTATGCAATCTGTTGATGACAGTGCGATGGAAGGCCGAGCAAGGGAGAAATGCAATGTCACTATATGATCCAAAGCTGGAGAGGGATAACTGTGGCTTCGGCCTGTTGGCCCACATGGAAGGGGAAGCCAGCCACAAGCTCGTCCGTCTCGCGATGTCAGCCTTGGCTCGCATGCAGCACCGCGGCGGTATCTCCGCCGATGGCAAGACCGGCGACGGCTGCGGCCTGCTGCTGCAAAAACCGGACAGCTTCTATCGCGCTGTCGCCGAGGAGAAAGGATGGCATCTGGGCCGCAACTATGCGGTCGGCATGCTGTTCTTGAACCCGGACCCCGTATTGGCCCAGCAGACTCGCGACATCATCGACGAAGAGCTGGAGCGCGAGACCCTGAGTCTGGTCGGTTGGCGCAAGGTGCCCATCGATACCAATGTGCTCGGTCCCATCGCCAAGGCTTCCCTACCCAGCATCGAACAGGTCTTTGTCAACGCCCCCCCAGGCTGGGTCGACAAGGATCTCGAGCGGCGCCTCTATATCGTGCGCCGCCGCATCGAGAAGCGCATCAGCGACGACTACTTCTACGTGGTCAGCCTCTCCAACCTGGTCACCGTCTATAAAGGGCTGTGCATGCCGGTGGACTTGCCGCGCTTCTATCTGGATCTCGCCGACATTCGCATGCAGGCGGCTATCTGCGTGTTCCACCAGCGTTTCTCCACCAACACCAGCCCGCGCTGGCCGCTGGCACAGCCGTTCCGCTATCTCGCCCACAACGGCGAGATCAACACCATCGCCGGCAACCGCCAGTGGGCCAAGGCGCGCAGCTACAAGTTTGCGACCCCGCTCATTCCGGATTTGCAGGAAGCCGCCCCCTTCGTCAATACCACGGGCTCGGACTCCTCCAGCCTCGACAACATGCTGGATCTCTTCCTCGCCGGCGGCATGGACCTGTTCCGCGCCATGCGTCTCTTGATCCCGCCTGCATGGCAAAAACACCCGAACATGGATGACGACTTGCGCGCCTTCTATGACTTCAACTCCATGCACATGGAGCCCTGGGACGGCCCGGCCGGTATCGTCATGACCGATGGTCGCTACGCCACCTGCGCGCTGGACCGCAACGGCCTGCGCCCGGCCCGCTACGTCATCACCAAGGACAAGTTCATCACGCTCGCCTCCGAAGTGGGCACCTGGGATTACACCCCGGACGAGGTGCTGGAGAAGGGCCGGGTCGGCCCGGGTGAGCTGTTCGTGGTGGATACCCATAACGGCAAGATCTGGACCAGCTTCGAGATCGACGACGATCTTAAGAGCCGTCACACCTACAGGCAGTGGATGGACAACCATTGCAAACGGCTGGTGCCGTTCGAGCAGATGGATGACGCCAGCACCGGCGCCCGCGAGTTCTCGGACGATCAGCTCAAGACCTATCAGAAGCTGTTCGGCTACTCCTACGAGGAGCTGGATCAGATAGTGCGCGTGCTCGGCGAGAACGGCCAGGAGGCGGTCGGCTCCATGGGGGATGACACTCCGATGGCGGTGCTCTCCTCCAGCCAGCGCACCCTGTACGACTACTTCCGCCAGATGTTCGCCCAGGTGACCAACCCGCCCATCGATCCGCTGCGGGAAAACCACGTCATGTCGCTGGCCACCTGTATCGGCCGCGAGCAGAACGTGTTCAACGAGACCTTCGGCCACGCCCACCGGGTGCTGTTCCAGTCGCCGATCCTGCTCTACTCCGACTTCCACCAGTTGCTGGCGCTGGAAGGCGAGCATTACCGTCATGCGGTGCTGAGCCTCAACTTCAAGCCCGAAGAGGGGCTGCAGGCGGCGCTGGAGCGACTGTGTAGCGACGCCGCCGAGAAGGCGCGCGCCGGCACCGTGCTGCTGATCCTGTCGGACAGGGACGTCAATGCCGACACCCTGCCGATCCCGGCTGCCATGGCAGTGGGCGCGGTGCAGCGCACCCTGGTGGACAACAACCTGCGGTGCGACGCCAACATCCTGGTGGAGACGGCGAGCTGCCGCGATCCGCACCACTTCTCCGTGCTGCTGGGCTTTGGCGCCACCGCCATCTACCCCTATCTGGCCTACGAGACCCTGGCCAAGCAGGTCGAGGAAGGCGTGCTCAAGATGAGCCTGCGCCAGGCCATGCTCAACTACCGCAACGGCATCAACAAGGGCCTCTACAAGGTGATGTCAAAGATGGGCATCAGCACGGTGGCAAGCTACCGCTGCTCCCAGCTGTTCGAGGCGGTGGGTCTCTCCAAATCTGTGGTCGAGCTGTGCTTCCGTGGCGTGGCCAGCCGCATCCAGGGTGCCGACTTTGCCGACATCCAGCAGGATCAGCTGCAACTGGCTCGTCAAGCCTGGCTGGCCCGAAAGGCGCTCACCCAGGGCGGTCTGCTCAAGTTCGTCCATGGCGGCGAGTACCACACCTACAACCCGGACGTGGTGCAGACCCTGCAAGTGGCGGTGCGCTCCGGCGACTACGCCGATTACAAGGAGTACGCCCGCCTGGTGAACGAGCGCCCGGTCGCCACCCTGCGCGATCTGCTCGCCCTCAAGAAGGTCGCCAATCCAGTGGCGCTGGAGCAGGTCGAGCCCGCCGCCAATCTGTACCCCCGCTTCGACTCCGCCGCCATGTCCATCGGTGCGCTCGGCCCGGAGGCGCATGAGGCGCTGGCCGTGGCCATGAACCGCCTCGGCGGCAAGAGCAACTCGGGTGAAGGTGGCGAGGATCCCAAGCGTTTCGGTACCGAGAAAAACTCGCGCATCAAGCAGGTCGCCTCGGGCCGCTTCGGCGTCACCCCCCACTATCTGATGAATGCCGATGTGGTGCAGATCAAGGTGGCCCAGGGCGCCAAGCCCGGCGAAGGCGGCCAGTTGCCCGGTGACAAGGTCACGGCACAGATCGCCAAGCTGCGTTACTCGGTACCCGGCGTGACCCTGATCTCGCCGCCGCCCCATCACGACATCTACTCCATCGAGGACCTGGCCCAGCTCATCTTCGACATCAAGCAGATCAACCCGGATTGCCTGGTGTCGGTCAAGCTGGTGTCAGAGCCCGGCGTCGGCACCATCGCCTGCGGCGTGGCCAAGGCCTATGCGGACTTCATTACCGTCTCCGGTTATGACGGCGGCACCGGCGCCAGCCCGCTGACCTCGGTCAAATACGCCGGCTCCCCCTGGGAGCTGGGGCTGGCCGAGACCCAGCAGGCGCTGGTCGCCAACGGCCTGCGCCACAAGGTGCGACTGCAGGTGGACGGCGGTCTCAAGACCGGTCTGGACATCATCAAGGCGGCCATCCTTGGCGCCGAGAGCTTCGGCTTTGGCACCGGCCCCATGGTGGCGCTCGGCTGCAAATACCTGCGCATCTGCCACCTGAACAACTGCGCCACCGGCGTCGCCACCCAGGATGAGAAGCTGCGTCGCGAGCACTTCACCGGCCTGCCGGAGATGGTGATGAACTACTTCACCTTCATCGCACAAGAGACGCGCGAACTGATGGCCCAGCTCGGGGTGACCCAGCTCACGGATCTGATTGGTCGTACCGACTTGCTCGACGCCCTGCCCGGCCTCACCGCCCGTCAGGCCAAGCTGGATCTCTCCGGCCTGCTGGCGAGCCCGGTGGCACCGGCAGGCTCCAGCCTGTTCAGCCAGCAACACAACCCGACCTTTGACAAGGGTCCGCTCAACCTCAAGATGGTCGAGGATCTGCTGGACGCAGTCGAGCACAGGTCCGGCGGGGAATGGCGCTACGACATCCGCAACACCGATCGCTCGGTGGGTGCGCGCCTGTCTGGCGAAATCGTCAAACGCCACGGCAACCAGGGCATGGCGGCGGACCCGGTGCGGGTGCACTTCAACGGCACTGCGGGCCAGAGCTTCGGCGTCTGGAATGCGGGCGGGCTGGAGATGATCCTGACCGGCGATGCCAACGACTATGTGGGCAAGGGCATGACCGGCGGCAAACTGGTGGTCAAACCCCACGTCGGCGTGGCGTTCAAGTCCCACGAGGCGGCCATCATCGGCAACACCTGCCTCTATGGCGCCACCGGTGGCAAGCTCTACGCTGCGGGTACCGCGGGCGAGCGCTTCGCGGTGCGTAACTCGGGCGCCCTGGCGGTGGTCGAAGGCATCGGCGACAACGGTTGTGAATACATGACCGGCGGTATCGTCACCGTGCTCGGCACCACGGGCGTCAACTTCGCGGCGGGCATGACCGGCGGTTTTGCCTATGTGCTCGACGAATGCGGCAGCTTTGCCAAGCGCACCAACCCCGAACTGGTGGAACTGCTGGAGGTGGCAGACCTCGCCATCCACCAGGAACACCTGCGCGGCATCATCACGGCGCACCTGAACGAGACAGGCAGCTCGCGCGCCGAGGAGATCCTGGCCAACTTCGACTCCTATGTGCCCAAGTTCAGGCTGATCAAACCCAAGTCCAGCGACGTCAAGTCCCTGCTCGGTCACACCAGCCGCTCTAGTGCAGAACTCAGAATCCAGGCGCAATAAGGAGGGAACCCTATGAGCCAGAACGTATTCCAGTTTATCGATGTCCAGCGGGTCGACCCGCCCAAGAAGCCGCTCAAGATCCGCAAGATCCAGTTCGTGGAGATCTACGAGTCCTTCAATCAGGCCCAGGTCGGCATGCAGGCGGATCGCTGCCTCGACTGCGGCAACCCCTATTGCGAGTGGAAGTGCCCGGTGCACAACTACATCCCCAACTGGCTGAAGCTGGCCAACGAGGGGCGCATCCTGGAGGCGGTTGAGCTTTCCCACCAGACCAACAGCCTGCCCGAGGTGTGTGGCCGCGTCTGCCCGCAAGACCGTCTGTGTGAGGGTGCCTGCACCCTCAACGATCGCTTCGGCGCCGTGACTATCGGCAACATCGAGAAATACATCACCGACAAGGCGTTCGAGATGGGCTGGCGCCCGGATCTCTCCAAGGTGATCCCGACCGGCAAGCGCGTCGCCGTCATAGGGGCGGGCCCGGCCGGGCTCGCCTGTGCCGACGTACTGGCCCGTGGCGGCGTCAGCGCCGTGGTGTTCGACAAATATCCAGAGATAGGTGGCCTGCTCACCTTCGGCATCCCCTCCTTCAAGCTGGAGAAAGAGGTGATGCAGCGCCGCCGCGAGATCTTCGAGGCCATGGGCATCGAGTTCCGGCTCGAGACCGAAGTGGGCCGTGACGTCACCTTCGCAGACTTGCTCGGCGAGTTCGATGCGGTCTTCCTCGGGGTCGGCACCTACAAATACATGAAGGGCGGCTTCGACAACGAAACCGCGCCCGGTGTCTACGATGCCCTGCCCTACCTCATCTCCAACGCCAACCGGCTGCTGGGTTTTGAGAAGGCGCCAAGCGATTACATCGACTTCGCCGGCAAGCAAGTGGTGGTACTCGGTGGCGGTGATACCGCCATGGACTGCGTGCGTACCGCCATCCGTCAGGGTGCCGCCAAGGTTGTCTGCGCCTACCGCCGCGATGCCGACAACATGCCGGGCTCCAAGCGGGAGGTGAAGAACGCCCATGAAGAAGGGGTTGAATTTATGTTCAACCTGCAACCCATCGGCGTGGAACTCGATGCCAGTGGCCAGACCGTCGGCATCAAGATGGTGAGCACCGAACTCGGCGCGCCCGATGCCAACGGGCGCCGCAATGCGGTGGTGATCGAAGGCTCCGAGCGAGTGCTGGCCGCCGATGCGGTGGTGATGGCATTCGGCTTCCAGCCCAACCCTCAACCCTGGATGGCAGAGCATGGCATCGAACTCGACAGCCGGGATCGCATCCGTGCCAGCGAACAGGCCGAACGCGCCTTCCAGACCAGCAACCCCAAGGTGTTCGCCGGTGGCGACGCGGTGCGCGGCTCGGATCTCGTGGTCACCGCCATCTACGAGGGTCGCAAGGCCGCCGAAGGGATCATGGATTACCTGGCCGTGTAAACTGCCGTCCAGACGAGAAATGCTCCAAGCAAACAGCCCCGCCAATGCGGGGCTGTTTTATATCGGGCCCCGTTGCCCCCTTCCCCCTCGAGCGGGCCGTCTGTGACCCCGCCAGCTTCCCGCGATAAGCTAGGCACTGGCCCCTACAGCCGTACCACCAGCCACTCCCCCTTGCCCACCGGCACCAGCGAAGTGAGAAACGCAGGATCGCGGCGAACCCCCGCCATCCACTCGCTCATCTCCCCCTGATGGGAGATGGCATTATCCACCACCAGCAGGCCGCGGGGTGCGAGCAGGCGCTGGAGCTGCGGCCACCAGGCTTGGTATTGTCCACGATCGGAATCCAGAAAGATCAGTTGATAACTCGCCTCTGGCAGAGTGGGCAGCAGGGTGCCCGCATCCCCCGCCAACTGGGTGATGACGGGGCTCAGGCCAGCGCGCAGGAAGTTGTGCGCAGCCAGCGCCCGCTTGTCCTCATCCCACTCTATGGTGGTGACCCGGCCATCGAGCCTGCGTACCGCCTCGGCCAGCCAGAGGGTGGAATAACCGTTGGAGGTGCCTATCTCCAGCACCGCCTGTGCCCCCCTCGTCTGCACCAGCACCGCCAGCAGCTCGCCGGTATCGCGGGTGATGTTGAGCATCTTGCTGCCACGGCTCTGCTGCTGGCTGTCGTTGCATTCGCCAAACTGCTCCAGTTCCCGTTTAAGCTGTTCCAATTCCATGCTTCCTCCTTGAACGTCATCCAAGCTGACCTGGCACTGCCCATGGCCTGCACGCTTCACTCATCGGCAGGAGGCTGATCCCCCAGCAGATAGCGGGGACCGCTGCCCCCCGAGACGGCCTGATCCTCCGGGTTGTAGAGGGCGCAATGTTCCAGTGACAGGCAACCACAGCCGATGCAGGCGCTGAGTTTGCGCTTCATCAGCTGCAGGGCGTCGATGCGCCGATCGAGCAGCGCCTGCCACTGACCAGCGATCTGCTCCCAGTCGTGTCGATCCGGCGTGCGTCCATCGGGCAAGCCGGCCAGCGCCTCCGCAATCTCACCTAGGCTCAGCCCCATCCCCTGCGCCACCCGGATAAAGGCGATGCGGCGCAGGGCATCCCGCGGATAGAGCCGCTGGCCCCCCTCGCTGCGAATGCTGCCAATCAATCCCTTCTGCTCGTAAAACCGCAGGGCGCTGGCATTGACGCCGGAGCGCCTGGCTATCTGGCCGATGGCCAACCACTTACGATCCGTTTCCACCCTTGACCTCAAGTTAACTTTAACTTGCACAATCTTGTCTCCCCCGATAAAAGGAGTCAAACGATTATGGATTTTCTCTCTTCCCTGCTCGATGCCAACCAGGCCTTCGCCCTCAATGGTCGCGACACCACCAACCACTGCCCCATGGCACTGCACGCTTTGCATGAGATGGGGGCCAGCCCCCAACGGCTGCAAGACTTCTTTGTCCATTGGCAGACCGCTCATGCCTTGCCGGCCGGAACGGAAAACCAGGGAGATGAGGAGGAGCCTCGTTTCGTGCAACTACGCCAACAGCTAGCCATCCGCTTTGCCGAGGAGGGCTGGCTGCCGAGCTTCGAGGCCCTGCTGGATCAGCGCCTCTCCCCCGCAGGGGGCGCCTTTCATCCCCTGATCCGCTTCGCCTGTGCACTGGAGAATGGCCATCGGGGAGAGCAGGCGGCGGCGCTGGCCGCCTGGCAGTGCAAGCCCCTGCTCCTGCCTGCCGGCACCGGGGCTCCCTGCCTGGATATCACTCATCTGCTGGCCGGGCTGTCGGCGCAGTGGGAGGGCTCACACTGGCCGGGTGATTGGATCACCATCCGCCTGCGCCAAGTGGCAGAGGATCCGCACTGGCCGGACTCGCTGCCACGCAGCCTGAATGACGGGACAGAGGTGCTGACGCAGCTGGCCGAGGCCGCCCTGCCGCTCTATTGGCAGACCCGCAACTTCACCGTGCTGCACCTGGTGACCGGCTGTCGGGCCGCCGCCGTGGTCGCCCGTCATCTGCCTGATGAACTCAGGGATCGCTGGCAGACCCTGATGTGGCAAGCCGTGGCCGCAGCCTATCTCACGGTCGGGGCACCGGCGCTAGGATCCCAGCGCTGGCCAGACGTTTCAGGGCTGGACTGGGAGAGGGTGTTGCCGCTGGCGATCGCGAGCCTGGACGATCACGTGATAAAACTGGTGCACTGCTGCTGGCGGGAGCAGGCGTGCTCACCCCGTCAGGCACCCCGTTATCTCGCGGTAGCCGCCCGCGCCGTGGGACTGCTCGCCGCCGATACCGATCGCAGCGCCGCCTAGGGCGCGGCAAGCCGGGGGAAGCTGATAACAGGACCAGTCGACGCCGTTTTTCTGCGACAAAAATCGGCAATCAACGCAGAGGAGTGCCGGCCGAACGACCCGGCTCACGACCGTTCGGCCATAAAAAACCCCGGCCTGGGCCGGGGTGATGAAGCGGTGGGCAAGGTGCCTGCCTTGGGATCAGGCAACGGCCTCTGCCAGCAGTGCCAGCGCGGGCTGGGCATTGCCCGGCACCAGCCGGTACGCCCTGTGGTGCTTGACCTGGGTGGTCTTCTTGTTGCCCTGGCTCAGCAGCAGGCCGTGGCGAACGGCAGCCTGCGCGAGCTGCTGCTCATCGCCGCGCACATAGAGGGTGATGGGCTTGATGAGCTCCCCATCGACGACATGGTCCTGGTATTCGCCGGCCGAGATCACCAGGCTGGACTGACCCTGCCCCAGCAGCCGCAACTTGGCGCTGCTTTTTGCCTCAATCTCCACGTCGGTAAACACTAACCAACCCGCCTCTGCCAGCTCGCTCACCAGCGCGGTCAGCCGGGTGCCGAGCCGTGCGGGCTCCTCCATGGCGTGGCCGACCTGACGGAGGATGCGCTCCAGCAGCCCCTTGAGATCGGCGCCGGCCCCCAGGGTGCGCCCCTGCTGGATCCAGCCTTTCAGATCCTCCATCACCAGCCGGGAGAAACGCTTCTCCTTGAGGGAGTCCGCCATCCAGGTGCAGAGAAAGTGGCTCTCCTGGGCGGGAGTTCGCTTGCCGGCCTTCTGCTCGGCGGTGCGGGCCAGCTCGGCCAGGCTCTGGCGGGCCATGTCGAGCAGGGCCTGGTTGTAATCTTGCGGATTCTTGACAGTCAGTGTCATCGCACGTCCTCAGAGGGTGACCGGTAAACAGCATCAAGGCGCCAGCGGCGCCTTGAGTCGGGAGCCCAAGGCTCCCCTGCATCATCTTGCCCGCTTACTTTGGCTGGCGAGGCTTCTTGGCGGCTGCCAGACGCTTGAGGCGCTGGCCTTGCAGCTTGGACTCGGCCATCGCCTGGGCGGCGGCGTTGTCTTCCCGCTGCGGGCGCTTGCCGAAGCGGCGGCGCTCCTGCAGCTGCTTGATCAGCTCGTCACGGCTGCTCACCTCGTAGCCCGGCACCATGATGCGGCGGATCTTCTGGCCGATCAGCGCCTCGATCTCCAGCAGGGTGCGCTCTTCTTCACGGCTGACGAAGGAGATCGCCATGCCGCTCTTGCCGGCGCGACCAGTACGGCCGATGCGGTGTACATAGTCTTCCGCCAGGAACGGCAGATCGTAGTTCACCACGTATTCCAGATCCGGGATGTCCAGACCACGGGCGGCCACTTCGGTCGCGACCAGCACCCGTACCTTGCCTTCCATGAACTCGCGCAGAGCGCGGCGACGGCTGCCCTGCGCCTTCTCGCCATGGACCACGGCGGACTTGATGCCATCGAGGTTCAGCTCGTCCACCAGCTCGTCACAGCTCTCGCGGGTACTGGCGAACACCAGCACCTGTTGCCAGTTCTGCTTGCCGATGAGCTCGGAGAGCAGCTCGCGCTTGCGCTTCTGCTCCACCGGATAGACGGTGTGGCTGACAGTGTCGGCGGTGGAGTTCTGCTTGTTGACGCTGATGATCTGGGGTCTGTCCAGCATCAGGTTGGCGAGCTTCTTCACGGCGTCGGAGAAGGTGGCGGAGAACAGCAGGTTCTGGCGCTCCTTGTTGACCGCTTGCAGGATCTGCTGCACATCGGCGCTGAAACCCATGTCGAGGATGCGATCCGCTTCGTCCAGCACCAGAGTTTCAACTCCGGAGAGGCTCAGGTTGCAGGCGGTCAGGTGTTCGAGCAGGCGGCCCGGGGTCGCCACTATGATGTGAGCACCCGCTTTCAGCTTGCGTGCCTGCACGTCCTGCTTGCCGCCACCGAAGATGGTCAGCACAGTGATGTCCAGGTACTTGGCGAAGTCATTGATGTTGCTCGCCACCTGAGCGGCCAGCTCGCGGGTCGGAGTCAGGATCAACACCCGGGCGTTGGACGGCTGGACGGGGGCCGGCTTGTCCAGCAGGCGTTGCAGGATCGGCAACGCGAAGGCGGCGGTCTTGCCGGTCCCGGTCTGGGCGCTGGCCAGCACGTCGCTACCACGACGAATGGTCGGGATCGCCTGCTGCTGCACAGGGGTCATCTCCTGATAACCGCAATCTGAGATGGCGCGCAAAATCTCGGGGGCAAAATCGAACGATTCAAATCTCATATTGGGTTCCTGTGTTCCAGCTGGGCTGTAGTTGGCTTAAGTGGCTCGAGCCGGCATGTGGCACGGCATCGGCGAGGCTTGGGGCCAAGGACGGCTGGGCCTGACATAGCGTCAGAGAATGAGCCGGAAAATGGCGGGCGCGAAGTGTAACAGATAGGCGTCATAAATTCCGCCTCAAATGGCCTGTATTTTTACATCCCTCTTGCGCCAGCTGGCGCAAGAGGGATGAGAACGGGCACCACCTGCCCGCCCACGTCTTCAGCGGATGCGGTTGGTCGGACGCTTGAGCAGCCGGATGCCGATGGCCGCCACGGCAATGACGAAGAGCGCGAAGGAGGTGACCAGCAGGCACTTGGTCAGCATCTCGTGGTGGTTGGCCAGCATCGGGGTCGCCATCACGAACTTGCCGATGAGGCTCAGGGTCAGGGCCCAGAGGAAGGCGCTGGCAAAGCTCGCCACGGCCACCCGCGGCAGGTGCAGGCGAGAGACCCCCATCAGCATGGGGGTCAGCACCCGCACGAAGGGGATGAAGCGGGACACGAACATGGCCCAGAAGCCGTAGCGATCAAGCAGGCGCGAGGCGCGAGGCAGGCTGCCCTCCGGGATCATGCGCTCGATATGGCCCATGAAGCGGGTACCGTGCAGCGCATGCCCCTGCCAGTAGGCGATAAGACTGCCCAGCCCGGCGGCGAACGGCATATAGAGGAAGCTCACCTCGGGGCCGAGCACTCCCATGCCAACCAGGCCACCGGCCAGCAGCACCAGGCTGTCCCCCGGCAGGGGCAGAAACACGAAGCTCGACTCGAGAAAGAGGATCACCACCAGGCAGGTGACGAGCAGACCGATGGCCTGCATTTGTATAAGCTGATCAAAGTCCTGATGCCATATGGCAAGCAGCATGTCCTGCATCTGGAATGACTCCCGTCAACGTGTGCATCCATCATGACGGCCCAAGGGCCCCGCTCGGCATCTCCTCCCTGCTGCCTGCTCCCGTTACTCCTGCGGGAGGCCCGTTATACACCCGTCGAACTGAACAAGAAATTAATGTCTGCCATTTATGTGGATACTCTATCACTCCAGAGCGGCGAGCCGGCCCGACTGGCCTCGCAAGGGGCCTGCTGGCAAGGGATCCATGGCGCCCAGCCTGAGATAGACTCGAGCCGCCAGTGACCGACGTCCACAGGAGAGACAAGATTGTCAGTTGACACAACGACTTGGCTGCCAAGGCGAGGAAAAACCGTTACAGTGTAAGGACTCCTCACCGGACGAGGAGACTCACGGAGCTAGGTATGGCGCAGATCCCCTCTTCTCATGCAAGAACCCTACTGCTGTCTGGCTTGGGTCTTGTCAGCCTCATGGCCCAGGCCAACGACGGCTCCCTGGTCCAGCAGCGTGCCAATGCGGTGGTCTCGCTGATGAGCTTCACCGTGGTGCCCGACATCACCGCCAGCAACCTGGATATCGGCAGCGGTACCAACGAGCAGTCGGCGCTGACCATCACCCAGCTCGGCGGCGGCGCGACCATGAGCGAAGGCTTTCCCATCTATCTGGAAGGCACTCTGGGTTATAGCCGCTACGATCCCCAGTTCGTGTTCACCGACGGCACCGAGACCCGTACCATCCCCGTCAAGTGGAACAGCCTGAGCGCCACCGGTGGCATCGGCTGGGATTTCAGCCTGCACCGCGACCGCTGGGGCGGCAATCTGGTGCTGCGCCCCATCGCCAACTTCACCCTGGGCACGGTGGCGAGCGACTTGCGCATCGGCACCGCCCTGATCGAGCACAGGACCGGCAAGAACCTCGACTTCCTCGACGGCGGCAACCTCAACGTCTATGGCCTGGGGGGCTCCCTCATGCTGGACTACGAGCTGTTCTCCAAGTCACAGGATATCGATGTGGAGCTGCGCTACTCCTATCAGCACCTGCAGAGTTTCACCGGCACCGCCGACAGCATCTCCGGGACTGCCGAGGCGGAGAACCTGGGGCTCTATCTACGCCGGCGCGCGCCCATGTGGAGCTGGACCCTGCTGGACCGCCCCCTGCGCTACGTGATGGAGGGGGCCCGCACCGAATACCTGGGCGCCCAGCGCGGCCTGCTCGGCTTCAACAGCCTCAATTCCCTGGGCCTTGGCCTCGAACTCGACAGCAGCAAATACAAGGTCTTCGTCACCCGCACCCGGCTGGTGGCCCGTTATATGTTCAGCCAGAACACCAACGGCTATTCCATTGGGTTGGCGATGAGTTTCTAAGGACACGAGGCTCTCATTACTTGTTCAGCCACAGCACCAACGGTTATTCCATCGGATTGGCGATGAGTTTCTAACGGCGAAGGAGACAACATGACGAAGGTGAGTCAGGTTGAGATGGACGCGTTGCTCGCCACCTTGCAGGCTCGCTTTGAGCAGCACCCACAGCGTCACGAGGGGATCCCCTGGTCACAGGTGCGCGCCAGGCTGGACGCCAATCCGCAGTCGTTACGCTCGCTCCACGAGATGGAGCGCAGCGGCGGTGAACCCAATGTCATCGGCCAGGATCCGCAGACCGGGCAATTCATCTTCTGTGATTGCAGCGCCGAGAGCCCCAGCGGGCGCAGAAGCCTCTGTTACGATCAGGCCGGGCTGGAATCCAGGAAGGAGAACAGGCCAGCGGGCTCTGCGACCGAGATGGCCGCTAAGATGGGCATAGCACTGCTGACGGAGGCCGAGTATAGAGCGCTGCAGACGCTCGGCTGCTTCGATGCCAAGACATCGAGCTGGATACAGACCCCCGTGGAGATAAGGCGCCTCGGCGGAGCCCTGTTCTGCGATTGCCGTTACGACAGCGTCTTCCTCTACCACAACGGCGCCCAGTCCTACTATGCCGCCAGGGGCTTTCGCGGCAGCCTGCGGGTCTAGTCCCAGAGGTGATGCCCATCATTGGCACCACGAACACCAAGCCGTTGACCCGGGATCACGCTCGGGTGATCCCCTGAAAACGCCCCCTTAGGGTTATGCTCCCCCGTTACAGCGCAGCTATCTGCCGCACACACTTCTGCTCCCTGTCATCCACCCGCTTGGCGAACCAGGCGGTGGTGAGGTTGCGGGTGATCTTGGGGCTCTTGAGCTGGATGCCGGGCAAAATGGCGCGGGGCAGGCGGGTGCCCGCCTTCTGCTCGGCCAGGGTGAAGACCCTGTGGTAGAGATCGCTCTTCGCAAAGTCGCTGCTGTCCCCCAGTTTCAGGCTCTGGCGGATGGCGTTCTTGCTCATGCTGAGGCGGCTCGCGATGCTGTAGACCGCGAGCTCGGTAGTGCCCGGCTTGTCGGAATCGTAGCGGATGAGATCCCCGTCCAGCGCCAGAGTCTTGCCACTCACCCGGCTGACAGCGGCCTGGAAGGCGGCGTTGCGGCTCGCGTACCAGCCGGCGTTGAAGTCGGCGAAGCGATAGAGGGTGTCCGGGTAGTCGGCGGGATAGCCGAAGATGTGCTTGGTACCAAACCAGATACCGCCGCGGCGGGTGAAGACTTCGTGGCGGATGGACTCCTCCACCGGATAGGGATAACCGCGGGCATTGGCCTCGGCGAAGGCGATGCTGACCTGCATGGGGCCGCCGGTGCGCACCGGGTTGAGGTTGCCAAACAGCGTCTTGCCCATAGGCACCGTGCCTATCATGTCCTCGAAGATCTCGCTCATCTCCCGTTCGGTACGCAACGCATCGATGCGCGCGGCATAAGATTTGCCGGTGGGGGACGTGATGCCGAGCGCCGTGCGCACCACGAACTCGGGGATCAGCAGCTTGGCCGCCCGGGCGTTGATCTCCTTCCAGGCGATCTTGCCAAGCCCCGGCACCACGGGATCGGCCTGGTAGGTCGCCTCCTGCTCCGCCACCGCCAGCACGGTGCAGACGTTGTGATCGCTCACCGCGATGCCCTGGGTCGAGAGCGCCGTCACCACGTCATTGGCCCAGCCCTGCTTGTCGCGCACATTGCCCGGCAGGAAGCGCACGATGCGGGTCTTCATGTCCGCCGGCTTGCGCGGCTGCATGGCCTTGGGTTGCTTGGCGATGGCAGCGGCCTCCTCGGCCGGGGCGGGTGGCTCGCTGGCGCAGCCCGCCAGCAACAGGGCACTGAGCAACGGCAGGACGGTCAGGCGTCTCGCAGAGAGGATCAATAGCGAAGAGGGATTCATGAAGGCTTCCGGTAGAGAGACGGGATCGAGCCCCATTCATCTCAGATAAGGGGCCCCGAACGCAAACAAGTGAGCATTGTAGAGGATTGGCCCGCCCGGCTAAAGCCTCCAGCCTGCTCTTTGGGTCGACCAGAGGGGAAAGGGCTCATCCCCATGACGACAAATGGCGCGGCCTCCCCGTACCGATGTGGTGCCAGTCTGCATTCGCCTCCCCGCCATTCACTGCACGGCGCCGACCATTCCCAGCCTCCGCATAATGGCCTTTTATTGAGAGTAATTTCTATTTAGAATACCGCTAACCAACACGCCCTTGGCATGGAGCCGATGGACAAGCTGACCCCCCTGTTCGACCCCCTGCAGCGACTGCTGATAACCCCGCTCTGGCAATCGCTGTCCGGGTTGTTCGATCTCAACGGGCGTCTGGGCATCGTCTTTCTGCTGATCTCGGGCGTCGTCGCCTACCTGCTCTATCTCGGCCGCCGTCGCCTTGGGGATCCCGAGGCCCGCAGCTTTCGCCGCTTTCTGGGGGGAAAGGCCATCTGGCTGCACCCTTCCGCCTTGCTCGATTACCAGTACTACCTGGTGCGCGCCCTGCTGCATGTGGCGGTGATCCTGCCAATCCTGACGCTGCTTCACCCCTGGCTGCTCCAGGCCGAGGATGTGCAATCCGCGCTGACCCGGCTCTGGGGGGTGCGCCCCCGGCTGGCCCAGGCGAGCTGGCTGATGATGCTCTATGGTCTCGGTGTCTTCCTCATCAGTGACTTCCTCCATTACTGGTTGCACCGCGCCTTTCACAGCCGCTGGCTGTGGGAGTTTCACAAGGTGCACCACAGCGCGACCGTGATGGTGCCGCCGACCGCGAGCCGTATTCATCTGGTGGAGAAACTGTGCGAGACGCTGCTCAAGGGGAGCTGTCTTGCTCTCTACGCCGGGGCCTTCCACTGGCTGAGCGGCGCCGTGGTGACCCCCTACACCCTGTTCGGGATAAGCTATCTGGTGCTCATCTTCAACTCCCTGGCCGCCAACCTGCGCCACACACATGTCTGGCTCTCCTTCGGCCCCCGGCTCGAACACCTGCTCAACAGCCCGGCCCAGCACCAGATCCATCACAGCCGGGATCCACGCCACTTCAACCATAACTTTGGCACCAACCTCTCCCTCTGGGACTGGTGGTTTGGCACCCTCTATCTGACCAGCCGCCAGCCCGAGCCGCTCTCCTTCGGGGTGGGTCCGAGAGACAACGAGCACTACAGTCGGTTGAGTGCCCTGATCCTGCGCCCCTTCCTGGTGACGGCGCGCAAGATCTGGCGTGCCCTGCCCCGCCCTCGCAAGCCGCTGGTCGATTGAACCTGGCCCGATAACACAACAACGCCACCCGAGGGTGGCGTTGTTGTTTACAGATGAGTCGGACTCAGAACCTGTTCACGGTCTGTGACGAGAGGTCGGAGGCTCGGTAAAGAGCAGCGCAGGCACCGGAGCCTATAGATATACGTGAGCACTCTTCACCTCACATAAGCGAGCAGCACATGAGCCTTGATCATGGCTTCGCCGTCAGAGCCTGAACAGATTCTCAGGCGCTCTGGCGCAGGGCCTGCTGCTGGGCGGCGCCGTTGATCACCGCCTGCAGGGAGGCGTTGACCACATCGCGGCCGATGGCGACCCCGCACTGGCGCTGGCCATCGACGCTGAGCAGCACGTAGGCGGCGGCGCGCGACTCTGTACCGGCGCTCAGGGCGTGTTCCGAATAATCGAGCACGTCGATGCGCATCCCGGTCTGGCGCTCCCAGCCGTTGACCAGCGCCGTGATGGCCCCTGCCCCCTCGCCGCTCAGCTGCAGCGTGCCATCCGGGGTCTGCAGCTCGAGGCGCAGGCTCTCCTGGCCGTCATGACCGAGCTGGAAACGGCCGATGCGGTAGCCGTGCACCGGTTCGAGGTAGTGCTGCTCGAACAGGGCGCGGATCTGCGCCGGATTAATCTCGCTGCTGCTCGCCTCCGCCTGGGCCTGTACCCGGCGGCTGAAGTCAATTTGCAGCCAGCGCGGCAGTTGCAGGCCGAGATCGCGCTCCAGCAGGTAGGTGACGCCGCCCTTGCCGGACTGGCTGTTGATGCGGATCACCGCCTCGTAACTGCGACCGAGATCGGCAGGATCGATGGGCAGGTAGGCCACATCCCAGTAAGCGTCGGGCTTTGGCGCCGCCAGGGATTTGCGAATGGCATCCTGATGGCTGCCGGAGAACGCGGTGTAGACCAGCTCGCCGGCATAGGGGTGGCGTGGGTGCAGGGCTATCTGGGTGCAGGCGCCCACGGTGGCGACGATGGCATCCATGTCAGACAAGTCCAACTCGGGATCTATCCCCTGGCTGTAGAGGTTCATGGCCATGGTGACGATGTCCATGTTGCCGGTGCGCTCGCCGTTGCCAAGCAGGGTGCCCTCGATGCGATCCGCTCCCGCCAATATGGCCAGCTCGGCGGCAGCGACCCCGCAACCCCGATCGTTGTGGGTATGGATGGAGATGCTCACCTCGGGGCGCGCCTTGAGGTGGCGACAGAACCACTCCACCTGATCCGCGAACACATTGGGGGTGCTTACCTCCACGGTGGCGGGCAGGTTCAGGATCATGGGGCGGGCGGCGCTGCGCCACTCGTCGATCACGGCGTCACACACCTCCACCGCGAACTCCACTTCGGTGCTGCTGAAACTCTCGGGGGAATATTGGAAGCTCCACTCGGTGCCCGGGTTCCTGGCCGCATGTTCCCGCACCCAGCGCGCCCCCTGCACGGCGATGGCCTTGACCCCCTCCTTGCCTGAGTTGAACACATAGTTGCGCTGGGTCGGGTTGACCGAGTTGTAGACGTGGACGATGGCGCGTTTCGCCCCCTTGAGGGACTCGAAGGTGCGGATGATCAAGTCCTCCCGCGCCTGCACCAGCACCTGGATGGTGACGTCGTCCGGAATAAGGTTGCGCTCGATCAACTCGCGCACGAAGTCGAAGTCGGGCTGGGAGGCGGCCGGGAAACCCACCTCGATATGCTTGAAGCCGACATGGAGCATCAGCGCCCACATTTGCAGCTTCTGGGCCACCGTCATGGGCTCGACCAGCGCCTGGTTGCCGTCACGCAGATCCACGGCGCACCAGAGCGGCGCGCGCTCAAGCACCCGGTTGGGCCATTGCCTGTTCGCCAGGGCGATGACGGGGGCAGGGCGGTATTTGCGATGATCGAAGCTCATATTCAGATTCCCTTGGCAGATGTCCTGTGGCACGCCACGCTGGCTAACACAGCGGGTCAAGCCGGGGCGACTGGCGGGCAGATGGGGAACAGCGAGGGGGAATGGGCTGGCGCGGTAACGCTGACCCTTGACGGTTGCTGCGGCGGTAACCCCACAACCGGTTTCCTGTGGCCCCTCCTGATAAGAGGTGCCGGCCTGCACAGCCGGATAAGCCGTTGGCCCTGATCCTCTCGCAGCCCATGCTTGCTGGCGCAGACGACCCTGTTGATGAGAAACCAGTATATAGAGACCAGCTTGGCGAGTGATTGCTAAGATCGCCAGCTTAAGTCATAAATACGCAATAATTATTACGTTAATAACATTAAAAGGGAGACTTCACCCTTTCAATGACGATATTTCCTCTCACCTGCGCACCTCAGTACCCTGGACCGCTGATCAGCCAGCTCGGCCAAAAAACAAAACCCCGCCATCGCTGGCGGGGTTTTTCAGGCTTCGCGTGTGTTGGGCAAAAAAGGAAGGGGAACTCCCCTGCCCTTGCTGCGCAATCCTTAGCGGTTTTTCACCTTCTGATGCAGTTCCTGCACCGAGTTCACATTGGCGGTGGCATCGACGCTGATGGCCATGCAGGTGGCGAACGCCTCGTTCAAGGTGGTGGTATAAGCCACCTTGTGTTGCAAGGCGGCGCGGCGCAACTGCTTGGAGTCCTGGATCGCCACCCGCCCTTCGGCGGTGTTGACGATGTAGGTGTACTCACCGTTCTTGATGCGATCCAGGATGTGCGGGCGACCCTCGTGCACCTTGTTGACCAGGCGCGGGTTGATGCTCGCCTCACCCAGCGCCACGGCGGTGCCGTGGGTGGCATCGAGCTCATAGCCGAGCTCCAGCAACTTGGCGGCGAGGTCAACGACCTGCGCCTTGTCGCTGTGACGCACGGACAGGAGGGCGCGCCCCTCTTTGGGCACGGCGTTGCTGGCACCCAGTTGAGCCTTGGCATAGGCCTCGGCGAAGCTGCTGCCCACCCCCATCACCTCACCGGTGGAGCGCATCTCTGGCCCCAGCAGCGGATCCACGCCCGGGAACTTGGCAAAGGGCAGTACCACCTCTTTCACCGAGTAGTAAGGCGGGATGATCTCGGTGGTAAAGCCCTGGGCGCGCAGGGACTGACCGGCCATGACGCGGGCGGCAATCTTGGCCAGTGGCGCACCGGTCGCCTTGGAGACGAAGGGCACGGTACGGGCGGCACGCGGGTTCACCTCGATGAGGTAGATGTCCTCTTCCTTGACCGCGAACTGCACGTTCATCAGGCCGACCACGCCGAGTTCCAGCGCCAGCTTGCGCACCTGCTCGCGCATCTCGTCCTGAATCTTCTTGGACAAGGTGTAAGGCGGCAGGGAACAGCCCGAGTCACCGGAGTGGATACCGGCCTGCTCGATGTGCTCCATGATACCGCCGATGACCACGTCGGTGCCGTCACAGATGGCGTCCACATCCACCTCGGTGGCGTCATCGAGGAAGCGGTCCAGCAGCACCGGCGATTCGTTGGAGACGCTCACGGCTTCGGTGAAGTAGCGGCGCAGGTCGGTCTCGTCATAGACGATTTCCATGGCGCGGCCACCCAGTACGTAGGAGGGGCGCACCACCAGCGGGTAGGTGATCCGCTCGGCAGTCAGCACCGCCTGCTCCAGGGTCGTAACGGTGCCGTTCTCCGGCTGCTTGAGGCCGAGGCGCTCGACGGCTGACTGGAACCGCTCGCGGTCTTCGGCGCGGTCGATGGCATCCGGGCTGGTGCCGATGATCGGCACGCCGTTCGCCTCCAGGGCACGAGCCAGCTTGAGCGGGGTCTGGCCGCCGTACTGGACGATGACACCCTTGGGCTTCTCGATGCGCACGATTTCCAGCACGTCTTCCAGGGTCACCGGCTCGAAGTAGAGTCGGTCCGAGGTGTCGTAATCGGTGGAGACGGTCTCCGGGTTGCAGTTGACCATGATGGTCTCGTAACCGTCTTCGCGCAGGGCCAGAGCCGCGTGCACGCAGCAGTAGTCAAACTCGATGCCCTGACCGATGCGGTTCGGACCGCCACCGATGATCATGATCTTGTCGCGGTTGCTCGGGGCGGCCTCGCACTCCTCGTCATAGCTCGAATACATGTAGGCGGTGTTGGTGGCAAATTCCGCCGCGCAGGTATCGACCCGCTTGTAGATGGGGAAGATGTTGTGGCGGGCACGCAACTTGCGCACTTCACCCTCGGCCACGCCGAGCAGCTTGGCCAGACGCGCATCGGCGAAGCCCTTGCGCTTCAGGCTGCGCAGGAAGTCGGCATCGAGCCCGGCCAGGCCGCGCTCTTTCACCTGCTCTTCCAGCTTCACCAGGTCTTCAATCTGCACCAGGAACCAGGGGTCAATCTTGGTCAGCTTGAAGATGCCGTCCATGGAGAGACCGGCGCGGAACGCATCGGCGATGTACCAGATGCGGTCACAGCCAGCATCTTGCAGCTCGTGGCGGATGCGGGTCAGTGAGTCAGGGGCATTGAGGTCGACCATGGGATCGAAGCCGGTCTTGCCGGTCTCGAGGCTGCGCAGGGCCTTGTGCAGGGACTCCTGGAAGTTGCGGCCGATGGCCATCACTTCCCCGACCGACTTCATCTGGGTCGTCAGACGGTCGTTGGCACCGGCAAACTTCTCGAAGTTGAAGCGCGGCACCTTGGTAACCACGTAGTCGATGGCCGGCTCGAAGGAGGCCGGGGTGCGGCCGCCGGTGATGTCGTTCATCAGCTCGTCCAGGGTGTAACCGATGGCGAGCTTGGCGGCGATCTTGGCGATGGGGAAACCGGTCGCCTTGGAGGCCAGCGCGGAGGAGCGGGACACCCGCGGGTTCATCTCGATGATGACCATGCGGCCATCTTTCGGGTTGATGCCGAACTGGACGTTGGAGCCACCGGTCTCGACCCCGATCTCGCGCAGTATCGCCATGGAGGCGTTGCGCATGATCTGGAACTCCTTGTCGGTCAGCGTCTGGGCTGGCGCGACCGTGATGGAGTCACCGGTGTGGATGCCCATGGGGTCGAAGTTCTCGATGGTGCAGACGATGATGCAGTTGTCGTTGCGATCCCGCACCACTTCCATCTCGTACTCTTTCCAGCCGATCAGCGACTCATCGATGAGCAGCTCCTTGGTCGGCGAGAGGTCCAGACCGCGCTCGCAGATCTCGACGAACTCTTCGGTGTTGTAGGCGATGCCGCCGCCCGAGCCGCCCATGGTAAAGGAGGGGCGGATGATGCAGGGGAAGCCGACCATCTGCTGCACACCCCAGGCCTCTTCCATGTTGTGGGCGATGCCGGCACGGGGGCATTCGAGGCCGATGCTCTTCATGGCGATATCAAAGCGGCGGCGATCTTCGGCCTTGTCGATGGCATCGGCGGTGGCACCGATCATCTCCACCCCGAACTCGGCCAGCACGCCGTGTTTTTCCAGATCCAGCGCGCAGTTCAGCGCGGTCTGGCCACCCATGGTGGGCAATACGGCGTCCGGGCGCTCTTTCTTGATGATCTCGCGCACCACTTCCCAGGTGATGGGCTCGATGTAGGTGGCATCGGCCATCTCGGGGTCGGTCATGATGGTGGCCGGGTTGGAGTTCACCAGGATGACGCGGTAGCCCTCCTCGCGCAGGGCCTTGCAGGCCTGGGCGCCGGAGTAGTCGAATTCGCAGGCCTGACCGATGACGATGGGGCCGGCGCCGAGGATCAGGATGCTCTGTAGGTCGTTACGTTTTGGCATGGCTTCTCTTTTCCTCTTAAGCGCGATACTGCTTGATCAATTCAATAAAGTGGTCGAACAGACCGGCACAGTCGTGCGGGCCCGGGCTCGCCTCGGGGTGACCCTGGAAGCTGAAGGCCGGACGGTCGGTGCGGTGAATGCCTTGCAGGGAGCCGTCAAACAGGGAGACGTGGGTGGCACGCAGACACGCCGGCAGGCTGTTGTCATCGACCGCAAAACCGTGGTTCTGGGCGGTGATCATCACGGTGTTGTCGTCCAGGCTCTTCACCGGGTGGTTGGCACCGTGGTGGCCGAACTTCATCTTCACTGTCTCTGCGCCGGAAGCCAGGCCCAGCAGCTGGTGACCCAGACAGATGCCGAACACCGGGGTATTGGTTTCAAGGAAAGCCTTGATGGCCTCGATGGCGTAGTCGCACGGCGCGGGATCCCCCGGGCCGTTGGAGAGGAAGATACCGTCTGGATTCATGGCCAGCACCTCGGCGGCCGGGGTCTTGGCCGGTACCACGGTCAGGCGGCAGCCACGGTCCACCAGCATGCGCAGGATGTTACGTTTGACGCCAAAATCGTAGGCCACCACGTGGTATTTGAGCTCATCGGCCGCCGGGGTGATGTGCCCCTTGCCGAGCTGCCAGCTACCCTCGGTCCAGCTATAGCTCTCGGATACGGTGACTTCCTTGGCCAAGTCCATCCCCTTGAGACCGGGGAAGGCACGGGCCTGTTCGAGGGCATGAGCCTCATCAACCTGCTTGCCGGCCAGGATGCAACCGGCCAAGGCGCCTTTCTCGCGCAAGATACGGGTCAGTTTGCGAGTGTCGATGTCGGCGATGCCAACGATGTTGTGAGATTTGAGGTAATCGGAGAGGGATTGCTGACTGCGGAAATTGGAGGCAAGTATCGGAAGATCCCGGATGATCAATCCCTGAGCGTGGATTTGACTGGACTCTTCATCTTCGCTGTTGGTGCCGGTGTTGCCTATATGGGGGTAAGTGAGGGTAACGATCTGACGGGAGTAGGAGGGATCGGTGAGGATTTCCTGATAGCCCGTCATCGACGTATTGAAAACCACTTCACCAACGGAACATCCCTCGGCGCCTATCGACACGCCTTTGAATACCGTTCCATCTTCCAGCACTAGCAATGCAGTGTGATTCAAGACAACCTCCAGTTATTTAGCTTTAAATTCAGCAATTTACCTGGGTGTTGCGGGTCCGGACGCTGTTTGAAACAGGTTCAAACCCGGCAGATTTCTGGCAAATTGGGCGCATTCTACTCAAAAATGATCGCATTTCAACGTCTTTTCTCGTTTTAAATGCATCTAAATTCAATAAAAAAGCAACATTACCCATTATCTATGCACTAACTTGCTTTGCAACCCCCTGTTCGAAAAGAAACGCAGAAACCAGCAATCAAAGTCGACCCATATACCATGCAAAGAGCACAAACCAATATTTACTACGTTAAAAACAAACACATATGATTTTAAAAAATAAACAACCAGACCTTTAAAGCCATATTTAATGGGAGATAATTGGTGAAAGAAGATGGAAAGCGTTTTTCTTGTTTTGCATTTTTAGTCTTTTTTGTGGGATGTAAAAAAATGCGTTCGCGGGGGGTGTTGAGGCTCAATCCCGTTACCCTTTGATGACATTTTCGCAATGCAGGCGCGGGAGGAATTGGAGATTGTGAGAATTTGACATGGTTCGAAGAAAAAACAGTGCTTAAGCCAGATTTATACAAAAAGACAAGAAAAACCCCGGCGAACCGGGGTCTGGCAACAGGATGACGACGCCGAGGCAGCCGGGTGGCGACCCCCTCACCGGCGCTCTGGCGCCTTATTTCAGATTGAGCACGTCCTGCATGTCGTAGAGCCCGGCATGCTGGCCCTTGAGCCACTTGCCCGCCCGCACGGCACCGTTGGCGAAGGTCAGACGGCTGGAGGCCTTGTGGCTGATCTCCACCCGCTCGCCGATGTCGGCAAACATGACGGTGTGTTCCCCCACCAGATCGCCGGCACGGATGGTGGCAAAGCCGATGGTGTTGCGATCCCGCTCGCCGGTGATCCCTTCGCGGCCGTAAACGGCGCACTCTTTCAAGTCACGTCCGAGCGTCTTGGCCACCACTTCCCCCATGGAGAGCGCGGTGCCGGAGGGGGCATCCACCTTGTGTCTGTGGTGCCCCTCGATGATCTCGATGTCGGTGTAATCCCCCATCACCTTGGCGGCCTGCTCCAGCAGCTTGAACACCAGGTTGACGCCCACCGAGTAGTTGGAGGCGAAGACGATGCCAATCTTGTCACCCGCCGCCAGCAAGGCCGCCTTGCCCGCCTCGTCGAAACCGGTGGTGCCGATCACCATCTGCTTGTGATGGGCCAGGGCGAACGCCAGGTTCACCAGGGTCACCTCGGGGCGGGTGAAGTCGATGATGAGATCGAACTCATCGCGCACCTTGTCCAGGCTGTCGCTGATGCTCACCCCCAGCTTGCCGAGGCCGTTGAGCTCACCGGCATCCAGCCCTATCACGGCAGAGCCCGGTCGCTCCAGCGCCGCCCCGACCACCACGCCCTCGGCGTTGGTGATGGCCTCCAGCAGCACCTTGCCCATACGACCATTACAGCCCATCACGGCCACACGGATCGGATTGTCCATCTCCACCCTCTCATCTGTTTGTTTTATGGAAAGATGACCGTTTTACCAGCCCGCGTCCCCTTTGAAAAGCTCGCCGTGGCCGTGGTTTCGACACCAACAAATAAACGGATTACTCAATTAAAATCCGAATATTCAACAGATTTAATCGAAATTGCGGAATTGTAAGATAAAAAAAATGTCCATCTGGACGTCTATCTTGACCAAATGACCCTGACTCACTACCGTGGGCCCCCCATAGCGGCAGGATGCCCACCCTGTGCCCGAGTGATCCGGATTCACACAGGCCGCGACAGGAGGTCATTGTTCAAGTTTCGAGGAACACATGATCCAGACCCAACCCAGTGCCAGGGCCTTGCTGCCCCTGCTGGTCTTTCTTGCTCTCTTCATCGGTACCGGCACCTGGCTGACCCTGCAGGGGGTCGAGTTCGCCTTCTATCAACTGCCCGCCCCCGTGGCCGCCCTGCCCGCCGTCATGCTGGCGCTGATGCTGGGCAAAGAGGGGTTCAACAAGAACCTCGAGACCTTCTTCAAGGGGGTCGGTGACAGCAATATCATGGCCATGTGCCTCATCTATCTGCTGGCGGGTGCCTTCGCCACCGTGGCCAAGGCCACCGGCGGGGTGGATGCCACAGTCGCGCTGGGTCTCTCGCTGATCCCCGGCTGGTTCCTGTTGCCGGGTCTGTTCCTCATCTCCGCCTTCATTGCCACTGCCATGGGCACCTCCATGGGCACCATAGGCGCCGTGGCGCCGGTGGCACTCGGCGTCGCCCAGGCGACCGGCATCAGCCCCGTGCTGATGGCGGGCACCATCCTCTCCGGTGCCATGTTCGGCGACAACCTCTCCATCATCTCCGACACCACCATAGCCGCGACCCGCAGTCAGGGCTGCGAGATGAAGGACAAGTTCCGGGAGAACGTCAAGATTGCCGCCCCCGCCGCCGTGCTGGTGATCCTGCTCTACCTGCTGCTGGGCTCTACCGGTGCAGTGCCAGCCGCTACCGCCGGCGCCGATCTGTTCAAGGTCGCCCCCTATCTGCTGATCCTGGTGCTGGCCCTCAGCGGGATGAACGTGTTCGTGGTGCTGGGACTCGGCATCCTGGCCGCCGGTGGCGTTGGCCTGGTCGGCAACTATCCCCTCGGTCAGTTCAGCAAGGATATCTATCAGGGCTTCACCAGCATGCAGGAGATCTTCCTGCTCTCCATGCTGATCGGCGGCCTCGGCGCCCTGATGGAACGCCAAGGGGGACTGGCCTGGATCAGCGCCCGCATCGCGGCCCTGATTGCCCGCTTCACCCGCGCCCACGACGGTGAGCAGAACGAGAAGGCGGCCGAGCTCGGCATCGCCGGGGTGGTGAGCCTCACCAACCTCTGCACCGCCAACAATACAGTGGCCATCATCGTCGCCAGCAAGGTGGCGCGAGATCTGGCGGAGCAGCACGGGGTCACCCCGCGCCGCGCCGCCTCCATGCTGGATATCTTCTCCTGCGTGGTACAGGGCCTCATCCCCTGGGGCGCCCAGGCGCTGCTGCTCGGCTCCATCTTCGCGCTGTCGCCGCTGGCGGTGGTGAGCATGAGCTTCTATCCCATGGCCCTGGCTTTAGCTGCCATAGTGGCGGTGTTTATCAAGCATCAGACGAGAAGCGCCACCGAGCAGCGGCAAGCTGCCTGAGTCGCCATTCTTTGATACCGGGCGCTGTACCAAGCAGCGCCCGTCACTGGCTGGGCCCTCACCACGGGACCCGCTCAGAACTGGCTTTATCCCTCCTTCGCTTTTCATCCCGGATGACCCTTGTTAAGGTAACCCCAGCCTTTCGGTGCCATCACAGGAGCCCCCATGCCGGATACCCCATCTGCTCGACCCGATGAGCGACAATCCCTGCGCCAACTCATTCGCCAGCGCAGGAAGAGCCTGAGCCCGGCCGAGCAGCAAGCCGCCGCCGCGCAGCTGGTGGTCCGCTTCCAGGGGCACCCTGAGATCCTCGCAGCCAGGCGCATCGCCCTCTATCTCGCCAACGACGGCGAGCTCGATCCCCTGGCCGCCATCCAGTGGCTCTGGGCCCAGCACAAGGAGGTATTCCTGCCGGTGCTGCACCCCGATGCCCCGGGCCACCTGCTGTTTCAACGCTACACCCCTACCAGCCCCATGACCCGCAACCGCTACGGCATCCCCGAACCCGAGCTCGACCCGTCCCTGGTGCTCCCCCACGACGCGCTGGACATCATCTGCACCCCGCTGGTGGCCTTCGATGCGGCAGGCAACCGGCTCGGCATGGGGGGCGGTTATTATGATCGCACCCTGGCCGACTGGCACGCGCACGGAGTGGGCCCAAGACCCCTTGGGCTGGCCCACGACTGCCAACAGGTGGATGCGGTGCCCAAGGAGCAGTGGGACGTGCCGCTGCCCGAGATCATCACCCCCGGCCGCCGCTGGCAGTTTTCCCGCTAGCGCGAGGCAGCGGTCTCTTCAAGCCACCTCATCACGCCGCCTTTGCCAGGGCGGTTGGACGCCAATGTGCTCGCCGTGCCGGTGCTTTTTCGCTGGGGTGCCCAATAAACAGGCAAACGATTTACATCTTGGGGGTTTTTGGGCCGGAACGTGAGCGCCGTGGTCGCTCTGACAGGCGGGCTTGGATATAATGCGCCCGCTTTTTCCCAGAGGATCGATCATGACTCAAGATGAAATGAAGAAGGCGGCCGGTTGGGCTGCACTCAAATACGTGATTCCCGGCACCATCGTCGGGGTCGGCACCGGCTCTACCGTCAATCACTTCATCGACGCCCTGGCGACCATGAAGGACGAGATCAAGGGTGCGGTATCGAGTTCAATCGCCTCCACCGAGCGCCTCAAGGGTTTCGGCATCAAGGTGTATGATCTCAACGACATCGATGCCCTCTCCGTCTACGTGGACGGCGCCGACGAGATCAACGCCAGCCGCGACATGATCAAGGGCGGTGGCGCTGCCCTGACCCGCGAGAAAATCGTGTCCGCCGTGGCCGACAAGTTCATCTGCATCATCGACAACACCAAGACGGTCGAGGTGCTCGGCACCTTCCCGCTGCCGGTGGAGGTGATCCCCATGGCCCGCGAATACGTGGCCCGCGAGATCCGCAAACTGGGCGGCAACCCGGTATGGCGTGAGGGGGTGGTCACCGACAACGGCAACATCATCCTGGACGTCAAGGGCATGGCCATCCACGACGCCAAGGCGCTGGAAACACAGCTCAATGCCATCGTGGGCGTCGTCACCAACGGCTTGTTCGCTCACCGTGGTGCAGACGTGGTGCTGATCGGTACCCCAGATGGCGTCGTTACCCAATAATGGCGTAACACCGCAATGACGGCGCCTGATGGCGCCGTTTTTAGTTATTCCTCAATCAGTTGCAAACCACGCTTTACAACAAACGTTGATAACATCAAAGAATTTGACTTTCGTCACAAATATTCCCTCTCACAAACGTTTTTGCTACTTTACGGTTTTCTTCACACCGCATACCTGCACGCATTTTTAAAACAATAGAGGGATCGTCATGACAGCCAAGTTTTCGCTGGACAAGGATAAAATCAAGGTACTGCTGCTGGAGGGAGTCCATCCCAACACGGTGGAAACCTTCCGTGCCGCCGGTTACACCAGTGTGGAGTATCTCAAGACTTCCCTGTCGGAAGAGGATCTGATCGAGCGCATTCGTGACGTGCATTTCGTCGGCCTGCGCTCCCGCACCCAGCTCACCGAGAAGGTGCTGGACGCCGCCGGCAAGCTGGTCGCCATCGGCTGCTTCTGCATCGGCACCAACCAGGTTGCCCTCGACGCCGCCCATGTGCGCGGCATTCCGGTGTTCAACGCCCCCTTCTCCAACACCCGCTCGGTGGCCGAACTGGTGCTGGGCGAGATCCTGCTGCTGCTGCGCGGCATCCCGGAGAAGAACGCCAAGTGTCACCGCGGCGTCTGGGAAAAACTCGCCAACCGCTCGGTCGAGGCCCGTGGCAAGAAGCTCGGCATCATCGGCTACGGCCACATCGGTACCCAGCTTGGTATCATCGCCGAGATGATCGGCATGAAGGTCTACTACTACGACATCGAGAACAAGCTCTCGCTCGGCAACGCCATCCAGGTGCCGAATCTGGTGGAGCTGCTCAACATGTCCGACGTCATCAGCCTGCACGTGCCGGAGACCGCCTCCACCAAGGATCTCATCGGTGCCGAGCAGTTGCGCATGATGAAACCCGGCGCCATCTTCATCAACGCCTCCCGTGGCACTGTGGTGGACATCGAGGCCTTGGCCGACGTCATCAAGAGCGGCCACCTCTCCGGCGCCGCCATCGACGTCTTCCCGTCCGAGCCCAAGTCCAACGACGAGGAGTTCCTGACCCCGCTGCGCGGCCTGGACAACGTGATCCTGACCCCGCACATCGGTGGCTCCACCCAGGAAGCCCAGGAGAACATCGGGCTGGAAGTGGCCAACAAGCTGGTCAAGTACTCCGACAACGGCTCCACCCTCTCCGCCGTCAACTTCCCGGAAGTCTCACTGCCCGGTCACAAGGGCTCCAGCCGCCTGCTGCACATCCACCGCAACCAGCCGGGCGTCATGAACCAGATCAACCAGATCTTCGCCGACGAGGGGATCAACATCGCCGGTCAATACCTGCAGACCAGCAGCCACATCGGCTACGTGGTGATCGACGTGGAGACCGAGCACAGCGAGAAGGCGCTCGCCAGGCTCAAGGAGATCGGTGGCACCATCCGCGCCCGTATTCTGCACTGATGACCTCTGATCCAATGGCCTGAGTCGCCGCTCACGCGCCCAACAAAAAGCCCGTCTCGATGACGGGCTTTTTTATTGAAGAAGGCGGTGGCGACCTAACCTCAACTCATGGTTTATTGGCGGGAAATAACGATATTTAACACTGGTAACTAAGTTTTTATTAGCATGATATTCCACAAAAATGGCGTTGCCATGCACCTTCAGATAAGGGCCCTGACCCCACGGCGGCAATGCTCTTATCCCCCGCGACCACCAGTAGAGAGGTGCCCTCCCCGTTGTCAGTCGCTATCGCCTAGCAAAGTGGCGCTTACCACCAGCCCAGCAGATTGCGTCCCACCAATGCGCCCCACACCAGAGCGTTGAGGGCCAGGGCGATAAAGACGGCGGCGGAGCCCAGATCCTTGGCGCGTCCCGACAGTTCGTGATGTTCGGAGCCGACACGGTCGACCACGGCCTCGATGGCGGAGTTGAGCACCTCGACGATCACCACCAGCCAGCTGATGCAGATGAGTAGCAAGATCTGGTTGAGGGAGTCCCCGAGCCAGAAGGCCAGCGGCATCAACAGCAGGATCAGCACCAGCTCCTGACGGAAGGCGGCCTCGTTAATCCAGGCTGATTTGAGTCCTTTCATGCTGTAACCGGTTGCATTGATGATGCGAGTGACCCCGGTCGCGCCTGGCTTTGCCACGATAACTACCTCATTTGGAATGGCTTTTGGGCTCACATCCTAGCAGAGCCCTTGAAGGTTTCCATCAGGGGATTTTTACTTTATTTTATCCCTTTGCCTTTTCGGCACGCCATCAGGCGACCGCCCACCTCACCCACTCGAGAATTGAGTCGAATGTCCATTCACACCGATGAATTGCGCACCCGCCCACTGGAGTCCTTGATCACTCCGAGCGAGCTCGCGCACGCCTTCCCCATCAATGACCGCATCGCCCAGAACCTGCTGGATGCCCGCCGCGACGTGGAAGCCATCCTGGCCGGTGAGGATCAGCGCCTGCTGGTCATCGTCGGCCCCTGCTCCATCCATGATCCGGCCGCCGCCCACGACTATGCCCTGCGCCTCAACGCCCTGCGCGAGCAGTATAAAGAGAGCCTCTGTGTCGTGATGCGCACCTATTTTGAGAAGCCGCGCACCATCGTCGGCTGGAAGGGGCTGATCAACGATCCCCGCCTGGACGGCAGCTTCGACGTCAACGAGGGTCTGAAACTGGCCCGCAAACTCTTGGTCGACATCAACGAGACCGGCATGCCCACCGCCACCGAGTTCCTCGACATGGTGACCGGCCAGTACATCAGCGATCTCATCACCTGGGGCGCCATCGGCGCGCGCACCACAGAATCCCAGGTGCACCGCGAGATGGCCTCCGCCCTCTCCTGCCCGGTCGGCTTCAAGAACGGCACCGATGGCAACACCCGCATCGCCATCGATGCGGTGCGCGCCGCCCGCCACAGCCACATCTTCTATTCCCCGGACAAGGACGGCAAGATGACCATCTACCGCACCGCCGGCAACCCCTATGGTCACGTGATCCTGCGCGGCGGCCATCGCCCCAACTACGATACCGCGAGCGTGGACGAGGCCTGCGAGGCCCTGGCCGACGTCGGTCTGCCCCAGCGGCTGGTGGTGGATTTCAGCCACGGCAACAGCATGAAGGATCACCGCCGCCAGCTCTTGGTCGCGCAGGATATCTGCGATCAGCTGCGCCGTGGCCGCACCGGCATCGCCGGCATCATGGCCGAGAGCTTCCTGGTGGAAGGCCGTCAGGATGTGGAGAACGGCTGCGCCGCCACCTTCGGCCAGAGCATCACCGATGCCTGCCTGTCCTGGGCCGACACCGAGACCCTGCTGGCCATGCTGGCAGAAGCCGCCCAGGTGCGCCTTGCCAAGCAGCAAGGCTGAACCCGGCATGGCAGAGACCGCCTGGCGGATAGTGCCTCTCGATGAGGCACGGCTGGCGCAGTGGGCGACCCTGCGCCAACAACTCTGGCCACACCATGAGCTCGGCGCCCATCAGCAGGAGGGGCGCGAGATGCTGGCCAATACACGCCTGAACGCCTTTCTGGCGCTGGATGAGCAGGATCAGGCGGTGGCTTTTGCCGATGCAGCCCTGCGCCAGGATTATGTGAACGGCTGCGAAAGCAGCCCTGTGGTCTATCTGGAAGGGGTGTATGTGCTGCCGGCGCTGCGCCAGTGCGGGCTGGCCCGTGCCTTGATCGCCCAGGTGGCGCAGTGGGGCCGTGAACAGGGTTGCCGCGAGCTCGCCTCCGATGCCGCCATCGACAACCTCCCCTCACAGCGAATGCATGAGCGGCTCGGTTTCTGCGAAACAGAGCGGGTCGTCTTCTTCAAAAAGGCCCTCGGCTAACGCCAGGGCCTTTGTCCATTACAGGCTCGGCATAAACCAGACCCGGCCAGCGGCCTCGATGCGATCCGTCTTTATCTGGAACACCTGGGCCAGCAAGGCTTCGTCGATAAGCTCTGTGCCCCCCTCGCTCACCACCTGCCCCCCTTGCAGGCAGAGAATGCGATCCGCCCAGTCGATGGCCAAGTTGATGTCGTGGATGGCGATCACCACCAGCAGCCCTTGTCGAGTCAGCTGCTTGAGCAGGCGCAGCAAGGCGAGCTGATGGTGCAGATCCAGTCCCGCCAGCGGCTCGTCCAGCAGCAGGACCCGCCCCGCCGGATTGAGCCCGGGCCAGATCTGCAGCAGGGTGCGGGCGATCAGCACCCGCTGCTGCTCGCCACCGGACAGGCGGCTGAAGTCTCGCGCCAGCAACCCCTCCAGCTCGAGCGCCGCGCACAGCTCGGCCACCGCCTGATTGCGCAGCTCGGGCGCTGTTGTCTCGGCCAGTCCCAGGCTCAGCACCTGAAACACCGGGATATGAAACAGCTGGGGCTGGCGCTGGGGTAGCATGGCACGCTGCTGAGCAAGCTCAGGCCAGCTCATCTGCGAGATGGATTGACCTTCGAGCAGCACATCCCCCTTCCCGGGAAGGATGCCGGCCAGGGCGCCGAGCAGGGTCGACTTGCCGCTGCCATTGGGGCCGAGCAGGGCCACCAGCTGGCCGCCGCCCCAGGCGAGATCCAACGGAGCCAACCGCTCGGGGATGGCCAGCGCACGGGCTGCGAGCACTGCATGGGAACGGTCAGGCATTGGCGTCTTGCCTCAGCAGCAGATAGATGAAGAGCGGTGCCCCCACCGAGGCGGTGATGACCCCGATGGGCAGCTCGCCGGCGCTCAGGGCCGAGCGGGCGATGAGATCGGCGCCGAGCAGCAGGGCACCGCCACCGAGGGCCGAGGCGGGCAACAGGAAGCGCTGATCGCTGCCACCACAGAGGCGCAGCAGATGGGGCACCACCAGCCCGACGAAGCCAATGACCCCGCACAGGGCGACCGCAATCCCGGTCAGCAGGCAGACCGCCAGCACCAGCCGCACCCGCACCCTGTCCACATCCAGCCCCATCAGACGAGCCTGGGTCTCCCCCAGCAGCAGTTGCTGCAAGGCCCTGCCCTGCCAACAGAGCCAGCCGAGGGTCAGCGGCAGCACCAGCCACCACCAGGCGAGCTGCTGGCTGCCATAGGAGAGGCTGCCCATCATCCAGAACATGAATTCGCGCAAGGAGGCGTCGTCGGCAAAATACATCAGCCAGGTCATGGCCGCGTTGGTGAGGATACCGATGGCGACCCCGAACAGCAGCAACTTGGCGTGGCCGAGCCGGGCCCGGCGCGCCAGCCGAATGAGCAGCATGGTCACCAGCAGGGCACCGCCGAAGGCCGCAAGAGACAGACCCCAGCCCGGCAAATAGACGCCGAGGGACTTGGCCACCGCCATCGCCACCATGGCGGCAAGGCCTGCACCGCTCGAGACGCCGAGCAGGCCGGGCTCCGCCACCGGGTTGTGCAGCATCACCTGCAGCACGGCGCCACCACAGGCGAGCGCCGCCCCCGCCAGCAGGGCCAGCAGGGCGCGCGGCAGCCGCAGCTCCAGCAGTATGTGGCGCTCCAGCTCACCCAGCGGCTGCCAGGGCAGCAGCAGGAATTCTCCCCAGGCCAGGGACAGCAGGAACAATGAGAGCGTGAGCAGCGACAGGGCGATCAGCCAATGGCGCTGCCAGCGCCGCTGGCGATGGATGAGAGCGAGATACACGCGGGATCCCCGAAATGAGACAGGCTCGGCTACCGAGTGGGGAGCCAGCAGGAAAGCTGCATGATAACAGCGCCCGGCTACCCGAGGTCAAGGGTGGTAGGCCTTGGCCAGCCCCTCTACCTCGCCGCTTGCCACCATCTCTTGCAGCGCCTGTGCCAGCACAGGTTCGAGACGCTGATGGGGTGAGCGCTTGCTCATGCCCAGATAGAGCAGCACAGGGTGTGGCGGGCGATAATCCGCCTTGATGAGACCGGCGTCGTTGCGCTGGCTGAGGGCATAATCCACCTGGCAGTCGGTGCCTATCATCAGCGGCAGGTGGCCGCGCTCCACCATGCGCAGCAACTGATCCTCGGTAGGCACGCCGTGCTTGTCGAGACTCTGGTCGTTGTCGAAGGCATCAAAGTAGGCGGAATTGAGCACATAGCCCAGCTTCCTGCCTCGCAGATCGTCCTGGGTCCGCAGGCTGGCGACCGCCGCCGGCTTGCCATAAAACGCCGGACGGCATTGGTAGTAGGCCGGTTGCAGATAATTGATGAAGGCGGCACGCTCCGCCGTCAGCGCCAGTCCTATCATCAGGTCGGCCTGACCGGTCTGCATCTGCTTGAGGGCCCGCCCCCACGGCACCCGCTTGAGTTCGAGTACGATGCCGCTGCGGGCCTGCAACTGGCGCAGAATATCGATATCCAGGCCATAAAACTCGTCGTCCTGCGCGAGCATGCGAAACGGCGGCCAGACATCGGTCACCACCGTCAGGGTTGGTGCTCCGTTTGCCATGGAGGCAACGGGCACCATGCAGGCAAACAGCAGGCCAAGCACTCCCCAGCTTGTCTTGCCCATCCATCTCCAGCCTTATGTTGCTTCATCCTTGTGGGATAAAAATACCCTCAAGCCCCACTTATGGAAACCCATGAAGTCGAGATAAAATGCATTGATTTCAAAGGAGAACCTAATGAACCCTATCGTCACCAGCATCGGATTGCTGATCTGCAGCAACGTCTTCATGACGTTCGCCTGGTATGCCCATCTCAAGAGCATGAACCACAAACCCTGGATCATCGCCGCCCTGGTGAGCTGGGGGATCGCGCTGTTCGAGTACCTGTTGCAGGTGCCCGCCAACCGCATCGGCCACACTGTGCTCACCGTCGGTCAGCTCAAGATCCTGCAGGAGGTAATCACCCTGACGGTATTCGTGCCCTTCTCCGTCTTCTATCTGAAAGAAGACCTGAAATGGGACTATCTCTGGGCCGGGCTCTGCATCATGGGGGCGGTCTTTTTTGTGTTTCGCGAGAAACTCACCGGCGCCTGACAAGGTACACTCAAGCACATCAATCACCACCGCATCCCTTTGAGTGACGAGGCAAAACATGGAATTGCGCGACATGCTACAGACCCTGGCCAAGCAGGATGGCTCGGATCTCTATCTCTCCACCGGCGCCCCCCCCTGCGCCAAGTTCAACGGCGCCCTGCGCCCCTTGAGCGAGACACCGCTGGAGCCCGGCGAAGTGGCCAGGATCGCCGCCGACATCATGGATCTCGAGCAGAAGCAGCAGTTCGAGAAGGAGCTGGAGATGAACCTCGCCATCTCCCTGCCCCAGGTTGGCCGCTTTCGGATCAACATCTTCAAGCAGCGCAACGAGGTCTCCCTGGTGGCGCGCAACATCAAGACCGAGATCCCGCGCTTCGAGGATCTCAAGCTGCCGCCGGTGCTGCTCGACACCATCATGGAGAAGCGCGGCCTGGTGCTGTTCGTCGGTGGCACGGGTTCGGGCAAATCCACCTCGCTGGCGGCGCTGATTGATCATCGCAACCGCAACAGCGGCGGCCATATCATCACCATCGAGGATCCGGTGGAGTTCGTGCATCGCCACCGCAAGAGCATCATCAACCAGCGCGAGGTGGGGGTGGATACCCGCAGCTTCCACGCGGCGCTGAAAAACACCCTGCGCCAGGCCCCTGACGTGATCCTGATCGGCGAGATTCGGGACAGGGAGACCATGGAACACGCGCTGGCCTTCTCCGAGACCGGTCACCTCGCCATCTCCACCCTGCACGCCAACAACGCCAACCAGGCGCTGGATCGCATCATCAACTTCTTCCCCGAGGAGCGCCGTCCGCAGCTGCTCAACGATCTGGGCAACAACCTCAAGGCCTTCGTCTCCCAGCGGCTGGTGAAGACCACCGATGGCGGGCGCCGGGCGGCGGTGGAGGTGATGCTCGGCACCCACACGGTGCGCGATCTCATCAAGCGCGGGGAGTTTGGCAGCCTCAAGGAGATCATGGAAAAATCCAGGGCCCTCGGCATGGTCACCTTCGACAGCACCCTGTTCGATCTGGTGGTGGAAGGGGTGATCGACGAGGAAGAGGCGGTGAAGAACGCCGACTCGGCCAACAACCTGCGCCTCAAGATCAAGCTGTGGCGGGAAAAGGGACAGATAGCCAGCAGCGCCGATGCCAGCGGCTGGAGCCTGGAGCCCACCAAGGATGGTGGACCCGATCTGCTCTAGCGCTCATCACACTACCCACCCCGCATCGGGGGTGGGTACAACCCTAGCCTGCCGCCATACCCCTCCCCTTCCTCAAGACGACATCCGGCCCTCTTTTGAACCTCGCCGATCACTCAAGTGACACATCCATCAATTAATCATCCTCCCGACGACAAAGCATGATTGAAAACAAAGCCACTGATCCCCAAATGGGACACCGTATCAAGTGTTCCACTAATAAAAAGGGGGGATAAATGTCGTTACAACCAACCAGTACAGCAAGAGCAAGACAGTTGTTGAACGAGACCATGGCACTGGTGCTTGCCGGAGGCCGAGGCAGCCGTCTGCGGCAGTTGACGGATCACAGAGCAAAGCCGGCGGTACCCTTCGGCGGCAAGTTTCGCATTATCGACTTCGTGCTCTCCAACTGCATCAACTCCGGTCTTCGCCGGGTGGGTGTCGTGACCCAATACAAGTCCCACAGTCTGCTGCGCCACCTGCAATCGGGCTGGTCCTTCCTGCGCTACCAGATGAACGAGTTCATCGAGCTGCTTCCCGCCCAGCAACGGGTGGACGAAGTCAGCTGGTATCGTGGCACCGCCGACGCTGTGTATCAGAACCTGGACATCATTCGCGAGCACGCCCCCAAATACGTGGTCGTGCTGGCCGGCGATCACATCTACAAGATGGACTATGCCGCCATGCTGCTCGATCACGTCCAGCTCGGTGCCAAGGTGACAGTGGCCTGCATCGAGGTGCCACGCCACGAGGCGAGTGCCTTTGGCGTGATGGCCGTCGGTGAGGATCGCAAGATCCACCACTTCGTCGAGAAGCCAACGGATCCGCCCGCCATGCCCGGCAAGCCCGACACCGCGCTGGCCTCCATGGGGATCTACATCTTCGAGGCAGAGTATCTCTATCAGTTGCTGGAGGAGGATCTCGCCAATGAGGCATCCCACCACGACTTTGGCATGGACGTGATCCCGCGGGTCGTCAGGGAGGGGACCGCCTACGCCCATCCGTTCGGCCTCTCCTGCGTCGGCAGTTGCCACCAGACACGCCCATACTGGCGTGATGTCGGCACCGTGGACTCCTTGTGGGAGGCGAACATGGATCTCACTTCCGTCACCCCCGAGCTCGATATTTACGATCAGAACTGGCCCATCTGGACTAGCCAGAAGATGATCCCACCCGCCAAGTTCGTGCAAGACGAAAACGGCCAGCACGGCTTGGCCATCAACTCCATGTTCGCCGGCGGCACCATCGTCAACGGCTCCTTTATCACGAGCTCAGTCCTGTTCCCCAACGTGCGGGTCGACTCTTTCTGCACCCTGGATCAGGCGGTGGTCTTCCCCGGCGTCGAGATAGGAGCCGGCTGCCGGCTGCGCCGGGTGGTGATCGACAAGGGCTGCCGACTGCCGGAGGGGCTGGTGGTGGGAGAGAACGCCGATGAGGACGCTCGCCGCTTCTACCGCACCGAGCAGGGCATAGTGCTGGTCACCAAAGAGATGCTGGCCAGGCTGGAGTGAGCCCAAACCTTGGGAGCGCCGAGGCGCAGATAACAAAGAACCCGCCGATGGCGGGTTCTTTGTTATGGGATGGCAAGCTCAGCTCTGCTGGATCACGCCGATCTGGCCGGGCTCGCACCACTCGAACATCACCTCCTGGCTCTTGCCGCAGCAGTTGCCGCCGCACACCTGGGTCTCCCGCTTGGCGACGCGCCCCTTGCGCATCCAGACGCCGAGCATGGCCTCCACCGCATCCTCCGAGGTGTGGAAGTGGCGGGCCAGCTCCCGCCGGCTCACCCTCTGCTGCACCGCCAGATAGTCACCCAATTCGCGCAAGATCATAGGGTTACCACCTTGCGTGCCACTATGTCGCCGTGACGACGGCCAAACCACCACAGCAGCACCAGGGAGAGACCGTAGCTCGCGACCCACAGCAGGCTCTGCTCGGGGTGAGCGGCGAAGGTGGCCACCTGATAGAAGACGGTGGCACACAGGAAGGCCGTGTAGTTGCACCAGGCGGCGGTGAACAGCGCCCACTGCCTACCGGTTTCCCGCACCAGGGCGCCCATGGCGGCGGCGCAGGGCATGTAGAGCAGCACGAACAGCAGGTAGGCGAAGGCCCCGGCCGCGCCGTCGAAGTGAGTCTGCATGTTGCCGTAGGTGGAGGTGTCGACCTCCTGCGCCTCGGCGGCCGCCTGCTTGTCTTCCAGATCGCCGACCTTAATCCCCATGGGATCCGCCGGATCGATGTCCGCCAGGTTGGCGGGGATAGTGGCGAGGGCCTCCTGCAGGCTGGCGATCAGGGAGTATTGTGCCTCTTCCTCATCCCCGGTGTTGCCGGCGTACAGGCTGTTGAGGGTGGCGACGACCGCCTCCTTGGCGAAGATGCCGGTCAGGATGCCGACCGTCGCCTGCCAGTTCTCCTCACGGATCCCGATGGGATGCAACACCGGCGTCACCGTCTGGCTCAGCTTGCTCAGCACCGAGCTCTCCTGATCCTGGTTGCCGAAGCTGCCGTCCGTGCCGAGGGAATTGAGCACGCTCAGCACCGCCACCATCAGCACGATCGTCTTGCCCGCGCCGAAGATGAAGGCCTTGAGTTTTTGCCAGGTGCGGATCCCCACGTCCACCGGACGGGGCCACTCGTAGTCCGGCATCTCCATCACCATGGCGTCGCTCTTGCCCGGCAGCAGGGTGCTGCGCAGGAACAGGCCGGTGAGCACCGCCACCAGAATGCCGAAGAGATAGAGGCCGAACACCAGGTTCTGGCCGGATTCGGGGAAGAAGGCCACCGCGAACAGGGCATAGACCGGCAGACGGGCGCCGCAGGACATGAAGGGCGCCATGGCCGAGGTCATCAGCCGCTCACGCTCGGAATTCAGGGTGCGGGTCGCCATCACCGCGGGCACGGTGCAGCCAAAGCCCATCAGCATGGGCACAAAGGCCTTACCGGGCAGGCCGAGGCGGCGCATCAGGGCATCTACCACGAAGGCGGCGCGGGCCAGGTAACCCGAGCTCTCCAGCACCGCGAGGAACAGGAACAGACAACCCACCACCGGGATGAAGGTCGCCACCGTCTGCAGACCGGCGCCGATGCCGTCCGCCAGCACGGCCCCCAGCCAGTCCGGGGCATTGATGAGCCCCAGCAGATGATGGATCCCGTCCACGAACAGGGCACCGCCCAGGATGTCGAAGAAGTCGATGAAGGCGCTGCCCACCTTGATGGCAAACATGAACATCAGGTACATCACCAGCAGGAAGAAGGGAATGCCGACCCAGCGGTTGAGCAGCACCCTGTCCAGCCACTCGCTCTGGGCGACGGTGAGCTTGCCCTGTTGGCGGCACGCCTGCTGGCTCCAGTGATGGATGTGACCGTAGCGCAAATCCGCCAGTTGCAGATCGATGTCCTGGGCGTTGTGGGCACGCCGAATCAGGTTGCTGGCGGCGGCTTGCTGACCGGCCTGCAGGGTCTCCTGCATGGCGATGTCTTCCTCCAGCAGGCGCAGGGCACGACCACGGGTGGCCAGATGATGGGGGGCGAGCAGGGTCTCCAGCTCGGCGATGTCGGCTTCGAGGGGTTGGCCGTAATCGAGCACCAGCGCGGGCTGGGTCTTGCCGATAAACTGCTGGATCTGCGCCTTGAAGGCCGCCACCTGCTGGCGATTGTGGGCCGACAGCGACACCACGGGGCAGCCGAGCGCCTCGGCGAGCAGGGCTTCGTCTATGGTGACCCGGCGTTTTTGCAGCAGATCGATCTTGTTGAGCACCACCACCATGGGCAGGCCCAGCTCGCGCAGTTGCAGAGTCAGATAAAGGGAGCGCTCCAGATTGGCGGCGTCGATGACGTTGAGCAGCAAGTCCGGCTGCTGGCCCTGCACGTAGCGGCTGGCGATCTGCTCGTCGAGGCTCGCCTCCTGATTGGCCAGAGCGTAGATGCCGGGCAGATCCATCAGCTGATAGTCGTGGCCGCCGGCGGAAAACTCGCCCATCTTCTTGTCGACGGTGACCCCACTCCAGTTGCCCACCTGCTGGCGGGCGCCGGTCAGGGCGTTGAACAGCGAGGTTTTGCCGCTATTGGGATTGCCGACCGTAACCAGGTTGTAGCTCATGTCGGTTTGACCTCGATGCGTTGTATCAGGCTCTGCTGTTGAAAGGGGTTCATAACACCTCCACCTCTATTTGCTGCGCCAGGCTCTTTTGCATGGAGAGACAGATGCCCTGGCACTGGATCTGGAGCGGATCGCCGAGGGGCGCCGTGCGCAGGTAGATGACTTCAGTCTGAGGCAGCAGGCCCATCACCATCAGCTTGCGTCGTAGCGGGCGCGTCAACTGGTTCATGTTCTTGATGCGAGCACTCTGCCCCGGCGACAACTGCGTGAGAACCATGGCTGACTCCTGAAGTTAAACAAGAATAATTCGCTTTTAGTCGGGGAATTATAAGCTGTGCCCCCAACTTTTATTTGCGTAAAATCAAACTCCGCTCAGCTAACTCACAAAGATTTACCATGACCCCAGACAACAACAACCGCCTGGTCTACAGCACGGACGGCGGCATGATCAAGGAATCCACCAGCGTCCAGCCCGCCTCCCCCTTTCCCACCGATGGGGTGGTGCGCATCCGCCGCGAGACCAAGGGCCGCAAGGGCGCCGGCGTCATCACCGTCCACGGCGTGCCGGCAGATCAGCAGAAAACACTGGCAACCCTGCTCAAGAAGAAATGCGGTACCGGTGGCGGTCTGAAAGACGGGATCATCGAGATCCAGGGGGATAAACGGGACCTGATCAAGGCCGAATTGGAGAAGGCCGGCTTCAGCGTCAAGCTGGTGGGTGGCTAATAGCCTTGTCTCGCTTCGACTTTTTCCCTAGAATGCCCGCTCCCATCGAGGGGGAGTAGTCTCGCCGCCGGTCCCGCTTTTATAGCCAAAACCGACGCGCGATCCTGATCAACATACTTGGTGCCAACTCACCATGGTCAGGATGATCCGGGCAATGCCGGATTTGACAAGACCTTTGACGGGCCAGTGCCAATACCGGGGACGGATGGCGCAGGCTTGTCATAGGTATAACAATTCCGTCCCCCGGTTATTTTTATGGAAGCCTTGTTAACCTCAACCCTGAGCGTGGCCATCGCCGAGATCGGCGACAAGACCCAGCTGCTGGCGTTGCTGCTCATCTGTCGTTTTCGAAAACCCTGGCCCATCATCGCCGGCATGCTGGCGGCGACTCTGCTCAACCATGCGGGTGCCGCCTGGATAGGCGGGTTCATCAGCAACTGGCTGGATCCCAAGGTGATGACCTACCTGGTGGCGGCAGCCTTCATCGCCATGGCGGCCTGGATCCTGGTGCCGGACAAGATGGACGATGAGGAGAGCTCCCTCGACAAGTACGGCCCCTTCATGGCCACCTTCGTGCTGTTCTTCATCGCCGAGATCGGGGACAAGACCCAGATAGCTACAGTGCTGCTGGCGGCCAAATACGACTCCCTCACCCAAGTCATCGCCGGTACCACCCTCGGCATGATGCTGGCGAACGTGCCCGTGGTGCTGCTTGGCAAACTCGGCGCCGACAAGCTGCCCCTCCAGGGGATCCGCATCGCCTGCGCCGTGCTGTTTGTCGGGCTCGGCGTCAGTACCCTGCTCTTCGTCTGATGCGGCCCTCATAAGGTAGGGAGGTCAGCGTGAGCACTGACTTACCCCACCAGAGCGCCAGCCTCATCAAGCCCCGATCCCAGAACGGGGCTTTTTTGTGCCTCCCTGTGGTGTCTCCCAGGCAACCCATGCCGCTCCCCCAACGGCCGAGCGGCTGTCGCAGCCACCCGGTCGGGGTCTGCCCCGGGCCGCCGCACCGTGCCATAATGCGACAAACACAAGGACAGACAGGCACTTGGGAGCCTTGCCATGCACCTCACCTCAAGACAGACCCTGCTCGACTGGGTCAGACGCGGCCGCCTCGCACCGGCAAACCTGCCGCCCGCCCTCGCGCTGATGGGCCTTCCCCCCGCCAGCGCGCGTTGGCAGTGGCTGTTCGACAGGCTGCTGCTCTGGCTTGGTTGCCTGTGTCTGGGCGCCGGTCTGGTCTTCTTCGTCGCCTTCAACTGGCAGGCGCTCGGCCGCCTTTCCCGCCTCGCCCTGCTGGAGCTGCCCCTGCTCGCCATGCTGCTGGTGCTGTGGCGCAAACCCATGACGGAGTCCCCCCGCCAGGCCCTGCTGCTGGCGGTGGCCCTCAACATCGGCGCCCTGCTGGCGCTGGTGGGCCAGACCTATCAGACCGGCGCCGACCCCTGGCAGCTGTTCGCCACCTGGGCCCTGCTGCTGTTGCCTTTGGCGGCTCTGGGTATGAGCCCACTGCTCTGGACCCTCTGCTGGCTGCTCGGCCAGCTGGCGCTGGTGCTCTACTGGCGGCTCGGCCTGTTCGGCTTCTTCTTTGCGTTCGATGAGCAGGCCCTCGGCTGGTGCCTGACCCTGTTCAACGCCGCGCTCTGGGGTGCGCTGCTGCTGGTGCCCGCCCGCTTCAAGCTGATGCCTTCCTGGCTCGCGGGGCTGGCGGCCGGGCTCGGCATCACCTTGCTCGCCCTGCTGGCACTGTTTGATGCCGCCTCCCCCTGGGTATGGCCCGTCTGGCTCGGTTGGCTCATCGCCGCCTATCTGCGCTGGCACCATAGATTCATCGCCGGGCTCGCCATGGGGTGTCTGAGCCTCATCGCCGTCACCCTCGCGGCCCTTGGCAAGTGGATGGAGCCCGACGTGAACGGCTTCCTGCTGCTGAGCCTCATCGCCATCGGCCTCTCGGTCGCGGCCAGCCGCTGGCTGCAACAGCAACGGAGGCAACATGTCTGAGCTGACCCCCTGGCAGCGGCTGCTGGCCGCCAATCTGGTGGAGGGCGAAGCCCCCCTCGACGATCAGCCTCACTGGTCGAGCCGTTTCCTGCTCGGCATGGTGGGCTGGATAGCGGCCCTCTTCCTGCTGTTCTTCCTGTTCATGGCATTCGACGAACTCACCCAGGAGGCCAACCATGCCCTCGCCATGGGTGCCATCCTGATGGCCGCGGCCCTCGGCCTCAATCGCCGGGCCAAACGCAGCACCAAGTCCAGCGATTTGGGGGATCAGTTCGTGCTGGCGCTGGCGCTCGCGGCCGATGCCTGGCTGCTCTATGGCCTCATCGACCGGGTCGATCTGCACTCGGCTCCGCTCTGGCTCGGCCTCACCGCGCTCTCGCTGGGGATAGCCGCCCTGTTCGAGCACTGGCTGGTGCGGCTGTTTCACAGCTTCGCCGCCGCCCTGCTGCTCACCCTGGCCCTCGCCTGCCTCGGCCTGCAACTGCTGGCGCTGCCGCTGGTGATGGCCGCGCTCACCGCCTGCTGGCTGCTGGCCGAGCGGGAGCCCATGCGCCATCAGCTCTATGAGTCTCTCACCCTGGGGCTGGCCCTCTCCCTGCTGGTGCTGGGCCGCTTGCACCATCCGCTGTGGGAAAGCGGCGGCAGTGTGCTCGACGAGCTGGGCCACTCCCGACTGCCGCTCTGGCTCAATCCCGTGCTGTGCGCGGCCCTGCTGCTCGGGGTCATGATCCGGCTCAAGCTGCCGCTGCTCTATGGCCTGCCGCTGGTGCTGATCAGCGCCATCATTCCCGGCATGGGAACCGGCGCCCTGGTGCTGGTACTCGGTTTTTATGCCGGGAGTCTCGGGCTGATGACCCTGGCGGGCCTGCTGTTGCTCGGCTTTGGCTCCCTCTATTACTACGATCTGGGGCTGACCCTGATGACCAAATCCTGGCTGCTGCTGGGCTCGGGAGCCCTGCTGCTCGGGGCCCGCCAGCTGTTGAAACACCTGAGCGGGAGGACCCCATCATGAGACGCCTCGCCCTCTTGCTGACCGGCCTGGCCATCCTGGTGGGCATCAACGTCACCGTCTGGCGCTTCGAACGCGCCATGAGCAGCGGCGAGGTGGTGCTGCTGCGCCTCGCCCCCGTCGATCCCCGTTCCCTGATGCAGGGGGATTACATGCGACTGAACTACGAGATAGCCCGCCAGCTGGTGAGCCTGGGCCAGGAGAAGGCGGCAACCGATACCCTGGTCATCCAGCTCGATGAGCAGCAGGTGGCGCACTGGGTGACCGACGGCAAGCCGGAGGCACTTGAGGAGGATCAGCGCCTGTTGCAGGCCCGCCGCCAGGATGGTCAGTGGCGGATCGGGCCCGATGCCTTCTTCTTCGAGGAGGGCACGGGTGAGCAGTTCGAGGCGGCGCGCTACGGCGAATTCAGGTTGCAGGCCGATGGCAAGACGCTGCTGGTCGGCCTTCGCGACGAGCAGTTCAAGCCCATCGGCCAGCTCAGGGCCGCCTGGTAAGCCACTTCTTCCTTCCCCCCTACACAGCGATGCCCCCGCCAGCCTGTCTCGCGGGGGGTGGCCGCTGATAGCCCTCACCACGCCATGCCGATCCCGCGCCTGCCACAGGCCCGCCGCGCGGGCGGCCCCAATGCCATGACTACACTAGAGGTGCACACACAGCATCGGGATGGTCGGGATGAGAAGAGGGATAGCCTTTGTCACGGGAGAGCGCGCACCAGCCGCCTTGCTGCTGGCCACGCTCGTCACCCTGCTCCCGGCCACGCTCTGGGGCACAAGGGTGCAGGCCAGTCCGGCGCTCGCCCAGCTGCATTACCTCACCGAAGAGTACAGACCCTACAACTTCACCGATGACACCGGCAGCCCCACTGGCCTGGCCGTCGAGCTGCTGCAACTGGTGTGGCAGAAGACAGGCACCCCGGCGCCGGCGATCAACATCCTGCCCTGGGCCCGCGGCTATTACCTGCTGACCCAGAAACCCAACGTGGTGCTCTTCTCCACCGCCCGTACCGAGGCGCGGGATCCCCTGTTCAAGTGGGCCTGCCCCATCGGCTATGCCGAGATAGTGCTGATGGGGCTGGCCAAGCGCGACATCAGGATCACGACGCTGGAGGAGGCCCAGCGCTACCACATCGGCGCCGTGCGCACCGACGTGGGGGAGCAGCTGCTGCTCAACGGCGGCTTCGACGAACAGAAGATCATGACCGCCGACCACCTCTCCCAGGCCCTGCGGATGCTCACCTCGGGCCGGGTCGATCTCCTCTCCAGCAACAAGACCACCCTGCAGGAGCTCATCGCCGTCCAGCAGCTGGATCCCGCCCAGTTCAAGGTCGCCTGGGTGCTGAGCTCCGAGCAGTTCTGCTTCGCCTTCAGCCATGCGGTCGATGATGCGCTGGTCAAGGAGTTCCAGCGCGGCCTGACCCAGGTGCTGGCCAGCGAAGCATTCTTGCGGCTCCAGCACAAATACTTCCCGGCGCCCTAGCGCAAGGCGGCCATTCTCACCGACAACCAGGGGCCGACGAGGCCCCTTGTTGCGTCTCCCACCGCGCCGCGGGCCGCCCGTCAACGCCGCCGGTTCTCTGCTCAGCCACCACCATCCGGCCCTCCGCCATCCCCCGGAGAGAGCACAGACAGTCATGCACTTGAGTCACTTGCACTCTCAACGCGGTGGATCGGACCACACTGGCTCCGTAAGATAGGCGCGCCGTCCGTGCCGTCCTGGTGAGCAAGACCCAGCGTGCGCGCGGGCAAGGCGATCATCAGGGGCGGCGAGACAGGGCTGCCCGGCCCTGCCGCAAAATAAAACAGTCAGGATCAACCATGAACAATCAAGGAAAGCGGTTAATCGGGATCGCCCTCTGCGCCCTGCTGGCGGGGTGTGGCGACAAGACCACCGGCAAGGCATGCCTGGGGTCCGACAATGACTCCCTGGTCGAAGCCATGCAGGCGCAGTGCAAAGCCGGCGATACGGTGGCCACCAAGCACCCGGCCTATTTCTGCGACTTCCATTACGCCGTGGCCTATAACAATTTCAACTCCGCTATTTGCATCTATTCAGGTGCGCAAAAACTGGAGAGAACCACGGAAAAATCGTAACAAGGCAGAGGGGAACACCATAACATTGCAGAAGTGGCAGACAAGATGCTACTAAAGAGGTGCTTGCGGCCGCCCTCGCCGGTCGAGATAGGCCCGCCCGGAGGCATTTTTGAGCAAAGGGCGGAGAGTCCGGGAAGCGGGGTCGTTACTTGACCCGCATCAGCCGATGGCTGGCACTGCCCAGTTCGAGCTGGATCGCCTGGGAGGGGCGCATGTTGTCCACCTGCTGCACCATGCCCGCGTCGTACCCCTTGCGGATCATCCACTGCATGGGTTCCTCGAAGCTGCCCTCATTGACGATGAAGGTATCGGTGTAGGCGTCATTGACGATGCTGACGACCCAGATGCGCTGCTGAAACTCCGAGAGCTCGGCAACGAGCGCGGCCGCTTTTGCCGCCAGCGCGCGATAACGGCTGATAAACCGGTTTGTCATGGCGAAGGGATCCGGGGGATATGGGGTGGGCATCCTAACATCGATGGCAAAAAAGCGGCAATGGGGGCCTTCACGCCACCCTGTCGGCACATAGCGATGAGCGGCTTGGCAAGGCACAAACAGCCGCCCCTCACTTGCCTCTTCGGTTGCCGGGGCGGCGGACAGCGCCCCCTCAGGAGGCGCGGCGCTGGCGCTTGATCTCGTACATGCTCGCATCGGCCTGACGCAGGGCATCGTCGATGCTGGTATGCATGGGATCGACCGCCACCACCCCCACGCTGGCGCCGGGGTAAGAGAGCCCCTCTGGCGTCAACGGCAGCTGGACCATGCTGTGCTCGAACAGTCGACGCTGGAAGCAATGCACCGCCGCATCGACCGTATCCTCGCCATTGATCGGGCCCATGCCCACGGCGACGAACTCGTCCCCCCCGACCCGCGCCAGCAGATCACCGCTGCGCAGGGCCGACATCAGTTGCCGCGCCACCGTCTGCAACAGCAGATCCCCGGCGTCATGACCGTGGGTGTCGTTGATGGCCTTGAAGCCATCGAGATCGATGAAGGCGAGCAGCACCGGATGACCGGCCCGCTCCGACAGCGAGAACAACCGGCCGAGTTCATGCATCAAGGCCCGGCGATTGGGCAACCCGGTCAGCGGATCACTCAACGCCTGGCGCGACAGCTCGTTGTTGGCCTGCTGCAATTGCTGCAGCAACTGCTCGCGCTCCACATGCTCGGCGATGAGCCGCGCGAAGAAGGCAATCAGCTGCTCCGAGCCAGCCACGCAGGGCCGATGCTCGGCACTGGCGGCGCACAGGGTGCCATAGAGCGAACCCGAGGGCGTGCGCACCGGGCTGCTCAGGTAGGTACGAATGCCGAGCGCCCTGGCCGCCTCGGAATCCCCCCAGCAGTCGGCGACGTTGTCGGTGTACATCCGCCCCTCGTCGATGGCCCGCCGGCACAGGGTGTCGCTCCAGTCCACCGTGATCCCCTCCGGGATCTGCAACCCGGCCACGTTGCGGGCATAGCGGACGCTCTGCTTGCCCTCCCCCAGATCGATTTCGGTGAGGTAGGTCGACTCCAGCCCGGTCACCGCTTCGAGCATCTCCAGCAGCGGCCGGGTCAGCGTCTCCAGATCCCGCGCCTGGGTGACCTGTTCCGACAGAGCCTGCAATATCTTGTCCATGCCTATCTCCCAGCTTGCATGCCATGCCCGCACACCATAGCCAACCCCGGCCTTGCCCGACAAGCGGGAGATGGAGCCGACCAGGGGAAATATCGGCCCGTTCACAGTTTGACGCGTCCACCGCCACGGTCTGACGCCCCGACCCGGTCGCGGCCGTAACTTTGAACCAGCGCAAATATTCATTCATTTCTGACACTTGCATCACTAATTTCATGGATCGAACCCTGCTGGCTCCGTAGGATGGTAGCGGGTGCCCGTTGGCCCCACTTTCCTGATGCCAGGGTCAGCGGCGCATTGTGGTAGCGACAGCCAGGGGCGGCAGCGACGGAATTTGGCCGAATTCCCGGGCCTCGGCGAGGAGCAGTCCCCTCTCCCCTTGCGGGGGAGAGTTAGGGTGAGGGGGTCGCTAGCCTCTTTGGGCATGGCTTCGCCTGTAGGGTCGATTAGCGGAGCGTAATCGGCCACGGTAACGATCCATCTCCCCTTGCGGGAGAGGGTCAGGGTGAGGGGTCGGTAGCCTCTTTTGGCAAGGCTTCGCCATGCAGGACGCGAGGATTCCATCCTCGACGGGGTTTCGCCGCCGCTGCGCGGCTGAGCGAGTGACTTTTCTTTGCGTGGCCAAAGAAAAGTCACCAAAAGAAAGGCCACCCCCGCTTGTTCGCCCTCCTGCGTCGGGTACCCTCGATTCACCCGTTTGTCCAACGGCACGCGCCGATGGGCCATCCCTGGCCCAGCGCCGCTCGCTCGGCATCCTGCCTCGCGGCCTGGACAAACGGACTCACCTCGGCGAACAACAGGGGGCAATACCCAACCCGCAACCCCGAGGCCTGTCAACAGCCCTTGTCTATTCGGGGCAAAGATTGGGAGGGTTGTTATCTCAGAACTGCACTCTCACCCATCCCATGGCCAGACCAGATTGTCGCACCAATGCGGCAGGTGTCATCAATATGGTGGCATAGGTGCAAAAAAATATTTTTAGCAGAGCAGCAAGCGGCACATATCCATATCGGAAAACGGCTTTATATTGAAGGCCTGACAGTGAATTATTCATAGTGATAACGACCTTATTTCTCGAACGCCAGATTACGCTTCGCTAATCGAACCTACGGCTCGAATGACCGACCTATTCATAGGATGCTAAGAGTGAAATTAATAGAAAAAATAACAGTAAAATACTTTCGTTCACTTCACACTATTGAAGTAAAAAACTGTTCTAGTGTTAACGTTTTTTCTGGTAGAAATGATGTTGGAAAGTCCAACCTAATAAAGTCATTGAATCTATTTTTTAATGGGAAGGTTGATTGGGATGAAAATTATGAGTTCTATGATAACTTCTCAACCAAAAGACTTGAAGAGGTTAGAAAAGAAAGCGTAAAAGGAAAACAGTTCATAAGCATAAAAATTGATTTTATAAGACCTGATAACTATAAAGGTAGCCTCCCACCTCGGTTTACGGTAGAGCGTAAATGGTATCGAGATAGCAGAATATATGAAGAGTCACATAATTTGTCCCGTCTCGGTGAAGCGAATAAATTACCATCATCTTTAGTTACAGCTCAGAGAAGTTTATCCATATTTCTAAATAAAATACACTTTGAGTATGTTCCTGCAATAAAAGATAGGGCTTACATTCGTGAGTTACTTTCCCGATTACAGCATTCACTATTAGATATGACTGTTAGTCAAAATGCTGATTTACTGGAAACTGCTACCAAGTTAGCAAGTCATATTGAAGGACAAATAGGTGTGCTCCAAAGTGATTTCAAAGAAGCGACCAATATTCAAACAGCAATCATGCCACCAGCTCAAGTCTCTTCATTATTTCAATCATTTTTAGTTTCTACAAACTCTGAAGATGGTGATATCCCTCTTAAATATAGGGGCGATGGACTTCAATCTAGATATATTGCTTCTGTGCTACATTACATATCTGTCAATTCTCAAAAATTTTATATATGGGGATATGAAGAACCAGAATTAGCCTTGGAATATAGTCATGCGGCACAGATGGCTGATGACTTTATAAAAAAATATGCAGTTAACACACAAATATTTTTAACAACACATTCCCCCGCATTTATTAGTCTAAAAGGTGAAAAAGCAAGATGCTTTAGAGTAACTCAGTTAAGTGGATGTTCAATGGTGAATGATGTAAATTCATCTCAAAACATATCTGATGAGCTAAAAAACGAATTGGGAATAGTTGCTATACAACGAGAAGTACATGACTTTTATTCAAAGCAAATCATTGAACACAATTTGCGCCTCGAACTTGTTTCTTCATTAGAACGTGAAATCTCTTTGCAAAAGAAGTTACTCGTTGTCACTGAGGGTAAAACTGATGCCAAAATTCTCGAGCACGCAAGGAAACATTACTCGTGTGATGCAATCATTCGTTCTTGTGACAATACTAACGATGAGAGCCATTCGCTAGGTGGTGCTAGTGCTCTAGCCAAATTAATTGAATCAATCCATCCAGAAGATAAAAGACCTGTAATTGCCATTTTTGATAATGACGATGAAGGACAAAGAGAGTTTGAAAAACTAAGCAAAAATTTCAAACTTGGGAATACACACCTGCAGACAAAAAAACACATTAACGGCTATGCATGGGCGTTGCTATTGCCTGAGCCTGAATACAGAGCCGGTTTTTCAGATGCCGGATGCTTATGTATTGAGTTTATGTTTAACGAACATGTCTTAAATAGAAAACTTAACAATGGTAAAAAATTAGAAATTGAAGTCATGACCCCACAGTTAAATATAGGCGGACGAAGGTTAAACATTGGCACGGATGTCATAGATTATGATTTTGGTTGTTTTAAAAAAATAAGATCTGGAAAAAACAAGTTTGCAGACGATGTGGTTTCCACATTGCCGGCAGAGGATTTCATATCATTCAAATCTATTTTTGACTTTATTGACGAGATTAATAGAGAATTCTTAAAGTGAAATCAATGATTTAATATCTCGCCTCTCTAATAACAAGTCAATCTTGAATTAATAGCACACTAAAAAAGTAGACATGTCATTATTTACCACCATACATACACTTAGCTTATTAGGTATCACAGGGTACGTTTAACACCTTCCCGCGATTGATGTTCTATACATTCAAAATCCACCGAAACTATAAATCATAAAAAGAGCACTATATGAACCGCACTTTAATATTAAGCGTTAGCATTATTCTATCCGCATCAATTTTTAGCATTGACAAGATAAATAGCTATATCGACTCCAAGAATATTCTCCCGTTGGTGTCTGGTAAGGTCAGACTGGGAAAGGTGTATAGAGAAAATGTAACCTCCACATATGAAGTCACATTGAATGGTTCTAAAGAACCTATAATTTCTATAAATGCAAAAACTACAGATCTATACAACAGAGTGTATGACGACTTTACACAAACACTTGAACAAGTGAATGAAGAGCGTAAAAGGGAGAAAAAGGAAGAACTTTCACATGATAATGCTTCATGGAACAAAAATGCACATATAAAAATTACCACGCAAGTTACTTACCAGTCTGAATTTCAACCAAATTTCGTTCTTACAATTGATGAAACAAACATAGAACATATAGCAAATGACAAATCATCTAAGAACATCATAGGTTATATTGAAGAGCTGAAAAATTACGCATCCAGAATGGCATCAAAATATGAGTTACAAAACTCATTCATAAATTAAATCCTCTAAAAAACCGCAGCCTTGAGCTGCGGCTTTTATTTCTATTCCCCAAACACTTTTTCACTCAAACCAAAGCCCTATTTTCCCAACCACTTACACTGCTCTCCCCTTTCAGCGGAAAAGGCGATTAACATGAATGCTAAAGTCACGGGCGGGCACGGTATTGGTTCCCCCTGCAAACCGCCGAGTCGAGTTCAACGGGTCAGGAGCGCCATCAGGGATGATGGCGCAGCCGCAGTCGGCACAGGGATGTGCCGTCTGCGGCGCTCCGTCCGACCCGTTGGACGAGACGAGGGAACCTGCGAAGCGGGCGTTTGCCGGGGGAAAAGACTTTTGGTGACTTTTGGTCTTTCAAAAGTCACTCGCCTCAGCCCGAAGGGCGGGCGAAACCCCTTCGAGGGCAGAGCCCTCGCGTCCTGCATGGCGAAGCCATGCCAATCAGGAGAGAGGGAACGTGTCAGCCCTCCGGCCGACCACAAAAAAACCGCAGCCCAAGGGCTGCGGTTTTTTTATTGGGTCAACCGGTTGGCTCTCACAGAGCCACCGGCGTTAGGCACGGCGCCAGCTGGTCTTGCCGGCGCTGTCTTCCAGCACTATGCCCATCTCGGTGAGGCGGTTGCGGGCGGCGTCGGCCGCGGCCCAGTTCTTGTCGGCGCGGGCCTGATTGCGCTGGGCGATCAGTTGCTCGATCTCGGCCACTTCGTCATCGGCTTCGTTGCCCTTCAAGAAAGCGTCCGGGTCTTGTTGCAGGATGCCGAGCACGGCGCCGAGTTCGCGCAGACGGGCACCGAGACCGGCGGCCACGCTCAGGTCTTCCGACTTCTGGCGGTTGATCTCGCGCACCAGATCAAACAGGGCGGAGTAGGCTTCCGGGGTGTTGAAGTCGTCATCCATCGCCTCCTTGAAGCGAGCCACCTGCTCCTCGCCACCGGCGGCGGGGACCACGGGCAGGTCGCGCAGGGCGGTGTACATGCGCTCCAGCGCGGCGCGGGCCTGCTTCAGGTTGTCTTCCGAGTAGTTGAGCTGGCTGCGATAGTGGCCGGACATCAGGAAGTAACGCACGCTCTCGGCGTCGTAGTGGGCCAGCACATCGCGGATGGTGAAGAAGTTGCCAAGGGACTTGGACATCTTCTCTTTGTCCACCATCACCATGCCGCTGTGCATCCAGGTGTTGACGTAGTCGCCACCGTGAGCGCAGCAGGACTGGGCGATCTCGTTCTCGTGGTGCGGGAACTGCAGATCCGAGCCGCCGCCGTGGATGTCGAAGTGGTTGCCAAGGTGCTTGGAGTTCATGGCGGAGCACTCGATGTGCCAGCCGGGACGACCCGGACCCCAGGGGCTGTCCCAGGTCGGCTCGCCGGGCTTGGACATCTTCCACAGCACGAAGTCGAGCGGGTTGCGCTTGGCATCCACCACGTCGACCCGGGCACCGGCCTGCAGTTGCTCCAGATCCTGGCCGGAGAGCTTGCCGTAGTCGGCGAAGGACTCGACGATGAACATGACGTCACCGTTGTCCGCCACGTAGGCGTGATCCTTGGCGATCAGGGTCTGCACCAGCTCGATGATCTCGTGGATGTGCTGGGTGGCGCGCGGCTCGATGTCCGGGCGCACCATGCCGAGGGCATCGAAGTCGGCGTGCATGTCGCCGATCAGGCGCTCGGTCAGATCGTCGCAGGTGACGCGGGTCTCGGCGGCGCGCTTGATGATCTTGTCGTCCACGTCGGTGACGTTGCGCACGTAGTTCAGCTCATAGCCGCGGTAGCGCAGGTAACGGGCCACCACGTCGAAGGCGACGAAGGTGCGGCCGTGGCCGATATGACAGTGATCGTAGATGGTGACCCCACACACATACATGCCCACCTTGCCCGGGTGGATAGGTTTGAATTCTTCTTTTTGACGAGTGAGTGTGTTGTAGATCTTCAGCATCTTATGACCACTGCCTGTGAGTAAAATGGTCTGACATTCTAACCGCATCCGGGGGAGAAAACGAGGCGCAAACGCGCCGGATCTGGCGCTCACGCCATGTCAGCCCTATGCCGGGCGACCTTGTTGGGCTAGAATTGCCACCACTTTATGCCACAACCCATGCAACAGCTGCGAGCCGACTCGTGCTCGCATATCACTGAAAGGACATATCATGGTTACTCTGCACACCAACCACGGCGACATCACCCTGACCCTGAACGCGGAAAAAGCCCCCCAAACCGTGGCCAACTTCCTGCAATACTGCCGTGACGGTCACTATGACAACACCATCTTCCACCGCGTCATCGATGGCTTCATGATCCAGGGCGGCGGCTATGCTCCCGGCTTCGAAGAGAAAGAGACCCGCGCTCCCATCAAGAACGAAGCAGCCAACGGCCTGTCCAACAAGATTGGCACCATCGCCATGGCCCGCACCTCCGAGCCGCACTCTGCCAGCGCCCAGTTCTTCATCAACGTGAACAACAACGACTTCCTGGACTTCAAGTCCCCGACCACCCAGGGCTTCGGCTACTGCGTGTTCGGCGAAGTGACCGCCGGCATGGACGTGGTCAACAAGATCAAGGGCGTCAAAACCGGTAACTCCGGTCGCATGCACCAGGACGTACCGGTTGAGAACGTCGTCATCACCAAGGTCACCCTTGCTGACTGATTGTTGTCTGCTGCGTAGCGATGAAACTGCGGCCCCGGCCGCAGTTTTTCCATCTGCGCGAAACGCCAGCAAGGGCCCGCACTGGCGTCGTCTCGACTACTTGGTCATGGGCAACGAGCGTCAACGCTCGGCCCATGCCCTGCTCGGCGCCGGTCTGTGGGATGAGCTGCTGCCTCTCTGCCAGGATCTGGCACTGGTGAGCACGGTCGCCATCGGGCTCGACAGACCGGGCAGCGATCTCGATATCCTCTGTCAGCATGCCGATCCCGCCGAACTGGCCGCCCGGCTTGCCCGTCAGGGCTGGCAGGCAAGCGACAAGGGGGAGCGGGTGTGGCTCGCCGAGCAGACGCTGATCGGCCCCGATGGCCAAACTTGGCCCGTCGAGCTCTATGTCACTCCCTCCCCTATCGAGACGCTCAACGGTTGGCGCCACCTCGGCCTGATGGCGGCCCTGCTCGAACGCTTCGGTTGGACGTTTTATCGGGCTGTGCTGCACCTTCGCCTCGAGCAAGGGCTCAAGGGAGAGGCGGCAATCTGCCAGTTGCTGGGGCTGCCCGGCGACCCTTATCAGGCGCTACTGGCACTGGAAGGGGTCGATCTGGACCGGCTCATCTGGCAATCTTCTCCCCTCACCCATGTCCTCCGTTTCGAGGACAACCCCTTACCATGACGCCCTGGACCTCATGAGCACCCTCTTTATCAGTGACATTCACTTAAGCCAGACGAGGCCCGATATGACGGCCGCTCTGGTGCACTTTCTGGAGCAGGACGCCCCCGGCGCCGATGCACTCTATGTGCTGGGGGATCTGTTCGAATTCTGGATTGGTGATGACGATCCCAACGCGCTCCACGGCCAGGTGGCCGATGCCTTTCTCGCGCTGAGCCAGCAAGGGGTACCCATCTACTTCATCCACGGCAACCGCGACTTCCTGCTGGGCCGCCAGTTCGCCAGACGCGCAGGCATGACCCTGCTCGGTGACCCCTGCATCATCGATCTCTACGGCGAGCGGGTGCTGCTGAGCCACGGCGATTTGCTCTGCACCCAGGATGTCGACTACCAGAAATTTCGCCGCATCACCCAGCTGACATGGCTGCGCTGGCTGTTCCTGCGCCTGCCCCTCGGTCGCCGCCAGCGCATCGCCTGCAAGATGCGCGGTAAAAGCCAGCTGGAGAATGCCAGCAAGCAGCCGTTCATCATGGATGTCACCCCGGCGGCGGTGGACGAGATGCTGCGATCGCACGGCTGCCGCACCCTTATCCACGGTCACACCCACAGACCCGCCATTCACGACTTCAGCCTGGACGGCAAGCCCGCCCGCCGCATCGTGCTGGGAGACTGGTTCGAGCAGGGATCTGTCTTGATCTGCTCGCCGGCAGGGCCGCGACTCGAGACCCGTTCACTCGCCTGACAGGATCAAAAGATCGGGGAGATGAGTTCTCATATGACCATTTCTGACCGACGAGCGCCCCGCCCGCGATACAATGCGATCCGCCGCGTATACTCTAGAGCTCTCACACAGCGAGGATGAAGCAATGGGATTTATTACCTGGATTGTATTGGGATTGATCGTCGGCATCTTGGCCAAATGGATCATGCCGGGCAAGGATGGCGGTGGCTTCTTCATGACGGTGATCCTGGGAGTGATCGGCGCCATGGTGGGCGGCTACGTCAGCACCCTGCTGGGGATGGGAACCGTCACCGGTTTCAATCTGCCGAGCATTCTTATCGCCACCGTCGGCGCCTTGATCGTGCTGTTTATCTACAACAAGGTACGCAGTTAAACCACCAAGTGTTCCCCTTACAGCACAAACTGTGTGTGCCCCCGCTGGGCCAGGATCCGAAACCATGGGTTTCGGATTTTTTATGGGCGCACCGCGGCGCCGGCCGGATCAGGCGAGCGCATCCATCAGCAGATAGGTGCCAGGCTGCCGTTGATGCCGATCGATCTGCGGCAGCAGCCGCCTGAAATGCTCGGTGGCGCAGTGCGCATCCAGTGCGGCCCTGTCGGGCCACGGCTCCACGAATACGAAGTGCCCGGGATCTTTTTGATCGATGCACAGCTCATAAGAGATGCACTGCGGCGCGGCCCTGGTCCGCTCCACCAGCGTCCGATACAGCGGCATGAGCTCCTCGATACGATCCCGCTTGATAACATCCTGCGCGATGACGTTCAGCATGAGCAACCAGCCCCTTGTTTTGCCTGACGACGAATCCAGGAAGCCGACTCTAGCCCAGCCCGCAACCCGAAGCGACCCCTTTGAGCCACGTGGAGAGCACTACGATGACAACGCCCGGAAAGGCGCGCGGCGTGACCGGCAGGGGCTGCAACGTAAAGTGAAACGAGGGGGATCAGGGGAAAGAGTGGCAGAGCCGATGCCCTGCCGTCATGGTCACACTGGTAGGCTAGCCCCCGTTACCACGACGTCAGTCACGGGGTCACGGTCAAGTCGGCAGTGGCAGTGAAGTTCTGCCCATTGAGTATCCCGCTCGCGCTAATGGTGGTTGTGCCCACCCCCACGGCACTGGCGACCCCTTTGCTGCTGGCCGTGTTGCTGACGGTGGCCACCGCCTCATCACTGCTGTTCCAGTTCAGGGCCGGGTTGTAGGTCAGGTCGATGACACTGCCATCGGAGAGTGTCGCCTTGGCGGCAAAGACGGTCGTCACTATTGTTTGTGACGCCGAGGGCGCTATGCTGGAGGCGGTCGCCGGGGTGAGAACCAGATCGGTGACCACGGCATCCGTCACCTCCAACCGGGCGCTGGCCTCAAATACCCTGCCGTTCCCGGTACTCGTGGCTGTGATGCTGGCAACCCCTGCCCCGACGGCGGTCGCGCGGCCCGTCGCATCGACAGTGGCGATGCTGGCATCACTGCTGCTCCACTGCACGCTCACATCAGCGGGCGGCTCTGCTATCGCGCCATCGCTCAGGATGACCCTGGCAATCAGCTGTTGTTGTAATCCTGCCGGGATGCGGCTGTCTGAGGGGGTGACTTGCAGGCTGGTGAGCTGGGTGGCGTCTGTTCCATTACCTCCCCCGCTCCCGCTGGGCACGGGCACCATGGTTTCGGTATCACAACTGCCTAAAAGCAGCGCCATCGTGCTGAAGAGCACATATTTCACATTGAGCACACTCATAATGGATTCCTTGGGGTTTGTGTTCGTTCAATTTGCGTCCCTGTCTGGTCTGATTTTGTTGCTGTACAAGCGAGAGCCTCCTTGGTGATAAAGCGTCAAGCGTATGACAGCTTCCGCCGCTCCGCGCGCAAGGAAAGGCGCTAAAAATGAGGCATTCCAGGAGTCCTGACCCCGCTCGGCGGTCAGCTGCTGACAGCCTGATTGCCAACCGACGCCCCCCTTTCTGCCGTGACATCGAGCCCCTGCCACTGAGGTTCTGCGCTATCAGATTGATTAGGTGGGATCTGGCTTGATCGAGGCGGCGGTAAGTGGCGCGGGTAACGGCCAGAGTGCATTGCCTCGACTGAGGCCCTATACGCCATGCCAAGTCCGCAACAGGCAGCTGAGTATTTTTTGTTCTATCCGGCCATGCCGTCCACCGATATTGAATTGGAAAGTCTCAGCTGGGCCGCTGATAGGGTGACGGGGTGACGGTGCCTCACCTTCGGTGGCGAGCGGCGTCTGTGCTCGCGGTGCATCGGGATTGCGTGCTCGACCGCCCCTTCGCAGAGATCTCGGCATGCCACTGACTCAAGATCTGTTTTCTGACGGCCATCATCCCCCTTGCAACCAGTGCGATGAGTGGCAGCAGCCGGGGCTCAGGCTGTGTGTGGCTCGGGTTTGCAGCCTGTATGAGAGGGGTTGGCTGGGCTAAACTCAGCATTGTCTTGTCCAGTTCGACCGATTTGTCCAGCCCGGCCACTGGGCAAGCGCGCAGTAGAGGACATGGTCATGAAAAGCTGGAAAATTTGCCTGATTGCGGCCCAATTGATGCTGGCCGCCTGTGCGTCGTCCGGGGGCTCGAGCCCTCCCCCAATGGGTGATGGTGGCAGCAATGGCGGTGGTGGCGGCATGGGGGGAGGCGGTAGCTACTTTACCAACCCATCTGCAGCCCCCTAGCGCATCTTCGCACAGCCCCCTGAGAGTACGACAAGCGCCGGCAGTGAGCCGGCGCTCACGGCCCTGCCAATCACGACCCAGCGCATGATGGGCGGCATCAAGGTCTGCAGGCTATCAGAACCTGACGCTGGCCATGTTCAGCCCCTTCCACTCCTACACCACTCGCCTTAAGGCGTGCCATTGTTTCCATACAGGCGAAAAATCGGTCGACGGCTCAGCCGCGGGTAGTCGTCACTCACTACCGGCAGGGGCGATCGAAGGGAGTTTCAAACCCGCGATTGACCGACAGACCGATGGGAATGTCTGCCAGCGAGAAGTCGCTCCCCGCGGCGCAAGCAGCGGTCTACTCGAGCTGTCGCGCCAGGATCTGCATATGCCTTGACCATTGCGCACAGCCCGCGGTGAGCGCCTCACCGTCCTGATGGGAGGATGACTGCCTGACCAGCGCCATGAAGGCGTAGCACCAGGCACTGTTCAAGTCCGATGCCTGCCAATCGATCCATTGATCGACCATCGTCCTCGCCTCGGTTGGATAGAGCGCGCCGCCAGATAACGGATGATGGTGTTCGACTCCCACAGCGTGAAGTCGCCATCCTAGATCACAGGCACCATGGCGTTCGGATTCAACGCCAAAAATGCGGCGCTATGGATGGATTGGAAACCCGGGGCGATTCACAATGTCTTGACCGTCGTGCAGCATTTCACATCTCCAGCGCACAAGAAACTCAGCAATGATCGAACCTTGTTCGGATAATGCAAAAAGGGGGGATACAACGGTATCCCCCCTTTTTTGTTTCTCTCTTTTCCTTTATTAAAAATAACTATCACTGGCACATATTTGCGACTAAATCGTTTGTTTATTCACCGCCAAAATCCACCTGTAAACTTATCATTCCACCCATATATAGGTCCAAAACTTGATCGGCATGATTCTAATCCATACATTAGCGGTACTTGTTAGATATTGGATGATCAAATACAAGTGCTTATTGTTCGGGGTTTTCTACAGAAAAGGATCTCGTTATATCCCCCATTAACCATCCGTTGTTATTCAAGCGCCCGTGAATCGTAGCCTGAAAGGCTAGGTTGCGATCAATTTAAAAAGTGTGCGCGACGCTCGTAACAGAGCGACTCAAAGAGGATTAAATAATGAAAATGAAAATAATACCTACCCTGATTACTCTGGCCATCGCCGCCATGGGAACCACCACAGCTCAAGCCACCGATGACTGGTACTTCGGTGCGGGTGTCGGTGCCGCCCACTTCAACGGTCTGGACAACCTGGCCATTGACGGTACAGCAGACGCCGCCGCCGCTAACGCATTTGCTGGCTACAACTTCAACGAAACCTTCGGTGCCGAGTTGGGTTACCAGTACGCTGGCCGTGGCAGCACCGATGGTTCTGCTTATCAAAATCAGGGCATGACCCTATCCGGTCTCGCCCGTCTACCCTTGGGTAATGATTTCTCACTATTCGGTGAAGCTGGCGCTTACTGGGCTCACACTCATGGTCTGAACCGTCAAGACTCCAAGGTCGCTCCACTGGCCGGTCTGGGCGTAACCTACAAGCTGAACGATGCGGTAGATCTGCAAGCACGCTACCGCTATATGTGGGAAGTGGCGGATCTGCACGGTACCACTAATGCTGGGAATGCAGATTACAAGTCCAACCAGAGCGTAGCCACCCTGGAAGCGGTATACCATCCATTCAGGACTTCCTATGTAGAACCGGCTCCAGCTCCGGTGGTTTCAGAAGCCCCGGCCCCACAAGTTATAGAGAAGGATTTTACTCTGAGTTCCGACGTGCTGTTTGCCTTCGGCAAGTCCACTCTGAAACCGGAAGGAACCGACGCTCTCAACGCCCTGTATCAGCAGATCGTTGACGTCCAGCCCAAGGATGGCAGCGCTGTGGTCGTGGGTTACAGTGACCGCATCGGCTCCGATGCCTCCAACCAGAAGCTGTCCGAAGCACGTGCCCGTACCGTAGCCAACTTCCTGGTCGGCAAGGGTCTGCCAGCTGGTAAAGTGGCCATCGAAGGACGTGGCGAAAGCAACCCGATCACCGGCACCAAGTGCGACGGTGTTAAAGACAAGGCTCAGCTGATCTCCTGTCTGGCTCCGGATCGTCGCGTCGAAGTGCGCGTAACCGGCGTACAGGAAGTTCAGCAGTAATCGATCCATATGCGTGAAAAGGGGATGCCACGGCATCCCCTTTTGTTTTTCCGTTATCCGTTCAAGCCCGCCATACCTATATAATTTAACCCGTTGGGGAAGATGCGAGCCTATTAGATTTAAAAATATCCGTATCACAGATACAAATCGCAAGCCGATAAAAAAAACCGCATCCATTTTGAAGGGAGCTGACAGGAAGTGAAAGATCTTAAAAAGGATCCGATAATCTGCGCGCAGCCTGTGCTGACGCTAGGCTGTGTTCTCAAAATGCTGGTTTTCTGCCCACCAATAGTTCCCGTAATTAACGAAGCCAGAAAGCCAGCCTGATGAAGGCTGCAAAACTTCCCGCCAGCTTTTCATATCTCGTTGAGGATCGGAAAAACTTCTTCAGCCATCCGCAGCTCCGCTCTACCATATTTCGCCTGCGATAACGTGCTTTGCCTAATACCAGTGGGCGGCCCTCATGGTGCCGCTGCTGGTCGCGGAGCTGCGGGATGACCGCTTTTATCCTTCTGCGCCGGAGTTCGGCTCGAAAAGCTCTGCTGCCATAGGCCTTATCTGCGGCAAGATGTGCTGGACAGGTGCGATATCGGCCTGATGAAGTCGCTATCCTTGCCATGACCAACGCACTGGTCGCATATCTGATTTCCGCTGATTGCCCCGGCGAAAGGCAGAACCCCAGCGGCAAACCATGGCCATCGGTGACCAAGTGAATTTTGCTGCCAAAACCGCCACGTGAGCGGCCAAGAGCTTGATTCACCGGCGTGTTTTTTTACGCGCTCCGGCAGCATCTTTGGATGCCCTGACATTGGAGCCGTCAAGGCACCACAGGTCAACGTCGATAAGTCCTTCTTCATTGAGATGCAATTGCAGCGCTTCAAGGATGGCATCGATGCGCCCTGTACTCTGCCAACGTCGAAAGGTGGTGTAGACCGAACTCCATGGGCCGAAACGTTCTGGCAGATCTCGCCAAGGTGCGCCGGTGTGGAGTATCCAGAGAATGCCGTCGAGTACCTGGCGTGGCTCACGAGTAGGGCATCCGCTGATGCGGTGATGCGGTGATGCGGTGATGCGGTGATGCGGTGATGTGGAAACAGGGGCTCGATAACCCCCCATTTTGCATCGGTCAATTGGTAATGACGGGACACTGCATAGGTCATAAGCTTTTGAAAAGACGTGAGTTATACCTTCATCACTTTAAGAGCACCGCCTAGCCATGGGGCGCCCCGAGCTCTACCCGGAACAACCCACCACGGTCAGAGGGTTCAACCCCAGATTGACGGAGCCGACTGGCTGCTCACCCAGGTGGTGCACTATCTAACCGACCAAGGCTACACCAACCGCCTACAGCTCGAAGTGACGTTGGAGGAGCTGCCAGACTAATTTCAGAATGCGAAAAGGGCTCCACAATGTGGAGCCCTTTTCAATCCGCCTGACTACGCACCGAAACATGGCCAGGGAAAAGCGCCGCATGAAGCACGCCATCAAGCAGATGCGGCATCATACAAGAAGGCCGGGTGACTACCCAGCCTGTGCTCGTGTAAGCCCATCAAAAAAACTCTGTCGCCACTCTGTCGCCATTTAGCCAAAAACAAAAAGGCCACTATCGCTAGTGGCCTTCGTAACTCTTTGATTTCAATGGTGCCGAGGCCGGAATCGAACCGGCACGCCTCGAAAAGCGAGGGATTTTAAATCAAGGAGCCTCGCTTGAATCTTATTGCATGAAATAGCAAGTAGATGGAGCGAGTGACACCGCTAATTCACAACGAATGGCACCACGTCATAGGGCATCGCATATCGCTTATCACAGAATTCGCAAAGATACGCCGCCGTGTTGGTCTTGCCCCCGATCTGATAATCTCTGAGCCTTCGCATTTGCAATCGTTTCAGTCGGAGTCCCCCATGGCAGCCTATTCCCCTCCCTTCACCCTGACCCACGCCATGTTGAGCCGGGTGGCGGAGATCGCAGAATTGGTGGGGCAATGGCGCTCGACGCAGAGCTCGCAAGTGCCCATGCTGCGCCGGGAAAACCGGATCCGCACCATCCAGGCATCCCTGGCTATCGAGCACAACACCCTGAGCCTGGATCAAGTCACGGCAGTGATCGACGGCAAACCTGTGTTGGGTCTGCCCCGTGAGATCCAGGAGGTGCGCAATGCATTTGCCGCTTATGAAACAATGTCGACTTGGGCACCTACCTCTTCTGCGGATTTACTCAGGGCCCATGGATGCTTGATGCACGGGTTATGCGATGACGCAGGGCAATGGCGTAGCAGTGGGGTCGGCATCTATCGGGGTGAGCAATTAGTGCATATGGCTCCCCCTGCGACTCAGGTTCCACGCCTGATGGAACAACTGATGCAATGGTTGGCAGAAACAGAGGCCCATCCCTTGATTGCCTCTTGTGCCTTGCACTACGAGTTGGAGTTTATACACCCCTTTTCCGATGGAAATGGCCGTATGGGACGCTTGTGGCAAACGGTGATCTTGAGCCGTTGGCAACCAGTGATGGCCTTCCTGCCGGTGGAAGCGATCATCAAAGAGCGCCAAGAGCACTACTACCACCAATTAAGTCAGGCCGACAGGCTGAGTGACTGCACCGATTTTATTCTGTTTCTGCTAGAGGCGCTGCGAGATGCGTTGACCGAGGCGATTGCCGCACAACCGGCATCACAGTCCACACCGCTGGAAAAAACGCGGGTAGAAACGCCGGTAGAAATGCGGGTAAAAACGCCGGATGCGGTGTTGGCGATCTTGGTGGCTGAGCCGACCTTGACCCTTAAACAAGTAGCCGAGCTGATAGGCAGATCGACCAGCACGGTGGAGCGAGCGGCGGCGGCGTTGGTTAAGGCGGGACGATTACGCTTTGTTGGTCCGCGCAAGGGTGGGCATTGGGAAGTGTTGTCATAGGACAGCTTGCTAATGCCACCGAGAGTGTTACTACAGCCGCCCAGCTTCCGGGTCGCATCAGTAAACATACAACCAGCCAAGTAAACCCAAGCGCAACGAACCCCATTTGCGCACAAAGGGGGCGCAGTAACTCTCTGTTTTATCTCACTAACACCACAAGGTGTAAGATCTCCATTGGGGATAATCAGATACTGTGATACTTGCCCCACATCCCAATGGATAGACTCCTATAGGTCAGCTAACCTGACCTCACCACATCCCCAAAAAGACGCATGAAATGGAATTCTCGTCGCTCGCGGTATCTGTTCTGGCAACTACTGGCTTGTTCTTGTGCCCAATATTCTTATCTGTCGGGACCATCTTGTTAATAAGAAAAAGGCTTCGCTCACATAGGGTCAGCCCGTTGACCGCCGACCTGCTCAGGCCCGCCGGTCACACCCTGCAACAGCAAATCCAGGACCTGCAGATAGACCTCTTTTCCCAAATGCTATTCACGCCATTGACCATGATGATGAGCGGGTTCTACCTCTTGTTACAGAGCTACATCGATAAGAGGGCTATGAGCACGACTGTGATGCTGATTTCCGGGGTCGTTATGCTGGGTCTCTTTATCTATGGCACAACCAAAACTTACAAAATGGCCAACAAGGTTCAGCACCTCAAACTGGGTTATTCCTGTGAACTGGCAGTTGGTCAGGAGTTGGACCAAATCGTTAGGCCCCAACAGCACCCCTATCGGGTTTACCACGATATTCCGTTTGATGGATTCAATATCGACCATTTGATCATCTGCCCTAACGGGGTCTTTGTCATCGAGACTAAAGGCCGCTCCAAACCCATCAACAATGGAGAAAAACAGTTCAAGGTTCGGGTCGAAAATGATGCGCTTCACTTCCCAAACCATGTTGAAAAAGCGCCGCTCGAACAGGTCCGCCGTAACGTCACCACAGTGCGTAACTGGCTCAACAGTGCAACTGGGACCGAAGTCCCGGTAGGTGGAGTCCTGGTTCTGCCTGGCTGGTTTGTGGATTTACGCCAGAAGATCACCTTCCCCTACATCGTCAGTGCCGCTGCACTCCCCAAGCAACTCCCCCAATTTAGGGCAGGCTCACTAGAACTGGCTCAGATTCAGGCCATAGCACACCAAGTAGAGCAAAAAGTACGGGACGTCGCCAAGGCTGGCTAACAGGGCTTGATTGCCAACTGATACTCCATCAGGTGGGAAAACTCCGCCCTCTACTGAATGACCACCGCTGGAAGCTCTTAGAGCAACGCTAATGGGGATATATGCATAACACGCATGTATCCCCCATCAGATCACTTGACCTCAAACAGGTTGGGCTTCAAAACGAGCTTGTTCTTCCAGTTCATCTAGCCGTGCGAGAAGCGCTTTCAGAGGGATCTCTCGGTTAAACCACCAGTCAGTCGACCAAATACGGTGAATATTCCAGCCTAAACCTTCAAGCACCATTTGGCGCAAGCGATCTCGATCACGAGCACTCGGTGCGGAATGATAAGTAGCGCCATCGCACTCTACTCCCAGCAAAAATTTTCCTGGAGCATGAGGATTGACTACAGCCAGGTCGATGCGATAACCGGATACACCCACTTGTGGCACAACACGCCACCCACGGTTACGCAAGGCGTCAATGACCTGATATTCAAAAGGACTGTCAGGTTCCCGCCCAGTTGGTATGGCTTGTTCAGTCAAAACACGTGCACCATGCAAAGCGAAGTCCAGATAGGCTTTTAGGTCTGCCACCCCCCTGGCATTGGTGCGCGATAGATCAATGTCCTCTGGCCGTAGGCTTGAGAATATCTTGACTTTGTGTCGAGCACGGGTCACAGCGACGTTAAGGCGACGATGGCCCCCTTCCTTGTTCATTGGACCGAAATTCATACTCAGCTTTCCACTAGCATCCTTAGCAAAGGTAATTGAGAACAAGATGATGTCACGCTCGTCACCCTGAACATTCTCCAAATTCTTGATGAAGAGTTCTTCCGAGCCAGCCTGTGCAATAGCCTCATCCAGTTGCCGATTCGCAAGGCGCCGCTGATCCATTAGTTTCTCTATCAGAGCCTGTTGAGTAGAGTTAAAGGTAATGACTCCAATGGAGAACTTCTTGCCTGCACCTGAGAGATAGTGCTGCTCGATCTCATCAACGATCTTGGCCGCTTCAATTTTGTTTGTGCGCGACTTGCCGGGCTCATATACCCCTTTCGAATCAACAAACTCCACAGAGTTATCCGTTTCCACGGGACTTGGGAAAGTAACTAAATCCGACCCGTAATACTGGTGGTTACTGAATGTAATCAACCCTTCGTTACGTGAACGATAGTGCCAAGCCAACCGAGACAATGGCATGCCACAGGACAAACATTCATCCAGAATAGATTCCATCTCGATGAGACTTTCATCATCAAAGTTTCCAGAGGCATCCGAGGCACTAAAGAAGTTGGTCGGAGGTAGCTGTTTAGGATCACCAACACAAATCAATTGCTTACCGCGTGAGATTGCACCAACAGCGTCCCACGTCGGTATCTGCGAGGCTTCATCAAATATAACTACATCGAACATCTGAGTGCTCGTGTCTAGATACTGTGCAACGGACTGAGGTGACATCAGTAAACAGGGTTTTAAGCGTGGCAGCACTGCGGAGGATTTTTTAAGCACCTCTCTTATCGGACGATGCATCTTCTGCTTCTGCGCTTCATGGCGCAAAAACCCTACTTCCCCTTTCAAGTCACCCGTCAATTCTGACCCAGTTGGAATCTTGCCGCGCAACTTGGCCTGTACATACTGAACTGTGAGTTTCTGGAAACGCTCATCAGCCTTTTGGAACTCTGCAATTTTATGGGCTTGTGATGCGCCAGAGAAGTTCGCGAGCAACGGCTCTCTATCCAAAATGCACTTTAGCCACCAGCTAGCATAAGACACCACAAAATGTTCTTTAAGATCAGCAAGATCTACTGCACCTTGCTCGACCTGCTCAATCAAGCCCTGCAATCCAAGTAACAAAGCCTTCGCACGGGAGTCATTCCAGACACACCATGGTTGGATTTCCTGTTTATGTGACTGCCACTGAGCATGCATTGAACGTATGCAACCCAGTAAGCCCACTTTGGCCGAGCCCCCCAAAAATTCGCTATTACCAGTGAGTTCCCTAAGGCTGGTGAACTGCGCTATGAACCCCGAATATGAATTCCTGTAAGCCTGGGCCACGTTATAGAGCCGCCCACCCGGTCTAAAGGACTCATTTTGATCAGAAAGCAGCACTCGAAGCGAACTTCGGGCGACGTCTAACTGCTCCATCTGTGCGTCAAAGGCTTTTTGCACAGATAAAGCCAGATCATCCATCCAGCGAAGATAGGCTGCCGCCTCACTCCAATCGGTATTCTCGGCCTTAAAAACGTCTCCCAAGCAACTTGACCCGATTGCAGCATTTTCGTGAAGGTACTGATCCTCTACATTTAATTTGGCCAAATTATCAAGGAACTCGTCCATCTCCTCGTCAGCAACGCGCGACTTATCAAGGCTAAAAAGTCTAATCTGATTAGAAACCTTCCGCTTAGTAAACCATTTCTTGGGCCACCAATCTTGGGATGCCGCTCTCCACTGAAGTTTTAACGGTGCGGCTTTTAGCGTTTTTAGTTCCGCGTCGTAATTCTTGAAGAATGACCATAGGGCGGTACGCTGCTCACCATGCCGGATAAGTTCGCCCAATTTCTTACGTTCTTGCGTGCTGAACGCTTGACTAGCTGACTCCATCGGCACCTGTGAAACGTTAAGTAAAGCAGCAGCAAGTTCATCAATGGACTGCAACTGATCCAAGCTCGCTTGATTAGCCTCGATTTTTACGAGCGCGGAGAAATCCTGCAAGCTGGCCTCAATATCGCTCACTTGCTCAACGGATTGCTTAGCCGTTTGCAATAGCCTGTCCTGCCAAGTAGGAGTCCAAGTTGTCTTCTTTACTTCATTGAGCGGGTGAGTCGATATTTTGGAAAGGCGTGTAGCCAACGCTGCCAAATCACCCACAAAATCTTCCAGACTGCATTTTTCCTTGTAGTCATGTATCTCTGGGTCAGTCCAATCAAAGCGAGCTGGTTCTTTGTCGCTCACTAACGTCCAGCCCATAGCTTCGTACACTGTCAAACCGTTTCTATGTGTCTGATGTAACACCCTAACCAAGGCATTCAGTTCGTTTCTCAGCGCAGCCAGCCGCTCTGCCTCGTACTCCCAATCAGCAACGAGTTTGTTGTCCGCGCATTCGAGCACCTGCACAAACTGCTTGGAAATCTCTGATTTCTTCGCTTTAGTCGAATGCAGCTCTAGGCAGAACTCCGCCAACCCAATGTCTGTTAATCGGTTGTGTACTACCTCCAACGCAGCCATTTTCTCAGCTACAAAGAGCACAGTCTTACCATTGGCCAGGAAGTGAGATATAAGGTTGGTAATAGTCTGAGACTTGCCCGTTCCTGGAGGTCCCTCAACGACCATGTTTCGACCCTTTTCGGCTGTGCAGATAACAGCCAATTGAGACGAGTCAGCCAACAATGGTGTGTACAAAGATTGAGGTGAGAAGTCGCGATCCAAATCCTCAGGCCTGATCACTTTTGTGTCATCCTGAAAATTTTCACCGTGATGGTTAACCAAATGGTCTACCACCTTATTTTTGAGTAAATCCTGAGAGTTTTTGGATAAATCTCTCCACATGAGGTACTTAGCAAAAGAATACAATCCAAGATAAGAATCCTCGATGACTTCAAAACCTTTCAGGTCCTCAACTTTCTTCCTTAATGTCGCAAAAATCTTGTCTACGTCTACACCGGAATCATCATTTGGAAGTTGCCCGTCGAGATACGGTAAAGAGATGTCAAATGTTATTGCCAGCTTTTGTAAGAGTGTGGGGTTAAAAATTGTTTCCTCATCCAAACGTTCTAATCGGATGCCGGAGCCTACCGCACCGCGCTTCAATTTCACTGGAACTAGGAGAATTGGCGCCTTCAATACAGTCTCGGCTTCTGGGGTTTCTTTCCAGCATAAAGTACCCAACGCAATATATAGGCTGTTGGACCCGGTCTCATCTAAGGTATTTTTAGCCTCACGGAATATAACAGTGGCGTAGTCCTGCAGTTTTTCTTTTTCTACATCAAAACAGATTTCTTTTTTTGGTAGCGCCGATTTCGCATACTGCTCAGCCGAGGTCATGCCGTGTTCGGCTTTAAATTCTTCCTCACTTCTGGGGTCGCCCATGTCGGCCATTGAACGTTTGGCTACTAGCTTGAATTCACCACCTGCAGCCAGTGCGTCTTCAAGATCCCCCGCATCATGAGTCACTACTTTTAGGAATTTTTTGCTGGGTTTGAAATTCAGTAGACGATTTCGTAAAGTCAGATCTAGCAGTTTGGACTTCCAGTTTGCCAGACGACCTTCCGGAGTGTTGTCAGTCACTACGTTTTCGGTGGTTATGACTCCTGGATCTAATGGCGGCAATTCTGGGACATCTTCAATAATTGGTCCCGCCGGTGAAAAATTCTCACCATAGTCGACAGTGCCTTTGCCTAGCGCAGCAATAGCACGCATCGGGCGAATGTGATTCTGGCGAGCCCGCTTGATGTCAATCGCGTATTCAAAAGTGTGCTCCTGGGCTTCTTCCAGATAATTTGCTGCATCGGCAATAGCCTTTTTCATAGAAGCAGCCTGAGGAATCACAGTGGTCTCAAGCGTGAGAAATTCTCCGGAAGCAATTCTCTTTCTCACATCTTGAGCACAATCTTCTACCGGGTTGGAAAAATACGAATCAACTAACCAGACCCCAACCCAAGCATGGCCTTCCTTGACCAAAATTACCGGGTTCAAACCCGCTTGTTCCAGACAAGCCGCCAAAAGTACGCTGGAATCCAGACAGGTCATCATTTTACCATCGAGGATCTGGGCAGTAGTCCGAATCTTCTGTCCTGTTCGTTCGAAAGAGGCAGGTGGCGGTGCGTAATGGAACCCCATGTTTGCTAGAGTTTGGTAAATTGCATTTACCTGTTTCCAGACATGCTCACGGTTTTTACTCTGATATCCATTCATGCTCAAGCCTGTGGATGACTTGAGCAAAGAAGATGCGGCTGACAGTATGCGATCAACTTCTATAGGCGTGGGTTGAACATGTGCAGCCAATAGCTCTGGTAAACCCAGTGTTGCTCCCCACTCGTTACGAGCTAATACACGGATCGGTTCGTTGTGAACCAAAGCTTCTTCGCCTTCTTTAGACACGGTGATTATGATATTACCGGACTCAGCCTCATCCAAATCGAATAGATAGTCGTGGTTTAGCGAGAGTTTTAGTTGAACTGAGTTGAAGGTTCGAGACTCTTCAGCACCGAAGATATCAAAGGTGAAACGCTTGGGTTCAAAAAATGCCGGATTGACACTTATCTGAAAATCCACCTGTCTGAACGACTGTTCGCTTTTGTTGCGAATAATTAAACGCTGAATTAGTGGGATATTATTTTGAGCTGCGGCGTAATTTACTATCTTTGCCGCTTCAATTGAAATCTCAAATGAATTACTAAATAAAGTGTCTGAGGACTGCACCTCCGTATTAACCACAACACCTTCATTTGGTAGATTCTCGGATGTATCACTCATTCACTATTTCCTTATATCGCAATCAGAGACAAACCATATCACTCGAAACCGTGTTACCAAACAAACACAAAAAACCTCCATAAAGAAAGGGAATGGTTGTGGGGTCTACCATAACGGACAACCCGTTGTATAGACAATCTAAATTAACACATCTTTCTTATTGTGCGCTGTGGCTCACCGGGCGGTTAAAAAACACACATGGTGGTTTTAGTTCCTCCTGAACACAAACGACCATCGTTGCCCGCTCAACCGCTTCACGCCGGTTGATAACAAAACCCCTCTACTGATGACAAAAACCCATCGCCGATGATGGGTTTTGCGAAAAACTGCCTGCCATCCAATTCGTCACGCCGTGTCGCGGCTTGTTTGGATAATCCACAACACGGTTATTCCCCTTGCTAGATGGTATGCACGAACACGACAAGATTGCTCAGCGCCTCGGTATGCTCCTCACCCGCCTGTACAGCGGTGAGAAGCTGCACCTGAGTGATCTGACCACCGAGTACAACGTCACCGTGCGCACCCTGCAGCGGGATTTCAATCAACGCCTCAGTTATCTACCGATAGAGCACCGCAACCAGCAATACTGGCTGGATCCTGGGTTCCTCAATCACAAGAGCGATGGAAAGCTGCGAAAGCTGGCCGAGCAGTTGGGTATCACCGACCTGTTCCCCCGCGCCAGTGAACATCGTCTGGGACAGTTGCTGGAAAGAAGCAACCCAAGCCTCTTCGCCATCAAGGGATTCGATGCCCAGTCAACCGACACACTGAGTCATCAGTTACCGGTATTAGAGCGGGCCCTGACCCACCATCTGCAATGCTGGCTCATCACCAAAGACCAGCGCAAGCAACTGTTTAGCCCCTATCAGCTCGTCAACTACAAGGGCACCTGGCACTTGGTCGGCGTCAGCGAGGGGCGCTTGCAAGCCTATCCGCTGAGCAACATCGCACTGGTTGAGCTATCGCAACAGACCTTTACCCGCGATGCGCTTATTCAGCGGCAAATCGATACCGATCCGACGCTCTGGCGCTCCGGCATGATCGAGGTGCTCCTCAAGGCCAGTGCCTCCATCGCCATCAACTTTCAGCATCGCCCGTTGCTGCCCGAGCAGGAGATTGTCAAAACCCTGGATGATGGTTCGCTGTTATTGAGCAGTCGTGTGCTCGATGCCAACCAAATTCTGCCAGTCATCAAATCCTGGATGCCGGGACTCAGCGTGATCTCGCCCGGTTTTATCCATGAGCAGATCGTCCGTGATTTACGCCATCTATTGGCCCTGATGAGTCAGGCTCCGCCCTGACCCATTTGTGACAAAGATCCCATTTTATACATCTGGCGACAGCGCCTGACATACCGCGACACCACCTGTCGCCGCTGTTTCACATTGTCGTCAACCATCCCGCAGTCGATATCCAAGGAGTAATGCATGAACACCATCAGCCTGCAAAAAGTGTCCGACAACACTCTTTGCTCCACCAGTCCCTATGAGCAACTCTTCGAGCATGTCGCCGCCCATTTGCAAGCCCAGGGCGGCACGTTAAAAACCATCGAGCGCACCCACGGCAGGATCGAAGCCGCATGGAAATATGGCTTTAACCCTTTCGGTATGCGTATCACCGTGAATTTTGCCTCCCAAGGCGATGAGACCATCCAGCTCACCCTCAATGGCTCGTTTGTCGATGCCATCGATACCTTCGGCGCTGCCAAGAAGAAAGCCAGGGCAATGACGGATGAACTTCTGAAGCCTATCGATATCGCAGCCTGGCCTATTAAAGAGGGAGCAGCCCCCTCCCTGCCCCCCTCTGCCGCGACCACTCCCCCGCAGGCACCGCTAAACGGCGCAAACGCCGTTGCGCACCGTGGCAAGCGCAAGGGGCTCACCGCTGTGTTCGCTTTCTTGGGCGGCGGCATTGGTCTGCATAAGTTCTACACCGGGAATTGGGGCTGGGGGCTTATCTACCTCGCGCTTTGCGCCACCGGCCTTCCCCTGGTCTTGTCCGTGATCGAGTTCATCCGTGTTCTGTGTCTGACACAGGAGGAGTTTGACCGTCGCTATAACTACCGCCCCATATCCGCGTTTTCATGGGTGTGGTGAGGAGCACCTTGTATGAACATAAAAACTGCAATTGGTTTACTGATGCTCTGCTCGACAGGCGCTCAGGCTGGTTTGTTCAGCCTGCTGGATGTGGCAACCCTCAAGGAAAGCGAGCTGGAGATGTGCCCGAACATCTCCGTCGAGAAGATGGTCAACAGCTTCTTCGAAGATCCCGAGTGGACCGGCGGGAAAGCGGCAGATGGTCGGAAATTGGTGAATGTCAGCGGCACCATCACCTATGCCAGTCAGCCCGCACGGGCCATGGTGCAGGTCTGGATGCAAGATGATGGTTTTTCTGTGGAGGCGTTGGAGATTAACGGGCGACCACAGCCCGAGGGAATACTGGATCTACTGCTAGAGAAAATGTGTCAGAGCGCCAGAGGTACTGACCATGCCGGGGATCCACAGCAGCAAGCCGTGGAGCTGCCGTTCACGGGAACCCGGTACTTCAACTTCGGAGGTGAAAATGGGATTCAACAATCCATCACTATCGCCCCCAACGGACGCGTCACATTGAGATCCCATGGTGCGACCTCTGTCTCTGTCGATTATCAGGGCACGTACGAAAACCCACTGCTGACCCCGGCGGGTAACTATCGCGTTCATGCCGACAAGATATATGTCACCGACGAAGGCGGAGACTTCCCCGACCCATCAGAGTGCGAAGTCATCGTGTGCGAGACAGAACTGTCTGCACCTTGATGTACTGAAGCCGGAATACAACGGAAAGTTCGGTGAATAGAAACTCATAAATCAGAGGCTAATCAACATTTTATAGCCGTACACCGAGATAAAATTATCACGATGATAACGGACCATGCTCTGGGCGTTATCGCATACCAATAATAAACGGGAAGCTAACAATGAAGAAAACCCCCTTGGCCATGATGTTGATGGCTACTTTGTCAGGCTGTGGCGGTGGTGGTAGCGACGGTGGAAACACGGATAGTCCAACCCCACCGGGTGCCTCTTTGGCGATGTCAGGCAAGGCGATTGATGGATACATTCAAGGCGCGATCGTCTATCTCGATCTCAATTTCAACCGTCAGTGGGATGATGGTGAACCCAAGACAACTACCAATGATGCCGGTGATTATCGGTTAGAGCTGCCGGTAGACCTGCAAACCTGCGCTCAATACGCCCCCTTGGTGGTCGATGTACCGGTGGATGCCGTGGACCTGGATCTTGGCCCGGTAACAGAAGCCTATCAAATGGTCCTTCCCCCCACCTTTGCCCCTATCACCAAAGATGATGTCTACCATGTGACACCGTTGACCACGGTGCTATGGAGCAGTGTAGAAAGTGAGCTGGCCGCCCAATCGCAGACAACTTGCCAGACCGTCATGGCGAACCGGCAAAAGCAGGAACAGTTGATCGCCTCGATGAAACAGGCCGTCAGCCGGGTTGTCAGTCACTACAACATCTCCGAGCAGAAGCTATATGCGGACTTCATCGCCAGCGGTGATAGCGAGACAGCCACGCTGGCCCAGGAGATCGTGCGCGGCTTGCAGCAGTCCTTCACCGAGACAGAAGCCTTGAAACGGAATAACCCGGACGCCACCTTTGTCTATGTCGATTACCACAAGGGGGATAGTCGCGATCACAACAATGCCTATCCGGATGCTTGGTATCGTGAAATCCAGTTGCAAGGGGCAGCCCAGAGCAGCACCGAGCTGGTGAAGGTGAGCGATGATTTCGCACAAATCATCAAGACCATCATCTATGGTGAAGAGCGCCAAGTGACGGGCAATAACTACACCTACACAACCCGCTACGACTTTGAGTCGCGCCATGGGGACAACACCCCCTATAGCTGTGACATCAAGGAAACCCTCTCGGCCCGCTCAAACGCCAAGACGTACACACTGGTGAATCTGGCTAAAACATCGGCAGAGAGCTTCAACGACTGTGCACCTGACGATATGGCAGCAGCGATCACCCACCGTTACGCCACCATCAGCTATGACGCCAACGATCTGAGTTACGTCACCCAGTTCATCTATAACCGGCAGGCGGGCGCATTCAGCTTCCTGAACGACTGGGTAGGTCTGGAAGCACAGCTATCTACCCTGAACATCGGTGAGCTCACTGCGGCTCTCGAAGCCCTCCCCTATCAGTATGACGAACCATCCCAAGATCCTGATGCGGCTAGCTGGGTCAAGAGCATGACGGCCAGTGAAAATGGCAATACCATCAAAACCAGTTACAACAGCAGCGGCCTCTATCAGAAGCAGACAACCTATGCGGACGGTACTCATAGCCTGGAATGTGGCACAGACGGCGTAAACTGGGGGGCCTGTCAGTAATCCGGCACCATAGAGCAGAAAACACAGAGGCCAGGGCCGGTCGGCACTGGCCTCTTTTTCGCATAGCTTAGCTATAACTGAACCATCCTGACGAATGGCCGAGTCGCGTCCCCTGATTTAGCTTCAATCGCCCACATGAAAATCAATCATCCTGCGCAACACGCGTGAAATGCACATTGCAGTCTGCACGTAACCATATGATTTATCGACGAAGAAGTAATAGGTGTAACAGCGCCATTGGGGATACACTGAATAGCCTATGTGCTCTAGAAACACCCCATACATCATGGTCACGGGTCTAGAAATCTGCCGGGCTCAGCTGATCATGGTCATGTAGTGGTAAACGTTATATGAATATGGAGAAGATGTGGAAACGTTAGCCCGGAGATTAGCCGCGATTGATGAGTTGGAAACTTGGAAGCTACATTGTCATGGGTATAGTGCTCAAGATAAACAGTCGGCTTTTGAGCGTGCCCAGCCTCTCTGGGTGAAGCGCAAGGTTTCAGAGGGTACTCTATATCTACATCCGGATGTTATTGCTGAACTTAGAGGGCAAGATTGGGTCCCGAATGACCTGCAGAAACGCATGATATGGGCAAGCGTGTTAGCCTCCGCTGAAGGAACCACCAGCAGGGAGCGTTTTAAAACAATCAAAACATGCATACTAAAAAAGTATGGTCGTAATTGGTGGGAAGATGTTTACCGCCGTCAAAAGCACGCATTTGCGGCCAAAGAGCGTATCCGTAAGCAATCTGCATCCAATGGGCCTGTTGTTAATATGCTCATAGCAAATACACTCTTGTTCGGTGAAGCTGCCAGAGATCAAATTAAGGCTGCGTTGAGTATGATACCTAAGGACTGAAAGCATTCGCTTCCCCCTTACCATTCCCCTGTATTCCGATCCCTTGAAATACTTACACAGAGATGTCTGAGACAGCTTGCCACGTGACAAATATCACAATTAATGCGTTTGGCATCTGGTATGGTAACGTGATGCTTACTTAAGCTTAAGCCCGACCAGCACCAAACTACTCCTCCATTGGACTCTCGTTATGATCAAATCGTAAATTTGATCCTTTCCATTATCGTGATTGGCAATTAAACAGGTTGTTCGCCCCGATGAGGTGGTAGTATATTGCTAGAAAATTTTTTAGACCCTCTTATCACCTGATAGTTAAGATACATGTATGGCAAAAGAAAAATATGGTTTAATACCACACGATGATAAAGATATTTTAGGTTTCAAAGCTGAGTACGGAGAACGTGTTTTAGAAGAAATGTTTTTAAATACGGATAATAAGTCGCCTAAGATTAATAACCTAGCCCTCCAACGCCTGCTAAAACCAAACACCATTCAGTTTACAACTGTCGATGACATTGAGCTTATTTTTAATTTCCATCAATACCTACAAGAAAAATTAACGGCAAAAATAAAAAACTACCGCCAAAAAGAAAACTCTTTTAAAAATACTTTTGAACATTTGATGGCACTTTCAGAAAACAATGAAAACCGCCTTATAGACACCTCAGTCATTGAGGATATAATAGTCCAACTACAATCGCTTACACACCCTTCTCCACAAGGGGTTAATTTCCACGGCATCATTGATGGAAAACATATCGGTAGTAAGCGCGATATATTGAAGATGTCGAATGATATTAACAACTCCGCACGTGACATCGCGACAAGACTAATTTTCCTGACAAATGAAGTACATCAATATCCGGATAGATATACGCTTGTTGGAACATCGACTGAGTTCTTGTCATATTTAGCCAACCTTCTCTTGATTTTTACCCCTCTGGAGATTACTGAACAATGGTTAACGTTTGAAGAAAATGCTCGGTATCATCCTGAAAAAAACACTCCAGATGATTTATTTATGGCAGTTGGGACTAAAGCTTCAATGGAGTTTGGATGTTATCATCATATAGTCAAGACATTCCTCATTGCGGCCTATTTCATATTGTTACACATTGAAGAAATATTCCCAGTAAAGGAACGTAGCAGGACATTATCTCCTGATGAATACATATTTTTCACACATAGTCGCAGAACATTCGGAGAAGGAAAGACGAATAAGTTGATGTCGATACCCATTTACTATAGGAATATTACCTACAAGATTTGGCTATACTATTGGCAACACTCTCAACCAAAATTTAAAAATTCTACCCCTGATACAATCGACGAACTGCACGTGACGGGTCCGGAAATGATTATGGCACTTGACGAAGCATTTCCACTTACGCAGATGGGATCAAAAGATTCTAGCTCAGATACTCTTGCAACTAGACGAAATCTTATTTCCGATATTTACAAATACCCATCACTCGTTGACCACTACTTCAATCACGAGGGCTGACGCTCTGACCCGCTTGCATCACCCGTGAGATAACTTAAACCCCGCTCCGATTACTGTTACCTCCCTACTATCAGGAGGTAACAGTCATGCCCATCATCCCCCTACACTTCACTCGTAAAACCCTTGATGCCCTTCTTCCCCCCAAGAACGGGAAGCAGCAGGAGTACAAGGACGTAACGCATCCTCAACTCCGGATCATGCGTTATCCTTCATCACTCTCTTTTCTGTTCAAGACCACCCATCGCTACCAGCCGATCTGTGAAACGCTTGGAGCGTATCCATACATGTCGATCCAGGATGCTCGTAGCGCTGTTTATGAGCGAATGCAGGCTCTCCAAAGCGGCACTTACTCGCTGGGCAAGAACAAACGGCTCGATGAGGTCTATCAAACCCTTTACCTCACCGACCTCAAGCTGAACAAGCGTAACACGGCATCTGAGTTGTATAAGGTGAAGAAGTACATCCTGCCTCGCTTTGGCGACAGCAAGATCGGAAAAATCGAGTGGCAGGACATTGAATCGTTCAAGCTCGACCTCTGTGCTCATCTCCAGCCATCCAGCGTAAACAAGATCCTCGCCGCCCTCTCCCGCATGTTCACGCTGTCGGTCGAACATGGCTATCTGGCTTCTAGCCCCATGAATGGGGTAAAGAGACTCAAAGAAAACAACCAGCGTCACCGAGTGCTCACCACGGATGAACGTCAGGGGTTTATCACGGCATGCAATGCGCTACAAACACCTGGGGCCAACTCCTTGTTGCTTTCCCTCTATACAGGGATGCGGATCGGCGAGGTGCTCTCGATCAAGAATTCGAACGTTCATCTTGATGCTGGTTATCTCGTCCTTCCCCTCACCAAAAACGGCCAACAGCACGTTGTACCGTTATCGACGTCAGCCATCGCAACGATTAGAGAACAACAGGAAGCGTTCGGCATTCAGGACTACTTGTTTTTCTCTCCTAACAGGGCCAATGCGCCTTTAGCGTATCCGCGCCATGCCTTCGAACGAGTCTGCAAACATGCGGGGGTCCAAGGTCTGTGTATTCACGATTTGCGCCGCAGCTTTGCCACCACCTTGCTCCAGGAAACCGGTGATCTTGCCTTGGCGGCCCAGACACTCAACCACAACTCCCTTGAGACGACACGGCTATACGCAAGATATCAGGTCAACGAGCTCATCGAAAAAATCAACGCCACACAGGCTAGTTGGAGCAGCGTGCATGACAGATGAGATTTTCTGTTCTCGATTTTTGGGACAGTAGCTCCAGTCGAACGAACAGCACAAACGAGAGGTAGCGATGGACGAAGACAAAATGATCACTCGAAGCGAGTTGGCCCAGCGGTGGCGCATCTCAAAAAGCTGGCTGGACAAGCAAATGATCATCGCACCCGAGACGCTACCCGCATTTGTCACCATCGGGCGGCAAACCCGGTTCCCACTTAGTGAAGTGGAGAAGTGGGAACGTAAACAACTGCAAAACCAAAATTAACAACCCTACCTACAGGAGGCTCTCATGAGCACAAATAACACTCAACACACCGCTGCCTATCAAATCGTAGGTGCATTCATCAAAGTGAACGATGGTTTGACGAACCTCGGCACGATCAGCCGCGTTGCACACATGCAGCTCAATGACCCCGACCAGCCACATGCGCTGATGGCATGGTCCGACAGCAACTCATACCCGGCCATTATGTACAGGAGCAGTGACCGACAAGAAATCGAGGAGCGCTTCAAAGAGGTCTCTAGTCTCGTGCTCAAGCAAAAGAAGCGCAAGTTCATCCGAACCAAGAAGTTACTGGTCGCAACAGACCTGATTGCCGGTTGCACCCCGATCGTAAAAGACGCCAATGTCTGGATCAGTATTTCCCTTCTGTTGCCAGACACCAAGCCCCTGTGGGTAGCATGCGACTCTAAAGAAGAACTTGATGAGGGCATGGAGGCTATCGAACGCCAGCTAAGCGCCTAACCGTATTCCTTTTCAATAAAGGGTCTCCAAGGAGGCCCTTTTTTTACGAGCCAACACGCATGAAAAGACAAGAAAAACCTACACATAATGCTGGAGACACGGCGGTGAGCTTTCCCTACGCAGATACCGACCTGCTGCCGGAGCTTAATAACAGCCCCCTTCCCGATGACTACGGCATGCTCAACGACGAGCCACACCAGAGCGCATTGGCGCTCGCGATTGAAAACGCACTCGACCCCTGCCAATACATGAATGCTCCCTCACGCCTTCCTGACTGGATGATAGATGGCCTGAGTTCTGATGTGATTGCGGGAGACCCCGACATACCTGATTACCTGCTACCCGTGCAGGAGAATTCTACCAACAAGGCACTGCGGTTACGCACCCAGCAATTTCTCAAGCCTGGGGAGACAGTGGTTCCCGCAAAAGGGGCAGGGATCCATATAGGCATAGACAGCGAATACGTATACAACCCCAAGACAATGCACAACGACATTCTCTCCTACCAGTTCTTTGTTAAAACGGAAAAAGGAGAGCATGCAGAAGTCATTTACCCAGCCTCTTCGAAAAAATCTGACCGACTGAGCTTTGAACGATTTATCAGCCACATCATTATTGAATGTAAAGCGAAGGGGCTAATCACAGAATGGCCCAAGCACGTCTTTGTGTATGCCCATTTCCTGCGGGCAGACCTTGCCTCGTTTGGCGACTTCTGGCGGTTCAAAACTCAGGTTAACGGCATTCGCCGAACAGTGGCGTCAGTAAACAATGCCTATGGCATCGATCTTGAGAACGTCTTGCACCGTCAAGCAAAACCGGCCCCGCTGATTTTGCGAGACAAGCAGCGTAAAGCCCAACGAACCTTGATCACCTTTGTCGACACTATGCTGCACACCCCAGGTGGTGCTGGTCTTGCAGCCGTTGGTGAACTCATTGGCTTACCAAAATTGTCCCTTCCTGCGGGTCACTCCATTGATCGCATGGATGAACTACTCGCCGGCAACAAGGCAGCCTTTGAAGCTTATGCCCTGCGCGATGCCGAAATCGCAGTCAAATATGGCCTACGACTCCATGAATTCGCTAAGACACTGGGGCTTTCATCCCTGCCAAAGACGATTGGCGGCTGTGCCACATCGGTGTTCCTGAAACATCTGCGCGAAACAGGTCAAGACCGGGACCTGCTATTTGGAACCCATGAGGTGGTGCAAACTGGATGGAGCAAAAATGCATCCAGACCTGTGACCAAGAAGGCTCGGGAAATGGCCCCTGAAGCAAAGCTATTCGAGGGTTTTGCCATCGATTGCTACCACGGTGGACGGAATGAATGCTTTTGGGGTGGCCCGACCCCACTATCGCTCTTCAACGATTTTGACCTCAGCGGAGCCTATACCACAGGGCTCGTTGACCTTTTACCCCTTGATTATGAGCGAGGGCGAATGACCGCCAACACAGCCGACTTCTGTGGCCATGTCTTTGGTCTTGCTCGCGTTAAATTTAGATTTCCATACGGGACACGTTATCCCAGCCTACCGGTGCGTACTGGAATTGGCCTGTTGTTTCCCCTCACTGGTGAATCTTTCTGTACCGCACCAGAGATCGAGGTCGCACTCTGTATGGGTTGCCAGATTGAGATACATCAGGGTGTCATCATTCCTTGGGCAGATACGACGCAGCGCCTGTTTGAGCCCTTTGTCTCGCAGGTTCGGGAAAAACGCCAATCGTATGTGAAGAAATCCTTCGAAGAGCTACTTTGGAAAGAAATCGGTAACTCTCTCTATGGCAAGCTGGCTCAAGGTCTGAGGGGCAAGTCAGCCTTCGATACATCCAGTGGATTGAGCAAGCCCATTGAGCGCTCCGCCATCACCAACGCATTCTTTGCCGCGCATACGACCGGCCTGATCCGTGCCGTACTCGGAGAAGTCTTGGCCTCCATCCCCGCTCACCGAACAGTGGTGAGCGTCACGACAGATGGCTTCCTCACCGATGCTACATATGACGAACTTGTGTTGACTGGCCCGATATGCCGCCGCTTTCAGGAACTGGGCGAGCGACTGGATGGCCCTGGCTTTCGGATGTTGGAGCAAAAACATCAGGTTAAACAGGCCATCGCGATGAAGACTCGTGGTCAACTCACCCCAGAAGGCGTTGAGGGTCAGCCCCAGATCCTGGCCAAGGCTGGGGTTAAGCCCCCCTGCTCTAAGGACCAGCATCAGGCGTACATGCTTGACCTTTATCTGAATCGTACCCCCGGTCAAAAAATCGAGAGTGACCATTTAATATCTACGGCTGAAATGTGGATCAATGAACGCGATCTCGTCTCCGTGAGCAGGTCAAAAACCCTGAATCTTGAGTTCGACTTCAAGCGGCAACCCATGCTGCCATCAATGCAGCACGTACTGGGCACCGAGCATATTTGTTTTGATACACGCCCCTGGCCGACGGTAGCTGCCGCTATGGAGCAACGTGTGGTATTCGATAACTGGCGGCGGACGAACTGCCTGAAGACTCTCGATGACTGGGAGAACTGGGAGGATTACTTCGTCTGCAAGACGTCGATAAAAGGATTGCCAATGCGTATGACGGATGAGGGTTCGCTCGGCATCCTCAAGCGGGTTTTTCTGCGTGCTTATACCCAGTCCGCCTTCGGCATGACGAAAACGATGGGGTACGATGAGTTGGCCGAATGGCTGACGGTCAATGGCTGCCCAACCAGCGTGGATGACTGTAAGTCAGCCAAACGCGCCAAGCTGGTCGGGCAGTGTGTGCCAGTAACGACGCGCACCGTCCGCCTGGTGCGGGTGATCCTGCAAGAGTGTCCGGGGTTAGATCTGGGGGCGATGTTCAAGCCCGAGGACATACTTCAGCTCCAAGACAGACTGAACAGAGCCAAGGCAAGGATGGCGCAAATCACGCAGGATGCGCCGAGCCATGAAATGATAACTGATTGATTTATATATCAATATCTGGCTGGTGTAATAAAGCGATTGGGGAAACAACATAGTGGTTGCTTCCCCCTTCTCTTTACGTGGCACTGATAAGATGCACTACAGATTCCTTAAATCGTCCAGCCGGCGCTGGCCCATTGCAGGTTTTCCGGAATTATGTAGCGGTTACTGACATTGGCGAGCCGTTGATTGACGGCACTTTCAGCATCTGCAAACAGCGCCTTGCAGTGCTCTGACATCGGTTTTAGCTCGGCAGGTTGCGCTGGCTGCAGCAGCCACTGCCCAATGGCTTCGGTATTCAACTGCGCGCCCCCCTCATTGACCTGAATGGTCACGAACTCCTGGCGCATACGTTTTCCCTGCAATCCTTGCCAGCGCAGCATGGCTCCAAACAGCGCTCCTTCACCTAGCTCATCTCCCTGCACCACTGCAGCCAGGCCACCAAAGTCGTAGTCACGTGCCTTGTTGAGCAGGTACTGCATGAGTGGCGAGTTGAGATCGAGCATTTGGGTATCCGGCCGATGGGCCGCTAGCTCGCGATCCAGGGTGACATCCATACGCGGTGACGCCTTGGACGACATGCCTAGCTCGCGCATCACTAGCTCCGGCAAGCGGATACGCAGCAGCTTGCTCTTGTGGGTGCGTTCGACGACGTCTATACCTAGCTGATAACACATACCCAGCACGAAGCTGAGCAGGTGTTCTTGAGTGATTTCCAGCTCATCACGCAACTCGTTAGCATCACTTCTGGCCGCATACTCGAACAGTTCACGCTGCTTGGCGATTGCTGTATGCGCTTGGTGCAGGGCTTCATCAATGCGCTCGCGAGTGCGCTCGATCCCCTGCAGTGTGGCCGCCTGCAGGATATCCTCGACATCAATGAGCTCAGCCAGTTCCCCGAGGATCTCGTCTTTCAGGCCCTCGTTGAATTCATCTTTCTGTACCACAGCCATGTCATGAACCACAGAGTCGATGCGGTCGTACAACAGGTCGATGATCTGCTGATCCATGGTGTCAGGCTGGTGGATGTTGAAGACCACTACCTTTTTCTTCTGGCCGTAGCGATAGAGGCGACCGATCCGCTGAACTAGACGCATGGGGTTCCAGGGTAGATCGAAGTTAATCATGATATGGCATTGTCGCTGCAGGTTGATACCTTCGCCACCGGCCTCGGTGGAGATCAAGAACTGGCCTTGATCCTCAAATCGGGTAATGGCCTCTCGGCGCTCAGTATGCCCCATCGAGCCATTTATAAGCTCGACTTTGTCTGCGCCGAAATGACACCGCAAGGTCTCGCACAGGTAATCTTGTGTCGTGCGGTACTCGGTGAAGATCAACACCTTTTCTACGGGGTTGGCTGCAAGAATCTTGCGGATGACCTCATCGATGAAGAGCTGGAGTTTGCGGTCGTTATGCTTGAGCTGTTCAGCTTCCTCGATCAGATCATTTAGCAGCATAATTTCCCCGGCGAAGAACTCCTTGGCGTTTGTTGCCAGCTGCTCTTCCCATTCGCCGAAGTAGCGCTCGTCGACCGGCTCATCTGTTCCATGCTCGCCGTTGAGTTTCTTTTCCAAGCGAGCCAGGCGATTGCAGAGCGCGTTGAGGATTGCCGCCGAGCTGGATGCAGCCAGCTTGCGATAGACCGTCATCACGAAGCCGATAGCGTTACCTGTGCGCCCCATCTCCACACTAGCTGCGTAGCCACGGCGTAAGTAATCCTGCAGGCCCTTATCAAAAGTCTGTGATTCCTCGCTAGCAGGCACTTTCATCGCGCGCGTGATCTTCCCTTGGAAGATGAAGTTACCCTCAGCATCGGTCACATCCGCTTTGTGGTTGCGGTAGACCATGTCATGGAGGATTTCCGGTTTGAGGTTGAGCATCAGCAGCTCGCGACGACGCTTGGGACGCAACAGTTCGAGCAAGGCGATGAACTTGTCCTGCATGCCCTGGTGAGGCGTGGCACTAAGCAGCAACATATGCTCAGTTTTTCCGCGCAGACTGGCTGCCAACGAGTAACGATCAGAACTGTCGAGCTTTTGCCCGTACTGGCGGCGACTGAGGCGATGCCCTTCATCGAAAATGATCAGGTCCCAATCCTCGGCCTGCAGCAGACTTGCCAAGTGGTCTTCCTGCTTGAAGCGATCCATGGAGCCGATCACGTGGTCATGCATCTTCCACTGACGCGGCTCGTTGATGGAGAAGTCTTCTCCGTAGATCTCGAACTCATCCAGCTTGAACTTGTCGTAGAGCTCCTCCTGCCATTGTTTGGTCAGCCCAGCTGGAGTTATCAGCAGAACCCGCTTGATCTGTCGACGCTGATGCAAGGCATGCAAGAGCATGCCGGTTTCGATGGTTTTACCGAGCCCCACGTCATCGGCAATCAGCCAGTTGAAATTGCCTGAGGCCAAGATGTGGTGAACCAAGTTGATCTGGTGTGGTAAGGGCTCGATATCCAGATGCGAGAGCGCCCCTGTGTTCTCGTTCCAGGTCTCGATGGCATGCGCGAGCATGCGCAAGCGCATGCGCTCTGCATCCAGTTCCTTGCCTGTGGCTGCTGTGATAAAGCGGTGCTTGGCGCCTTTCACTTGGCGCAGGTGCTGATAGGGCAACCAGTGCCGCTCTCCACTCTCCGGAAAATCGACCAGCACTTGCTGAGAGCCCGCCAGGATACGCTGCTGCATGATGCTGCCAATACCCAGCGAGCGCACACCTGTACCGGGAGTCGCATCCTGAACATCCATGCCGTTCTGGAAACCAGAGCCAACCAAGCTGGCGTCAACCATGCCTTGGGAGCGCTCAGGCATGAACCAACTCACCTGCAATTGGGAGCCACTGTCTCCGTGAGCCATCTTGACCATGCCGTAACGGTACTTTTCGCCGCTGGGCAGGGGTTGGCTAACCCAGCAGCCGGTAACATGGGTAAGACTTTGATCAGACATCGATTGAGATCTCCTTGCTCGTTTGCGTGGCCATTGAATACGCATCTACAGGAATGGGCTTGTCACTCGCATAGCAGCTAGGTTCCTGGGGGTGTTTGGTTTGAAACACACCGTAAGCACGTAGCTTGGTTGTCTGTTCGATCACCAGCAGATCACTAATCCCAAGGTCGCTGTACTCCTCGACAGGTAATTCATGAGGACTGCAAAAGTTGAATGGCAGACTGGCGGGTAAACAGCCAGGTAGGTTACAAATCCGAAACCAGAGGAAACGGTTGAACGAGCGGAATGCTCGACGGAGGCTAGACCTGTCGTACCAGTACTCAAACAACGATTCGATGAACTGCTCGATTTCCTCTATTTGCGGCAATGATTCAAAGGCTCGAATCAGCATCAAGGCTGTCGGCCATGACATAACATACTGTGACAAGTTGCTTGAACCGTTCCTGTCATAGGCAATCCAGTAGTAGTCATTCTCAGCCCAAAGTGCTTTCACATGAGCAGCCAGGATCAGCTCATCTGGGCTCATACCTTTGTCAATTTCTCGCTCCAATGCTAGCCGAGTGGCACCCCACCCGTTCATCACAAAAATCTGCTGAACTAAGGGAAGCATCGATAATGACCAGCCCGCTCGGCTAATCAGCTCTACTGCTTTCTGCAGAGCTCGATCTTCACGGCTAAGTCTTTCATCAAACAGCTCAGTATCAGAATCGAAGCTACCTTGGCTGTCATACACGTCGTCGGGATCAAAGGCATAAGCCGCAAATTCGTCGTCATTTTGGTCATCATGAATGTCAAGTTCATCAGCTACACCAAAATAGAGATCATCCTGCTCGACCAATATCTCATCATTGTCGAAGAAGTCATCCTCAGGCTCATAACTATCAGGCTGATTGACTTGATACCCTTCAAAAGCGAGGGCGAATTCATGTGGATCGCAAAAATCTATACCACCAACCAACTCTTGAATATGGCTATCGCTGTAGTAGCTCTCTGAACCAGAAGGCCACTGATAATCAATTATTGCTTCCTTAGGTGTCTGAGGCAGTTGAGAGATTGCTTCACAGAGAACGTCGTCCACCGTTACAGATACCTGTGTTGAGTGTGACGGGACTACTTTGAAGTGGGGGGCATGGCTCACTAAGGTCTTGGGCCCCTGCGCCGTTGACGCCACATCCACAGGCTTACATGCACGAGCTAAGGATAGGGTTTCGCGCTCATTGGCAGAAATAACTCGCGTATCCTCAGTTACTGACAATGGAACCGGCAAAATAACCGTTTCATAGACTTCGTCCCGCAAACAGGGGAAGGGGTCTAGCCCGACAAAAACACTGGCATCAGCGGTAATGTATTCCAAATCAGTAGCTGTGATCGTCTCATCATCCCTCTCTGAGACGACATCGACTTCTGGAGACAGATCAAGAAAGGCGCTCTGTTGCCTTTTCGCCAGAAAAGCCTGTTGCATCAAAGCCGCCGCCTGCTTTGGACGGCTCTGTAGTATGTAGACTCGTCCTAAGAGATCTAGAAGCTCAGGATCTTCGTTTTCAGCAAGTTCTTCTTCAAGCAACTCTTCTGCGGCAACTAGCTTTCCGGAGCTCACCAGGACGTTGACTGATTGAAGCAGTTGTTCACGGTTGCGGGTTTTGTGAGCTGGCAAATGAGCAGCCTTGTGACGATCGCATAGGCTTTTCAGCTCAAGATTTCTAATAATGTCTAGTAGATCCGGATGGTCTCGCAGAATATCGCAGGCCACAATCTTGGCCTGATCCAGTTGCCAATCATCTAGGGTCTGACCACGCGAGTACAACTCATTATCGGTTGTACGCTCCTTCAACAGATCCAGAACATGTTTTTCCGACTCTGTGCTGCCACGTTGAGCCAGCAAGTCCCTCAGGCTATGCAGCAGGTCTTCCCAATCCATCAACAACTCCAAATGACCCTTAGCCTTATGGACAATGCAAACCTCAGTCTATGGACCGCTCTTGTTATCCGTTCGAAACAGACTATGGCAATTCTGTGGTCTCCAGTAGCCAGATACCGAGCAGTGCCACACGTATTTACGTTGGCGGATGCCATATAGTATGAGCGCCCCAAACACGCTTCATACTTATGCAATGCAATGCAATGCACGATCTCGTTGCTCTAATGTGGCAATCAACGCTGCCATCCTGGCTGTCGCTACCAGATTGCTCAGACCTCAGGTTGTGACAAACACTAACTCATGATGCGAGGGAGTCCTACCTTATCACCTCATTGAGCTGATGGACATTTGCGGCCATCACACAATGAGAAGATGCTCGAACTTTCTTTGTTGTCGACGTTCAATGGACAGAGACGCTTTGGGACTGACTGCGCAACCGCCCCCTGTTGCATAAGATGATGACCACATAACTAACTGATAATTAATGTAAATCAGGCTTGGTGGAATAACGCTATTGGGGGTACACACATATCTGTCTTTCTCCCTCCCCGCCGATGACAAAAAAACAAGCCTCCCAGCCACAGGCCGGGGGATACTTGTTTTGGGGATGGTGGCTGAGAGAGACACCTGAAGCAGCCGAAGGATGGACTAACCTACTGAGCCGCTGACCGGTTTCGAGTTGGGTTAGTCCATGGCTCCTTGCCCTACATGGAAAAGTAAACACAGCAACGCCACTGCCAGTACCGAACCGCCGCTGGTTCCTGTTCCTCTCCTGTCCGGTGAGACGGTTACGCAGCCACTGAGACGGTAAACACGCCCATCTGGTAGTAACTGACGAAATTCGACTCCCACATCGTATAGAGATCCCTGGCCGACGCTGGCCCCATCTGGCCGTAACGGAGCAGGAAGTATTCTTCGCTCAAAAAGTTGAAGTCGATCTCTTTGACCAACTCCGCCATCTCCTCCGGCCCCTGATAACTAAAATCTGTCACGTAATCGAATTGCCACTGGTCTTTACGCTTTAGCAGCCGTATTTCTACTGGATGAAACCCGCCACGAACCGGGCCGTAATCCGGGTCTCGGAAGTTGAAGACCAGACTAGATTTTCCCTTCAGCACCATTCCAGATCTAACCAGTTCCTGATCCAGAATACTCATCAATGCCTGACTGACAGGCAGGGCAAAATCGCCCGCAAATGGGATCGTCATAATCACCTCAGATTGGTTGTTTGGGAGGGATCACCCTTGGACAGGTGAGCACTATGCAGGGGTTATTCGATGGTAGAAGTTACGGTACAGAGCTCATTGGTTAGCGAACCCAAGCGCTCAAGGTAATCAGGCACCAGTTCATGCAGCATCGGATTGCCGCCAGCCTTCTGGATCAACTTCAGCCCATCCGAGCGCAGAATGGCTGATAAGAATCCGGCATTGTTGGCGCTGCCCCCTTTAAACAGTCGCTTCATGACGCTGGATTTAAAGGGCTTGTCTGCGGGCAAGGAGCGCAACACATCGTCAATCGCCGACAGCGCAATCCACTCCTTGCTATGCAGACCCCCACCCTGATTGCCGGTGATTTGCAGGAACAACTCGCCACTCTCTTCATGACGACCGATGGCATAGAAAATCAGCCCTTCTGATCGGGCACTGAGTTTCTCGGCGGTATGGTTGAGCAAGGTGTGTATGGGTGCAGGGCCGCCGGGCACGGAGTCTGCGGTGTCGCCGGGTCCAGGCCTGGCCTTGTCGGCGTCAGCCGCAAGGGCTGGCGCGAGAGGCTCGGCGCAGCCGCTTGCTCCGGATGTAACAGGGCTCTCTTCGGCGGGCGTGGTGCTGGCAGGTTTACGGGTCTCTTCAACGCGGTTTTTACGGGGTCTTGTCATGATAGTTTCCTTACAACGTCGTTAGATAACCGGAGATTGCGATCTCCAGTTCATCGGTCGATGGGTCATAGATAAAGGGTCATAGAAAACGCGATAGCGTGACAGGACCGACTCCATCACTGTCACAGGGATCTCATTCGGTCCTTGGCGGATTGACGGTGGTGTGACTTAACCGGCAGTGCGGCTAATGCCGAGGTGATGACCGATAAGTCATCCAGATAACCGGCAAATGGAATAGGATCTGGTACCACGTCGAACGGGTTTACCAGATAAGCCAGCGCACCGATGATGAGCGCATAGCACCAGACCGGCAGATCGCCATCCGTGAGCAGGACATACAAGAGCACGGCCTTTTCCAGCAGCTCCTTAATCCCCTTGATCTCTTTTAACTTGCGCATGATGTCGCTATGGCTGGGATTACTCATGGTGCATCCCCTCCAGGGTGGTGATCAGCGGTGCATCTGAGTGGATCAGCAGGTAAATCCCAGCACCCTCATCGTTGAGAATGACCAGCAACAAACGCCAATCTTCGGATATGGCGAACTCTTGCTCCGGGTAACGCAAACCGAACATCACCTGATTCTGGGTATGCTGTGGCATGGCCTGGAACTCATTCACCGAGTCCGTCATCTCGATAATGACCAGACTACAACCAGTCGTGTCCCAGAATGCCCTCGCCTCCTCTACGGATGAAAAGGGCTCGATAATTTGCTCCATGACCGAGGGGTGGAGTGCCGGGTAAGCCGCGAGCAATGTATCCTCCGGCCATTCCATACAAGTTTTCATCGTGTTTCTCTCCAACAAAAAGGCCCTTAAGCTCAGATGAACTTAAGGGCCTGGGAACTGTGAAATATGGACCAACAGCCGATGTGACAGCGCTGTCTGGTTATTAATATCTGTTTATAAACAATACCTTTTCGGTCACTCCGCCTGGATCATCGACGAGAGACCTTCACTGATATTGCGACTGCGCTCAGAAGTCAGCTTTGCATACCGCTGGGAGGATTGAATGCTGGCGTGGGCCAGTTGCGCCTTGACGTCATACAGGCTGTATTGACCGGAAGAGACCAAGGCACTGGCGACCGAATGGCGAGCCGTATGGAAGCAGACCTCATCAAGGTTTTCGATACCGGCTTTCTGCAACACCCTCTCATAGGCGCACCTTGGTTCACCGATGGGCTTGCCCTGACAGCGAATATGCTGGCTCGCGAATACATAGGGATTACCGGCTATTCTGGGGAGCTTCTCCAGAATATCGATAGCCAATGTGCTCAGGTAAATGATCCGGCTCTTGCCATTCTTGGTCAGGGGTACGAACAGCGTCTTATCCTCCCAGTTCACATGTTCCCATTTAGCGAGTAACACCTCTGATTTTCTTGCCCCCGTCAGATAGAGCATCGCGATGAAACTGCCTGCGGCTTGATTGCGATCCTGCAATGCCACCTCAATGACCCGTTTCATCTCTTCAATCGATAGGAAACGCGTTCTGGCATTGTCCTCCTTCAACAGCTTGATCTTGGCCGCCTCGTTGGTTTCCAGAATGCCCCAGCGCACCGCATAGCTGCCCATGGTCTTTAACTGGGCCAACACCCGGTTGGCGGTACTCGGTGCGTAGGCGGTCTGCTGAGGGTTGTTGGGGTGAACCATTTCCGATTGCAACTGCAGGACATCCATCGCCTTGAGTTGCCGGTAACGCATGGCACCAAAGCGTGGTTCTATGTTGTGTTTAAACCGCTGAATGTCGCTGTTGATCGACCGTTTACCGATGGTCTTGAGGTGCGGCAAAAAGGTCTGCCAGAAGAACTCCGAAAGGGTGGGCTCAGTTTTGTAGCTATCCCGCTCTGCTACCGGGTCGATGCCTTCTGCCAACATCGCCTTGTACTTGCGGGCAATGGTCCTGGCTTGGCTCACATCGATATCGCCGAATCGTCCCAAAGCAATGCTGCGCTTCTTGCCCTGGAGGGTATAGCGCAGTAGGAAACGCTTACTGCCTTGGCTTTTTCCTGACAAGAGTTTTAAGCCGATGACCTCTGTATCGGAGAACTCCAGTTCAGTAGCGCCAGCCTCTCGTTGTTGTGCGGGCAAAGCCTTGATGGCTGCATTGGTAAAGCGAAATTTGGTCTGCATAGATACCTCCGATGATGGGTTAGATCATGGGATTAATATCTGTTTCAAAGGGGATTCAATGCGGGTTTAGGAGGGGGTGAAGAGAAAGGGGGAACTGTGAGCGGCACTTGTCTCAGCACCAGAGACAGACCCCGGAAAGGTCCGGAGCAGTGGCCGACCAAACATCCTTGGCTATGTTGGAAGACTGGGCAGATTGTTTGCAACGAGTAGCAGGAAGTAGTAAGTCGCTTAGACAAGAAATGGACAAGAAAGGAAAAGTTGGAGAGAAATCTTGGAGAGAGTTAAAAACAAAAACGACGCAATAAAGCGTCGTATCTGTTTAATCTGAAAGGCTTTTTTCTTTAATCTTAATGGTGCCCGAGGCCGGAATCGAACCGGCACGACGCGAACGTCGAGGGATTTTAAATCCCTTGTGTCTACCGATTTCACCACTCGGGCACCGCAATCGGTATCAAGTCCGCGCGGCGGGCTTGTCAATATGGAGGCACGTTCCGGAGTCGAACCGGACTAAACGGATTTGCAATCCGCTGCATAACCGCTTTGCTAACGCGCCATGCAAAAGAGAGTTGGCTCTCGATTGTCTGAATTTGGAGCGGGAAACGAGACTCGAACTCGCGACCCCGACCTTGGCAAGGTCGTGCTCTACCAACTGAGCTATTCCCGCATCGGTCTGGCTGACTGCCTGACTACGAGAACGCATTCTAGCGATGTTCCTCGCTCAGTCAACCAAAAACATTTAATACGCTGATCGTTCGGGCATTTTTTGCCCTTCTCTCACACTTTTGCCACTCATGGCCGTTTCCCACCCCCAATGGCAAGGAAACGGCGATCTCCCCCTGGGCAGGCTAGAAACGGGAATGATAGGTCAGATCGCCCCAGGCGGCCTTCATGTATTGGAACATGGACCAGAAGGTGAGCACGGTCGCCACATAGAGCAGCACGTAGGCGAGCCACACCATCCAGATGTCGTACTGCCAGATGAGGCCGGTGAGCGACACCATCTGGATCATGGTCTTCCACTTGCCAATCCAGCTGACCGCGACCGAGGAACGCTTGCCAAGCTCGGCCATCCACTCACGCAGGGCGGAGATGATGATCTCGCGGCCAATCATGGTCATGGCGGGGATGGTGACCCAGACGGTGTTGTAGTGCTCGACAATGACCACCAGGGCAGCGGCCACCATGATCTTGTCGGCGACCGGATCGAGGAAGGCACCGAAGGCGGTGGACTGGTTCAACTTGCGGGCAAGATAGCCATCGAACCAGTCGGTCGCCGCCGCCAGGATGAAGACGACGGCGGCCGCCACATAGGACCACTGATAGGGAAGATAGAACAGGATGACGAAGACGGGGATGAGCAAAATCCGAAAAAACGTCAGCAGGTTAGGAATATTTGTCATTATTTTCAGCCACTTCTTGTATGCCGCTACATGGTAGCCCCACACCGATCACCGATGCAACCGGACAGGTGCCCGCCTTGGTCTATGAATCCATCAATAACCTCAGGATGGCGGTTATTATGGCATTGGCGGGCCCCCTGCGTCACGGCCCTTGTACATCGACAGAGTGAGTTTCCCCGCCAGAGCTAGCGCAGCACAGCGTGGATGGCGTGAGCCACTGGATACCCGTGCCCTGAGCAGAAGCCGTTGATCCAGGTTAGAGCGAGTGCAGGGCATCGTGAATGGACTGGGCCAGCTCCTGGCTGATGCCGGGCACCTTGGCAAGCTCGTCCACCCCCGCCTTCTTCACCTCCTGCAGACCGCCGAGGTATTTGAGCAGAGCCTGGCGGCGCTTGGGACCTACCCCAGGAATATCCTCCAGGGTACTGGTGGTGCGGGCCTTGGCGCGACGGGCGCGGTGGCCGGTGATGGCAAAACGGTGAGATTCATCGCGAATGTGCTGAATAAGGTGCAAAGCGGGCATATCTGCCGGCAAGTGCAACTCTTCGTGGCTATCCCCCAGGATCAGGGTTTCCAGCCCCGCCTTGCGGGTCACCCCCTTGGCGATGCCCACCAGCAGCGGGTATTTGCCGCCGAGAAACTCCAGCTGACGGGCTAGGATCTCCTCTGCCCGGCGCAGCTGGCCAAGTCCACCGTCGATAAACAGCACATCCGGCACCTTGTCCGGCTCCTGCAGTTTGCCAAAGCGGCGCTCCAGCGCCTGCTCCATGGCGGCGTAGTCATCACCGCCGGTGATGCCGTCAATGTTGAAGCGACGATATTCGGAGCTGAGCGGCCCCTCCCGGTTGAACACCACGCAGGAGGCGACGGTACGCTCCCCCATGGTGTGGGAGATATCGAAACACTCCATGCGGGCGATGGGAGTCTCCAGCTCCAGCAGCTCTTCCAGCTGATTGAAGCGGGCCTGGGTGGTGCTCTTGTGCGCGAGGCGCGAGCGCAGCGCCGTCTGCGCATTGATGGAGGCCAGCTTGATGAAGCGGGCGCGCTCGGCGCGGGTACGGCTCTGTACCCTCACCTTGTAACCCGCGGTCTGGCTCAGGGTCTGTGCGATGACCTCCTCGTCCTCCAGCGCCACGTCCAGCAGCACCTCGCTCGGGATCTGCCGGCCGCCCTGCCCCGACAGATAGAATTGCAGCAGGAAGGATTGCACCACCTCCTCTTGCGGCGTATCGCTCGGCACCTTGGGGAAATAGCTGCGCGAACCCAGCACCTTGCCCTGGCGGATGAACAGCACGTGGATGCACGCCGTCCCCTGCTCGAACGCCACCCCCACCACGTCGAGCTCGTCCAGCACATTGCCGCTCACCGACTGCTGCTCGGTCACCCGGCGCAACGCCTGGATCTGATCCCGGTAGCGGGCCGCCTCCTCGAAGCGCAGATCGCCGCTGGCGGACTCCATCTTGCCCACCAGTTCGCTTATCACCTGCTGGTTCTTGCCCGCTAGGAACAGCTTGGCCAGCTCCACCTGCTGGGCGTATTCCGCCTCGCTCACCAGGCCGGCGACACAGGGGCCGGCGCAGCGCTTGAGCTGATAGAGCAAACAGGGGCGGCTGCGGTTGGCATAAACGGCGTCCTCGCACTGGCGCACCGGGAAGATCTTCTGCATCAGGTGCAGACTCTCGCGCACCGCACCGCCGGAGGGATAAGGGCCGAAATAATCCCCTCTTATCTTGCGGGCGCCGCGATGGACGCCGATACGGGGATGGCGATGGCCGGTGATGACTATCCAGGGGTAGGACTTGTCGTCGCGCAGCAGCACGTTGTAGCGCGGCTGGTACTGCTTGATGAGGTTGTGCTCGAGGATCAGCGCCTCGGTCTCGGTGTGGGTCACCGTCACCTGAATGTCGGCGATCTGGCGCACCAGGGTACGGGTCTTGATGCTGTCGACGTTGGTGCGAAAGTAGGAGGCGAGCCGCTTCTTGAGATCCTTGGCCTTGCCCACGTAGATGCAAGTGCCGCCCTGATCATACATGCGATAGACGCCGCTCTGGTGCGTCACGGCGCCAAGAAACGCCTTGCTGTCGAAGAGAGGTTCAGATGCGGTCATGATGTTCCCCACCAGAGACACAGATGTGCAGAATCAGGGCACTTGGCAAGGCCTTGCTATCGAAAGGAAACTCAAAGGTAAGGGACATCGGCGACTCGGCTCAGGACAAACGAAGAGGGGTAAACGGGATCATACTGCGTCCCCTCGCTTGAAAGCAAAAGCCTCAAGGCATCGGGGGGCACAAAGCAAAAAGGCGGCTCGGGCCGCCTTTTTCCATCACACCCGGTTACAGGGTGTCGGCATCCAGCATGCCGTAGCGAATGGCCAGATGGGTCAGCTCCACGTCGCCGTTGATGTTCAGCTTGCTGAACAGGCGATAGCGGTAGCTGTTGACCGTCTTCGGGCTGAGGTTCAGCTGCTCGGAGATATCGGTCACCTTCTGCCCCTTGGTGATCATCATCATGATCTGCAGCTCGCGCTCGGAGAGGGACTTGAAGGGATTCTCGTCGGCGGAGGCAAACTGGCTCAGGGCCATCTGCTGGGCGATCTCCGGGGAGATGTAACGCTGGCCGGAGTGCACCAACCGGATGGCGTGGATCATCTCGTCCGGGGCGGCGCCCTTGGTCAGATAACCGGCGGCACCTGCCTGCATCACCTTGGTCGGGAACGGGTTTTCTGAATGAATGGTCAGCACTATGATGCGCACATCGGGCCGGATCCGCAGGATCTTGCGGGTCGCTTCCAGGCCGCCGATACCCGGCATGTTCATGTCCATCAGGATCACATCGGGGTGATGTTGCCGGCAGAAGGTCACGGCCGTCTCGCCGCTCTGTGCCTCGCCCACCACCTTGATCCCGCGGACATCCTCCAAAATGCGTCTTATCCCTGTACGCACCAACTCATGATCATCGACCAGGAATACATTAATCACCCAAACACCCCGTTTTTTATCTCGTTATATGCCAGTTAGGGTTAACACGGCGTCTTGCATCATAACCAAACTCGGTGATTTGGCAAACCATGGCCGGGAAAAGTTTGAGACGGCGTGCCAATATCGTTTTAAATCAAATAACTATATAAACCTCCAACCAAAAAATGGCGTACTGCATCACCGCAGGCCGCCACCGTAATAAAACAAGCCAAGGATGTCCATCCGAGGCTTGTTTCAGGCCATGTCCGCCGTTATTGCTTGGTTGCGTCCGCTTTGGCTGCCGCCTGCGCTTGCCGCTCAAGCTGGAATTGATACTCCGGCTGGGTCTCGTTGAGCCTGCTGCGCAGCTCGCCGTTGTGCCCTATGGTCACGTGGCAGGAGACGCATTGGATCGCGTCTCCTCTTTGCTGCATCTGCTGGTAATGAGCGTGCATCTCCAGTGACTTGGGGTTGGTGGCCGTGCTTTTTTCCAGTAGCGCCTGATGACAGGAGAGGCAGCCCGAGTCGTAAACGAACTCCTCGCGCCGCTCTCGCTTGCCGAGCCAGTCGATCTTGCTGGTATCCGTCAGCGTCACCTTGTAGACGTCGTTGAGACCGCTGGTCGCCTTCTTCAGCAGGTAGTTGAAGGTGTTGTCATGAGGAAGGTGACAATCGGCACACTCCGCCTTGAACCCCACCCTGTTGCTGCCCCCATGAATATCATGCCGATAGGCCTCCACCATGGGCTTCATTTCATGGCAGGCACCACAGAAGCGCTCATCACCGGTCGCCTTGACCACCTCGGCACCGATCAGGCTGATCCCCATGGAGACCAGACCCAGGACGCACACCAGGAGCAGGCCGAATTTCATTCGATTCATTGACAAGGCTCCTAGGGGGTGGGACCGAACCAGTCACGGGTATTGTCGTGGCAGGCCTGGCAGAGGTTTTGGGACGGCTTGTGCTCGGCGTGGCACTCGTAGCAATCGAGATCCAGCTTGTCGTGCAGCGAATTGTGCGGATTGGTGTGGTTGGCGTCCATGAACTGGGTGCGGTTTGCCACCTTCTGCGCGCTGCCATGGCAGGCCAGACAGTCCTCGGTCTTGAGCCGCTGGTACTGCTTGGGATCGTCCCCCTGGTGACAGTTCTCACAGGTGAAGCCGAGCTTGCCATGATGCGGCTTGAGGCTATGACTGGCCGTCGGGGAGGCAGGCGTTGTCGCCGAGACCGGAGCCCCCATCTCGGCCAAGGCATCGCCAGCCAACCAGACACCGCCGCCAAACCAGAGGCCCGCCAGGGCCATCAGGGTCAGGAATAATGGTCTCATTCCGATGCTCCTCAAGCCCAAGGCTCTGCGTTAGCGGCATTTTCGCCGGCGATCATGCCATAGACACCGCTATCAAGGCTGCTGCAGGCGGTCAACCGGATATAACCAAAGGTGCCGGCGGCGGCTTCACCGCAGACGAAGGCACCGGGGATCGGCTGCTGGCTGACCACGTCCAGCGCTTCGGCTCTGGGGGTGATGAGGGCGCCGCCCTGGCTGTAGTTGTAACGGGGATTGAGATACATGGCGTAATAGGGCGCCTTGCCGATGGCGGTGGCATTGCCCACCACGGATCTCGGTTTGCCGAAGGCATCCTGATCCTTGGCCATGTTGGCGTTGTATTCGGCGATGGTCGCCTCCAGCTTGCCCAGATCCATCTCGAAGCGGGCCGCCAGCGCCGCCAGGGTATCAAACTGCCAGATGGTGCCCTCGGTGCCATTTTTCGCCTCCAGCGAGAGTTGGAACCGCTGCTTGTCGTGATAACTGTCCACCCCGGTCTGGTCATAGATCAGGATCGCCTGCTGACCTGGCTTGAGCTTGCGCCGCTCGGCCAGGATCGCCAGCCCCAGCCCCTGACGGTCGTTGTTGTTGTGCTCGTTGATGAACCGCTTGCAGCTCTGCGGGTTCACCAGAATGCCCCAGTTGATGTCCTCGGTGGGAATGGCGAAGGCGAAGCGAAACAGCGTCATATGTACCGGTTTGAAGCCTGCCTGCATCATGCACTTGAGGGCGCCGCCGGTGGCGCCCGGGCTGGCGGTAGAGACGCAATCGTGCAGCACGCCGATCTCATCGCCGCGGAACTTGCGATCCTGATTGAAGCCACCGGAGGCCATCACCAGCGCCCGCTTCACCTTGTAGCGCTTGGTGACGCCGGTGCCGTTGAAGGCGGGATCGTCGTTACGGCCGAAGTCGGGGGTATTCAGATCAAAGAAATACTCCTCGCGCACCCGCACCCCTACCACGCGGCCGTTGCCATCCCGATAGATCTCTTCCAGCTTGACCCGCTTGCGGATCTCGATGTTCGGCAGATATCTGGCCATATGACCGTGCAGGTTCTTGATGACACCCGTGCCACCCTCTTTCGGCCACACCACCCGGGCGCGGGAGTGACCGCCGAGGTTCTTGACCCCGGTGCCGTTACCCATGCTCTTGTCATACTCGACACCGTGCCCGATCAGGAAGTTGAAGAGCGCCAGGCTGTTCTGTGCCACCACCTTGCTGATCTCGGGGTGATTAAAGCCTTTAGACTCCTTTTCCATATCCGCATAGAGCAGCTCCCAGCTGTCATCCGTCACCCCCATCGCCGTCTGCCACGCTGAGCCGACCACCGCCATGTTGAGACCGGAGATCAGGGAGGAGCCGCCGAGGCGGGACATCTTGTCGGCGATGACGATCTTCATGCCGGGGCGCGTCTCCGCCGCCTTGATGGCCGCGACCGAACCCGCGATGCCGCTGCCGATGACCAGAATATCCATCTCCTCATCCCAGGAGAGCTGGGTCGGATCGATGCAGTCCTGGGTCTGACTGGCACTGGCGGCCAGGGGAAGAGTCGCGGCAATGGAGGCGAAGGCGGCCGTCTGCAGCCCCTTGGTCAAGAAATCGCGTCGGGAACGATTGGAATTCTCTGGCATGATGCACTCTCTGCTATTGAAGGAGAGTGGCATGCTCCATAATGCGCGCTCGCCGCTCCATAGTGGCTGACCGCAGATCGGCGCAGGCCTTGATCAGGATCAAGGACCAGAGGGCACCGGATAGTGCCCTAATTGCCCTTTCCCCTATCAGGAGCAACGAATTTCATGGGCCGCGCCCTCCTCTGCCTCTCCCTGCTCTGGCTCAGCTGGCTCGGGCCGCTCGCCGCCAAGGAGTGGCAAACCACCTTAAGGCCAGTGATCCGCCTCGGCGTCATCACCTTTGATCAGCCCGACGTCGAGAAGGCCCGCTGGCAACCGACAGTGGATTATCTCAACCGGCGCCTGCCGCAGTACCAGTTTCGATTGGTGAGCGGGGACGTCAGCAGCATCAATCAGCTCGTGGCCTCCGGCACCCTGGACTTCGTCATCAGCAACGGCCTCAAGTTTCTCGACTACCAGCGCCAGCATGATGCGGTCCGCCTGCTGAGCCTGAGCCCCCTGCGCGGCTCCGCCGAACAGGCGGTCGGCTCGACCGTCATCTCCCGTGCCGATGCGCCCCCCATCACCGACTGGCAGGCGCTGCGACACCAACATATCGTCGCCACCAGCCCGGAGGCCTTCGGCGGCTTTCAGGTTATCCAGGGGCTCTGGCTCAAGGCCGGGATCGATCCCAGGGAGGCCTTCCCCTGGTTGCTGTTCGCCGGCTTGCCGCAGGAGGATCTGCTGCACGCGCTGCAAGATGGCCGTGCCGAGGTGGCGATACTGCCGACCTGTATCCTGGAGCAGGCCATCGCCCAGGGGCGCTATCGGGCCGATCAGTTCAGGGTCGTGCTGCCACAGGCTCAATCCGTGCTCCCCTGCCAGAGTTCGACGCCTCTCTACCCTTCCCTCAGCCTCGCCAGGCTGGCCCACGTCAATGAGTCCTTCGCCCGGGATCTCGCCAGGGTGCTGCTGGAGATCCCCGCCGATTCGGATGCCGCCCGCATGGGTCACTATCGACACTGGACGGCGCCGGTCAAGGATGCCGCCGTCATCGCTCTGCAACAGCAACTCGACGCGGCCAGCGCGCAACCGCTGGCGTTGCAGGTCTGGTATCGCTATCGCGGCTGGTTGCTGATCGCCCTGGGGTTGCTGCTGTTGTTGGGGGGCTATCACCTGAGGGTGAAGCACCTGGTGCAGCTGCGTACCCGTCAGCTCAAGGAGAGCAACCTGCAACTGACCCGGGCGCTGACCGACAATCGTCTGGCGGCCGAGCGCCTGAACCAGCAACAGAGCCAGCTCTTCTCGGCGCAGCGAGTGCTGCTGTCCGGTGAGCTGGCGGCCGGGATGGCCCACGAACTGAACCAGCCATTGATGGCCCTCAACAACTATCTGGCGGGTTGTCGACTGCGTCTGGTTGCAACGCCACCGGCCCTGGCCGATGTCGAGCAGGGACTGATCTTGGCTCTCGCCCAGGTGGCACAAGCCAAGGGGATCATCGCCCGACTGCGCAACTTCATGCGCAAGGGCGAGGCGCACGATCGCCCGCTCTTCCTCGATGAGCTGCTACGCGACACCCTGCCACTCTTTCGGGATCAGTTCACACGCCAGCGCATCGACCTGACCCTGCCAGAGGGAGAGCCGGTCCAGCTGCGGGTCGATCCCACCCTGCTGCAACAAGTGCTGGTCAACCTGCTCTGCAACGCCAGCGAGGCGGTGGTGCTCAATCCCGATATCCGGCCCCCGGCCATCACCATTGGCCAGCAGATCGAGGGCCATCAGGTGATCGTTCGTATCCAGGACAATGGCATTGGCCTGACCGAGACGCAGCGCGCCCACCTCTTCGTGCCCTTTCATACCAGCAAGCAGGAGGGACTGGGGCTTGGCCTCATCATCTGCAAGCGGATCATCGAGTCCTATCAGGGAACCATCTGGGCGGAAGAGGTGGCGCAGGGCACGGTGATCGCCTTCTCCCTGCCCATCCACCTGCCGGTCATTCGAGGAGCACAACCATGAGAGAGAACGTCTATCTGGTGGACGACGATCCCGCCGTACGGGGCTCCCTGAGCTGGCTGCTGGAGGCGGTACAGATCAAGCTGCAGAGCTACGACGGCGCCCGTCGCTTCCTGGCCGAGGTGGATCTGAGCCAGCCGGGGTGCCTGATCCTCGATCTCTGCATGCCGGGGATGAGCGGCGGCGAGCTGCAGGAGGCACTCAACCGGATGCCAAACACCCTCGCCATCGTCTTCCTCACCGGTGAGGCGGATGTCGCCACGACCGTGTCCCTCTTCAAGCAGGGCGCCTTCGACTTGCTGGAGAAACCCGTGGACTCCAGTGTGCTGCTGGAGGCGATAGGGCGCGCCTGCGCCCATAGCCACATGCTGCATGAACGGCTGCATGTGCGGCGTGCACTGCTGGGGCGGCTCGAGCGGCTGTCGGCACGGGAGCGGGAGATCATGGGGCTGGTGCAGGAGGGGATGCAGAACAAGCAGATAGCGGATCGACTCTGCATCGCCCTGCGCACCGTCGAGATCCACCGCCACAACATGATGAAAAAGATGGGCTGTACGACCCCGATACAGCTGGTGCAGCAGTTGGCCGAGGCCCAGATCCGTTAGTCGACAGGATGGCCATGGCACGGGGCAGCCCTCACCGGGGCGCCAATAGCAAACGGCGCCCCGGGGCGCCGTTTCGGTTCACATTACTGGTTTTTGACTCAATGGGCCAACAGGGCGCGCACCTTGTCCAGATCTCGCTGGGTATCCACCCCGACCGGCGGGGCTTCCAGCGCCTCTGCGACATGGATCTTCTCCCCGTACCAGAGCACCCGCAGCTGCTCCAGCGCCTCGATCTGCTCGATTACGCTCGGCGCCCAGTCCACATAGCGCTGGATGAAACCGGCGCGATAGGCATAGATGCCGATGTGGCGCTGGTAGTGCGGGCCTATCTGCGCGTGGCTCTGGGCGAAGCGATCTCGGTCCCAGGGAATGCTGGCGCGGCTGAAGTAGAGCGCGTAGCCATCCTTGTCGGTCACTACCTTGACCGCATTGGGATTGAACGCCTCTTCCGCGTCCAGGATAGGCACCGACAGGGTCGCCATGGGCGCGCTGGCGCCGGCCAGATTGTCCGCCACCTGACGGATGATGGCGGGGGGAATGAGCGGCTCATCCCCCTGCACGTTGACGATGATGGTGTCGCTGCCAAAGCCGTAGTGACGGCACACCTCGGCCAGGCGCTCGGTGCCGGACTGGTGATCAGGCGAGGTCATGCACACCTCGACGCCGGTCGCCGCCACGAGGGGCGCCAGGGCGTCCTGCACCCGCTCGTCGTCGGTAGCGACTATCACCCGATCGGCGCCGGACTGCAGGGCTTTTTCCACCACGTGCTGCACCATGGGCTTGCCATGGATGTCCGCCAGCGGTTTGCCCGGCAGCCGGGTCGAGGCATAGCGGGCCGGGATGACGACGACGAAACTCATGGCTTCAACTCTTCCAGCGCCAGCGGACGGGCGCGGTTCTCCAGCAGCACCGGGATGCCCTCTTCCAGCGGATAAGCCAACCGGTCGAAGCGGCAGATGAGCTCCTGGGGCGCCTTGTCGGATTGCGGTTGATAGTACAGCTTCCCCTTGCAAACCGGGCAGGCGATGATGTCGAGCAGTTTAATATCCAGTGCCACAACGAAACTCCTTTAACAGGCGAGATCGGCAATGTTGCCGGGCAATTCATGTCCATTCAAGAAGCCAGCAATGAGGCTCCCTCAGTGACGCCCGACGGCGATCATGTCGAGCAATCCAATCGGCGTGTCCGGAGCCCAACACGCGGCGGCGTTCACGGCACCAGGCTGGCATTCGCACCGGACAAGCCGGTATTTTTATCTTAACAGGCCAATGCGATCGTCATTGCACAACATAAAATATCGCATTATTAGCACGTATATCTTTTTATTTATCATTCACAGCACGAGACCCTACCAGGGACGACAACAGCGTATCGAGCAAGGAAGTCGGCAGCTCGGCGCTGACCGGCAGATACCACCAGTGGTCCGGCGCAAATTCTTGGCACTTTACCGCGTCTTTCTCGGTCATCAGCAAGGGCCGCTCGCCGAAGCGGGCCAGCAGCTCGCCCGAGTCGAACGCCTGGTGATCCGCGTAGCCGACGCTCTGCACCAGATCATAGCCAAGGGACGTCAGCGTCGCGAAGAAACGGGGGGGATGGCCGATCCCCGCCAAGGCGTCCACGGTGCGCGGCAGAGGTTCAGCGGCGGGCGCATCGTCCCGCACCCGGCGCGGCGCGCCCGCCACCAGCCGCATGGGGTACTCTCCCTTGGCGGGGTTGCCGCCGTTGCAGATGATGGCATCCACTCTCTTCAATCGGGTCAGCGGCTCGCGCAGGGGCCCCATCGGCAGCAGGCAGCCATTGCCAAAGCGGCGCGCACCGTCTACCACCACCAGTTCGAGATCCCGGGCCAGCGCATAGTGCTGCAGGCCGTCGTCGGTGATGATGATGTCCACCTCACCGCTTAGCTCGAGCAGGCGCACCGCATCGCTCCGCTTGGGCGCCACCACCACCGGGCAGCCACAGCGCCTTGCGATGAGCACCGGCTCGTCCCCCGCCTCTGCGGTGGTGCTGCTGGCATCGAGCCGATAGGGATAATGGGGCGCCTTGCCGCCATAGCCGCGACTGACCACGCCGGGACGCCAGCCGCGGGCCTGCAACTGTTCCACCAGCCAGACCACCACCGGGGTCTTGCCGTTGCCGCCGACCGAGAGGTTGCCCACCACGATCACCGGCAGGCTGGCGCGATAACGCTTGAGCCAGCCGCGGCGATAGCCATAACGACGCACTCCGCTGATGAGGGCGAACAACAGGGCGAAGGGGGCCAGCCACCAGCGCCAGCCGCTTCGCCCGTACCAGATCCGCTCCAGCATTATGCCGGGTGGCTCACGGCGGCGTTGCCGAACTGGATGGCGCGCAACTGGGCATAGGTGCCCTGCTGGCTCATCAGTTCGCTATGGTTGCCACGCTCGACGATGTGACCCTCGTCGATCACCAGGATCTCGTCCGCCTTCTCGATGGTGGAGAGGCGGTGGGCGATCACCAGCGAGGTGCGCGCCTTGCACAGCTCGTCGATGGCAGCCTGGATGTGGCGCTCGGACTCGGTATCCAGGGCCGAGGTGGCCTCATCCAGCAGCAATACCGGGGCATCGCGCAGCAGGGCGCGAGCGATGGCGATGCGCTGACGCTGACCACCGGACAGGGACGCGCCGTTCTCGCCGATGACGGTGTCGTAACCGGCCGGCATCTTGCTCACGAACTCGTCGGCGTGGGCGATGCGGGCCGCGTGCTGGATCTCTTCCCGGCTGTAGCGCTCTTCCGCCGCATAGGCGATGTTGTTGGCCACCGAGTCGTTGAACAGGTGCACATGCTGGGAGACCAGGGCGTACTGCTTGCGCAGCTCGCTCAACTTGTATTCACGGATGTTGACGCCGTCCAGCAGGATCTCCCCCTGCTCGATGTCGTAGAAACGGGTCAACAGGCTGGCGATGGTGCTCTTGCCGGAGCCGGAGCGCCCCACCAGGGCGACGGACTTGCCCGCCTCCACCTTGAAGCTGATGTTGTGCAGCGCCGGCGTCTCCTTGGTCGGGTAGGTGAAGGTGACGTTGCGGAACTCGATCTCGCCGCGGGCCCGCTCCAGGGTGCGGGTGCCGGTGTCTTCTTCCGGGGTGGAGTCGAGCAGGCCGAACAGGCTCTGGCAGGCGGTGATGCCGCGCTGGAACTGGTTGTTCACGTCGGTCAGGCTTTTGAGCGGCTTGAGCAGCATCATCATGGAGGTGACCATGACGGTGAAGGTGCCCGCGGTCAGGGTCGCCTTGACGCTGTCGATGGTCGCCACGTAGAGGAACACCGCCAGGGCGACCGAGGCCACCATCTGGACGATGGGGCTGCCGATGGCATCCGCCGCCACCATCTTCATGGTCTGCTGGCGCATGCGGTTGCTGACGGCGAAGAAGCGCTTGTCTTCCACCTGCTGGCCGCCGAACATCAGCACCTCTTTATGACCCTTGAGCATCTGCTCGGTGGAGGTGGTGATGTCACCGACCGCCTGCTGGATATGGCGGCTTATCTTGCGGAAACGGCGGCTGATGAGACCAATCAGGATACCCACGACCGGGCCGACCACCAGGAAGATCACCGACAGCTGCCAGGAGTGCCAGAACATCAGGCCGAGCAGGCCGATGACGGTGGCCCCTTCCCGCACCAGGGAGACCAGGGTCGAACTCGCGGCAGAGGAGACCTGACCGGCGTCGTAGGTCACCTTGGAGAGCAGGTTGCCGGTATTCTGACGGTCGAAGAAACTCATGGGCATGGCCATCAGGTGGCTGAACACCTGCTGTTGCAGCCGCATCACCACATGGTTGCCAACCCAGGCCATGCAGTAGTTGGAGAGGAAGGCGGCGCAGCCGCGCAGGGCGACGATGCCGAGCACGAAGAAGGGCATCCATTTCAGCACTGTGCTGTCGTTGCCGTTCAAGCCCTGATCGATCAGCGGCTTGATGGAATAGACGAAGGTGGTATCCACGGCCGCATAGCCCAGCATGCCGATGATGCCGCCAACCAGTCCCAGCTTGCGATCCCGGACATACCCGAGCAGGCGTTTGAAGACGGGCCAGCTCTCTTGTGAGGTTTCTTGTTGCATGAATAGCCGTTAATAAGGGAAATGACGGGGTATTCTAGCCAAAGCCGGGGCAACCACCAAGCGCCGCCATGCGGATACAATTAACCCGCCGCTGTCACCAGACCAAATTTGCATCATTTCAGGGGCCCCAGGGCGAAGAGAACGAACATCGCGGCTCATTTCTCTCGCCACAGCCTGGGCCGCCACCAGTTGCCGCCGCGTCTATACCAGGGGCCCTGCTCACGCTCGGCCCGGATCTCGAACCCGGCATCGCCGAGCTCCACCAGCACGGCGCCATCCTGACCGGTCACCCACTGCCGCGCGGCCGCATATCTCGCCACCACCTCGGGGCGGGGAAACTGCCACTGGTTCCTAAAGCCCGCGCTGTGCACCACAAATGTCGGGTTCACCGCCGCCACGAAGGCCGGGGTCGAGGAGGTGCGGCTGCCATGGTGCGGACTCACCAGCATTGTGCTGGAAAGAGTGCTCGAAAAAGTGCCGGCGGGCCCGCCCCTCTCCAGTTCAAGCAGCCGGTGCTCCGCCTCCCGCTCTATGTCGCCGCTGAGCAGGATGCGATGCTGGCCGTCGCTCACCTGCACCACGCAGCCATCGTTGTTGTGGCCAGCCCCGGGTCGCTCGGGCCAGAGCACGGCAAACTCGAGCCCCTGCCAGCGCCACCGCTGGCCACGCCGACACAGCTCGGTGCCTTGCTCGAATTGGAACGAGGAGAGTTCGCGCCGTACCGGCAAGGCCTGCAAAATAGCTTGTCGATTGCCGGCATGATCCCTGTCCTTGTGGCTGATGATGAGCGCATCCAGCACCCGCACCCCGAGCCGATTGAGCTGGGGCAAGATGGCGGCATCGGCCATGTTGTAGCCACCAGGGTAGCGATCACCGGTGTCATACAAGATGCCCCGCTCCCCACGGCTGATCAGCACCGACAGCCCCTGCCCCACGTCCAGCACCCGCAGTTGCCAGGGCGCAGGAGCGGGCCAGACGGCCAGCGCCAGGGCGGCGGCCACCGGAAGCAACAGGCTGCGCCCCGCAGGCAGTTGCCAGCCGGCCCACAGCAGGATGAGCAAGAGGCTGGCGGGCATCAGCCAGCCCGGCACTGGCCACCAGAGCTGCAGATGCGCCGCCAGCAGGCTCAATCCCCATAGCACCCACTCCAGCCCGAGATCCGCCAACCAGAACAGGCCATGGGCAAGGGTAGTCGACAGGGGGGCAACCAGGACGCCGATAAGGGCGAGAGGGATGATGCCGAGACAAAACAGCGGCAGCGCCAGCAGGTTGCACAGCAGGGCCAGGGGTGCCATGCCCTCAAACAGCAACAATTGAAGCGGAAGCAAGCCCAGTAGCAGCAGGATCTGCAGCCGCACCAGACCAGGCTTGGCCTGCAGATGGCCCGCCAGCAGCAACAGCGCCACCGCCATGAAAGAGAGCCAGAAACCGGCCGAATAGAGGGCGAAGGGGTCCCACAGCACCAGCACCACGAAGGCCCACAGCCAGATGCGATGACTGGGCCAATCCCGCTTGCGCCAGCGCAGCAGGCTCCAGACCGCCACCATGATGAGTGCCCGCTCGGTCGCCACCGCAAAGCCCGCCAGGGCGCTGTAGATAGCGGCGAACAACAAGGAGATCAGAATGGCGCCACGCAACCCGAACAGCCGCCCCAGCCACCAGCCGAGCACCGCCACCAGCGCGATATGCTGGCCGGAGATGGCGATGATGTGGGTCAGGCCGCTGCCGCGAAACAGCGCCCACTGCGTATCCGTGATGCCGCTCTGCTCGCCAAAGCTGAGCGCCGCCAGCAAGGGGGCATGGGGCAGCCCCTGCCAACCGGCATTCGCCTGCGCCAGCCAGCGATCACGCCAGCCCGGTGCCGAAGCCTCCAGCCCGATGATCCGGCGCAGGTTGCCGGTGGCGGTGACGCCCTTGCCAAGCAGCAGGCGGCGCCCGTCCATGCCCGCCTCGTTGGCGAGGCCGTGGGCGGGCTTGAGACTGCTCACCAGGGTGATGCGACTGCCGGCGGGGATGGGTGGCAACGCCTGATAGGCGTTGATCCGCACCAGAGGCTCGGGGGTCAGCGTACGCTCGTCGAGGGATTCCACTCGCAGCAGCAGGCGGACAAATTTATCCCCCTGTTTATCGCCTGACGGCTCCGTACTTTGTACTCGTGCGGTTATGATGTGGTTCGTCTGCTCCACCAGCAACTCCAGCCAGCCGAGCCGATACAGCAGGCTGCCCTGCATCCAGAGCAAGCCTAAAACCAGGAACAACAGCCGCCAATGGCGGTAATATGCGAGGGGGATGGCGAGAGACAGCAAGACGCCCCCCCATGCGACTGAAGGTAACCATGGCCAGAGTAGCGAGGAGCTTGCCCCCAGGGCAAACGACAACAGACGCAGATCCATGGAGCAAGTATTTAGCAAGGTTTCAATCATGCCCAAACATCTCATCCAGCGCTGGCTGCCCAATCAAGACGCGCTCAAGACTCACAAGCACCTGAAGATGTTCGGCAGCCTGCTGCTGGATAACAATCTCTGGCATCTCAATCGCCGCAGTGCCTCGGCGGCGGTCGGGGTCGGCCTGTTCATGGCCTGGATCCCGGTGCCGCTCCAGATGTTGCTGGCCGCAGGTGGCGCCATCGCCTGCCGGGCCAACCTGCCACTGGCGGTGGCGCTGTGCTGGGTCGCCAATCCCATCACCATGCCGCCCATGTTCTATGGCGCCTATCTGCTCGGCTGTGTGCTGCTGGGTCGCCCCTCTCAGGTGATCGACATCGAATTCAGCTGGCACTGGCTGAGCTCGGTGTTCGAGACGGTGGCGCCGCCACTGCTGCTCGGTGCCCTGCTGCTGGCTTGCGTCAGTGCGCTGTGTGGCTACTTGGCTACCCGCTTGCTGTGGCGGCTGAGTGTGGTGCGCCGGTGGCGTCAGCGCCGAGGGGATCCGATATGAAGCTTGCTCGCTTCAAGCTGGATCCCGACTCCCTGCGCAAACAGAAATGGTTCGCCCTGTTCGGCGAGCGGCTGTTTGCCCCGGCGCTGTGGCAGGGGGGCCGCCGGGCACTCTGCGGCGCCGTCGCGGCCGGGCTGTTCGCCAGCTGGGTACCGATGCCCATGCACTCGCTCGTCGCTGTCGTGCTGGCACTCGCCTTCGGCCTGAATCTGCCGCTGGCCCTGCTGGCAGTCTGGTTTAATAACCCCATTACACTGCCCTTTATGTACCTCTGGGCCTATCGCACCGGTTGCCTGATGCTGCACCAGCCTCCTGAGCCCTTTCACCTCACCTGGTCCCTGCACTGGCTGGAACACGAGGCGGCGACCCTGGTGCCCCCCTTCCTGCTCGGCAGCCTGCTGCTGGCGGTGCTGACCGCCATCTCCGGTGCCCTGCTCACCCTGCTGCTGTTGCAGCTGGCAAGGCTGGGCAAGGGGCGTCCCCACACGCCCTGAGCCATTGATCCGGTACTGTGATGGCAAGCCCCGAGTCAGCACGGACTCGGGGCTTGCCATCATTTGACTCAACCACCACACTCCTTGTAGCCCTCTCAGTCCTTAGCATCATCCGATCCGAGACAAGGAGTCCACCATGGCCGAACCGTTGACCCTCGCCTATGCCAATGGCCGTCCCATCTCCCTGCTACCCGCCCTCGCCAATCGCCACGGCCTCATCACCGGCGCCACCGGCACGGGCAAGACGGTGACCTTGCAGGTGATGGCGGAAGGCTTCTCCCGCCTGGGGGTGCCGGTCTTTCTGGCCGATGTGAAAGGGGATCTCGCGGGTCTGGGGGCCCCTGGCACCCCATCGGCCAAGCTGGACGCGCGCCTAGCACAGTTCGGCATCCCGGCCCCTGCCTTTGCCCCCTGCCCCACCCTCTGCTGGGATCTGTTTGCCGAACAGGGCCACCCGGTGCGAGCCACCGTCTCCGACATGGGCCCCCTGCTGCTGGCCCGGCTGCTCGGCCTGAACGACACCCAGAGCGGGGTGCTGGAGCTGGTATTCAAGGTGGCGGACGACGAGGGGCTGCTGTTGCTCGATCTGAAAGACCTGCGCGCCATGGTGCAATTCGTGGGGGAGAACGCCAAGTTTCTCACCACTCGCTACGGCAATGTCTCCACCGCCTCCGTTGGCGCCATCCTGCGCAACCTGCTCACTCTGGAGAGCGCGGGGGGCGATCACTTCTTCGGCGAGCCCATGCTGGATATCCAGGATCTGCTGCAGACCGATCAGGCCGGCCACGGCCATGTCAATGTGCTGGCAGCCGCCAGGCTGACCCAGTCCAGCCGGCTCTATGCCTGCTTCTTGCTCTGGCTGTTGTCCGAGCTGTTCGAGCAGTTGCCCGAGGTGGGAGATCCTGAAAAACCCGTGCTGGTGTTCTTCTTCGATGAGGCCCACCTGCTGTTCAACGACGCGCCCAAGGCGCTGCTGGAGAAGATCGAGCTGGTCGTGCGCCTCATCCGCTCCAAGGGGGTCGGCATCTACTTCGTGACCCAGAGCCCGGCCGATATCCCGGACAGCGTGCTGGGGCAGCTCGGCAACCGGGTGCAGCACGCCCTGCGCGCCTTCACCCCGAGCGATCAGAAGGCGGTACGGATCGCCGCCAACACCCTGCGGGCCAACCCGGCGTTCGATGCGGCCGGCGTCATCACCGAGCTTGGCGTCGGCGAGGCGCTCGTCTCCCTGCTCGATGAGAAGGGTCGCCCGAGCGTGGTGGAGCGCGCCTTCATCGCCCCGCCAGCGAGCCGTATCGGACCGCTGAATGACAGCGAGCGTCAGGCCCTGATCCTGGGCTCCTTGCTGCACGGCCGCTATGAAAAAACCGAGGATCGGGAGTCCGCCTTCGAGCGGCTGAGCAAAGGGGAAAAAACCGAGGTCGAGGATAACACCGATCTGTCCCCCACTCAGGCATCCCAACCGACGAGTGGCGGGCTGCTCGATGCCCTCAACGGCATGCTGTTTGGCCGCACGGGTCCCCGTGGCGGCCAGCACGACGGCGTGGTGCAGACCGCAACCAAGAGCGTGGCCCGCACCTTCGGCAACGAGGTGGGACGGCAGCTGATCCGCGGGGTGCTTGGCTCCCTGCTGGGCAGTGGCAAGGGCCGGCGCTGAGCCGCACAGGGAAATGAACATAAAAAAGCCCGCCAGAGATGGCGGGCTTTTTGCTGTGTCGGATCGGTGATCGCCCGAGCGGGAAGATCGCATCAAACCGGTTTTACAGCACCTTGGCGATGGCGTCACACAGGGGATCGATGTTGGCGCGGGTGATCCCGGCCACGCTGATCCGGCCGGAGCCAACGATGTAGATGGCAAACTCGCTCTTGAGACGCTCCACCTGATCCTTGGAGAGGCCGGAGAAGGAGAACATGCCGTTCTGCTCGCGAATGAAGCCAAAATCCTGGCTCACCCCGAGGGCCGCCAGCTTCTCCACCAGCAGCTCGCGCATCTCGCGGATCCGCACCCGCATGGCGGTCACTTCTGCTACCCACTCGGCATAGAGCGCCGGATCGCTGACGATGGCGGTCACCACGGCGGCGCCGTGTGACGGCGGGTTGGAGTAGTTGGCGCGGATGACGGTCTTGACCTGGGTGAAGGCCACGTCGGCCACGCCCTTGCTCGCGCTGACCAGGGTGAAAGCCCCGACCCGCTCGTTATAGAGGCCGAAGTTCTTGGAGAAGGAGCTCGCCACCAGCAGTTCGTCGTGACAGGCGGCGAAGATGCGCAAGCCTTCTGCGTCCTCCTCGATGCCTCGGGCGAAGCCCTGATAGGCGAAGTCAAACAGCGGCAACCAGCCAGCGGCCGCGCTCTGCTCGGCCAGGGCACGCCATTGCTCGGTGGTGGGGTCGATGCCGGTCGGATTGTGGCAGCAGCCGTGCAGCAGCACCAGTTCACCGGGTTGCACCTCGCTGAGCGACGCCTGCATGGCGGCAAAGTCCAGCCCCTTGGTCGCGGCATCGTAGTATTTGTACCACTTCACGGTGAGGCCGGCGGACTGGAACACGCTCACGTGGTTGGCCCAAGTGGGATCGGAGATCCAGATGGTCTTGGCCAAGCCGTTGCGCACCACAAACTCGGCGGCGATGCGCAGGGCACCGGTACCGCCCGGCGCCTGCGCCGTCTTGGCACGGCCGCTGGCAACCAGCGCGGAATCCTGCCCGAACAGGAGTTGCTGCACGATGCGACCGTATTCGATATTGCCCTCGATACCGAGGTAATTCTTGGTCTTCTCGCCCTCGAGCAGTTGCTGCTCGGCCTTCTTGACGCAGTGAAGGATGGGGGTGGCACCGGTCTCATCCTTGTAGATCCCGACCCCCAGATTGATCTTGTGGCTGCGAGTGTCGGCACGGAAAGCTTCGGTCAGGCCCAGGATCGGATCCGCTGGGGCGGCAACAACCTTTTCAAACATGGTAGTCCCTGTATTCCATTGAATGTGTGGGGTGTCAGGCGCTTTTTTGAAACAAAAAGCAGCAAACAAAAAGCGGCGGACAAAAGCGCCCGATTGGCAAGCGCTCCGTCAACTCTTTATACCATCGCCTTCCGTAGGGGAAAACCGCTTTTTCGAGCGGGTCTGTGGCTATATCAGCCAACGGCATGCCAATCGGGTGCCAGGGCGCAAGCCTCGGCTGACAAACCGCTGTTTGATTCGATCAGGTCGCTACAAAGTGCCAGCAAGGGTCGCGGGATCCGGCTCGGCTCCCAGGGACGAGAACCACTCAATGGGGTGGCATAGGCGTGCTTGATGGGGGCAAGCCCCCGCGGCAACCACCAGCTGGCCGGGCGGCCCAGCCGCTGGGCCAGCACCAGTACCCTGTCCACGCCGGCGGGATCCAAGGCGGTAAGATGGCTCCAGAGGGTGTGGGGTGGCAAGGCGGCAACCAGAGACTGCAGGGCGCCAGGCTCCGACACCGGAGCCCAGACCAGCAGGGTATCCGCCGGCAGCGCCAGCTCGGCGAAGACGCCGACGGAATCTGTGCTTATCACCCGCTGAATGTCCCCCTCCCCCCACAGGATCTTGCCAAGCCCCGCCAGGGTGCGTGCGGGCAGGGCCACCTCCCCCAGGGTCTGCAGCCAGGGCGTTGCATCAAGCAGGGTGCCGCCGCTGAAGAACAGGCTGAAGGGGCGAGCGGCTCGCAACCTGAGCGACTGATCGCCGCATAACCTGATGCCCTTGTCTTCAAAGTTGATCTGCTCAACCGGGCTGAACGCCCCCTCGCCCTTGCGATAGAGCGCCGCCAGCACCCGCTCGTTGACCCGCTCTCCCAGCTGCCAGCCCTGAGCCTGCAACCACTCCTCCGGCTCAGGTGGCGCACAGCTCATCTCGGCCAGCATCAATTCCCGGGTGAGGTAGCGGCGGCCGGCCGGGGTCAGCTCATAGTGGTGATTGCCGAGGGTGAGCAACAGCTGATTGTCTCTGAGCATGCCGATCAGCGGCTGCCACTGGCGGCCACGGATCGCCAGCGACGACTCGCTCAGCAGTTGCCGAGCCAGTGCTTGCCACTCGGGGTGACTGAAATCGATCAAACGCATCCTTCCCTGTGAGTCGACCATCTTTCAACGAATTGAATAATCTAGCGATTTACGGGAGGCGAGCCAAGGGTAAAAAAGAGACAACGTGAACTGGCGCAGGGGGAATGGCGGGCAGAGGAGGGAACAGGACGGCGGACGACAGATAAAACAAAACGGCCAAGCAAGCTTGGCCGTTTATCCACTAACTCAGTACTAAGACTGGATTAGAAGTTGTATTGCAGAGCAACAGTGAACTCGTCGTCCAGGTCGTCGATACCCTGGATTTTGTACTCGGTGTACGCCTTCAGCTTGGAAGTGAAGTTGTATTGAACACCCAGCAGAGTTTCGTCAACCTGGTCTTCGTAAGAAGAACCGGCCAGCTTGTCCTTGCCTTCCTTGAAGTTGTAGCCAGCCAGGAAGGTCCAGGCGTCTACGTTGTAGGAAGCAGCCAGCTCGTAACCGTGGCCCTTGCCGCCGTTACCGTTGACGTCATTGCTGATCTCGCCTTCGGTGTACACACCGGCGAAGTAGAAGCCGTTGATGGCGTAGTGTGCGCCCAGTGCCCACTCGGTCTTGTCACCGGAATCACCGTTCAGCTTGTTCTCCAGGTCGGAGTAAGCGTAACCGGCGTTCAGGCCCAGGCCGAAGTCGAAGTCATAACCGGCGGCAGCTGCGTAGCCGTAGTTACGCTTCAGGTTCGGGAATACGGTGTTGACGCTGTCGCCACCGACGTCAGAGACGATGACAGCGGTGTCGTCGTTGGTCTGATAGGACAGTTTGCCCTTGAAGCCCTGATAGCTGTTGGAGTAGATGATCTGGCCTTCTTGGCGACCATCGTAGTAGTTACCGGCATCACCCCATTCGTTGAAGATATCGGTCGGCTCCAGCACGTCGTAGAACGCGGTGTCGGTCTGACCGAAGATCACTTTACCGTACTGGGTACCATCGAAGCCAACATAGATGTGACGAGCCTTGAAGGAGTCACCGTTCTGGTCGCTGATGTTGTTGGAGTTCTCGGAGGCTACTTGCCACTCGGTCTTGGCGATACCAGACCAGGTGTTGTTCAGAGCAACTTTACCGGACCAGCCCAGACGGGAGGTACCGATCAGCTCGGCATCTGCATCGTTGTGGTCGGTGTAGTAGTTAGCCTGAACACGGCCGTAGATATCAAAAGATGTGCCGTCTTTGTCATAAACCACTGCAGCGTTAGCAGCAGATGCGAACAGAGCCGGGATTGCGATTGCCAGAATTGTCTTTTTCATAGTTGTTTCCAATGCCTACTGTAATTAAACACTAAGTCCTTGTTATTCCCTGTGTTAGCGATGTTCTTTGCATCACTATGGCGCCGAGACTATCACCGGGTTTTCCAATCCGCAATGAAAAAACTTTGAACTTTTTGCGAAAAGCATAGTCATAGCGAAAATTTTGTGAGCTGAATCCCACATTGTTTACCCCGCCAGGGAAAACGTTTACAGCGATAGTCGCTGCCTGAATCGCCACTTTATGGTGGTTTATTGCACCGCAATGAGTCCGCATACTATAAGTACAATGTCCTGGCATCGGAGCCTGCCTCCGCTTGCCTCGACCCCACCCGTCTGTTGCGGGTATCCTGTGCTCAATCCCCTCCGACATGGTCACCCTCATTCATGCTATCGACTCGCCTCAAAGCCACCATTCGCAATACCTATCGCCAGATTGCCGATGGCTTACCCGGTTTTGTGCCGCGCAAGGAGCAGAATTTTCTGGTGGCCGAAATCGCCAAGACCCTGACCGGTGAATACGACCGGGCTCGTCGCATCCTGGTGGCCGAGGCGGGCACCGGCATCGGCAAGTCCCTCTCCTATGCCCAGGGCGCCATCCCGGTGGCGCGCCTCACCCAGAAAAAACTGGTGATCTCCACCGCCACCGTCGCCCTGCAGGAGCAGCTGATCCACAAGGACCTGCCGTTCTATCACCGTCACAGTGAACTGCCGTTTCGCTTCATGCTGGTCAAGGGGCGTCAGCGTTATTGCTGCGAGCACCTGCTGGAGCAAGCCGCGAGCGGCGCCGAGATGGCCAACTTCGAGCTGGATTTCGGCGCATTGAGCAAGCACAAGCCGACGGATGCCGACAAGGAGCGCTATCAGGCGCTGTGGCAGGCCTACACCGACGGTAAGTGGGACGGGGATCGGGACAACTGGCCCAAACCCATCCCGGATCTGTGCTGGGAGCGGATCGCTGCCGATCGCCACAGTTGCAACAAGGCCCTGAGCCATCACCAGCACTGCCCCTTCCACCGCGCCAGAAACGACATGGACGCCGCCGACGTGCTGGTGGTCAATCACGCCCTGCTACTCTCCGATCTCACCATGGGGGGCGGCATCATACTGCCGCCCCCGGATGAGTGCATTTACGTGCTGGATGAAGCCCATCACCTGCCCACCATAGCCAGGGATCACGGCGCGGCCTCGGCCAGCGTGAAGGGTTCCCGCCGCTGGCTGGAGAAGCTGGCTCAGAGCGCCGGCAAGCTGGCCCGGGCCCTCAACAAGGAGAGCCTGCTCGATCCCCAGCTCAAGCTGCAGGATGCGCTGGCCTCCCTGCAACCGGATCTCAAGGCGCTGGAGCAGTGGCTCAGCGGCAACGATCAGCTGTTTGGCCGCGAGCAGCACCACAGATTTGCCGATGGGGTGTTGCCAGATCCTCTGCCCATGCTGGCGGAGAATCTGAAGGAGGCGAGCAAGAAGGCGTTGCGAGCGCTGGACCGGATGCAGGGTGCCATCGGCGAGGCCCTCAAAGACGGCGAAATCCGTCGCAAGGAGGCCGAACCCCTGCTGGCCGAGAGCGGTTTTCACCTGCAGCGGCTGGAGAGTTTCTGCGCCCTGTGGGAGATGCTGAGTCGCCATGTGCCGACCGGCAAGACGCCGATGGCGCGCTGGATGGTCAAGGGGGAGGATGGCGACATCTGGCTGCACGCCTCCCCCATCGAAGTGGGCTACCTGCTGGAGGAGTGGCTCTGGTCGCGCTGCCTCGGCGCCGTGCTGGTATCGGCCACCCTCACCGCCCTCTCCTCATTCAGCTATTTCCGCCATCAGGTGGGGCTGAAAGAACACGATGGCACCCGCTATCTGCGGCTGCGCTCGCCCTTCGAGTACCACAAGGCGGAGCTCTATCTGCCCAAGATGACCCATGAACCGAGCGATCCCGCCTTTACCCAGGAGCTGATAGACACCTTGCCCCGCCTGCTGGCCGGCAAGGAGGCGAGCCTGGTGCTGTTCTCCTCCTACCGGCAGATGAACGAGGTGGCGCAGGGGCTGCGTACCAAGGGCCTGTCCCTGCTGGTGCAGGGGGAGGCGTCCCGCAGCGCCTTGTTGACGCTGCACAAGCAAAAATGCGACGGCGGCCAGGCCAGCATCCTGTTCGGCACCGGCAGCTTCTCCGAGGGGCTGGACTTGCCCGGCCACTACCTCACCAACCTGGTGATCACCAAGCTGCCGTTCGCGGTGCCGAACTCCCCGGTGGAGGAGGCCACCGCCGAGTGGATCGAGCAGCGCGGCGGCAACCCCTTCCTGCAGCTGACGGTGCCGGAGGCGTCCCGCAAGCTGATCCAGGCCTGCGGTCGTCTCATCCGCAAGGAAGCCGATCGGGGCCGAGTCACCATACTCGACCGACGCCTATTGACCAAACGCTATGGCAAGGGGCTGCTCGACGCCCTCCCCCCCTTCACCCGACGGATCGAGTAGGCGGCACAATCGTCTGGCAGTGGGCAACCGGAAGAGAAAAAACGCGAAAATCCCCGGCGGGAACGCCATAAACGGCTATTGCCGCCCTGTGGCAAACCTGTAAAAATGAGCCCCTATTTTTCAGTGGGCAATCGCCTGACTGTTCAAGGAGATGAAATGAAACTGACTGTTCTGGTGCCGGCCCTGGCTGGTCTGTTGTGGGCAGGTAGCGCCCTGGCTGATAGCCAACTGGAAATAACCAATCCCTACGTCACGCAGTTGATCGACGGCGAGTCCATCAATCCCAAGCTGCTCGACAAGACCAGCAGCTTCCCCCTCAGTGCCGGCAAGCACCAGGTGGTGGTGGCCTTCGAGGGCAACTACTCCAACCGTAACGACATCAAGCTGGTCACCGCCGAGCCGCTGGTGATCAACTTCACCGCTGCCGACAACCAGACGCTGGTGCTGGATTACAAGAAGCCGCGCAATGAAGAGGAAGCCAAGGCGTTCGTTCAGGATCAGAAAGTGGTCCTCAAAGACAAGGTCAGCGGTCAGGTGCTGGAAAGCGAGCAGTTCGTCATGCCGAAAGTGGGTGGCTTCCAGCTGACCCGCGACTATCAGCAGGAGCTGCTGAAGATGGGCAAGGCCTTCAATCAGCCGGCCACGGTGGCTGTCTCCAGTGCTGCCGTGATGGCGGCTGCCAGCGCCCCAATAGAAGTGGCGCCGAGCAAGGCCCAGAGCAATCCGGAAGCCCTGACCCAGCTGCAGAGCTGGTACAACAAGGCCGATGCGGAGACCCGCAAAGCCTTCCAGATCTGGGTGATCCAGCAGCAATAATGATGGCGACATCGTGCCCATCGAGGGGAGCCTGGCTCCCCTTTTTCATGTCTCGCTGAGCCATGTCCCTGCGCATCTTCCATCACCCCAGCTACGCGGCCCTCGCCCTGCCCGAGCGCCACCGCTTCCCGCTGGCCAAGTATCAGGGGCTCTACCAGGCGCTATCGACCCGGGGCTACCCCCTGGCCCAGGCCAGCCCCGCCAACCGGCAACAGATCCTGCGGGTCCACGACGCCGACTATGTGGACGCTGCCCTGAACGGTCAACTCGAGGCAGGCGCCATCCGCCGACTCGGCTTCCCCTGGTCCTCCCTGCTCATCGAGCGAACCCTGTACTCGGTCGGTGCCACCCTGGCCGCCAGCCGTCATGCCCTGGCCGAGGGCTGTGGCCTGCAGATCTCCGGCGGCTATCACCACGCCCACCGGGATTTTGGCAGCGGCTTCTGCCTGTTCAACGATCTGGTGATCGCGGCCAGAACCTGCCTCGACGAGGGGCGCTGCGATCGGGTGCTGATCCTGGATCTCGACGTCCATCAGGGGGATGGCAGCGCCGCCCTGTGCGGCGACAGTCGCGACATCATCACCCTCTCCCTGCACGGGGAGCACAACTTCCCCCACCACAAGCCCGCCTCCCACCTCGACTTTCCGCTGCCCACCGGCATGGAGGATGACGCCTACCTGGGGACGCTGGAGCAGGCCCTCTCCCTGGCGCAGCGTCTCTACAACCCGGACCTGGTGCTCTATCAGGCTGGCGTCGACGTGCACCGTGACGATGAGCTCGGCTATCTCTCCCTCAGCGATACCGGGGTGCGCCAGCGCGATGCCATGGTGTTCGACTGGGCGCTGCGACAGAATCTCCCCATCGCCGCCGTACCCGGTGGCGGCTACCGGCGCGATTGGCAGCAGTTGATCCCGCTGCACCTCTCCCTGTTCGAAGAGGCCCGCCGCCGCTTCGGCTGAGGCACGTTGCTGCCTTGCTCGGTTCCTGTGCTGCTCATGGGCCCCAAAGACGAAGAGGCGACCCCGGGGTCGCCTCTTCGATTGTTTTATATCAACCAGATGATACACCGAGCCTCTCCCATGGGCAGGCCCAGCCGGTGAACGGCGCTATTCGCTGTTCATGTCGCGGCTCATGTTGTGGCCGTTCATGGGTACTCGGTGCGCATCAGGCATGGGCCACCGGCGTCGGATGCTCACCCATTTTGCGCAACAGCATCAGCAGATAGATAAAGGACACGCTGGCGATCATGATAAACAGCTGATGGTCCGAGTAGCGCTGCATCAGCAGCGCGGTACAGGCCGGACCGAGCAGGCTGCCGATGGTGTAGCTCAGCAGCAACGCCTGGTTCATCGCCACCAGCTGATGATGCTCAACCTTCTCGCAGGCCCACGCCATGGCCACCGGATAGAGTGTGAAGCCCGCCGCCCCAAGGATGAACAGCGCCGGGCCCATCGCCACGGTGCCGAGCATCGCCAGGCACCCCAGGATCACCACCAACACCTGAACCCGCAGCACGGGCAATCGCCCGAATCTGTCCGCCAGGCGCCCGATCGGCCACTGTCCCATGATGCCCGCACTCACCATCACCGCCATCCAGAAGCCGATGCCGGCATCACTCACCCCCTGATGGTTCAGATAGAGTGGCATCAGGCCATAGAGCGACCCCAATACCATGCCAGAGATGATGCAACCGTTGACACCGAGCCGCGCCTGACGCAGGCGCAGCATCGGCCACACCCTGGTGGTGCCCTGCTGTTCGCTGCGCTCGCTCACAATGCGGGTGAACAACAGCGGCAAGATCGCCGCCAAGACCAGACCGGTCACCCATGGCAGCACATCCATCAGCGCTGTCGACACCTTGCTGACCAGCAGTTGCCCCAGCACTGTGCCCACGTAATAAACCATCATGTACGCGGCCAGCAGACGGCCACGATTGCGCGAGTTGCCGCTGCACATCAGCGCGCTCTCGACCACGACCCAGATCATGGCGCAACCGACACCGGCGATGAAGCGCCAAGTGAACCAGCTCCAGAACCCCAGGGTGATGCCCAACCCGACACAGCCTGCGGCAAAGATCGCGGAGGCCAGGTAGTAGCTGCGGTTGAAGCCGACGCGCTTGATCAGCGTCCCCGCGAGCAGGGTACCCAGCAGGTTGCCGCTGAAATACGAAGAGCTGACCATGCCCACCTGCCAGGTCGGCAGATTTTCATGGGTGAGCCAGAGCGGAACCAGCGTGTTCAGCACCGCGATAGCCAGGGTCAGCAGCAGCAGGCCACAGAGCAGCAACAGCACTGGCCGGGTGTATATGGTCATGGATAAAACCGTGAGGAGAGTCAAAATTCGAGCGCATCATGCCACTGCCAAATGCATTGTCAATCGGCCTGAGATGGCGCGGTCGGCGTTTTTCTCCGCGCAGACTTGGCATCGCTTATCTGCACCGCAAAGCGCCTGCCAGGAGTCAGACTTATCCCATTGATTAACGGGACCTTTGGTCGTCAGGACGGGAATATTGCCGGTTGAGAATGCTCATCCACTTTTTGGCGGCGGCATGAGGGTGCAGGCGCGCTGCTGGCGATCGAACGGTGCTGAAACAAGCAAAAATACCCGGTGGTGGCTATCGGCGCGACTGGCGGTAGCGGATCCCGCCGCACCTCTCCCTGTTCGAGAAGGCGCTCCACCGCTTTGGCCAAGGCACTCCGCCATGTCGGCCTGCGTCCTGGCCATTGGCCCCAAAAACAAAGAGGCGACCCTGGGGTCGCCTCTTCTTTAGACAAATCACAATAGCGGCTATTTCTGACGCTTCTTTGCGTACTTGCGACGGGCGCGCGCCTGGCGCTCCTCTTCCCGCTCGGCCTTTTCTGCGGCCTTCTGCGCCGCATCGGCCTCGGCCTCCACTATCTCGGCGCTCACCATCTCCGGTGTCTCCAGCGAGATACGCCCCAGCAGGCCGGAGCGGAATTCGTTCACCAGGATCTCGGACGCCTTGTGCAGGTCGGCCAGGCCGCCCTTGCGCACGAAGGCGCGCTGACGGGCGATCATCTCCAGCAACTCGATCTCGGTCTCCGGCAGCTCGCTAATCTGATAGCGCGCCTTGATGCGCTCCGGATAGGCCTTGATGAAGTAGTCGGCGGCAAACATGGCGATGTCGGCGTAGTCGAACACCGTATCTTTGATGGCGGCGGTGATCGCCAGCCGGTAGCCGCAGGAGGGCGGGTTGAGCTTGGGCCACAGGAAACCCGGGGTATCGGTCAGGATGACGTTGTTGTCGAGCTTGATCCGCTGCTGGGACTTGGTCACCCCCGCCTCGTTGCCGGTGCGGGCTATGGTGCGCCCGGCCAGGGTGTTGATCAGGGTGGATTTGCCCACGTTGGGGATGCCCATGATCATGGCGCGCACCCCGCGCAGGTCAAAGTTTCTGTCCGGCAGCATCTCGTGGCACAGGGTCAGCAGCGCCTTGATCTTCTCCGGCTCCTGCTGGGTCAGGGGCAACGCCTTGATCCCTTTCTCTTGCTCCATGTGCGCCACCCACAGCTCGGTGATGGCCGGATCGGCGAGATCCGCCTTGTTCAGCACCTTGATCACCGGAGTATCGCCGCGCAGCTCGGGCACCAGCGGGTTCTCACTGGAGAAGGGGATGCGGGCGTCGAGCATCTCGATGATGACATCGACCTGGGGCATGACCTCGGCAATCTCTTTGCGGGCCTTGTGCATGTGGCCTGGGAACCAGTTGATGGACATTCGCGTTACTCTCTACAGGGGCTGCGGGCGCTGGCTTGCTATGGAAGGAGCGGCGAGCGATGACGGACGTCTGGCGTCGCAAGGGGGCGCATTTTACCTGCTGGCGCCGCAATTTGACAGGTCATTCTAGCCCGGTGAGCGCAAAGCACCAAGGTCCTGAGCCACCAGCACGGTCCACTCCCCTCGTCGTCGTTTATCCTGACCAGCCTAAATAAGTGATTGATACAACATAACATTTAGACGGCACCGTCACCGGATTGTCATGGATATCCACTAAAAGTGTCATTTGCCACCGTTAGGCTGCGCTCAGGTTTTACAAGGAGCGAACCCCAATGAGAAAAATGGCAGGACTTGCATTGATGATCGGCGCCGCCCTGGCCGCCGGCTGCAACTCCACAAATGACAGCGATACCCCCGAGCCCAGCGCCAGGAACGTGATCTTCTTCCTCGGCGATGGCATGGGCCTCAACACCCTGACCGCGGCCCGCATCTACGGCGTCGGTGAAGAGGGCAGCCTCACCATAGATACCCTGCCGGAGACGGCCTTCATCAAGACCTTCTCCCATGACTCCCAGGTCACCGACTCGGCCCCCTCCATGGCGGCCTACATGACCGGGGTCAAGAGCAACAACGGCGTCATCAGCATGGACAGCGACGCCACCCAGGAGAGCGACTGCAGCAAGAGTGCCGGCAAGCCGGTCACCACATTGCTGGAGCTGGCCAAGGCCGATGGCCGCGGCACCGGCGTGGTCACCAGCACCCGGGTGACCCACGCCACCCCGGCCGCCACCTATGCCCACATCTGCAACCGGGATCTGGAGGCCGACATCGCTGCCCAGCTGGTACCGGGCGGCGCCGGCTACAACGGCAACCTCAATGAGGGGCTGGACGTGGTGCTCGGCGGCGGCAGCAGCTTCTTCCTGCCCACCGCCGACAAGGGCAAGCGGGAGGATGGCCGCAATCTCATCACCGAGATGCAGGCCAAGGGCTATCAGTTCGCCAACACCCTGGATCAGCTGAACCAAGCCGATGCCGGCAAACCACTGCTGGGACTGTTCGGCTCCAGCCACATGAAATATGACCTGGACAGACCGGCCAGCGAGCCGTCACTGGCCCAGATGACCCTGGCCGCCATCAAGCAGCTCAAGGATAAAGAGAAGGGCTACTTCCTGATGGTGGAGGGGGGCCGCATCGATCACGCCTTGCACGATACCAACGCCAAGCGCGCCCTGCAGGATACCCTCGCCTTCGACGACGCCATCAAGGCCGCCATCGACGAGGTGAAGAAGACCGACCCCGAACTCAAGAACACCCTGATCGTGGTCACCGCCGACCATGACCACACGCTGGTGCTGAATGGTTATGCCAAGCGCACCGGCAAGACCACCCCTGACAACCCCGGGGTACTGGGGCTGGTGAAAAACTACGAGACCGGCGAGCCGAGCAAGGATAGCGATGGCATGCCCTACACCATCATCGGCTTTGGCAACGGCTACAACCGGGTAGACGGCCCGCGCAGCAGCGTGGCGGCCCTCGATGACGCCACCGTCTCGGCCAACGACTATCACCAGGAGGTGGTGGTCAAGGTGGGGGAAATAGGCAACGAGACCCACGGCGGGACCGACGTCTTCCTCGGCGCCATCGGCCAGGGGGCGGAGAGCTTCCACGGCTCCCTCGACAACACCGCCGTGTTCGGCAAGATCAAGGCTGCGGCCAAGCTGTAAGGGACTATAGGATGAAAATCACCATGAAAAAGACGCTGGTCTGCACCGCCCTGCTCGGTGCCCTCTGCGGGCTATCCCAGGCCCAGGCCGCCGACGCCAAGAACGTGATCCTGTTTATCGGCGATGGCATGGGCCCCACTGTGCTCACCGCCACCCGGCTGTTCAAGGTGGGGGAAGAGGGGGATCTGGAGATCATGAAGCTGCCCCAGAGTGCGCGCATCAAGACCTTCTCCCACGACGCCCAGACCACGGACTCGGCCCCCTCCATGGCGGCCTACACCACCGGCGTCAAGATGAACAACGAGGTGATCGCCATGAGCAGCGACACCAAGGCCGTGGCGCCTGGCAAGGATATCAACGGCAACAAGGGCATCAACAACTGCGCCAGCGACAATGGCACCCCGGTACCCAGCATACTGGAGCTGGCCAAGGCGGCGGGTAAATCGGTCGGCGCCGTCACCACCACCGAGCTGACCCACGCCACCCCGGCGGCCACCTACTCCCACATCTGCCATCGGGATGCGGCCTACGCCATCGCCGAGCAGGCGGTGCCGGGCGGCGCCGGTTTCAACGCCGCGCTCAAAGACGGGGTGGACGTGCTGCTGGGAGGCGGTGCCAACCACTGGACGCCTTACAGCGCCAGCAACAAGGGGGGCCGGGCCGATGGCCGGGATCTCACCGCCGAGCTGAGCGCCCAGGGCTACAGCTACGTCACCACCCAGAGCGAGCTGGCCAAGGTCAGCGGTGGCAAGGTGCTCGGCCTGTTCAGCGCCAAATCACACCTCGACTACGAGCTGGACCGGGTCGCCAAAGGCGCCTCCAACACCCAGCCGTCCCTGTCCGAGATGACGGCCAAGGCGATCGATCTGCTGAGCCAGAACAGCCAGGGCTACTTCCTGATGGTGGAAGGGGGGCGCATCGACCACGCCCTGCACGCCACCAACGCCAAGCGCTCCCTCACCGATGCGGTGGCGCTGGATGAGGCGGTCAAGACCGCGCTGGGCAAGGTGGACTTGAACGATACCCTGATCGTGGTCACCGCCGATCACGACCACACCATGACCATCAACGGCTACTCCGCCAAGGGCAACAAGGTGCTGGATCTGGTCAAGAACAGCGATGGCTCCACCCAGAACGATGCCGACGGCAAGCCGTTCACCACCCTGGTGTTCGGCAACGGGCCGAATCGCCCGGATCAGCGTCCCACCCTCACCAGCGAGGCGGTGATGGCGGACGACTACCTGCAAGAGACCGGCGTCAAGCTCGGCTCCGAGACCCACGGCGGCGGCGATGTCATGCTGTTCGCGGGCGGCGCCGGCAGTGGCAGCTTCAAGGGCACGCTCGACAACACCCGAGTGTTCGGCAAACTGCGGGAGGCGCTCGGCCTGTAGGACTCGGGGGCCCGGCTGCCATGGCGCCCGGGCCCCCGTTCTTTCGAGCGATGAAGATGATGATGAGACTCTTGCTCCCCCTGTTGCTGCTCGGCAGCACCCTCTTTACCGAGGCTCAGGCCGACGATACGCCGGATCTGGCCGCCCGCATCCGTTATCAGGACAGCGTCACCAGCAGCGACGGCATCACCAAACACAATGAGTGGCAGGAGAAGTGGATCCGGGTCGGCGATCAGGTGTGGAGCCAGCGGCTGATCCCCCTGCCCCTGGCCCGCGCCTATCACGCCACCCACGACGCCAATCCGGGTCACAAGCACTTCACCCACCAGATGGCGGCGCGCTGGGTCAGCCGCAGCGACGGCGACGAGCTGCAACTGCGCTACGCCGATGCCTGGCACAACCAACTGGTGGAAGTCCCCGCCGAGGAGTACGGCCAGGTCGCCTTCAAACCCGACTGGGCGCGCATTCGCCACCTGGTGGATCCGGCCCTGCTGCAGGAGATGACCCCCCTCGATGAGGCGGCCCCCGAGCAGGCGCGCTGGTACGAGAAACGCGAGGGCCGGCAGCGCACCCGCATCCTCTGGTCGAGCCAGTGGCAGCTCCCGCTGGTGGTGGAGTCGGCCAGCCTCGACGGCTATCGCAGCTACCGGATGGAGGTGACCCTCAAGTCCCTGCCAAAACAGCTGCCCTGGTCACAGCTCGGCGGTTACCAGACCCTGGATCTGCGGGATTTCTTCGACTGATCTCCCATCTGCAAATGGGGCTGGCCGATCCGGGTCGATGGAATGGTACACTCGAGGCCCCCATTCCCGGACCGGCTCTCCATGCGTACCCTTGCCCTGCTGTTGCTCTTCGGTTTGCCCTGGCTGGCTGGCGGAACGGCCCACGCCGTGACGGTCATCGCGGCCGAGGTGCCGCCCTATGTCATCGCAACCCGACAAGGGGCGCCGAGCGGCATGACCATAGAGGTGCTGGAGGAGGCGGCGCGCCGCCTGCACGAGCCCTTGACCATAGAGTTGATGCCGATGGCCCGTGCCCTGCAGCAGAGCCGCCACCGACAAGATGTGCTGCTGGTGCCGCCGGTCAGGAGTCCCCAACGTGAGGCTCAATTTCTCTGGATAGCCCCCCTGCTGGAGGAGGCCTTCGTGCTGGTCAGCCATCGCCGCTATCATCCTGCCCCGCTCACGGTGGCGGCGCTGTCCAGCGGCGCGCTGGGGGTGATGCGTGGCTCCTACGGCCAGAGCCTGAGCCGGCCGCTGGCCAAGGCCAGGGAGGAGGCGGTGACCGAGGAGCTAAGCAATGCCAACAAGCTGGCGCGAGGCCGCATCCAGGGCTGGGCCGTGGCCTGGAACACCGCCCGCTACACCCAGCAGCAGGCCGGGCTGCCGCTCGCGGATCTGGTACGCGGCGACACCCTGCAACAGACCGCCATCTATCTCGCCGCCCACCCCAACTTTCCCCCCGCAGAGGCCGCGCGCTGGCGCAAGGCCATCCAGGGGATGCAGCAAGACGGCAGCCTGAGTCGCATCCTCAAACAGTACGATTATCAGGCGCCCTGAGAACCTGTTCACCATCTGTCGCGAGAGATCGTCAGCAAGGGGAAGAGCCGCGCAGGAACCGGAATTTATAGATATAAATGAGGATTCCGAGCAGCACATGAGCCTTGATCACGGCCTCGCAGCAAGATCGGGGGCAGGTTCTGAGCACGGGTACGGGCAATTGCCAAAGTGCCCCGGAATGGTTATGGTATCCACATGAAAGCGCTCATGATTTTTTCAAGTCTGCTCACACCCCGCTGAGCCCCCGCCCTCGCCCCTCTGCGCGAGTCGTTCGGGGGCATCGTGCTTTCGATCTGTTTTCACAATCCAACACTCTGTTTTCGACCAGCTTGCCCGCCATCCTGGTCCCGTCAGCCATTGATAAGGAATGCCTTATGACACAGCCCAATCTCGTGATCTCCAGCCTGGATCTGGATCGCATCGAGCAGTTGCTCGGCAACCACCCGCAGCACTTGGCCCTGCAAGAGGAGCTGGATCGCGCCGAGATCCGCGAACCCGCCGACATGCCGCCGGACGTGGTGACCATGAACAGCACGGTGCGCTTCAAGATGCAAAATAGCGATACTGAATTCTGCCTAACTCTTGTTTATCCGAAGGATGTGCTAGGTGATGAGTCGAAGATCTCGGTGCTGGCCCCGGTCGGCAGCGCCCTGCTCGGGTTGAAGGTGGGCGACAGCATCGCCTGGCCAGGCCCCGCCGGGCGCACCATCCAGGTGGAGATCCTGGACGTGGTCTATCAGCCGGAGCGGGCGGGCGAACTGCACCGCTAACCTGCGTTGGCGCGCGCGTCCCGCCTCCCTGGCGAGCCGCGCGCGCCCTCTGCCTGATCCCGGTCAAGCTTTGGCTTTATGCCGCCACTTATCTTGCTCACTATTTGTCCTCCCCCTTGAGCCCGCGTTCGGTGACGGGTATCTTGTTGGCCGCGCCAGCACCCTGGCCACCCATCTCAGGCTGACATCATGATAAAAATTGCCCTCATCGACGATCACCAGATCGTCCGCTCCGGCTTCGCCCAACTGCTCAATCTGGAACCCGATCTGCGGGTCATTGCCGAATTTGGCAGCGCCGCCGAGGCCCTTGCCGGTTTGCCGGGCAGTGGCGTGCAGCTGTGCGTGTGCGACATCTCCATGCCGGACTGCTCCGGGCTGGATCTGCTCAAGGCCCTGCCCGCCAGCCTCGCCGTGGTGATGCTGTCGGTGCACGACAGCCCGGCTCTGGTCGAGCAGGCCCTGCAGGCGGGCGCCAAGGGTTTTCTCTCCAAGCGCTGCAGTGCGGAGGAGCTTATCGCCGCGGTGCGCACCGCGGTCCACGGCGGCTGCTATCTCACCCCTGACATCGCCCACAAGCTCGCCAGCAACAGCCGGGATCCGCTCACCAACCGGGAGCGGGAGGTGGCGCAGCTGTTGGCCCGCGGACTGGACGTCAAAGCCATCGCCGAGCAGCTCGGCCTCTCCCCCAAGACGGTGCACGTGCACCGCGCCAACCTGATGGACAAGCTCAACGTCAGCAACAACGTGGAGCTGGCCCACCGCATGCTGGACAGCTGGTGATCTCCCGCCTTGCCAGCTACGTCGCCATCGCCCTGGCGGCCAGCTTCATCTTCGCCGCCGGCTGGTTTTGCCTGTGGAGCATAGGTCTGCACCTGGCGGGCAGCCCGGTGCTGGCGGTGCTGCTGTTTCCGTTTGGATTGCGACTCGGCCTGCTGCTGCAGAGTCCCCTCGCCTACTGGCCACCGCTGTTGCTGTGTGAATCCCTGCTGCTCTATTGGCTCGATGGCGAGGTCAGCATGCCATTGTGGCCGCTCGTTCAGGCGGGCAGCCTGCTGACCCTGGTGCCGCTGCTCATCGCCCGCCGCCAGCGTATTCGCGACGACTGGCAACAGCTGCTGGTGCTGCTCGCCACCGTGACCATGGCCGCGCTGCTGCAATCCCTACTCTGGCATCTGGCCGGGGAGGATGGCCTCACCGCCCTGCTGCTGACCCTGACCGGCGGCCTGACGCTCACCTCCACCTGCATGCTGATCTGGCACTACCTGACCCGTGCCACCTGGGTGCCGCTCGGGCCGGCCCTCATCGATCAGCCGGTGGATTGGCGTTTTCGCCACCTGTTCTGGTATCTGCTGCTGTTCGTGCTGAGCCTCTGGCTGCAGCTCGGCCTGCCCGACTCCCTGGTGCGCTTCACGCCGTTTTGCCTCGCCATTCCCATCATGGCCATGGCCTGGCGCTACGGCTGGCAGGGCGCCCTGCTCGCCACCCTGATGAACACGGTCGCACTGATGGCGGGCCAGGCCTGGCACGAGCACCCGCTGGACTTGCTGCTCTCCCTGCTGGCCCAGAGCCTGACCGGCCTGCTGCTCGGCGCCGGCATTCAGCGCCAGCGCGAGCTCAATCAGGCGCTGACCCGCCAGCTCGCCCACAACCGCCAGCTCACCGAGCGGCTATTGGAGACCGAGGAGAGCATCCGCAAGGAGGTGGCCCGCGAGCTGCACGACGACATCGGCCAGACCATCACCGCCATTCGCACCCAGGCAGGCATAGTGCGTCGCCTGGCCCCTGACAACGGCGGTGTCGGCCAGAGCAGTGCCCTCATCGATACCCTGTCCCTCGGCATCTATGACGCGGTGCGCGGCCTGCTCGGCCGGCTGCGCCCCCGCCAGCTCGACGACATGAGCCTGGAGCAGGCGGTGCGCGGTCTGTTGCGGGAGCTGGAGCTGGAACGCCGCGGCATCGTCACCCGGCTCGACTGGCAGCTCGGGGATCAGGATCTCTCCGATGCCCAGCGGGTCACCCTGTTTCGGGTCTGTCAGGAGGGGCTCAACAACGTGGTGAAACACGCCAACGCCAGCTCGGTCAGCATCCGGGCCCACCAGCAGGGCGAGCGTTTGCACCTGCGGCTCGAAGACGATGGCTGCGGCCTGCCGGAACAGGCGCCTCAGGGCTATGGCCTGCTCGGCATTCGCGAGCGGGTGCAGGCGCTCGGCGGCACGCTGCAACTCTCCTGCCTGCACGGCACCCAGCTGACCCTCAGCCTGCCCTGCCGCAGGCGGGAGGATCCCGATGCCTGAGTCCCCATGCCAGAAGGCTTTCCCATGCTGAATTTTATCAAGAGCCGCTCGTCCGCAGCCCCCCTGCGGGATCAGCGCGAGATCGATGCCAGCTACCGCCACTGGCGTATCCACATTCTGCTGACCATGTATCTGGGCTACGCGGTGTTCTACTTCACCCGCAAGAGCTTCAACTTCGCCATGCCGGACATGCTGGCCAGCGGCATGCTGGGCAAGGCCGACATCGGCATGCTGTGGACCCTGTTCTACCTCACCTACGGCTGCTCCAAGTTCGTCTCCGGCATCATAAGCGATCGGGCCAACCCCCGTTACTTCATGGGGCTGGGGCTGATGGCGACCGGCGTCATCAACATCTTGTTCGGGCTCTCGTCGTCGCTTTGGCTGTTCGCGGCGCTCTGGATTGCCAACGCCTTCTTCCAGGGCTGGGGCTGGCCCCCCTGCTCCAAGCTGCTGACCAGCTGGTATTCCCGCACCGAGCGCGGCTTCTGGTGGTCGGCCTGGAACACGGCCCACAACGTGGGCGGGGCGCTTATTCCGCTCATCGTCAGCACCATCGCCCTGCAGTACGGCTGGCGCTACAGCATGATAGTACCCGGCGTCATCGCCATCCTGGTCGGCTTGCTGCTGTGCTGGCGACTGCGGGATACCCCGAGCACCCTGGGGTTGCCCACGGTCGGCCAGTGGCGAAACGATGCGCTGGAGATCGCCCAGCAGACCCAGGATATCGGCCTCACACCGCGCCAGATCCTGCGTAAATACGTGCTCGGTAACCCCTACATCTGGCTGCTGGCCTGCTGCTACGTGCTGGTCTATGTGGTGCGCACCGCCATCAACGACTGGGGCAATCTCTACATGACGGAGCAGCGCGGCTTCAATCTGATGAGCGCCAACTCGGCCATTTCGATGTTTGAGGTGGGGGGCTTTATCGGCGCCCTGGTGGCGGGCTGGGGATCGGACAAGCTGTTCAACGGCAATCGGGGCCCGATGAACCTCATCTTCGCCATCGGGATCCTGCTCTCGGTGGGGTCGCTCTGGCTGATGCCCTTCTTCAGCTACGTGTTGCAGGCGGCCTGCTTCTTCACCATCGGCTTCTTCGTGTTCGGGCCGCAGATGCTGATCGGCATGGCCGCCGCCGAGTGCTCCCACAAGGATTGCGCGGGGGCCGCCACCGGCTTCGTCGGCCTGTTCGCCTACATGGGGGCGGCGCTGTCGGGCTATCCGCTGGCCAAGGTGATGGAGATCTGGCACTGGAACGGCTTCTTCGTGGTGATCTCGGTGGCGGCCGGCATCTCCGCCCTGTTGCTGCTGCCCTTCCTCAAGGCGCAGGCCCCGCGCACCCAGGCCCCGGCGCTAACGCCTTGAGGCGTCAGGCCAGTCGGCAGATCCGGTTCTTGCCCTCCCGCTTGGCCTGATAGAGCGCCCGATCGGCCTGGCTGAACAGGGTGTCGAAGTGCCAGCCCTGATTGCAAGGCGCCAGCCCCAGGCTGGCGGTCACACCGATGCCATCCAGCGCCAGTGCCGCGATACCCTGCCGGATCTGCTCGCAGCGCGCCTGCTGGGCGGCCACCCCGGCCTCTGGCAGCAACAACACGAACTCCTCGCCGCCGAAGCGGCTCGCCACCAGATCCCGCTGGCCCGCCAGATAGGTCCCGACCGCCGCCAGCACCCGGTCTCCCGCCTCGTGGCCGTGGCGATCGTTGATCTGCTTGAAGTCGTCCAGATCCAGCACCACCAAGGCGCCACGCTTCACCATCTTGCCTGCACGCGCCATGAAGCCGCGCCGATTGAGCAGGCCGGTCAGGGGATCCTGGCTGGCCTGCTGGCGCAGGGCCAGCGCCCGGTACTGGGTGCAAAGCAGCAGCACCCCGAAGGTGGAGAGGTAGTTGCCCATCAGCATGGAGAGAAAGGGCAGCACGTTGACCCCATGCTGATCCATCAGCCCCCGCGCCTCACCGCTGAGCAGGGTCCCCATGCGCACCAGGTTGAAGCCATAGAGCAGTATGTTGACCACGGTAAAGACCAGCACGGCGGGCAGATAGGCCGGGTAGCCGTGGCGCCAGATCAGCACCACCACCACGGCCCCCAGCACCATGTAGCTCAGGCAGGCCAGCAGCACCCTGGGCGCCATTCCGTCATTGAACAGCACGCTCCAGCTCAGCAGCAGCCCATAGATCAGCATGAACAAGGCGAACGCCCGCCAGCTCGGCGCCTTGCCGAAGAAGCGCTGCAGTGCCAGCGGCATCAGGGCAATGCAGAGGGTGATCAGCAGGTTGGCCAGCCAGATCCCCGCCATGTTCGGCACGAAGGCCTGCAGGAAAAACAGGGACTGGGCCGCCAGGGCGCACAGGCTGGACCACCACCAGAGCCCGAGACCCGGGATCTCCTTGTGGGTCACCCAGATGATGGAGAGGGTGATGAAGCCCAGACCATAGCCCCCGAGGGCCATCAGCATCAGCGTGAATACGTCCAGTTTGAGCAGTATTGAGGCGTCCATACCCGGGCCTTCCGATGAGGATGGCTGAGTATATTGGAAGCCCATAACAAGACACAGAGGGAGCCTTCTCGGGCGATGAAATAATTTTCAGGTGCCCCGGAGGGGCGATAAAGAACGCTCATTCAACAATGGAGCACAATAAACGCGCCCATTTGATCCCCATCAGAGCGGGAAAACGGCGCAAAGTGCCCCTCGCAAACTTTTGCGCTTGAACCCACGCCATTAGATAGATATGTTGTTTTCATGTGGTTTTATGAGCCCAGCCACGAGGAAAAAGCACCACTAACTTATTGAGTCTTCTGGCACAATCAACTTTTGGTACATTTTTCACTCAGGCCAGCCTTCATAGAATCTCATATGGGGCTTTTGCCCGACCCAAGACAATAATCCTGTCTTGCCTGTTGCCGGATGCAGCAGTCTCTTGTGCCATGGAGTCGCACGGGAGCAGGTTCAAGGCCGAACACACTTTTCGACAGAGACGTCACCTATGATCAAAAAACTCATTCTCTCTACCCTGCTGCTGTGCGGGCTGGCCAACGCCGCACCCAGCTCTGCCCCTAGTTCCACTCTGGATGCCGTGCTGGAGCGCGGTGTGCTGCGAGTCGGCTTCGATGCCGGTTATCAACCCTTCGAGATGACCAACAAGCAGGGCCAATACATCGGCTTTGACGTGGATCTTGCCAAAATGGTCGCCAAGGAGATGGGGGTCAAGGTGGAGTTCGTCAACACCGCCTGGGATGGCATCATCCCGGCCCTGCTGACCGACAAGTTCGACGTCATCATGGGTGGCATGACGGTCACCCCCCAGCGCAACCTGCGCGTCAACTTCGCCGATCCTTACATCGTCGTCGGCCAGACCATCGTCCTGCGCAAGGACAAGGCGGGCGAGATCAAGTCCTTCAGCGATCTGAACGATCCCAAGTACAAGATCGCGGTCAAACTCGGCACCACCGGCGAGCAGGCGGTCAAACGCATGATCCCGAAAGCCACCCTGCTGCAGTTTGAAACCCAGGACGACGCCAAGCTGGAAGTGATCAACGGCAAGGTTGATGCCTTCGTCTACGACCTGCCCTACAACGCCATCTTCGCGTCCCAGAACACCGGCGCCGTGGTCCATCTGGACAAGCCGTTCACCTTCGAGCCGCTGGCCTGGGCCATCCGCAAAGGCGATCAGGACACCCTCAACTGGTTCAACAACTACCTGCGCCAAATCAAGGGCGACGGCAGCTATGACCGCCTCTACAAGAAGTGGTTTGAGTCCAACACCTGGTTGAACCAACTGAAATAACCCCTCAAGGGGCGGCTTGCCGCCCCTTCACGCAGATGACCCCCACACAATAACTACAAAGAGGTTGCGACAGTGCACAACCCAACACCCACAAGACAGATGGAAAAACAACCCAACCAGCTGCTCTGGCACGGCGTCTTCCTGCTGATGCTGCTGGTCGCCGTCTTCGGCATCTACAAGGCCGTACAGGCGGTCGATTACACCTGGCGCTGGGAGCGCATTCCCCAGTACATCGCCTATCAGGCCGAACAAAAACAGTTTGCCGAATTCGACGGCACCGTGATCACCGACAAGGGACTGCTGTTCCTGCAAGACGATCTCGATGCCAACCACCGTCAGGCCATCGCCGCCAAGGGTGCCCATGTAGCCGAAGGGGATACCGTCTTCCTCGGTGATACGCTCGACTCCCAATTCAGCTGGACCGCCGGCCCCATCGCCTGGGGGATCTGGGTCACGGTCAAGCTCTCCCTGGTCGCTGGCGTCTTCGCCATCTTGCTGGGCACCCTGGCGGGTCTGGCCCGTCTCTCCCCCAATCCCGCCCTGCGCAACCTGGCGGTCACCTATGTGGAGCTGATCCGCGGCACCCCGCTGCTGGTGCAGATCTTCATCGTCTACTTCTTCATCGGCACGGTATTGAACCTGGATCGTTTCACCGCCGGGGTCGCGGCGCTGGCGGTGTTCACCGGCGCCTACGTGGCCGAGATAGTGCGCGCCGGGATCAGCTCCATCCACAAGGGACAGATGGAGGCGGGGCGCAGCCTCGGCATGACCTCTGCCCAGACCATGCGCTACGTGATCCTGCCCCAGGCGTTCAAACGGGTGCTGCCTCCCCTGGCGGGCCAGTTTATCAACCTCATCAAGGACTCCTCCCTGGTCTCGGTCATCTCCATCACGGACCTCACCAAGGCGGGACGCGAGGTGGTCAGCTCCACCTTCAGCCCGTTCGAGGTGTGGTTCACCGTGGCCCTGCTCTATCTGGTGCTCACCGGCACCCTCTCCTTCCTGGTACGCCGTCTCGAGGTGAAATATGCGAAAAGCAACTGACTCCATCATTCGAGCCCGACAGGCGTCGAGATATCTTGCTGCGACCGGCACGCCCCGCCCCTTCCTGGTCCATCACCCGGAGGTGAAATATGCGAAAAGCAACTGACTCCATCCTTCGAGCCCGACAGGCGTCGAGATATCTTGCTGCGGCCGGCACGCCCAGCGCCTCCCAGGTCCGTCAACTGGAGGTGAAGCATGCGAGCAGCCACTGATCCCATCATCAAGGCGACGGCGGTCGAGAAGTTCTACGGCACCGAGGTGCACGCCCTCAAGAACGTCAGCACTCAGGTGGCGGAGGGGGAAGTGGTGGTGATCGTGGGGCCGAGCGGCTCTGGCAAATCCACCTTCCTGCGTACCCTCAACCAGCTCGAGACCATCAACGATGGCGACATCTGGGTCGATGGCATCTGCCTGACCGAGCCCGGCGACGTCAACAAGCTGCGCGAAGAGGTGGGCATGGTGTTCCAGTCCTTCAACCTCTTCCCCCACCTCAACGTGCTGGAGAACATCAGCCTGGCTCCCCAGAAGGTGCGTGGACTCTCCCGCAAGGAGGCCGAGGACAGAGCCAAGGCGCTGCTGCTCAAGGTCGGGTTGTCCAACAAGGCAGCGAGCTACCCGTCCCAGCTTTCCGGTGGTCAGCAGCAACGGGTGGCCATCGCCCGGGCGCTCGCCATGCAGCCGCGCATCATGCTGTTTGACGAGCCCACCAGTGCGCTGGATCCCGAGATGGTGGGCGAGGTGCTGGACGTGATGAAGGGGCTGGCCCGCGAGGGCATGACCATGGTGGTGGTGACCCACGAGATGGGCTTCGCCCGGGAAGTGGCGGACAGGGTGCTGTTCATGGAGAGCGGCGAGCTGCTGGTGGACGAGAAGCCCAGTGATTTCTTCGACAATCCCCCCTCCCCCCGTCTGCGTCAGTTCCTGAGTCAGGTGCTGTAATACCGCAAGTCTGACAACCAAAGAGGGAGCCCAGGCTCCCTCTTTTGTTTTTGGTGCGGCTCTTCCTCAGAACCGATAGCGCCCCATCAGGCCGGCATAATGCTGCTCAGGCAGCACCATGGGCGCCAGCAGCCAGCGATCTGTGCCGTAGGCCCCCACCGCCGCCCCCAGCGCATTGGCACCCGCATCCAGGGCTGAAAAATCCCCCTTGCCCGATGCCAGCTCCAGCAACTCCCCCGCCACCCCGATACCGGTGGAGACACCAAACCCGATCCAGCCCCTGTGCTCCCGATAACCATAGTGATCGGCGATGGCCGTGAACCCGGCCCCCATGGCCGCGCCGCCGGCAAAATGACTCAACTCGCTGTTGAAACTGTCATTGGCCCCTGCACTCGCGGTCAACAGGCTCAGCATGATGCAAACGTACTTTGCTCTCATCCTCTCCTCCTCAGCTGATGTCATGCCGCTTATGGCGCAGCCCACTCGAGCGCCTTATCTTCCAGTGTATGTGAGGATCCCGTCGGGAGCGGGCACTGGCACTGGCCCTGCCGCCCTGTCGCCCCGTCGCCCCGTCGAGCATGAAATGTTAATGAATTTTTAAATTCGTCCGGTATGCTGGGAGCCAACTGGTCCAACCGGATGGCTCACATGGATGTGCAACTGCTGCTGCTTTACCTCGCACCAATTTTCCTGGCCTTCATCGGCTGGGAGATGCTCTATCTGCGCAAGCACGGCGCGGCCTTCCCCACCGCCAGCTATCAGTGGCGTGATCTGTTCGCCAACGCAGTCCTGGCACTGATGCACCAGGGCAGCGATGCACTGGCGGCCATCGCCATCGCCTACCTCTACGACGGGCTCTGGGGCTGGCGGCTATTCGATATCGAGCTCAATGTCTGGAGCCTGCTGCTGCTGTTCCTGCTCCAAGATCTCTGCTACTGGCTGTTCCACTTCGCGAGCCACCATGTGCGCTGGCTGTGGGCCTCCCACGTGGTGCATCACAGCTCGGAGCGACTCAATCTCTCCACCGCCTTTCGCCAGAGCCTGATGTACCCCATCTCCGGCATGTGGCTGTTCTGGATCCCCATGATCCTCATCGGCTTCCCGCCAGAGGCCGTGGTCGCCACCGTGCTGCTGAGCCTGGGTTTCCAGTTCTTCGTCCACACCCAGGTGGTGGGCAAACTCGGTCGGCTCGAGTGGATCTTCAACACCCCCTCCCACCACAGGGTCCATCACGCCAGCAACGCCAAATACATAGACCGCAACTTCGCCGGGGTACTGATCATCTGGGACCGGCTGTTCGGCACCTTCGTGGAGGAGGATCCCGCCGAGCCTTGCCGCTTCGGCATCACCAAGCCGATCCGCAGCTTCAACCCGTTCACCCTCACCTTCCACGAGTGGCGCGACATGCTGCAAGAGGCGCGTGGCCTGCCCTGGCGGGCGAAATGGAGGGTACTGTTTGGCAAGCCCGCAGGCCCTTCCACCTCCTGATCACCTGTTCATGATTTGTGAAGAGAGGTCGTCAACAAGGTAAACGCTGCGCAGAAACCTGAGTGTATACAGATACATCCACACTCTTTACCCCACATAAGCGAGCAGCACATGAGCCTTGACCGCAGCCTCGTAGTCAGCTCGTGAACAGGTTCTGAAACAGCGCTGCACTCAACATGAATGAGGCCACCCAAAGGTGGCCTCATCGTTTAGCTGTCGTGACGGCTTATCGCCCCGCCAGCACTCGTTTGGTCTGTTTGACCCAGTCGGAGACACGCCCCTGCTGGGGGAAACCTTGCCAGATCTGCTCCCACTGGGCCGGGCTCAGGGGTCGGCCCAGCCTGCGCTGCACCCCGGCATAGAGGTAATCGTGGGCCGTGGTACGGGCCTGGGCGGAGGTGAGGAATTTGGACACAGGATCGGTGAGGCGCACATCCCGCATGCCGAGCAGCGGGTAGTCGCTGTGCACCGCCGCCAGCATGGTCTCGCGCATGGCAGACTCGATGTAGCCGCGGGCAAACAGGGCAGTCACAGACTCCAGAGAGCCCTGATCCGGCCCCTGATACTCTTCATCGAAGACCGGGCTCGGCTCTGCCACGGCACTTTGCACCACGGCATCGGGATCCGGCTGGGGGACCACCACCGCCGCCTGGGGGGCGGCGGGCTTGGGCGTGGCGACAGGTTTGCGCGGGGCACTCTGGCTACAGGCGCCGAGGGCGAGGGCCAGCGCCACACAACCGAGCGCACGGGAATAAGACGGCATCTTCATGACTCCTGAACGACCTCTTCGGTCACTATGGTTTCCATTCATGGGTTCCACTCTGGTGGTCAGCTGCTAATCCCGGCCTGTCCCACCACTTCATACTGCTCGGCTGCACATCTTATCGAAAAATGGCCCATACAGGGCCATTTTTATCGCGAGGCAGCCCGATGATCAGACCGCGGGGTGCGACTCAGGCACCTGTTTATCGGTATTGACGGGTTCGACCCGAGTCACCAGCAGCTGATCGATCTTGTAGCTGTCGATGTCCACCACTTCGAACTTGTAGCCCGCGTACTTGACCGAGTCGGTGCGCTTGGGGATCTTGCGCAACATGAACATGATGAAGCCGGCGATGGTCTCGTAGTTCTGGTTCCCTGGGAACTCTTCGATGTCGAAGGCCCGCATCACGTCGGAGATGGGGGTCACCCCGTCCACCAGCCAGGAGTTCTCGTCCCTCTGCACTATCTGCTCTTCCATCGCATGGGTGGCCCACTCTCCCATGACGGTGCTCATCAGGTCATTCATGGTGACGATACCCACCACCAGAGCGTATTCGTTCATCACCACGGCGAAGTCGCCGCGGTGATTCTTGAAGTACTCCATCGCCTCGTAGAGGTTCAGGGTATCGGGGATGATGATGACGTTCTGCACCAGAGAGCCGCTGTTGAGATCGATGCTCTGGCCGCTGATGACGCGGATCAGCAGCTCTTTCGCATCGACGAAGCCCTTGATGCTGTCGAGGTTGTGGTCACAGACCAGGAACTTGTTGTGCGGATGCTCGGCGATCTTGGCCTTGATACTCTCCTCGCCCTCTTGCAGGGTGAAGTAGATGAGGCTCTCGCGAGCCGTCATGGCGGAGGTGACACCGAGGGACTGCAGCTCGAACACGTTCTCGATGAGCTGATGCTCCTCGCGCTGGATGACGCCGGCCTCGGCGCCCGCATCCATCACCGCGTAGATGTCGTCTGAGGTTATCTCGTCGTTGCGGATCATGGAGACCCGCAGCAGGCGGAACAGCACGTTCGCCATGCCATTGAAGAACCACACCAGCGGCATCAGCAGGGTCACGCACAGCAACATGGGGCGCACCACTACCACGGCAACCCGCTCCGGCATGCTCATGGCAAGGCGTTTGGGCATCAGGTCGGCGATCAGGATAAAGAGGCTGGTGACGACCACGAAAGAGACGACAGAACTCAGCTGAGAGAGCCAGGGACCTTGATAGAAGCCGGCAATGAAGGTCTTGATAGCAGGGTTCAGGGCGGACTCGCCCAAGACGCCACCGAGGATGGCGACGGTGTTGAGGCCAATCTGCACCACGGTGAAGAAGTTGCCCGGCTGGGCCTGCAACGCCAGCACTTTTTCGGCATGGCGATTGCCCTCGTCGGCCATCACCTGCAGCTTGATCTTGCGGGAGGCGGCGAGGGAGATCTCGGAAAGAGAGAAGAACACGCTGCTGGCAACCAGCAACATCAACAAAAACAGACTATCGGCAAAACTCATGATTAACCTATTGCGATAGCCGCCTTAGCACAAGACGGCAAACTGGGCCCGGGAAACCGGACCGTGAGTCAATCCGGGACTCACACAGGGGCCATATTCTAGCAGAAAAGCGCCCACGAGGTGGCGTTATATTAAGCGGCCATCCAATGCAATAAAAAAGGCGCTCAACGCGCCTTTTTATTCATCCATCACCTCAGTGCTTGCCGAGCAGGTCGCTCAGCTCGTCCGCCTTGGTGTGGCGAACGTCCTTGCCCTTGACGTAATAGACGATGTATTCGCAGATGTGCTGGCAACGGTCGCCGACCCGCTCGATGGCCCGCGCCGCCCACAGCACGTTCAGCACCTGGGGAATGGTGCGCGGGTCTTCCATCATGTAGGTCATCAGCTCGCGGATGATGGACTCGTACTCCCGGTCCACCTTGTCGTCTTCCTTGTAGACGATGATGGCCGCCTCCAGATCCATGCGAGCGAAGGCGTCGAGCACGTCGTGCAGCATCTTGATGGTGCGGCGACCCATATTTTCGAGCGACACCAGCGGCGGCTGCGGCTTGTTGGCGTTGTCGGTCAGCATGCGAGCAATCTTGTCCGCCACGTCGCCGATGCGCTCCAGATCGGTGATGGTCTTGATGATGGCCATCACCAACCGCAGGTCGGAGGCGGTCGGCTGACGCTTGGCGATGATGCGGGTGCACTCTTCGTCGATCGCCACTTCCATCGCATTGACCTTGTGGTCGTTGGCCACTATCTTGCGCGCCGCATCCAGATCCTGGATGTGGATGGCCGAGATGGCGTCGGTCAGCTGTTGCTCCACCAGACCGCCCATCACCAGCACCTGATTGCGCACGTTCTCCAGCTCGGCATTGAACTGACCGGAGATGTGTTTATTGAGGTTCATATTGTCCATACGATTAATCCTTATGCTCCGATTATGCCCTAGCCGTTGAACCGACCGGTAATCTGTTTATTGATGCTCATCTTCTTCATACCAATCACCCTTGTCGCCCCCATGGCGGCTTAGCCATAACGACCGGTGATGTAGTCTTCTGTCTTCTTCTTGGCCGGGGTGGTGAAGATGGTGTTGGTGTTCGAGTACTCGATGAGCTCGCCCATGTACATGAAGGCGGTCTGATCCGACACCCGCGCGGCCTGTTGCATGTTGTGGGTGACGATCACCACGGTGAACTGGCTCTTGAGCTCGTTGATCAGCTCCTCGATGGTGAGGGTGGAGATAGGATCGAGCGCCGAGGTCGGTTCATCCAGCAGCAGCACTTCCGGCTCGATGGCGATGGCGCGGGCGATTACCAGCCGTTGCTGCTGACCACCGGACAGGCCGAATGCGTTGTCATGCAACCGGTCTTTCACTTCTTCCCACAGCGCGGCGCCACGCAGTGAACGCTCGGCGGCCTCATCCAGGGTACGCCTGTCATTGATGCCCTGCAGGCGCAGGCCATAGACCACGTTCTCGTAGATGGACTTGGGGAAGGGGTTCGGGCGCTGGAACACCATGCCGACCTGACGGCGCAGGGCGGAGACATCCACCCCCTTGTCATAGATGTTGTGGCCGTGCAGCTGGATCTCTCCCTCGATGCGGCAGATCTCCACCAGATCGTTCATCCGGTTGATGCAGCGCAGCAGGGTCGACTTGCCACAGCCGGACGGGCCGATGAAGGCCGTCACCTGACCCTTGGGGATCTTCATGTTGACGTTGAACAGCGCCTGCTTGTTGCCGTAATACAGGTTGAGGTCCTTGACCTCCAGCGCAGTCTGTTCCGGGCTCAGGTTGAGCAAATCCAGGGCGGTATGCTGGGTCGAAGTCGGTGTTACGTTGATCATCTTCTCTTTACCTCGAAACAAGTCTCAAATCAGTCTGGGGTGGCCGGCATCTGGGTCCGGCGACCGGAATTTGTCGTGCATCCGATATGTCTCCCTCATCCCCCTTCTCCCCGCAGGGGAAGGGGTCCCCCTCCTTGTGGAGAGGGGGCGAGGGGCGCCAATTAATGTTCAAGCGACCGGAATTTCTCACGCAGGTGATTACGAATGCCGATGGCCGTCAGGTTCAGACCGACGATCACCGTCACCAGCAGGAAGGAGGTGGCATACACCAGCGGCCGTGCCGCCTCGACGTTCGGGCTCTGGAAGCCGACATCGTAGATGTGGAAGCCCAGGTGCATGAACTTGCGCTCCACGTGCAGGTACGGGAAGTTGCCATCCATCGGCAACGTTGGCGCAAGCTTCACCACCCCCACCAGCATCAGCGGGGCCACTTCACCCGCTGCCCGGGCTATCGCCAGGATGAGGCCGGTCATGATGGCCGGGCTCGCCATGGGCAGTACGATGCGCCACAGGGTCTCGGCCTGGGTAGCGCCCAGTGCGAGCGAGCCCTGGCGAATGGTGCTCGGGATCCGGGCCAAGCCTTCTTCGGTGGAGACGATCACCACCGGCAGGGTCAGGATGGCCAGGGTCAGCGCCGACCAGATGACGCCGGGGGAGCCAAAGGTCGGGCTCGGCAGCGCCTCGGGGTAGAACAGCTGATCCAGGGATCCGCCCAGGGTGTAGACGAAGAAGCCGAGGCCGAACACGCCGTATACGATGGAGGGCACCCCCGCCAGGTTGATCACCGCGATGCGGATGATCTTGGTCAGGCTGTTCTTGCCCGCGTACTCGTGCAGGTAGACCGCCGCCACTACGCCGAGCGGGGTGACGATGATCGCCATCAGCATCACCATGAACACGGTGCCGAAGATGGCCGGGAACACGCCGCCCTCGGTGTTGGCCTCACGGGGGTCATCGGAGACGAACTTGCCAATCTGATGGAACCAGTGGCCCACCTTGGCCGGCAGGCTCATGTCGTTTGGCCACACCACGTCCAGCACCTTCGACATCGGCATGCTGACCAGCTCGCCACGCATGTCCTTGACGGTGATGGCATCGCGATCCGCCTGGGCTCGCAGGGAGAACAACTCCTTCTCCAGCCCCTGATAACGCTCGCCCAGGGTCTGGCGCTCGGCAGCCAGCTCGGTTTTCAGCTGGTCGGTCAGCTTGCCATCCAGCTCGGCCTTGCGCTCTTTCAGGCGCAGCTTCTCGAGCTGGTAGTTGATGCTGCCGATGTCACCCTTTTGCAGGTCGTTGGCCTGTTCGGAAAGCGCGTTGGCACGAGCCAGCACCCGTTGCAGTGCGGGATGCAGATCCTCGGTCAGCTCGCGGCCATCTTCCTTCACCGAGGTGATGTAGCCGTAGAAGTTGCCGTTGGTGGTGCGCTCCACCATGGCGAGCTCGGCCGGTTGGCTGCGGGACTTGATGTCGGTCTCGAGCAACCAGCGGAAGTCGAGGTCGACGAACTCACGGTTGCCGGTCTTGACCAGATAGCGGGTCAGTTGCTCGCGCTCTTCCCCAGCCAGTGCCTGGCCGGCGGCACGCAGCCGCTCGACCGGCACCAGCTCGCGATCGTTGACCTCGCCTATCAGCACGCTCTTGTTGCCGGCGGCGTCTTCCAACTGCCACTCATAGATGGGGTGCGGCCAGAAATAGACCAGACCACGCCAGCCGATCAGCAGCAACAGACCCAGTACCGCCACCAGACTCAGGCTGACGGCGCCACCCGTCATCCAGATCCAGGGGGCCCCTGATTTAAACCACTTACCCATTATCGATTCCTTGTTCATATACAGAACGGCTCATTACAGAGAGCTGTATTTTTCGCGCAACCGCTGACGAATGAACTCGGCCAGGGTGTTGAACATAAAGGTGAACACAAACAGGACGAAGGCCGCGAGGAACAGCACCCGGTAGTGGGAGCTGCCCACTTCCGATTCCGGCATTTCCACCGCGATGTTCGCCGCCAGGGTGCGCAGCCCCTGGAACATGGAGAAGTCCATGATGGGCGTATTGCCGGTCGCCATCAGCACTATCATGGTCTCGCCCACGGCGCGGCCAAGGCCCATCATCACCGCCGAGAAGATGCCCGGACTCGCGGTCAGGATCACCACCCGGCTCAGGGTCTGCCAGGGGGTGGCACCGAGTGCCAGAGAACCCTGGGTGAGGTGCTTGGGCACCGAGAACACCGCATCCTCGGCGATGGAGAAGATGGTGGGTATGACCGCGAAGCCCATGGCGATACCGACTACCAAGGAGTTGCGCTGGTCAAACTTGATGCCCATCTCGTGGGTCAGCCAGATGCGGGAATCGCCGTGCATGAAGGCATTCTCGATGAGCGGGCTCAGGGCGAAGGCGCCCCAGCCGATCAGCAGCAGCACCGGGATGAGCAGGATGGCGTGCCAACCCTCGGGCAGCCAGGAACGGCCACGTTCCGGCAGGTAATTCCAGATCAGCGCCGTCAGCAACATGCCCATCGGCAGCAAAATGAGCAGCAGGATCACCCCGGGCAGCGCCCCTTCGATGATGGGGGCGAGCCAGAGACCGGCCAGGAAGCCCAGGATCACGGTCGGCAGCGCCGCCATGATTTCCACCGTCGGCTTGACGTATTTGCGCAGACCAGCCGACATGAAGTAGGCGGTATAGATGGCGCCGGCCACGCCGAGTGGCACCGCGAACAGCATGGCGTAGAAGGAGGCCTTGAGGGTCCCGAACACCAGCGGCACCAGGCTCAGCTTGGCTTCGAAGTCATTGCTGGCGGAGGTGGATTGCCACACGTATTGCGGCTCCGGATAGCCTTCGTACCACACCTGCTGCCACAGCGCCGACCAGGTCACCTCGGGGTGTTCGTTCTCGACGGAGAACAGTTTGAAGTTGTTCTCCTGCTGCGCCAGCAACAGATTGTGGCGCGGGGAGATGGCCAGGGATGCAAGGGCACCACCTTCGACCTTCTCACTCAGCAGCTTGGTCTCGCCGGTGGCGTGGAAGAAGTTAACTGTCCCATCCTTGGCGCTGCTGATGAAGCCCTTGCGAAAGTGCTCGGGGGTCAGCAGATCGACGGGGCCGTCGCTCTTGAAGTCACGGATCTGGGTGAATGCACGCTTGCCATCTTTGGCCACCTCAAACCACTGGGAGATGACGCCGTTGTCATTGCCCACCAGCAGGGAAGACGCGCCGGAGAGCAGCGCGACCTGGGTCACGTTGGCATTCGGGGCATTGATCTCCATAACGTCGCGCAGGGAGATATCGTTCAGGTTATGGATGTCATAGACCGACAGGCGGTTGCCTTCCCGCACGAACAGGATGCGCAGGTTGGGGGTCAGCAACATCTGATCCACCTGACGCGGCAGGGAGGGAATGACGTAGTTCTGGCTGCTCCACTCGATCTCGCCGGAGAGGAAGTTCTCCTCACCGCTCAGCACCGCCATCACGCCACGGCCATCTTCGGTCACGGCGGCGGCGGCCATCTTGTCCTTGGTCGCCTCGAACACCATGCGTTGCAGCGCCTTGCCTTGCGGGTCGAGCACCATGGGCTCTTCGCCGAAGGGATACTGCAGGCTGGGCTCGATGACGCGCACGTCGTTGGGATAGGAGACTTTGAAATAGGGCTGAACCACCAGCGCCTTGCCATCGGCAAAGCCGTAGGCGATCAGCTTCTGACCCGGGGCGGGCGCGGCGACCGCGCTGATGTTACCGACAATCTGGGTCTGGCCCAGCACCTGGCCCACCTTGAGGTTGCCATCGGCTTGCACCACAAAGAAGCTGACCTGACCCTGGTCACTGAAGCGATAACCGATCTCGTTCTGCTCCTCGACGCCGAGCCAGGCCGTCTTGCCCTGCACCGGCAGGGTAAAGGAGGAGGTCGCATCCATGCTGGCGCCATTGAAGATGGGCTTCACCACATAGAGCAGGTAGAAGAATATAAGCAGCAAGGCCACCAGTACCAGACCACCTCCTGTGGTGACTCCGTACTTGGCCAGTTTGTCCTTGATCCGGCGTTTTCTACTGCCCGCCATGACCAGGTTGATCGATTCCGATGACATGCAAAACCTCAATGTGAGCTAGGCTTGGCGGCATTATATGGCGGTTGCATGACAGTTTTGTTACATGGGACGCGATGAAACGCAGGTTCTTGCAAGGACAAACAGGGGGCGTATTTTCTCATTGAGAAAGCGCCAACCGCTTGTTTATAGAGAGATATTTAAAGATAAGGGTAACGGGGAGGCCGGCGCCTCCCCGGCAGGCATCAGGATGGCGTATCGCTGGCGGGTTGCGATGCCAGCTTTTGTGCCTTCTTCTCGGCCCGGCGCCGTTTGAAAAACGCAGACAACTGGGCCGAACAGGCATCCGCCAGCACGCCGCCACAGAGCTCGACCCTGTGGTTGTGGCGGGGGTCTTGCAAGATCTCGAACACCGAGCCCGCCGCACCGGTCTTGAGGTCCCGCGCCCCGTAGACCACTCGCTTGACCCGGCTGTGAATGAGGGCGCCGGCGCACATGCAGCAAGGCTCCAGGGTCACGTAGAGCACGGTGTCAAGCAGCCGATAGTTTTGCAGCCGGGTGCCGGCGGCGCGGATCGCCATGATCTCCGCATGGGCGCAGGCATCGTGCTCGCTGATGGAGCGATTCCAGCCCTCGCCTACCACCTCGTCTCCCAGCACCAGCACGGCACCGACCGGGATCTCGCCGATCCCCTCAGCCTTGCTGGCCAGCGCCATGGCGTGGCGCATCCAGCGCTCGTCTTGCAGTACCTGGTTGATGGCGTCAGTATTCTCTGATGGCGTCACGCCCTTACCTCTTTATATTGCCTGTATATATTGAACATTGGCGCCGTGCTGAACGGGATCTCACCTGTTTCCCCTTCAGCCCTGGCGGCCAGCGCCATGGCGTGGCGCATCGGGCGCTCATCCTGCTGCGCTTGTTCAAAGAAGTCAGCATTCTCTGATGGCGTCACGCCCTTACCTCTTTATATTGCCTGTGTATCTTGAACATTGGCGCCGTGCTGAGCGGGCTCTCACCTGTTTCCCCCTCAGCCCTGGCGGCCAGCGCCATGGCGTGGCGCATCGGGCGCTCATCCTGCATCGGCTGCGACTCGGTCGCACTCTTCTCTGCTGGCTCCACGCCCGATCCTCATCGAGTATCCGTATTCAAAAGACGATAACACCGACTCACCCCCTGACGAGCCTCGGGCGCACCTTGGCTATCAGGTGCCCCGGCGCCCGATAGCCGCCGGAGAATGGGCGGCGATTATGCCAAATCTCTCGCCCGGACCCAAGTCGCACTTCCCTGTGAAACCGAGGGGGTGCGCAATAAAGAAGCAGTCGGCATCTCTCTGATAAAAAAGGAGTTGCGCCCACTTGCTCATATCATTAGACTCCTTTCCGTCAGCTCGACTGACCTCGTCGGTGTGTAGCGCAGCCAGGTAGCGCATCTGCATGGGGTGTAGAGGGTCGGAGGTTCGAATCCTCTCACACCGACCATTTTTCCCCGAAAATAGCCCAGTCTCCAGACTGGGCTATTTTTTTGCCTGCGCGCCCTCATCTCACTATCTTCTTCTCTTATTCTCGTCTTCACATCCGCATCATGTTGCCATCGACCACAAACACAGTGATGGCGTGCTTTTTATACAGAACCACTTGAAGCTTTCATCAAGTGTCGCTAGGATACGCAACTTTTCCGCCGGCCATTCATACAGGGAGGTGGGTATTCGGGTGAGGGAGTCACCAACCGGCTTGCAATCCATTGAGGCAAGCACCCATGACGCAAGCAGTTGATACTCAGCCCGACCAGCCCCTTCTCTCGTCCTCCCATCCCGCTCTCGAATCCGGTGATGCCGAATGCGGCAGCATGGTGCACCTCGATGTGATCGATCTCGCCGCCCCGGACGAGGATTACTGAGGCAACTCGGACCTCCCCCTCCCCCATCGAGAACGCGGATCAAGAGCCGGTTTTGTTGTCCGGCACCGCGGCTTGAATACTGCCAAATCACCACCGACAAAAATAACCACAAAATGCTGGTTAATTAGATGTTGTCAGTATTATTCACTGGTCATATCCCTGCCTCTACCTCCCCTACCCCTTTTGCTCCTTGATACAAACCTACGTTATTGCGCGTCATTTCAACCATGGGTGCACCACCCCCGCTGCGTTCACCAAACTCACCACCAAGTTTTAAACGGCAGTTCACCAGTCAACCTCGTTGGGCGCCAGATACCGGCTGCATTCACCGTATGGATTTCATACAGATGTTTTTACAAAGCCTGGAGTAAGGTCGGGATTTGTTTTTGCATTGGTAATTTTATTACGTAATTAATTACATTTTCACTGCTCGGCACCACGCTCATTCTTCTCCCCTGGCGAGGGGGATAAGCAAGAGCATAACCATCTGCATAGAGCTTTTATGCTAATCATCTAAATCTATTAAAAACATCAACTTAGATACCACTCAAAAACAGTCGTTTTAAAAATCAGGTTGACGACTCGGGCAAACTTTTGCACCTTATGAGTCGTGTTACCCCGCTGTTACGGGGAGTTTAATGAAAACAGGGATCGACGTTAGTCGTGGTTAATAAGTTCAAAATGTAACTTTTCAAAGGAGTGAACCCTATGTCGGCACCGGCCCAGACCATCAGCAGCACCCGTCTGCGCATTCAAGGCGAGATGCTTCCCGAATACGCGCCTATTCTGACGCCGGATGCGGTGGCCCTGGTATCCGAACTGGTGGAACGCTTTGCCCCCCAGCGCAACGAACTGCTGAAACAGCGGGTGGCCCGTCAGGCCCGTATCGATGGCGGGGAACTCCCCGATTTTCTGCCGGAGACCGCCCACATTCGCGAGAGCCAGTGGACGGTGCGCGGCATCCCGGCCGATCTGCAAGACAGGCGCGTGGAGATCACCGGCCCGGTCGAGCGCAAGATGGTGATCAACGCCCTCAACGCCAGCGTGAAAGTCTTCATGGCGGACTTCGAGGATTCACTGGCGCCAGCCTGGAATAAGGTGATCGAGGGTCAGATCAACCTGCGCGATGCGGTCAACGGCACCATCTCCTACCAGACGCCCGAGGGCAAGGCCTATACCCTCAGGGCTGATCCCGCCGTACTGATCTGCCGGGTGCGCGGCCTGCACCTGCCGGAGAAGCACGTCACCTTCGACGGCGCGCCCATCCCCGGCGGCCTGTTCGATTTCGCGCTCTACTTCCTGCACAACCACAAGGCGCTGCTGGCCAAGGGCTCCGGCCCCTACTTCTACCTGCCCAAGCTGCAGAGCCATCTTGAGGGACGCTGGTGGAGCGAGGTGTTCGCCTGGACCGAAGACAAATTCGGCCTGCCCCGCGGCACCATCAAGGCCACCGTGCTCATCGAGACGCTGCCGGCGGTGTTCGAGATGGACGAGCTGCTCTACCAGATGAAGGATCACATAGTCGCGCTGAACTGCGGCCGCTGGGACTACATCTTCAGCTACATCAAGACATTGAAGAACCACCCGGATCGCGTCCTGCCAGACAGGCAGGTGGTCACCATGGACAAGCCCTTCCTGTCGGCCTACTCGCGCCTGTTGATCAAGACCTGCCACCAGCGCGGTGCCCTGGCCATGGGCGGCATGGCGGCCTTCATCCCGGCCAAGGATCCGGCGGTGAACGCCGAGGTCTTCGCCAAGGTCAAGGCGGACAAGGAGCGGGAAGCGCACAACGGCCACGACGGCACCTGGGTGGCTCACCCCGGCCTTGCCGATACCGCCATGGCGGTGTTCAACGCGGCCATCCCGACCGGCGCCAAAAACCAGATCGGCGTGCTGCGCGAACAGGATGCCCCCGTCACCGCCGCCGATCTGCTGGCCCCCTGCGAGGGTGAGCGCACCGAAGCGGGCATGCGCACCAACATCCGGGTCGCCCTGCAATATCTGGAGGCCTGGATCAATGGCAACGGCTGCGTGCCCATCTACGGCCTGATGGAAGACGCGGCAACCGCCGAGATCTCCCGCACCTCCATCTGGCAGTGGATCCGCCATGGCAAGTCGCTGTCAAACGGCCAGGTGGTGACCAAGGCGCTGTTCCGCCAGATGCTGGCCGAGGAGCAGGAGGTGGTCAAAGCCGAGGTGGGTGCAGCCCGCTGGCAGGCCGGTCGCTTCTTGGAAGCGAGCGAGCTGATGGAGCAGATCACCTGCGCCGATACCCTGATCGATTTTCTGACGCTGCCCGGTTACGAGCGGCTCTGAGCCCAGAGCCCCGAGGGGCTCGCCAATAACAAGTCAATGGACACGTGAAATCAATGAAAGAGGGAACTGATATGGCACTGACCCGTGAGCAACAGATCCAGGCTATCGAGAAAGACTGGGCGGAAAATCCCCGCTGGAAAGGGATCAAGCGCGGCTACAGCGCCGAAGACGTGGTAAACCTGCGCGGCAGCTTGCAGCCTGCACACACCCTGGCCCAGCGCGGTGCCGACAAGCTGTGGGAGCTGATCCACGGCAGCGCCAGGAAAGGCTATGTGAACTGCCTCGGCGCCCTGACCGGCGGTCAGGCGGTGCAACAGGCCAAGGCGGGCATCGAGGCGATTTACCTCTCCGGCTGGCAGGTGGCGGCGGACAACAACCTCTCCTCCACCATGTACCCGGATCAGTCCCTCTACCCGGCCAACTCGGTGCCGTCCGTGGTGGAGCGCATCAACAACTCCTTCGCCCGCGCCGACCAGATCCAGTGGGCCAACAAGGTGGGCCCGCAGGATAAGGGCTTCGTCGACTACTTCCTGCCGATCGTGGCGGATGCCGAGGCCGGTTTCGGCGGCGTGCTGAACGCCTTCGAGCTGATGAAGGGCATGATTGAGGCGGGCGCCGCCGGCGTGCACTTCGAAGATCAGCTCGCCTCCGTCAAGAAATGTGGTCACATGGGCGGCAAGGTGCTGGTACCGAGCCAGGAAGCGGTGCAAAAACTGGTAGCGGCACGCTTGGCAGCCGACGTCTGTGGCACCACGACCCTGGTGATCGCCCGCACCGACGCCAACGCGGCCGACCTGCTGACCACGGATGCAGACCCGTATGATGCAGGCTTCCTGACCGGTGAGCGCACCGCAGAGGGCTTCTACAAGGTGCAGGCCGGCATCGAGCAGGCCATCTCTCGCGGCCTGGCCTACGCCCCTTACGCCGACATGGTGTGGTGTGAGACCGCCAAGCCGGACTTGGACGAGGCGCGTCAGTTTGCCGAGGCCATCAAGGCCCAGTACCCGGACAAGATCCTGGCCTACAACTGCTCCCCGAGCTTCAACTGGAAGAAGAACCTGGACGATGCCACCATCGCCCGCTTCCAGCAGGAGTTGTCCGACATGGGCTACAAGTACCAGTTCATCACCCTGGCGGGCATCCACAACATGTGGTTCCACATGTACGAACTGGCCTACCAGTACGCCCGTGGCGAGGGGATGAAGCACTATGTCGAGATGGTGCAGCAGCCGGAGTTCGCCGCCGCCGAGCGCGGTTACACCTTCGTGGCGCACCAGCAGGAAGTGGGTACCGGTTACTTCGACAAGGTCACCACCGTCATCCAGGGCGGCCAGTCCTCGGTGACTGCCCTGACCGGCTCCACCGAAGAAGATCAGTTCCACTGATAGCTGTGTAATGCTCGCAAACAAACCCCGGCCAAGTGCCGGGGTTTGTCGTTATGGGGCTTAGAACCTATCCCAGTAGGCGTAATCGTTGAAGGCAGTTTGAACACGGACAGCGCGCAGAAACCGGAGCGTACTGTAGTACGTGAGGATTTCGAGCACTGCCCAGGTTCAAAATGGCGAATAAGATAGCCTAATGGGATAGGTTTTCAGAGCTCGAGGATCTCTTTGACGAAAGGGATGGTGAGCTTGCGCTTGGCGCGAAAGGAGGCGTTGTCGAGCCGGTTGAGGGTGGCGAGCAGGGTGCGCATGTCGCGGGACAGCCGATTGAGCAGGAAGCGGCCCACGTCGATGGGCAGCTTGAAGCCGCGCAGCTCGGCGCGCAGTTGCAGGGCGCTGAGCTTGCCCTCGTCGTCCAGCTCGTCCAGGTGAAAGCTCACCCCCCAATCGAGGCGCGAGGCGAGATCCGGCAGTTGCAGCCCCAGCTTGCGCGGCGCGCTGCAGCCGGTGACCACCAGGGTGCCCTCGCCTTTCTCTTTCCAGCGGTTGTAGAAATCGAACAGGGCCCGCTCCCAGAGCGCGTTGCCGGCGATGGCCTCCAGACTGTCGAGACAGACCAATGGCAGGCTCTCGAGGGCATCGAGCATGCTGGGATCCAGCTGTTCAAACTGATCGAGGGAGAGATAGGCGGCGGCGGCGTCGCGGGCGTTGACCTCGGCGCAGGTGGCGTGCAGCAGGTGGGAGCGACCCGAGCCCTTGGCACCCCAGAAATAGAGGAAAGGCGCGCCCTGACCGATGGCCGCATTCTTGAGGGCGGTGATCAGATGGGCGTTGTTGCCGGGATAAAAACTGACGAAGGTTTCATCATCCGGTAATTGTACGGCTAAAGACAGTTGGGCCGGTTGCTTCACTCGTTGGGCTTTGACTGTGACATTTGTGCCCAAGTGTATCATTGCAATGGCAGATAGAGAACCGCCCGGACTCGGCCGAGCGGTGATGACAAGCCTGACAGGATCAGGCCTGCGACCATTGGTCGCGCAGCACTAATCCCGCCGCATGGGATCTGGTGCAAACGAGGTATCCATTGCCCAGCGGGAGAACCGCACAGATGCTCGGCCGGACGGTGAAGCCAAGCCCGACAGGATCAAGGCTGCGACCATTGGTAACGCAAGCCGCTCTCATTGTCTTCGATCTGGCGCAGACGGCTCTCCAGTTGCAGCCCCCGCACCAGCTCGGCCTTGTCCCCCTGCAGGGAGAGGTTGAAGGTAACCTTGTCCCCTTCCAGCTTGCCGATCACCACCTTGCTGACGCTGGCCATGCCTTGCAGCATCTTCTGCAGCTGGATCATGCCGTCGATCCCGGCGAGCCCTTCCACCACCAGGGTCTGGCTGGAGATGGTACCGGACAGGCGAGTACCGTAGTTTTGCACCAGCCAGCCGGCCAAAGTGTCGGCGAAGCCTTGCGCCACCTCGGCCTGGGAGCCGGCTCCCGCGCCCTTGGTCAGCTCGACCAGCTCACCGCCGGCCTTGGGCCCATAGAGTCCCCAGTCGATGCTCCACTTGCCCTCTTCCTTGTCATCGGGCGTCAGCTTGCCCAGCACCACCATCTCGGCACCGTAACGCTGGCTCGCTGCGAGGATGGGATCGGCGAAACGGCCCCAGACATCGGTGGCATTGACCGCCATGTTGTCATCGAGATCCATCAGCGGGATGCTGATCGGCAGGCCCATGGCCTGCGCCTGGCCGCGCAGGGCGGCGGCCCAGCCGTCGCTGGACTGATCCGGCAGGATGCGACGCTCCCCCTGATCGAGCACCAGCCAGATGGCCAGCTGCGGGCGCGCGGGGCCGAGCAGGGCAAACTTGCTCTGGGCTACCAGGGCGTTGACCTTGGTGACGTCAAAGTCGGCCTTGAGGAACTTGACCGGCCCGACATCCTGATAGCCGTAGTGCTGCACGTAATCCCCGGGGGTGGCCAGTGCCTTGACCACCTCGGGCTGGGTGAGGATGTCCCGCTTGCCGGTCACCTTGATGAGCACCTCCCCCAGCGCCTGGGTCTGGGCGGCGGTCATGTCGCCGCTGGTGGGCGCCTTGCCCTGATAGAGATCGGCCACCTGGGCAGCCGACACCATGAACGGCAGACAACAGCAGAGGAGTGTTGCTAAGCGTTTAAGCATAAAGAAGATTCTCGAAATGGGAGATGGGCTTATGGTAGCGGCAAGGCGCGCCTCCCAGCAAGACGACTATCCGGCCGAGCTTTCAAAAGCGTGAAGCCGGCACAAGGCCGGCTTCACGCGGATGAGGGCAAAACTTACTTGGTGCCGAAGATCTTGTCGCCGGCATCGCCCAGACCCGGGACTATGTAGCCCTTCTCGTTCAGGCCCTTGTCGACGGAGGCACAGTAGAGCTCCACGTCGGGGTGAGCGGCTTCCAGCGCCTTGATGCCTTCGGGGGCGGCGACCAGCACCAGCACCTTGATGGACTGGCAGCCCTTCTTCTTGAGCAGATCGATGGTGGCGATCATGGAGCCACCGGTGGCCAGCATGGGATCGATGACCAGCGCCAGGCGCTCCTCGATGTTGCTGACGATCTTCTCGAAGTAAGGAACCGGTTGCAGGGTCTCCTCATCGCGGTAGATACCGACCACGCTGACGCGCGCGCTCGGCATGTGCTCCAGCACGCCATCCATCATGCCCAGACCGGCACGCAGGATGGGCACGACGGTGACCTTCTTGCCCTTGATCTGGTCAACTTCCACTGGCCCGTTCCAGCCATCGATGGTAACTTTCTCGGTTTCGAAGTCAGAGGTCGCTTCGTAGGTCAACAAACTGCCCACTTCTTTGGCCAGTTCACGGAAACGCTTGGTGCTGATATCGCCTTCACGCATCAGCCCGATCTTGTGTTTGACCAGGGGGTGTTTGACTTCAACGACTTTCATTATTATCTCCTCTAACCGGCGCCAAAAAATCGCGGAATCATACAATAAAAGCCACGGCTTGTAGAGCTTTTCCACGCAAAAACGCGCAAACGATTTCCTTTCTGCTTTTACCCGCCCACTGGTAGAATACGCCCCGAATTTTACCCTCCACTTCTTTATATGACGGGGAATACGCGTGACTGACAAAACCTCACTGAGCTACAAGGATGCTGGCGTAGATATCGATGCCGGCAATGCACTGGTTGAACGTATCAAAGGCGTGTCAAAACGTACTCGTCGTCCCGAAGTCCTTGGTGGTCTTGGCGGCTTTGGGGCCCTGTGTCAAATCCCTGCGGGCTACAAGGAGCCGGTGCTGGTCTCCGGTACTGACGGGGTGGGCACCAAGCTGCGTCTGGCCATCGACTTGAAGAAGCACGACACCGTGGGCATCGATCTGGTGGCCATGTGCGTCAACGACCTGATAGTGCAAGGCGCCGAGCCGCTGTTCTTCCTCGACTACTACGCCACCGGCAAGCTGGATGTGGACACCGCCGCCGCCGTGGTCACCGGGATTGGCGTGGGCTGTGAGCAATCCGGCTGCGCCCTGGTGGGCGGCGAAACCGCCGAGATGCCGGGCATGTATGAAGGGGAAGATTACGACATCGCCGGTTTCTGCGTCGGTGTGGTGGAGAAGAGCGAGATCATCGACGGCAGCAAGGTCGGTGACGGGGATGCCCTGATCGCCCTGGCCGCCAGCGGCCCCCACTCCAACGGCTTCTCCCTGGTGCGCAAGATCCTGGAAGTCTCCAAGGCCGACGTGCATCAGCCGCTGGGTGAGACCACCCTGGCCAATGCCCTGCTGGAGCCGACTCGCATCTACGTCAAACCCGTGCTCAAGCTCATCAAGGAGTGCGAGATCCACGCCCTGTCCCATATCACCGGCGGCGGTTTCTGGGAAAACATCCCGCGCGTCTTGCCCGCCAACACCCAGGCGGTGATCGACGAGCAGAGCTGGCAGTGGCCGGCGGTGTTCAGCTGGCTGCAAGACGCAGGCAATGTCACCCGCCACGAGATGTATCGCACCTTCAACTGCGGCGTCGGCATGATCATCGCCCTGCCCGCCTCCCAGCTGGAAAAAGCCCTGACCCTGCTCAAGGCCGAAGGCGAAAATGCATGGCATATCGGCCACATCGCCAAGGCGGCAGATGGCGAGGAGCAGGTCGTCATTCAATGAATGACCGAATGAAGAGCCCAATGACACGCATCCTGGTCCTCATCTCCGGCAGCGGCAGCAACCTGCAGGTCATCCTCGACGACTGCGCCAGCGGCAAGATAGCGGGCGAAGTGGTCGGCGTCATCAGCAACAAGGCCGATGCCTATGGGCTGGTGCGCGCCCAGGAAGCCGGGGTGGCAACCTCCATCCTGGCCCAGCAGCAGTTTGCCCGTCGGGAAGATTACGATCTCGCCCTGCAGGCGCTGATGCAGGAGTACCGGCCGGATCTGGTGGTGCTTGCCGGCTTTATGCGGATCTTGAGCGCACCTCTGGTACGCCACTTCGCAGGGAAGATGATCAATATCCATCCCTCCCTGCTGCCGAAATACCAGGGCTTGCACACTCACCAACGCGCCATCGACGCCGGTGACAGCGAGCACGGTGCCAGCGTCCACTTCGTCACCGAGGAGCTCGACGGTGGCCCGGTGATCCTGCAGGCCCGGGTGCCCATCTTCGAGGGCGATGACGCCGATGACGTGGCGGCCAGGGTGCAGGCCCAGGAGCACAGCATCTACCCCCTGGTGGTGCAGTGGTTCTGCCAGGGGAGGCTGCAGATGCAGGAGGGCGCGGCCCTGCTGGATGGCGCCGTGCTCGGCCCGGCGGGTTATGCCAGCGAGTAGCGGAAACACCGAGATGTGAAAAGGGAGGCCTCTGGCCTCCCTTTTTTGTCTTTTGCAGTACAGCAGCCATGGCCGGCACAGGACTTAAACCGGTTCACGCGCTGTCGCGAGAAGCCGTCAGCAAGGTGAAGAGCAGCACATGAGCCTTGATCACGGCTTCGCAGCAAGCTCGTGGACGGGTTTACACCGGATTATCGATGTCGATAAAGGTCACCTCCAGCCCGTGCACCGTGGCCAGCCACTCCCCCAGCGCCTTGATGCCATAGCGCTCGGTGGCGTGGTGGCCCGCTGCGTAGAAGTGCATGCCCATCTCGCGAGCGGTGTGGATGGTCTGCTCCGAGGCTTCGCCGGAGATGAAGGCGTCGATGCCCTGCTCCGCCGCCTGATTGATGTAGCTCTGGCCACCGCCGGTGCACCAGGCCACGGAGCGGATAAACTCGGGCCCCGTGTCACCGCTGTACAGTGGCGTTCGACCGAGGCGCTCGGCGATGAGTGCCGCAAAGTCCGGCCCGCTCATGGGCACTTCCAGTTTGCCCACCATAGCCACGCTCTTGCTGTTCCAGGGCTCCAGCCCGCGGCGCACCTTGATGCCGAGCAACTTGGCGAGCTGAGCGTTGTTGCCCACCTCGGGGTGCACGTCGAGCGGCAGGTGATAGGCAAACAGGTTGATGTCGTGGGTCAGCAGGGTCTTGAGGCGACGCTGCTTCATGCCGGTGATCTGGGCCGGTTCCCCGCTCCAGAAGTAACCGTGATGGACCAGGATGGCGTCGGCATTGACGGCCACCGCCGCATCGATCAGCGCCTGGCTGGCGGTGACGCCGGTGACCACGTGGCGAATACGCTCACGCCCTTCCACCTGCAGGCCATTGGGACAATAGTCCTTGATGGCATGGGGTTCGAGCAGGTGGTTGAGCACGGTTTCCAGTTTTCGATGAGAGATCATAGGGTCCCCTAACACAATCAGACCCCGTCAACAGCCAGGGTCCTGGGTTCAAATCGTCAGGAGTCCATGATAATCGAGCCGGGCCGCCAAGGCCATGAGACTGGAAATCGGTTCGGGTGCTGTCACGAGAGGCCATCAGGAAGGTGACGCGCCGCACAGAAACCGGAGCTTATACATATAAGTGAGGATTCCGAGCAGCGCATGAGCCTTGATCATGGCGTAGCAGCAAGCACATGAGCAGATTTCAGGCGGACAGCTCGATGCCCGCCTCCCGCATCTGGGCCAGCTTGTAGCGCAGGGTGCGCGGGCTGATGCCGAGCCGGTCGGCGACCGCCTTGCGGCTGCCGTTGCACTCCTGCAGGGTGTCGAGAATGATCTGGTGCTCCTGCAACTTGAGCTCGCTGCCGAGCCCATCCCCCCCCGCCAGGCGCTCGAGCGGGCGCACCAGCGCCTCGTCCGTCTCCTCCAGGATCAGCTGGGCAGAACCAATCACCCCGTCCGGGCTCAGGATCAGGGCGCGCTGCACCACGTTGTCGAGCTCCCGCACGTTGCCGGGCCAGGGGTGGGCCAGCAAGCGTGCACGGGCATCGTCCATCAGCTGCGGCGTGGGCAAGCCCATCTGGCTGGCATGCAGCGCCAGCAGGTGCTCCGCCAGCGGCAATATGTCGCCGGGCCGCTCCCAGAGCGAACTCCAGCGCAGCGGGAAGACATTGAGACGGTAATAGAGATCCTCGCGGAACAGGCCGTCCTGCACCGCCTTCTTGAGATCGCGGTTGCTGGTGGCGATGACCCGAACATCGAGGGGGATCAGCTTGCGACTGCCGAGCCGCTCCACCTCTTTCTCCTGCAATACCCGCAACAGCTTGGCCTGCAGGCCCAAGTCCATCTCGGTGATCTCGTCCAGCAGCAGGGTGCCGCCCTGGGCCTGCTCGAACTTGCCGGGGCAACCCTGCACGGCGCCGGTGAAGGCTCCCTTCTCGTAACCAAACAGGGTCGCCTCCAGCATGTTCTCCGGAATGGCGGCGCAGTTGATGGCGACGAAGATCTGCTCGGCGCGGCTGGAGTTGTCGTGAATATAGCGAGCCAGCACCTCTTTGCCGGTGCCGCTCGGGCCGGTCACCATGACGGTGGCCTCGCTTCTGGCCACCCGGGTCGCCAGCTGGAACAGCTCGGCGGTCTTGGGATCCCCGAACACCACGGCCCGCTTCTCCACCTTCTGGGCCGGTACGTAGCGGCTGACCTGATTGAGCAGCACCTCGGGGGAGAAGGGCTTGGCGAGGTAATCGATGGCCCCCTCCCGCATGGCCCGCACGGCGCCATCGATGTTGGCATGGGCCGTCATCAGCAACACCGGTATCTGGGGGTATTGCTGGCGGATGTTGGCCAGCAGGGTCAGGCCGTCCATGCCCCCCATCTGAATGTCCGAGATGACCATGTCGAAGCGCTGGCGCGACAGGGAGAGTAGCGCCCGTTCACCACTGTCGGCTTCACGGCATTCGTAGCCGCCGAGCAGCAGAGTATCCACCAGCGCCTCGCGCAGGCCGTTGTCATCTTCCACTACCAGAATACGGACCTGGGTCATGCTACACCTCCGAGTTGCAGCTGTTGCTGATGCAAGGGGAACGACAGGGTAAAGCAGGTACCCTCGCCAGGCACCGAGGCCACGCCGACCTCCCCCTGATGGGCACGTACCACGGATTGCACCACCGCCAGCCCAAGGCCGGTGCCCTGGGAGCGGGTGGTGAAGAAGGGTTCGAAGATCTGGCTGAGCAGCTGGGCCGGCATCCCCTTGCCGTTGTCGAGGATGCGCAGCTCCACCCGGCTACCGCTGCGCACCGCGCTCACCAGCAGTGACGTGGCGCCGGCCTGCTGGGCGTTGGCGATCAGGTTGTTGATGGCGCCAGCCAGCGCGTTGCTGTTGGCGAGCAGCCAGAGATCCGGCTCCGGTGCCTCCATATGCAGCGCGCAGCCCTGTTGCTGGCAGAACACCTCGGCGCCGGCCTGCACCTGGGCCAACAACTCTTGAACCGAGGTCGGCGTCACCACCTGGTTGTCGCCGTTGCGGGCGAACAGCAGGATGTCGTTGATCTGTTTTTCCAGGTCTTGCAGCCTCGCCATCAGCTTTTGCTGGAACTGGCTGCGGGATTCGGGCTTGAGGGTGCGATTCGCGAGGTTGGCCGCATAGAGCATGGCGGCGGAGAGCGGGGTACGGATCTGGTGGGCCAGGGAGGCGGCCATGTTGCCAAGGGCCGACAACCGCTTCATGTGGTTGACCCTGTCCTGCAACTGACGGGTCTCGGTGAGATCGGTGATAAACACCAGTTGGCCGGGTTGATCTTGCAGCGGTTGGGTCGAGAGCTGGACCCGGCGCCCGTCGCGCAAAGAGATCTCGTGACCGTCATCCTCGCGGGGCTCGAAACAGCGGTCGATGATCTGGCGCCAGAGCAGGCCCGGCAGGGGTTCTCCCAACAGGGCGCGTGCGGCCGGGTTGGCGCGGGTGATCCGACCTTCCCCATCGAGCAGCAGTACGCCGGTCGGCAGTGCCTGGAAGATGGCGTAAAGCTGGCTCACCTCGTGAGACTGGAGCGGGTTGTCCTGCTGGGCGATTGTCATAAACCTGACCTCAAACTGGGTTTGGGATCAGGTTATTCAATTTCCATGCCAGTAAAATATCAGATATAAATCAATACATTAGACATCAAGTGTCAAAGCATTGACCTCGGCATCTGTTTAGGCTCGGTGCGAGAGGCCTAGGCCAGAGCAAGAACTTGATGCCCTTGCCCTGGGTCTCGCAGCCAGATGATGAGCCGCGACTCAGACGTCCTTGCTCATACCGTACTTCTTCATCTTCTCCACCAGGGTGGTGCGACGCATGCTGAGCAGGTCGGCGGCGCGGGCCACCACCCCTTCCTGGGACTCCAGGGCCTGGCGGATCAACTCCACCTCGAGATCGGCCAGCATCTCCTTGAGGTTGACCCCCTCCTGCGGCAGCTGCATGGGGAGCGAGAGACCACTGCTCGGCTCCGGCTCGAGCGGCGTCTGAAACACGGCGGCCAGGGCATCGCGCTCGTCCATCTCGGTGAGCCGCTCATCACGAGGCTCGCAGGGCAGCAGGCGATAGCGGCTCGGCAAGTCCACCACATCGACGATCTGGTTCGGGTAGAGGATCAACAATCGCTCGATGAGGTTCGACAGCTCGCGCACGTTGCCGGGCCAGGGGTACTGCATGATGGATTCCATGGCGCGCTGGGTCAGGCGGATGATCCCCCTGTGCTGCTCGGCATGGCGATTGAGCAGTTCCTGCAGCAGCAAGGGGATGTCGTCGGCGCGCTCGCGCAGGGGCGGCGTCTCGATGGGGAAGACATTGAGCCGATAGTAGAGATCCTCGCGGAACAGCTGGGTGCGGATCATCGCCTCCAGATCCCGGTGGGTCGCGGCGATGACGCGCACGTCCGCCTGTACCGGCTTGCCACCGCCCACTCTGTCGAACAGGCGCTCCTGCAGCACCCGCAGCAACTTGACCTGCATCGGTAGCGGCATGTCGCCTATCTCATCGAGGAACAGGGTGCCGCCCTGGGCCAGCTCGAAGCGGCCGCGGCGGGCGGCGATGGCGCCGGTGAAGGCACCCTTCTCGTGGCCGAACAGCTCGCTCTCCAGGAGCTCAGCCGGAATGGCGCCGCAGTTGATGGGCACGAAGGGGCCGCTGCTGCGGGAAGAGAGTTCGTGGATGGCGCGGGCCACCACCTCCTTGCCGGTCCCGGATTCGCCGAGGATCAGCACGTTGGCGTCGGTTTCCGCGACCTGGCCGATGAGGCGACGCACCTCCTGAATGCCCCTGCCCTTGCCCACCAGCAGCCGCAACAAGGCCTGGCCCTTGTCGTGCAGTTGCTGGCGCGGGTGCAGGGAGATGAAGGCCTGGCAGAAATGCAGGTGACGGGTCAACGACTCATAGGTGAAGGGCTCATCGCTGCCGCCGATGAAGTTGCTGTTGGGGTGACTGGCCTCAATCAGGGAGAGGAACGGGATGCGGGGAAAGGCGCCGAGCAGCTCGCCGAGGGGGCGCTCCTGCAACTCGCCCGTCAGGATCCCTTGCAGCGGGCCGGACGATTCGATGGCCACATCGAGCTCGGGCTCCGCTACCTCTTGCCAGGGGATCCCCATGAACGAAAGCACTGTTCCCAGCTGCTGGCGCCGCTGTTCATCGGCATCGACAATCAATACCTCCATCGCCATCCTATCCATCCTTTATCTACACCTGATGCCAAGTTATTGTTTTTTCGTGCTTATTAAGATAGCCACGCACGTTGAATGAGGGGCACAAAGTGCCAAAATTCTGGCGGATTGTCAAAAAATGTCGCACCCGGTGCCATCTTGCCGAGAGAGGGATCACAATCAGCCCATTTTTGTCGTCTGCGGAAAGTGGAAAAACCACCAGAGCAGAGAGAAAAACGTAGGAGAGAATGGCTCCGGTTGCAACCGGAGCCAGAGGCGGACTCAGTGTTTGAACTGACCGTGGGGTGCCGCGTAACGGCACTGGGGGAAGCGACTGCAGGCCAGGAACAGACGACCGACATGGGGGCCCTTCTTGGCTTCCCGCTCCACCAGGGGGGCATCACAGCGAGGGCAGTGAGGCAGAACCGCAGGCTGGTCCTCCTCGTCCGGGCTACCAAACAGGTTGTCCACCAGCTCGGGATCCGGCTCGGCGAGCACCGGCTTGCCGGCTGGCGGCACCGATGCCACAGGCGCAGGGCCACCATGATGGCGGGGGTCGCTCAAGTCCACACCATCGAGCAGCAGCGGGTTGAAGGTGGGCTCGCGGCGCTCCCCAGGCAGCAGGTCTTCAACCTGGGCAGAGGTCTTGCTCAGCAGTGGCAGCAACTGCTCGCGCAGCTCCTCGACCCGATAGTGGCTGCTGGCCGGGATCTGCAGCAGGGGCAGACCCGCACCGTCACAGGCCGCTTTCAGGAACAGATCCCGTGCCTTGCGTTTCTGCTGGCGGTGGGAGCTGTCATCGAGCTCGATAGCGCAGAGGAAGGAGAAATCCGCCGGGTGGCAGAGCAGATAATCGAAGTGCTTGGCACTGATCTTGTTGAATGCCTGCTGCCACTTGCTCTTGCCCATGCGGGCTTGTGGGGTCAGCACGTCGGCGACCCGCACCTTGGCGAAGACCCGCGCCTTGCCACCGACCGCCAGATCCAGCACGCCGAGGAAGGAGCGCTCGGCCGGACTGAACAGAGTCTCCTGCAGATCATAGGGCGACGCCTTGCCTTGCTTGCCTCTGCTCCAGACAATCACCAGCAGGAGCAGTACCAATAACACCAATCCCGATACGACCAGGGTATTCATGAGCGCACTATCCAGTTCACAAAACAGAGAAGGGGCATCACTCTACCACGGGGGCCACGGTCAGGCAGCGCAGAAATGGCGAGCCCCTCTGGTCGCGGCGCTTTTTCACTAAAATTGCGCGAGGCGGGGCTTCATATGGCCTGTCACAGCAGGCACAATGCTACAGAAACCCAATTCCAAGGAGAGCAGGATGCAAAAGCAATTGGTCGTCACCGTCATCGGAGCAGACAAACCCGGCATCGTCGAGAGTCTGGCGGATGTCATCACCCAGCAGCAGGGCAACTGGCTGGCCAGCTCCATGAGCGAGCTGGCGGGGCAATTTGCCGGCATCCTGCACGTGACCGTGCCCGATGAACACTACCGCAGCCTGTGCGAGGCACTGGTGATGCTGCCGGGCCTGACCGTGAGCTTTGCCGAGGGCCAGCTCAGCCAGGAGCCCGCACGCCAGATGATGCTGACCGTCACCGGCAACGACAGGCCCGGCATAGTGCACGAGGTGGCCAGCATCCTGCGTCAGCTCAACATCAACGTGGCCGATCTCACCACCGGCTGCGAGCCCGCGCCCCACTCGGGAGCCCCGCTGTTCTATGCCCACGCCCTGGTCGCCTTGCCTCCCCAGCTCGAGCAGGACGATCTCGTCGCGGCGCTGGAGTCCCTCTCCGATGACCTGGTGGTCGACATCGATCAAGACCTGACCGAATAGTGCCAATCGTCATAAAATTGTCATGGTTTGACGCCATAACTGCCGCGCAGACGCAACCTGATCACAGAGGCACCACATGAGCACCGACAAGCTGTATGAAGAGAAAGAGCTGAGTTGGCTCTCATTCAATGAACGGGTGTTGCAAGAGGCGATGGACAAGACGGTCCCCCTCATCGAGCGGGTCCGCTTCCTCGGGATCTTCTCCTCCAACCAGGACGAGTTCTTCAAGGTACGGGTCTCGGACGTCAAGCGCCGCATCCTCATCAACGAGGTACACGGCGGCGACGACGATGCCAAGGTATTGCTGCGCGCCATCCAGCAGAAGGTGATGACGCTTGGCGAGGCGTTCGACAACACCTACAAGGAGCTGTTGATCGCCCTCGCCCGTCACAACATCTTCCTGGTCAACGAGAGCCAGATCTCCGAATCCATCCAGCAGTGGCTGCGGGTCTTCTTCCGGGAGAAGGTGCTGCGTCACATCATTCCCATCCTGCTCAACAAGGAGGTCAACCCGGTCAAGTTCCTCAAGGACGAGCACACCTATCTCGCCATCGAGATGAAGAAGGGAGGCCAGGTGATCCAGTACGCCCTGGTGGAGGTGCCGACCGACGATCTGCCCCGCGTTCTTCCAGCTGCCGCCGGAGGGCACTCGCCGCAAGAAGCAGATCATCATCCTGGATAACGTCATCCGCTTCTGTCTCGACGAGATCTTCAAGGGCTTCTTCGACTACGACGAGATAGCCGCCTATGCGGTGAAGCTGACCCGGGATGCGGAGTACGGTCTCTCCGATCAGCTCGATCTGAGCCTGCTGGACAAGATGAGTGACGGCTTGAAGCAGCGCCTCACCGCCATGCCGGTGCGCTTCGTCTACGAGCGGGAGATGCCCGCCGCCATGATAAGCTTCCTCAAGCTCAAGCTGCAGATCAGCTCCTACGACGCCATCATGCCCGGCGGTCGTTACCACAACTTCAAGGATTTCATCGGCTTCCCCAACGTGGGCCGGGACTATCTGGAAAACCCCAAGCTGCCGGCCCTCGATTGCCGCGACTTCGACGGTTTCGTCAACGCCTTCGACGCCATCACCAAGCAGGATATTCTGCTCTATTACCCCTATCACAAGTTCCACCATTTCACGGAACTGGTGCGCCAGGCAGCGTTTGATCCGGCGGTGAGCGCCATCCGCATCAATATCTACCGGGTCGCCAAGAAGTCTCGCATCATCCACTCCCTCATCGACGCCGCCAACAACGGCAAGAAGGTAACCGTGGTGGTCGAGCTGCGGGCCCGTTTCGACGAGGCGGCCAACATCGACTGGGCCAACATCCTGACCGATGCGGGGGTCAAGGTGGTGTTCGGGGTACCGAGCCTCAAGATCCACTCCAAGCTCTGCCTCATCACCCGCCACGAGCATGGCGAGGCGGTGCGCTACGCCCACATCGGCACCGGCAACTTCAACGAGAAGACCGCCAAGATCTACACCGACTTCTCCCTGCTGACCCGCCACCCGGACATCACCGCCGAGGTGGAAGGGGTGTTCGAATACATCGAATATCCCTACCGGCGCTACAAGTTCAACCACCTGCTGGTCTCCCCCATCAACAGCCGCCGCCAGCTCTATCGCCTCATCGACGCCGAGCTGGCCAACGCCAAGGCGGGTCAGCCGAGCGGCATCACCCTCAAGATCAACAACCTGGTGGACAAGGACCTCATCAACCGGCTCTACGCCGCCGGCCAGGCCGGGGTGCCGATCCAGATGATCATCCGCGGCATGTGCGCCCTGCGTCCCGGCGTGCCGGGTCTGAGCGAAAACATCCAGATCATCAGCATCATCGACCGCTTCCTCGAGCACCCGCGGGTCATGGTGTTCCACAACAGGGGCAACCCCCAGCTGTTCATCTCCAGCGCCGACTGGATGAGCCGCAACATCGACGGCCGGATCGAGGTGGGCACCCCCATCTACGACGAGCGCCTGAAGCAGCGCATCCTGGATATTCTCCAGTTGCAGCTGAGCGATACCTGCAAGGCAAGGGTCATCGATGCAGACCAGAGCAACGAGTACGTGAAGCGGGGCAACCGCCGCAAGGTGCGTTCTCAGGTTGCGATTTACGACTACCTCAAACGCATAGAGTCAAACCATGGACAATAGTCTGTACGCCGCTGTCGATCTGGGCTCGAACAGCTTTCACATGGTCATCGCCCGTCTCACCGAGGGACGGATGCAGATCATCGACAGGCTCAAGGAGCGGGTTCGACTGGCGGAAGGGATGGATGAGCAACGCCGCATGTCGGATGAGGCCAGGAGCCGGGGCCTCGACTGCCTCACCCTGTTCGCCGAGCGACTGACCAACATCAAGCCGGATCAGATCCGCATCGCCGGCACCTACACCCTGCGCCGCGCCAGCAATGCCGGCGACTTCGTGCGCGAGGCGGCCAAGGTACTGAACCACCCCATCGAGATCATCAGCGGCCAGGAAGAGGCCCGTCTCATCTATCAGGGGGTGGCTCACACCCAGCACGTGGAAGGCCAGGTGCTGGTGGTGGACATCGGCGGCGGCAGCACCGAGCTCATCATCGGCGAGGGGTTCGACAGCAAGGCCCTCACCAGCCGCAAGATGGGCTGTGTCAGCTTCACCCAGAGCTTCTTTGCCAACGGCAAGCTGAGCGAGAAAGCCTTCAACAACGCCGTGCTGGAGGCGCAACATCAGCTCGCCCCCATCGTCAACCAGTACCGCAAGCTCGGCTGGCAGAGCTGCCTCGGCAGCTCTGGCTCCATTCGCACCGTGCGGGATGTGCTGCAGGGGGAAGAGTGGACCGACGGCAGCATCACCCTGGTGGGGCTGGAGCGGCTGAAAGAGGAGATGCTCAAGCACAAGAGGGTCGAGCAGCTCAAGCTCGCCGGTCTGACCGAGGAGCGCCAGGGGGTCTTCGCCGCGGCGGTCGCCATCCTGCTCGGCCTCTTCACCTCCCTGCCCATCGAGCGGATGGAGTACTCTGACGGTGCCCTGCGCGAAGGGCTGCTGTACGAGTTCGAGGAGCGACTGCAGCACCACGACATTCGCGAGCGCACCGCGCTGGCGCTCAGCACCCACTATCGCATCGACAAGCGCCAGGCTGGCCGAGTGGAGCAGAGCGTACTGACCCTGTTCGATCTGCTCAGCGATCCCTGGCAGATGCCCATCGAGCCCTATCGCGCCATCCTCGGCTGGGCGGCGCGGCTGCACGAGATTGGTCTGGCCATCAACTACAGCGGCATCCATCGCCACTCCGCCTATATCCTGCAAAACACCGATCTGCCCGGTTTCAACCAGGACGATCAGGCCCTGCTGGCGGCGCTGGTGCGCTTCCAGCGCAAGGGGCTCAAACTCTCGGAACTGCCCGCCCTGCCCAACCACGACGAGCAGACGGTGCTGCGCTGCATCCGCATCCTGCGCCTCGCGGTGGCGGCCCACCACCGCCGCCAGGATAACCTGGTGCCCGAGTGGCGCGTGCAGGCCGCCGGCGATCAGCTGGTGGTTACCCTGCCAATCGACTGGTGCGACGAGAACCGGTTGCTGATGCAGAACCTGGAGAAGGAGCACCGTTACTGTCTGGAGCAGGGCTGGCCCCTGTTGTTCCAGCTCGGCTGATCCCTGGGGCCAAACGAAAATTTGCCCAGCTCAAACGCAAAGAGGCAGCCAATGGCTGCCTCTTTGCTTGTTCCCTTCCCGCTTACCGCAAGTCGGGCAGTATCTGCTTGGCTATCTCGAAGTAGATGATGAGACCGGTGCCATCCACCAGGGTGGAGATGAAGGGGGCCGAGACCACCGCCGGATCGATCCGAAAGCGGCGCAGCACCATGGGGATCACCGAGGCGACGGTGGCACTCCAGAGCACGATGGCCACTATGGTCAGGGTCACCACCATGCCGATCTCGGGGCCCACTCCCAGGCTCCAGGCCCGTATCCAGGCTGCCACCGCTATGGTCATCGAGATGAACAGACCGGTGGAGAGCTCCTTCTTCAGGACGGTGCCGAGGTTCTTCAGGCTCACCTCCCCCACCGCCATGGCACGCACTATGGTGGTGGTGATCTGGGTGCCGCTGTTGCCGCCGGTGCCGATCAGCAGGGGGATGAAGAAGGCCAGCGCGATGGCCGCCTCCAGCTGCTCCTCGAACGCCCGCAGCACGGTGCCGGTATAGGCTTCGGCCACGAACAGGATGAGCAGCCAGCCCACTCGCTTGCGCCACAGCTGCCAGGGGGTCGCCTGCAGATAGGGGATATCGAGCGGCGAGGAGCCGCCCTGCAGCTCGGCATCCTCGGTGGACTCGCGCTCCAGGATGTCGGCGGCGTCGTCCACATGAAAGACCCCCACCAGCCGCCCCTGCGCCTCCACCGGCAGGGTCGGAATGTCGCGATCGATCAGCAGGCGGGCTGCCAGCTCCTGATCCGCCCGGGCATCGATGCGCACCGTCTCCCGCGCCATCAGTTCGCTCACCGCCAGCAAGGGATCCGCTATCAGCAGTGACTTGAGGGAGACGCTGCCGAGCAGCCGGCGCTCACCGTCCACCACATACAGATCCTGAAACAACTGGCCCTTGTCCCAGGCATCGTGGATCAGTTGCTTGGCGCGACCCACCGTCTCCTGCCCGTCGATGGCCAGATACTCGTGGCGCATGTTGGCGCCGACCGATTCACTCGGCCAGTCCAGCAGCGAACGGAAGGTGGATTGAGCCGGTTCGGGGAAGCGGGCGAGCAGACTGTGACGATCGCCGTCATCGAGCCTGCGCAGGATGGCCAGCAGATCACGTCTGGGGATGGCGCCCTGCAACAGGCCGACGATGCTGGCATGCAAACGCAGCAGCAGGCGACCGGCGCAGTCAGGTGGCAACGAGACGAGCAGCTCGGCGCCATCAGGGATGGGCAGGGTATCGAAGATACAGTTGAGCTCTTCCGGGCGCAGGGTCAGCAGCTGGTCGGCGCGTGCCACCGGATCCAGGTTGCGGGCAAGCCAGCCTTGCAGGGCAGCCAGGTCGAGCAGTTGATGACGATTGAGCAGGGTGTGTGTTTTCTTCATCACAGATATCCTCATGTGATCCCGGGTCGGGCCCGAGAGCAACCGGTCATACCGGCTGCCGTTTGCAAGAAAACAGCAATTTGATTGACGAGTAACAGGCAGGAAATGACGCCGTCCGGCGTGTATTCATCCCCACGTACCAGCTTTAGCACTGCATAACGTATCCGGCATGCCGGAAGCCACTTGGGTTGACACCTTAATCCGATGAAAACTGTCCTGATCTTGGGCGTCTCTGGACGTCGTGAGATCAGTGGCCTGTGTTTATGCAGGAGCCTCGCCTAACGAGATGCTGCGAAAAATAGCCACAGCCCAGTGGCTGTGCGGGCGGCATCATCGGCCAGTGGCTGGCCCGAGTCAAGCCAAGAGGGCTCCTGGCAACGGGTTGTTACAAATTGAGCAAAGGCGCGGGAAAACAGACGATGACGGGGAGGCAAGGCTCCCCCTGGCCTGGGCCAGGGGGAGCACTCATTCAGCGGATATAGTCAAACAGGGTCAGCTTGCTTATCTTGCTGAAGGCGAGCTGGGTGGCGCTCATGGCCGCATCCTCCTTGGAGAGGGTCGCTATCACCTCGTACATGTCGGCCTCCGAAACCTTGGCCCGCGCCTGCTGGTTCAGGGTGCTGAGGCCATCGTTCGAGCTCATCACCTGCTCCAGGCTGTTGAGCCGGCTGCCCACGTCCCCCTGCCCCCTGTCCACCTTGGTTCTGGCGTTGTCCATGTGGGTAGTGGCATTGGCCGTCGCCAGCTGGAAGTCATCCGCCGAGATAGTGGGATCCCGCAGGGCCGAGATGAAGTCGGACATGCCGTTGAGCACGTTGTCGTTCTTAGGTGCATCCAGTGCGAAGGTCTGATCCGCGCCGCCCGCCGGCAGGTCCAGAGTCAGCTCCAGCCCGTTGAAGGCTATCTTGTTGCCCGCGCTGTAGTCGCCGCTCTGCACCAGAGTGCCGCCGCTGTCCTTGATCTCGTAGGTATCCGGCGGGCCCGCCAGGGTGCTCACCGTGAACTGGTTGCTGGCAAGGGACGAGTCATAGTGGTTGCGATAGAAGCTCTCGAAATTACCCTGATCCCCCACTCCGACCTTGATGTTGGCGCTGGCGGCGCTGGCGGTGCGCCGGGTCCCCACCATCTCGAACAGATCGAAGCCGGAGTCATTGGCCGGGATCTGTACCGTGGGAGAGATCTGGATGTTGCGCTGGCCGGTGTCCCCCTGGAACACGTAGTTGCCGCTCGCATCCTTGACGAAGGGCTGGGTCTTGCTCTGGTTGCCGCCGAAGATGAACTCCCCCTGGGAGTTCTTGCTGTTCATCAGGTCGAACATCTGCTGTTGCAGCCCCTCCAGCTCGCTGGCGATAGCCTTGCGCTCCTCGGACCCCATGGCCGAGCTGTTCGCCTTCTGGATCAGGGTCTTGGCGCTCAGCATGGCGGTGTTGATGGAGGTCAGGACGGTATCTTCGTGGCCCAGGCTGTTCTCCAGCAGGCTGCCGTTGACGCTGTACTGCTTGAACAAGTCGATCTCCTTGGTCAGCGCCATCTTCTGGCTCATGCCGGAGGGATCTTCCCCCGCCCGGGTGAACTTGTCCCCGGACATCAGCTGGTTGTAGGCCGTGTTCTGGCGCTCGCTGACCTTGCTCATGGTGGCGAGGTTGCGGTCATAGATCATGTTGGTGGTGATGCGCATGGGTTACCTCACGGACGACAACAGGGTATCGAAGATGGTCTTGGCGGTGCTGACTATCTGGGCCGAGGCGGCATAGGACTGCTGGAAGCGGATGAGGTTGGCCGCCTCTTCCTCCAGGTTGACGCCGGAGACGCTCTCGTAGATGCCGGTACTCTGGGTCAGCTTGGCCTCGTTGGCCTGCAGCAGGGTCTTGGCCTGACTGGTCTTGTTGCCCACTCCGGTCACCAGCGCGCTATAGGCATCGTTGAAGGTCATCTTGTCGTTGCTGGTGGCGGCGTTGTTGTTCTTGCGCACCAGCGTCTTGTTCTGCAGCTCCGCCAGCGCGAGGCCATTGGCGTTGTCGGCGAAGCCATCCTTGTTGTAGCTCAGGGTGAAGCTGTCCTTGGCCTCCACCTTGCCGGTGATGCTGAAGTCGTAGCCCGGGGTCTGGGTGGGATCGGCATAGACCTTGGGGCCCCCCAGCGGGCTCTCGAGGGCCGCCATCAGGTTCTGGCCCTTGCTGGACGCCGGCGCCACCCCGATGAGGGTGGTGCCATCCGCCGCATACACCTCGTAGTTGCCGCCGTTGTCTATCTTGACCACCTGAGGGGCGCTCGGATCCAGGGCATTGGCCCCGAAGCCCGACCCCGTCCCGGTATTATGAACACCGCTCAGCTTGATCTCGCCGGAACCCAGGTTCTGAGAGTTCTTATCGGCCTTGACAGGGGAAGCCAGCGCAATATCTTCCGGGCGGGTGATGGCGGCTTCCAGTCCTGCGGCTGCGTGCTTGGTCGGTTGCAGCAGTATCTTGTCGCCAGCGGCCGGGGTACCGGAGAGATCTATCTCGATACCGTGCCCCGCTACCTCGAACTTGGCCGGCGGGGTGGCGCCCGTCATGAGGGAGGTACGCTTGCCGGCGCCGTCGATGGAGAACACCTCGTAGCCGGTGGCACTGTTGAACTGCACCTCATAGTCGAAGGTGGTCACCTCTGTCCCCTTGCCGGGCACGAAGTTCACGCTGGCAGCGCCGTTGCCGCTGTTGCTGCCATAAGGGAGGCCCTGGCTCCCCTTGAGAGTGAAGAGATCCCCCCCCAGCTCGTTGTCCAAGTCCATCCCCAGCCGGTTCTGCTGGTTCATGGCATCGGCCATGGCGACGGCCAGCTGCCCCAGCTCCCGCTTGGAGGGCTCCAGATCCCGGCGGGCGTTGAACAACCCGCCGATGCCGCCCCCGATATCCTTGTCATTGATGTTGACCTTGTTGGATCCCAGGGTGAGCTGCAGGGCCGACTCGCGGGAGTCAGGGTCCCCCGCCACCACCTTGAACTGGGCCACGCCGCCGTCCAGCACCAGGGAGTGTCCGGTGCTCATGTTCACCAGCATGCTGCCGTTGGGCTGGGTCACGGTGCGGATCTCCATCTTCTCGGAGAGCTGGCGGACCGCCTCGTCGCGCTGGTCGAACAGCATCAGGCTCTCTTCCGGCGAACCCTGGGTGCGAATGATGGCCTGATTCAAGTCATTGATGCTGCTCAGCAGGCTGTTGACCCTGTCAGTCTCGTCGCCGAGGGTGGCATTGATGGTGTCGGACTGCTTGTCGAGCTGGGCCGAGAGGGTGTGGTATCTGTCCACCATGCCGTTGAGCTCGCTCAGGGTGGTCTTGCGCCCGCCGATCTCGGCAGGCGACTCGTTGGCGGTGTGGAAGGCCTTGAAGTAGGAGGTAATGGTGGTGCCCACGCTGTTGCTGGTGTCACCGAGCAGGCTGTCCAGCTGGAACAGTTGATTGTAGCGTGTGTTCGAGGCGTTGTAGGCGGAAGTATCGCGGCGTACCTCCCCCTGAGCGTAGGCGTTGATGACCCGCTCGCTAATCATGTCCCCCGTCCCCAATCCGACGGAATTGGTGTAGATCAGGGTGCGTTCACGTACATAGCCCTGGCTATTGACGTTGACGATGTTGTTGCTGGTGGTCTGCAGCAGCCGCTGCTGGGCCATCACACCCGAGGTTCCAATTCCAAGCAGATCGCTTGCCATAACTTACAGCTCCATCTCTGTGTTCCGGGTCGCAGTGTTGCCGGGCGTGAAGTAGCCGGTGATGGCGTCACTGCGCAAGACCTGTTTCAGTTTCTTGGCGTACTGGGGGTCGGTGGCATAACCGGCCTGCTGCAACGCCTCGAAATAGCGATCCGGACTGTCCGCCTTGGCCAGGGCGCCCTTGTAGCGGGAGCCCGAGGTCAGAAAGTCCACATAGTCGTTGAAGCTCTCCTCAAACGACTCGTAGGAGCGGAACGCCGCCTTCTGGCGAGACGCCACCCCTTGCTCGTATTCCAGGGTGCTGACCACCGCCTTTGGACCTTCCCAGCGCGGATCGGCCTTGATACCGAACAGGTTGTGGGTCATCTGCCCTTCCCCGTCCTTGATCACCCGCTTGCCCCAACCGCTCTCCAGCGCCGCCTGTGCCACCAGCACCGCCGGGCTCAACCCCAGCTTGTCCGCCGCCTTCTTGGCCAGCGGCATCAGCCGATGGACGAACTCTTCCGGACTGTCGAACACCTTGGCGCTGCCGCCCGCCCCCTCAATCCCTTGACTGCTCAGGCGCTGGCTGTCCCCCATGGGAGGCACGGTGCGATGAGGGCGTCTGGGCAGGGCAAACCGGGGTTCGGCCCCATTCAGCTCGCTATTCATCTCCTTTTCAGCAAAATCTTTGCCAACTTTTGAGGCTGCGATCAAATCATTGGGGGCCGAGGTGGGAGGCTGGTAGGGTTTATAGACCCGTTCGGTGCGCTGCGGCAGCTTGAGCACCCGGCCGTCATTGTGGGTGAAGCTCTTCTCGGGGGAGAACTGCTTGGCCACCATCTCGGCGATGCCGAGGCCGCCCTTGCTCGACATGTCGGCGACCCGCTGCTCGTCCAGCATCCCCTCGTAGAACTGGGTGTAGCTGCTGTTCATCGGGTTGTCCTCGGTCAGCACCGCGTTGGCCTGGCGCATTCCCTTGAACAGAGTCTGGGTGAAGATGGACTCGAACTGGCGAGCGGCCGCCATCAGCGCGTCGGCCTTTCCCTCCTTGCTCATGCTCATCCGGCGCAGCTTGTCCAGGTTCTGGACATCCTGCACCATGCCAAGATTGATCCCGCTCTGGGAGTCGAACTCTGCCATAACCTACCTCGTTGCCGCCCGTGGCAAACCCTTGCCGCCCAATACCTTACCCAATGACTCGCCGCCCTTGAATGGCGCCAGCTTGATGCGATGGCCCGTCATTTACAGGATGACCAGCTGCCCCTGAATGGCACCCGCCTGCTGCAGTGCCTCCAGGATCGCCATCAGATCGCCCGGCGCTATCCCGACCTGATTCACCGCCCGCACCAGATCGTCCAGGGTCGCACCGGTATCAAGCTTGAACATCCGGCCCGGCTCCTGCTGCACGTTGATGGTGGAGTTGTTGGTGACCGCCGTCTGCCCGCCCGCCAGCGGATTGGGCTGGGAGACCTGCTGATTCTCGGCGATGGTCACCGTCAGCCCGCCATGGCTGATGGCGGCGGGCCGCAACTTGACCTGGCTGCCGATGACGATGGTACCGGTGCGCGAGTTGACGATGATCTTGGCGGACTCGGTAGCCGGATCCACCTCCAGATTCTCGATGGTGGCCAGGTAGGAGACCCGCTGGTTGGGGTCCCGTGGCGCAAATACCTTGATGGAGGTCGCATCCAGCGCCTGGGCGGTGTTGGGCCCCACCAGATCGTTGACCACGTCGGCCACTCGCCTAGCGGTGGTGAAGTCGGGCCGGTTCAGGTTGAAGGTGATGGTGTCCCCCTGGGAGAAGGCATTGGGTACCTCGCGCTCCACGGTGGCGCCATTGGCGATGCGCCCCACGGTCGGGGTATTGACCACCACCTTGGAGCCATCGGCACCCTCGGCCCCCAGGCCGCCGACCACCAGGCTGCCCTGAGCCACCGCATAGACACGGCCATCCAGCCCCTTGAGGAAGGTCTGCAGCAGGGTGCCCCCACGCAGACTCTTCGCCTCGCCGATGGCGGAGACGGTGACGTCTATGGTCTGGCCCGGCTTGGAGAAGGGCGGCAGATCGGCGTGGATGGCGACCGGCGCCACGTCCTTGATCTTGGGCTTGATGTTGTCCGGCACCTTGATGCCGAAGTTGTTGAGCATGGTCCTGAAGGTCTGCTCGGTGAAGGCGTTGTTCTTCTCGCCCGTACCGGGCAGACCCACCACCAGGCCGTAGCCGAGCAGCTGGTTGCTACGTACCCCTTCCACCGAGCTGAGATCCTTGATGCGGGAGGCATGCGCCAGCCCGAGCGGCAAGAAGCAGCACAGCAGGCCGAGCAGACGGAGTCGATTCATGAGATCTCCTGACTGGACCTGGGTCCAGTGAATCCTAGATGGGCCACCAGGGACCGTTGAAGAAGCTGGTCAGCCACCCCTGTTCCTGGGTGTTGGCCAGATCGCCGGTGCCGCCGTAATGGATGCGCGCATTGGCGACCCGCTGGGACGACACGCTGTTCTCCGAGGTCACATCCTCGGGACGCACCAGGCCGGTGATGCGGATGTATTCGTTGCCGTTGTTGAGCATGATCCACTTCTCGCCGCGCACCAGCAGATTGCCGTTCGGCAAGACCTTGACCACGCTGACCGAGATGTTGCCCTGCAGGCTGTTGCTCTGATCCGCCTTGGCCTGGCCCTTGAACGCGCTGGTCTGGCCGATGGAGGCCGACAGGTCATAGGGGCTCGCCGTCACCGGCACCCCGCCGAGGGTGACGGGTTCCAGCTCCAGCTTGTTGTCCTTGCCGCTCTGGGTGTTGGCCTTCTTCGACGCCGAGGTCGATTCGGCCAGCTGGATGGTGATGATGTCACCCACCCTGTGGGCCTTGATGTCCGAATAGATGCCATTGACCTGCTCGGGCTGGAAGATGGCGCCGGTCGGCCGGACAGAGACCGGCTCCGACTCGCCATAGACGGGGGCGAAGTCGGGATCGTCGGGTTTGGCGGTATTGGGTGTGCTGGCGCAGCCTGTCAGCGTCAGCAGGCCCAGCATCCAGATGGCTTTCATCATGGTTCTCCGCTTGAAAATGCCCAGGTAAACCTGGGTTAGGTCCGTTGAGTCAGGAAGGACATCATGGAGTCCACCGCCGAGATGACCTTGGAGTTCATCTCATAGACCCGCTGGGCCTGAATGAGGTTCACCAGCTCTTCGGTCACGTTGACGTTGGAGGTCTCCAGCATGCCCTGCTTGACCACCCCGAGTCCGTCCGCACCGGCCGTGCCCTGGATGGGGGCACCGCTCGACTGGGTCTCGAGGAACAAGTTCTCCCCCATGGGTTGCAAACCGGTGGGGTTGACGAAGTCGGTGGTGTTGATCTGGCCCACCACCTGTGACTGGCCATCTCCCTTGAGCTGCACCGACACCTGACCATCCTCCCCCACGGTCACGCTCTGGGCGTTCTCGGGGATCTGGATCTCCGGTTGCAGCGGGTAACCGTTGCCCGGCGTCACTATGGTGCCCTCGTCGTTGAGGGTGAACTGGCCGTTGCGGGTATAGGCCGCGCTGCCGTCCGGCAGCTGGATCTCGAAGTAGCCGCGGCCACTGATCATCAGATCCAGCGAGTTGTCCGTGGTCTGCACGTTGCCCTGGCTGTGGTTCTTCTGGGTGGCGACCACCTTGGCCCCCGCCCCCAGCATCAGGCCGGACGGCAGTTCGGTGTCCGCCGAAGAGCGCCCGCCAGGCTGGTTGATGTTCTGATAGAGCAGGTCCTCGAAGATGGCGCGCGCCTTCTTGTAGCCAACGGTGCTGGCGTTGGCGAGGTTGTTCGAGGTGACAGAGATGTTGGTCTGCTGGGCATCGAGGCCGGTCTTGCTGATCCAGAGTGCAGGATTCATGTTGTGCTCCTTGATTAGCTGATACGCAGCAGCTGGGTTTGAGCCTCGTCGTTCTCCTCGGCGGTCTTCATGATCTTGACCTGAGTTTCAAACTGACGTTGCAAGCGAATAAGGTTGGTCATCTCGTCGACCACGTTGACGTTGCTGCCTTCCAGCGAGCCCGCCAGCAGGCCGACCTCGGCGGAGGCGGCTTCATTCTGGCCGTCCTTGCGACGAAACAGGCCATCCTGCCCCTTCGCCACCGTGTCGCTGGCCGGATTGACCAGCTTGATGCGCTGGAAATCTTCCGGCAGGTTGGCGGCGGCCCCTTCGGGACGACCGCTGATGGTGCCATCCCGGGTGATCTCGATCTTCTCCATGGGCAGCGGCAGCACGATGGGCTGGCCGCCGTCGTCCACCACGTTGAGCCCGGTAGAGGTCTGCAGGTTGCCGGCGGCATTGAGCTGCAAGTTGCCCATGCGGGTATAGGCCTCTTTCCCATTGGGGTCCTGCACCGCAATCCAGCCCGGGCCGTCGATGGCGACGTCAAGATCCCGCCCCGTGGTCATCAGCATGCCGTGCTGCAGGTTCTGGCCCGGACTCTCGGTCATGGCGAACACCCGCGTGGGCAGCCCTTCGCCAAACGCCTGCATGCTGCGCGCCTGCTCGAAGTCAGACTTGAAGCCGATGGTGTTGGCGTTGGCCAGGTTGTTGCCACGCACAGCCAGGCTGTTCATGTTCTCCTTGGCCCCGGACATGGCGATGTAAAGCAGGTGATCCATGGGATCCTCCGTCAAACAGATGACTCTGGGGGGACAACTGCAAGTAGGATGCCAAGACAACAAAGAGGAGCAGAGGAGGGAAAACACACGAGACAGGCGTAAAAAAGGGCGCCGCAGCGCCCCTTTTAAATAACAACCAATTAGCGGATCTGCAGGATGCTCTGCTGCAGCGAGGTATTCACTTCCAGCGAACGGGAGTTCGCCTGGAAGTTGCGCTGGGCGGTGATGAGATCCACCAGCTCGGTGGTCAGGTCCACGTTGGACTGCTCCAGTGCCGACGACTTGATGGAGCCGAAGGTACCCGAGTTGGGAGTACCGGGCAGCGCATCACCGGAGAGCAGGGATTGACGCCAGGAGGTATCACCCACCTGGGTCAACCCCTGGGAGTTGGCGAACTTGGCCATGGCCACCATGGCGACCTTGACCGTGGTGGCGTTGCTGTAGGTCGCCGAGACGATGCCATCTGCGGTGATCTCGACCTTGGTCAGGCGACCGACGGTGGAGCCATCCTGAGTCAACTTGTTGACTTCAAACGGCGAGGCATACTGGGTCACGGTACCGAGCTTGATCTCGATAGCCTGGGTAGCATCCGCGCCATTGGTGATGATACCGGCCCCCGCCGCCCCCAGCTGCTCGGTCTTGATGACCGCCGGCGTGGTCGGGGTGACCAGCTTGCCGGAGGCATCGAAGGTCACGCGGGCACTCAGGGGGGCCTGGCTGACGCCGGTGGCCATGGTGGTGGCGGCACCACCCGCGATGTCGATAGGCTTGTCACCTTCATAGAGGTACATGCGCCAGGCCGTCGGCACCACCGCCTTGGTCGGGTCGGCCGGATCGGCTTCCTTGGTGAAGTACTGGGTAATGGTGTGCGGCTCACCCAGGGAGTCATAGACCACCACTGAGGTAGAAGAGGAGTAGGTACTCGAATCCTTGGGATCGAACTTGGAGGCATCCGCAGCACTGTTGCCCGCGGCCAGCGGTGAGGCGGTGGATGGCAGGTTGAAGCCGGCATCGATCTGGGACGTCTGGACGGGTTCGCCAGCACGGTCCGGGATCTGGATGGGCTTGGTCGCGTTGATGCTGACCGCCTTGGGGGTACCGTCGGCGTTGGTCTCGTACCCCTGCAGATAGCCGCCGGAGTTGCTGACCATGTAGCTGTTTTCGTTGAGCTTGAAGGCGCCCGAGCGGGTGTAGGTGCGGTCCAGGCTGGTCATTCCGTCCGAGGTGACGAAGAAACCGTTGCCCTGGATGGCGAGATCCAGCGCGTTGTTGGTAAATTGCAGCGCCCCCTGGTGGAACTGCTGCGCCACCGCGCCGGTCGCCACCCCATTGCCGACCTGCGTCTTGGCATTGGCGAAGATGGAGTTGGCATAGACGTCCGCAAACTCGGCACGGGACTCCTTGAAGCCGGTGGTGTTGACGTTGGCAATGTTGTTCGCGGTGACGTTCAGGTCTTTTTGAGCCGCATTGATGCCGCTGAGGGCATTGTTGAATGACATGTCTTTATCTCCTTAGATCACTGCTTTAGAGGTCGGGTCCGGGGTCGTGTTCGACTTGCCGGTCGTCCCGCCAATTTCCAATACGTCGGTCAGATAGATACCACCCAGCCCCTTGAGCTTGAGGGTGCTGGGGTTGGCGCTGGTACCCAGGGTGACGCTCTCGACCTGGGCGTAGGCCAGTGCCGGGATAGTCTCCGACTTGCCATTCACGGTACCGTGGATCTCGATCTGGTACTTGCCGCTCTTGGCCAGGTTGCCATCCTTGTCCTTGCCGTCCCACTCGAAGGCCACGTTGCCCTTCTGCTCGCCCTCGATGGCGAACTCCTTGACCACCTGACCACTCTCGTCCTTCACCGTCACCTTGAGGTTGCTGGCACCGTCGCCGGTGGCGATCATCCCGGAGATGGCTCCCCCCTTCTCCAGATAGCCGGTGTTGGAGGGGATGAGCACGTTCTGACCTACCAATGCCGAGGCCTGCAGCGCCTGGCTGGAGGTCATCAGGCTGTTGAGGCTGCCCATCTGGGTGGAGAGGCTGCTGATCCCCTCCGAGGTCGACATGGACGTCATCTGAGACAACATCTGGGCGTTGTCCACCGGTTTGAACGGATCCTGATAGGAGAGCTGCATGGTCAACAGCTTGAGGAAGGAGGCTTGATCGAGCTCCTTCTTCTGGGTCGTGGTGTTGGCCGTACTGGTCTGGTTCGTCGAAGCCCGGTTGACGCCGAGCAGGCTGTCATAGGTATCTGCCACTTATGCTTCCCCCTCTGTCCGGGTTTGCCGCGCACCGCACGGGCCGAGCCGATGGCCGCGGCCGTGCAGGCTGTCACAGGTCTCTGTCATCTGGGTTCACCTCTATCAGGATTTGCCGAGGCCGAGCGTCTGCTGCAGCATCTTCTTGGCCGCGTCGGCGACCTGAACGTTGGTCTGGTAACTGCGCGAGGCGGCAATCATGTCGGCCATCTCTTCCACCATGTTGACGTTGGGCTTGAAGATGAAGCCATCCTTGTCCGCCATGGGGTGGTTGGGGTTGTACTCCTTGAGCAGCGGTGCATCGCTCTCCACTATGCCTTTCACGTCGACGCCGACCGAGGCCTGCTTGTCGGACATGGCCTGCTCCAGCTGGGCGGCAAAGACTGGCCGCCTTGCATGGTAAGTTTTTTCCACGCTGGAGCTGACGCTGTCGGCGTTGGCCATGTTGCTGGCGACCGTGTTGAGGCGAACCGACTGCGCGCTCATGGCTGAGCCTGCAATGTCAAAGACCTTGAACAAACTCATCCTTGTTCTCCTTTCAGTGCCTTGAGCAGGCCGCTTATCTTGCCGTTCATGAATTCGAGGGAGGCCTGGTACTCGAGGCTGTTGCGCAGGAACTCGCTGCGCTCCTGTTGCACATCCACGGTATTGCCGTCACCGGTATCCGGTTGCAGGGGGTTGCGAAACTGGGTCGACCCCGGGGCATCCATCTGCAAGGCGATGTGCTTCTCGCTGGTGGTGGCGAGGCCAAAACCTTGCTGGCTCCGGGCATCCTGCAGCGCCTGGGAGAAGTTGATGTCCCTGGCCTTGAAGCCCGGGGTATCCGCGTTGGCGATGTTGCTCGATAGCACCTCCGCACGCTTGGCGCGAACGCTCAGCGTGTATTGGTGAATACCGAATGCCTTGTCGAATGAAATTGCCATAGCGCACCTCCTGCTTCACGAATGTTTAGCAAGAGGTGTGCCAAAGGGGGATTGGAAGGGATTATTTGATCTTGTAGACGATGCCGGGGTTGCAGCGGATCATCTCGAACTTGTCGGTGAGACCGGCAAGGGACTCCGAGGCCCCCAGCATCAGATAGCCGCCGGGATTGAGGCTGCTGGCGAACTGGTTGAGGATCTTGGACTTCACCTCGGGCGCAAAGTAGATGAGCACGTTGCGGCAGAAGATGATGTCGAACTTGCCGAGCAGGCTGTAGCTCTCCAGCAGGTTCAGGGGCCGGAAACTGGTCAATTTTCTGACACGCTCCGATACCCGCATCTTGTTGTCACCGTGGGCCTCGAAGAACAGCCGCTTGCGCTCGGGCGACAAGCCGCGTGCCAGCGCCAGGCTGTCATAGACCCCCTCCTTGCACTGATTGAGCATGGTGCTGGAGATATCGGTCCCCACTATCTGCACCCCGCCCGGCAAGGTGCCAGGCCGCTTGACCTGCTGCTCCAGCGCCGTCATGGCGATGGAGTAAGGCTCCTGCCCCGAGGAAGAGGCGGCGGACCAGATCTTGATGGGACGGCCGCTCTTGCCGAGCTCGGGGAAGATCTTGTCGCTCAGCAGCTGGAACGGGTAGGTATCGCGAAACCACAGGGTCTCATTGGTGGTCATGGCATCAATCACCGCCATCTTCAGATCCCGTTCCCGCACGTTCATCGCCCGGGTCACCAGTTCAGACAGACTCTCGATACCAAACTGAGTCATCAAGGGCGACAGGCGGCTCTTGACCAGATACTGTTTGTTGTCACCCAGCACGATGCCGCTCTGCAGCGCCAGAAAATTGCTGAATTGTTTGTATAAGTCGTCCGACAGTGTCTTCATGCAGTTTTTTCTTCTTTATTAGAGAGCGCCTTGTACGGCCTTGGCCAATTCATCAGGCTGGAATTTGGCAATGAAATTGTTCGCACCAACCTTCTGCACCATGGCCTGATTGAACACCCCGCTGAGGGAGGTATGCAGGATAACATGCAACTCCTTGAGCGCGGGATTGTTGCGGATCTCCGCCGTGAAGGTGTAGCCGTCCATCTCCGGCATCTCGATGTCGGAAATGACCAGCGCAATCTGATCCTTGATGGGACCCAGCTTGGCCATCTCCAGCAGCATGTTGAGCGCCTCGCGCCCATCCTTGGCCAGCACACACTGCACCCCGATGGCCTCCAGCGCTCGCAGCACCTGCTTGCGCGCCACCGAAGAGTCATCAGCTACCAGTACCGGACGCCCGTGGGTGTTGCGCTCCACGCTGGCTTCAACCAGCTCGGCACTCACCTCGGTGGAGACCGGCGAGATCTCGTTGAGGATCCGCTCAACGTCCAGAATTTCGACCAGCTCGCCATCCACCTCGGTGACCGCCGTCATGTAGTTGATGCGGCCGGCGCCCTTGGGGGGTGGCAGGATGGATTCCCAGTTCATGTTGATGATGCGTTCGACCGATTGCACCAGGAACCCCTGAATGGATCTGTTGTACTCGGAGATGATGATGAAGCACTTGGAAATATCCTGGATCGGGCGATTGCCCATCGCCATGCTGAGATCGATCACCGAGATGGTCTGGCCACGGATATGGGCCACGCCGCGGATGCAGGAGTTGAGTTTGGGCATGACGGTCAAGGGGGGGCATTGCAGCACCTCACGCACCTTGAACACGTTGATGCCAAATCTTTGACGTCCATTGAGACGAAACAGCAGTAACTCCAGTCGGTTTTGTCCCACCAGTTGGGTCCGTTGGTTGACCGAGTCCAAAATACTCGCCATAAACACTCCCTAAAAACGCTTGGCACTGATCGTGCATATGTCGCTGCATGCAGGTTGGCTTGCGTCAGACCATCGATGTCTCGGCAACCAAATTCAGCAGCAAGCATAGTTAACTACGGTGGTATACGTGATCAACTTATCGACCGGCAAGCAAAAATGATTAGTAGACTTTTCCTGATCTTACTGCCGTTTTGCAGCCTCTCTCACGCCATGGCGTCCGAGGTCACCCAATACCTGCAGGAACAGGCGCAGGAGTTCGTGCTCGGCCAGCTGGAGATCCCCCTCGATGCCCAGGCCGAGGTCAAGGCCGCGGCCATCGATGAGCGTCTCCCCTTGAATCGCTGCGAGGAGGCGCTGACCATCTCCTTCCCCACCAAGATGGAGATCCGCCGCAACACCACCGTCTATCTCAAGTGTGAATCGGCGCAGCCCTGGGATCTCTACCTGCCGGTGCGGGTCAGCATCCAGAAACCCTATGTCACAGTGGCGACCCCGGTGGCCAAGGGCGACATCCTCAGTGAGTCCATGCTGACCCTGGCCTATCAGGATCAGACTCTGGTGCGGGGCGACTTTCTGAGCGATCCGGCCCCCCTCATCGGGGCGCGCAGCAAGCGTGAACTGAAACCGGGTCAGCCCGTTCGGCTCACCCAGGTCTGTGTGGTGTGCAAGGGGGATGAGGTGACTCTCCTCGCCGAAAATAGCAGCATGCAGATCAAAACCATGGCCCGAGCCTTGCAAGATGGCAGCTTCGGAGACATGATCAGGCTCGTTAACATTCGCTCGGGCAGACAGGTACAGGGCACCGTCAGTGCCGTTGGTTCCGTGGTGGTCACATTTTGATTATTTTGTTAATGCTTCGATTTTTTTTCTAAAGTTCTGACCACCATCACCGATAAACAGAGATAAGCGAACAGCAAAGCAGACGAAGGTAAAGCGTATGGCTATCAACAATATCAACAACTTGGCAAACAGCAGGTTGCAAAATAGCGCAACCAGTCAGGGTGTAGCCAGCAAGTCAACGACCTCGGCCGAAGGCAATCGCGCGGCAACCGTCAAGACTGACTCTGTCTCCTTGACCAACGAGGCGCAGCAATTGCAACAGATGCACAAGACCCTCAACACCGCCTCCACCGGTAATGAAAGCCGCGTCGAAAGCCTGAAGAAGGCCGTGGCCAGTGGGGAATACAAGGTCGACAGCGCCGCCGTGGCCAAGAAGATGTTCAGTTTTGAAGCCGATCTGGATAAACGGCTCGGATGATGGACTTAGTCGCGCTGCTGCACGCCCAAGATGAATACCTCTCCCAGATGCAAGGCTTGCTGGCGGAGGAGTTTGACCTGCTCAAACAACACCAGGCTCTGGCCTTGCCGGCGCTGACCGATCGCAAGCAGCAACTGCTGGTGGTCATCGAGACCCTGGACAAGACCCTGGCCGAACTGCCCGATCTGCAGCAACGGCTCAGCGCCTTCCCGCAGCAGATGCAGGCATTGCAAGCCAAGCTGGACGCCTGCCAGGAGCAGAACAACCTCAATGGCCGGCTGCTCGAGCTGAGCATCATCTCCAATCGCCGACTGGCAAGCTTCCTCAGCAAGCTGCGCGATCGCAACTCCCTGACCTATGATGCCAAGGGCAATACCCGCTCCGGCACCCGCTCCCTGGGTATCAAGGCCTGAACTCCCCTCGCGTTTAACAACACCAGTCAGACCCCGTCACTCCCACGCTTCCCTACCCGCTTACAGTACCAATCGCATCAGTTCTGCGCCATCGCTGCAGGCATGAATGCGCAGCATCCCCTCCTCATAACAGCCATAGCTGGCCGCCAGCGCCCCCCGTGGGAAGCAGATCGAGCCCGGGTTCATCAGCACCAGATCGCCCTCCCGCTGCAGCAGGGGAAGATGGGTGTGGCCGCTGATAAACAGGCTGCCCGCCGGCAACGGCACCTCGCCGGGGCGATAGAGATGGCCGTGGCTGACGAACCAGCGCCGCCCGTCCACCAGCAACTGGTTGTAGGGTGCCGTGATGGGGAAATCGAGCAGCATCTGATCCACCTCGGAATCGCAGTTGCCCCGCACCGCCATGATGCGGGGAGCCAGCGGGTTGAGCCGCTCGGCCACGGCGGCGGGGGCATAGCCCTCGGGGACCGGATTGCGCGGGCCGTGATTGAGCAGATCGCCAAGCAGCAGGTAGTGATCCGGCTGCCAGGGGGCGAGCCGCGCCAGCACCTGCTCCAGGGCCGCCAGGCTGCCGTGCACATCGGAGATAATGGCTATCTTCATCCCGCGTTCCTCATGGCTGACTGAAATAGAGATCCTTGGTGGCGATCGCGCCCTTCAGGTTGCGGCTGGGCAGGCCGCTCAGGGTGGGATCCACCAGCCGCATCTGGTTGTAGTGATAGACCGGAATGGCCGGCATCTCGTCCATCAGCAACTGCTCGGCCTGGTGGTAGAGCCCGGTCCGGGTCGCCTCGTTCAGGGTGTCCGCCGCCTGTTGCAGCAGGGTATCGAAGGCGGGATTGCAGTAACCGCTCTCGTTCTGGGGATCCTGACAGCGGAAACTGTTGAGCATGGAAGACGGCTCGACATAATCACCAAACAAAAATGAGCGGGCCAGCATAAAATCTCCACTGTCTTTCGCCACCTGGTAGGCGTTCCACTCCATGTTGTTGAGCGCAACCGTTACCCCCAGCGGCTTCCACATGGCCGCCACCGCCAATGCCAGCTTCTTGTGGTTCTCAGAGGTGTTGTAGGTCAGCGTCAGCTTGAGAGGACGGGCGCTGTTGTAGCCGGCCTTCGCCAGCAGTGCGCCGGCTCGGGCCAGGCGGGTCGGTTGATCCAGCAAGGCCAATTCGGTGTTGAGCTCCTCATAACCCGGCATGGCGGGCAACAAGGACCAGGCCGGCGGCTCACCCTGACCACTGACCTTCTCGGTCAGCAGATGGCGATCGATGGCCATGGAGAGCGCCTGGCGCACCCGCACGTCCTGCAGCTCGGGGCGGCGCAGGTTGAAGGTGTAGAGGTAGGTGCCGAGCAGCGGCAGGCCCCAGATCCGCTCGGGTGTCTCCTGCATGGTTTTCTGGTAATACTCCAGCGCCACCTTGTTGGTGAGCTGGATCTCCCCCGCCTCGTAGCGCAGCCGCTCCGCATGCTGGGAGGCGAGGGGCAGATAGGTGACGCGCTGGATCCGGGTATGGGCATCGTCCCAGTACTGGGCATTGCGCTCCGCCTCGATACGCTCGTTCGGCACCCAGTTCACCAGCTTGTAGGCACCATTGCTGACCAGCTTGCCGGGCTGGGTCCATTGCTTGCCAAACTGGCTGATGGCCTGCCTGTTGACCGGCACGAAGGGGCGCTGGCTGATGAGTTGCAGGAAGTAGGGCACGGGCCGCTCCAGGGTCACCTTGAGGATCTGATCGCTCTCGGCCTCGACTCCCAGCGCCTCGAGATCCAGGGCGCCGGCATAGATGGACTGGGCGTTGTTGAGGCCGGTGGCCAACAACAGACCGGCGGACGGAGAGGCCTGCACCGGATCCAACAGGCGCCGCCAGGCGTAGACAAAATCCTGTGCTACGAGCGGCTCGCCGTTTGACCACTTGAGCTGCGGGCGCAGGAAGAAGCGCCACACCAGCCCATCCTCGCTGGTCTCCCAGCGCTGGGCCTGGGCCGGCACTATCTTGCCCTGGCCATCCTCGCTCACCAGCCCCTCGAACAGGTCCACCAACACCACCTCCCCCGGGAAACCGGTGCGGATCTGGGCCGGATCCAGGGACTCTGGCTCGGCACCGTTGCCCTTGACCAGGGTCTGCCTGTCCGACAGCACAGGCTGTTGCACCACAGTGGTCGCGTGCAACGGCGGCGCCAGCATCAGCCCCAGCAACATGGGAGGGAGCCAGCGACGAGCTGGCCGGCGGGTAGCGCAGTAAACTGCCGGACGGTGAACCATGACATAAACCTCATTCAATTCTTTTGACTGCAGATAGGGGGAAGGCCGGCGGCGCGCCCGGCGGAGAATGCATGATGCCGCACTTGTTATCCCCGAAGACGGCCCGTATTGTATCGGGCTTGCCCGATAGATGGAGTCTTTCGGGTTATTTTTTTCAGCCATTTCTTCTTAAGCAAGCAAGCGGACGCTGGCAGTCGTCTGGCACGCCTTCTCGCTACATTGTCAGGGACTGTTATGGGATATGAGTGGCTGGCGCTGGCAGCGGCCAGTTTATGGGCAATGGCCGCCCTTATTTCCGTCAAACCGGCCCGCCATCTGGGGGCCTTTGCCTACAGCCGCTGGCGAATGTTCCTGGTCAGCCTGATGCTGGGCAGCGCCAGCCTGGTTACCGGTGGCTGGCAGACCCTCACCGAGAGTGCCCTGCCCCTGCTGGCGCTGTCCGGCCTCATCGGCATTTTCGTCGGTGACACCGCCCTGTTTGCCTGCATGAACCGGCTGGGACCCCGTCGCAGCGGCTTGCTGTTCTCCTGCCACGCCCTCTTCTCCGCCCTGCTCGGCCTCTGGCTGTTTGGCGAGCGGCTCGATGGCTGGCGTCTGGTAGGTGCCTTGCTGGTACTGGCCGGGGTCATGCTCGCCATTCTGTTCGGGCGACGCGGCAACCCGCCTCCGTCTCAGCAGCACAACGAGTGGGAGCAGGTGCGCGGTCATCTGGCCATCGGCATCGCGCTGGGCCTGATTGCGGCCCTGTGTCAGAGCCTGGGGGCCATCATCGCCAAGCCGGTGATGATGGGTGGCGAGGTGGACGCGGTGAGCGCCTCCGGCATTCGCATGGGCAGCGCCCTGTTGGCGCACTGCGTGTTGCGGGTGCTGCGGGTGCCGCTGGCCCTGCCACAGAATCCCATCAACCGGCGGGTGCTCGGCATGATAGGCATCAACGGCTTCCTGGCGATGGCGCTCGGGATGACGCTCATTCTGGTGGCTTTGCGTCAGGGGGAGGTCGGCATGGTGGCGATCCTCTCCTCCACCACCCCGGTCATACTGCTGCCCCTGCTGTGGTGGCACTCGGGGGTGAGACCCGCGCTTCCCGCCTGGGCTGGCGCCCTGCTGGCGACCCTGGGCACGGCCCTGGTCTTGGGGATGGGCGGTGCCTGACTCCCCTAACCGCCCCTCTTATCCCACGAGGATAAGGCGGTCGGTCCAGGCTCTGCGGCTACCGGATTGCCCACACGGCGCCACTGCCTCTGTGTGGCATCAGCCCGTTATCGAGCCGCGCCCTCTCTTTCGGGAGAGGGCGCAGGCTATCAGAACTGGGCTATCTCGTCGTCGGTCAGCTCACGGTATTCGCCAGGTGCCAGCTCCTCATCCAGCACCAACGCCCCGATCTGCTGCCGATGCAGCCCGACCACCTTGTTGCCGATGGCAGCGAACATCCGCTTCACCTGGTGATACTTGCCCTCGTGAATGGTCAGCAGTGCCTCACACTCTCCGAGCAGCTCCAGCTGTGCGGGGCGGGTCTTGTCTTCCTCGTTGCGCAGGAAGACCCCGTCGGCAAACAGCGAGATGGCATCCTCGTTCACCGGATCCGCCAGCCAGACATGGTAGGTCTTGGCGCACTCGTGGCGCGGCGAGGTGATGCGGTGAGACCACTGGCCGTCATCGGTGATCAGCACCAGCCCTGTGGTATCGAGATCGAGCCGGCCCACCACGTGCAGCTTGCCCATGGCAGGCTCATCCAGCAGCTGGAAGACGGTCGCGTGATCCGGGTCCTCGTTGGAGCAGACGTAGCCTTCCGGTTTGTGCAGCATGAAGTAGCGGTTGCGCTGGTCCAACGAGAGCATGACCCCATCGAACTCGATCTGGCTCTGCTCGTTGATGTGGAAGGCGGGCTGCTTGACCAGGATCCCGTCCACCATCACCTCACCCTGACGGATCAGCTTGCCCGCCTGGGAGCGGGTCAAATCGGAGCAATCGCAAAGAAATTTATCGAGCCGCATGCCAAAACCTCGGAGTCCATCAATAAAGGGGCGTCATTATATCGGCCGGGCCGGACAACGCCAGCACTAAGCAAGGATGGGAGCCACTGGATACCCTTTGACTATTACTGGGTTGCACGGCTGACGACGCGGCCGACTGACCACATCATTCACTGGCTCGGGCAGGCTCGGCCTGAAGACGGTGCTTGAAAGCCGCCTCCCAATGCCTCAATCTTGGTGTTACATAGCGATACAAGCTGGTTTCGATGACAAAAACCACACAAACATACATAGACTCAATAGTGTCGTGGTAGATTGCTCGATAACGCGCCCGTTACGCACAATAATGTCAGGAAGCCGTATGAAGTCGAGCACGCCTCATCCCGTCATCCCGGTCAATCGGCTGCAATCGGGCATGTATGTGGTTGCCATCACCAGCCAGACCGGCGCCATGGAAATTGCCCAGACGGGACTGGTCACGAACCACCAGCAGATAGAGGCCCTGATCCGGCGCGGGGTCAGCGCCGTGCAGGTGGATATCTCCCGCAGCAAGCTGGCCGGGCTCGAGCCCGCCGCCGCCCCTCAACCTGACGACGCCTCGTCCACCCCACCCCGTCCGGGCACCAGTGCCAACGGCGAAGGGCGCGAGCTCAAGATCCGCCGCCTGTATCAGGAGGCCCGCGCGCTGCAGGGCAAGTTCATCCGCCAGCTCAAGGCAGGGGAACCCATCGACATCACGCCGCTCGCCGCAGTCGCCGAAGAGATGGTAGACACCATGTTCAGCCACGGCGACGCCATGCTCTGCCTTGCCCGCATCCGGGCCAAGGACGCCTATCTGATGGAACACTCCATGAACGTGGCCATCCTCTTGGCCAACTTCGGCCGCTATCTGGGGCTCCCGCGCAGCGTGCTCAAGGAGCTGACCCTGGGGGGCCTGCTGCACGACGTGGGCAAGATCATGACCCCGGACGAGGTGCTCAACAAACCGGGCAAGCTGACCGACGAGGAGTTTGACGTGATGCGCCTGCACGTGGTGCACAGCCACGACATCCTGCTGGCGACGGCCGGCATCACCCCCATCATGCTGGAGGTGGCGGCCAATCACCACGAGCGGCTCGACGGCAGCGGTTATCCCCGTCGTCTGAAGGGGCCCCAGCTGTCGCTCTATACCCGCATGAGCGGCATCGTCGATGTCTACGACGCCGTGACGGCGGACCGGGTCTACAAGCAGGGGATGCAACCGACCCAGGCGTTCCGGATCCTGCTCAAGGGCGCGGATCATCACTTCGATCGGGAATTGGTCACCCGCTTCATCAAGTGCATGGGGGTCTATCCGGTCGGCACCCTGGTGCAGCTGTCCAACCAGCGGCTGGCCATCGTCATGCAACGCAATCCAAAGGAGCCGCTCAAACCGGTGGTGAAGGTGATCTATCACACTGGCCAGCGCCACTACCTCGAGGTGCAGTGGCTGGATCTCGCCAGGAGCGGGGGACAGGAGAGCATAGAGAGCACGGTGGATCCCAAGGAGTTTGGCATCAACCTCGCCAACTTCGTCTAGGTGTTGCGAGACTCGGATCGCCGCTCGCGGCAATAGTGGATGAGAAACTCCTCATCCAGAGGTGACAGGCAAAACCGCAGGCTGGCTTCCTCGATGGCCTGCAAATCGTGCTGCCGATGCTCACCGAGCCAGCGCACGGCGCGGCGCAGATCCTCGCCCTGGGGCAACAGACTGTGATCGCTCATGGGGAACCTCCTGCCAACCGGGCTCGAAATGTCGAGCCTCCCCTGAGTGTAGTTCCCCCAGTCCCCTCCCCCGGTTCCCTCCCCCTGGCGTTAGCCGAAGGCCCGCTGCCAATCCTGGTCGAGCTTGGCGAGCGCCGCATCCACCGCCGGCATCCTGAGCAGTTGCTCGGCCACATCGAGCGGCAGGGTGATGACTGGCAGCCTGCCAGCAGGCAGTCCAGCGCCTGACGCGGGGTGCCCCTGCACGGCGTCGCCGCCTGAACCATCCTGTGCGGCACGGAATGGCCGCACCTTGACGCTCTCTGGTTGACACCCATCACCCCTTAGCGGTTATGCTCGAGCCTCTGTCGACTCGCCGGCTCCCTTTGGCCTGTGCCTTTCGCACCACAGCTGCCGTATCAACAAGGACGTATCATGCAAGCCAAGGACAAGTGTCTGGCCGCCCTGGTCATTCTGTGCTGGGGACTCAATTTCGTGGTGATCAAGTGGGGACTGGATGGCATTCCACCCCTGCTGCTGGGCGCACTGCGCTTCATCGGGGTGGTGTTCCCCGCCATCTTGCTGGTGCCCAGACCCGCCATGCCCTGGCGCTGGCTGCTGGCCTATGGCGGCGCCATCAGCCTTGGGCAGTTCGCCTTCCTGTTCAGCGCCATGAAGTTCGGCATGCCGGCGGGCATGGCCTCTCTGGTGCTGCAATCCCAGGTGCTGTTCACCCTGCTGTTCGCCATGATCTGGCTCGGGGAGCGCTGGCAGAGCCATCACTGGGTGGCGCTGCCGCTGGCGGGAGGCGGCCTCTATCTCATCGCCGCCAACGGCGAGGGCAACCTCACCTTGCTCGGCTTCATGCTGACCCTGTGTGCAGCCGCCTGCTGGGGCCTTGGCAACGTCATCAATCGCCAGATAGGACTGCGCTACCAGACCAGCCTGCCAAGCCTCATCGCCTGGGGTGGCCTGGTACCCATAGCGCCGTTCCTCGCGCTCTCCTGGCTGTTCGAGGGGCAAGCGCGCATCGTCAGCAGCCTGCAACATTTCAGCTGGCAGGGGCTGCTCTGCGTACTCTACCTGTCGCTCATCGCCACCTGGCTCGGTTACGGCCTCTGGGGGCGCCTGCTGATGCGCTATCCGGTGGCCCAGGTCGCGCCGCTCTCCCTGCTGGTCCCCTGCGTCGGCATGGTGGCCGCCGCCCTCCTGCTCGATGAACATCCCAACACCTTGCAATGGCTCGGCTCCGGGCTGGTGCTGCTCGGCTTCGTGGTGCATGTGCTGGGCGGGCGCATGAAGCTGTTCAAGCCCCAGGCCGAGCACTGACGCCACGGCATTGACCTGGCGGGGGAAAGTTCCCATCATGAGACAGGCCCTCGCGGGCCTGACATCGTTCCCGGCAGGACGCCGATCATCAGGAGAGCAAGGACATGCTGCACCCTTCGTCACCGACCATTTCACTGTTTTTGCGCGTTGTACGATTCACGGCACTGGTGACCTCGCTATTTTTCAGCACCTTTGGCTGGAGCGCAGCGCTGCCGGCAGATCTTGTATGGGAGAGCAATGACAGCGACCCCGTCTACGCCGATCCCGCCGCTATCCGCGGCGGCACCTTTCACGATTTCATGACGAGCTTCCCGCTCACCCTGCGCAAATACGGGCCGGACTCTAATGGCGGCTTCGCGGGCTACATCCGGGAAGGCACCCTGCCGCTGCTCGCCACCCACCCCGTCACCGGCAACCCCATGCCGATGCTGGCCAACCAGTGGGCATTTGGAACCGACAACAAGACCCTCTACTTTCGCATCAACCCCAAAGCCCGCTGGTCGGACGGTCAGCCCGTCGTTGCCGACGACTGGTTGTTCACCCTCAAGATGATGCGCAGCAAGGAGATAAACGATCCCTGGTACAACAACTACTACAGCACCCAGATAAGCGCAGTGACCAAATTCGATGATCACACGCTGTCCATCACCAGCGGCACCGAGAAGAGTCGGGAAGATCTGCTGGAATCCTTGCCCTTCAGCCCGGAGCCGAGCCACGCCATCAAGCTCACCGCCAACTGGGTCAAGGAGTACAACTGGAAGATCCTGCCGGTCACCGGCGCCTATGAGATGGGCGAGCTGAAGAAAGGCAAGTCCGTGACCTTCAACCGGGTCAAGGACTGGTGGGGGGATGGGGAGCGCTACTTCCAGCACCGGTTCAATCCCGATCACATCGAGATCAAGGTGCTGCGGGATCAGAACATCGCCTGGCAGTATTTCCTGCGCGGCGAGCTCGACACCTTCCCGCTCGTCATGCCCAACTGGTGGCACGACAAGAGCAAGACCGCCGAATTCGACAAGGGTTACATCGACCGGATCTGGTTCTATACCCAGACGCCGCAATCGCCGATGGGGCTCTACCTCAACACCGCCGACTCGCTGCTGAGTGATCTCAATGTGCGGCTCGGCATCCAGTATGCGCTCGCCATCGACAAGATGATCGCCACCCTGCTGCGCGGGGATTACCAGCGCCTCAACAGCTATGGCTCTGGCCAGGGCGCCTTCACCAACACCGATCTCAAGGCGCGCCCCTTCGATCCCAAGCTGGCACGGGAATACTTCGCCAAGGCGGGCTTCACCAAGACGGGGCCGGATGGCATCTTGCAAAATGACAAGGGGCAGGCCCTCTCCTTGAGCATCACCTATACCACCCAGGAGCATGCCCAGCGCCTGACCCTGCTGCGGGAGGAAGCGAAGAAGGCGGGCCTCAATCTGGAGCTGAACCTGATGGATGCCTCCGCCGGTTTCAAATCCATGCTGGAGAAGAAGCACCAGAGCGCCTGGATGGGCTGGAGCACCGGCCGCTATCCCGCCTATTGGGAGCATTTCCACAAGATCAACGCCAACAAGCCGCAAACCAACAACATCATGAACATCGATGACGATGCCATCACCGCCCTGGTGGAGCAGTTCGACAAGGCGTTCGACTTTGCCAAGAAGGCCGAGCTGTCTCGCCAGATCCAGCAACGGCTCTATGAGCTGGCAAGCTTCGTGCCCGCCTATCAGGTGCCCTATACCCGGGCCGGCGCCTGGCGCTGGGTGAAACTGCCCAAGATCCCGGCGACCCCCAAGAGCGATCTGCTGTACTGGCCGCTCGATGGCGGCAACTCGGGCTACAGCTTTGGCGGTCTGTTCTGGATCGACGAGCAGCTGAAGGCGGAGACACAGACGGCCATCAAGAGTGGTCAGCGCTTCCCCCCCGTCACCCTGATCGATACCCGCTACCAGCAACCTTGAGCCTTGCTTGCGACACCAGACAAAAGACCCCGCACCGTATCGGACGGCGTCTTGAGTACAAGAAGAGTGTCGCATGCAAACAAAAGACCCCGTTCCGTATCGGACGGGGTCTTGAGTACAAGAAGAGAGCCGCATGCAAACAAAAGACCCCGCTGCATGGCGGGGTCTTTTTATGGCAACAGATACCGATGCGAGGGATTAGCCGCGCTTGGCCTGCTTCTGGGCGATGGCGTCGGCCACGTCGGCCGGCTCCAGCACGATGCCTTCCTGATCCGGGGTCGGGAACACGGCGACGCAGAGCTCATCTTGCTCCATGCCATCGACCCAGCGCTCCAGCCACACCTTGAGGGTGATGGATTGCGGCTTGCAGTCGGCCCACTCGCCTTCGGCCCAGGCCTTGGCATATTCAGGGTGCGGCCAGACCGGGATGCAATCTTCATCTTCGGTGGTCAGCATCATGACGCCGTGTTCGTCGGTCAGGACAAACAGCTCTTCGTGCTCGACCAGCTTGCTGATGAAGTGATCAAAGCGGTAGTCGGCGTTCAGTTGCAGCGCGGCATTGCGCTCGGTGTCGCTAAGTTCATAGCTCATTGGTCAAGTCTCTCATTCAATAAAGGGCGACATGTTCACATCTTGCCGGCGGCTTGTCCAGCATGAGCATGCTGTCAGTCACCGGAATGGCTCAATCCAACGTCGGTGTCACCAGGGTAACGCCCGCCGTCTCGCTCAGCCGCTGGCGCAGCCAGTAGGCGGACTCCACCTCCACGAAGCAGAGCTGGGACCGACCGGCCTGCACGCCTTGTATGATCTGCTCGAACCGGGCCAGTTGCTGTTGCTGCCAGGCCCCCGCCAACTTGGCACCGTGGGCTTCATCCACCACCTCGCGGCGCAGCTCGAACAGGTTATCGGTGATCGGGCTGTTGATCCTGGCCGGATTGCTCCAGTACATCAGCAGGTTGTCCATCATCTCATCGTCGTAGCTCGCCAGCGCGTCGAGCTCGGGTGTCTTGCCCTCATCCCCAGCCGCGAAGTCGCACCACCCCGCCGCAAGCGGCGCCAGCTCCTGTGCACTTCCCCCCTTGGCATGCTGGCGCAAGCGCGTCACATCTTCCCCCTTGATGGCCGGCAGCCAGAGATCCCCTTGATGTGCGTCGAGCAAGGGCAGCAGCAGAGCGGGAGCATAAACAGGAAAACGGGGGGCAAGGGAGTGCAGCAGAGAGACCAGAGTCACAGTGATCATAAGAGGCGCCTTGAGCTGGAAGGCCTGGGATCATACCTGGCCGAAAAGACAAACGAGCAGCTATTCTATCATATTTGCCAGCCCACGGATTGTGCCGTCACGCTTGAGCGGTCTGGATTTCGAGACCAAAAAAGCAGCGTTCGCGCCCCCCCTGCCCGGACAAAGCCCAATAGTTTGAGCCAGCGCGCACTAAAGTAAAACCGGGAATGCTAGTTTGCATACATCTTTAGCGTAAGGAGTGCATCCATGAGTGGGATCGACCAGGTTTCTGACGATTTTGTAAATGAGCTGAAAATACTGGCATGCTTTGATCCGGCCAACATGAGTCTGGGGATCAAGTTACGCAGCGACATGTCTGAAGAGCTATGCCAGGCGGCAGAGCGGATGCATCAGCAGGGCCTCATCAGTGCAGCCGATGGCGGCTATCTGACCCCCTTCGGCATGACCATGCTCGAACACCTCCATCACCTGCTGGTGGCACTCAAGCCGAGTTGATTTCCTGCGGCGCCCAGAGCGAGAAATTGAGCAATTCCCAACGTTTACCTTGTCGCAGCAGACAAGCAAACAGCAAAGGACCTTCGGGTCCTTTTATCTTGCCATCGATCAACCACTCCCCCTCTCGCTTTGCCACCGGCAGAGCCTTGATCTCCTCGGGCAATTCCATCTTTCCAAGACGCACCTGTACGAACTGCTGACAGACGGTCACGGCCTGACTCGCAGCGGGATCGGGAAGCGGGGCGTTGGCAAGGAGCAGGGATGCGGTCAACAACAGTGATGGGATCATGAGGCTTGGCATGCTGGATAAGAGAAATTTAAGAATATGCCATAAACAAAAAGCCGTGGTACCAGAGGCACCACGGCTTTCTTAAATTCTGTAAGAATTACAGAGCAGTTACGTTCTCAGCCTGCGGGCCTTTCTGACCTTGGGTCACGGAGAACTGTACGCGCTGACCTTCAGCCAGGGTACGGAAGCCGTTACCGCCGATAGCGCTGAAGTGAACGAAAACGTCCGGGCCGTTTTCTTGCTGGATGAAGCCAAAACCTTTGGTTTCGTTGAAAAACTTAACGGTACCGGTGATCATGTTAGACATATCTTTAACCTGTATTCAAAAAAATTACTTATGCTTTTCAGCGGATAAAGCTTAAAAACGGGATTACTTATGTACAACAGGAGAAAATGTAAAACATCGTCTTCATTGGCATAACTATCGCCCTTTCAAGCTGCCTAGGATTATACGTGCCTTTGTCGATTACGCAAACAAATTTGTGCCCTGCCAGCGGCAGGGCACTGTCGTTTATACATCCGCCGATTCCAGTGCCTGAACCAGGGCTTTGAGGAAGCGTGCCGCCTCACCACCGGTGCAGGCCCTGTGGTCAAAGGTCATCGACAATGGCAGTGCCCGGACCGGTCGCGCCTCCCCGTGGATGAAGACCACTTTGTCAAACAACTTGCCCGCGCCAATGATGGCCACCTGGGGCGGCGTGACGATGGGACTGGCGTAGCGCCCCGCGATGGCACCGAAGTTGGTGAGGGTGATGGTCGCCCCCTGCAACATCTCGCGTGGCACGGCGCGCGCCTTCACGTCGGCTATCATCCGATTGAGCCCCTGGCGGATATCCGCCCGCTCCCGCTCGGCCACGTTCTCCATCACCGGCACATAGAGCCCGTGTTTGGAATCGACGGCGATGGCCACATTGACCTCGTTGAACAGACGTCTTGATAGCGTATCCCCGTCGAACCAGGCGTTCATGGAGGGCTCGGCACGGCAGGCGACGCCGATGGCCTTGATGAGGCGCACCGTGACATCTTCATCGGTGCGCCAGTGACGCAAGTCCACCTCATCGGTGAGGCTGACCGGTACCACGGTGCGATGAGAGTGTTCCATCGCCTTGGCCATGGCCCGGCGCGATCCCTTGAGAAACTCGTTGCCACTGCCCTGCATCGCTTCGAAGGCCGTCTGCACGTCCTGCTCGGTCACCATGTTCGCGTTGCCGCTGCCCTTGAGCCGCTCGATATCGAGCCCCAATTTTTGCGCCAGCAGACGCACCGCGGGCATGGCCTGAACCAGGTTGCCGCCGGGGGCGATGGCCCCCACCACGAAGTGATCCTCGATGTGTTGCTGATGAGTGCTCACCTTGCCTACTACGGTGCCATCATCCTCACCCCCTTCGAATTCCACCAGGGGAGCACCGATGTGGAGTATGTCCCCCTCCTGGCCGCAGAGCCGGGCGATGACCCCGGCCACCGGGGAAGGCACGTCCACCAGCGCCTTGGCGGTCTCCACCGACAGCAGCACCTGATCGACCTGCACCGTCTCGCCGGCACTGACCTTCCATTCGACGATTTCGGCCTCGGCCAGTCCTTCGCCCAGATCCGGTAATTTGAAAAATTTCATGACCCGTTCTCCATCCGCTGGGAAATCACCGCACGTTGAAAAATTCCATGCCTGTCGTTTGCGCAGTCGTTCAACCGCCCATTTGTGTACAAGGTCATAGCCAATTTTTCTCCATCAGCTGGTGAGCCGCATCCGCAATATCCTGCTCGGTGATGAGGTAATACTCCTCGTTGCGATAGTAGGGCACGGCGGCGTCCACCCCGGTGAGGCGCTTGGGCGGCGCCTTGAGGGAGGTCAGCGCCTCCTCGGTGACCCGCGCCACTATCTCGGCGCCGACCCCGAAACTGCCGCACGCCTCGTGCACCACCAGCAGGCGGCCGGTCTTGCGCACCGACGCCAGGATGCTCTCCATGTCCAGTGGCTTGATGGTGGCCAAGTCCAGCACCTCGCACTGGATGTTCTGCTCGGCCAGCAGCACGGATGCCCGCATCACCTCCTGAATGCAGGCCCCCCAGGCGACGATGGTAATGTCCCGGCCAGGGCGCAGGGTGAAGCAGACATCCAGCGGCAGGCCGACACCGTCATCCACCACGTCCGATTTCATGGAGCGATAGATACGATCCGGCTCGAAGAACATCACCGGATCCGGGTCACGAATGGCGGAGAGCAGCAGGCCGTATGCCCGCCTGGGGCTCGAGGGGATCACGACTCGCAGCCCCGGGATGTGGGCAAACAACGCCTCCACACTCTCGCTGTGGTGCTCGGGCGAGTGGATGCCCGCGCCATAGGGCGAGCGATAGACGATGGGACAGGAGAGTCGGCCACGGGTGCGATTGCGCATCCGCGCCGCCTGGCAGATGATCTGCTCCATGCCGGGGAAGATGAAGCCCTGAAACTGGAACTCGGCCACGGGTTTGAGCCCCTGGGTGGCCATGCCGACCGCCACCCCGGCGATCAAGCCTTCCGCCAGCGGGGTATCGATCACCCGCTTGAAACCAAACTTGTCGCGCAGGCCCACGGTGGCGCGAAACACCCCGCCATTGACCCCCACATCCTCGCCAAGTACCACCACGTCCGGGTCTCGCTCCATCTCGTGATGCAGCGCCAGGTTGACGGCTTCGAGCAATGTCATGTCACTCATGCTTCCTCCCCGGTGACAGCGATCATCAGGCCAGAGCCAGGCGCCGTATCGTCATGCCGCGCCAGCCGGGCTATGCCCAATATCATCTCATTCATGGTGGTTCTCCCCGCCCTGCAACTGCATGCCTTTGGCGATGATGCGCTGCCGCTGGTTACGATACTCCCTCGGCAGCTCGGCGAATTGGTAGTCGAGCAGAGTTTCCGGTGCCTGACGCGGCGTGCCTTCATACGCGGCGACGGCGCGATCGACCTCCCGGCTGGCCTCCGCCAGCAAGGCCTGCTCCTGCTGTTCATCCCACCAACCCTGCCCGGCCATGAACTGGCGCAGCCGCTTGACCGGCTCCTTGGCCCAGGCGGCTTCGACCTCGGCCGCCTCGCGGTAACGGGTGGCATCGTCGGCGGTGGTGTGATCCCCGAGCCGATAACTGACCGCCTCGATCAGGGTCGGTCCCTTGCCGCTGCGGGCGCGCTCGATGGCGGCGCGGGTCGCCTCATAGACCGCCACCACGTCGTTGCCATCGACCTGCAGGCTGCGCACACCGGCCCCGATGCCCTTCTGGGCCAGCGTCGGGGCGCTGGTTTGCAACTTGCGCGGCACCGAGATGGCCCACTGGTTGTTGTTGATGATCATCACCATGGGCAGGTGCCAGACACCGGCGCAGTTGAGCCCCTCCAAAAAGTCCCCCTTTGAGGTGCCGCCATCCCCTATGGTGACCACGGCGACGCGAGGCTGATTGCGCAGCTTGAAGGCCGCGGCGATGCCGGCGGCGTGGGTGATCTGGGTGGCGATGGGCACGCAGATGGGCAAATCTTCCGACAGTTCCCCATCGGCCTTGTAGAAGACACTGCCCCGTTCATCCCCGCCCCAATATTGCAGGTTCTGCTCCATGGGCACGCCCCGTACATAGAGGGTCGGCATGTCCCGGTAGTAGGGGACGTAGACATCCTCAGGCCGCATGGCGAGTCCGACGCCAATCCCTACCGCTTCGGCTCCCAGATGGGAGGGAAAGGTGCCGAGTTTGCCGGTTCGCTGCAGCGCGATCGCTTTCTTGTCATAGCTGCGCACCATCACCATGTTGCGGTAGAAGGTGTGCAGTATCGCCTTGTCCAGCCAGGTCGGCAGTGTCGCGACCGGGCGCCCCTCCTCATCGAGGTAACGAAGGAAAGGGATGTCGACATGGGTCATAGCTGGCTCCTTGCCGTTGTCAGCGTCACCACCATGAGGTGACCCTTAGAATGTAAATAGAATGTTAAGCAAAGGGCAATGGAATTTAGCCAGGTAAGACCAGTAGAAACTTCTTTAATTTCAGAAAGAAGATGAGATTTTCGGCGAACAGAAACGAAGAAGGGAGCCCGATCGGGCTCCCTGTCAGGGTTGGTGCGGGATCACGCCCCTCTCGATGGGGGGTGGCAGAAGACGCTGGCCAAGGGGGCGGGGCACGGCATCCCCCTACACGGCGGCGGATAGCCCTCCTTCGCCGCAGAAAACGCTGGCTCATCGGCCAGAAAACGCGCTCAGCTCGCCCCCATCAGTGGATCGGTACCACCAGCAGCATGGTGTGCTGGCTGCCGGGATCGGAAATCGCTCAAGCCATTCCCATACAGACTCGACACCAGCCACCGTATGGCGCGTGGGCCGAAGAGTCTGAAAGTCACTCGGATCATTCCCACAGCCGGGTCGGTACCACCAGCAGCATGGTGCGCTGGCCGATGGCCACGTTGGCATTGGGAAACACCACCGCTTCCCGGGGTTTCTCCACTCGATATTGCAGATCCCCGTCTTCCGCCAGCACAAACCCCTGGGGGAATTCGGTGAAGTTGTCCACGTCGCTGGCAAACAGGAAGCGGAACTGCTCGGAGCGCTTGTTCACGACTCTATCGATGGCAAACAGAGTAAAGTCATCCGCCCGCCAGGGGTCGAGCGCCATCTCGTCCTGGGTGACCAGCTCCTGCAACGCCTGCCGGGCCTCGAGGAAGCGGGTCATGTCGTTCTCGCCAAAGGGGCGCACCTTGCCGAGTTCCACCGTGAAGGCGTGGGCACCGTGGCGATGGGAGCTGTAATAGCTGAAGGTGGTGGTCGGCCCGCCGGAGAGCAGTATGGTGCGCACCCCGCAGGCGCCGAGAAACTGCACCTGCTCCTTGCTGTGCGGCCGCTCGTGGGGGAAGGGGTAGACCGCGAACTTCTCGTGGCGCGAGCCGCGGATGGCGGTGTGCAGATCGTAGTGATAACGGGGCCGGGCGGGAGCGGCGAAGAAGCGGCTCACACACTGCTCGAGGCGCATGGCGCGGATGCGCTCCCGGTTGCACAGCCCCTCCCCCTTGCTGTGGGCGCCGGAGAACAGGCGGTTCATGTTCTCCTCCACTTCCCGCAGCCCCAGGTTCATGGCGGCCGGGTTGCCAAACAGGAACAGCACACGGTGGCGAGCCCTGAGTTCCCCACTGAGCAGCCGGGTCAGCAGCTGGTTGCAGATCTCGATGGGCGCGGTCTCGTTACCGTGTACCCCGCAGGAGAGCACGATGTCCTTGCGCCCACCCGGCTGATCGCCTGCGCCGCTGGCGGGTTCCAGACAGATCACACCCGTGTCCCACACGCTCACCCGGGTGCCGTCTGGCAGCTCATAGGCGAAGGGCTCGAGTTGCCACTCGTGGCGGCGGGTCAGGGCCAAAAAGTCATGCTGGGGAATCATCCGTCTCACCCTCTTGTCGGTTCACGCTTGTCGATGTCAGACAAGGCGGATTATACGCAAGGCGCCGTGGCTTAAAATCAGTTTTTAAACAAATTCAAACAGTAATGATACAAAAATGACGATAGCTGATGACAACGTAGCGAAAGAGGGGGCAAAGGGGAGAACGGGTCGGAAACGGTGAAGCCGCAGAGAAAGGACAATAACAGGCAATCAATACAACGGGATGAGCCTGGCTGGCACCGGCGGCTCAAGAGAGGCAAAAAAAAACGAGGCATCCATGCCCGGTCTATCAACCACGCCAGAACGGCTTGGTGGTCTCCTGGAAACGATCCGCTTCGTTCAGGCCGATGTCTTTGAGCAGGTAAGCGGGCAGCTCGGAGAGCTGGCGACGGCTGCGGCTGCGTTCCAGCCAGGTCAGGACGGTTGTTTTCACGCGAGCAGCCAGATTGGATTGACTGGAATGCTGATAACCGGTTTCGGTGTAAGTTATGTTAGCCATCTGATGGCTCCTCTTCGTAAGTTGCAATTCGGCGCAGGGTTCAAATTTGATGCGCAAAGCTTAGTCAGCCTGAAGGGGCGTCTCAATTGACGAATTTTGATACAAGACATTAGTAAATCTAATGGTCAATGTCGCCCGTTGTATCGGGCTAACCATATGATTTTAAATGATAATGCCATTGCATTGTTTCCCCGTCGCGTGGGGCAGCATTTTCTCCTGCATGGCGGCTCTCTAACTATGCAATTTCTCAAATTAGGTATGCAGTCACCGGATCCAGCGCTCCTGCTGGCAACCGGCCATTTACCGCCAGTTGTTAATAATGCGATCTTTCATTGATCCTTATTTAACAGACAGATACAAATACAAAACACTCAAATGGCTATCACGCCAACCCTTCATCTGCGGCGTCAGAAACAGAGACTTGGCGCCTCTCCGGCATACTGGTATGGTTATTTATACAGTGCTTTAATCAGACCCCTGCCGCGTCCATTGCGGACGAAACACCGCAGGCCAACACGGGATATGCCGATGGATACCTTCACGCCCACCGCCGCCTTGCGCCAGCAGATGGCCGCCCTGGAAGATGCCCTGGCCCGCCTCGCCAACCAGCTCAGTCGACTCGAGCTGCTGGAGGCCCATGTCTATCCGCTCCCCGCCGTGGCGCAGGGGGAGGAGCACGATCCCATCGAGGCTATCGAGGTGGGTTATCTCGGTGGTGACGAGGCACTGGCGGCCACCCTGGCCGCCTATCGGGATCACAGCGCCCGCCCTGGCTGCTCCACCAAGGCCACCCACCGGTTACCGGGCTGGCTGCGCTTTCCCGCCGCCAGCGCCGGCCTGCTGCGCCCGCTGCTCGATGAGATCAACGACCACAAGCTCGCCTTCAAGGCCATGGTGCAGGAGGCGGGAGGACGGGATGAGAAGTTCGAGCTGGTGCACCAGGCGCTGCCGGGGGTCATCACCCTGCAGGTCTACCGCAAGCTGACCCTGCTCACAGGGGAGCTGCATTCACTCGGCTTCACCTGGGCGGACAAACAGAGCATCAGCCGCCTCAGCCGGGAGCAGGTGCTGGAGATGCTGGAGCGCAGCCGCCGCTATATTCCGGCGCTGTCGGACAACGAGGAGTGGAGCAAGATGGTGGATCAGGAGGTGTACGACATTCGTCGCCTGCCGGCCGATGTGGAGCTGCGGATCCGCCGGCCGGTCAAGACCCACCCCATGATCAACCTGCTGTGGCAGGACAGGGAGCCGCGCAAGCAGCAGCTCAAAGCGAGCCTGCCGCTGCTGCTCTGCTCGGACACGCCGCCGAGCGTCACCCACCTCGGTCACTACCCGCCCAAGCTGCGTCAGGCGCGGCGGGATCGCAAGATAGGGGGTGAGGCCATCATAGAGCGGCTGCACCTCTATCGCTATCAGGGGTAAGGCACAGCCTCGTGAGGAGAGCGCCATGGTGTGCGGCACTCCTGCCGCATGTCAGGGCCCCACACAGCAAAGGGGGAGCACCACCGGATGCTCCCCCCTGTTTATTCCCGCCGATCAGCTCATCAGCAGGGCCCGCAGGCTCTCCACGTCGAGTCCGCGTACCTCGGACTGACCGCTGAGCAGGCCATCGGCCAGCGCCCGTTTCTCGTCGTGCAGCGCCACGATTTTCTCCTCCACCGTCTGCTCGCACACCAGTCGATAGACAGTCACCGGCTGAGTTTGCCCCATGCGGTGCGCCCGATCGCTCGCCTGATCCTCCACCGCCGGGTTCCACCAGGGATCCAGGTGCAGCACGGTATCGGCCTGGGTCAGGTTGAGGCCGGTGCCGCCAGCCTTGAGGCTGATGAGAAACAGCGGCACGGGGTCGTGGCGGAACCGCAGGATGGACTCCTGGCGGGACTTGGCGGAGCAGCCGCCGTCCAGATAGCAGTAGTCCCACTGCTTCTGCTCGATACGCTCTCGCAGCAGGCTCAACAGATCGACGAACTGGCTGAACACCAGCACCCGATGACCACCGTCGATGGCCTCCTCCAGCAGTGCCATGGCCTCATCCAGCTTGCTGCTGGTCTGATTCCACTCCGGCATCACCAAGGCTGGCGAGCAGCAGAGCCGACGCAGCCGGGTCAGGCCGCTCAGCACGTGCATCAGGGCGCGGCCATCGGCGCTTTGCACCTGTTGCACCACCTCGCGCCTCGTCGCCTCATAGAGCTGGCGCTCCTCGGGAGAGAGGCTGATGTGGTGGATGATCTCGGTCTTGTCTGGCAGCTCGGTCAGCACCTGCTGCTTGAGGCGGCGCAGGATGAAGGGGCTGATCACCGCCCGCAGCAACGCCATGTGCTGGGGATCCTTGACCGCCTTGCCGAAGCGGCGCTTGAATTCGCCGAGGCTGCCGAGCAGGCCCGGGTTGATGAAGGTAAACAGACTCCACAGCTCACCGAGGTGGTTCTCGATGGGGGTGCCGGACAGGGCGAGGCGGAAATCGCCGTCGAGCTGGAACAACAGCTTGGCGCGCTGGGTACCGGCATTCTTGATCTGCTGCGCCTCGTCCAGCACCATGCTCGCCCAGCGGCGGGACTTGAGCGCCTGGGCCAGGCTGCCGAGCATGCCGTAGTTGACCAGGATGATCTGGCCGGCCCTGGCCCCCTGGATCAGCGCCTCCCGCTCGGCAGGATTCTCGAACACCACCACCTCCAGTTCGGGAGCAAAGCGTGCGACCTCCTCCTGCCAGTTGGTGACCACTGACTTGGGCACCACCACCAGCGCCGGGCCCATATGCTGACGCATGCGCAGCACCATCAGCGCCTGCAACGTCTTGCCGAGCCCCATGTCATCGGCCAGGCAGGCCCCGAAACCGTGATGGGCCAGGGTCGCCATCCAGCGCACCCCCTCTTTCTGATAGTCCCGCAGCGCCGTCAGCAGCTCGGGCGCACACTCCACCTCCTGCTGCCACTCCTGTTGCAACGACTGCCAGGCATCATCCCCGGCGGTGGTGACCGCCGACAGCAACCGGGCCAGGGGATAGGCCAGCTTGTTGTTGATACGCTGCTCGGTGTCCAGCATGGCGCCGAGCATGGTGAGGCGCTCCACCAGCTTGTCGCTCAGCATCAAACTGGTCTTCTCGTCGAGCTGGACGGTGCGCTGGCCCGGGGTGAGCTGGCGCAGAATGAGGCGCAAGTCGAGGATCTGGTGTTCGTCCAGCGCCAATGCCCCCTCCACCTGGAACCAGTCCTGGCGCCGCTCGATGCGCAGGCTCAGGGCGGCCTCGTCGAGGCTCTTGAGCCGCGCGCTGTCCTGATGCCAGTGAATGACCACTCCGGCCTCCACCAGCTCGGGCAGGGAATTGACCAGGGTCAGTGCCTGCTCCCCTTCCAGCTTCCATTCGTTACCGGGCAGCCCGATGGGCAGCTGGTTGCGCAGGCGCTGGGCCTCGCCCTTCTCGGCGAGCAGGTCGCGCTGCCAGTAGTGGTAGTCCCTGACGCCCTGGCGCACTATGGCCTCGCCTTTGCCGAGCGGCAAGGGTGGCAGATCCCCCTGTCGGGTCACCAGCTGCACCACTAGCTGGCTGTCCTGCCAATCCAGCTGCACCGCGGCCACCCCAGGCCAGGGTGCCAGTTCGGCATTGCCCTGCAACCCCGCCACCTGGCTGTGCCAGGGCAGATCGGGGATGGCGTCCAGGGTACGCTGCAACTCGGCCAGGCCGGCCTCGGGCAACCGGGGGATGGATTCCAGTGCCGGCAATTTATCCAGCAGGGCTTGCGGCGTCAGGATGAGCTGCCACAAGTCCTGCGCCAGCGGCACTATGTGTGCCCCACGGGCGGCTGCGGCCGGGCTCAGCACGGCGCTCATGCCCGGGGTATCTGAATTCTGTTCAGTCGCCACTATCTGCAGCAAGGGCGCGCTGATGGCCAGTTGCAGCTTCTGCCCCTTGGCATTGAACAGCCGGGGGTGGCTGGCGAGCGGAGGCCAGGCGTCTCGCGGCAGCTTGCTCATCCCCCTTGGCAGGGTGCGCACCAGCGCCCAGTCCGCCTCGTCGAGCAGAGCGGCATACTGGGTGGAGAGCAGGGCCGGATCGACCCGGCGACCAGCGGTCCACTCCCCCTTGGTACTCTGTTTCTGGATCTTGCACTCAAGCTCGGGGCCGTCGGCATGGAGCAGCCACACCAGCCGCTCCTGCGCCTTGCGCACGCCGCTGGAGCGACCCAGCCCCTGCAGCCAGTTCAGCCAGCTGGCCGAGGCTGGGGTGTTGTCTTCGTCGTCCGGCTCGTCAGCCGTATCGGGGGTTGGGGGGGTACGCAGCTGCTGCAGCGGGGGGTGCTGGGCTCCCGAACCGAGCAACAACCGCAGCAGATCCTGGCAGAAGGCCATCAGGCGATGACGGGGGCTGGCCTCCAGCACATGGGAGAGATCCCACTTGTGCAAGATGGCTACCTGCGGGCTCTGCTCCCCGTGGCGTGCCAGGGTGCAGAGATCGAGCCAGAGGTAGCCCCAGTGCAGCTCCTCCAAGGGCAGTTGCAGGGTATCGAACAGCCCGACCGCCTGACCGTGGCGATCACCGGCCCACTGCCCCAGCAGATCCGTCAGCAGCGGGCACTCATTGCCGAGGCTGCGTTGCCACTTCTTGCGCTGCTCGCTGGCGAGCACGGGATCGGCCTGCTGCAGCCAGCCCAGCCAGAGCAGCGCACTGAACATCCGCGGCCAGGGCGCGTGCCCCTGCTCTTGCTGCCACTGCCCGAGCGCGCCGAGCAAGCGCTCGGCCAGGGGTTGTTCCCCGCCCCGCTCGGCGAGTTGTTGCAGGGCCGGCCAGTGAGTGGTTACCTCGCCGGCGAGCGGGCCACAGAGCCATTCCCACTCGGCGGCCAGCCCATGGACCAGGCTCGCCAGCGCGGGGGCGCAGGTGGCACTGGGCTGCGCCAGCGGCCAGCCTGACTCGGGCTCGGCGTCGAGCAGGGTCTGCAGGGCGAAATGCTCAAGCAGCAGTTGCTGCCAGGCCGGACTCGACTCCGGCAACAAGCGGTGAGCATCGGGCAGGTCCAGCAGGCTCAGCAGCTCAGCACTCTGGTAATAGGCAGGGATCTGACCCGCCTTTCCCAGACAGAGCTCGCGTACCAGTGCCTGCGCCATCTCCTGGCCGGTGACTGATGGCACCCGCGTCCAGTCGGGCATGGGGCAGGCCCCCGCCCGCACCGCCAGGATCAGCGCCAGGCTACCCTCCGCCGTCAGGCTCCACTGCTGCTCTCCGCGCAGCCGTACCAGCCCTTGCTGCTGCAGCTGGTTCAGCTTGTCGATCAGCGCCTGCAGCGACAGCGACGCTGGCAGCATATCGAGCAAATAGCGAGGGCTGGCGGTGCGCTGCAATTGCAGCTCGCCGAGCAGGGCATAGCAATCCGAAGAGAGGGTGAAGGCTGACATCAGAACTCACGGGCAAGTGCAAAGGCGGAATTTTAACGGGAAAGCGGCGGCGGCTCGACCCTTAACCGCGAATTAGTACAAAAAAAGCGGGCAGCCTCATGTTATTACCCGATGGCACAGGGCATCGACGCGGAGAGAGAAGGTCGGTAAAGCGGATGAAAAGAGGGTTAATTACGGGAACATGCAGATAAAAGACCATAAAAAGGCGCCGAAGCGCCTTTTTTGCGAGGTCCACCCAGAGGTGAATGGGCAAAGGGCTTAGCCTTCCAGCTCGGCCAGTCGCGCCTCCAGCGCCTGCACCTGCGCCTTGAGGGTCTCGACCTCATCTTCCAGCACACTCAGGCGATCGGCGGCGGGAGAGGCGTGGTGACTGACGGGGGTTGCCTCGGCCAGGGCCGCCAGATCGATCTCGCCGCTAAACAGGTGAGCATAGCGGGACTCGCGCTTGCCCGGCTCGCGCGGCAGCTTGACCACATAGGGCCCCTGCTCCGCGAGCTTGGCCAGCACGGCATCCACCTGGGTCACATCATCGAAGCTGCACAGCCGGTTGGTCCGCGAGCGCAGCTCACCCGGTGTCTGCGGGCCGCGCAGCAGCAACTCGCAGATGATGCCGAGCTCCTGGGCGCTGAACTTCAGCTCGCCAAACTCGGTGTTGCAGAAACGATGCTGATAGCGAGGCACCCGGGCGTTGAAACCGGCGGTATTGACCACCAGCCGGCGACGGATCAGCTCGTCGATGACGGCGCGGATGTCCAGCTCGGAGAGCTCCAGCACGGGTTCGCGATTGCTCTTCTGATTGCAGGCGTTGACCAGCGCATTGAGAGAGAGAGGGTACTGATCCGGCGTGCAGATCTCTTTCTCTATCAGACAGCCGATCACGCGAGCTTCCAATGGGCCTAGTACTAACTCCATTTCAACCTCCCTTGCCAAACGTTAAGGCGGTTATCTTAGCCAAGGCACCCCGCGCGTCCAGCACTGAACCGCATTTTTGCGAGCCAATCAAACCCTTGATGAAACATCGCACAGCTCAGGCCGGAGCGCCCTGGCATAACGCAATCCAATCGAAGCCTGTCCATGATGGAGAGCTAACGACAGCAACAGAGGCTCCTCTTCTGGAGGTGACGTACCAGATGCCCGCGGCGGCAGACGACACGGCACGCCGAGCCGAAGTGCCAGCCTAGAGGGTCTTGTCGACCTGGGTATCAGTCCCCGAAGTCAGGATGCGCACCCTGTCCCCCTTGCTGAAGCTGAGCTTGGGATCGTTCTCCTGCACCACGTTGAGCAGCGTCCCGGCCTCGGTCTTGATCAACAGCTCGACCGATTGTCCGGTCGGAGCCACTCCCTGATCCCCCTGACGGCGGCGCGATACCTCGGCCCCGGCGATGGCTCCCGTCACCGTGGCGATGGTCTGGCCCGAGCCGCCGCCAAACTGACTGCCGGCGGCCGCTCCCAGGGCCGCGGCCCCTATGGTGCGCAGTGGCCGGCTCCCCTGCGAAGGAGCAGCAGTACTCGGTGTGCCGACGAGGCGGCTCTCCTGCACAGTGCCGTATTCCACCTTGGCGCTGGTACCGGCCATGGCGGACGAGGAGGCCAGGATGAGCAGGCTGGTGGCGATGAATGCGATTCTTTTCACGATGTCGACTCCGATGAAGAATGAATGCCCTTGGATCCGGGCAACGGGCTGATGAATGGCTCGTAGATAATTGAGAGTCCTCGCCATTTTCCAACGAGACTACACCGCTGAAGCTGACTGCAAGCTTGCCTGGGATGGAAATGATAACGGCCGCAAGGCGGCCGTTATGAAACAAAGCGGGTCTGCAATGCCATCAGGAGGATGGTTTGCGCTCCAGGGTCGCCGCCACCGACTTGGCTGCCGAGGCGGTGAGCAAGGGCTCACCCGGATAGAGTGCCAGTGCCTGGCTGCGCAGACGCTGGGCCTCCTCCGTTCGTCCCAGCGCATGGAGGGCGATCACCATGTTGGCGTAGATGTTGGCTCTGGGGGTATGGCGTACGAAATTTTGCCCCCAGTCGAGGTAAGCCTCAAGCTCCGCCTTGTTGTTGGCCTGCAGACCCACCATCAGGCGCACCGCGTTCACATCGAACTCCACCCGGGTCAACCAGGCAAGGGGGTTGACGACCTCCAGCAGCAGTGCAGGCTGCTTGTAGCCGCCACGCTCATACTTGGTCACCACCCAGGCGGTGTGAATCGCGGTCAGCATGAAGGGCACCACGATGAGGGGAATCGCGATGGCCAGGAATCGCAGCAGCAACCAGGGACGACAAACATATTCCCGCCAACTGATGCCGCCAGCAGCTTGCATCCCCTCCTCCACTTCCGCATCCAGCACATAGATGAGCAGCAGCAGAGCCCACCACAGGGCGATGGCATGGTAGAAGGGGTATTCGGTCTGGGTGTGCAGCAAGATGGGCGTCACCAACGCCAGCAGGGCCAACCCCTTGACCCCACCTGCCCGGCTTAGTCGCCACAGCAGGGCCCCCACCATCAGCAGCATACCGAGCATGGGAGCCAGCCCCCCTTCCACCGCCCAGTAGAGAAACTCGTTGTGAGGGTGATCGAGGTTGTATTCGATCTGCACCATGGCGGGGTTGAGCGCCTTGTCGGCCATATAGTGCTGCAGGAAAATGGGCTCGAAACTGCCGTAACCCCAACCGGTCCAGGGTGCCTCGGCAATCAGTTTGGCGGCGTAGGGCCAGTAGATGGAACGCATACCACCGGATTGATAGATCTCAAGCCCGCGCTTGGCGCCGCTCATACCATATTGAGATAACAGGCCCAGCGCGATGCCCAGCACGACCAACCCCCATACCCGGCCCAGTTGCCGTTGACGACGAAGCTGTGGCGCGAGCAGGAGCAGCGCCAGCAACCCACCCAGCTGACCCACCCGCGACTGTAGTCCGACCAGAAGCACACAAGCCGCCAGGATAACCCCATAGCGCAGCCCCTTCAGCCAAAGATTGGCGTCGGCACGCATCTCCAGCCAGATCGCCAGCGACAGACCGGTCGCCATAAAGCTGGCCATCACGTTGGGTTGCTGGAAGATGCCGTAGGGACGATTGGCTTGGGTGTCATAGCCTATCCAGTTGCCTGGTGTCAGTAGGTAGAACTGCACCAGACCGAGCAGCGCCTCGATGGCGACGGCGCCGAGCAACAGATAGAGCAGTTTGTCCCGCGTCTGACGCTCCCACTGCCATTGATAGAGGCAGGCGAGAAACAGCAGACCGGCGAATAACCCGAGCAACCTGGGAATGGCGTAGTCCTTGAGCTCGAAGCCCGGATACGCCATCGGCAACAGCAGCAACATGCCTCCCAACCACAACCCGACCATCAATGGCGTGACGACCAATCTCTGGCGCAATGTCACCTGCCATAGCCCGAGTCCCATCACCAGGCTGGCGAAGATCCAGCCCCAGGCATTGAAGGGCAGATAAAGACCGGACCCGCCCGGGTTGTGCATGAAGAAATGCATGCCCAGCAGCCAGTACAGCACGCTGATCACACCAAACACCCTTGCCGTCACCATCATCCTGCCTGGCTCCCTATGCCCATCTCCAGCGGCCCCATCATTCGTCGCCTCAAAAAATAAAAGGGGGCTGATGCCCCCTTTTGCTCATGCATGAACACTATACCTGTTCCGGCCTTCGAAACGCATGGCGTACCAGCACGATACCGACCCCCAACATGCCGCCGAGCAAGGTGGCCAGCACCACGATCAGCGGACGTTTGGGTTTGTCGCGGCTAAGGGGCTCACTCGGTGAGGCCAGATAGGCAAAGGATTGGAACGGCAGCTCCTCGAGCTTGATGGCCTGGAGGCTGTTCAGTTGTAAACGCAGATCGCCGATGCCCGGGTTCATGAACTCGGGGTTCTTGATCTCCTTGAGGATCTTGAGCTTTTCGGCTAAAGCACGGGCTCCGAGGTCGATAGCCAAGCTCCCCTGATCTTGCAGATTCTGCACCGGTGCTTCTATCCCCGCAGCCCGAGTAATGCGCAAACTGTATTCAGTACGCAAGATGTCATCTTGCAATTGCTTGAAGGTATCGACTTTTGCGCTCTCGAACTGGGTCTGCAACGTCTTGATCCGGTTTTGCCAGATGGTGTTGAGCTCCTTGCCCTTGGCCGCCGACTCCTGCTGCTGGATGAAGGCGATGTATTGCTCCAGGCGGGATTTGGCCTCACCCGCCGTCGCTGCGGCAAAGGAGAGAGTCACATCTTCGCGCAACTTGTCCGGTGCCTTGGCGCTGATCCCCTCGGTCATCTTATTGAGTAGCAGTCGCTTGCCTTTCGCGTCCGTAACCCCGGACTGCACCACCTCGGCATCCAGATAGCCTTTATCCATCAGGAACTGACGCTTGTTATTGAAGCTATTGAAGTTATTTACAAAATCACTGTAAAGCGCCTTCTTGTCGAAAGAGGTAAAGGCTGAGGCCGGTATCTGAGCGTTTATCAGCTGGTTGATATTGAGCTCGAGCGATTCCACCTCCTTGAGGGTGGGCGGCTTGATCTCGGCCTGACTGACCCAGACTTGGGGGGCCAACAGAGCATAGGCAATAGCTGCAATGGCAAAAACACCTGCAACCAGCAGGATTAGGATTTTCTGGCGCCATAGCATCAGAATCAGCTCGCGCAGATCGATTTCATCGCCGGAGGAGGCTTGCCAACCTTGCGGCGACTTGACTGCAGATGTAGGGGTTATTTCATTGTTAGTCATAACGACATTCGTTTCCTAATCAGTTCAGAGAGGTAAAAAAAAGCGTCGAATGGTCTTTGTCGGACAAATCAGGTACATATTTTCCATAAGAGGCCAAGCAATAGTGACATAGGGCATCACAACTGCGCTGCGGCCCGATCCATACATCGTGGCAAAGAGCAGTCACCATAAGACTCCACATTACAATATGGAATAATCGGCTTCCGTATTCAAAAATTCGATATTGCTGACATGAGAACTAACCAAGTTCTGTTTCAAATTTACTCGTGCTTTCCATACCAAATCACAGATACCATCGGTAGGTGAGAACGCTACTGGTGCTTCCAACAATAAATGACGGATTTTTTCATGATCAAACTGATGACAGGCCTCATCGATTTTGGTCAGTAGGACTCGCAACTCAGACCAAGGCAACATATGCTCATTTGCTTTCATGATTCTAGGGTGATGAGTGCCCGACACATTGTCACCAATAAGAAGCTCTTCAAAGAGTTTTTCACCTGGCCGCAACCCAGTAATCTTTACCTCAATATCTCCATTAGGATGTTGCTCATTTTTCAGCGTTAAACCACTCAGTCGAATCATTCTATGTGCCAACTCGATAATTTTGACCGATTGCCCCATGTCCAATACAAATACATCGCCGCCACTACCCATAGCGCCAGCCTGGATCACCAACTGAGAAGCCTCAGGAATAGTCATAAAATAGCGAGTGATGTCAGGATGAGTCACGGTAAGAGGACCACCGCCTCTAATTTGCTTGCGAAACAGGGGAACAACTGAACCAGAAGAGCCTAAAACATTGCCAAAACGCACCATGCAAAAGCGAGTCTGAGTCTGAGTCTGAGTCTGAGTCTGAGTCTGAGCAGAGGCTAATGCCTGTAACGCCAGTTCGGCTAAACGCTTAGTCGCCCCCATGGTGTTTGTTGGTCTCACCGCCTTATCGGTCGAAATAAGAACAAAAGTCTCAACTCCAGCGGAAATTGCAGCCTGAGCACAATAAAGTGTGCCAAATATATTATTTCGCACGCCTTCTACCACATTATACTCAACTAAAGGTACATGCTTGTAAGCGGCAGCATGATAGACTGTTTGAATCTGGAAACTATTCATGATGGTATTTAAGCGATTCTGCCTCTGCACCGACCCTAATAACGGGACAATCTCCAACTCGATATGCTCATGATGGCAAAGCTCATGAAGATCATTATCGATGGCATATAATGCATATTCTGATACTTCAAACAGAACCAACTTGCTTGGCTTGCAATGGATAATCTGTCGACATAATTCAGAACCAATGGATCCACCTGCCCCCGTCACCATGACTCGCTTGCCGGTAATATTAGCGTTCATCAGCTCTGGAATGGGTGCCACAGGATCTCGCCCCAGCAGATCTTCGATAGAAACCTCTTTTAACTCATCGATCAATGCCTTCCCATCAACAAGATCGGCCATGCCGGGGATAGAGAGCACTTCACAGGGAAAGTGTTCTAGACGGCGAATCACTTCTTGGCGTACCAAACGGGATGCGCTAGGAATTGCCAACAGTACCTTTTTGATATCAAAGCGTTCGACCAAATCAGCAATCATGTCAGGAGAATAAACATTCACCCCTTGGATTGTGGTTTTGATCAAATTTTCAGCATCATCGACAAATGCCACGGTGAAAAACTCCTGCCCTTGATGCAAGGCTTGCTGCAGTTGCCTTCCAGAAGAGCCAGCCCCATATATAAGTACCGGTATACGTGTTGCTCTGCCGCGATTAACCAACATTCTGAAAAACAATCTGGTACCACCAACCAGTAGGACTGCAAACGCAAAATAAATAACAGATACGGTTCGGGGTAAGGGAACCTCAAAAAAGAAGGCTAGCATCACCAAAGATATCGTTGATATAAAAACACCAAGCACGACTGTCCATAGTACTTTAAAGCCGACATAGCGCAACACCGCCCGATAGAGCCCCAACCGCATAAATATAACGATGGTGATAGGCACCAATAATGCCAGAGTCTGCCAATGCAAGAGGCTTTGAATTGGCATGGCAGAGTCAAGTCGCACCCAAAACCCGCCCCAAAAAGCCAATGATAGCAAGACAGTATCAGCAAAAACGCTAATCACTCGCTTATATAAACGAGGAATACCAAGAAATAATGCCAACATTATCCCACCCTATAATAAAAATGATAAAACTTGGTAACAAGTGCTATGAAATAAAAAGTAACAACTTATTAGGCCGTATATTATTTTTTTGGCTTTACCGCATCCCCTTTCCCACGACCTGTTGCCGTTACAACTATATAATGGACATAATTACCTAACGTCAAGTTATCAATCATCTCACGATCTGTTTGCGCCAATAACTTGGGAGTAGACATGTCGATATTCTGTACTTGTGCAAGTCCGGTAATGCCAGGTAATACATCATAGATACCCAATGCATTGCGCTCTGAAATCAGCTCTTCTTGGTTAAACAAGTTAGGTCGTGGCCCAACCAAACTCATTTCTCCCTTTAATACATTAATCAGCTGCGGTAATTCATCGATTTTGGTTTTGCGCAAAAAACCACCTAGCTTGGTAATAGAGGTAGAGCTGGCCAAATGACTGGCAACCGACTGGGTATCAACCGACATCGTGCGGAACTTGATCAATTTGAATGGTTTTTTGTCTTTACCTACTCGCGTTTGCACAAAAATAGGAGAGCCGGTATCAAACAAGCCGATGATAGTCACAACCAACAACAGCGGCCATAAGAACAACAGACCAAAAAAAGCTGAACAAAAATCAACCAACCTAATTAGCATGATCTCTCTTCCTCAACAAAACAGCGCTTAATGCCTTCTGCCACCGAGACGGGGGGCTGCCAGCCCAAGGTGTGTTTGGTGTGGCTAATATTCACTTGCAGATTACCACACAGCCGCTCAATCACCGCCTGTTTACCAAACAGCCACCCCAACACACGCAGCCAACGCATGGGCACTGGGATAAGCCTTGGTGACTTGCCCGCCGCTTGCGTCATCATCCACAATAACTGGGTGGTAGAAATATCCTGATCATCGCTCACCAAAAAGGTCTGGTTAGCAGCATGGGGGTGTTCAATACAGGTAATAATCAGATCAATCAGGTTATCTAGCGCAACCATGCTGCGTTGATTGTGAATGGCACCCAACGGCAAAGGCAAATTCCTGTCAGCAATCGCAAGCAACGAACGAAAATTGCCTTTAACTCCCGGCCCATACACCAAGGGCGGGCGAATAATCACCAACTCCATGTCAGTGCCAGCCACCAAACTGCGTAGTCCCTCTTCTGCTGCTTGCTTTGAACGGCCATAAGCATCTTTTGGTGCTGGTAGGCAAGCATGACTAAAAGGTAAAGTATCGGTGGTGGATTCACCATTGACCTTAATTGAACTTATGAAAATAAAGCGTTTCACGCCCGCAGCGATGGCTTGATGCGCCAAATTTAACGTGCCTTCGACATTCACAGCCCAATAAATATCATCGCTATGATTAGACAATGTCATCACATGTGCCTGCGCAGCGCAATGAATAACCACATCAATATCGCCCAACGCGTAAGCGAAATCCGCATCTCCACTGAACTCGCCCCTCACATGAATAATTGCTTGTGCAGCACTGGCATGTAAACAGACTGGCGCACGGCGGCCATAAGTGCGAATACTGCAGTCTTGCTCGCGCAACAACTGTGCTAACACAGCCTGCCCGACAAAGCCAGTGGCACCAGTTAATAGAATCATTATCAACCTTAAATATCAAAAAACATTGAACAAAAGAGCAAAGGATAATGCTATTCGATCGCGCAATCTACGCCTTAACTTATGAATATTGAAAAGTAAATATAAATTACCGAAGTAACCATTAGCCAGTCCATTTTTCACTATGGATAAATTCTGCAATTGCAAATGCCCGGCTATTTTTAATGACTGATTACGATACCAATTGTTTTTTATCATATAAAGACGTTTTTGTGCAGCAGCGAAGCTATTGTTTGTGCCTACCTGATTGTTAGCATGCTGACGATAATTCATCATAGGTTCAGGATCGATAAACCAGGAATATCCTTGACTACGAGCAAATGCGTATAACAACCAATCATGGAGGGCAATATCTTCACCTACTTTATGATAGCGGTCCAGTAACCATGCTTTAAAGCACATGGCAACCTCACGTTTAAACACGTAAGTACAACCAGGACCGGCGGCTTCAAATAAAAAATCCCACTCACGTTGTGGCTGCGATTTATCGATTAATACCTCGCGCCCATCTTCCCAAAACGCAGTAACATTGGCTGAATAACAATCATAATGCCGTAGCATTTGAACAGCTTTAGCTAATTTGTTATCAAGCCATATGTCATCTTGGTCACTAAAGGCAATATAATCGTAACGACCAATATCAGTATCTTTTAACAGGCGATAGAAATTTTTACCCGCTCCCCCAAAACGCTCACCATAAGATAGCAATTTGATGTTTTTGTGTTTTCTAACAAGATCGCTACATATATCAAAGGTATCGTCATTGCTTAAATCAACACTAATCACTATATCTACAGCCACATCAGTTTGCTGAATAATTGTTTCAATTTGTTTATCTATCAAACTACTACCATTATATGCGGCTAGCAGAATCAAAGCATGATGATTGATCATGTGTTGGTCACTCTTTTTATTATGCATTTTGATTTTTATGATCAAGTAGCTTTACAACTAACGAATCCCAATCAGGGAATGTATCATTATCATTGTATGACGATGTTTTATCATAAATAAAATCACCGTTAATAAATCCAATAATCAACTCAGCCAATGCCATAGGATTATTTACATCAAAAAACTTAGCTTTGTCATACATCCCTAACGTTTCATAAGCATAAGGTAAATCAGCCAAGAATATAGGCTTATTGAACTCCTTAGCTTCCACAATAGGCAGCCCCCATGTTTCTAATTTAGAGGGAAAAACAACCAAGTCTGATGATTGATAAAAATAGTTAACTTGCGTCCGCGTAAGTCGTCCGACAAAGTTCACTGAGTTTAATGAAGCGTATTTATTATATAGCCATTTTACGTATGCAGAATCATTTTTATGATCAAGCGTTAATACTAGTTCAATTTTCTTTGATAAAGAAGATGTGTATTTTTTTTCAATTATTACCATCGAGTCGAGCAACAATTCGAAATTTTTAAATGTACGTGGTAAGGCTGGATAAAATATTTTTATTTTATCGCTATCTACGCATTGATATATTGGCGCATTGTCAGTTATATTTTCATCTTTGTTTGTGTTTGGCTTTGCCACATACACTTGACGAGCACCGTATTCATTTTTAAATAACTCTGCAATCCATTTCTGTTGGCAAATTATTGCACAATTCGCTTTGATATTTAATTTATAAAGAAATTTATAAAATTTTGAAAAAAGAAAAAATTTCTTATCGAATCTAAAATCTTTAAATGTCGCCTTATATGCAGGGGAGGGATTATGACAATAGACAAATTGCTTTATTTTTGCGGCAGAATATAAAAAAGGCGTCATATCATGCATAGCAAGCCAAATATCAGGTTTTATCTTTTTTGATAAAAACCAACAATAAACATACTCAAAAAAACACCTAAATAGCCAGTTTTTTTTTACTAAAGGAAACTCTAAAAATATAATGTTTGTCTTAAAATTATGATTAAATAAATATCTACTATTAACTAAACAAATCACTTCAATGTTATCTTTTTTAGCCAATGCTGAGATTGCGTCTTGGAATACCTTAAGTGGCCCACCTTCAACGAGGTTCACGCCAGATATAACAATTTTCATTATATGTTTTTCCAAATAGATAACTCAAAATCATATTTTTTTATTACTTTAGCGGGATTACCAACAGCTATACAGTACTCAGGAATATCTTTTGTCACTACAGCACCCGCACCAACAATAGAGCCTGCACCAATCGTGATACCGGGTAATACTAAAACCCCCTCCCCCAACCAAACTTTATCACCAATCGTCACAGGTTTAGATGTTAACTTTCGTCTAATCGGCGCAAGGAGAATTTCTTGCTCATCCGGGAAACAACCATGGTTGTGGTCTGTAATAAATACTTTGCTTGCAATCAAAACATCATCACCAATAGCAATACCTTCAATACAACCAATGTGTACGTAATCATTAATCTGGCAACGCTTGCCAACTTTCAGTTGAGGAGTGACATCACTGGATTTTATACAATCGATGCGCAAACCAACACCAGATGTGAACCCATCACCAATTTGAAAATAGCGAGCTCCTGTGAAATAAAAAGGATAGCGTAAAATCCTAAACTTCGGATAAAAAATTTTAGTTACAATTAGGTCTCTAAATAATCTAAACAGACCTAGAATAGTGTGTTTTTTTATTTTATCAATCATCGAATAACCTTACATGAAATAAATGATAAAAATACTTTATATAAAAATTTAATCTGAACTGACTTTATAGCCCACAAAACAGAAGATCCAACTTGAAAAATCAAATTCACATTGAAATACTTTATTAAAGCTGCTGAATTTGCTAACAAAACTTCTTTTTTTCTAAATTCACCAGATGAGCCATTTATATGCGACAATTGATGTTCTAAATACGCATTAGATATGGTGTATTGGTATTTTTTTTTATTGATAAAGTAACAAAAAGCAGTGTCAATACCATATAGCTCAAACGACTCATCAAAAACAAAACCATTTATATTTTTAATTTCTTGAATTGCATAATTTGATATAGCTAGACCACTTGTTATTGTTTGAACCCCAGATGCAGTAACCACGGGGTAATACTCGATACCTTGGCATTTTATTTTTGGCATGAGCACTTTAAAATCGACGTTCAGAATATCAAAAAGATAATCTTCAGCTACATTCGTGTCATCATCAAAAAAAACATATTTGTTAGCCTGATATAAATCAATGAATCTATTATAAATCTTTGAAAGCGAGCCATTGATCAGCACCTGATGCACTGAAATAAAATCAGGTAATTCTTCATCGACCTGGATCTGTGGTCCATTATTAAAAACGACAATTTTTATTTTTTTCTCAAGACATGACACGTATTTTTCCAACGAAATAAGAGTTTCGCTTTGTGAGATTTTTTTATTATAAAGTACGATACAGAAACAGATATCATGCATTTATATACACCATTTTTTTCATATAAATAGTAGATTTTTCTATAAATTAATTTTTTATGATACTATATTCGTTGATGCAAAAATATCTCATAAAACTAACTATAAATATCAATTTGTTTTTTTTCCCCACAGCTGAAAAAACATAACAACATCGAAATAAAATAAACTTGTGTAATACCATTGGAACCAAAAAGATATACATCTTTAAAATTACCAATTAATATTAAGCAAAGACAGATAATGTAAACAGCTAACATATCTCTATTATTATTGTTTTGTAAGACAAGAAACAAATTATAAAATAATAAACAAAGTGTAGCTAAGACAGCAAGAATCCCAAAATACCAAGTCAATAATACATAGCCACTATCAATGCCCAACTCTCTCGAAGAAAACACACCTTCACCAAAAATTATTTCATTTGGAAAATGATACATACTCTTTAAGATTTCGCTGGATGCCGTGGTAGCTTCATTACCACTCAAAACATTAATAAATAACTCAAAAGCCCATTCAATAAATATTTTAGATTCATTATAAAAAAATACAATCAAGCCAGTTAACGTTGCGGTTAATAGAAGAATGCAATTTAATAACAAACTCTTATTAGCTCTTGTAAATCTTACGGGGATAAACAAAATAGCTAAAAAACCGACAATTAGAATCAAGACCCCCATTCGACCAGAAAGAAAGACTGCGATCACATTCAAAAAAATCAAAATCAAATCAATAAAACTGTGCTTATGATTTTTTTTATGCTGTATATAAACAAGACCTATATAAATCATTAAACAATGAAACAATGACATTAACGAGCCACCAAAAACAAACAGCCCAGAACTTCGAATTCCTGATGCCAGATGTTCTTCATTTTGGGGACTGGTATCAATTATACTGTAGAGTATATCCCTTACATCAGGGATTAACAAAACTAACACGGTAAAAATAGCATTTATGCAACCAGCTAAGTAAACATGCCTTAATAATATGTATTTATAATCATTTATATAAAAGCAGCGATAACAAACAACAAGCATTATTGCATTAATATAAATAATCAGGCCATATACAATAAATGCTATTAGTTCAAATGAATTTGTCGCATGAACAAGCGGAGCTATAGCCACAATAACCAAAAGTAATAAATATGAAAATAGTGACAAAATTATTTTTCTTGATAGGATTTTAGGATTGTTTTTTATTAAAAAACAACAAAAAACTAACAATATAACCGGACTGAAAAATAATACAGTTCCTATTTCATGTATTGACATAGGTATAACAAAAACAAATATTAGGAAAAACAAAATGCATTTATAAAACATATTATTCATCAAATAATCCATCTATATCTGGTGATGCCTCAGAGCAAGATTAATAAAATTCATTACCCAAAAAGGATCCACAATAGAAACTCTGTGCTAAGTACCACCTTTAGTCTTTTGCGCTTCACGCCAGCTCAAAAATACAAAGTCACATAAAATATTCCGAGAAAATTTTTGTACTATCACCCCAAAAAGCCCACGCTCATATTCTTATTAGCACAGACCAACATTCAAGCACTAGTGAATTTTAGCCGTTCGCTGCCCACACTCATCTATTTATTCCCAACAACCCGAACCAATTGCAAACTGCGTCAATTTATCGCCCTACTCAATAACCCCGGCAGTTTAATATCAGGAAGCGTATAGAAACATAAGTTTGAACGGACATAGGATATGTGAGGGTTTTGAAAAAAGCACAAGCAAAACTGATAAATTAAACAATCCTAATGGAGTAGACTATAAATTGAAATTTGACGAACAACAAGAAATCCAAAAAGTGGGATCAGATATTTCACTTTAACATTGTCTAAAAATCACCACACCATCTATTTTTATAAAAAACAATGTAGTTCACTAATGAATAATGGATTAGCTATCGGCGACACACAATCGTAAATTGAGTATTGGACAGTCTGCTTTTAAATTTCGTCACAATAAAAGTGAATATTTCATTACCCAATAAATATAACGCTTGCATGATGTAATATTTTATTATAAGCGATGAGATTTCAGAATGCTGAGCATAAGCAATGTGATTTTTATTAAGATAACTAGTTAATTTTCCATACCATGAGTTTGCTTTGATTCTTGAATAATCATGGAGGCTAAGTTTACTATTTTTTAGACCTTCAACTCTGGCTTCATGGACTAATTTAACAACCGTAGAAGGTTGCGTTGAACATAGACCACCATTAGCATTTCTACGATAAAAAGCTAATGTATCTTTTATATACCCCAAGAAGCCATTTGTAGCCAGCACAATATGAACACAATAATCAACTACCCTCCCACTACTGTTAAATACATCACCAGCGAGGTTTTTACGATATGTCATTGAACTATTATTTAAAAAATTAGATTTTTCTAGTAAATAACTACTATTGATTTTGCATGGTAAATTTTCTGCATTATTAAATAGCCCATACACTGAGCCATCTTCATTTATAACTGTCGCATTACTATATATAGCGGAACAGTCTTCATTTTTTTCTAAAAAATCTATCTGTATTTCTACTTTATTTTTAGCCCAATAATCATCTCCATCACAGTGCGATACATAGTTTGTTTCAGCCCGACGGTGTACGTATTTGAAGTTTTCATACGCACCTATATTTTCTTCATGTCTGACGTGTTCAACAAATGAATATCTCCTTGCATATTCAGCACAGACTTCTGATGTACCATCCGTAGATGCATCATCTGATATGAGTACTTTATATAAATAATTTGTTTTTTGATTAACTATGCTTTCTAAACATTGCTTTATGTATTTTTTTTGATTGTATGTCACAATGCAAACTGTAAGTACTATTTTGTCCATTTTGACCACCTTTGCTTTATACTATAATATTTTCTAACTTTTCAGTAGTCTCACTTCAAGATTCAACAATTCTCGTTTGCGGTTTTTAATCTTCTTCGCCGGTGAACCAATATATACTCCAAATTCTTCACAGTCTTTAGTCACCAACGATAGTGAACCCACCGCTGCACCTTCATGTAAGGTAACACCAGGCAACACAACAGAGCCGGAACCAATAATCACATGCTTACCCAGAGTCACATCCGCATGTGTAACATTAGTATACTCCATGGGGACCATAGGGTTGGTCATATATGTGCCACTATAGTCATCATTACTTGAATAAACTGCAACTCTTGATGAAATATTACAAAAATTAGCAAGCGTTATTTTGCCTGCCCCAATTAATGAACTATAAACCGCAATGTGTATGTAATTACCTAGTTCTATTCCTCCCTCTCCAGCAGAAAGAACGCAGAAATCGTCAATACGTACATTGCTGCCAATATGAATTCGACTAGACCCGTAGATAGAGGCTTTATCAGAAATTAGCACATTAGAACCAAAGGATGCAAATCCCATACTGGCTAACTGCTCTTGAGTAAGAAAAGCCATATAGATTAACTCCCATTAATCAGGTTGATAATTTTATCTTGCTCAAAAGAATTCAACTCGTGATATATCGGTAGGCAGAGCACTTTATCCGCTAACTGATTAGCAAAAGGCAACAGATTGGCCTGTGCACTAGGCAGCCCGCGATACATCGGCATATTACTAATCAAAGGATAGAAATAACGGCGAGACAATATATTGTTTTCCTTGAGCTTATCATACAACTCATCACGACTCAGTGGATAATCAGATTCAACCAAGATAGGGAAATAAGAGTAGTTACTATTCGCATATTGATTGTGCTGATAGACAGTAATTCCCTTTACATCAGATAACGCTGTACGATAGTTTGAATCAATTGTTTGACGTTGCTGCATAGCATGGTCTATGTGCTTAAGTTGAACCAAGCCAAAAGCAGCATTAATCTCACTCATTTTTCCATTAATACCAGGAGCCGTCACGGTTAGCTCATCGGCTATACCAAAGTTCTTCAAGCGATCAATCCGCTGTTTAGTTTTAGCATCCGGGCTAATAATGGCACCTCCCTCAAAGGTGTTGAATACTTTGGTTGCATGAAAACTTAAAATAGAAAGGTCGCCCCATTTAAGTAAACTTTCCCCTTTGTAATTCACGGCGAAAGCATGGGCTGCATCGTAAATGACTTTCAGGCCATAATTATCGGCAATCTTCTGAATCGCTTCGACATCACACGGATTAGAATAGCAATGCACCGGCATAATAGCTGTGGTGCGAGGGGTTATCGCCGCCTCAATCTTAGCGGGGTCGATATTAAATGTTGTGGGATCAATATCGACAAACACCGGCTCTAAACCATTCCACATGATCGAGTGGCTGGTCGCCACAAATGAATAAGGGGTGGTAATAACTTCACCACTGATCCGCATCGCCTGTAATGCCGTAATCAAAGCAATGGTGGCATTATTGAATAGAGAAATATATTCAACACCAAGATAATCACAGAGTTCAGCTTCCAATTCTTGATGAAACGGTCCATTGTTGGTTAACCAGCGATTATCCCAAATTTTCTCCAGATAAGGAATAAACTCATTCAACTCAGGTAGGAAAGGTTGGGTAACAGGAATATTTTTATTTCTCATTTTCTCTTCCAAAAAAGTCATAACGCTTAGACTTAGATAATTTAGCGATGCAAAGCACTACGAAATTGCAATAGCAACGCCTTTTGAGCTAACACTAAATAGAGTAAATAAGTAAGCGTACCAACACTGATATTAATTACGATCTGCAACCAAGGTTGCACTTGCCAGAGTTGTCCAATTACATAAGCGAGCAGAGCAGAAAGTACAACCGCTAACCAGATAGGGGCTAAATCTTTAAACTGCTGCCATTGACTAATGCGAATGAGCTTTGCCGTGTAATAGGTGTTAAGCAATAAGGAAAAGTAGGATGAAAGAGTAAAACCAATACACATACCTAATACACCATAGGATATGCTGATCAGCAAAATAACTATCCCAATGATTTTTTTAATCACTTCTAGCTTTAAAAAAAGATCACTACGCCCCATGACTTGCAGCAAATTTAGATTTATTGCATGAACGGGATAGAGCATATAACCCACACACAATACACTGAGCAAACTCGCGGCACTCTGCCATTGCTCACCCAGTAGAGAAGTTAGTAGCGGTTGAGCAACAAGCCCTAAACCAATAATTAATGGGAAAATAACTACAATAGCCATCTTCAACGTCAAGCGGTAGACGCTTTCCATATTCTCAGCACTGTCTTGTAACTGACTAAACAGTGGGAAAGTTACCCGTTGAATAATGCTGGTTAGGGTTATCGCTGGTACACTAGCCAACTGATTAGCTTGAGTAAATTGTCCTACTAACGTAGGACTGAATTTCTTGCCGATGATGATCAGGTAAAGATTATTGTAGAGCACATCCAATAAACCAGAGAACAATAACTTGCTACCAAAACAAAATAGGTAGTTAAATGATTCTTTAGTAGCCTTTCCCCGTGGCAGCCAAGGGGAAAATACGTTAAATAGAATTAGATTACATATGGTATTGAGTAAGGTTTGTACCACTAATGCCCACACCCCATAACCATTAAGCGCTAACACTATAGCAGTGCAACCGCTAACCAATACACTGATGACCGAAATCTTAGCTTGGGTTTTGAAATCCATTGCTACAGTCAATTGCATTCGAGGTATTAAGGTAAAGGCATTGATCAATACCGCCAGCCCCAATATTCGTAATAAATCTGGCAATTCTGGCTGCTGATAAAAATCAGCAGTATAAGGAGCACCGAAATATAATACGAGATAACAAAGGATAGATATAATAATGTTGTAGTAAAAAGCGGTGACAAGATCACTCTCTGTCCGATCAATTTTACGGATCAACGCCGAGGTAAAGCCACTATCGACAAAGACATTAGCTATGGCAATAAATACCGCAAGCATGCCAATCAGACCGAATGCGATTGGCCCGAGTAACCGAGCCAGCAACAAAGTCAGACCAAGCTGTATACCTTGAGTCAATATACGCTCGATAGCACTCCACTGTAAGCCTTTTCTAGTCTTAGTCGCCAAATCCGACATTAGAGATACTCGGCCATTGTGAAAATAGGCTGTCGTTGATCTTTATCGGATAAAATTAGTGGTAATCCAACGATTGGCCATTCGATAGCGATGCTTTCATCATTCCACTTGATGCCGCGATCACTGTTGCAGGCATAATAATCAGTTGTCTTGTACAAGAACTCAGCTGTGTCGGTTAACGTAATAAAACCATGAGCAAATCCTTCCGGGAGCCATAGCTGACGTTTGTTTTCACCGGAAAGATGTACACCCACCCATTGGCCAAATGTTGGAGAGCTTTTTCTGATATCAACTGCTACATCGAACACTTCACCAGCAACACACCTCACCAGCTTTCCCTGAGCATGAGGTGGTAACTGGTAGTGCAGCCCACGTAATACCCCTTTCGAAGATTTCGAATGATTGTCCTGCACGAAGGTCACAGAATAACCAACCGCCTCTTCAAATAATTTGTGATTAAAGCTTTCAAAGAAGAAACCTCGCTCATCACCGAATACTTTCGGCTCAAAAATTAGCACATCCGGGATATTGGTCTTGATTACATTCATTGCTCAATCCAGAAAATTTGGAATTTTTCAGTGGAGGGATAGAAAATAGGGAATATACGATAGTACGCGTCGCTGTTCACCAATCACTATTTCCCAAACTTAGGCTTTAGCCACCATCTTCAGCAGATATTGACCATAAGCATTCTTGGCAAGTGGCGCAGCCAGTTGCCGGATCTGTTCGGCGTCAATAAATTTCTGGCGGTAGGCTATTTCTTCGGGACATGACACTTTCAACCCTTGGCGGGTTTCGATTGTTTGAATAAAGTTGCTCGCCTCAATCAGGCTCTCGTGAGTGCCGGTATCCAGCCAGGCATAACCACGACCCATCATGGCCACCGACAGATTGCCTTGTTCAAGGTAGATACGGTTAACATCAGTAATTTCCAGTTCGCCACGGGGAGATGGCTTCAGGCTCTTGGCAATCTCGACCACGCTGTTGTCGTAAAAATAGAGACCGGTCACCGCATAGTTGCTCTTGGGCTCCACTGGCTTCTCTTCCAGTGACATTGCCGTTCCCTGTTTATCAAATTCCACCACACCATAACGCTCTGGGTCATGCACGTGATAGGCAAACACGGTCGCACCACTGGCTTTGGCCGCCGCGCCTTCCAGCTGCTTCTGCAAGTCGTGGCCGTAAAAGATGTTATCGCCCAGCACCAGGGCACAATCATCGTCGCCGATAAACTCTTCACCCAGAATAAAGGCTTGTGCCAACCCATCCGGGCTCGGCTGTACCTTGTACTGAAGGCTCAGGCCCCATTGGCTACCATCACCCAGCAATTGTTCAAAACGGGGGGTATCTTGCGGGGTACTGATGATAAGGATGTCGCGAATACCTGCCAGCATCAGGGTGCTCAGCGGGTAATAGATCATCGGCTTGTCATAGATAGGCAACAACTGCTTGCTGACAGCCATGGTCACAGGATAGAGACGGGTGCCAGAGCCGCCGGCCAGAATAATACCTTTACGTTTAGTCATAGAGCTTGATTTCTTATCTTTGAATGATGTAACCCATCAAAGTGAGTGCGCTTACATAACACTCATTTTGCGTTTTATCCCTGTTGGTGAGAGGCATCATATCCCCACACCGCTGCCATCTTTTTATTTACCGAGGATCTCGGTCAGCATCCGCTCGACACCGACTGTCCAGTCCGGCAGAACCAGCTTGAATGTGCGTTGAAACTTGGTGGTGTCGAGTCGCGAGTTGTGCGGCCGCTTGGCCGGTGTCGGAAAGGCGCTGGTCGGGACGGCATTGACCTGAGTCACCGCCAACTCGACACCGGCGTCCCGTGCCTTGGCAAAGACCAATTGGGCATAGTCAAACCAGGTCGTGGTGCCAGAAGCGATCAGATGATAGAGCCCCGCCACTTCGGGTTTGTGCTGCGCGGTCCGGATCGCATGAGCGGTGCAGTCGGCCAGCAGTTCGGCTCCGGTCGGAGCGCCAAATTGATCATGGATGACCGACATTTCACTGCGCTCCTTGCCAACACGTAGCATGGTCTTGGCGAAGTTGGCACCACGGGCGGCATAGACCCAACTGGTGCGGAAGATGAGGTGCCGAGAACACAGTGCAGCGGCCTGCTCGCCCGCCAGCTTGGTCTCACCATAGACGTTGAGCGGTGCCGTCTGATCGCTCTCGACCCAAGGACGTTCGCCACTGCCATCGAATACGTAATCGGTGGAGTAGTGCACCAGCCAGGCACCCAACGCCTCAGCTTCTTTGGCAATCGCAGCCACGCTGGTGGCGTTGAGCAGTTCGGCGAATTCCCGCTCGCTTTCCGCCTTGTCGACGGCGGTGTGAGCCGCGGCATTGACAATCACATCCGGCTTGAGCAGGCGAACCGTGTCGGCCACGCCAGCCGGGTTGCTGAAATCGCCGCAATAGTCGGTGGAGTCAAAATCCACCGCGGTAATGCGGCCCAGCGGGGCCAATGCGCGCTGCAACTCCCAGCCTACCTGACCATTCTTGCCAAACAACAGGATATGCATCAGGCACGCTCCCCGTAGTTTTGCTCGATCCAGGACTGATAGGCCCCGCTCTTGACGTTGCCAACCCACTGCTGATTTTCCAAGTACCACAGCACGGTTTTGCGGATGCCGGATTCGAAAGTCTCTTGTGGTTGCCAATCCAGCTCGGCGCTCATCTTACTGGCATCGATGGCATAACGACGGTCGTGACCGGGGCGGTCGGTCACATAGGTGATTTGATCACGATAGGACCCTGCTTTCGGCACCATCTCATCGAGCAGGTCGCAGATGGTGTGTACCACCTCCAGGTTCTGCTTCTCGTTGTGACCGCCGATGTTATAGGTCTCACCCATCACCCCCGTGGTGACCACGGTATAGAGTGCACGGGCATGGTCTTCCACATAGAGCCAGTCACGGATCTGGTCCCCCTTGCCATAGACCGGCAACGGCTTGCCATCTAGGGCGTTGAGGATCACCAGCGGGATCAGTTTCTCGGGGAAGTGATAGGGGCCGTAGTTGTTGGAGCAATTGGTGACCACAGTCGGCAGGCCATAGGTACGGCGCCAGGCGCGGACCAGATGGTCGCTCGATGCCTTGGAGGCGGAATAGGGACTGCTGGGCGCATAAGGGGTCGTTTCGGTAAAGAGCGGCAGCGCCTCACCAGGAGCGGCTTCATCGGGATGGGGCAGGTCGCCATATACCTCGTCAGTGGAGATATGATGGAAGCGGAAGGCCGCCTTGCGCATCTCATCCAGCACGTTCCAATAGGCACGGGCGGCTTCCAGCAACATGTAAGTGCCGACGATATTGGTTTCGATGAAATCGGCAGGTCCGGTGATGGAGCGATCGACGTGGCTCTCGGCCGCCAGGTGCATCACGGCATCGGGTTGGTGGGCGGCAAAGACCCGATCCAGCTCGGCGCGGTTGCAGATATCTACCTGCTCGAACGCATAGCGATCGCTGCCTGAGACCTCAGCCAGGGATTCCAGGTTGCCCGCATAGGTCAGCTTGTCGAGATTGACCACTGAGTCTTGGGTATCACGGATGATATGACGAACAACGGCCGAGCCGATAAAACCGGCACCACCAGTTACAAGGATTTTCATATAGGTAAGTACTCTACAAAACAGAATTGAACAATGGAGAAGAAATACAGAAAAATTAGATAGTCCAGAAAATAACAAAAATGCAGGCTACCGCCCCTGAGTTACAGCTCCCAATATGCTGTTTTTAACCTGATTGTGCGCGCTGTTGGTCATCATATCCTCCAGCTTCTTGTATTGGTTGATGCATAACAATGGTGTCAAATCACGTTGCACATCTGAGTATTCCGAGAGCATGCATTGTTCACATCTTGGGCTGTTGAAGCCCTAAACCCGACTCGCGCCTGATTCTATCCCGCTTCCCCCGAGGATGAACAGTCAAAACATAGGAAAGCCCCCATCAAAGATGGACTCTTTCTGGTCCCAACAATGAAACTGTTCCCAACCGTACCTGAATAAACTTAGCAGACTATAAAGAAAACCTTTTTATTTTAACTAGTTATAGATAATGGTGTCGTTTGCTTATGTGTTCAAGAATATTTTCTGAACAATAGTAACTTGTAGCGTTGGAGCCCAAAGCACGTGTTCAGCCCCTGTCGGTGCGATCATAATCGTCGCAAAGCTCCCCATAGGAAGACGGAGCAGAGGCCAACGACATTGGATTTTCGCCTAGCACATCAGCCAGACGGACACCCTTTGGCCATCGTATTTACACAAGGGAACATGCTGAGAATAAAGGAATATGCGATTCAGTCTCGATACAGGGGGATCTGTGTAGGATCCACATTGACTCTCCTCCCCATACACCCTCTAATTGACAGCCTGGACCCTCATCATCATGCATCTTATGAAAATCCTTTTGGTCGAAGACGACAAGCTGCTCAATCACCATCTCACCACGCTGTTGACCGAGGCCCAGAATCAGGTCCATAGCACGGATAGCGCCTTGGTCGCGCTGCACTATGCTCGCGACTATCCCATCGATGTCGCCATTATCGATCTCGGCCTGCCGGACATGGACGGCCTGCAGCTCATCAGCCAACTGAGAGAGCAGCAGATCCCCTTCCCCATCATAGTGTTGACCGCTCGTGGCAGCTGGCAGGACAAGGTGGAAGGACTGGAAGCCGGTGCCGATGATTACCTGGTCAAGCCGTTCCAGAAAGACGAGCTGCTTGCCCGTCTCAACGCCCTGGTGCGTCGCAGTGCCGGCTTTATTTCACCCAAGGTAAAAGCCGGTGACTACGAACTCGATCTGTCCCGCAAGGAGCTGACTATTGCTGGCGAAGTCACCGTGCTCACCAGCTTCGAGTATCTCATCCTGGAATATCTGATGCGCAACGCCCGTCAGGTGGTCTCTAAGCAGCAACTGCTGGATCAGCTCTACGGCGATGGTGAAGGGGATCCGAATACCATCGAAGTCATGGTGAGCCGGCTGCGCAAGAAACTGGACCCGGAAGGATTGATATCCCCCATCTCCACCATTCGCCGTCAGGGTTATATATTCAATCTTTCATGCAGTTGAAGCTACCGCGATAACGACCATGAAAAGCCCCATGTATCTGATCCGCCGCTCTCTCCACCTCAAGCTGATGCTGAGCGCCATGTTGGTCATCGCGATCATCATGACCTTCTCTGTCTATATCCTCTACCTCGGCCACGCCGAGGAGCAGGCCCAGAAGGCCAGCACCCGCATGCAGGAGAACCTCTCCAAGCTGTTCTCCTCAAAGCAACCGGATCCCCATGCCATCACCGATCTTGGCAACATCACCCCGGATGCCATCGACCCCAACCTCGATACCCTGATCTGCCGGGCCGACGGGGAGCTGAGCTGGTCCAGCCTGCACATGCCGGAGGTGATCTCGGCCAAGGGCACCATCTGCCGGGATCTGATGAAGCATCTGGGTGGGCTGGATCAGGACTATTTCTTCAAACTGCATACCATCAAGACCGGCGATAGCTACTTCATCTACAGCCTGCGTTTCCTGCGCAATCACGGCGACGGCCCCACCACCTATTACGTGGTGATGGTGGACTCCGCCAAGAGCTACCAAGACCAGACCCGGGAATATCTCTATCAATGCATTCGTCAGGCGCTGCTCTCCTATTGCCTGCTCGGCGCCCTGCTGCTGCTGACCAGCTTCTGGAGCCTCTCCTCCCTGCGTACCATGGCGCGGCAGATAGACGAGATCAGGGCCGGCAAGCGTGAGGCTCTCTCCGACGACTACGAGCGCGAGTTGACGCCATTGACCGAGTCGGTCAACCAGTTGCTGGAGAACGAACGCCAGCAGACCCAACGTTACCAGCATGCACTGAATGATCTGGCCCACAGCCTGAAAACCCGCCTCGCCCTCATCCAGATCACGGCGCAGGAGCTCAAACTCGGTCATGACATCCATGACAACATCAGTGAACAGATCACCACCATGGATCAGATCATTCAGTACCAGCTGCGCCGCGCCGTCACCGGACGCAAGCGTCTCGCCAGCAAGGGCACCGAACCTGTTCCCCTTATCGAGAAACTGCTGGCAAGCCTCGCCAAGGTCTATCGCCACAAGAAGCTGCAAACCGGCTTCCAATTTGATGACGATGTCTTCTTTCACGGCGAACAGGGCGATCTGATGGAGCTGATGGGTAACCTGCTCGACAACGCCTGCAAGTTTGCCATCAGCGAAATCCAGGTGCAGGTGCGCCATCAAGGCAGCGGCCTGCTGATCCTGATAGAGGACGACGGTCCCGGCATCGCGCCCGGCAAATCAGAGCAGATCTTCCAGCGCGGGGTGCGAGCCGACAGCTCCTCCGGTCAGGGTATCGGCCTCGCGGTGGTGACCGAAATCGTGCACAGCTATGGCGGTGACATTCGGGTGGATGAGTCCCCCCTCGGCGGCGCCCGCTTCCAGATGACCCTTCCCTGATACTTGGGTACTCGCCCGACGGGTCCGGGCGGGTACCCAAGATATTCTACCTCTGGGCCCATGTTTCTCTGCCCAGCCTTTGTGATCGCCACCAATCTCTTGTCACTCGTCCCGCCGCCTCAAGCTGACGGACAGCCATATCTGTTCGTTGCCAACGCCTCCCATCAACCCTCTCCACACTGCATATTGGCAGCGCCCGCAATAGCGAGGCCTTATGCACTTATGCACTTATGCACTTATGCATCAGCAGGTTGACGTGTCTTCACGCAAGATGACGGCCGGGATCATCGGCGGCTGGATGCAACCGTCGAGGGAACAACCTCTCAATATCGGGATGGGAGGCGATATTTGGAGGAGAACTGCACGGCAAAACGTGCAAAAAATAGATAAAAAAACCGGCCGCGAGGGCCGGTGAAACAGTTCAGGCTTGTCAGGTGACAATCGCACCCAGCGGATGAAGACCGGTTCCAATTCCTTATGAAGCCCTGTCCTCTTGAGTACGTGAGTTCACTTTACCCCATGGTCACTGAATCGGGACTGAACCACGATGAAATCGTTTCCTTACCCATTTTTCAGAGCAGGATCCCGAGAGATTGACGCAGGTAGGCGCCGGCACCGAGCAGGCCCGGGCCCTCATGAGTGATGAGGTACACGGGGATATCTTTCAGGTAGGGCTTGAAGCGCCCCTTGTCCTCGAAAGCGACCCGAAAGCCCGAGCCGAGGAAAAACTCCTGGAAGCGCGGCACTATGCCGCCAGCGATGTACACGCCACCAAAGGTGCCCATATTGAGCGCCAGATTGCCGGCAAACCGCCCCATCAACACGCAGAACAGGCTGAGGGTGCGGCGGCAATCGAGGCAAGAGCCCGTCAGCGCCCGCTCGGTGATGTCCTTGGGGGCGAACGGCTCAGGCTCGCGGCCATCGGACTTCACCAGACCGCGGTAGATGTTGACGAGACCCGGACCGGAGAGCAGCCGCTCCGCCGAGACATGGCCGAGCTCGGCACGCATCACCTGCAGTACGGCATCTTCTTCCTCGCTGTTGGCAGCGAAATCCACGTGACCGCCCTCCCCTGGCAGGCTCAGCCACAGATCGCCGGCCTGTACCAGATGAGCGACCCCAAGGCCGGTGCCGGCCCCATAGACGGCGATGGGTTTGCCCGCCACCGGGGCGGCGCCGCCAAGCTGGATGCGGTCGGCCTCACCCAGCACGGGTACCGCCATGGAAACGGCGGTGAAGTCGTTGATGACTTGCAGCCGGGTCAGGCCCAGCTTGGCCTGCATCTCACGGATGGAGAACTCCCAGCTGTGGTTGGTCATGGCGACCCAGTCGCCGTTGATCGGGCAGGCGATGGCGATGCAGGCCTCGCTCACCTCGGTTTTGTGTTCCTCCAGATAGAGGCGCACCACGGCTTCCAGGCTGGGATGAGCCAGGCCGGAATAGGTCTTTGCCTGGGAAATGGCGCCGCTTGCCAACTCACAGAGGGCCAGCCGAGCATTGGTGCCGCCGACGTCGCCGACCAGCGCATGGGTATGCTGCATAACAAACTCCTTCGTTACCGACTCGGGGCGGCCCTTACCGTCCCGACATTATTATTTGGCAGCGATTCTACCCGAGCCCAGGACCCGGCCGCGCGTTTGATGGGTGCAACTGTGCGCCCGCTCACAGTGTTGTTGCTTTGCAACATTTGTAAGCGTTTTCAGAGGGCAAATGGAAGTTTGTAACCAAAAATACGAAATAATTAGACATGAGTCATACTTTATGGGGTCGAGGTTAGTTCCGATAAGCGCTTGTCTTGTATAGTCATCAAGTTGATTGGAAACCTGCTTGAGCTGTGAACTTAGTGCACAGACACTGAAGTTAAATTACAAAAATGCTTGGTGGTAATGATGAATACCCTTGATAAAATTACGAACAATTTGGAAAGTTTTAGTAAATCAGAGCGTAAGGTGGCTGAAGTGATCCTGGCGTCGCCCCAGACCGCCATTCACTCCAGTATTGCCACCCTCGCCAAGATGGCCGACGTCAGCGAACCGACCGTCAATCGCTTCTGCCGCCGCCTCGATACCAAAGGCTTCCCCGACTTCAAACTGCACCTGGCCCAGAGCCTGGCCAATGGCACGCCTTATGTGAATCGCCACGTGGAAGCCGAAGACGGCCCCGACACCTACACCGCCAAGATCTTCGAATCGACCATGGCCTGTCTGGATGCCGCCAAGAACAGTCTGGACATCTCCGCCATCAATCGTTGCGTCGATATCCTGACCCAATCCAAGAAGATCAGCTTCTTCGGCCTCGGCGCCTCTTCGGCCGTGGCCCGCGATGCCCAGAACAAGTTCTTCCGCTTCAACATCCCGGTGGTGAGCTTCGAGGACATCGTCATGATGCGCATGAGCTGCATCAACAGCAGCGAGGGAGATGTGGTAGTGCTCATCTCCCACACCGGCCGCACCAAGGCGCTGGTCGAGATCGCCGCGCTGGCCCGTGAAAACGATGCCACCGTGATCGGCATGACCGCCAAGGATTCCCCGCTGGCACGCGAATGCAACCTGGTGCTCTCCATGGATGTGCCAGAAGACACCGACGTCTACATGCCGATGGCCTCCCGCATCGCCCAGCTGGCGCTGGTGGATGTACTGGCGACCGGTTTTACCCTGCGCCGTGGCATGAAATTTCGCGAAAACCTGAAGAAAGTCAAAGAAGGTTTGCGCGAATCCCGCTTCGATACCCCACACAATTCCTGACCTGCCGGGGGCCAGTCCCCCGACTGTCTATGCCACTTGGCTTGGTGTAGTATTGTAATTTAATAACATAAGGCCACCCAGATGGCCTACAAGCGGGCGCCAATCCCACGCGCTTGACGGGGCAGTATTTCAAGTCATATCAACTTCATATCGGAGTCTTTCATGCCAAGACGTACAAAGATTGTAACCACACTCGGTCCGGCGACCGATCGCGACGGCATCCTCGAGGGGATCATCCGCGCCGGTGCCGACATGGTGCGGATGAACTTCTCTCACGGCACTCCTGAAGATCATATCCTGCGCGCCAACCAGGTGCGTGAAATCGCCGCCAAGCTCGGCCGCCACGTCGCCATCATGGGCGATCTGCAAGGCCCCAAGATCCGTGTATCCACCTTCAAGGACGGCAAGATCTACCTGGCCATCGGTGACAAGTTCATTCTCGACGCTGCCCTCGGCAAGGGCGAAGGCTGTCAGGAACAGGTTGGTATCGATTACAAGAGCCTGCCAAACGACGTGGTGTCCGGCGACATCCTGCTGCTGGACGACGGTCGGGTACAGCTGAAAGTCGAACAGGTCGAAGGTACCCGCATTCACACCACGGTCACCGTGGCCGGTCCGCTCTCCAACAACAAGGGCATCAACAAGAAAGGCGGCGGTCTCTCCGCCCCGGCCCTGACCGAGAAGGACAAGGAAGACATCAAGACCGCCGCCCGCATGAACGTGGACTACCTGGCCGTCTCCTTCCCCCGCAACGGCGACGATCTGCGCTACGCCCGTGAACTGGCCCGCGAAGCCGGCTCCAACGCCAAGATAGTGGCCAAGGTCGAGCGCGCCGAGACCGTCGCCAGCGACGAGGCGATGGAAGACATCATCCTCGGCTCCGATGCCGTCATGGTGGCTCGTGGGGATCTCGGCGTCGAGATCGGCGATCCCGAGCTGGTCGGCGTGCAGAAGAAGCTGATCCGTCACTCCCGTCGTCTGAACCGTGTCGTCATCACCGCGACCCAGATGATGGAGTCCATGATCAATGCCCCGCTGCCGACCCGCGCCGAGGTGATGGACGTGGCCAACGCCGTGCTGGATGGTACCGATGCGGTGATGCTCTCCGCCGAAACCGCTGCCGGTCAGTTCCCCATCGAGACGGTGACCTCCATGGCCAGCGTCTGCGTGGGCGCCGAGAAGCACCCGAGCCTGAACGTCTCCAACCACCGCATGAACTACACCTTCACCTCGGTGGAAGAAGCCGTGGCCATGTCCACCATGTACGCCGCCAACCACCTGGAAGGGGTCAAGGCGATCGTGGCGCTGACCGAATCCGGCACCACTCCGCTGCTGATGTCCCGCATCAGCTCAGGTTTGCCGATCTTCGCCATGTCTCCTCACAACAAGACCCTGGCCTGGACCAATCTCTACCGTGGCGTCACCCCCGTGCTGTTTGACGGCGACGAGACCAAGCCGGTCTACGAGGTCTGCCGCGAGGCGCTGGACGCGCTCAAGGCCAAAGGCTTGGTCCAGAGCGGCGACATGGTGCTGCTGACTCATGGCGACAAAATGGAAACCGTGGGCAGTACCAACACCTGCAAGGTGATGATGGTCGAGTAACTCCCGGCTTCACATCGACGAAAACGGCTCCCACGGGAGCCGTTTTGTGATGGTGAATACTGACGCTATCACCGGCGTCCCTGACCACCCAAAGCCTTCTTTATCCCTTCCTTTGATATACCAATAAAAAAACCGGCCACTTGGGCCGGTTTTCGATTCATGTTGAGCTCTTGATGTCAGGCTTAAGCGGCATGCACCGCCGGGGCGGGTTGGGACACCCCCTCCAGCTCGCCCGGGGCGAAGTTGTCCACCTGAATGGCTTCGTAGCGCAGAGCGTCGGCAGCCAACAGCTTTCCGGCCTCATCCTGGCTGAGGATGGATTGGGACAAGGCGGCGGCGACCAGCTCGGGCAGCGCCATCTTGCGCGGCAACTTGCCCTCTTTCTGGGCCTGTACCAGCTTCTTCTCGATGGGCTGCACCGCCACCATGGCCTGGAAGGCACGCTCCATCAGGCCAACCGGATCCGCATCATCCTTGCCCACATAGCACAGGGCGGTCAGACGGTCGCGGAACTCGCCAGGGGTCATCATGGCCAGGCAGATGGCGTGGCAGCGATCGTCGGTCGGCATCTTGTAACCGACGCCGAACGGGAACACCACCCGCTTGAGCACGGCACCGGCCAGCTTGTTCGGGAAGTTCTGGAAGAAGCCCTCGAACGCCTTGCCAATCAGATAGAGGTTGCGCTCCACCGCATACTGCACGAACGGCAGATCGGAAACCATGCGGCCCTGATCTTCGTAGTGCTTGAGGGTGGAAGACGCCAGGTACAGGTGGCTCAGCACGTCGCCCAGGCGGGCGGAGATCATCTCCTTGCGCTTGAGATCGCCACCCAGCATCAGCATGGAAACATCAGCACAGAGCGCCAGCCCCTTGCTCATGCGCGACAGCTGCTTGTAGTAACGGGCCGTCTCGCCGTTCACCGGGGAGCCGTTGAACTGGCCCAGGGTCAGCCCCTGGAACAGGGCGCCGAAGAAGTTGCCGGTACCGAAGGCGATGTGTTTCATCAGCAGGGCGTCGAATTTCTCGAGACCGCGCTCCACGTCGGTGTCGGCTGCCGCTTCCAGCTCGGCGAACACGTAAGGGTGGCAACGGGTCGCTCCCTGGCCGAAGATCATCAGGTTACGGGTCAGAATGTTGGCCCCTTCCACCGTGATGGCCACCGGAATGCCCATGTAGGCGTAACCGGTGTAGTTCTTCGGACCTAGCTGGATGGCACGGCCGGCATGGATGTCCATGGAGTCATCCATGACCTGACGCGCCATTTCGGTCATGTGGTACTTGGAAATCGCGGTGACGATGGCCGGAGCCTGACCCAAATCCAGCGAACCGGCCGTCATGCGACGGGCCCCTTCCAGCTGATACGTCAGGCCACCGATACGGGCCAGCGCCTCTTGCACCCCTTCGAACTTGCCGATGGACATGCCAAATTGCTTGCGCACATAGGAGTAGGCACTCACGGTGCGGCTCGTCATGTGACCACAGGCGGTACCGAGCGCAGGCAACGAGATGCCGCGACCGGCGGACAGACATTCGACCAGCATGCGCCAGCCGCGACCGGCATACTCCGGACCACCGATGATCCAATCCAGCGGAATGAACACATCCTTGCCATAGGTGGGGCCGTTCAGAAACGCCAGCCCCATGGGGTAGTGGCGATCGCCAACCCGTACACCCGGGTGGCTGGTCGGGATCAGGGCACAGGTGATACCGAGCTCTTCCTTGTCACCCAGCAGCTTCTCCGGATCATACATCTTGAACGCCAGCCCCAGCACGGTGGCCCGCGGCGCCAGGGTGATGTAGCGCTTGTTCCAGTTCAGGCGGATGCCAAGCACCTCTTCACCCTTGTACAGACCCTTGCAGACGATCCCCTTGTCCGGAATCGCACCCGCGTCGGAGCCCGCCTCGGGACCGGTCAGGGCGAAACAGGGCACTTCCTTGCCATTGGCCAGACCCGGCAGCCAGAAATCCTTCTGGGCCTGGGTGCCGTAGTGCATCAGCAGTTCGCCCGGGCCCAAGGAGTTCGGCACCATGACGGTGACCGCCACGCTCAGGCTCTTGGTGGCGATGCGGGTGACGATGGTGGAGTTGGCAATCGCCGAGAATTCGCGGCCGCCGTAAGATTTCGGGATGATCAGGGCGAAGAAGCCTTCCTTCTTCAGATAGTCCCACACCGGCTCCGGCAGATCCTTGGTCTCGTTGACGATCTTGAAGTCGTCCACCATGGCGAGCAGGGTCTCGACCTGATTGTCGATGAAGGCCTGTTCCTCGGCGCTCAGGGTCGCCTTGCCGTAGCCATGCAGTTTTTTCCAGTCGGGGTTGCCGCGGAACAGCTCGCCATCCCACCAGACGGAGCCGGCCTCCATGGCCTCCCGTTCGGTGGCCGACAGCGGCGGCAAGATCTTCTTGAAGATGCCAAACACCGGGCGGGTAACCACCTTTTTACGGATGGAGGGCACGCCGAGCACGACGGCTATCGCCAGCACCAGCAGGATAAGCAATGTGATCATACTCAAGTTCCTTCTATTTCACTGTTTCCGTTGATTATTGTTAGCAATTACACGGCCAGGGACAGCCTGGTCGACTCCACGGGCGCGCCGACACCGGACGCCAGATAAGGAATAACGTTGCGCACCAGCCCTTCCACATCGAGCTGCTGGCCAAAGTCGGCCTGGGCGATGTCGCGCAGCGCATCGGCGGAGGCCATGGTGAACACGACGGTGCCCAGGGTGAAGTGCAAGCGCCAGAACAGGTCCGCCGGCGACAGCGACGGGTTGGCCTTGGAAATCGCCTGGGTGATCCGCTGCAGGGTCGCGCCGTAGTGGGTGGTGATGAAACGGCGCAAATGGCCCTGGCTGTCGATGTAGCCACGCCCCAGCAGCTGCATGAAGAGCGCAGGCCCGTTGGTACGCACCTCCACCAGCTTCATCAGCGGGTCGACGAAGCTTTCGAACACCTGCAGCAAGGTCAATTGCTCCTGTACCATCAGGGAATGCAGACGCGCGTCGAGCGCCGGCATAAACAGGCTCAGATAGCGATCGAGCACCGCCTGAATCAGCTCTTTCTTGGAGCCGAAGTGATAGTTGACCGAGGCCAGGTTGACGTCGGCCTCGCTGGTGATCAGACGCAAAGAGGTATCGGCAAACCCCCGCTCGGCAAACAGCACCTCGGCGGCATCGAGAATACGGTTTTTGGTATCGACTTTACTCACAGGACACCTCACTTAAAACGAATGTTTAAAAAGTACGTTTCACGCCCAGACATGTCAAGAGAATGTGAACGAGTGTTGGTGAATTGTTTTTAATCAAAAAGGGGAATGAGGTGGGAACTTAGTCGACCAGCGGGACTCTATATCTATGCCACTGCAATTAAACATTAAGTCTCGCCCAACCTGCACCATGCTAGTTGGGCATTTTTTTGTCCGCTCGTGGGCAAGCGCGCGAAAAAAAAACCGCCGCAGGGAGCGACGGTGGGGAAATCGGGTCGGATCATCCAGTTCCAACCCCTCGATGGGTGTTCAGGCTTGCATCGATAGGCTCATGTTGACAGGTAAAGATGGCCAGACTTTGTCAGGCGTCCCCTGATTTGTGACAAAGTATGGCAAGCCGCAACATGGCCCGCTCTCGCCAATCTTGCTATGCTGGCGCCTCATGCCAGAGGGGAGAGAAGATGAAGTATACGGTCGATACCCACACGCACACCGTCGCCAGCACCCACGCCTACAGCACCATTCATGACTACCTGCCCATCGCCAGGGCGAAAGGGATCAAGCTGTTCGCCACCACGGATCACGGCCCCGACATGGCCGATGCCCCCCACTTCTGGCATTTCGTCAATCTGCATGTGCTGCCCAGGGTGGTCGACGGGGTCGGCATCCTGCGTGGCATCGAGGCCAACATCAAGAACATCGCCGGTGAGATCGACTTCCCCGAACGCTATGAATCGCGGCTCGACATGATCATGGCCGGCTTCCATGAGCCGGTGTTCCCGCCCTGCGATCAAGCTACCCACACCCAGGCCATGATCAACGCCATCAAGAGCGGCCGGGTCGACATGATAAGCCACCCCGGCAACCCCGCCTTCCCCATCGACATCCAGGCGGTGGTCAAGGCCGCCGCCGAATATCGGGTGGCGCTGGAGATCAACAACTCCTCGTTCAGCCACTCTCGCCCCGGCAGTGAGGGCAACTGCCGTGCCATCGTCGAGGCGGCGCGCGATCTGGGTGCCTACCTCACCTTCGGCTCCGACTCCCACGTGGCCTTCAGCCTGGGGGATTTCGAGCACTGCCACCGGCTGGTGACGGAGGCCGGCTTCCCCGAGGAGCGGATCCTGGCGCGCTCCCCCCGCGCCCTGCTCGAGTTTCTCGAGAGCCGAGGCCGCGCCCACATCCCGGAATTTGTCGGTCTCTGACTTGCACCTGTAACCCCATGAGCTGATTCATAAAACCGATTCAGACTCATTGACTTGCCCCGTTATTTTCGGGAATCTAGTCCCACGCCGGTATAGCTCAGTTGGTAGAGCAGCGCATTCGTAATGCGAAGGTCGGGGGTTCGACTCCTCTTACCGGCACCAGATAACACAAAGGGTTAGCTTCAGTTAGAAGCTAACCCTTTGTGCCTTTTGTCATTTGAGGCCCACCAAGGACCCCAGATTCACAACGCTAGCGCCCAACCTACATCCTTCACATGCCTGCCATGGCCCGCTCTTCCATGGGATCCCTGACAAGCCAACCGGAACCTATGACGATCAAGGAGTGGAGGCCCCACAGGTGAGGGACCTCAGCATAACGGCACCTGGCCGGGATGTTTTCATCCAAGACGCCTCTTACTGCACCGCATAGACCTGGTCGAACACCCCACCTTCCTTGAAGTGAGTACTCTGGATAGCAGGCCACTCACCGAAGGTCTTCACCACGTTGAGGAAGGTGACTTGCGGGAAGCGGTCGGCGAATTCTGCGAGGATCGCCGGGTTGCGCGGGCGCAGGTAGTTGTTGGCGGCGATGCGCTGGCCTTCGTCAGACCACAAGTACTTCAGATAGGCCTCGGCCTCCTTGCGAGTGCCCTGCTTGTCGACGACCTTGTCCACCACCGCCACCGGGAGTTCGGCCACGGCGGTGACGCTCGGGTAGACCACCTCGAAGTTGCCACGGCCGAACTCGCGGGCGATCATCTCGGCTTCGTTCTCGAAGGTGATCAGCACGTCGCCTATCCGGTTCTGGATGAAAGTGGTGGTGGCGGCGCGGCCACCGGTATCGAGCACAGGGACTTGCTTGAACAGCTTGCCGACGAACTCCTTGGCCGCCTTCTCATCGCCACCCTTCTCCAGTACATAGCCCCAGGCCGACAGATAGGTATAGCGGCCGTTACCCGAGGTCTTGGGGTTGGGCACTATCACCTGCACGCCATCCTTGAGCAGATCGGGCCAGTCCTTCAGGCCCTTGGGGTTGCCCTTGCGCACAATGAACACTGTGGCCGAGGTGAAGGGCGCGCTGTTGTCCGGCAGGCGAGCCGCCCACTCTTTCGGTACCAGGCCGCCATGTTCGGCGAGGGCGTTGATGTCGGTGGCCATGTTCATGGTGATCACGTCGGCGGGCAGGCCCTCGATGACGGCCCGCGCCTGCTTGCTCGAACCGCCGTGGGACATATTGATCTGCAGCGGCTGACCGCCTTCTGCCTGCCAGTGTTTCTGGAAGGCTGCGTTGTAGTCCTTGTAGAAGTCACGCATCACGTCGTAGGAAGCGTTGAGCAGGGTGGCAGCCTGGGCCAGTGGGGCGAGGGCCAGGCCTGCGGCGAGCAGGGTAGCCGGCAGTAGTCGTTTCATTGCACATCCTTGGAATGAGAGTCGAGTAACCAACTATATGATTCCCTCAATTATTCTTTGAAAGAATAATAAGTTCGTAGCTTATGCAATTTGTGGCATGACTCTGGCTGGGTTCAGTGGATGAGATGGATGGTGGCAGTGATTAGGCTACCGGTTTTCGCAGCCAGATGAAGACAGGAGAGGCCGATGCATATTATAGGTTGCGCTTGTGCTGGCTGATCCCATGTTTGGCGAGTAAATATCTAACCATCCCATATGGGTTGGTGTCATCACATATAAAAACAGGACGAACCCAGTGGTTCGCCCTGTTGCTGTCACTATGTCAGCAGCTGGAGAGAGGCTAGCCCTGCGATGGGGCTTCCTTGGGGGCCTGCCAGCCGCCACCGACCGCCTTGTAGAGCGCGACCTGGTTGCTGAGCTGGGCCAGACGGGTGCTGATCAGCCCCTGCCTCGCGCTGAACAGGGAGCGCTGGGCATCCAGTCTCGTCAGGTAGCTGTCCACCCCCTGCTCATAACGGAACTCCGCCAGCTTGAAGTAGGTCTGGTTGGCATCCACCAGATCCTGCTGGGCCTGCAGCTGTTGCTGATAATCGGCCTGGGCGCCGAGGGTATCGGCGACCTCCTTGAAGGCGGTTTGGATGCTCTTCTCGTAGCTCGCCACCGCCTGCTTGGTGCCCACTTCCGCCACGTCCAGATCCGCCACCCGCTTGCCACCGTCGAAGATGGGCAGGTTGATCTGGGGCATGAAGGTCCAGGTGCCGGTGCCACCGTCAAACAGCCCGCTCAGCTGGTTGCTGGCGGTGCCCGCCGTCGCGGTGAGCGAGATGGTCGGGAAGAAGGCGGCGCGGGCCGCGCCTATGTTGGCGTTGGCCGCCTTCAGGCTGTGCTCCGCCGCCAGGATGTCCGGCCGCTGTTGCAGCAGGCTGGAGGGTGCACCCACCGGGATGGCCGCCAGTTGCACCTCGGCCAGGGTTGCCGGTTGGCCGTCGAGCACGGGCACTTCGGTACCGAGCAGCAGGGCCAGACCATTTCTGTCCTGTTTCACCTGGCGCTGGTATTGCGCCTGGCTGACCCTGGCATTCTCGAGCGCGGTGCGCCCCTGTGCCAGCTCCATCTCGGAGGCGGCGCCCAGCCGGTATTTGTGCTGGGTCAGGGCGTAGCTCTCCTGCTCGGTGGCCAGGGTCGCCTGGCTCAGCGCCAGCAACTCCTGATCCGCCAGCAGGGTGAAGTAGGCATTGGCTACCGAGGCGACCAGCGCGATCTGGGTGCTGCGCTGGGTCTCGACTTGCGCCAGGTAGTTCTCCAGCGCCTGATCTTTCAGGCTCTGGATCCGACCAAACAGGTCCAGCTCGTAAGCGGTGATGCCGATGTCGGCACCGTACTGGCTGCTGATCCTGCCCTGCCCCGTGGCGCTGAGATCGTCGGATCCCTGCTGGCGAGTGCCGGTGCCGCTGGCAGCCAGGGTCGGCAGTTGAGCCGCCCGCTGGATCCGGTATCTGGCCTCATAGGCCTCGACATTGAGCGCCGCGATCCGCAGATCCCGGTTGTTGTCCAGCGCAGTCCCGATCAGCTTCTGCAGGGCCGGATCGAGGAACTGCTGGTGCCAGGGGGCCATCTCCCCCTGGGTCTCACTCAGATTATCCTGCCAGGAGGCGCCTTGCGGCAACTCGGGGCGCTGGTAGTCGGGGGCCATGGAGCAGGCCCCCAGCAGCAGGGTCACACTCAAGGCGACCAGAGTCTTAGTCATGTTTGATCTCCTTGGCATGGGCCACGCGCTCTTCGGGGGTCTGGTGCTTGGTGAAGTAACGCATCACCAGCACGAAGAACAGCGGCACGAAGAAGATGGCCAGCACGGTCGCACTGATCATCCCCCCCATCACGCCGGTCCCGATGGCGTTACGGCTGCTGGCTCCGGCGCCGGAGCTGACCACCAGCGGCAGCACACCGAGGATGAAGGCAAGGGAGGTCATCAGGATCGGACGCAGACGCAGACGCGCCGCCTCGATCACGGCCTCTCCCAGCCCCATGCCCTTGTCATAGAGCTCCTTGGCAAATTCGACGATCAGGATCGCGTTCTTGGCAGAGAGCCCTATGGTGGTGAGCAGGCCCACCTGGAAGTAGACGTCGTTCTCCAGGCCTCGCATGGTCGCCGCCAGGATGGCACCCAGCACCCCGAGCGGCACCACCAGCATGACCGAGAACGGAATGCTCCAGCTCTCATAGAGCGCAGCCAGACAGAGGAACACCACCAGTAAGGAGATGGCGTACAGCGCCGGCGCCTGGGAACCCGCCTGCCGCTCCTGGAAGGAGAGACCGGTCCACTCGATGCCCACCCCTTCCGGCAGTTGCTTCACCATCTGCTCGATGGCCGCCATGGCGTCACCGGTACTCTTGCCGGGGGCCGCCTCACCGACGATCTCCATGGCGGAGACGCCGTTGTAGCGCTCGAGCCGCGGCGAGCCGAAGCTCCAGTCGGTACTGGCGAAGGCGGAGAAGGGCACCATCTGACCCGCGTTGTTGCGCACATACCACAGCTTGAGATCTTCCGGGTTCATCCGGAACTGGGCATCCGCCTGCAGGTAGACCTTCTTGACCCGGCTGCGATCGACGAAGTCGTTCACATAGGACGAGCCCCAGGCCGCCGACAGGGTGTTGTTGATGTCGCTGATGGAGAGCCCCTGCGCCAGCGCCTTCTCGTAGTCGATCTTGATGTCGAGCTGGGGCGTGTCTTCCATCCCGTTCGGGCGTACCCGCACCAGGTTGGGATCCTGCGCCGCCATGCCGAGCAGCTGGTTACGAGCCGCCATCAGCTTCTCGTGGCCCAGACCGCCGCGATCTTGCAAGAAGAAGTCGAAACCGGTCGCGGTGCCGAGCTCCGGGATCGGAGGCAAGTTGAAGGCGAAGACTTGCGCCTCCTTGATGCTGAACAGATACCCCATGGCGCGGCCGATGATGGCGTTGGCACTGCGCTCCTCGCCCTGGCGCTCGCTCCAGTCCTTCAGCTTGATGAAGGCCATGCCGCTGTTCTGGCCGCTACCGGCGAAGCTGAAGCCCGCCACCGTCAGTACGGAGTCGACGTTGTCCTTCTCGTTCTCGAGGAAGTAGTCGCGCATCTGCGCCAACACCACTTCGGTACGCTCCTTGGTCGCACCGACCGGCAGTTGCACCATGGACATGATGACCCCCTGATCCTCTTCCGGCAGGAAGGAGGTGGGCAGTCGCATGAACAGCACGGCCAGTACCGCCAGCATGGCGACGTAGATGAGGCTGTAACGGGTACCCTGCTTGATCACCTTGCGCACGCCGTTCTGGTAACGGTTGGCGTTGGTGTCGAAGAAGCGGTTGAACCAGCCAAAGAAGCCGCGCTGGATACCGTGATCGCCCTGCTTGATGGGTTTGAGCAAGGTGGCGCAGAGGGCCGGGGTCAGGATCAGGGCCACCAGCACCGACAGCACCATGGCCGAGACGATGGTCAGGGAGAACTGGCGATAGATGGCACCGGTCGAGCCGCCGAAGAAGGCCATGGGCACGAACACCGCCGACAGCACCAGGGCGATCCCCACCAGGGCGCCGGTGATCTGGGTCATCGACTTGCGGGTCGCTTCCAGCGGGGAGAGTCCCTCCTCGCTCATCAGTCGCTCCACGTTCTCCACCACCACGATGGCGTCATCCACCAGCAAGCCGATGGCCAGCACCAGGCCGAACATGGTCAGGGTGTTGATGGAGAAGCCGAACGCCGCCATGACACCGAAGGTGCCGAGCAGCACCACGGGCACTGCGATGGTCGGGATCAGGGTCGCCCGGAAGTTCTGCAAGAACAGATACATGACGCAGAACACCAGGAAGATGGCCTCCACCAGGGTCTGCACCACCTCCTCGATGGAGATCTTCACGAACGGCGTGGTGTCGTAGGGATAGACGATCTTCATGTTGGCCGGGAAGTACTCGGAGAGTTCACCCAGCTTGGTGCGCACCTCGTCGGCGGTGTTGAGGGCGTTGGCCCCGGTCGCCAGCTTGATGGCGAGCGCCGCGGTGGCCTGGCCGTTGTAGAGTGCCGAGGCGTCGTAGCTTTCGCCGGCGAGCTCGACCCGCGCCACGTCCTTGAGCAGCACCTTGGAGCCGTCCTGATTCACCCGCAGCAGGATGTTGTTGAACTCCTCCGGGGTGGAGAGACGGGTCTGCCCCATGATGGTGGCGGTAAATTGCTGATCGCTCACCGCCGGGGTGCCCCCCAGCTTGCCGAACGCCACCTGGGTATTCTGCGCCTTGATGGCGGCCTGAATGTCACCTGGGGTCATCTGCACCCGGTTGAGCTTGTGCGGATCCAGCCAGATACGCATGGAGTACTGGCTGCCGAACAGGGTGATGTCACCCACCCCGTCCAGACGGCTCAGGGGCTCTTTGATGTTGCTCACCACGTAGTCGGCGAGGTCATCGTTGGTCATGCTGCCATCGCTGGAGATGAAGGCGGCCACCATCAGGAAGCTGCTGGAGGTCTTCTGGACCCGGATCCCCTGCTGCTGTACTTCTTGCGGCAAGAGCGACATCGCCTGCTGCAGCTTGTTTTGCACCTGCACCTGGGCGATGTCGGGATCGGTCCCCGGCTGGAAGGTGAGGGTCACGCTGACGTTGCCGGAAGAATCGGACTGAGCCGACATGTAGAGCAGGTGATCCAGCCCGGTCATGTTCTGCTCGATGATCTGGGTCACCGAATCTTCCACGGTTTTAGCGGAGGCGCCCGGGTAGCTGGCGGAGATGCCAACGGCGGGCGGGGCTATGGTCGGGTACTGGGCCACCGGCAAGCCGATGATCGCCATGGTCCCGGCCAGCATGATCACCAGGGCAATCACCCAGGCGAAAATGGGTCTGTCTATGAAAAAACGTGCCATGAGGCGACTACTCCATCCTTACTTGTTGGCCGGGGTCTGCTGGGCATTGGTGGCGGCGCTGTCGCTCTTGCGTTCAGCGGGCGCGACCTGGGCACCGGGTTTGACCTTCTGCAGACCGGCAACGATCACCTTCTCGCCGGCATTGAGGCCGGACTCCACCACCCAGCTGTCGCCAACGACGCGGCTGAGTTGCACGTTGCGCAGCTCGACCTTGTTGTCCGCGGTCACCACCATGACGGTGGCGCCGCCGTTCGGGGTCCGGGTCACGGCGGTTTGCGGCACTAGCAGCCCCTCGGGGCGCTCACCCTCTTGCAGGGTCGCGCGCATGAACATGCCGGGCAGCAGCAGCCGATCCGGGTTCGGCACTATCACCCGCAGGGTCACCATGCCGGTGCTCTCGTCCACGGTCACATCGGAGAACTGCAACGCACCTTGCTGGCCGTACTGGCTGCCATCTTCCAGCTGGAAGCTGACCTTGGCGCCATCCTGCTGCCCCTGGGTCAGCTTGCCGGCGGCAACCTGGCGCTTGAGGCGCAGCAGATCGGCGGTGGACTGGCGCACATCCACATACATGGGATCGAGCTGGGAGATGGTGGTGAGGCTGGCGGCTTGCTGGGCGGTCACCAGGGCACCCTCGGTCACCGCAGACTTGCCGATGCGGCCACTGATGGGAGCGGTGATGCGGGTATAGGCCAGGTTGATGTTGGCACTCTGCAAGGCGGCCTTGGCGGCCCCTATCTCGGCGACCTGCTGCTTCCAGGCGGCGTCGGCATCGTCATATTCCTGACGGCTGATGGCCTTGACCTTCACCAGCTCGGCATAACGCTGGGCCTTGAGGCGGGCACTGCGCTCGTTGGCTTCGGCCTTGGCGAGGTTCGCCTTGGCACTGGCGACGGCGGCCTGATAGACGGCGGGATCGATCTGGTACAACAGCTGACCGGCCTTGACGTCGGAGCCCTCGGTGAACAAACGCTTGAGGATGATGCCATTGACCTGGGGACGCACCTCGGCGACGCGCAGGGGAGCGGTGCGACCGGTGAGTTCGGACATGAGTTGTAGCGGTGCGGTATGGAGGGTCACCACGTCCACGGCGGCAGGGGGCATCTCCCCCATGGCCTGCTGGGCTTCTCCCTTGTCGCCACAGCCGGACAGCAGACCGCTTGCCAGCAGGGCAAGACCCACTGAACGTGCGAGAATATGTTTATGCATGAGATTTCTAAGCCTCTGTTTCAAATGTTTCAAACAAAAAAGTCAATAAAACCACAGGGTTTATAGGGTCCCTGTTGGTAAAAGCGTAAAGATGAGGCAATATACATACATTCATAAATGTATGTAAGAAACTTTTTCCCCTTTTAGACAGGAATGGATCCGATGGCCAGACGAACCAAAGAAGAAGCGCAGCAGACCCGCTGCCACATCATGAGCACGGCCCTGAATCTGTTCTGCCAACAGGGGTTGGCCAAGACCAGCCTGACCGATATTGCCAACGCCGCCGAGCTGACCCGGGGTGCCATCTACTGGCATTTCAAGAACAAGGAAGAGCTGTTTATCTCCCTGTGGGAGGAGCTCTGCTCCCCCCTCTCCCATCAGCTCGACGCCTGTGTCGATGAACAGGAGCCGGATCCCCTCGGCAAGCTGCGAGTCTTCCTCAAAGACGTGATGTTCAAGATAAGCCTCGAACCCGCCCATCAGCAGATGTTCACCATCATGTTCAATCTGGAGTCGCTGGAAGGGGAAGCCAGCGCTCTGCGCGAGCACATGCGCGCCCAGTCCCTCAATTTTTTTCAGGATCTGGAGCTCACCCTGGCCAATGCGGTGCGCCTCGGCCAGTTGCCGGCGGACCTCGATCTGCGCAGGGGCGCGACCCTGATGCACTGCACTCTGGATGGCTACATCATCAACTGGCTGCACTTCCCGGAGCGCATCAACCTCATTCGGGATGCCGACTTCCTGCTCGACACCCTGTTCGCCCTCATCGCCCAACCGCAGGGCCCGGCGGTGCGGCGCAGCTGAGGTGAAACGGGTCAGTTTCCTGGTCCTCTGCGCCCTTCAGAGCCATCAAGCCGGCATGCCATGGGATCCCGGCCTGACACAGACCAGGATCGACGATCAATAGGGCGACAATATTTGCTAGGATAGCGACCCTCACCCGACCCGCTTTCGAGATGACCCATGCCAGCTTCTGCCCCCTTCCCCGACCACCAGCCCGCCCGTGTGGCCCTCACCGGCGAGGCCCATGGCCCCTTCCTGGCCCGGCTGCGCACGGGGGCCCACCTGCTGGAGGCCGGTTGCGGCGCGGGGGAGGACCTGCACTCTTTCCGCGAGCTGGGATACGTGGTGACTGCCTTCGATGCCAGCCGGACCCAGGCCAGCGCCGCCTCGCGCCTGTGCGGCCAGCCGGTGCGGATCTGCCGTTTCGAGCAGATGCACAGCGTCGTGCCCTTCGACGGCATCTGGGCCAGTGCCTCCCTGCCCTGCCTGCACGAGCAGGAACTCGCCCCCGTGCTGACTCACCTCGCCAGCCTGCTCAAGCCCGGCGCGCCGTTCTACTGCTCCTTTCCCCACCTCGATGACGCTCCGGTCACCGGAACCTGTTCACCCGAGGGCGACTACCCGCTGCGCGTCTGGCTCGACGAGGCCGGGCTCAGGGCGCTCATGGCGCCGCTTCCGTTCGAGTTGCAGAGAGTCTGGTGCGCCGAGGACGGGGTCAATGGCCGCTGGCTGCATGCCCTGCTGATCCGCCTTCCCTGAACCCACGCCGTACAATTAATCATCATTTTTGCCCGTCCCTTTTCCGCTGGCGATATACGTCGGCGCGATCACATTTAACAAAATTTAACTCCAAGTTAACCAGCATCAAGCAGACAAAATGCGGCTGTCGTGTTAAAAAGCAGCAATATAATCAAGATTAAATAACAAGACCGACAACAACACCTGGAACATCACATGAAACTTGTCCTGAAACTGATTGCCGGCATCCTCGCCGGTCTGCTGTTAGGCCTCTACGCCCCGGAATGGGTCGCACGCGTGCTGTTCACCGCCAAGACCGTTATCGGTCAGCTGATCAGCTTCACCATCCCGCTCATCATCCTGTTCTTCATCGCCAGCGGCATCGCCAGCCTGCCGAAGAACTCCGGCCGACTGCTGGGCAATACCGTTGCCCTCGCCTATGGCTCCACCCTGGTGGCCGGCACCCTGGCCTTCCTGGTGGCCAGCCAGCTCATCCCGATGCTGACCAGTGAAGCTACCCTGACCAGCCAGGAAGGCGCCAAGCTCGCCTCCTACATCACCATGGAAATCCCACCGCTGTTCGGGGTGATGTCGGCCCTGGCCGCCGCCTTCGTGTTCGGCATCGGCATCTCCGCCACCGGGGCGCGGGATCTGCGCAGCGTGGCCGATCAGGGTCGCGACATCATCGATCTGCTGCTGGCCAAGGTGATCATCCCGCTGCTGCCGTTCTACATCGCCGGCGTCTTCGTCGAGATGACGGTGGAAGGCACCGTCTTCACCACCCTGAAGACCTTCGGCGTGGTGCTGGTAATGGCCATCCTCATGCACTGGCTCTGGCTGAGTGTGCTGTTCGTCGGCACCGGTCTGGCGCTGGGTCGTTCTCCGGCCACCCTCATCAAAAACATGCTGCCGGCCTACTTCACCGCCATCGGCACCATGTCCAGCGCCGCCACCATCCCGGTCGCCCTCAAGGCCAGCAAGAACAACGGCGTGAGCGATGCCATCGCCAACTTCACCGTGCCCCTGTGCGCCACCATTCACCTCTCCGGCTCCACCATCACCCTGGTGACCTGTGCCACCGCCGTCATGTTCCTCTCCGAGCACCTGGCCATTCCCAGCCTGCTCGAGATCTTCCCCTTCATCATGATGCTGGGCGTAGTGATGATCGCAGCCCCTGGCGCACCCGGTGGTGCGGTGATGTCTGCACTGGGCCTGCTCACCTCCATGCTCGGTTTCGGTGACGCCTCCATCGCCCTGATGATCGCGCTCTACCTGGCGCAAGACAGCTTCGGCACCGCCTGCAACGTCACCGGTGACGGTGTCATCGCCCTCTGGGCCGATCACTTCGCCAAGGGTAGCGACACCAGCCTCCCGGCCGTGGAGCAGGATGCGGCCTAAACGCCGCCCATGAAAAACGGGAGCCACTGGCTCCCGTTTTTTTATGCGGCAATCAACGCCTATTCGGCGGCCAGCGGCTCGGTGAAGATGAGGCGGTTGCCGAAGGGATCGGTGATCGTCACCTCGCGGCAACCCCAGGGCATGGTCTCGATGGCAGGCCTGGCGTTGGGGTAACCGCGCCCCTGCCACTCGGCAAACAGCGCATCGAGCTCCGTGGTCGACAACCGCAGGGCCGCCCCCGGACAGGCATCCCCGTGATGCTCCGACAGGTGGATAACCCAGTCCCCTCGGGAGATCTGCAGATAGAGGGGCATGTCCGGGCCGAATCGGTGCTGCCAGTCGATGCCAAAGCCGAGGTAGTCGAGGTAGAAACCCCGTAATTTGGCCTCATCGAAGCTGCGCAGAATGGGGATGATCATGAGGTCCCCTCTCTGCCACCTGAGTCGTCGAGGGAGAAGCCCCAAAGCTTGGTCTCATCGCGGCGGTGCACAATGGGCACGAGCATCAGCTCGCGCTCCCCAGTCTGCCCACTGGCGCATTCATGCCCCTGCACCCCGGCGGCGGATCACTCCCTCCTGCACCGTGCTGGCCACCAGCACGCCGTCACGGGTGAAGAACTGGCCGCGCACCAGACCACGGCCACCGCTGGCGCTCGGGCTGTCCACCACGTAGAGCAGCCAGTCGTCGAGCCGGAAGTCACGGTGGAACCACATGGAGTGATCGATGGTCGCCACCTGCATGTCCGGCTCCCAGTAGGAGACGCCGTGGGGCTGCAGGGCGGCGAACAGGAAGTGGAAGTCAGAGGCGTAGGCCAGCAGGTATTTATGCACCCGCTGATCATCGGGCATCTGGCCGTTGGCCTTGAACCAGGTGTAACGCAGCGGCTCGTGCACGTCGGGACGGATCGGGTCGACCAGGGTCACCGGCCGGATCTCGAGCGGCTTCTCGCACAGGATCTTGTCGCGCAGGGCTGGCGGGATCAGTTGCTCGTAGGGACGCACCAGCTCCAACTCGCTCTTGAGCTGCTCGGGCGGGGTGATGTCCGCAGGCATCTGCGCCTGGTGCTCAAACCCCTCGGCCTCGATCTGGAAGGAGGCGTTGAGGTAGAAGATGGGCTTGCCGCCCTGGATGGCCTTGACCCGGCGGGTGGAGACGGTCTGGCCATCGCGGATGTTCTCCACGTCGTAGACGATGGGCTTGTTGGCATCTCCCGGACGCAGGAAGTAGGAGTGGAAACTGTGCACCTGACGATCGCCGGCGACCGTCTGCTTGGCGGCTGACAAGGCCTGCCCCATCACCTGTCCGCCAAACACGGATCGCAATCCGAGATCCTGGCTCTGGCCCCGAAACAGGCCCTCCTCGATCTTCTCCAGTGCCAGCAACGCCAGCAGCTCATCCAGTACCTTGCTCATTCGTCTCTCCTGTATCAGTGCGGGAAAGGCTAACAAGGAGACAGGGCCGAGGCAACCATTGCCGTCCCTCAGTGGGTCGTCCCGCCGGTGACCACCAGATCCCGCTCGTGGCACAGCGCCGCGTCGAGGGCTATCCCCACTCCTTGCACTATCTGGGGCAGGCCCATCGAAGGGGTGCCCGCCGGCTGGCGCGCCGCCTGCTCGGGCAGATAGGGAATGTGCAGGAAACCGCCCCGACAGCTCAATCCATCCTGCGCTATCTCGTGCATCAGACCGTAGAAGAGGTGGTTGCAGACATAGGTGCCGGCGCTGTGGGAGACGGCGGCGGGCAAGCCTGCCTCACGCAGTGCCGCCACCATGGCCTTGATGGGCAGGGTGGTGAAATAGGCGGCGGGCCCCTCTGCCACTATGGGGCTGTCGATGGGTTGTGCCCCGGCGTTGTCCGGGATACGGGCGTCATCCAGGTTGATGGCCACCCGCTCCAGGCTGAGCTCGCTGCGCCCTCCCGCCTGGCCCACTGCCAGCACCAGCACGGGGCGGTGACGCGCCAACTCGGCCCTGAGTTCGGTCAGGGCCTGGCCGAAGGCGCAGCTCAGTTGCACCGCCCGGATCAGATGATCGCCGTGGCGCTGGCCATCGAGCTGCCTGACCGCCTCCCAGGAGGGGTTGAGCGGCTCGCCGCCGAAGGGTTCGAAACCGGTCAGTAAAATGGTCTTCATTATTGCCATATCCTTCTGTGTTGCCCGGTATGCGGCCGAACGGGGCGCCGAGGCCGCCGATGCATGACGGCGGGAGAGACGAGGACAGACCAGGATGGTCGGCCCTCGTCATGATCCATCAACGAAACGCCAGGAAGTACATCAGCAGGATGTTGCAACCAAGCATCAGGATCGCGGTGGGGATCTGCACCAGGATGACCTGATACTTGTTGTCCAACTCGAGCAGGGCGGCGGGCACTATGTTGTAGTTCGCCCCCATGGGGGTCATCAGGGTGCCGCAATAACCCGACAGCATGCCGATGGCGACGACGGCGGCGGGGTTGCCGTGGGCTCCCATGATGAGGAAGGGAATGGCGATGCCCGCCGTCATCACCGGGAAGGCTGCGAAGGCGTTGCCCATGATCATGGTGAACAGCGCCATGCCCACGCAGTAGATGGTCACCATCAGGAACAGGTTGTCGGGGGTGACAAACAGATTCACCACCTCCTTCACCGACTCCCCCGTCTGGGCGACCACGAAGACCCCTCCCAGCATGGCGAGCATCTGCGGCAGGATCGCGGCCCAACCGATGGAATCCACCAGCCGTCTCGACTCCCGCACCGCCTGCAGGGGAGTGCCGCCGGTCAGCTTCCAGCCCAGCAGCAGGGCCGCCAGGGTGCCGATGGCCAACGAGGTCAGGGTGATGTTCTTCTGATCCAGCACGAAGTGATCCCCCAGGGTGGCATGTCCCAGCAGCAGGGTGCTGAGTACGGTCGCCACCGGGATCATGACGGCGGGCAGGAACAGACGGTTGCCCAGCTTGGCCGCCGATCCTTGTCGCTCGGCATCGCTGCGCTGGGAGTAACGCCCCATCGCCAGCTGACCCGTCCCGGCCAGCAGGGCGATCAGGATCACCAGCCCTCCCACTATCCGGTAGGCAATCTGGCTGCCGAGCTGGCTGACCAGCAGGTCGCCGAACAGGAAGATGGCGCCGAAGCAGAACCAGAACAGGGCCGTCGTATACCGCTTGGGGTTATGCCTGTCCGAGAGGGTCATGCCGACCTGCAGCATGACGATGAGACCGATGAGGTAATAGATATCGTTGATGGTGATCAGGCTGTTCATCATGCACGCTCCAGCACGGCTTGGCCATTGGCCCTGGCCTGTTCGCCCGACTGCCAGGCGGCCACGTCGCGGGCGATGCTGGCATCCAGTCTGAGCAGGCGCCCCATGTGGATGAGCAGCGCGCACAGGGCAGTCGGTATGCCCCACAAGCCGATGTAGAGGGGCTCGACCTGGGTGATGCCGTTCTCCTGGAGGAAGGCACTCATCAGCAAGACGGCGCCGAAGGCGAGGAAGATGTCTTCACCGAAGAAGACCGCCACGTTGTCACAGGCGGCGGCATGGGCCCGGATCTTGTCGCGAATGTGTTTCGGCAAGTCACCATGACGATGCACCGCGGCGCCCTCCGTCATGGGGGCGATCAACGGGCGCACCGTCTGGGCATGGCCCCCCAGGCTCAGCAACCCCAGCATGGCCGTGCCCTGGCGCAACACGAAATAGAGCATCAGGATGCGGGCCGAGGTGGCTTTGCGGATGCCGGCGATCCAGCTCTGTGCCCGCTCCTTGAGGCCATAGCGCTCCAGCAGGCCGATCACCGGCAGGATCAGGATCAGGGTGGCCAGTTGCCGACTGTTGAGAAACTTCTCACCGAAGGTCTCCAGCAGCCCGGTCAGGGACATGCCGGTTGCCAGACCGGTCGCCAGCCCCGCCGCCGTCACCACCAGCAGCGGGTTGAACCTGAGCGCGAACCCCACCACCACCACGGGGATCCCGATCAGTGGCAATAACAGACTTCCATCCATGCAATCCTCTCCATTCCATGTGAATGCCACCGCGGTGGCGTGAAATTGACCTCTTCAATGAGGCCTTATCGATATGCCATTCGAAACCAAGGCCTCGTGCAGGCGCCTCGCAAAGGCGACGGCATGGGCGCCATCTCCGTGCAGGCAGATGCTCTGGGGATCCAGCGCCAAAAGGGTCCCATCCAGAGTCTCCACTTCCCCCCTGCTCACCAGACGCAGGGTCTGGCTCAGCGCCCTGGCCTCGTCCTCGATGACGGCGCCAGGCTGGTCCCGCGGCGCCAGGGAGCCGTCGGCCAGATAGGCGCGATCGGCAAAGACTTCTTCGATGGGGGTCAAGCCATGGCGCCGGGCGGCGGCGATCAGCTCGCTGCCCGCCAGCCCCATCAGCTTGAGGGAGGGATCCAGGCTGGCGATCGCGCTGGCGATGGCATCGGCCAGGGCCCCGTCCCGGGCGGCCTGGTTGTAAAGCGCGCCATGGGGTTTGACATGGGCCAGCCGGCCCCCGGCCGCCTTGGCCAGCGCGGCCAGGGCCCCCACCTGATAGAGCACGTCGGCATAGACCTTCGCCGGCTCTCGTACCATGGGCGCCCGTCCGAAGTGCTCCCGATCCGGGAAGCTGGGATGAGCGCCGATGGCCACCCCTCTGGCCAGGGCCAGCCGGACCGTCTCGCCCATCAGGGACGCATCCCCGGCGTGCCAGCCACAGGCGATGTTGGCCGAGCTGACAAACGCCAGCAGCGCGGCATCCGAATCACAGCCCTCGCCCACGTCGGCGTTGAGATCAATCTGTCTGTTCATAAGCCATCCATTCAAAACGATTGAGGTGCCGTTGCCATTCGTGCCGCGCCGCCAGGGCTTGCTCCCGCGTCACGGGGGAGAAGCGCAGCCGCGCTCCCGGCCGCAACTGGGCCAGCTTCCAAAGATCGGCCTCGATGACGCAGCCGATGCGCGGATAACCTCCCGTGGTCTGGGCATCGGCCAGCAGTACGATGGGCTGACCACCGGGGGGCACCTGGATGACGCCGGGCAGGACCCCGTGGGAGGCCAGCTCCGGTCCGCGACTGCGGACCAACGTTGGTCCATCTAGGCGGGCCCCCATCCGGTTGCTGGCGGGACTGAGCCGCCACTCCCCCTGCCAGAGCGCCGCCACGGCGGCGGGCTCGAACTCGTCAAATTCAGGGCCAGGCAAGACCCGCAGGCAGGCGTCGGACTCGCGTAGCCAAGCGCCCAGGGTGCCGTCATGAACCAGCGGCGCCCCCAGGGGCAGGCGATCCCCGGCTTGCAAGGCCCGGCCCCGATGACCGCCGAAGGCGGCCTGCAACTCGGTGGCGCGCGACCCCATCACCGGGGGGACCGCCACGCCGCCATCCAGGGCGAGGTAGGTGCGCATGCCATGGCGGGGGGCCGACAACCGCAAACGCTGGCCGCGGCGCATCCGCCAGCGCCAACCGTGCCAGACAGCCTCACCATCCAGGGTGGCGCCGCAGTCGGCACCGGTCAGCGCCAGCCAGCCATCGCGCAGGAGGCAGAACTCGGCCGCCCCCAGCACCAGCTCTATCCCCGCCGCCCCGGCGGGATTGCCCACCAGTCGGTTCGCCAGGATCAGCGCCTCCCTGTCAAGGGCGCCCCCCAGGGCGATACCGAGATGGCGCACACCGGGGCGGCCGAGATCCTGGACCGTGCTCTGGAGCCCGGGACGAATGACCGCTAGCATGGAGAGCCTCCCTGGGGAACGAAGCGCACCCTGTCCCCCGGTAGCAAATAGGAGGGCTCGTCACGAGCCGGGTCGAACAGCGCCAGATCCGTGCGGCCGATGAGCTGCCAGCCGCCGGGGCTGGCCGCCGGATAGATGCCGGTCTGGGTCCCACCTATGCCGACGCTGCCGGCGAGAACCTTCAGCCTGGGCTCACTGCGCCGTGGCACCGCCAGCCCCGCTGCCAGCCCGCCCAGATAGGCGAAACCGGGCTGAAAACCGAGGAAGTAGACCCGGTAATCGCCGCCGCTGTGGCGTGCCACCAGCTCGGCCGGCGTCAGGCCACAATGCCGGGCGGCCTCCTCCAGATCGGGCCCCCATTCGCCACCGTAATGCACCGGGATCTCCCGCTCCCGCGGGTGGTAGTCGAGCTCCTCGCCCTGGTGCCACAGCTCGGTCAGCCGCCGCTCGAGACGGGCAAGGCTAGTCACCTCGGGATCGAACACCAGAGTCAGGTTGTTCATCCCCGGCACTATCTCCGCCAACGGCTCGCCCTCTTCTCCCTCGCGCAGTCGATCCGCCAGCCACCAGACTCGTCGCTGACCGATCAGATCGGCCCCCAGATCCGTCTCCAGCACCAGGGCCCGCTCTCCCAGCGGGTAGAGGCGACACTCACTCGATCCCATACAGCCTCCGACAACGAAACATAGCATTAACATACAACAAACATATCAACAAAACATCGATAATTTATCTACAATAAGCCATCGTAGGGAACGCAAGCCGTGTCTCCGGCATCTCATCAGGAAAGGAGTCTCCATGACCAAGCCCCCCTCCATCGTCTCATCGGCCCACCTCGTATCGGCCCAGGCCCCCGCGCTCTCGGAGCTGGAGTTCGGCCTGACCGTGCTCAACAACTCGTTCCACCGCTGGGTCGTGCGCTGCATGGGGGCCGCCGGGGAGAAGGGGCTGACCGCGCTGGAGGTGCTGCTCATCCACCACATCAACCACCGGGATCGCCCCAAGCGGCTGGCCGATATCTGCTTCGTGCTCAACATCGAGGACACCCATGTCGCCACCTATGCCCTGAAGAAGCTGGTGACCCTGGGCTATGCGGCGCGCACCAAGGTGGGCAAGGAGGTGCATTTCAGCACCACGCCGGCCGGGGCCACCCTGTGCCGCCAATACAGCGAGATCCGCGAGCAGTGCCTGATCCAGGTGATAGTGGAGAGCGGGCTGGCCGGGGCGAACGCCTCGGCGGCGGAGATAGCACAGCAGTTGCGGCTGTTTGCCAGCCTCTATGATCAGGCGTCTCGCGCCGCCGCCTCTCTGTAGCTGCCGGGGCCCCAATAAAAAAAGAGCCGGCCCCTTGCGGGGCAGGCTCTTTCAAGGCCGTGGCAGGAATTACTTGCTGCCGGTACCCGAGTTGCGGGTCGAGGAGGTCGGCTTGCGACGGGCGGTGGTGCTGCGCGCGCGCGGCTCCATGCCCTGCATATCCTTGTGGCGCTTGACGGCGCGGCGGATCTGGGCAGCCTGCTTGTGGCGGGTGGTCTTGCCATCCTGCTGCAGATCGACCTTGGATTCGGTCTCGTAGTTCATGTGGACCAGACCGCGCAGGTAGTTCACCTCCGGCAGCTTGAGCTCTTTCCAGCCACCGCGGGGGATGCCGCGATCCAGGGTCACGTCGCCGTAACGGATCCGCATCAGGCGGCTCACCTGCACTTCCTGGGATTCCCACAGGCGGCGCACTTCACGGTTGCGACCCTCGGTCAGGGTGACGTTGAACCACTGGTTCAGGCCTTCACCGCCGGCCGGCTTGATCTTGTTGAACTTGGCAACGCCGTCTTCGAGCTGCACGCCCTTGCGCAGGCGTTGCAGCATGGCTTCGGTGATCTCGCCAAACACCCGCACCGCGTATTCCCGCTCCACTTCGTGGCTCGGGTGCATCAGGCGGTTGGCCAGCTCGCCGTCGGTGGTGAACAGCAGCAGGCCGGAGGTGTTGACGTCGAGACGACCGACCGCAATCCAGCGGGCACCGTCCATCTTGGGCAGACGATCAAACACGGTAGGACGACCTTCCGGATCGTGACGGGTACACATCTCCCCTTCGGGCTTGTGATACGCCAGCACGCGGCAGATCTGCTCTTCAGCCGCACGGGTCTTGATCTGGTGGCCATCCACCCGGATCACGGCGTTTGCTTCGACGCGATCCCCCAGCGTAGCGGCCTTGCCATCCACACTGACCCGACCTGCGGTGATCAGGGCCTCCATCTCACGACGGGAGCCTTGACCCGCGCGGGCCAACACTTTTTGCAGTTTTTCACTCATCGGGTTTACCTGATTGTTGATCGCTGCCCGCTCATGACGCGGGCAACTGTGACTCCTGTGGTGGCGCCTTGAAGGCGCCACCACCGCTTTGCTACTCAGGACGGTACAAACTGACCGTCACTGCCCTCGCCCAGGAAACCTGACAAGGGTTGCTGCAGTTCGGGATCCAGCTCGGGGAGCTGCTCCAGACTCTGCAGATTGAAATAATCCAGAAATTCCCGGGTGGTGGCGAGCAGCTCGGGGCGCCCCACCACCTCCTTGTGGCCTATGCTGCGCACCCAGCCACGCTCCTTGAGGGTATTGACGATCTGGCTCGATACCGCCACCCCGCGAATGGCTTCAATCTCGGCCCGGGTGATGGGCTGACGATAGGCGATGAGGCCCAGCGTCTCCATCACCGCCCGCGAATAACGCGGCGCCCGCTCGCTCCACAGCCGGGAGAGCTCTTCCGCATACTCCTGGCGGGCCTGGAAGCGCCAGCCGGAGGCGACCTCCTTGAGCTCCACCCCCCGCTCGCTGTACTCCTGCTTGAGCTCCGCCAGCAGCAGTTGGACATAGCGGCTGGTGACGGGGTAATCCGCCAGCACGCCGGCCTTGAGATCGCTCACCGTCAGCGGGCGACCCGCCACAAACAGGGCCGCCTCGATCAATGTCTTCAGCCGTTCAGTGGGCAGCGCCACGATACGCCTCCTCTTCCGGCTGGCTGGCCAAGGCAAAATGGATGGGCCCGAGGGGCTCTGCCTGCAGGATCCAGATAAGGGACTCCTTGCACAGCTCCAGCAGGGCCAGAAACGTCACAAGCACCCCCATGCGTCCCTCTTCTGCCTTGAGCACCTGATCCAGCCGCAGGGTCTGGCCCAAGGAGAGCAGCGCGAGGATCTCCGCCATGCGCACCCGGGTCGGGATCTGCTCACGGCGGATCTGGTGATGTTCGAAATGAGTCGCGCGTTTTACCACACTTTGCATGTAAAGGGCGAGCTCAACCAGCGAAACATCGGGAGTCAATGGCTTGAGATCGCCAAAATCCGGTGGCAAGGCACTGGCGACAAAGATCTCCCGCTCCAGCCGTGGCAGCGCGTTGAGCCGCTCGGCACCGGTCTTGTAGCGCTCGTATTCCTGCAAGCGGCGGATCAGGGTGACGCGGGGATCTTCCCCCTCCTCGTCATCGTCAAACTCCGGTGCCTTGGGCAGCAGCAGACGGGATTTGATCTCCGCGAGCCAGGCCGCCATCAGCAGGTATTCGGCCGCCAGCTCCAGATTGAGACCCTGCATCAGCTCCACGTACTCCATGTACTGGGCGGTGATCTGCAGGATCGGCAGGTTCAGGATATCCAGCTGCTGGCGACGGATGAGGTAGAGCAGCAGATCGAGCGGCCCCTCGAAAGTGTCGAGAAACACCTCCAGCGCATCCGGCGGAATAAACAAGTCCTGGGGCAGCTCATGATAGGGCTGCCCCAGGACCTTGGCGATGGGCAGGGGGAGGCTCGCCTCCCCCGCAATGCCCGCCACCGTCGCCTCGGCGGGCACCGCATCTACCGCCTTATTCAAACGGCGTGGGATCCCCTGCGCCGCGACGACGCAGCACCGGCTCGTCGTCGGAGAAGTCCACCACTGTGGTGGGCTGCTCGCCCAGATAGCCACCGTTGACCACCAGATCCAGCTGCTTGCCGAGCTTGTCGAAGATCTCTTCGGGGTCGAATTCCGCCATCTCGGAACCCGGCAGGATCAGGGTGGTGGAGAGCAGCGGCTCGCCGAGCTCCTCCAGCAATGCGAGGGCGATGTTGTTGGCCGGCACCCGGATGCCGATGGTCTTCTTCTTCTCGTTCATCAGCCGGCGCGGCACTTCCTTGGTCGCCTTGAAGATGAAGGTGTAGGCACCCGGGGTGTTGCTCTTGATCAGCCGAAACGCGCTGTTGTCCACCTTGGCATAGGTGGCGATCTCGGAGAGATCCCGGCACACCAGGGTGAAATCGTGGTTTGGCTCGATGCGGCGGATGCGGCAGATACGCTCCAGCGCATCCTTGTTGCCCATCTGGCAGCCCAGCGCATAGCCAGAGTCGGTGGGATAGACGATGACGCCGCCGTTTTTCAGGATCTGCACGGCCTGGCCGATGAGACGGATCTGGGGATTATCCGGATGTACGTAAAAATGCTGACTCATATGCTGCTCTCACAATAGGGGCAAGATGACTGCCCGCTTCATGGTCACGGACCCTGTGGCCCATGACACTACCTTAACCTGTTTGGTGCAGACTCGCTCGCACCAAAGGCCAACCCTCACGGCCGACGTCATCCTCAACGGGCGGCCAGCAGGCTGGCATGCTGCTCGGGGCTGAGGCCGAAGTGGCCTGGGTAGCCCAGCCAGAGCGGCATCCCCTCCTTGGGCAGCCAGAGGTGGCGGCCGAGCTCGGTCCAGCTGGAGGGAAAGTGAAAGTCCGATCCCACCGAGATGTAGAGATCGTGCTCCTTGGCCCACTGGCCGAGATTGGCACGCTCCTGAGGGCTCTGCTGGGGCAGGGAGACCTCCATGGCATCGCCACCGGCGGCCTTGAAGGCCACCAGCAACCGCTTGATCCACTTGGCGGTGAGGCCGTAGCGACTGGGGTGGGCCAGCACCGCCAACCCGCCTGCGCCGTGAATGGCCTCGATAGCTACCGACATCTCGAGCCACTCGGCGGGCACATAGCCCTTGTTGCCCCGACTCAGGTACTTCTTGAACACCTTTTGCATGTTGTCGGCCACCCCGCGCGCCACCAGCACCCGGGCAAAATGGGCGCGGGTCACGGCGGCATCACCGGCCAGTGCCTTGGCCTCTTCATAGGTGCCGGGCAGCTGGCACTTCTCCAGACGGCGCCCTATTTCCTCGGCCCGCGCCTCGCGGCGGGCCAATTGGGCGGCGAGGAAAGCGGTGAGCGCAGGATTTTGCTCATCCACCCCCAGCGCCACTATGTGGATCTCGTGATGCTCCCAACCGGTGGAGATCTCGACCCCGCTCACCAGTCGCAGCGGCAGTTGCTCGGCGTCGATCGTTGCACGGATCTCATCAAGCCCGGCGAGGGTGTCGTGGTCAGTGACCGCTAACACTTCGACCCCTTTCTCGGCGGCGCGACGCACCAGATCCCGGGGTGCCAGCACCCCGTCGGAGGCGGTGGTATGACAGTGAAGATCGAATCTCATCGGCTTATTTCGCTCTCATCAACAGGCCACTTTGGAAAAAAGAAGGCAAAAAAGCGACTTGACTTGGCCGCAGCTTTATCGTTTTCTGTAGACACTTCAACTGCAAACAGAACGTTACAGGATTCTATCATGCAAACGACAATCACCCTGAACCAGAACTGGTGGTGGCACATTCCCTGACATGCGGGCGTGTGGTCGTTGCTGTACCTGTAATCTGACAGCAAATTAAGAACACAGAGAAAAAGCCCGCTGACCCCAGCGGGCTTTTTTATTATCCGGCAAATGGACATCTGATGAAACCGAGAATTCAGACAAGCACCCAGACGTGGCGATGGCGAACTCGCTGAAGTGGTGAAAAACCTATCAAACTCCAAGAGATTCAACGTCATGAACATCGGTTACACAGAACACATGCAAGGGAACGCATTATGACAGCCAGCAAGACCCGGTTATCCCTGGGCGAATTCGACACCCTCAGGCTCAATGCCCCCTATGTCACGGACCCCCTGGCGCTCTACAGCCAGCTGTGCCAGGGCCGCCCCAACAACCTGCTGCTGGAATCGGTGGAGATCGACTCCAAGGCCGGCACCCAGAGCCTGCTGCTGGTGGATGCCTGCCTGCGCATCGAGTGCCGTGGCCGCACGGTGCGGGTACGCGCCCTCAACGACAACGGCGCCCGGCTGCAAACCCTGCTCGGTGAACAACTGCCGACCATCATCCGCCGCAATCGGGTGGCGGGGGAGCTGCACCTCGACTTCCCGGCCTCCGATCGGGAGCTGGATGAAGACAGCCGCCTCAAGGGCTGCAGCGTGCTGGATGTGCTGCGCACCCTGCAGCAACAGCTGCATTGCGCACAGGGTAAAGAAGCGCTGTTCATGGCGGGCAGTTTCGCCTATGACCTCATCGCCTCCTTCGAGGATCTGCCACAAGTGCCGGAAGGCAGCAACGACTGCCCCGACTACTGCTTCTATGTGGCCGAGACCCTGATCACCATCGATCACATCAAGCAGAGCACCCAGCTGCTGGCCTGCCTGTTTGGTGGCAGGGACGAGCAAGACGACAGCCAGCAGGATGAGTGCTACGCCCGCCTGCTGGCACGCCTCGAAACCTTCAAATTGGCTTGCCAGCAGCCGCCACCCAAGCCGCAGGCGACCCAGCCGCTGACCGGGGCGCTCAGCGTCGACAAGAGCGACAAGCAGTTCTGCGCCGAAGTCGAGAAGCTCAAGGGCTTCATCCGTCGGGGTGACATCTTCCAGGTGGTGCCGTCACGCAGCTTCTCCCTGCCCTGCCCCGAGCCCATCGCCGCCTACCGTCGCCTCAAGCAGACCAACCCCAGCCCCTACATGTTCTATGTGCAGGATGAAGGCTTCACCCTGTTTGGCGCCTCGCCGGAGAGCGCGGTCAAGTTCGAGCCGGGCAGTCGTCAGGTGGAGATGTACCCCATCGCCGGCACCCGTCGCCGTGGCCTCAACCCCGATGGCAGCATCAACCTGGATCTGGATGGTCGCATCGAGCTGGAGCTGCGCCAGGACGAGAAAGAGGTCGCCGAGCACCTGATGCTGGTGGATCTGGGCCGCAACGACATCGCCCGCATCTCCGAGCCCGGCACCCGCTACGTGAAGGATCTGCTGAAAGTGGATCGCTACAGCCACGTGATGCATCTGGTCTCCCGGGTGGTCGGTACCCTTCGTTCGGATCTGGATGCCCTGCACGCCTATCAGGCCTGCATGAACATGGGCACCCTCACCGGCGCCCCCAAGCTGCGGGCCAGCGAGCTCATCCGCATGGTGGAAGGTCAGCGTCGCGGCAGCTACGGCGGTGCCGTCGGCTACCTGAATGGCGTGGGGGAGATGGACACCTGCATCGTCATCCGCTCCGCCTTCGTCAAGGACGGGGTGGCCCATGTCCAGGCCGGTGCCGGCGTGGTCTATGACTCCAAGCCCCAGATGGAAGCGGACGAAACCCGCGCCAAGGCTGCCGCCGTGCTGGCCGCCATCGCCGCCAGCCATGGCACCTCCCTGCAGGCCCTGAGCCTGCAGGAACATCAGTCCGAGAAGCACAAGGAGGCGCGCCATGACTAACATCTTCCTGCTCGATAACGTCGACTCCTTCACCTGCTGCCAGGTTGCCGATCAGTTCCGCCCTTTGAAGGAGCAGCATCATGACTAACATCTTCCTGCTCGATAACTTCGATTCGTTCACCTACAACCTGGTTGATCAGTTCCGCACCCTCGGCTACCCGGTGCGCATCTACCGCAACAGCCTGCCGGCGAGCCGCATCATGGCCGAGATTGATGCCGCAGGCGGCGACGCCGTGCTGGTGCTCTCGCCGGGCCCGGGTGCCCCTCACGAGGCCGGTTGCCTCATCGATCTCATCAAGCTGGCCCGCGGCCGGGTGCCGATCCTCGGCATCTGTCTCGGTCATCAGGCGCTGTGCGAAGCCTATGGCGGCACCGTCGGCGCGGCCGGGGAAATCGTCCACGGCAAGCGCTCCCTGATCGAGCACAACGGCCACGGCGCCTTCGCCGGCCTGCCGAGCCCGCTGCCGGTGGCCCGCTACCACTCCCTGGTCGCCACCTATGTGCCGGAAGAGCTGCAGGTGATTGCCCACTATCAGGGCATGCCCATGGCCATCGAGCAGAGCGGCGATCGCGTGCTCGGCTTCCAGTTCCATCCAGAATCCATCATGACCAGCGAAGGGGCCCGCCTGCTCACCCAGGCCCTCGCCCATGTGACTCGTCCCGAAAGCAGTGTGCGGTAAGGAGACCCCCATGCATCAACATCTCAACACCCTCTATCAGGGGCAGTCTCTCTCCCGCGACGAAGCGCGCGATGCCTTCGGCCAGGTCGTGCGCGGCGAAGTGGATCCCATCGTGCTGGCGAGCCTGCTCACCGCCCTCAAGCTCAAGGGGGAAACCCCGGAGGAGATCGCCGGGGCCGCCGAGGCCCTGCTGGCCGAGGCCCGCCACTTCCCGCGCCCGGACTATGCGTTCTGCGACATCGTCGGCACCGGCGGGGATGGCCTCAACACCATCAACGTCTCCACCACCTCGGCCCTGGTGGCCGCCGCCTGCGGCCTCAAAGTCGCCAAGCACGGCAACCGCTCGGTCTCGAGCAAATCCGGCTCGAGCGACCTGCTCGACAAGATGGGGATCAAGCTCGACATGAGCCCCGAGCAGGCCCGCCGCTGCCTCGATGAACTCGGCATCTGCTTCCTGTTCGCCCCCCAGTATCACGCCGGGGTGCGCCACGCCATGCCGGTGCGCCAGGCGCTCAAGACCCGCACCTTATTTAACGTCTTGGGGCCGCTCATCAACCCGGCTCGCCCCAGCTACCAGCTGATGGGCGTTTATGCCCCCGAACTGGTGCGCCCCATCGCCGAAACCCTGCTGGCGCTGGGTCTGAAAACCGGTATGGTGGTACACGGCGCGGGGCTGGATGAGATCGCCATCCACGGCCCGACCCAGGTGGCCGAGATCCGGGACGGCGAAATTCGTGAGTACTTGCTCACTCCCGCCGATTTCGGGCTGGCCACCTACCCGGTCAGCGCCATTCAGGGCGGTGAGCCGGAAGAGAACCGCGCCATCACCGCCGCCATCCTGGCGGGGGAAGGCAGCCCGGCCCACAACGCCGCCATCGCCGCCAATGTGGCGCCGCTGCTGGTAATGGCGGGCAAGGCGCCGGACTTCAAGCAGGCCGCCGCCATGGTGCTGGCCAAGCTGGCCAGCGGTGAGACCACCGCGCTTGCCAAGGCACTCGCCACCCTGAGCCATCAGGAGGCATGATGTCAGCCACGACCACCGAAAGCCGCCCACAGGGCAGACCCCAGCTTCGCAAGGATAACGAGATGTCAGACCCGATTGCCCCACTCTCTGCCCATGACTTCTTGAACATGGCCTCCATCAACCAGACCATTCTCGGCAAGATAGTGGCCGCCAAGCAGGAGTGGGTGGCAGCCCGCAAGGAAGCCCAGCCGCTGGCAAGCTTCCAAGGGAGCCTGACCCAGAGCGATCGGGACTTCGAGGGGCAACTGAGGGCGGGCGGCACCCGCTTCATTCTCGAATGCAAGAAGGCCTCCCCCTCCAAGGGACTGATCCGAACCGACTTCAACCTGGAGGCCATCGCCGATGTCTATGGCAAGTACGCCACCGCCATCTCGGTGTTGACCGACGAGAAGTTCTTCCAGGGCGATTTCACGTTCTTGCCAAGGGTACGGGCCAGGGTCAGCCAGCCGGTGCTGTGCAAGGACTTCATGATTGACCCCTATCAGGTCTATCTGGCCCGCCACTATCAGGCGGATGCCATCTTGCTGATGCTCTCGGTGCTGACCGACGAGGGCTACCGTGCCCTGTTCAAGGTCGCCAAGGAGCTGGGCTTGGGGGTATTGACCGAGGTGAGTAACGAAGAGGAGCTGACCCGCGCCATCGCGCTCGGCGCCCCGGTGATCGGCATCAACAACCGTGATCTGCGCGACCTCAGCGTGGATCTGGCCCGCACCGGCCAACTCGCTGCCGACATTCCCGCCGATCGGGTGGTGATCAGCGAATCCGGCATTCGGGATCGCACTCAGGTCGCCACCCTGCGCCAGCACGCCAAGGGCTTCCTGGTGGGATCGTCGCTGATGGAGGAAGACGATCTCGAAGCCGCGGTGCGCAAGCTCACTCTGGGCCAGAACAAGGTGTGCGGCCTGACCCGCCCCGAGGATGCCGCCGCCGCCCACAGCGCCGGCGCCGTGTTCGGTGGCCTCATCTTCGTCGCCAAGAGCCCGCGCTACGTGGATATCCCCAGTGCTCGCGCCGTGATGACGGGGGCGCCGCTCAACTATGTGGGGGTGTTCCGTAACGCCCAGACCGCCACCATTGCCAAGACGGTGGAGGCGCTGAACCTCGCCGCGGTGCAACTGCACGGGGACGAAGACGCAGCCTACATCGAGAGCCTGCGCCCCCTGCTCCCCCCAAGCTGCCAGATCTGGAAGGCCGTCGGCATTACTCTCGACAAGACAAGTGGCGAGCCGCTGCCCAGCCTCGACTACCCGGCGGATCGCCTGCTGCTGGATACGAAAGTCGGCAACCAGAGCGGCGGCACCGGTCAGGCGTTCGACTGGGGCATGCTCGCGGCCCTCGATAAATCCCGCCTGATGCTGGCGGGGGGCCTCAACCCGGATAACGCCCTGCAAGCGGCCCAGATCGGCTGTTTGGGCCTCGATTTCAACTCCGGGGTGGAGAGTGCGCCGGGAGTGAAGGATCCCCAGAAGCTCGCCGCGGCCTTTGGCGCCCTGCGCCAACTGTAAGCGCGCCGGTGACTCATTCAAAAAATTCATGAACTGCGTTTACCTATAAGCACAAGGAATAATATATGACTCTGCTCAACCCGTTCTTCGGTGAATTTGGTGGCATGTATGTGCCCCAGATCCTCGTCCCCGCCCTGCTCCAGCTGGAGAAAGCCTTCGTCGATGCCAAGGAGGATCCTGCCTTCGTCGCCGAATTTCAGGAGCTGCTGACCGAGTACGCCGGTCGCCCGACCCCGCTCACCCTGACCCGCAATCTGACCAAGGGCACCAAGACTCGCCTCTATCTGAAGCGGGAAGACCTGCTGCACGGCGGTGCCCACAAGACCAACCAGGTGCTGGGCCAGGCCCTGCTCGCCAAGCGCATGGGCAAGACCGAGATCATCGCCGAAACCGGCGCCGGTCAGCACGGGGTCGCCACCGCCCTGGCCTGCGCCCTGCTCGGCCTCAAGTGCCGGGTCTACATGGGCGCCAAGGATTGCGAGCGCCAGAAACCCAACGTGTTTCGCATGAAGTTGATGGGCGCCACCGTGATACCGGTGCATTCCGGCTCCAGCACCCTGAAAGATGCCTGCAACGAGGCGCTGCGGGATTGGGCCGCGAATTATGACAGCGCCCATTACCTGCTCGGCACCGCGGCCGGCCCGCACCCCTTCCCCACTATCGTGCGGGAATTCCAGAAGATGATCGGCGAGGAGGCCAAGGCCCAGTGCTTCGAAAAAGAAGAGCGACTGCCCGATGCGGTGATCGCCTGCGTCGGCGGCGGGTCGAATGCCATCGGCATGTTCGCCGATTTTATCGATGAGCCTTCCGTGCGCCTGATCGGCGTCGAGCCGGGTGGTCATGGCATCGAGAGTGGCGAGCACGGCGCACCGCTCGGTCACGGCAGCAAGGGAGTCTTCTTTGGCATGCACTCCTACCTGATGCAAGACGAGCAGGGCCAAATTCAGGAGTCCTACTCCGTCTCGGCGGGGCTCGACTTCCCCTCCGTCGGCCCGCAGCACGCCCATCTGGCCGCCATCGGCCGGGCAGACTATGTCTCTATCACCGACAAAGAAGCGCTGGATGCGTTCCAGGAACTGGCCCAATCGGAGGGGATCATACCGGCGCTGGAGTCCTCCCACGCCCTGGCCCATGCCCTCAAGATGGCCCGCAGCGAGCCTGAGAAAGAGCAGGTGCTGATCGTCAACCTCTCCGGCCGTGGCGACAAAGACATCTTCACCGTCGCCGACATCTTCGAAAAAGAAGGAACCCTGTCATGAATCGCTACGCACAACTCTTCTCCCGCCTGGATGCCGCCAATCAGGGCGCCTTCGTGCCGTTCGTGATGCTGGGTGACCCCACTCCCGAGCTGTCACTCGCCATCATAGATGCGCTGATCGAAGGGGGCGCCGATGCCCTCGAGCTCGGCATTCCCTTCTCGGATCCGGTGGCGGACGGCCCCACCATTCAGGGAGCGGCCCTGCGCGCGTTTGCGAGCCACACCACTCCGGATGCCTGCTTCGGACTGCTCGCCCGGATCCGCGCCAAGTACCCGCAGATCCCCATTGGCCTGCTGGTCTACGCGAACCTGGTCTATGTGCGTCACATCGACGGCTTCTATGAGAAGTGCCAGCAGGCGGGTGTGGACTCCGTATTGGTGGCAGATGTGCCGGTGCAGATGTGCGAGCCCTACAAGGCGGCGGCCGACAAGTTTGGCATCGACAGCATCTTTATCGCCCCGCCCAACGGCGATGCCGAGACCCTCAAGGCCGTTGCCGAGCTCGGCTCTGGTTACACCTATCTGGTCAGCCGCGCCGGCGTCACCGGCGCCGAGACCAAGGCCGGCATGCCGGTGGAGGGCCTCATCAACTCCTTGCGCGAGTTCAAGGCGCCCCCTGCCCTGCTCGGCTTTGGTATCAGCGAACCGGCCCAGGTACGCGAGGCGATCAAGGCCGGCGCCGCCGGTGCCATCTCCGGCTCTGCCGTGGTGAAGATCATCGAGACCCACCACCAGAACCCGGAACATATGCTGACTCGTCTGAAAGAGTTTGTGGAAGGGATGAAGGCCGCGACCAATCGATAAGGGGCGGCATTAGCCAAATGCCATTGACCGTGTCTGAAGAAAGGGAGCCTGATAGGCTCCCTTTCTATTTCCTGCTTGTTGCCGCTCCCAGCGTCTTTGTCCCCTCTCCCCTTGGGAGAGGGTGAGGGGAATTCCCCCCCCCCATTAACCCAACAGCTCACTTAATCAACAACTTTCACTAATTGGTTGAACCAGCTCAGATTTCTATCAACTCCCTCTTTCCATGTCTCAATCCGGCCTCTTATGATAGCCACATGACAATCCATCTCTCGGGAGGGCCCCATGAGAGCGATTGCTGACACAACTCAGGTGAAAAGCAGCGGACTGGGAGCTGTAACTCAGGGGCGGTAGCCTTGTCGGCGCTTGCTACAGCCAACCATTTAACTGTTTGGCAATGTGCGGCGTTAAAAGAGGCAATTAAGCAACAATGCTCAGCTCCAGAGTTCAGCTGGTAGTGTAATTTTTTAAAATGAATTTGTCATAGCGATTCTCAAGATGGTATGCAGTTATATAGCAAGCTCAATTATCGGACTAACACCACTTTCCATCTAATATTTTTTAAGTGCCTTAGTATGACAATCAAGATTTAAGTGTATGCACGTCATGGTTTGTTAGTATAAAATCACAATAATTTTAATTAATAGGAATAATAATGGCTGACTGGACAGACCTACTACCAACTGTGGTAAAAGCACCGATAACAATTTATCAAAATAAGAGTCACCTCCATCAATGGTGGAAAAAGCTGTTAGTCTATGCAGGTCGTGGGGATACAAACGTTGTTGTAACTGGTGCTGCAGGATCCGGTAAGTCGGTATTAACCCTATGTCATCATGGTGAAGTAAAAGATCGTGAATGGAAGGATCCGGGTACTTCCACTACGGTCGAGAAGAAAGCGATTTCAGTCGGTGAATGGACAAAAATTTTTACAGTTGTTCCGGGACAAGAAATACTAGCTAGAGAGGCTGCGTTAGATGAAGCCTTTAACAAACATAAAAGCCTTGAAGGTGTGCTTCATGTTGTAGATTTTGGCTACACTTCAGTTCGTTCTAGTGTTTCTGAACAAAAGCTAAGAGATAAAGGTTATGAAACTCTTGACTCTATTCGAGCATATAACCTTGAGCGTGAATTAGAAGAATTTAAGAAAGTTGCAAATTTAATTGCAACAGCATGTGCTGCAGGACGAGGACCTAAGTGGTTAACCATAGCAGTTAGCAAGGCAGATTTGTACTTCGATAAATTAGAGCAAGCTAAAATGTATTACTATCCAGAAGGTAATAGCCAGTTTGTAGAGGAGCTGAATAGACTATTAAAGCGAGTTGGCTCCAATAATCTCAAATGCCGTGTTGTACCTGTTTGTCCTAAACCCAAACCGTATGTTTGGGGGGATACTAAAATCTCTCCTCAACTAGTGACCTTTGATGAGCCAGCTAATTATATGCAAAACTTTATTGGTATCTTAGCAGAGGTTTCCAATGAGTGATGAATACTTCGAAAAAACAAACACTACTTTAAGTGAGTTGGAAAAAGTAATTTCACTCGCTGAAGATGTATCTAATAATTTGAAAAAATTAGAAGAGCTGTTTATATCAAATAAGCAGAAACAGTACATTTTTTTTGGCTGCATTTATGTTTTTGTAACATTTTCAGTGTTGATTATTTTACCAACTATGACACCAGATATAAGTTCATTCTATCGAATGCTATTCTCTATCTCAACATTGATCATGTGTTTCCCATTTTTCATTGTTCTTTTTAATATTCGCAGGCGAGCTAAAAAATTAGCTGAAGAATTAAAAATTGAATCATCTGTACTAGCTGAGTTACTAGACTTAATTCATGAACTAGAAAACTACAGTCGTTTCGTGGAATCGTTAGATCCAGTAACAGTCGCTACTTATCGGATGAGATTAAAACGCCTACGCTTTTCGATTAAATAGGTACGTTAACAACGTTGGGACACCCACCTTTCTGAGCCTGGCGTATCATAGCCAACATTCGACAAGATGGGTGTCCCAGCTCTGCTGATGACTGGGCTTTTTAAATAATTACAAACCTCCAGTCATAAGGTGGCTAACAAACGTATCAAGGCGCTCACTGGGGCACCAAAACTACGCGGTGATTTAGTTTGGTGCTTCGCTAAAGCTTAACTAAATCATAGTTACGTTTCGGCGCCCCTTATGCTGGCGTTAAGTTTATAGGGAATTCATGAAACTATATCACTATACCGATCAGAATGGTTTTATTGGCATTTTTGATTCAAGAACTTTATGGGCTACCAAAATTCAGTATCTGAATGATCACAATGAATATTACTTGGCAGCCAAAATAGCATCAAAAATAGCATCAAAAATATTAAAAGAAAGAATTGAAAAAGAAACGAATTTCGATATTCGTTTCACATATGAGACATTTTTGAATATAATACAGTTGATGTCTCATATTAATGTATGCGTCTGTTCCTTAAGTGAACAAGGTGATTTGTTAAGTCAGTGGCGTGGCTATTCAAACAAGATGGGGGGCTATTCCATAGGATTTGATTTCGATAGTATTGAGTCTATTGCAAAGCGAAATAGTTTTGAACTAGTAAAGTGTATTTATGATGAAGAACAGCAAGTAAATAAAGTAGAGTCGGTCATCAATGAATCTATTGGCATGGTTGGTCAATATTCACAGTATGGTATTAATAGGAAGAGTATTGACTATTTCGAGGAAACATTATTAAAGCTAGCGCCAGTGTTAAAGGATAGTCATTTCTCTGAAGAAGCCGAGTGGCGATTAGTAGGAATAGCAAACACCATGTCATTAAGCTTTCGCGCAGGAAATTCGATGTTACTTCCCTTTAAAAAAATATCATTGGGCAGTAAGGTAGAGTTGAAAGAAATGGTTCAAGAAATAATCATTGGTCACACTCCTCATATTGATTTAGCTAAACAAGCAACACAATCTTTTCTAGTTAAATCGCTGCTTTCTCAAGATGACTTTCCTTTAAGGATATTTCCGTTTAATGTTCTAGAAAGTAAGGTGCCATATCGAAGTTGGTAAACTCAACAAAGTATTTAAGAGTTATTCCCAATAAAATTGGGACATCTACCTTTCTGAGCAAGGCGTAGCATAGCCAACACTTAAAAAAATGGGTGTCCCAATGTAGCTAGTTTGGGTTTGAGCCAACCACGATATATCAAGAGAATATTCCCAACCCCACCACTACCGCCTCCTGCCCCACACCCGCCACCCCGTCAAAGTCAGCATCAATACAACCCCCGGCAGCCAGACCCAGTAGAGCTCGGAGAGGATCACAGCCTCACCTCGGGCGGTGAGGTACGCCTCCAGCTTGAAGGGGGCGACCCGGATCACCTGCCAGGGGGCGAAGAAACGCTCGTCACGCCACGGCCAGAGCCAGAGCCAGCCAACCCCCTTGCCGCCGGTGGTGAGCGAATCAAGCAGGCTGTGGGAAAGCAGCGACACCAGCAGATACGACCAGACGGTGACGGCACGGGCCCTAAGCTGGTGGTGAAACAGCATGGCCAGCGTGGGCAGGGCAAAGGCGAACAGCAATGAATGGGTAAAGCCGCGGTGGCCAAAGACATGGCCGTAGGCAACCCCCAACTTGAAAGCGAGCACATCGGCATCGGGCAGCATGGCGATGGCAACCCCCGCCAGCAGCAGGCGCGGCGGGATGATCCGGCTGCCAAGCCCCAGTCCAAGGCAGAGAGGGACGGCGGCGTGAGTGACTATGGTGGGCATAGAGTGAAGCTCCAAGTGAAAACATTTGCCTACCTTATCCCCGCTCGGTGAAGTGAAGGTGAAGTTGCGTGCCACCAGCCTTGAGCCCATGACGGGCATTGCCTACAATGACCCACTTTTTATCAAACTCAGGTCTATAAAATGAGCGACAACAAACCAGCCCTGCCCGACCGTCTGGCGGCCAACCCGCGCAGCCCGCACCATGTGGCGGAGTGCTTCGAGCACGAGATCGGCATTCGCGTGAACGGCAAGGAGCGCACCAATGTCGAGGAGTACTGCATCAGCGAAGGTTGGGTAAAGATCCCCTCCCCCAAGGCCAAGGATCGCTATGGCAATGCCATGCTGATCACCGTCAAGGGCACCGTCGAGGCCTTCTACGCCTAAGCCACCTCTCTGGCTGCTGCCACCCTGAACCGGGGAGTGCTGCGATGATTCAAAACACCGGCCTAGCGCCGGTGTTTTGTTTTTCGCTGCTATTGGGTTCATGAATAGCTACCAGGACCCCCTGTTAATCTCTTCAGCTGACACCTATGGCACAATGGCCGCCTCAACGACTGAATTCCTTTTATGACCGAGATGAATCGAAAGACAACAAGGCTGGCCGCCCTCTGCTTTTCCCTGTTTCTCACCCGACTCGGGTTTCACGCCGTTGGCTACGATCACATTGATCACAACACAAACGATCCCTACGGCTTATCGGATTTGATTGAGCTGGCCTTGGCCCTGATCTATCTGGTGAGCTTGGTGCTCTGCCTACTGCATGCGTTTCGGGTGCTGATTCGCCACTGGGATCAAGGGGCTTTGGAGGCCTCTCTACTCCTTGCCCTCTGCACCCTGCAATGGCACAGCTATGACTATCTTCACAATCTGGCCGCCCGCCTGGTCATCCAATAACGTTCCCTTCATTCCACCAGCAGCATCACCAATGGCTTGTCCGACATCTGCTTCATCAGGCCGAGAATCTATCCCCAACAACTTAAAAAGCCCCGTTCTGCCTTGTGGCGAGACGGGGCTTTATCATTTTTTATGATTGAAGAGCCAATCACATTAGCAAGCCTAATGAGCTGACATCCTCTTAGGGCCAGCGTCCCGAGCCTTAGCCCTCGTCTTAGCCCTGTTCTTAGCCAAGTGAAACGAAGATCCCCGCCAAGGTCGCACTCATCAGGTTGGCCAGAGTGGCGGCCAGCACGGCCTTGAGGCCCATGTTCGCCACATCCTGGCGGCGCTCCGGCGCCATGGTACCGATGGAGCCGAGCTGGATGGCGATGGACCCCAGGTTCGCGAAGCCGCACAGGGCGAAGGTGACGATGATCTGGGTGTGGGTGCTCAATCCATCCTTGATGCTGGCAAAGTCCAGGTAGGCGACGAACTCGTTCATGATCACCTTCTGGCCGATAAGCGACCCGGCCGCCATCATCTCGCTGCTCGGCACCCCGATGAGCCAGGCGACGGGGGCGAACAGATAGCCCAGCAGCAGCTGCAAGGAGAGCCCGGGCCAGCCAAACCAGTCACCTACCGCGGCAAAACCGGCGTTCAGCATGGTGATGACGCTGACAAAGGCCAGCAAGATGGTGCCGATGGCCACGGCAATCTTCATGCCCCCCATGGCGCCGCCCGCCAGCGCATCGATGGCGTTGCTGTAGTCGCTCTTGTCCAGGGTGATCTCGTCTTGCTCGCGCACCCGCTCCTGCTCCGGCACCAGCAGTTTCGCCATCAAGAGGCCACCCGGCGCCGCCATAAAGGAGGCGGCGATGAGGTATTTGAGATCCACACCGAGGCCGGCGTAGCCCCCCAGCACCGAGCCCGCCACCGAGGCCATGCCGCAGGTCATCACAGTGAACAGCTCGGAGCGGGTCATGCCCGCCAGGAAGGGGCGGATGAGCAGGGGCGACTCCCCCTGCGAGAGGAAGATGTTGCCGGTGGCCACCAGGGATTCGGCGCGGCTGGTGCCGAGCAGGCGGTGAATGCCGCCCCCCAGCATCCGGATCACCCACTGCATGATGCCGAAGTGATAGAGCACGGCGATGAGCGCACTGATGAAGATCACCAGGGGCAGCACCCGCACCGCGAAGATAAAGCCGTTGCTCGCCAGATCGCCGAACACGAAGCGGATGCCGCTGTCGGCGAAGCCGAGCAGGGCGGAGACGCCGTTGCTCATGGCGCCCAGCATCAGCTGACCGGGGGGGAAGTAGAGCACCAGGGCGGCCAGGCCGACTTGCAGCGCCAGGGCGCCCAGCACGGTGCGCCAGCGGATGGCACGGCGATTTTCACTCGCCAGCCAGGCAATAAACATCAGGGCCAGCATACCGACCAGACTCAACAACAGTGTCATCTTGCACCTATGAAATGAGGAGATTCATACGGCAAGCCTGCAGAGGGCATCGCGCAGGGAGGCGGAAAGCGTGCCGACCCGCGCGACACACGGACCACAAACCTACGGTTCAGTGGCGGGTCCCATCCTGGGGTCATTCACGTTCCGGGTGACGGCGTGTATCAGGTGACGCCAGCCGCGGCAGAGGCGGCGACTGGCAGGTCGGGCGGCGATGCTACAGTGATCGCCGCCACATAAAAAGCGGTAAAACGATTCGCATTGGAAACAAAATTCGGCTCGTTCCAGATTTACCCATCAGCGATGATTTTTCGCCCGCTCGCCAGGCGCGGCAAGGCGGCCCCCGCCAGCACCAGGGTGGCGCCGAGGCAGGCCGACCCCGCCGAGGGCATCACACAGGGCCCTGCTGGCGGGCCTTGGCATCGGCAACATGCCGGACTTCATCGTGGCTGCCGACCTCACCAGCGGTCGGCAGGTGCCCACGCGGCCTGCCTACAGGCTGCCCGAGCACGGCATCTGGTGCCTCTATCCGCGCCGCCGCCACCTGCCTGCCAAGGTAGAGGCCTGGCTCGCGTTTCTCGAGGAGCGGCTCGGCCAGCCCTGAGCTCAGGTTAAGCCCATCTGCGGATAACCGAAGCTGTTCACGTTTTTTTCAGCCACAACAGGTACAATGAGCCATAACCAAGTTCATGTTTTTATTGGAAAAGCCACAAGAGCGCCGAGATGATGCCCTTGCCCAAAGGAAGCCATTGATGAAAAGAACCGCGATCGCCCTGACCCTGGCCAGCCTGTTGGCACTGCCGGCGTTTCTCCCCTCCGTCGCCTCGGCTGCCCCGGTGCGCTCCCTGCAAAAAGAGCAGAATTACGATCAGTACATCAGCAAGCGTCAGGTGGTGGATCAACTGCTGGCGGATGCCCTGCACATCTTCAAGTCGCCGGCCCGGGTCTCTGATGCCGGCTTCACCGCCAAGATGCCGAGCAACATGGAGCAGGTCACCGAGCTCTTGTTGCAGGCCCATCAGCTCGAACCCTATCGCACCGACTTGCTGATCTCGGCGGCCAACGCCCAGATCTACAACGGCAACGTGGACAGGGCCATCGGCCTGTTCGAGCAGGCGCTGGTCGCGGCGCCGGACGATCTGGATCTCAACACCTATCTGGCCACCTGGCAGCGCTTCAAGGGCAACCAGGCCAAGGCCGATGCCTACTTCAAGCGGGTGGGTGAGCTCAATGGCGGGCGCGCCGCCGACTTGCAGCGCATCTTCGACACCGTGGACAGGGTCAACGCCACCCCGCTCAAGGAGCAGCAGGGACGGGGCGAGAAGAAGGGTCGCCGCGCCATCGTCACCCTGGGCTATGCCCTCAACCCGGACGGCAGCATGCACGAGATCCTGCTGGGACGGCTCGAGACCACCCGGGCGCTGGCCCAGGCCAACCCGGCGGCGCTCGTCATCCTGACCGGCGGCGTGCCCCAGAACCGCCAGACCGAGGGCAAGCTGATGGCGGACTGGCTGGTGAAGAAGGGCATCGACCGCTCCCGCATCATCGAGGAGAACTACGCCACCAGCACGGTGGAGAATGCCCTCTACAGCGGCTATGCCCTCGCCCGCCACCAGATTGAATACGCGACCCTGGTGAGCTCCGCCAGCCACGTGCGCCGGGGCCAGACCCTGCTGGAAATCGCCTGCTGGCAGAGCGGTCCGGCCGGGATCCAGATAGACAGCGTCAGCTACCCGGACAAGCCGCTGTCGACCCTGGCCAAGGTGAGCGACGGCGAGCTGCTCGGCATCTACCGCGACGCCCTGCGTACCTATGGCCTGTGGAGCTACCGCTCGGCGCCGCTGATCGAGCGCTGATCGCCAGCCCCCCGATCGCGACAACCCGATAACAGCAGCCCGCCCACCGGCGGGTTGCTGTTTTTCGGCCGCATAGGCCAGCCGTACGCCAGGCCCCTGCCCACTCTCCTCCTCCGTTGTTCCCTCCTGTTGCCACCGCTCTGCGGGCGGCCTGTTCCTTCCCGCCAGAGAACCCGATTGCCAGCGGGCAAATAACCTCTGCACAACTCGGCATATCTGAATTACCTCATTGATTCACCGTTCTTTTTCTAAGAACCATAACTGATGACAGCTGCCTTCTCGTTCCTTCATTCCCCGGATCATTCGGGGAAAGATGAGGCCTCAATCACCCCATGAAGGAACGCATCATGACAGGAAAAGGAAGGTCCCTCTGGCTGGCGGCACTCGCGCTGGTCACCCAATCGGCTCTGGCGGTCGAAGTCACCGTCGCCTACCAAACCTCGGCGGAGCCCGCCAAGGTGGCACAGGCCGACAACAGCTTCGCCAGGGAGAGCGGCGCCAAGGTGGAGTGGCGCAAGTTTGACAGCGGCGCCAGCGTGGTCAGGGCGCTCGCCTCCGGCGACGTGCAGATAGGCAACATCGGCTCCAGCCCGCTGGCGGTGGCCGCCAGCCAGAACGTGCCCATCGAAGTGTTCCTGCTCGCCTCCAAGCTCGGGCAATCCGAGGCGCTGGTGGTGAAGCAAGGACTCGCCAACCCTCAGGATCTGGCAGGCAAGCGCATCGCCGTGCCCTACAGCTCCACCACTCACTACAGCCTGCTGGCGGCACTCAAGCACTGGGGCGTCGATCCGGCCAAGCTGCAGATAGTGAACCTGCAACCTCCGGCCATCATCGCCGCCTGGCAGCGCGGCGACATCGACGGCGCCTATGTCTGGGCCCCGGCCCTCAACCAGCTGACCAAGGAGGGCAAGGTGCTGACCGACTCGGCCCAGGTCGGTGAATGGGGCGCCCCGACCCTGGATGTGTGGGTGGTGCGCAAGGACTTCGCCAAGGCGCACCCTGAGGTGGTACAGGCCTTCGTCAGCAGCACCCTGGCGGCCCAACGCGGCTACCTCGACAATCCGGACGGCTGGCTGGCCCAGCCGGACAACCTCGGCAAGCTGGCAAAACTGAGCGGCGTCCCCGAGGCCGACGTGCCCGGCCTGGTCAAGGGCAACACCTACCTCGACGCCCGCACCCAGAGCGCGGAGATAAACCGCCTGGTGAACCAGACCATCGTCGACACCGCCCGCTTCCTCAAGGCCGAGGGCAAGGTCGCCAATGCCGCCACCGACTACCGCCAGTTCGTGACGGATCGTTTCGTGAAATCCGTGCCCCAATAAGCCACAGGAGACGATCATGCTGCAGCTATCTCATGTGTCCGCCGAGTACGCCGGCAAGAAGGTGCTCGACAACATCAGTCTGAGCCTCCCTGAGGGCGAGTTGATGGTGGTGCTCGGCCCCTCCGGCTGTGGCAAGACCACCCTGCTCAACCTGGTGGCCGGGTTCGAGCCTTGCCAGAGCGGCCAGATCAGCCTGCAGGGCAAAGCGGTGACGGGGCCGGGCGCCGAGCGTGGCGTGGTATTCCAGAGTGAGGGGTTACTCCCCTGGCGCAACGTGCGGGACAACGTGGCCCTTGGCCTGCAACTGGCCGGGGTACCCAGGAGCAGTCGGGATGAACAGGCGCAGGCACTGCTGGCCAGCGTGGGGCTGGAGGGGGCGGGCGATCGCCCCATCTGGCAGCTCTCCGGCGGTCAACGCCAGCGGGTCGGCATCGCCCGCGCTCTGGCCACCCAGCCCCAGCTGTTGCTGCTGGACGAGCCGTTCGGCGCGCTGGACGCCTTCACCCGCGAGCAGATGCAGACCCTGCTGCTGCGCCTGTGGCACCAGGGGCGCCGTCAGGTGCTGCTGATCACCCACGACATCGAGGAGGCGGTGTTTCTGGCAACCGACTTGGTGCTGCTCTCCCCCTCCCCCGGCCGGATCATGGAGCGGCTGACCCTGGAGTTCGGTCGCCGCTTCGCCGCCGGCGAGCCCTGCCGCAGCATCAAGTCCGATCCGGCCTTCATCGAGCGCCGTGAATACGTGCTCGGCCGGGTATTCGAGCAGCGGGAGGCCTTCGCATGAGCATCGCCCTCACCCGTACCGTCCGCGCCTCGAGTCATCGCAAGCACGCCCTGCGTTGGCCGCTGCCAAGGCGGCTGACCCTGAGTCTCGCCACCCTGGCCGCCTTGCTGGCCCTGTGGTGGCTGGTGGCCCGGCTCGGCTGGATAGATCCGCTGTTCCTGCCGCCCCCGGCCCGGGTACTGGCGCAACTCGTCACCATAGCGGGGCCGCAAGGCTTCATGGACGCCACCCTGTGGCAACACCTGGGGGCGAGTCTGGGCCGCATCCTGATCGCCCTGCTGGCCGCTGCGTTCTTCGGGATCGCGGCCGGCATCGCCATGGGGCTGAGCCCCACGGTGCGCGGCATGCTGGATCCGCTGATCGAGCTCTACCGGCCGGTGCCGCCGCTCGCCTACCTGCCGCTCATGGTGATCTGGTTTGGTATCGGCGAGACCGCCAAGGTGCTGCTCATCTATCTGGCCATCTTCGCCCCGGTGGCCATGGCGACCCTGGCGGGAGTGCAGAGCGCCAAACCGGTGCGGCTGCGGGCGGCCCGCGCCCTCGGTGCCTCCAAGGCGCAGGTGCTGTGGCATGTGATCCTGCCCGGCGCCCTGCCCGAGATCCTGACCGGGCTGCGCATCGGCCTCGGGGTCGGTTGGTCGACCCTGGTGGCAGCGGAGCTCATCGCCGCCACCCGGGGCATGGGCTTCATGGTGCAATCGGCCGGTGAGTTTCTGGCCACCGACGTGGTACTGGCAGGCATTCTGGTGATCGCGGTGATCGCCTTCGTATTGGAATTGGGCTTAAGAGCCTTGCAGCGCAGGCTGACGCCTTGGCATGGAGAAGGACAATGAACGACAAGCTGACCATCACACCGCTCGGGCCCCATGGTGCTCATCCAGATCGCCTTCGTACCGGAACCGGGTTGACGCGCATTGCCGCACCGGCTGACGTCCCGACATCCCATGGAGAAATACAATGAACGACAAGCTGAGCATTACCCCGTTGGGGCCCCATATCGGCGCGCAGGTGGCGGGCCTAGAGCTGGCCCAGCCGCTGACCCAACCGCAGTTCGAGCAGCTTCATCGTGCGCTGCTCAAGTACCAAGTGCTGTTCCTGCGGGATCAGCCCATCACCCCGAGACAACAGCGAGCGCTGGCGAATCGCTTCGGGGACTTGCACATCCACCCCGTCTATCCCCACAGCGAGGAGGCCGAGGAGATCATCGTGCTCGACACCCACGACGACAATCCTCCAGACAACGACAACTGGCACACCGACGTGACCTTCATCGAGACGCCGCCGGCGCTGGCCATCCTGGCCGCCAAGCAGCTGCCACCCACCGGCGGAGACACCCTCTGGGCCAGCGGCATAGCCGCGCTGGCGGCCCTCTCCCCGCCCCTGCAGAAGCTGCTGGCGGGACTGGAGGCGGAGCATGACTTCACCAAGTCCTTCCCGGCCCATCGCCACAACGGCAGCGAGATCGATCGTCAGCGCTGGCAGGCGGCCGTGGCCAGCAACCCGCCCCTGCGCCACCCGGTGATCCGCACCCACCCGGTGAGCGGCCGGCAGGCGCTGTTCGTCAACGAAGGCTTCACCACCCGCTTGCCGGACTTGCCCGCCCGGGAGAGCGAGGCACTGCTCAGGTTCCTGTTCGATCACATCACTCGCCCCGAGTTTCAGGTGCGCTGGCGCTGGCAGGAGCACGACATCGCCATCTGGGACAACAGGGTGACCCAGCACTATGCCAACGCCGATTACCTGCCGGCCCGGCGGGTGATGCACAGGGCGACCATCCTGGGAGACAAACCTTTCTGGCGGCCCTGATGATCAGCAATACCGGGCAGGGTCGTGACGCGAGGGATGTATAAAAAAATCCGAGACCCGTCGACGGGTCTCGGATTGTTGTCGCCGATGGATGGGCAATGTCGCCTCGCTGAGCACCGCGGCCATCGCCTGGGTCTATTTCCCCGACGCCGAGGCAGCCGTGCTCCGGGGGATGGGGAGCGAGTCGTCATCCCGTGCACAGCTCTGGATGCCGGCCAGGGAAAACCGCTTGAAATGGGCTACCAATTCCCGGTTGCTCATCCTGTCGGCAAGGCCATGGATGGTGCTGGAGGCGAACTTGCCCGTCATCATCAGCATCATGCACGGGCCTATGATGCTCAGAAAATAGAGCAGGACCCTGGGGTCTTCCTCCGCGATCCCGGTGATCTGGCTGACGATCCGAAGCAACGTCTGGCGTTTGCTCATCCCTTCCGACTGCAGAAAATCATTGAACAGGGGTGAGGGAGAGAGCAGCTCCTGGGTATAGAGCCGTCCGTACCACCCCTCCTGCTCGTTCAACCTGGAGATATTCATCTCAAGCAGCGCCTCCAGTTTCTCTGCAGGCGCCAGGGTGCTCTCTGCCAAGGCGGTCAGCTCGGCACCGTCGAGATAATGCCGATGCGCCTCGGACAACACCTCCAGATAGAGCCCTTCACGTCCGTTGAAGTGGTAGTTGATCGCGGCCAAGTCCACTTCGGCAGCGCTCGCGACCTGCTTGTTCGTCGTCTGGGCATACCCCTGTTTTGCGATCAATGTGCCTGCGGCCTCAAGGATCCTGGCTCGGGTAATAGCGCCATCACTGCGAGATGTTCTGCTCATGGGTCAACCTGTCAAAAATTTCCATAAAATCAAAAACTTCAATACAGATTAAATTTAACTTGAACTTACTTTAAATTCAATTTAAATTTCGCATAGTTTAAATTCAATTTCAATTTACATTGTGACCTGGCAGAGCCGAGCAAAGATGAGCGCATTCATGGCGTTCGCCATGAGCAAGATTGCCATTTCTTACCCTACCCGGAGTGACTGCTTTCATGCCCAACCCCCTTTTGCTCTCTGGCTTGGCCCTGTCCATGCTTGCCGCCCCCGTCTTCGCCGCGAACACCTCCGACCCGGACGTGACCAAGGGTGAGGTGAGCGAGGCCGAACAAGAGGGCAGCGACGCGCCGAAAAAAGAGAAGCCCGCACGCTCCCCCTGGCTGTTCGTGCCGCTCTTGAGCTCCAACCCCAAGCTGGACACGGCAGCGGGCCTGATGGTGGGCTATCTGCATACTTTCGACGAGAAATCCCGTCCGTCGCTGTTCACCGTCTCGGCCAAGTACACCACCTCGGAGTCCCTGATCGCGAGTGCCTTCGCCAAGACTTCATTCGGGGCGGATCACCACCGCATCGTTGGCGGCATCATCTCGGGGGACATCAACAACGACTACGAGGACTACCTCGGCAGCGGTCACGCCCTCGAGACCAACGACAACTTCCGCTCCGCCTTCTTCCGCTACCTCTACCGGGTGGAAGGGGACTGGTTCGTGGGCGGCATGGCGGCCTACTCCAACTACGAGATGACGGGGCGGGACTTCCAGTCCGAACAGGTGCTGGACGAGCTGGGGCTGGAAGGCTTCACCTCGGGAGGCTTGGGGCTGGTGGTGCAACACGATTCCCGAGACAGCGACTTCAGCGCGACCAAGGGCTGGTACCTGAACGTCAATAACCTGGCCTATCGGGAAGAGCTCGGGGGGGAAGAGGACTTTGACATCTATCGAGTCGACTATCGCGGCTACTGGAGCCACGGCGATGGGCACGTACTCGCCTGGCGCAACCGCAACCAGTTCTCCCACGACGCACCGAGCGGCTCCTACTCCCCCATCTACCTGCGCGGTTACACCCCGGGTGAGTACCTGGGGCAGCACATGTCTGCCGTCGAGATCGAAGAACGTTACAAGCTGGCTGAGCGCTGGACCGCAACCGCCTTTGCCGGCGTGGCCTGCCTCTATGGCGACTCGGTAAACGGGGAATCTCTCGACTGTGGTGACAGCGCGAACGTCTATCCGGCCTGGGGGGCTGGCGTGCAGTATCTGCTCAAACCGGAAGAGGGAATCGTCATCAACCTCGAATACGCCATGGGCAAGGACGACAACTCGGGTATCTACCTGAAGATGGGTTACAGCTTCTAAGATCCTTGGCGATATAGCCACCCGACCATCCGGTCGCACAGGATGGACGCTCAGCAATAAAGAGGCCCGCCAATTGGCGGGCCTCTTTTCCTTGTGCAACACCTCAACCACGCAGCTCCAGCACTGTGCTGAAGCCGCCGAAGATCATGCGGGCACCGTCGAACGGCATCTGCGGCAGGAGGGCATTGGCCGGATCCATTCTGGGATCCTGCATTATTTTCTTCATGGCCTCATCCCGGGTGGCCTTGTCCGGCCACTCCACCCAGGAGAAGACCACGGTCTCATCCTCCTTGGCCGCCACCGCGCGATAGAAGTCGGTCTGCTTGCCGTGGGGCACGTCGTCCCCCCAGCACTCCAGCACCCGGGTGGCCCCATATTCGAGGAAGATGGGGTCAATCTGTCTGGCATGCTCGATCATGGCCTGCTTGTTGGCCGTGGGCACGGCGATCACGAATCCATCTACATATGACATGAGACTCTCCTCCTGATTGAGGATCTCAGCATAGCAATGGCCTGGACCCGCCGCCCCCTCCCGGCCTCAGCCCAGTCAGCTGGCGATCAATCGCTCCAGATCGCTACGGCTCAGGTGCTTGGTGTCCACCTTCACGTAGAGTGAGCGCTCTGCGGGAACCAGCAACACGTCGCTCACCCCGTCGCAGGCGCGGATCTTCTGCTCCAGCGCCGGGCTTGCTTCCAGCCCTTCCGGCAGCACGATGCGCAGGCTGCTGACATAGGGCGGCTCCTGCATGGTGAGGCTCACCCCGAGCCAGAGCAGGGCCAGCACGGCGCAGCTGCCAAATACCAGGGGTGCACCGCCCAGGCTATAGAGCAGGCCGCCGAGGCTGCCACCGATGGCGACCCCGATGAACTGGCTGGTGGAGTAGACCCCCATGGCGGTGCCCTTGTAACCCGGAGGCGACTCCTTGCTGATGAGGGACGGCAACAGCGCCTCCATCACGTTGAAACCGATGAAGAAGATTTGCAGCCCGGCGAGCAGGCCCCACAGCTGTAGTCCTGCCTGCCACAGCACCACCTCGGCGATGAGCATCACCAGCACGCAGAACTGGAATACCCGTTTCATCTGGCGGCGCTTCTCGGCGTAGATGATGAAGGGCACCACGCTCACGAAGGCTACCAGCATGGTCACCAGATAGGCCTGCCACTGGCTGTCGCGGGGCAAGCCGGCCTGCTCCAGCAGCGGCGGCAGCGCCACGAAGCTCGACATCAGCAGGGTATGGACGCAGAGGATACCGAGGTTGAGCTTGAGCAGGCGCGGGTTGGCCAGCACGGTGCGGATCCCCCCCTTCACCAGCGCCGACTCACGGTTGAGCAGGTGGCTGGTCGGGGTCGGCACCCACCACAGGGTGATGCCGATGCCGCCGAGCGCCAGCAAGGCGATGAGCCAGAACAGGCCGGACAGTCCCAGTGCGTGGGTGATGATGGGCCCGGTCACCATGGCGATGGCGAAGGTGATGCCAAAGCTCACCCCGATGAAGGCCATCGCCTTGGTGCGGTTCTGCTCACGGGTCAGATCCGAGAGCAGCGCCATGACCGCAGCCGAGATGGCGCCGCTGCCCTGCAGGGCACGACCGACGATGACCCCCCAGATGGAGTCGCTCAGGGCGGCGATGACGCTGCCGATGGCAAACATCAGCAGGCCGCCGATGATGAGGGGCTTCCTGCCGATGCGATCGGAGAGCAGCCCGAACGGGATCTGCAGCAGGGCCTGGGCCATGCCATAGACGCCGATGGCGAGCCCTATCAGCGTCTCGGATGCACCGGCAAGGGACATGCCGTAGGTGGTCAGCACCGGCAGCACCATGAACATGCCGAGCATGCGCAGTGAGAAGACGGAACCGAGCGCCCAGGTTGCCCGGCGTTCGCTCCTCGTCATGGTGAAATCATTCATGATGGCCTCGATAGATTCAGAACAAGAGGGAGAGAAGGAGATGGCAGCCTGCACGGCCTGGCCACAGACACAAAGAGCCCCTGAAACATTCCAAAATGGGGGCGCCCCATAATAACAGAGCCGGGAAGGTTCCCGGCTCTGGATTCTATTGATTTTCCTGTGTCACATCACAGCCTTGCATTTCAGGCCATCAGGGCAGCATGGTCACCAACACCGGCGCTGCGTCCGGCTGGAAGTCCACCGACATCATCACGCTGAGGCAGGTGATGGTGACGATCGAGAACATGAACAGCTTGCGGGCCCAGAGGGAGTCATCCACCGCCTGCTTGTAGCCGGACAACGCCATCCCGAGCCACCAGACGCTCACCGCGGTCGCCACGATCAGATACTTGTAACCGGCGTAACCGCCGAGGAACAGCATCAGGGTCGGCACCATGAAGGCCAGGATGTAGAGGGTGATGTGGTGTTTGGCCACGGAGATCCCCTTCACCACCGGCAACACCGGGATGTTGGCCGCCTGGTAATCCTTGAAGCGGAAGATCGCAATCGCATAGGAGTGCGGCATCTGCCACAGGCTGAAGATCGCCAGCAGGATCAGCGCCCCCGAGTCGAACTGACCGCTCACCGCGCAATAACCGATGACGGGGGGCGCGGCGCCGGAGAGGCTGCCGACCAGGGTGCCATAGACCGAGTGGCGCTTCATGTAGAGGCTGTAAACCCCCACATAAACCAGGAAGCCAAGCACTGCCAGCAAGGCGGCCAACGGATTGGCCGCGAAGTACAGCAGGGCAATGCCCGCAACGCCGAGTGCGCTCGCATACCAGAGCGAGACGCCAGGGGCGATCAGCCCCTTCACCAGGGCGCGGTGCTTGGTGCGCTCCATGATGCAGTCGATGTCCCGGTCGATGTAGTTGTTGAACACACAACCGGAGGCGACCACCAGTGACACCCCCGCCATGGTCAGGATGAACAGGGGAAGATCCAGGCTCCCCTTGGAGGCCAGCAGAAATCCACCGATAACCGAGATGAGGTTACCGAAGATGATGCCCGGCTTGGTCACTTGCAGGTATTGCTTCATCATCACATCAACCCGCTCAGTGAATCATCATGTTGACGTTGAGGTTGTACATGATCCACAGGGAACCCACTACGACTATGGCGATGATGAGCACGGTGAAGACCAGCGCCACCAGGTTCCAGCGCTCCTCGGAGGAGGTATTCATGTGCAGGAAGTAGGCAAGGTGCACGAAGATCTGCACCACCGCCATCCCGACCACGGTGCCGAGCACCACGGCGTGGGAGGCGCTGCCGTCCATCACCATCCAGAACGGGATCGCGGTCAGGATGAGTGACAGCACGAAGCCGATCAGGTAGGACTTGGCGCTGCCGTGGCTGGCGCCGTGATTATCAACCGCATGACTCATTTACATGACCCCCATCAGGTAGACCACGGTGAAGACGCAGATCCACACCACGTCCAGGAAGTGCCAGAACAGGCTCAGGCACATCAGGCGAGTACGGTTGCGCTCGGTCAGCCCCTTCTTGGAGATCAGCACCATCATCACGATGATCCAGATAAGACCGCTGGTCACGTGGATACCGTGGGTACCGACCAGGGTGAAGAAGCCGGACAGGAAGCCACTGCGCTGCGGGCCGAAGCCTTCGGCGATCAGATGGTGGAACTCGTAGATCTCCATGGCGATGAAGCCGGCACCGAACAGGAAGGTCACCAGCAGCCAGCCGTTGACGGCGGCCACCTTGTTCTTGTTCATGGCCAGCATGCCGAAACCGAAGGTGATACTGCTCAACAGCAGCAGCATGGTTTCGGCAAACACGAACGGCAGCTCGAAGATGTCCTTGCCGCTCGGGCCACCGGCGGTGCCGTTGACCAGCACTGCATAGGTTGCGAACAGGGTCGCAAACAGGATGCAGTCGCTCATCAGGTAGATCCAGAAACCGAACACCTTGTTGGCACCGGCATCGTGGTGCCCATGATCCTCATGGGCGCCGTGAATATGATGTAAAACGTCCGTTGCCATAGCGTCAGGCTACCTTGTTGATGTTGTCGAAATGCTGACCTTCGATGCGCTCGATCTCGTCAACCTGTACGTAGTAGTCCACATCGTCGTTGAAGCTGTGGATGATCCAGGTGCCGATCATGCCGACGAAGCCGGCGATGGCCATCCACCAGATGTGCCAGATCATGGCAAAGCCGAACACCACGCTGAAAGCGGCGATGATCACGCCGGCACCGGAGTTCTTCGGCATGTGGATGGGCGCATACTTGGACGGCTGGCGGTAGGCGCTACCGTCTTCCTTGGCTTCCCAGAACGCATCCAGACCCTTGACCTGCGGCTCGATGGCGAAGTTGTAGAACGGCGGCGGCGAGGAAGTCGACCACTCCAGGGTACGGCCACCCCAGGGATCACCGGTCAGATCGCGGTTCTTCTCGCGGTCACGGATACTGACCACGACCTGGATCAGCTGGCACAGGACGCCGATGGCGATCAGGCCGGCGCCACAGGCGGCCACTACCAACCAACCGTGGTATTCGGGGTCGATGCCCTGGCTGACGCGACGGGTCATGCCCATGAAGCCCAGTACGTAGAGCGGCATGAAGGCGACGAAGAAGCCGGTGATCCAGAACCAGAACGCACGCTTGCCCCAGACGTCATCGAGCTTGAAGCCGAACGCCTTCGGGAACCAGTAGGTGATACCGGCGAAGCAACCGAACACCACGCCGCCGATGATGACGTTGTGGAAGTGGGCGATCAGGAACAGGCTGTTGTGCAACACGAAGTTGGCGGCCGGGACCGACAGCAGGACCCCGGTCATGCCACCCACGGTGAAGGTGATGATGAAACCGACGGTCCACAGCATGGGCGAGCTGAACTCGATGCGACCGCGATACATGGTGAACAGCCAGTTGAAGATCTTCACCCCGGTCGGGATGGAGATGATCATGGTGGCGATGCCGAAGAAGGCATTCACGTTGGCGCCCGAGCCCATGGTGAAGAAGTGGTGCAACCAGACCACGAAGGCCAGCACTGTGATGGCCAGGGTGGCCCACACCAGGGAGGTGTAACCGAACAGCTTCTTCTTGCAAAAGGTCGCCACCACTTCGGAGAAGACCCCGAACACCGGCAGCACCAGGATGTACACCTCGGGGTGACCCCAGGCCCAGATCAGGTTCACGTACATCATCATGTTGCCACCCATGTCATTGGTAAAGAAATGGGTACCCAGGTAGCGGTCTGCGGTCAGCAGGGCAATGGTGACGGTGAGGATCGGGAAGGAGGCGATGATCAGGATGTTGGCGCACAGGGCGGTCCAGGTGAACACCGGCAGACGCATCATGGTCATGCCAGGAGTACGCATCTTGATGATGGTGGCAAAGAAGTTGACACCGGTCAGCAGGGTTCCCAGACCCGAGATCTGCAGACTCCAGATCCAGTAATCGACCCCGACTCCCGGACTGAACTCCAGCCCCGACAAGGGCGGATAGGCCAGCCAGCCGGTCTGGGCGAATTCACCGACCCCGAGGGAGACGTTGATCAGCACCACGGCCGCGGCGGTAAACCAGAAGCTCAGGTTGTTGAGGAAGGGGAAGGCGACGTCACGGGCACCGATCTGCAGCGGCACGACGATGTTCATCAGGCCGATCACCAGCGGCATGGCCACGAAGAAGATCATGATGACGCCGTGGGCGGTGAAGATCTGGTCGTAGTGGTGCGGTGGCAATATGCCCTCGCCCCCGGCCGAGGCCATGACCTGCTGGGTACGCATCATCACCGCGTCGGCGAAGCCGCGCAGCAGCATGACCATGCCCAAGATGAGATACATGATGCCGAGGCGCTTGTGATCCACCGAGGTGAACCACTCTTGCCACAGGTATTGCCACTTGCCGTAGTAGGTGATGAGACCGGCGATCGCCAGCCCACCCAGTAAGATACAGGCTATCGTGACCATGATAATGGGTTCATGGTACGGGACAGCCTCGAGTGTTAACTTTCCAAACATCGATTATTCCTCGGATCCTGCTTTCACACTCTTGTCATCCATCGGCATGGCCATGTGCCCGGCATGATCTTCATGTCCGGCCTGTGCCATGTCGCCGTGATCCATCCCTGCCATATCATCCATCTCGTCGCCCTGCTTGGCGGCGGCTTCATGCTTCATGCCCTTGTGATCCGCGGGTTTCATGTCACCCATGAACTTGTTGATCACATTGACGAACAGCTGCGGATCGGCACTGGCGAAATATTCCACCGGGTTGTTCTGGCTCTGTTTGGCCAGGGTATCGAACTCGCCCATGGTGCTCAGCATCTTCGGCGACTGCTTCACCTTGGCAACCCAGGCGTCGAAACCGGCTTGATCCTGGGTGGCGATGGCCTTGAACTTCATGCCGGAGAATCCGGCGCCGCTGTAGCTGCCCGAGATCCCCTTGTACTGGCCCGCCTCGTTGGCGATCAGGTGCAACTTGGTCTGCATGCCCGCCATGGCGTAGATCTGGCCGCCGAGTTGCGGAATGAAGAAGGAGTTCATCACGGTATCCGAGGTCACCCGGAAATTGATGGGGGTATTGATCGGGAAGGCCAGTTCATTGACCGAGGCGATGCCCAGTTCCGGATAGACAAACAGCCACTTCCAGTCGAGGGAAATAACATCGACCTGGATCGGTTTGACATCCGATTCCAGCGGTTTGTAGGGGTCCAGATCGTGGGACGTCTTCCAGGTAATGATCGCCAGAATGACGATAATGATGACGGGAACTGTCCAGACAACGGCCTCAATCTTGGTGGAATGAGACCAATTCGGGGTATATGTGGCGTTGGTATTGGATGCTCTGTATTTACGAGAGAAAACCACCGCCATCACAATCACCGGGATCACCACAATTAACATCAGCCCAAGCGCTGTTAATATCAGTGACCGCTGTTCCAGACCTACTTGCCCTTTAGGGCTCATCAGAGCCATGTCACAACCACTCAGCAAACCAGTGACTGCAATCAACAGCAAAGCACCCAAACCTCTCTTCAAATCACCAGGTCTCATGCCGTGTCCTCACCTTCCGAAGGCGTTGATGTCATAAAAATGCGGCATTTTATTGCATCTGAATGTCATGTGAACAACATGAAAAATTAATCCATCAATTGTGTTTTTTGAGGCTTTTGGCGTGCTACAAATGTTAATGGCTTGACACGCCCGATTTTATCGAAGTCACATGCCGGCAATTCATCTTTCATTAATTACATCCTCATCCATTAACGCTCAATTATTGAGCGATACCTCTGGCGTCTATTATTGTTTTTATAGTCAATATGTGATTTAGCCCCATTTATCACCCTTCATGAGCATTTACCACCGACCACTACCTTGATTTGGATCAGGGTATTTCCGGCTAAAAACAAAAATTAATTAATCAAACATTAGTATGATTAACTCCTAGCGGGGCCCCAATAGGCACCCCACATTCAGCCAAGAAATCGCCAGCTCCCCGTGGCCAGATAAAAAACGGGCCTCCGATAGAGACCCGTTCCGTACCTTGCACGACACAATTTGCAACATTTCCATCCAGTAAAATGCCATCAAGGCAGCGATAACCTCTGCATCAGCGAGGCTTGTGCTCCATTCTGGTGGCGACCGCGATCCGGTTCCAGGCATTGATGGTGACGATCTGCATCAGGCACTGGGCCAGCAGGGTTTCACCGAGTTGCACCAACCCCTGCTGATACGTCGCCTCGCTCAGACCCTGGTCTGCGATCAGGGTCACCTCGTCGGTCAGGGCCAGCACGGCCCGCTCGCGCTCATCGAACAAAGGGGATTCCCGCCAGGCGGCCAGCGCCAGCAGGCGCTGCGGGCTCTCCTGCTGCTGCATCGCCACCTCGGCGTGCATCTCGATGCAGTAGGCGCAGCCGTTGATCATCGAGGCCCGCAGCTTGATGAGCTCCTTGAGGACGGGCGATATGTCGCTCCCGCCGAGATAGGATTCGAGGCCCATCATGGCCTTGATGGCGGCGGGGGCCTGACTGGCGAGCTGGATACGATCTGACATGGCAATACTCCTGAGGTGAGCGCCCCTCTTGGGCGATGACGGCATTGTTCACCTTCCCACTCCTGAATAGAATACCGTCATCATCGGCAACAGTTTTGCATATAACGCAAAGGTATCCTCATGCTGGATCGCATTCGCATCCTGGCCCAGGTGGTGGAGTCCGGCAGCTTCTCCCGTGCCGCCCGCGCCCTCAACCTGGCCCCCTCCTCGGTGACCCGCACCATAGACACGCTGGAGCTGCAGCTGGGAGTACCGCTGTTCAAGCGCAGCACTCGCCAGCTGATGCTGACCGAGCAGGGGGAGTACTTCCTCGCCCGCTCGGTGCGCCTGCTGGAGGAGGCCGATCAGCTGGTGCAATCCCTCCAGCCCCTGCCGGAGGCTCCCCGGGGGCCGCTGCGGGTGTCGGTGTTCGAGAGCTTCGGGGCGGCCTGGCTGGCGCCACGGCTGCCCGGGTTTCTGGCCCGCTACCCCGGGGTGCGGCTCGAGATAGAGCTCGACAACCGATTGGTGGATCTCGACGCCGAGAACGTGGATGTGGCCGTTCGCATCGGGCGCCCGGCCGACAGCGGCCTGCACGCCCGCAAGCTGCTCACCAACCGCACCCTGCTGGTCGCCTCCCCCGGCTATCTGGCACAACATGGCGAGCCCACCCATCCCGATGAACTGGCCGCCCACAACTGCCTGATCCGCGGTCAGGGGCGACAGCGCCAGCACTGGCATTTTCGGCGGGGCACAGAGCGGCGCAAGGTCGCGGTGCAGGGCAACCTCACCTCCGTCGGGGGCACGCCGCTGTTGTGCGCGGCCCAGGCGGGCTGCGGCCTCTTGTTGCTGTCGAGCTGGATGGTGCAGCAAGGACTGGACGACGGCTCCCTGCAATCCGTGCTGCCCGACTGGCAAGCCTCCCCTTATGAGGATCGCCACGATGAGATCTACGCTGTGTTTCGCGGCGGCCGCTTCCTGAAACCCCAGACCCGCGCCTTCATCGACTTTCTGATAGAGGCGATTGCCCCCCTGCAGGAGGCAGCCAGCTGAGCGTGACAGAGGCAAGATGTGGAAATTGGCGAGACTGCTGCGGGGCACCCCGGCCCAGCCCAGCAAGCAAAAGCCGGGCAAGGGCCCGGCTTTTCAGTATTCAGAGGCGGCTAGCGGGGCTTGCGCCCATCCGGCGCGGCAGCGGCCGCACGATAGTCAGCATAGGGAAAGACGTTGCGCAGCCGCTGGGCCACGGGTTCGGGGATGGAGCGGGAGAACACCAGCCTGACGCCATTGCCATCGCGCTGGCCCAGGATGCGGCCCCGCACCGGATCCTGCTGCAGGATCTGTTTGGCCTGGGCCAGGAAGCGTGGCGGGACCGATCCCCGTTTCACCACCAGCTTCCCCGGCTGCAAGCGGATCTCGAACAGAGCGCCGCGCCCCAGCGTCATCAGCCACCAGATCAGGGCGATCGCCACCAGCAAAGATAACCAGGCCATTTGACTCCTCCTTGAACCCTCGTTTGCGCCAGTATAGGCCGCGTCTGCGCCCAATTATTGGGTCGGCATCACGCTTTGCCTACGATGCCGCCAGTCTCAGTGCCCCTTGCCCCAGGCCACCAGCGTCTCGCGATAGAGCGCGAGCAGGGCCTGATCCCGCACCGCTACCCCGACTCGCTGGGCGGGATAGCCGGCCCACTCATCGTGGGGATGGGACTTGCCATCAAATTTTTGCAGGGTATGGCCGATGGCGGGACCATGGTCGATGACCCGCACCGGCCCTTCCCGCAGGGTGAACAGCTCGGGATCGATCACATAGGCGATGGCGGAGGGATCGTGCACATGGCAACCCTCCAGGCCGATCCGCTCGGAATAGAAGCGCAGATAGAAGCGACTCACCTCCCACAGGAAGCGCCCCGGCTCGCCTGCGTCATCACGCAGCGCATCCAGATAGTCGCTGCTGAAGAAGCTCTGCTGGGTCACGTCCAGCCCGATGATCACCACCGGCCAGTTGGCGGTGAACACCGCATCCGCGGCCTCGGGATCGTCGTGGATGTTGGCCTCGGCATAGGGGGTCACATTGCCGCGATGACCGTTGACGCCGAAGGCACCGCCCATCACCACCACCTGCTTCACCAGGCCGGTGATCTCGGGGGCCTGTGCCAGCGCCAGCGCCAAGTTGGTGAGCGGCCCTATGGTCACCAGGGTGATCTCGCCGGGGGCCGCCTTCAGCGCCTCGACGATATATTGCCAGGCTGGGCGGCTGTCCGCGGCGATGCTCACCTCCCCCGCCGTCACGTCCCCAAAACCGGTGGGACCGTGCACCACAGTGGTCGGCCCCACTGGCGCCCGGCGCAGGGGGGCGGCCGCGCCCTGGGCCACGTCGGCCTTCATGCCATATTTCTGCTTGAGCCAGAGCGCGTTGTGGGTGCCATTCTCGATGGTGGCATTGCCAAACACAGTGGTGATGGCGAGCAGATCGATGGCGGGGTGCGCCTCGGCAAACAGTATTGCCATGGCATCGTCGATGCCGGGATCGGTATCCAGAATGATCTTGTGGGTCATGGTGCCTCCATACGACAGAGCTGCCAGTGTAGCGGCCCATCAACCGTTTAACAGCACCGGGATCACAGCCTCGCGGTTTCGTTTGCTCCACCCGCACCGACTGGTGACATTGTGAGCTGCGGTGGTGGCAAAAAAAGCATCGCGGCCACAAAGCGGGCCAGAGTGTCGAAAAAAGTGCCGAAATAGTGGGCAACCGGACGCCGTGGGGCGTGGGCCGCCTTGTGGGCTCGCCCGCAGGATGGTATCACTTGGCCTCTTTGCCCACTCCCACCAGCCGAGGCGCCATAGTGATCACCCTGATTAAAGAGTCTGACCAGCTGAAGATGCCCTGGAAGAACAGGCAGGGCACCACGGCCCAGATCCTCATCACCCCCAAGGGGGCGAGTCTGGACAAGCTCGATTTTGACTACCGACTCAGCTCGGCCCCCATCAAGGCGGCGGGCCCCTTCTCGAAACTCCCCGGTTATCAGCGCATCCTGCTGCCCATCGGTGGCGCCGGTTTCGTGCTCAATGGCCACCCCTACGCCACCTTTGAAGCCGCCCATTTCAGCGGCGACGACGAGACCCACTGCGAGCTGCTGAAGAAAGAGGTGACGGATCTGGGGCTCATCTATGATCCCGAGCGCATCAGCGCCAACGTGCGGGTGCTCAATGTGCCCTTCCCGCTCAGCCTCAGTCTGGAGGCGGACAAGACCTATCTCTGCCATCTGCTGAGCGGTCAGCTCGAGGTTGAGGGTCAAGCCGTCGCGGTCAACGAGACCCTGGTGGTCAGCGGGGAAGAGAGCGTGCGACTGGAGTGTCAGAAGAAGACGACCATCGCCTTCTTTACCCTGCAGCCGCGCGGTTAAACGCTAGCGTTTGGGGGCCCGACCGCCGCTGTCGAGGCAAGCCTGCATACTGTCGTAGGGCTCGTAGTATTTGGTGCGGCTGTAGTAGGTGCCGCCCTTGGGGTGGCAGATGCCGTTGCGGCTCTTCTTGACCGGGGGCTCCGCCGCCAGCGCGATGGCGCACACCAGCATCAAACAGCAGCCGAGCACCCATTTTACTGCTCTCATTCTCTTTCTATCCATTCGGTTTATTGGCGGGCCGCTGGCCCGTTTGCGGCCAATTCTATCTCACCTCCCTCTTCTGCTACCGCCCGTCAGATCATGAAATGGGGCGCTTGCTCCCCGCCCTTTGTCCGCCGGCATCCAACCCCGTACGGCAACCAATAAATAAAGCCGGGAGAACCCGGCTTTTTTCATGACAAGCCGAATGGCTTAGCCGATCTTGAAGCTGCCCTTCATCATGGCGAAGTGGCCGGGGAAGGAGCAGAAGAAGGTGAGATCCTTGCCGGCAAGGCCATCGGTCTTGAAGGACACGCTGGTGCTCTCGCCACCGCCCACCAGCTTGGTATGGGCCAGGATACGCGTGTCATCCTTGGGCAGGTAGTCGTGATCGGCGCCGGCGCTCATGCCGGCCGTGGCGACGGCCTGATAGTCGGCGGTGTTCGCCAGCACCCAGTTGTGGCCCATGGCGGTCACCGGCATCTTGCCGGTGTGATTGAGGGTGATGGTCACCTCTTTGCAGGTGGCGGGGACGCTCATCTCTTTCAGGTTGTACTGCATGGCGTCATTGCCCTCGATGACCAATGCACACTCATCGGCCAGTGCCGGGGCGGCCAGGGCACTCAGAAACAGCAGGGTAATTAGCTTCTTCATCATCTTCTCCTTTGATTGGCAATGAATGGCAACACGCTTGCCTGCATACTCGCACCGGCGATGGGCAAAGATGCTGTCATAATCGATCTTCATCATTGTACTGAACTGTCGTCATTCGACTATGGCTTTTGCTCAAAGCTGCGGACCAAGTCACCTGTTTGAACCCGGGCCCATTCAACTTTGGAACAGATCTGGCTGGTCAACACTCTGAACCGCTTAATTATTTCCACCGCCCGCACCGGCGGGAGACTCGTCAGCCCAGGCCCCCTTGGCTAAGCTGCCGGTCTGTCAAATATTGTCCTGCGAGAATCCCTGATGCGCTTTGTTTCCCAAGTCCCAGCCCCTGTTTCTCTGCGCGGCCTGCTGCTGGCCCTGACGCTGCTGCTCGGCGCCTGTCAGCCTGCGCCGCCGTCCCTGACGCGCATTCAGGGCAACACCATGGGTACCTACTACGTGGTGACGGTGAATGACGCCTTCCCCGGCGGCAAGGAAGCGTTGCAACGGGAGCTCGATACCCTGCTGGCACGGATGAACCAGGAGATCTCCACCTATGATCCGGGCTCCCTCATCTCCCGCTTCAACCAGGGAACGGGCAAGGAGCCCATGCGCATTCCGCCAGCCATGGCCAGGATAGTGCAGCAGGGCATAGACGCGGGTCACCTCACCAAGGGCAAGCTGGACGTGACCGTGGGCCCCCTGGTCAATCTGTGGGGCTTTGGGCCGGACAAGCGCCCGGTCAAGCGGCCCACCGACGAGCAGATCGCCAAGGCCCGCCAGCGGGTGGGCATCGACAAGCTGGCGCTGACCCGGCAAGGGGAACAGTTCCTGCTCGGCAAGGCCATTCCGGACCTCTATCTGGATCTCTCCACTCTGGGCGAGGGGGCCGCCGCCGACGAGATAGCCGCCCTGCTCGAGCGCAAGGGGGTCAACAACTACCTCATCGAGGTGGCGGGCGCGGTACGCAGCAAGGGCCATAACAGTCAGGGCAACCGCTGGCGAGTGGCCATCGTCGAGCCCTCTGACAACCCGGGCGCCATCGAAGACGTCGTTGTCCCCAACGGCATGGCGCTCAGCACCGCCGGCAGCTATCGCAACTATTACGAGCTGGATGGCCGGCGCTATTCCCACATCATCGACCCTGCCAGCGGCGCCCCCGTGACCCACAAGCTGGTCTCCGCCAGCGTCTTGACCCCGACCGCGCTGGAAGCCGACGCCCTCGATACCGCCCTCATGGTGATGGGGCCCGAACAGGCGATGGCGTTTGCCAACCGCCATCACCTCGCCGCCTATCTCATCGTCAAGACGGCGCAGGGCTTCGAGAGTCGGTATACCCCCCAGTTCGCCCCCTATTTGCAACAGAAGAAGCCTTGAGCGGACATCTTCAAGCAGGGAGAACGCCGGGCACGGCGACCGGGTCAAGATGATCGATCGCCGATTTGGGAGGGAAAGCGCGGGGCAATTGCGCCATCGGATTGCCTGCCTGCGGACTTTGGTGGCACACTTCATTCACCCGCCCGTAGCGCCCTGACCCAAGACAGATGCAGACACCGGATCCCGAGCCAGAGAAGAAAGCCCAACCCAAGCCCAGGCGCATCCTGCTGGTCAATGAACAGCGCTCCTTCCAGATGATGATGAAGGCCATGCTGATCAACATCGGCATCAACCGCATCACCTACATCAACTCGGCCGAAGAGGCGCGGCGTCGCTGCCAGAAAGAGACCTTCGACATCTACCTGCTCGACTATGAGCTGGGGGCCGGTGAAAACGGTCGCCAGTTGCTGGAGAGCCTGCGCAACCAGCAACTGATCCCGCCCCAGAGCGTGGTGATCATGGTCAGCAGCGACAGCTCGAGGGCCATGGTGCTGAGCGCCCTCGAGGCCGAGCCCGACGAATACCTGATGAAGCCCTTCTCCCAGGAGCAGTTCTCGTTTCGCTTGAAGCGAGCCCTCGCCCGCCGCCAGACGCTGGAGAGCGTGTTCATCGCCCTCACCCAGAACGATCTGCCGGCGCTCATCGCCGCCTGCGCCACCCAGGCCGATACGGTGCCGCGCTTCGCCAATTTCTGCCGCTGCCTGCAGGCCGACACCCAGCTCAAGCTCGGCCAGGCCAGGGAGGCGCGCAGCCTGATGCGCCAGCTGCTGGCCGGGCAGGAGAACAGCTGGGCCAGATTGACCCTCGGCAAGGCCTGCCACACCCTGGCGCTCTATGACGAGGCGGTGAGCCACCTGCAGGCGACCCTCAAGAACACCCCGCTGATGGTGGAGGCCCACCTCTGGCTGGCGGAATCCCAGCTGGCCCTCGGCAAGGATGAACTCGCCCAGCAGGAACTGCGGCGGGCAGTGGACATCTCCCCCCAGTCGGTGCAACTCTCCCGCCGCCTGGCGGAGGTCTGCCTGCTGCGTCACGACTACGGCCAGGCCAAGGATGTGTTGTTGTCTCTCATCGACCTGTCGCGCAACTCCATCCACCGCACGCCGCACTATCTGGGGGCCTACATTCAGACCCTCACCCTCTATGCCCTCAACAGCAACGACGGCTACCACATCGCCAACCTGCAAAAGCAGGTGAACTCGGCCCTGTCACGCATTCGCGATTCGCTGATGATGGCGGAGTTCAACTACCCGGTGTTCGAGCAGATCTGCCAGGCCCGGGTGCAGATAGCGCTCGGCGAGCTGCTCAAGGGAAAGAAAATGCTCTATCGCGCGAACCAGAACTGGCTTGATCAACCGGCGACCATGCCTCCCGCCCTGCTGGGGGAGACCATACTGGCGCTTTATCAGCTCGGCGAGTTCGAATACGCCGAGAGCCTGCAGGCGCTCCTGGCAGAAGATGAGGATCGGCTGCTGACCACCTGCATCCAGGTGACCCGCGACGATAAAACCGTGCAGGAGCGTCGTCAGCGCTACCAGCAGCTCAACGATCTGGGCATCAAGGCCTATCAGGGCGGGGAGCTGGAGCAGGCTCTCGGTCACTTCCGGGAGGCGCTGCGGCGGGCACCGGCCAACACCGGGGCGGCGCTCAACAAGATCCAGGTGCTGCTGCAACTGATGCAGAAGAACCGCAAGAGCCCGGAATTTGGCGCCGAGTGCAAGGAGACCCTGGACGTGCTGGAAGGCATCCCCCTGAATCCCGCCCAGCAGGATCGCTTTCGCAAGCTGCGGCAGGAATTTAACCAGTTCAGCTAGCCAGCTGAGCCCATGCCTCACCTATGCTGATACCAATTCAGCGAGGAAGGGGCGACGACATGGCAATGTGCCGATATCTGGTGGCCGATGGCCGCCATTGCAGCGAAGAGGCCGGGGAGCACGACCTGTGCCGCTGGCACGACCCCCACGCCGATCACCAATCCCCCGATACCGTTCAGGCCCTGGAGCACTATGTGCGCCAGGGAGGGCTGTGCCACGGCCTGCAACTGGCCCGCGCCGAGCTGGCCGGCCTCAACCTGGTGAACAAGCAAGGCCCCCAGGGATTCTTGCTGGAGCAGTGCAATCTCTACCGCGCGAACCTGCGCGGCGCCCACCTCTATGGCATTAGAGTCAAGGGGGGGAGCCTGATGAAGGCGGACTTCAGCGAGGCGAACCTGCACTGCGCCGAACTGCACGACGTGAACCTGCTCGGCATCCGCTGGAAGAACACTCGCCTCGACAACCTGGATACCGGCAAGCGGCTGATGCAAGACAGGAAGGGGAGAAAGGAGCGGGATCCGGCACAGGCACGCGTCTGGTTCAAGGAGGCGGAGGAGACCTACCGGGATCTGCGCAAGGCCTCGGAGGCGCAGGGCATCTTCACCATGTCCGGTCGCTACATCCAGCAGGAGCTCACCATGCGCCGGCTGCAGATGCCCTTTTGCTCCTACCAGCGCTTCGCCTCCTGGATAGTGGACTTGTTCTGCGGCTACGGCGAGGCCCCCATGCGGGTGGTGCTGTTCTCGCTGCTGCTGATCCTCATCTGCAGCGTCTTCTACTTCTTCTTCGGCCTGAGCTTCAACGGCAACCACCTCATCTATCACCCCGAGGCCTCCCTCGAGAAAAACGCCATCTTCCTGCTGGAGTGCCTCTACTACAGCGTGGTGACCTTCACCACCCTGGGTTACGGCGACTTCACCCCCATCGGCCTCTCAAGGATCTTTGCCGCCTTCGAAGCCTTCACCGGCAGCTTCACGCTGGCGCTGTTCGTGGTGGTGTTTGTCAAGAAGATGACCCGCTAAAAACCTGTCCACGATCTTGCTGCGAGGCCATGCTCAAGGCTCATGCGCTGCTCGCTTATGTGTAACCAGGAGCGCTCATGTATACATATACATTCCGGTTCCTGCGCTTCACCTTGCTGACGACCGCTCGCGACAGAGCGTGAACAGGTTGCCGATAGCCAGATACCCTGCTCAAGAGCGGCGCCGGGCACAACCCCCGGAACTTGCATCCACGGCGGATTCCTAGTCCAATAGCGGCTAATAAAAACGACATGAGCATCCCGGACATGAAGATCATCTCTTTCAATATCAACGGCCTGCGCGCCCGTCCTCATCAGCTGCAAGCCATCATCGACAAGCATCAGCCGGACGTGATCGGCCTGCAGGAGATCAAGGTGCACGACGACGCCTTCCCGGTGGCCGACGTGGAGGCCATGGGCTATCACGTGGTGTTCCATGGCCAGAAGGGCCATTACGGGGTCGCCATCATGAGCAAGCAGCCGCCGCTCGACGTACAGAAAGGCTTCCCCACCGACGAAGAAGATGCCCAGCGCCGCATGATCATGGCCAGCTTCAAGCGCGAAGACGGCTCCATCATCAAGGTGATGAACGGCTATTTCCCGCAAGGGGAGAGCCAGGATCACGAGACCAAGTTCCCGGCCAAGCAGAAGTTCTACGAGGACTTGCAGCACTACCTCGAGACCCACCACAGCCCGGACGATCAGCTGGTGCTGATCGGCGATGTGAACATCTCCCCCACCGACCTCGACATCGGCATCGGCGAGGCGAACCGCAAGCGCTGGCTGCGGGATGGCAAGTGCTCCTTCCTGCCCATCGAGCGCGAGTGGATGGAGCGGCTCAAGGGCTTCGGCCTGACCGACACCTTCCGCGCCGCCAATCCCACCGAGTGCGAGCGCTTCTCCTGGTTCGACTACCGCTCCAAAGGCTTCGACGAGAACCGGGGTCTGCGCATCGACCTCATCCTGGCGTCCAACGCGCTCAAGGACAAAGTGACCGAGACCGGTATCGACTACGAGCTGCGCGGCATCGAGAAACCCTCGGATCACGCCCCCATCTGGGCCTGCTTCGCCTGATGACCTGACGTCCGATCTGGCGGCCATTCTGAGACCGCCTCATCCGATCAGAAAAGGGGACCATCATGGTCCCCTTTTCATTGCCCCACCCTCCCCGCCGCCCCTGCCATAAACCGTCGCGTCCCTCGCCCTTTTTCCCCGCGCCGATCCTGTTTGGAGCTGACACCTGAGGCTGCCAACAGCTCCAGTTCAACTTCGCAACCTTAATATGAAAAACAGCATGTATAACAAAAGGTTAATTTTCAGGTATGTCGCTAATAAAGTTTGTTAACAATCAGGTCCCAGGGTTGCAGGGAGAGCAGACCGACGGACAAACACCCAGGCCTGGCATGGGCTGCGCACAGCTGCGCCGGGCCGGCATCGCCCTGGCGTTGGCCGGCGTGCTGACGGCTTGTGGCGGCGAAACGGATGGCAAGGCCCAGGTGTTGCCGCCGGTACCGGTGGTGGTGGCCGAGGTCAAGCTGACCGACGTCCCGCTGACTACCGAGATGGTCGGCGAGACCGCCGGTTTTCGCGAAATCGACGTGCGCTCCCGGGTGAGCGGCATCCTGCTGCAGCGCACCTACATCGAGGGTCAGCCGGTCACCGCCGGCCAGGCGCTGTTCCTCATCGATCCCGCCCCCTATCAGGTGGCGCTGGAGCAGGCCAAGGGCACCCTGGCTCAGGAGCAGGCCCGTCTCAACAAGGCCCTGGCCGATCGCAATCGCATCATCCCGCTCTACCAGCGTCAGGTAGTGAGCCGACAGGACTATGACACCACCATCGCCAACTACGAGGCCGCCATCGCTAGCCATCAGGCCGCCCAGGCCAAGGTGAAGGAGGCGGAGCTCAACCTCAGCTACACCCAGGTGACCGCCCCCATCAGCGGCATGGCGAGCAAGAGCTCCCAGTCCGAGGGCAGCCTCATCTCCACCAGCGGCGACAGCGGTCTGCTCACCACCATCACCCAGTTCGATCCGCTCTATGTGAACTTCTCCTACTCGGAGCAGGATCGCCTCAACTTCGAGAGCGCGGTGAAGAGCGGCAAGCTGGAGGCCTTCGACGCCAACAGCTGGCACACCCATATCCGCCTCGCGGACGGCTCCCGCTACCCCCAGGTGGGCAAGCTGAACTTCTCCGACAACAGGGTCGATCCCCAGACCGGCACCATCCGTGCCCGCGCCATCTTCGACAACAAGGAGGGCAAGCTGCTGCCCGGCCAGTTCGTGCGCATGACCATCGAGCTAGGCCTGCGCAAGAACGCCATCCTGGTGCCGCCGCGGGCCATCGTTCAGTCCCAGGCCGACCGCATGGTGATGGTGGTGGACGAGACCAACAAGGTGGTGCCGCGCCCGGTCAAACTCGGCCAGAGCGTGGACGGCGGCGTGCTGATCGACAGCGGCCTCGCGCCCGGTGAGCGCTACATCGTCGAGGGGCTGATGAAGGCTCGACCCGGCGCCGTGGTCAAGCCGGTCTCCGCCGCCGAGATGAAGGCGATTCAGGCCCAGCTCACCCAGCAAGCCGCCGGCAAGTAAGGAGCGCCCATGTTTTCCAAGTTCTTCATCGAGCGCCCCATCTTCGCCAGCGTGATCTCCATCATCATCGTGATCGGGGGGCTGGCGGCCATGCGCGCCCTTCCCATCGAGCAGTATCCCCAAATCACCCCGCCCGTGGTGTCGGTCACCGCCTTCTACCCCGGCGCCACCCCCGAGGTGATCTCCCAGACGGTCGCGGCGCCGCTGGAGCAGCAGATCAACGGGGTGGAGGACATGCTCTACATGCAGTCCGGCTCCGCCTCCAACGGCCAGATGAACCTCAACGTCTATTTCGAGATAGGAACGGATCCGGATCAGGCCACCATCAACGTCAACAACAGAGTCAGCGCGGCCATGGCCCAGCTGCCGGAAGAGGTGAAGAAGCAGGGGGTGACGGTCAAGAAGAAGTCGACCTCCATCCTGCAGGTAGTCACCCTGCAATCCCCCGGCGGCACCTTCGACACCACCTATCTGTCGAACTATGCCCTGCTCAACATCATTGATGAGCTCAAGCGCATCCCCGGGGTCGGTGACACCACCCTGTTCGGCGGTACCGACTATGCCATGCGCATCTGGCTGCGACCGGACCGGCTGGCCCAGCTCGAGCTCACCCCGAGCGACGTGATCGGCGCCATCCGCGAGCAGAACACCCAGTTCGCGGCGGGCAAGATCGGCGCCCAACCCACCACGGCCCCCGTCGACTTCACCTACACGGTGCAGACCAAGGGGCGGCTCGAGGATGTCCGCGAGTTCCAGGACATCATCATCCGCTCCATGCCGGATGGCTCCAAGATCCGGGTCAAAGACGTGGCCAGGGTCGAGCTCGGCGGCAAGGATTACGACCTGCTGGCCAAGTCCAACGGCAAGCCCGCCATCGGCGTCGCCACCTACCTGCAGCCGGGGGCCAACGCCGTGGCGGTCGCGGATCAGGTGCACGCCACCATGGCGCGGCTCAAGGAGCGCTTCCCCCAGGACATCGAGTACCAGATCCCCTACGACACCACCGAGTTCGTGAAGATCTCCATCGAGGAGGTGGTCACCACCCTGTTCGAGGCCATAGTGCTGGTGTTCGTGGTGGTCTACCTGTTCCTGCAGAACTTCCGGGCCACCCTGATCCCCTGCATCGCGGTGCCGGTCTCCCTCATCGGCACCTTCGCCGGCATGCTGATGCTCGGCTTCTCCATCAACCTGCTGACCCTGTTCGGCATGGTGCTCGCCATCGGCATCGTAGTGGATGACGCCATCGTCGTGCTGGAGAACGTCGAGCGGATCATGCAGGAGAAGAAGTGCTCCCCCAAGGAGGCCGCCATCCTCGCCATGCAGGAGGTATCGGGCCCGGTGGTTGCCATCGTGCTGGTACTGTGCGCCGTGTTCCTGCCGGTCGCCTTCATGGGCGGCATGACCGGGGTGATGTACAAGCAGTTCGCCATCACGGTGGCGGTGTCGGTGGCCATCTCCGGCCTGGTGGCGCTGACCCTGTCGCCGGCCCTGTGCGCCGTGCTGCTCAAAGAGGGCCACCACAAGCCGGCCCGCTTCTTCGTCTGGTTCAACAACGCCTTCGACGGCCTGACCCGCCGCTACGTGCGCGGGGTCGCCTTCCTCAACCGCCGGGTCGGGGTCGCGTTCACCATCATCGGGCTGATCCTGGTCGCCATCTACGGTCTGCTGATGAAGGTGCCGGGGGAGCTGGTACCGAACGAAGATCAGGGCTACCTGCTCTCCGCCGTCATGCTGCCGGATGCGGCCGCCCTCACCCGCACCCAGGCGGTGGCCGACGACTTCGACAAGATGGTGATGGCGAACCCCAACGTGAAGGACGTCATCACCTTCGCGGGCTTCGACATCCTCTCCAACGCCGTCATCAGCAACAGCGGCATCAGCTTCATCACCCTCAAGGACTGGGGCGAGCGCCAGGGGACCGGCGAGGACTCCTTCTCCCTGGCCAAGACCTTCCAGGGCATGAGCCTGATGGGGTTGGCGGATGGCTTTGTCGCCCCCTTCAATCCGCCGCCCATCACCGGCATGTCCACCACCGGCGGGCTGGAGGCCTATCTGCAGAACCGCAGCAGCGGCGATGCTCAGGCCTTCTCCGGCGAGGTACAGCGCTTCGTCGAGGTGGCCAAGCAGCGTCCCGAGTTCGCCAGCGTCACCACCACCTACCGTGCCAACGTGCCCCAGGTCTACCTGGATCTCGACAGGGAGAAGGCCAAGGCGTTGGGGCTGCCCATCAATGCGGTGTTTGACACCATGCAGGCCACCTTCGGCCAGGTTTACGTCAACGACTTCAACCAGTTCGGCCGCACCTACCGGGTTCAGTTGCAGTCCGAGGCGGACTACCGCGCCAAGAAGAGCGACATCAGCAACGTCTATGTGCGCTCCAACAAGGGGGAGATGATCCCGCTCAGCAGCCTGGTGACGGTGCGTGACAGCACAGGCCCCGAACTGGTGGAGCGCTTCAACATCTTCCAGGCGGCCAAGATCATGGCCCAGCCGGCGCCGGGCTACAGCTCGGGTCAGGCCATCGCCGCCCTGGAGGCCGTGGCAAACGATACCCTGGGCAACGACGCCAAACTGGAGTGGACCGGCTCCGCCTATCAGGAAAAAGCCGCAGCCGGCAGCGCCGGCACCGCGTTCGGCTTCGGCATAGTGATGATCTTCCTCATCCTGGCGGCCCAGTACGAACGCTGGAGCCTGCCCTTCGCGGTGATCACGGCGGTGCCCTTCGCCCTGTTCGGCGCCCTGCTCGCCACCTGGGCGGTGGGGCTCACCAACAACGTCTACTTCCAGATAGGCTTGGTGACGCTGGTCGGCCTCGCCGCCAAGAACGCCATCCTGATCGTGGAGTTCGCGGTGATGAAACACGAGGAGGGGATGAGCCTCATCGAGTCGGCGCTGGAGGCGGCGCGACTGCGCTTTCGCCCCATCATCATGACCTCGCTGGCCTTCATTCTCGGCTGTGTGCCGCTGGTGACCTCGAGCGGGGCCGGTGCCGCGAGCCGCCATGCCCTCGGCTGGCCGGTGATAGGCGGTATGCTGGCGGCGACCTTCATCGCCACCTTCTTCATTCCGCTCTTCTTCCGCCTCATCATGCGGCGGGCGGAGCGAAAAGAGGGCCCCGCGCCAAAGGAAACACACTAAAAATGACAAGCCCCCGCCCATGCGGGGGCTTGCTTATCCCCGCCCTGGCGACCCGCACCAGCCCCAAGTCCCTGTCTGCCATCACATATTGCGCGGCCCGCCGGTGCCAAACCTTGACCTTCTCCTTTCGGGAAGGTTTACATTCCCCACATCCGTCACAGGGAAGCCATCCATGTTGTCATCCAGATTGCCCACAGAGCTTATCGCCCGGCTGTTGCTGGCGCTGGTGCTCGTCTGCAATCTCACGCTCTGCGTCAGTTGGCATGGCGTGACGGATGCCACTGCGGCCAATCTGGTGATGGGCACAGGCGCAGAGACGTCCGCCATGCAGGGACTCGCCTGCCATACCGGCGATGACGGACAGCCCAGCGCGACCATGAGCCAGGGGAACTGCCAGATGCACGGCGGCCTCACCTCCCCCGGCGGCAGCGGCCTGCTCCTGCTGGCGGCACTGCTGACCCTGCTCGTCCTCCCCCTGTTGTTGCAACTCCGAGCGCTCACCATGGCGCTGGATCACTGGTTGCGGGATCCTCTCCTGCGCCTGCGCGGTACTCACCCCCCTTCCTGGCCCAGACGGCATCTGATGCTCTCTGTGCTACGCCATTAGAAAGATCTTCTCCTGCGTGCCCGATGCAAGGCTTGTCCCTGTCCGGGATCCCGCGCCTTGCCTGACCTTGCCCTGATTGGCCATGCCCCGAGGGCGCAAGGAGCCGTGCGTCTGCTGACTCGTCAGTGACGCCCCGTTTGCCGCCCAGCCTGTTGTTCCGGTCGTCGTGACGGTGCCAGCCCATGAGGGTTGCGCCGAGCCACTCACCTCCTCAGCGCTCGCGGCCTGACAGAAGAGAAGATGTCATGTCATCAGCCAACCTTGCCGCGCCATCGTGCGCCCTGCCCTCCTGCACTGTCTGCGTCGGAGGCCCGCTATGAACAAGACCCTGTTGATGTCCGCCCTGCTGCTTGCCCTCGGGGCCGGTGGCGGTTACTGGGCCGCCAAACAGAGCGGTGCTGACGCCACGGCCGAGAAGGCCCCGCTCTACTGGGTCAATCCCATGGATCCCCGCGATCGGCGTGATGGCCCCGCCAAGGACAACATGGGGATGGACTTCATCCCCGTCTATGAAGAACAGAAAAGCGGCTCCCCCGGCACCGTCACCATCAGCCCCGAGATCCAGCAGAACCTGGGGGTACGGCTCGCCAAGGTGGAGCGGTTGCCCATCCACCAGCAGATCGAGACGGTGGGCTACGTGGGTTATGACGAGGAGCGGCTGGAGGCCGTCAACGCCCGCATGGCAGGCTGGATCCGCACCCTGGCCATCAAGAATGAGGGTCAGAAGGTGACAAGGGGCAGCCTCATCTATGAGCTCTACGCACCGGATCTGGTCAACGCCCAGCATGAATACCTGCTGGCACTGGGCACCAGCAACCCGCTGCTGCTGCGCGCCGCCGAGGGCAAGCTCAAATCCTTGCAGGTGCCGGCGGATCAGATAGCCGCCCTCAAGCGCACCCGTCAGGTGAGCGAGACCATCCGCATCTATGCCCCGAGCAGCGGTTATGTCTCCGAGCTCAAGGTGCGCGAGGGCCAATACGTGGAGCCCGCCGCCGCCCTGTTCAACATCAGCACCCTCAAGCAGGTGTGGGTCAGCGCCGAGGTGTTCGAGCGCCAGGCCGACCAGCTCAAGGTCGGCGATCCCGTCACCATGACCCTGGATTACGCCCCCGGCCGCCGCTGGCAGGGCAAGGTGGATTACCTCTACCCCACCCTGGACGCGGCCACCCGCACCCTCAAGGTACGGCTGCGCTTCGCAAACCCGGACGAGTTCCTCAAACCCAACATGTTCGCCAAGGTGAGCATCCAGAGCGGCAACGGCGCGCCCCAAACCCTGGTACCGAGCGAGGCGGTGATCCGCACCGGCAGCCAGGACCGGCTGGTGCTGGCGCTGGGGGATGGCGGCTTCAAGTCGGTGGCGGTCACGCTCGGCCCCCAGTTTGGCGACAAGGTTGCCATCCTCGGCGGAGTGGAGCCCGGTGACAGCATCGTCAGCTCGGCGCAATTTTTGCTCGACTCGGAATCCAGCATCGACTCAGACTTCCAGCGCATGACGGCTGTGCGGCCGCAGCAAGTCTGGACCCAGGGGGAGATCCAGACCCTGGATCTGGCGAGCCGGATCTTGAGCGTCAGCCACCAGCCGATCCCCGAGTGGCAGTGGCCCGCCATGGAGATGGACTTCACCGTCGCGGACGGGGTCGATATCAGCCGGCTGAAGCAGGGTCAGGCCCTGCACCTGCAGGTCGAACAGGAGGGGGATGAGTACAAGATCGTCAATATCCATGTTGAGGATGCCCCGGCCAACAAGGCCGCGCCTGCCAAAGATGACATGCAGGGCATGGAAGGTATGGACCATAGCCAGCACCAGATGAATATGCCCGAGATGGGAGCCAAATCATGATTCCGTCGATTATCCGCTGGTCCGTCGGCAACCGCTTCCTGGTGCTGCTGCTCACGCTGATGCTCTCCGCCTGGGGGCTCTGGTCGGTCAAACAGACCCCGGTGGACGCCCTGCCGGATCTCTCCGACGTGCAGGTGATCATCAAGACGTCCTACCCTGGCCAGGCGCCCCAGGTGGTGGAGGATCAGGTCACCTACCCGCTCACCACCGCCATGCTGGCGGTGCCGGGCGCCACCACGGTGCGCGGTTACTCCTTCTTCGGCGACTCCTTCGTCTATGTGCTGTTTGACGACAGCACCGATCTCTACTGGGCCCGCGCCCGGGTGCTGGAGTACCTGAGCCAGGTGGCCCCCAGCTTGCCCGCCTCGGCCCGTCCCCAGCTCGGCCCCGATGCCACCGGGGTGGGCTGGGTCTACCAGTACGCGCTGGTAGACAGAACTGGCAAGCACGATCTCAGCGAGCTCACCTCCCTGCAGAACTGGTTCCTGAAATACGAGCTGCAGACGGTCAACGGGGTCTCCGAGGTCGCCACCGTGGGCGGCATGGTGCGCCAGTATCAGGTCCGGGTCGACCCGGACAAGCTGCGCGCCTACGGCATTCCGCTCTCCCTCATCCAGACCGCCATCGAGCAGGGCAATCAGGAGACCGGCGCCTCCGTCATCGAGATGGCGGAAGCGGAGTACATGGTGCGCTCCAACGGTTACCTCAAGAGCGTGGATGATCTGAAACAGATCCCGCTCGGCACCAGCGTGCGAGGCGCCCCCCTGCTGCTGGGTGACGTGGCGGACGTGGTCACCGGCCCCCAGAGCCGACGGGGCATCGCCGAGCTCAACGGCGAGGGAGAAGTGGTGGGCGGCATCATCGTCATGCGCTATGGCGAGAACGCCCAGCACACCATCGACGGGGTCAAGACCCGGCTCGCCGAACTGAAATCCAGCCTGCCGGACGGGGTGGAGGTGGTCACCGTCTACGACAGATCCGACCTTATCCAGCGCGCCATCGACAACCTCTCCGGCAAGCTCATCGAGGAGTTCGCCGTGGTGGTGCTGGTCTGTCTGGCCTTCCTGTTCCACCTGCGATCCTCTCTGGTGGTGGTCATCACCCTGCCCATCGCCATCCTGGTGGCCTTCATCGTCATGCACCTGCAGGGGATCAACGCCAACATCATGTCGCTCGGCGGCATCGCCATCGCCATCGGCGCCATGGTGGATGGCGCCATCGTGATGATAGAGAACGTCCACAAGCACATGGAGCGGGAGGCACTCACCGACAAGAACCGCTGGCGCATCATCACGGAAGCGAGCATAGAAGTGGGCCCCGCCATCTTCTTCTCCCTGCTCATCATCACCATGAGCTTTCTGCCGGTGTTTGCCCTGGAAGCGCAGGAGGGACGCATGTTCCACCCGCTGGCCTACACCAAAACCTACGCCATGGCGGCGGCGGCCGGCCTCTCCATCACGCTGGTACCCGTCATCATGGGCTACTTCATCCGTGGCAAGGTGCTGGCAGAGCAGGCGAATCCGCTCAACCGTGGCTTGAGCCAGGCCTATATCCCGCTGCTCAACGCCGTGCTGGCCCGCCCCAAGGCGACCCTGGCGCTGGCGCTGGCGGTGACCGTGATCGGCTTCTGGCCGCTGAAATATCTGGGCTCCGAGTTCATACCGCCGTTCGATGAGGGGGACATCATGTACATGCCCACTACCGCGGCCAACATCTCGGTGGGCAAGGCGCGAGAGATCCTGCAACAGACCGACAAGCTCATTCGCACCGTGCCCGAGGTGCAGAACGTGTTCGGCAAGGCTGGCCGCGCCGACAGCGCCACCGATCCTGCCGACCTGGTGATGATGGAGACCAGCATCCAGCTCAAACCCCGTGACCAGTGGCGTCCCGGCATGACCCCGGAGAAGCTGAAGGAGGAGCTCGATGCCCTGATCCGCTTCCCCGGCCTCACCAACGCCTGGGTGCCCCCGATCAAGACCCGCATCGACATGCTGGCCACCGGCATCAAGACCCCGGTCGGCATCAAGATAGCGGGGCCCGATCTCAAGGTGGTCCAGCAGATCGGCCAGCAACTCGAGCAGATCGTCGGCAAGGTGGAGGGGGCGGCCTCGGTCTACGCCGAACGGGTTGCCGGCGGCCGCTACGTCAAGGTAGACATCGACCGGCTCAAGGCGGCCCGCTACGGCCTCAACATCGCCGAGGTGCAGGCGGTGCTCGCCACCGCGGTCGGTGGCATGGAGGTGGGCCAGACCATAGAGGGACGCGAGCGCTATCCCATCAACCTGCGCTATCCCCAGAGCTACCGCGACTCGGTGGCGAGCCTGGAGTTGCTGCCGCTGGTGACCCCCAAGGGAGAGCGCATCGCCCTGTCAGACGTGGCCCGGGTCTACATCAGCGACGAGGCCCCCATGCTCAGGAGCGAGAATGCGCGCCTCAACGGTTGGGTCTACGTGGATATCCGCCATCGGGACATCGGCACCTTCGTGGCGCAGGCCAAGGCCGAGGTGGACAAGCAGCTGGTGCTGCCGGCGGGCTATGCCCTCAGCTGGTCCGGTCAGTACGAATACATGGAGCGGGCCAAGGCACGCCTCGCCTACGTGGTGCCGCTCACCCTCGCCATCATAGTGCTGCTGCTCTATCTGGCGTTTCGCCGCGCCCAGGAGGTGCTGCTCATCCTCACCACCCTGCCGCTCGCCGTGGTGGGCGGGATCTGGACCGTCTGGCTGCTCGACTTCAACCTCTCGGTGGCAGTGGGGGTTGGCTTCATCGCCCTGGCCGGGGTGGCGGTGGAGACCGGCGTGCTGATGCTGGTCTACCTCAATCACGCCTGGGACGATCTCGTCGCCCGTGGCAAACCCACGCTGCAAGGCTTGCATGACGCCGTCATTCAGGGCGCCGCCCTGCGCCTGCGCCCCAAGATGATGACGGTGGTGACCATCATTGCCGGCCTGTTGCCCATCATGTGGAGCCACGGCACCGGCTCCGAAGTGATGCAGCGCATCGCCGCTCCCATGATAGGCGGCATGGTGACGGCGCTGGTGCTGACCCTGTTGGTGCTGCCCGCGGCCTTCTATCTGTGGCGTCGCCGCAGCCTGGCCCCCGAGCAGGCCGAATCACCCGAATCCACAACCGGTTTCGACTAAACAACTGAAGGAAAACATCATGAACTACAAGACGTTGACACTGACCCTGCTGCTCGGCCTCGCTACCCACACCGGCGTACAGGCCGAAGAGATGATGAGCCACCAGGGACACGACATGGCCCAGATGGGCGAGATGGATATGACGGGGATGGAGGGCTCGCAGACGATGACCAGGGGAGTCATCACCCGCATCGACGCCGCGAACGGCAAGCTGGGGATCAAGCACGAGGCCATCGCCAACCTCAAGATGCCCCCCATGAACATGGTATTCCTGCTGGCGAGCCCGGCCCTGCTGGAGGGGCTCGAGGTCGGGGATGCGGTCAGCTTCCACGCCGAGAACCCGGCCGGCAAGCTGACCCTGACCCGCTTGCAGAAACACTGAACGGTCAACCATCCAGAGAGGCGGGTCATCCCGCCTCCGTTATCATGATCTCGGCATCATGGTCCACCGCCCGGCAATGACCACGATATATAGACAATGCCTCGTATTCGATCTCACGATGAAATGAAATTGGTATTCCTCTTGCTAGAATGAATCACACCCAGACAGTGTGCTCACATATATAGCACCATTGATTATCACTAACGGCATCACATTGCCAGGCAATATCCATGCTGCATGGGCCAACAATAATCATATTTTGATCCACATCAACCTGTGATTTAATTCAACTCATCAATATTTTGTTTTAAATCAAAGCCTGTTTTTACGCTCCCTTAAAAACATATCCCCTCTCACAAAAATGAACGAGGCTGCATAATCTTCATTGACGAAAAATAACCCCCCTTATAAATTCGACTCGCTTAATGAACGAGCATAAAAATAACTATATATTTCCAATGGGAGTTTTATGAACAAGCATTTAATATCAGCGATGCTACTGGCAAGCTCATCCATGGCTTATGCGCAAACTGACAACATCATCAATGGTCTCGATTTTGGTCCTCTCGCCTCCCTGGCGGGCACCTGGAAGAGCGTTGAAGCTGGCGGCGTCGACGTTGCACCGGGTCAAGAAGGTAGCAAAGCCGGCAAAGGGGGGCCGGCCGTCGAGCCCTATTATGAGGTCATGACCTTTGAACCCGCCGCCGACGCCAAAAATGCCAGCGATCAATATTTGGTAGCCATGTATTACAAGCAGGAAGTGTTTCGAAAGAGAGACAATGGAAAATTCCATGATCAGCGCGGCTATCTGATTTACGATAAAAAGAATCAAGTCGTCTACAACTCATACTGCATCCCCCGGGCCGTCTGCGCCGTCATTGAGGGCAGGGCTGGCAACAAGATCGACTTTAAAACCGGCAAGAGAAGCCTCGCGGAAAGTGACTACATGAGCGCCAATGGCACCACGACAGATCTCGTTATGTCATTGGATTTCTCGGAGAAAGACTTGCTGAAGTACACCCAGACCACCAGTCTGAACATCTACGGCAACCCCTTTTCGCACACGGATAGCGGCGCCCTGTCCCGGGTAAAATAACCCCGAAAAATGAAAAGCCAAGGTACGGTTCACCCTGGCTTTTCATGCCTGAATCATTTTAATGGGATCGTCATCACAGCACATCCAGCTCTAGTCTGGCACCCGCTCCGAGCGGGTCGATACAGAGGATGTTTGAATACCACAGGGTTAATATGACATCCATCTGATTATTATGTCGCAATGGCTTCAACACCTTGCAGTCTCTTATTACCTCCAGCCATAACGCATCCGGATCAATCGGTTTAGACATATCTTTTTTGGACAGCAAACTCAGCGCGCTGATCACATAGTTTTTAGTTTTTTCCGCCGAAGGGTAACAAATGGGTAGCACACAGCCGATCACTCCCAAACTGCAGAGCGTCAGAAAGGTGACCTTGGGATTATTCTTGAACTTCTTCACTGTCGAGCATTCACCGAAGGCTTCAAGTATGGCGATATCCCATGCGGTGACATGATCATGATTATATTGCACCATAAGATGAACCGCTCTTAACGCCGCACCACCATACTTTCCATAGATAATCATCAGCACCTCTCATTTCGCCTATCATAAAAGACAGCCTCATGGTTGCGATCATTTAATTATCTATTGTGACCATCGCCTTTTTCTATTGCAGGCTGAGACAGCTGCAATAAAAAACTGCACTTGATCTAAAACAATGATTGGCGGTTTATCATAAAAAATGGTTTGAATCAGGTGATAGAATTTGCTGGTGATGCCGTAGCAATATAGATTTCCCTGATGACGTCAACGAAATATGCCAGGATGATTCATCCCGGCATATTGGTGACGAGAGCCGCCTCTCACTCGGCTCCTTTGCCGGGTGAGAGGCGGCGGGCAAGCCGACGATCAACCGCGAATGTGGGCGATGAAGGCGTCGATCTGCTCGCGGCCACAGGCCGGGTTCATGAACACCGCCTTCTCCCCGGCGATGTAGGAGTACTTGCCGCGCTCGTCGTACTCCGAGTGCGCCACCGCCTCCACCCAGTTGGTGAAGAGCCCGACCTTGCCGCGATGCTTGAACAGGCTGCGGTGATAGTCGGTGTTGCGTTGCAGCCGCGCCTTGTAGGCCGCATCGCCGGTGCGGGCCAGCTCGAAGGCAAACTCGGCCTCCGGATCCTGCACCCACTCGGGGTTGTAGATCTTGAAACCCACACTCGGCCCCTGGTTCTCCTGGGCCACCAGCTTGACGTTGCCGAGCTGGCTCAGTTGATAACGGAAGTAGTTGGCATTTTGCAGGCAGTGCGCCAGCACGGTGCGATAGCCCTCCACCCCCATGTAATTGAGCGCCGCATAGGCACCGAACAGCCCGCTTGCCCCGCGGGAACACTCGATGGTGGACTGCAGGTGCGTCTGACCCTGAATGTCCCGCTCGAAGTAGGAGAAGTTCTCGGGATCGTTCTCCATCGCCTTGAGGTCATCCTGCTCCTTGATCATCACCAGGCTGGAGGTGTAAGGCACATAGCCCCACTTCTGGAAATCGACGGTGAAGGAGTCGGCGTATTTCAGCTCGGCGAAGCGCGCCACGTTGCGCTCTATCCCCGCCAGGGTGGCGGCGTTGATGGCGAGCGGGTTGGCGGCAAAGTCGTAATCCAGGAAGAAGATCATCGACCAGCCGATGGCGGCATCCACGTGGATGTGGGGCTTGACCGCCACCTCGAACCGCTCGCACAACCGATCCCGCAGCTTCACCACAGGTTTCACCTGATCCACCCCGAAGGTGTCGGTGGTGCCCATGGTCAGCATGATGGTGGGCACCACGTGCTTCAAGGCGAAGCAGGCGGTCAGGGTGCGCTCGAGATCCAGCAGATCGATGTCGTTGTTCTCCCCGACCTGGATGCGGATGGTCTTGTGCTCGATGTCCACCCCGAGCAGGGAGAGGTTGGTGATGTTGGAGTAGTGGCCGCCCTGGGAGTTGATGATGCGGTAGTCCTGATAGTGCCCGAGCCCCTTGTGCTTGGCTTCCGGCAGGCTCTTGCGGATGCCGAGCAGGTAGCCATAGAGGTTACAGAAGGTCCCGCCCTGGGTGAAGATGCCGGTGGCGCGGGCCGGATCAAACCCCGCCAGCAGGGCAATCTGGCGCACCACCTTCTTCTCCAGCTCCTCGGCCACCCCGGCGTACTCGGAGTAGACCAGGTTGGGGTTCGCGAGTATGCCCATCTGGGCGCCGTAGATGGCGGGATCCGCCGACATGGTGATGACGTTCTCGACGCTGGCGGGGTTCTCCCAGTCTTTGGACAGAGCCCCGGCGAACAGCAACTCCGTCATTGGCTCGCCCGGCGCACGCATGGCTTGCGGTACCGGCATGGTCTCGCAGAGATCCGCGAGACGGGCACGGCCGTCCGGCCAGGCGTTCAGCCGTGCATCCGGCGCCAGGCCACGGGCACGAAATTCGTTGAGGGTGGCGAAGCCGGGTTCGCGAAACACCGGCCATAGCTCGGGGTTGCGGGAGAAATAGTGGGCCTTGACGGTGGCGAAGCGGGCGGCGAATGCGGGGGAGACGGCATTGACGCCGTCATCTTTCAGATAAACCAAGTCACTCATTTTATTACCATTTAGTACTACAGAGGTGACCTGTTTATACCGCTGAGGCTGCATTTGAGACAGCGACAATATCTAATGGCCTGCCCTACTTTTTATCATGCCCCAGACGTAGCAAGGGTTGGGGAGGGGCGACCCCGGACGGTCTCATGCCGTTTCGTGATCCGGGTCAAGCCCTCCCATCATCACATCTCAGCGCAGGGCCGCTACCAACCAGTCGCTGAGCTCAGTCAACTCGGTGCTCTGGGCCGGAAAATTCCCCATCAGTTGTTGCAGCAACGCCACGATCGCCTCGGGTCTATAGGCCGTGCCCGGCAGCCGCTCGGCCAGCGCATCCAGCGGTGCCGGATCCAGGCTGTCGCTGAAGATCTGCACCCGGCCGATGAGCCCCTTCTCCACATCGAAGTGCAACTCGACCCCGCCCCAGCCGAAGCGCTCGTCCAGTTGATGGCTGAACGCCGGCGCATGGCCGAAGTTCCACTCCCAGCTGCGCTGGTGGGCGAAGGTCTCGGCGAACCCCGGCAAGTCCGGCAGCTGCTCGGGGGAGATATGCTCGGCCTGGGCTCGCTCCCCATGATGGGCGAAGAAGGCATCGCTGAGCGCGGTGACGACCCACTCATGGCTGATCCCCGGCAGCAATTCGCTTAAGTTCGCGACCCGGCTGCGCACCGAGGTGATGCCCTTGGCCGCCAGCTTCTTGGGATCCGGGTTGAGGTAGTTCGCGAGGCGACTCAAGTCGGCATCGAGCAGCAGGGTGCCGTGATGAAAACCGCGATCATGGGTCTCCCGGTAGGCCGAGCCCGACACCTTGCGATCCCCGTCAGGGGTCGCCACCAGCAGATCGTTGCGACCGGAGGCGAAGGCCTCCACCCCCAGCCGCGTCAGGGCATCCAGCACGATGGCGGTGGAGAGGCTCTTGTCATAGCCGGGCTTGCCCGCCATGAAGGTGAAGCAGCTGTTGCCGAGATCGTGGAACACGGCCCCACCGCCGCTGCTGCGCCGGGCCAGGGTCACCCCATCCTCTGCCATGCGGCGGGTGTTGCACTCCTTCCAGGGGTTCTGGGCCCGGCCGATCACCACGGTATTGGCGTTGCGCCACAGGAACAGCACCCGCTGGGCGGGATCCATCTGGCGGAAGATGCACTCCTCCACCGCCAGATTGAACAGGGGATCGTGAGAATCAGAGATGAGCAGGCGCAGAGGGTGCATGGGCAAGCCTTGTCGAGTCGATGGGGCCCCGATAATACCACCTTGGGTCGCAATGCGGGGCCTTCTTGCCATCGGCAGGCATGGGCTACGAGGGGTCAGGAACGACGCTGCCACCAGGGCCAGAGCCTGTCTACCAGCAGGACACCTGCCACCATGGCGGCCACGAACAGCCAGATCATGGGCTGGCCACCGGTGAGGAGGCTCAGGGACGGGCCCGGGCAAATCCCGGCCAACCCCCAACCTATCCCGAACAACGCCGATCCGGCCAGCAAGCGGCCATCCAGCCGTTGGGATGGAGACGGTGAACAGGCTTCCCCCAGCAGACTCTGGCTGCGGGCTTTCACCAGCCAGAAATAACCCGGCATAAACACCAGCAAGGCGCCCCCCATCACGAACGCCAGGCTGGGATCCCAGGCCCCGGCCACATCGAGAAAGCCCAGCACCCGCGCCGGATCCACCATGCCGGAGATCGCGAGGCCGAGCCCGAACAGCAGGCCGGACAACAGGCTGATCAGCAGTGTCATCTCAGTTCTCCTCACAACAGATGGCAGCTGACAAACACGGTCATGATGCCGGTTGCCATGAAGACGAGGGTGGCAACGAGGGAGCGGCGCGACAACCGCCCCACCCCGCAGATGCCGTGGCCGCTGGTGCAGCCATTGCCAAGGCGGGTACCGATACCGACCAGCAGCCCCGCCAAGATAACCCAGGGCCAGGCGGGCAGAACCGCCAGGGTGGGCAGGCTCACCCAGCCGAGGCCAAAGGCCAGCCCGCCTCCCCCGACCAGACCCAGCAGGAAGAGCCAACGCCAGGCCTCCCGGTGTTGCAGGGCACCGCCCAGAATGCCACTGATGCCAGCGACCCGGCCATTGAACAGCATCAACATCAGCGCCGACACTCCGATCAGCATGCCGCCACCCAGGGCGTGCAACCATTGGATCTCTAACATCAGGGCTCCTCGTATCGGGATCATCGAAAGGCCACAGCCGATCGCCATGGACTGGCTGCCGGGTCCGGTATCAGCGAGTTTCAGAATAAATTAGCAGTTACTGATGTTGGGTCATTCTACTGTCGGGCAAAACATTAGCAATAACTAATTCAAAGGCGTTCCAGGGACGACAAACACCCTGCCAATAAGCGCATGGCTGACTGGCAAACGTGTATCCAGATGTTACAGAAAGAGGACAAGGCTTTACCTGCGGGCGGTGGATCGTTACCATTTGGCCGTTCATCAACAGCGGAGACCATCAGTGGGCAACTCATCAAGTGACAGTAGCAGGCCGACCTTGTTCGTCGGCACCCCGGTCGCGAGATAGCCGCAGCACTTGTTCTGCCGTGCTCTCGCCACCCTGCGAGAAGCGAGCACTTCCTCCCTTTCTCTTTTTTACACTTGACGTCAAGTGACCCGGGTTCAGGCCTGCGGACACCTTGCCTGCATAGTTTCTGCTTCCCACAAGGAGGCTGCTATGCGCTTTGTTTCAACACAATCCGTTTCACCACAATCCGGCACTCATTCCCTGCTGAGCAGGCTGGGCCTTGGTTCATTGCCACGCTGGCTGCGCACCAGGCAACGGCGCCATCACTACCGTTTGCAGATCCGCTGCCAGGATCGCGCCGAGCTGGAGCAGGTGCTGGAGATGGTGGCCCATACCCTGCAACCCGCAGGACTGAGCCCCTTGCAATCCCTGAGGCCGGGGCGCCACGGTGGGCGGGAGCTGATACTCAACCTGTACTGCACCCCGCCCCAGCGCCGCTATCTGGTGCAGTTCGTGCATCAAGTCGGGGTCGCTCACCCGGTACGCTGGGAGCTGCGCCCGCGGCGCGATGGGGAGTCGGCGCTCAATTAAATCAAGGGGCCAACCAGGTTGGCCCCGCTCAATCTGACCCTTTCACTCACTCGTCCCGGAGCCTGAGTGCAAGGCGTGACATGCATCCATAGTTATTTCCAGCGATGGCTTTCACCCGCGTGTCCTTCATCAACGCATCCGACAGGATGCATCATATTCAGTCCCCGAAGGCCATCACTCATCCAGAAGGAGTACGCCATGAGAATGTGGCAACAGATAGACATTATTTCCCTGCTCGACACCCTGGCCAGCCTGCTGCTGGCCTTCGTGCTGGGCAGCCTGGTCGGACTGGAGCGCCAGTATCGCCAGCGTACCGCAGGCCTTCGCACCAACGTGCTGGTTGCCGTGGGGGCGGCGCTGTTCGTCAACCTGGCCCAGCGCATCTATGACCTGCACGGCGGCAGCTATGGCGTAGTCCATGTGATCGCCTACATCGTCTCCGGCATCGGCTTCCTCGGCGCTGGCGTCATCATGCGCGAATCCGGCAACATTCGCGGCATCAACACCGCCGCCACCCTCTGGGGTGTCGCCGCCGTGGGCGCCGCCAGCGGGGCCGGACTCGCCATGGAGGCCATCCTCGGTGCCCTGTTCGTGCTGGCCGCCAACACCCTGCTGCGCCCCCTGGTCAATCAGATCAACCGCCACCCGGTGGACAATACCGATACCGAGGTGACCTACCGCGTCACGGCCCTCATCCGCCGTACCCATCAGAAGGAAGTGCTGCCCTGGCTCGAGCAGATGCTGGAGCAGGCCAACTACCCCCTGAGCGAGTTGGATATCGAGCCGTTCGGAGAACATGATCTGGAGATCTCGGCGGTGTTGCTCGCCACCTCCATCGATGGCGAGGAGCTGGATGCCCTGATGAAGACGCTCGGGGAACACCCCCGTATCAAACAAATCTTCTGGCGCACCAGCACCACGGATTGAGGCGACACCTGCGTGTGCCTGTACGCGCAAGCCGCAAATCCCGCCACGGCTGGCGGGGTTTGCTGCGTGTCAAATGATCAACGATTGACGCTCACAGCCTCCACCAACCCTGGCCGAGAGATCTGCATCTGAGCAGGTATTGGGATAATCGATTGTCCATGCGATCAGAGCAAACATGACCTGGTCATCGACTCACGGCTGGCGGGCTGGCGGGCTGGCGGGCTGGCGGGCTGGCGGGAGCAGGCAACAGGGTGCCTCTACGGACAACTCACCTCGTTGTAAACCACAGAAAATGCGCTTTTTCAGCGGTGCTTTTATCAGTTCGATCCATATCAATGATCGCCGTGTTCCTCATTATATTTTTTTATCTCTTTATTCTTGAACATGTAATCCCTGATATGCAGATTAGAAACATTTGAGGTATACATGCCAACCAACTCACCTTTAAATAGCCCCGCATGTTCCTCGCCCATACTTGGTCGCCGGTCATAATAATGCTCGGTCCATCTACTCTTAATTTTTATTTCATGGTGAATTTGATTGAAATAGATTTCGCTTATTTTACCCTCGTCACCAGAAACAAATATGGCGTTTTCCGAGTTACATATTATGTTGGAAAACATGATTTTTTCAATCGTACCAACCTCGATATTATCATTTCTAGGGTAAGCCGTTATCGCAATAGGTTCTCCTTTCCCCCACCACTTGTCATGAAACCGCCGGGTATTGATGACTATGTTTGAAAAAATGATATTGCTGACATTTCCAGAATCTCTTAACTGAATAGAAAGCCCTCTGTTGGAATCAGAGATGACACAATTGCTGACGGAAATGTTATGGAAATCACCGTGTGATTCCGTTCCTATTTTGAAACCGGCGGAGGTGGAAATGAGTACGCAATCACTCACCACAACATTATGGGTACCACCATAGTGCTTGTTGTAATGAGTATTTTTGATAACAATGCAATCGTCACCACTCTCGATATGACAGCCCTTGATGATGACATTTTTGCAATGATCAGGATCTATCCCATCGGCATTCGGCATTTTCAAATCCTGCAATATTTTTATATCACGAATGTAAACGCCATCACAGCCTGCCGGGTGAATGGTCCAGTAGGCGCAATTGTAGATTGTGATATCTGAGATGACCAGATTGCTGCAATGTTCGATATATATCAGGGTAACTCGTGGCTCTCCTTTTAGAGCATAAATATACTGCAAGTCTTCGATAATAAAACTGGTACCATTGCCATTTATCTTGCCATATCCAGTAATCTGAATGTTGTTTTGATCCTTGGCATATATCAAGGCCTTGAACACTCCAGTGCCAGGCGCATTTAATGTTGGATAGTTATCATATCCCTCAACACCTTTTATTTCTGCGCCCGCCTCTATATGTAATTCTACATTTTCTTTCAAATAGAGTGTCGAGGTCAAAATTGTCATCCCGGTTTCGATGACAACCCGACCACCACCGCTGCCATGACAATCATCAATAGCCCGCTGCAAGAGCACAGTTTCTGCTATCGTGCCATCACCAACAATTCCATAATCAACAAGTTTCATCTCTTCACCTAACTTATAAATTAATTGAAATGCAATATATAGACATCTTTGCTCTGGCTATTGGCAATAAAATCACTCGGTGGTTAGTCAGTGCACCGATGGTGAGTGAACACAATGCTCTCGGTTAAAGAGTGATTTAAATTAATAATGAAAAATTTGTGCATGATAGCAATACAATAAAGACACCGGTTCGAGACCGGTGTCTTGTGCTAACCAGAACGCTGCAAGGTACTTAAAGGCGACTAGCGGTTGTCAAATGTATCATTGGTCGCATCATTCTCACCAGCAATGGAAACAATGACTTCATTAAAACTCAGACCATTGACAGCGATGATGCGTCCGAACTCTTTGGCCTCAATACGACACTGGCTGAACCGGATGTCCTCCATCGGCTTCTCGGCGAAGGCGACCAGATCGAAGGCTCTGGCCGGTAGCGCATAATCAACATCCAGGGTCGCCTTGACATTGGCGATGCTGATATTGCGCACTTTGGTCATCTGCTGGTCTTCGGGTATTTGTCTGGCCACGGCCTGCCACATTTCAGGCAGCTCATCAATATTATCGAACAGTTTTCTATTGTAAGAATTATGCCAGTCCATGATCCATGAGAACGGGAATTGTACATTCCGCATATGCAGATTTTCTACGATGACATCTTCAATAAAGCCGCCACGTTCTTTGGAGGACTTCATACGTAGACCACAATCTGAATTCTCATATTCGATGTCATGAACATGAACGCCTCTGATGCCACCGCTGACTTCGCTGCCCAACGTGACCCCATAACCGGATTTGATTTTGCAGTTATCTATCTCGATGTTTTCCGCGATTTTTCCCACCCGCAAGCCATCGCCATCACGACCAGACTTGATGACGATACAGTCATCACCGCAAGATATTTCGCACTCGGTGACACGCACATTGGTGGATGAGTCGATGTCGATACCATCGGTACTTGGGCCATGGTTATCACTGATCTTTACATTACGAACCAAGACGTTGTTCGCATAAGTGATCTGCAAATTCCAAAAACCGGCGCGCAGGAAGGTAACATCAGATACCTTGATATTTTCGGCCTCATAGACCAAGCAAGCTCTCGGACGCTTGACCAGATAATCGGCAATCCAACGCAGACCTTTCTTGTCATAGTCGACTCGCAGACCACCATTCATATCGGTGCCACAATAGAGTTCCCACCAGTGGCGCCCTTGCCCATCAATAATGCCATTGCCGGAAATTTCTACATTATTTACAGCGATAGCATTCAATAGTGCTGCCGGCCAAAGCATCTCAACACCGGCAACCCTTGTATGAATTTCTGGATAATCGGCGATGTCTTTAGATCCCAGCAGAGTGGCCCCTTCCTCAAACCTTACATTGCTGCCCTCTTTCAGGAAGAGCGAGCCGACCAAGTAGGTTCCTTGTGAGATAACCACGGGAATGCCTTTCTCCGCTGCCTGATCTATGGCTTGCTGAATGGCATGGGTATCTTTTTCGACTCCGTTTCCGATTGCACCAAAGTCTTTGATATCGAGTTGTGTTGTCATTTCATAAAACCTTTCATTTAAATCAGATTAAATGCCATTGATTTTATTCAGTGCTTTTTCCATTTCCAGAGTCTTGGCTTTGTTCAATGGATAGAAGTAAATCAATACAATTGCTGAGGCAAACAAGCAAAATGCCGGGATAAGATTTGCCATGGTATAAATATGCTCTTGCACGACAAGGCTCTGCTCCGAACCACCGGTTGATGATGATTGATAACCAATTAATGCCAACATGAACCCACCAATCCCGCCTGCACATGCCTGGCCAATTTTTCTAGCAAAGAAGTTCACACCATATACGGTTCCATCTTCACGATCACCAGTGACATACTGGTGATAATCACAGACATCCGTCATAAATGCCCAGATCATGAGATTGAACAAACCAGCACCCAGAGTAGCCAGGAACAGGAAGACCAAATAAACTCTCGCATCTGTTATTTGACAGAAAAACATAACCAAATACATGACGACGGAGAATAGCAACGCACAAATACTCGCCTCTTTCTTGCCAAATCGCTTCGTCAAATAGGAGGCGGAAGGTGCCAATAAAACGAGTGAACCAAAGGTAAACAGCAATGCGATGGACATAGCCTGCTTGTCATGGAAGTAATCATTGAACAGGTATGTCATGTTTGTACCGGACAGACCCTGATTGATTACAATAAGCAAGTCAACAACAACCAGAACAATCAAAGCCTTATTTTTGAGCATACCTTTAAGTAACTGAGCAACCGGGACGTTTTCTTTCTTTTCAACACGAACCCGTTCAGTGGTCAATTTGCAGGTCAGCGTCAGGAAAATAAAGGCAAGAATTGAGCAGCCAACCGAGATCCAAAGGAAGCGCTCACCAGAGATAACCTGGCTGCCATCGGCGAGGGTTGCGTACATCAGAATTGGAATAAAGAAACCAGTCGTACCACCACCAATCGCAGATCCCACACTTCTATAGGTAGAGAGAGATACGCGGTCATTTGTATTGGAACTGATAGCGGCCGCCATAGCACCATAAGGAATGTTGACTGTCGACAGGATGGCGCCGTAGGCAAAGTATGAGATGCAGATGTAGGCAATTTTTCCCGCATAGGAGAGTTCTTGCGCGAATGGCAGGAACAAGACCACGGCAATGGCGCAGAAAGGATATTTCATGCGCCGGATCCATGGATTAAACCGACCCGTTTCGGTCAGTTTCGAGGTATCGCACATGCGGCCGACACCAACGTCCACAAAAGCATCAAACAGCTTTGTACCAAAATACAGCGAACCGACCACGATGCCAGAGACGCCGAGTACGTTGGTGTAATAAATCATTAAAAAGCTATTAACCAAGCCCAAGATAAAACATGACCCCAAGTCACCGCACATATAGCCAATTTTATCTCGAATACCAAATGGCCTTATCTGCGTTGCTTTGACCTTCTCATCAACCAATGCTTCAGAAATCATCTTGCCAGCTCTCCTGTCATTTTTTCACGTTTAGGGTGTGGAAGACCCAAGTGTCGGTGTAACTAGTTGGACCCATTTCAATCCAAAACCACGCTGGTCCAACACATTTGATGGCGAGAGGCTAATTGGTATGACATAAGAATTTATTGCTGAGTATCACATAACGAAAAAGTGAGATTTTTTGAGTCAAAATACGTGATGAACATCACCTTGTCGCTATTGACCAGACCATCAAAATCATCAAAAAGAGATCACTTGGTTTACAAGACAGCTCATGAAATACATTCGCGCAGCGGATCTGTGTAGAAGGCCTTGTACCGGATGCAGCACTCTTCAGGAGAGCCACTGCCATGTGGTGGCAACGGTGACAACTGGGGTTCTGATGAAGGACTGGATGATCGAAAAATCCACCTGCCCCGCACTTTATAAGGGCTGTAGAGGCTAACGAGCACTTTTACAGGTCTATAGCCCGGGGATGGCCGAACACAGACATTCAGCCCCCACGATGAGAACAACTCGGTGAGTCAACGATGAAGGGAGGTCCCTAAGGCTCTCCCATCGCGATTGGCAGGATGGTGGGCTTTTTGTGACCCGGTCGGTATTTTTGAAATGAGATGCCTAGACAATGGTGTCAGTCAAAAGGGATGATTGGTCCAACAACTACCGTATCCAACGTCTCTTGCACGGAGCGAGCTGAATGAACGCCTTCATGACCGACGATTTTCTGCTGGACACCGAGTTTGCACGCCAGCTGTACCATGGCTTTGCCGCCCAGCAACCCATCTTCGATTATCACTGTCACCTGCCGCCCGCCCTGATCGCCGAGGATCACAGGTTCGCCAACCTGTATGAGATTTGGCTGAAGGGCGACCACTACAAGTGGCGGGCCATGCGATCCAACGGGGTGGACGAGCACTTCTGCACCGGCGATGCCGACGACTACGCCAAGTTCGAAGCCTGGGCACGCACAGTGCCGGAGACGATCGGAAACCCGCTCTACCACTGGACACACCTGGAGCTTCGCCGCCCCTTCGGCCTGGAGGGGCTCCTGCTCGGTCCGGACACGGCACGCCAGGTATGGGATACCTGCAATGACCAGCTGGCCCGCCCCGACTTCTCGGCGCGCGGCATCATGAGACAGATGAACGTGAAGATGGTGGGGACGACCGATGATCCGGTGGACGACCTGCGCCATCATGCCGTCCTGGCCGCCGATCCCTCGTTCGCTACCAGGGTGCTGCCGAGCTGGCGCCCGGACAAGGCCTTCAACATCGAGCTGGCGGGCTTCGCCGACTATATGCAGCAACTTGGCCAGGTCTGCGACCTCGAGATCCACTCCTTCGCCGCTCTGACCCAGGCCCTGAGCCTGCGCCTCGACCACTTTGCCGCCCACGGTTGCAAGATTGCCGACCACGCCCTCGATGAGGTGCTCTACGGCGAGGCCGACGAGCAACGACTCGATGCCATGCTGCAGCGCCGGCTGGCCGGGCAGACGCTGGCGCAAGACGAGGTGGCGGCGTTCAAGACGGCGGTGCTGCTGTTCCTCGCGGATCAGTACCACGCGCGCGGTTGGGTGCAGCAGTACCATATCGGTGCTTTGCGCAACAACAACAGCCGCCGCCTGCTGACGCTGGGGCCGGACACCGGCTTTGACTCCATCCACGACGCCCCCGTGGCCAAGGCGCTCTCCCGCCTGCTGGATGCTCAGGACCGCCAGTCGCGCCTGCCCAAGACCATCCTCTACTGTCTCAATCCCCGCGACAACGAGGTGCTCGGCACCATGATCGGCAACTTCCAGGGGGACGGCATTCCCGGCAAGGTGCAGTTCGGTTCAGGCTGGTGGTTCAACGATCAGAAGGACGGCATGGAGCGCCAGCTGACCCAGCTCGCCCAGCTCGGGCTGCTGAGTCGCTTCGTGGGGATGCTGACCGACAGCCGCAGCTTCCTCTCCTACACCCGTCACGAGTACTTCCGCCGCATCCTCTGCCGCATGCTGGGGCGCTGGGTTACCGATGGCGAGGCACCGGCCGATCTGGCGCTGCTCGGCCGCATGGTCGAGCACATCTGTTTCGACAACGCCAGACGCTACTTCGCCATCGAATTGAACTGATCCCCCGGACCATAGGGGCAAGACGCCCCGTGAGGAATGATTATGCAAGCCTTGAATCGTGACACCTTCGCCGGTGCCCGCTACCCCACCCGCGTCATCCAGTTCGGGGAGGGCAACTTCCTGCGCGCCTTCATCGACTGGCAGCTCGATCTGCTCAACGAACATACCCCACTCGGCGCCGGCGTGATGCTGGTGCGCCCCATCGACAGCGGCACTCCCCCCAGCCTGGCGACCCAGGATGGCCTCTATACCACCCTGATCCGCGGCCTGGACGAGCAGGGCGAACGCGTCAGTCAGCAGCGCCTCATCCGCAGCGTCAACGGCGAGCTCAACTGCTACCGCCAGTTCGACGAGGTACTGGCGCTGGCCCGCAACCCGGATGTGCGCTTCTTCTTCTCCAACACGACCGAGGCCGGCATCAGCTATCACGCCGGCGATCGACTCGAGGATGTGCCCCCCCACAGTTTCCCGGCCAAGCTGACGCGCCTGCTGTTCGAGCGTTTTACCCATTTCGAGGGCGCCGCCGACAAGGGGCTGGTGCTGTTGCCCTGCGAGCTCATCGATTACAACGGCGAGGCCCTGCGCGAGCTGGTGCGGCGCTACGCCACCGAGTGGGCGCTGCCGCCGGCCTTCCACCACTGGTTGTGCGAGCACAATACCTTCTGCTCGACCCTGGTCGATCGCATCGTGACCGGCTTCCCCCGTGACGAGCACACCGAGTTGCAGGCGCACTTCGGCTATCTGGACCAGTTCATGGTGACGGCCGAGCACTTCTACCTGCTGGTGATCCAGGGGCCCCAGTGGCTGGCCGACGAGCTCTGTCTGAACCAGATGCCGGCGGAGCGGGCGCTCAACATCCGCATCGTTTCCGATATCAAGCCCTACAAGGAGCGCAAGGTCGCCATCCTCAACGGCGCCCACACCGCCCTGGTGCCGGTCGCCTTCCTGGCCGGGCTCGACACTGTCGGCGAGGCGATGGATGACGCCGAGATCGGTCGTTTCATCGAACGCCTGATGTTCGACGAGATAGTGCCGACCCTGGATCTGCCGGCGGAGGAGCTGCGCGCCTTCGCCCGCGACGTGCTGGGACGTTTCCGCAACCCCTTCATCAAACACCAGTTGCTCTCGATCGCCCTCAACGGCATGACCAAGTTCCGCACCCGCTTGTTGCCACAGCTGCTGGCCTACCCGGCCGACGGCAAGCCGCTGCCAGCACGGCTGAGCTTCGCCCTGGCGGCGCTGCTCGCCTTCTATCGCGGCCATCGCGACGGTCAGCCCTATCCGCTGCAGGACGATCAGCCCTGGCTCGATGCCTATGCCCGCCTCTGGCCCGCCGTCGAGCGCGGCGAGTTGGCGCAGCGCGCACTGGTGGACCAGGTGCTGGGGGATGCCGCGCACTGGGGCAGCGCCCTGGGCGAGGTGCCGGGGCTGGCCGAGCGAGTGGATCACTGCCTGACGGCCATTCGCCAACGGGGCATGCGCGCCGCGCTCGCCGCCTGCTGCTGAGGATCCACCATGCAAGCTGTTATCCAGATCCATCCGACCGACAACCTGGCGGTGGCCCTGCGCGAGCTGAGCGCCGGCGAGTGCGTCGAGCTCGGCCAGCTGTCGCTTAAGGTGGCGACCCCCATACCGCGCGGCCACAAGCTGGCGCTGCGCGATCTCGCGCTGGGCGAGTCTATCGTCAAGTACGGTCTGCCGATCGGTCATGCCACCGCCCCCATCAGAGCCGGGGAACACATCCACAGTCACAACCTGGCCACCAACCTGAGCGATCTCGACGAGTATCGCTATCAACCGGAGCTGGTCCCGGTCAGCACCCTGCTGCCGGATCGAGCGATCAACGTCTATCGCCGCGCCAACGGTCAGGTCGGGATCCGCAACGAGTTGTGGATCCTGCCGACCGTGGGCTGCGTCAACGCCCAGGCCAGGCAGATGATGCAGCGACTCGAGCGCGAGTGCGATCTCTCGGGGATCGATGGTGTCCACCTGTTCCACCATCAGTACGGCTGCTCCCAGCTCGGCCAGGATCACCTCAACACCCGCACCCTGTTGCAGAACCTGGTGCGCCACCCCAACTGTGGCGGTGTGCTGGTGGTCGGCCTGGGCTGTGAAAACAACCAGATAGCCGCGTTTCAGGAGACACTCGGCGAGGTCGACGAACAACGGGTGTGCTTCATGATCTGCCAGCAGCAGGACGATGAGGTCGAATTTGGCGTTGACCAACTCAAGACGCTGCTCGCGGTGATGGCACAGGACAGGCGCACACCCGGCCACCTCGGGGAGCTCAGGTTCGGGCTCGAGTGTGGCGGTTCGGACGGCTTCTCCGGCATCACCGCCAACCCGTTGCTGGGTGGCTTCTCGGACTACGTGATCCAGCATGGGGGCAGTTCGGTGCTGACCGAGGTGCCCGAGATGTTCGGGGCGGAGCGGATCCTGATGTCCCATTGCCGCGATGAGACGGTGTTCGAGAAGACGGTGCAGATGGTCAACGACTTCAAGCAGTACTTCATCGATCACCAACAGCCCATCTACGAGAACCCCTCCCCCGGCAACAAGGCGGGGGGCATCTCCACCCTCGAGGAGAAGTCCCTCGGCTGCACCCAGAAGGCTGGCCACAGCCAGGTGGTGGACGTGCTGCCCTACGGCGCCCGTCTCGAGCGGCCCGGCCTCAACCTGTTGAGCGCCCCGGGCAACGATGCGGTGGCCACCAGCGCCCTGGCCGGGGCCGGTTGCCACATGGTGCTGTTCAGCACCGGGCGCGGCACCCCCTACGGCGGCCCGGTGCCCACCGTCAAGTTGGCCACCAACAGCGATCTGGCCCGGCGCAAGCCGCACTGGATCGACTTCAACGCCGGTTCGCTCATCGAGGGCGTCCCAATGCAGCAACTGCTCGAACAATTTGTCGATCTCATCGTCGAGATCGCCAACGGCAAGCGCACCTGCAACGAGCGCAACGATTTTCGCGAGCTGGCGATCTTCAAGAGCGGGGTCACGCTCTGAGACGATGCCCCTGATCGCCGGCGCAGAGCACATTCGGCAGGTTCCACCTCCTGTCGTCGGGATAGCCACGACAGGATAGCCAAGGCTCCTCTCCTCCATATAACGAGAAGAGGCTGCTATTTACCTTATATGATCGGTCGGTGTCATGGGGACACCGACCGATATTCACGGGCCTTGATACCATGAATCATATCGACCTAATCGGATTTATTGCGGGTGACTGCACCACCCTCTCATTTATTCCACCGGTGGCTCTGATGTTAACACCAAGCCCACCGAAAACATTTCCCTGTTGATGTCTTCCGTCTTCGTGTCAGGGATGTTTGATGGCTGCTGTATGACCTCCTCTCTGGAGTACTGTCGGTCATCATTCAAAATTTAATTACCTTTGTGCTGACTGGCGCCATTCTCATTATGAAAATAAAAATGATGTCATTGAGAAAAGCAAAGCTAATTGATTAGCTTTCCCAGCCAAATCATTTTTTGTTACCCGGCATATTCATGTCACCTATCGTCATGTCTAACATAACTGGAGATCCATCGAATGCACGTTTCCTTTAAATTGGGATTGATTACCTTGGCGCTGACCTCTGCCTCCGCCCAGGCCCTGACCCTGGACTACCGCCACGAATTCAAAGCCGATTCAGAGAAGCAAGCCAACCGCCTCAAGCTTGGCCACACCACGGAGAGCGGGCTCTTCGTCGGAGTGGAAGGGAAGATGACCGAGGGCGAGAGCGTCCGGGACGATGGCTTCAAGACCGGTAACGGCAACTGGAGTGGCAGTGGCAGCGAATGGGAGATGGGGCAGAACTTTAATGTGACCGACAAACTCATTGTCGCCCCCGCCGTCAATATCGATGTAGGTGATACCTTCGTCGGCTACCGTGTTCAGCTGAAGGGTATTTACAGTATCACCGATAACTGGGTCACCACTTTGCGCTGGCGGGGTGGTATTCAAAAGGATGAAGACAGCAACAATCAAGACAAAAATTATAACCAGATCAACTGGGAGTTTGGTTACAAGAACGAGCGCTTCTCCATCATCGGTGACTATGAATACAAATTCACCAACTATGATGACTACAAGGGAAAAAATAATAACTGGCTGTATAATGTCGTGATCGCGGTACCGGTCAACAAGCAATGGGTACCTTATGGTGAGATCGGTTATGTGCCTCGCTACCACAGCAGCGATGATTCACAAGACGAGATGGAAATGCGTTACCGGATGGGGGTTAAATATAACTTCTAATATTGTTATTGAATGGCTGGCTGTGTTTTCAGCCATTCAATATATAAATGAGAGTGGTCCTCGCACTCGACTCATGACCACTCTTCGCATTGATCTATTCGTAACCATGTTGCCCGATATCATCATCGCGCCATCGCCCGTGCCTCTCGGTTGCGGGCAAGGCCCCCAACCTGTCTCATCGAGGAAAGTCGGAGCTGCGGGATAATCTTCCCCCGCTCAATGAGTGGTCATCTGGCATTGACTCACCTGGCCAAAAATCTTGACTCCTACTGGCTGGCGGCCTGCTTAACGGTCAGGTGCACAACGGGGTTTTCGGAGAAAAGATAGCGGTCGTCCGACATGTCGTCATCGAAGATGGTGGCCTTGAAGAGCATCTGCTTGGTGTTTTCCAGGTGCTGCCACATGGCCAGCTTGGCGGCCTGCGGATCCTTTCTGATCAGGGCCTTGAGGATCTGATCATGATCATCACACCAGCTCATGATGGCTTGATCATCGATGTGCTCCTGCAGCTTGCGCCAATAGGGGTTGTGCTCACGGTGCAGCCACAGCTGCTCGATCAGGAAGACCAGTACCGAGTTCTGGGTTGCCTTGGCAACCTGGATATGAAACTGCTTGTCCCAGGTTGAATCTCGAGCGCGGTCCTCGGTACGAGCCTGCTCCTGAATACGCAGCAATTCCAGAATGTCCTGTTTGGTGACCTGAGTAGCAGCGAACTCGGCAATGTTGCTTTCCAGCAGTTGGCGCGCCTGCAGCAGCTCGAAAGGGCCGGCACTTAACAAGGCTTCATCCAGCACAGGAGGAAGCGGGATCTGCTGACTCTCCTGGGCGATGACATGGATGCCCGAACCTTTTTGCACGGCGACCAGCCCTTCGACTTCCATCATGATGATGGCTTCGCGGACAACCGTCCGGCTCACATCCATCTCTTCGGCAAGGATCCGCTCCGCAGGCAAGCGTTCGCCGACCTTGTAACGCTGGCTGGCAATTCGTTGTTTCAGCTCGGCGGCCACCTTCTGGTAGAGCCTTTTCGGCTCAAGCAAATCCACATTGATGTCCTTCACGACCGGCCTCTTCTTATGTAGCTGCGAGCGTCGGCTTCCTGCCGACAGAATGGAGATATTATACCAATTTCGTTAATTTCAGACAAGTTAGCAGCAGGTCTGTTTGTATCCCTTAACCGGTCATCAGGCTGACCCGCCAGCAACTGAAAAACTGGAAACAAGAGCTCTCTTTAGTGAACGCAGGCAAAAAGAAAGCCGGCACAGGGGCCGGCTTGCATCACGCTTGTGGCGTTTGGCTTATTTGGTCAGATCGTCGAAGAAGCGTTTCACCCCTTCGAAGAAGCCTTCCGATTTTGGCTTGTGGGTCTTGGCGGCGGCACCGCTGAACGACTCGTCCAGCTGGCGCAGCAGATCTTTCTGGGCCTCGGTCAGCTTGACCGGCGTCTCGATCACCACCTTGCACATCAGATCGCCGACCTGGCCGGAGCGCACGGATTTGACGCCCTTGCCCCGCAAGCGGAACAGCTTGCCGGTCTGGGTCTCCGTCGTCACCTTCAGCTTGACCCGACCATCCAGGGTAGGCACTTCGATCTCGCCGCCAAGGGCCGCGGTGGTGAAGCTGATGGGCACTTCGCAGTAGAGATCGTTGCCATCACGCACGAAGATCTCGTGCTCCTTGACGTGGACCTGTACGTACAGATCCCCGGCCGATGCGCCCGCTTCCCCCGCTTCCCCTTCACCGGAGAGACGGATGCGGTCGCCGGTATCGACGCCCGCCGGGATCTTGACCGACAGGGTCTTGGTCTTCTGGTAGCGACCCTCACCGTGACACTTGCGGCACGGATCCTTGATGATCTTGCCGCGACCGTGGCAATGCGGACAGGCTTGCTGCACCGCGAAGAAGCCTTGGCGCATCTGCACCTGGCCTGCACCGTGGCAGGTCGGGCAGGTATGGGCGGAGCTCCCGGTGTGGGCGCCGGAGCCGTTGCAGACCTCGCAGTGGACCTGGGTCGGGATCTTGATCTCCTTGGAGACCCCGCGCACCGCCTCTTCCAGCGTCAGCTCCATGTTGTAGCGCAGGTCGGAGCCACGGGCCGGACCACGACGACCACCGCCACTGCGACCACCGAAGATGTCGCCAAAGATATCGCCAAACGCATCACCAAAGTCGGCGCCGCCACCAAAACCACCGTGGCCGCCACCCTGACTCTGATCCACTCCGGCATGACCGTACTGGTCATAACGGGCGCGCAGGTTGTCGTCGGTCAGGACCTCGTAGGCTTCCTTGACCTCTTTGAACTTCTCTTCCGAGGCGGCATCCCCCTGGTTACGGTCGGGGTGATACTTCATCGCCAGACGTTTGTACGCCTTCTTGATCTCGCGCTCATCGGCACCTTTCGATACCCCAAGCACTTCGTAGAAATCGCGCTTCGACATACTCATCCTGTTGCTATATCAGCAGTTACGCAGACGGGCGTTGGTTACCCAACGCCCGTGAAATCATTGACCAAGCCGATGGGCAGCGCGGACGCTGCCCGGTTGGGTACGGCTTATTTCTTGTCGTCTTTCACTTCTTCGAACTCGGCGTCGACCACGTCGTCTTCGCCCTTGGCGGAAGAAGTCTGACCGGCATCAGCGGCGCCAGCTTGACCCTGGGCCTGCTGCTGAGCGATCTCCATCAACTTCTGGGACGCTTCCAGCAGAGCCTGCTGCTTGGCTTCGATGGCCGCCTTGTCGTCACCCTTGAGGGCGCTTTCCAGCTCGGACATTGCGGTCTCGATCTTGGTCTTCTCGTCGGCAGGCAGAGCATCACCGGCTTCGGCGACTTGCTTGCGGACCGAGTGGACCAGACCGTCAGCCTGGTTGCGGGTCTGCACCAGCTCTTCGAACTTCTTGTCTTCGGCCGCGTTGGCTTCCGCCTCGCGTACCATGCGTTCGATCTCCTCGTCGGACAGACCGGAAGAAGCCTGGATGGTGATCTTCTGCTCCTTGTTGGTCTCCTTGTCCTTGGCGGAGACGTGCAGGATACCGTTGGCATCGATGTCGAAGGTCACTTCGATCTGCGGCAGACCGCGCTGTGCCGGACGGATGCCTTCCAGGTTGAACTGGCCCAGGGACTTGTTGTCGCTGGCGCGCTTGCGCTCACCCTGCAGCACGTGAATGGTCACGGCAGACTGGTTGTCTTCGGCGGTGGAGAACACCTGAGACTTCTTGGTCGGAATGGTGGTGTTCTTCTCGATCAGCGCAGTCATCACGCTACCCATGGTCTCGATGCCGAGGGAGAGCGGGGTCACGTCCAGCAGCAGTACGTCGGTCTTCTCACCGGACAATACGGCGCCCTGGATAGCAGCACCCATGGCCACGGCTTCGTCCGGGTTGACGTCTTTGCGCGGCTCTTTGCCGAAGAAGTCAGCGACTGTCTTCTGCACCAGCGGCATACGGGTCTGACCACCCACCAGGATGACGTCGTCGATCTCGCCAACCGCCAGACCGGAGTCTTTCAGGGCGACACGAACCGGCTCCAGGGAGTCTTTCACCATGTCTTCCACCAGGGATTCCAGCTTGGCGCGGGTCACCTTGATGTTCATGTGTTTCGGACCGGTGGCATCTGCGGTGATGTACGGCAGGTTCACGTCGGTCTGCTGAGCGGAAGAGAGCTCAATCTTGGCCTTCTCGGCGGCATCTTTCAGACGCTGCAGAGCCAGCTGGTCGTTGCGCAGGTCGATGCCCTGCTCACGCTTGAACTCGTCAACCAGATAGTTGATGACACGGTTGTCGAAGTCTTCACCACCCAGGTGGGTGTTACCGTTGGTCGCCAGTACTTCGAAGGTGGTTTCCCCTTCGACTTCGTCGATCTCGATGATGGAGATATCGAAGGTACCGCCACCCAGGTCATAGACGGCAACCTTGCGCTCACCCTTGACCTTGTTCACGCCATAGGCGAAGGCTGCGGCGGTCGGCTCGTTGATGATGCGCTTGACGTCCAGACCGGCGATGCGACCGGCATCCTTGGTAGCCTGACGCTGGGCATCGTTGAAGTAGGCCGGTACTGTGATGACCGCTTCGGTCACCGGCTCGCCCAGGTAATCCTCGGCGGTCTTCTTCATTTTTTTGAGCACTTCGGCAGAGATCTGCGGCGGTGCCATTTTCTTGCCTTTCACTTCAACCCAGGCGTCACCGTTGTCGGCCTTGGCGATGGCATACGGCATGATCTTCAGATCGCGCTGTACTTCTTCATCTTCGAAACGACGGCCGATCAGACGCTTGATAGCAAACAGCGTGTTCTTCGGGTTGGTAATGGCCTGACGCTTGGCCGGCTGACCAACCAGGATTTCGCCGTCATCGGCATAGGCAATGATGGACGGAGTAGTACGGTCGCCTTCCGCGTTCTCGATCACGCGAGCATGGTCGCCGTCCAGAATAGCGACACAGGAGTTGGTAGTACCCAAATCAATACCGATGATTTTACCCATTTGACGAATCTCCAAATACTTTGAATAAACTGGCGAGGTGCTCGCCTTAATACGTTAACGGCTAGGTGGGGCCGGCCAATCTGGCTTTCAAGCTCCCGACATCAAATTCTTGTCACCCGAGGTGCACATCTAGGATGCCGCCGTGGCCTTGTCCCCTATATGGGGTCTCAAGCCACGGCTTCAAGCCCCACACTTAAAAAACCATGCCTTGGGTCGGCTCTGCGCCGAAAAACCCATCAACTGGCCGCTCGGGACAATAAAAAGCCCGCCGCGCGGCGGGCTCAATGCTGGGAGGGTACTCAGGCCGGAGCCTTGGAGACCATCACCATGGCGGGGCGGATCACCCGGCCGTTGAGCTCATAGCCCTTCTGCATCACCGCAATCACGGTGTTCGCTGCCACGTCGGCGTTCTCGATCATGCTGATCGCCTGATGGGCGTTGGGATCGAACGGCTGATCCAGCGGATCCAGCGGGAGCAGGCCAAACTTGCCGACCGAGCTCTGCATGGATTTGAGGGTCAGCTCCACCCCTTCGATCATCGGCTTGAGCGCCTCATTTTCCTTGTCGGCCAACTCGATGGCACGCTCCAGGTTATCCAGCACCGGCAGCAGTTCGCCCGCGAACTTCTCCAGCGCGAACTTGTGCGCCTTCTCCACATCCTGAGCGGCACGGCGACGCAGGTTTTCCATCTCGGCGACGGCACGCACGGCGCGCTCGCGCTCGTCGGCGGCAGCCTGTTCGGCGGTCGCCAGCTGGGCTTCCAGCTCGGCAATGCGGGCCTGCTCGGCTGTCACTTCACTGTCTACATCGGTCGGCTCGACTGGCTGGGCTTCCACTTGCTCCATCGCTTCAACCTTTTGTTCTTCGTGGTTCATGACATCTCCAATATTCAGGGTTACTGCAATCTGTTATGCGGGGTTACTTCGATCAATGGCGCTATTATGGGGACGCAGCCCCCGCTTTCAAGGGGAAAAGGCCAGATCATGGAGGATCAGGTTCCCGGCCGGGGCATTGCGTCGCCGTTCAGCGCCGAGTAAGCCAAGCTCGCATGGTGACAGACAAATCTCCGGCAAAGCGCGGTATACTCCGCTCAATACTCATTCCAGACCCGACAATCCATGGATTCTCCGTTCAAAACTGTTGCTCTTATTGGCAAACCCCATCATGAAGGGGCCAACCAGACCCTGACCGGCTTGTACCAGTACCTCAGCAGCCGCGGCTTTCGGGTACTGCTCGAGAGCCGGGTCGCCCAGACCCTCGGTATCCAGAACGATGACGTGATGGATCTGGTACAGCTCGGCCAGCAGGCGGATCTCGCCATCGTGGTCGGCGGTGACGGCAACATGCTGGGGGCCGCCCGGGTGCTGTCGCGCTTCGATGTGGCGGTGATCGGCGTGAATCGCGGCAATCTCGGTTTCCTGACCGATCTCTCGCCACAGGATTATCTGCTGCCGCTGGAGCAGGTGCTGTCCGGCCACTTCAAGAGCGAACATCGCTTCCTGCTGGAGGCCGCGGTCTATCGCCACGGCGAGCGCAAGTCGAGCAATCTGGCGGTGAACGAGGCGGTGCTGCACCCGGGCAAAATCGCCCACATGATCGAGTTCGAGGTCTATATCGATGGCAGCTTCATGTACAGCCAGCGCTCGGACGGCATCATAGTCGCGACGCCAACCGGATCCACCGCCTATTCCCTGTCGGCCGGCGGCGCCATCCTCACCCCCAAGCTCAACGCCATCACGCTCGTCCCGATGTTTCCACACACCCTGAGCAGCCGCCCCATCGTACTGGACGCGGACAGCGAGGTGCGCTTGCTGGTCTCGCCCGACAATCAGGACGACGCCATGCAGGTGAGCTGTGACGGTCAGGTGACCCTGGCGGTCCACCCGGGGGACGAGATCCTCATCAAGAAGAGCCACCACAAGCTGCACCTGGTGCATCCGCTCGATTACAGCTATTTCCACGTGCTGCGCAACAAGCTCGGCTGGGGCAGCAAGCTGTTTTAAGCCCCGCAATCGCGCCCTCTCCCCCTCCTGTGATGGGTCGACACTTTACTGTATGGAAAACCAGTATATACTGGATGCATACACAGTAATGTTGGCCCACACAGGATGAGACCATGCTGACCCAACTGACCGTCACCAACTTCGCCATCGTCAAATTTCTCGAACTCGATCTGCAAGCCGGCATGACCTGCATCACGGGGGAGACGGGGGCGGGCAAGTCCATTGCCATCGACGCGCTCGGTCTCTGTCTGGGGGAGCGGGCCGAAGCCAGCATGGTCCGGCCGGGCAGTGACAAGACGGAGGTCAGCGCACGCTTCCTGCTGGACGGCAATCCTGCCGCCCGTGCCTGGCTCACCGCCAACGAGCTGGAGAACGAAGGGGAGTGCATAGTACGGCGGGTGCTCTCCGCCGAGGGGCGCTCGCGCAGCTACATCAACGGCGTGCCCGTCCCCTTGGTACAGCTCAAGAGCCTGGGTCAGTTGCTGGTCAACGTACACGGTCAACACGCTCACCAGATGCTGCTCAAACCGGACTATCAGCTGGCCCTGCTCGATGGTTACGCCGGCCATCATCTGCTGCTGGACGAGGTCCGTCGCCACTACCAGCAGTGGCGTCAGCTGCAAAATGAGTTGAGCCGCCTCAAGGCCGAGCAACAGCAACGGGAGGCTCGCCGCCAGCTGATCGAGTATCAGGTGCAAGAGCTGGACGAATTCGCCCTGCAACCCGGGGAGTTTGAAGCCATAGAGGAAGAGCACCAGCGACTCGCCAACGGCACCGAGCTGATGCAAGAGTGCGGCTTTTGCCTCGACTTGCTCTATGACAACGAAGAGACCACCATCGCCGGCCTGCTGCAGGTCGCGGTGGACAGGGCGGAGACCCTGGTCGCCATGGATAGCCGCCTTGGCAACGTGCTCGGCATGCTCAACGAGGCATTGATAGGAGTGCAGGAGAGCCACAGCGAGCTGCGCAGCTATCTCGATCGGCTGGAGCTGGATCCCGAGCGCTTCAACGAGCTGGAGGCCCGCCTATCCAAAGCCATCAACCTGGCCCGCAAGCACCACGTCAAACCGGCCGAACTGGCCCTGCACCATCAGGATCTCGCCGGCGATCTCGCCCGCCTCAATTCGGATGAAGAGAGGCTGGAGGGGATGGAAGAAGAGTTGGCCCAGGCACGGGAGTCCTTCGTACAGGCGGCCGAGGTGCTCAGCCAGAGTCGCCAGCGTTATGCCGAAGAACTCGGCGCCAAGGTGACCAGCAGCATGCACGAGCTGGCCATGCCCGATGGCCGCTTCGCCATCGAAGTCAGGCCCGATGCCCAGAGCAGTCTCTCCCCGCTCGGCATAGATAGAGTGGAGTTCATGGTCACCACCAACCCGGGCCAGCCGATCCAGCCGCTCGGCAAGGTCGCCTCCGGTGGTGAGTTGTCGCGCATCAGCCTCGCCATCGTGGTGATCAGCGCCCGCAAGATTTCGACGCCGACCCTGATCTTCGATGAGGTGGACGTGGGGATCAGCGGCCCGACCGCCGCCGTAGTCGGTCGCCTGTTGCGCCAGCTCGGTGAATCCACCCAGGTGATGGTGGTGACTCACCTGCCCCAGGTGGCGGGCAAAGGCCACCAGCACATGGTGGTCAGCAAGCACACCGATGGCAAGACCACGGAGACCCAGATGCAGGCACTCAACGCCAAGGCACGCCTCAATGAACTGGCCCGCCTGCTGGGGGGGGATCAAATTACCGACAACACCCTGGCCAATGCCCGCGAGCTGCTGGCTTCCTGAACTCCACGCGGGAAGGAGTATCTTTCTCCTTCCCGCTCATCCCCATCAGAATATTTAATATGCCAAACACACCCACAAAGCAATTTCAGCCAAAAAACCACCAATCTTCGATACCTCACGCTACTACCACGCATTCACCCCGGATTTTTACCCTTCCCTTAGAACGCTAGAGTGACTGCCATGAGGCTGTCCCGTGTACACTGTCATCATCAGCCCACCCATTTTACCCGAGCCCGGCAACGGATCCCTGTCAGGCCCAGCAACTCAGGAATCGTCCATGCTTCATGTCTTTGGTCACAAGAATCCCGATAGCGACAGCATCTGCACCGCACTGGTCACCGCCGACTGGCTAAACGAGCAGGGCCGTCCTGCCCAGGCCTTTGCACTGGGGACCCCCATCGCCGAGACTCAGTTCATTCTGGAAACCGCAGGAGTCGAGGCTCCCCCGGTGCTGAGCGGCAGCGTGGCCGACAAGCCGGTCTTCCTGGTGGACTTCAGTGAGCTGGAGCAGGGGCCGGAAGGTCTGGCCGACGCCGACGTGCAGGGCCTCATCGATCACCACCGCATCGGCACTCTCATTACCCGTGGTCCGCTCGATGCCTGGATCAGGGCCGTCGGCTGCAGTGCCACCGTGCTGCTGGAGCTGATGGACTACGACCGGATCTCCCGCGCCCAGGCCAGGCTGCTATTGGGGGCCATCGTCAGCGACACCTTCAACTTCACCTCCCCCACTACTACAGAGCAAGACAGGATCGCGGCCGACAGACTGCTGCCCATCGCCGATCTCGCCTTGGCCCCCTTTGCCCAGACCCTGCTGGAGCGCCGCACCCAGTTGGGGGATACCCCCCTTGCCGAGCTGCTGGTTGCCGACGAGAAGGCCTACCAGATCGCGGGTCATTCACTCATGGTCAGCCAGATCTGCGTGATGAATCCAGCCGAGCTGCTGGCCCGGCAGGATGAGCTGCAACAGGCCATGCAAGTCAGGCTGGGGCAGGACAAGCTGGAGGCCTATGTACTGATGCTGACGGATCTTGCCAAGGGGGACAGCCAGCTCCACTTCGCCAGCCAGGGGATCCTGCCCGAAAATCCCGTCCACCTTGCCGGCGCCGTCAGTCGCAAGAAGGAGGGATTGCCTTGGCTCGCCAGGTATTTCGCCTGACCGACTCGCAGGCCCGTCCATAATCTGACAGCTTTAACCCCTCGCCCGAGCCCTCATCTCCATCCCATGAGGGCTCGGGCCACATCTTGAATCCATTCGCGACTCGAGCCCCAAATCCCTTCATTTTCCATTCAACTCAATCTGTTATGATGATGTAAACGGACCTGATGCGTTCCGGCATCACCGACAAGAGGTGACGCTTGGCGTGAGTGAAACGGGTCCGTTTGATGGGAAGATCCCGCGGGCTCGGAATGATGAGAGGCAAGGGCCTCATCCTCCTTGACCCGCCCCTGCGAAGGAGAACTGCTTATGACCCCAACCAATATTGTGCTGTTGCTGGAAGGCAAGGATTACGAGCAGGAGACGCTGGCCAAGGCGAGTCGGCTGGCACAAGGAATGGGCTGCGAACTGACCCTGCTGCACCTGACCCACAGCAGCAAAGTCCGGCGCAACAGCCTGTCGCTGTCACAAGAGGAGCGCAGTGCCCAGGGCACTCTGGATGCCAAGGCCATCATCAGCCAGCTCATCACCCTCCTGCCCCACCCGGTCGATTATCAGTGCCTGGTGGTGGATGACGTGGTGGCAGACCTGAGCCGTTGGCTGGCATCACACCCGACCGCGCTGCTGCTGGTTGGCAGCCGTCACCACTGGATGGAGGGCTCTCTGGCACGCTTGCTCATCTACAAGCTGCCCGTCGATATCCAGATCTGCCACGAACCCTATGCCGAACAGCTGAAAGCCGTCGGTTGATGGCGGCTTGATACCATGGAGGGCCCGCTCGTTCTGCGGGGCCTCCCCTTGTGCCCTCCGCTCGCCTTCCTTTGTTCCTGCCCGCTGATCTCCTCGCCCCCCTGCACGCCTCGCCGCAGCCACATCTAGTGATAAATTCATCTACATGATTTCTTACACATTGCTCGCTTTTGTTTAGGCCCCGTTTGCTGCAGGATGTTGGCCTCGCACGCCTTCGCACGTTTCGTTCAGGTGAAAAATGAAAACTCTCCCCAGACAGGGCAAGCTCGCCTTGTTCATCCTGGTGCCGCTCGCCATCATCGTTTGGATGCTGTGGCCCAGCAAGACACCAGACCCCGTATTGACCGCATCGGTGACTCGCCAGGACGTGGAGCAGACGGTACTCGCCAGCGGTGTGCTGCAGGCCATCGAACAGGTGGATGTGGGTGCCCAGGTCTCGGGCCAGGTCACCTATCTGGCGGTCGAGGCCGGGCAACAGGTCAAGCAGGGAGATCTGCTGGCAGAGATAGATCCCCTGATCGCCCAGAACAACCTCAAGACCGCGGAGGCGGAGCTGGCCAGTCGGCGCGCTCAACTCAAGATCAAGCAGGCACAGCTCAAGCAGAACGAGCTGAGCTGGCGTCGCCAGCAGCAGATGTTCAAGCAGGAGGCGAGTTCCCGGGCCGATCTGGAGAGCGCCGAGGCGCAACTGGCCGTTACCCGCGCCGAGTTGCAAAGCGCCCAGGCGGATATCGACAGCGCCTTCATCAAGGTAGAGCGCACCAAGACGGAGCTCGGCTACAACCGCATTCAGGCTCCCATGGATGGCACAGTGGTATCCATCGTGACCCGTCAGGGCCAGACCCTGGCCGCCAGCCAGACGGTGCCGACCCTGCTCAAGCTCGCCAATCTGGATACCATGACGGTCAAGGCCCAGATCTCCGAGGCTGATGTGACCAAGGTCAGGGCCGGCATGCCGGTCTACTTCACCCTGATAGGAGATCCGGATACCCGCTATCACGCCACCCTGCGCACGGTTGAGCTGGCCCCCACCAATATCAACGAGCAGACTTCCAGCACCACGACCACCAGCAATGCCGCCATCTATTACTATGCCCTGTTCGATGTGCCGAACCCGGATCACCAGCTGAGGGTCGCCATGACGACTCAGGTCACCATAGTGCTCGGTGAACGCAAGCAGGTGCTGGCGATCCCGCAGACCGCCCTCGGCAAGAAGCTGGGGGACAACGAGTACGAAGTCGCCCTGCAAATAGAGGATCAGGCGAGGGAAGTGCGCCGCATCAAGACCGGCATGAAGGATGACATCAAGATCGAGGTTCTGAGCGGCCTGAAGGAACAGGACAAGGTGATCCTGGAGCAGGGCAAGCCCGTCCAAGACGATGACATGGAGAGAAGGCCGTGAGTGAGCCCTTGAACCGGCTCGAGGGACCGCTGATCCAGCTCAAGGGCATCGCCAAGCGCTACCAGAGCGGCGAGCAGGAAGTCACAGTGTTGCATCCGCTGGATCTCTGCATCCAGGCGGGGGAGATGGTGGCCATCGTCGGCGCCTCCGGCTCCGGCAAATCCACCCTGATGAACCTGCTGGGTTGCCTCGACCGGCCGAGCGGCGGCCAATATCTGTTTCGCGGGCAGGATACCGCCAATCTCGATGCGCTCGCCCTCGCAAGGCTGCGTTGCCACCACTTCGGCTTCATCTTCCAGCGCTACCACCTGCTGCCCCACCTGGACGCGGCCGCCAACGTGGAGATCCCGGCGGTCTATGCGGGCACCCCCCGCACCGATCGCCAGGCGCGTGCCCGTGCATTGCTGACACGTCTGGGCCTCGCCGATCGCAGCCATCACAGGCCGGGCCAGCTCTCCGGCGGACAACAACAACGGGTCAGCATAGCCCGCGCCCTTGCCAATGGCGGCGAGGTGATCCTGGCCGACGAACCCACCGGGGCCCTCGACAGCCACAGCGGCAAGGAGGTGATGGCCATCCTCAAGGAGCTGCACGCCCAGGGCCACACCATCATCCTGGTCACCCACGACATGGCAGTAGCCAGTCATGCGGATCGCATCATTACCCTGCGTGATGGCCGGGTAGTGGAGGACAGCGCTCAGACCCAGGCAGCGACCGCCAATCCTGCCGATGCTATCGTCTCCCTGCCCGACGGCCTGATGGTTGAAGAGATCGCCCAGACCGTGGCGACCACCGCCAATCCTGCCGTTCACATCAGTTCCCTGCCCGACGAGCAGGCAGTGGAGGACAGTGCCCAGGCCACAACGACAACTACCGCAGTCAGGGCCGCCAGCCAGGGCTGGGATCGCTACCGGGAAGCGGGTCGCATGGCCCTGCACGCCATGCTCGCCCACCGCATGCGCACCTTCCTTACCATGCTCGGCATCATCATCGGCATCGCCGCCGTGGTCAGCGTGGTTGCCCTCGGTCAGGGGGCACGCGCCAAGGTGATCAACGACATCAACGCCATGGGCACCAACACCATCGACATCTTCCCCGGCAAGGACTGGGGGGATGAGAAGGCGGCCAGCATCCAGACCCTGAACGAGCGGGATCTCGACGCCCTGCTCGGTCAGCCCTATCTGGAGGGGGCCAGCCCCCAGATCGCCACCTCGGGCCAGTTGCGTTTTCGCAACAAAACCAGCAGCGGCAACGTGGTGGGGGTCGGCAGCGACTTCTTCCGGGTCAAGGGGATGACACTCACCCGGGGCCGCCTGCTCGACGAGCGTGACATCCAGAACCGGACGGCGGTGGCAGTGGTCGATGGCAAGACCATAGAGAGTCTGCTCGGCAAGGAGGATCCCATCGGTCAGGTGGTGCTGGTCGGCACCCTGCCGGTGCGCATCGTCGGCGTGGTGACGCAAGAGACCGGCTTTGGCCGCAGCAGCCAGTCGGTCAGCATCTGGCTGCCCTACAGCGCCGTGATGAGCCGGCTCATCTCCCAGAACCATTTCAGCCAGATCACCATCCGGGTCAAGGACGGGATCCAGCCCGCTCTGGCGGAGCAGGCCGCGGTGGCGCTCTTGACCCAACGCCACGGGGTGAAGGACTTCTTCACCTTCAGCAGCGACAGCATCATCAAGTCGGTGGAGAAGACCACCGCCACCATGACGTTGCTGGTTTCCGCCATCGCGGTGATCTCCCTCATCGTCGGCGGGGTCGGGGTAATGAACATCATGCTGGTCTCGGTGGTAGAACGTACAAGGGAGATAGGGATCCGCATCGCGGTGGGGGCCCGTCAATCCGACATCCTGCAACAGTTCCTGATCGAGGCCGTGATGGTCAGCCTGCTGGGGGGCCTGCTCGGCATCGGTCTGGCCCTGCTCATCGGCTTTGTCTTCTCCCTGATCGTGGAGAGCTTCCAGATGCACTTCTCGCTCTTCTCCATCCTGATGGCCTTTGGCTGCTCCTCGCTCATCGGGATCCTGTTTGGTTACCTGCCCGCCCGCAACGCGGCCCGGCTCGATCCGGTCGAGGCGCTGGCGAGGGAATGATGATGCACAACTTATCCAGTCCGAGGCAGCACCTCTTGCCCAGCCAGAAGCGCGGCCTCTTGCCCAAACGAGGGCGCAGTCTCTGGGCGAAACACGCTCTCTGCCTCGCCGTCAGCCTGGCCCTCGGCGCCTGCAGCCAGCAGAGCACCTATCACAGGCCCGATCTCGTCATGGCACCCGCCTGGCAGCAAGCAGACCAGGATCTGACCCGGCAGCAGGCGGGCCTCTGGTGGCAGGGATTCAAGGACCCCGCCCTCGACCGGCTGGTCGATGCGGTCCTCACCGCCAATCCGGACATGCAGGTGGCAGGGCTCAGGTTGAAGAGCGCCCTGCTCGGCGCGGATCTGGCCGACACCAATCTCACCCCCGAGGTCAGCGCCAATCTGGGGGCGAGCGGCTCCAAGAACATGAAGGACGGCAGTACCAGCAGCAATCTGGGGCCCTCGCTCAACCTGAGCTATGAGGTGGATCTCTGGGGCCGGCTCGCCTCGGTGCGGGATCAGGCGAGCTGGGAGGCGCAGGCCAGCGAGCAGGATCTGGCGTCGACCCGCCTGATGCTGATCGGCAAGGCCCTGGAGCAATACTGGCAGCTGGCCTATCTCGGCTCGGCCATCAGCCTCGGCGAGCAACAGCTTCTCAACTACGAACGCGCCGAGCGGCTGACCCGGGCCAAATATGACGCGGGGGCCATCACCCGACTCGATCTGGTGCAGGCCAGCCAGCAGAAGGTCGGTAAACAGGCGGAGCTCGCCGCCCTCGCCTTGCAACGGGAGCAGGCCAGCAATGCCTTGCGCCTGCTGCTCGGTCGCAGCAGCGGCCCGCTGGAGTTTGCCCCGAGCGGGCTGGTCATGGCCCCCATTCCGACCCTGGCGGTCGGCATCCCTGCCGACGTGCTGGCGCGCCGCCCCGATGTGCAAGCCGCCGAGCTGCGGCTGCGCAAGACGCTGGCCAAGGGGGACGAGATCCGCACCGGCTTCTACCCCACCCTGAGCCTCACCGGCAACGCCAGCACCACCTCGGATACCCTGACCCAGATGCTGAGCAACCCGGTGGGGACCCTGGGGGCGACCCTGGCCCTGCCCTTCCTCGAGTACAACCAGACCCGGCTCACCATCGCCAGCTCCGAGCTCGACTACCAGATAGCCGAAACCGAGTTTCGCAAGCAGCTCTACACCGCCCTGCTGGAGGTGGAAGACGGCCTGTCGGCTCGCCATCAGGGTGAGCAGCGGTTGCGTTATCTGACCCAGCAGCGGGATTACGCCAAAGAGGCCGAGCGGCTGGCCGAGGCTCGCTTCCAGGCGGGCGCCACCGGGGTGCAACCCTGGCTGGATGAGCAGAATCGGCTGTGGGACGCCGAACTCAGCCTGCTCGGCCAGCAACAGACCCAGCTCAACAACATGGCCGGGATCTATCAGGCACTGGGGGGCAGTGATCGGGGATCATAGCCTCTCATCCTTCCCCTCTTCATCACGGTCGGGATGGGTTCCATCCTGGCCGTGACAGCCCATCCCCCTCCCCACAAAGCAATTGATAATAATTTTCATTTGATGAAAAATGGCGTCATCGTCTGCCAGGAGTACTCATATGTCACAGCCCGCCCCGGTCAATCGCCCTCGCCTGCTCACCGTCAAGCATGTCCATGATGTGGGCCCGCATCTGCGCCGGGTCTGCCTGACCAGCCCCGAGCTGATCGATTATCCCTTCAGTTGCGGCGGCGCCCATATCAAGATCATGTTGCCCCAACCGGGTCAGGATCATGCGGTACTGCCGACGCCGACCCCCAAGGGGCCCCGCTGGGAAGACCCGAGCCAGAAGCCCATCATCCGCACCTTCACCATTCGAGCCTTCCGCCGTGAGGCGCTCGAGCTGGATATCGACTTTGCCCTGCACGGCGACGTCGGGCCGGCCAGTCGCTTTGCCCTGCATGTCCAGCCTGGCGATCGGTTGGCCATCTCGGGGCCAGGGGGGCCGGATCCCATGCTGCAGCCAGCCGCGCACTATTACATGGTGGGGGATCTCACCTCTCTGCCTGCCATCAGCGCCATGGCCGAGGTGATGCCCGCCGAGGCGCAGGGGCATATCGCCCTACTGGTGCCTCATCAGGAAGATGTGCAGGATCTGTCGCTGCCAGCAGGAGTCAGCCTGCGCTGGTTTGTCGGCTCCCCAGAGCAGACCGACCCGCTGGTGAGCTATTTCACCGCATTGCCCATGGTATCGGAGCTGAGCTATTTCTGGTTCGGTGGGGAAGAGGGCCTGGTGGTGCCGCTGCGCCGCCATGTCAGACGTACCCTGGAAGTGGATCGCCAGCGGGTCTATGCCGTGCCCTACTGGCGCCATGGCAAGGATGAAGATGCCTACCATCAGGATCGCCACGCCGTGATGGATAGCTGATAGTTAGTCGTTTTCCCTATATAAATCAGGCCTATCTCCACAAGAGGACAGGCCTGACTAGAATCCAATTTCCACTCTTTTTTTCGCCTCCCCCCCATCTTGGTGATCCCCTCACCAGGGCTTGCATTCGCGAGAGACAACAAGATAATGATAATCACTCTCAACAATGTGTTCTGTCGTTGTGCCCTTGACCCCTGACACTCAGGGTCTGGGTAGCAGACATCTCATTTACCCCCAGGTACAGCAAGGTAATCCAGATGGCAGTTTTGAATTCGGTAATGCGCGCCTTCGCGGTCGAGACTCTCCCCACTCCTGCCAACCTGTTGGCGCAACACCCCTGTCCCGGCGACATGGCGCAGCAGATTGATCGGCATCGTCACCAGGTTCGCCAGATCCTCACCGGCGCAGACGATCGCCTGCTGGTGGTGATCGGCCCCTGCTCCATCCACGATCCTCTTGCCGCGATCGATTATGCCAAGCGTCTGGCCCAACTCGCCCAGACGTATCAGGACAGCTTGCTCGTCGTGATGCGCACCTATTTCGAGAAGCCGCGCACCACGGTCGGCTGGAAGGGGCTGGTGTTCGATCCTCATCTGGATGGCAGCAACGACATCGGCCAGGGCCTTCATCTGGCTCGCCAACTGCTGCTGGATATCAATCAGTTGGGGCTGGCCACCGCCACCGAGTTCCTCGATACCACCAGCTTCCTCTATCTGGCGGATCTCATCAGCTGGGGCGCGATTGGTGCGCGCACCACGGAGTCTCAGGTACACAGACAGCTCGCCTCGGCCCTGCCCTGCCCCGTCGGCTTCAAGAACGGTACCGACGGCAATATCCGGGTGGCCATAGACGCCATTCAGGCCAGCGAGGCATCCCACCTGTTCACCGCCCCGGGCAGCCAGGGTGGCATCGTCGTGATCAAGAGCGAGGGCAACCCGAGCGGGCACATCATATTGCGCGGTGGCACCCTGCCCAATTATCACCAGAGCGACGTGACGGATGCCGCTGAGCGCCTGGCATACCAGGGGCTCAACCATCGACTGATGGTGGATTGCAGCCACGGCAACAGCCAGAAGCAACACAGGAACCAGCTGAGGGTAGCCGCAGAGCTCTGCCGTCAACTGAGTGCAGGGAGCGATACTATCGCCGCCGTCATGATTGAGAGCTTCCTGCAAGAAGGCAGCCAAAAGCCTGCACCGCTGAATGAGCTGCAATATGGCCAGTCGATCACCGATGCCTGCCTGTGCTGGGAGGAGAGTCAAACCCTGCTGGCCATGCTGGCCGATGCCGTCTGGGCTCGTCGCCGCTTAGCCGGCATGTTGCCGAGCGCGAACCATCGCGAAGATATCCAGCTCGTGAGCTAATTCGATCCCTATTTATTCACGGCGGGGTCAGCAGACCCCGTATTAAAAAATCATCGCACTCATCACACCCCCACATATATATCCGGCACAAGGGTGCCAAATAGAACAGAGATAACAGAAAATGTCTCTGCGAGACTGGCAAGAAGATGGGGGAGTGACACAGAAGCGTGGCCGAAAATGATCCTGATTATTTCATCGCTCTGAGTAGATCCTGCATTTGTTAATCAGGATCATCGATGACAGAAGAGGGTTGACTGAGTCTTCATCAGAGGATAGATAATGGCAGGGGGGGTGGGAACATCAAACGTTACTGATAGATACGTTTTTATCTCCTCATGCTGGCCATGACTATTCCAATGGCAACGAGACAAATATCTTGTCTACCGCATGAGTCGTTCCCTGGCATAACCACAGAAATAATAATGCCGCCCAAGAGGCGGCATTATCACTGAATAGATCGAAGCGATCAGATCAGGAAGTCATTCAGATCCTTGCCCAGCGCAACCTGCTCGGCAATGGCTTTGGGCATACGGCCCTGGCCGGTCCAGGTCTTTTCCTGGCCATCTTCTTGGTACTTGTATTTGGCCGGACGCGGAGCACGCTTGCTCTTGGTCGCGCCAGCGGCAGCCGGAGTAGCCACGCTGCCGATCAATTCACGCGGATCGATGCCTGCTTGCTGCAGCATCTCGGTGAACTCACTCAGCTTGCGCTGACGTTCTTCTTGCTCGGCCCGCTCTTGTTCAACAGACTCGGCGCGCTCGTTATATACCAGATCAAACTTCTCTTTCGCTTCTTGCAGTTGCTCAAACGGCAGTTCACGGATGGCAGCGCGCAAGCTACGAATGTTCAGCAGAACCTTTAGAAATTCGTTCATTACTTCCTCACAGAATTATTTTTGTATGTCACAGGGATGACTCATTTTGAGAATAGCATGTCTGCTCGATAACAACATAATGATTTTATAACTGTGCAAGGATTATTGACAACACCCTTTTCATTATTTTCTAGGTTAATTCACACACCGGTACATATTGAAAAACCGATGTCACAGACAATATTTTCTTCAGCATTGGTTAATGCCGGGTCAGTTTCTCCATCACATTGGTCGAACAGATAAATGCCGACGGTGCACTCCAACCCCCAGTTGGGACACGCTACCGACCGAGGAAGTTGGTCTCCCTGCACAAATGATGCGCGAGTCATTCACTCCCTGGCCGGGAATAACACCGATGAATGCAATGACCCCATGCCGATATGGGCTACCGGCATGGTTCCCCATTCAACCTGCCAGCTGCGCCTGGGTGCTGATCCAGTCGATGAAGGCCTGGATCTTGGGACACTGGCGGTTGGGGAGCGTGGCGAGGTAATAACGCTGATCGCAGCGTACCTCCTTGTCCGGAAAAGGAGCCACCAGCTCGTTTCTTGCCAACCGTTTGCTCACCAGACGCTTGCGGCCCATGGCAACACCGGCGTGGTTCATGGCGGCGATGATGGCAAGATCGGAGCGATCGAACCCCATGTTTGCCTGACAGCCGTCGATGGCGATGCCGGATTGGCGGGCCCAGCTGTGCCACTCGTCAGTCTCGGAGTCATGTCCCCAAGCCTGCCTGTCGTGCAGCAGGCGGCAGTGCTGCAAATTGTCCGGGCTATCCAGCAACTGGTGTTGCTCGGCATATTCCGGGCTGCATACCGGCACCATGTATTCGTCCATCAGCGGGTGAATGACGAGTCGCTCCGGCGTCTTGTCATCGAAATAGAGCGTCAGGTCGATGCCATAGCCGTGCAGGTTGATGTTCTCGTTGCCGGTCATGATGTTGAGATCTACCTGAGGATGCAGGCGGGAGAAATCTGCCAGTCTCGGCACCAGCCAGCACTGGGCGATGGAGGGACGGGAATAGACGGTCAATGAGCCCGACAGCTCCTGGTGCTTGATCTCCAGGATCTCCTGATTGATGAACTCCAGCGACGACTTGAGCGCCCAGAATACCCGCTGCCCCTCCGTCGTCAGCACCACCTTGCGATGAAATCGCTGGAACAGCTTGAAACCGAGCTCCTCCTCCAAGGCACTTATTCTGTGACTCACTGCGCTCGGGCTGAGCGCCAGCTCATCGGCCGCCAGGGCAAAGGAGCAGTGGCGCGCCGCCGCCTCGAAGGTATGCAACTTGGCGAGCTGATAGCCATTGAGCAGCTTGTTTCTCGATACATAGTTGTCTTCGGTATACATCCGCATCTCTCGCCAGGCTGTCGGGTAAGACCGCCATCATATCCCGGCGCCTCCGACTTTGGATGCAACAAGCAAACCCAAATCACCACATTCAGGAAAAATGTGATGAATGTGGCACATTTGCATCATCTCAACGCACCCAAGACGCCATTTTCATCATTTGTCAGCTCCCCCCTCCTTGCCGTTCAATAGCCCCATCAATCACCGCTCATCACTTATGTCGAGGCGCAGTATGAATTCTGAAATGTGGGTCGTCGGTACCTTGCTGACAAGTATCATCCTGATCGTCTTCACCATAGTGAAGGGCAAGGTGCATCCCTTCCTCGCCCTGCTGCTGGCTAGCTTCTATGTCGGCACCATGATGGGGATGAACCCGGTCAAGATGGTCAATGCCATGGAGGAAGGCATTGGCGGTACCCTGGGCTTTCTCGCCGCCGTCATCGGCCTTGGCACCATACTCGGCAAGATGATGGAAGTATCGGGCGCCGCCGAGCGCATCGGTCTCACCCTGCAAAAATGCCGCTGGCTCTCGCCTCAGGTGATCATGGTGCTGGTCGGGCTGGTGTGCGGCATCACCCTGTTCGTCGAGGTCGGGGTGGTGCTGCTCATTCCGCTGGCCTTCTCCATCGCCCGCAAGACCAACACCTCGCTGCTGACTCTGGCGATCCCGCTCTGTACCGCTTTGATGGCCGTGCACTGCATAGTGCCGCCCCATCCGGCCGCGCTCTATGTCACCAATCAGCTGGGTGCCGATGTGGGATCCGTCATCGTCTATGGCCTCGCGGTCGGGCTGTTTGCCTCCCTCATCGGCGGCCCCCTGTTCCTGAAGCTGCTCGGCAAACGGCTGCCGTTCAAGGGCGTGCCCGCTGCCTTCGCCGACATCAAGGCCCGTGATGAGGCAACGCTGCCGACTCTCGGTGCCTCCCTCTTCACCGTGCTGCTGCCCATCCTGCTGATGCTGGCCAAGACGGTGGCAGAGCTCAACATGGCGCATGACGCCGCCCTCTATTCCTTGCTGGAGTTTATCGGCAACCCCATCACCGCCATGTTCATCGCTGCCTTCACCGCCTACTACGTGCTGGGGATCCGTCAGCGCATGAAGATGGAAGGGCTGCTGGATCAGACCGAGCAGTGCTTCTCCTCCATCGCCAACATCCTGCTGATCATCGGGGCCGGCGGCGCCTTCAACGGTGTGCTCAAGGCCAGCGGCCTGGGTGACAGCCTCGCGGCCATCCTCTCCCAGCTGGACATGCACCCCATACTGCTGGCCTGGCTGGTCGCCATAGTGCTGCATGCCGCGGTGGGATCCGCCACGGTCGCCATGATGGGCGCCACCGCCATCGTCTCCCCCATCCTGGTGCACTACCCCGAGATCAGCCCCGAGATCATGACGCTTGCCATCGGCTCCGGCGCCATCGGCTGTACCATGGTGACCGACTCCCTGTTCTGGCTGGTCAAGCAATATTGCGGTGCCACCCTGAACGAAACACTCAAGTACTACACCAGTGCGACCCTGGTCGCCTCCCTGATGGCGCTTGCCGGTACTTTCCTGCTCTCCTACATCGTCTAACAAGGCCGAGAAACCATGAGAAACATCGATATCCAGCAACTTGTCAGCCAGTACCCGCTGCTGCAATCCCTGATCGCCCTCGAGCCCCTGACCTGGTTCAACCCCAATGCCAGCACCCTCGCGGTCGGGTTGCCCCATGTCGGCCTGGATCAGCGCGATGTCGCGGATGCCTCCGCCCGCCTCGCCCGCTTCGCCCCCTATCTGTGTGAAGCCTTCCCGGAGACCCGCGCCACCCAGGGCATTCTGGAATCCGGGATAGCCGCCATTCCCGCCATGCAGGCCACCCTCAATGCACGTTACGGGGTCGAGGTAACCGGCCGGCTGCTGCTCAAGAAAGACAGCCACCTGCCGATCTCCGGCTCCATCAAGGCACGGGGCGGCATCTATGAGGTGCTGACCCACGCCGAGCAGTTGGCAATCAAGGCCGGCAAGCTGCGCACAGACGACGACTACGGCAAGCTGTTCTCCGACGAGTTCCGCCAGTTCTTCGGCCAGTACAGCATCGCGGTGGGTTCTACCGGCAACCTCGGCATGTCCATCGGCATCATGAGCGCCAAGCTCGGCTTCACCGTCACCGTGCACATGTCCGCCGATGCGCGGGAATGGAAGAAACGCAAGTTGCGCGAACATGGCGTCATCGTGGTGGAATATGCCGAAGATTACGGCGTCGCGGTGGAGCAAGGGCGCAAGGAGGCAGAGCGCGATCCCAACTGCTTCTTCATCGACGACGAGAACTCTCGCACCCTGTTCCTCGGCTACTCGGTGGCCGGCGAGCGGCTGAAGGCGCAGTTCAAGGAGATGGGCATCGCGGTGGATGCCGAGCACCCGCTGTTCGTCTACCTGCCCTGCGGCGTGGGCGGCGGCCCGGGCGGCGTGGCCTTTGGCCTGAAGCTCGCGTTTGGGGATAATGTGCACTGCTTCTTCGCCGAGCCGACCCACTCCCCCTGCATGCTGCTCGGGGTCCACACCGGCCTGCACGATCACATCTCGGTGCAGGATCTGGGCATCGACAACCTCACCGCCGCCGATGGCCTCGCGGTGGGTCGCGCCTCCGGCTTCGTCGGCCGTGCCATGGAGCGGTTGCTCGATGGCTTCTACACCCTGAGCGATCAGGAGATGTATGACCTGCTGGGGCTGCTGGACCGCGATGAGCAGATCCGGCTCGAGCCTTCGGCGCTGGCCGGCATGCCGGGTCCCTGGCGGATCGCCGCCAACCCGGAGTGGCAAGCCGCGCAGGGGCTCGATAAAGCCGCCATGGCCCGGGCGACCCACCTGGTGTGGGCCACCGGCGGTGGCATGGTGCCCCCGGAGGAAATGGCAAAATACCTGGCCACGGCCCGGATCTGATCTTTTTTTCACCCATAAAACCCGCCACCTCGGCGGGTTTTTCTCTTCATGGATCAGCAAGATGGCATGTCTTTTGCCAAATGCCCGCGGGCCTTCGATCCTTCTCCTCTGCCGTCAATCCCCCCAAGTTGGTTATTTTGTGATACTATAGGGGCCGTTTTTTGACATCTGCGCTCCGTTATCGCCCTTATCCGGCGAGATCGCGACCTAGTTTCGCTATCACAACGAACCGACGCGCAGCACCACCTGTGGCCTGGATGAGTCAGTCATGGCAAGGGAATCTGCCAGACGACAACCACCAAGGGCACCTTAGATAAGGAGATCGGACTATGAAACAGTATCAAAGTTGGCTGGGACAATATCTGATGAGCCGTCGTGATGGCGATCATGCCATGGCATCCGAACTCGCCAGCTCCATCTGCGAGTTCTGGCAAACCCAGGGCGATGAAGCCGAGAGCAGCAAGTGGCAGCAGATCTATCAGCAGCACGTGGAAAAGACCACCTGATGGCCTGAGCCAGCGTGCGGGTCCAGGCCCGTCATCCATAAAAAAACCGGCGCTCATGGCGCCGGTTTTGCTTTTCGAATCCTGTTGGACCCAAGACCTTACATCTGGTCGATCATGTCCTGGGCGAACTGGGAGCAGGAGCGCAGGGTGGCGCCTTCCATCAGTCGCTCGAAGTCATAGGTGACCGTCTTGTTGGCAATCGCCGCTTCCATCCCCTTGATGATGAGATCGGCCGCCTCGGTCCAGCCCAGGTGGCGCAACATCATCTCGGCGGAGAGGATGAGGGAGCCCGGGTTGACCTTGTCCTGACCGGCGTACTTGGGCGCGGTGCCGTGGGTCGCTTCGAACAGGGCCACACCGTCGCCGATGTTGGCGCCGGGGGCGATACCGATGCCACCGACCTGAGCGGCCAGGGCGTCGGAGATGTAGTCGCCGTTCAAGTTCATGCAGGCGATGACATCATACTCGGCCGGGCGCAGCAGGATCTGTTGCAGGAAGGCATCGGCGATGACGTCCTTGACGACGATGGTCTTGCCGGTTTTCGGGTTCTTGAAGGAGCACCAGGGGCCGCCGTCAATCAGCTGGGCATCGTACTCTTTCTGAGCCAGGGCATAGCCCCAATCCTTGAAGGCACCTTCGGTGAACTTCATGATGTTGCCCTTGTGCACCAGGGTCACGGAGTCGCGATCGTTGTCGATGGCATACTCGATGGCGGCACGGACCAGACGCTCGGTACCGGCCTTGGACATGGGCTTGATGCCGATGCCGCAGGTCTCGGGGAAGCGAATTTTCTTCACGCCCATCTCGTTTTGCAGGAAGGCGATAACCTTTTTGGCTTCATCGCTGTCCGCCTTCCACTCGATACCGGCGTAGATGTCTTCGGCGTTCTCGCGGAAGATCACCATGTCGGTCAAGTCCGGACGCTTGACCGGGCTCGGGGTGCCTTCGTAGTAACGGACCGGGCGCAGGCAGATGTAGAGATCCAGCTCCTGGCGCAGGGCCACGTTGAGGGAGCGAATACCGCCACCGACCGGGGTGGTCAGCGGGCCCTTGATGGCCACGCAGTATTCACGAATGAAATCCAGGGTTTCAGCCGGCAGCCAGGCACCTTCGCCATAGACGTGGGTCGACTTCTCGCCGGTAAAGATCTCCATCCAGGCGATAGAACGCTCGCCCTTGTAGGCTTTCTCGACCGCGGCATTCACCACGTTCAGCATGGCCGGAGTCACGTCCACACCGATGCCATCCCCTTCGATGAACGGAATGATCGGATTGTGAGGAACCTTCAGTTTGCCATTAGCATCGACGGTGATTTTTTGACCTGTGGTCGGGATAACTACTCTGCTTTCCATCGGCATCTCCTAACTTCCGTTTGTTATAAATATGTCATTGAGCGCGGCCATCTTAGCCCATCCATTTTCATAATCAAATGGCGGGTGCGCATGTCCGACCATAGTCGGGCACTGGATCACAATGCACCCGCCCCGCTCGCGTTCGATCACTCCTGACCGCATCCAACGCCTGTGTTACGCAGCCTCAGGCGGTATCCTCCCTCACTCTGCCAGGCTGTCGGTCTGGCCCTGCGGCTGGCTCAGGGAGCGGTATTGAGAGGGGGTCAGCCCGGTCTTCTGCTTGAACACCCGGCAAAAATAATTTACATCGACGTAACCACAGCGGTTTGCCACCTCTTCCAACCGAAACCGGTACTTTTTCAACATGAACTTGGCCCTGTCGATGCGCACCCAGCTGATGTAATCGGCGAGGCGCATGTGCCCCTGCTCGCGAAACAGGTGAGAGAGATGGCTGGCCGAGACGTTGAAGCGGTGCGCGATGGAGTCGCGGCTGATGGGACGGTGAAAGTTCTCCTGGATGTAGATGCAGATCCCGTGGAACAGGTCCGCCCCCCTCGGCCGGTCGAAGGCGGACTCCGCCAGCAGCTGGCGGGCGCTGGTGAGCAGCGCCTGCAACAGATGGTTGTCGGTGGGCGAGCGACCGGGATCCTCGGTCAGCGCATTGAGCGCCGCCAGTATGTGCTCGATCACGTGCCCCGCCCGGGCCATGATGCTGTGCTTTTGCACGTCGAAGAAATCGGGTTCGTCGCGGCGCTTGCTCACCAGGCTGAAACCGAGCTGGCGCTTGCCAAACAACAGGCTCAGCACCGAACAGTCGGTGGTCCATTGCGGTTTGTTCCAGCCGTTGGGGGGGATGTAGAGCGCCTGTCCCGGCAATACGCTGACTAGCTTGCTGCCCTGCTCCTTGTCCCAGATCTGGTTGAGGTATTCACCGCTGAACACCAGTTCGAGGCGGGGAAAGTTGACCTGATAGCTGAAACCGGGCGGCACGCCCTGCTCGCTGGCAAACCAGATCTGCTCAAAGGGAACCTGTTCATGGAGGGCGCCGTCGAGCAGCTGGCTGAAGATGAGTGACATGATGATCCCGATCAAGAGAGAGGCAAGCGATTGCGGCGCGCGCGACCGCCCATGTTATAGTCCGGCACTGCGGGTCAATTCTACCTTTTTCTTCACTCTCGTTTTTTTCAAATTACATGAGGCGTCCCTTATGAGCAGTCGCGATCTGCCCTCTTCACTCCCCCCTTTTCTGCTGATGCAAAACCCGATTCAGGGCTATGACTGGGGCAGCCATGACGCCCTGACCCACCTGTTCGGCATCCCCAATCCCGCTGGAAAACCCCAGGCCGAGCTGTGGATGGGCGCCCATCCCAACGGCTGCTCCGAGGTAACACTGGCCGGCGCTGCACAGAAGCTCTCCAGCCTGATCGATGGCGCCCCGGCGGCTGCGCTGGGGGAGGCTACCCTGGCTCGCTTCGGCAGCCTGCCGTTCCTGTTCAAGGTGCTGTGCGCCGAGAAGGCGCTCTCCATCCAGGTGCACCCGAGCAAGGCCCAGGCCGAGGTCGGCTTTGCCAAGGAGGAGGCCGCCGGCATCTCGCCCAAGGCTGCCAATCGCAACTACAAGGATCCGAACCACAAGCCTGAGCTGGTGTTTGCCCTCACCCCCTATCAGGCGATGAACGGCTTTCGCGCCATTCCCGCCATCCTGGCGCTGTTCGAGCGGGTCAATATCCCTGCCCTGAGCGAGCTGACCGCAGCCCTGGCCAGCGCTCACTCAGCTAATCGGAGCGAGACCGGCCTGCAGCACTTCTTCCACCAGTTGCTGATCCTGGAAGGGGAACCTAAAGAGAGAGCGCTGGCGGATCTGCTGGCCTATGCCGCCCAGCATCAGGACGAGGAGACCTTTGCGCTGATCACCTCGCTTGCCACCCAGTACCCGGGAGATGTGGGGCTGTTCTCACCGCTGTTGCTGAACGTGGTGACCCTGGCGCCGGGCCAGGCCATGTTCCTCGACGCCTGCACCCCCCACGCCTATGTGCGCGGCACCGGCCTCGAGATCATGGCGAACTCGGACAACGTGCTGCGCGCCGGGCTGACGCCCAAGTACATCGACGTGGCAGAGCTGCTCGATTGCACCCGCTGCCTGCCCAAGCCGGACGATCAGATCCTGCTGGCCCCCCGCGTCGAAGGCGCCGTGCAGCACTTCGATGTGCCGGTACCGGACTTCACCTTCAGCGTCTATCCGGCCGGCGAGTACCATCTCACCACCGCCAGCGCCGAGATCCTGTTTGCCATCGATGGCACGGTGACGCTCAAGCAGGGTGATGAGATGCTGCGCCTCGTGAAGGGGCAGTCCGCCTTCGTCCCCGCCGCCACCGGCCACTACCAGTTGCTGGTCGAGGGCCGGGTCGCCCGTGCCGGCAACCGCAGCTAAGAGCCGACGCACGGCACAGATAACAATGAGGGCCATCCATCGATGGCCCTCATTGTTGCGCTACTAGCCCCCCGCCCCTGAGCCAGAGAGGTCTCTCAAGGTGCGGGATAAGGTACGTCAAGCGCCGATCTGAACTGCCAGTGCGCGAGATACTCACGGGCAACCGCCGCATGTCGCGCAGGGCTACCAGGTTCTCCGAGGTGAGCGTCTCGACGGAGGGGCGACGTTGCAGGAGCCGGTGTCGACCGTGCCGTCATCGACGATGATGTCCTGTCGTGATGGATGTGGAAATTGGTCGATGGCGGGACAGAGCGCCGCGGTGATCGGCACCTTGACTGGAACCGGTTACATGGTACGATTTTGCACCGGACAAGGCCCCTTCGACGGCCCTGCCCTCATTGTCAAACCCGCCATTCATTGCGCGCGGGCCAGACGCAGCCTCATTGGAGTCATTCCAGTGCCGGCACCAAGCCCAAGGTTTTCCATGACTGACCTGCTGTCCCCATTCGCCGCCCTCGGCAGCGAACAACCGCGCGGTAACGCGCCTCATCACGCCAAGGGCTCGGCGCTCTGCAACTGCGGTATCTCCCTGTGAATCTGACACTGAGCTGGCTGACCCCGGTCTGGACCCTGTTTCAGCAACAACCTTTGGCCCAGGGCATCGGCCTCGCCGCCATGCTGGTCGGCATCAGCGCCTTCCGCCAACGGGATGACGGGCGTTTTCGACTGCGCCTGTGCCTCTATCAGGGGGCCATCGCCTTCCACTTCCTGCTGATGGGGGCCAGCACGGCGGGGCTCAGTGCCGGCCTCAGCTGCGCTCGCACCCTCATCTCGGGGCGCACCCGCAGCCCCTGGGTGATGCTGTTCTTCCTGGTGCTGGTGTGGGGGCTCGGCATCCCCGGGATCACCAGCCCGGTGCAGTGGCTGCCCATCATAGGCACCACGGTCGGCACCTGGGGCCTGTTCCGTACCCAGGGCATAGCGCTGCGGCTCTGCATGCTGGCGGGAGGGTTTTGCTGGACCAGCCACAACATCCTCATCGGCTCCATCGGGGGCAGCCTGATCGAGTTGAGTTTCCTGTTCGTCAACTGCCACACCATGTACCGCATGTGGCGCCAGCCGCTAACGACCCCTACCTGAGGCTTGGCCCGCGTCCGTGACGCCGGATGAGCCGGATCAATAGCTCACCCGCCCCGGCGCCGAGCCTGCCAGAAAAAAACCACCGCCCTGACAGGGCGGTGGTTTTTTATTATCAAGCTGACGATGGCCATCACGGGGTGGCCATCTTCTGGCTAGTTTTCTGCCGCTTCCGGCTGGGGCGTCTCGGTGCGCTCCCGCTGCAGTTCATCGACCCTGGCTTGCCATTTGTCATGGGCCTGTTTTTGCCCCTGTGACTCAAATTCCTGGCGCATGGTGTCGATCTCTTGGTCAAGTTTTTCCATCAGGATGTCTCCTTACATCTCGGGTTACACACTGGCTGACGGCACAGTTGGCCAACCTGCTCTCTTGATTGGACACCAATCCCGCCTCCATTGTCCAACCAAATAAACGATTGATTATGCAAAAACCAATCTAAAAAATGATGAATGGTTTCTTGTGAGGCCGCCAAAAACGCCTTCTCCGCGTCGAAAAACACCCCCTCAAAAATCACAAACAATCGATTACTATCAAATACTTAAATTAAATCTAGCAACCCCTTAATCTTGGTTAAAGATGGCGGGTGACTATGCACGTTTTTCTCACTCAGCCCAGCCTCACCTCTTCTTGCACCATGCGGAGCGGGCATCATGACCCCGCTCAGCCTCCATTTTGCCAGATGGCTCACATTTCAAGACCGGCCTGAGGCGCACAAATCTCCATTCAGGTTGTGCGGTCAATATTGGCAAATGCCCTAATCGCGTTTTCATTCATGGTTTTTATAAAATTAACCATCTGTTTTTAATGGTGTTTATTAAAAATAAGTCAGATTGAAAGCCATATAGCAAAATGCGAGCAGGGTCACAGGGCTGTGGTATTGACACAAAACTCCAGTAAAGGGCACATATCTCCGATTTCGGTGAGAGGTGTTGGACGAAACAATAGCGGGGTCAATCGTTTGCTCCATCCAAACATCACCTCACCAGGGCTCGCAGGAGCCAGGAGACACCAATGCTCACCTCGTTGATAGATGAAGGACTGATCTGCCTCGACCTTGCCGCCCGCGACAAGCAGGGGCTCTTTGTCGAGCTGGCCGCCCAGCTGAAAAAAAGCGGTAAAATAGCCGATCAGGATAGTTTCGTGCGCGATCTCTGGGCCCGGGAGAATCTCGGCAACACCGGTTTCGAGCAGGGCGTCGCCCTGCCCCACGCCAAGAGCGAGACGGTGACGGCCCCCGCCATCGTTGTCGGCATCAGCCGCCAGGGGATCGACTACGGCGCCGAGGACGGGCTGCCCTCCCGCCTGTTCTTCATGATTGCCTCCCCCACAGGCGCCGCCAACCACCATATCGAGGTGCTGGCCGAGCTCTCCACCAAGCTGCTGGAACCCGATTTTATCCCCCGCATGCAAGCAGCCCGCAGCAAGGCCGAGGTGCTGGCCCTGCTCTCGGCCACAGGCAGCGTTAAGCCAGCCCCAACACAGGCGAGCCGAGCGTCTCACGTCAGTGCCCCCGAGCCCCAGGATCGCAGCATCAAGGCCCAGCTCAATACCCTCAAGCAGCACCTGCTGTTTGGCACCTCCCACATGATCCCCTTCATCGTCGCGGGGGGCGTGCTGCTGTCGCTGTCGGTGATGATGAGCGGCAAGGGCGCGGTGCCCGAGGCCGGGGTGCTCAAGGACATGGCCGACATGGGGATCGCGGGGCTGACCCTGTTTACCGCCGTGCTCGGCGGCTACATCGCCTACTCCATGGCGGACAAACCGGGGCTGGCTCCCGGCATGATCGGCTCCTGGATTGCGGTACAGCAGTTCCATACCGGCTTTCTCGGCGCCATTCTGGTGGGCTTCATCGCCGGGCTTATCGTCAATCAGCTCAAGCGCATAAAGCTGCCGGACTCCATGAGTTCGCTCGGCTCCATCTTCATCTATCCGCTCGTCGGCACCTTCCTGGTGTGCGGCATCGTCATGTGGGTGATAGGTGCCCCCATCGCCGCCATGATGGAGGGGATGAACCACTGGCTCTCCAGCATGGCCGGCTCCGGCAAGGTGATGCTGGGCGCCATTCTCGGTGGCATGACCGCCTTTGACATGGGCGGCCCGGTCAACAAGGTCGCCACCCTGTTCGCCCAGACCCAGGTCAACACTCAGCCCTGGCTGATGGGGGGCGTCGGCATCGCCATCTGCGTGCCGCCGCTGGGCATGGCGCTGGCCACCCTGCTCTCACCCCGTCGCTACAAGAAGGAGGAGCGTGAGGCGGGCAAGGCGGCCGCCATCATGGGCATGATCGGCATCAGCGAGGGGGCTATTCCGTTCGCCGCCGCCGATCCGGTGCGGGTCATCCCGGCCATCGTCGCGGGCGGCATCGTCGGCAACATCACCGGCTTCATGATGCACAGCATCAACCACGCCCCCTGGGGTGGCTGGATAGTGCTGCCGGTGGTGGAAGGCAAGATGGGTTACATCCTCGGCACCGTACTCGGCGCCCTGACCACGGCCCTCATCGTCAACGCGCTGAAAAAACCGGTGACCGACGAGGAAGAGGTCGCCACCCCGAATGGCGGCTATGAGGTCATCGAAGCGGAAGGAGAAGCGGACGTGCTCGCCATCACCGCCTGCCCCTCCGGCGTCGCCCACACCTTCCTCGCCGCCAAGAGCCTGCAAAAGGCGGCAGCCAAGGCGGGGATCAAGCTGAAAGTGGAGACCCAGGGCGCCAACGGCATCATCAACCGCATCACGGCAAAGGACGTGGCCAACGCCCGCTGCGTCATCCTGGCCCACGACGTCGCCATCAAGAACAGGGAGCGCTTCACTAATATCGAGATTATCGATGTTAAGACCAAGGATGCTATCCATAATCCAGATGGATTATTGGCCCGCACCCAGGCAAACAGCAAGGTGGCCTGAACCATCAGCCACTGACATGACGAGGGGCCGCGAGGCCCCTTTTCTTGTCTATGCCCTGTCGCCACAAGCCATCGACACCATCCTCTGGAACAGCCAGACCGGGAGGCACAGCCCCCCTGTCGGAGTATCTTCGCCTGCATCCCGAGAACGTCACCGACGATGATGAGAACACCTGTGGCTCCGATAAGGGGTTAAGCCATTTCTTCCCCAAACGACGCGAGCCGCCATTAAGGCGGCCCGCTAAGGGGGGATTTGGCGGCTCAGGATAGACCCGCCACCTATAATACGCTGCCCGCACCGGACAACAGCCAGGAGCTTATGGCTTGGCCAGGGTATCGAGGTCGCCAATCAGCAGCGTACCCCGCCCTCCCGTCATCTTGTGGAAGTTGGTGCCCTGTTGAGACGGATTGTCGGTCCGGGTCAGCAGGGTGGCGCCGTCGTTGTAGTTTTTGATCTCGGTAGCGGTAAGCGTCCGATCCGACAGGATCAACAGCAGCGCCCTGAACTGTTTCTGCGCGTCGGCCGCCGCGGGTACCCTGGGTTTCTGATCCGCCGGGATCAATGCGTAGGCGTCGAGGCTGGCCGGATCCGTCATCTCGTTCGCCGCCATCAATCCCATCAGATAGAGCTCGATATCGGCGTAGTTGGCACTCACGTCGTTCAACTGCCCGCTGATGCCAAGCTCTCTCCCCCAGTGCCCCGGCTGGCTGCTTGGCACCGCCCAGTTCGCCCAGCGGTGGGCCATCTCGTGCAAGATGGGGCCATAGGTTGAGGTAGACAGGTACTTCTTCATGTAGAGGAAGGAGACGCCCTGCAGCTTGCCGCCGGAGTGGAACGCCGCCGTGTAATCCATCGCAGGAAGACCTATGCCCAGGATGTCGTTCTTGACGTGGGTGTATTCGCCGGTGGGCATGCCAGGCGGCACCCCATCGTTGTTCATCAGCACAGTGATGAAGTCGAACTGGTCCTGAAACTGGGCATAGACCAGCCCGGTCAGCTCTTTGAGCGCCGCCTGCCCCTCGGCGGAGTTGATGGAGGTGCGGTTCCAGAATGCGAACGCCTCCGGACTCAGGACCAGGGAAGCCAGCTGGTTGCGTAGCGGCTCGACCAGGATGGGATCCGCCGCCGGCACCACCGACAGGCTGGCCAGGTTGGCACTCACTCCGGCCATCTCGGCCGAGATCAGCGCCGTCCCCTCTGCCAGTCCCGTCGCCTCACCGCGACTGCCCTCGGCATTGCTGATGGCCGCGATGGCGGGATCGTCGGAGTGCCACCAGAGCGCCGCATCCTGGGTCACCTCCCGCGTGCCGCCATCCGACAGCGTCGCCATGGCCTGGAAGGATCGCTTGGCCCCCACAACCACCGAGGCGTTATCCGGCGAGATAGCCAGGTCGGTCACCACGGCCGGGGAGACGGTCACCGCAGCCGAGGCCGTGAATGGCGCGCCGGCGACGGTCCCGCTTGCCGTGATGCTGGCCGTCCCCGCCTGGTGGCCGGTCACCAGACCCTTGCTGCCCACCGCGCTGCTGACACTCGCCAGCTCGGGGTGACTGCTGGTCCAGTGAAGGAGCGGACTCTGGGTCACATCGAGGGTACTGCCATCGGACAGATGGGCTGTGGCGGTGAATGGGGTCTGCAATCCGACGGGAACGCTCCCATTTTCCGGCTGCAGGCTGAGCCGGATCATGGTCGCCTGGCTCACCTCGATCCGTTCGCTCGCAACGAGCGCCATCTCGTTGAGGGTGCCACTCGCCATGATATCGGCGCTGCCCACCGCAAGCCCCGTCACCACCCCGTCGGGGTCGACGCTTGCCACCGCCGGGGCATTGCTGCTCCAGCTCAAGGCCTCGTGGCCGGTCACCTCGATGGGGGCACCGCCGTCCGACAGGCTGGCAAAGGCATGCAGTTGCGCGCTCAGCCCGACCGGCAGCGGACCCGCCGGCGCCTGAATGTCCAGCCCGGAGATCTGGGCGTCGGTCACCTCCAGCTGCGCCGAGGCATTGAACTCGACACCGTTGGCGCTGCCGACGGCCTCTATGATGGTGCTGCCCACCGCCACCCCGGTGGCAATCCCCTTCTGATCGGCGACATTGCTGATGGTGGCTATTTCCTCCTGCTGGCTGTGCCAGCTGATCGCCTCGGCCCGGGTCACCTCCCGCGATACCCCGTCGGAGAAGGTGGCGATGGCCACGAATTCCTGATCCAGCCCAGGAGGCACCGCCGCCTTGGCCGGCGTGACCTGCAGATCGGTCACCCGAACGTCGATCACCTCCACCGTGGCGGTGGCGCTGTAAGGCTCGCCGTTGGCGGTGCCGGTCGTGGTGATGAGCGCCGTCCCCGGGCTGATGCCCTTGGCGAGCCCATCGTCATCTATGGTGACCACGGCGCTGTCGCTGCTGCTCCAGGTGATATTGGGGTGCGGCGTCACATCCTGTACCATGCCGTCATCCCAGACGGCCATGACCTGGAACTGCTGCTCGAAGCCGACAGGCACCCTGGCACTCCCCGGGCTGACGTGCAGGGAAGAGAGGGGATGCCCGTCACCGGATGCGCCGCTCTCCTCGTCGTCATCACCACAGCCCCACAGCGCCAGCGCCGCCAGCCCTATCATCATGTACTTGCGCAAACTCATCACCACTACTCCCACTCATTCCCTGATCCGGCTCACAGCTCATGAACCGGGACTGCCTGTCGCGGCAGCGATTTGAATCTTTCGCGGAGTAGAGCAATGGACCCTGCCGCCGTCCATCGAAAGTCGCAGCGCAGAAAGCCAGGGTTCAGAAAGGAGATAAGGACAGACCAGTCAGGTGCCAACCCGTTCGATTGCAGGGATGCGTCGACGCGATCTGGCGATCATCAGTGCGATGACGGGCACCTGACCCGGCTTCCATGGCTCCGCCCGCAACGACCCGCTCCGCCCAGAAGTTATTTATTGATCTTGAACAGCTTTTAGTCGCCATTTGGTTTTGCGAAATCATGCCATTGGTTAACATCTTTAGCCGATGGCCAAACAGGGTCGCTAATGCCCTGGGGTCATCCCAACAGGATGTCAGTCCATTGCAACCTCTGCGATCGCCCATGAGATGGGACGCGTCGGTGATTGATGCGATGGTTCATTAAAGACAGATCAACAGATATATAACCGGAGGGATGATGTACGGATTGGCACTGTTGTTACATATATTGGCGGCCACGATCTGGACGGGTGGCCATATAGTGCTGTCGGTGGTGGTACTGCCAAAGGTATTGAGAGAGCGCTCCCCCGCCAGGCTGTTGGAGTTCGAGTCGGTTTACGAAAAGATCGGCATGCCGGCGCTGATCATCCAGGTGATAACGGGTCTGTTTTTGGCTTACCGAATGCTGCCAGATGTGAGCCAGTGGCTGGATTTTTCCAATCCCATCGCCCACCCGATCCTGGTAAAGCTGTCGTTGCTAACCTTGACGCTCTGCTTTGCCCTGAGTGCGCGGTTTCGAGTCATCCCCCATCTGTCCGAGAAAACACTCAATGCCATGGCGTGGCATATTGTCCCGGTGACCATCATCTCCATCCTGTTTGTCATCACCGGCGTGTCGTTTAGAACCGGTTGGTTTTATTGATGCTCGGGAATAAATCGAGCTGAGCATCTGTTTCCACGTGTTGGCATCCCGGTGTTAACTCCCCAACGCTGCCGAGGGGCCGAATCGTTGAACCCGACACCGCCCCAGCCGGTTAGGCCTCGACACAGCCCCCTGAACGGGGAGTTGAGAGCCAGACGGAGAAGATTATGATGGGCGCGCCCCCCACCTCGAGAGCGACGCCAGTATGACAACCTTGAGCGAACCGTGCGAAATCCATCGTTGCGACCGCTGCGGCGAGCGCACCCGCCATATCGTGGTGCTGGTCCCTCGCGACCACAGCAAGGACATCATGCCCAAAGACAAGTCCAAGACCTTCTGGCAAGCCTTTCGCGCCAGCCTGCTCACCAACACCGTATTTGGAGACAAGCTCGCCTACCTGGACCCTAATGTGCGACATCTTATCTGCGAGCTGCGAGCGCTGCGGCGAGACCTTTCTCGAGTATTGAGCGCCATGTCACAAAGTGGCTGGCGCCTCTGCGGTAACTCAAGTCAGCCCCGCCAATTCCGCGCTGGCCGCCCCCCCCCTGAACAAGCCATTTGTTGATCCCGAGCCGGTTTTTATCGGCTCCCTGTGTTACTACCGCACCGCTTTGATTAAGATGTTCCACTTGGCTACCAATGCCTTTGTGGAGTCGCATCCATGACACAGATCTATCACGCCATTTCAGGTCAATCGCAGATGAAAAGCAGCAAGTTGGAGGCTGAGATCCAGGGGCGGTAGCTTAGTCTGATGAAAAGGTGAAGGTCTTGAATATGTCTTCGCGAAAGTCCGATTACGCTGCGCTAATCGAACCTACAGTTATAATCGGAGCGACACTTAACCGAGTGTTATACGTAACTAGGTGAATATATGGAAATAGTAGAAGCAAAACTATCAGATTTAGATCTTTTCTTTGAGTATCTAGGTGTTCAACTTCTAGAAAACGCATCCGACAACTCACCACTATTTCAACCAATTCCAAAGGATCACTGCAAAGTATCAGAACAACTTAGAACCAAGTTTCGAGATGGTTTTGGCGTTAGTATCGGTAAGCCAAGTTGGAGAAAGCTTTGGTTAGCTAAAAACTCAAGCAGCCATATTCTTGGGCATATAGATTTGCGCCATTACAGTGGAGAATATAACACCCATCGTGTTTTGTTAGGCATGGGTGTAAAAAACAATGCCAGAATGCAAGGTTTAGGAATAAAGCTATTAGAATCAGCATTCCGATTTTGCCAAGAAACTGACAGTATTGACTGGTTAGATTTAAACGTCCTTTCAAACAACATTCCCGCAAAGAGCCTGTATTTGAGGTGTGGCTTCAAAATTATAGGTGAAGTATCTGATTTTTATCGCATTGATGGAGAATCAGTGTCAGAAACTACGATGACTCTCTGCACAAAAAATCATGTATAAGGAATGATTTTAGAGATGTTCTCTAGGCATTGCAGGCTCGTAGGCTCGTAGGCTCGTAGGCTCGTAGGCTCGTAGGCTCGTAGGCTCGTAGGCTCGAATAGCGTAGTGTATTCGAACATTCGCGTCATCACTTCGTTCATTGCACCCTACGGCACTACAACTTTACATATCAAGACAAAATATTATGAAAGCAAGCGTAATTTACTTATTATTGCTCATCGAATTATTCAGCCAAACCACATTCGGTAGCGAAGCCGGATCTCAAATGCCACCTCGGACAGAGGACTATCCGGCACCACCTGCATATAAAGGTAAGCCAGCCAAGCTTTCACTAGACTCTGAATTGGCCAGAGCATTCCGCACCCGACTGACCGAGGCATTGTCACAAAAGCCAGTATATGCAGGTGAATATGTACTTACAGGCTGGGGATGCGGTTCATCAGGTTGTTATAACCAAGTCCTGGTCAACAAACGCACGGGAAAGGTACTGGATACTGTATTTAATGCATATAGCTCATATGATGTAAGTGATGATTCTGATACCCGTGTGGGAGAATGGATAGAGTCTCCTCAAATTGATAGCAGCCTTCTTACCACGACCAAAGTTGAAAACAGTAATGATGGTGCATCATTTATTTATCACACCAATTATTACATCATTGATAAAAACCAGCTCACGCTCATAAAAACGTTTCAAGACAGTAAATAAACGACGCAAACAACACTTAAAAAACTCAAATAGCAGAATAAATAAACATGAAAAATTTTGTCATCATTGCAACTTTATTATTATGTTTCTCCGTCTCTGCAGAGACAAACTCATCTTATGTTATTGACGGAGTAAAAATTGAAATACAAAAAGAAAATGACTGTTATTATTTATTGGATACCGGAAAAGAGAAAGAAAAACTGATATGTGTTGATGATGAACTGCAATCTGATGTTATCATAAAAGATTTCAATTTTGATGGTTATAAAGATATCGCCATCACTAACTCTCTCGGCATGGTAAATACTGTTTTTTATGTATTCTTTTATGACCATATAAATGCAGCATTTAAAGAGTTAAAAACTGCGAATTATAAAATGCCAGCCTCTTCCTGTGGGGGGCTCTATAACCTTGCGGTTAGATCAGAGGCTCTTTCTTTAGTTAGCTCTTGCCGCTCCGGTCCTATATGGTATTACGACACTTACCGATATAATGCCCAAGGTGAACTCTGGCTATATAAGACAACAGAGCATCAGATCCAAAATTCCGAGATTGATACTTTCCCTCTCTACGAGCACACATTTAATCAGAAGGGAGAGAAACTGGACACCGTTGCGATTGACTTTGATGGTAAGAAAATTCTCTGGCCAGTCACTTCCGAGAAAGCCTTTCTCTACTCATCACCTGAAAAAACATCAAAGACCAAAGCCTATCTTATTCATAATGACAAAGTAGAAATTCTAGAGCAAAAGGATGACTGGATTAAGATTCGGTTTGCCTCCAGAAAAGGCCACCTTGTCCGCTGGCTTTATCTTCCAGAAGCAATAGCCAAAAGTTAAACTAGAACTTTTAATACCCAAGCATACTTAGATATTCGCGTCATCAATTCGGTAGGGTGCAATAAGCGCAGCGCATTGCACCTCTACCTTTTCTGCCTCCAAACAAGCGGTGCAATTCACTTCGTTCTTTGCACCCTACGGGGCCAATGCCTGTGGTTTCACTCGTGCGTTGTGGTGGGCTGTCTGGCACCGATGGCGCGACCCATTTATCCACCCTTCCCCTCGCCTGCCTCCCCTTATCAAGCGCCCCACCACCGCCATTTATGTGCGTCAGCTCACACCCCGCCCGCTCTTTTCACCTCACAAATTTACAGCTCCGCACCTCTTCATGGCCGAATCACATCACAAGCCATCACAAAAGCACGTTGAAAAAAAACGTCAAGATACTGATTTTTAAAAACAAAAAATCACTCACCGATTCAATTCAGACCAATTTTGTCAGCTGGTCTGCTGTGCGATCGGGGTCACATTCGAGGTGATGTCGCACAAAAATCCAGTATTTCGCAGTTTTGTCCGATAGGTGTGCTGCCTAGCGGGCGGGATAATAGTGGGGTCACTTTTGTCTGCATGTCTTGGGCGGTAGCCCAGGAAAAGATGCCAACAGGCTCCATCAAGGGAGCAGGGAGAACGCCATGATCACCACCCTTATCAACGAGCAACTGATCGCGCTCGATTTAAAGGCCACGCGCAAGGAGGAGGTCTTCAGCGAGATGGCTCGCCTGCTGGTCTCCCAGGGCAAGGTCAGCGATGAGCAGCAGTTCATCAAGGACTTGTGGGCCCGGGAAGCGCTGGACAACACCGGTTTCGAGGAGGGCGTTGCCCTGCCCCACGCCAAGAGCGCGGCAGTAAGCACCCCGGCGGTGGCCATCGGCATCAGCCGCGCCGGCATCGACTACGGCGCAGAGGATGGCAAGCCCTCCCGGCTGTTCTTCATGATTGCCTCCCCGGCCGGCGGCGCCAACCACCATATCGAGGTGCTGGCCGAACTCTCCGCCAAGCTGATAGAAGAGGGCTTCATCGCCAAACTGCTGGCCGCCAAGACCTCGGTTGCCGCGCTGGCCCTGCTGCTCGAGAAGAAAGAGGATCAAGCCGCCCCGGCTGCCGACAAGGGCTTCATCATCGGCGTCACCGGCTGCCCGGCCGGCATCGCCCACACCTATCTGGCGGCCGAGTCGCTGGAGCGCGCCGCCAAGGAGCTGGGTTACGAGGTGAAGGTGGAGACCAACGGCTCCATCGGCGTCAAGAACAGCCCGACCGCGGCCGAAATTGCCCGCGCCAGCGCCATCGTCGTCGCCTGCGACAAGCAGGTTGACATGGCCCGCTTCAACGGCAAGCCGCTGATCAAGACCGGAGTCAAGGCCCCCATCAAGGATGGCAAGGGCCTTATCGAGCAGGCGCTCAAGGCCCCCGCCTATGTGGCGGACAAGGATGAGCGCAAAAGCGAGGAGAAGAGCACCGGCGGCAGTGGCGATCTCTACCGTTACCTGATGAACGGCGTCTCCCACATGATCCCGTTCGTGGTCACGGGGGGGTTGCTGATCGCCCTGGCGCTCGCCATCGGCGGCGATCCGACCCCGAGCGGCATGCAGATCCCGGCAGGGAGCATGTGGAACCAGATCCTCAACGTGGGCGTCGCCGCCTTCACCCTGATGATCCCCATCCTGGCGGGTTACATCGCCTACGCCATCGGTGACAGACCTGCCCTGGCACCGGGCTTCATCGGTGGCTGGATTGCCAACAACGGCAGCTTCTACGGCGCCGACGCCGGTACCGGCTTCATCGGTGCCATCATCGCGGGCTTGCTGGTCGGTTATCTGGTGCGCTGGATTGCCACCCGTCACTACCACAAGATGGTGCAGCCGCTGGTGCCTATCCTGATCGCCCCCATCGTCGGGTCGCTGTTTATCGCCGCCGTCTTCATCTTCATCATCGGTGCCCCCATCGCCGACATGATGACCGGCCTGAACGCCATGCTGCTCTCCATGAGCGGCGGCAGCCTGGTGCTGCTGGGCATAGTGCTGGGGGGCATGGCGGGCTTTGACATGGGTGGCCCGGTCAACAAGGTGGCCTTCCTGTTCTCGGTGGGCATGATAGCCTCCGGCCAGACCCAGTTCATGGGGGCCATGGCCTGCGCCATCCCGGCCGCGCCGCTCGGCATGTCGCTCGCCACCGTGCTCGGCCGCAAGATGGGTATCTTCGATGCCTCCGAAATCGAGGCGGGCAAAGCCGCCGGTGCCATGGGCCTGGTGGGGATCTCCGAGGGTGCCATTCCGTTCGCCGCTCGTGACCCGCTCGCCGTCATTCCGGCCAACGTGCTGGGCAGCATGACCGCCGCGGTGATGGCCTTCCTGTTTGGCATCACCAACAGCGTGGCCCACGGTGGCCCCATCGTGGCCCTGCTGGGCGCCGTCAACAAGCCGCTGCTGGCCCTGCTCTGCATGATCTGCGGCGCCATCGTCACCGGCGTGGTCGCCGTTGCCCTGAAGAAACTGCGGCTGAAGAAGACAGGCGAAACCGCGCTGGCCAAGGCCGCCTGACGTTCTCACCTATCGCTTCTCACAGATAGCCAGAGGCCACCCCAGGGTGGCCTCTTTTATTGCCTGCTCGCCGAGGCGCTCAGGCGCCGCTCGACACATAGATTCGCTTATCGAACGGCCGTCCCGTGATCCCCTTCACACTTCGCGGCCAGATCCCGCCAAACTAGGAAATTTTCCTATCTCCCCTAGGGATGGCTCTCACGCCCTCCCGGCAGCACCTCATTACAGTCGTCCCACCTGATGTAGTGACCCGCCCCTTCGCAGACGCAAGGTGCCGGGCACAGGTTCAATCGACCGGGCAGCCCCGCTTCCCCGTCGGCCTTTCCGTGGCGTGACCTCTTATAACCGGTTGAAGCATCAACCACTGAACAAACGAAGGGCGCGGCGGGAATACCGTCTATCTCGCAGAGGATGAACGAAGATGTTGAAATTGCTCCAACAGGTCCGGGTCCCCACCCTGGACCTGCCGGTCGAAGCCCGGCGCAAACTCTGGTTCAAGCCGTTTATGCAATCCTATCTGGTTGTGTTTATCGGCTATCTGACCATGTATCTGATCCGCAAGAACTTCAACATTGCGCAGAACGACATGATCCAGGAGTACGGTCTCTCCATGACCCAACTCGGCATGATTGGCCTTGGTTTCTCCATCACCTACGGGGTGGGCAAGACCATCGTCTCCTACTATGCCGATGGCAAGAACACCAAGCAGTTCCTGCCGCTGATGCTGATCCTCTCCGCCCTGTGCATGCTGGGCTTCAGCGCCAGCATGGGCGGCACCGGTTTTAGCCTCTACTTCATGATCTTCTTCTATGCCCTGAGCGGCTTCTTCCAGAGCTGTGGCGGCTCCTGCAGCTACTCCACCATCACCAAGTGGACCCCGCGCAACAAGCGCGGCACCTACCTCGGCATGTGGAACCTTTCCCACAACGTGGGCGGGGCCGGGGCGGCCGGGGTGGCACTGTTCGGTGCCAACTACCTGTTCGATGGCAACGTGCTCGGCATGTTCATCTTCCCGTCCATCATCGCGCTGGTCGTCGGCTTCGTCGGCCTGCGCTTTGGCAACGATTCGCCGGAGGCCTACGGTCTGGGCAAGGTGGAGGAGCTGTTTGACGAGGTCGCGAGCGAAGAGGACATCGCCACCGAGGAGCAGAAGCTGACCAAGGGTCAGATCTTCGTCAAGTACGTGCTGATGAACAAGGTGATCTGGCTGCTGTGCTTCGCCAACATCTTCCTCTATGTGGTGCGCATCGGCATCGATCAGTGGTCCACCGTCTATGCCCACCAGGAGCTTGGCTTCTCCAAAGAGATCGCCATCCAGGGCTTCACCTTCTTCGAAGTGGGCGCCCTGGTCGGCACCCTAATGTGGGGTTACCTCTCCGATCTGGCGAACGGTCGCCGCGGCCTGGTGGCCTGTGTGGCACTGGCGCTGATCATCGCGACCCTGGGTCTCTATCAGCACGCCACCACCCAGTTCATGTTCCTCGGCTCCCTGTTCACCCTGGGTTTCCTGGTGTTCGGCCCGCAACTGCTGATCGGCGTGGCCGCCGTGGGCTTCGTCCCCAAGCAGGGGATCAGCGTGGCCGACGGGGTCAAGGGCACCTTCGCCTACCTCATCGGTGACAGCTTCGCCAAGCTGGGGCTGGGCATGATTGCCGATGGCACCCCCATCTTCGGTCTGACCGGCTGGGACGGCACCTTCGCCGCCCTCGACATAGCCGCCGCCGCCTGCCTGGTGTTGATGGCCTGCGTAGCCGTGGCCGAGGAGCGCAAGATCCGCCGTATCAAACGGGAACTGAAAGCGGCCGAGCTGGCGACCCAGCCCGCCTGATAGATAACGAGTTTCACTCCGTTGTGTGCATTCGGCTCGCCCTCTGGCGGGCCGTTTTTTTATCTTGGCGCCATCATCCACAAACGGGGCCAAGCCTTGGATGAAGCGGCGCCAGCGCGCCACCAAGATCCCACTTTTCGCCCGCACCTTTGGCAAAATCAGGCGCTTGGCGCTATCTTGTTGCCCCACTTCAATTTGCTTCGAGAGCCCATGAAGATCCTCGCCGTCACCGCCTGCCCTACCGGCATCGCCCACACCTACATGGCCGCCGAGGCGCTGCAAAAAGCCGCCGACAAACTGGGACTGAAGATCAAGGTCGAGACCCAGGGCGCCATGGGGCTGGAGAACGTGCTGACCGCCCGGGACATCGCCGCCGCCGATCTGGTGCTGATCGCCTCCGACATCGAGATCGAGCAGAAGGAGCGCTTCCTCGGCTGCCCCCTGCGCCAGGTATCGCTGGAATCCGTGCTGATCGACGCAGCCGCCGTGCTCAAAGCGTCCATCAGCGGCGTCTGAATGCTGCGCCGCGAGCTCACCTTCTGTTGCCGCCAGGGCCTGACCATCACCCAGGCCAAACAGCTCTGCCGACTGGCAGGGCTGTTCAAGTCTCATATCCAGTTCATCAATGTGACCCGCCGCCAGAACGTAGCGGCGACTAACCAGCTCGCCCTGCTCACCCTGGCGACCCAACCCGGCGATCTCTGCCAGCTGCTGATCGAGGGGCTGGACGCGGAGCTCGCCCACATGGCCTTCACCTGCTGGTGCGTTGAGCTCGGCCAGCCGCTTGGTCGACCCACCACCGCCGCCCAGGCCGAACAGCGACTGCGCGATGCCCAGCCCGACTACTGCTTCTCACTGGGCCAGCTCGGCCACGCCAACGCCCCCCTCGACAAGGCGCTGGCCCTGAGGGTGCTGGTGGACTTGCTGCCGGGGGAGCTGGTGCGTGACCGGCCCGCGCTGGAGCAGGCCATCGATAGCCGCGAGCGGCTCGCCGCCACCATCATCCGACCGGGGCTTGCCATGCCCCACGTGATCTGCCCCGCCATCCGCCAGCCCTCTCTCTCGCTGCTGAGCAGCGCCGAGCCCATCGAGTGGGGATCGGCGCTCGGGCCGGTCAACACCCTCATCTTGCTGGCCATCCCGACCGATCTCGCCCCCGAGCAGCTGCGCCCCCTCACCCGGCTGGCCCGCGCCCTGATGGACGAGACGGTCAGCACGGCGCTCTTGCACGCAAGCTCCCCCCCAGCCCGGCAGGCCATCGTCATCGAAGGCCTGCTGAGCTGATCAGGCTCATCGACGTCTTTGCGCTGACGTGAGCCAGCTTCGTTCATCTGCCAGCCGATCCCCCTGTGATACAATCCCGCATCCTCTGCTTTTGGTGTGCATTCGATGAAACCAGCCCGTCCCCGTCTCTCTCTCGCCAACCATCCGCCGGCCACCGGCCGCACCACAACGGCGGGCCAGGCACGCCCACGGGCCGAGCCAAAGCCGCCCCTTGCCCTGGCCGATCGCAAGCTGTTGCTGCTGAACAAGCCCTACATGGTGCTGTGCCAGTTCACCGACGAGGCGGGCCGCAAAACCCTCAAGGATTACATCACCGAGCCCGGCATCTATGCCGCCGGCCGGTTGGATCGCGACAGCGAGGGGCTCTTGCTGCTCACCAACGACGGCAAACTGCAGGCTCGCCTGACCCAGCCGGGGGAGAAGACTCCCAAGACCTACTGGGTGCAGGTGGAAGGCGTGCCGAGCGAGGAAAATCTGGCGAGTCTGCGCGCCGGCGTCGAGCTCAACGACGGCCTGACCCTGCCCGCCGGGGCGCGGATCATGGATGCGCCTGATGTCTGGCCACGCAATCCCCCCATTCGGATGCGCAAGGAGATCCCCACCTGCTGGCTGGAGATCAAGATAGTGGAGGGGCGCAACCGCCAGGTGCGGCGCATGACGGCCCACATCGGCCACCCGACCCTGCGCCTCATTCGCTACGCCATAGGTGACTGGAATCTCGATGACCTGACCCCAGGCCAGAGCCGCAGCCTGCCCGCCCCCGAGCTGGCCGCGCTCTCCCGTGCCAATACATCGCGCGCCAATGCATCGCGCCGGGACGGCCAGGGAACGCCGGATCGGGCGGTGAAATCGACTGCAAACAATAAGATTGACGATAAATTGCGCAATCAAAATAGGCCGAAGGCAGCGCGAGATGCTGTTAGCGCATCGCAGAATAGCAGGCCCCATGGCGCCGAGCGCGGCCTAACCCCATCCCGTCCCGCCCAACCAGCGGACGGCAAACCCCGCAGCTCGGGACGTGGCACGGCCCGTCGCCCGGCTCGCGGTGGCAACAGCCAATCCTGAATGAACACGAGAGACAAGGAGTCCTTATGACTGATCACCCACCCCTGCAGAGCCGTCTGACGGTGGCCGCCCTGGTACACTGGCAGGGGCGCTTCCTGCTGGTGGAGGAAGAGATCGCGGGCCAGCGCCGCTTCAACCAGCCCGCCGGCCATGTGGAGCCAGGGGAGAACCTGATCGACGCCGCCTGCCGCGAGCTCAAAGAAGAGACGGGACTCAGCGCCCGTCCCGACAGCTGGCTCGGGGTCTATCTGTTCAAACCGGCGGACAGCGAGGCCACCTTCGTGCGCACCGCCGTCATCTTCGACCTTGAAAAGGCGCCGGGTCAGCACCATCCAGAGGATCCCGACGGCGACGTGCTGGCCTGCCACTGGCTCACCCTTGACGAAATAGCCGAGTGCAAACCGGCCCTGCGCAGTCCGCTGGTGTGGCAGTGTATCCAGGATTATCTGGGGGGAACCCGGCTGCCACTGTCGGCCCTCAAGGCCTTTATTTGAGAGTCTGTCCACGATCTTACTGCGAGGCCGTGATCAAGGCTCATGTGCTGCTCGCTTGTTTGTCACCGAGAGGGCTCACGCATATCTATACGCGCCGGTTCCTGCGCTGCTCTTTACCGAGCCTCCGACCTCTCGTGACCGATCGTGAGCAGGCCATTTGAGGTCGTTTGGCGCCATTTTTTCATCATGGTGCCGACAATCAGAAAAACGATTTCCTGTCATCCTTCCTCGCAAGGGAAGCTGTGCAGGGATATGTGACCCGGGGCGCGAAATTCTGGTAGAATACGCCCCGTTTAAACGAACTGGTAACTTCGACTAATGACAGACAACAGCCAAATCAAGGTGATCGTCGGCATGTCCGGCGGCGTGGATTCTTCCGTCTCGGCCTACTTGCTCCAGCAGCAGGGTTATCAGGTCGAAGGCTTGTTCATGAAGAACTGGGAAGAAGACGACACGGACGAGTACTGCTCTGCCTCCCAGGATTTGGCTGACGCTCAGGCCGTCTGCGACAAGCTGGGCATGAAGCTGCACACCATCAACTTCGCCGCCGAGTACTGGGACAACGTGTTCGAGCACTTCCTCGAAGAGTACAAGGCGGGCCGCACGCCGAACCCGGATATCCTGTGCAACAAGGAGATCAAGTTCAAGGCGTTCCTGGAATTTGCCGCCGAAGAGCTGGGTGCCACCTACATCGCCACCGGCCACTATGTGCGCCGTGACGACAGCACCGGGCGCCCGCGCCTGCTGCGCGGTCTCGATGGCAACAAGGATCAGAGCTACTTCCTCTACACCCTGAGCGAAACTCAAGTGGGTCAGAGCCTGTTCCCGGTCGGGGATCTGGAGAAGCCGGAGGTGCGCCGCATCGCCGAGCAGCTCGAACTCGTCACCGCCAAGAAGAAAGACTCCACCGGCATCTGCTTCATCGGTGAGCGCAAGTTCAAGGACTTCCTCGCCAAGTTCCTGCCCGCCCAGCCCGGCCCCATCGAAACCGTGGACGGCAAGGTGATCGGCGAGCACCAGGGCCTGATGTACCACACCCTGGGTCAGCGCAAGGGCCTCGGCATCGGCGGTCGCAAAGACGCCACCGAGGAGGCCTGGTACGTGGTGGACAAGGAAGTGGAGCGCAACGTGCTGGTGGTGGCGCAGGGCGAGCATCCGCGTCTCTACTCCGACGGCCTGATCGCGAGCCAGCTGCACTGGGTGGATCGCACCCCGATCCGCGCACCGCGCCGCTGCACCGTCAAGACTCGCTACCGCCAGGAAGACATCCCCTGCCTCATCCAGCCCATCGACGATGAGACCATCCGGGTCATCTTCGACGAGAAGCAGGCCGCGGTGACCCCGGGCCAGTCCGCCGTCTTCTACGACGGGGAAGAGTGTCTGGGTGGCGGCATCATAGAGCAGCGCTTCAGCCATCCGGTGTGAATGACGGAATGGGCTCCCTTCTCCCCTTGCGGGAGAAGGGCTGGGGATGAGGGGAATAGCTAGCCACCCTCACCCTGGCCTCTCCCTGAGGGAGAGGCCATACAAAAGGATCATGGCTTGCTACGGCATCAGCCAATGAGTGAACAGAACAGGGCCATGAATTTATGAGCGATAAATTTCAAGACAGAACCATGGCCTTTGCCGGCATCTGCCAGGCGGCCTATCTGGTGCAAAAAGTAGCCCGCGACGGCAGCTGCGACGAGGCCTCCCTGCGTGAGAGCCTGCAAAGCGTGCTGGTGACCAATCCCAAGCAGCCGCTGGAAGTGTTCGGCAGCCACCTCGCCATCCGCGACGGCTACCGCGCCCTGGTGGAACAACTTGGCACCAGCAACCAGAAGAACGCCGAGCTGACCCGCTACGTGGTCAGCCTGATCGCGCTGGAGCGCAAGCTCGCCAAGCGCAAGGACATCCTCAACATGCTGGGGGAGCGGATCGGGCAGATCGGCCGTCAGCAACAGCATTTCGATCTGCTCGACGAGCAGATCCTGGCCAACATGGCGAGCATCTACAGCGATCTCATCAGCCCCATCGGGCCGCGCATCCAGATCGCTGGCACCCCGCTGTTCCTGCAACAGCCGCTGGTGCAGCACAAGGTGCGCGCCCTGCTGCTGGCGGGCATCCGCGCCGTGGTGCTGTGGCGCCAGCTTGGCGGCAGCCGCACCCAGATCATCTTCGCCCGCAAGAAGATGGTGGAACTGGCCAAACGTTTCTAAGTTTCTAACCCCCCACACACATCAGGAGTTCACCCCATGGAGCTGTCCGCGCTGACTGCTGTTTCCCCGATTGACGGTCGTTATGGCGACAAGGCCGATGCCCTGCGCCCTATCTTCTCCGAATTCGGCCTGCTGCGTTTTCGCGTCGAAGTCGAGGTGCGCTGGTTGCAGAAACTGGCGAGCCACGCCGGGATCCCGGAAGTCCCTGCCCTGAGCGCGGCCGCGAGCGCCCTGCTCGACGGCATAGTCCAGAACTTCAACGAGAGTGACGCCGCCCGCATCAAACAGATCGAGCGCACCACCAACCATGATGTGAAAGCGGTGGAGTACTTCCTCAAAGAGAAGGTGGAAGTGGACCCGGAGCTGGCTGCCATCAGCGAGTTCATCCACTTCGCCTGCACCTCGGAAGACATCAACAACAACTCCCACGGCCTGATGCTGAAAACCGCCCGCGACGAGGTCATCAAGCCTTATTGCGAGAAGCTGATCAGCGAGCTCAAGCGCCTGGCCCATGAGTATCGCGACATGCCGCTGCTGTCCCGTACCCACGGCCAGCCTGCCACCCCGAGTACCATGGGCAAGGAGATGGCCAACGTCGCCTATCGCCTCGAGCGCCAGTACAAGCAGATCATGGCGGTCGAGATCCTCGGCAAGATCAACGGCGCGGTCGGCAACTACAACGCCCACGTCAGCGCCTACCCGGATGTTGACTGGCACCAGTTCTCCGAGCAGTTCGTCACCTCATTGGGCCTTACCTGGAACCCCTACACCACCCAGATCGAGCCGCACGACTACATCGCCGAGCTGTTCGACGCCATGGCCCGCTTCAACACCATCCTGATCGACTTCGACCGGGACGTGTGGGGCTACATTTCGCTGGGTCACTTCAAGCAGCGCACCGTGGCGGGCGAGATCGGCTCCTCCACCATGCCGCACAAGGTCAACCCCATCGACTTCGAAAACTCCGAAGGCAATCTGGGTCTGGCCAACGCAGTGTTCCAGCATCTGGCGAGCAAACTGCCGATTTCCCGCTGGCAGCGAGATCTCACCGACTCGACCGTGCTGCGCAACCTCGGTGTCGCCGTCGGCTACTCCCTGATCGCCTATCAGGCGACCCTCAAGGGGATCTCCAAGCTGGAAGCCAACAGCGCGGCCATGGCCGCCGATCTGGATGCCAACTGGGAAGTGCTGGCCGAGCCGATCCAGACCGTGATGCGTCGCTATGGCATCGAGAAGCCCTACGAGAAGCTCAAGGAGCTGACCCGTGGTCGCCGTGTCGATGCCGAAGGCATGCGCACCTTCATCGACACCCTCGAACTGCCCGAGGAAGTGAAGGTGGAGCTGAAGAAGCTGACCCCGGCCAACTATATCGGTCAGGCCCAGCGACTGGTCGATCTGCTGAAGTAAGCGGATAAGATGCACTCGGGGGCCCTGGGCACGATTGCCACGGGGCCCCTGTTATTTTGGCCTGCAACAAAGGTCTTGCCCCAGGCCGGCAGACGCCTTGGGCAAGACCTTTCTGAATGAGATACGAGAAAATCATGTACGAACTCAATCTGGATATCGCTCACTTCCTCGAGCATTACTGGCAGAAGCGCCCGCTGCTCATCAAGGGTGGCTTCAAGGACTTCCAGGATCCCATCAGCCCGGACGAGCTGGCGGGCCTGGCCATGGAAGAGGTGGTGGAATCTCGCCTGGTGACCCGCTTTGACGGCAAGTGGGCCGCCGCCCACGGCCCCTTCGAATCCTACGATCACCTGGGCGAAGAGAACTGGACCGTGCTGGTGCAGGCGTGCAACCACTGGGCCCCCGAGGTCAACGAGCTGGCGCTGCCGTTCCAGTTCATCCCGGGCTGGCGCTTTGATGATGTGATGGTGAGCTTCTCCACTCCCCACGGCGGCGTCGGCCCCCACATCGACAACTACGACGTGTTCATCACCCAGGGTCAGGGCAAGCGCCACTGGCGGGTGGGCGATGCAACGCCGCGCAGCGAGTTCGCCGCCCACGCGGCCCTGCTGCACTGCGAGCCGTTCGAGGCGATCATCGACGTCATCATGGAGCCGGGCGATATCCTCTACATCCCGCCCGGATTCCCCCACGAGGGCTACGCCATCGAGCCGTCCCTGAACTTCTCGGTGGGCTTCCGTGCGCCGGATGCCAAGGCACTCATCTCCTCCTTTGCCGATCACCTGATCGACAACGAGATGCGCACCGAGCGTTACGCCGATCCTGATCTCAAACCCCGTGCCCGTCACGGCGAGATCCTGCCCCACGAGATGCACCGTCTGCGGGAATTGATGCAGCAGGCGCTGGACGATGAGACCCTGTTCAAGGAGTGGTTCGGCACCATGATCTCCGAGGCCAAGCACGATCTGGACGTCAATCCGGTCGAGCCTGACTACAGCGCCGAGGAAATCGCCGACCTGCTGACCCAGGGCGAGCCCGCCATCAAGGTGCCGGGGCTGCGCTCGGTCTGGTTCAGCGGCGACGCCCAGCAGTGCTACATCGACGGCGAGGCCTGGACCCTGCAGAGTGAAGATGCTGCCGCCATCTCGCTGTTGTGCGACCAGGACATCATCACCCAGGCCGACATGGTGGAGCTCGCCGATCAGGCCGGCTTCCTGCAACTGCTGACCCGCCTGGTCAACCGTGGCTACTGGTTCTTCGGCTGATCCCAAGCCGTGCGAAACCCGGTCATACCAAGGCGCCGCTGGTGACAGCGGTGCCTTTTTTCCCTCGAAGGCCTCCCTTTATTCTCCTCTCGCTGGCAACCGACGGCCCCCTCACTACACTTGGTGGCGGCTCGGTCATAAATCGCCGATCGCCCTTGGCGCCTTACTCTGTTGTTTGTTATTTAACAACATTCGTTCGACGCCTGTGCGCGCGATGAATGGGAACCAAATGGGCTGAGATCTGGGAAACCAATTATTTTAGCCCCTAAAATCAACAGTGAGCGAAAACGTTATCTTGTAAATTGAGGCGGTTTTAGCTCAAAACGTTGTTTCTGGATCATAAAAAGTATCCAAAAACTGGTGTATATTGCTCGGCGGAAACTCCTTAACCATGAAGACTCCCATGAAAAAGACCAAAATCGTCTGCACCATCGGTCCCAAGACCGAATCCAAAGAAATGCTGACCAAGATGCTGGATGCCGGCATGAACGTCATGCGTCTGAACTTCTCCCACGGTGATTACGCCGAGCACGGCACCCGTATCAGCAACCTGCGTGAAGTCATGGCCGAAACCGGCACCCGCGCAGCCATTCTGCTGGATACCAAGGGTCCGGAAATCCGTACCATGAAGCTGGAAGGTGGCAACGATGTCTCTCTGGTCGCCGGCCAGACCTTCACCTTCACCACCGACCAGACCGTGGTTGGCAACAAAAATACCGTCGCCGTGACCTACGCCGGCTTCGCCAGCGATCTGCGCGTCGGCAACCGCATCCTGGTCGATGACGGCCTGATCGGTCTGGACGTCATCGAAATCACCGAACGTGAAGTCATCTGCAAGGTGCTGAACAACGGTGATCTGGGCGAGAACAAGGGTGTCAACCTGCCGGGCGTCTCCATCAAGCTGCCGGCCCTGGCCGAGAAAGACAAGCGTGACCTCATCTTCGGTTGCGAGCAAGGCGTTGATTTCGTTGCTGCTTCCTTCATCCGCAAGAAAGAAGACGTACTGGAAATCCGTGAGCACCTGAAAACCAACGGTGGCGAAGCCATCCAGATCATCTCCAAGATCGAAAACCAGGAAGGCCTGGACAACTTCGACGACATCCTGGCGGTGTCCGACGGCATCATGGTTGCCCGTGGCGACATGGGTGTGGAAATCCCGGTTGAAGAAGTGATCTTCGCCCAGAAGATGATCATCACCAAGTGCAACAAGGCACGTAAAGTGGTCATCACCGCCACTCAGATGCTGGATTCCATGATCAAGAACCCGCGTCCGACCCGCGCCGAAGCTGGCGACGTGGCGAACGCCGTGCTGGATGGCACCGATGCCGTCATGCTGTCCGGTGAGTCCGCCAAGGGTAAATACCCGCTGGAAGCCGTGACCATCATGGCCACCATCTGCGAGCGTACCGACGCCGTGATGCCGTCCAACCTGTCTGCTGCCAACGACAGCAACAAGCTGCGCATCACCGAAGCCGTCTGTAAAGGCGCGGTAGAGACCTCCGAGAAGCTGGATGCCCCGCTGATCGTGGTTGCCACCGAAGGCGGCAAGTCTGCCAAGGCCATTCGCAAGTACTTCCCGAAAGCCTGGATCCTGGCCGTGACCACCAACCAGAAGACGGCTGCCCAGCTGGTGCTGACCAAGGGTGTAGTGGCTCACGTGGTTGACAGCATCGCCTCCACCGACGATTTCTATCGCATCGGTAAAGAAGCGGCGCTGGCCAGCGGCATGGGTCTGAAGGGTGATGTCGTGGTCATGGTTTCCGGTGCCCTGGTACCGAGCGGCACGACCAACACCGCCTCCGTTCACGTACTGTAATTAGTCCTGAACCGATGAAACGGCGCCTTCGGGCGCCGTTTTTTTTATCCGCCCCCCTGCTTCGTTTTTAAAGCCGGTGTTAGAATCCACGCGAATTCCCCCCCAGTGGGAAACCTCCCGAATTTCGCGTAATAACCCGGACGTTTTATGCCCTCAATACAGTTCAGAAGAGCCTCGGCCACCCTGCTGCCGCTGCTCTGTTTACTCATCAGCCTCTGCGCCCCCCAGGCCATGGCACAAGACGTACCGCAACGGGCCACCGTGCAGCGGGCCCTCGATGCGCTCGGCAAATCAGATACCCTCACCGTCAGCCAGCAGGCCGATCAGAAGCTGCTGACCGACACCCTGAGCCTGCTCGACAACATCGAGAAGGAGCAGGCCAAGTCCAAGGCCCAGACCCAGCGGCTACGCACCCTGCCCGCCGAGATGAAAGAGATCGGCGCCAAGCTCGACAACCTGACCCAGGGCAAGAGCCCGGAGCAACTCAAGAGTGAATACGCCAGCATGAGCCTGGCGGAGCTCGACAGCCGCCAGACCGAGATCATGGCCAATCTACAGGAGGCCCAGGAGGCGCTCGGCACCATCGGCAGCCAGATCACCAACCTGCAGACCCTGCCGGAGCGGGCCCAGGCCAACATGAGCCGCGCCTACCAGCGCAGTCAGGAGATCCGCACCCGTCTGAATTCCGGTGACAGCATCAGCAGCGCCGAGAAGATGAAGCTGGGCACCGAGCTGGCGCTGCTGGACTTGCAGCTGGCCAACCTGCAAAAGGAGCTGGATAACCGCACCAGCATGCAGGATCTGGTGGTCAAGCAGCGCGACTACCAGAGCGCACGGCTGGCCAATGAAGAGCAAAAACTGCTGGCGCTGCAGGAGCAGAGCAGCGCCAAGCGCCTCGGCGACACCGAGAGAACCGCCGAGCAGACCGGCGAGCTGGTGGCCTCCGAGGACAACCCGCTGGTACAGAAAGAGCAGGAGATCAACCACCAGCTCAGCCAGCAGTTGATCACCGCCACCACCAGCCTCAACTCGCTGGCTCAAAAAAATCTGCAGGCCAAGAGCTGGCTGGAGCGCGGCACCCAGACCGAGCGCAACCTCAATGAACAGGTGCAGATGCTCAAGGGCAACCTGCTGCTGTCGCGTATCCTCTATCAGCTCTATCAACAGCTGGAAGCCGCACCCTCCGTGCTGGTGAAGAATCTGGAGGAGCAGATAGCCGACCTGCACCTTGCCCAGTTCGAACTGAGCCAGCAGCGGGATCTGCTGTTCCAGAAGACCCAGTATCTGGACAACCTCATCGCCAGCAGCAACGAGCCGATCAGCGAAGAAGACAAGGCGAACCTCACCCGTCTCATCGAGACCCGTATCAGCCTGCTCGATCAGCTCAACCGCCAACTCGACAGCCAGCTGACCAACGCCATCAGCCTGCAGCTGACCCAGCAGCAGCTGACCCGGGTCTACGCCTCCATCGAATTCACCCTGCAACAACACATCTTCTGGGTGAGCAGCAACAAACCCATCGATGGCAAGTGGCTCATCACCTGGCCCGCCCAGGCCTACAAACAGGCCTCCGAGCTGGTGCTCAAACCGGATTGGAGCGGCTGGGGCGAGATGTTGCTGCCGGTCTCCCTGCTCGCCTTGCCACTCTTGCTGGTCGGCGGCCTGCTGCTGTGGAAACGGCCAACCATCCTCGATCGCCAGCAACGGATCGCCAAGGATCTCGGCCGCTTCCGCCATGACAGCCAGTGGCACACCCCACGCGCCCTGCTCTACACCGTGCTGCAACGGCTACCCGGCACCCTGTTCATCCTGGCCGCCGGGCTCTGGCTCACCTATTGCGGTCTGCTGAGCCCGAAACTCATCTTCCAGATCACCCTGAACCTGGCGCTCGGCTATCTGGTGTTCAGCGTCTACCTGTCGGTGATGCGCCCGGGCGGCATGGGTGAGAGTCACTTCCGCATTTCCAGAACCGAGTTGCAAGCCAAGCGCACCAGCATGCGCTACCTTTGGTTGCCGCTTTTACCACTGATTATGCTGTCTACCAAGGCTGTGGTAGAGCCTTCGTCTCTTGGCAACGACGTGATCGGCCAGGCCCTGACCCTGGCGCTGCTGGGACTTACCGCCTATCTGGTGCTGCCCATCTCCCGCGCCCGCATCAAGGGCGAAGCCAGCATGCTGCAGACCCTGACGGCGGTGGCACTGGCCCTGGCGCCGGTGGCGCTCATGGTGCTGGCGGCGCTCGGCTACTACTACACGGCCCTGAAGCTGACCGGCCGATTGATCGAATCCTTCTACCTCATCATCATCTGGAGCCTGATCTATCGCACCGCCCTGCGCGGCCTGGAGTTGGCGGCCCGTCGCCTGGCCTATCGCCGCGCCGTCGCCAAGCGTGAACACAAGTCCCTGGAGGATGCGGAAGGGGGTGAGGCCATCGAGGAGCCGGTCACGGATCTGGAAGAAGTCAGCCAGCAGTCCCTGCGTCTGACCCGCACCATGCTGCTGCTGGTGTTCGGGGTCGCCTTCTACTGGCTCTGGTCCGATCTGGTCGCGGTCTTCTCCTACCTCGACAGCATGGTGCTGTGGCACAAGAGCGAGGGTACCGGCGCCAATGCCGTGCTCTATCCGGTCAGCCTGAGCGACGTGCTGACCGCGGTCTTCATGCTGGGGGCCGCCTGGTCTCTTGCCCGCAACCTGCCCGGTCTGCTGGAGGTGCTGGTGCTCTCTAGGCTGCGTCTCGCCCAGGGCACCGCCTACGCCATCACCACCATGCTCAACTACGTGCTGATCGGGGTCGGTACCCTCACCGCGCTCTCCCTGATGGGCATGCAGTGGGACAAGTTGCAGTGGCTCGCCGCGGGTCTCACGGTCGGTATCGGCTTCGGCCTGCAGGAGATAGTGGGCAACTTCGTCTCCGGCATCATCATCCTGTTCGAGCGACCGGTCCGGATCGGCGACACCGTCACCATCGGCACCTTCTCCGGCACCGTCTCCAAGATCCGCATCCGCGCCACCACCATCACCGACTTCGACCGCAAGGAGGTGATCATCCCGAACAAGGCGCTGATGACGGAGCGGCTGATCAACTGGTCCCTGACCGACACCGTCACCCGCGTCATCGTGCGGGTCGGGGTGGCTTACGGTTCGGATCTGGAGCTGACCCGTACCCTGCTCAAGCAAGCGGCGGACGACAACAGCCGGGTACTGAAGGATCCGGCTCCCATCGTCTACTTCCTCACCTTCGGCGCCAGCACCCTGGATCACGAGCTGCGTTTCTTCGTGAGCGAGCTCGGTGATCGCAACCCGGCCGTGGACGAGCTGAACCGCAAGATTGATCAGCTGTTTCGCGAGCACGGCATCGACATCGCATTCAATCAGATGGACGTCCATATCAAGAACAAGCAAGGGGATGAGCAGAAGGTGGAATCTCGCCAATCCCTGCCCCCCCAGAGCGGTGGCAAGCCGGCCTGACCCAGGCTCCTTTCGTATCAAACAGGCCCCGTCATGGGGCCTGTTTTTTTATGAACGCGGCAGATGCCTTGAAAGCGGGCCAGGCCCCCCAATATAGATGGGACAATGGAATGTCATTACCTGAGGACTGCAATGGACTATCTCTACGCCGTGGTGCTGTTCGCCATCTCGTCATCGGTCACCCCGGGCCCCAACAACATCATGGTGATGAGCGCCGGCGCCAACTTCGGGGTCAGGCGCAGTCTGCCGCTGCTGGCCGGTATCTGCGTCGGCTTCACCATCATGCTGTTGCTGGTGGGTCTGGGCTTCGGCCAGCTCTTTACGCTCTTCCCCGACTTGCACCTCCTCATCAAGTGCGTCGGTACCCTCTATCTGCTCTACCTGGCCTGGCTGATCGCCCGCTCGACCGATGAGGTCGCCGGCGCAACACAGGCGACACCGCTCGGCTTCCTCAAGGGCGCCCTGTTCCAGTGGGTCAATGCCAAGGCCTGGGTGGTTGCCACCGGCGCCATCGCCGCCTTCACCAGCGCCGGAGTCGGCTTCTACCAGCAAAACCTGACCATAGCCCTGACCTTCTTCATCGTCTCCTTCCCCTGCGTCGGCGCCTGGCTGCTGTTTGGCACCCTGCTCAAGCGCTGGCTGACGAGCCCCCGTGCCCGTCGCGTCTTCAACCACGCCATGGGGGCGCTGCTGGCCCTGTCGGTACTGCCCGTGGTCCACGAGCTCTGGGGACAACTGGTCTCCCAATAAAACAGGCCCCTCACGGGGCCTGTTCATTATGTTGGTCTCAATCACCTTCTCAGCTACAGGAGCCGATGAGCTTCCAGGGATCCCGCCATCCCCAGATGGCGGGAGAAACCGGTTCAACTGACCAGGCTCACCGCCCGGCCCTGTCGTGTCTCGAGGCGGCCCAGCAACACCTCGGCGGCGGCGCGGGCACTCTCCGGCCTGGCCGAATGGCTGCACAGGTAGTAACGCACCTCTGGGTAGCCGAGCAGATCGTAGGGACTGCGCAGCGCCACCACGATCAGCCTGTCCACCTCGGAGCTGAGCCGGCGCACCAGCGCCTGGGCCTCCTGCTGATCGAAGTCCTCCCCGGGCAGAGGGTGGTTTTCGGTCACCAGCACCAGCCAGCCCTCTCCCAGACGGTCGAGTTCGCCTGGCCCCACCTCTCGCACCCGCCGCTGGCCCTGGCCGAGGGCCGCGATAAAGTGGTCGTAGGCGGGCTCGCGCTGATTGGGGCCTATGCCGCGGGCATTGGTGAGGTTGTGGTAGCTGGCCGTCGGGGTGGCATTGAGCACATAGAGCGGTGCCTCGTCGAGCGCCGGCACCTGGCGCAGCCAGGTCAGCGCCGCACCGGCGCACTCCCTGGCCACCCGCTGGTGCGCCGGCATGTCAACCTGCTGATAAAGCGCCATGGGCACCAGCCTGGCGAGCTTGAAGGCGACGATGCGGGCCAGGGCGGCATCGATCAGTGCCTCGTCCAGATCCCCCGCCGCCACCGCGGCCATGATGCCGTGGATCATGGCGAGCTGTTTGTCGAGGTAGCCGTCGCTGTGGTCGTAGTGCTCCTCGGAGAGCATGATCATGTTGACGCCGGCCTTGAGCGCCAGCACCGCCGCCGTGGGCGGCGAATAGTGATGGACGATGGCACCCATGTTCATGCTGTCGGAGATAATGAGCCCCTCGAAGCCCATCTCGGTGCGCAGCAGATCCTGCAAGATGACGGGTGACAGGGTGGCCGGGCGCTCGGCATCGATCTGCGGGTAGAGAATGTGGCTGGTCATGATGAGCTCCACACCCGCGTCGATGGCGGCCTGGAAGGGCAGCAGATCCTGCTTGCGCAGCTCGGCGAGGGACTTGTCGACCCTGGGGATCTCGCGGTGGCTGTCACCCTGGGTGTCGCCGTGCCCCGGAAAATGCTTGCCGCTGCCGCAGATGCCGCCGCCATGCAGGCCACGCACCGCCGCCGCCGCGTGCAGCGCCACCCTGGTGGGCCTGTCACCGAAGGCGCGGCTGTCGATGATGGGGGATCTCGGGTTGAAGTTGACGTCGCAGCAGGGCCCCAAAATGCAGTTGAAGCCGGCAAAGCGCATCTCCTCGGCCATCACGCTGTACATGCGCTCCGTCTGTTGGCCCTGCTCCGCCACACCGAGGGCCAGGTTGCCGGGCCCGGTAGTGGACTCGCCCACCAGCACCCCCCAGGCTCCCTCCTGATCCACCCCGAGCAGGAGCGGCAACCGCCCCTGTCCGGCACCTATGTCCGTCAGCGCCCGGGTCAGCCGCTGGGCCTCCTCGAAGGTGTCGCTGTTGTCCTGGCTGAGGTAACAGCCTCCCAGGTTGTACTCGGTGATCAGGGGGCGGATGGTCTCGGCCGACTTGCCGGGAAAGGCCAGGATGAACAGCTGACCCACCTTCTCCTTGAGGCTCCAACGGGCGATGATGTTCGCCACCTCGGCATCTATCTGCATGGTCTCTTCCTTGGTTGTCTGAGGGTGAACTTATTGTTTGCGCAGCTGTTTGAGCTGCCCCATGGTGAAGGTGACGGCCACGATGACGATGATACCGCGCAGGATCAGCTGCTGATCCACGTTCAACCCCATCAGGATCAGGCCGTTGTTGACCATACCCATGATGAGCGCGCCTATGACGGACCCGACCACAGTGCCCTTGCCACCAAACAGGTTGGTCCCCCCAATGATGACGGCGGCGATCACCAGCATGAGATCATTCTCCCCCAGGGTGTAGCGGGCACTCTGCAGCCGTCCCGAGTAGAGGATGCCCGCGAGGGCGGCGAGGAAGCCGTTGAGCATCAGCACATTGAGCTTGATGCGATTGATGTTGATGCCCGAATACATGGCGGAGATCTTGTTGCCGCCGGTGGCCAGCACCTGCTTGCCGAAGCGGGTGTTGCGCAGCACCATGGCCCCCACCACGGTCACCAAAATGGTCCAGACGAAGAGCACCGAGATGGGGCCGATGTCGCCGGAGCCGAAGATGAAGACGTAGAGATCGTTGTCGATGGGGATGGACTGCAACGAGGTGGACCAGCGCGCTATGCCGGTGATGATCCCCGTGGTGCCGAGTGTCACCAGGAAGGAGGGTATGCCGACCTGGGTCACGAACAGGCCGTTGATGGCCCCGATCATTGTGCCGACCAGCAGCGCCGCCGATATGGCCAGCAATATGCTGTCCGTCTCTTGCAGCGTCAGGGCCGCGACGATGGCGCAAAGGGCCACCGTCGCCCCGAACGAGAGATCGATCTCGGCGGCGCTCAGGACGAAGGTCATGCCCACCGCCATGATGGCGATGGTGGCGGTTTGGCGCGCTATGTTCATCAGGTTGACCGAGCTCAGAAAGCCCTTGTCATGCAGCACCACCGAGAAGAACACGAAGATGCCGACAAACACCAGATAGATGATGTAGTCGCGCCAGTTGATGCGGCCGCTCTTGGGCGCCGCCGGTAGGGTTAAATCTTTCATCCTTGATCCCTCGCTTGTCATTGAACCGCCGCCAGCAGCGTCTCTTCGCTCATTCGCCGTCCTTCCAGGCAGGCGACCATATGCCCCTTGTTCACCACATGGGACTCCTCGCTTGTCATTGCACCGCCGCCAGCAGCGTCTCTTCGCTTATCGACCGTCCTTCCAGACAGGCGACCATATGCCCCTTGTTCACCACATGGGACTCTTCGTTTGTCATTGAACCGCCGCCAGCAGCGTCTCTTCGCTCATTCGCCGTCCTTCCAGACAGGCGACCATATGCCCCTTGTTCACCACATGGGACTCCTCGCTTGTCATTGCACCGCCGCCAGCAGCGTCTCTTCGCTCATGCGCCGTCCTTCCAGACAAGCCACGATGCGGCCCTTGTTTACCACGTAGATGAGGTCACAGAAGCTGGCGACCTCGGCATATTCACTCGACACGAAGAGGGCGCCGTTGCCGGCGGCGACATAGCCGTCCACTATCTTCATGATTTCGTACTTGGCATGGATATCGATGCCGAAGGTGGGGTCATCCAGCAGCAATACCCTGGCCTCGGTGGAGAGGCACTTGCCGATCACCACCTTCTGCTGATTGCCCCCGGACAGGAAGCGCACCGACTGCTCGGGTCCGCTGGTCTTGACCCCCAACCGTTTGATCTGATCGCGCACCATGGCATCCCCCTTCGGCTTGTCCAGCCCCAGCCCCTGGGTGAGGCGGTCATAGGCCGCCATCAGCATGTTGTCCGCCACCGAGAAGTCGAGCACCAAGCCCTGACTGCGGCGCTCCTCCGGCACCATGTTGATGCCAAGGGCGATGGCCTCCCTGGGGGAGCGGATCCGCACCGGCTCACCCTGGATGCGGATCTCGCCGCGTCGCACGGGAGCCAGACCGTAGATGGCTTCCAGGATCTCGGTGCGCCCGCTGCCGAGCAGCCCCGCCAACCCCACTACCTGGCCCGGCAGCACCCGCAGCGACACCTCGTGCAGTTGTTCGTTGGAGACCTCAAGCAGCTCCAGCAACGGCACGGTTCCCGGTGGCGAGGCCGGACGTGACCAGCTCAGGGAGGTATCCCCCTTGCTGCCCAGCATGGCCTCCACCAGCGCCTCGACGCTGGTGCCGGTGGTCGGGGTGGCGAGCACGGTGTGGCCGTCACGCAGCACGGTCACCGCATCACAGACCCGCATGATGTCGCTGAGATAGTGACTGATGTAGATGATGGACATCCCCTGCCCCTTGAGGGTGGCGATCACCTTGAACAGCTCGTTGATCTCGCCGCTGGACAGCGACGCAGTCGGCTCGTCCAGCACCAGGATGCGGGCGTTCTGGGCCAGGGCCTTGGCTATCTCGACGAACTGTTGCTGGCCGACGCTGAGTTTCCCCACCTCGCAGGCCGGATCCAGCTCGACCCCGAGCATGGCCAGCAGGGGCCGGGCCCGGCGTATCCGCTCCCGGTTGGAGATGAGGGCCCCCTCCTCACCGCCACCGGCCAGGAAGAGGTTGTCGGCCACCGACAGGGTTGGTACCAGGCTGAGATCCTGATAGACCATGGCGATCCCCTCGGCCTGCGCCTCCCTCGGGGTGCTGAAGTGGCAAGGCTTGCCAAACAGCAGCACCTCGCCCCCGTCCCGACCGTGAAAGCCATTGAGCAGCTTGACCAGGGTGGACTTGCCAGCCCCGTTCTGGCCGACGATGGCGTGTACCTCCCCCCGTTTGAGGCGAAACGACACATCCTTGAGCACGGGGATGCCGTCAAACCCCTTCCTGATACCGCTCGCCTCGATTGCGTACTGATCCATGTCCTACTCCTTGCATGAGAAACCCCGCGTAAGAGAGCCGTCACTGTCCGTTTATTGACTGAGGGGCTGATCCAGCGCCTTGATCACGGCCGCCGGCGGCTCCCGGCGCAGCGCCTGCTGCCAGGCATCGGCCAGATTGGCGCGGGTGACCGCATCGGCGGAGACGGTGACGAAGGGAGGCGTCGATTCGCCCAGCTTGGCCAGCACGCCCATGGTGGCCAGGGTCTGGCCGAGATCGTAGGGCAGGTCCGTCACTATGCCAGCCACGTTGCGCCCCTTGGCCATGTCCAGCGCGTTGGCGGCCCCGAGATCCATGGTGATCACCTTGATATCCTTGCGCCCGGCGGCGCGGGTGGCGGCGACCACCCCCTCGGCGATGGAGTCCCAGGGAGCGTAGATGGCCTGAATGTCCGGGTGCTGGGTGATGAGGGCCGAGGCGACCACCTCACCGTCGTTGGCATTGGCGATCCCCTGTTTGGCCAGGATCTGGATGCCGGGATGATGCTTGGCCAGGTTGGTCAGCACCGCCTGATCCCGCTGGTTGGTGACGTAGTAGTTCGCCTCGTGGTAGATGAAGCCGATCTTGCCCCGCTCGCCCACCGTCTTGGCCAGCATGTCGGCGGCCAGGCCGCCCATCTCGAACAGATCGTCGGTGACGATGCCGGCATAGTCCTTGCCGTGCTGGAAACCGGTCGGCAGGTTGCTGATCAGCACCAGCTTGCTGCCCTGCTGAACCGCGGGACGGAAGGCGGCGGCCCCGGAGACGGGATCCACCACCAGAGTGATGAGGATGTCGGGGGCCATGGCCATCACGGTTTCCACATCGGTCTTCTGCTTGTTGGCATTGAACTCGGCATCGGTCACCGCCACTACCTTGACGTTCAACTCCTGAAACTTCTCCTTGGCTCCCTTGATGAGGGCACTCGACCAATCCGAGGTGGTGTGCATCAGAATGGCGGCGGTGTACTCCTTCGCCTTCGCCTGGGCCTGCTGCTCGATACTGAGTGTTATCTGGGTATAGGGGGTGGGGGGCTCACCGTTCGGTCCCAGCGTCGTCGCGGCCTCCTGCGCGGTGGCTGGGCCGGCAAGCAGCATGGCACCCGCCAGCCCTGCAGCTAAAAAGTGTTGAGGTAAGGTCTTTGCCAGCATGGTATTCTCCCTATATCCATTGAGTGGTCGATAGGTATTATCTAGGTGTTTTATAGCCTTTAATGCGACGACGCTCACCAAATGTCTCGATCATTTCGTGACGCCAATCACATGTGTGTTTGTTTTTTGTTAATGAATGGGTGTTCTGGCGGAGATACCTAGGTGTTTATTGTCCCTGGCAACGGGACAAAAGGCGTCGATGGGGCTCTCGCATGCAACACCGCAGGAAGCGGAACCGGATGGGCAATGAGTAACAAGCTGACCTCCCTCGCCGAGCAGGGACTCTGTCATCGTTTGCTGGCGCGCAACGATCTCTATTTCATCGCCTTCGATGAGCAGGAGCAGGTGGTCGCCTCCAGCTACCCGGTCGATACCTTGGTCCTCAATCGGCTGGATGACCTGGTATTCCTGGTCGGCCCGGATTATCTGAAGGCCATTCGCCAGCGCATCCGTGGCCACCTGCCTCCCCTGCACTTCGAGATCCTCAACCTCGCCTTCGAGCTGTTCGCTCATGAAGATCCGGCGCAACCGCTCATCTGGTGCCTGCAGATAAAACCGAGTGACAACCTGCAGGAGAGCGCCATCGAGCAGGATCACCGGCTCATCAACGAGCTCAGCCACTCCCTGGCGGCCCTCAGCGACAGCGCGACACCTGAGATGGAGGCCCAGCGCCTGCAACTGATCGGCCGCCATCTGCCGGAGGTGGAGCAGAAGCTGCAACAGATCCAGGATCCGGCCCTGAAGATGTGTCTGGAGCTGATCCGCGCCAGCATGGAGAACAGCCTGCAGAGCCTGGCGGGAGACGGCAACCAGCGCCTGTTGGCGGTGTTGACCCCCTCCGAGATGCAGGTAGCCGAGTTCATTCGCAGCGGCATGTCCAGCCAGGAGATCGCCAGCGCCCTCAACGTGGCAAAGAAGACGGTGGAGAATCACCGCAACAGTGTGCGCATCAAGCTGGGGCTGGCCAATCGCGGGGTCAATCTGCGCAACTACCTGCTCAGCCTGGAAAAATAATCTGTATGCCCCCTCATTCTCAGGAGCCTGTTATGCAGCAAGTGGTTTATGTCGCCAACCCGGTGAGCGGGTTGATCCATGTCTTTCAGCTGACGGAAGCCGGGTTGGTCCCGCTGCAGCAGGTGCAGACCGGCGGTGAGGTGCAGCCTCTGGTCATCAGCCCGGACCGGCGCTGGCTCTATGCCGGCGTGCGGCCCGATTTCGCGGTGCAGAGCTACCCCATAGCGGCGGATGGCCGACTCGGGACGCCGGTGTCGGCACCGCTGCTCGGCAGCGCCTCCCACACCTGCACCGATGAGTCGGGTCGGCTGTTCTTCGCCGCCTCCTACGCCTTCGACCATGTCAGCGTCTCGCCCATGGACGAGGCGGGCCGGGTGCAGGCACCGCACCAGCGTATCGACGGCCTGATGGCTGCCCATTCGGTGACCCTGCTGACGACGGTACAGGGCGAGCAGGAGCTGTTGGTGGCCTGCCTCAAGGACGATGCCATCCGCCGCTTCGCGCTGAACGAGCAAAGCCAGCTGGTGCCCCACCCCCTGGGGGACATTCACACCGCCGCTGGCGCCGGGCCCCGCCATCTGGCGCTGCACCCGAGCAACGGCGATCTCTACTGCCTCAACGAGCTCGACTGCACCCTCAACCGCTATCACAGGGAGACGGATGGCCGTATTCAGGAACGCCAGAGCCTGGAGATGCTGCCCGCAGGCTATGAGGGGCAACGCTGGGGGGCGGACCTTCACCTCACCCCGAACGGCCGTTACCTCTATACCTGTGAGCGGGCCAGCAGCCTGCTGACCCTGTTTGAGGTCGATGAGCGAGACGGCGCCCTGACTCCCCTCGCCCATTTCCCGACCGAGCCCTGTCCCCGCGGCTTTGCCATCGACCACAGCGGCCACTCTCTGGTGGTCACAGGGCAGGAGTCTCAGGATATTGCACTGCACCGCATAGACCCCGAGACGGGGCATCTGGCGCTGTTGTCCCGCCAGCCGGTGGGCAGAGGGGCCATGTGGGTGAGAGTGCTGGCGCTGGCAGAAGAAACCGCGGCTGGCCACTGACAGTGGCGCAGGAAAGGCAGTAAAAAAACAAGCGGCGCTCAAAGGCGCCGCTTGTGACTGAGGCTGAGACCGGGATGATCCGAGCCGGTGGCGCTACTTGCCGTTGAGCGCATCATCCGGCCAATACTTGTAACCCTGCATGGTGGCCTGCACCGCCACCCCCTGTTCGGTGAGCTGGTACATCTTCACCTTCTGGAAATCTGCGTTGGCCGCCTCGCTGACCACCACCTTGCCATCCTCGGCGGATTTCGCCGCCACGTCGGCCTGGGCGCTGGCATCAAAGCCGGTGGTGATGAAGCGATCCAGGGCGGCGGCATCGTTGAAGATGATCACCGCCTGGAATTTCTTGATCCCCATGCCCACTCCGAACCCGGCGGTGGCCATCTTCATGTAGGTATCGCGGCCGGTCCTGTTGTCCCTCAGCACCCCGTAGCCGCTCCCCGCACTGAGCAACAACAGGTTGTTGTTCACATTGCTAAAGACGGCATAGCCCCTGGATCGGGTCACTTCCCGCTTGATGTCCGGCGCCTTTCCATACAGGGTCGACAGCGTTTGCTGGCGCATCTGCACTATGGTATTGCGCTGCTGGGCCGGGGTATCGCCTTTGGCAGCGCAGCCGATCAGCAGCAGCACGACCAGGATCTGGCCCCATAACCGCATCTGACGCATATCATGACTCCTTGCTCTATCAATCTGTGCGATGTCGGCCCCTCACGGGACGGACCCCTTCACCAGATGAGTATATGCCCGAGCCCCACACCTGACGCCGTTAGCCCTTGGTCACCTCCCCGAGAAACTCGGTGAAGCGCCGCCAGGATTTGGCATCGGCGTCGGCGCGGTAATTTTCGGAGCCAAAGACGCTGAACGCGTGAGGGGCACCGCTGTAGCTGACGGCTTCATGCTTGATGCCGGCGCTCTCCAGCTCGGCGATCAGCGCCGCAAATTGACCGAGAGACACCGCCTGATCCGCGCTGCCATGCTGAATAAGCAGGCTCGCCCTGGTCTGCTTGTAATCCTGCCCGGCCGGGGTCTCCAGCCCACCGTGCACGCTCACCACCCCCTTCAGATCGGCGCCGCTGCGGGCCAGCTCCAACACGGCCGCCCCCCCGAAGCAGTAACCGAGTGCTACCGCATTGTCGAGCCGCCCACCGAGCTTGCCGGCCTCGGCCAGGGCTCCTGTGAGCAACTGGCGCATCCTTGGTCTGTCCTGATAGAGGGCCCCGGTCAGCTTCTTCTTCTCTTCCATGGCGGTCGGCCTGACCCCCGCACCGAACAAGTCCACCGCGAACACGCTGTAGCCGAGCGCCACCAGCATCTCGGCGCGCTTTATTTCGTAGCCGTTCAACCCATCCCAGTCATGCACCAGCAGCACCAGCGGCGCCTGCTTGCCGGCCGCCAGGTAGTAACCCTCGAATGGCTGGCCTTCGATCTCGTAGCGCACCGCGCCGGCCTGAGCCGCGCCGCCCCATATCAGCCCGAGCAGGGCCAGGATCCATGCCTTCTTCATCTCGTTTTCCCTCACCTGTGAATGACGCTCCTGATTGTAGCCGCCAGAGGCCGGGGCGCCGTTCCGGGCTCCTCACCGCCCTCTCTCTACGCTTGACCCATAAGCAAGAGGCCACCCTGGGGTGGCCTCTTGGCGAACACAGATGAAGGATGGGCAGCGCCTTAATCCTTGGCTGCATCCATGACGCCAGTCTCGGAGTGAGCAGGCAGGATCAGGTTCAGCAGGATGGCGGCCACCGAGGCCAGACCCACGCCAGCCAGGGCGAAGTCACCGATCTTCATCTCCAGCGCGCCAACCCCCACAGTCAGGGTCACGGCCACGATGGCGATGTTGCGGGACAGCCCCAGATCCACCTTGGACTCCACCAGGGTCTTGAGGCCGATGGCGGCGATGGATCCGAACAGCAGCAGCATGATACCGCCCATCACCGGCATCGGGATGGAGGTGAGCAGCGCATTGAACTTGCCAAAGAAGGCCAGAATGACGGCAAACACCGCGGCCCAGGTCATGGTGACCGGGTTGAAGTTACGGGTGATCATCACGGCGCCGGTCACTTCGGCGTAGGTGGTGACGGGCGGTCCGCCGATGAAACCGGCGAAGCAGACGCCGATGCCATCACCGGCCAGGGTGCGGTGCAGACCCGGGTTCTTGGTGTAGTCCTGACCGGTCACACCACCGATGGCGAGCACGCCGCCGATGTGTTCGATACAGGGGGCGATGGCCACCGGCAGCATGAACAGGGCGGCGGCCCAGTTGATCTCCGGGGTCTCGAAGTGGGGCAGCGCCAACCAGGGAGCGTTGACCATGCCATCGAAGCTCACCTGACCCATCAGCACGGCAGAGACATAACCGGCAATCACGCCACACAGGATGGGAATGAGCTTGATCCAGCCCTTGCAGAACACGGCGGCGATCAGGGTCACCGCCAGCGAAATCCCCGCCAGGGTCAGGGCGGTGCCAGCAGGCACAACCTGCTCACCGCCGGCGCGGCCCATGGCCATGTTGCAGGCGACCTGGGCGACCGACAGCCCGATCACCATGATCACCGGGCCAATCACCACCGGCGGCAGCAGCTTGTGCACGAAGCCCATGCCGCGCACGCGGATGATGGCCGCCAGGATGAAATACATGAAGCCGGCGGCGAACAGACCGAACATGGTGGACGGCAGCCCCCAGGTCTGGGTGGCGTAGATGATGGGGGCGATGAAGGCGAAGCTGGAGCCGAGGAAGATCGGCACCTGACGACGGGTGCAGAGCTGGAACAGCAGGGTGCCTACACCGGCGCCAAGCAGGGCCATGGAGGGGTTCAGTCCGGTGAGCAGGGGCACCAGAACCATGGCACCGAAGGCGACAAACAGTATTTGCAGCCCGGCGACACTTTGCTTGACCAAGGAAAACATGGGTGTCCTTAATTTTTTGATAACTGACAGGGATAATTGACACTTTTCAGTCATCATCACAGGTTTTCAAGGTATGAAATGAGCCGATGGGCTTCATACGTTACCTTTTACTGCTTGGGGAGGGCATGAAACTGGCTTTTTAGGCGGGATTCGTTGCGACAAGCATCGAGTATGCGATTTTACGCACTTTCATAGCAGACGCAAAACGTTTTTCCACTGAGTTTATTTTGTCAATGACCATTCAGGGGTCTGAACGAGGGAGCGCTCTATACTTGAACACGTCAATCAAGCCGGACAAGGAGTCCCCCATGTCACTACCTCACTTCAAACCCAGCCAGCGCAAACTGCTGGTGGGATCAGCGATTGCACTCGCCCTGTTTGCCAGCCCTTTCAGTTATGACTTCGCCCACCACGAGTGGCAACTGAACCAGGCACAGGCCAAATCCTGCTTCATCGCCGGCACCCGCATCCTGATGGCCGACGGGAGTGAACGCCCCATCGACAGTCTGCAGGCGGGAGAGCTCGTGCAAGACCAGTACGGCCAGGTCAACCGGATCCTGGCGGTCGAGCGGGTCATGCTCGGCGAGCGGCGACTCTACGGCCTCAACAACCTGCCGCCCTTCTTCACGGCGGAGCACCCCTTCCTGACCTCCCGTGGCTGGGCAGCTATCTCCCCGGCCATGACTCGTGCCGAGCAGCCTGCCCTGGCCGCGCTGCCACTGTTTACCGGCATGCGCATCCTGTGCGGGCCGACGGCGGGCGCGATCACCGGCAATCTGGCGCTGGCTCCCCAGCCGGACGAGCTGCTGGTCGAATCGCTCTACTCCATCGCATCTCCTCCCACCACGGCGCTGTTTAATCTGATCCTAGATGGTAGCCACAGCTATATCGCCAACTCGCTGATCGTTCACAACAAAGGGGGTGACGACAGCGGCGGTGGCGGTGGAAGCAACAGCGGCGGTGGAAGCAACAGCGGTGGTGGAAGCAACAGCGGAAGCAGCCATGGCGGTGATGACAATGGCAACGGCGAGCACGCCGGTGGCGATCACCATGCCGGTGGAGAGCAACACGCCGGTGGCGATCACCATGCCGGCGGAGAGCATCACGCCGGTGGCCGGGTAGACGACAACGGGGTGGACGCCGTCGATGCCAACGGCAACAAGCTCAGGGGTGATGGCACCGTCGACGACAACGGCGTGGATGCCGTCGATGCCAATGGCAACAAGCTCAGGGGCGATGGCACCGTCGACGACAACGGCGTAGACGCCGTCGATGCCAACGGCAACAAGCTCAGGGGCGACGGCACCGTCGACGACAACGGCGTGGATGCCGTCGATGCCAACGGCAACAAGCTCAGGGGCGATGGCACCATCGACGACAACGGCGTGGATGCCGTCGATGCCAACGGCAACAAGCTCAGGGGCGACGGCACCGTCGACGACAGCCTGCTGCTGCCCAAGAAACAGTGATAGGCGCGAGTGGCCGACAGGCGACTCAGGACCGACAAAAAAAGAGGGTGGCTCAAGCCACCCTCGTCGTATTCGCCGGTGAGTCGTCAGACCCTGCGATAGGGCAGATAGAGCGGCTCCCACATGTGGCTCAGGATGTGTTGCTGCAGATCCTGGCCGATGAGCGGATGAGAAGGATCCCTTCGCACTATGTCTTTGAGCACCGCCGTCGCCACGTGCACCGAGATGTTGCGCAGCTCGCTGATGCGCGGGTAGACAGTGCCACGAGCCAGATCCGCCTCGCTCACGCACTCCGCCAGGGCGAAAGCCGCCGTGGTGAAGATGTCGGGACTGATCTCGCGCAACTGGCTGACGATGGCGGCCAGGCCCACGCCGGGGAAGATGAAGACGTTGTTGCCCTGACCGATGCGGTGATCCTGCCCCTCGAAGTGCACGTCCTTGAACGGGCTGCCGGTGGCGACGATGGCGCGCCCCTGGCTCCAGCGGTAGATGTCTTCCGGCAGCGCCTCGCAGTTGGCGGTCGGGTTGGAGAGTGGGAACACCATGGGGCTGTCGCAATGCTCCAGCATCAGCCGGATATGCTGCTCCTGGAAGGCGCCCCCCACCCCGCTGGTGCCGAGCAGCACGGTGATGGGCACATGGCGCAACACCTCTATCAGGCAAGCTTTCTGCACGCCCCACTGGGCCAGCAGCAGCCCCGGTTTGGCGTAGCGACGCTTGTACTCGTCGAGCCCCTCCCGGTTGTCACACACCAGTCCCTGGGTGTCCATGATGTAGATGCGATCCCGCGCCGCCTGCGGATCCAGCCCCTCGCGGATAAGCCCGCCGCAGATCTGATCCGCCACCCCGACCCCGCCTGCGCCGGCACCATAGACCAGATAGTTCTGCTGGCCCAGGGTTTCTCCCTTGGACTTGACCGCCCCGAGGATCCCCGCCAGCACCACGGCGCCCGTACCCTGAATGTCGTCGTTGAACGACGGCAGGGACTGCTGGTAGCGCGACAGGTTGTTGAAGGCGTTGGACTTGCTGAAGTCTTCCCACTGCAGCACCGCATTGGGGAAGTGGCGCCTGACGCCGGCCACGAACTTGTCGATGAAGTCGTCATACTCCTTGCCGCGAATGCGTCTATGGGGCTGACCCAGGTACATGGGGTCGTCCAGCAATGTCTGGTTATCGGTGCCCACGTCCAGTGCGATGGGCAGGCAGCAGGCAGGGTGGATGCCGGCCGCCAGGGTGTAGAGGGAAAGCTTGCCGATGGGGATCCCCATGCCGCCCACCCCCTGATCGCCGATACCGAGGATGCCCTGGCTGTCGGTCACGACTATGATGCGCACCGACTTGGCATCCATGTGCCGCGCCAGGGATCCCATGTCATCGACGTTCTTCTGGGTGATGTAGAGGCCGCGCGCCTTCTGGTAGCGGTGGCTGAACTCCTGGCACGCCTTGCCCACGGTCGGGGTGTAGATGATGGGGGTCATCTCCTCCACGTGGCGCGACAGCAGGGCGTAGAACAGGGTCTCGTTGCGATCCTGCAGTGCCCGCAGGTTCTGATACTTCTCGATATCGCTGCAGGCACTCAGGAAGCCCTGATAGACCCGCTCCAGCTGGGCCTCGAAGGTCTGTACCTGGGGCGGCAAGAGGCCGCCCAGCTCGAAGTCGGTGCGCTCCTGTTCGGTGAAGGCGGTGCCCTTGTTGAGGTTGCGATCGTTGAGGAGATCGGTGCCAGTCAGTGCGACGGGGCGAAAATCCTCTCCCTGCGCGTCTTTCCACAACAGATATTGTCCGGTAGCCATAGTCATTCTCTTTGATTTACATGAAGTTGCCATTAGGCAGGAGAGCAAGACTCAGATTGGCTCTGATCATATGACGTTTAGGGATTCTGTTTTGTGAGCTCAGGCATACCCTGCGGCCAAAGCCCGTCTCCCTGCTTGCCGTGGGGCAGACAGCGGGTTGCTCCGGCGCCACTCTTGGCGCAAGATCGGCAGATTGTCGGCGCAGCCACGCTTCTCACCCTCCTGTCTCGATGGATGAGAACCCTGCCCTCCCCCTTGACCCTGATGGAGTACCATGAGCATCCGCGATCCCCAGCCCCCCGCTTTTCCCGTCTGTGCCGTGATCCTGGCCGGTGGCCGCGCCACCCGCATGGGGGGCGATGACAAGGGTTGGGTCACCTTGGCGGGCAGGCCGCTTATCGAGCACGTGCTAGAGCGGCTGCGACCCCAGGTGGACGAGGTGCGGATCAACGCCAACCGCAGTGAGGCGCGCTACCGCGAGCTCGCCCCCGTGATCGGCGACGACAACGCCGACTTCCTCGGACCGCTCGCCGGCATGCAGGCGGGGCTTGCCGCCGCCCGCCACCCTTGGGTGCTGTTCGTGCCCTGTGATGGGCCCTGTTTGCCGCCGGATCTGATGGCCCGCTTTCGCGCCGCCCTGGCCGCGCAGCCGACGGCCGAGCTGGTGGTGGCCCATGACGGCACCCATCTGCAACCCGTGGTCGCCCTGTTGCACCAGTCCCTGCTCCCCTCGCTGCAACAGGCGCTGGCGGAAGGGGAGCGTAAAGCCGCCGCCTGGTTTGCCCGCCACCGGATGGCGGTGGTGAGCTTTGCCGACCAGCCGGACGCCTTCATCAACCTCAACAGCCCGAGCGAGCTGGCGGAGTATGAGGCGCGTCTGCTCGGCGCCTCCTCGCCCCGCCAAGGGGTTGTCTCATGAAGGGCCCCACTCTGCCCCTGCTCGGCTTCGTCGCCTGGAGCGGCACCGGCAAGACCACCCTGCTGGAGAAACTCATTCCCCTGCTGAACCAGCGCGGCCTGCTGCTCGGCGTGCTCAAACACACCCACCACCAGTTCGACATCGATCAGCCGGGCAAGGACAGCCATCGCCTGCGCAAGGCCGGTGCCGGTCAGGTAATGGCAGCCTCCAGCCTGCGCCACGCGCGCATCGTCGAGACCCCGGACGGCGAGACACCCTTTGCCGATCTGCTGGCCGGCTTCGACTGGGAGCGGCTCGATCTGCTGCTGATCGAGGGCTTCAAGCACGAGCACTTCCCCAAGATAGAGCTGCATCGCGGCGCCATCGGCCGGCCCCTGCTGTTCCCGGACGATCCGGACGTGATGGCCCTGGTGAGCGACAGCCCCCAGGCCACTGTTCTGCCCCAGTTCGGCTTCGACGAGCTGGACGCCATCGCCGACTTTATCTGCCACTGGCTGGCCGAGCGCAACACCGCACCTGATGATCTTCTATCCCAGCCCGCCGATCTGAAGGCACGCCAGCCCCTGCGGCTGATGGCCCGCATCCTTGTCGACATACCGATGGCAATAGCGGCGGGTACGGGCCAGGAGGGAGCAATGCAGATGCAGCCCGGCCACCTCGAGCAGGATGCCAACGGCAGCTTGCGGGTGCGCCCGGCCCATGCTCTGATCCCCAGCGCCCAGCCGTGCGCCAACTGCCTGATTGAACTGCCGACCAACGGGCGACCCATAGTCCAGGGCGAGCGAGTCTGGATCCGCCTGCTGCCGGACTGACGCGACCCCTGCGGGCCCCTATCCACCCTAGATGAGATCATCCCTTGCGCCTGAATGCTCCGCTCTCCCGATTCGATCTGCTGATCTATGGCCGCTATCGCCTGGTGCACGGTCTGCGCATCGCCCTGGCCTTCACCCTCACCTTCCTGCTGACCCGGGAGATCAAGCTGCCGGAGAGCACCTGGCCGCTCATCACCCTGGTGGTGGTGATGGGGCCCATCTCGTTTTGGGGCAACGTGCTGTCACGGGCCCTGCAACGGGTGGTCGGCACCATCTTCGGCGCGGCCTGCGGCGTGGTGGCGCTCTATCTCGAGCTCTACTCCCTGCCGCTGATGCTGGTCTGGAGCTGTGCCATCATGTTCCTGTGCGGTTACCTGGCGCTCGGCAAGCGCCCCTATGTGGGGCTGCTCATCGGCATCACCCTAGGGGTGGTCATGGGCGGTGCGCCGGGTGACATAGAGACGGCCCTGTGGCGCAGTGGCGACGTGATCCTGGGCTCCATGCTGGCGCTGATGTTCTGCAGCATCTACCCCCAGCGGGCCTACACCCACTGGCGGCTGCAGATGCACGACACCCTGCTGATGGCCCATCGCCTCTATCACACCCACCTCTCCCCCAATGTGCTTGAGCGTCCCAAGCTTGCCCAGAAGCACTCCCACCTGCTCGCCAAGATGGTCAGCCTGCGCCCCCTGCTGACCCCGGCCGTCAAGGAGACTCGCCTGGGCGCCCCCCTGTTCGAGGCCATCCAGACCACGATGCGCAACACCCTCTGCACCCTGGAGATGCTGGCGAACACCTATTGGAACGATCGCCAGAGCCACTTCCTGATGCAGAGCACCCCGGAGCTGCGAGCCTGCCAGCAGGCGACCGAGGCGCTGATCACCCAGCTCGCCCTCATGCTCAAGAGCGGCGATCGCCAGGATGCCGAACGGGCCCTCGCCAGCCTGCACGAGGCTGCAACCCAGGTTCGCGCCCAGGTGCGGCTCAGCGCCGAGGGCGATGCCACCATCAGCGGCTATCTGTGGCTCAACGTCCAGCTCACCGAGCAGCTCACTCAGCTGAGCCGCCTGCTCGGGCTGGTGCTGCAGCCCTACGCCCGCAAATAACAAGAGCCCCCGAAGGGGCTCTTGGACCGGTGCAATTTCACCGCTCGGCTCAGACGTGACGCGCTTGCGCCATCAGGCCATGCCGCGCTGCTCGCGGCTCATCTCGGCCAGTTGCTGCTCGGTCAGGGTCGAGACCAGCTTGCCATCGAGATAGATATCCAGCAGCTCGCCCCGCTTCTCGCCGCGCATCATGCTGTTGCGACCGTCGAGATAGTGGATCTCCATCTGGGCGCTGCGCTCGTTCGGGTAGCTTATCTCCACCTCGCGCACCCCTTGCGGCAGCATGGCGAGCGGCACCTTGTTGAGGGCCGGGTCCAGGTGCTGGTTGACCTTGATCACCGTATCGGCCTTCTGATCCACCAGCGCCGGCGCCTTGCCGGTGATGGGGTTCTTGCCGGACCAGAACTCGATGGTGTTGAACACGAACAAGTCCGCCGTCGCCGCCACGGCATAGACGGGGGAGAGCAGCATGAAGACGCCGGCGCGACCGTAACGGTTGTCCACCGCGCTGAGGTTACCCTTGGTCAACATGGAGGAGATCCCCATCTGCCCCATGCAACCGCCGAGACCCAGGCTCGCCACCATCCCCAGCAGCAGTGCCGCGGCCCTGCCTTTCTGTCCAACTGCCATCTTTTTCTACCCGCTCAATGAAAAATGAGCCGGCAGCCTAAACAAGGCGGCAGGGGGAGACAATTCGCAATCCGGAGGCGATTCAGTCGGCATTCAGCTTGGGCGACTGACCGCGCACGCAAGACACATTCTTGCCAAATGCCGTCGCAGGGGCCGGCGCCTGGCGAGTCGCCCCGCTCAGAGGGAGAGATTGGATACCGTCTCGCAGACCCGGTTTGCCTCCTGCCGGATCTCGACCACAACTGCCAAGCCCTTCCCGACTCGATGGCCGCGTTGTGCATGCACCCGCTTGCCTGACCGTCGAGGTTTTCCTGAGACTCTCGGGATCAACTCGCGGGTTGCCATTCCAGATAGGCCGGGTTGGCCACGAAGCCGCGCCGCAGATAGAGGGCGCGGCCCTCGTCGCTGGCATGCAGCCACAGCTTGCCCAGTTGCTGCTCGCGAGCATAGGCCAGCATGGCATCCAGCAGGGCGCCGGCCATGCCGACCCCAGCCCCGCCATTGCAAGGCGAATCCGGGTCGATCACAATCCGTTCATTCCTCCCGCGCCCCGCGCCACAACCACAGAAGAACCCATGAGCCAAGCCATCCACAACCTGACCGCCGCCCTGCAACGCGCCATGGAAACACGCCCCGCGGTGGGTGGCTTCCCCCACCTCGCCGAGGTGCTGCGCGCCGCCGGGGTGACCCACAACCGCTGGTCGCTGCCCGCCTGCCAGAGTCTCTATCTCACCGCCCTGGGTAATGTGGTGATGCAGGGCACGCCGCTGGTGAGCGGCATCATTGATGTGCCGAGGTTCAACGAGGAGGCCCTGATCCGCGCCCTGCGCACCGATCAGGCGGGCCAGAGCAGCTTCGAGCAGTTCCTGAGCGCCGCCTGGCAGGCTGGCGTCGTCGCCTATGAGGTCGATTTCAACGCCCGCACCGTGAGCTACGTCGGCGTCTTGGGTGAGTGCTATGTGGAAGCCTACCCGGCGGTGACTCTACCCTGATCCCAAGGATCTCCTGGCGGTCGCCCTGACCGAAGAGGTGAAAGAAGTCAAGGTGGCCGAGGCTGGATGCCACATTATCGAAGACTGGAGTATCCGGAGGGGAACGTGTGTAATAATCACCGGTTTTCATCGAGCTCCGGGTCTTTCATGCAACTCAAACCTCTTCTCAAGGGGCGCTTTCAACCCCACTGGCAGGCCGGCAACGATCTGATCGAACAGGTGGTCAGCTCCTGCATCACGGAGCTGCGTCTCATCCCCGAGGGGGAGCCCCTGATGCGGCAGGGCGAACCGCTGCGAGATCTGGTGCTTGTGAAGAGCGGCCGCATCGCCATGGGCCACACTGCCATGAACGGCCGCCGCTTTCAGCTCGGCACCCTGGAATGCGATAACCAGCTGTTTGGCGAGATGGAGTTCTTCACCGGCTACCGCTGCCAGCTCGACATCATCGCCGAGGAGCCACTGGAAGTGGCCCGCATCGACGGCGAACGGCTGGAGCAGGCGCTGGTCGTCCACCCCAAGGTGGCACTTTTCTTCGCCACGGCCATCGCCATCGATTATCAAGACACGGTGGACATCTTCACCTGCCGCATGCTCTACCCCATCAGCTACAACATCGCCCTCGACCTCTATCACAGCCACTGCCACGACAATCCGGTGAGCGGCTTTCGCAAGGGGTATCAGGAGGCGGAACGCTTCGGCACCACGGACCGGGTCTACCGGCGGGCGGTGAAGGAGCTGATGGACAAGGGACTGGTGGCGCGCGGCGAGGAGGGGTTGCAGATCCGCGATCTGGCGGGGCTCAAGGGGTTTCTGGAGCAGCCATAAGTAGCCGGTTAAACAGCAACAACAAAGAGGGGCGGTCGATACCGCCCCTCTTGCCATTCACTCTCCCGCTCAGGCCAGACAAGGCTGGGGCCGGGCGATGCGCAACGAAGCCACCAGCATGGCGAGGATCAGGCCGTAGATCAGCGGGATGGCGTACATCACCGCCTGCAGACCGATCACCTGCTCCAGCAGAGCGCTGATGGCCGGGCTGAACATGGCGCCCGCGCTGCCGCTGATGAGGATATAGGAGACGTTCTTGCTCGATGCCTGGTGCACAAACGACACCCCGTAGGCGATAAAGGCGTTGTAGAGGGCCGCGCAGACAAAGCCGTAACCATAGGTGAGGTAAGGCAGCTGGCTCAGGTTGTCGGTGGTGACGATCAGGGTCGTCATCCCCATCGCCAGGGTGATAATCACCAGCAGGAAGGTACGGATCGGGATGCGGGTGACAATCACCGTCGATACCAGGGCGCCGAGTAGGGCCGCCGTCCAGTACTGGGTGATGATGTTGCCCGCCTCCTCGAAGGGGATACCGAACTTGTTCTTCACGAACATGGGCGCCCAGGTGAGGAAGGTATAGAGCGCCAACATGCCGAGGAAGAGCCCCAAGCCACCGCTGATGATGCCAAGGTTCCACTCGGAGTGCTCGTTACCGGCGCTCTCGCCGCCCGCCTCGCAGCTGCGGAAGTTGGTCAGCACCGCCACCAGCATGGTCGCCAGCGCCACCACGCCCACAGCCAGATAGCTCCAGCTCCACGCCATGGCGTGAGTCAGGGTGTAGGTGGTGATGAGCGGGAAGACCACCCCAGCCACGTTGAAGGTGGCATCCTGCACCACCAGCATGGTGCTCTGCATCCGCTCCTTCCAGACGCTCACCACAAGGGTTCCCGCGATGCAGAGCCCCACCCCGCCACACAGGCCGATCACCGTCATGGCCGCCATCACCACATAGAGGGAACCGGTCAGATGGAGCGAGGCCGCCGCCAGCGCGATCAGGCCGTAGCAGAGCAGCGTCATCCGCTTGAGACCCACCTTCTCGATGAGGAAGAAGGCGGCAATGGTGCCCGCCAGCGCCCCACCGTTGAGCAGGGAGAAGATGGAGGCCACCTGATTGACATCGGCGCCGAACTTGGCGGCGATGGGGTCGATCAGCATGCCGAACTGGGTCGCAAAACCGGCCATCACGAAGTTGGCCAGGAAGCTGATGGCAGTGAGGGAGAGCTTATTGTTCATATTGGATCTCTCATAAGGGTCAGGGTGCGTGCAGGGTGGTGCGGGTCACATAGCTCAGAGCGCGGTGTGCAGCGCCAGCTCGATCATCTGGTTGAAGGAAAGCTGCCGCTCCTCGGCAGTGGTCTCTTCACCGGTCAGGCAGTGGTCGGAAACGGTCAGGATGGCGAGCGCCTCGATCCCCTGCTGATGGGCCAGCCCGTAGAGACCGGCTACCTCCATGTCGATGCCGAGCACGCCAAACTTCTCCAGCGCCGGAATGAGGTTTTCGTCCGGATCGTAATAGAGATCACCGGTGAAGATATTGCCGACCTTGACCGGAATGCCCTTCTCCTGCGCCTGGGTGTACGCCTTGTGCAGCAGGGCGAAGTCGGCCGAGGTAGCCATCTGATAACCGGCGCTGCGCTTGGCATTGGTGGGAGAATCGGTGCCCGCCGCCTGGGCCAGGATGACGTCACGCATCTGTACGTGGCGCTGGGTTGCCCCCAGGCTGCCGATGCGGATGATGCGCTTGACCCCGAAGTCGTTCACCAGCTCGTGGGCGTAGAGCACCATGGAGGGGATCCCCATGCCGTGACCCATCACAGAGATGCGCTGGCCGTTGTAGTAGCCGGTGTAGCCCAGCATGTTGCGCACATTGGTCACCTCGCGCGCATCGGTCAGAAAGGTCTCGGCGATATAGCGGGCCCGCAGCGGATCCCCCGGCATGATGACGGTCTCGGCGAAATCGCCCGGGTTGGCATTGATATGAGCTGTCATGATTGTTGTGCTCCAGTTTGACTCCTGTAGATGAGCGCATCCTAGCCCCCGTCCCCTCGCCCCTTGCAGGACAAAAGTCCTGTTGCCCCGATCGAGATCCCAGTTCTGACAACTTGTTCTCAGGCACTGGCAGGCAACACCAACGAATCATGTCGAGACCTCTCTGCGACTTGCCCAAGGCGCTGATCAGCCCAGAACCATTGCACAACACAAAAAAGTGCGGGGGCCCACGCCCCCGCCATCACTGCACAATCAATTCCAGCGTTATCGGCTTATGTGGTCTTGACGCACTTTTGCACGAAGCTGTTCTTGGCGGCGCCCGCCAGCTTCTTGTCGGCCGCAGCCTTATCACACTGGGCTGCCTTGTCGGCCGCGGCATCCGTCTTCACGCACTTCTGGATAAAGCTGTTCTTGGCCGCCCCTGCGAGCTTCTTGTCGGCCGCCGCCTTCTCGCACTGGCTCGCCTTGGCGTTGGCCGGTGCAGTCGCGGCAGCATCCTTGACGCACTTGCCGACAAAGCTGGTCTTGGCCGCTCCCGCCAGCTTCTTGGCCGCGGCCTGGGCCTCGCACGCTTGCTGCGCCGCCGAACCCGCACTCTGCACCGTAGGCGTGGCGCTGTGCGCAACTCCCATACCGAACAGCAACACAGTCATCAGGATGGCGATACCTTTCATATGACAAGCCCTCATCATTGATTTGATTGTGGTTCTGGCGATAGGAGAACCGGGCTTTACCCGCCTCTCTCTTCCGATTGCACTATAGTCGCCCCGCCCTCGGACGACCAAAGCCGCCACCACCGACGCGCCAAATTGCTGCAAAGTGACGCAGGCGCTGCCGTGTGGGCTTGCGCTAAATGCCATCTCTTTTCATTTGTTTAGGGAACAATGGTTTTATAGTGTCTTGAGTCCCTCTACTCAAAGGTGTCCCATGAACGCTCCCCGCCCCCCCAGATGCACACTGTCGCTACCCATCTTCATTCCCGGTCTGCTCTTCATCCTGGGGCTGCTGGCTGTCTGCTCCCTAGCGCCGGAAGCGGCCGCCCGCTTCTTTGGCGCAGGCCAGAGCTGGATAGCCGAGCACTTCAGCTGGTTCTACGTGCTGGTGGTCGGCATGTTCCTGATCCTGCTGCTGGTGCTGGCCTTCAGCAGCTACGGCAACATCCGGCTCGGGCCGGACGACGCCAGGCCCGAGTTCAGCTTCACCTCCTGGCTCGCCATGCTGTTTGCCGCCGGCATGGGAATAGGGCTCATGTATTTCGGGGTGGGCGAGCCCATGACCCACTTCGTCTCCCCGCCCCAGGCGGTGCCCCTGACTCCCGCCGCCGCCCGCGAGGCCATGGTCACCACCTTCTTCCACTGGGGCTTTCACGCCTGGGCCATCTACGCCATCGTCGGACTGGTGCTGGCCTACTTCGGCTTTCGCTACAATCTGCCGCTGACCATACGCTCAGGCCTCTACCCCATCTTCAAGGAGAAAATCCATGGGCCGCTCGGCCACGCGGTGGACGTCTTCGCCCTGGTGGGCACCATCTTCGGCATCGCCACCACGCTCGGTTACGGGGTCTTGCAACTGTCGGCGGGGATCACCCGGCTCACCGGGATGGACACCTCGGGGGAGCTGTTCCGCTTTGGCCTCATCGGGGTCGTCATCGCCCTGGCCGGCCTGTCTGCCGTCACCGGGCTCGACAAGGGGGTCAGGCGCCTCTCCGAGCTGAACCTGTTTCTCGCCATCGTGCTGCTGCTGTTCGTGCTGGTGGCCGGCCCCACCCAGTACCTGCTTGGGGCTCTGTCCGAGAACATAGGCAACTATGTCTCCTCCCTGAGCCAGCTCACCTTCCGCACCTTCACCTACAGCGAGACCCGCCAGGCAGGCTGGTTTGGCAACTGGACCCTGCTCTACTGGGCCTGGTGGATCTCCTGGTCTCCCTTCGTCGGCCTCTTCATCGCCCGCATCTCCCGCGGGCGCACCCTGCGCGAGTTCATCCTCGGGGTGCTGTTCGTGCCCACCGCCTTCAACCTGCTGTGGATGACGGTGTTCGGCAACGCCGCCATCTGGGCCAGCCAGCAAGCGGGAGGCCAGAGCCTGATTGACTCGGTCAGCAACATAGACACCCTGCTGTTCAACTTCTTCGACCTCTTGCCGGGCGCCGACATCACCTCGGCGCTGGCGGTCATCCTCATCAGCGTCTTCTTCGTCACCTCCGCCGACTCGGGGGCCTTCGTCATCGACAACATCGCCACCCAGGGCAAGGAGGGCTCCCCCATCTGGCAGCGCCTGTTCTGGGCCCTGCTGCTCGGTGTCACCGCGGGCACCCTGATGAGCACGGGGGGGCTGGCGGCGCTGCAATCCATGACGCTCATCGCCGCCCTGCCGTTCGCCTTCATCATGGTGCTGCTCTGCCTCGGTCTGGTGCGCGGCCTGATTGCGGACAAGGAGCACTCGGCCAGGCGCCTCTCCCCCGCCACCGATTTTTGGAACGGCAAGCAGTGGCGCACCCGCATGGATCACCTGCTGAGCCCCTCCAGCGAGGCGGATGCCCGCCGCTTCCTGAGGGAGACAGCCCTGCCCGCCCTGACGGCCCTGTGCCGGGAGTTTGAGGCCCGCGGCCTCACCAGCCGGGTCGAGCAGAGCGATCCGGATCAGTGCCTGCTGCTGGTGCCCCAAGAGGGGCGGCGCGACTTCGGTTACGGGGTGCGCATCGAATCCAGACCCGCCCCCGCCTTCAACCCGCTGGAGGCGACCCACAACCACGACCCGGACGCCCGCATCTTCGAGCCCATGACCTTCTTCGCCGACGGCCGCGCCGGTTACGACATCCAGTACCTGACCCGGGACGAGCTGAGCGCCGACGTCTTGCGCCAGTACGAACGCTATCTGGTGCTGAGCCAGGACGAGGGGCAGGATCTGCTGAGCGCGGCGCCTGAGCACAGCCCGCCGGAATCAGGGGGCTGATGGCCCCGCTGACTGGCAAGACGGGTTAGCAAACGGCGCAGCCCCGCCGGCTCTGAAGCTTCGCCGAGCAGGCGCCCAACCCGAGCAATAAAAATCCCCCATCCAGGGGGATTTTTATTGGCAGCCACTCGGCTAGTTGACGGCGCCCCACAGGGCAAGGCAGCCGACAACGCTATCCAGCCGCGTGGCACCGCAACCAACGGCCGAGATAACAGATCGCCGTTCGCCACTACGGTCTGCGACCTCATCAGCGCGATCAGAATCTATATCCGCTCACCCATTTCCCGGCCGCAAGAGTCGGCCCTATTCGGCTTGACCACCAATTGGTGAGCTGGCGAAAAAAACGCAGATCTTCCTGATAGTTGCGTCTTTTTCTGACTGGTTTGCGTATGCAGCTTGGGCATATGCTACCCATTCGGCATGCATGACTCCATTCGGACCCCGCGCGTTGGGCCGGCTCACAACTTAGCCCCCTCCAACCAATACTCCCGCTCAATCCCCACTCCGGCAACAAAGTCGGGATCGTGGGAGATCAGCAGCAGGGTGCCCGGATAATCGGCCAGCACCTGCGTGAGCAGCTGACGCGAGGGGTGATCCAGGTGGCTGTCAGGCTCATCGAGCAGCAGCAGGTCGGGCAGTTGCGCCAGCACCATCAGCAGGCCCAGTTTTAGCCGCTCGCCACAGCTGAGAGCATGACAGGGCGCCAAGGCGCGATCCCCACGCAGCCCGATGCCCGCCAACCGAGTTCGGGCATCGCTCTCGGTTAGAGCTGGCGCCACAGCCAGCAAGTTGGCAAAGGGGCTAAGCGCGCGATCGATCAGGCTCAAGCCCTGATCCAGACAGACCAGCCTGGCGCTGATCCGGTAGGAACCCGACTCTAGCGCAAGTTCCCCTTGCAACATCTTGAGCAGGCTCGACTTGCCACTACCGTTCTTGCCGCTGAGCAGGCAGCGATCTCCCCGCTGTAGCACCAGACTGACGCTCTGGTTGTGCCAGCGCGAATGGCAAGCCGCAGTGATCACCAGCGGCTGGGCGCTGCTCGGTTTGCTGGTATCCCCCCCATCCTGCCACTGCATGCGCAGGGGCTGCACCGCCGCCAGGGCGGCTGCCGCATCAGCCTTGAGCCCCAGTTGCTGCTGATGACCGCGCTCGTGGCGATCCAGCACCTTGCCAAGGGACTTGCCCGCCTGATCCTTGTTGAAATCCAGCAGCACCTTGGCCTGAGAGCCGCGCTCCCGGCGACCCTGACTGGCGCGCTTTGCCGCCTGCTCGCGCACCCTTTGCAGTGCCTGGGCTGCCGCTTTCTCGCTGCGCACGGCCTGCGCCAGACGCGCACTCCTTGCGGCCTGTTCGTGAGCCTGCTGGGCGAGATACTCCTCAAACGAGAGCTGGGCGCTTTGCAGCCCCGGCTCGCTCAATTCGAAAATCTGCTGGGCCTGATTGAGCAATCGCCGGTCGTGGCTCACCAAGAGATAGCCGCCACTATGGTTGGCCAATCGCCGCCCCAGCCACTCGATGCCACTGGCGTCCAGGTGATTGTCCGGTTCATCCAGCAGCAGAAACTGCTCGGGCTCGGCGAAGAGCGCCAGCAGCCTTAGCCGGGTGAGCTGGCCGCCGCTTAAACAGTTGAGGGGCTGCCTGATATCGACCTGCAAACCGGCCTCGGCCAGCAGCGCGGCGAGATCGCCACGCAAGTTCCAGCGCTCCCCTAGCAGATCGAAATCCCGACTCGCGATGCTGCCCTGCTCGATGCGTTCAAGGGCCCGCAGGGCCTCCCCCCAACCGATGAGATCGGCCACTGTGCCCTCGCTTTCGGAGGCAAATTGAGACAACCAGGCGATGGGAACGGACCATTCGACCTTGCCCGAGACAGGCCGGCGCAGACCCGCCAGCACCTCCAGCAGCAGGCTCTTGCCGATGCCGTTGCGACCGATCAGGGTGCAGGGCGCACGGGGCAAGGAAAAAGTGAGGGGCGCAATGCCTGGCAGATAAGGCAGTTGCAACTGTTTGATATGACATGAGAGTTGGGTCATCTGAACTCCTGAAGGCCAATACCGGAGCACTAAGCCAAGAGTGAAGCCAAATGACAGGGACGCAGCGCCTGCAAACAAGAGAAGCAATGAGGGACAACATCAACCTGTCACGGTAAAGACACACCCGGCCTCAATGAAGAGGAGCAGAAAACTGGAGGGTGCGGACAGGTTAAATGCGCATCGGAGGAAGTACTCTTGGGATCAGAAGAGCGGTAACGGTAACCAAATGCCCCAACAAGATCAACCCGTGCACCACGGCGACTAGCACGGAGAGCGAACCGGTACCCCGATTCAGGGGCTAACCATGGGCGCGAGCAGGCCAAGGATCCAGCCAGGTGAGGCGGCATTGAGCCGCCGGGGTTATGGGACTGCCGCCAGCAGCGCGGTGCCGTAGGAGTTGTCGACGGTGCAGCGCCACTGCCCGTCGGGTTCCTTGCGAAACACATAGGTGGCGCGCCGGGTTTCATCGATCCAGCCCTCGCCGTCCGGATAGCGCAGCCGGGTCTCCATGATGACCAGGGCATTGTCGGCCCCCTCTATCACCTCCATGGCCCCCTGGGTCACCTCAAGCCGGCCCTGAAAGTAATCGGAGATGGCCGTGAAGGCGCGGCGGATGGCGGGGATGCCGCGTGCCACCATGCCGGGTTTCACCACCAGAGAGGCGTCCTCGGCGTAGAAGGCCATCAGGGCGTCGAAGTCGCGCCGGGAGATGGCGGCGTCGCAGGTCTCGATCAATGTGCGAAGGGGATGCTGGCTCATACAGTGTTCCTTAGGATCTGCTCACGCTCTGATAGTGAACAGGTGCTTAATCCAATGCGGGTTTCCCCACCCTATGCCGGACATAAAAAATCCCCCGCTCTCGTAATAAAATCGGGGGATCTTCAGCGTCTCATGGCGGCTTAGCCCACCAAAAACGCCCTTAACCGGGCGAACTCTGCCGGCAGGTTGTGGGACAGGAGCGGCAGGGCGGCGTGCTTGGCGAGCGGCGCTGGCAGTGGCACGTCCAGCCCCAGGATGGCATCCACCGACTCCTTGAACTTGGCGGGATGGGCGGTGCAGAGGAAGACCCCTACCTCGTCCTCGCCTAACTGCTCACCCAGCAGATCCCAGGCGATGGCACCGTGGGGTTCGCACAGGTAGTCCAGCTGATGCAGGCGCTTGAGCGCATCGCGGGTCTGGGCGTCGTCACGCATACCAGAACCCAGGGTCTCCAGCGCCCAGCCGTTGCGGCGGCACAGCTCCTCGACCCTAGGCCAGTTGTTGGGGCGGCTCACGTCCATGGCGTTGGAGAGGGTCGCGACCGTCTGGTGCGGCTCCCACTGACCTGTCTTGAGGTAGCGCGGCACGGTATCGTTGGCGTTGGTGGCGGCGATAAAGCGCTTCACCGGCAGCCCCAATGCTTTGGCAATCAGGCCTGCGGTGAGGTTGCCGAAGTTGCCGGACGGCACGCTGATGACCGCTTTATGGCGCTCGGATCGTGGCAGCTGGGCCAGCGCCTCGAAGTAGTAGCAGACCTGGGCCAGCAAGCGGCTGATGTTGATGGAGTTGGCGGAGTTCAGGCCGATGGCCTTTTTCAGCGCCTCGTCGTCGAAGGCATCTTTCACCAACGCTTGGCAGGCGTCGAAGTCGCCGTCGATGGCGATGGTGCGGATATTGCCGCCAAGGGTGCAGAACAGCGCCTCCTGCAGCGGGCTGATCTTGCCCTTGGGATATAGGATGACCACCTCGATCCCCTCCAGCCCGTAGAAGGCGTGGGCCACGGCGGCGCCGGTGTCGCCGGAGGTGGCGGTGAGTATGGTGATCTTGTCGTTGGTCCTGAACGCGGCTAAACACTGGGCCATAAAGCGGCCACCGAAGTCCTTGAACGCCAGGGTCGGGCCGTGGAACAGCTCCAAGGCATAGGTCCCATCTTTCAACTTCACCAGGGGCGCCGGGAAGGTGAAGGCGGCGTCGATAAGCTCGCTGACCTTGGCGGCGGGCACTTCATCCCCCAGCAGGTGGCTGATGATACGCGCCGAGCGAGGCACGAGCGGCAGCGCTAGCAGGGCATCCACGTCGGCCAGCGGCTCAAGCCTCTCGGGGAAGAAGAGCCCCTGCTCGCGGCCCAGACCCTGGCGCACTGCCTGGGCGAAGCTGACCTGTTCACTCTTGTCCTTGATATTGTAAAGATTCATAGCTCGCTTCCTGTTACCCGTGCCCCGGCCATGTCCAATTTGCAGACCCGGGCAAATCCATCTTCGTTCTGCACGAAATGTGCGTCCATCCAGTCTTTCATCCGCTCGGCCTGGGCCAGATCCTTCATCACCACGAAGACGCTGGGGCCAGAGCCCGAGATGCCGGTGGCGAGCGCACCGTTCTGGGCCGCCTGGGCCCGCACCTCGTTGAAGCCTTCGATCAGCGCCGCGCGATAAGGCTCGGCGATCACGTCTTTGAGCACGCTCGCCGCCAGCCCTTCCTGCTGGCTGTAGCTGGCGTGCACAAACGCCGCCAGCCGGCGGCCGTAGGTGAGGCAGTCCTGGCGACGATACTGGGCCGGCAAGATGGCGCGGGCGGCGGCGGTGGAGACGACTGTGCCCGGGTAGCAGACCACCCAGTACCACTGCTCGAACACCGGTATGCCCTGGCTGATGACGCCGGCCTCTTCCACGATCAGCTGCATGCCGCCGAGATAGCAGGGGGCCACGTTGTCGTAGTGCACCGAGCCAGAGATACGTCCTTCCATTTCCCCCATTAACAGCAGGAGATCGTGCTCATTTAGCAGATTATCGTGGAAGGCGTTGAGCCCCTCCAGCGCCGCCACCACGCTGCAGGCGCTGGAGCCGAGGCCCGAGCCCACCGGCAGGTTCTTCTCCAGCACCATCTCGAGCGAGCGCAGCTTGTGGCCGCGCTTCTCCAGCGCCTCGCCATAGGCTACCCAGCAGTCGTAGAGGATGTTCTTCTTGGGGTCGTCCGGCAGCTTGTGGGCGTAGCGGCCCACGGAGGAGAGGGCAAACGCCACATCGGCCGCCTTGACCTGGACGCGATCCCCCAAGAGGGAGCCATCCACGGGGGCGAGCGCCGCCCCCAATACATCGAATCCCACGCTCAGGTTGGCACTGGAGGCCGGGGCATAGGCCACCACGCTACCGCTCTGGTACATGTCTGAACTCATGCTTATAGCTCCTGCTTCCAGTTCTGGGTGCGCAGCACGTCGGCGAAGACGCCGGCGGCAGTCACCTCGGTACCGGCGCCATAGCCGCGCAGCACCAGGGGGATGGGCTGGTAATAGGTGGAGAAGAAGGCGAGCGCGTTCTCCCCGTCCTTGACCTTGAACAGCGGCTCATCGGCGCCGACCGCCTTGATGGCGACCTTGCACTTGCCCCCTTCGATGGACCCCACGTAGCGCAGCACCTTGCCCTCGCTCTGGGCCAGCGCGAACTGATCGCGGAACCAGCCGTCGGCTTCCGGCAGGCGAGCCATGAAGGCCTCCACATCGCCGCTGACGTCGAAGCCCGGCGGCAGCGCCTGCTCCACTTCCACGTCGGACAGCTCCAACGCCATGCCGGCCTCGCGGGCCAGGATCAGCAGCTTGCGGGCCACGTCCATGCCGTTGAGATCGTCGCGGGGATCCGGCTCGGTGAAGCCATTGCCGCGGGCAATCTTGGTCGCCTCGGAGAAGGCCATGCCCTCGTCCAGCTTGCCGAAGATGAAGGAGAGGGACCCGGACAGCACGCCGTCGAAGGCGCGCAGCTTGTCGCCGGCCTTGATGAGGTTCTGCAGGTTCTCGATGACCGGCAGGCCGGCACCGACGTTGGTCTCGTACAGGAACTTGCGACGGGTCTGGCGGGCGGTGCGGCGCAGCGCCTTGTAGTAATCGAGCGACCCTGTGTTGGCCTTCTTGTTCGGGGTAACCACGTGGAAACCGGCGGCCAGGAAGTCCGCATACTGGACGGCGACGGCCTCGCTCGAGGTGCAATCGACGATCACCGGGTTGATGAGGTGGCTCTCTTCCACCGCCTTCTTCACCGCCTCCAGGCTGAAGCTGCCTGGGGCCTCTACCAGCTGCTCGCGCCAGTTGGCGAGGTTCAGGCCATCCTTGTTGACCGCCATCTGGCGGCTGTTAGCGATGCCGACCACTCGCAGGCCTGTGCCCTGCTCGGCCAGCACGGGTTGCTGGCGGGCAATCTGATCCACCAGGGCCGCGCCGACGCCGCCCACACCGACCACAAACAGATCGATGAACTGCTGGCTGCCGAAGAAGTTCTGGTGGCAGGCCTTGATGGCCTCCGCCACCTTGCGATCCCGCACCACGGCGGAGATGGAGCGCTCGCTCGAACCCTGCGCGATGGCGACGATGTTGATGGAGGCCTGGGCCAGGGAGGTGAAGAAGCGGGCCGCCATCCCCTTGCTGGTGCGCATGCCGTCACCGATGAGGGAGATGATGGCGAGATCGGTCATGATCTCGAGCGGATCCAGCAGCTGGTTCTTGAATTCCAGCTCGAACTCGCGCTCCAGCACCTTGCGGGTCTTGTCGCTGTCATAGCTGTGGATACAGAAGCTGACGCTGTACTCGCTTGATGACTGGGTGATCAGCACTATGCTGACCCCGGCGCGGGAGACGGCGGAGAAGATCCGGCCCGCCATGCCCACCATGCCCTTCATGCCGGGGCCGGAGACGTTGAACATGCACATGCCGGAGAGATCCGAGATGGCTTTCACTTTCAGGTCGTCATCCCCCTGCTCGACGCCAATGAGGGTGCCCGGCCCCTGCGGGTTGAAACTGTTCTTGATGAGGCAGGGAATGTGGAACTGGGCCACCGGGGCGATGGTTTTCGGGTGCAGCACCTTGGCGCCGAAGTAGGAGAGCTCCATCGCCTCCTTGTAGGAGAGGGTTTTGAGCAGGTAGGCATCCGGCACCAGGCGCGGATCGCAGTTGTAGCAACCTTCCACGTCGGTCCAGATCTCGCAGCACTCCGCATCGACGCAGGCGGCCAGGACGGCGGCGCTGTAGTCGGAGCCGTTACGGCCCAGCAGCACGGTTTCGCCCTTGTCGCTGGCACCGGTGAAGCCCGGCATCAGGTAGAGGCAATCGCTGCGCAGTCCCTTGGCGGCGAAGCGCAGGCGGGAAGCCTCGATGTCGACGTGAGCCTCCAGGTAGCCACCGTCGGTGGCCAGCAGCTGCTCCGGCACGATGAGATCCAGTTCGAGGCCGCGCACCCGCAGCAGCTCGTGCATAAAGGCGATGGAAAGGTTCTCGCCCCGGCTCAGGATGCGGGCCTGCACGTTGTCCGGGCAAAGCCCCAGCAGCCGGATGCCCTGCATCAGCCGCTCCACCTGATCCAGTTCGCTGGTCAGGCGGGCCAGCAGCGCCTTGTCGTCCAGCGCCGGGTAAGCGGCCTTCAGCCCCGCCAGCAGGCGGGAGAAGATACCGTTGATTTCAAACAGGGTGGGGCTGGCATCCATGCCGCGACTGGTCTGCTCTACCAGGGCAACCAAGTGATTGGTCACCTTGGCCGGTGCCGACAGCACCAGAGCAACCTGGGATTGGCCGTGGGTATTGACCGCGATATCGGCTACCCGTAAGAAACGCTCTGCGTCGGCCAGTGACGACCCGCCAAACTTCAACACTCTCATCGCTTTCTCTCCCTGTATTCCCTGCAAAGTGACCTGAAAATCGGCCTGAAAACTATCCAACAAAAAGGCCCGTACTGGGTGGGTACGGGCCTTTTTTGATTTCTGTGCTTGTTCGTCAGCGCATCAACCGGCCCCAGTGCCACCTGTGGTGGTACCGGTAATAATGGTGGTGGTGACATTGATGAATGACTGCATGACGAACACTCTTGAACGAAGCTGGCTTTTAGCAATACCGCGCCGACAGCAAAGCTGTCAACTTAAACCTCTTTGCCAAGCTTGCGGGCGAGGTCTTTACAGAGCAGATGCAGCATATTCAAATCCCGCTGCGGCAGCATGGGCACTCGGTCCATCACCCATTGATGCAGTTTTTCATCCTGCGAAATCCCGATATCACCGAGAATTTCTGCTGTTTTTGATTTCAGCACCCGAACCTGCCCGGTGTTATCAAAATTTTCTGCTACGCCCTCTGGCTCGTCCAGCAGTTGGCTCATCTCGTAGGCATACAGCATGATCGCCTGACCCAGGTTCAGGGAGGGGTAACTCACCTTGAGGGGCAGGTAGCTAATAAGATCCACTTGGGCAAGCTGCTCATTGGAAAGCCCCGACTCCTCGCAGCCAAACACGATGGCGACCTTGCCAAGGGGTGGTTTGGCGCGGATCTGATCGCGGATCTCGGCCGGGGTGAGGTAGTGCTGATAGCGGCCACGCTGGCGGGCGGTGGTAGCGACCACCAGATCCATGTCGGCGAGCGCCTCGGCCAGGGTGTCGAAGGCCTCGGCCTCGGCCAGGATCTCCTGTGCCCCGTGGGCCACCCAGCTCGCCTCCTCCTCTTCGTGCACCCGGCTCGCCACCAGACGCATGGCATCGAAGCCCATGGTTTTCATGGCACGGGCGGCCGCCCCGACGTTGGCCGCCCGGGCCGGCGCCACCAGCACAAAATAGAGTTTCATTGGGTTTCCTCATTGGGCAGGACCGACGGTGCAAACGGCTGCGAACCATCGGCAAAACAGGGGCGCAATCTACCGTTTCTGCCCGAAAAATGCCACTTGAACAGATGTTTGGATGTTGCCATAGTGGCCGGACGAGTGAACAAATTGCAGACAAATAAAGACGCTATCGGCCCGACAGATCACAAGGAAGAGAGAGATGCAGCAGCCATTGGAACAGGCCGTCGCCGAGACGATCTTGCAGCGCTTCGAGTCATTTTACAGCCGCTTTCTGGAGATCACCCAAGGCAGCAAGAGCCGCTTCGAGAACAGTGACTGGCTGGGGGTGCAGCTCGCCGGGCGCGAGCGCATTCGCCTCTACGACCACCACGTGGGCGCCACCACGGCGCTGATCAAGCAGATGATGGGGGAGCAGTTGCCGAGCCAGGCGCTGCTCAAGCAGGTAAAGGGGGCCTTCAGCGATCTGCTGCCCAAATGCGAGAACTTCGAGGTGGCAGAGTCCTTCTTCAACTCCGTCTATCGCCGTATCTTCCGCCATCGCAACATCCGCGACGAGAACCTCTACATCCACCCCTTTTGCAGCCGCGGTGACAGGCCCGATCTCAGCGGCCTGCTGCGGGTCTATCGCACCAGCCTCACCCAGTTGCCGCAGACCCTGAGCAAGCTGCTCGGGGATTACAGCTTCACCCTGCCTTATGAGGACAAACAGCGGGATATCGTCGACATCCACCGCCATCTTGCCGAGAACGGACCGAGTATCCTGCATGACGAGCCGTTTGCCATCGAGCTCTTGAAGGAGGTGTTTTACCGCAACAAGGGCGCCTATCTGGTGGGACTTATTCGGGTGAAGGGAGAGGTTCACCCCTTCATACTGCCGCTGCTCAGCACCGGCCAGCACATCTATGTGGACACCGTCATCTTCGAGCCGGAGCTGGCCTCCATCGTGTTCGGCTTCGCCCGCGCCTACTTCATGGTCTATGCCCCGGTGCCGGCGCTGTTCGTACTGTTCCTGCGCCAGATCATGCCCCGCAAACCCGACTACGAGATCTACAACGCCATCGGCTGCCAAAAGCACGGCAAGACCGAGCTCTATCGCCACTATCAGCAGCATCTGATGGCAAGCCGGGAGCAGTTCGTCATCGCCCCCGGCATCAAGGGGATGGTGATGAGCGTGTTCACCCTCCCCTCCTACGACGTGGTGTTCAAGGTGATAAAAGACGAGTTCACCCCGCCAAAGGACGTGAGCCACGAGCAGGTGAAGGCGAAATACCGGCTGGTGAAACAGCACGATAGAGTGGGTCGCATGGCCGATACCCAGGAGTTCACCAACTTCGAGTTTCCGCTGGAGCGGATTTCCCCGGAGCTGCTCACCGAGCTGAAAGCGGTGGCCCCCTCGGCGCTCACCCTCACCGCCGACAAGCTGGTGATCAAGCACCTCTACACCGAGCGCAAGATGATCCCGCTCAACCTCTATCTGGACAGGGCGGACGAGCAGCAGACCCGGCTCGCGCTGGAGGAGTACGGCAATGCCATCAAGCAGCTGGCGGCGGCCAACATCTTTCCCGGTGACATGCTGTTCAAGAACTTTGGCGTGACCCGCCATGGCCGGGTGGTGTTCTACGACTACGACGAGATCTGCTACATGACGGAGTGCAACTTCCGCCAGATCCCGCCGCCGCGCTACCCGGAGGACGAGTGGAGCGCCGAGCCCTGGTATTCGGTCGCCCCCAACGACATCTTCCCCGAGGAGTTCGCCACCTTCCTGCTGCAAAAGCCCCAGGTGAGGACAATCATGATGCAGGTACACAGGGAGTTGTTCGATGCCAATTACTGGAAGATGCTGCAGAGCAACATCAAGGAGGGGGTGTTCGAGGATGTCTATCCCTACCGGCGCAAGAAGCGCTTTCGCTTTCAGCGGGGAGGATGAGTCATCTCATCCCAGCCCCATCAGAAAGGGACGCCGCGGCGTCCCTTTCTATTTCCGATATCCGCGTCCGGTTACGACAGACGCTGACGGCGGCTCCGGTTATTTCACCGCATCGAAGGTGAGTAGCGCCGCCTTGTTGGCATCGCTCAACACCAGCTGCTGGCCCTCGATCTGGAAGGTCGCGACCTTCTCCAGAGTCTGCAGATAGTTCGACTCTTTGGCGGCCAGATCCCCCGCGCACATCATGCGGGTCGATCCCAGCGGGCCCAGCACCAGGACGCCGTCGCCCTGCTGGGTGATGGCGCCAAAGTAGCGGTTGCAGCCGCCCTTGCCGACCACCTTGTCACCGGCGACCTGCAAAGTGAAGGCATCGCCGCTCGCCCCTTGCAGCTGCCAGCTCGATGCTTGCAACTCTGCCATATTGGCACCCGTTGCCATGGCGCAGCCTCCCAGGGCCAGTACGGCCAGCAGGGTCAGTTTCTTGTTCATGCGTTCATCTCCCAATGGAAAAAGCGTGAAGACGCGAAATGAGGGGTCTCTGTACCACGAGCGTAGCGCCAACTAAAACTCTTTTATTGTGAGTGAGGTAGCCTTTACTCCCCGTCGTCATGTGCCATGCTTGTAGTCCTGTTCGGACCCAGGGAGGGGAAACGAATGGTCAAGTCTCTCATCATCGCACTCGCATCCGGCCTCAGTCTCTCGGCCCAGGCAGCTGACTGGAGCTTTCTCCAGAATGGAGCAGAGAGCCAACTCTACGTGAAAAGCTACTCCGGCGTGCTGCTCGGCAACCAGACCCATCACAGCGACAACTTCGATCTCTGGCTCATCAACACCGGCTACCAATACCCGGTGCAAGACGATGTCAGCCTCTACATGGAGGCAGGGCCCGCCATCGGCACTCACAGCGAGCAGGCCGGCTTCAATATCAGCTCGGGGGTGCGCTACCAGCTCTCCCCTTCTCTGAACATCGGCAGCCAGCTCAAGCAGTTGGAGGTGAGCAAGCCCAGCACGCTGGTAGAGCTCAACAGCAGCCTGCTGCTGACACCCCAGCTGGCGATCACCGCCAATTACGGTGTCAGTGCCTTCAGCACCGAGCAGTTCCTCACCCTGGGTGTTGGTTTCAACTTCTGAGCTATCAGATGAGCCGGGCACCGCTCACCAGCACGCCGTTGAGATCGGCGTAGACATAGTCACCCGGAGCTATGGTCACCCCGGCGAAAGAGACCACGGTATCCAGCTCGCCCTTACCCAGTTTCTCGGTCTTGACCGGACAAGCCGCCAGCGCCTTGACCCCCAGCGCCAGCGTCCCTAGGGTACCCACATCCCGCACCGCACCGTGGATCAGTATGCCTTCCCAGCCTTGTTCCGCCGCCTTGATGGCCAGCTGATCCCCGAGCAAGGCGCGGCGCAGGGAACCACCGCCGTCGATCACCATCACCTTGCCCTGACCGGGGCGGGTCACCAGCTCTCGCACCAGGCTGTTGTCTTCGAAACAGGAGAGGGTGACCGCCTGACCATGAAACAACGGCTTGCCACCATAGTCGTGAAACAGCGGCTCAGCCACCTGCAGGGCATCGCCGTGTAGGTCGCAAAGATCGGGCAGTAAATCCAGCATGTTCAGCATCCTTCCATGGAATGAGTGAGTCCGCTCATTCTTTCATCAAGCCGTGACTCTGACAATCCAGTGAGACGCAGGAGGTGACGACATGAGCTCGGGCATGGCTGAATATCAGACGGTGGTGATGGCGCAGACAGGCCAAGAGGATGGTGCCAGGGGGCAATAAGACACAGTTTTCTGTAGTTTTCCCACAAATCCATGTCAACCACATGTTACATCCCATTACATTCCATAGGGGCGAAAAAGCGGGCCAGCCCAAGTATCATGCAGCGAACTCAGGGATTGACCTATATCAAACCTGAGTTAAAAAGTTGCTATCTGACGGCAAAGAGTGTTGTTATGCGCCTGTTAACTGATAAAATGCAGCAACTTTTGTAATGGATGACTATTCAGGCTTTGCTCGCTCAGATTTGATGAGTGCCTACAGATGGCACAGGGATGTTTGCCAACGCTGATACCACATTCGCGATGATTCGACCTGATATTCATATCCAGGATGACGTAATAAATTTTCAGGATCGGTCGGATAACGCCAAAGAGTGTTAAAATTTCGAAAATTAACTGATAAGAATCTGGGAATACTCAATGCAAACACCGCACATTCTGATCGTCGAAGACGAACTGGTCACTCGTAATACGCTCAAAAGTATCTTCGAGGCCGAAGGCTACATAGTGCTTGAAGCCAACAATGGCGACGAGATGCACCAGGCCCTGACCACCCACACCATCAATCTGGTGATCATGGACATCAACCTGCCGGGCAAAAATGGCCTGTTGCTGGCACGCGAGCTGCGTGAAGATGACAACATCGCCCTGATGTTCCTGACCGGTCGTGACAACGAGGTGGACAAGATCCTGGGCCTGGAGATCGGTGCCGATGATTACATCACCAAGCCGTTCAACCCCCGCGAGCTGACCATCCGTGCCCGCAACCTACTGAGCCGCACCATGAACGTGACGGCCGGCGGCGAAGAGAAGAAGCTGGTCGAACGTTACCTGTTCAACGGCTGGGCGCTGGACATCAACAGCCGCGCACTGGTCAGCCCGGCGGGCGACATGTTCAAGCTGCCGCGCTCCGAATTCCGTGCCATGCTGCACTTCTGCGAAAACCCGGGCCAGATCCAGACCCGTGCCGAGCTGCTCAAGAAGATGACCGGCCGTGAGCTCAAGCCCCACGACCGCACCGTGGATGTCACCATCCGCCGCATCCGCAAGCACTTCGAGAGCGTGGGTGACACTCCTGAGATCATCGCCACCATTCATGGCGAAGGCTACCGCTTCTGCGGCGAGCTGGAGCAGGAATAATCCCTGCTCATCAGAACTCTGTGTGGTAAGAAGAGGCGCCGTTGGCGCCTCTTCTGTTTTCGGCGATCGGAGCAACACCGCGGGCACGACCCAGTGAGCCGGAAAACAAAAAGCCCACTCGATTGAGTGGGCTTTTTGCATGAAAACTGGAGCGGGCAGCGGGAATCGAACCCGCATCATCAGCTTGGAAGGCTGAGGTAATAGCCATTATACGATGCCCGCCTGGCATCAGAAATCGCAATGGATACAAGGTAGTGAATCAGCGTCAAGAAGGGCGTGCGAAGCAGAGGCGATAACGAGACGAGTTGCCTACCGGGCATCAGAATGTGGAGCGGGTGATGGGAATCGAACCCACGTATGCAGCTTGGGAAGCTACCGTTCTACCATTGAACTACACCCGCGTCAGTGGCCTCTACTATATGCATTTTGCCGGTGAGCGCAATCACCGCCATCGTGTTTTTTGCCATAAATCAAGCTGTTCGACCAACTAATGAGCATGAAGGTGGTTTTTCAAGCAAACAGTCTCAGGCTCCCGGCACGGCAAGGTTGCCAAGCACAGGGGGCGACGATAGTCTTGCGCCACTCGTTTGAGGAGGGTGGTAATGGACAAGCACAGACAGAAACATCTCTATGGCTGGTTGCGCAAGCAGTCGAGCCATGGCCGACGCTGGATCGGTCTATCCATCGGCCTTGGCATGGGCCAGGGTATCTTGATGGTGGCCCAGGCCTGGCTGCTGGCGACCCTGCTCCACGGCTTCATCATCGAGGGCACGACCCCCGAGCAATCCATCCCCCTCTTCATTACCCTGCTGCTGGTGACACTGACCAAGGCCGGGCTTGCCTACGGACGCGAGATCGCCAGCTTCAAGGCCGGCAGCGCAGTGCGCCAGGCCATCCGTGAGCTGGTGCTCACCCGCCTCGGCCGCCTCGGGCCGGCCTACATCCAGCGCCGTCCTGCCGGTAGCTGGGCCAGCCTGCTGCTGGAGCAGATCGAAGACATGCAGGAATTCTTCTCCCGCTACCTGCCCCAGATGGCCGTCGCCGTCTTCATCCCTGTGGTGATCCTGGTGGCCGTGTTCCCGGTCAACTGGGCCGCCGGCATCATACTGCTTGGCACGGCGCCGCTCATTCCGCTGTTCATGATCCTGGTGGGGGTCGGCGCCGCCGATGCCAACCGCCGCAACTTCCAGTCGCTGGCACGGCTCTCCGGCCACTTCCTCGATCGCCTGAAGGGGCTGCGTACCCTACAGCTCTTCCTGCGTACTCAGGCCGAAGGTGAGGCCATTCGCGATGCTTCTGAAGATTTCCGGGAACGCACCATGGAGGTGCTGCGCCTCGCATTCTTGAGCACCGCCGTGCTGGAGTTCTTCGCCGCCATCGCGGTGGCGCTGGTAGCGGTCTACTTCGGCTTCTCCTACATAGATCACCTGAACTTTGGCAACTATGGCGTCAAGGTCACGCTCTTTACCGGCCTGTTCGTGCTGTTCCTCGCCCCCGAGTTCTACGCCCCCCTGCGCGAGCTCGGCGCCCACTATCACGCCAAGGCGCAGGCCATAGGCGCCGCCGAACAGTTGCTGGAATTCCTGGAGGCCGAGGTCAGCGAACCGGCATCGGGCACGGCCCCCTTCCAGGCCCAGGGCCCCATCCTGGTGGAAGCCCGTGGACTGGAGGTGTTGAGCGCCGAGGGCAAGGTGCTGGTCGGCCCCCTCGATTTCACCCTGGCCCCCGGCTCGCGCACCGCGCTGGTCGGCATCAGCGGGGCGGGCAAGAGCTCGCTGGTCAACGCCCTGCTCGGTTTTGCCCCCTATCGCGGTGAGCTGAAGGTCAACGGCCAGGAGCTCGCCAGCCTCGACATGAGCCAGTGGCGATTGCAGCTCGGCTGGTTGTCCCAGAACCCGCAACTGTTCCACGCCTCCTTGCGTGACAACCTGCTGCTCGCCAAACCCTCTGCGAGCGATGCCGAGCTGGAAGCCGCCCTGCAACGGGCGGATGCCTGGCAGTTTGCCAAGGAGAAGGGGCTCGACTATCCCATCGGCGATCAGGCTGGCGGCCTCTCGGTCGGTCAGGCCCAGCGCCTCGCCCTGGCCCGCACCCTGCTCAAGTCGACCCAGCTGATGGTGCTGGATGAACCCACCGCCAGCCTGGATCGCCACTCGGAGCGCGCCATCATGAGCACCCTCGAACAGGCAGCGGAAGGCCAGACCCTGTTGATGATCACCCACCGCCTCGACCAGCTCACCAAGATGGACAATATCCTGGTGCTGGAGCGTGGCTTGTTGGTGGAGCAAGGCAGCTTCCAGCAACTCAGCGAGGCCAAGGGGCCCTTTGCCCGCCTCTTGTCACAACACCTCTCCCAAGGGGACTCTCTCGATGCGTGATCTACTGCCGTTTCTGCGTCTCTACCGCCAGCACTGGCTCAGCCTCACCCTCGGCCTGCTGCTGGCGCTGGTGACCCTGGTGGCCGGCATGGGACTGTTGTCGCTGTCCGGCTGGTTCCTCTCCGCCGCCGCGGTGGCCGGACTGGCCGCGGCCAGTCGTGACACCTTCAACTACATGACCCCGGCCGGGGGCGTGCGCTTCTTCTCCATCATCCGCACCGCCAGCCGCTGGGGTGAGCGGGTGGTGAGCCATGACGCCACCTTCCGGGTGCTGACCCGGCTGCGGGTCTGGTTCTGGCAAAAACTCTCGCCGCTTCAGACCGGCGCCCTGGCCGGGTTCCGCCAGGCGGATCTGCTCAACCGGCTGGTAGCCGATATCGACGCCATGGATCACGTCTACCTGCGCCTCATCACCCCCATAGGTGCGGCCCTGCTCAGCTGCGCCGGGCTGGTGTTCTTCCTCTCCTTCTTCGACAGCCGGCTGGCACTCACCCTCGGCGCCATCCTGCTGCTCGGCATGATTGCCCTGCCGCTGGTGTTCTACTTCGCCGGCCGCACGCCGGGCCAGGCCCTGATCGCCGAGAAATCCAGCCTGCGCACCCGACTGGTGGACTATCTGGACGGCCAGGCCGAGTTGCAGATGTTTGCCGCCGCCCCCAAGGCGCTCGGCGAGCTGCAACAGGCCGAGCAGGCCCTGATCCGCGCCCAGGCCCGCATGGCCAGGGTGAGCGGGCTGGCCAATGCCAGCGTCCAGTTGCTCAGCGGCTGGACCCTGACCCTGATGCTGTGGCTGGCTGGCCACGGCGTGGGCGGCGCCCTGCCGGATCCCATCACGGCGCTGATGGTGTTCGCCACCCTGGCGAGCTTCGAGGCGCTGCTGCCACTGGCGGGCGCCTTCCAGCATCTCTCCACCAGCCTCACCTCGGCCCGCCGTCTCAACGAGATACTGCAAGAGGCCAAGGCCCCCGACTGGGGTGATGAGCAGCAACCTGCCCACGATGGTTCCCTGCAGATCCGCGACCTCCACTTCGCTTACCCAGGCAACCCTCAGCCCGTGCTGCGGGGTTGCAGCCTGCAACTGCGGGCCGGTGAGAAGCTGGCGCTGCTGGGCCAGACCGGCTGTGGCAAATCCACCTTGATGGGACTGCTGACCCGGGATTGGAACCCGCAATCGGGGGAGATCCTGCTCGGTGGCAAGCCCTTGAGCGCCTACAGCGAAGCGGCGCTACGCACCTCCTTCTCGGTGGTGAGCCAGCGGGTACACCTGTTTGCCGCCACCCTGCGCGACAACCTCAAGCTGGCCGCACCCGCAGCCGACGATGCGCGGCTCATCAAGGTGCTGGAGCAGGTGGGTCTTGGCTCCCTGTTGGAAGATGACGCCGGACTGGACGCCTGGCTCGGGGATGGTGGTCGCCCGCTCTCCGGGGGCGAACGCCGCCGCATCGGCATCGCCCGCGCCCTGCTGCACGATGCCCCGCTCTGGCTGCTGGACGAGCCGACCGAAGGGCTCGACAGCCAGACCGAGCGGGAGATCATGGATCTGTTGTTCGAACTCGGTGCCGATCGCTCCCTGCTGCTCATCTCCCATCGCCTGCTGGGGTTGGACCGAATGGATCGCATCGCCCTGATGGAGGAAGGACAGATCCGCCTGTGTGCTCCCCACGCCGAGCTGCTGGCCGATGACTACTACCGCAGCCTGCATCAGCGGCTGGCGCCAGCCTGATCCCCTTGCCAGAGAAAGCATGAAAGAGGGGGCATCCATGCCCCCTCACTCTTTCGACTCTCTTGAAAGTATGCCGGCTCGATGATGGCGATCCGCCTCAACATCAACGGCTGGCATCGGTCTGATCCCCATCACACCCCGTCTTGCTGGCTAAAAATGGGGCTGGTCCCAGGCAGCGACTGACCCCTATAATGGCCCTCTCACCGTTCAACAAGATGCCGACATGAAACGCCTGACCCTATTGCTGCTGCCCCTTTTCACCTCAGGTTGCGCCTACTTCTCCTTCAACAGCAATCTGGACAAGGAGAACTTCGACGACTACTTCAAGCCAGGCAGCGTCCGGATCTATGAGCAGGGCCAGCTTGCCGATCTCAACTACCTCTACCTCGGCACCGTCGAGGGGGAATCCTGCCAGAGCGACACCAATCAGCCGGTGCCCAACGCAGGTGAGGCTCGCACCCTGGCCCGTCGCCGCGCCGCCGACATGGGCGGCAACGGCGTCAGTTTCGACAAGTGCGCCGAGTTCAGCGATGTGCCGGGCTGCCTGAAGCAGGTGATCTGCTACGGCCAGGCGCTGAAAGTCGCCGAAGAGAAGTAATCGACATGGCGCTCGCCATCGTCCGGCTCGGCAGTCCCCGCCTGCCCGATGAAGGGCTGCGCATCGGCACGGTGCGCCGTCCGCCCCGTGGCGTGCCCAAGAGCGAATTCGCGACCCAGGATTGGTACGACGTCTGGTTCCCCAACCTGGCCCCCAGCCCCGAGACTATGAAGCTGGGTCAGGGTGCCGAGACGCCGGCCCAGTGGGCCGCCTTCTGCAAACAATACAAGGCGGAGATGGCGACCCCGGCCGCCCGCCACGATCTGGCGCTGCTGGCCGCGCTCTCCCATACCACCAATCTGTCGGTGGGCTGCTACTGCGAGCAGGAGTCCCACTGCCATCGTGGCCTGCTCAGGGCGTTGCTGGCCGATTGCGGTGCCGTGCTGCGCCAAGGCGCCGAACCATTCGCGAACAGATAGACAGAGAGGGCGTCCCGTGGGACGCCCTCTCTGCTTTCAGGGTGCACGCTGCGCCTCGCCAGACCCCTACGGCAGGCTGTGGGCGGCCTGCACCCGTTGGCGCAAGGCCTGCTCCTCAGTGGCACTGAGTCCCGGCAAGGCAGCGGCCTGCCCCTCGGCCGTCAACCAGTCGGCGAGATCGGCCACCGTCTCCTCCAGCGGCCGGAAGTTGAGGCCATGGACGATGGCTGCCTCGGCGCTGATCTGGCCATAGCCCGCATACTCGGCCAGCTCGTTGGGGAGCAGCGTGGGGTAGCTCTGCCAGGGCTCCACCCCGGCCGCCAGCAGCGCAGACCAGGGTAACCACTCTGGCTGAAGCGGCGCCACCGGTACCAGCCGGGCGGCGAGGCGATCCACCCAGTCCACCAGCGCGATACCGGGTTTGAGCAGGTTGAAGCAGCCTCCCAGCCGCTGCTCGGCACAGCGCAGCACGAACTCGGCGCAGTCTCGCACGTCCAGATACTGCAACCGGTCCTGCCCCTCCCCCGGCAGCAACCAGGGACCGCCCCGCTGCACCCGTTTCACCCACCAGGCCAGGCGACCGGTGGGATCCTGAGGGCCACACAAGACGCCTGGGCGCAGTATGCAAAGCCGCTCCCCCCAGCGGGCACGATACTCGGCCTCGCACAGCACCTTGAGGGGGCCGTAGTCCGCTGGCATCTCCCCTTCTGCAATCTCATGCAAGGGGGCCGACTCATCCATCCCTGCCCGGGCGAAGTCGCGATAGACGCTGATGGTGGAGATGAAGATCAGCCGCTCGCAGCGTCCGAGCAAGGCGGCGGACAGGCTGGCCGCCTGCTCGGGTCTATAGCAGCAGGTGTCGATGACCAGATCCCAGTGCAGCCCCTCCCCCTGCAGCGCGCTGAGATCCCGCTCTCTGTCCCCTTGCAGCAGGCTCAGCTCGCGCCAGTCCGGGTGCGGGCGGTGACCGCGATTGAACAGCGTCACCTCGTGACCCCAATCCAGCGCCAGCGCGGTGAGATGGCGCCCCAAAAAGCCGGTGCCGCCGATAACAAGCAGTTTCATCCCTGTCCCCTCTGCAGCACGATCCGCTGACCTGGATAGGTGCGAGCGCCATGCCGACATGTCCCTGCCTCACCCTACGCAAGTCGGCGCCCTGGCACAGCCCTCATGGTGCCGGGATGGGACAGGGATCACGACGAGGAGCATAGCGAGGCGGTGCCTGCGTTTTGGGGCCGTCTGTGCTAAATTGCCGGGGTTTTCTGTCAGGATCCGCCATGAAGTTCGAAATCGACACCCTCGGGATCATCCACTCTCCCTACAAGGAGAAGTTTGCCATCCCCCGCCAGCCCGGTCTGGTCAAGTCGGCCCGCGCCCGGCTCGAGTTGCTGCCCCCCTACGATCAGCCGGATGTGCTGCGCGGCATCGAGCAGTTCTCCCACCTCTGGCTCAGCTTCGTGTTCCACCAGACCATGGCCCAGGGCTGGCACCCGACGGTGCGCCCACCTCGGCTCGGCGGCAACGAGCGGGTCGGCGTCTTCGCCACCCGCTCCACCTTCCGCCCCAATCCTCTCGGATTGTCGGTGGTGGCGCTGCACGGCGTGGGCCGCGAGCGCGGCAAGCTGTGGCTCGAACTCGGCGCAGTGGACTTGCTGGACGGCACCCCCATCGTCGACATCAAGCCCTATATCCCCTATGCCGATAGCCTGCCGGATGCCCGCGGCGGCTTCGCCCCGGATGCCCCGACCCCGCCGCTCATGGTGAGCTTCAGCGCCGAGGCGGAGCAGCAACTGCAACCCTGGCTCAAGGCCCACCCCGAGCTGCGCCAGCTGGTGAGCGAGGTGCTGGCCCAGGATCCGCGTCCAGCCTACAAGAAAGGCAAGCCGGACGAGAAAGAGTACGGAGTGAGATTGTTCGACCTGAACGTGAAATTTAAGATAAATGAACCAGAGTGCGTGATCCTGGCTATAGAAATGGCGTGAAAAATTCCAATCAGGCAGTGTAAAAAACCACCCAGGCGGGTGGTTTTTTCATTGTAAGAACAAGGTCGGAATGATTAGCGACGTTGCAGCAGCAGGCTGCCGATGGAGTAACCGGCGCCGAAGGAGCAGAGCACGCCGCGCGCCCCGCTCGGCAAGTCCTGGTTGAACAGGTGGAAGGCGATGATGGAGCCCGCCGAACTGGTGTTGCCGTAGCTGTCCAGGATCACCGGCGCCTCCTCCTGGCTGGCATCGTGGCCCAGCAGCTTGCGACCGATGAACTGGTTCATGGTGAGGTTCGCCTGATGCAGCCAGAGCCGGCTCAACTCCTCCGCCTCCCAGCCCTGCGCCTTCAGTTGACCGTCTATCTGCTCGCACACCAGCGGCAGCACCTCCTTGAACACCTTGCGCCCCTGCTGGCGGAACAGCTTGTCATCGCCATAGCGGGTGCGCGGGCTGAAGCGGTTCAAAAAGCCGAAGTTGTTGCGGATGTTGTTGGAGTACTGGGTCACCAGCTTGCTGGCCACCAGTTGCCAGGGATTGGCCACCTTGCAATCGGCCTCCCGCTCCAGCAGCACAGCGGTGCAGGCGTCGCCGAAGATGAAATGGCTGTCCCTGTCCCTGAAGTTGAGGTGGCCCGAGCAGATCTCCGGGTTCACCACCAGCGCCAGCTTGGCGGTGCCCGCCGCCAGCAGATCCGCCGCCGTCTTGATGCCGAAGGTGGCGGAGGAGCAAGCCACGTTCATGTCAAACGCCATACCAGTTGCGCCGAGATAGTGCTGCAGCTCGATGGACAGCGCCGGATAGGGGCGCGGCATATTGGAAGCGGCGACGATGACGAGATCGATCTCACCGGGCTCACGACCGGCGGCGATCAGCGCCTGCTCGGCGGCGGCCACCGCCATCTCCACCATGATGGAGGGTTTGTCGTCCGGGCGCTCGGGGAGCAGCGGCTGCATGATGTCGGGATCCAGCACCCCCTCCTTGCTCACCAGATAGCGGCTCTTGATGCCGGAGGCCTTCTCGATGAACTCGCAGCTCGAATGCTGCTTGGCGTCCAGCTGGCCGGCGTCGATGGCGGAGGCGTTCTCCTCGTTGTAGAGATCAGCATACTGATTGAAGGCCGCTACCAGCTCTTCGTTGCTGACGGCAAAGGGCGGGGTATAGAGGCCCGAACCGCTGATTACGATGGAAGTCATCTTTGCTCCTGGCCGGGTGCAATCCCGGCTTGTCTGTTTTGTAGGGTCAGAGGATTACAGCTGATCGATCGCCTGGGCGAGACCAGCCAGGGTCAGCGGGTGCATGCGCCCGCCGATCAATTCGTTGATCAACTTGATGGAGGGATGCCAGAGCCACTCCCGTCTGGGGAGAGGGTTGATCCACACCAGCTTGGGATAGTGCTGCCGCAGCCGGGCGAGCCACGGCTGGCCACGGCGAATGTAGTGACCGATATCCCCCACTCGCGGGTCGCCGAGCTGGGAGTCCCGCAACCGCGCCACGTCATCGTATTCATAGAGTCCCGGCTGGGCCTTGGTGGTGGATTTGATGTGCCAAGTGATGCAGCGGCTGCCTCGCCGGCTCCGTATTGCCGGCACCGGGCTCACCCTTAATGAGCAGGGGCTTTTCCAGCAAGATGGCGGCATTGACTGCCATACTCAGTGCCGTTGAGGCGAGATAGCGATCGCTTCCTGCAAGTCCCATGGCGTCCGTTCCCTTGGTAGCACAAGGCCCGGCCTGGGCCTCGGTAATAAAGAATAAGTTCTATATGTTGTAATAACATATTGTTATAACGATTCGTCACTTCTCATTCAGAAATCACAGGGTAATCTGGTTTCATCGCCTTAACAAACACAGGGATAGCACCATGAGCAAAATTTTTGAGGACAACAGCCAGACCATAGGCAACACCCCGCTGGTTCGTCTCAACCGTGTTACCAAGGGCCGTGTGCTGGCCAAGATCGAGAGCCGCAACCCCAGCTTCAGCGTCAAATGCCGGATCGGTTCCAACTTGATCTGGGATGCCGAGAAACGCGGCGTGCTGACCAAGGGCAAGGAGATCATCGAGCCCACCAGCGGTAACACCGGCATCGCCCTGGCCTTCGTGGCCGCAGCTCGTGGCTATCCCATCACCCTGACCATGCCGGCCACCATGAGCCTGGAGCGCCGCAAGCTGCTCAAGGCGCTCGGCGCCAACCTGGTGCTGACCGAAGGCCCGCTCGGCATGAAAGGCGCCATCGCCAAGGCCAACGAGATCCTCGAATCCGAGCCGAACAAGTACGTCTTGCTGCAGCAGTTCGAAAACCCCGCCAACCCCGAAATTCACGAGAAGACCACCGGCCCCGAGATCTGGGAAGCCACCGACGGTGACGTGGATGTGTTCGTGGCGGGCGTCGGTACCGGCGGTACCATCACCGGGGTCTCTCGCTATTTCAAGCAGACCAGAGGCAAGGCCATCGTCTCGGTCGCGGTCGAACCCTCAGAATCCCCCGTCATCAGCCAGAAGCTGGCCGGCCAGGAGATCAAACCCGGTCCCCACAAAATTCAGGGTATCGGCGCCGGTTTCATCCCGGGCAACCTGGATTTGACTCTGCTGGACAGAGTCGAGCAGGTGAGCAGCGAGGAGTCCATCGAGATGGCCCGTCGCCTGATGGAAGAGGAAGGCATTCTGGCGGGAATAAGCTCTGGCGCCGCCGTGGTGGCTGCCGCGCGTCTGGCCGAGTTGCCGGAGTTTGAAGGCAAGACCATCGTCGTCATACTGCCGAGCGCCGCCGAGCGCTACCTCTCCAGCGCCCTGTTTGCCGGGGTGTTCAGCGAGCAGGAACTGCAGCAGTAATTGATCGGCTTACATCAAAACAACGGCGCTCTTCGGGGCGCCGTTTTCTTTATGAGCTAGACTCAGTAGTCGGCAGTGCCAGTCGGCCCCTTATTTTTTGGGGTAAAATAACAAATTTCAGGGTGACAAAAAAAGCAGACATTCTGTGATAAATCTCATATCCTGTGCGGCGTCACGAGGTGTTTGCCGGTTAGGTATCACAAGGTAACAAAGTGTTATTTTTCGTTATAAATTAATTTCAGGCCAGTCCTGACGCGGCTTGTAGCCCGATAACGAAAAAGACTTAGCCAGGACGCCGAATACTGCACAGAAAATTGACCTGGATTAAACCATTGCAGGTCTGATTTCGTTACTTTACAACATATCCATACTGACACGGTGAGACAGGGAGCCTCATAAGCGACCATCTCTCCACACAATATCAATAATATGGGGTGAAACCATGTACGAGAAGTCTGTTGTTATTACTGCTGAAAACGGCCTGCACACCCGTCCCGCAGCTCAGTTCGTGAAAGAAGCCAAAGAATTCCAAAGCGAGATCACTGTGGTCTCCGGTGGCAAATCCGCCAGCGCCAAGAGCCTGTTCAAGCTGCAGACCCTGGGCCTGACCAAAGGCACCAACGTGACCATCCAGGCCGACGGCCCGGACGCTCAGAAAGCCGTTGAGAAGCTGGTTGCCCTGATGGACGAGCTGGAGTAATCCGGCTTTATTCCTCCCCCACAGTCGTTTTAATAGGAAGGATTATGATATCTGGCATTCTTGCGTCCCCCGGTATCGCATTCGGCAAGGCGCTTCTTCTGAAAGAAGATGAAATCGTTATCAATCAGGGCAAGATTTCTGTTGACCAGATTGATGCCGAAATCAACCGCTTCCTCGAAGCCCGCACCAAGTCAGCCACACAGCTGGAAGCCATCAAAGAGATGGCCGGTCGCACCTTCGGTGAGGAAAAAGAGGCCATCTTCGAAGGCCACATCATGCTGCTCGAAGATGAGGAGCTGGAAGGGGATATCAGATCCTTCATTAAAGACAACAAGGCATCCGCCGACAAAGCCATCTATGAGGTGATCGAACAGTACGCCAAGATGATGGCCGATCTGGATGACCCTTATCTGCGTGAGCGCGCCACCGACTTCCGTGACATCGGAACCCGTCTGGTGAAGAACGTGCTGGGCATCGCCGTTGTCAATCTGAGTACCATCGACGAAGAGGTCATCCTGGTCGCCAAAGACCTGACCCCGTCCGAAACCGCTCAGATCAACCTGAAATACGTGCTGGGTTTTGTCACCGACATCGGTGGCCGTACCTCTCACACCTCCATCATGGCCCGCTCTCTGGAGCTGCCGGCCATCGTGGGCACCAACGACGTCACCGCGCGTGTCAACAATGGTGACATGCTGATACTGGATGGGATCAACAACCAGATCATCGTCAACCCGACCGCCGAGCAACTGACCGAGGCCAAGAAATTCCAGGCCCAGTTCCAGGCCGAGAAAGATGAACTGGCCAAGTTGAAAGACCTGCCTGCCATCACCCTGGATGGTCATCAGGTCGAAGTCTGCGCCAACATCGGTACCGTCAAGGATACCGAGGGTGCCATCCGCAATGGCGCCGAAGGCGTGGGTCTGTACCGCACCGAGTTCCTGTTCATGGACCGTGATGCGCTGCCGACCGAAGACGAGCAGTTCAAGGCCTACAAAGAAGTGGCAGAGGCCATGCCGGATCAACCGATCATCGTCCGTACCATGGACATCGGCGGCGACAAAGAACTGCCCTACATGAATTTCCCGAAAGAGATGAACCCCTTCCTGGGCTGGCGTGCCGTGCGTATTTTCTTCGATCGCGAAGACATCATGCACGCCCAGCTGAAGGCCATTTTGCGCGCCTCTGCCTTTGGCAAGCTGCGCATCATGTTCCCGATGATCATCTCCGTCGAAGAGTTCCGCAGCCTCAAGGCGACCGTGGAACAGCTGAAGGCCGAACTGCGCGCCGACGGCAAAGCCTTTGATGAATCCATCGAAGTAGGTATCATGATCGAGACCCCGGCCGCTGCCGTGATGGCTCATCATCTTGCCAAGGAAGTGGATTTCTTCAGTATCGGTACCAACGACCTGACCCAGTACACCCTGGCCGTCGACCGTGGTAACGAGATGATTTCCGCCATGTACAACCCGCTGTCGCCCTCCGTCCTGACCCTGATCAAGATGGTCATCGACGCTTCCCATGACAATGGCAAGTGGACAGGTATGTGCGGTGAACTGGCTGGTGACGAACGTGCCACCCTGCTGCTGCTGGGTATGGGTCTGGATGAGTTCTCCATGAGCGCCATCTCTGTGCCGCGTATCAAGAAGCTTATCCGTAACACCAACTTCGAAGATGTGAAGGCAATGGCAGACCAGGCTCTGAGCTATGCGACCGCCGCCGAAATCGAAGCCTGTGTAGATAACTTTATTAAGCAGAAGGCAGTCTGCTAAGATCGGCTGCAAACAGCGACAATCATCTCTAGGAGCTTTTACTATGGGTCTGTTTGATAAACTGAAGAAACTGGTTTCCGATGACAGCTCTGACACCGGTGGCATCGAAATCTTTGCCCCCCTGTCAGGCGAAATCGTACCGATCGAAGATGTACCTGACGTCGTCTTCGCCGAGAAGATCGTGGGTGATGGTATCGCCATCAAGCCGGCTGGCAACAAGATGGTTGCCCCGTGCGACGGCACCATCGGCAAGATCTTCGAGACCAACCATGCGTTCTCTCTGGAATCCGACTCTGGTATCGAGCTGTTCGTTCACTTCGGTATCGACACCGTTGAGCTGAAGGGCGAAGGCTTCACCCGTATCGCTCAGGAAGGTCAGAAGGTCAAACGTGGTGATACCATCATCGAGTTCGATCTGGCCGTTCTGGAAGCGAAAGCCAAGTCTACCCTGACACCTGTGGTCATCTCCAACATGGATGAGATCAAAGAGCTGATCAAGATGACTGGCGCCGTGACCGTGGGCGAGACCCCGGTGATCCGCATCAAGAAATAATGCGCTGCTGGCCTGCGCCAGTTGCCGCTACAAAAAACCGAAGCCCTTGGCTTCGGTTTTTTTATTCCTGACCGTCATGATCCAGACATGGGATAACGCGGGCGATTTCTCATCCACTCCCCCTCACCCATGCCGGTGACGAAGGGATCTTCATCCATTTCGCGTATTGAAAAAGCCAGTCCGGCACCCCGGACTGGCTTTTTATTGCAGTGGATCTGACAACCCCCGGTTCAGGGCAATACCACTCGACTCTCGCCTCCACCGAGGGCTTCGACCCTGATCTGCACGCCGATGCGTTCAACCAGGGTCTGCACGTGGGAGATGACCCCAATCTGGCGACCCGCCGCCTGCAGGGAGTCGAGGCTGGAGAGCGCCAGATCCAGGCTGTCCGGATCCAGGGTGCCGAACCCCTCGTCGATGAACAGCGATTCGACCTGAGTCTGGCGGGAGGAGAGACTGGAGAGCGCCAACGCCAATGCCAGCGACACCAGGAAACTCTCGCCACCGGAGAGGGAGTCCACCGAGCGCACCTCGTCCCCCATGTCGAGATCCACCACCTGCAGCGCCAGATCGGTGCCGGGCACCCGCTCCAGCCGGTAGCGTGGCGACAGCTCGGCGAGCTGGGCATTGGCCTCCAGCAACAGACGCTCGAGCGTGAGGCTCTGGGCGAAGGTGCGGAGCTTGGCGCCGCTGGCGGAGCCGATGAGTTCACTCAGTTGCTGCCAGTGATCGGCCACCCCTTGCTGGCGAGCCAGCTCCTCCTGCAGGCTTCCCACTTTGATCGCGGCTGCTTCGGCCTGAGCCAAGGCGCTCTTGCACTGGAACAGCAGCTCTTCCAGCTCGCGGCAATGGGTCTCGCAGGCACCGAGGCGCTGGCTCAGCGCCTCGGCACTGAGCGCCGTCAACTCACCGTGGTGCTCACGGTAGCGTTCCCGCTTGGCCTCTTCCTGCGCCTGAGCCCGCTGACGCTCGCCGAGCCGGGTACGCGCCTCGGCCAGGGCATCGTCCAGACGCTGCAAGGCGGCGCGGCGCGCCTTGATCTCATCCGGCTGGATGGCTAGCAACCGACGCAGTTCATACTCGGCAATGCCGAGGGTGCTGGCCCGGGCCGACCAGCGTCCCTGCACCTCGCGCTGCCGCCGGCTGCTCAGCTGCCGGTCCTGCTCGAGATGGGTCATCCGGGTCTTGAGCTCGGTTTGTCGCTCCCGCAATGCGCGCAGGGTCGTCACTGCCCCATCGAGCTGGCTGTTCAACTGCTGCAGTCGCTGCTGCCACTCGCTCTCGACCGTGACGATGGCACGCCCCTCGAGGCAGGCCTCCCGACTGGCAACGAGTCCCTGCCGCTGCAGATCCCCTTCCTTGTAGTCAAGCTCCAGCTTGTGCATCAGCTCGTCCTGGTTCTGCACCCGCACCGCCTGCGCACTCAGGACGGGCGTCTGGCTGGCGATGTCCGCCCCGAGCTGCTCCCACTCCCCCTGCCCCTGCAGATAGGCCTCGCAGGTCTGTTGCCACGCCTGCCAACGCTGGCCTTCTGCCCACTGGCGCCAAGGCTCGGCCCCCATCTGCTGATCGAGCCGGGTCTCCCCCTGTGCCAGACGCTGGCGCAGGCTGCTCTCTTGCTCGACCAGGCCCTTGAGCTCGGCCTCCCACTCCACCTTCTGGCGCTCGCTCTCGTGCCACTGCTGTTCAAACTGCTGATGACGAGCATTGAGCTGGGCCAGCTGCTCACGCAGCCCCGCCAGCGCCTGCTGTTCCTGCTGAGCCTGTTGTAACTGCTGCTGACCGGTCGCCAGGCTCAATTTCAGGGCCTCCGCTTGCACCAGCAGTTGGGCCTGCAGCTCGGTCCACTCGGCCGGGCTCTGATCCTGACGCAATGCCAGCTCGGGCAGATTGTTGCCTGCCAGCTGACGCCAACGTACGACGAGACGCTCGGCGCTCGTCGCCAGCTCGGGTTGTTGCTGCTGACGGGCGAGCAGCTGACGGGTCAGTTCGACCCGCTCGCTTTCCCCTTGAATGTGTTGATGATTGAGCCGCTCCCACTCGAGATCCAACTGCCGGGTGCGGTCGGCCTGCTGAGCCAGGATACCCGCCACCTGCGGCTGACTCTGGCGATAGGGATGCTCCCTGGCACCGCACAGCGGGCAGGGTTCATCATCCTGCAGCTCATGACGATGCTGCTCGAAACTGGCCACGGCGCGGGCCTGCTCCAGTGCACGGCGCGCCTCGTCACGCTGGATGGCGAGACGGGCCAGGGCCGGTTCCCACTCGGCGTGCAAGGCCGCGAGCCGGGCCAGTTGCTGCTCGAGGGTGGCGATCTCTTGCCACAGCCGCTCCTGCTGCTCGCTGTGGCTGCGACCCGCCTCTGCCAGCTCCAGCAGCTGATGCACCCGCGCCAACTGCTCGGTGTCGGATTGGCGTCGCTCCTGGGCACGGGCCACCTGAGCATCCCACTCCTGCGCCTGCTGCTCATCGTGCTGGCGTTGCAGCCGGCTGCGCTCCTGCAACCAATGCTCCCGCTCCTGCTGGCCCTGCTCCAGGCGTGCGCCAAGTTCGCGCAGGGCCTGACTGCGCTGCTCGCGGCTCTGCTGCAAGCGCTGCAACTGCGCCCGACTCTCGACCCAATCCTGCATGGCGGCCAGCAAGGGGCGCCACTGAGGAGCCAGGGATGCCAGGGTTTTGCGCTCCTCGAGCCAGCTCGCCCATTGCTGGCGGCGCGCCGTCAGCCCTTGTATCCGTTCGGCTTGCTGCTGCCACTCCTGCTGCAACTTGAGCTGCAGCGTGCGGGCCTGGGTGCCCTGTTGCCGGATCTCCTGCAACTGGCTGACTCTCTCCTTGATGCGAGTATCGAGCTCCTGCGCCCGCTTGAGCTCGGGTTGCAACGCCCCCCACTCCCGCTCGGCGGCACTCTTGTCTGCCAGCAACTGCTGCTCGCGCAGCACAGCCTGCTGCTGCGCCTGCTCAATCTGCGCAAGTTCAGGACCCAACTGGCCGATAAGCAGCGTTTGCTGCTGCAGCTCCTCGGTCAGGCGAGCCAGCTCGTCGTGATCGGCGCGGGCCACCTGGGCCTGCTCGGCCCGGGCAAACTCCTCCCGCTCGGAAGTAGCCTCATTGTGAGCCGCTTCGGCGGCGGTCAGGGCGGCCTGCCCTTCCTGGCAAGCCTGGCGCAGGCCGTTGATCCGAACGTTGAGATCGCGCAAATCCTGCAACAGCTGACGCTGCTGTTGCTCATGCTTGAGACCGATGGAGAGGCGCTGCTGCTCGTCGATCCAGTGTTCCCGGGTCGCCTCGTCCATCAGCGCCACGTCACCGAGCCGCTGGCTGATGGCCGTGAGCGCCTGCTGCTCGGTGCGGGCACGCTCATGGGTCTGGATCGAGATGGCGGAGTAGAGCTCGGTGCCAGTCATCCGCTCCAGCAGTGCCGAGCGTTCGTCGGCGCTGGATTTCAGGAATGCCGCAAACTCCCCCTGAGGCAGGATCACCGCCCGGCGGAACTGCTCCCAGGAGAGCCCCACCAGCTCATCGATACGTTCCTGCAATTCCCGTTTGCTGCCGGAAAAGAGCTGTCCGGTCTGGACATCGGTCAGGCTGCGCTCCTGAGCCTGGAAGCGTCCCTCCGAGCGGTTGCGTGCCCGGCGCACCGCCCAGCGAGCCAGATAGCGGCGGCCGTCGCAGCCACGAAACTGCACCTCGGCAACGCCGCTGGCGTGACCGCGGCTGAGGATGCCACGCACGTCGTTGGCCTTGAGCTTCTCCTCGTCATCCTGGCGACCGACCTCGGCCACGTTCTTGCGATTGGCGATGAAGCGCGGCATCTCGTCATAGAGGGCGAGACAGATGGCGTCGAGCAGGGTGCTCTTGCCCGCGCCGGTATTACCGGTGATGGCGAACAAGCCGGCGGCGCCCAGAGCACCGCCATTGAAATCGATGGTGAAACGGCCGGTCAGACTGGCCAGGTTCTCGCCTGACAGAGAGAGGATCTTCATGCGTCACACACCTCCAACCACGCCAACCCGATATCGCGCGTACTCTTGCCCCCATCGGTGGTATTGCCGGTGATGGCGAACAAACCGGCGGCGCCCAGAGCACCGCCATTGAAATCGATGGTGAAACGGCCGGTCAGACTGGCCAGGTTCTCGCCTGAAAGAGAGAGGATCTTCATGCCTCTGACTCCTTCACCTGCACCAAAATCTCTTCAAACGAGGCCACCAGTTCGGCCGTCGGCTCCCCCTCGAACTGGCGCTGATAACAGAGCCTGAACACCTCGGTGGGGGAGATCTCGTCCAGCCTGCGCCGCTCTGCGCCATCGGCCAGCCCCTGACCCGACCCCTGATAGCGCGTGCTGATGCGGGCCAGGCGCACCGGCTTGCCGGCCATGGCCGCCAGCACGCGCTCGCGAATGCGGGCCTCGGGCTTGGGCAGCAACAGCCGCACCTCGAGGAAGGGCTGCGCCTCCGGCGGACGCGCCGGCAGATCGAGCGCCTCGATGGCGGTCAGGGCCGTGGCGAGATCGCTCTCCGGCAACCGGATCATCTCGACGCTGCGAGGCACCGGGATCCGCTCCAGCGTGGCCAGCCTGCCCGCCTCGAACGTCACCTCCAGCACCTGATGGTGGTAGTTTGTCTCGGCCAGCGACAGAGGCAACGGCGAGCCGCTGTAGTGCACGCCGGGGGCCGGGCTCTGGGCCAGATGAAGGTGACCGAGGGCGGTGTAATCGGCCTGGGCGAAGATATCGGCGGGCAGGGCATGCTGGTTGCCGCCGAGCACCCGCCGCTCCGAGAGCTCCGAGAGCTGACCCGCTGCCAGATAGGCGTGGCCCATGGCGATCAGCGCCTGATCCGGCTCACAGCGCGCACGGCCGGCGCCGAGCACGGTCTCATAGATCTGACGAACTCCTTCAATCAACCTGTCCTGCCCCTCCGCCAGCGCCTCGACCCGCAGATCGCTGCTGCGCAGGAAGGGCACGGCGGCGCACCAGGCGGCCACCTTGCCGTCTTTGCCCCGCAGCGGCACCAGCAGGCGCTCCGTCTCCAGCCGCCCCTCCCCGTCCCGGCTGATGCTGCCCACCAGATGCAGATCGAAGGCGCGCAGCAGCTCGTGAGGGGCATCCAGCTTGGAGGGGGAGTCGTGATTGCCGCCGATGAGCACCATGTCCAGTGCCGGGTGTTCGGCGCGCAGCCTCGCCAGGAAGCGATAGAGTTGCTGCCAGGCGCTGGCAGGGGGATTGGCAGTATCGAACAAATCCCCCGCCACCAGCAGGGCATCTATCTGCCGTTGCCTGATGGTCTCGGCCAGCCAGTCGAGGAAGGCATCGTGTTCGAAACGGCGCTCATGACCGTGGAGTTGATGGCCAAGGTGCCAGTCGGCTGTGTGCAGGATCTTCATGAGAAAGCGGCTCGGTATAAAGGGAGGGGTGCCAAGGGCACCGAATGCAGACAGGATGCGGACATGGCCCCCTTTTTTCAAGCGCCGCCAGCCAACAAAGGCTGGCGGCCGGGCCCACTTCAACTCGGCAGAAAGTGCATCTGATACTGGGGATGACCGGTCAGGGGATCCGAGACCTCGTCCCCGACGGTGAAGCCATGGCGGCGATAGAAGCGCACCGCGGGCTCGTTCTCCACGAATACCCGGGTGTGCAGCTCGCCCCCCTGCTGCTTGGCCTCCTGCAGCAGGGCGTGGCCAACCCCGCGCCCCTGCCGGTCAGGGCGCACGAACAGCGCGGCCAGAAAATCGTCCACCAGGGCCATGAAACCGAGCAGCTCGCCCCGCTCCTCGAACACCCAGATGCGGGCGTGATCGAGATAACGGGTTCTCAGCTCCTCCTGAGCCTGCCACCAGCAGGACGCATCGACGAAGTCATGGGCCTGCAAAGACGCCAGCAACCAGATTTCGACTATTTCTTCCATGTCTTGCGGCCGACTCGCTCTCAACATTTACTTATCCTTGTTAACAAGTTGAACACCAGCAGTCTAGGGGAGTTCGCTCACCGTCCGAGTGCCAAACATGATGCCCTGTGAACTCGATCGCCCTTTATTTAGCGAGAATGATTGGCTGATCACAAAGCGCCTCTCTAGTACAATGCCCGCCGGACAATCTATGAGACCGAGGACGCCATGTGGTTTAAAAACCTGCAGATTTATCGCTTTACCCGCCCCTTCGAACTGACCGTGGAGCAGCTGGAAACCCAGTTGGAGGCCTGCGCCTTCACCCCCTGTGGCAGCCAGGATGTCTCCCGGTTCGGTTGGGTCAAGCCCCTCGGCAAATTCGGTTCAACCCTGACTCACAGTGCCTCCGGTCACATCCTGCTGTGCGCCCGCAAGGAAGAGAAAATGCTGCCGGGCACGGTGATCAAGGAGATGCTGGCGGAGAAGGTTGAAGCGATCGAATTCGAGCAGGGCCGCGCCCTCAAGAAGAAGGAGAAGGAGGCGCTGAAGGAGGAGATCATGCATACCCTGCTGCCGCGCGCCTTCAGCCGCACCAGCCAGACCTTCGCCTGGATCAACCCCGCCGACAACCTGATGGTGGTGGATGCCGGTTCTGCCAAGAAGGCGGACGATCTGCTGGCGCTGCTGCGCAAGTCCATCGGCTCCCTGCCGGTGGTGCCGGTGGCGCTCAAGAACCCGCCCGAGATCACCATGACCGAGTGGTTGAACGAGGGCAATCTGCCCGCCAGCTTCACCCTGGAAGACGAGGCCGAGCTGCGCAGTGCCATGGAGCACGGCGGCATCATCCGCTGCAAGCAGCAGGATCTGATGAGCGAGGAGATCAAGAATCACCTGGCCAACGACAAGATGGTGACCAAGCTGGCCCTGAACTGGGGCGAGACCCTGAGCTTCGTGCTGGGGGACGATCTCTCCATCAAGCGTCTCAAGTTCAGCGAAGAGCTGCGCGAGCAGAACGACGATGTGACCAGCGAAGATCCGGCCGCCCGCCTGGACGCCGACTTCGCTCTGGTGACCGCCGAGCTGGCCCAATTCATCCCGGCCCTGTTCGCCGCCCTCGGGGGCGAAGAGCAGTCCATCTGAATGCTCGCCACGCCGTAAAAAACCGCCTGCTGGCGGTTTTTTCATTCTGCGACCGGATGATCCGACGGCATCTGTCGTAGCTGACGTGACTCAGAGTGCGCCACGCTCCTGCAGCCGTCGGTGCAGCCGCTCGGCCAGGGTGCGATAGCCCTGCTCGTTAAAATGCACCGCATCGGACTTGAGTACGGGGCTGCGCAGCAGCTCGCCGAGGCTGTCGTTGTCCAGCACCAGCCCGTAGCGCTCCGCCAGCTCCCCGTAGAGGGGGGCCCCGTCGGCAAACAGGGACTTGCGAGGCACCCCCACCAGCAGCACCTGGGCGCCGCTGCCCTGCGCCGCCTCTATCATGGCGGCCAGGTTCTCCTTGAGCGCCCCCTCCCCGCTGCCGCGCAAGATGTCGTTGCCCCCCTCCAGCAGGATGACCAACGCCGGCTTGTGCTCGGCCAGCAGTCCGGGCAAACGGGCCCTGCCCCCTAGGCTGAGCTCCCCCGACACCCCGCCATTGATGACGGTGCGGCCGCTCAACTGCGCCAACACGCTGGGGTAGCTCTGGGCCGGGCTGACGCCGCGCCCCTCGGTCAGGCTGTCACCGAAGGCCAAGATGGTCGCCCCCGCGCCCAGGGGCTTGAGGCCAGGCTCACCACAGGCGGCCAGCAGCAGGCAGCACAGTCCCATCACCAGATGTCTCATCCATCCTCCCCGCCCAGTCTCAATCGTTGATAAATTTGTAACCATATGAGTAGAAAGACAATCTTTCAATTGAGCTTCAATTGTGACAGATTCTTGAGGTTGCACAATAAATCGACAAGGAGAGTGTCATGTCCCACCGATCCCTCGGCCTGCTGGCGGCCTTAGGCCTGCTCGCCGGCTGCGCCCCTCAGAATGCCTTCCACTACGTTGCCCCTGCCCAGACTCTGATCGCGCCCGAGGCGGCCAGTGGCTGGACCGATAAACCGGGCTGGCAGGGCCATGACTTCATGGTGGCCGCCGCCAACCCGCTGGCGGTGGATGCGGGCTACCAGATCATCAAGGCAGGCGGCAGTGCCGTCGATGCCGCCATCGCGGTCCAGCTGGTGCTGACCCTGGTCGAGCCCCAGTCCTCCGGCATCGGCGGCGGCTCCTTGCTGCTGGTGTGGGATGGCAGCAAGGTGACGGCGGTGGATGGCCGGGAGACGGCGCCTGCGGCGGCCACGGATCAGCTGTTTATGAAAAACGGCAAACCCATGGCCTTCTATGACGGCGTGGTGGGTGGCCGCTCGGTCGGCGCCCCCGGCACTGTGCGCGCCTTGGCGATGGCCCATCACCGCTATGGCAAGCTGCCCTGGGCCAGCCTGTTCGAACCCGCCATCACGCTAGCGGAACAGGGTTTTGTAATAAGCCCCCGGCTGGCCACCCTGATTGCCAAAGACCCCTACCTCGCCAAGGATCCCGAGGCCCGCGCCTACTTCTACCAACCGGATGGCGCGCCCAAGCAAACGGGCACCCGGCTCACCAACCCGGCGCTGGTCGAGGTGCTGAAGACCCTGGCGCGGGATGGGGCCGATGCCTTCTACCGGGGGCCGCTGGCCGAAGCCATGGTGGCCAAGGTGCACCGGCATCCCACCAATCCAGGGGTGCTGGCGGCGGCCGATCTCGCCAGCTACAGCGCCAAGCTGCGAGACGGCCTCTGCTTCGACTATCGGCAGAGCGAGATCTGTGGCTTCCCGACCCCCTCATCGGGCACCCTGGCCCTCGGCCAGATCTTCGGCATGCTGGAGAGCCACGACATGGCGGCGCTCAAGCCGGTGCAAGGGCCGGATGGCCGGTTGGCTGCCTCAAGCGATGCCATCCATCTCTACAGCGAAGCCGCACGGCTCGCCTTCGCCGATCGCAACCAGTACGTGGCCGACAGCGACTTCGTCGGCGTGCCGGTGGCCGGGCTGCTCGACAAAGGCTACCTCGCCGAGCGCGGCAGGCTCATAGGTAAGCAATCCATGGGGCTGGCCAAGCCGGGCACGCCGCCACAGGCGCTGGCCAGGGGGCAGGACGCGACACCGGAGCTGCCCTCCACCAGCCACGTCTCCATCGTCGACAAGAGCGGCATGGCGGTCTCCATGACCAGCTCCATCGAGGATGCCTTCGGCTCGCGGCTGATGGTCAACGGCTACCTGCTCAACAACCAGCTCACCGATTTCTCCTTCACCTCGATGGACGCCGCCGGCCTGCCGGTCGCAAACCGGCTCGAGCCGGGCAAACGGCCGCGCTCCTCCATGTCGCCCCTGTTGGTGTTTGACAAGCAGACCGGCGCACTCGAGATGAGCCTCGGCTCTCCCGGCGGCTCCGCCATCATCAACTACGTGGGCAAGACCCTGCTGGGAACCCAGGATTGGGGGCTAGATCTGCAACAGGCGATCGCGCTGCCGAATTTTGGCAGCCGCAACGGCCCCACCGAGCTGGAGCAGGGACGTACGCCTCAGAGCGTGATCCAGGGGCTCAAGGCCAGGGGGCACGAGATCCTGCTCAATGAGCAAACCTCGGGATTGCAAGGAGTACAGCGCAATGCTGCCGGCTGGTTTGGCGCGGCCGACCCCAGGCGCGAAGGGGTGGCCAGGGGTGAGTGAAGGCTTGTGACCCTTCGTATCTACTGCCCTTGTTTCAATGGAGGCGGCCTGGTGCCGCCTCCATCATGTCTGCCTCGCGCCTCCCTCGCTCAACACCCAGAAAAACTCATCGCCGATTGATTGAAGCTGCCAATAAATGTGACAAAGGGTCACTCCTTCCCCCTAATACTATGATTTATACGCGTTTAGTCTCGAATAATGACTTAAACGTGGATAATTGTTGCTTGAACAAAAAAAATACATTATTTTTCAATAGAAACGGCAACTGTTGTCCCCAAGATATTGTGCTTGCCACGGCCAACATCTGTCTCTTTCGCCCCCTGCTCATTGACAGCTGCCCTCTTCACCACCGCGGTGATCTGGTAGCCCCTGACTGCCATTAGCGAGGTGACGACATGGACCACTCTCTCCCCCTTATCACAACCCTGGTTGGCGGCCTCGTGCTGGCCTATATCTTCGGCATGCTGGCCCAGCGCCTGCGGATCTCCCCCATGGTGGGTTATCTGGCGGCAGGCGTCGTGTGCGGTCCCTTTACTCCCGGCTATGTCGCCGACCTGCAGCTGGCCCCTGAGCTCGCGGAGATCGGCGTCATTCTGCTGATGTTCGGGGTGGGCCTGCACTTCTCCCTGAAGGATCTGCTCTCGGTTAAACACATCGCCATCCCGGGTGCCATCGTCCAGATTGCCCTGGCGACCCTGCTCGGCCTCGGCCTCTCCCAGCTGCTCGGCTGGAGCATCACCGCCGGCGTGGTGTTCGGCTTGGCGCTCTCCACCGCCAGTACCGTGGTGTTGCTGCGGGCGCTGGAGAGCCGGGGCCTGGTCGATACCAAGGAGGGGCGCATCGCCATCGGCTGGCTCATCGTCGAAGACCTGGTGATGGTGCTGGCGCTGGTGCTGCTCCCCATACTCGCCAACCTGCAGCAAGGGGATGAGGGCCTGACCCTCGCCCATGTGCTCTGGGATCTGGGCCTCACCCTGACCAAGGTCGCCGCCTTCATCGCGCTGATGGCCATCGGCGGTCCACGCCTCATTCCCTGGTTGCTGGCCCGCACCGCCGCCACCGGCTCCCGGGAGCTGTTTACCCTGGCAGTGCTCTCCTGTTCGCTCGGCATCGCCTTTGGCGCCGTCAAGCTGTTCGGGGTCTCCTTTGCCCTCGGCGCCTTCTTCGCCGGGGTGGTGATGAACAGCTCGCACCTGAGCCACAAGGCCGCCAACGATACCCTGCCCTTGCAGGACGCCTTCGCCGTGCTGTTCTTCGTCTCGGTGGGCATGCTGTTTGATCCCACCATCTTGCTGCGCGAGCCGCTGGCGGTGCTGGCCACCATCTTCGTCATCGTCATCGGCAAGTCGGTGGCGGCCTTCGCCATAGTGCGGTTATTTGGACACAGCCATCGCACGGCGCTGACCATCTCGGCCAGCCTGGCCCAGGTGGGGGAGTTCTCCTTCATCCTGATGGGGCTGGGGGTCATGCTGGAGCTGGTGCCCGAGGTGGCACGGGATCTGGTGCTGGTCGGCGCCTGCTTCTCCATCATGCTCAACCCGCTGGTGTTCAACCAGGCCGAGCGCTGGCTGCGCCGCCATCCCGAGCCGCAGGTGGAGGAGAGCCCCCCGCTCTGCCCCTTGCAAGGCCATGTGGTGGTGGTGGGCGCCGATGGCGTCGGCAATCACCTGATCCGGCAACTGCACGCACAAGGGCAGGAGATGGTGGTCATAGACACGGATGAGCGGCTGCTGGAGCCCTGGCGCGCCCAGGGGATCACCTGCCTGGCTGGCCATCCTGTCCAGCAGGATCTGCTCGCGGCGGCACTCCCCAATGCCAGTTGGTTGCTGATCACCCTGGAGGACAGCCTGCTGGCCGGCGAGATCGCCGCGGTGGCGCGCGAGCAGGGTGCCCTGCTGCGGATCGCCGCCTGTGCCCATCAGGCGGAAGAGGTGCATCATCTGCTGATCCGCGGGGTGCACCAGGTGGTCAAGTGCGAGGAGGAGGCGGCGCGTCGTCTGTGCCAGCTGGCAGTCCAGCCAACCTGAGACTCAGTCCCTTATTGAAAGCGCCGGCGGTCTGCTCATCCCTGAAAAAAGGTGCGCAGCCGCACTTCCCCCCGTAAGAACCACCACTCGAGCCAAAAAAGAGAGGGAGGCATCATGCCTCCCTCTCTTTTTGTTTATGTTTCGTGGTGCAGGTGCAGCCCCATGGTCGATGACAGTGACATCACCTGCTGGTTGCCAGCGTCATCGGTGGCTATACCCCCAGCCGATCCCGCAGGGTGTACCAGGCGGCGCCGGCGGCGGTGAAGGGGATGCGCAGCAAGCGGCCACCCGGGAAGGGGTAGTGAGGCAGCTTGGCGAAGGCGTCGAAGCGCTCCGCCTGGCCACTCAACACCTCCGACAGCAGCTTGCCCGCCAGATGGGTGCAGGTGACGCCATGGCCGCTGTAGCCCTGCATGTAGTAGATGTTGGGACCGATGCGACCAAATTGCGGCAGGCGTGACAGGGTCAGCAGGAAGTTGCCGGTCCAGGTGTACTCCACCTTGACGCCCGCGAGCTGGGGGAAGGTTTTCAGCATCTTGGGGATGATCAATCGCTCTATATCCGCCGGATCCCGCGCCCCGTAGACCACGCCACCGCCGTAGAGCAGCCGGTGATCCCCGGTGGTGCGGTAGTAGTCGAGCAGGTAGTTGCTGTCTTCCAGGCAGTAGTTCTGCGGCAGCAGCGAGCGCGCCCGCTCCTCCCCCAGCACCTCGGTAGCGATCACCTGGGTGCCGCAGGGCATGCTCTTGCCGGCGAGCTCGGGCACCAGGTTGCCAAGATAGGCATTGCCGGCCACCACCACGAAGCGTGCCTTCACCGCGCCCTTGGCGGTCTTGACCAGGGCGGGCTGCCCCGGGGTGATGGAGGTCACCGCGGATTGCTCGAAGATTTTCCCTCCCTGCAGGCGGATGGCTTCCGCCTCCCCCAGCGCCAGGTTGAGGGGATGGATGTGGCCACCGCTCTTGTCGAGCAGGGCGCCGACGTAGCGATCGCTCGCCACCACTTCGCGCACCCCGTCCCCATCGAGCAGCTCCAGCTGATCGTTGCCCCACCTCTGCCAGCGCTCATACTGCGCCTTGAGCTCGTGCAACTGCTTCTCGGTCTCGGCCGCGAAGACCCCGCCCTGCTGCAGATCGCACTGGATGTTATAGCGCTTGATCCGATCGCGGATGATCTGGCCTCCCTCAAACAACATGGAGCCGAGCAGCCTGGCCTGATCCGGCGGGCAGTTCGCTTCTATGGTGTCGATGTCGCGGCTGTAGGAATTCACTATCTGGCCGCCGTTGCGACCGCTGGCACCGAAGCCGACCCGGGCAGCTTCCAGCACCACCACCTTGTAGCCTTTCTCCACCAGGTGCAGGGCGCTGGAAAGCCCGGTGTAGCCCGCCCCTATGACGCAGACGTCGCACTCCAGCTGCTCGGTCAGGGTCGGATAGGGCGCATGCTTGTTGGCGCTGGCGGCGTAGTAACTGTTTACATGTTCGGTCATGATCCTTGTTTCCTTACCGGTTCTGTTCCCAAACTCTCTTCGTTCAACACTAGAAACTGGCCGGGGTATGGGCGCTGACGATGCGACAGGTCTCCCCCGACGGATTGCTGAAACTGTGGGGCTCGCCCGTGTCGATCACGTAGCTGTCCCCGGCACTGAGCTGGTAGGTCTGGCCGGCCAGGGTCAGCAGCACCGAGCCTTCCAGCACGGTACCCACCTCCTCCCCCAGATGCTTGACCAGGCCCCCGGTGTCGGTGCCGGGGGCGTAGGTCTCCAGCATGAAGCCGAGCTGACGCCGGTTGTTGCCGTTGTGCACCAGCTTCATGGAGACCCCCTGACTGCCCAGCTCGATGAGCTGCTCGGCCTTGATCACCACGCTCGGCGCCCGCCCCTCCTCCTCGGCGAAGAAGCGGGAGAGCGGCAACTCATAGACGCTCAGCAGCTTCTGCAACGAGGCCACCGACGGGCTCACCTTGTTCTGCTCTATCATGCAGATGGCACCGTGGGTCAGCCCGCTCAGCTCGGCGACCCGCCGCTGGGAGAGCCCGAGCCGACGGCGGGTGGCGGCGAGCCGCTCCCCCATGCTTTTATCCATTCGTTTGTCAGTCAAGGGGTTATCCGTCATGGCCTGCCACCTGGCCTCTCCCTGTGGTTGCTGCATGCCCGCCTCCTTGGGTGACTGTTCGAGTACCCTGTGCCATCTGGTTAAAATAGTGAGTCAGTTTCGGTGGCGTGTTCGTTATGCTGAACAATCAACACCGTTCATTATTTTGCACACCACCCCCACCAAAAACCGATAGAATCGTCCTGACAGCTCCATTTTTAGCATGCAGAGCCCCGTTTACTCAAATATATTTAACACTTGAAAAACATTTCGGCTCAATTTATCGTCATCCAGTGCTTATTATTCTATACGGTGGCACCTTGGAATGAGTTGGCCACCCAGACCCACAATCGAGGCTTCCCATGTCAGCATCCTCAACATCACAACCGATCCAGATTCATGCCTTGCTCAAGTCTCTCGCCTATATAGATGGTCGCTGGTGCGAGGCCGCGGACGGACGCCAGTTCGCGGTGCATAACCCGGCCACCGGTCAGGTCATCACCCAGGTGCCCGACATGAACGAGGCCGACACTCGGCGTGCCATCGAGGCAGCCCATGCAGCTCAACCCGCCTGGGCCGCCCTCACCGCCAAGGAGCGCAGCGCCAGGCTGTATGCCTGGTTTGAGCTCATCATGGCCAATCAGGACGCGCTGGCCCGCATCATGACCTGTGAGCAAGGCAAGCCGCTGGCCGAGGCCAAGGGCGAGGTAGCCTACGGTGCCAGCTTCATCCAGTGGTTCGCGGAAGAGGGCAAGCGCGCCTACGGCCGGACCATCCCGGGCTTCTCGGGTGACAGGCGGCTGGCCACCATCAAGCAACCGGTGGGCGTGGTGGCCGCCATCACCCCTTGGAACTTCCCCATCGCCATGATCACCCGCAAGGCCGGCCCGGCCCTCGCGGCCGGTTGCACCATCGTCATCAAGCCCGCCGCCGAGACGCCGCTGTGCGCGCTGGCGCTGGCGGCGTTGGCGGAGCAGGCGGGCATCCCGGCCGGGGTCATCAACATCGTCACCTCCCATCAGGCCTCGGTGGTGGGGAACGAATTGTGCAACAACAAGGCGGTGCGCAAGCTCTCCTTCACCGGTTCCACCCGCATCGGCAAGCTGCTGATGCGCCAGTGCGCCGACACCATGAAGCGACTCTCCCTTGAGCTCGGCGGCAACGCCCCCTTCATCGTGTTTGACGACGCGGATCTCGACGCCGCCGTCACCGGAGCGCTCGCCTCCAAGTACCGCAACGCGGGCCAGACCTGCGTCTGCGCCAACCGCATCCTGGTGCAGGCCAGCGTCTATGACGCCTTCGCAGACAAGCTTGCCGCCGCCGTGCGCGCCTTCAAGGTCGGGGATGGCCTGAACGAGGGCACCCAGATCGGCCCCCTCATCAACCCGGCCGCCGCCGACAAGGTGACGAGCCTGGTCAAGCAGGCCGAGGCCGCCGGTGCCCGGGTGCTGGTCGGAGGGGCCCCCCATCCCGCCGGTCCACTGTTCTATTACCCCACCATCCTGACGGAGGTGGCCAGAGACAACCCCATATTGCAGGAAGAGATCTTCGGGCCGGTCGCACCCCTGGTGCGTTTCGAGACCGAAGCGGAGGCCATCGCCATCGCCAACGACACCCCCTACGGCCTCGCCGCCTACTTCTATGGCCGGGACATCGCCCGGGTATGGCGGGTGGCCGAGCAGCTGGAATACGGCATGGTGGGCATCAACGAGGGGATTATCTCCACCGAGCTCGCCCCCTTTGGCGGCATCAAGGAGTCCGGCCTCGGCCGGGAAGGGGCGGCAGAGGGGCTGGAGGAGTATCTGGAGACCAAATATCTCTGCTTCGGCGGCATTCGCTGAGGTGCTCGGGGTGCGGATGTATCGCTATAAACGATGCTTTTTCACCCAAACCATCCATTAACAAGATAGTGAAGCGTACCGACCGGCCGCCACCAACAGCTTAAAAGCGCCTGCGGCGAGCCGGCAGCACACCAGACCAGCCGTCGTCGGCAAGCCCCGGCGACGATCCGCGGGTGGTTGCCACCCGCTAGCGACATTGCCAAGGAATAGACGGGGCCCGTGCCCCTCAGGGAGGAAAGATGAGTCATTCAGATAGCCATGCCGACAACAACCAGAGCTGGCAAGCCCGCCGTGAAGCGGCCGTGGTACAGGGGGTGGGCACCCTGCTGCCGGTGTTCATCGACCGGGCGCAGAATGCCGAGCTGTGGGACGTGGAGGGCAATCGTTACATCGACTTTGCCTCCGGCATCGCGGTGCTCAACACCGGCCACAACCACCCGAAAGTGATCGCCGCGGTGCGCGCGCAGCTCGAGAAATTCAGCCACACCTGCTTCCAGGTCACCCCCTATCCCGGCTACATCACGCTTGCGGAGAAGCTCAACGCCCTGGTGCCGGGGCCGACCCCCAAGCGGACCCTGTTCCTCTCCACCGGCGCCGAGGCGGTGGAGAACGCCATCAAGATCGCCCGCGCCCACACCGGCCGCAGCGGCACCATCGCCTTCAAGGGCGGCTTCCACGGCCGCACCATGATGGGGATGGCGCTCACCGGCAAGGTGGTGCCCTACAAGACCGGCTTCGGCCCCTTCCCGGGGGACGTCTATCACCTGCCCTTCCCCACCGACTATCTGGGGGTGAGCGAGGCCGACGCCCTGGCGGCGCTGGATCTCTGCTTCAGCTCGGACATCGAGCCGGCCAGGGTGGCCGCCATCATCATCGAACCGGTGCAGGGTGAGGGTGGCTTCTACGTGGCTAGCCCAAGCTTCCTGCAGGCCCTGCGCACGATCTGCGACCAACACGGCATCCTGCTCATCTGCGACGAGATCCAGACTGGATTCTGTCGCACCGGCAAGACCTTCGCGACCCAGTACAGCGGCATCGAGCCGGACATCATGACCCTGGCCAAGAGCCTGGCGGGCGGCTTCCCGCTCTCCGCCGTGGTGGGCAAGAGCGACATCATGAATGCCGCCAAACCCGGTGGTCTGGGTGGCACCTACGCCGGCTCCCCCATCGCCTGCGCCGCCGCCCTGGCGGTGCTGGAGGTGATAGAGGAGGAGAAGCTCAACCAGCGGGCCCTGGCCCAGGGTGAGCAGATCAAGGCGCGCCTGCACCGGTTGGCACAGGACGTCGACTGCATCGGCGACATCCGTGGCCCCGGCGCCATGGTCGCCATGGAGCTGGTCAAGGAGCGCGACCCCGGCCGCCCCGACCCGGACCTCACCAAGCGACTGGTGGCCGAGGCGGGCAAACGCGGGCTGGTGCTGCTGGCGTGCGGCGTGCGCGCCAACGTGATCCGCTTCCTGGCGCCGCTGACCGCCTCGCCGGCCATCGTCGACGAGGGGTTAAACCTGCTCGAACAGGCGCTGGCAGCCGCCAGACCCTAGGCGACTCACCGGCGCCTCGCATTTGTGCTAAAAAATGCGTTTTTCCCCCCTTGATATGCTTGTCAGGGGGGCATCACGAATGCACAATGCGCCTCCGCTTTCAAGGACCGACCGCTCATCGCAGCCCGGTCTTTTTTTGCGGCAAACACATCCATAACGAGGCCGGAACAGACCGGAAATGATAGCGAGATGGGCTGCCATCTCACGACACCCGCTTCTTAGTGAGGAACACCATGGGGTATTTCACTGCTTTCCTGCCGGCCCGCGCCGGTCTGCGCCAGCCGTTTGTGCGACACATTGGCGCCCCCTGTGCCCAGGCTGACGCCATCGTCACTCTGCTCCCCCCGGCCAACACAGAGGGGAAAGCATGATGAATGCCCAACCCGTCGGCCTGAAAAAAAGCCTGAAACTCTGGCACGTGGTCATCATGGGGCTGGCGTACCTGACCCCCATGGCGGTATTCGACACCTTCGGCATCGTCACCGAGATCACCGAAGGGCACGTGCCGACCGCCTACCTGTTCGCCCTCGTCGGCATGCTGTTCACTGCCATGAGTTACGGCCACCTGGTGCGCAAGTTCCCCTCGGCAGGCTCCGCCTATACCTATGCCCAGAAGGTGTTTCACCCCTATGTGGGCTTCATGGTGGGCTGGGTCTCCCTGCTCGACTACATGTTCATGCCGATGATCAACATGCTGCTGGCCAAGATCTATCTGGAGGTACTGCTGCCGGGGGTGGAGCCCTGGACCTACATCCTGGTACTGGCCGCCATCATGACCTTCCTGAACCTGCGCGGCATCAAGCTGGTGGCGAACTTCAACAGCCTGATCGTCATCATGCAGTTCAGCATCATCTCTGTCTTCATCGGCCTCATCATCGCCGGGGTCTATCAGGGCGAGGGGCTCGGCACGGTCGCGAGCAGCCGTCCCTTCTTCTCCGAGCACATGAACGTGACCCCCCTGCTGACCGGCGCCTCCATCCTCTGCCTGTCGTTTCTGGGCTTCGATGCCATCAGCACCCTGTGCGAGGAGACCCCGAACGCCGAGCGAGTGATCCCCCGCGCCATCGTGCTCACCGCGCTTATCGGCGGCGTGCTGTTCATCTCCGTCTCCTACTTCCTGCAGCTGTATTTCCCGGACATCTCCCGCTTCCAGCAACCGGATGCGGTGCTGCCGGAGATCGCGCTCTATGTGGGCGGCAAGCTGTTCCAGGCGATAGTGCTGGTGTGCACGACTGTGGCGGTGCTGGCCTCCGGGCTCGCCTCCCACGCCGGGGTATCGCGCCTGCTTTACGTGATGGGGCGGGATCGCGCCCTGCCGAGCCGCTTCTTCGCCTATGTCCACCCCAAGTGGCAGACCCCGGCCCTGAACGTGCTGCTGGTGGGGATATTGGCCCTCTCCGCCGTGTCGTTCGATCTGGAGATGGCGCTGGCGCTGATCAACTTCGGCGCCCTGGTGGCCTTCACCTTCGTCAATCTGGCGGTGATCGCCCACTTCTACCTCAAGCTCGGCCACAACAAGAGCCTGCGGGATCACCTGGTGTTTCTGCTGTTGCCCCTTTGCGGTGCCGCCTGCATCGGGGTGCTCTGGCTCAACCTCGAACCCGCCTCCTTCGAGCTGGGTCTGATCTGGGCCGCCCTCGGCGCCCTCTATCTGCTGCTGCGGCTGACCCTGTTCCGGATCCCGCTGCGCCGTCCCGAGACCGATCTCAGCTAAGCCTGATGCCCTTCCCGAGCCCGCCCCGCGCGGGCTCTTTTTTCGGCGGCGCCCAGCCGCATTTCCCCCCTCTCTCCCCCCTCAGGCACTCCCACCGACAGGCTGCCAATCCCGGGGTTGACCCCCGTCAACAAAATGCCCGGTAGCGCCCTTTTTTGCTTGTCTCCCCCCCCCCCTGAGGGCACAATGTCGCGCCCCTTGAGAGCCGATGTTTTTGCAACATCGGTTCTTTGCTTTTCAGGGGTAAACCACCATCAACCAAGAGGCCGGTCTTGTACCGGAATTGATACCGAGATTGCTCAACAATCTCCCGACGTTGTGAGGAATTACATGGGGCATTTCACTGCTTTTCTGCCGGTCCCCACCGGCGTGCGCCGTCCTGGCGTTCCCTGTGTCCAGCGATGCCCTGCCGCATCCCTGATCCCGTTCACCCTGGCCCCCCGGGCATGTGCAGAGGAGAACGCGTGATGGCCGGTGCCAAGCTGCTCAAGACGCTCACCCTGTTCCAGGTGGTGGTGATGGGTCTTGCTTACCTCACACCCATGGCGGTGTTCGATACCTTCGCCATCGTCGGCGACATCACTGACGGCCGCGTGGCCACCGCCTACCTGCTGGCGCTCGGCGGCATCCTGCTGACCGCCTTCAGCTACGGCCATCTGGTGCGTCGCTTCCCCTCGGCGGGCTCTGCCTATACCTATGCCCAGAAGGTGTTCAACCCCTATATCGGCTTCATGGTCGGCTGGTCTTCCCTGCTCGACTACATGTTCATGCCGATGATCAACATCCTGCTAGCCAAGATCTATCTAAGTGCATTATTTCCCGGTGTCGAGCCCTGGATCTTCATCTTCGGGCTGGTGACCGTGATGACCTTCCTGAACCTGCGCGGCATCAACCTGGTGGCGAACTTCAACGGCGTCATCGTCTTCATCCAGATTGCCATCATCCTCACCTTCCTCGGCCTCATCGCCTGGGGTCTGACCCACGGTGAGGGCACCGGTACCCTGCTCAGCAGCCGTCCATTCCATGTGGAATCCGCCAGCATGCTGCCGCTGTTCACCGGCGCCACCATCTTGTGCTTCTCCTTCCTCGGCTTCGATGGCCTGAGCTCGCTCTCCGAAGAGACCCCGAACGCCGGCAAGGTGATCCCGCGCGCCATCGTGCTGACCGCCCTCATCGGCGGCATCATCTTCGTGGCCGTCTCCTACAGCCTGCAGCTGTTCTTCCCGGATCTGGCCCGCTTCAAGGAGCCGGACGCCGTGCTGCCGGAGATCGCCCTCTACGTCGGCGGCACCCTGTTCCAGAGCGTGGTGCTGGTGTGCACCACGGTGGCGGTGCTGGCCTCCGGCATGGCGGCCCACGCCGGTGTCTCCCGCATCCTCTACGTGATGGGGCGCGATCGCATGATCCCGGAGCGGGTGTTCGGCTACATCCACCCCACCTGGCGCACCCCGGCCATCAACGTGCTGATGGTGGGGGCTCTGGCCCTCTCCGCGGTGTCGTTCGATCTGGACATGGCGCTGGCGCTGGTGAACTTCGGCGCCCTGGTGGCCTTCACCTTCGTCAACCTGTCGGTCATCGGTCAGTTCTGGGTGCGCGAGAAGCGCAACAAGACCCTCAAGGATCACTTACTGTTCCTGGTGCTGCCGCTGCTCGGCGCAGCCACCATAGGGGCACTCTGGATCAACCTGGAGCGCAGCTCCCTGGAGCTTGGCCTCATCTGGGCTGGCATCGGAGTCACCTACCTGTTCCTGCGTCTGGCGGTGTTCCGCATCCCCTTCCGTCAGTACGAGGAAGCGGTCGACGGCCAGTAAACGGTCTCATCGCAACAAGGGGAGCCTCATCGGCTCCCCTTTTTCATGGCGCGCACCTCCCTGATCAACAGGCGACTCCATGCCGCCACTGAGGGGAAAGCCCGGTGAGGGGCGAGAAACAGCGTGGAGCCGCCGCGCCTCAACATCGCCAACCAGAGGCCACCTCGTCGGGCAGCGTGACTTCGCCTCGTGCCCCACCAGACCTCGATGCATCCACCCCGAATAGCAGTGCAATTCACCAGCCACCATCCCCCCCTTGAAATGATGTATCGAATGAGGCCAGGTCATCAGCGCAAACGAGAGGGCTGTCATCAAATCATCATAAAAATGTCATTTGTCATATTTCTGTCATGGAGCGCTGCTGTAATTCGCCCGTCCATTCAACGCAGACAGTCCCAAGAGGCCACATGCACAGCACCGCACCATCCGCACAACAGCAGACCCGTCGTACCGGCCCACTGTTCAACTGGCTCGCTGTCATCACCCTGATATACCTGATCCTGGTCGCCGTTGGCGCCGTCTCCCACGGCTTCAAGGGCTTCTCCGGCGGCGCCGAGGGCGCGGCCCAGATCTTCGCCTTCGCCAACAACCCCTTCGTCGCCCTGCTGCTCGGCATCCTGGCCACCGCCCTGGTGCAGTCCTCCAGCACGGTGACCTCGGTGATCGTCGGCCTGGTGGCCGGCGGCCTGCCGATGGGCATGGCCATCCCCATGGTGATGGGCGCCAATCTCGGCACCACCATCACCAACACCATCGTCTCCCTCGGCCATATCCGAGACAGAGGCGAGTTCCGCCGCGCCTTCGCCGCCGCCACCGTGCACGACTTCTTCAACCTGCTGGCGGTGTTCATCTTCCTGCCGCTGGAGCTGATGTTCGGCCTGCTGCAAAAGAGCGCAGAGGCGCTGGCCACCATGCTGATGGGCTCCGCCGACATGTCGATGAAGGGGATGGACTTTATGAAGCCCCTCATCTCCCCTGCCCTCGACCTCATCGATTCGATCGTCGCCTTCCTGCCGGGCAAGGGGGGTTCCATCGCCACCATCGTCATCGGTATCCTGCTGATCCTCGGCTGCGTCACCTGGCTCGGCAAGGTGCTGCAACAGGTGCTGGTCGGCCGCGCCAAGGAGCTGCTGCACAAGGCGCTGGGCCGTGGCCCCATGACCGGCATCGCCTCCGGCACCCTGATCACCGTCATGGTGCAGTCCTCCTCCACCACCACCAGCCTGATGATCCCGCTGGCGGGGAGCGGTCTGTTCAGCACCCGCCAGCTCTACCCCTTCACCCTGGGTGCGAACATCGGCACCACCATCACGGCCCTGCTGGCGGCCACCGCCATCAGCGGCGTCGGCGCCAAGCTGGGGCTGACCATCGCCCTGGTGCACGTGCTGTTCAACCTGTTCGCCGTGGCGTTCATCTATGGTGTGCCCTTCCTGCGGGAATTGCCCATCAAGGCGGCCGAAGGGCTGGCCCGGGTCGGCAGCGAGAACAAGCTGCTGGCACTGGGTTACGTGGCCGGGCTCTTCTTCGCCCTGCCCGCGCTGATGATGGTCGCGGCCAAGTAATACCGCAGGGACGAGGGGCGCGTATCGCATTCGCCCCTCGTCTTTGTCTGTCCAGTCACATCCGACGCCCCCCCGCCTCGCCCTGGCTCACGAGCTAGGATAAGATGCCGCTCTCACCGCACTCTTTGCATTACAGGGAATAGGGAAAACCGATGAAATTCATACTGATCGCGCTGCTGGTTGCCGGCGTCGCCTACTACTTCTACTCCAGCGCCAACAACAAAAAGCTGGCGGTGGACAACGTGCGCCAGGGCGCCGAGTTCCTCGCCGGCAACAAGGAGAAACCGCTGGTGACCACCACGGCCTCCGGCCTGCAATACGAGGTGCTGACCCCGGGCACCGGTACCGTTCACCCCACCGCCACCAGCAAGGTGAAGGTGCACTACGAGGGCAAGCTGCTGGACGGCACCGTGTTCGACAGCTCGGTCGCCCGCGGTGAGCCCATCGAGTTTGGCCTGAACCAGGTGATCGCCGGCTGGACCGAAGGGGTGCAGCTGATGGTGGAAGGGGAGAAGACCCGTTTCTACATTCCCGCCAACCTGGCCTACGGTGATCGCGCCGCCGGCAAAATCCCGCCGGGATCCGTACTGATCTTCGACGTGGAGCTGCTGGGCATTCAGTGAATCGCTAACGGACCACAGGGCCTGTGGTGACAGTGCCGTCGACAAGATCCCGCAGAGCGTCCGTGCGGATCTTCGATGTGGCGCTGCCGGGCATTCAGTAAATCGCTAACGGACCACAGAGCCAGTGGTGACAGTGCCGTCGACAAGATCCCGCAGAGTGTCCGTGCGGCTCTTCGATGTGGCGCTGCCGGGCATTCAGTGAATCGCTAACGGGCCACAGGGCCTGTGGTGACAGTGCCGTCGACAAGATCCCGCAGAGCGTCCGTGCTGATCTTCGACGTGGCGCTGCTGGGCATTCAGTAAATCGCTAACGGACCACAGGGTCTGTGGTGACAGTGCCGCCGACAAGATCCCGCAGAGCGTCCGTGCGGACGTTTCGATGTGGCGCTGCCTGGGATCCCGTCCTGTACCGCAGTCTGCCGAGACGGTTGCAACAGACGAGGCCAGCGCAATGTGCTGGCCTCGTTATTTCCCCTTCTGCCCCCTCCATTGCGCCCGCCGTACCTCCCCGCGTTCCTCCGCGACGGGGATAGCTGTCAACCATTAGTGAACAGTGATTACACATCAAGCTAGATTGTTAACCACCAGTCCCGGGCAGATAATGACCGCATCGTCAGTGGCCTCTCGCCCTGACCCTGTTTCACCCGCTCGGCCGCCCTCGCGCACCGACAGCGATAAGGAGTCTTGTGATGGCTATCGCCCCCGTCTGGTTCATCTCCCACGGCGCCCCGGATCTGGTCCTGCGCGACCAGCCGGCCACGCAGTTTCTGACGAAGCTGCGCCTTGGCAACATCAAGGGACTGGTGGTTGTCTCGGCCCACTGGTTCAGCCGCAGCGAACTGCAACTCAACGTCGAGCCCAAGCCGGCGCTGATGTATGACTTCTACGGCTTCCCGGATCCGCTCTACGGCATCCGCTGGCCCGCCAACAGCCCGGCCTGGTTGCAGGAGGCGGTGAGCGATCAGCTGCTGTTGGCCGGTTTGGCCGCCACACCGGTCAAACGCGAGCTGGATCACGGGGTCTGGTCACCGCTCTCCCTGATGGATCCAGCCAGCGAGATCCCGCTGGTGCAGATCTCCATCCCCGCCAGCTTCGATCCGAGCCAGCTGTGGCAACTGGGGGAAGCACTGCAAGCCCTGCGTGAACAGGGGATCGGCATCCTCGCCTCCGGCGCCATCACCCACAACCTGCGCGCACTCGGACCGGACGGCTCCCCCGTCCCCGGCTGGGCGAGCGATTTTACCCGCTGGATTGAGCAGACCATGGCCGCCGGGGATCGCCCTGCGCTGGAGGATTACCGGGCCCGGGCACCGGGGGCGGTGGATTCCCACCCCCACGACGATCACCTGCGCCCGCTGTTCGTGGCGCTGGGGGCCGCAGGGGCCGACAAGCCACAGAAGCTGCACGACAGCTGGGACTACGGCAGCCTCTACATGGGCTCCTACCGCTTTGGCTGAGTCCTGGGAGCGGGACCGTTCGACAAGCAACACATGGCGGGACACTCCCGCCATTTTTATGTGGCAGAGCATTGAAATAAAAGAAGAAAGTACCTTGATCCGGCCATTCAACTGAACGGCTGCACCGGCATATAGATTGGGAAAAGGGTGACTCAAGGAGCGAGCATTGAAGCGTCGCTGCCGCTATTTCATGATGTTGTAGAGATAAAAAAAGACAGCCGAGGCTGTCTTTTTTTATCTGAGCAGGGGGGATCAGTAGAAGATCCGCTCACCCCTTTCGCTCATCTTGAGCCACACCGGCTTGGTGCTGGTCTTGTTCCAGATACGGTGCAGGTAGCTGTAGAAACGGGCGCGATCTCGGCGAAACAGCATCACCGGGAAGGCGAGCAAACCCACCAGCAACACGAAGATGCGGCGCAGGATTATCTGAGTCAGGGAGAAGGGATGGAACATGATTTAGCACCTCACTGGTAAGACCACTGAGCGAATATTACGCCACAAATTGTAGGATTACTACACCACCTGAGCCATTTTTTGGTAAAAATCCCACCAAAAGACCATGAAATGAAATCGGGTTACATTAATTAACCAAAAAACAACAATCATGAAAAAAGACGGAGGCTGGGCCAGAGTTAATGAATAGGCAGAGGTCGGCAAGGGGATGAGAGAATGAAACTGGCGGAAATGGCGATCCTGAGTGTGCTGGGTCTGCTTGTCTGGTCACAATGGCAGGAGTGGCAACTCAATCAAAATGACAGCATAGATCTCGCCTATCGCGGCGCCCCCACCGTCAGCCTGTGGCAGTGTGGTCAGCTGAAGCAGAAGATGGCGGCCCTGGCCGAGCAGTCGGCAGAGATGCAGTATCAGTTTCGAGGTCAGGCGCTGGCCGACATGGATCGCTATCTGCACAAGGAGTGGCGCCTGCAGGGCTGCGAGCAGTTGGCGGAGCAACAGTGAGCACAGGGCATGTCGATATAGACGCTGGGGATGAATGCTGGGAAATACAAGAAGATGGAGGCACGTTCCGGAGTCGAACCGGACTAAACGGATTTGCAATCCGCTGCATAACCGCTTTGCTAACGCGCCATGCTGACAAGACTGATGTCTTGAGAGTGATGCTCATGCTTGGTGTCATGAGATATTGGAGCGGGAAACGAGACTCGAACTCGCGACCCCGACCTTGGCAAGGTCGTGCTCTACCAACTGAGCTATTCCCGCTTTATTGCCGGCTGCCAGTTACCTGACAACGAGGCGCATTATACGTACCCCGAGCACGGGCACAACCCTTTTTTATGACTTTCAGCACTTTTCCCGGTCGTTTGCTCAGGCTTTAAACGCCTTGCTCAAAAATCCCTCCAATCCTTGTGACCCGCCAGACGAATTCGAGATAAAGTCATTGAAATAGTTAGTCTTTAGTCAGAAACTCCTCGCGTTTGGTAACTGGATTCTCAATTGAAAATCACAAGATGAAATGGATCTTCAGGCCGCGTGGGCTCAGACCGCAGCTGATGCTGGCGTTTTTTATGTTAGGCCTGGTGCCCTTCCTGGTCGTCACCCTGTTTTTCCTCTACAGCCACGGCAAGGACCTCACCACCCAGACTTCCAATCATCTGGTGTCGGTGCGCAACATCAAGAAGAGCCAGCTGGAGGATTACTTCGGCAACCTCAAAGAGCAGATCACCAACTTCTCCCAACAAGACTTCGCCGGCGACAGCATAGGCCGCTTCTACGGCTTCACCGGCGCCTTCGAGAAGCTGGGCACCACGCCACAGGGCGCCCGTGCCCGTGCCCAGGCCCGCTATGTGCCGGGCTCCTGGGACAAGTTGCAGCAACCCGACAGCAAACTGGTCATCGAGCCCTCCATCAGCGCCCTGATCCTGGCGGACGAGATGTATGGCCGGGTCCACCAGCGCTTCCACCGCGGTTATGCCGACATAGTGCGCAAGACCAACTACAGCGACATCTTCCTGGTGGATCTCAACGGTGATGTGGTCTATTCGGTCACCAAGCACCCCAACTTCGCCACCAATCTGCTCTCGGGCCCCTATCAGGCGAGCGGGCTTGGCAACACCTTCGCCAAGGTCAAACGCCGCCTCGACGGGGGGCAGAAGCCGCGGCAGATCTTCGAGTTCACCGACTTTGGCCGCAACGAGCTGACCGGTCAGGTGGTCGCCTACCTGGCCGCCCCCGTCATGCAATATGACGACGTGCGCGGGGTGGTGATCTTCGAGCTGCTGCCGGACAAGCTCAACCAGATCATGGCGGAGCGGGAGGGGCTCGGCGAGACCGGCGAGACCATTCTCATCGGCCCGGACAAGCGGATGCGGGCCGACGCCTGGCTCGCCCCCGAGTTCAGCGTGGAGAACAGCTTCAGCCCGAACTTCCGGCCGCTGCAGACGCCGCTGGTCCTCAAGGCTCTGTCCGGCGAGCAGGGGGTGGGCCCCTTCCTCTCCTACCACGACGACGAGGTGCTGGCCGCCTATACCCAGGTCAAGGTATTCGATACCGAGTGGGCCTTCATCGCCGAGATCTCCACCAGCGAGGCCTATGCCCCCATCCGCCAGCTGGAGACCCTGGTGATCCTGCTGGGCGCCGGCTCGCTGCTGCTGCTGATCCTGTTCTCCCGCTGGCTCTCCCACTCCATCACGGCGCCGCTGCGATCCCTCACCGCCGCCGCCGAGCAGGTGGCCGACGGCGCCCTGGATCACCCCATCACCATTCCCCGTACCGACGACGACATCGATCGGCTGGCCCAGGCGTTTCGCCACATGCAGCGCTCGGTGAAAGACAAGATCGAGCTCATCGAGCGCCAGACCCAGGAGCTGCAACAGCAGGTCAAGCTGACCCACAAGCAGAACCTCAGCCTGCAGCAGGCGGACAAACTCAAGGATGAGCTGCTCGCCAACACCTCCCACGAGCTGCGCACCCCCATTCACGGCATCAAGGGGATGGCGGAGTCCATGCTCGCCAGCCAGCAGGACTTGACCGAGGGCCAGCAGAAGCAGCTCGGCCTCATCATCAAGAGCGCCGACGGCCTGGCGCGGCTGGTGGACGATCTGCTCGACTATCACCAGATGCGCTACGGCCAGCTGGAGATCCATCCCCAACCCGTCGCCTCCAAGGGGGTCATCCGGCTGGTGCTGGATCTCTGCCAGCACCTGGTGCAGGCCAAGCCCCTCAGCCTGGTGGACATCAGCCCGCTCGAGCTGCCACCGGTACTGGCCGATGAGCAGCGACTCGAACAGGTGCTCTACAACCTGGTCGGCAACGCCATCAAATACACCCCCCAGGGCAAGGTGGTGCTGAGTGCCCAGGTGGAGGGGCAGTTCCTGCGCATCAGGGTGACCGACACCGGCATCGGCATCGCCAAGGAGCACCTTGAACACATCTTCGAACCGCTGGTGCAGATGAGCCCGGAGGTGAGCAAGCAGGGAGCCGGTCTCGGCCTCTCCATCACCCGCCAACTGGTACACCTGATGGGGGGCGAGCTCTACGTGGAGAGCGAACTCGGTGTCGGATCCACCTTCGCCTTCACCCTGCCGCTGGCCAGTGGCAAGGCGGGCGAACTGACCCTGGACAGCCGTCAGATCGAGCATCAACTGGTGCGCCAGCAGCCGTTGATCCTGCCGGATTGGGAGAGTGACGATCTGCCCATACCGCCGACCGATGCGCCCCTGATCCTGGTGGTGGACGACGAGCCCATCAATCTGCACATACTGCGCCACCTGCTGCAACCCTGTGGCTACCGCATACTGCCGAGCAGTGATGGCCACGACGCCCTCGCCAAACTGGCCCAGGAACCGGTCGACCTCATCCTGCTGGACGTGATGATGCCGACCCTGTCCGGCTTCGATGTCTGCCGCCGCCTGCGCGAGCAACACCCCAAGGATCAACTGCCGGTGCTGCTGCTCACCGCCCTCAACCAGCCAAAGGACATAGAGGAAGGTTTCAATGCGGGGGCCAACGACTATCTGGTCAAGCCGTTCTGCAAGGAGGAGCTGTTCGCCCGGGTCAAGGCGCTGCTGGAAGCGAGCGCCGGCCGCGCCTCCCTGGTGGAGAACCGGCTGCTCAAGCAGGAGATAGAGCATCGCCTGCGCCTGCAGGGACAGCTGCATCAGGATCAGGAGCGGTTGCTGACCCTGCTCGGGGAAGGGGCCGATCCCATGGTCTTCATCGATCAGCAGGGCACTGTGCTGTTTGCCTCCCGGGTGCTGGCGCGATTGCTGGGACAAGAGCCGGAAGCCATGGAGGGGCTGCCGCTGGACGAGTGGCTGGCGGCACCGCTGGCCAGCCAGTGGCCCGACATGGCGACCAACCCCGAGCAGGACCTGGCATTCCTGATGGCGGGTCAGCGGGATGCACTCAATGCCCGGGCCCTGCCCATCAGCCTCGGGGGCCAGAGCGCCTTCGCCCTCACCCTCAGTACCGAGTCCCGCCAGGATGACAACCGGGTGATGGCGCTGGAGAACGCCCTCAAGAGCCTGTCTCGTCAGGCCATCATCGAGGATGGCCAGCTGCTGGGTGAGCTCAGCCGGCTCGGGGGCGAGTTCCGTTCCCTGGCCGACAACCTGATCCGCCAGCAGGATGACGAACCCCTGCGCCGGGCCCTGGTGGACACCATGCACCTCACCCTGGATGCCTGGCAGCAGAGCACCGGCAAGGGCAAGATAGTGCTGGCGGAGAAGAGCAAGCTGTGGCGCGTCTACATGGACAGATCCAGCCCCCAGACCCGCACCCTCGACAAATACCTGAGCCTGGACACCCTGCCCAAGGCGCCGCGCTGGAAGACGGTGGTCGCCAGCGCCGAGTACGTCCTCAAGCAATGCCCCCTGAGCGAGGCGCAGCAGCAAAGCCTGCACCAGAGCACCCAGCTGCTGCGCCAGCTCGCCAATCGCAAGGGCTGATGGCGTTGGCGAGCGTGAACTGAAACCGGCGATGGGCACGGGCCGGGGTGCCTGTTGCCCATTCACGGCCCGGTCCCCCACCCCGACCACCTATCTCGACGTCACTATCCCTGGCATTCCGACCACATCGTTCCTGAGCACCCGCCAACGCCAACCTCGGCACGCCGAGCAAACTGCGTTTCTCCCTTTACCCCCAAGTCATTATTTACATTTACGCAACAAAAGAGTCATCCTTGAACATCGGGTGGCCTGATGAGGGGTAGCAGACAGAGCCGCGGTTCAAGAGACAGGGCGACAGCGGGTTAAAAATCATTATTGATGTGTTGATCACTAGAAAAACCTCCAGCAAACACGTACTCTCGCCAAATAATGGAATTTATGTTTTAACTCAATAACTTGTATGGGTACTCCTGAGGCTTTTCATACTCTCCTTAACGCTGTAGACAAGGATGAAGGATGTCGACGTATCGATCACGGCATGGATGCTGGTTATGGCTGATCTGGATGTTATTGAGTGCCCCCAGTCATGGCTTTACCGTCAGTTTCATCAACCCTGGCAAGCATGACGAAGAGTACTGGCATGCCGTGAGCGATGCGATGGAAGCCGCCGCGCGCAGCCTGGATATCGAACTGGAAATCATCTACCTCGAACGTCAGTCCTACAAGGCCATCGATGTGGTGCAGGCCATCGCCGCGCGAGACAAACACCAGCGGCCCGACTACGTGTTGCTCGGCAACGAGGGCGGGGTGGCCCCCATGGCGTTGCAGATCCTCGACAAGGCGCAGTTGAAAACACTGCTGGTGTTCAGCGGGATCAGCACCTCCTCCGAGCGCGCACTCGCGGGCCAACCCCGCGGCAAATATCCTCACTGGCTGGGCACCCTGGAACCGGACCCTGAGCCCGCGGGCTACCAGACCGCGATGGCGCTCATTGCCCGGGGTAGAGCGATGAAGTTGCAGTCGCAAGATGGCAAGCTGCACCTGCTGGCGCTCAGCGGCGATCACGCCACACCATCGTCACAGCAGCGCAGTCAAGGCATGCGCCGGGCCGTCACCGAATCCAACGGCGTCGTGCTTGATCAAGAAGTCTTTGCCGCATTCAACGAAGAGAAAGCGCAAGAGATGAGCCAGTGGCTGTTCAGGCGCCACCCGCAGGCAAGCCTCGTCTGGAGTGGGAATGACCTGATGGCATTCGGGGCGATGCAGAGCTGGCGCCAGCTGGGTGGCTCGCCCGGCAGCGACCGGTTGTTCAGCGGGATCAATGCCTCGAAGAGGGGCATGTATGCCTTGCGCGATGGCTCCCTTGCCGCCTTGTCCGGAGGCCATTTCCTCCTCGGCGCCTGGGCGCTGGTAATGCTCTATGACGTTCAGCATGGTCAGGACTTTGCCAACAGCGACGGGCTGGAGGTGAAGTTGCCCATGTTCTCGCTGTTCACTCCTAGGCAGGCACAGCTGTTTCTGAGCCGATTCGGCGACGGGCATTACGACAGCATCGATTTTCGCCGCCACAGCAAGGTATTGAATCCCTCCCTGACGCAATACAACTTCGACTTTGGCCAAGTGCTCCACGAGGAGGTCCATCCATGAGATCCCGTTTCACTCTTGGCCGAACTCAAGGCTGGGCCCTGCTGGCCGCCCTCAGCCTCGTTTTGTTTGGCGGCGCCCTGGCCCGCCTGTTCACGATTGAGCAACGCTATGACGACGCCGTGACGGCACGCCAGCATGCCTACACGCTCGTGGGCGAATTGCGCCAGTATTCGGACGACCTGGCACGGGCCGCCCGCACCTATGTCTTGACCCACGATGCCCGGCTCAAGCAGATCTATCAGGACATTCTGCCGATACGCAATGGCCTGAAACCACCGGTCAGCTGTTATGGCGAGCTGTACTGGACACTGCTCATTGGCGAGACACAGCGCTGCCCCCATAGCGAGGCGCGGCCCATCTTTGAGGCGTTGCGCGAGAGCGGATTGACCCCGTCCGAGCTGCTCGAGCTGAAAAAAATGCGCACTGAATTTGACCAGATGACCCGGCTGGAGATGGCCGCCATGTCCCTCAGCGAGCGCGCCAACAACACCACCGGCCGTGAGAATGCGCTGGATATGCTCACCAGCACCACCTACAACCTGATGAAATACCACTCGATACAACTCATCAGTGACTTCGGGGAATCGGTCAATGTGCGGGCTCGCAACACTCAGCAGCAGGCGCGCCTCGAATCACGCATCAACCTGTTTCTGACCCTGTTGCTGGGGGTCGCAACAGCCTGGGCATGGCGGCATCTGTGGTTGAGCTGGCAAGAGGCTCGCTCGCGCAGGGTGACAGGCAACGAAAAACAGCCGCAATCCCCCGCTTTTGCCGAGCATGATGAGCATCAAGAGCAGGAGCTGCCGCCAACGCCGATATCGGCGCAGTACCGCGCCATCTCCAGCAAGGTCTCCCGCCGCATCCTGATTGCCGCGGCCCTGTGCACCGTATTCATCGGCGGCGTCATGACCGGCGTCGCCCTCAACTGGGTTCGCTCCGGTGTCGAGAGCGATATCCGCAGTATTGCCATGCTGGCACGATCCTCCCTGGAAGATGAAATCTGGGACATAGATCCCGCGGCCATCCGCAATCAGATAAACCAGATTAAACAATATCATGCCGTCGGTTATGTCAGGCTGAGGGTCGATCTTGGCTATGTGTTCGAGCAGGGCGATGCGACCCTGCTCGAGAGCGGGAAAACCCAGACCTTCGATATCTTCGCCCCCAACACCAAGGAGGTGATCGCTCAGCTCGACATAGTCCCCGACATCAACAAGCTCAACCAGCTGGTAGGCTACACGGTGGGGATCACGATCCTGGGGCTGGTGATGCTGACGCTGATGATCTACTGGCAAGTCGTGATTGCACTGAAACGCCAACTCGAGACGCCGCTGCGCAAGGTCGCCCAGTTTGTCACCTCGTTCTCACCCGCCACCCTGACCAACCCCCTGGTGCTCGGCCGGGTCAGGGGCAAACAACAAGACGAGATCGATCTGGTCGTCGACGGCTTCAGCTTGCTGCAAAAGACCATCAGCCAGCACATCAGCCAGCTGGATCACCTGGTGGCGATGCGCACGGACGCGCTCCAGGAAGCGAATGCCAAGTTGCAGGCGCTGAGTGAATTCGATGCCTTGACGGGCATAGCGAACCGGCGAAAGTTCGACCAGGTCTGGCAAGAGGAGATCAACAGAGCCGTGCGTCAGCAGTTGCCGCTCACCATCATGCTGATCGATATCGACCACTTCAAAGGCTATAACGACCACTACGGCCATCAGCAAGGGGACCATTGCCTCAAGCAGGTCGCGCAGTTGCTGGCGGGCAGCGCCCAGCGTCACAACGATCTGGTGGCACGTTATGGCGGTGAAGAATTCGTGGTCGTGCTACCGGGAGAGGACGGAGAGATCGCCATGGCAATGGCAGAAAACATGCGCCGTACCGTGCAGGCGAGCGCCATTCCTCATGAGCAAAACAGTGCCGCGCCTGTGGTGACGATCTGTGTTGGCGTCGCCTGCGGCATTCCCCAGACCCTAGAGCAAGCAGCCAGCATGCTGGAGCTCGCCGATCGGCAACTCTATTGCGCCAAGCGCGCTGGCCGCAATCGGGTGGTATTGGCCACGCTGCCAGCGGCGATTCAGTGTTCGCCTGGTGGCCCTCTCACTCGGTAGTGGCGTGGTATCCCTGACACAGTTGGAGATACCACGCCACCACCTATCTATCCCTCACCACGCCGTGCTGGCTTCATACCCCGCCTCGATGTGACTGCCGTCATTTGAGGCGCTTTCCACTTTCATCGATGACCCGCTCACCATCCTCCTTGGTGAAGGCACCTTGTTGCGAGGTCGGCAGGATATCCAGCACCACTTCTGACGGACGGCATAGTTTGGTGCCAAGTGGACTCACGACGATGGGACGGTTGATGAGGATGGGATGGGCCAGCATGGCGTCGATCAACTCATCATCGCTGAAACGCGCCTCGGCCAGCCCCAGCGACTCATAAGGTGGCACGTTCTTGCGCAGCAGCGCGCGCACCGGCATCCCCATGGCCTCGATCAAGGCTATCAACTCGCTCCGTGAGGGCGGGGTCTCCAGATAATGGATGACGGTGGGCTCGATGCCTGCATTGCGGATCAGCGCCAGGGTATTGCGGGAAGTGCCGCAATCCGGATTGTGATAAATGGTGATTGCACTCATTGCGGTTCTCTCGTGACTCAAGTTGATTGGAAGGGTTAGCGACGCAGGCCCGCTTCGTACCAGGGCTTGCTGGCGTTGACGATACGCACCACCAGCAGCATGACGGGCACCTCGATCAGCACCCCGACAACGGTGGCCAGCGCCGCGCCGGAGTGGAAGCCAAACAGGCTGATGGCGGCGGCCACCGCCAACTCGAAGAAGTTGGAGGCTCCGATCAGGGCAGAGGGACAGGCGACCGAATGCTTCTCCCCGACCTTGCGGTTTAACCAATAAGCGAGCCCCGAGTTGAACAGCACCTGGATCAGGATAGGCACCGCCAGCAAGGCGATCACCAGCGGCTGCTCGATGATGGCATTGCCCTGGAAGGCGAACAGCAGTACCAGGGTGAGCAGCAAGGCGGCCACTGACCAGGGCTGAATGCGCGCCATGGCGTTATCGAAGCTTGCCTGCCCTTTGCGCAGCAGGACGTTGCGCAGCACCTGGGCGATGATGACCGGGATGACGATATAGAGCACCACCGAGGTGAGCAGGGTATCCCAAGGCACCACTATGCTGGAAACCCCGAGCAACAGCGCCACCAGCGGGGCGAAGGCAAACACCATGATGAGATCGTTCACCGCCACCTGGGAGAGAGTGAAGTAGGGATCGCCGTTGGTGAGGCGGCTCCAGACAAACACCATGGCAGTACAGGGGGCGGCGGCCAGCAGGATCAGGCCCGCCACATAGCTGTCGAGTTGATCGGCCGGCAGCCAGTCGGCAAACAGGCCCCGGATAAACAACCACCCCAGGAAGGCCATGGAGAAGGGTTTGACCAGCCAGTTGATGAAGAGGGTGACCCCGATCCCCTTCATATGCCCCTTCACCTGATGAAGGGCGCCGAAGTCTATCTTGAGCAGCATGGGGATGATCATCACCCAGATCAGCAGCCCCACCGGCAAGTTGACCTTGGCCACTTCCATGGCACCGATGGCCTTGAAGAGTTCCGGCAGCCCCTGGCCGAGCCCGATCCCCACCAGGATACAGAGCGCCACCCAGGCGGTCAGGTAACGCTCGAAAAAACCGATGGCCGGCGCGGCCTTCGCATCACATACAGCAGACATAGGAACTCCGGTGATGAACACTCATGGTGAATGGGTTATGCCTTGGAGCAGCAGGACTGCTCAACCTGAGATAAGGGATCGATACAGCCAATGCCACAGGCCTCCGGGTGGCCTGCACAACACTCCTCGGTGAGATAGCCAATCAGCTCAACCATCAGGGAGATGTTGGCGCGATAGCGCAAGAAGCGGCCCTCTTGCGTTACCGACAACAAACCGGCATGCAGCATCGCTTTGAGGTGAAATGACAGGGTATTGGCTGCGAGATCCAAGCTGCTGGCCAGCTCTCCCGCCACCATCCCATCAGGCCCCGCTTTTACCAGCAAACGCCAAGTATCCAACCGGACACCTGATGAGAGGGATTCAAATACTTTTGTAGCGGCATCTTTGTTCATTGTGCGGCCCTCAGATGATTACAATGATTCGATATTACAAGAACAATTGAAATGATTCTAGGCCATAGCACCAATCCTTATTCATCTAGGTTGCCCACGCCCCCGAATCGAGACCGATAGGGGATTGCGCAAACTGCACACCTCCCCGCGTACTGGAGGTGCGCAAAAACGACACCCAACGGACCGCTCATTATTGGGCGACCTAGGCGCGGCAAGGCTTGAGGAGGAGGCTAGGGGTTTGGAGGTTGCGCAATTATTGAAGTGCGCAGAACTGCGTAGGGCGAAATACATCGGCGCGAAGAACAACACGGTGAGCATGGGGTGATGGAAGCGGGGTGATTCACTCAACCAGTGGTGACGCCCATCAAGATTGACCGCAACAAACCGTACCCCTGTGGCAGCGGCAAGAAGTACAAACAGTGCTGCTTGCACTGACCAACAAGGTAGAAAGCAAGAGAGGGCCGTTGGCCCTCTCTTGCTTTTGCTCAAATCACGACGACAATCCCATCGCTTCGATAAAGCGCTCGGTGATCTGTTGTGGACGAGTAATTGCGCCACCGACAACGACGGCATGAGCGTCTAGCTGCAAGCAGCGGGCCGCCATTTGCGGTGTATTGACGTTCCCTTCCGCAATTACAGGCTTATTGACTGCCTCAAGCACCGATCGCAGGAAAGCAAAATCATTGTCATAGAGCTTGTGTCCCTGGGTCTCGGCTGTGTAGCCATGAAGCGTCGTGCCAATACAATCAAAGCCCAATTGCTCTGCATGCTGCGCCTCTTCCACTGTTGCGATGTCAGCCATCAACATTAACTGTGGATAGCGTGCGCGAATTGCCCCCACCATCTGAGCCAATGTCAGCCCATCGGGGCGTTGATGAAATGTGGCATCAAGCGCAATCATCTCTGGCGCGGCGGCCATCAGCTCGTCCACTTCCCGTATGGTTGCGGTGATATAGACATCAGAGCCTGGATAGTCCCGCTTGAGGATCCCAATGACTGGCAAAGAGACCTCCTGCTTGATTGCTTTGATATCCACCACGCTGTTGGCCCGGATAGCACTAGCACCACCACGGGCAGCTGCCAGTGCCATCTTACCCATGATGAAATCACTGTGAAGCGGCTCCTCTTCCAGTGCCTGACAGGAAATGATTAACTTGCCTTTGATCTGGTCCAGCATTGTACAACTCATGCTCCCAACAACTCCTCAATCTCGTTCTTGATAATGGTGACATGCGGGCCATAGATAACCTGAATGCCATTGCCCTTGGTGATCACCGCAAGTGCACCGGTCTGCTTTAACAGGCCTTCACTGACGCTCTCCCCGTTATGTACTGAGACGCGCAGTCGGGTCGCACAACAATCCACATCCTTGATGTTGGTCGCGCCGCCAAGCCCAGTGACAATGGCTTTGGCACGATCGACACCGACCGCTTCCGTTGTCTCTTCCTGCTGATCCTCGCGTCCCGGTGTTTTGAACTTGAAGCGCTGGATCATGAAACGGAATGAGAGGTAGTAGAGACAGAACCAGGGCACACCCACTAACGGAACCAGCATCCAGTTGGTTTTGGCTTGACCTTGCAACACGCCAAACAGCATGAAGTCGATAAAGCCACCGGAGAAGGTCTGACCGATAGTGATGTTAAGCATGTGCGCCAGCATAAATGCCAAGCCATCAAAGAAGGCGTGCAACACATAGAGCGGCGGTGCAATAAACAGGAACGAGAACTCGATAGGTTCGGTTATCCCGGTCAGGAACGAAGTCAAAGCCGCCGAAATGAGCAGGCCTGCCACCCGTTTCTTATTCTCGGGCCGAGCGCAGTGATAAATCGCCAGACATGCGCCCAGCAAGCCAAACATCATGGTGATGAAACGACCCGACATGAAACGTGCCGTTCCCTCATAGAACTGGACCGTGTTGGGGTCGGCCAGCTGTGCAAAGAAGATCCGCTGAGTCCCTTCCACCAGATGACCATTGATCAGCTCGCTACCACCCAGTGCAGTCGTCCAGAACGGGAGATAGAAGATATGGTGCAGACCAAACGGGCCTAGCATCCGAAGTACAAAGCCGTAGATGAAGGTGCCAAGATAACCGGTGGCATCGACCAGTCCACCCATCCCGAAGATCAGCTTCTGGAAATGGGGCCAGACCACGTACATGACACACCCGATCACAATGGCGACGAGTGAACAGACGATAGGTACAAAACGGGAACCGCCAAAAAAGCCCAAAAACTGTGGCAGCTGAACCTTGTTGTAGCGGCTGTGCAGCAAATAGCTCATCAGCCCAACCACTACGCCACCGAATACGCCAGTCTCCAGCGTCTGGATCCCGAGCGCCATCCCTTGACCTGCCGCGCCCAGATTGCCGCTCGCCAGGGTATCGGAGAGCTTGAGCAAGGTGTTGATACTGGCATTCATCACCAGATAGGCCAGCAATGCAGAGAGACCGGCCGTCCCCTTGTCAGAGCGGGCCAGCCCCACAGCGACCCCCACGGCAAACAACACCGCCAGGTTGGCAAAAACAATGGCACCGGCATCGGCCATCAACATAAACAGCCCTTGCAACCAGGGCACGTCCAGAAACGGGTAAGCAACCAGCGTATTCGGATTGGAGAGCGAACCACCAATCCCCAATAATAAGCCTGCAGCAGGCAGCACGGCTATCGGCAACATAAACGATTTGCCAAAACGCTGCGCATTTTCGAAAAACGGGCTACTTCCCGTCTTCTCTGACAGTGACATGATAAAAATCTCCACGAGTGAATCACATTGATGGTAATTTTTACCATTAATGGCTAAATGTCATGATAATTATTTTTATGTCGTGACCACACTCACATTCACAAAGAAAATCACGTTAAAATCATGGCAGTTTGAATCCTCCAATTACCCCGAAGGAGTCCCTTTTGAATCACCACATAGAAGCGCCACGTGTTCTCTTGCTGCTTCGCCATCAACTCGACACTTACAGTCAAACCCTGCAGCGGTTGGGACAATTTGTGCTGGAGCAACCCCAGCGCGTGCTCTATCTGACTATCACCGAGCTTGCCCGTGAGAGTGGCACCAGCGAAGCCAGCGTGACTCGTCTCTGCCGTGGTGTGGGTTGTCGTGGCTATACCGAATTCAAAATGGCCCTGGCTCTGGAAACCCAGCAGGAACAAGCCAGCCAAGCTCAGGCATCGGCGACCAGTGCATTCAGTACTCTGATTGAAGAGAGTGTGGCGGCGCTACGAGATACTGGCGCCCTGGTAAGCCAGGACGCACTCTTGCAAAGTGCCGAACTATTGGAGAAGGCCCGCCAGATCCAGATCTATGGCGTTGCTGCGAGTGCGATTATCGGGGAGTACCTTGCTTATCGTTTACTGCGTATGGGTATATCAGCCCAACAGTTCAGTGATATGCATCGCGCTGCGATGAACGCAGCCAGCCTGAAACCGGGGGATGTGGTGATAGCAGTCTCCAGTTCGGGCTCGACCAAAGATCTGCTTCATGCGGTACATCTGTGCAAAGAACACGGAGCCAACGTTATTGTGCTCAGTAACACCAGCCGCAGCCCGCTTGCCACACTGGCCGATCAACTGTTGGTGGCAGCCAAGCCTGAAGGTCCACTGACTGCGGGTTCATTTCACTCAAAGATAAGCGCCATGCTGGTGATCGAGCTGTTGAGCCAACAATTATTGGAAAATAGGCCGGAGCTGGCGGGAGCTATCTCGGATAGCGCCAAGGCTACGTTGCCTTGGTTGATATAATTGCTAGCGAGAGAAGTACCAACGATCCGTGGATGCCTGACAGGGTCGGTGTCCAGGGTAATCCATCCGAATAGCATACCAGCCAACACCTAATGGCATACTGGATGGCATACCAAAAAAAGAACAAAATGAAAAAGCCCAACCTAATCAACAGGTTGGGCTTGGTATGTGGCGGAGAGACAGGGATTCGAACCCTGGGTGGCATTGCTGCCACAATTGATTTCGAGTCAATCCCGTTCGGCCACTCCGGCATCTCTCCACGGGCCCTCATATTGACCCAACCCGAGTCGGGAAATCAATGTAAATATCGTTGCAGATCAGACAACTGGCTAAGAAATCGACATTTTTCGAGAAAGCGTGCCCAAGCAGTATTCCCCGTCCAGACCCGATCCCCCGCTGGCGCCGGTGACCGGGCCGTCGTGTCGAGAGTTGTCGATGCCCGCCTCCCTCTCCTGCCTCTCTGCTGTTTCCGAGTCTGCGCGCGAGAATCGGGAAAATAGGGGCCTGCGGATTGAAAAGAGTGTAAGAGTCACATAAATCTGGCTTGAGGATAGCGCGGCCCCGCGCTGGTAATCCCCGGTCTATTGGTTAACAATCCCAGCTCTTTTTTGGGAGGGAAGCGCTTCCCTCAAGACCTGCTGATAGGAAAAGCCATGTTGTATACACGTATCGCCTCACTGCTGCTGGTGGTTGCCAGCCTCTGGGCCGCGCCGGTCTGGTCCATCACCTATCCCCTCCCACCGGACGGCAGCCGCCTCATCGGCGAGCTGGAAGATTACATTGTGCAAGAGGGCGACCATCTGGAGCTGGTGGGTAAACATACCCAGATTGGCTTTTTGGCGCTGCTCGAGGCAAATCCGGGGGTTGACCCCTATTTGCCCACCCCGGGTACCCGGCTGACCCTGCCGACCCAGATGCTGCTGCCCGACGTACCGCGGGAAGGGATCGTCATCAATCTGCCCGAACTGCGGCTCTACTACTTCCCCAAGGGCAAGCAGGAAGTGATGGTGTTGCCCATCGGCATAGGCGACATCGGCCGCGAGACCCCGGAGATGACCACCACCGTCATTGCCAAGAATCCGAACCCGACCTGGGTCCCCGGCCCCATGGTGCGCAAGTCCTGGCTGGAGCAAAAAGGCATCGACCTGCCCGCCGTGGTCCCCCCCGGGCCTGACAACCCCCTCGGCAAGTTCGCCATGCGCCTTGGCTATGGCAACAAGGACTACCTGATCCACGGCACCAACAAGGATTTCGGGGTCGGCTTGCGGGTCAGTGCGGGCTGCATCCGGTTGCGTCCCGACGACATCGAGACCCTGTTCAAACTGGTACCGGTCGGCACTCAGGTGCGGGTGATCAACCAACCGGTCAAGACGGCGCTGGAACCCGATGGCCGGCGCTGGCTGGAGGTGCACTCCCCCCTGTCCCGCACCGAGGAAGAGCTGGCCGAGGGGGCGCCCCTGGTGCTGTCCGCCGAGGTCGAGCAATTCATCGCCGCCCCCGAGGTCGACAGCGCCCGGGTCACGGCCGCGCTCGACAGCAAGAACGGGCTGCCCCAGCCTGTCAGCAACTGACCGATGGGGTCGGCTATGCCCGCGTTGCGATGCGTGCCCTGGTGCCTGTTCGTCCTGCTCGCCAGCCCGCTGGTGCGGGCTGACATCCTGTGGATGCAAAACGGCGATCGCCTGACCGGCACCATAGAGGAGATCACGGACGAGCAGATCAGCATCACCCCGGCTTATAGCCAGACCCTGACCATCAGGCGTGATGCGATCAAGCGCTGGCGCCTGGACAAGCAGGAGCAACCCAAGCCGCTGACCAAGACGGGCATCGCCCTGCTGGACTCCCCGGACGAGCTCAACGCCTGGCTCTGGAGCGGGACAGGGGATCTCAACATCAAGTTGAAGGAGAGCGACAAGAAGACCAACAACGTCAACCTCAAGGGTTCCACCGAGCTGGCCAACCTGGACTGGCGGTACACCCTGGATGGGGAGTACATCTACGAGACATCGAACAGCATCACCGACAGTCACGAGTACAAGCTCAGCCCCAAGCTGGACTTCTTCTTCAATCAGAACTGGTTCCTGCGCTCCTCCATCGATGCCGACTACGACCTGATAGAGAGCAACTATCTGGAGCTGAGCTATGCCTCGGGGCCAGGTTATCGCTTCTGGAACGACAAGCAGCGGCGGCTGGAGCTGATCAGCCAACTGGGTCTGCAGCGCTCCTACTTCACCCCTGACGTCTGGAGCGGCTCGGATTGGTTCGACGAACGCATCATCAACTACCCCTACCTCAGCCTGGGATGGGACTACCGTCAGCCTGTCTCCGTCTGGCAGCAGCGGTTCGAGCTGTTCAGCAAGGGCAGCTACGAGAAGTTCATCGACCAACCCTCCCCCTACCTGACCAGAAACCAGTCCGTCAACGGCAGCCTGGGGCTCAGGTATTACTTCAACGATCACCTGCGCCTCTCCTGGTCTAGCGAGCTGAGCTGGGACGATACCTGGCTCGAACATGGCGGCCTCAAAGAGAGCCTGGATGAGAAGGAGTGGCGCCACACCATCACCCTGGGGGCCAGCTTCTAGCCTCTTCAGCAACAAACGTCAGAAACGACGCAGGCCCACCTAAGTGGGCCTGCGTTTATCCAGCTCAAGCGAGGATGGCGGTCAGAAGTAGACTCGGGTGAGCGAGCCGATGACGCAACCGGGGCGACGGATGCCCTCAATCTCTATCTTGATCTCTTTGAGCAGCTCGAGCCCGCCCTTGATGGGAGTTACCCGCGCCAGCCTGGTGCGCGAGCGAATGTTGCTGTCCACCTTGATGGGGTACGGAAAACGCACCTGCTCCAGACCGAAGTTCACCACCATGCGAGCGCTGGGAAACTCAGGGGTCGCCTCATCCACCGAGCCGGTCAGCTGGGGCAGCAGGGCCAGGGTCAGGAAACCGTGGGCAATGGTGGTCTTGAACGGTGATTCGGCCGCTGCACGCTCAGGATCGGTGTGGATCCACTGATGATCCCCGGTAACGGATGCGAACTGGTCGATCAGCGACTGACTGACTTGTAGCCACTCGCCGATATGAGTCTCTTCCCCTATGCGGGCTTGCAGCTCGGCATAGAGGCTGGCAGCCTCGCCACTCAGCTCGACCGGGTTCTCCTCGGCCATGGCCGGCTGGCTGTTGACCGCCTGGGCCTGAGCCGCCCCCTGCCGTCGCAGCAGTTGCTGATCGGCCTGCAGGTCGAGCACCCGACCCAGCAGTGGGTGAAGGTGTGCTTTTTGCTGAAACTCACGCCAGTAGTCGCGGATCGCCGGAGAGAGCCAATCCTTGAGCTCAAAGGGGTGCTGCGCCAGTATCTCGCGCTTGTGCTTCAGAAAATCGACAACTTTCATTTACCGATCCCTATTCGATTCATGCCTGTAAAGAGGTCTAACCAGTCCTATTTTATGAAAGTTTCACCAGTAAGTGCAAAAAAATCTCGGCGTACAACTGTACCAGAGGTGAGAGTGACTACTAACATGCGGGGGAAACCAGGCCTGAATGTGCGGTAAAAACGATTAACGTGGCGACAACGTCACCAGAAACGATGGGGGCGAAAAGGGCGCTGCCGAGGATGTTTGTTCTTCAACACCCCGTTTTCGCTCACTCGACCCGGGCAGACCACCAGGCGGCCCGACTCGGTTCATCAAGGAAACTCCAGGCCAGGATCCGGCTTACCTTGTTGCCCTGCGCCATGTCGATCACCCGGGTCTCGCTCGCCCCCACCTGAGCCAGCGCCTTCCTGGCGGCCGGCAGGTTCTCCTTCTTCGACACCAGGGAGCTGAACCAGAGACATTGGCTCGCAAACTCCTTGCTCTGGCCGATCATGGCCGCCAGGAATGCCGCCTCTCCTCCCTCGCACCAGAGCTCGGCCTTCTGACCGCCGAAGTTGAGCACGGGCGCCCCTGTCACGGCTTTCCCGAGATTGCGCAGCTTGCGCTCAGTCCCCTTGCTCGCCTCTGCCAGAGAGGCGTGAAACGGCGGATTGCAGAGCGTCAGGGCAAAGCGCTCCTTGGGACCAACAATGCCGCGAAAGATCTGCTTGGGATCGGTCTGATGACGGCAGGCAATCTGGCTCGCCAGCCCATTGCTGTTCGCCAGCAGGGTGGCGGCCTTGACCGAAACGGGATCGATGTCCGATCCCACGAAGCGCCAGCCATACTCGCGGGCCCCCAGCAAGGGATAGATGCAGTTCGCCCCAACGCCGATGTCCAGCACCCGCACCCCCTTGCCAGTGGGCAGCTCACCTGCGCTCTCGGCCAGCAGATCCGCCACTCTGTGCAAGTAATCCACCCGACCCGGAATGGGCGGGCAGAGATAGCCCGGCGGCAGATCCCAATGCTTGATGCCATAGTGCAGCGCCAGCAAGGCCCGGTTGAGCGCCTTGACGGCGGCCGGATCGGCAAAATCCAGGGTGCGGGTGCCGTGCTCGTTGACGAACACGAAAGGCAACAACTCGGGCGTTCGCTGGCAGAGCACGTCGAAATCGTAGGGAGCTTGATGGCGATTGCGCGGGTGCAATCCGGATTTGTGCTGGGTTTTCATGCTGGGCCTGCCGAGGGTCAAGGGGGCCACACTATAGAGATTTGATGGCGGAAAGTCTAAATGGCGGCCATAAAAAACCGGGCCATCAGAGCCCGGTTCAAGTGAGGTTGGAGAAACAGTCCGTACTGCGAGCCGTTTGTCCAGCCTGACTCAGATGTCGATCCGGCGTGCCTGCCAGAACTTGCCGCGCCAGTAGGAGCTGTCCAACTTGGAGCGCGTCACCCCGGCTCGGGTGGAGGCATGGATGAATTCACCGTTGCCCACATAGATACCCACATGATTCAGGCGCTTGCTGATCTTGAAGAAGACCAGGTCCCCTTCCACCAGATCCCGCTTGGCAACGCGAGTGCCCTCATGAACCTGGGAGCGGGTATCGCGGGGCAACTCGATGCCGACTGCATTGCGGAACACTTCACGGGCGAAGGCGGAGCAATCGATACCACGCTGACTGCTGCCTCCCATCCGATAGGGAACACCACGCCACTCTTTATATACGGTCAGGATTTCGTTCACATCGGGTGTCTGCGAAGCTTCCGGTTCCACCACGGGTTCCATCATGGAAACTTCGATCTTGCTCGCAACCTCGGGCTGGGGTGCCGAGGCACAACCCACCATTCCGAGCGCGACCAGCAATAGCATCAGGTGGCGCAATCCTTTATCCCCGCAAAATAGTAAAACTTGTTAAAATACGGCCCGGAAGGGCAATTTATAAGGCAACAGCACTCGACTATATCCAAGAATTCTATCGAGGCAAGTGAAAATCCCTATCGACATCACATTTTTGCAAGGAAATGCATTATTTTTCATAATTAATGTGATCATGTCCAAACAATATACAATCCCGAAACTGACCACCGGGGCCAGCCAAAACTGATTCTTATCGCTGCTTCACCCTCTTTTTTAAGTGAAAAATTATGCTCTCTGCGGATCTCTATTTGTTAAAACCAGCTCAGATCGATGCCGAGCAGCTGATATCGCTGCCTGGCGAGCTCTCCTCGGAGGAACACCGTCATTGGCATGAGATCCGGCAGCCAGATCGCCAGCGGGAATATCTGCTCGGCCGGGTGCTGCTGCGCCGCCTGCTGGCCGAGCGACTCGGCTGCCCGACCGATGCCCTGCAATTTTGCACCAACGATCACGGCAAGCCTGCCCTGCGCAGCCACCGCTGGCAGTTCAATCTCAGTCACAGCGGGGACTGGCTGGTTCTCGCCCTCTGCCAGCAAGGGCCGCTCGGTGTCGACATAGAGATGGGCCTGCGCCGCCGGCAGATACTGCCCTTGGCACAGCGCTTTTATGCACAAAGTGAATACGAATGGCTGGCAGCATTGCCACCAGCAGGACAGGAATCGGCATTTTATCGCCTCTGGTCGCGCAAGGAGGCGGTGTTGAAAGCCCAGGGCAACGGCATTGCCGCCGGGCTCGACAAGGTGTGTTTCCTTCCAGAGGAGGGTTGGCGACTGGATAACCGGCTCGACACCCAGTTCTATCAGGTGCAGGACTGGCGACTGGGCAGCGGCTGGCTGAGCCTCGCGGCCCCGACCCTTGACGTCAATGGCTACCTGCTGGACGAGCGCTTGAAATCCACTCCCCTAGGCCCCATGTTAACCCACACCATTTTCCGAGAGTCAGCCTCATGATCGTCGACATCAATCCCCAGAATTTCCACGCCGAACTGATCGATGCGTCCATGAAGAAGCCGGTCGTCATCTATTTCCACGCACCCCAGATGCCAGAATGCCAGGGCATGACCCCGCTGGTAGAGGCCCTGGTCGGCCCGGCCAATGCCCAGGTCACCCTCGCCAGGGTCGACATGAATGATCCCCAGTTGCAGCCGTTGGCGAGCCAGCTGGGTCTGCGCGCTCTGCCTGCGCTGGTGCTGTTCCATCAGGGCCGGCCGGACGAGCAGGCGATCCTGGAAGGGCCACAGGATGAGGCCACCCTGCGCCAGTATTTCGCCGCCTTCGCCCCCAAGGAAGAAGAGCTGTTGCTCGAGCAGGCCAAACAGACGCTGGCAGAAGAGCAGGCCGATCTCGCCCACGCCCATCTCACCAAGGCGCATCAGCTGGCACCGGAGCGCCACGACATCAGCCTGTGGCTGGCGCAGGCCGCACTGGACCTGAATCTGCTGGAAGAAGCGCAGACCCTGCTCGCGACCATCCCCATGGTGGCGCAAGATGATCACTATCAGGCGCTGAGCGCTCGCCTGGCGCTGGCGCAACAGGCGAGCGATAGCCCGGAACTGCGCGCCCTGGAGACTCGCCATGCGGCGAACCCGGGTGATGATGCCCTTGGCCAGGAGCTGGCGGTGCTCTATAGCCAGGTCGGCCGACAGGAAGAAGCCTTGGCACTGCTGTTCAGCATTCTCAAGCGTGATATGGCGTTTGGCGATGCCAAGAAGATCTATCTCGATATCCTGACGACCATGGGTACCAGTCCGGTGGCGCAGAGTTACCGTCGCAAGCTCTACAGCCTGCTGTATTGATCGAGAGAGAATAAAAAATCTGGGTGATGCCGAGCTATCGGCATTGCCTTGTTCAGGCGAGAGAAGATAAAACGCAGGATTTGACGAATTTCAGGCAAAAAAAAATGGCGCATGAATGCGCCATTTTTTCGCATGGATTACTTCTTGTAGGAAGTAGCCATGTTGTCGATGCGCTGGTTAGCACGCATAGCTTCTTGCTTGGCTTCTGCAACATCAGCAGCGATCTTGGATTGATCAGCACGAACAGCGCTAACATCTTGAGCCAGTTGGTCAACTTTGTTAGACAGATTCTGAACGGAAGTTTCCAGTTCGCTGGTGTTTGCACAACCGCCCAGCAGAGCGGACAGACCAACAACACCTACCAACAACATTTTTTTCATTTTTAAAGCTCCCTTTAACTCGCCAGACGTTTAGCAAGCGGCGTGATTATGGCACAAATAAATCCGAGTTTGGATAGGCCCCATCGCAGATAAACGCATTAAAACCCTCATTTTTTTTTAAACGTACACTTTTTGTGCAAACTTAAGTCAAAAACGAGTGCCCTGGATGAGGTTCGTGCAAAGCGTAACCAAAAAATGTACTTATTTCAATTTCGTATGAAGCTCAGGCTGAACGTTCTGCCAACAATTGACGGTATTGCACCAGATCTTCGATGGTCAGCACCGGCATCTGATGCTGGCGACCAAATTCCACCAGATCGGGCAAGCGGGCCATGGAGCCATCTTGCTTGGTCAGCTCGCACAGCACCCCAAAGGGTTTCAAACCGGCCAACTGCATCAGATCGACCGTGGCTTCGGTATGACCACGTCGGGTCAGCACACCGCCGGTACGGGCACGCAGCGGGAAGACATGGCCGGGACGGTGCAGATCCGATGGTTGGGCACCGTCGGCAATGGCGGCCCGGATGGTGGTGATGCGATCGGCGGCGGAGACACCCGTGGTCACCCCTTGCGCCGCTTCTATGGTCACTGTGAACGCGGTCTGATAATGGCTGGAGTTCGCCTCCACCATCATGGGCAATTCCAGCTGGCGCACCCGCTCATCGGTCAGGCAGAGGCAGACGATACCGGAGCACTCGCGGATCATCATGGCCATCTGTTCGTTGGTCATGCTTTGGGCGGCGAAGATGAGGTCGCCTTCGTTCTCGCGATCTTCATCGTCGGCCACCAAGACGCCACGACCGGCACGCAATGCGGCCAGCGCGGTTTCGACGCGAGTAATGGGATCACCAAATTCACTGAGTAGAGACTGATTCATGGTAAGACTCCTAAGTAAGACAAGGACCAGAATCAGGGCATGGAAAGGCAGACAGAAGTAGGCATGCGGCAGCCAGTCCCAAGGGGCCTGACCGGCAAACTCTGTCTTATCCTCTTTCATCCGGACTATGACCGTCGGCTCCGGCATCTCACCGGATCTGCTGACCCCGACCAAGGTCGGGCGCTCGCGGGCTCCCCGAGTCAAATCGGGATACCGCCGGTGGGGAATTTCACCCCGCCCTGAGAATAAGCGCAGACAGCGTAAAGAAAAAAAGCGCGGGATACCAGCCCAAAACCCATCGGCGACAGACCGGGTTCAGCAAGCCTCCATCGGAGGCTGCTGACCGCAAGGGCGCACGGCGCGCTGTTCTTTCTGATTTTGTTTGTGGCATATTGCCGAGAAAAGTGCCCGAAAAATAACGCGCCTGACCACAGGCCAGAAGAAAAACGCGACCTGCGCAGACTCAGGCGCCAACACCACAAACGGAATCATGACAGAGATGGAAAAGAAAATACTGCTGACGGATTGCCCCGACGCCAAGGGCCTCATCGCCAAGATCACCAACATCTGCTACAAGCATCAGCTCAACATCAACAAGAATGACGAGTTCGTCGACCACGAGAACGGCCGTTTCTTCATGCGCACCGAGCTGGAGGGACGTTTCAATGACGAGACCCTGCTGGCGGATCTTGACGATGCCCTGCCGGCAGGCGCCCAGCGCCGACTGGTCAAGGCGGGCAAGAAGCGGATCGTCATCCTGGTGACCAAGGAGACCCACTGTCTCGGCGACATCCTGATGAAGAACTACGCCGGCGCACTGGACATGGACATAGTGGCGGTGATCGGCAACTACGACACCCTGGCCGAGCTGACCGGCAAGTTTGATATTCCCTTCCACGGCGTGAGCCATGAGAACTTGAGCCGGACCGAGCACGAAGAGCAGGTGCGTGCCCTCATCGATGGCTACGCGCCCGACTACGTGATCCTAGCCAAGTACATGCGCGTGCTGACCCCCAGCTTCGTGGAGGCCTATCCGCGCAAGCTCATCAACATCCACCACTCCTTCCTGCCCGCCTTCATCGGTGCCCGTCCCTATCGTCAGGCGTTCGATCGCGGGGTCAAGCTTATCGGTGCCACCGCGCACTTCGTCACCGACGATCTGGATGAAGGCCCCATCATAGAGCAGGACGTGATCCACGTCGGCCACACCTTCAGCGCCGACGACATGGCCAAGGCCGGGCGGGATGTGGAGAAGTCCGTGCTGAGCCGAGCTCTGGAACTGATACTCAACGAGCGCGTGTTCGTCTATGGCAACAAGACGGTGGTGTTCAAGTAAGGACGCGCCAGCAACGACAGCACCAACAAAAAGGCTCCAGAGGGAGCCTTTTTTATGTGCCTGATGGACCTGACATCACTCGTGCAGCGCCAGGCCATTGATGGTTGCCACACCCTTCTCGAGTTTGAGCTCGGCGTGCAACTGCTCCTGATCCGCCTTCAGATAACCCTGTTCGGTGAACTGCGCCAGCATGGGCGCCAATTGCGGAACGGCCTTGCCCAGCTCGTCGCCGAGGCTGGCATGGAGCAGCCCGGACAGCGCGTGCATGCTCTCGCTCCCCTCCTCTGTCCCCATCAGTTGCTCCAGCGAGGTCGGTGCCAGCTTGGCCTCCCCTTTCACGCTGACGGGTTCGCCGTTGAGCTGGGCACTGAGATCGGTCAGCTCCAGCGTGGCGCCCCGTTGCAGCATCTTGTCCAGCGCCTGCTGGATGGCCGCCTCGTCCACCCGCTGGCCACTGGCCTCCTGCAGGGTCTGATACCCTTCCAGATCCAGCCCCTTCAACGACAAGTCCAGATTGCCCTGGGTCAGCGCCAGCTTGTCCCCTTCGTTCTCCAGATTGAGGGTCTCGACCTTCATCTGATAACGGCTGGAGAGAGTCTGGGCATCGTCACCCGCCAGCTGAGTGGAGGTAGTCAGCCCCTGCAAAGCAAGCTTGGCACTCTCCGGCAGCGTCAGGGAGAAGGCAGACAGGGTCGCATCGCTGCGGGGCGAGAGCCAGACGCCGCTGATCTCGGCCAGATCGGCGCTGCCCTTGAGATCCGCCAGCACCATGTCCATCTTGCTCTGGGCATCGTGCAAGCTGAGCCCTTGCCACTGGAACGTCATATGACCGTTGCCATCCAGATCGCCGCTGTAGCTGCCGTTCAGCGGCAGGAAGCTTATCTCGTTCATCCCCTCCTTGACCTTGAAGTCGCTCAGCCAGAAGCGGGCGCTCTGGCTCTGGGTCAGGAGGCTGCTGGCCGATTCAAGACCAAGCTGCCACTGCTGCATACCAAGGGCGGTGAAGACCGGGGCCAGCGTCCCCTCGGCGGTGTCGAGCAGCAGCTGACTCTTGATATAGAACGGCAGGATGCGGTTGCTGCCGTCGAGTTGCATCTCGATGGGCTCGCTCCCCGCCAGCTGGGGATCCAGACTGGCCAGCGCCTGCGGCGTCACCACCACCTTGAGCACACCGTCACGGGTAAACAGGTTCTCGCTGCTCGGGGTCCAGGTGATCTCGACGCCACTGCCCTGTTTCACCTTGGCGATCTCCTCCTCGAGGAGCCGGTCGAAGGTATTGCCGGTATACCAGCAGGCTGCCAATCCGCCCGCCACCAATACCGCACCGACCACCAGGGCCACTTTCTTTTTCATCGTGATCTCACTCTCAAAAGGCGCATGGGCGCACTCTACGGGGCAGATGGGGACACAGGCAAGTACCTTCCCGGCTCAGAATCCATTATCTGCGGTCACTGCTGCGTTTTTATAGCAAGGGGCTGAACAGGTAGAAGATGTTCTCCAGCAGCTTCTTGTACCAGGGGCGGGCCCGCCACTGGGCGAGCGACATGGGAGTCGCCTCCAGCATGTAACCCTGCACCAGCTGGTTCATCTCGGCGACAAACACCGGATTGTCGATGAGCAGGGTCACCTCGAAGTTGAGCCAGAGACTGCGCCGGTCGAGGTTAACCGTGCCCACCAGGGCAAAGTCGTCATCCACCAGCACGCTCTTGGTGTGCAGCAAGCCGGCATCGTAGCGATAGATCTCGACCCCGGCCTCGAGCAACTCCTCCATGAAGGAGTTGCAGGCGTGGTTGGCCATCAGGGAGTCGTTGCGCGCCGGCAGCACCAGTTGCACCAGCACGCCGCGAGCCGCCGCCGAGGAGAGCGCCGCCGCCAGCGGATCGTCCGGCACGAAATAGGGCGTGGTCAGCACCAGGTGGTGGCGCGCCTGATAGATGGCCAGCAGCAGACTCTGCTGGATGCAGTCGCCGCCGACGAAAGGACCGGAGGGAATGAGCTGGGCCCGATAGTTGGTCTGGGGCCAGGCTTCGGGCTCGTGCTGCAGGCTGTCGAGCAGCCGCTCGCCAGTCTCCATCTCCCAGTCCGAGACGAAGGTGGACCACATCAGCGGCACCACGGGCCCCTGTACCCGGATCATGATGTCGACCCACTGGCCAACCCCCGCATCCTGTTTGAAGAAGCGGGGATCCACCATGTTCATGGAGCCGGTGTAGCCGACCCTGTCATCGATCACCACCAGCTTGCGATGCATGCGCAAGTCCTGGCGCTGGAACGGGATACGCCAGGCACCGACCGGCAGCACTTCCACCAGCTTGACCCCGGCCTTGCGCAGCCGTTTGGGCCAGGTCGAGCGGAAAAAGGCCTTGCTGCCGATAGAATCGAGCAGCACACGACAATCCACGCCGCGCGCCGCCACCTCGATCAGGGCCTCGCCCACCGCATCCGCGTGCCCGCCAGGGTGCCAGATGTAGAACTCCAGATAGCAGGATTGGGAAGAGTGGCGGATGTCACGCACTATCTCCTGCAAGATGGCATCCGGCTTGTGCAGCAAGGTCATCCGGTTGCCGGACAGCATGGGCATGGCCAGTCGTCCCTGAATGAGATCGTGCAGCGGCCGCGCCTTGCTGCCCACCTCGCAGCAGTGCTGGGGAAAGAGGCGAGCCAACTGACGGATCCAGATGGCGTAAGGCCGGTACATGGCCTGGGCCCGCTCGGCCCGCTTGCGGCCCAGCCTGATTTCGCCAAACAACACATAGAAACCGACCCCGGCGAAGGGGATGGCATAGATGAGGGCCAGCCAGGCCAGCGACACCCCGATGGGACGCCGCTTCATCACCACCCGCAGCGACACCCCCGCCACTATCACGGTGTGGAAGAAGAGCAGCAACCAGCCGAGAAAGCGGGAAAACAGCAACTGAATGTCGTATTCCAGACCGTCGAGCAAGACGACTCCTTGGTGTGATGGAGAAATTGCGTGGGCAGACCCCACAGAGCCAGAATGGTATGCTGTAAAACACACCCATTCTATCAGGTCGTTAGCATGATCTTGCAATCTATGCTGCTGAGTCTGGCCATGCTAGGTCAAGGCTCATATGACATCAATGAGCAACAGATAAATCAGTACCTGCAATCTCAGGTACAAGTGGATAAACAGCTGGAATTGCCCGGCATCATCAAGGCCCATATCCAGCTCGAACAGAGCGATGTCCAGATCGGCCGCCAGAGCCCGGATACCGCCAGGGTATTTGGCAAGGGCAAGCTGAAGATAGCCCTGCCGGATCAGACCGAGTACGACGCGCTGCTGAACATGACCTACGAGGCCAGGCCGCGCTACGACAAGGCCCAGAGCGCCCTGTTTCTCGACAATATGAAGCTGATTGACTACAAGCTGGAGCCGGCGGCGGCGGAACAGAAGTTTGGTTTCATGCTGAGGATGCTGCTGCAGAGCATGGAGAAGCGGCTGGAAACCCAGCCCGTCTACAAACTCGACGCCAAGGATCCGAATCAGGCCTGGCTCAAGGACAATCTGCTGGGGCTGGAGCTGTCGCCGGGCAAGATCCACCTGCTGACCAAGCCCCAGTGAATCAGTTGTAAATCGTGGACGTGGCTTGACGCACCAGCAGCTCTATCTGGTAACCCTGTTCGCGCTGCTGGTGATAGTGGGCATAAAGAGGCCCATCCAGCTCATTCAAAGAGAGGTGGGCAAAGCCCGCCTTGAGGTAAAAGGGTTTCTCGAATGGCAAGGCGTGGCAGATCACCGGCTTGTCCAGCAGATCGCTGCAGGCGCGCTGCAACAAGCGTGACCCCAGTCCCAGTGACTGGTAATGGGGCAGCAGCCGGAAACCGCACAGGTGGTAGTAGTCCTGCTCGTCGCGCAGGCGCACGGCGCCCACCAGCCAGTGGGCGTCGCGCACCACGAAGATCCGCTCGGACAAGTCCGGCACATAGTGGGAAAATGTCGTCTCGTAATAGTCCCTGATGAGCGAAAGATCCGCGTCACAGTACTCTTCGAATCTGAGCTCCATCGCCTGCCTGCCTGTAGTACCCATTGCATCCCTGGCCACAGAGGCCTCTTTTGACCCTTCATTCGACTCCATCGACAGATCAGACCAGAATGGAGCAACCGCAAGATAACATGCCTTTAACTTACAAAGAAGCCAATAGCCAGACGACAGCCCCATCCCGCCTCGCCATCAGCCGGGTTCAGAATTGTCCTGCACAGATGGTGGATCAATGCCATAGATATGCTCACAACGCATTGATTTAAACAATAAAACTATCATGGGATTTTTTATTAGCACTCTCGACGATGGCCAGAGGCTCTCATGGCGAACCTGGTCCGTCACTTAGGTTGACGCCTGGACCCAAAGCGAGGAAGCCAAGCATGACCGCCTGCCGTGCAGCCATGGATGGAACAATCGACTGCTGGCCACGGAGTGAACCAGGCCGCCCGATGGATGATCGCCGCCTGCGAGTGCCCTCGTCCGTTTCGGCTTTTCTTGCGGCTCGGACTCCGGCGGGCTTGTTCTGCCTCGCCCCGAATGCTTTACTCAACGTGGCTAACGAGGCTTAAGGAGCAAGCCGTTGAAAGCATGGATGTTGCTGGGAGTCATCCCACTGTTTTCCCTGTCCGCCTGGGGTCAGATGCCATCACCGGCCGAGGTGGTGATCCTGACGACAGAGACGCCCCCCACCATCACGGCGAAGCCCGTGGTGACGGCTAAGCCAGAGCCCACCGCCGTGTCTACCCCCGCCCCCGAGCTGGCCAAGGCCCCGACCACCCGCCAGATCCAGGTCTACAAGTCGGTGCAGAAGAACGGCGTGACGCGCTACTCCGACATGATGCCGGAACAGGGCCACTACGAGCTGCTGCTGTTCAACGACTGCTACGCCTGCGACCCCGACTCCAGGGTCAACTGGCGCACCACCGGCCTCTTCCTCTACGACTATGCCAGCACCATCAAGGCGGCCGCCAAGGCCTATAGTGTCGAACCCGCCCTCATCCGGGCGCTGATCCACGCCGAATCCGCCTTCAACCCGCGCGCCATCTCCCGCAAGGGAGCCATGGGGCTGACTCAGCTGATGCCGGCTACCGCTCGCGAGCTCGGGGTCGGCGATGCCCTGATGGCGGAGCAGAATATCTTTGGCGGGGTGAAATATCTGGCGGGTCTGCTCAAGCAGTATGACGGCAACGTCGCCCTGGCCACGGCCGCCTACAACGCGGGAGCCGGTGCGGTGCAAAAGCACGGCGGCATCCCGCCCTATGCCGAGACCCGTGCCTACGTGGCGCGAGTGCATCTGCTGCACCAGCGCTACAAGGAGATGCTGAGCGCACGGGGTCTGTAAAACAAAGCACGGCGGCATCCCGCCCTATGCCGAGACCCGCGCTTATGTAGCGCGAGTGCATCTGCTGCACCAACGCTACAAGGAGATGCTGAGCGCGGGACCTGTGATTCTCCCTCCCCACGTCTTATCGTTCAGCGCCTGATGGTGGCATCTGCTGCCTGATGTGGCCTGGAGCTATTCCTAATTCCAATTTCCCGAAGGCCCATAAAAGAAAACACGCCAAACGGCGTGTCGATACCACACTTTGTGTCGTGAAAAATCACTCTTTCGTTGCGATCACACGATAGGCCAACGCACCCAGAATGGCACCGACGACGGGCGCAACCCAGAACAGCCACAGCTGGCCGAGAGCCCAGTCGCCGACAAACAGCGCCACACCGGTACTGCGCGCCGGGTTGACCGAGGTGTTGGTCACCGGAATGCTGATGAGGTGGATAAGCGTCAGGCACAGGCCGATGGCGATGGGGGCAAAACCGGCCGGAGCACGGCTGTCGGTGGCCCCCATGATGACGAACAGGAAGAAGCCAGTCATCACCACTTCACACACCAACGCCGCCAGCAAGCTGTAACCGCCTGGTGAGTGCTCGCCATAGCCATTGGAGGCAAAGCCGGCACTCACATCGAACCCGGTCTGGCCGCTGGCGATCACATAGAGCACAGCGCCTGCCGCGATCCCGCCCAGCACCTGGGCCACTATGTAGGGCAGCACGTTGGACGCCGGGAAGCGACCACCGGCCCACAGACCGACGGTCACGGCCGGGTTCAGGTGACAGCCCGAGATGTGGCCGATGGCATAAGCCATGGTCAACACGGTCAGACCAAACGCCAGGGCCACGCCCAGCAGACCAATTCCCACATTCGGGAACGCGGCGGCCAGCACGGCACTGCCACAGCCCCCCAGCACCAGCCAGAAGGTGCCCATAAACTCAGCTGCAAAAGGTTTCACTCTCAATTCTCCCAATGGTGAATAGAACATGAGCAAAGGCTCATACGGACACTGTAATTAAACAGGCGCCACATTATGGGAGTGTGGTAGAGGAAGGCGAAGCCGACATATTTTGCACAATGAGTGTGACGTGCATCACAACTTATTGATTCATTGAGGGGATTGTCGTCAGCGACGGCTCTCTCTCGAAAGAGCCCGCCCCTGATCTGCGACAGTTTATGACCGGGATGCACGTTTTGAGAGGCAATGCCGATAGCACCGGCACTGCCTGGAACTGCCTCTTCTGTGAATAGAGGGAGTTTAGCGATAACGACCGCGGACCGAGCCGCTGGCCTGCCCCGCCATCCGGATCAGGCTCTGGCGAGTATGGAAGTGGCAGAGCGCCACCCCGAGGGCATCCGCCGCATCCGCCTGAGGGGTGGCCGACAGCTTGAGCAAGTGAGTCACCATGTGCTGCACCTGCTCCTTGGCCGCACCGCCCGTACCCACCACCGCCTGCTTGATCTGGGTCGCCGAATATTCGCTGACCGGCAGCAGGGCATTGACCGCCGCCACGATGGCGCTGCCGCGAGCCTGGCCGAGTTTGAGAGCCGAGTCGGCATTGCGGGCCATAAAGACCCGCTCGATGGCAAAGTCGTCCGGCTTGAACTGGGTGATGATCTCGCTTACCCCGTCATAGACCTGCTTGAGGCGCGACGGCAGCTCGCCCAAATCGGTACGGATGCAACCCGACCCCAGGTACTGCGCCTTGCCGGACACAATGCGGATGACGCCGTAACCGGTGATCCGGGAGCCTGGGTCTATTCCCAAAATAATGCTCATGGCTGCGCCACCCCGCCCGCGACGATGCGGACTACACAGTCATTGCCGGTGATCCGGGAACCCGGATCCATCCCCAAAATAATGCTCATGGCTGCGCCACCCCGCCCGCGACGATGCGGATCACACAGTCATTGCCGGTGATCCGGGAACCCGGATCCATCCCCAAAATAATGCTCATGGCAGCACCACCCCGCCCGCGACGATGCGGATCACACAGTCATTGCCGGTGATCCGGGAACCCGGAACCATCCCCAAAATAATGCTCATGGCAGCACCACCCTACCCGCGACGATGCGGATCACACAGTCATTGCCGGTGATCCGGGAACCCGGATCCATCCCCAAAATAATGCTCATAGACTCGCTGCTGCTCTGAAAGCTGTTTCTGCTCGCCAAGATAGCAAACAAGCCAGCGCTTGGCTCGCACGGCGGGCGCCCGCCCCTGTCAACCGCGCAGGGATGCGTCATCTTGTACAGTGCTTTGGTGGTTTTTTCGCCTACCCACCCCGTACGGACAGGCGTGGCAGGTCCGAGGCAGGGCTTATTCCCCCGCCAGCGTCACCAGTCGCTCGGCCAATCGGTGGCTGTGCAGGTAGCTCTCGATAAGCGCCCCATCGGCGCGACCCGCCTCAATCTGCCGATACCAGTGATCGAGCATCGCAACGAAACCCCGGCTCGCCAGCACCGGCTGCCAGTCGTCCGGTGCCAGGGTCTGCTGGGCTTTGTCCCGAGCAAGGGTGCCACGGGTGCAGTTCTCGATATGCAGGGAGAGGTTGTCGCCATAGGCGTCGATGCGCTCCTCCGTGATGCCGGCGCTGCGATTCATGCTGCAGCTCACCGCCACCTGCCCGCTCTGCCAGGCGATACTCACCCCGGCCAGCAGCTCAGGCTGCCGGGCACTGCGCCTCAGCACCGCATGGAGATCCCCACTCGGTGCGCCGCCATAGAAACAGAGGCTGTCGAGCACATGGATGCAGTCGTCGAACAGGAACGGACGCGGCAGTCCGGGCAGGGCGTGGCGATGTTTCTGCCAATGCAGCTCGGTGAGCGGCTGGCTATCTGCATGCGGCTGGCCGCGGGCGGCGCTCATGGCGGGCAGGTAACGGCGGTTGAAGCCGACAAACAGCGGGCAATCCTGCGATATAGCGAGATTAATGAGCACCTCCACCTCGCCTGAGTTGTCACACAGCGGCTTGTCCACAAAGGTGGGGATGCCCGCTTGCAGACTCTTTCGGGCAAGATCGGCATGCACCGCTGTGGCGGCGTGGATCATCACGGCGTCCGGGCGGCTCGCCAGCAGCGCATCCACCTCGGTAAAACACTCGGCGATCCGGTACTGGCGGGCCAGCTTGTCCAGCACTTCCGGGTTGCGAGTGCAGAGCAGCGGGGTGACCCGCTCATCGCTGGCGAGCAGCGGCAGATAGGCCTTCTGGGCGATATCACCGAGGCCAATCAGGGCAATGCGCATGGAAACTCCTTGTTATGGATGCGATGGCGCAGGGTAACATCCGGCGCTTTATATCAGGGTAGTTATCAGGACTTTGCTATTTCGTCTCGTCGGGCGCTCTTGATGCCAACTCGCTATTCAGACTCTTTCGAGAGCCCTTTGGCCTGCTCTCTGGCATCCAGCCATTTGCCTACTCTGGCCCCCAGCTCAGAGCAGATCATGGCGCTGACCATGGCCCCGATCATCCGGGCCATATCCGAGATCTCTTTCGATTCAAGAAGCAGCGGCGCAATCAGGTTAAAGGCAATGAGCCCCATCACCAGCCCAAGCCCGCCGCCCACCTTCTCTCTTCGGGATCTTGCTTTAATCGCCATCTGACTACTCCTGCGCAGGAAGATATGCAGGGATACATTCCCCTTACCTACATATCCGGCAAGATAACAAAGCCTTCCCCAATTAGGACAGCCATCTTTTGGAGCAAACTGCAATCAGGCGGTCTGCACGCCTTGTCACGAAGCATTCGTGATGGAATATGTGAAACTCGGGGATTGAAGGGAGGGTCCTGGTATGAAAGGACAAATAGAGGAACAGCTACACACGATATCAGCTGAAATACCGGGAACTTGCGTGAAGCGAATACCAACCATTCAAAGGGATGGCTGATGACATCGTCGCTGGCCGCAGTGCTGTGCGAATCGCTGGCAATGATCCCTGTCGCCCACCACCCTGATGCCTGGTCGCCGAAACAGCGTCACCTGCTTCAGCCAACTAATCTCGTCCAGCCCCAGCCGCGCCAAAATGGGAGCAAGACGGGCCGGTATATGGCCCCGTTTGTCTACTCTGATGGCACGACCGGTCCAGTCAACCAGCATCAGATACTCGGTAAAGACATAAGGCAGGCCATCAGGTTGTGCTGGGTTAGCAAATGGCAGCAATAGAGGAGGCAACGACTCTGTGGCTGGTTCCTGCTCAAGCCGCTGCTTGATGCTGGTGTAATCGCTCTGCTCGGGCCGGTCGGCCAACGCCGCCCGTATCGGATTGAGGTCAACATAAGTCATGCAGGCCAGAAGGGCTGACTCGGTGAGCAGGGCCTGGCTCTTGAAGCGCCCTTCCCAGAAATGGCCCTTGCAGCCATCTTCCCGATTGGCCTGCCGCGCCAGAGTTTCATTGAGCAAGCGCACAAACCAGCTGATGGAATGAAGCCGCGTACGCCATTCCCCTATCAGTTGCTGTACCACTACAAGTTCGGGATCAATCAGAGATTCCCCCTGATACCAGCGCCGCACCAACAGCGGCCACTGGAACAGCGCAGCCCAGCGTTCGGCCACCTCCCGCTCGCTCCAGCTGGCAGCAGTATCGGGCTCCACCTTGAGCACCAGGTGATAATGATTGCTCATCACCGCGTAAGCACACACACCGATGGCAAACAGCCGCGACAGTTGCCCCAGCTTGTCGACCACCCACTGGCGCCTGTGTTCGTAACTCTGACCGGAATGAGCATCTTCCCCGCACAGAAAAGCCCGCCTTACGCAGCGGCTGACCACGTGGTAGTAAGGCGTATCCTGCAAACTGATTTGACGTGAACGGGCAATGGTCATGGCTCACCCCCTCGACAGTGACCTCTCAAGCCAAGTACAGCATTACGCCGCTGTCAAAAACGTGGGTGTCCCAGATTTCTCGTTGGTGTCCCAGGTTTCCCGGTACAGGGAATACCCGCTGTCATGTTCGTAAAGGGGTGCGCAAGGGAGGTTTCATCATGCCCCTCCCCTTATCAAAAAGTCTGGCCGCACAAGATAGCAAAGCCGCCCCCGCCTAACCGCTTTTATCGGCTACACAAAAGCGCTTTGATGACATGGCTCAAATAATGAAGATTTTCTAATGGTTGCATCACTCTTGATGCTCGCATGAGCGGCTTCGTTTGACTTAGCATGGCCATTCAGAACCTGTTGAACGGTGATGGGTGACTGCCAGCGCGGGTCAATGGAGCATATTGGAAGCTGTCATCCACGGGCGGTAGCGTGGGATGCGGTGGCGTTACGCTTTACTCAGAAAGGTGGGTGTCCCAGATTTTGCCCCTAATCGACCCTACGAGCTGAGTTTGCGAACCCCAACATCTGTAAGAAGATAGATTAGCCATAATTGAGCCATCGATATTACTTCAAGCAAGGGTCGATAAATATTGCTGTTCGCTCAGCGCTAGCTTGATTAGTAAAGTTATCTTCATGATAAACATTGATTCCACATGGAGCCAAATAGATGAGATGTAATAACAAAAACACGCCCCCGCTCTCCTCTTTCAAACATATATAATACAAGAGATATAAATGAAGCCTAAATCAAACAACCTGTTCCATTTCACGAGCAGTGTAGATGTATTGAAACTAATACTTAAAAATGGGATTTACCCTAGATTTTGTTTAGAGGACTTCGGATGGTTTGGCTCTGAAAGTTCTAAGCATATAGGTTATCCAATGAGTTGTTTCTGTGATATTCCTCTTTCCAGAATTTCAGAGCACACAAATTTTTATGGGATGTATGGTATAGGTTTTACGAAAGAGTGGGGCTTAAAAAATAGTCTTAACCCTGTGATTTATCTCACAGCAGGTGGTTCTGTGTGCGATGTAGTGAAATTTTATTTTGATATACCGACACCTAACGGTATTGATGAAAGCGTTCTCCATAGTAAGTTATTTACCTTACTATCTCATGTAAAGCCTATTAGTGGAACTATGTTCGTAGGCGGCAGCTTAGTAGACAAAGACTTCTATCAAGAAAATGAGTGGAGATATGTTCCTCAAGTCAACAGTTTAATTTTTCAGGAAATGTTTGATGAGGAAAAAGATGAGTCAAACAGAGAGATTGAGAAATATAAACTTGAGTTTACACCTCAAGATATAAAATACATCTTTGTAAAGACAGATAGTGATATTCCAGGCTTAGTCGACTTCATAAATGGGACTCTTGGATATTTCCCTCATAATGATTTGAAAATACTACAGTCAAGAATTATCTCTTTGGAAACATTGAACTCCGACATATAATGACAAAATAAAAACTTAATATTTCAAATCGTTTCCCGCGATCTAAACACCAATTTTAAAATAAATATAAAAGGCGACCATCCGGTCGCCTTTTTATTTATATCGCTTTCCAAATCAGGAATATCACCGAGCCGGTCGCTTGGCTGCCCCGCCTTTAGCTGCAGGCTTGCCACCATGGGTTGCCGGTTTGGCAGTACCTGCGCGGCTGGGTGCCTTGCCATTTTGGGTGGGTTTCCCCTGCCCTGCTGGCTTGCCCTGACCCGCGCCTTGGGCTGAGGGCTTGCCGCTGGAGCCTTTACCAAACTGGCTACCGACCGGCTTGCCATTGCCCACCTTGCCACCCTTGCTGGCGGCTGGGGTGTCGTTGCGAGCCTTGCCTTGCGCGGCGGCAGCCACTGCGCCCTTACCGCCAGCCGCCTTGTTACCCGCCCCATTCCCCCTTTGATGCACGATATTGCTGTGGCGGGTCAGGGCCGGTTTCAGCCCCTTGTTGAGGCTGCGCTCGGCCTTGACCTCGCCACGGCCTTCCGGCGGCACCAGGCAGTCGGGGCCGTTGCCAATGAGGTGCCCCTTGCCCATTTCCAGCAGGGCTTCGCGGATCATGGGCCAGCCGGCCGGATCGTGGTAGCGCAGCAGCGCCTTGTGCAGGCGGCGACGACGCTCCCCTTTCACCACGAACACGTCCCCGCCCTGGCGGCTCACCTTGTTGAGCGGGTTTTTCTCGGTGTAATACATGGTGGTCGCATTGGCGAGCGGCGACGGGTAGAAGTTCTGCACCTGATCCAGCTTGAAGCGGTTCGTTTTTACCCAGAGCGCCATGTTCACCATGTCTTCATCCGTGGTGCCCGGGTGGGCCGAGATGAAGTAGGGGATCAGGTACTGCTGCTTGCCCGCCTCTTTGGAATACTTGTCGAACAGCTCCTTGAACTGGTAGTAGCTGCCCATGCCCGGCTTCATCATCTTGGAGAGCGGGCCCTCCTCGGTGTGCTCCGGGGCAATCTTGAGGTAGCCGCCGACGTGGTACTTGGCCAGCTCCTTGATGTAGCGCGGATCTTCCACCGCGATGTCGTAACGCACCCCGGAGGCGATCAAAATCTTCTTGATCCCCTTCACATCCCGCGCCTTGCGATAGAGATCGATGGTCGGGGTATGGTCGGTATCCATGTGCGGACAGATGGTGGGCCAGACGCAGGAGGCGCGGCGGCAGGTCTGCTCGGCCTTGGGGCTCTTGCAGCGCAGCTTGTACATGTTGGCGGTGGGGCCGCCGAGATCCGAGATGACGCCGGTGAAGCCCGGCACCTTGTCGCGGATCTCTTCGATTTCTTTGATGATCGACTCTTCCGAGCGGCTCTGGATGATGCGCCCCTCGTGCTCGGTGATGGAGCAGAAGGAGCAACCGCCGAAGCAGCCGCGCATGATGTTGACCGAGGTCTTGATCATCTCGTAGGCCGGGATCTTCTCCTTGCCATAGGCCGGGTGCGGCACCCGCTGGTACGGCAGGCCGAACACCCCGTCCATCTCGTCGGTCTCGAGCGGGAAGGCGGGCGGGTTGACCCAGATGATGCGATCGCCGTGAGCTTGGGAGAGAGCCCGGGCGCAGCCCGGGTTGGTCTCGTGGTGCAAAATGCGCGACGCATGGGCGTAGAGCACCTTGTCCTCTTTGACCCGCTCGAACGCCGGCAGCTTCACATAGGTTTTCTCCCACGGCTTCTGCTTGGGCGGCTGCACCAGCACGGGCTGGGCCTCCTGCTCGCTCGGCGCCGTGCCCTCGTCGTCGGAGCAGGGCGCCCCTTCCATGTAGGGGTTCATGATGGGATCGATGCGGCCAATGCGGTCCAGCTTGCTGGAGTCCACCCCGCGCCACTCAGGCAGCGGCTCCTTGCGGATCACGGCGGTGCCGCGAATGTCCTGCATGGTCTCCATGGTCTCACCATTGGCGATGCGGTGCGCCACTTCGATGAGCGGCCGCTCGGCGTTGCCGTAGATGAGGATGTCAGCCTTGGCGTCGAGCAGGATGGAGCGACGTATGGTCTCGGACCAGTAGTCGTAATGGGCAATGCGGCGCAGCGACGCCTCTATGCCACCGATGACCACGGGGACCTCCTTGAAGGCCTCCTTGCAGCGCTGGGTGTAGACCAGAGTGGCTCTGTCCGGCCGCTTGCCGCCCACATCCCCCGGGGTGTAGGCGTCGTCGTGGCGCAGCTTCTTGTCGGAGGTGTAGCGGTTGATCATGGAGTCCATGTTGCCCGCGGTCACCCCGTAGAACAGGTTCGGCTTGCCCAGGCGCATGAAGTCATCCTTCGATGACCAGTCCGGCTGGGCGATGATGCCGACCCGAAAGCCCTGGGATTCCAGCATGCGGCCGATGACCGCCATACCGAAACTCGGGTGATCCACGTAGGCGTCGCCGGTCACCAGCACGATGTCGCAACTGTCCCAGCCGAGCTTGTCCATCTCCGCACGGGACATGGGCAGGAAAGGCGCCGTGCCGTAGCACTCGGCCCAGTAGCGGGGATAGGAGAAGATAGGGGTAACCGGCTGCATTTTGAACACCTGGAACAATTCGGGTCGCGCATTATACCGGCAGAGCGAAGCGGGGGCGATGGCTTTTTGGCCCCACTGTTCGCAGGGTAAGCGCGGGGAAAAAGCGCCTCAGATAATCTGGCGAGCCAGCAGGAATCTGTGCTGATGGCGCAGCAACAGTTGCTGGGCACCGAGCAGGCACCAGATCAGCGCGGGGATCAGGAACACGGGATGGGTGGCGAGGCGCAGCATCAGCACACCGAGCAGGATCAGGGCGAAGGGGCGGCTCTCGTAAACCCACTGCGGCCAGCCCCGCTGATGGGGCTGGCGCTGCTTGTCGAGGCGGCGATAGCTGCCGCGTTTGAACCAGACCCGCGAGCCGGCCAGATAGAGGATGAACCCGGCCAGCAGCAGCGCGGGATGCCCGGAGAATCCCAGCAACAACAAACCGCCGCCCAGATAGACGAAGGGCAGCGGTTCATAAATGGCGGATGGCAGCATGATGGATGGCCTCTGATGTTGACTGGTCACATAGTAACCATGGCGCCCTCGTCAGCCATTCTCTTTTGCGTCCCGTTTCCCAGATGGGGGGCGAGTATCAGGCGGCCGGCTTGTCCCGCCCATCCCGGGGAGGATCGACCGCCAGCGCCTCGTCCACCAGCCGATCCCGCACGCCCGTCATGCCCGCCCGCCTGGCCAGCAGGTGATAGATGGCGGGCACCATCAGCAGGGTTACCAAAGTCGCGAGGCTGAGGCCGAAGAACACCACAGTGCCCACCGCCATCCGGCTCTCGTAACCGGCGCCCATGGAGATCATCAGCGGCACGGCCCCTATGATGGCGGTGAGGGAGGTCATCAGTATGGGGCGCAGTCGACGCACCGAGCCCGCGATGATCGCCTCCTCGAAGCCTTCGCCGCGCTGGCGCAGCTGGTTGATGAACTCCACGATCAGGATGCCGTTCTTGGTCACCATGCCGATCAGCATGATCATGCCGATCTGGCTATAGATGCTCAGCTCCTGCCCGGTCAGCCACAAGCCCAGCAGGCCGCCGAAGATGCCGAGCGGCACCGTCACCATCACCACGGTCGGGGTCAGCAGGCTCTCGAACTGCGCCACCAGCACCAGGTAGACCACCAGCAGGGCCAGACCGAACACCAGCGCCATCTCCCCCTGATTGTCGCGATAGTCCTTGGAGTCGCCGGCGTAGTCCACCGTCATGCCGGCAGGCAGATGGGCGCTGGCCCAGCCGTCGAGAAAGTCCAGCGCCTCCCCCAGGGTGTGGCCGGGAGCCACGTCCGCGGTGAGGGCAATCGCCTTCTGGCGCTGGTAGTGGTTGAGCCGCTGCGGGCTCGCCACCTGCTTGACGGTGGCCAGGGTCGACAGACTCACCATCTCGCCGCTGGCGGCCTTGAGATAGATGCGGCTGACATCGGAGATACCGTTGAAGTCGCGCTGGTTGGCGCGCAGGTAGACGTCATACTCCTCTCCCCTGTCCACATAGGTGGTCTGGCTGACACCGCCGAGCAGCGCCTGCAGGGAGCTCGCCACCGTGGCGACCGGGATGCCGAGCTGGCTGGCCCTGTCCCGCTCTATGGTCACCTGTAACTCGGGAGTCTTCTCGGCGTAATCCAGATCCGGCGCCAGCATCAGGCCGCTCTGGCTCGCGGCCTGCTGCAGGGCCAGCCCCTGCTGATAGATCTCGGCGTAATCTGAACCTTGCAGCACGAACTGCACGGCGGCGGTGGAGCCGCCCCTGAACCCCGGCTGGAAGGTGCGGATCATCACATCCGGGATGCCGGCAAGCCGACCGCTCAGGCTGCGGCCAAATTCGGTGGCGGTCTCGTCCCGGGCAGCCCAGTCGGTGAGCTGGATGATCGCCATCCCGGTCTGATCGCCCCCGCGTCCGAAGGCCGGGGTACTGAAACTCATGGCCTGCACCACCCCCTTGCCGAGCAGCGGCATGATGGCGGCCTCCACCTGCTGCATGTTGCGCTTCATCCGCTCTATGCTGGTGCCCTCAGCCCCCTTCACGAACACATAGAGCACGCCCCTGTCCTCGGTCGGAGTCAGGCTCGCGGGCAGCTTGCCAAACAGGGCGCCGATGCCGCCGAGGCAGAGCAGCAGCACCAGCGGCGTCCAGGCACTGCGGCGCAGCACCCAGCCCAGCAAGTGCCGGTAGTGGCGCTCCACCCAGCCGAGGCCCTTGTCCAGATTGGCGGTCAGGGCGTTGGGCTTGTCGACGGCGCGCATCAGCCAGGAGCCCATGGCCGGGGTCAGGGTCAGGGCCACCAGGGCGGAGAAGAGCACCGCCAGCGAGAGCAGGATGGCAAACTCGGTGAAGAGCCGGCCCACCATGCCCTCCATGAAGGCGATGGGGACGAATACCATCACCAGCACGGCGGTGGTCGCTATCACCGCGAAGCCCACCTCGCGGGTGCCGTGCCAGGCCGCCAGCAGCGGGGGTTCACCGCGCTGCAGGTGGTGGTGGATGTTCTCCACCACCACGATGGCGTCATCCACCACCAGACCGATGGCGAGGATCAGCGCCAGCAAGGTGATGAGGTTGATGGAGAAGCCGAGATACCAGGCGCCGATGAAGGCGGAGATGAGCGACACCGGCACCGTGATGGCCGGGATCAGGGTGGTGCGCCCCTGCCCGAGGAACAGGTAGAGTACGGCGACCACCAGCACGGCGCAGATGGCGAGGGTCTCGTACACCTCGTGGATCGCCTGCTTGATAAAGATAGTGGAATCATAATCCACCTCTAAACTGGCCCCTTCCGGCAGAAAACGCTGCATATCCCCCATTTTCTGCTCTATACCCTGGGCCACCGCCAGGGGGTTGGCGGTGGATTGCGCCACTATGCCGATCCCCAGGCTCTCGCGGCCGTTGCGCTGATAGGCGCTGTCTTCGTTCTTGGCGCCCACCTCCACGTCGGCGATGTCCGCCAGATAGATGCTCTGGCCATTGGCGGCGGTCGCTACCGGCAGGGAGCGGAAATCGTCGGCGCTGCGATAGAGACGGGCGATCTGCACCGCCATGGTCATGCTGTTGTTGCGGATCTCCCCCCCTGGCAGCTCGATGTTCTCCCGCTTGAGGGCTTCCTGTACGTCTGACACCGTGATGCCGCGGGCCGCCATGTCGGCGGGACGCAGCCGCACATACATCACCCGGGTCAGATCGCCGGACAGGGACACCTCGCTCACCCCGTCCACCAGACTCAGGGGATCGACCAGGAGCCGGTTCGCGTAATCGGTCAGGGCGGTGCGGTCCATCTGGGTGCTGCTGAAGTTGAGCCAGATCGCCACATCACCGCTGCCGTTGTCCTTGGTGACCATGGGCTCATCCACCTCGTCCGGCAGCTTGGGCCGGGCGCGGGAGATGGCGTCGCGCACGTCCGAGGTGCCCTCCACCATGTTCCAGCCGAGTTTGAACTCCACCGTGATGTTGGAGCGCCCCTTGCGAGTCACCGAGTTGATGTTCTTGATGCCGCTGATGCCGGAGAGCTGATCCTCGATGGGCTTGGTAACCTGGCTCTCCATGACCTCGGGGGCGGCCCCGTCATAGGTGGTGGTGATGGAGACGGACGGGGTCTGCACGTCCGGCATCTCCCGCACCGTCAATTTGCTGAAGGCCACCAGGCCGAAGACGGTGAGCAGGGCGCTGATCACCACCGCCACCAACGGGCGGCGTACTGAGATATCGGAGAGCCACATCAGCCTTTTACCTCTGCCAGATCGTGCACCAGGGCGCCGTCACGCAGGTTGACCAGCCCCTCGACCGCGATGCGATCGCCGACACTCAGCCCCTTGATGACCCACACCTCTTCGCCATGGGTATCGCCAAGCTCCACCGGGATGCGTTTCACCCGGCCATCCGGCTCCAGTCGATAGACGAAGCGCTGCTCGCCGGCATACTCCACCGACTGGGCGGGGATCAGGGTCATCTTCTGGGCCGGCAGTTCGAGCTCCACGTTCATCAGCATGCCGGGCCGCAACTGGCCGGTGGGATTGGGGATGATGACGCGGGCCTTGATGTTCTGGGTTTCGTTGGAGACGCGGCTGTCCAGGGTCTCCAACACGCCGGAGAAGGATTGATCCGGCCAGGCCGAGCTGGTGGCCGTCACCGTCATGCCGGGTTTGAGCAGGGAGAGGTAACGCTCGGGGACCGCCAGATCGAGCCGCAGCTTGGCGAGCTCGTCCAGGTGCAGCAGCACGTCGCCGCTGTTGACCAGGGCGCCTTCGCTGAGATCGATGAGACTGACGGTACCGTCAAAGGGAGCGGCCAGGGTACGCAGGGAGAGCTCGTAGCGGGCCGCATCGACCCGAGCCTGGGCCTGGGCCACCGTGGCTTCCTGCCCTTCCAGCTCAGAGTTGGTGATGGCACCGCGCGCCACCAGCCGGCGCATGTCGCGCAGCTTGCGGCTCTCGTCACGCACGCTGGCACTCTGCTCCGCCAGCTCCGCCTGCTGCTTGCCTGCATCCAGGGCGATCAGGGTCTGGCCTGCCTTGACCTGCTGGCCGGAGCGCACCGGGATATTGACGATGCGGCCGGTCACCTCGGGACTGACCACCACGGAACGGTTCGCCGCCAGCTTGCTGACCAGCTTGATCGAGGGCTCGGCCAGGCTCTGCCTGACCGTTTCGGCCCTGATGTTGACTTGTTTTTGCTGGGGTTTACCGGCCGGTTCGGCCTGTCGAAGAGTCCAGGTCCCCGCTGCCAGCAGCAGGAGAACAGGAAGGAGCCACAGCCATATGCGCATTTTCATCAAACAATCCATGCAATAGGGAGAAAGAAGAGGGAGACCTCAACAATGATGACACCATGTTACCCCCTGACTATGCCGCGACTATGTATAAATGTGACAAATCGTAACAGTGGGAGCGAGGGCGGCGTAAAAGACAGATCCCGCTGAGACGATGCCCGTTTTCTGCCTTACACTGATGTGCCGTAAATCAGTAACAATGCTGGACCCCTATGCCCCGACTGCTCCATGCCTTTGCCAAGTACCGTCTGCAGTGGCTGCTGCTGGGTCTGACCATGATGCTGTTGTTCCTCGCCCTGCAACACTCCTTTCGCCAGATCACCGAACTGAACAAGCGCGACACCATAGGCACGGCCGCCGAGCTGAAATCCCAGTATCAACAGATAGACACCCTGCTCGAAGCCATGCGCGGCCAGGCCGAGGAGCGGCTGCGCAGCAACCCCCAGACGGCCCTGACTCACCAGCTCTACCGCGCCCTCCATGCCGATCCCGTGCTGGGCATCACCCTTGACCGGATCCCCGCCGACTTGCCTGCGGGGCTCGTCGGCAACCTGACGGGACGGGGGCCGCTACCGGCGCCGGGCAGCGAGCGGGAAGCCAGATTGCACCTGGCGCTCAGCCTCTCACCTCTGCTCTCCACCGCCGCCCAGTTGCTCTCCAGAGACGTTGTCTGGCTCTATTTCACCGGGGTGGACCACTTCATCTACCTCTATCCCTGGGTGCCCTCTCGCCAGTTTCGGTTCAATGCCACGGTTTATCAGAAATCCTACTGGCTGGATGCCCTGGCCCAACCCTCCGATACCCGCCACGCCACCCTGTCGCGCCCCTATCAGGACTTCGCCGGGCAGGGTCAGATGATTACCCTCTCCCAACCCATCACTCACGCCCGCAAAGTGGTGGGGGTGCTCAGCATCGACATCCTGCTCAGCCATCTCGAGCAGACGTTGCATAAACCCGGTCCCCAGACCGGCACCCTGTTTCTGGCCAATGCGCACCGGCAGATCCTGGCCCGCAGCCAGCCCGGCACGGCACCGCCCCAGCTCCCAGGCGAGCTGCAGGACGAGTATCACTGGCAGCAGGGAGCCTTCCAGCTCGTGCACGCCATCCCCGGCACCCCGCTGACCCTGATCCACCGCATCCCGCTGATCTCCCTGCTGTTGGCGCTGTTCTGGCAGTCGGTCACCGCGCTGGTCACCCTCTTCTGTCTGGCGGTGGCAACCCTGTCCAGCCTGCGATCCCGCCGGCTCAATCGACGACTGAATTACCTGTCCCAGCACGATGCACTCACCGGTGCCTTCAATCGCCACCATTTCGATGCGTTTGAATACCGCCATACCAAAGCGGGCTCCCATCACATTGGTGCCATCATGTTCGACTGCGATCACTTCAAGCTGGTCAACGATCACTTCGGCCACGGGGTCGGTGATCAGGTGCTGATCCAGCTGGTACGGCTCTGCCAGCCCCTGCAGGTGCGAGGAAACACCCTGATCCGCTGGGGAGGCGAAGAGTTCCTGCTGCTGGTGGTCGGCAAGACCACGCCCCTCGACCAGCTGGCCGAGCAGTTGCGGGTGAGCATCGAGCAGTATGCCTGGTCCGGGATAGCGCCCGAACTTCGGGTCACGGTCAGCCTGGGTTATTGCCGCCAGCACCCCGGCATCCGGTTGCAGGAGGCCATCCGCCGGGCGGATGCCGCCCTCTATCGGGCCAAGGCCAACGGCCGCAACCGCAGCGAAGGCTGGCAAGATGACGCGGCAGAGAAGCAGGAGTAAGCTGGAACCCTCATTCACATCAGGAGACGCACTGTGGCACGAAAACCCCGCCTGGGACTGGCTCTGGGCAGCGGTGCTGCCCGAGGTTGGGCGCACATAGGCATCATACGGGCACTGGAACAGCTCGGAGTCAAACCGGATCTGGTGGCCGGTTGCTCCATCGGCAGCTTCGTGGGCGCCGCCTATGCTGCCGGTGAACTGGACAAGCTGGAATCCTGGGTGCGCGGCTTCAGCCGCTTGCAGGTGATGGGGTTGCTCGATCCCGCGCTCTCCGGTGGCCTGTTTCGGGGCGAGAAGGTGTTTGGCATCGCCGCCAACCACCTCGGCGATCCCCCCATCGAGAGTCTGCCGCTGCCCTTCGCCTGTGTCGCCACCGAGCTCAACACCGGACGCGAGATCTGGTTGCAAGAGGGGCCACTGCGCCAGTGTGTGCGCGCCTCCTGCGGCATGCCCGGCATCCTGACCCCCACCCGGGTCGATGAGCAGTGGCTGGTGGACGGGGCCGTGGTCAACCCGGTGCCCATCTCTCTGGCCCGTGCCATGGGGGCCGAGGTGGTGATCGCCGTCAATCTCAACGCCGACATGCACCAGCCCTGGGCCGATGACTCGGACGAGCCGGCGCAGGGCGGCCTGCTCAGCCAGTGGCTGAACCGGGGGGAACGCGAACCCAGCATCCCCGGCATGTGGAGCGTCATGACGGGCTCCATCAACATCATGCAGGAGCGGATCACCCGCGCCCGGATGGCCGGGGATCCCCCCGAAATTCAGCTCTGTCCGCGTCTCGGCAGCTTCTCCATCATGGATTTCCACCGGGCGACGGACGCCATCAACGAGGGCCAAGCCTGCGTCGAGCGCAACCTGGAGCAGTTGAAAGAAGAGCTGTCCCGACTCCGGTTGATCTGACCGCCATCAAAAAAAGAGCGCCTCATGGCGCTCTTTTTTATTCGGTGCGAGGGCCGTCAGAACAGCCCCAGCCCCTTGAGCATCACCACCAGGATCAACAAAGGGGAGACGTAACGGATGATGAAGAACAGCGGCTTGAGGATCTTCAGCTCCAGCTTGCCGCCATTGGTCAGGGCCAGCACCATGCGCTCATAGCCCCAGATCCAGCCGACAAACAGGCACAGCATGATGCCGCCAAGCGGCATCAGCACGTTGGAGGAGACGAAGTCGAACAAGTCGAAGAAGGTCTTGCCGGCGATCTGCACGTCCGCCAGCGTGCTGTTGGAGAGTGCGCAGGTCGAACCGACCGCCCCCAGCACCAGCAGGTTGATGAGGGTTGCCTTGGCACGGCTCATGTGGAAGCGCTCGGACAACACCGAGACCGGCACTTCCAGAATGGAGAGCATGGCCCCGGTCGCCGCGATGGCGGACAGCACGAAGAACAGCACCATGAACAGGTGGCCGAACGGGATGCTGGCAAACACCGCCGGAATGGTGATGAACAGCAGGGAGGGACCGGCCGAGGGCTCGAAGCCGAAGGCAAACACCGCCGGGAAGATGGCGATCCCCGCCAGCATGGAGACGAACAAGTCCGCACACATCACCCGGAAGGTGGTCAACGGGATATTCTGATCGTCCCGGAAGTAACTGCCGTAGGTCATCATGCAGCCCATGCCGATGGAGAGCTTGAAGAACGCCAGCCCCATGGCCGTCAGCACCACTCCGGCGGTGATCTTGGAAAAGTCCGGTGAGAACAAGAACCGCAACCCCTCGCTCGCCCCGGGCAAGGTCAGGCTGCGCAGGCCGATGATCAGCAGCAGGACGAAGAGCACCGGCATCAGTCGCTTGGTGACCGCCTCTATTCCCTTGGCAACCCCCATCAGCAGTATGCCTCCCATCAGCGCCAGCACCAGCCATTGCCAGAGCAGACTCTGCAGCGGGTTGGTGATCAGGGCATTGAAAGCCGCGCCAGTCACGGCGGGATCGGTCGACAGGATGTCACCGCTGATCGCCTTGAAGATGTAGGCAAACACCCAGGCCGCCACCTCGGAGTAGAACGACATGATGAGGAAGGCCGCCGTCACCCCCATGGCCGCGATCAACCACCAGGGTTGCCCCTTGGGCGCCAGCTTGATGAGCCCGGTTACCGCATCGGATTTCGCCTGGCGGCCCAGCATGATCTCGGAAATCATCACCGGCAGCCCGACCAGCAGGGTGGCGATGACGTAGACCAGCAGGAAGCCGGCGCCGCCGTTCTCTCCGGTCAGATAAGGGAACTTCCAGATGTTGCCAAGGCCAACGGCCGAGCCCAGGGTGGCGGCGAGAACGCCGAAGGTGCTGGTAAAGCCATCTCTGACTTTGGGGGGGGTTCGACTCATTCTTATCTCACTGTATGCATCACGGGAGGACTCCCCCAATTCAAGGGTCGGAATTCTCTGGGGATTAATCCAGCTTGCCAAGAAATTTAAGTGAAAATCTCTGCGTAGAGCACAACTTGCAGCAATTAATTAAACGCATTGTCATTTTGAAAGATAAAAAAATGCCGCCTCGGGGGCGGCACTTTTATCTAGGCTCAACGAAATTAAGCCTTGGCGATATCGTCCGGACCAATCTGACCGATTTCGGCGACTTTCTTGTCGGCCAGCAGCCAAAGGGTGAACTTGTGCAATTCCGGGTGATGAGCCAGGGCAACCAGGAAGGCGCCTCCGACTTCACGATAACCCAGCTCATAGTTTTTCAGGGTAGTCGGGGGGACGCCCAGCAGATCGGCAAATTTGGGACGGCTCAGGCCAACCGCTTCGCGGATCTGACGGATCTTCTTGCCAACAGTTACGATATTTGAATTCATGTGTTCCATACTCCGTTCGGCGGATTGACTCCACCTTTATTTTTCGCGACGACTCGTAGTCAAGTGTATCAGTTTTGAACGGACTCGTTATGGTCGAGCCTCTATCTTTAATCAGCGTCTTTCGACGACAACCCATACAAACATCGGGGATGGTAATCGCAGAGCCGCCTCAGGTAAACAGTCTCGAAAAGAAACCTTTATTGTTGCCACGGCCATAACTCGTATAATTCGCCGGTTATCCCTTAAAGAGTAATCAGCATGGCATTTCCCGGCATCATCTCCCGTCTCCACTCGGATTCAGACCCCGATTCGCTGCTCCGTCAACTCGCTCAGGGCCAGCAGACCCGGGCCGAGGCCTTCTGGTTGCCCGCAACCATGCAAAGCCAGGCCGCGCCAGTGCTGACGGCCCTCTCAGACAAGTGCAGCCTCTATCTCGAACGACCCGTCACCGTGCCACTGCGTGGTCACGATGGTGTCTTGCAGGAGAACGGTACTCTGCTGCTCGGCAATGGTAATCGTATGAAGCTTGCCGTGGAGAAAGGGGATGGGGGTCTGGTACCCGAACAGGGTCTGTGCGAGATGACACAGTGGCTGGAGGCAGGACATCAACATTTCATTTGTTCAGCGGCCGTTCAGCCGGTGGCGCGGGCGATCCTCAATATCTGGCCACTGGACCCCTATCTCGCCCGTCATTTTTTACTCAGCTTCACACCCTTGCTGTGCGAAGCGACTGAGGCGGATTACCTCGCGGTGTTCTCGGCGAGGGTGCCAGGCGCCACGCCGCAGCACGCCTGGGCTGAGGCCTATATGAAGCTTGAAAAAAAGCTGCATCGAGCTTACTTGGATCACTAAATAGATCCTGATAAACAGCCAGTTATCCACACGACACAATCTGCCATAGCGATTATCTGTGAGCTTGATCATGTTTTGAAATAAGCATAGAGTGCGCCACGTCATCGGAATGACATCGGCTGTTCGTGGAGGGGTGAACGCATTGTGACAATGCAACCCGTTCGCTTGTGCGCCCACATAGGGTGCCTCCTGGAGGGATCCGGGATCCCTGCCCGACGCAACGATCGTTGTTCGGCAGAGCCTGCAGCTTACATAAATTAAAAACTGCGAAGCACGTGAACAACGTGCCATCTCAACGAGGATTTTTTTATGATGAAAATGGCTCCTTCCCTGATCGCCATCGCTATGGCTGCTCTGGGTACCACTACTGCTCAAGCCGCTGATGATTTCTACTTCGGTGCCGGTATCGGTGCTACTCACTTCAACGGTCTGAACAAGGTCGAAGGCGTGAACACCGGCGAAGAAGACGCGACTGCGACCAACGTCTTCGCTGGCTACAACTTCAACGAGTACTTCGGTTCCGAGCTGGGCTACCAGTACACCGGCCGTGGTAACACCGACGGCAACCGTTACGAGAGCCAGGGTGCCACCCTGTCCGGTATCGGTCGTCTGCCGCTGGGCAACGATTTCTCCCTGTTCGGTGAAGCTGGCGCCTACTGGGGTCACACCGATGGTATGGGCACCAGCGATACCAAGGTATCCCCGCTGGCTGGCGTGGGCGTGACCTACAAGGTTAACGACGCTCTGGATCTGCAAGCTCGCTACCGTTACATGTGGGACGTGGCTGACCTGCACGCCGACAACGGTGCCAACTACAAGTCCAACCAAAGCATCGCCACCGTGGAAGCCGTATGGCACCCGTTCCGTTCTTCCTACGTAGCTCCGGCTCCGGCTCCGGTTGTTGAAGAAGCTCCGGCTCCTGCTCCGCAAGTCGTTGAGAAGAACTTCGCCCTGAACTCCGACGTGCTGTTTGCCTTTGGCAAAGACAGCCTGAAGCCGGAAGGCACCGCTGCCCTGAACGCTCTGTACCAACAGATCGTTGAGTTCCAGCCGAAAGACGGCAACGCCGTAGTTGTTGGTTACAGCGACCGTATCGGTTCTGACGCTTACAACCAGAAGCTGTCCGAAGCCCGTGCCCGCACCGTTGCCAACTTCCTGGTCAGCAAGGGTATGGCTGCCAGCAAGGTTGCCATCGAAGGTCGTGGCGAAGCCAACCCTGTCACCGGCACCAAGTGCAACGGCGTCAAGGCCAAGAACGAGCTGATCTCCTGCCTGTCCCCGGACCGTCGCGTAGAAGTTCGCATCTCCGGCGTTCAAGAAGTTCAGCAATAATCTGACCCGGTTCAGATAATGCGAAAAGGGGGATGCCACGGCATCCCCCTTTTGTTGTCTGCACTTTGCTGACTGATAGCCCCGCTGGCGTCACCTTCTGTCTCAACGCCTCATTCTCATCGTCTCATTCCCGCCAGCCTCTCCCCCACGCCTCGGGCCCATCGCTGCTTATCTGTGCAGAAACTTGATCAAGCCGAGTCAAAAGAATACAGTAACCCCGCTTGTAAGACATTGGATGAACTATTAAAAGTGCTTAATTGCCCGGTTAGTTGTCCATGAAGCAACGGCTTCATGAGAATCCAGGTTACCATCCATTTTTTATTCAGGCCGCCCGTGATCCGTTCACGGAATCGCAGCATGAAATGTCATCTGCGATCGGTATAACAAGAGAGTGCAGTACGCCCATAGCACGGCAACTCAACGAGGATAAAATGATGAAAATGAAAATGGCACCAACCCTGATTGCTCTGGCTATTGCAGCCATGGGAACTTCCACCGCCCAGGCGGCCGACGATTGGTACACAGGTATGGGTGCCGGTTGGGCATATGGCCATGATCTGGATTCCTTCGGTCTGGATGCCGACAAGGATGCCACCGCGCTGTCCCTGTTCGGTGGTTACAACTTCACCGAAAACTTCGCCGCAGAACTCGGCTACCTCTACGCCGGCAAAGCAGGCGTCGACGGCGTCGACTTCAAGACTCAAGGCGCGACGCTGTCCGGTATCGCCCGCCTGCCGCTGAATGACATCTTCTCGGTGTTTGCCGAAGGTGGCGCCTACTTCAACCACGTCAACGGCAACGGCGAAAGCGACAACAGCACCTCGCCGCTGGCTGGCCTGGGTCTGAGCGCCAAGCTCTCCGACCTGCTCGATCTGCAAGCCCGCTACCGCTACATGTGGGATCTGGGTGACGAGCAGAAAACCTGGCAAACCGACATGAGCGTCGCGACCCTGGAACTGGTGATGCACCCGAATCGCACCTCCTATGTCGCACCGGTTCCGGCCCCGGCACCCGAGCCGGTACCTGAGCCCGTCATGGTCGACAAGAACTTCTCCCTGAGCTCTGACGTGCTGTTTGCCTTTGGCAAATCCACCCTGAAGCCGGAAGGAACCGCCGCCCTCAACACCCTGTATCAGCAGATTGTTGATGTTCAGCCCAAAGACGGCAGCGCCGTGGTGGTGGGTTACACCGACCGCATCGGCTCCGATGCCTACAACCTGAAGCTGTCCGAAGCGCGCGCCCGCACCGTGGCCGACTTCCTGGTCGGCAAGGGCCTGCCGGCTGGCAAGGTCGCCATCGAGGGTCGTGGCGAAGCCAACCCGGTCACCGGTACCCAGTGTGACGGCGTCAAGGGCAAGACTCAGCTGATCTCCTGCCTGGCCCCGGATCGCCGCGTCGAAGTCCGCGTCACCGGCGTACAGGAAGTCCAGCAATAAGCTGATCGACTCGCATCCAGCAAAGGGGCCACACGGCCCCTTTTTTTATTGCCCTTTTTCCCCGCCATCCGCGCAGGCCGGCGCTGCCATCTTTGCCTGCTTCCTCACAAATTCCCTATATGCCCGCGTCACTTAAGTGGTTAAACCTCTTATATCGCCTATACATAATGGTGGCTATACATAGCAAAGGGCTGGGAGCCCTATAACACCCAACATCGACGAGGAAACGCGATGAACATAAGACTGAAACCGGTATGGATTGCATTGGCATTGGCGACCACGGCGGCGCAGGCGGCCCCCGTTCACGACTGGTATGTCGGGGCTGGCGCAGGCTGGGCATGGGCCCATGACCTCGATGATTTCAGCAAGGACATCAGCAACGATGACACTGCCTACAACGCCTTCGCCGGCTACAACTTCACCGAAAATCTGGGGGCCGAGCTGGGTTATCTGTCGGGGGGTAGCTGGGATATCAACGGGAACAAATTCAGCAATCAGGGGGCAACCCTGTCGGTCCTGGGCCGGCTGCCCTTGAATGACATCTTCTCGGTATTCGCCGAGGGTGGTGGCTACATCTACCACGTCAAATCCATCAACGGCAGCGAGGACAACCTGGCGCCGCTGGCGGGGCTCGGCATGACCGCCAGACTGAGCGACTGGATCGACATCCAGGCACGCTATCGCTACATGGTGCGGGTGGGTGATGACTCAGACAATGACAAGCTGGGCAGCGGCACCCAGCGCTGGGTCAGCGACATCAGTACCGCCACCCTGGAGCTGGTATTGCACCCGAACCGCACCGTGCACATGGCGCCTGTGGCAGCCCCCATGGTGGCTGCGCCGCCGCCCGAGCCGGTGGACCAGACCTTCAACCTGAGTTCGGATGTGCTGTTTGCCTTCGGCAAGGCGGAGCTCAAACCGGAGGGCATGACCGCGCTGGAGGATCTGTATCAGCAGATCGCCGACGTCAAACCCAAGGATGGCAACGCCGTGGTGATGGGCTACACCGACCGCATCGGCTCGGATACCAACAACCAGGCGCTGTCTGAAGATCGGGCTCGCACCGTGGCCGACTTCCTGATCGGCAAGGGGCTGCCCGCCGACAAGGTCAGCATCGAGGGCCATGGCGAGAGCAACCCGATCACGGGCAACCAGTGTGACGCCGTCAAGGCGAGGGCCGCCCTCATCGACTGCCTGGCCCCGGATCGCCGGGTCGAGGTGCGGGTCACGGGTGTACACGCCCCCGCCGCCGCACCCGCTGCCAGTACCGAGCCCGCGGCCATGGAGCCAGCAGCCGAACAACCGGCACAATAAGAGCAAGATCCACACCGGCCTCACCCACCGCTGCCGTGCACAAAAAAGGGATGCCTGCGCATCCCTTCTGCTTTTTTGTTCCTGCCCTCTTAGAAGGAGGTGCGGCGATAGCGCCGGTATTCCGGCCGCCAGAAGTTCGCCTCTATGGCCTGGTCGATCACCTCATCCGGTGTCTGCACCGCCTTGCCCTGCAGCATGGCGGTCTTGGCCACCATCCTGGCGATGTAGCGGGAGACCTGGTGGATGTCCGCCAGATCCGGCAGCAAGGAACCCTCCTCCCCCTTCACCAGCGGCGAGCACTCGGCAAGCGCCCGGCTGGCCGCCATCAACATGGCATCGGTCACCCGGGTGGCCCCTGCGGCGATGACACCGAGCCCGATCCCCGGGAAGATGAAGGAGTTGTTGCACTGGGCGATGACATAGCGCTTGCCCTTGTGCTCCACCGGCGCGAACGGGCTGCCGGTCGCGACCAACACCTGGCCATCGGTCCAGCGAATGAGATCCGCCGGAGTGGCCTCCACCCGCGAAGTGGGGTTGGAGAGCGGGAAGATGATGGGGCGGCTGCAGTGCTTGTGCATGGTCTTGACCACCTCTTCGGTGAACAGACCCGGCTGACCGGAGACCCCGATCAGGATGTCGGGACGGCCGTGCTCCATCACCTCCAGCAGGGAGATGTTGTCCCCCACCGGCCAGTCGGCGATGCGCTCCACCGGCTGGGACAGCTTGCGCTGGAACGGCAGCTGGTTCGGGATCTTGTCGGTGATGAGACCGAATCGATCGACCATGAACACCCGGCCTCGTGCCTCGGCGTCGGTCAGCCCTTCGGCCTTCATCTGCGCCACTATCTGTTCGGCGATGCCGCAACCGGCGCTACCGGCACCGAGGAAGGCGACCCGTTTCTCGGAGAGTTTGGCGCCAGAGGCCTTGCAGGCGGCGATGAGGCTGCCGAGGGTGACGGCGGCCGTGCCCTGAATATCATCGTTGAAGCAGCACAGCTCATCCTTGTAGCGGTTGAGCAGCGGGGTGGCATTGCCCTGGGCGAAGTCCTCGAACTGCAACAGGATCTCGGGCCAGCGGCGTTTGACCGCCTGGATGAAAGCATCGACGAAGTCGTCGTACTCCTCGCCGGAGATGCGCGGGTGGCGCCAACCCATGTAGAAGGGGTCGTTGAGCAGTTGCTGGTTGTTGGTACCCACATCCAGCACCACCGGCAGGCAGTAGGCGGGAGAGATGCCGCCACAGGCGGTATAGAGCGACAGCTTGCCGATGGGGATGCCCATGCCGCCGATGCCCTGATCGCCGAGACCCAGGATCCGCTCGCCGTCGGTGACCACTATCACCTTGACGTTTTGCTTGGTGGCGTTTTGCAGCATGTCATCGATCCTGTCCTTGTCCGGATAGGAGATGAACAGACCGCGGGCGCGGCGATAGATGTTGGAGAACTCCTCACAGGCCTTGCCCACGGTCGGGGTGTAGATGACCGGCAGCATCTCGGTCAGATGGTTGGTCAGCAGGCGGTAGAACAGGGTCTCGTTGGTATCCTGGATGTTGCGCAGATAGATGTGCTTGTCCATGTCGTTGCCAAACGCCATGAATTGGCGGTAGGCCCGCACGGCCTGCTCTTCGATGGTTTCGATGTTCTGGGGCAGCAGGCCTTCGAGGTTGAAGCTGCTGCGCTCCTCGCTGGTGAAGGCACTGCCCTTGTTGAGCAATGGCGTCTCCAGCAGGGCCGGACCGGCGTAGGGGATGTAGAGAGGACGTTTCTGATTATTATCTTCTTCAAACATGGATCTGTACCTTGACTGTGTGGCCCGCCGATCCTATGGGCTTGGGCCAATAATTTCAAAGAGTTTGCACATCCGTTGCAAAAGGTTTGCGACCCAGTCGACGAAAGGCCCCCGGGGTCTGACCAGTGAGGCGGCGAAAGCGGTTCGCAAAATTCGCGCCGTCACTGTAACCGACCCGGCTGGCAAGCTCGGAAAGGGGCCAGTTGGTGTAGAGCAGCAACTGGCGTGCCTTGTTCATGCGCAGCTGGGTGAGCCAGGCCATGGGACCCATGCCAAACAGCTGCCGGCAGAGCCGATGCAGGTGCGGCACCGAGCAGGCCATCTGGCTGGCGAGCATGGCCACGCTCCAGGGCTCGTCGAGGCGCGCCTCCACCCGCCGAAACAGCGCCTGCAGCCTGAGCTCGGGGGTACCGCGCACCTCCCCTTGCAAGGCTCTGTCCAGCAGCGCCAGCAGCAAGCTGAGCAGCTGGGGCTGCAAGGGCGATCGCACCCCCTCCCCCTGCATCAGGCTGAGCAGATGATAGAGCTGCTCCCCCTCCTCCCCCTGCCAGATGCGGTGGCCGAGCCGGTGCAGATGACGCCAGCGTGGCACGTCGTCCAGCAGGATCCAGCTGGTCCGCCACTGTTCGCCCACGAGCCGCAAGCCCCCCGGCACCGCCGCAGGCAGGAACACCAACGACGCCGCCGGTATCGGCTGTTCACCCGTCCCGGTCAGCAGCACGCCGCCCTCGTCATGGCTCACCATCAGGATGTGGAACTCAGGCCGGTTGCGGCGGATGAGGTAGTGCTCCCGGATGTGGGAGAGACCGGTCAGGAAGATGCCCGCCTCGCCGAGCAGGGGCAGGCCCTCGCGCCCCAGCATCCGCTCATCGCAGCTGGGGGCTATCTCCAAACATTCGCTGGCAAAGCTCATGGCACCTCAACAGGATAGTTTTGCACAAGAAAACCGAGAGTCACTCACAGTGGGACTGGCCTCATGGTCCCCTATCATATCTCCGTAAAGTGTCATCTTTTACCTACCCGGTTAATTTATATGAATTATTGGCAAGCTATTTTAAAACAAACCACCGATCGCGAGTTCATGACCCGATTGTGGCGACTGGCCCTGCCAGTGTCGCTGCAATCCATGATGTTCTCCCTGCTGGGTCTCATCGACATCATGATGGTGAGTCAGCTTGGCACCACGGCCGTGGCGGCGGTCGGCTTGGGTAACCGGGTCTTCTTCTTCAACCTGCTGGTGATAGCGGGGCTCTCTGGCGGGGTCTCGGTGTTGGCGGCGCAGTATTACGGCCGGGGCGAGCTGGCCGGGGTACGCCGCTCCCTGGCGCTGGCGCTGGTGGGGGCCCTGTTGGTCAGCCTGCCCTTCGCACTCATCTATGTGCTCTCGCCGGGCAGCGTGCTGGGCTTTGCCAGCCAGGATCCGGTGCTGCGCCCCCTGGCCGACGAGTTCCTGATGATCACCGGGGCCACCATCCTCTGCACCGCCATAGTGGTGCCGCTGGAGGCGGCGCTGCGCTCGGTGGGCAACGCCGTGGCGCCGACCCGGATCGGCATCATTGCCATCATCGCCAATGTCATCCTCAACTACGCCCTCATCTTCGGCAACTTCGGCTTCGAGGCCATGGGGGTCGCAGGATCGGCCTGGGGCACGACCCTCTCCCGGCTGCTGCAGACCGCGCTCCTGCTGATCTATGTGCTGCGCCAGGAGCCCAGGCTGGTGCCGCGCAAACCGGACTGGCTGGCGGCCTTCCAGCGCAAGGAGGTGGTGCGCTTCACCCTGATCGCCCTGCCGCTGCTGCTGCACGACGGGCTCTGGGCCTTCGGCATGCTGCTCTATGGCTTCCTCTACGCCCATCTGGGTACCGACTCCCTGGCCATCATGACCACGCTCGGGACGCTGGAGAGCATCCTCATCTCCCTGTTCTTCGGACTGGCGGTGGCCTGCTCCACTCTGCTCGGCCACCGGCTCGGGGCCGAGGAATATGATGCCGCCTGGCAACACTCCCAGCTGTTCCTGCTGCTGGCTCCCGTCGGCGCCATGCTGGTGGGGCTGGTGGTCTGGCTGTTGCAGGCCAATCTGCTGCAATGGGTGGGCAACCTGCCGCCCGAGCTGATGGGGGAGGCGGGTCAGGTGCTCGGCATCATGTGCCTCGGCATGCTGCTCAAGGTGTTCAACATGGTGGGCATCATAGGGGTGCTGCGCTCGGGGGGAGACGTGAACTACAGCATCTTCATCGACATCGTCGGCATGTGGTGCATCGGCCTGCCGCTCGCCTGGACGGCGGTCAGCCTGCTCGGCTGGCCCCTCTCCTGGGTGGTGGCGGTGGTGTTGCTGGAGGAGTTGTGCAAGGTACTGCTGGTGCAACGCCGCATTCGCCAGCGCCGCTGGCTGAAAAACCTGGTGATGGGCTGACGGGAGGGGCAAAAAACGGGGTCATATCAATGACAGAAAATCCCCCTTTGCAGTATGCTTGGCCCCTCTTCAATCAGCGACAGGAGCCCTCCTGTCAGTAGTCGTTTAAGGAGACGAGCATGCAACCAGAAAAAGAGCTGATCACCGAGACTGCCCTGCTGGAGATGGCCAACGGTATCATCAAGGGCCACGAAGACTTCATCCACGGCATGCGCGCCGATTCGGTGGAGCAGAAGGGAGAGATCCTGGTGTTCAAGGGGGAATTCTTCCTGGCCGAGGATGGTACCCCCGACCGGCAAGACCATGGCGGTGTTCAACATGTTCAAGCTGCTGGCCCAGCAACTGTCAGGCAAATATCGCCTGGTCTAGGCGCCAGAGCCCCTTGCCAAGATGCCACCACCTTAGGTGGCATCTCTCTTTCTGACCGCGGGCGGTCAACGACGCTGACACCTGTCTCAACAAGCCTGTCGCTAGGCGTGGAAGGCTCTGCCCAGGTTCTCCAGCCGCGCCGCCAGCGGTGGCAGACATTGGCTGCTGCGAGTCAGGGCCGCGATGTTGCCTGCGTTGCACTCGGCAATCTTCTGGACGGTTTGCAGGCGATAACCGATGTCTACCGAGACCCGGGACTGCTCCTGAGTGGTGGCCGCGATCAGCGCGTTGAAGCGGTTGATGTTGGCGATGTCATCCGCCACCACGTGCAGCATCTGCGCCGCAGACTGGCTGGCGGACACGCAGCGCTGCACCCCCTCGCGACTGTCGTGCATAGCGCTGGCCGCCTGCCGGCTGCCTTGCTGAAGCCGCTCGATGATCTGCTGGATCTCGCTGGTGGAGACCGAGGTCTTCTGGGACAGGTTGCGCACCTCCTCGGCCACCACCGCAAAGCCGCGTCCCTGCTCACCCGCCCGCGCCGCCTCGATGGCCGCGTTGAGTGCCAGCAGGTTGGTCTGTTGGGCTATGTCATGGATAACCTCCAGCACCCTGCCAATCTGCTCGGTCTGATCGACCACTGACTGCACCGTCCTATCGGTGACATCGATGCTGCTCGCCAGCGCCAGTATGTCCTCCCGGGTCTGATCCACCGTCAGCCGCCCTTTCCCAACCTGATCGCTGGCCTCACCAGCGCACTGCAGGGTGTGGTCAACATGTCCGGCGATCTCCTCCATGGCCGTGAGCATCAAGCCCATGGCGCCGCTCATCCGCGACACCTCGTCCAACTGGTGCTGGGCGCCGTCCTCCAGGGTATGGCCCGCCCGGGACAGATCATGGCTCAGCTCCCCCAGGCTGCGACTATCCCGTGCCACACCGTCCACCAGGTTGGAGACCTGCTCGAGAAAGTGATCGAAGCGCTGCCCGGAAGAGAGCTTGAGGCCCGCCGCCTGCGCATCCGGGTTGACGCCCTGGTTGAGCTGATTGGCCGCCACCAGCACCTTGTTCAAGACCTCCTGATTTTCGGTGGCATCGATCAGGCTGAGCCGCGCCAGATAGATGAGGATCGCGCTCTCCACCACCACATAAAACGCATGCAGGAAGATCATTCCCCAGCCGCCATGAAACTGCATCACATAGACCGGAAAGCCCTGGTGTTGCAGCACATGAAACAGCACGTGATGCACCGCGATCACCGCCGCCGCCACCACGATCGGCAGCCAGTCGCGGTAAAAGGTCAGCACCGCCAGCAACACGAAGATGCCGAAGTGGATCTCGATGACCCCCCGTGCCTGATTGATGTGCAGCGCCGCCATCACCATCAGTCCGACCCCGATGAGGCAACGCATCCAGCGGGTACCCGCCAGCACCCGGTAGAGCGCGGTCAACAGCGCGCAGACCGAGCCGCCCACCAGCACGGTTTGCAGCCATGTATCATGCCAAAATGCTAATCCAGCCGAACAAAATAACGTAAACCAAAGCAAACCCAGCATGATGCGATCACCTTTACGGTAATGAGTGCTGAAGTCGACGGCTGATATCATTCATTTTCCCCTTGAAAGCCAGAAGTCTCATCCTTGTAGCGCTGACCGGCGTCATGCCGGCCAGCGCAGACCACCCAGTACCGGCGCTAGCCGGGCACTGTTGAGTTACACAATAGCAGCCAATTAACAACACTCTCATCATTAACATCGGCGTCCGCTCCCTCTCCTCCCAGCACCAGCGGGCAAGGACCAGCCGACCGGACGACCCGGCGAACAGCGCCCTGTGGCAAAGGGATCCATCCAAGGACAACTATTGAGGAGAGATGAATCGAAGGGGAGAAAAGAGAGGGAGGCTATTGAAGGGCAACAGAGTGCTGGCCAGGGGATCGGCCACTCACGCCACGACGCTGCTAAATGTTCAGCGGCTGGCCCGGCCTCAGTCAGGGGATCGCGGTTGCGACAGGCCTGTCATCAGGATGTAACCCTAGGCCACGTCCATGTCGGCCGGCTTGGACGGAAGATCGTTGTCCCCTGCCACGCAGTTGCGTCCCGCCATCTTGGCAAGATAGAGACACTCGTCTGCCCGATTGAGCAGATCCTCGATGCTCTCCCCGCGCCGGGCCAGGGTCAGGCCTATGCTCACCGTCACCTCCAGCAGTTCGTCCGAGGTGGGGCTCTTGACCAGCCGCGCCTCCACCGCGATGCGCAGCCGCTCGGCGACCCGCTTCGCCTTGTTCAACTCGCCGCAGTTGGGCAGCATGACGGCAAACTCTTCGCCGCCATAACGCCCGAGCACCATGCCGGGTTCCAGTTGTTCGGCCAGGGTCGCCGCCACTTCCTTGAGCACCGCATCCCCCGCCAGATGGCCGAAGTTATCGTTGATCCGCTTGAAACGGTCCAAGTCCAGCAACAACACGGCAAAGGGCGCCTGCTTGCGGATCATGGTGACCCTGGCCTTCTCCAGTCGCTTCATCAGCAGGCGGCGGTTCATCATGCCGGTCAGCTCGTCGGTGGTGGACTCCCGATAGAGTTGCAGCAACATGTTGAGCTGTCCGCACTGCACCCAGGCACTCGCTACGGTGAACAGCGCCAGCAGCCAGAGCTGATTGAGCGTTTGCAGGCTCCACAGCGGCTGATCGTGTATCCACCAGTTGCCCGCCAGCATGGTGATCAGGATGCCGCCCGCCAGTTGCAGGCTCAGTAAAAGCGGGATGGGGAAGATGGCAAACAGGCTGATCAGCAGGTAGGGGAACACCAGATAACCCGCCTGCGGCTCCTGCTCCGGGCCGAAGCTGCCAAGGCAGATGAGGGAGAACAGCATCATCACCGCCATCAGGTAGCCGAGCGCCAGCTTCATCCGTTCGCGCTTGAAATGGATGAGATAGGAGAAGGGAATGAGCGGGGAGAGGGCCAGCAGGCAGAAGACGCGCGCCTTGAGCAGGAGGTCAAACTGGATGCCGGGCAGGGTCAGCCAATCGATCAGCGCCCAAGCGGGGAGGCCTATCATCAGCAGACAGGTCAGCAGCCGCAGCCGCACCGTCATGAACCCCATGCGGGTCAGGGTAAAATCTTCGGAGTGAGCCCGGGCACTCCAAAACTCCGACAGCTTCAGCATCCAGCGCCTCCACATAACAACTGAGGGCTCATTCTACACCGTCACGACCAGGATGCATCTGCACTAGACCCATTAATAACGAGAACGGCCTCACACAAACCGGCGGATCATAATCGCCGCGCGCAAACGTTTCAACCCATCAAAAAATAAACCTTTTTCCGCTCAATTAGCGCTGGTCAGCCTCATTTCAGCCACTACAATAGCGCCCAATTTTCTCCCCCTCCCCACAAGATCCGAGGTATTTATGGAACAGGCAGCCGTCTCGCGCGCCCCCGTCGAGACTCATCCCCCCAGGCGACCCCACAGCGAGCTGGTCTACGGCATAGAGGATGTCCCGCCCCTGCCCCAGACCCTGTTCGCCGCCCTGCAGCATATGCTCGCCATGTTTGTCGCCATCATCACCCCGCCCCTCATCATCGCCAACGCCCTCGGCCTCCCCGCCGCCGACACCCGCTATATCGTCTCCATGTCGCTGGTCATGTCCGGCATCGCCTCCTTCATCCAGACCCGCCGCTTCGGCCCCCTCGGCTCCGGCCTGCTGTCGGTGCAGGGCACCAGCTTCAACTTCCTCGGCCCCATCATCGCCTCCGGCCTCGCCCTCAAGCAGGCGGCCATGCCCACCGAGGATCTGCTGGGCACCCTGTTCGGCACCATGCTGGCGGCCGCCCTCACCATCGTCGTGATGAGCCGCTTCCTGCATCTGGTCAAACGGATCATCACCCCGCTGGTGACCGGCATAGTGGTGCTGCTCATCGGTCTGACCCTGATCAAGGTAGGTCTCATCAGCATGGGCGGCGGCTACGGGGCGCTGGCCGATGGCAGCTTCGCGAGCCACAGCAACCTCTTCCTCTCCCTGCTGGTGCTCGGCCTCATCGTGCTGCTGCAGCGCAGTCGCAACCCCTGGCTGCGCCTCTCCGCCATCATGCTCGCCATGCTGGTGGGCTACGCCGCCGCCCTGTTGCTCGGCAAGGTGAGCGCGCCAACCTTCGAGGGGCCACTGGTGATGGTGCCCATTCCGCTGCACTACGGCCTCGGTTTCGACTGGCAGCTGTTCGTGCCGCTCGCCATCATCTTCGTGGTGACGGCACTGGAGGCCATCGGCGACATGACCGCCACCTCCGACATCTCCGGCGAGCCGCTGGACGGGCCGGTCTACATGGCGCGGATCAAGGGCGGCGTGCTGGCCGATGGCGCCAATTCCATGCTGGCGGCGGTCTTCTCCACCTTCCCCATGTCCACCTTCGCCCAGAATAACGGCGTCATCCAGCTGACCGGGGTGGCCAGCCGCCACGTCGGCCTCTTCATCGCCGCCATGCTGGCCCTGCTCGGCCTGTTCCCGGCGGTGGCAAGCCTGGTGCAGCAGATCCCCGAGCCCGTACTGGGCGGCGCCACCATCGTCATGTTCGGCACCATCGCCGCCGCCGGGGTGCGCATCATCTCCCGCGAGGAGCTGGACCGCCGCGCCCTGATGATACTGGCGGTGTCGCTGGCCATGGGGCTGGGCGTCGCCCAGGTGCCCGAGGTGCTGCAACACCTGCCGGAGCTGGCCAGGAGCGTGCTCTCCTACGGCGTCGCCACCGGCGGCCTCACCGCCATCATCCTGAACCTGTTGCTGCCCATCCGCGCCAAGACTCAGCCCTGAGTCACCTCCCGCAGAACGCGCTAGCAACATGACAAAGCCCCGCCGTGCGGGGCTTTACCTTGTCCCTGCTGGCGGGTACTGTGCTGGCACCCATTGCCGCCGGATGCCGTCATGCCTTACTCCCTGCTGCCTGCCCTGCCCGCCAACCATACACCCGACCAGATATTGGCCCAGGAGCAGCAGTGGCTGCGGGACTGCGCCCGCGACGGTCTGGCCCGCGCCCACCTCTGGCAGGCCCCCCAATGCCTCATCGTCACCCGCAAGGATGTGCGGCTGCCCCGTTATCAAGCAGCCCGCAAGCAGCTCGCGGGCGAGGGCTGGCCGGTTTATGTGCGCGACAGCGGCGGCACCGCGGTGCCCCACGGCGCCGGCATCCTCAATCTGTCGCTGTTCTTGCCCCGCACCACCACGGATCTGGCCCACTATTACCGGCTGCTGGGGGCGCCGTTGCTGGGTTTGCTGGGGGAATATGGCCTCAAGGGCAACTACGACTTCGTGCCCGGCTCCTTCTGCGACGGTCAGTACAATCTGGTGATCGGGGGCCGCAAGGTCACCGGCACCGCCCAGCGCTGGCTGGCGCCGGGGCAGGATCATCAAGGCGCCGTGCTGGCTCAGGCCATGCTGCTGGTAGCGGGAGATATCGATGAAGGCACCCGCATGGCGAGCCGCCTCTATGAGCTGGCGGGCGGGGAGCTGCGCTTTTTACCTGGCACCTCCACCACACTGGCGCAAGTCATCCATTGGCAGGGCAGCGATGAGGTGTTGGTGGAACAAGTTCAAACCCGGTTGAAGAGTCTGCTGACCGACGACTGACGCCGCAGCGACCCAAGCCAACCGGATAAAAAAAGCCACGACCCAAGGTCGTGGCTTTTTTCTGACGTAGTGCCGATACAGATTCAGGCGGTCTGCGGCTCGGGTTCGACTTCGCCATCGCTATCCCGCTTGAAATAGGCGCGGGTCTCGGCGATCACCACGTGGCGCAGGCCGATGAGGCCGATGAGGTTGGGCACCGCCATCAGGCCGTTGACGATGTCCGCCAAGAGCCAAATCATGTCCAGATGGAGGAAAGCACCGCTCGCCACCAGCACCAGATAGATGAGGCGGTAAGGCTTGATGGCCTTGACCCCGAACAGGTACTCGGTGCAGCGCTCGCCGTAGTAGTTCCAGCCGAGAATGGTGGTGAAGGCAAAGAACAGCAGCCCTATGCTCACCAGATACTGGCCGATGTGGGCATCCAGCCCCTGGGCGAAGGCCTGGCTGGTCATGGCGGCGCCGCTGAGATCCCCGCTCCAGACGCCGGTCACCACCAGGGTCAGGCCGGTCATGGTGCAGATGATGATGGTGTCGATGAAGGTGCCGGTCATGGAGACCAGCCCCTGCTCCACGCAGGAATTCGTCTTGGCCGCCGCCGCCGCGATGGGGGCCGACCCCAGACCTGACTCGTTGGAGAAGACTCCCCGCGCCACCCCGGACTGGATTGCCAGCATGATGCCGGCACCGACGAAGCCACCGGTGGCCGCATGGCCGGTGAAGGCGCTGTTGATCACCAGAAGCACCGCCTCCGGCAGGACGCCGGCGTTGTTCACCAGCACCCCGGCGCAGGCCAGGATGTAGAAGATGGCCATGAAGGGCACCACCTTGCTCGACACGCTGGAGATGGACTTGATGCCCCCCAGGGTCACCAGCGCCACTATCAGGGTCAGCACCACGGCGGTCGCCTCGCGGGGCACCGCGAAGGAGAGGCTCATGGCGTCAGAGATGGCGTTGACCTGGGGGAAGGTGCCGATGCCGAAAAACGCCACGCCAATGCCAAACAGGGCGAACAGCTTGGCGAGCATTTTGGAGCCGAGCCCCTTCTCCAGATAGTACATGGGGCCGCCCGCCATCTGGCCGTTGGCATCCTGCTGGCGATATTTCACCGCCAGCAGACACTCCGCGTACTTGGTGGCCATGCCGAACAGGGCCGCCATCCACATCCAGAACAGGGCACCAGGGCCGCCGAGCTTGATGGCGGTAGCGACCCCGACGATGTTGCCGGTGCCTATGGTAGCGGAGAGTGCGGTGCAGAGGGCAGCGAAGCTGGACACGTCCCCCTGCTTGCCCTGGCCCTGATCGCGACCAAACACCAGTCGCAGGGCGAGCGGCAGGCGCACAATCTGAAGCAGACCCAATCGCCAGGTGAGGTAGACACCGGTCCCGACCAGCAGGATCAGCAGGGGTGGACCCCAGATAAAAGTATCGATGGCGCCGAGCGCCGATTGAATTGATGACATGCATCCTCCTTAAAAAACAACGATTAAGGAGGAGAAGGATGATCTTCCCATAGGTGTCGCGATCCCCAAAGGCGATCGGATGCAGGCCAAGAACTTGTTCACGCTCTTACTGCGAGGCCGTGATCAAGGCTCATGTGCTGCTAGGAATCCTCACGTATATCTATACGCTCCGGTTCCTGCGCTGCTCTTTACCTTGCTGACGACCTTTCGTTACAGATCGTGAACAGTTCTAAGCTCAGGTACAACCATCCCATCCCCTCTGTCCTTTTGCCTGAGAGTTTCCGACACCCGCCTGCGATGCAGTCATGGTGCCTTGCTCCTTCGGCGCCCGATCTAACGGGTCTCTCCAGAGTATCGTCCAGTAGCAGTCCACACCGGTTGCCCGGTACCTGAAAGATTCACTTCTTCGGTGGATGGTCCCCCATCGCTCTCCTGCTACCTTCATCCGAACTAGTTTGGATTAGGAAGCTGGCATATTAATCAAAAAACTGTGAGCTGTCTCGCACTCGCCTCTCGGCGATCGGATTTTTTTCCACTCTGCCCCTGCCCCGACAAAATGTTAAATGTTCGTTATCTGTCAATGAGTTAGCCTATCTTCCCTAGCTCATCCCAATCAGCGCCTCGATCGCGAGTTTTATATCGACAGCACCTTTCGTCTCGACCAGAAATACTTGCCAACATATCCACTCAAAATACTTGCACAGAAACACAATAAGTCGATAATTCCGCGCATAACTAAGCACTTTGCACTTAAGTTATGCACTGTGTCTGGTTGGTCCCTCCGGACCACTCGCCTGAGCCGGCCGTCGCCGGTTCAATCGCATATGGCTTGGGCCTATCACGCCCCCTAAGGATTTTCAAAAGAGAATGAACGAGACTCTGGTCGCACAAGATTACCGTCAGCTGGTTGAACAATTTGGCTCTCCCCTGCTGCTGCTCGACAAGGCAGCCGTCCGCAAACAGTATCGGGCCCTGGCAGCCGCCCTGCCCGATGTGCGCTTGCACTATGCACTCAAGCCCCTGCCCCACGAGGCGGTGGTCTCTGTCTTGAAGGAAGAGGGGGCCTGTTTCGACTTGGCCACCAATGGCGAAGTGGATCTGGTGCGCAGCCAAGGGGTTCGCCCGGGGCGCTGTATTCACACTCATCCCATCAAACGCGACAGCGACATTCGCTATGCGCTGGAGTTCGGCTGCACCGTGTTCGTCTACGACAACCCGCTGGAGCTGGAGAAGTTCATTCCCTACAAGGACGAGGTGAAGCTGCTGCTGCGCGTCAGCTTCCCGAACCCGGAGACCAAGGTCGATCTCTCCAAGAAGTTCGGCTGCACCCCGGAGCAGGCGCTGCCGCTGCTGCAACTGGCCCAGGCCAAGGGCATCAAGGTGATGGGGCTGTCGTTCCACGTCGGCTCCCAGGTGCCCCACTCCCGTCGTCACGTGCAGGCTATCGACGCCTGCCGCGAGATCATGGAGCAGGCATGGGAACTCGGCCTCAAGCCCTGGGTGCTGGACATCGGCGGCGGTTTCCCGGTGGATTATGACGGTGGAGAGTTCGACATCGACGGCTTCTGCGCCCCGATCCGCGAAGCGCTCGCCAAGCTGCCAGCCACGGTGCAGAAGATCGCCGAGCCGGGCCGCTTCATCAGCGCACCGGCCATGACCTCGGTCGCCAGCGTGATGGGCAAGGCCCACCGCGGCGACAAGATCTGGTACTACCTGGATGACGGTCTCTACGGCAGCTACAACGGCCAGCTCTATGACCACGTCACCTACCCGGTGAGCACCCCCTATGCCGGTGGCGAGCTGCACAATGCGGTACTCTCCGGCCCCACCTGCGACAGCGTGGACGTGATCCGCGACGGCATCATGCTGCCGGATCTGGCCATCGGCGAGCTGGTCATCGGGCGGGTGATGGGGGCCTACACCTGGGCCTCCGCCTCCACCTTCAACTTCTTCCCCAAGGCCAGCATCCTGATTCTGGACAGCGCCCAGAAGCAGAAACTGGTGGCGGTGGCCTGATACCAGGGCCGTACCAAAAACAAGAGGGGGAAGCCGATGCTTCCCCCTCTTTCGTTGTGCCGTGCTCCCCTGTCTAGAGGAACTGGCTACCCAGCAACCAGGAGGTGTAGGCCACGAAGATGGCGAGCAACAGGCCCCCTTCCCAGCGGTTGATCCGGCCCTGCCCCTTGCGGCCCAGACACATCACCAGCAGCAACAGGGTCAGCCCCATCATCACCGACCAGTCGCGAGACAGCACCATGGAGTCCACCTCCAGCGGCGCTATGCCCGCGGCGATGCCCACCACCGCCAGGGTGTTGAACAGGTTGGAGCCGAGCACGTTGCCGAGGGCCAGATCATGCTCCTTCTTGCGAATGGCGATGAGGGAGGAGGCGAGTTCCGGCAGAGAGGTGCCCACCGCCACTATGGTCAGGCCAATCACCAGATCGCTGATGCCGAGCGCCTGGGCTATGGTGACGGCGCCCCACACCAGCAGACGGGAGGCCAGCACCAGCAGCACCAGACCGACCACCAGCCAGATCAGCGCCCGCTTGCGTGACATGCCCTCGCTGCTGATGTCGTCGTCGGTGTCCGCGTCGAGCGCATCCCCCTTGCCGCGCATGCCCGCCCAGATGGACCAGCCCATCAGCCCCAGGAACACGACTCCCAGGATCAGGGCATCGGTGCCCCCCAGGTGACCGTCGATCAGCAGGGCGCCGGACAGCAAGGTGATGCCGAGCAGGATGGGGATCTCCTTGCGCACCACCTGGGAGGAGACGGCGATGGGGCTGATGAGAGCGGTCAACCCCAGGATCAGGGCGATGTTGGTGATGTTGGAGCCGTAGGCGTTGCCGAGCGCCAGACCGGGATTGCCCTGGGCGGCCGCCAGCGCGGAGACCACCATCTCGGGGGCCGAGGTGCCAAAACCGATGATCACCATGCCGATGAGCAGCGGCGGCATGCCGGCATAACGGGCGGTTGCGGCGGCGCCATCCACAAATTTATCCGCACTCCAGACCAGCAGCGCCAGTCCGGCAATCAGGGCAACAAAAGCCAGGGTCATAGTCGTCAATCCCATCCACTCAAACACGAGAGCCAGGCTGCAAACCTGGCTCCATCCAAAACGGGCCCAGTTTAGCGAGCCCCCTTGCTATTTCAAGCGGCAATCAAACAATGATTAACATTTCAGAGCGCCGCCAGCAGACTCTCGGCATCCGAGACCTCGAACTTGCCGGGAGCCTCCACGAACAGCTGCTGCACCACACCATCCTGGGCTATCAGGGCGAAGCGCTGGGCACGCAGGCCGCCGAAGGCGCCGGTCTCCTTGGCGAGGCCAAGGGCACGAGTCCAGCTGCCATCGCCATCCGCCAGCAGGGTGAGCGCCTCGGCATTGTGCGCCTCGCCCCAGGCTTTCATCACGAAGGCATCGTTGACCGACAGGCAATAAATCGCATCGACCCCCTTGGCCTTGAAGCGATCGGCCAGCACCACATAACCCGGCAAGTGGGCGTTGGAACAGGTGGGCGTGAAGGCGCCGGGCACCGCGAACAGCACCACTTTTTTGCCCGCAAACAGGGTATGCGTGTCCAGCGTCTTCTTGCCCTCGGCGGTCAGCAGGGTAAATTCGCCCGCAGGCAGGGATTGGCCAACTGTGATCATGATGTCTCGTCCTGAGTAATAAATGAAAGGAGCCCCAGTCTAGCGCGGCGCGAAGAGGGGTAACAGCGGCTTAGCCACCCCGTCGCGCCTGCCAAGTGGCAATCGCGAGCAGGGAGTCCGGGGTAAATTCGCTGGCCCGTGCCGCGATGTCGGTCAGACTCATCCAGTGCACCTCGCTCACCTCTTCCGCCTGCAGTTGCAACGGGCCCTGATAGTGACAACTGAACAGGCCACCCCAGACTCGGTACCCCTTTCCATCCATCTCTCCTTCGGCGTAGAAGGTACCAAAGCCTTGCAGGGGCACATCAACGATCCCCAGCTCCTCCGCCAGCTCGCGCCGGGCGGAAGGCTCCATCACCTCGCCCCGGGTCACCACACCGCCGGCGCAGGCATCCAGCATGCCGGGGCAGAAGTCCTTGCCGAGGGTGCGCCGCTGCACCAGGATGCGCTCGGCCTCATCGAGCACCAGGATATAGCTGGCACGATGGCGCAAGTTCTCCCGCCGCACCCTGGCCCGCTCGGCGACCCCGACTACGCGGTCCTGCTCATCCACTACGTCAACCCACTCCACGCGCGCTACCCTGTTGCAATCCTCGATGAGCAGCAGTATATCGAGGCCGGGCCCCAGCACGGCACTACTTTTTCAATGCCTTTTTCAACGCCGGGCAGAAGGTTTTCAGCACCCGGGGGAAGGTCGCGCCAAGCCGAGATGCAACGAACAAATGGATTCATACAACCCTTGATGAAATGTCACATCAGTGTCACGGAAGGACGGCATAGTGTGCCCTGTCCAAGCAACAGGGTGTTTTGCCATGAAGGTGTTCAAGCAGTTGTCTCCTCGCCAGATTGCCCGCCATATCAAGAGCTTTCATCACGGTAGCTTCATGGTAGAGGCGCTGGGGCGATTCGAATTTCAGGGTGGGGCCATCGACGTGAAGACTCTGAGCTGCCGTCAGGCACTGCACCTGGCCCGGCAGATCAACCTGGCGGTGCGCGATCTGCGCACCGGCGCCCTGTTGCCGGGCTGACATACTCCGTCTGTAGTCTGCTTCCATGCACGTCTTTGCCCGCCGCTCATCGAGCGAGCGGGCTATTTTCATCGCACGGGCTCCGGGTTCAATGCTGCAGGATCTGGGAAAGGAACAGCTTGGTGCGCTCCGACTGGGGATGGTCGAAGAACTGATCCGGCACGTTCTCCTCGATGATCTGGCCGCGGTCCATGAAGATCACCCGATCCGCCACCTGCTTGGCAAAGCCCATCTCGTGGGTGACGCAGAGCATGGTCATCCCCTCGTGAGCCAACTCCACCATGACATCCAGCACCTCGCGCACCATCTCGGGATCCAGCGCCGAAGTCGGCTCGTCAAACAACATTACCTGCGGGTTCATACACAGGCTGCGGGCGATGGCCACCCGCTGCTGCTGGCCGCCGGAGAGCTGGCCCGGGTACTTGAGGGCCTGCTCCGGGATCCTGACCCGGCGCAGGAAGTTCATGGCGATCTCCTCGGCCTCCTTGCGTGGCAACTGCTTGACCCAGATGGGGGCCAGACAGCAATTCTCCAGCACCGTCAGGTGAGGAAAAAGATTGAAGTGCTGAAACACCATGCCCACTTCCCGGCGTACCAGCTCGATGTTCTTGAGATCCGAGGTGAGCGCCGTGCCCTTGACCAGAATGTCGCCGCTCTGGTGTTCTTCCAGCCGGTTGATGCAGCGGATCATGGTGGACTTGCCCGAGCCGGAGGGCCCGCAGATGACGATTTTCTCGCCCTTGCCCACCTGCAGATTGATGTTACGCAGCACATGAAACTCGCCGTACCACTTATTGACAGATTTAAGCTCTACTACAGCGTCTGTTTTCATATCGAAACAACTCCCGCTCTCTTGCTCACCCGCACATTGATGTTGTGCAACTCACAACACCCGCTACATCTTGCATTCACTGACCTGAGTGCCATCACCGGGTCTCTTTTCATCTCGAACTACTCCTACTGTTTGTGACCCGTGTTGAGTTTGCGCTCCAGATAGATGGAGTAGCGGGACATGCCAAAACAGAACATCCAGAAAATCATGGCGATAAACACATAAGCCTCGGTGGAGAAGCCGAGCCAGGCCGGATCCGCCAGCGCCACCTTGGAGATGGCTAACAAGTCGAACAGGCCGATGATCAACACCAGGCTGGTGTCTTTGAACAGGGAGATAAAGGTGTTCACCAGCGAAGGGATGGTGATCTTGAGGGCTTGCGGCATGATGATGAGCCCCATCACCTTCCAGTAGGAGAGCCCCAGCGCCTCCCCCGCCTCGTACTGTCCCTTGGGGATCGCCTGCAAGCCACCGCGCACCACTTCCGCCACGTAGGCAGCCTGGAACAAGATGATGCCGATCAGCGCTCGCAGCAGCTTGTCGAGCTCCACCTCGCTGGTCATGAACAGCGGCAACATGACGGAGGCCATGAACAGCACGGTAATGAGCGGCACCGCACGCCAGAACTCGATGTAGACGGTGGAGAGGCTGGAGATCACCGGCATGTGGGAGCGACGCCCCAACGCCAGCAGGATCCCGAATGGCAGGGCGACCGCTATCCCCACCACCGCCAACACCAGGGTCAGCATCAGCCCGCCCCAGCGGTTGGTATCCACCACCTCGAGGCCAGCACCACCGTGGATCAGCAGAAAGGCGATGACCGGAAAGACCAGCAGGGTAAATAACGCCAGCCAGCCCTTGCGCGGTGTGCGTGGCCAGATGAGCAATGCCAGCAGCACGGCCAGTCCGATGAAGACCAGGTTGATGCGCCAATACTGATCGGCCGGGTAGAAACCGTAGAGATATTGCCCCAGCCGGCTCTCGATAAAGATCCAGCAGGCCCCGCCCTGCACGCAGTCCGCACGGCCGCTCCCCTGCCAGGTGGCCGAAAACAACGCCCAGTCCAGGGCCGACCAGATAAGGGGCAACAGCAGGTAAGCCAACACCAGGGTCAGCAGCGTGCTCCACCAGTTGGAAAACAGATTCTGCCTGAACCAGGCCAGCACGCCGCGTCTGTTGTCGGGAGGGGGCAGCGCTTCTTGTAGATCGTTCACAAACATGAAAGCTCCCTAGCGCTCAACCAGCGTCATCTTGCGGTTGTAGATGTTCATCAGGACTGAGGTGGTGATACTGATGAGAAGGTAGACACCCATGGTCATGGCGATGACCTCGATCGCCTGTCCGGTCTGGTTGAGGGTGGTGCCCATGAACACCGAGACCAGATCCGGGTAGCCGATGGCGGTGGCCAGCGACGAGTTCTTGGTGAGGTTCAGGTACTGACTGGTCAGCGGCGGGATGATGACCCGCATCGCCTGTGGAATGACCACCAGCCGCAGGGTCTTGGTGGGTGACAACCCCAGTGCGGAGGCTGCTTCCGTCTGGCCCTTGCTGATGGCGAGAATGCCGGAGCGCACTATCTCGGCGATGAAGGCCGCCGTATAGATGGTCAACGCCAGCAGCAGTGCCGCAAGTTCGGGCAACACGGTCAACCCGCCCCGGAAGTTGAAGCCCTGTAGGGTCGGGACGCTCCAGGAGAGCGGACTCCCCGCCAGCAAAAAGGTGATGAAGGGCAGCAGGACAATGAGGCCCGTCGAGCTGAGCCAGACCGGGAAGATCCGGCCGGTCAGCTCCTGGCGACGGCGAGCCCAGCGGCGCAGCCCCCAGCTGACCAGCACCGCCAGCAGCAAGGCCCAGAGCACATAGCCAAAACCATCCTCAAACAATGGCTTGGGCATATAGAAGCCCCGCACGTTGAGGAAGGCGAGCCCCCCCAGCTCCACGCTCTGACGCGGGGACGGCAGGGTGCGCAGCACCGAGAAGTACCAGAAGAAGATCTGCAGCAGCAGCGGGATATTGCGAAAGGTCTCGATATAGACGGTCGCAATCTTGGCCACCAGCCAGTTACTCGACAGCCGTGCTATGCCGAGCACGAAGCCCAGCAGGGTGGCAAACAGGATGCCGAGCACGGAGACCAGCAGGGTGTTGAGCAGCCCCACTACGAAGGTGCGGCCAAAGGTATAGGTCTCGTCGTAGGGGATCAGGCTCTGCAGAATACCGAACCCGGCAGCATTACCCAGAAAATCGAAACCTGTGGTGATACCACGGGTCGCCAGATTGGTCAGGGCATTGTTGATGATGTAGAACAGAAACGCGATAACGGCCGCGACGGCCAGGCACTGGAAGATCAGGGCCCGCACCTTAGCGTCATACCACCAGCGGCCCTGTTGTTTCCTATGGTTTGATGCATGTAACGCCATCAGGATGACTCCGACAAAGCCAAGGCAAGGGGAAAATGGGGGGCCAGGCCCCCCAACGGCTCATCGACTCAACGGATGGGCGGTGCGTACATCAGACCGCCCTTGTTCCAGAGTGCGTTGATGCCGCGATCGATCTTGAGCGGAGAACCGGCTCCCACGTTGCGATCGAAGGATTCGCCATAGTTGCCGACCTGCTTGACGATGTTGTAGGCCCACTTGTCATCCAGCCCCAGCACGCTGCCCTTGGGCTCTTCCAGCCCCAGCAGACGACGGATATCCGGGTTGGTGGACTTGAGCATCTCGTCCACGTTGGCGCTGGTCACCCCAGCCTCTTCAGCGTTGAGCATGGCGTACAGGCTCCAGCGCACCACCTTGAACCACTGCTCATCCCCCTGGCGTACGGCCGGGCCCAGCGGTTCCTTGGAGATCACCTCCGGCAGCACCAGAGCCTCTTCCGGCTTGGTCAGCTTGATCTTGAGGGAGTAGAGTTGGGATTGATCCGAGGTCAGCACGTCGCAGCGACCGGCCTCGAAGCCCTTGACGGTCTGATCCGAGGTATCGAACACCACAGGGGTGTATTTCATGCCGCCGTTGGCACGGAAGTAATCCGCCAGGTTGAGTTCAGTGGTGGTACCGGACTGGATGCAGACTGCCGCGCCATCCAGCTCCTTGGCGCTCTTGACCCCAAGGGATTGTTTGACCAGGAAGCCCTGGCCGTCGTAGTAGTTCACCCCGGCGAAGGTCAGGCCCAGGGATCCATCACGAGTGAGCGTCCAAGTGGTGTTGCGAGAAAGCAGGTCCACTTCGCCCGACTGCAAGGCGGTGAAGCGCTCCTTGGCGGTGAGAGAGACGTATTTGACCTTGGTGGCATCCCCCAACACGGCAGCGGCCACGGCGCGGCACACGTCCACATCGAGACCAGTCCAGGTGCCTTTGGCATCCGGGTTGGAGAAACCGGGCAGGCCATCACCGACCCCGCACTGCACGAATCCCTTCTTCTTCACCGCATCCAGGGTGCCGTCTGCCCAGGCATTTGCTGCCGCCAGCGACAGCACTACCACCATACCCGCCTTGTGTATCTGCTTCATGTCACTCTTCCCTGTGGTTTGCTTCGAGTTGGCACCCCAAACCTTGCAAGATGCCAGCGTTTTCCCTGCTTTTTTGCAGCTTATCCAGCCAGTCAAAAACCTGTCAATCGGTGCAACCGAGCCCAACTCTGGTGCAGCAGCACAAAATGTCTGAGTGGACCGATATACGCCTTATGAATAAAAAATAGACCCTTATCGACAAAATAGCATACTGAATTGTCCCCTCCGGCCAGGGGGATTATTTTTTCAGCAAAGTGGCCATGCACAATCCTGGTGCAATGCCGTAATTGTTAACTGACTCATTAATATCGGGTTTTAATGCGGCCGTCCATACCTGGACAAGCTGCGCCGAGCACAGGCGTCATCGCCAGCAGCCTTGTTCGAGGGCCTGCTGAGTGGCGGGAGAGAGGTGAGGTGGGAGCGAATTCAGCCGCCGCGCGGGCCGTCTTCGATCTCGGTGATGACGCCGTTTTCGACGGTCACAAATTGCATGAACGCATTCTTGCCGAAGTTGTAGGTCCAGCGCTCGGCATACTTGACCGTCATCCGGGCGCCGAAGCCGTTCTCCTCGTAACGGGTCAGGTCTTCCTTGAGCATCGGCTGACCACAGCGGATCAGCAGCTCGGCCGATGTGTCCCCCTCGGTCAACAGCGCACTCTTGCAACGCAGGGTACCGGCACAGAGCGGCAGCGAGGCCAGCAGCAACAACCACAGAATTGATTTCATTTGGCGCTCCATTTGAACAACATGGCCCCCAGGGCGACACACACCAGCGCGAACAGCATCACCTGAGCCAGCGACCCCGCCACCTCCTGCCAACCCGCCCCCTCCAGCATCACGGCCCGGGCCGCCTCGATGATCTGGCTCAGTGGCAAGCGGGCAGCCACCGTCTGCAACCAGGGGGGAGAGCCTTCCAGCGAAAACCAGACGCCGGATAAGAACATCATGGGCAGGCTGATGAGATTGAGCAAACCGCTCGCCAGCTCTTCATTCTGGAGGCGGGCGGCGATGAGCAGTCCGAGGGACGCCATGGCGGTGCCACCGGCCAGGGCGATCAGCAACAACAACCAGCCCGAGCCGAGCAACGGCACTCCCAGCAGCCAATAAGCCACCAGAAACACCAGCAGGCTCACCACCAAGGTTATAAGTACTCGTGACAACAGTTGGGCACAGAGAAACTCGGCGGCAGAGAGCGGCGTGGCTCGCAGCCGCTTGAGCACCCCGTTCTTTCGATAGCGGACGATGACAAAACCCACCCCGAACAGGCCGGAGAACATCAGGTTCATGCCGATGACGCCGGGCAGCAGCCAGTCGCCATAGCGGATGGCCTGGCCGCTCAGGGTCTCCTTGTGCAGTGGCACGGCGACGGCCTGGCGCAGCAAATATTCCGCCATGGCGCCCTGGGGTGCATCCGGGTTGACCCAGTAGTAGCCGCGTGCCGGTACGAGCAACAAGTCCAGTTGATGATGACGCACCTTGAGCTGGCCCCTTCCTTCATCGTCGTAGGGGATGAGCTTGAGCAGCGGAATGCTCTGCAGGGGTTGATAGGGGGCTGGCAGCTCACCCAGTACCCCGATCTGCACCAGGGGTTTGGGGGGACCGGAGAAGATGAGGGAGAAGCCGATCACCAGCAACAGCGGAAAGGCCAGGTTCCAGACCAGTGCCGCCCGATCGCGTACAAATTCGAGGTTGCGGGCATAAAAGAGCGCGCCTATACGCTTGATGGATCCGCTGGCACGCGGGAAGGCATCGCTCATGCGCCACTCCTCAGGCTGTGGCCGGTCAGGTACAAGAAGAGATCCTCCAGATTGGGGGAGCGCACCTGCATGCCGGTCAAAGGCACCCCCAAGGCGAGCAACTGCGGCAGCAGGGCGGCCACGTCGGGGCAGCTCAGCTCCACCAGATCCCCGTGGCGCTGCAGCGGATGCCCCAGACTCGCGAGGGCCGGGTGATCCATCAGCCGTACCAGCACACCGTCAAAGTGCTGGGCCAGCAGGGCCGCCGGCGTATCCAGGCTGAGCAGGTGACCGTGATCGACGATGGCGATGCGATCGCACAGCTGCTGTGCCTCGTCCATGTAGTGGGTGGTGAGCACCACCGTCTTGCCCTGCGCCTTGATGGCCTCGATACGCTGCCAGAAGTGGTGGCGTGCCTGGGGATCCAGCCCGGTGGTGGGCTCATCCAGAAACAGCAGCTCGGGGTCGCCGAGCAGGGCCAGCGCCAGCAGCAGCCGCTGACGCTGACCACCGGAGAGCTTGCGACTGTCCCTATCGATGAACTCGCCGAGGGCGCACAACTCGATCAGCAGCTCCCGTGGCAAGGGGTTGGGATAGAGGCTGGCAAACAGGCGCAGGGTATCGCGCACCGTCAGAAAATCCTGCAGCGCCGTGTGCTGGAACTGGATGCCGATGCGGGAACGGTAATCGGGGCCACGGGGGGCACCGTGAAACAGGATCTGGCCGCCATCCGGGCTGAGGATCCCCTCCAGCAGCTCTATGGTGGTGGTCTTGCCCGCCCCGTTCGGTCCGAGCAGGCCGAAACAACTGCCGGCGGGGATGGCAAAGCTGAGCCCGTCCACCGCCTTCACGCCGGGGAAGTGCTTGATAAGGTCGACGACTTCGAGGATGGGCGTCATGATCTCTCTCCCTGGCGCTGACCTGACTATATCCAAAACCCCCTCATCTGCCCATTGCTCGCCCTGGTCTGCCAAAAAGAAACGGCGCCCCTGAGGTCGCCGTTTTCATTTCGTGGTCAAGCCAGCCGGATCACAGGATGTCCAGCAGCTCCACTTCGAAGACCAGCGCGGAGTACGGCGGGATGGAGCCGGCACCACGGGCACCGTAGGCCAGATCATGGGGAATGTAGAGCTTCCACTTGGAGCCAACCGGCATCAGTTGCAGCGCTTCAACCCAGCCGGCGATGACGCCAGTCACCGGGAATTCGGCCGGCTCGCCACGGGCGACCGAGCTGTCGAACACGCCACCGTGGGTGAAAGTACCGTGGTAGTGCACGCGCACGGACTGACCGGCAACCGGCACGGCGCCATCGCCTTCGACCATGACTTCGTATTGCAGACCGGACTCGGTGGTCTTCACTTCGGCACGCTTGGCGTTGTCGGCCAGGAAGACTTCGCCGTCGGCGGCAGCGGCCTTGGCAACAGTTTCCTGCTCTTCTTGCATGCGAGCGGTGATGACCTGGAAGGCATCGTTGATATCGTCACGGCTGACCGCGAACTCCAGACCATTCAGGGCATCAGCCAGACCTTGTTGCAGGGCCGGGATATCCAGACCGGCGAAGGCTTGCTGCGCCAGTTGATCACCCATGTTGCGGCCGATGCCATAGCTGGCCTTCTGTTCGATAGAGTCGTATTGGGACATTGAGATGTTGCTCCGGGTCCAGATGTAAAAAGAGACGGGATGATATCAGACTTTTTTGTGGGGTGCTGCCGGTGGCAGCCCTGATTTCCCCACGGGTGAGAGAGAGTTCACACAAGTCGGGTGTGAACGCCGCCCATCGACGGCGATCTGCTCAGAGGTCATCCGATAGCCCGCACGGCCATGATCTTGACGTCATCGGTGATATGACCCCTCTCCCACGCCTTCTCCCGCAGGGGGAGAAAGAAGACGACAGGGCATGGCAACCGTGTCCGTGTTTTATCAGGCGCGATCCAGCAGGGCTCGCACCGCGGCAACCTTGGCACCGTCGGTGATGTTGACCCGGCCATCGTCCGAGGTGCCCATGTTGACACCGTGGGGCACCATGCCGCCACGCCAACCCATGCCGGACATGTGCACCTCGCTCACCCCGGTGAACTCGAGGATGGTGCGCACGTTGTCGGCATTGACGCCGGCGCCCGGCATCAGGCTGGCCCGCCCCGCCAGGGTCTGCTGCATGGCTTGCAGGGTCTCCAGACCCGCCAGGGCGGTCGGCGCATGGCCGGAGCTCAGGATCCGCTCACAACCGGCCGCCACTATGGTCTCCAGATCGGCGCGCCAGTTGGAAGAGAGATCGATGGCACGATGGAAGGTGACGCCAAGGGGGCCGGCCGCCTCGACCAACTGCTGGAGCTGCGCGGCAGGGACACGCCCGGTCTCGTCAAGCAGGCCGATCACCACCCCTTGCAGGCCGGCGGCGCGGGCGGCGGCGATGTCCAGTAGCATCAGCTCGAACTCGGCCTCACTGAAGCAGAAATCCCCGGCGCGGGGGCGGATCATGGCGTAGACGGGGATGGTCGCATGGCGCGCCACCTGCTGCATGAAGCCATAGGAAGGCGTCAGACCGCCGAGGCCCAGTGCAGAGCAGAGCTCGATGCGATCCGCGCCGGCTTGTTGGGCGGTAAACAGGGATTCCAGGTTGTCGATACAGATTTCAAGACGGGTCATGATGACTCCTTATTCCGGGAGATCAGACCCTGTGTCTGATCTCATAAATTGAGCAGAGCCGCGCCGCGCACGCCGCCGGCACCGCCGAAACGGGCCTGACGAACGGCAGGCAGGGCGACCCCGGGCAGCAGATGGCCGGGCAGACGCCGGGGCAGCTCTTCGTACAGAACGGGCAGACCGCTGAGTCCCCCGCCCAGCACCACCACCTCGGGATCGAGCACCGAAATGGCGGTGGCGAGCCCGGCGGCCAGGATCTCCAGCCAACAATCCAGGGTGACCAATGCGCTGGGCTCTTGGGCTTCAACGCGGGCGATTATCTGGTGGCCGCTGGCGCGCTCGCCGTGGAAGTGGTGATAGAGCCGCTCCAGGCCGGTGCCGGACGCATAGGTTTCAAAACAGACCAGCCGGCCACAACCACAGCGGGGGCGAGGCAGGTCGGGATATTGCATCAGGATGGTGGCCGGCAGCGGGTAATGACCTATCTCGCCCGCCAGCCAGTTGCGTCCCTGGATCAGCTTGCCCGCCAGATAGACGGCGCCGCCGATGCCGGTGCCTATGGTCATCCCCAGCGCGCTCTCGGCGCCGGCCGCGGCGCCCTGATGCACCTCGGACCAGAGGAAGCAGTTCGCATCGTTGTCGACGCTGACCGCGCGGCCCAGCAACTCGGCCAGATCGGCCCCAAGATGGCGACCGTGAATGGCGGGCAGGTTCGCCGCGACTATGCTGCGGTCGTCGCGATTGAGAATGCCGGGAAAGCCGATACCGACCGCCCCTCTCGTACCAAAGCGGGCGTCCGCCTCCAAAACCCGGCTGTGAATGAGTTGCTGCAACCCCGGGTAGTCATCACCCGGGGTACTCATGCGCTCCTCGTGACAGAGGTTCAGGGCGCCGTCATAGACCGCAAACGCAATCTTGGTGCCGCCAATATCAAAGCCGTAATACATGCCACACTCCCTTGCCGGTGAACCGGTCCACCTCAGTCTGTCCAGAAGGGGCACATTGTATTAATTCGCAAAAAAAATAAAGTAACCATGGGTGAAAAACGGGAGCCAGCTCAAAGCAAACGGAACATTTGCCGCTGCAGACAGGGTTGGCCGAGGCTCTGCAGAATGCGCACCTGGCCATCGAACACGAAGCCGCGGCGCTGGTAGAAGCCCTCGCCGATCCGGTTGCCATCCTGCAGCCACAACTTGACGCATTCGCAGCCCGCCCGGCGCATCTGCATCGCCACCGCCTGCCACAACCGCTTGCCATGGCCCTGGCGCCAATGGCCGGGATGCAGATAGAGGGCGCGGATACGTGCCGTCATCAGCTCGTCCTCCGGGGCCGGCTGCCAATAGAGCAGACCGATGACGACCTCATCTTGGCAGATCAGCATGGGCCTTGGGCCCGCATCGGCGAGCCGGCGATGCCAGATCTGCAGGTGATCGGTGACGGCCAACTGGGCCAGCAGATCCTCTCCCAGCATCTCGCCATAGGCCGCCAGCCAGCTGGCCCGCTGCATCACCGTCATGGCGGCGGCATCGGCGGGACGTGCCAGACGCAGGGTTATGCCTTGCACTGAGGCGTCAACCCCGCGGCCCGCGCCTGCTGATACAGGGGCTGCACCTCGGCCTGCTGGGCCTGCAGCTCGGCGATACGGCTCTCGTCACTCGGGTGAGTGGAGAGCAGCTGGGGCGGCGCCTTGCCACCGGAGGCGGCACTCATGTTCTGCCACAGCGGAACGGCTTGCGCCGGATCGAAGCCAGCACGGGCCATCAGCTCCAGTCCGAGCCGGTCAGCCTCGCTCTCCTGCTCACGACCATAGGGCAGCGTAATGCCGACCTGCACCCCGAGGCCGAGCGCGGCCATGGTGGCGCCGCCCCCCTGGCTGCTGCCGATGGCGGCATCGGCCACCGCCAGCCCGATGCCGGTCAGCTGATCGCGGGAGAGGCGCTCATTGGAGTGCTGGGCCAGCACGTGGGTCAGCTCGTGGCCGATGACGGTGGCGAGCTGATCCTGATTCTTGGCGACCTTGAGCAGGCCGCTGTAGACCCCGATCTTGCCGCCGGGCAGGGCGAAGGCGTTCACCTCCTTGGAGTCGAACACCACCACCTCCCAGCTGGTGATGCCGTAGCTGGCCGGCACCTGGGCGGTGACCGCCTTGGCCACGCAGGAGACATAGGCATTCATCTTGGCATCTGTGCTGACCTTCTCCTGCTTCTTCATCTCTTCAAACGAGTCAGCACCCAGCTGATTCATCTGCTGGGGGGAGAAGAGCAGCATCTGGCTGCGGCCGGTCGGAGACTGGGCACAGCCGGCCAGCAGGGCGCTGCACAGGGCAGCCAGGCCTAATTTGGACAGGGAAGAGGCACGCATGAAGGGATCCTTTACCATGAAGTTGCCCCTATTCTCGGAAATGCGGCCCTCCGGCGCAAGCAGGCAGCCATGGGCTGCGACCAAAAAGGTCCCGCAGCCCCAATAAAAACGAGCCCACCAGGGGCTCGTTTGTCTGTCATGGGAAGACGGGGGATTACATCACGCCCAGCTTCTTCAGGTCGGCCTGAACCACCTTGGCCGGCACCGGTACATAACCGTCCTTGGCCACGATGTTCTGACCGGCCTTGGACAGGATCATCTTCACGAACTCTTGCTCCATCGGGGAGAGCGGCTTGTTCGGGTGCTTGTTCACGTAAACGTACAGGAAGCGCGACAGCGGGTACTTGCCGGTGATGGCGTTGTCAGAGGTGGCTTCGATGAAGGTCTTGCCATCCTTGGAGAGCGGTACGGCGCGCACGCCGGAGGTGACATAACCGATACCGGAGTAGCCGATGCCGTTCAGGGAGGAAGAGACGGACTGTACCACGGAAGCCGAACCCGGCTGCTCGTTCACGCCGCTCTTGAAGTCGCCGTTACACAGGGCGTGCTCCTTGAAGTAACCGTAGGTACCGGATACCGAGTTGCGACCGAACAGTTGCAAGTCCTTGGCGGACCAGCTGCCATCCAGACCCAGATCAGACCACTTGGTCGCCGCCTTGGCTTCGCCGCACTTGAGGGTGCTGGAGAAGATGGCATCGATCTGCGGCATGGTCAGCCCCTTGATGGGGTTGTCCTTGTTGACGAACACGGCCAGGGCATCGACCGCGACGCGGATGGCGGTCGGCTTGTAGCCGTAGCGCTTCTCGAATGCCTCTTCTTCACCGGCCTTCATGGCACGGCTCATCGGGCCAAACTGGGCGACACCTTCGGTCAGCGCGGTCGGGGCGGTAGAAGAACCGGCGGCCTGGATCTGCACGTTGACGTTGGGGTACATGCGCTTAAATTCTTCGGCCCACAGGGTCATCATGTTGGCCAGGGTGTCCGAGCCGACAGAGGACAGGTTGCCCGAGATGCCGCTGGTCGGAGTGTAATCCGGCAGATTTTTATCCACACCGGCAGCCAGCGCGCTGACAGAAAACAGGGTTGCTGCGGTAAATCCGATTACACCAGCCAGTTTGTTGAGTTTCATCCAATCTCTCCAAAATTACAGAAGGCTATTGCCAATACATGGCGCCGATTAACACTGTCTTGCGGTGGTCAACCCGACTGCATCAGTCAGATTGCTGAGTTTCATTCCGTCCCCTCCTCTCCAACATGACAGAAGGTCAGTTCTTAAGACGGCGCCAGTATCTGACCTGGCAGTGACAAATTTATGGATTTAATGTGACACTTTAATGACATGGCGCAGGATTATGACAAATGCAAAAAGGGCCGCGTAAGCGGCCCTGACATTGAGACTAACTAATTGACTCAAATGATTATTTAACCACCACCATGCGACCTGGGATAAGGAAACTGAAGCGGCTGCCGGCGCCAACCCGGCTCTCTATCTCGAGCTGGGCATCGTGATGACTCAGGGCGTGCTTGACGATGGCAAGGCCGAGCCCGGAGCCACCGGTGTGACGGGAGCGCGCCTTGTCGACCCGGTAGAAGCGCTCGGTGAGCCGCGCCAGGTGCTCGGGGGCTATCCCTTCTCCCTCGTCCTGCACCACGAACAACGCCATCGCCCCCTGCTTGCGCCACTCCACCAGGATCTTGCGACCCTCCGGGGTGTAATGAATGGCGTTGTAGACCAGGTTGGAGACGGCGCTGCGCAGTTGATCCCGGTCACCGCGCACGAACAGATTGGGCTGCACTCTGAATTCCAGCAGATGCTTCCCCTCCCCTGACAGCGCCCGCGCTTCCTGCTCCAACAGCCCCAGCATGGCGGGCATGTCCACCAGATGGGAGAGATCCACCGACGGCGCCGCCTCGATGCGCGACAGGGTGAGCAGCTGATTGACCAGATTATCCATGCGGATGGTCTGCTCCATCATCACCCGGTGCGCCTTGGCCCACATGGCAGGCGGTGGCGGCTCCTCGGTCATCTCCAGATAGCCCTTGAGCACGGTGAGCGGGGTACGCAATTCGTGGGAGACGTTGGAGACGAAGTGCTTGCGGGTCTTCTCCAGACTGCGCAGCCGGGTCACGTCCCGCACCACCAGCATCGCCTGATCCTCGGCGTAGGGCATGATCCGAAACTCGAGAAACTTCTCCTCGTTGATGGGGGAGTTCATCTCGAAGGGTTCGTCATACAGCCCCTTGTTCAGGTAGGCAACGAAAGCGGGATGGCGGATGAGGTTGCCGATGTGCTGGCCGGCATCCTCCGGCCAGCGAAAGCCGAGCAACTGCTCCGCCAGCCGGTTGCACCAGAGGATGCTGCCATCGGTGCGAAACACCACGGCGGCATCGGGCAGGGCCTCGGCCCCCTCTCGAAAGCGACGGATGAGGCCCGCCAGCTCGCGGCGACGGGCCCGGTGGCGCTGTTGCAGCTTGTAGATACCGTTGAAGATGTATTCCCAGCTGCCGCTGCCATTGGGGGGGACCAGGCTGCGATCGTGCCATAGCCAGTCCGACAACCGCTTCTGGAAGCGGTAGTGCCAGCCCAGATGCAGCAGGGTCGCCACCAGCAGACACAAGGTGAGGTGATCCACCAACCAGCCGACCAGGACGAAGGGCGCGTAGAAGAACGCCATTCGCCACAACTGTCGCCGCCAGGCGTAAGGTTGCAACATATCGTCCCCTAGAGGCGGATTGAGAAGCGGTATCCGGCTCCACGCACCGTCTGGATCAACTTGTCGTGCCCCGTCTCTTCGATGGCCTTGCGCAGGCGACGGATGTGCACGTCCACGGTTCTGTCTTCCACATAGACATTGGTGCCCCAGACGTTGTTGAGCAGTTGCTCACGGCTGTAGACCCGCTCGGGGTGCGTCATGAAGAAGTGCAGCAGCTTGAACTCGGTCGGCCCCATCTCCAGCGCCTTGTCCTCGGCGCTGACGCGATGGGACACCGGATCCAGTTTGAGCCCCTGCACCTCGATCACCTCGTCCACCGAGGTCGGGGAGACCCGGCGCATCACGGCGTGCAGTCGGGCAGTCAACTCCTTGGGAGAGAACGGCTTGGTGATGTAGTCATCGGCTCCCGCCTCCAGACCACGGACCTTGTCCTCCTCTTCACCACGGGCGGTCAGCATCACCACCGGGATCTGGCGGGTCAGCTCATCCTGCTTGAGCTGTTTGATGAACTGGATGCCACTGCCACCCGGCATCATCCAGTCCAGCACAATGAGTTCCGGGTAGGGCTCGCGCACCTTCGCCAGTCCATCGGCATAATCTTCCGCTTCCACCGTCTCATATCCTTTTTGCTCGAGCACGAAGCAGAGCATTTCGCGGATTGGTGCCTCGTCCTCGACCACCAGAATTCGCTTAGCCATATCCCTTCTCTCTCCTCTGTGAAGATGGGTGCGCCAATTATTAGAACTTTCTGTGACACTTTTATGACTTTATGACAGGCAGGATGATAAACGTTTTCAGTTTCAGTTGGCAGCGGTGCGTTGCAGCAGGTCCCAGCGATTGCCACTGATGTCCTCGAACACCACCACGGTGCCGTAAGGCTCTAGCCTGGGCTGTTCACAAAAATGCACACCATGGGCCAGCATCCGCTGGTGATCCCCCCAGAAGTCGTCGGTCTCGAGGAACAGAAAGACCCGGCCGCCCCCCTGCCGGCCGATGGCGGCCTCCTGCTCGGGATTGGCGGCGCGTGCCAGCAACAGCGCCGAACCGGCAGCGCCCTTCGGGGCGACCCGCACCCAGCGCTTGCCCGGTTTACCCGGCTCGTCGAGGATGCTGTCTTCGAGCAGCTCGAAACCCAGTCCCCGGGTGAAGAAGGCAATGGCCGCGTCGTAGTCGGCCACCAGCAGGGTCAGGGCGCCAAGGTGTTGTGGCATGGTGAAGTTCCTCGTCAGATGAGTCACGGGCGCGAGGCGCCGGGCTGGCGCAGCATAACGGCAACCCGGTCAGGCCGCCAGCCCGATGGGCACGGCATCGTGGCTCATTCCACCTCGACCCGATTGCGGCCCCGCTTCTTGGCCTGATAGAGCGCCTCGTCGGCTCGTTTCAGCACTCTTTCCAGGGGGTCGCCGCGCCGCTCCGCCACCCCGAACGAGGCGGTGACTTGAAGCCCGAGCGGCCAGCCAGAATAGGCTTCCAGCCCCGCTCTGATCCGCTCTGCCAGCGCTTCTGCTCTGGCTTGCTCGTAGTGCAGACAGACCAGCACGAACTCCTCTCCCCCCCAACGCACTAGGCGGCACAGGCTGTCACAATGGCTCAGCACCTCGCTCACCATGTGCTTGAGCACCTCGTCCCCCATGGGGTGACCGTGATTGTCGTTGACCTGTTTGAAGTGATCGATGTCGATATAGATGAAGGAGAGCGGCATCTCGCCGAGTTCGCCGAGCAACTTCTCGCCGCCGAGCCGGTTGAGGGCCCCGGTCAGGGGATCGTAGCGGGACTCCTCCTCGGTGCGGCGGTTCTGCTCGCTCAGACTCTGGCTGAGCGCCTCGGCCTCCGCCTTGGCCGCCCTCGCCTTGCGCAGCTTGTCCCCCACCAGCAGGTGCTGGATCAGAAACAGCAGCACCCCGTACGCCAGCCAGCTCAACAGCAGGCCGCGATAGAAGTCTCCCGGCCGTACCCAGCGGCCATAGAACTCCAGCTGCTCAAGGGTCAGCCGATAGGCGCCCGGCTGCATGCCGACGGTGGCGATCTCGATGGCATAGACCCGGTGCAGATCCGGTCCCTGCTGGGCGAGCGGGATCCCGTATTGCTGCACCCACCAGGCGGCCGGGGTGAACACGCTGAGGGACATATCCTGCAACCGGCCGTAGTCGTTGGGGCGAAAGATCACCTCGTTGAACTTGTGGGAGACGCCATCCCCGGCCTTCGAGTAGCTGGGATCATAGTTGCGCAGATAGAGGTGCCAAAATTGCGGCCCCTCCCCCTCGACCCGCAGCTTGACCCGCATGCCGCTGAAATAGGAGAGATCGAGCCCCTTCTCGGGCTCGGTCAGGGTCAGGATCAGCTCGCAGAAAGGGGTGCTGCCACCGGCGCGCAGTTGGCAGTCGATGGCCGGTTTGCCTCCCTCCTGCGCCAGCGTCGCAACCGAGTGGCCATCCTGGACGCGATCGTCCTGCGCCTTGGTGGAGAGTACGGTATTGGCCAGGATGTCCAGCCGGCGCTCTGGCCCAAACTCAAACAGCAAGATCGCCAGCAGGCTGATGGCCAGCAGCAGCCAGAACAGCAGGTTGGTCACACGAAAATAGGATGGGGGCATGGGTATAACACCTACAACAGAACCTTGACTAGACACCCCGGGCTCCGGCGCAGTCCGGTACCTGAGGCGTTATTACACGCGCCGCGGGGCGACTGGCTCAGTCTGCCGCAAAAAGCCTGGGATTTTTCACGATGAAGCACTCCATGCCATGGAAAAATAACGAAAAACAGGTATTCGACCTGCCCATACTACACAAGGAGATGCGGCCTGACAGCCCCTCGGCCCCCTTCTTTCAGCCTTCTTCCCTGAGCGCCCGGTACAGGGTGGTGCGGCTGATGCCAAGCCGGCGCGCCGCCTCGCTCACGTTGCCATCGCAGGCCGCCAGGGTCTGCTGCACCCGCCGCCGGCTCTGCTCGCGCAGCGTCGCCTCCCCTGCCTCTGGCGGCAAGGAGACAGGCGCAGTGGCGGGCAGATGCAGGTGCTCGGGCGCTATCCAGCCCTGCCCCTCCGCCAGCACGCAGGCCACCTCCAGCACCTGCTTGAGCTGGCGCACGTTGCCGGGCAACGGATGGGCAAGCAGCAAGGGCAGCGCCTCGGCGGACAGCTGCAACCTTGGATCCATCTCGGCAAGCAGGCGCCGGATCAGCCCCTGCCGCTCGCTCGCCTGCCATTGCCGCAGCGGAGCCAGCGTCTGGCGCCAGCCGCAGATCCGGTAGTAGAGATCGTCGCGAAACGACCCGGCCTGCACCATGGCGGCCAGATCCCGATGGCTGGCGCTGACCAGCCAGAAGTCCACCGGTTCGGGCTTGTGGCTGCCGACCGGGGTGACGGCGCGCTCCTGCAACACCCGCAGCAAGCGGGTCTGGGCCGCCAACGGCAACTCCCCCACCTCGTCCAGCATCAGGATGCCGCCGTGGGCCGCCCGCAGATAACCCTGACTGCCCTGGCTGCGGGCACCGCTGAAGGCGCCCCCCACATAGCCAAACAGTTCGGCCTCCACCAGATCCGCCGGCAGGGCGCCGCAGTTGACGCACACCAGCGGCTGCCCCTGCCGGCTCGAGCGCCGATGCAGCACCCGCACCAGGTGCTCCTTGCCGCTGCCGGTCTCCCCCTCTATGAGCAGAGAGATACCGCGTTCCAGCATCCTGAGGGGCACCGATGCCGGATCCACCGGTGCGGGCTCTGGGCCTTGGGTGGGGGCCAGCCACAGACCGCGCCGCTCGCGTAGCAGTTGCCGGCCATCGAAGGGGTACTGGTCGAGCCAGAGTCGTCCGGCCCGGTTGGCACCGAGCAATTCCCCCGACTCCCCCAGCAACAGGCGTGCGGACCAGAGACTCTGGGGATCGAGATCCACCAGCCAGCCCGGCTGACGCGCCAGCAGCGCATTCTCGAGCGTCATGGCCAACAGCCGCACCGTGCCCAGCATGTCACCGCCGTGATGGGCCGCCTCGGTGGAGATGTCGAGCACCCCCAGCAATTGTCCGTCCGGCCCGAGCAGGGGACAGGCGCTGCAACTGAGGAAGCTGTGCTGGGCGAAGAAGTGCTGGGCGCCGAGCACTTGCACCTCGCTCTGTTCGGCGAGCGCGGTACCGATGGCGTTGGTGCCCTTGCTGCCCTCCCCCCAGCGGGCGCCGCTACGCAGGAAGATGCGCTCGGCGTGGCGAGCGAAGCCGTCGTCACCGCTGGCGGCCAGGATGGCCCCCTCGGCGTCGCACAGCAACAGGCAACAGGGTCTGCCCGCCAGCAACTGGGCAAACAGCGGCAACACGAAACGCTGGAAACAGGCGATGAGTTCCCTGTGCTCCTCCTGTCTCGCCGTGAGCTCCCCCTGGGGCAGCAGATCCAGCTCGGCACTCTGCTGGCGACTGAGCCCCTGATGCAGGCAGCGCTGCCATGAGCGCTGGATGGGGCTGGATTGGGGAAGTTCGCTCATCGGGCCTCCTGTTCACAAAGGGCACAGTGTCGCGGCCACTGTCCAGAAACGGCACAGTCTCATCGCCACGACCGGGGTCATTGGTTAATCAAGATACGCCGCCACGCCCTTTTTGATAACGTTTTTGTAACTTTTGCGCGCTGGTCAGACCCTCTGGCACGGCCCTTGCGATAACGGATCGCAACCGGCCTCCTTGATGGGCCGGCCAGGACCACATACATAAGGATGATGCGATGATCTACACAGCACCCGGCCAGGCAGGCGCCCTGGTCAGCTTCAAGTCCCGTTACGACAACTTCATCGGTGGCGACTGGGTGGCTCCCCGTGCCGGGCGCTATTTCGAGAACATCTCACCCGTGGATGGCCGGGTGTTCTGCGAGGTGGCCCGCTCCGATGCCGCCGACATCGATCTCGCGCTGGATGCGGCCCACAAGGCCTTCGCCAGCTGGAGCAAGACCAGCGTCACCGAGCGCAGCAACCTGCTGCTGCGCATCGCCGATCGCATCGAGCAAAACATCGAGCGGCTCGCCGTCGCCGAGAGCTGGGAGAACGGCAAGGCGGTGCGCGAGACCCTGGCCGCCGACCTTCCCTTGGTGGTGGATCACTTCCGCTACTTCGCCGGCTGCATCCGCGCCCAGGAGGGGTCGGCCGCCGAGCTGGATCAGCATGCCGTCAGCTACCACTTCAAGGAGCCCATCGGGGTGGTCGGCCAGATCATTCCCTGGAACTTCCCGCTGCTGATGGCGGCCTGGAAACTGGCCCCGGTGCTGGCGGCCGGTTGCTGCAGCGTGCTCAAGCCCGCCGAGCAGACCCCGGTCACCATCATGCTGCTGATGGATCTCATCAAGGACATACTGCCCCCCGGCGTGGTCAACGTGGTCAACGGCTTCGGCGCCGAGGCGGGCCAGGCGCTGGCCACCAGCGACCGGCTCCAGAAGCTCGCCTTCACCGGTTCAACTGAAATTGGCGCCCATATACTGCGCTGCGCCGCCGACAAGATGATCCCCTCCACCGTGGAGCTGGGCGGCAAGTCCCCCAACATCTACTTCAGCGATGTGATGGACCACGAGAGCCAGTACATCGACAAGGCGGTGGAGGGCATGCTGATGACCTTCTTCAACCAGGGCGAGGTGTGCACCTGCCCCTCGCGCGCGCTGGTGCAGGAGAGTATTTATGATGACTTCATGGACAGGGTGCTGGCCCGCGCCCGCACCATAGTGCAGGGCAACCCCCTCGACACCGCCACCCAGGTCGGGGCGCAGGTCTCCCGCGAGCAGTACGACAAGATCCTGAGCTACATGGAGATCGGCCGTGGCGAGGGGGCCAGGATGCTGATCGGTGGCAATGCCGCCAGGGTGAGCGGGCTGGAGGGGGGCTTCTACATCCAGCCCACCATCTTCCACGGCCAGAACAAGATGCGGGTATTCCAGGAGGAGATCTTCGGCCCGGCGCTCGGGGTCACCACCTTCAAGCACGAAGCGGAGGCGCTGGCCATTGCCAACGACACCCAGTACGGGCTGGGAGCAGGCCTGTGGACCCGCGACAGCAACCTGGCCTGGCGCATGGGGCGCGGCATTCAGGCCGGCCGGGTCTGGATCAACTGCTACCACGCCTACCCGGCCCACGCGGCCTTCGGCGGTTACAAGAAGTCGGGGATCGGCCGCGAGACCCACAAGATGATGCTGGATCACTACCAGAACACCAAGAACCTGCTGGTGAGTCACGACATCAACCCTCTCGGCTTCTTCTAACCCGAGCCGGGACGGAGACCGAGTCTGAGGGTGCCTGCGGGCGCCCTCTCTTTATTCGCGGCAACCCGGCATCGGGATGTACGGCAGATAGGCTCTTGCCGCACGGCCAGCTCAGCTCCCCGGCTGGGCCAGCTGCTGGCGGTAGCGCTGGGGCGAGCAGCCGAGCTCCCGGTTGAACATGGCGATGAAGGCCGAAGTGGAACCATAACCGAGCCGCCAGCCTATCTCTTGAATGGGCAACTCCCCCTTGAGCCAGGCCAGCGCCTTGAGCAGCCGCAGCCGCGCCCGCCACTGGCCGAAGTTCATGCCGAGCTCGCGCACGCAGCGCCGGGCCAGGGTGCGCTCGGTGCTGTGCAGTTGCCCGGCCCACTGCGCCAGGGTGCGCGGATCCGCAGGATCGCTGCGCAGGGCCGCCAGCATGGGGGCCAGCAGCTTGTCCTGACTCATGGGCAGGTAGCTCTCCTGGCAGCGGGCGCGGCCGAGCTTCTCCACCAGCAGCTCGGCCTGGCGCCTGTCCCACTCGTCCGCCATGTGCCCCAGCCTGCGCTCGCAAAAATCCGCCAGCATGGCGCGGATCAGCGGCGTCATCTCCAGCAGCCGGGGCTCGGTGGGCAGTCTGGCGGCCAGGGCATGGCTGACGTAGATGGAGGTGTAGTCGAGGGCCTGCTGGTTGTAGGAGGCGTGCTCCAGGTTGGCCGGTACCCAGATGAGGTAATCCGCCGGCGCCACCAGCCGTTGCTCGTCCAGCACTATCTCCATCACGCCGAGGCTTATCATGCTGAGCTGGCCCCAGGGGTGGCTGTGGGACGCACAGGCACTGTCGGCCTGGATCTGCTGGTAGCGCAAGTAAAGTGGATTGGGTTCGGACAGCTCGAGATCCTTGGGGTGATAGTGGTGTGTCGTCATTTTCTGCCCTGCTGGTGAGAGAGACGGCCATCAGCCCTGCCGAGGCCGCCAGCCAGCCTCTGCGGATGACGCCGACAGAGCGGATTGGGCTCGGTCAGTTCGGTATCCTGGCGCTGATACGGATTCGGCCCCATGGGTTGTCCTTTCTGCGGGATAGATTGTCAGTTTTACGTTACTTGATGACAGAAAGACAGGGGTAGACTGATGATCTGATATTAAGGAACCTTCCATGCGACTCTTCTCCCCCCTCCTGTTCCCCCTGCTGGCGGTGCTGATCTGGGCCACCAACACCGTGGTCTCCAAGGCCGCGGCTGGCGTTGTCGATCCCGCCGCCATCTCCTTCTACCGCTGGGTACTCGCCGCCCTGACGCTCTCCCCCTTCTGCCTGCCACAGCTGTGGCGGCGCCGCGCCGAGATCCGGCCCTGGCTCGGCAAGCTGTTGATACTCTCCCTGCTCGGCATGGTGCTCTATCAGTGCCTCGCCTACTACGCCGCTCACAGCACCTCGGCCACCAACATGGGGGTGATAGGCTCACTGCTGCCGCTGCTGACCCTGCTGATCGGAGCCTGCTGCTTCGGTCAGAAACCCGGCAAGCAGGCGCTGCTCGGCATGAGCGTTTCCCTGTTCGGGGTGTTCTGGCTGCTGAGTCAGGGCCAGCCGCTGGCGCTGTTGCACAACGGCATCAATCCCGGCGATGGCATGATGCTGCTGGGGGCCGCCAGCTATGCGCTCTATGGCCTGCTGATCCGCCGCTGGCAGCTGCCGTTTGGCCCCTGGCTCAACCTCTATATGCAGATCCTGCTGGCAGTGCTGCTGCTGATCCCGGTCGCCCTCAGCGCCGAGTCGCTGGTGGTGCCGCAAGCAGGCTGGAGCATGGTACTGTTTGCCGGGCTCGCCTCCTCCCTGCTGGCGGCCTACAGCTGGATGCGCGGGCTGGCCAGTCTGGGGCCTGAGCGCACCTCGGTGTTCATGAACCTGATCCCGCTGCTGACCGCGCTGATCGCCGTCGTCAGCCTGGGGGAGCCCATCCACGGCTATCACCTGCTCGGCGGCGGCCTGATCCTCGGCGGCGTCATGTGCTCCCAGCTCAAGCCGAGGCAGCGTACTCCGCTACTGGAAGAGGCTTAAGCCGCAGGGGTCGCAAGAATTTCGGTAAAAACCGACAGGAAACTCGGCCAAAACTGCCCAAAAACAACGAGGGAGCCCAGGCTCCCTCGTTGTTTTCAGGTTTTGCTCTGTTTTCCTAACCGGCCCGGCGCCAGTGATAACGCCGCTCGGGGCGCCCCCGTTGGCCGCAATCGCTGAGATCCACGTCCAACTTGTCCCCTGCCCCAATCTTTTCGATTTCTCTAACCGGCCCGGCGCCAGTGATAACGCCGCTCTGGGCGCCCCCGTTGGCCGCAATCGCTGAGATCCACGTCCAACTTGTCCCCTGCTCCAATCTTTTCGATTTCTTAACCGGCCCGGCGCCAGTGATAACGCCGCTCGGGGCGCCCCCGTTGGCCGCAATCGCTGAGATCCACGTCCAACTTGTCCCCTGCTCCAATCTTTTCGATTTCTTAACCGGCCCGGCGCCAGTGATAACGCCGCTCGGGGCGCCCCCGCTGGCCGTAGTTGAGATCCACGTCCAGCTTGTCTTCGGACTCCAGAAATTCCAGGTAACGGCGCGCCGTGGTGCGGCTGAGGGACAGACGCAGCGCCACCGTGTCGGTGGAAAAGGCCGTGTCCGGCTCCCCCGCCAGCAACTCCAGCACCTGGCGCAAGGTGATGGCATCGATGCCCTTGGGGGTGTCGCGCACGTCCCTCGGCTGGATGCGCCCCTTGCCCATCAACCGATCGAGGTCGTTCTGCTCCAGGGAGCCGCGCTCGCACAGGCGCCGGTGCAGGGTCAGGATCTCGTCGAGACTCTGCTGGATGCGGAACAGCCGCAGCGGCTTGATGATGTAATCCTGCACCCCCAGGTTGAGGGCCTGCTGGATGGTCTCCACATCGCAAGAGGCGGTGACCATGACCACGAAGACCTCCCGGTTATGATTGCGCAGCCGGTTGACCCACTCCAGCCCGGAGCCGTCGGGCAGGGAAATATCCACCACCAGCAGTTGGGGTTCGGTGGCGCGCATCATGAGATCGGCCTGGGCCAGGCTCTCGGCCCGCCCCAGCAGGGAGTAGCCCGGAGTCGAGGAAACCAGCTCGGCCAGGATGGCCCCGATCCGCTCGTCGTCCTCGATAATAAGGGTGAAAATTGGCTTCATGGCTCACACCAATTGGTTTTTATTCAAATAGATACCGAACAGTGTCGTCTGCTCGGCGGTGCGTCGCCATTCTATCACACCGCCACGACGGGCCACGGTCTTCTTGACCAGAAAGAGACCTACGCCATGATCGCCGGTCTGGCGACTGACACCGTAATCGAACAGATGATCCGCCAGCGCCTCGTCCACCCCCTCGCCGCTGTCCTCCACCTCGATCACCAGCCGCCGGCCGAAGTCATCGATGGAGATCAGCACCCTCGGCGGAGTTGACTGGCGATTGGTCCAGGCGGCGCGAATGCCGTTGTCCAGCAGGTTGCCGATGCAGGTGATGAGATCCGCCGACACCTCGGCCGGGTACTCGCCAAGCGCCGAGCCCGGATCCAGCACCAGATCGACCCCGAGCTCCCGCGCCCGGCTGAACTTGCCGAGGATGAGTCCGGCCACCGGCTTGTTCTCGATGGAGCGCAGCAAGTCCTGCAACATGGTCTGGCAGGCCTCGTTCTCCTGCTGGATGAGCTCCACCGCCTCGTCCACATGACCGAGCTGCAGCAGGCCGGAGAGGCTGCTCAGCTTGTTGGCAAACTCGTGGGTCTGGATGCGCAGCATCTCGGCATACTGGCGCAGGTGAGTCACCTGCATCCCCAGGCTGCCGGTACCATCCGGGCGGCTGAAGATGAGCATGCGTCCCGGCTCACGGCCGCTCAGCTCCTGCCAGTGGCCGACGAACGCCTCCCCCTGTACCGTGAAGTTCACGCCGCCATCCTGGGTCAGGGCCGGCAGCAGGCTCGGAGCCAGCTCCGCCAGGGACTGCCCCAGCAGGGCGTGACGGCCGGTGCCCGGCAGCCGCAACTGGTAGAAGGCTGCGCTGTTGAGCATCTTGATCCTGTGCTGACCGTCGAGGGCGATGATCCCCTCCGAGATCCCCTCCAGCACCAGATCCTGCTGGGCGAAGCGATTGACTATGGTCTCCGGCTCCAGATCCAGCAGGGTGCGCTTCAGCCGGTGCTGCAGCCAGAACGCCAGCAGCAGGCCGCAGCCCAGCACCGCGCCGATGGCGCTGATGAGCAGGGCGATCCGCTCCAGGTAGATGCCCTCCACCGTCTGCATCAGGTAACCCACCGCCACCGCGCCGATGGCGCGCCCGTCCGCCCCTATCACCGGCGAGAAGCAGCGAATGGCCGGGCCAAGCGTGCCCTCGGCCTTGGAGCAGTAACTGCGCCTGTCCTGGATCACCGGCCAGATGTCCTGCCCGCGGAAGGTTCCGCCGACCAGCTCGGGGGAAGGATGGCTGAGGCGGCGGGCATGCTCGTCGGTCACCACCATGTAGGCGGCATCGGTACGCTTGCAGATCCTCTGCACGTAGTCACGCAGGCCGGGATCGCTGCCCCGTTGCAGGGCCTGCACCACCCGGGTATCCGCCGCCAGCACCCGCGCCAGATCGCTGCCCTTCTCCTGCAGGTTGCTCTCCAGCAAATGGCGGATGAAGAGGGCGAGCAAGCCGCCCAGGATCACGATCAGCAGCAGTGACAGCCCGAGGGAGAGGGTGACCAGTTGGTGGCGCAGTTTCATCGATTAGCCTTGGATTTCAGGAAGCGGACCAATAGTGCGGGCGCCACCAGGTCTGGTCAATAAGGGCGGCGGGATCGCCGACGAAATCGGCCAGTCCCTCGTCGCGGGCGCAGAGCGCCACCGCCCTGGCCACCGCGCGGGCCACCTCCCCTACCTGCTCGATGGGGGGCAACAGCCGCCCCTCGGCCAGCGGATAGGCACCCACCGCACGCACCGCCGCCTGCAGCATGCCATCGCTGATGCGGCGCGCCTTGACGGCGCAGGCGCCGAGGCCGATACCGGGGAACACATAGACGTTGTTGCACTGGGAGACCACCCGCGCTTCCCCCGCCACGGTCACGGGGGCAAAGGGGCTGCCGGTGGCGAGCAGGGCACGGCCATCGGTGGCCTGCCACACCTGTGCCGGGGTCGCCTCGGCGCTGCGGGTCGGGTTGGAGAGCGGCAGTATCACAGGCCGCTCGCACACCTCTCCCATGGCCGTCAGCACCGCCTCATCAAACAGCCCGCCCTGGCCGCTCACCCCGATCAGCACCCCGGGGCGCTGGCGCGAAATCAGCGCGGGCAGCTCGGCGCAGGCTTCCTGTGCCGAGCGGGCGAAGGGCTGCTGGGACGGCGTCAGATTGGCGCGATCCCGGCACACCAGACCGTCCTGATCGAACAGCCAGACCAGCTCGGCGCCGCCCGCCAGCTGGGCCAGCATGGCGGCGATGCCGCAACCTGCCGAGCCAGCCCCGACGATCAGCACCGGGGTGTCGGCAAGGGCGCTGCCCGCCTGCTGCAAGCCCGCCAGCACGCAGGCCGAGGCGACCGCCGCCGTCCCCTGAATGTCGTCGTTGAACATGCACAGCTCGTCTCTATAACGGGCCAAGAGGTTGGCGGCGTGCTTGCCGGCGAAATCCTCGAACTGCAGCACCACCTGGGGCCAACGGCGACGGATGGCCGCCACCACCTTGTCCATGAAGTGGTAATAGGGCTCGCCGTCCACCCGTGGCGCCTGCCAGCCGAGGTAGGAGTCATCCTCCAAGAGCTCAGGGTTGTTGGTGCCGACATCCACACACAGCGGCAGGGTCCGCGCCGGGTTGATGCCGCCGGCGGCGGAGTAGAGCGCCAGCTTGCCGATGCAGATCCCCATGCCGCCGATGCCGAGATCGCCGAGCCCCAGCACCCGCTCACCGTCGGAGATGACGATCACATCCACCTCCTGCTCCACCGTCGCGAAGATGTCGTCCAGATCGTCCCTGTCATGCCAAGAGAGATAGAGACCGTGGCTGCGCAGGTAGAGATCGCTGTGGCGCTGGCAGGCCTCCCCCACCACCGGGGTGTAGATGATGGGCAGCAGCTCCGGCAGGTGGTGGCGCACCAGATCGTAAAACAGCACCGGGTTGTCCTCCTGCAGCTGGCGCAGCAGCAGGTGCTGATCAAACGGGCTCTGCATGGCACTGACCAACCGGTAGATGCGGCGGCGTTGCTGGGACAGCGACTCCTCCTTGTGGGGCATGCGCCCCATCAGGCCCTGACGCTTGCGCTCGGCATAGGGCAAGCTGGTGCCCATCATGATGTCGTTCATATTCGATTCCTTATGCCAGCAGCGAGATGAGCAGGGTGGCCAGGATCAACATGACGGCCCCCCCGAGACGGGAAGAGATCTGGGCGAACGGCATCAGCTTCATGCGCTGGGCCGCCGACAGCACGGCCACGTCGCCGGTGCCGCCCATGTTGGCCATGCACAGGCCGCCGGTGATGGCCGCCTCGATGGGATAGAAGCCGATCATGCGCCCCACGACGGCCGCCCCCAGGGCGCCGCCAACCACAGTGGTCAGCACCATGATGAAGTAGTTGACCGAGAAGGCACCGATGAGCTCGGGGATGCTGGTGTAGGCGACCCCGATCCCCACCAGCAGGGAAGGCGTGAGGTTGCCGACCACGAACTGGTACCAGTCGGCGGCCGCCCGCTCGTAGCGACGGGGCAGCACGCCGCTCACCTTGATGATGGCCACCGCCAGGATCATCAGGGCGAAGGGGTGCATGGGGATGAAGTTGCCGAGCAAGGAGCCCAGCACGAACATGCTGGAGCTGATGAAGAGGCCGAGCCCCAGGCTCTCGAGAGTCGGTGCCTGGACCTGTTCGTCGGCCATGCTCTCGCCGCTCTCCTTGATCATCAGCTTGCCGTTGCCGGTCAGGGAGGGATAACGGCGGCCGAGGCGGGCCAGCATGGTCCCCACCAGAATCGCCAGGGTATTGGCGATCACCACCGCGGGCACCATGCGTGACAGCAAGTCGGCGCTGGACATCTGCAAGGGGCCGGAGAGGATCTCCACCAGCGGCACGGCGCCGGCGCCCATGCCACCGCCCATGATCGGCAGACCGATGAGCAGCACCGCGTTCTTGAAGCCGTAACCCAGCAGGGAACCGACCAGACCGACGCTGAGCAGCGCCAAAGCCACCCCTCCCAGGATCACCGGCAAGTAGCGCATGGCGGCGTTTTTCAGCAGGGCGCCGCTCATGCCAAACACAGAGCCGGTCACCAGGCTGGCGATGAAGAAGTTGAGAAAGCCCCCCTCCTTCATGAAGCCGATGATCACCTGACCCGCCTCGACCGGCAGGACCCGATATTCGAACAGGGCGGCGCCGCCGAAGATGGCGAGTATGGTGCCGCCCCCCAGGTATTCACGGATGGGGGTGATGCGCTCGCCGAGCTCGGTCAGCAGGGTGCCGAGCACGAACATCAGCGCCAGGGCGCCGACCATGCCGAGCGGCAAGGATCCGTTCCAGCCGGAGAACAGGACGCAAGTAGCCAGCCCGAGGAAGATCATCATGGGCATGCCGGCAATCTGTTGGTCGCTCCAGGCGACCTTGGCTTGTGCTTGGGGGGTAGAGAGGTTTTTCATTGTTATGCTCCAGCGTGTGGTGTGGCGCTACTCTAGTGATCCTCCCCGGCGCTGTCGGTTAGCGGCCTTGCAAAGCAATATAAAAACATTGAAACCTTAAGCACCATTCCCCCGCCACGCCTGGCCTGGTCGGCAACCCTCCCTGATCACTTTCCCGTTCGCAGCGGGACCCTTTCACGCCTCCTTACCCCCAGAAAGCTGAACGTGAGCTGTATCACAGTATTTACTTAGCCTGCGAAATAAATATAATGCTTAGCAGGCTAAGTATATGAGGCGTCTGTCATGGGAAAAGATCTGGAAATGCTGCGGGAATTGTCGCTCCCCGAGCGCCTCGGGCGACTGCATCGCTTGTGGCGTACCGTGGCCGACCTCGCACTCGCGCCCCTTGGCCTGACGCACCCGCGCTGGACCGCGCTGTGGAAACTCAGCCGACTCGGCGGCCATCTCAGCCAGAAGACCCTGGCCGAGGCGCTGGAGATAGAACTGCCCTCCCTGATGCGCACCCTGGGCCAGCTGGAAGAGCAGGCTCTGATCGAACGCCACTGCTGCAGCCAGGACAAGCGGGCCCGCATCGTCACCCTGACCCCGGCCGGCAAGGCGCTGCTCGACCAGATCGAGGATCACATCCTGGACATACGCCAGGACCTGCTCGCCGGCATCAGCCAGCAAGAGCTGACGCAATTTGAAGACATAGTGCACCGCATCAGCGCCAACGCCCTTGGCAAGATCGGCACCCAGCATAAAGAGAGAGAATAAGATGACCCCGGATCAACAATTCAAGCGCTGGATCAAGTGGGCCATTGCATGCTTCACCCTGGTGTTCGGCTACTTCCTGCTGGCCGACCTCAAGATGCCGCTCACCCCGCAAGCCATGGCCACCCGGGTCGTCACCAAGATGGCCCCCCAGGTCAGCGGCAAGGTGATCTCGGTCGCGGTGGACAACAACCAGCACGTCAAGCAGGGTGATCTGTTGTTCGTGCTCGATCCCGTTCCCTTCGAGCTCGCGGTCGAACAGGCTAGGCTCGCCCTGGCCCAGGCCGAGCAACAGAATCGCCAACTCGATGCGACCTTGAGCGCCTCACTCGCCGAATACAGCGCGTTGCAAACCCTGAGCGCCCAGAAACAGCGGGAGGCGGCGCGCATCGATGCGCTCTATCGCCGCCACATGGTGGCCGAGCAGCAAAAGGACGATGCGGACAGCGCCGCCCGCACCGCCCACGCCAATCTGCTAGCAAGCCAGGCCCGCATGGAGCAGATCAAGGTCAACCGGGGCCTGCCCGGTGACGACAACCTGCTGCTGCGCCAGGCCAGCAACCGCCTCGCCCAGGCCGAGCTCAACCTCGCCTACAGCCAGGTCCACGCCAGCCAGGATGGCATCATCACCAACCTGCAGCTCAAGCCGGGCAGCGTCGCCACGGCAGGCGCCCCCCTGCTGGCGCTGGTGTCGGAGCAGGTGGATGTGATCGCCGATTTTCGCGAGAAGAGCCTGCGCCATGTCAGCCCCGGCAGCCAGGCCCTGATCGCCTTCGACGGCGAGCCCGGTCGCCTCTATCCAGCCCGGGTCGCCAGCCTGGATGCCGGGGTCAGTGCCGGTCAGTTCGATGCCAACGGTCTCCTGGCCAACCCCGTCGAATCGGATCGCTGGGTGCGCGATGCCCAGCGCCTGCGCCTGCACCTGACGCTCGAGCAGTTGCCCGAGCATCTGCCGGCCGGCGCCCGAGCCACCGTCCAGCTGCTGCCAGACAACGCGCTAACCGCTCTGTTCGCCCGCGGCCAGATCCGCCTGCTCAGCCTGCTGCACTACATCTACTGAGATGACGACCATGAACCTGTGGCACAGGCCCCTCACCGCCAACGAGCTGCGCCAGTGCCTGCGCATCGCCTTTGGCTGCACCCTGGGGTTCCTGCTCTGCAAGACCTTCGGCTGGAGCAACGGGGTCTTCTTCACCGTGACCCCGGTGCTGCTGCTGGGGATGATCCCGGTGATGAACGGCCATGCCGCCCGCCAGCTCATCGCGTCCGCCGTGATGTGCGGGCTGGAGGTGGGTCTGCTGGGGGGCTTGTTCGGCAGCCACCCAGGGCTGATGCTGCCCATCGTCTTCCTGCTGTTTCTCTATCGCTTCGCCGCCATGTCCCGTGGCAGCCTGTTCCTGTTTGGCGCCAACGGGGTGCTGAGCCTCAGCATCATGCTGCACTTTGCCAGCTACCCCGGAACAGATCTGAATGACCTCATCTTCGCCAACATCTGGGCCAGCATGTTGTCGGTATTGATCGCCTACCTGATGACGGCCCTGATCCCGGACGTGGAGGCAAGGCCCAAGCCCACCGCCTCCCCCAAGGCACCGCACCGGATGCGGCATGAGGCGCTGCTTGGCGCCAGCATCGCCACCCTGTCGTTCCTGGTGTTCCAGCTGTTCGACTTGCGCGACTCCATGTCCGCCCAGGCCACCACCCTGCTGCTGCTGTTCCCCATGCACTGGAACGGGGCCCTCGACTACGCCCGCAAGCGGGCCATGGGCACCCTGCTGGGGGTAACTTTCGGCATCTTAGGCCAGCTGGTGCTCTACGACTGGTCCGGTTTGCTGGTGCTGGTCACCCCGCTGCTCTGGCTCGGTGCCATGCTGTTCAGCTATGCCCACGTGAAGGAGGCGAGCGGCTCCGGGGTTGGGTTCGGTGCTCTCACCACCCTCGGCATCCTGTTTGGTCAGTACCTGACCCCGGGCAACGATCTGGTGTTCAGCGCCCTCTACCGGGTGAGCAGCATACTGTTTGCCATCGTCGTCACCCTGCTGGCCTGTTATCTCATCCACCGTCTGCTCAACCGCTTCGAGGCGACTCGATTCGGCTATTGAACCCTTTTCCAATGGCAAAGGATCTGCTGCCTTTTCGCCCCGCTATCTCTGCGGGGCGTTTTTTTGTCCGCCCGCTGACGCATCCCGACGCAGTGGCGCCACAGCGCCATTGCAGCCCGCCCTCAAGCTGTTAGGATCAAACCCATATGACACCGAAGGAGGAATCAACATGAAACACGCCAAGCTCTCTCTACTGGGGATAGGGGCCCTGGCCCTGCTCAGCGGCTGCGAAGCGGGGGCCGGCAAGCTGGCGGTGACCGGCGGCGATCCGACAAGCTACCTGTGCGAGCAGAACCAGAAGGTACAGGTGCGCTACTTCTCCCTCTCGGACGACAGCCTGAACTTCATCAAGCTGGCCCTGCCCGATGGCAAGGACTACACCCTGCCGCAGGCAGTCTCGGCCTCGGGGGCCCGCTATACCGACGATCATGAGGTTGTCTGGTGGAACAAGGGGAAGGAAGGCTTCGTGGAGATGCGCGATCAGAACGGTGAGTGGCAGAGCCTCTACAACGACTGCAAAGAGCAGTGATCGGCCGCCAGCAGCGCTGGCTCTTCCCCTAAACGAAACACCCCGGCCAGGCCGGGGTGTTGGTTATTGAACGTTGGCCTCTTTGAGTATCGGATGACTCAGGCGCGCTTGTCGGTGACCACCAGCCAGAGCGCATGCACCATGCCGGGCAGACCGCCGAGCAGGGTCAGCACTATGTTGATAAAGAAATGGAGGCTCAACCCCACCTGGATAAAGGCACACACGGGGGGCAGGAAGATGGCCAGCAGTATCTTGAGCAGATTGTTCATCTCGTCTCTCCTCGTCAAAAATGTTTCGGGGTTGGGCTAACCATAAACAGCCTTGGCCTCAACTGCAAACCAGACAGGGGATAAGCTCCGCCTTTTTTCGCCAGGCGTTGAGATCGTGGATCAGCTGGTTGCTGCTGCCGCGCCACAGCAGACCGGGATCCGCCAGCCCCTTCTCGAACTTGCCGTCCACCAGCACATCCAGCAAGGCCACCAGCTCGCGCTGGGCCGGGTTCAGCTCTGCCAGCAGATAGCCGGTCCAGCACCAGATGTCCTTGCCGGGGCACTCGGCCCGCACCCGTTTCACCAGTGCCAGCACCTGGGGCACGTTGGCGGGATGCAGCGGATCGCCGCCGGAGAGCGACAGACCGCGGCGTTTGATGCGAGTGTCGTTGAGATCGCTGACGATGCGATCGCTCATGGCCTGATCGAACGGCTTGCCACCGTCGAGCCGCCAGGTGCTCTGGTTGTAGCAGCCGGGGCACTGATGCTCGCAGCCGGAGACAAACAGGGTGGCACGGGTGCCGGGTCCGTTGATCACATCGACCGGGTAGTACTGGTGGTAATGCATCCTCTCTCTCCTGCCTTGCTCAGCGGACAACGCTCATACCGGCGCCATGAAAATGGCCCCTTGGATCAGGGGCCAGCCATTCATCTCGCGCCGTTTACATATGCTTGACCCGGCGCTTCACCTCTTCCTGCTTGCCCGCGTTGAAGGGACGCGCATCCGGGCTGCCGAGGTAGCCGCACACCCGGCGGGTCACCGACACCCTGGCCGGTTCGTGGTTGCCGCAACGCGGGCAGGTGAAGCCCTTGGAGGTGCACTCGAACTCGCCGGTGAAGCCGCAGTCGTAGCACTCGTCGATGGGGGTGTTGGTGCCGTAATAGGGCACCTTGTCATAGCTGTAGTCCCAGACGTTCTCCAGCGCCTCCAGGTTGTGCTGGATGTTGGGGTACTCGCCGTAACAGATGAAGCCGCCGCTGGCGATGGGCGGATAGGGCGCCTCGAAGTCCAGCTTGTCGTAAGGGTTCACCTGCTTCTCCACGTCGAGGTGGAAGCTGTTGGTGTAGTAACCCTTGTCAGTCACCCCGGGCACCACGCCGAACTCCTTGGCGTCGATGCGGCAGAAACGGGTGCAGAGGTTCTCGCTCGGGGTGGAGTAGAGGCTGAAACCGTAGCCGGTCTCGTCCCGCCAGGCGTCGGTGGCCGCCTTGAGGCGGGCGATGATCTCAATGGCCTTCTGGCGCAGCACGGCGCTGTCGAACAGGTGAGTCTCGGCACCGAACAGCGCGTTGATGGTCTCGTGCACGCCGATATAACCCAGCGAAATGGATGCGCGGCCGTGCTTGAAGATCTCGCTGACGTTGTCGTCGGCCTTGAGCCGCACCCCGCAGGCACCCTCCATGTAGAGGATGGGAGCGACCCGCGCCTTGACGCCGTCGAGCCGCTCGATGCGATACATGAGCGCGGCCTTGGCGACCGCCAGCGCGGCATCCAGCCGGACCCAGAAGTCAGCCTCGTCCACAGATTTCAGTGCGATGCGCGGCAGGTTGAGGCTCACCACCCCGATGTTGTTGCGTCCCTCGTGCACCAGCTCGCCGTTTTCCTCGTAAGCGCCGAGGAAGGATCGGCAGCCCATGGGGGTCTTGAAGGAGCCGGTCACCTTGACCACCTGGTCGTAGTTGAGGATGTCCGGGTACATCCGCTTGGAGGCACACTCCAGCGCCAGCTGCTTGATGTCGTAGTTCGGATCGCCGACCTTGTGGTTGAGGCCGTCTTTGATGGCGAACACCAGTTTCGGGAATACCGCGGTCTTCCTGTTCTTGCCAAGGCCGGCGATACGGTTGCCGAGGATGGCGCGCTGGATCAGGCGGGACTCCCAGCTTTTCCCCAGACCGAAGCCGAAGGTGACGAAGGGGGTCTGACCGTTGGCGGTGTGCAGGGTGTTCACCTCGTACTCCAGCGACTGGAAGGCGTCGTGACACTCCTTCTCGGTGCGGGCCATGGCATAGGCGTCCACGTCCGCTATGCCCCACTCCTCGGCCACTTCCCGGTGTTTCTGCCAGCTGATGGTCACATAAGGCGCCAGCACCTCGTCGATGCGATTGATGGTGGTGCCGCCATAGATGTGGCTCGCCACCTGGGCGATGATCTGAGCGGTCACCGCGGTGGCGGTGCTGATGGATTTCGGGGTATCGATCTCCGCATTGCCCATCTTGAAACCGTGGGTCAGCATGCCCTGCAAGTCGATCAGCATGCAGTTGAACATGGGGAAGAAGGGGGAATAGTCGAGATCGTGGAAGTGCAGATCGCCGCTCTCGTGAGCCTGTACCACGTCACGCGGCAGCATGTGGCTGGTGGCGTAGTGCTTGGCGACGATACCCGCCAGCAGGTCGCGCTGGGTCGGGATCACCTTGGAATCTTTGTTCGCATTCTCGTTGAGCAGGGCCGCGTTGGTCTGCTCCACCAGGCCGCGGATCTCCTGGGCCAGGCGGCCGCGCGCCTCGCGGGCCTGATCCCGGTCGTGTCGGTATTCGATGTAGGCACGGGCGATGGCCTTGTCGTCGGATGCCATCAGATGGTTCTCGACCCGGTTCTGGATCTCGTGGATGTCCACCTCACCGCGTTCTTCCAGCTCCTGACTGACGGCGGTGGCAACCCGCTCACCCAGCGCCGGATTGGCCTGGCCGACCGCCTCTGCCGCCCGGCCCACTGCCTCGGCAATCAGCTGGGCATTGAATGGTGCGCGACATCCATCACGTTTGATCACAACCGGTTTCATGCGTTTTCCCCGTTTTAAAGGCCAGGCTGTCGCCCTCGGCTTACCCTTGTTTGGTCCCCTCCTCCGCGCTCGGTCCCCGGCGCAAATAAATTCAGCCGAGGCTTGACAAGCCAGGGCTGACGGTGAGAAGGAAACAGCTTATACACAGCTTAACAACACAATATATGGGTGTTTTCTTTGAATGCACCCCTATATGTGGTGTCTATTAGGCACCAAAGCGATGTCGCCTTTCTTGATCCAGAACAGGTTTTGAGAGGAGTGGAACAGTTCACGACCAGTCAAAAAAGCCCCCCTTCGAGGCGATCCCAGACGGGGTGCGGGCTGGCGTCCGATCGGGTTGCCGGTGTCACAACGTTGTCATCCGACAGCAATTGACGAAGGCAGATTTGGCACAAAACACACATAATGGGGGCAGTGTTCTGCCAGCGGGGAATGAATGTGACCAAGGTGTGGCTACTGCTAATACTTCTGCTGCCTGTCCAGCTCCGGGCTGCCCAGATCCTGGTGATCAGCAGCTACCACCCTGCCAATCTGTGGGATCAGAGCTATAGCGCCAGCCTGAAGGAGCACCTCAAGGGGGATCATCGGCTCAGTTACTTTTACATGGACACCAAGCGCCAACCCAGCCAGGAGCTGGCCCAGATCGCCGAGCGGGCGATGGACACCTACCGGCAGATCAAGCCGGATCTGGTGGTGCTCGGTGACGACAATGCCATCAACGCCCTCGCCCGCCGGATCGCGGTCCAGGGCACCCCGGTGGTGTTTCTCGGCATGAACGAGAACCCTCGCCACAAGGGGCTGGTCGGCCACCCCAACATCACCGGCGTGCTGGAGCGACCGCTGCTCAAACGCAACATCAGCGAGATGAGTCAGATGATGGGCGGGCTCGACAAGGCGCTGGTGCTGTTCGACAACAGCGAGGTCTCGCGCACCGCCATCGAAGATGAGTTCAGCAGCAGCACGGATCAACGGGTGGGCCATACCCTGGTCAGCAACCAGCAGATCGACGACTACAAACGCTGGCAAGAGATAGTGCTCACCAGCCGGGAGCGCGGCTACGGGGCGCTCTTCATCGGCCTCTACCACACCCTGGTGGACGAGCAGGGGGCCCATGTGAGCGAGCAGCAGGTGATCGAATGGACCAACCAGCACAGCCCGGTCCCGCTGTTCTCCTTCTGGGCGTTCTCCGTTGGCAAGGGCAGGGCCATCGGCGGCCTGGTACTCAACGGCCACGCGCAGGGGGAGAAGGCGGCGGAGCTGGTCAACACCATACTGGCGGGCACCACCCCCGGCGCACTGTCCCCCCGAGCCGCCCTGCGCGGTGAATACGTGTTCAGCCGAAACGAGCTGGCACACTGGCAGCTCGAGGTGCCGACCAAGTGGCAAACGAAGATCCTGTGGCACGACTGAACCTTTAAAACGACAAACCCGGCCTGATGGCCGGGTTTGTTTTTGACGCCATGCACCGCCCATCAGGGCTGGATTGCCGCCTGCAACTGCTCTTCGGTCCAGATGGTGATCCCCAGCTCCTGGGCCTTGGCCAGCTTGGAGCCCGCTGCCTCGCCGGCCACCAGCACATCGGTCTTGGCGGAGACGGAACCCGCCACCTTGGCACCGAGCGCCTGCAGCGCCGCCTTGGCGTCGTTGCGAGAGAGCTGGGTGAGGGTGCCGGTCAACACGAAGGTCTTGCCGGCAAACGGCTGCTCGGCGGCTTCCTTCTTCTCGATGGCGGGCCAGTGGATGCCGGCGGCCAGCAAGGCCTCGAGCACCTCGACGTTGTGGGGCTGACGCAGGAAGTAGTAGACGTGCTTGGCCACCACCTCTCCCACATCCGCCACCGCCAGCAGTTGCTCCACGCTGGCGGCACGCAGGGCATCCAGGGTCAGGAAGTGGCTGGCGAGGTTGAGCGCGGTTGCCTCCCCCACTTCGCGAATGCCGAGGGCAAACAGGAAGCGCGGCAAGGTGGTGCTGCGCGCCGCATCGATGGCCGCCACCAGATTGAGCGCGGACTTTGGCCCCATCCGCTCGAGCCCGGCCAGCTGGATGGCGTTGAGGCTGAACAGATCCGCCGGCGTCTTCACCAGCCCCTTGTCCACCAGTTGCTCCACTATCTTGTCGCCGAGGCCGTCCACGTCCATGGCACGGCGGGCGGCGAAGTGCTTGATAGCCTCCTTGCGCTGAGCCTCGCAGAACAGGCCACCGGAGCAGCGGGTCACCACTTCCCCCTCCAGCCGCTCCAGGGCGGAGCCGCACACCGGGCACTGGCTGGGGAACAGGATCTCCCGCGCGTCCACCGGCCGCCTGGCCTCCACCACCGCGACGATCTGCGGGATCACGTCCCCCGCCCGGCGCACGATCACGGTATCGCCGATCATGACGCCGAGGCGCGCTATCTCGTCGGCATTGTGCAGCGTCGCGTTGGATACGGTGACGCCACCGACGAACACGGGTTTGAGCTTGGCGACCGGCGTCACGGCGCCGGTGCGACCGACCTGGAACTCGACGTTCTCCAGCAGGGTCATCTCTTCTTCTGCCGGGAACTTGTGGGCGGTGGCCCAGCGCGGGGCGCGCGCCACGAAGCCGAGCTCCAGCTGCAGCGCTATGTCATCCACCTTGTAGACCACGCCGTCGATCTCGTAGGGCAGCTCGCCGCGACGGGCCAGGATGTCGTCGTGGAAGGCCTGGCAACCGGCGGCGCCCTCCTTGAGTTTCACCTCGGGGCTGAGCGGCAGGCCCCACTCTTTCAGTTGCTTCAGACGGCCGAAATGGGAATTCCCCAGTTCATCACCGCCGATGCCGACCCCGTAGGCATAGAAGCTCAGAGGGCGGTTGGCGGTGATCCGTGAATCAAGTTGACGCAGGCTGCCCGCCGCGGCGTTGCGCGGGTTGACGAACACCTTCTCGCCGGCGGCCAGGGCTTTGGCATTCATCGCCTCGAAGCCGGCCTTGGGCATGAAGACCTCCCCTCTCACCTCCAAACGAGCGGGCCAACCGCTGCCACGCAGGAGGAGCGGGATGGCCTTGATGGTGCGCACGTTCTCGGTGATCTCCTCACCGCTGGCGCCATCCCCACGGGTGGCCGCCTGCACCAGTTGCCCATCCACATAGAGCAGGCTGACCGCCAGGCCGTCGAGCTTGGGCTCGCAGCAGAACAGGAAGCTTATCTCGCGCTTGAGGCGATCGCCCATGCGCTGCTCGAATGCCAGCAGTTCCTCGGCGCTGAACACGTTGTCCAGGCTCAGCATGGGGATCTCGTGACGCACCTGCTTGAAGGCCGCCAGCGGCTGGCCACCGACCCGTACGCTGGGGGAGGCCGGCGTCTTCAGCTCGGGGTGCTCGGCCTCCAACGCGATCAACTCGCGCATCAGGCGATCGTATTCGGCGTCCGGCACAGTGGGGTTGTCCAGCACGTAGTACTGATGACCGTAGTCGGTCAGTAGCTCACACAGTTGACGGTGACGGGAGAGGATGTCGCTCATGGAGAAGTCTCGGACTGTGATTGAAATAAGAAGGTAGCCATACAAACAAAAATGCGGCACCTGGGTACCGCATTTTTAATCTCATCGACCCGCAGCTGCCTTAGTCGCGGCTCGCCTCGTAGGCCGCCAGCTCGTGACGGCAACTGGCGATGTCATCGTCGCTCAAGGGGCTGCGGCTGGCATCGGTCAGCATGGCATCGAGATCGCTCGCCAGCTGGTCCGCTGCCTGCAACATGTGCTCGAATGCAAAGGCCGCGTTGCTGCGCAGGGGCAGTTGCATGAACAGGGAGACACCCGGGGTGCTGAACTGTTCCATGCGGTAAGGATTGAAGGTGCCCGGCTTGACCATGTTGATCATGGAGAACAACACCTCACCCTTGCCACCCAGATCCTCGTGGCGGTGGAAGATGTCCATCTCGCCAAACTTGAAGCCCAGCGCCAGCAGGGAAGAGAGCAGCGTCGCCCCTTGCAGATCGTGACCGGGGCGGGCCATCAGGTTGATGACATAGACATCCTGCCAGATCTTCTCGACCGGCGGCTGTTCGAAGCGAGGCTCTGCCACCATGGGCGCCTCATAGGCAGGCTCGTCGTCATAAGCCGGCTCTTCATAAGCGGGGACCGGCGCCGCGTGACGGGCCTGATGCACGGGGGCAGGCTCACGTGCGCCGAAGGTTGGCGCCTGGGCGTAAGCCGGCTCCATCAGCGGCTCTTCATCGAGCGGCTGCATCATGGGTTCGCGCTGGGGACGGGAGCGGTGCACCGGGGTACGACGGATCACCTGAGCAGGCTTGCGTACCGGGGCGGCAGGCACCTCTTCCAGGGGCTCGGCCGTCGGCGCATCATATTCTTCCTCGTCTTCTTCATAGACAGGAGCTGGCGCAACCGGACGAGCAGCAGGTTTGCGAACCACGGGGGGCGGCAGATCCTCGACCTCATCGTCTTCATCATCGAAGTCGGGAACGGCGGCACGACGGCTGACCTCAGGCTGGCGAGCCTCATCGTTGTGCAGCTTGGGCTCGGCACGACGCCCGCCGCTGACCACACGTACCTGGCCGACGCCATCCTTGTCGAATGAATCGTTGTCGCGTTCCCGTGACTTGGATTCCATCCGGCCCATTGGTTTCTCTTTGATCGGTGCCTGACGGTTTTTTCTGTTGCTCCACAACCCGTGAATGAGCAATGCCGCGATGGCAATTCCGCCCAGGGCAACCAAGATGTAACGCAATTCCTGCATTAGCTGCTTCTCTTTCTAGTTTTGCTCAGCCAAAGCGACGGCTTCACCGATGTCGACCGACACGATGCGCGAAACCCCGGGCTCTTGCATCGTGACGCCTATCAGCTGTTCGGCCATCTCCATGGAGACCTTGTTATGACTGATGTAAACGAACTGTACTGTGCTCGACATCTCTTTGACAAGAGAACAGAAGCGACCCACGTTCACTTCATCGAGCGGTGCATCCACTTCATCCAGCAAACAGAAGGGCGCTGGATTGAGTCTGAAGATGGCAAAAACCAGCGCAAGGGCGGTTAGCGCCTTCTCCCCCCCGGAAAGCAGGGCAATGGTAGCATTCTTCTTGCCCGGAGGTCTTGCCATGATGCTCACTCCGGCCTCCAAAAGATCATCGGACGTCAGCTCGAGCCAGGCACTGCCCCCCCCGAACACTTTGGGGAACAGGGATTTTAAATCTTCGTTGACCTTATCGAAAGTGTCGCGGAAGCGTATTTGTGTTTCTTTATCAATTCTTTTAATGGCTTGGCTCAATGTTTCCAGCGCTTGCTCCAGATCCTGGCACTGGTTTTCGAGATAGGTTGAGCGGGTTTTCGCCTCCTCATACTCTTCCAGTGCGGCCAGGTTGATGGCGCCTAACGCATCCACTTGTGCCTCCAGGGTCTGGATCTCCTGCCGCAGCTTGCCGCGATCGGCGGCGATCAGCACCGCCTGATCGAGATCGATCAGGCGCACGCCCAGTTCCTCGAACTGTTCATGCAATCCCTGACGCCGGGTCAGGTTGCGTTCCCGCTCCAGCCGCAGCGTCGCCAGCTTCTCTTGTATCTGCACGAGCTGCTTGTGATCGGCGCTGCGGGTCTGCTCCAGCTCGCTCAGTTGTTTCTCCAACTCGGCGAGTCGCTGATGGCAAGCCAACTGCTGCGTCTCGAGGTTGCGCTGCTCGCTCAGCAGGGGGGAGATGTCCTGTACAACCTGCGCATCCGGCCCCTTCAGCTCGGCCAGCTCCAACCCGAGCCGCGCCAGCTCCTGCTCACGCAGGGTGATGAGCTGAGACAGATTCTGCTGCTCCAGTTGCCAGCGCTGACAGCTGGCCTGCTGCTGCTCGCGCCGTCCCCGCGCCTCCTCCAGCGCCCGCTCGGCACTGCCGACCCGCTCCTGAGCCAGCAGCAGCGCCTCGGCCAGCGGCTCCCCCTGCTCCTGCAACTCGGCAAGCTGCGCCTCACCCAGCTCGAGCTGCGCCCTGGCCTGCGCCAATCGCTGTGCCTCATCGGCCTGCTCCCTGTCAAGGCGCAGCAGCTCTTCGCCGAGCTGACCGAGCCGTTGCAACCGCGCCTGCCGCTGTCCCTCGCGCAGGCTCCAGGCTTCACGCAGTTGCTGCCATTTCTGCTCCAGCTCGCGCACCCTGTGCTGGCTACCTTCATGGGCCCCATGCAGTTGGGCACGCTCGGCATCGGCCGCACTCAGCCGCTCATTTAACTGGAGCAGCGCCTGTTGGCCCGCCGCCAGCTCGGTATGTAACCGCTCACGTTCACCGAGCAGCCCCAGGGTGCCGAGCGCCCCGCCCTGACCGAGATCGGCCCAGTTCGGGCCAAACCAGTCCCCCGCCGGGGTCAGCAGTGACTCACCGGCCACAAGAGCTGACTGGCGGGCCAGCGCCTCTGCTCTGTCTGCCACCAACCAGATGGCGTTGAGGAAGGCAGGAATGTGCTCGCCCTCCAGCTGCGCCGCCAGGGTGCCGGGCAGCGCAGGCTGGGCCGGCCCAATCCAGAGTCCATCCTGTTCGAGATTGCACTCGTCGGCGGGCAGTGCGGTGAGCCAGCGGCCGAGCACCTTGTCCAATGCCTGGGCCCACTCGGGCGCCACTTGCAGACTGTCCGCCAGGTTGGCCCCCTGCATCTGCTCCCCCAAAATTTGGTCAAGCGTGGTGAGGCGGGCCTCCAGTTCCCGCAGCAAGCCAGTCTGCCGCCCCTGCTGCGCCTTGCCCTCTTCGTGGCGAATCACCGCCGCCTGCCACTGCTGCTCCAGCTCGGCCTGGCGGGCCCGGCCGAGTTCCAGCTCGGCGGCCAGGGCGTCGAGCCCGGACTGCAACGCCTCCACGCCTTCGAGCGGGCCACTCTGTTCGTCTTCCAACTTGAGCCTGGCCAGCCGGGTCTTGGCCTGCAGCTCCTGCAGGCCGTTCACCTCGGCCCGGGTCTGGTTGAGCTGCCCCTGCAACTGTCCAAGCCGCTGCTGCCACTGCTGTTGATGCTGGCGCGCCTGCTCCAGCCCTTCGGAAGCGGCAAGTCGCACCGCTTGCTGGTCGGTGAGCAACTGCTCACACTGCTCGAGCCGCGCGGACTCCAGCTCCCCCTGCAAGGAGCCTTCGACAAGCAGCTCATGCTGGCTCACCAGCTGAGTCTTGATGCCGTCGATCCGCTCGCCAAGCAGAGCGCGCCGGGCCTGCCAGTCACGACCGAGTTCGGTCTGATGGAGTTGTTGCTGTTCGAGCCGGGCGATGGCCTGGCCACCGAGGAAGAGTTGCTGCTGACGGCTGGTCTGCTCGGCCTGGGCCTCCTGGCGGGCCACCGACAGGCTGACGTGGCGCCCCTCGTCCTGGGTGCGCTTCGCATCGAGAGCGGCCAGTGCCTGCTCAGCCTGGGTCAGTTCGGCCTTGGCCTCGCCGAGCCGGGTCTCCAGCGCCCACAGCTCCGAGCCGATGAGCTCGGCCCGGGCCGCGCGGCTGCGCCCCTTGAGCTGCTTGTAGCGCTCGGCGGTCTCGGCCTGGGCCCGCAAGTGTTCGAGGCGTGAACCCAGTTCGCCGCGGATGTCGCCGAGCCGCTCCAGGTTCTCCTGGGTGTGGCGGATGCGCAGCTCCGTCTCCCGCCGCCGCTCCTTGTAACGGGAAACCCCGGCGGCTTCTTCCATGAACAGCTTGAGATCGGCCGGGCGCGACTCCACCAGCCGGCTGACGGTGCCCTGCTCTATGATGGCGTAGCTGCGGGGGCCGAGACCGGTGCCGAGGAAGAGATCGGTGACGTCCTTGCGGCGGCACTTCTGACCGTTGATCTGATAGTGGTTGGAGCCGTCGCGCAGCACTTCCCGGCGCACCGAGATCTCGCTGAAACGGCCAAATTCACCGGGCACCCGGTTGTGGGGATTGTCGAACACCAGCTCCACCGAGGCGCGGCCATGGGCGCTGCGATTGAGGGAGCCGTTGAAGATGACGTCCGTCATGTTCTCGCCCCGCAGATGGCGGGCCGAGCTCTCCCCCAGCACCCAGCGCACCGCGTCGATGACGTTGGATTTGCCGCAACCGTTGGGCCCGACCACGGCGGTCATGTCGGCGCTCAGCTCGATGCGGGTCGGCTCGACAAACGACTTGAAACCGGCGAGTTTGATCAATTTCAGACGCATGAGGGCCTATCTGAGTAACAAAATAAAGGGAGAGGCGGGTTGCCGGCGTGACCGGATCCCACGTTGCATCTGTTGGCAACCCCTGGCCGTCGTCCATCGGCATCCGGCACAGCCGGGTCGGCAGAGGAATGGACAGGCGACTTTACCAAATCAAAGGCTTGTTTGTAATATGCAGGCAGTTTCCCGTTAACAGATGGAGCTCCGATGAGCCAATCCCCCCACATTGCCAAAGATTCAGTCAGCGGCGCAGATTACTTCCTGCGCGGCTTCACGCTCATCCGTCAACCCGGCATCCGCACCTTCGTGCTGATCCCCCTGCTGGTCAACGTCGTGCTGTTTGCCGGCGCCTTCTACGCGCTCTTGCTGCAACTGGACGGCCTGTTCGCCTGGCTGCACCAGCAGATCCCGTCCTGGCTCAGCTGGCTCGACTACCTGCTGTGGCCCATCGCCCTGGTCACCATACTGGTGGTGTTCTCCTTCATCTTCAGCTCGGTGACGAACTGGATCGCGGCCCCCTTCAACGGTCTGCTGGCAGAGAAGGTGGAGCAGGTCCTCACCGGCGAAACCATGAGCGACACCGGCATGCTGGACGTGGTCAAGGACGTGCCGCGCACCTTCGGCCGTGAGTGGACCAAGCTGAAGTACTACCTGCCCAAGGCCATCGGCTGCCTGATCCTGTTCCTCATCCCGGTGGTGGGCCAGACGCTCGCCCCCGTGCTCTGGTTCCTGTTCAGCGCCTGGATGATGGCGATCCAGTATGTGGATTACCCGTTCGACAACCACAAGATCGACTTCATCACCATGCGCGACGCCCTCAAGCAGCGCCGTGGCAAGTGCCTGAGCTTCGGTGCCCTGGTCACCCTCTTCTCCGCCATTCCGGTGGTGAACCTGTTCGTGATGCCGGTCGCCATCTGTGGCGCCACCGCCATGTGGGTGGATCAATACCGAGCCGAACAGCTGCGCCGCTAGGCCGGCTTTGAGATAACCAAAAACGGGGGCGAAAGCCCCATTTTCATTACTTAATCTAATGCCAATATGAGATAGCTTGTCCAGCCAGCACAGGCTTGTTAGGATGCGGGCCTTTCTCGCACCCTGGGATATCTCATGTTACATGCACTCTTCTTGCTCGGCCTGGTGGCCGAAGGGATGACTGGCGCGCTGGCGGCGGGTCGGCGACGGATGGATCTGTTTGGCGTGGTGATCATCGCCTCGGCGACCGCCATAGGTGGCGGCACCATCCGGGATGTGCTGCTGGGGCACTACCCCCTGCTCTGGGTAGAGCACCCCGAATACGTGCTGCTGGTGGCCGGCGCCGCCATGGTGGGCGTCATCTCGGCGCCGCTGATGCGCTATCTCGGCAAGCTGTTCATGGCGCTCGATGCGCTGGGGCTGGTGGTGTTTTCCATCTTCGGTGCGGCCCGGGCGCTGGAGATGGGCCACGGGGCCGGCATCGCCTGCATCATGGCGGTGGTGACGGGGGTCTTTGGCGGAGTATTGCGCGACTTGTTGTGCCAGCGTATTCCGCTGGTGTTTCGCCGCGAGCTCTATGCCGCGGTGTCGCTGGTGACGGCGGCCCTGTACTGTTTCGCACTGGATCAGGGCCTGCCCAATGACTGGGCCGCCTTCGGTGCGATCGGCATCGGCTTCGTGTTGCGGTTGCTGGCGGTGCGCTTCAAGTGGGGATTACCCACCTTCAACTACCAGTACGCCACTCACTGAGCGCGCCAATTTCTGGCGATTCTGAATGGATCACGACCAACAAAAAAGCGCCTTCAGGCGCTTTTTTGTTGGGGGTCACAATGAAAAACTGGCTCAGTTGATCCCTTCCGAGCTGAAGAAGGTGGCCTTGTCGGCGATGAAACGGACCTGGATGTTCTTGCCCTCACCGCCCCAGATGCAGCTGGTGGTACCGAGCGCATCGTCGCAGCGCTCCGCCTTGCCAAGGACGGTGCTCGCCTCGGCGTAGCTCATGCCCATCTTCAGCTTGTCGTAGTTCTCCCGGTTCAACTTGCTGCAACCGGTCAGTAGCAGGGCGATCAAGCCCCCGATCAGAATCTGCTTCATCTGCTTCTCCTCTGGCTAGAGACCAGAGCCTAGCAGCTGGCACCCGTTCATTGCCAGTGCCAACCAGCTACGAACGGGGCCTTCATCAGAGTCTGTGACACTATCCCTTGGGTCAGACAACACCAGGGACTACCAGCTACGAACCGGGCCGGTATCGAGGTGCACGAAGTTATCCGACGGATAGTAACCCACCCCGCCGACCTTGAGGTTCAGGGCCGCCTTGCGCAAATGTGCCAGCTGTACGCCGGGGATGCGCACGTCCACCGCCTGCCCCAGGGTGTGATAGCTGTGCTTGGCGACGCCCCGGCTCTTGCGACGCTTCTGGTTGTTCGTCTGGGGAGAACGATAACCTGAGATAAGCTGGATCTCGCCCTGGCGGCCCAGCTTGTGTTGCAACAGAAACAGCTGATCGAACAGCTTCTTGTCGATGTTGAACACCTCGTTGCGACGGTAGTCGCGGAAGATATGGTTGAGCTCGGCCAGACCGTCGCTCAGGTAACGCCCATTCTCCCAGTAGCTGGCCTGCACCCGCTCGCCGGTATTGAGGTTGAAGAAGCTGAGTTCACGCCCCGAGGTACTGCGGCTCGCCATGGCCGGGAACGACAACAGGCTGGCGCCCATCAGGCAACCGGCTCCCAGTAGCAGACGGCGTCGGCTTATCTCTTGTTCAAGCATCTGTCCGTCCATCGCATAGTTAAGTAAAACTGATGAGTAAATTTGATACAGACGTCTGAAACTACCTGTCGATAAAAGCCCTGTCAAACCGCAAACGCCCATAGAAAAGCCCGGCATGAGCCGGGCTTTTCACTCTGTGGCGAGGATCACAACAAGCGGCTCTGGAAGCTAACCCGATCGAAACCATAGATGTCATTGCGCAGTTGCTGGCGCCCCTCCTCGTCGATCCAGCTGCTCCAGTAGACGGTGAACACCGGGATCGGGCTGGTCAACGGCAGCCACTTGGTCTGGCTCTCCTTCAGGATGTTGGCGACCTTGTCCGGCTGGTAGCGGGAGTCCGCCAGCAACAGCTCGGCCAGATCGTCTGCATGTTCGACCCGAATACAGCCGGAACTGAAGGCCCGCGCCCCCTGCTCGAACAGCGCCTTGCGCGGCGTCGAGTGCAGGTAGATGGCATCGTTGTTAGGCAGATAAAACTTGTAGCGACCCAGCGCATTGTGATCGCCGGGCTTTTGCCGCAGCCGATAGGGGAAGCCCGAGGCCAGCGCCTGATGCCAGCCATCTTCACTGAACTGCACCGGATTGCCCTCCCCATCGATCACCTCGAACTGCTCCCGATCGAGGTAAGCCGGATCCCGCCCCAGCTTAGGCAGAATGTCCTTGCTCAGAATGGAGCGCGGCACGTGCCAGGCCGGATTGAGCACGATGGAGCGGATCTCGCTGGCGAGGATCGGGGTGGCCCGCTGCTCTTTGCCAACGATGACCCGGCTGGTGAAGACCTCGTTGCCGGACTCCACCACGCTCAGGCGGTAATCCGGGATATTGACCAGCACATAGCGACCGGCCAGGTGATCCACCAGATCCCGGCGCCACAGGTTGCGCAGCAGCAGGCTGGCGCGCACTTGCGGTCCGGTGTTGAGCCAGGAGCGGGTCTGACGGCCAATGATGCCATCGGCGGTCAGGCCGTGGCGGCGCTGGAACTGCTTGATGGCCGCTTCGGTGTCCGCGTCATAGATGACCTCCTCATCACCGCCCGTGGCACCGTCCCCCAACGCATTGAGGATGGCGCGGATCTGGCCGAGCTCGGCCGAGCTCTCGCCGGAGCGCAGGGTGGGTATGTCCAGATTGGGCCAGTGCTTGGCCATGGGCATGGCCAGCAATTTGCGCACTTCCTCGCGCACGGCTTCGTACTCGGCGACCTGGGGCCTGAGCTGCTTGACCTGATCCAACAGGTTGTCGCCCACCGGCTCATGGACCAGAGGCTTGGTCAAATCCAGCTTGAGAGTCTGCATCTGCTCACGGGCGACCAGATCCATGGCACGCCAGGCTTGCTGAAAACGGGCCAGCTTGCCAAAGGCTTCATCGTAGAGCGCACCGCGCCGCTCGGCGGGGGTCTTCTGCAACTGTTGCCAGAGCCGGTAGAAATCCGGGTGCAACTGGGCCAGCACCGCCTCCTGCAACTGGCTCTCCAGCTCGTGGCGCGCCAGCTCCGCGGAGCTGTTCTGATACCAGTCGTGCTGGACGCTGGGACTGGCCATCACTATCTGTTCTGCGCTGGCATGCGCCATGCCTGCGGGCCAGCAACCCAGCCAGATAAGATTCGCCAATGCCAACCAATACTTCTTACCCATGCTTACCTCAAATCGGTTCACTTCGGCCTGTCAGGCGCAACGGTCAGAAACCCATGATGCGTGAATGGCGTTGAGTTTGCTAGCATGCGGGCGCGCAACGGTGCCAGATAGGCGCCTGCTCGCCCCCCTTGCCGGGAGTGCGAGAACGGGGAGACCGTCGAGATCCCGTATCGTCTGACGACGGGACGCACCATTTTATCGGCAACCAAGAGCAAATGACGACAGATCCTGCCACAGCAATGTGCAATATCAGTCATTTGCCTGATAGGATCGGGACCTCACGAAGGGCCGTGGTCGGCGTCAGACCCCGCATATTGTGCTCACCAGCCGAAGATCCACAGATGCCAAAGGCATTTGGTGAGCAGGGGTATTGGGGTTAATATCTGAGCAAATATATTTTTGTGATCTACTATGCTTTTTTTGCAATTGGATTAGCATATGCGCGAAATCTGCCTACCCATCCGTCAGGCGTCGAGTGAGTAATATGACCTACAAAAAGTTTGGTTTTCTGGCTGCCATCCTGGCACTGAGCGGTTTTTATCTTTACACCCTCTATCTGGCCGCTCACCCCAACGTGAGCCTGGCTTACAAGCTCTATTACCTGGAAGGCAAGACCCGCTTCTGGGAGCACAACTCCAGCATGACCTACCAGCCGGGCAACGAACTCAACCTGACCAAACCGAGCCGCTTCCTCTCCAGCGAAGGCTGGGCCAAGAAGCCGAGCGCCGAAGGTACCGAACTCAGCGGCCAGGGTGGCCTCTATTTCGTGCTGCCCAAGCAGCAGGCCCAACCGGAGCAGCTCACCATCCAGGCCAGGATCAGCAGTCCACAGGCGGGTACCCTGCTCAAGGTGGCCCTGGGTCATGACTTCACCACCACGGTCAAGCTGGCCAAGGCGGGCATCAACGAGATCCGTCTCAACCTGCCGGGCGAGTCCCTGACTGCCGATCCCAAGCGCCCCAATTTCCTGGCCCTGTCCGCTCCGACGCCGCTCAACGTCCAGTCGGTGCGCCTGACCGTCGCCCAGTGAAGCTAAAAACTAAGAATCTGGTTTATCAAATCATTCTTTAATAAGGAAGTTCCCATGTCCCGTGCCGATTTTCGACTCTCTCTGGTCGTGCCCGTTTATAACGAGGAAGAGAGCATTGACGCCTTCATCAGCGCGATAGATGACGAACTGGCCCCGCTCAAAGACCAGCTTGAAATCGTGTTCGTCAACGACGGCAGTCGCGACCGCACCCGCGAAGTGGTCGAGCAGGCCATCGCCCGCGATCCCCGTGTCACCCTGGTCAACCTCGCCCGCAACTTCGGCAAGGAGGCGGCCATGACCGCCGGCCTGCATCACGCCAAGGGCGATGCCATAGTGCCGATGGACGTGGATCTGCAAGATCCCCCCGCCCTCATCCTGGAATTCGTCAAGCTGTGGCAGACCGGTGACTACGACACCGTCTACGGCATCCGGGTCGATCGCAGTGCCGACACCCCGATGAAACGCCTGACCGCCGGTGGCTTCTATCGCTTCTTCAACGCGCTCTCCACCAGCACCAAGCTGCCGGAGAACGCCGGTGACTTCCGTCTGATCGACCGCAAGGTGGTCGAGGCGATCAAGCAGTTGCCGGAACGCAACCGCTTCATGAAAGGCCTGTTCGCCTGGGCGGGCTTCCGCGCCGTCGGCGTACCCTACGAGCGTCCCGCCCGTCATGCCGGTGAGACCAAGTTCAACTACTGGAAACTGTGGAACTTCGCCCTCGACGGTCTGCTCAGCTTCTCCAGCTGGCCGCTGCGGGTGTGGAGCTACGTAGGGGTCGGCGTCTCCCTCATCGCCTTCCTCTATATCCTCAAGATCATCACCCAGGTGGTGTTCTTCGGCATCGACGTGCCCGGTTACGCCTCGCTGATGTCGGTGATGCTGTTCCTCGGCGGCATCCAGCTGCTCTCTCTTGGCATCATCGGCGAATACATAGGCCGCATGTTCGTCGAGGTGAAGCAACGCCCGGTCTACCTCATCGAAGGGGTCTATGGCCAATATGCCCAACCGGCGGCAGACAAGGCACAAGAAGCCGACAAGCAGGAGCCGACGCCTCAATGATCTCCCGTGAGGAATTCTGGCGTCTGGTTCGCTTCGGTTTCGTCGGCGGGGGAGCGACCCTCGTCGACCTTGGCACCTCGTTCGCGCTGTTTCGCAATTGGCCCACCATCTCGGAACACCTGGTCACCACCCTGGCCTTCGCGGTGGCGTTCTGGTTCTCCTTCTTTGGTCATCGTTACATCACCTTCCAGAAGCAGGGAGCGGCCGGCAAGTTCCTGCTGGTGGCGCTCTTCTCGCTGGCGGTGCGTAACCTGCTGTTGAGCGGCCTGCTGTTTGCGGGCCTTTCCGGCTTGCTGCCCGTGGTGATCGCCACCCTGACGGTGACCGTGCTCACCTATATCCTCTCTCGCGTCTGGGTATTTGCCTGATGAATGACATGACTATGCCGACTCCCGCCACCGCGGGTCCCTATCGTCCTTCTTTACGGATCAGCGGTCGCGACTGGCTGATGATCATCGCCGCCTTCGTGCTGAGCCGGGCCGCCCTCTACGGCATGGGCTACTTTGGCGTCCAGCTCTACGGCACCACCGACATAGGCCCCCTGCAGGCTTACTGCCAGTTCGACTGCGTCTGGTTCCAGCGCATCATCGAGAACGGCTATGACCTCTATCCGCGCTGGCTCAGCAAGGGCAACGCGGCAAACTGGGCCTTTATGCCGCTCTACCCGATGATCTCGGGGGCACTCTCCAGCCTGCTCAACATCGAGAGCCTGATCGGCCTGATGCTGGTGGCCAACATCGCCTTCTTCCTCAGCCTGCCGCTGATGCTGCTGGTGCTGCGCCAGCTCAAGCTGGGGGATGACAGCGCCCGCTTCGGGGTCTGGTTGCTGGCCTTCTCCCCCTTCTCCGCCTACTTCGTGTCCGGCTACACCGAGCCCATGTTCATGGCGCTGATGCTGGGCATGTTCCTGTTCGCCTATCGGGAACAGTGGTTGATGGTGGCCCTGTTCGGCGTCTTCATCTCGGGTACTCGCAACCTGGGGGTGATGATGGTGTTCCCGGTGCTGATCCTGGCATTGCAGGCCTATGGCTGGCGCGAGTTCTTCCGCTTCACCGAGCGGGCCTTCAAGGTGGTGTTCACCCTCTGGGTCATCCCGTTCGGCCTGTTCGCCTACATGGTCTATCTCTACCACCTGACCGGAGATGCCCTCGCCTTCAAGCACATCCAGGTCGCCTGGGGCCGCTACATGGACAGCCCGCTCGACTGGTGGCTGAGCGGTTTCGAGCTCGGCGGACGCAAAGCCTACCTCTCCATCATGGTGATCTTCGGCTGGTGTCTGAACGGCTATCTGTTCAGCCAGAAGCGCTGGGCCGAGGCGACCCTGATGTTCATCTGCACCACCATACCGCTGATGACGGGGCTCAATGCAATGCCGCGCTACATGTTCGGCCTCTACCCGACCCTCCTGGCCATCGTCCTGCTGGCCCATCGCTGGCCTGCCATCCGCCCGGCCATCTTGTGTGTCAGCGGCATGGTTGCCTCCTTCATCGCGGTGGCCTTCGTCAACTTCAAGTTCTTTACCGTCTGACGAACCCCTCAGCTAACAATGCCGGTCAATCGACCGGCATTTTTTATGGGCTCGTCCAGAGACCAGTACGGCAGGCATCACACTTTGCCTCCCTTGAAAACGTAACCATTTGAACTGACCTCACAAATCGGGATTTTGCCGATCCATCTCCCCTCGCCATGCCCCCTAGAATGAGTGCCTTAACGGAACCCGGATTGCTCACCCTCTGCTCAAGGAATGGCTTATGCGCCCCTCTGTTCGCCTCGATCGCCGCCGCTCACCCCTGTGGCTCGCCCTGCTTGCCTCGCCACTGTTTGCCGGCCAGGCCCTGGCCGCACCGACGGTGCACCTCTACGTGGATGGCAAGCCGGTGGCAGAGGCATTGGTGCTGGACAAGGGCACCGTCAGCCTGACCCACAAGCTTGACAAGGGCAGCCACCAGATCCGCATCGGCGACGCCGCCAACAGCTGCGGCACCAGCTTCGGCCCGAGCGAGGCCAAGCCGTTGCCGTTCGGCACGGCCCAGCCCATGGACAAGTGCGCCAAGGATCAGAGCTTCACCCTGAGAGTGATGCTGGCGGGGGACTATGAGTTCACCTTCAACCCGGATACCCCCAGCCTCAAGGTCTTGCGGGCGACCAAGAAGAGCGAGTTCAAACGCCAGCCCCCCGAGGAGCCCTGCATCGCCTGGGATGGCGGCCCGGTCACCGTTTCGCTCAAAGGGGTCTGGCCGGATGGCACAAAACTGCGGGATGCCTACTCAAAACAGGAGGCTGTGGTCAAGGAGGGCAAGCTGACGCTGACCCCATCGAAAGAGAGTGGCGGCCTGCTGCTGCTCGAGCCCGTAGCGGCGCCCCAGCCCGAGCCCTTCAGCTGGGATCAGGCCAGCGTCTATTTCCTCTTGACCGACCGCTTCCACAACGGCGATCCCACCAACGATCACAGCTTCGGCCGCCAGAAGGATGGTCAGGACGAGGTCGCCACCTGGCACGGCGGCGACTTCAAGGGCTTGACCGAGAAGCTCGACTACATCAAGTCTCTCGGCATGAATGCCATCTGGATCACCCCCATGGTGGAGCAGGTGCACGGCTTCATCGGCGGCGGTGGGCAGGGCAACTTCCCCTTCTACGCCTACCACGGCTACTGGGCGCTGGACTTCACCAAGATTGACCCCAACTACGGCGACGAGGAGAGTCTCAAGACGCTGGTGGACGAGGCCCACAAACGCGGCATGCGCATCATACTCGACGTGGTAATGAATCACGCCGGTTACGCCACCCTGGCCGACTTGCAGGATCTGGGGCTGGAAGATCTGGCCCGGAACACGGGTAAATTACCGAGCCGCTGGAACGATTGGCGCCCGAGCGGTGGCCTCAACTGGCATGGTTACAACCAGTTCATCGACTACCAGTCCTCGAACTGGAACAAGTGGTGGGGCCCTGACTGGGTACGGGCCGGGCTGCCCGGCTATCCGCAACCCGGCACCGACGACGTGACCGGCTCGGTGGCCGGGCTGCCGGACTTCCTGACTGAGTCCGGCAAGCCGGTAGGCTTGCCCCCCCTGCTCGCCCACAAGGGCGATACCCGGGCCAAGCCGCTGCCCAATGCCAGCGTGAGCGACTACCTCATCGCCTGGCACACCGACTGGGTGCGACGCTTTGGCATCGATGGCTTCCGGGCCGATACCGTCAAGCACCTGGAGCCAGCGGTCTGGGCCAAACTCAAGCAGGAAGGCACCGCTGCACTCAAGGAGTGGAAGACCGCCAACCCGGCCAAGGCCCTGGATGCGCTGCCGTTCTACATGGTGGGCGAGGTCTGGGATCACGGGGTCGCCAAGGATTTCTGGTATCAAAACGGCTTCGACTCGCTGATCAACTTCGACTATCAGCGTGAGTTCGCCCTGCCCCAGGCCCAGTGCATGGCCGGTGCCGAGCCGACCTATGCCAGCTACGCCAGCCGCATCAACCAGGATCCCGAGTTCAACGTGCTGAGCTACATCAGCTCCCACGACACCAAGCTGTTCTTCGGCGACTATCAGGATGTGCCGCTGCAACGCAGGGTGGCGAACAGCTTCATGCTGCTGCCGGGCGGCATCCAGCTCTACTACGGTGACGAGTCCGGTCGCGGCCTGGCCAAGGATGGGGGCGTGTTCGATCAAAGCGTGCGCAGCGACATGAACTGGCAGGAGCTGGCGAGCGGTGACAAGGCCGAGCTGGTCAAACACTGGCAGCGCCTCGGCCAGTTCAGGGCGGCCCACCCGGCGGTGGCGGCGGGCAGCCACCAGAAGCTCTCGGATGCCCCTTACAGCTTCGTGCGCGAGAAGGGGGCCGACAAGGTGGTGGTGGTCTTCGCCGGGCGGCAGAAGTGACCCGGCAACGAGCCTGACAAGAAGACAAAAAGGGGAGCCATCGGCTCCCCTTCATATTTCGCACCTCAGGCTGGCTGGCGGGCCTGTTCCGGCCACTGCAGCCGCGCCTTGACCAGAGTTTCCTGCCACAGGGGCCAGGCCAGCAGGGCCTGCTGATAAGCCCCGGCCTGACCGGGCAGCTGAATGCCGTAACTCGCCAACCGGTAGGCCATCACCGCGTAGAAGGCGTCGATGATCCCCGCCTCCTCGAAATAGAAGGATCCCTTCGCCTGGGCCCAGAGCGTCTGCAGGCGAGCCAGCTCGGTGATAGTCTCTACCGGCGGCTCATTCTGGGTCGGTGCCCCCAGGAAGAACGGCAGGCGGCTGCGGATCTGGCCATAGCCCGAATGCAGCTCGGCGCACAGGCTGCGGGCCAACGCCCGCTCTGCCTGATCGGCGGGATACAGTCGCCGCGTCGGGCACAGCTCATGCAGGTATTCGGCGATGGCCAGGGAGTCGTGAATGCGCAGATCCCCATGATCCAGCCAGGGCACCAGCCCGGTCGGCGAGACCCGTTTCAGCCGTGCCAGCGCCTTGGCGTCTTCCAGATCGAACACCTGCTCCTGCCACATCAGCCCGCTCAGGCCGAGCACCAGCGCCGCCCGCATCGCCCAGGTGGAGCCGGTGCCCACCGTCAATACCAAGGATCCCATTTTTATGCCTCCTGCTTGGGTTGTTGATGACCCCGTATCGGCCCTGTTGGCACGACATCTCATGGTCGCCTCACATTTGCACACCTGCGGGTTTGACCCCTCAGGGGCGCGGTGCTAGTTTGATTTTTCAAAACAATCAGTTAGCAATAATGTGAGCAATGGATAGCCAATTTACCATCGTCATCGCAGATGACCACCCCCTGTTTCGGGGCGCCCTCTATCAAGCGGTGCACATGGCCATCGACGAGGCCCATCTGCTGGAAGCCGACTCCATCGACAGCCTGACCCGCCTGCTGGGAGAGCATCCCGAGGTGGATCTGCTGCTGCTCGATCTCAAGATGCCGGGGGCCAATGGCTTCGAAGGGCTCGCCTATCTGCGCGGTCAATACCCGGACTTGCCGATCGTCGTGGTCTCCGCCTCGGAAGATCCCGCCATCATTCAGCAGGTGCTGCGGCTCGGTGCGCTCGGCTTCATCCCCAAGTCCGTGCCCATGAAGGAGCTGGTCAGCGCCCTCAATACGGTGATCGGCGGGGATAACTGGATACCGGAGGGGATCTCCCTGCATCCCGAGTCCGAGGATGGCCCCGACTTTGCGAGCAAGCTGGCCAGCCTCACCCCCCAGCAGTACAAGGTGCTGATCATGCTGCGGGACGGCAGCCTCAACAAGCAGATCGCCTGGGAGCTCAACGTCTCCGAGGCCACCATCAAGGCCCACATCACCGCCATCTTCCGCAAACTCGGGGTCAAGAACCGCACCCAGGCCGTGATCGCACTGCAGCAGATGGGTATCAAAGACGATTGAGTCATTACGACCATCAACATCCACATCACCACGACCTTCCGCACACTCGGGGTCAAAAATCGCACCCAGGCCGTGATCGCACTGCAGCAGATGGGTATCAAAGACGATTGAGTCATTACGACCATCAACATCCACATCACCACGACCTTCCGCACACTCGGCGTCAAAAATCGCACCCAGGCCGTGATCGCACTGCAGCAGATGGGTATCAAAGACGATTGAGTCATTACGACCATCAACATCCACATCACCACGACCTTCCGCACACTCGGCGTCAAAAATCGCACCCAGGCCGTGATCGCGCTGCAGCAGATGGGCAGCCGAGCTTGATAAGCAGTCTCTCGGGCTGTTTGTTGCTCGACAAATAGTACGGTCGTACTTTATGCTGCTGACAACATCGAGGAGCGCGTGATGAGCAAGGGCCGGTTGACCCGCGAGAGTATTTTGCAGACGGCATTCGAGCAGGCCAGCCAGCAGGGGCTGGAGAGCCTGACCATAGGGTCGCTGGCCAGCGCCTGCGAGATGTCCAAGAGCGGCCTGTTTGCTCACTTCCAGTCCCGCGACAACTTGCAGATAGCCGTGCTGACCTACTCCGCCGAGGTGTTTCGTGAGCGGGTGATCCAGCCGGTGCGCCAGCAGCAGCACCAGAGCCAGCAAGGGAAGCTGCTCGCCCTGCTCCAGGCCTGGCTGGCCTGGAACCAGAGTTTCGCCGGCCGTTGCATGTTCCTCGACGCCTGGACCTCGGCCCAGGAGGGGGAAGTGCAGCAGGCAGCCCGCCGGCTGGTGCGCTTCTGGCTCGACTACCTGGCCCGTCAGGTGGTGCAGGGCCAGGCCCGGGGTGAGTGGCGCAGCGATCTCGATCCCTGGCGCGCCGTCTACCGGCTCTATGGCCTCTATCTGGGAGATCAGGTGTTCAACGCGCTGGACTTGTGTCAGGATCCGGCCCGCCACTTCTGGCCCGAGGTGGAAAATCTGCTGATGAGCTGGCACTAGCTTTTAAAAACGCGATAAAAAGCACGACCGTTCGCACATAAAAACGACAGGATGACCATGAGCAGCAAGATCTACTTCAACACCCGCCGCTTCAGCCCGAGCAAATTGTTGCTGGGGCTTGGCACCCGTTTGCACCACGCGCTGGCCCCCGCCCACGCCAGGCGCACCGCCAGCAAGTTGCTACTGACCCCGCAGCGGCCCGGCCGCGATGCCGCCGCCCCTGCGGGGGTGGTACAGCAAGCGGTGCACACCAGCGAAGGGAACCTGATGAGCTACCGGCTCGGTCAGGGGCCGGTCTGGCTGCTGATGCACGGCTGGTCCGGCAGCGCCAGCCAGTTCTACCCGCTGATGGCGCATATCGCCGCCCAGGGCTTCACGGCGCTGGCCTACGATCATCCCGCCCACGGCCAGAGCGAGGGCCACACCGGGCACCTGCCCCGTTTCGTGCGCGCCTTCGATGAGCTGCTCGAGCGCTTCGGCCCCATCGAGGGCGTCATCACCCACAGCATGGGGGGCGCCGTCACCCTCGCCAGCCATCATCCCGCCCTCGACAAGCTGCCGCTGCTGCTCATCTCGCCGGTGCTCGACTACGTGCCCCAGCTCTACGGCATGGTGGCGCGCTCCGGCTATTCCATCCGGCTGTTCGATGCGGTGGTCAAAGAGATCGAGCACGAATACCAGCATCCTCTCAGCACGGTGGATCCCCTCGGTCGACTCGCGGATCGCGCAGGGCTGGCGCTCATCGTCCACGACGAGGAAGACAGATTCGCCCCCCATCAGGACTCCCTGCGCGCGGCCCAGGATGGCCGCACCCGGCTGGTGAGCACCCGTGGCCTCGGCCACGGTCGCATCCTCGCCAGCCCGCCGGTGTTCGCCGCCTTCGATCAGTTGATCCAGCCGGCCTGATCACGCCCCGCGGCCGCCATAAAAAATGATGTGTCGACCCATTTTTATATTTGATACAGCGCCTTATAGTTAAATTGCGCGGTGGCAACCCGCCCTTGCAATCACAATAAGGCGCTTCATCATGGCCGACCTCCTTTGATCAGCCGTGGCGCTATCACAATAAGGACAGCATCATGGCCAGACCCAGTACAGCTCTCCTGTTGACCGGTGGTGGTGCTCGCGCCGCCTATCAGGTCGGTGTCCTCAAGGCAGTGGCCGAGCTCTATCCCCGCAATCTCGGCATCCCCTTCCCCATACTGTGCGGTACCTCGGCTGGGGCGCTCAACATCACAGCGCTGGCCTGCTACGCCTCCTGCTTTCATCTGGGGGTACGCAAACTGGAGTGGGTCTGGCGCCGCTTCGAGACCCACCACATCTTCGACTTCCACCCCTGCCAGTTGCTGTGGCGCACCCTCTATCAGGGCTCGGCCGGCCTCATCAGCCCGGACAGCAACCGCGCCTTCCACCTGTTCGACAACGCCCCATTGCGCCGCCTGCTGGATCAGCTCATCGACTATCACCGCATCGATGACAACATCCTCTACGGCAGCCTGGAGGCCATCGCCATCACCGCCTCCGACTATGACGACGGTCTCTCCACCACCTTCTTCCAGGGCCGGGCCGAGCACCAGCCCTGGGAGCGGGCGCGGCGGCGCGGCCTGCGCACCCTGCTCACCTCGGATCACCTGCTGGCCTCCGCGGCGCTGCCCTTCGTCTTCCCGGCCACCCGCATCGGCGAGCGCTTCTACGGGGATGGGTCCATCCACCAGCTGAGCCCCCTGAGCCCCGCCATTCACCTGGGGGCGGAGCGGATCCTGCTGGTAACTCTGGACTCGCCCCCCCAGGGAGGCCTGCCTCCCCGTCAGGGGCACCTGACCAGCTCCAACATCGCCGGCCACCTGCTCAACACCGTCTTCTCCGACACCCTCAACTCGGATCTGGAACGGCTAGGTCGCATCAACCAGACCCTGTCGCTCATCCCCGAGCGGGAGCGCAATCGCTTGAAGCTGCGCCAGGTGGAGACCTGCGTGATAAGGCCCAGCCAGGATCTGGATCTCATCGCCCTCGACTACCTGCACAAGTTGCCGACCCAGCTGCGCCGACTGCTGCGGGTGCTGGGAGTGAACGGCCGCGAGAGCAGCAGCCTGGCGAGCTTCCTGATGTTTCATCCGGGTTACTGCCAGCAGTTGATCAAACTGGGTTATCAGGATGCGCTGAACGAGCGTCAGCGCATTGAGAACTTTCTGGACATCGCCGAGCGGGTGCGCGAGGAGGCTTGAAGGCGGGGGGCGCCTAGTGCCCCTCCAGCAGCCGCTGCTCGGCCTGCTCCATCGCCACCGCATTGCCAAACAGCACCAGCCTGTCGCCTGCGACCAGCCTCAGTTCGGGTCTGGGCTCCAGACTCTTGTCCCCACGCTGTATCGCCTTGATCCGCACCCCGCCGAGGGGCAGGGCCAGCTCCCGCACCGGACGCCCCACCGCCCAGGCCTGATCGTGCAACAGCACGGGGTGCAGGCGCTCGAGCTGTTGATCCGTCTCCAGATTGCTGGCGCTCTGATCCCCCCAGTAGAAACCGTGCAGGAAGCGGTATTGACTGCTGCGCTCGTGCTCCATGCGCCGGATCACCCGGCCGATGGGAATGTCGCAGTTGAGCAGCAGGTGGGACACCAGCATCAGGGCCCCCTCCTGGGATTCCGGGATCACCTCGAAAGCCCCGGCCTGCTTGTAGCGCTCGAGGAAGCTGTCATCCCGGGTGCGCACCAACACCTTGACCCCGCTCGCCAACTCCCGGACCAGCATCAGCATGGCATCGACCCGCTTGGGATCGTCGAAGGTGATGATCACCAGCCGTGCCCGCATCAGGCCGGCCGCCAGCAGGATGTCGCGCCGGCTGGCGTCGCCGAACGCCACCTGCTCCCCCGCCAGCTTGGCCTCGCTCACCCGCTCGGGATCCAGATCCAGCGCGAGGAAGGGCAGCTCCTCGAGTTTGAGGAAGCGGGCACAGGTCTGCCCGGTGCGCCCGAAGCCGGCGATGATGACATGCTGATGCTTGCTCAGGCCCGACTGGGCGACTTCGGAGCGAGAGAGCAGCGCCGTGTCGGTGAGGGAATGGGCGAGCCACTGCGCCTGCTGCACCAGCCAGGGGGTCAGGGCGATGGAGGTGACCCCGATACCGATGAGCAAGGAGACCTGCTGCTGGCTGAGCAGGCCGTGGTGACTCGCCAGCGCCAGCAGCACGAAGCCGAACTCGCCGACCTGGCTCAGCATGATGCCGGCCGCCATGGCATCGCGCTTGCGCTCCCCCATCAGCCGACCCGCCAGCAACACCAGCAAGGACTTGAACAGGATGAGCCCGAGCACGCAGGCGATGACCTGCCACCAGAAGCGCGCCACCAACTGCCAGTCCATGGTCATCCCGATGGTGATGAAGAAGAGCCCCATCAGCACATCCCGAAACGGCTTGATGTCCACCTCCAGCTGATGGCGATAGTGGGACTCCCCCAGCATCATGCCGGCCAGGAAGGCCCCGAGCGCCATGGAGAGCCCCATCCATTGAGTGAGAGACGCGGCGAGCAGGGCCACCAGCAGGGCGCTGAGCACGAACAGCTCGTCGGAGCGTGCCCGCGCCACCTCGTGAAACACCATGGGTAGCAGCCATTTTCCCACGGCGAGCAAGGCGGACAGGGCGATCAGCCCCTTGAGGGAGGCCCAGGCGATCTCCGCCAGCAGGGCGCTGCCCTGCACCTCGGGCCGGGCCAGGATGGGGATCATCACCAGCAGCGGCACCACCGCCAGATCCTGGAACAGCAAGATGCTCACCCCGAGCTGGGCACGCCGGGTGTGCATCTGCTTCAGTTCGCCAAGCTGCTTGATCACCACGGCGGTGGAGGAGAGTGCCAGGGTGCCCGCCACCACCAGCGCCTGGGGCAAACTCAGCCCCCACCACCAGGCGAGCCCGAAAAACAACGAGGTGGTGAGCAACACCTGCAGGCCGCCGACCCCCAGCACCAGCTTGCGCATGGAGAGTAGCCGTGGCAGCGAAAACTCGAGGCCGAGGGAGAACATCAGGAAAACGATGCCCAGCTCCCCTATGGTCTGCATCATGGCCTGGCCGGTGACGATGGCCACCCCGTGGGGGCCGAGCAGCATGCCGGTAAACAGGTAGGCGAGGATCACCGGCTGACCGAGACGCCGGAAGATCGCCACCAACAGGACGGCGGCAAGCAGCAGGATCAACACATCTGCATACACTTTTCCCTCCCTTCTCTCTACCGATGCAACACCCAGCGACATAACACGCTGCCACCCACCGTCACCTGGCACCATGTCCCCCTATCAAGCGCTCGATACCTCTCCACCTCTTTCTTCTCAAGCCGAATGCTTCGAGCTGAAATGGAGGCACTAGCCCCCTCCGGCGGGATCACCGAGAGGAAAAAACCGGACGCCATGGCCCCTTTTTCCTCTCTTTTTATTTCATTAAGCCTAGTTAGCCTCTTGTTTCTCATCGCGCATATTTTGGGCACAAGGATTGCAGGCAAAGCGCCAATGAGTGGAGAGGTCGAAGGGCTGCAACGTGGAAAACACATCGTCATTGAATGGCTTCGGGCATGGCATAGAGCAGTGGGTCCAGCAGATGGAGCGGCTCTCGCCGCTGGCCGGCCAGGATCGCAACCTGTTGCTCGAGCAGTTGCTGGCACAACGGGATCTTGGCGCACTGCTGGCAATCTTTGCCGAGCGGGCGGCAAGCATTGTCCGGATCCAGACCCTCTATTTTGACGCCGACCAGCCCCATGCCCTCATCTCTCATCCTCCCCAGGCCAGGCAGGTGCTGCACAGCTACAGCTTCGAGCTGCGCGGCCAGCACGATCTGCGGCTCGGCCAGCTGCAATACGAGCTGGAGCAACCCATGAGCTGCAGCCAGCAGCGGATCCTGCAGCAGTATCACCAGGTGCTTTGTCTGCCGCTGCCACTCTATCTGCGTCTGGACGGGCTGGAACAGCAGGTACGGCTCGATCACCTGACCGGGCTCGGCAATCGCTCCTATTTCGACGAGGCCATCGGCCGCGCGGTCGAGCAGCACTGCCGGGAGTCTCATGGCTTGGTGCTGGTGTTGCTGGATCTCGACAGATTCAAGCAGGTGAACGACACCTGGGGTCATCCGGTGGGGGATCTGGTGCTCAGCCGCTTCGCCCAGCTGCTCACGAGCTGCATCCGCAGCACGGATCAGGCGTTTCGCCTCGGGGGCGACGAGTTTGCTCTGCTGTTGCAACCGGCCGAGCCCGAGGCCTGGCGCCCGGTCTGGCTACGGCTGCAACATGTGCTGCACAGCCACAAGGAGCTCAGTGCCTTCGCGGTAGGCTGCAGTCTGGGGGCCGCCAGCTGGCACTCAGGGCTGGATGTGCAGAGCCTGTACGAGTCGGCGGATGCCCATCTCTACTCTCGCAAGAAGGCCGGGCTGATCGACTGACAGCGGATACCCTTCTCACGCCCGCAAGAAGGTGGGCGTCGTGAAGGCGTTGTTCACAGATTGTCGGGGATGATGGCGCGCTGCCAATGCCAGTCGATCCCTCCCTTCGGCGCCAGAAAACCGTCACAGATGAAGAGCCCCGCCACCGCCGCCACCTGCTCGCCGTAATAGAGGATGGGGATGCGACCCCGCTGCCAGGAGGGAACCCCGTATTCTTGCAGCAACTTCTTCAGCCGCCGGCTGCCACTACGCCCCACCGGCTTGAGCATGCTGCCCGCCGCCACCCCGAAGCGCACCGTGAGCGGCTCGTCCCCGCGCGGCAGCCGCAGCCCTTCCCCGGTCGAGTGCGACAGCAGGCTGACCAACCCCAGCTCGTCCGGCAATGGGATGGTTTCACCGATCCGGATCGGCAGCACCTCCTGACGCGGCGCGAGATCAGGCCGCACCAGATGGAGTCGCCCCTGAAAACGGCGGCAGTCTTGCGTCTTCAGGCTCAGGCAGGGATTGGCATCCTCCCGGGCCAGCGCCACCTCCTGCCATAGCAGGCCGAGCTGCTCCCGTGACGGCATCTCCTCCCCCTGCAGACGGATCCAGTGGCGCAGCAGGTTGTTGCGCCGGATCGGCGACAGGGCCAGCAGCGGCGCTATGTGCAGCGCCTCCCCCTCCCCGGCACTCTGCCAGTCGGCTTCGGCCAGCTCGGTGATCAACGCCTCCTGCTCGGCGCACAGCGCCATGCTGCGCGCCGCGGTCTGGGCCATGGCGGGCCAGCGCGCCTTGAGCCGGGGGATCAACTGCTGACGCAGGAAGTTGCGGTCGTACTCCAGATCCTGATTGCTCTCATCCTCCACCCAGCCATAGGGCAGCGTGGCGGCAAGCTCCGCCAGCTCGTCGCGGCTCACCTCGAGCAGCGGGCGCAGCAGGCGACCGCCAGCAAAGGGCTGGTTCGGCACTATCCCCGCCAGCCCCCGCAGCCCGGCACCGCGCTTGAGGGCCAGCAGCAGGGTCTCCAGCTGATCGTCCTGATGGTGGGCGGTGAGCAGCCACTCCCCCTCTCCCAGTCGGGCGGCGAGGCGCTGGTAGCGCACCTTGCGCGCCTGGGCCTCCAGGCTCTCGCCATTGCCGCGCACCAGTTGCACCCGCTCGACGATGAGCGGCACCGCCAGTTGCTGACACACCTCTTCGCAGTGACGCACCCAGTCATCGGCATGGGGGCTCAGGCCGTGGTGGACATGCAGGGCGCGCAGCGCCAGCCCTTGCTCGCGGGCAAACTGCGCCGCCAGCACCAGCAAGACGGTGGAGTCGAGCCCGCCACTGAAGGCCACCAGCATGCCATTGGAACCTTCCGGTGCTGGCAGAGTCTGACAAAAGCGAGAATACATACGAGAAATCATTGGCTTCCCCAACATGCTAGAGTCGATCCGGCAACCCGCGCCGACGCTCAAGTGCGTTCATCGCGGAAGTTGGGATCCCCACAGGAACTGGATTTTATACCAATGGCCGTCGATTCCGAGCAGCATATGATCCCGCTGCATCCCCGGATTGCTCCCGGGCAGGCCGCCGATGGCTCCGTCAGGCTTATCAAGCCCCGAGCCGGCTGCTAGAGTGAGGCTCCTCCCGGCATGCCAGGGAAACGGAATAACCCGAATTGGAACAAAGCAGAATGAACAATAAGAAGAGCATACTGGCTGGCCTCATCGGGCTGGCCCTGCTGATCGGTTGCAGTCAGGCACCGGACAACGGCAGCAAGCACTCCGGCCTCGCGCTGGCCAACATGGATACCCGGGTCAAACCCGGTGACGACTTCTTCCGCTACGTGAACGGCCACTGGCTCGGCACCGCCAAGATCCCGGACGACAGGCCCGCCGATGGCGCCTTCTACATGTTGCGGGACAAATCCCTGGCCGACGTGCGCGTGCTGGTGGAAGGGTTGGACGGCAAGTCGGCAGCTCAGGGCTCCCCGGCCCAGCAGATCCACGATCTCTACCGAAGCTATCTGGATCAGGGGACCCGGGATGCCAGAGGCACGGCTCCGCTGCTGCCCCTGCTCGGCGAGATCGACCAGATCCGCGACAAGAGTGCCTTGGCCAGGGCCTTTGCCCAGGCCGGCCGCAGCGGTGGCGATGCGCCCTTCGGTTTCTGGATAGGCGCCGACGCCAAGGCACCGGACAGCTATGCGGTCTACCTCTACCAATCCGGGCTCGGCCTGCCGGATCGGGACTATTACCTCAAGACAGATGCGGCCAGCGAGGCACTGCGCCAGAAATACGAGCAGCACATCGCCGCCATGCTGAGCCGCTTCGAGGAGGCGGATGCCAAGGCCAAGGCCAAGCGCATCCTGGCCCTCGAGACCCGGATCGCCCAGATCCAGTGGGACAACGTGGCCCTGCGGGATCGGGAGAAGAACTACAACAAGGGGCCGGTGAGCGAGCTCAAGCGCCTCGCCCCCGGCATCGACTGGAGCAGCTACCTGAGCCAGGCCGGTCTCACCGACCAGAGCAGTCTGGTCATCGGCCAGCCGAGCTATCTGGCGGCCCTGGATGGCCTGATGCGGCAGACTCCGATCGGGGACTGGCAGGCTTACCTCAAGTGGCACCTCATCACCGACTACGCCCCCTATCTCGACAGCCAGACCGATGCCCAGAACTTCGCGTTCTACGGCACCACCCTGAGCGGTACCCCCAAGCAGCGCGCCTCTTGGGAGCGCGCCCTCGGCGTGCTGGACAACAACCTGGGTGAAGCGATCGGCCAGCTCTATGTGGAGCGCTACTTCCCGCCAGAGGCCAAGGCCCGCATGGAGCAGCTGGTGGAGAACCTGCGCACCGCCTACGGCCAGAGCATCGAGGAGCTGGACTGGATGTCGCCGGCCACCAAGGCCCAGGCACTGGCGAAACTGGCCAAGTTCAGACCCAAGATCGGCTACCCGGACAAGTGGAAGGATTACAGCGCCATCGAGATCCGCGCCGATGATCTGATGGGCAACCTGCAGCGGGCGCGCGCCTTCGAATACGCCGACAACCTGGCACGCCTCGGCAAGCCGGTGGACAGGGATGAGTGGCACATGTCGCCGCAGACGGTGAACGCCTACTACAACCCGAGCAACAACGAGATCGTGTTCCCGGCCGCCATCTTGCAGCCGCCCTTCTTCGACATGACGGCGGATGATGCGGTCAACTACGGCGCCATCGGCGGCGTGATCGGCCACGAGATGGGCCACGGCTTCGATGATCAGGGTGCCAAGTCGGACGGTGACGGCCTGATGCGCGACTGGTGGACACCGCAGGATCTCAAGGAGTTCCGCACCCGTACCAGCCGGCTGGTGGCCCAGTACAACCGCTTCGAACCCATCAAGGGCCAGTACGTCAACGGCCAGTTCACCCTGGGGGAGAACATCGGCGATCTCGGCGGCCTCACCATCGCCCACAAGGCCTACCTGCTGTCCCTCGATGGCAAGGAGGCACCGGTGCTTGACGGCTTCACCGGTGAGCAGCGCTTCTTCCTCGGCTGGGCCCAGGTGTGGAAGGGCATGTACCGACCCGAGCTGATGCAGATGCTGCTCTCCTCGGATCCCCACTCCCCACCCGAGTATCGGGTCAACGGCGTGGTACCGAACATCCCCGCCTTCTACGAGGCGTTCAACATCCAGCCGGGTGACAAGCTCTATCTGGACCCGGCCAAGCGAGTCAAGATATGGTAACGAGGCGCTCGACATGGCACCGGTCGGCAGAGGCTGTCGGTAGCCGTGTCGAGCGCCGGTATACGGCGGGGATCTTATCCCCGCCATCAACAGCAGCAACAAGGGTCACATCCATGAAAGCCTTATTTATTACTCTCGGTCTGCTCAGCCTGCCCCTGACCACCCAGGCGGCGGACGGTTTCTTCAAACAGCTGACGCTGCCCTCCGGCCAGGTGATCACCGTCAGCCAGGGGCACGGCGAGCCCGCCTCCACCGGCAGCTACGACGTGCGCCTCTACTCAGGAGCCAACCCGCAATTTCCACTGGATCAGTTCATCGATGGCAAGGTGCTGCCGCGGGATGGCAGCATCAGGGAGCTGAAGCTGCAGGATCTCAACGGTGACAAGCAGCCCGAGCTCATCGTCATCGTCGAGAACGCCGGCAGCGGCAGTTACCAGAGCGCCGACGCCTTCACCATCAATCCACAGGAGGGGCTCGACAGCTTCAATCACGTGGAGGGGCTGGCCCCCACCGACGATGTGATCCAGGCGCTCAAGACCCCACGCGACTGAGCCCCACCCGATGAAAAGAGCCCCGCCCTGCGGGGCTCTTGTTTTGCCACGACCTCGATTAACGCTCCTGCCTACCGCTATCGGGTCTCATTTCAGTCCGACCTACCCCCATTCCCCGATAGACGGTCATTTTTTCTGCGCCTATAATCGCCGCACATTGCCATAACGAAACACAAGGAGGTAAAAAATGGTTATCCAAGCGTGTCCGATGTTCTCGGCCCGCCTGTTCGGCACATTCGAGTGCTCTTGCCTGCACACCATCGCGCTGCGATAGCGGGTTCGAGCAAAGCCGACTCCTTTCAAACCGAGACCTTTCTCGACCGTTGTCGCCAGCGCTCCTGATGACAGGGATCTTCGATCCCGTGATTTAAGAGAGCAAGAGCATGACGACCCTGATGAGTACCCATTCCCTGCAGATGACTGCGGGACACCTTCCCTTATTCGACGGCCTCGATCTCAGTATCCAGAGCGGCGATCGCATCGGCCTCATCGGCGCCAATGGCAGTGGCAAAAGCACCCTGCTCGCTCTGCTGGCTGGCCAGATCCCGCCCCAAGACGGACGTATACACAGAGCCGCCCCCTGCCGCTGCGAGTTCGTGTCCCAGCATCTGCCCACGCAGTTGCAGACACTCAGTACCCGCGACGTGCTGGCAGAGACCCTGGCATTCGACCCCAGCCTCGACTGGCAGGTGGACAAGATGCTGACCGAGCTGCAGCTAACCGAGCAGGCAGAGCTTCCGGTGGCAGCACTCAGCGGTGGCCAGCACAGCCGCCTGCAGATAGGACGCGCCCTGCTGCGCCAACCCAATCTGTTGCTGCTCGATGAGCCAAGCAACCACCTGGATCTCCCCGCCCTGCTCTGGTTGGAGCGCTTCCTGCTGGGCTGGCGCGGCGCCCTGGTGCTGGTATCCCACGACGCCCGCCTGCTCGATCGGGTGACCAGCGACACCCTGATCCTGCGGGACCGGCGGCTCTATCGCTTCGCCCTGCCCTGCAGCCAGGCCAGGCTGGCACTGGCCGAGGAGGACGACAATGCCCGTCTGCGCCGGGCCGACGAGCAAAAAGAGATCGATCGCCTGAGCGCCAGCAGCAAGCGCCTCGCCATCTGGGGGCGGGAGCACGACAACGAGAAACTGGTGCGCCAGGCCAAGTCCATGGAGAAACGGATCGTCAAGTTGCAGCAGGAGCAAAGTCAGGTCGGTGCCGGCGCCCCCTGGCGGCTCGAGCTGCACGGGCTGGGGCTGCCCGCCGACGCCCTGCTGCGACTGGATTCGCTCCCCGTGCGGCCAGCCCCCGGACTGCCGCCCTTGCTGCAAGCCGAAGGGCTCTCGCTACGCTCGGGGGACAGGGTCGCCTTGCTCGGCGCCAACGGCACGGGCAAGTCCTCCCTGCTGCGCCAGTGCTGGCGCGAGCTATGCGAACAAGTGCCACCCGAGGGCTGGTATCACCACCCCGGCGCCAGCATCGCCTACTACGATCAGGCCCTGCAGCAGCTCGACGATGGCGCCAGCCTGACCGATGCCCTTTACACCCTTGCGCCTCTGCCTGCGGTGACCCTGCGCCAGTCCTTGATCCGCGCGGGTTTCGCCTACTCCCGGCACGGCCAGCGGGTGCAGGCCTTGAGTGGCGGCGAGCGGGCCAGGCTGCTGTTCCTCGCCCTCTCCTTGGCGAACCATCACCTGCTTTGGCTCGATGAACCCACCAACCACCTGGATCTGGAGGGCAAGGAGGAACTGGCCGAGGCCCTGCTCCAGTTTGCCGGTGGCGTGCTGCTGGTCTCCCACGACAGGGATCTGATCGAGCGCAGCTGCAACCGCTTCTGGCTGATAAAAGATGGGCGGATCCACGAGGCGCACAGCGCCGAGCGAGCCTATGCCGAACTGCTCGGCACGCAAGAAGAGGACAAGGTTAGCGATTCGCCCGACGCGGCCGCCGAGCAGCCGAGCGAGACCGGGGATGACGAAGAGGCGCAGCTGGCGCGCTGGTATGAGCTGGAGGCCTTGCTCGCCGCCGATCTCGCCCGCAGGCCCAGGCACCAGACCCCAAGGCTGCAACAGGCATGGCGCGACGAATTGCACCAGCTCACCGCGCATCTTGGCCTCAACGAACGCTGAGCCAGCCTCTTCCATCCCATCCACTCAAGGGCGGCCAGCAATGGCCGCCGGGAGACACATATGCCACCACCATTCCCCCTCAGGCTGAGCCCCATTAAGGACGGCGACCTTCCCCACATCTATCGCGGCCTGTCGGATCCCGATGTCATCCATCAGCTACGACAGCCTGGCAGCGTGCCAGGCCCAGATGGATTGGTATGCCGAGATGGCCCGAACGGGCAGAGGCGCCTGGTTTCTGATCTGCAGCCGGGATACCGATGAGCCGGTGGGAGCCATCGGCTACAACGATGCCGACCCGCAGCACAAGTGCGCCGAGCTCGGCTACTGGCTCTATCCCGAGTATTGGGGCAAGGGGATCATGGGCGACGCATTGCAACAGGCGCTGGCCTTGATCTACCGCGCGACCGACCTGCATCGGCTATGGGCCGTGGTCGAGGAGCCCAATACCCGCTCGGCGCGCCTGCTCGAGCGGGCCGGCTTTCGCTATGAAAGCACGGCGCGGGAGTGCGAAATCAAAGGAAACTGCTTCATCTCCCTGCGCCATTACGCCCTGCTGCGCAGCGACCTACCAAGCATCCCGTAATCACCAAAAAGCCCCGCACTGCGGGGCTTTTGCTATCGAGTCACCAGCCGAACTTATTTGAGGGCTGAGAGGGTACCCTCATCATGCAAGCGCCGACGACGACGCACCCGGCGCCACACAGAGAAGAGGCCATAACCCGCGCTCAGCAGCACCGCATAGAGCACCTGGGAGGCGAGTGCCACCAGCACGGCGAGACAGAGCAGCACGCTGAGCCCCGCCAATCCCTTGCCCATGCCGCCGAGCAAGCGCCAGCCCGCCGCCATGCAGAGCAGATAGACCAGCACGAAGTTGCCATTGGCATAGCGAATGAGCTCATCGAGCGGCAGCTTGAGCCAGAGGATCAGGGTGATGGAAATGAGACAAATGACAAGCACCCAGCACAGGGCCGCCAGCGGCGCCCCCCGGGCCGAGAGGCGGGAGAGGGAGACCGGCAATTTGCCCTCCCGCGCCATGCTCCAGATCAGCCGCGCAAAGCCCTGCAGGTAGATGTTGATGCTGGCAAAACAGGAGAGATAACCCAGGATCGCCACCAGCCACTTGGCGGTCGGCCCGAACAGCAGCGAGAGCAGGGCCGGGATGGCGGTAGCATTTTTCGCCTCGTCCCCGTAGAGGCCATATTTCAGCACCACCAGCGAGTGGATCCAGTAGATGAGCCCCGCCAGCAGCACGCCGCCGAGCAGTGCCAAGGGATAATCCCGCTCCGGCCGCTTGAACTCCTCCCCCATGTGGGCGAAGGCTTCCAGCCCCACGAAGCACCAGAACATCACCGCCAGCGCCGTGCCCATGGCGGGCCACTGCGCCTCGGTCGGCAGCGGCTGGGCCGCATCGCGCCAACCGAGATCCCCCTTGAACCAGATGAGCAGGGTCAGCCCCAGGATGGCCAGGGCGATCAGCAGTTGCAGGTTGCCCGAGGAACGCGCCCCGCGCAGGCCGAGCAGGAAGACCCCGAGCAGGGTCAGCAGCTGGATGCCCCACAGGGTCCACTCGCCCATGTCGAACAGGGCGTGCCAGAAACCGGCGGCGATGGTGAGGGCAGCGGGCAGCCCCACCGGCAACACCGCCAGGAACAGGAAGGCGGAGAAACGCTCGGCGCCATTGCCAAAGGCGAGGCCGATGAGGTGCGGCGCGCCGCCGGCATGAGGGTAGCGACGACCGAGGCGGGCGAAGGTGAAGGCGATGGGCAGCACCAGCACGATCAGCAATACCCAGGCCCAGAGCGAGGCGCCCCCCGCCAGCGACGCCGCGGTCGCCGGTACCACAAAGATCCCGGTACCGAGCAAGGAGGTGGCGAGCAGTCCCATCCCCTGCCAGAGCCCGAGCTCCTTTTTCAACGCAGACATATTCCTTTTGTCCCGACTCAAAAAAACATCCCGCCATGTTAGGCCGCCATCACGCACTTGTTAAGGGCTATCGTGCTCCCATAAAAAAAGCCGCCTCTTTCGAGGCGGCTTTCTCACAAGGTCTTGCTTTGTTATCAGGCAATCAGCTTGTAGATGATACCGGACATGGCGATCAGGCCAATCAGGGTCACGAAGCCGTTACTGATGTTGCCAGCGTATTTGCGCATGGCAGGCACCTTGGTGATGGCGTACATCGGCATCAGGAACAGCAGCATCGCGATGATGGGGCCGCCCAGGTCTTCGATCATGCCGAGGATGCTCGGGTTGATGGTGGCGATGGCCCAGGTGGTCAGGATCATGAACACCGCAGTCACTTTGTTGAGCTGCTTGATCTCGACCTTCTTGCCCTTCTCACGCAGCGCTTTGGCCATCAGGCCGTTCATGCCCTCTTGTGCACCCAGGTAGTGACCCAGGAAGGACTTGCTGATGGCGACCAGTGCGATGAGCGGAGCTACGGTGGCGATGACCGGGTTGTCGAAGTGGTTGGCCAGGTAGGACAGGATGGAGATGTTCTGCTCTTTGGCGGCAGCCAGATCGGCCGGGGACAGGCTCAGTACGCAGCTGAACACGAAGAACATCACTGTCATGACCATCATGACGTGGGCACCCAGCAGGATGTTGCTGCACTTCTTCTCGGCGTTCTCGCCGTAGCGACCCTTGTTGTCCACCGCGAAGGAGGAGATGATCGGGGAGTGGTTGAAGGAGAACACCATTACCGGGATCGCCAGCCACAGGGTCTTGATGAAATCACCGTTGAAGGCATCGGACAGGGCCGGCGCTTCGGTGATGATGGCACCGTTCCAATGGGGGATCAGGTAGAGCGCCAGACCCATCAGGGTGATGACGAACGGGAACACCATCACGCTCATCGCCTTGACGATGACCTGACCGCCGAGGCGAACGATCGCCATCAGACCCAGGATCAGTACCAGCGACAGGATGGCACGGGGCGGAGCAGACATGCCCAGCTGGTGCACCATCAAGCTCTCGACGGTGTTGGTGATGGCTACCGAGTACATCAGCAGAATGGGGTAGATGGCGAAGAAGTAGAGCAGGGTGATGAACTTGCCTGCGGTCTTGCCAAAGTGCTCTTCCACCACCTCGGTGATGTCGCCATCACGGGTGGAGCCGGACAGCACGAAGCGGGTCAGGCCGCGGTGGGCGAAGAAGGTCAGCGGCAGGGCCAGGACCAGCATGGCCACCAGCGGCCACAGACCACCGACACCGGCGTTGATCGGCAGGAAGAGGACACCGGCACCGATGGCGGTACCGTACAGGCCCAGCATCCAGACCAGATCGGCCTTGTTGATGCCACGGGAAGATGCATTACTGGCTAAGCTGCCTTCAACTGCAATATTCATGTCAGACATAGGGTTGTTCCTGTCATCAAGGAAAGTGGAATCTTACTAGTCGGGTGTGGGCCATGGGCCCGGTTCCATCTCCTTGGAACGCCTGCTCTTCGTCCTTTTAACTCTCACACCCCGGCAATCGGGCCATCACTCCTTGTGGCAACCAAATCGCAACAAACGTAGGCATGAGATCGTGATGCTGATGTGTGCCGCCTGCAATGATTAACAATCTCGCAACAACCACCTCATTCGATGGGCTGACTCTAATTAAAAGGGGCTATTAATCACAGCGTTTTTTTGAATTAATCAACCAAAGTTTGACTCCAGTCGCCTTTCAACCGCGCAAGATCACATTGCAGGCGCCTGTTTGTTAGTTTTTTTTAACAATTAAAATTTGTTTCACTGGATTCCATGGTCTGCGAGCAACAACAATTTATTCACAATTTCCATTTTTGTGTGCTGATTGTGTCCTGCAGTGCCATGGCGTACCCTTGTTTTCCCCCTCCCAGTTGCTTAATGACCATGACCATCACCCGCACCGACCTCGCCGAACTTGCGGTATTCGCCGCCGTTGCCCGCCACCAGAGTTTCAGCAAGGCGGCGCTCGAACTCGGGGTCTCTGCCTCGGCTCTGAGTCACTCGCTGAAGGGGTTTGAGCGTCGTCTGGGGATCAGGTTGCTCAATCGCAGCACCAGAGCCGTGGTCCCGACCGATGCCGGCCAGCGGCTGCTGACACAATTGCTGCCGACCCTGAGCCAGCTGGAAGGGGCGTTAGAGGAGTTGACCCGTCACGGCGACGAGCCGGTCGGCCGCTTGAAGATCTGCGCGCCACGCGCCGCCATTCACGATCTGCTGGCCCCGGTGCTGATCGACTATCTGATCCGCTACCCGCGCATGCGGGTGGAAGTGGTGGAGCAGGAGCTGATGCCGCGCCTCATCGAGGATGGCTACGACGCCGCCCTCTTCTATGGCGACCTGTTGCCCAAGGAGATGATCGCCGTGCCGCTTGGCCCGCTGCATCGCTATCTGGTAGTGGGATCCCCTGATTATCTGGCACGCCGCGGCATACCCCACCATCCTTCAGAGCTTAGCCAGCATGATTGCATCGGTTATCGCCTCACCCCCCATCACCACTATCGCTGGGCCTTTGCCGCCGACGGTGAGCTGCTGGAGATCGAGGTGAGCGGGCCCCTCACCACCAGTACCCCGGCGCTCTATCTGGGGGCGGCCGAGGCGGGATTGGGGCTGGCCTATTGCTATGAGGAGGAGGTAACGGAAGCACTGGCGGCGGGTCGGCTGGTGACGGTGCTGGCTCCCTGGAGCCCCGTTTTTGCCGGCTTCAATCTCTTCTATCCCAGTCGTCACCAGCTCGGCAGCGGCCTGCGAGCCCTGATCGATATGTTGAAGGCTCACCATCGTCAGCCTTCATTGATGAGCAATACTCAGTAATCCATCAAGTAAAACCATAATTATCAATTAAAACATGACAATCTACACTGTGGCTTCGATCCCTGAACTCGGCGAGAAGCACAGATATGTCAGCCCATTTCATCCGACGCCAGCGGGCCATGACCCAGCGCTTCTGGGGCTATGCCCTCCCCTCCATCCTCGCCATGCTGGTCTCCGGCGCCTATTACCTGGTCGATGGCATCTTCGTCGGCCACTACGTGGGGGCCGCCGGTCTCGCCGGCATCAACCTGGTCTATCCCGTCATCATGGTGCTGATAGGCCTCGCCGCCATGCTCGCCATGGGGGCCGCCACCACCATCTCCCTCCTGCAGGGGGCCAGACAGCTCGAGCATGCCCGCCAGACGCTAGTCAATGCCCTCTGGCTGGTGCTGATCCTCGGCGCAATAGCGCCGCTGTTGCTGCACCACTGGCACGGCGACCTCCTGCTCGCGCTGGGAATAGCGCCGGGCTCGGCCATCTGGCAGCAGGCCAGCGACTACCTCAGCTGGATAGGTGGCGGTACCCTGCTGCTGGCCGCCAACCTGGCGGTGCCCTATCTGCTGCGCAATGACGGACGCCCCAGGCTGGCCATGATCCTGGTCAGCAGTGGCGCCGTGCTCAACATCCTCCTCAACTACATCATGGTCGGTCGGCTGGGGTTGGGACTGGTGGGCACCGCCCAGGCAACCCTCATCTCCGAGGCGGTCGTCAGCCTGATCGGGTTGGGTTACTTCTTCACCCCCTACGCCCGGCTGCGCCTCTCCCCGTCCATGCTGCTGCCCAGGATAGGGGGCATGCCCGGCCTGTTGTTCTGCGGCCTGCCGAGCCTCATCGCCCAGTTCAACCTGGGGCTGCTGCTGCTGCTGCACAACAGCCAGCTGATGGTGCACGGCTCGGTCAAGGATCTGGCCGGTTTCACCGTGGCGGGCTACACGGAGGCGGTGTTCGTGGTGATCCTGCAGGGTCTGGCCTTCGGCATTCAGCCTCTCATCGGCCAGGCGGCCGGGGCCGGACGCCATCGCGATCTGCGATTCCTGATGATGATGGGGCTCAAGATCACGGTGATCTACGGCATGGCGGTCTGGTTGCTGATCCAGTTGCTGCCGCAGCAGGTCGCCATGCTCTATACCGGCGTTCAGGATCCCGAGCTGCTGGCGGCGGCGGTGCGCAGCCTGACCCTCAACCTGGCCGCCATTCCGCTGGAAGGGGTGTTGCTGTTTGGCATAGTGCTGCTGCAATCCATGGCCCGTACCCGCCAGGCGCTGGCGCTCTCCCTTGGCAAGACCCTGCTGCTGCTGCCGATAATCCTCCTGCTGCCGCGCTGGTGGGGTCGTGACGGCGTACTGCTGGCCCAGCCCGTCAGCATACTGCTGCTGGCCCCGCCGCTGTGCTACCTGCTGTGGCGAGAGTGGCGCGCCCTGGCCCCGGCCAACCCGGTCAGGCGCACCAACCCCCTGTCCATCCAGCGCCACCAGGGGGTCGCGCAGGAATAAGGCCCAAGGCCCACTTGACGTATGCCCATCGAAAATTGCCCATAAAAAAAGTCCCCGCATGACGGGGACTTTTCTTGGCTCGCATTGCAGCGGGGATCAGCAGTAGCCGTAACCCAGCAGACGCTGGTAGCGCTGCTCCAGCAGTTGCTCGCTGTCCAGCGGTCGCAGGACATCCAGGTCTTGTTTGATGCGGTCCTTCAGGCGCTTGGCCATCAGCTCCAGGTTGCGGTGGGCGCCGCCGAGCGGCTCCTCGACGATGGCGTCGATGAGCTTGAGCTCCTTCAGACGCTGGGCGGTGATGCCCATGGCATCGGCCGCGACCGGCGCCTTGTCCGCGCTCTTCCACAGGATGGAAGCGCACCCTTCCGGCGAGATGACGGAGTAGGTGGAGTACTGCAGCATGTTGACGCGATCGCCGACACCGATGGCCAGGGCGCCGCCGGAGCCGCCTTCACCGATCACGGTACAGACCACCGGCACGGTCAGACCGGCCATGACTTTCAGGTTGCGGGCAATGGCCTCGGACTGGCCACGCTCCTCGGCACCCACGCCGGGATAGGCGCCCGGGGTGTCGATGAAGGTGATGATCGGCATCTTGAAGCGCTCGGCCATCTCCATCAGGCGCAAGGCCTTGCGGTACCCTTCCGGGCGCGGCATGCCGAAGTTGCGTCGGATCTTCTCTTTGGTCTCGCGACCCTTCTGCTGACCAATCACCATCACCGGTTCGCCGTCAAGACGGGCGATGCCGCCGACGATGGCTTTATCATCGGCGTAGGCCCGATCGCCAGCCAACTCGTCGAAGTCGGTGAAGATCTGCTCGATGTAATCGAGGGTGTAAGGGCGCTGGGGATGACGCGCCATCTGGGACACCTGCCAGGCACCCAGATCGCCGAAGATCTTCTTGGTCAGCTCTTCGTTTTTCTTCTCCAGCCGACGGATATCTTCGCTCAAGTCCACGGCACTGTTGTGCTCGCTCACATGGCGAAGTTCATCGATCTGTGCCTGCAATTCGGCGATCGGCTGTTCAAAATCCAGAAAAAGACTCATAGGGACTATAGATCCTCTAATCAAAAACCAATTCAACCCGCTCTCGTCCAAGCAGGACTCGCAAGTCATCTATCAGTTGATCGGTGGGCGTCACCCGCCACTCGGTACCGAGCGTCAATCGCACCCGTGAACCGGGCCGACGATAGTTTACCTGAACCGGACAGACTCCGGCACGGGCGGGCTCCAAAATCTCGCACAAACGCGGGAAAAAGCGCTCATCAATGCGTTGTTCATCGAGGGAAATCCGGATCGCCCTGGCGAAACGCTCCCTCGCATCGTTGATATCCAGCAATTCGCGGGCCGACATTTTAAGGCCACCGGAGAAGTCATCAAAGCTGACCTGTCCAGAAACCACCAAAATACGGTCTTTTTGCATCAATTCTTCATATTTTTCCAGCGCTTCACTGAACAGGGTCACATCCAGCCGACCGGATCTGTCGTCCAGGGTGAAGATCCCCATCTTGTTGCCACGCTTGGTCACCATGCTGCGCGCGGCGATCACCAGCCCGGCGGCCGTGGTCACGGTGTCACGGGAGGTGGGGTGCAAGTCGCACAACCGGCCCGAGGTATAGCGGCGCAGCTCGCTGCTGTATTGATTGATCGGATGGCCGGTCAGATAGAGACCTAAGGTCTCCCGCTCCCCCTCCAGCCAGACCTTGTCGGGCCAGTGCGGCACGTTGGCAAACGCCTTCTTGACGTCGTCCACCTCCTGGGTGAGCACCCCGAACATGTCGACCTGGCCCACCGCCTGCGCCTTGGCGTGCTGCTCGGCGGCGCGCATCGCCTCTTCCAGGGTCGCCATCAGCGCCGCCCGGTGCGGACCGAGCCGGTCCATGGCGCCGGAGTAGATGAGCTTCTCCATCACCCGCTTGTTGATCTTCTTGATATCGACTCTGTTGCAGAAGTCGAACAGATCCCGGAAGGGACCGTCGCTGTCTCGCGCCGCCAGGATGGCATCGATGGGGCCCTCACCGACCCCTTTGACCGCCCCTATGCCGTAGACGATATGACCGTCTTCGTTGACGCTGAAGCGGTAGAGGCCGGTGTTCACGTCCGGCGGTATCACGGTGATCCCCATCCGCTGGCACTCGTCCACCAGGGTCACGATCTTGTCGGTGTTGTCCATGTCCGCGGTCATCACCGCCGCCATGAACTCCGCCGGGAAGTGGGTCTTGAGCCACAGGGTCTGATAGGAGACCAGCGCATAGGCGGCGGAGTGGGACTTGTTGAAGCCGTAGCCCGCAAATTTCTCCACCAGATCGAAGATCTTCACGGCCAATTCGCCGTCGATGCCGTTCTTTACCGCTCCTTCCTCGAAGCCGGAACGCTGTTTGGCCATCTCCGCCGGGTTCTTCTTGCCCATGGCCCGGCGCAGCATGTCCGCACCGCCCAGGGTATAGCCTGCCAGGGTCTGGGCGATCTGCATCACCTGCTCCTGATAGACGATGATGCCGTAGGTGGGCTCGAGTATGGGTTTGAGGCTCTCGTGCTGCCAGGTTGCATCCGGGTAAGAGATCTCCTCAACCCCACGTTTGCGGTCGATGAAGTTATCCACCATGCCGGACTGCAGCGGGCCCGGACGGAACAGGGCCACCAGGGCGATCATGTCTTCGAAGCAGTCGGGCTTGAGCCGCTTGATCAGATCCTTCATGCCGCGGGATTCGAGCTGGAACACCGCCGTGGTCTCGAAGCGCTGCAGCAAGGCAAACGACCGCTTGTCGTCCAACGGGATGGCGGCGATGTCGACCGGTGGTTTGCCCTCTTTGGCCAGGCGCGGGTTGATCATGCCGAGCGCCCAGTCGATGATGGTGAGCGTACGCAGCCCCAGGAAGTCGAACTTCACCAGCCCGGCGTATTCCACGTCGTTCTTGTCGAACTGGGTGACCGGGTTGTTGCCCTCGTCATCGCAATAGAGCGGCGCGAAGTCGGTGATCTTGGTGGGGGCGATAACTACCCCACCGGCGTGTTTGCCGGCGTTGCGCACCACCCCCTCCAGCCGCCGCGCCATGTCGATGAGGTCTTTGACCTCCTCGTCCTGCTCGTACAACTCCGGCAGCTTGGGCTCGGCCTCGAACGCCTTGGCCAGGGTCATGCCCGGATCCGGCGGTATCAGCTTGGATATACGATCGACGAAGCCATAGGCGTGGCCCAGCACCCGGCCCACATCCCGCACCACCGCCTTGGCCGCCATGCTGCCGAAGGTGATGATCTGGGAGACCGCCTCCCGGCCATACATCTCGGAGACGTGGTCGATCACCTCGTCCCGTCGGTCCATGCAAAAATCGACGTCGAAGTCGGGCATGGAGACCCGCTCCGGGTTCAGGAAGCGTTCGAACAGCAGATCGTATTCGAGGGGATCCAGATCGGTGATCTTGAGGGCGTAGGCCACGAGCGAACCCGCACCCGAGCCCCGGCCCGGGCCAACGGGAATGCCGTTGTCCTTGGACCACTGGATAAACTCCATCACGATGAGGAAGTAGCCAGGGAAGCCCATCTGGTTGATCACCTTGAGCTCGATCTCGAGGCGCTCGTCATACTCGGGGCGACGCTCGGCCCGCACCGCCGGATCCGGGAACAGGAAGGCGAGGCGATCCTCCAGCCCTTCCCGGGATTTCATCACCAGGAAGTCTTCGGTGCTCATGTCACCGGTCGGGAAGTTTGGCAGGAAGTATTCGCCTAGCCGCACCGTCACGTTGCAGCGCTTGGCGATCTCCACCGTGTTTTCCAGTGCCTCGGGGATGTCGGCGAACAGCTCGCACATCTCTTCCTGGCTGCGCAGGTACTGCTGAGGGCTGTAGCGGCGCGGCCGACGCTTGTCCATCAGGGTATAGCCATCGTGGATGGCAACCCGGATCTCATGGGCGTCGAAGTCCTCGGCATTGAGGAACACCACCTCGTTGGTAGCCACCACCGGCATATCGTTCACCATGGCAAGCTCGACCGCCATGTGCAGATAGGCCTCCTCATCGGGTCGGCCGGTACGCAGCAGCTCGAAATAGTAGGCGTCGGGGAAGTGCGCCTGGTAGAAGGCGAGACTCTGCTCCACCATCTGCCGGTTGCCCTTGAGCAGAAACTTGCCCACGTCCCCCTCGCGACCGCCGGAGAGCACGATCACCCCCTTGGCGTGATCGGCGAGCCACTCCTTGTCGAGGACCGGGCGACCCTGCACATGGCCGCGCTGATAGCCGCGGGAGATCAGCAGGGTGATGTTTTGATAGCCCTCGTTGTCCATGGCCAGCAGGGTGAGGCGGAACTGCTCGTCACCGAGCTCCTGGCTCTGCACCCAGACATCCGCCCCGACCAGCGGTTTGAGCCCCTTGCCATGAGCGCCGCCATAGAAGCGCACCAGGCCGCACATGTTCATCTGATCGGTCAGCGCCAGTGCCGGCATGTCGTTGGCCGCGGCGGCGCCGACGATGGGGCCAATCTTCTGCAAGCCATCGACCATGGAGAAATCGGAGTGGACCCGCAGGTGGATGAAACGAGGTTCGGCCATGGTTATTCGATCCCCAACGCCCGGCGCACCGGTTTGAAGCTCTTGCGATACTCGGGCAAGGGGCCGCGTTCAGCCAGGATGGCGAGGTGCTCCGCAGTCGGATAGCCCTTGTGGCGGGCGAAGCCGTAGTCGGGATGACGGCCATCCAGCTCGGTCATCTCGGCATCGCGAGTCACCTTGGCGAGGATGGAGGCGGCGCTGATGGCGGCCACCAGGCTGTCGCCCTTGACCACGGCGCGGGCCTCCATCGGCAAGGCCGGACAACGGTTGCCATCGATAAAGACCAGCTCAGGGGTGATGGCCAGACCCGCCACCGCTCGCTGCATCGCCAGCATGGTGGCGTGCAGTATGTTGAGCTCATCGATCTCTTCGGGACTGGCGCGGCCGATGGACCAGGCCAGCGCTTTCTCCTTGATCTCGTCAAACAGGGCGAGGCGCTTCTTCTCGGAGAGCTTCTTGGAGTCGGCCAGCCCGATGATGGGGTTGGCGGGATCCAGGATCACGGCGGCGGTGACCACGTCCCCCACCAGGGGGCCACGGCCCACCTCATCAACCCCGGCTACCAGCTTGTCTTGCGGAATATCGATTTGCATATCAACGCCTTGAATCAAAACCGGCCCCGCAGGGCCAGTATCAGCACAACCTAACGCCTCGGGCGCACCTGCCACCACACCTATCTGCCGAGCAGCTCGGCCACCGCCTCGGCGGCCTGCACATCGGCATTGCAGCGAATGCTCTTGTGCAGCCTGGTGAAGGTAGCGATGAGTTCACTGTTGTCTTGATCCAGCAACTTGCTGACCTCCTCCACCAGATTGGCGGGGATGCACTCGTGCTGGATGAGCTCGGGTACCAGCATCTGGTCTGCCAGCAGATTGGGCAGGGAGACGTAATCCGTCTTCACCAGCCACTGGGCCAGCCAATAACTGAATGGCTTGAGTTTGTAGCCCACCACCATGGGTTTTTTCACCAGCATGGCTTCCAGCGCCGCCGTGCCGGATGCCAGCATCACCACGTCGGCGGCTATCATGGCCTCGCGGCCCTGGCCATCGAGCATGACCATCTCGAGATCCGGCGCAACGTCGGCCTTGATGGCCAGGAATTGCTCACGCCGCTGCTGGTTGACCAGCGGTACGATGAAGCCGAGATCCGGGCAGTGCACCGTCAGGTGCTTGCAGGCCTCGAGGAACACCGGCGACATGAAACCCACCTCGGCGCTACGGCTGCCAGGCAGTACCGCCAGCCAGCGGCGGGAGGGGTCGATGCCCAGTTCCCGGCGCACCAGGGCTTGATCCGGTTCGAGCGGAATGGCATCGGCCATGGTGTGGCCGACGAAGCGACAGGGGGCATCGAATCTGTCGTAGAAGGCTTTCTCGAACGGCAGGAAGGCGAGCACCATGTCGGTGGCGGCCTTGATCTTGTGAATGCGGCTCTGCCGCCAGGCCCAGACGGAGGGGCTGACGTAATGAACCGTCTTGATACCGGCGCGGCGCAGCTTGAGCTCCACCCCGATATTGAAATCCGGTGCATCCACCCCGATGAAGATATCGGGTGGATTGGCAAGAAAGTGGCGCAGCAGTTCGCGGCGCACCTGCAGGATGCGGGGCAGACGACCCAGCACCTCGCTGATACCCATGACGGAAAGCTCTTCCATCTCGAACAGGGCCTTGACGCCGAGCGCCTGCATCCGCGGTCCGGCAATGCCTTCAAACCGCGCATCCGGGTAGCGGGCCTTGAGCTCGCGCACCAGACCGGCGGCCAGGATGTCGCCGGAGGTCTCTCCGGCGACGATGCCGATGCGGATGGGATCAGGCACGGATGATCCCGCGCTCATTGTCTTTGAGGAAATCGACATAGAGCTGGACCGCAGGCTCGCTGACGGCCATCTCGGTCAGTACCGGCAGCACCTCTTCGATGGTCTTGCCGGAGCGGAAGATCTCTTTGTAGGCGCGTTTAACAGCAGAAATCGCTTCCGGGCTGTAGCCACGACGACGCAGCCCCTCGGAGTTCACCCCGAACGGTTTGGCGTAGTTGCCGGCGGCCATCACGTAGGGCGGCACGTCCTTGTTCAGGGCGGCGCAGCCACCGACGAAGGCGTGGGAGCCGACGCGACCGAACTGGTGAATGGCGGAGAGGCCACCGAAGATGACGAAGTCACCGATCACCACGTGACCCGCCAGAGTCGCGTTGTTGGCGAAGATGCAGTTGTCACCGATGATGCAGTCGTGAGCCACGTGCACGTTGACCATGAACAGGTTGCCGCTGCCCACCTTGGTCAGGCTCTGGTCCTGGGTGGTGCCACGGTGCACGGTGCAGTTCTCGCGAAACACGTTGTTGTCGCCGATCTCGAGGAAGGTGCGCTCACCGGCGTACTTCTTGTCCTGACAATCCTCACCGATGGAGCTGTGCTGGAAGATCTTGTTGCCGCGACCGATCTTGGTCGGGCCCTTGATCAACACGTGGGAGCCGACCCAGGTGTTGTCACCGATCTCCACCTCGGCACCAATGACGGAAAAGGGGCCGATTTCCACCCCTTTGCCGATCACGGCAGACTCATGGACGATAGCGGTATCGTGAATGATGGCAGTCTGGTCGATCACGGTTACACCTCGCGTTTGGCACACATCAGTTCGGCGGTACAGACCACTTCACCATCGACGGTGGCGACACCGGTGAACTTGGCGATGCCGCGGCGCTCCTTCAGGAACTCCACGTCCAGCACCAGCTGATCGCCGGGGCCGACCGGGCGCTTGAAGCGTGCGTGGTCGATGGAGGCGAAGTAGTAAAGTTCGTTGGGGGACGGTTTGCCCACCATGGTAAAGGCCAGGATACCGGTGGCTTGCGCCATGGCTTCCAGGATCAGCACACCGGGAAACACCGGCTTGGCCGGGAAGTGGCCTTGAAAGATCGGCTCGTTGAACGAGACGTTCTTGATGGCACGCAGGGTCTTGCGCTCATCGCTGATCTCGTAATTCTCCACCTTGTCCACCATCAGGAACGGATAACGGTGGGGCAGCAGATCCATGATTTCCTGGATGCCCAGGCTCTTCTTTTCAGTAGTCAAAACAGTACCCTATACCAATAGTGGTTATTCTTGTTCCAGCGCTTTCTCGAGCCGGCTCAACCGTTTGTGCATCTCTTCAATACGCATCACCCGAGCGGCGGTCTTGCGCCACTCCTTGTTGGTCTGCAGAGGGATACCGGAAGAGTAGACGCCGGGCTCGGTAATGGGTCGCATCACCATGGCCATACCGGTGACGGTGGCCTGGTCGCAGATTTCCATGTGCCCGTTGAAAACGGAGGCGCCGCCAATGATACAGTATTTGCCAACCTTGAGACTACCGGCCATCACGGTGGAGCCCGCCACGGCGGTGCCGTAGCCGATCTCGACGTTGTGAGCTATCTGGCACTGGTTGTCGATAATGACGTTATCCGCGATGCGGGTATCTTCCAGCGCACCCCGATCTATGGTGGTACAGGCACCGATCTCGACCCGGTTGCCGATGGTCACGCCACCGAGCTGGGGGATCTTGATCCACTCGCCACGCTCATTGGCATAACCGAAACCATCTGCCCCGATCACGGTGCCGGCTTGCACCAGACAATCCGTGCCCAGGATCACGTTGTGATACAGGGTGACGTTGGCCCACAACCGGGAGCGTGCTCCCAGCCGAGTATTCTTGCCAACGAAACAACCCGGACCTATACGCACGTCATCCCCCAGCACGACGCCGGATTCGATGACGGCGTTGGCGCCGATGGCCACTCTCTCGCCCAGTTGCACGCCCGCCGCGATGACGGCGCTCGGATGAATATCCGTGGCCGGCTGCGGGGTGGTATCCAGCAGTTGGGCGACCCGGGCAAAGCCCACATAGGGATCTTTGAGCACCAGGGCATTGGTGGGACAAAATGGCAAATCCGCCTCTGTGATGAGCACGGCCGTGGCCTTGCTCTGCTCCAGATAGTGCCGGTACTTCTTGTTGGACAGGAAGGTAATCTCACCCTCCCCGGCCTTTTCCAGTGTCGCTACCTTGCGGATTTCCTGGGTCCCATCGCCATGGACCTGGGCCCCCAGTTGCTGGGCCAGCTGTGCGAGAGTGAATGCCATCAATTAGTTGCTCTTGCTTACCTGAGAGATAACCTGACCGGAGATGTCCAGCTTGCTGGCGGCATAGGGCGCTGCATTGCGCTCCAGTACCAGATCGTAACCATTGCTCTTGGCGATGGAGTCGATGGCAGCCTGAACCTTGGTCAGGATCTTGTTGCGCTCTTCCGCCTGGCGACGACCGTTGTCCTGCTCGAACGCCTGACGCTTCTGGTTGAATTCCATCTGCAGCTTGGCCAGCTTCTCCTGGTTCTGCTTCTTCTGCTCGGCGCTCATGAAGGCTTCATCCTTCTTGAACTTCTCGACCAGCTGCTGACCATCGGACTCGAGCTTCTGCAGCTCACGCATGCGCGGCTCGAACTCGCTCTTCAGCTTCTTGGCCACGGCGTCACGCTGGGGCAGCTTTTGGAAGACTTCACTCATGTCGACCACGGCAATCTTGGTCTCAGCCCAGGCGGAGCCCATACCGGCAGCCATCAGTGCAAAACTCAAACCAGCTACTTTCAACGCTTTATTCACACTTACTCCTTGGTCCCTCGGTTGAGGGCTACCTGATTTACCTGATAATGCAAGCGATCCTCAGGATCGTCTTGTTGCCTGGTGAGGCACGCAGATTGCGCGTCCCATCATTGATGCCCCCGCCGAAGCGGGGGCGCGTCCGTCCTTAGAAAGTACGGCCGATGTTGAACGAGAAGACTTCAGTATCATCCCCTTCGTACTTCTTGAGCGGCTGGGCCAGCACGAACACCAGCGGGCCCATGGGGGAGAGCCACTGCAGTGACAGACCGGCCGACACCCGAATGTTGCTGGGGTCGGAGTAGTCCATCAGGTAGTTACAACCGCTGAAGCAGCGATTCTTGTACTGGTTGAAGTCGAAGTTGGTGTCCCAGACAGTACCGGCATCGAGGAAGAAGCTGGTTCTAAGCTGAGGCTGGTAGCTCTCGGCCGCGAACGGTGTCGGCACTATCATCTCGAGAGAAGCGACCGCCAATGCGTTGCCCCCTACCGAGCTGTCGGTGCCCTGCACGACGTCGTTACCGCCCAGGTTGTAGTAATACAGCGCCTTCGGCCCCACGGTGTTGCTCTTGAAACCGCGCAGGGTATCGAAACCACCGGCGTAGTAGTTCTCGAAGAACGGCAAGACGTGGTCGTAGCTGCCGTTGCTGCCATAGCCGTTACCGTAAGAGGCACGCGCCTTGGCCAGCATCACCCACTGGTGATCCGCATCGAACGGGAAGTAGTGCGAGTCTTCGGCGTTCAGCTTGTAGTACTGCAAGTCCATGCCCGGCACCGTCACCTTGGCGTTCACCCGCTGACGGTCACCTGCGGTCGGGAACTGGCCCTTGTTGAGGGTGGAGCGGGTCCAGCCGGCGGTGACGTCGACGGTGTTGAACACCAGTCGGTTGTCACCGTCCAGATTGCCGCTGTACACCCGCCAGAACTCATCCACCTGCACGTAGGGGTTGGGCTGGGACAGCTTGTTGTTCTCGTAGCCGAGGCTGAAGTCGAGGCGGTTGTTCTCGTTGACCGGGAAGCCGCTGGAGAGACGGAAACCGATGGTGGTGTTCTCATAGTCAACGATGTTGGCATCTGCCGCACTGAACTCGTTGTAGTAGAGACGACCACCCAGGCTGACACCATCGACGGTGAAGTAGGGATCGTTGTAGCTGAGATCGATGCTCTTCGAGTAGTCGTTGGTGCTGGCGTTGATGCCGATCTTCTTGCCGGTACCCATGAAGTTGTCTTGCTGCAGACCCGCCTGCAGGCTCAGACCGGACTCGGTACCATAGCCGATACCCGCGTTGATGGACCCCGCCGGCTGCTCCTTGACCTTGAAGTCGAGATCGACCTGATCATCGCTGCCAGCAACCCGCTTGGTATCCACCTCTGCGGTCTCGAAGAAGCCGAGCCGGTTGAGACGGGTCTTGGACTGCTCGACATTGTCGGAGGAGAGCCAGGTGCCTTCCATCTGGCGCATCTCGCGCCGCAGCACTTCGTCCTTGGTGGTGACGTTGCCGCTGAAGTTGATGTTGCGCACATAGACGCGGGGACCGGGCTCTACGTTGACGATGAGCTCGACCTCTTTGGTCGCATCGTTGACCTGCGGGAAGGTGGTCACCTTGGGATAGGCGTAACCGTAACGGCCGAGGAACTTGGAGAGCACCTCTTCGGTGTGGGTGACCTGGCTGGCGGAGTAGACGCTGCCCGCTTCAATGGGGACCAGCCCTTTCATCTCGGCGCCGCGATCGATGAGATCGCCCTTGATCTCCACCCCGGAAACCTTGTACTGCTCCCCTTCCTTGATGTTCAGGGTGACATAGACCCCTTTCTTGTCAGGGGTCATGGAGACCTGAGTGGACTCCTGCTGGAAACGGATATAGCCGCGGTCCATGTAGTAGGAACGCAGCACTTCGATGTCACCGGCCAGCTTCTGCTTCTGGTAGCGCTGATCGCCGGTGAAGTTCCACCAGGGCACATCGTCCTTGAGGGAGAGCTGGGCCAGCAGCTTCTCTTCCGGGAACACGTTGTTGCCGACGATGTTGATCTGCTGGATCTTGGCCGCCGCCCCTTCCACGAAGGTGAACTTGAGGTCAACCCGGTTGCGGGGCAGAGGGGTCACGATGGCCTTGACCCTGGCGGAGTATTTACCCACGCCATAGTAGAAATCTTCCAGTCCCTTCTCGAGGGAGCTCAGCACGGTACGATCCAGGGGATCACCGACCCGGATGCCGGAGGATTCCAGGCTCTGGGTCAGCTGCTCTTCCTTGATGTCCTTGTTGCCGGAGAACTCGATGCTGGAGATGGTCGGGCGCTCCTTCACCACGACCTGCAGCACCTGGCCGTCACGATAGACTTTGACGTCCTCGAAGTTGCCCGAGGCATAGAGCCGCTTGATGGCGTTGGCCAGGGTCACGGAATCGACAGAGTCTCCGACCCGGACCGGCAGATTCAACAGGGCGGCGCCCAGGGTCACCCGCTGCAGACCCTCGACCTGAATGTCTTGCACCACAAAAGAGGCAGGGGCCGCCTGAGCCAGGAGGCTGGCTCCCAGCAGGCAACTCAACACCAATGCTTTTTTAACAGCCATTTTGTTCTTATGTGTCCTTGTTGATGCTCTAGCCTCAGAGGCGAGCGAAATCATTAAACAGCGCAATGCCCATCAGTAACATCAGAATGGCGGCGCCTATCCTGAACCCAACTTCCTGAATTTTTTCTGGTACCGGCTTGCCGGTGACTGCCTCGATGAGGAAGTAGACCAAATGGCCCCCATCCAGCACCGGCAGGGGGAACAGGTTGATGATCCCCAGGTTGACGCTGATCAGCGCCAGGAAACCGAGGAAGTAAACCAACCCGTAATCGGCGCTGCTGCCGGCTCCCTTGGCAATGGAGATGGGGCCGCTCAGGTTGTCCAGCGAGACGATGCCACCGATCAGCTTGCCGATCATATCAAAGGTCAGCGTGGTCAGGCTCCAGGTCTTCTGGGCCCCATGCCACAGGGCTTGCAAAGGCCCATACTGTAACAGAACTCGATACTCATCCGGTAATGGAACCAGTTGCGGCGACAGGCCGACAAAACCAACCAGCTGGCCGCGTACTTTTTTCGCATCCGGCAACAGCGTGAGGGTCAGATCGCTGCTCCCACGCGCCACCATGACCTGCAGTGGCTGCTCGGGAGACTGCTGCACCCGCAGCACAAACTGCGACCACTCGGTGATCTCCTGTTCACCCACCCGCTTGATGCGATCCCCGACCTGCAGACCGGCTTTCTCGCTGGCGCTCCCCGAGACTATGGCTTCCACCACGGGCAACACCTTGCCACCGAGCGGGACTATCCCCAGGCTGCCGATGGGCGATTCTTTTTCCGGATCAAATTTCCAGTCGCCCAGCTCGAGCGTCTTGTCGACCGCGTAGCTGGTATCCACCGCCTTCAGCTTGATTCGAACCGAGTCATCCCCCAGATGGCTGATGAGGGCATAGGTCACCGACTCCCAATCTCCGGTCTCTTCATCACCGACCCCGACGATCTCCATGCCAGGCTCGACCCCGGCGCGGGCCACGATGGATGCGGGACGCACCTCATCGATCACCGGCTTGACGCTGGGCACCCCGATCATGAACATCAGCCAGAAGGCGAACAGGGCGAACAGGAAGTTCGCCATGGGACCGGCCGCAACGATGGCCATCCGCGCCCAGACGCTCTTGTGATTGAACGCCTGCGCCTCCTCGCCGGGTTTGAGCTCATCGACCCGGCCGTCCAGCATCTTGACGTAGCCACCGAGCGGGATGAGGGCCAGCACATATTCGGTGCCATCCTTGCCGATGCGGCGCCAGATGGCCTTGCCAAACCCGATGGAGAAACGCTCGACCTTGACGCCGCAGCGGCGGGCCACCCAGAAGTGGCCGAACTCATGCACCGCCACCAGCAGGCCGAGGGCGACGACAAAGGCGCCGAGATTCCACAAGACGCCGCCCATCAGTGCAGTACCTCGACATCATGGGCGTAGAGAGCGGCCTCTGGCCACCACAGTCCGTTCATCGAGCAAGCTCCTCAATCAGTTCGTGGGCACGGGCGCGCGCCATGTCATCCAGGGCAATCAGATCGTCGAGGGACCCGGCGGCGCAGCCACCCAGTGCCGTCATGATGGATTGATTGACTCTGGCAATATCCATAAATCCGATCCGCTCTGCAAGAAAAGCCGCCACGGCCTCTTCATTGGCCGCATTGAGCGAGGTGGTGGCAGCCTGCCCTTGCTGGCAGGCAGTCATGGCCAGCGCCAGGCAAGGATAGCGTTCGTAGTCGGGACGAATAAAGCTGAACTCTCCGACACTGAAGAAATCCAAAGGTTCCACGCCAGACTCAATGCGACCCGGATAGGCCAAGGCATGAGCGATGGGGGTACACATGTCGGGGTTGCCGAGCTGGGCCAGCACCGAGCCGTCCTTGTACTGCACCATGGAGTGAATGACCGACTGGGGATGGATCACCACCTGGATTTGCTCGGGCCGGGCATTGAACAGCCAGCGCGCCTCTATGTACTCCAGCCCCTTGTTGATCATGGTGGCGGAATCCACCGAGATCTTGGCCCCCATGGACCAGTTGGGGTGCGCGACTGCCTGGGCCGGTGTGACCCTGGCCAACTCGTCGATGTCGGTATAGCGGAACGGACCGCCTGAGCCGGTCAGCAATATCTTGCTGATGCCCGCCTCGGCCAGAGAGCAAAAGCCCGGCTGGCGTTGAATGCTCTCGGGCAGGCACTGGAAGATGGCATTGTGCTCGCTGTCGATGGGCAGCAGCTCGGCGCCATGGTGGCGTACCGCCTCCATGAAGAAGGCACCGGACATCACCAGCGCCTCTTTATTCGCCAGCAAGATACGCTTGCCCGCTCGTACCGCGGCCATGGTGGGCGCAAGTCCGGCGGCGCCGACGATGGCCGCCATCACGCTGTGCGCCTCGGGGTGAGCGGCCACTTCGCACAGGGCAGCCTGACCGGACAACACGCGAGTGGAAGAGCCGTGGGTCTTGAGCCGGGCGGCCAGATCGGCAGCCGCGGCGGCATCCACCATGACGGCAAAACGGGGGGAAAATTCGAGGCAATCGCGCAGCATGGCAGCCACACTGCGAGCGGCGGTCAACGCCAATACCTGCCAACGGCCAGGGTTCTGCCGCAGTACCTTGAGGGTGCTCTGACCGATGGAGCCCGAGGCTCCCAGGATCACCAGGTTATGCATCAAAACTCCTGACCAAGTAGCAGATAGCTGAGCAGGAACACCGGCAGAGCGGCCGTCAGGCTGTCGATCCGGTCGAGAATACCGCCGTGGCCCGGCAGCAGGGTACCGGAATCCTTGATGCCCGCCTCGCGCTTGAACATGCTCTCGGTGAGGTCACCGAGTACCGAAGCCAGCACCGCCAACAGGGAGCAGAGCAGCACGACCCCCATCTTGGCGGGTACGAAGCCCATGAACCAGGTCACGCCGACGGCCAGGAGGCTCGCGGTAAACAGGCCACCCAACATGCCTTCGATGGTTTTACCCGGGCTGACGGCCGGCGCCAGCTTGTGTTTGCCGAAGGCCTTGCCGAAAAAATACGCGCCAGAATCTGCCGCCCAGACCAGACCCATGACGAACAACAGGATCCAGGCCCCCATGGTGTGATCGTGATAGAAGTTATAACCGCGGATGGCCACCAGTGACCAGAAGAAGGGCACCAGGGTCACCAGGCCGAACAGGGACTTGAGCCAGATGGAATGTGTCCACAACCTGGCGCTTTGGGGATAGCGCAAGACCAATAGCAGGCCCAGCAGCCACCAACTGACGGCGGTCCAGAGCACGCCCATCAACAAGGGGTGCAGCTGCGGGATCCAGAGTTGCTCCACCGGCACCCAGAACAGGCTGGCGCCGAGCAGCAGGCAGAACACCAGCGGCAACCATTGTTGCGGCTGGGCGGAAACGAAGGCACTCCACTCACGACTGGCCAGCAGAAAGACCAGTGCAGCGAGCAGGGCAAAGAATTTCAACGGCAGGAAAAACAGTGCTCCCAACACCATGGGCACTAGCAGTAATGCGGTAATAATTCGTTGTTTTAGCAAAAGAAACCTCTCTCTTGGGAGCGGGGTTTAGCCGGTCTGTTGTGCGGCGATGAATTCCCGTATCTGTTCACCCGTACAGCCGAAGCGACGCTCGCGAGCAACGAAGGAGGCAACGGCCCCACTGAACTCGGCCTCGTCGAAATCGGGCCACAATACCGGGGTAAAATAGAGCTCGGCATAGGCAAGCTGCCATAACACAAAATTGCTGATGCGATGATCGCCACCGGTGCGGATCAGCAGATCCACCGGTGGCAGGTCGGCCATGCAAACCTGTTGCGCCAACGCCGTCTCATCGATGGCCTCGGCATCCAGCTCACCGGCCGCTACGGCGCGCGCCAGCTTACGAGCCGCCTGGGCGATATCCCACTGGCCACCATAGTTGGCCGCAATGTTGAGGGTCAGACCCTGGTTGTCTGCGGTCAGCGCCTCCGCCTTGGCAATCTTGGCCTGCAGCCGTTCGCTGAAACGGGCGGTGTCACCGATCACCTTGAGCCGAATGTCGTTGCTGTGCAACTTCTTCACCTCGCGGCCGAGCACCGTCAGAAACAGTTCCATCAGGGCATTGACCTCCCCTTCCGGGCGCCGCCAGTTCTCGCTGGAGAACGCAAACAGGGTCAGTGCCTCCATCCTGGCGCGGGCGGCGAAGGTCACGGCCTCACGCACGGACTTCACGCCCGCCTTGTGGCCAAAGACCCGCATCTTGCCACGGTTCTGGGCCCAGCGGCCGTTGCCATCCATGATGATGGCGACGTGACGAGGCAAGGACGAGCTGGCGCTATCGCCTAGCGCTGCCAAAAGCGACATTCATTTCTCCCACAAAGACAAAAACGCCGTGCAGGGGCACTACACGGCGCTCGTAATATACCTGTCGGAGGCTTAGATTTCCATTAGCTCCTTTTCCTTCGCAGCCAGGGCGTCATCGACCAGCTTGATGAAGGCGTCGGTGAGCTTCTGGATCTCTTCCTGGCCACGACGGTCGTCGTCTTCGGAGATCTCCTTGTCTTTGAGCAGCGCCTTGAAGTCGGCGTTGGCATCGCGGCGGATGTTGCGCACGGCAACCCGGGCCGCTTCCGCTTCGCCGCGGACGACCTTGGTCAGATCGCGACGGCGCTCTTCGGTCAGCGGCGGCAGCGGCACGCGCAGAGTCTGGCCATTGCTGGACGGGTTCAGGCCGAGATCAGACTTCAAAATCGCCTTCTCTACCGCCTGGATCATGGAGCGATCGAAGACAGAGATAGACAGGGTACGGGCATCTTCAGCCACCACGTTAGCCAACTGATTGAGTGGAGTAGCTGCGCCATAGTACTCCACCTGGATGCCGTCGAGCAGGCTCGGGTGAGCACGGCCAGTGCGGACCTTGGACATCTGGGTCTTGAGCGATTCTACGCTCTTGGCCATACGGTCCTTGGCGTCGGTTTTTAATCTCGTTGATCACAGTGGTTTTCCTTCTGGCAAACGAGCCGCCACGCGGCCCGTATCTAGCTTGTTTTACTGGCGTGATGGATAAGAGCGCCTTACAGCCTCATTGCTTACTTGCTGATATGGTGGATCAGCGTGCCTTCCGGCTCACCCATGACCACCCGACGCAGCGCACCCGGTTTGTTCATGTTGAACACCCGGATCGGCAGATCGTGGTCGCGGGCCAGAGTAAAGGCTGCAAGATCCATCACCTTGAGTTCTTTTTCAAGCACTTCGTTGTAGCTGAGCTCATGATACAGCACGGCGTCCGGATTCTTAACCGGATCCTCGTTGAATACACCATCGACCTTGGTGGCTTTCAGCACCACGTCGGCTTCGATCTCGATGCCACGCAGGCAGGCCGCGGAATCGGTGGTAAAGAAGGGGTTGCCGGTACCGGCAGAGAAGATCACGACCTTGCCGGCGCGCAGCTGGCTGATGGCCTCGGCCCAGCTGTAGGAATCGCAGACGCCTTGCAGCGAAATGGCAGACATCAGACGGGCATTCACATAAGCACGATGCAGGGCATCACGCATGGCCAGGCCGTTCATCACGGTCGCCAGCATGCCCATGTGGTCACCCACCACGCGGTTCATCCCCGCCTTGGCGAGACCGGCACCACGGAACAGGTTGCCGCCGCCGATGACCAGACCGACCTGAACACCCAGCTCAACCAGCTCTTTGATCTCTTGGGCCATCCGCTCCAGCACCGCCGGATCAATGCCAAAACCCTCGGATCCTTGCAGGGCTTCACCACTCAACTTCAGAAGAACACGTCTGTATGCAGGCTTGGGATTGGTACTCATGTCACTGATTCCTGGTCATATAAAGACCGCGACATAAGTCGCGGTCTGGGGAAACGGAAAAACCGGTTCGATTAAGCCTTCTGAGCGGCTGCGATCTGGGCTGCTACTTCAGCAGCGAAGTCGGTCTCTTGCTTCTCGATGCCTTCACCGACTTCGAAGCGAGCGAAGGAGACAACGTCAGCACCTTCTTTCTTCAGCAGCTCGGCAACGGTCATGGAAGGATCCTTCACGAACGGCTGACCAGTCAGGGAAACCTCACCGGTGAACTTCTTCATGCGGCCTTCAACCATCTTCTCGGCGATGTCTTTCGGCTTGCCGGAGTTGATGGCGATGTCGATCTGGATTTCGCGCTCTTTGGCAACGACTTCGGCAGACACGTCTTCCGGCTTGACGAATTGCGGGCTGTTGGCAGCAACGTGCATGGCCAGGTCTTTGGCCAGCTCGGCAGAACCGCCGGTCAGCTTGGTGATAACACCGATACGGGAACCGTGTACGTAGGTACCCAGGTTGTCACCTTCAACCAGCATCACGCGACGCAGGTTCATGTTCTCACCGATCTTGGCGATCAGGTTGGTGATGGTCAGCTCAACGGACTCACCGTTACCGAAGTCGGCGGCCTTCAGGGCGTCAACGTCAGCAATTTTCTGGGTAGCGGCGATGTCGGCGATCTTCTGACCCATGGCCATGAAGCTGGCATCTTTGGCGACGAAGTCGGTTTCGCTGTTCAGCTCGATCATGACGGCAACGTTGCCTTCGGTACGGGCGAAGATCACGCCTTCAGCGGCGATACGGCCGGCTTTCTTGGCGGCCTTGGCCTGACCGGACTTGCGCATGTTCTCGATTGCCAGCTCGATATCACCAGCAGCTTCTTCCAGTGCTTTTTTGCAATCCATCATGCCAGCGGCGGTGCGCTCGCGCAGTTCTTTTACCAGGGCGGCAGTAACGTTAGCCATTTTCAGTATCCTCGGTCTTGATTTGACAAGAAACAGGGGCCACAAGGGCCCCTGCTAACCAATTACATCAGCTTGGTTAATAAGGGCTTTTCAGTCCTTATCAATTACTCAGCTTCAACGAAACCATCTTGTTCGGCTTGAACAACGATGTCCTGAGCGCGAGCTTCCAGTACGGTGTCAGCAGCAGCATTCAGGTACAGGTTCACAGCACGGATAGCATCGTCGTTACCCGGGATGACATAGTCAACGCCGTCCGGGTTGGAGTTGGTATCAACGATGGAAACGACCGGGATACCCAGGTTATTGGCTTCTTTGATAGCAATGTGCTCGTGGTCGGCATCGACAACGAACAGCACGTCAGGCAGGCCGCCCATGTTCTTGATACCACCCAGGCTCTTCTCCAGCTTTTCCATTTCGCGAGTACGCATCAGCGCCTCTTTCTTGGTCAGCTTGTCGAAGGTACCGTCTTGGCTCTGGGTTTCCAGATCTTTCAGGCGCTTGATGGACTGACGAACGGTTTTCCAGTTGGTCAGCATGCCGCCCAGCCAGCGGTGGTTAACATAGAACTGATCGCAACGATCAGCGGCTTCTTTTACGGCTTCAGACGCGGCACGCTTGGTACCTACGAACAGTACCTTGCCTTTCTTGGCAGCTACGGAGCTGATGAAGTTCATGGCATCGTCAAACATCGGAACGGTTTTTTCCAAGTTGATGATGTGAACCTTGCTGCGGGCGCCGAAGATGTAGGACTTCATTTTCGGGTTCCAGTAACGAGTCTGGTGACCGAAGTGAACGCCGGCTTGCAGCATGTCGCGCATAGAAACTTTAGCCATTTTATACCTCTGTATTGGGGTTAGGCCTCCACACATCCCATGTAACCGACCCCAAAGGGGCACCCCGGTACAGGTGTCGATGTGTGTGTGTTATTGAGTAAGGGTGATGGAAGGAGGACACAAGTTCCCCATTCCGGCGCGCTTTATACCATAACTTCGCTCAGGATACCACCGGCCGCCTCGCTAAAAATGGATCCCCCGAACGATGCTGCGACCGCTGGATGACGCTGGGATGACGATCACACTGGAAGTAAACGGGGGTTGGGGATAAAATTTTGGCCTGATTGCAAACGCATCTATTTTTCATTACCTGATTGTCGGTCATCCACCGGATGCAGATCAGGCCGCAAGAGAGATCCCATGTCCATCCAAATCAAGACGCCGGAAGAGATTGAAAAAATGCGTGTCGCCGGCCAGCTGGCTGCCGATGTGCTGGTGATGATCGCCCCCCATGTCAACGCCGGGGTAACCACCGACGAGCTGAACACCCTGTGCCACGACTACATCGTCAACGTGCAGCAGGCCGTGCCAGCGCCGCTGAACTATCACGGTTTTCCCAAGTCCATCTGCACCTCGGTCAATGATGTGATCTGCCACGGCATTCCCAATCACAAGAAGCTGCGGGAAGGGGACATCATCAACCTGGACATCACCGTCATCAAGGACGGCTACCACGGCGACACCTCCGCCATGTTCATCGTGGGCCAGACCACTCCGCTGCGCCGCCAGCTGTGCAAGGTCGCCCAGGAGAGCCTGTACGCCGCCATCAAACGGGTACGCCCCGGCATGTGCATCACCGAAATTGGCGCCGTGATCCAGCCCATCGTCGAGCAGGCCGGTTTCTCCGTGGTGCGCGACTACTGTGGCCACGGCATCGGTGCCGAGTTCCATGAAGAGCCGCAGATCCTGCACTACCGCAACGGCGGCAAGCTGGAGCTCAAACCCGGCATGTGCTTCACCATCGAGCCCATGGTCAATAGCAAAAAGTATCACTGCCGCGTCAACCCGAAGGATGGCTGGACCGTGACCACCAAGGATGGCGGCGACTCCGCCCAGTGGGAACACACCCTGCTGGTGACCGAGGATGGCTGCGAGGTGCTGACCCTGCGCCCCGATGACACTATCGACCGGGTCATCAAACACGGTTAACATCAAACCCCGGCCCTTCGCCGGGGTTTTGTTTTTATCCGCCGTGCATGCGTGCGACAAGAGTGTGAGATGCCATGGATGCCAGCCTGCTTTCCCCCCATCTGTTACCCGACGATCAGCTTACCCGTGAGAACTGCAAGGAGTATCTGAGCCGCTTCCTCGGCTGGCTGCATGAGCGCTTCGATGCCGGCGACAACATCATCGAACTGGTGGCCACCCGCTCCGAATACATGGATGCGCTGCTGACCCGGCTGTGGCACAAGTTCGGCTTCGACAAGACCAGCCTCACCCTGATTGCTGTGGGGGGCTATGGCCGCGGCGAACTGCATCCCCACTCCGACATCGACCTGCTCATCCTCTATGAAGGCAAAGACCTCGACGAGGTGCTGGGGTTGCGCATTGGCGAGTTCATCACCCTCTTGTGGGACCTCAAGCTGGAGGTCGGGCAATCGGTGCGCAACGTGACCGAGTGCATCGAGCAGGGCCGCGCCGACATCACGGTCGCCACCAACCTCATCGAGGCGCGCTACATCACCGGCCGCGAGGCGGGCTTCGAGCAGCTGCAGGCCGCCACCCAGCCCCAGCATTTCTGGCCGAGCGAGGAGTTCTTTCGCGCCAAGCGTGAGGAGCAGAGCCTGCGCCATCAGCAATTTCTCGGCACCGCCTACAAACTCGAACCGGATCTCAAGAGCAATCCGGGGGGCCTGCGCGACATTCAGACCCTGGCCTGGGTCGCCCGCCGCCACTTCGGCGCCACCACCCTGTTCGAGATGACCAGCCACGGCTTCCTGAACCGGGCCGAGTACCGCGAGCTGCTCGACTGCCAGAACTTCCTGTGGAAGGTGCGTTTCGCCCTGCACATGGCCATCAACAAGGGGGACAACCGTCTACTGTTCGATCGCCAGCGCACCGTGGCCCAGATGTTGGGCTTCGAGGGGGAAGGCAACGGCCCGGTCGAGCAGATGATGAAGCGCTTCTACCAGACGGTACGGCGAATAGCCGAGCTCAACGAGATGCTGCTGCAGCTGTTTGACGAGGCGATCCTCGGCAACACCGCCATGGATGTGCGCCGCATCAGCGACGAGTTCCAACTGCGTGGCCGACTCATCGATGCGGTGGACTCCGAGCTGTTTGGCCGGGATCCCGCCGCCATACTGCGACTGTTCTACCAGATAGCCCAGCATCCCGACATCGTCGGCATCCATTCGGCCACCCTGCGCCAGCTGCGGGAAGCCAGGCGCACCCTCAACTGCTGGTTGCAGGACCAGCCCGAGTGTCGCCGGCTGTTCATGGCGCTGCTGCGCCACCCCAACGGCATCGGCCAGCCGCTCACCCTGATGCACAAATACGGGATCCTGGCGGCCTATCTGCCCCAGTGGAACCTCATCGTCGGCCAGATGCAGTTCGACATGTTCCACGCCTACACGGTGGATGAGCACACTCACCGCCTGCTCAAGAACATTCACCGCTTCGCCAATCCGGCCAGTCGGCAGACTCACCCGCTCTGTCACGAGGTGTTCACCCAGCTGCGCAAGCCGGAGCTGCTCAGCATCGCCGCCCTGTTCCACGACATCGCCAAGGGCCGGCGCGGCGATCACTCCGAGCTAGGCGCCGTCGATGCGCTGGAGTTCTGCCAGTTGCACGGGCTGGATCGCTACGAGAGCCGACTGGTGGCCTGGCTGGTGCGTCACCACCTGCTGATGTCGGTCACCGCCCAGCGCCGGGACATCTATGATCCCGAGGTGGTGGCCGATTTTGCCCATAAGGTGCGCGACGAGCTGCACCTCGACCTGCTCTACTGCCTGACGGTGGCCGATATCTGCGCCACCAACGACACCCTCTGGAACGACTGGAAGGGTACCCTGCTGCGGGAGCTCTACTTCGCCACCCAGAAGGCGCTGCGCCAGGGGCTGGAGAACCCGCCCGACATGCGCCTCAAGATCCGTGAGAACCAGCGTCAGGCGAAGCAGATCCTGGCCCAGCGCGAGGTATCGCTCGATGCCGTCAACGCCCTGTGGAGCGACTTCAAGGCCGACTATTTCCTGCGCCACAGTCCGGAGCAGATCGCCTGGCACTGCCGCAAGATCCTCAAGCACGGCGACAATCCGGCGCCGCTGGTACTCATCGGCAAGCACCCCATCCGGGGTGGCAGCGAGGTGTTCATCTACTGCCGCGATACCCCGAACCTGTTCGCCACCGTGGCCTCGGCGCTGGATCAGAAGAACCTCAGCATCCACGACGCCCAGATCATGAACTCGCGCAGCGACTACGTGCTGGATACCTTCATTGTGCTGGAGCCGACCGGAGAGCCCATCAGCCCTAACCGTACCGCCACCATCAGAAAGGCGCTGGAGAAGGCCCTGCAGGAGCCGGGCAAGCTGGTACTGCGCAACAAGCCGCTGTCCCGGCGTCACCGCCAGTTCAGCGTGCCGACCCGGGTGGTGTTCTTGCCGCACAAGGGGGAGAACCGACACACCCTGCTGGAGCTGACGGCGCTGGATACTCCCGGGCTGCTGGCCCGCATCGGCGCCGTGTTCCAGCAGTGCGGGCTGTCCCTGCACGCCGCCAAGATCACTACCATCGGCGAGCGGGTGGAAGACTTCTTCAGCCTCACGACCCTGGCGGGCGAGCCGCTGAATCAGGCCGAGCAGCAGGCGCTGGAGGAGCGGCTGGTCAATCAGCTCAATCCGCAGGAATCAGTGGATGACGAGGGATCGCAAGAGGGTCTCGCTGGACGCCATACTTCCTTCTGATTTACCAATCAGAACAAGCTCTTGAAGAGACAATGCACAAGAAATCACCGCTCTCTCGAAGAAATCGGCCGGAGTCCTTAAAAACAATTGGAAAAGTGTGATACAACAAACGGAATTTTTTAGAGGAGACCTGTCATGACCGCGTTGCAACAGATCATCGAAACGGCCTTCGAGCGCCGTGATTCCATCACTCCCGGCTCCGTCGATGCCGCCACCAAGACCGCCATCCTGGAGTCCATCGAGCTGCTGGATTCCGGCAAGGCCCGGGTCGCCGAGAAGATCGCCGGCGAGTGGGTGGTCCACCAGTGGCTGAAGAAGGCGGTGCTGCTCTACTTCCGCATCAATGACAACGGCATCATCAAGGGCGACGATGCCCAGTATTACGACAAGGTTCCTCTCAAGTTCTCCGACTACAGCGCCGAGCAGTTCAAGGCCGCTGGCGTGCGCGTGGTCCCGCCGGCGACCGCCCGCAAAGGCGCCTTCATCGCCCCCAATACCGTGCTGATGCCCTCCTACGTCAACATCGGCGCCTTCGTCGATGAGGGCACCATGGTCGATACCTGGGCCACCGTCGGTTCCTGCGCCCAGATCGGCAAGAACGTGCACCTCTCCGGCGGCGTCGGCATCGGCGGCGTGCTGGAGCCGCTGCAGGCCAACCCGACCATCATCGAAGACAACTGCTTCATCGGTGCCCGCTCCGAGGTGGTGGAAGGCGTGATCGTGGAGGAAGGCTCCGTTATCTCCATGGGCGTCTTCATCGGCCAGTCCACCCGCATCTATGATCGCGAGACCGGCGAGATCCACTACGGCCGCGTGCCGGCCGGCTCGGTGGTCGTCTCCGGCTCCCTGCCCTCCAAGTGCGGCAAGTACAGCCTGTACGCCGCCGTTATCGTCAAGAAGGTGGATGCCAAGACCCGCGCCAAGGTCGGTATCAACGCCCTGCTGCGCTCCATCGACGAGTAAGCAAGTGCAGATTTAAAAGGCGCCTAATGGCGCCTTTTTTGTTTTGGCGCCCCTGTCACAGGCAAGCCATGATGACTCGGTTAAGATAGAGGGGTCAGGAACGTTTCAAATCGAGGAAGCCCGATGTACGAGAATCTGAAGAGCCTGGGGATCCAGGAACCCACCTCAGTGGACAGCTATACCCTGCGCCAGGAGGCCAATCACGACATCCTCAAGATCTACTTCAAGAAGCAGAAGGGCGAATTCTTCGCCAAGAGTGTCAAGTTCAAGTACCCCCGCCAGCGTAAGACCATGCTGATCGATTCGGGCACCCACGAGTACAAGGATGTCACCGAGATCAATGCCAACCTCAAATACGTGGTGGACGAGCTGGACTACCTGACCCAGGGCGTGCACGTCCAGGCCGACCCCGACATCAAGCAGAAGATACTGCGTGACCTGCGCCACCTGGAAAAAGTGGTACAGAACAAGATCAGCGAAATCGAGCGGGATCTGGAAAAGCTGTAAATCCGCCGTGATTGTAAAAAGGCGCCATCAGGCGCCTTTTTTGTCTATCAAAGCAGTGGTAGATGTCTCTACGGTTCATCAAAGCAGTCAGTTCCGCTGGGAGCATCATTCCGCACATCTCTCCGACGTCGCTCCCACAGCCCCTCGAACCGACATGGAAGCTCTTCCCCCGGGTTGAATTGCGCCCAGCAAAAAGGGAGGCTTTCGCCTCCCTTTTCGGAACTCTTGATGTCAGGCAACCATTAGTTGCTCTTCATCCAGATATCCATGTCGGTTTTCAGATTGTCAGACTTGGTACCGAAGATGGCTTGTACGCCGGAACCAGCCACGACCACACCGGCAGCGCCCAGCTTCTTCAGACCCGCCTGGTCAACCTTGGCCACGTCCTTCACACCGACACGCAGACGGGTGATGCAGGCGTCCAGGGAGGCGATGTTCTCTTTACCACCGAAGGCAGAGACCAGGGCAGCAGACATCTCGTCCTTGCTCTGAGCGGCAGTCGCTTCTTGAGTTTCGTCTTCACGACCTGGTGTCTTCAGGTTCATGGCACGGATGACCACGGTGAAGACCACGTAGTAGAGGACGGCGTAGACCAGACCCAGACCCACCAGCAGCAGCATGTTATCGGCACGGGGGGATTGCACCACGAAGTCGATGAAGCCGTTGGAGAAGGTGTGACCGTGCACGATCCCCAGGGAGTTGGTCAGCACATAGGCCAGACCAGCCAGCAGGGCGTGGATTGCGTACAGTACCGGCGCCACGAACAGGAAGGAGAACTCGATAGGCTCGGTGATACCGGTCAGGAAAGAGGTCAGGGCGGCAGAGGCCATGATACCGACGATCTTGGCGCGGTTTTCCGGCTTGGCACAATGTGCGATAGCGAACGCAGCAGCAGGCAGACCGAACATCTTGAACAGGTAGCCACCGGCCAGCTGACCGAAGCCGTTACCGGCAGCGCGGGAAGCATCGTCAGCAGTGAGGAAGCAGGTCATGATGCCGTGTACGGTTTCACCGGCACCGTTGACACAGGTACCCGCCTGATAGAAGAAGGGGACGTTCCAGATGTGGTGCAGACCAAACGGGATCAGGGAGCGTTCAACCACGCCGTAGATACCGAAGGCCAGTACCGGGTTCTGGTTGGCAGCCCAGTCGGAGAAAGCACCGATGGCACCCCCTACCGGCGGCCAGATGACGGACAGGATCACGCCCAGACCGATGGAAACGAAGCCGGTGATGATGGGCACCGCACGTTTGCCAGCGAAGAAGCCCAAGTACTCTGGCAGCTGGATCTTGTAGAAGCGGTTGAACGCCCAGGCGGCCACGCCACCGGCGAGAATACCACCCAGCACACCGGTATCGATCTTCTCAACACCCATCACTGGTGCCATCACGCTCAAGGTAGCGGTCATGATGCCGTAGCCAACGATGGCAGACAGACCGGAGACACCGTCGTTATTGGTGAAGCCAAGTGCCACACCCACGGCAAACAGCAGAGCCATCTGACCGAATACAGAACCACCGGCCTGTTCCATCAACTGGGAAACAATTTCCGGCAACCAGCTGAAGTGGGCAGCGCCCACCCCCAGCAGAATACCTGCAACGGGCAAGACCGATACGGGCAGCATCAGCGCCTTACCGACCTTTTGCAGATTAGCGAAAGCATTTTTTAACATGTGTGCGCTCCTGAATGGATTTTCCGTAAGCGACTCGGTGCAATTGAGAGATGACAGCGTTCATCATCCGGCTTTGTGCCGAGTCGACCCGGGTTTACTTATTTTGACCCACTGAATATAACCCAGCAGTATTGGAATTTCTTCCATCAGGCAGAAGGGAATAATGAATTTGGAGGGGAGATCACAAGATAATAAGAAGAGGTTTATTTACACAGATTGCGGATATTATTGCGCACCTTCATCTTATTACGAATAAACAAGAAGTGCTGTTTCACATTGTATTTTAGAGAATCACAACAATACCAAATGAAACTCACTGTAACAGAGTGTAACGGATTGCTATTTTCTACAACCTAGTCTACCGATTAAAAAGGCCTCCAACAAGGAGGCCTCACATAAATATTAGACAATATAAAGACGGCTATTTAATTTTTCTGTGAACGTTTCACCGCATCAATAAAGACCGACTTCGCCTTGGTCGAGCCGGCACGCTCCGCTTCATTGACCAGTTGCATCGCCTTGTCGATATCACCGGCCTTGACCGCTTTCTCGATCTGGCTGTTATAGAAGGCTTCGGTCTCGTTCAGCATGGCCGGAGCCGGCTTGCTGGGCGTCGCTGCGGCAACTGCCGTCGTGGCGACTACCGCGGTCGCGGCAGGCTTGGCCTGACTCATCTCGACCTTGTCGGAATATTCCGGTTTGAACACCGCTTCCAGGCCCTGCCCCTTGGCCATGTCGACCACCTTGATCTGGACCAGCCCCCAGGGAGAGTGCGGGATGACGGGATCCTTGATATCCGGCTCAACCGTGCCATTCGCGCGGGCAAACGCCTTGGCCGGGTGCAAAATGGTGGTGCTGCCGGCCAGTTCATCGGCCGGGGCATAGACCACCATATAGGTCTCGGTGGCCGGGTTGCCCGGCATGCTGCGATCGACGAACACCTTGCCTTCAATCCTGTCATTGTCGAGCAGGTGGGCAGGTTGATAAGTGAATACGGACTCACCCAGTACGCGGGTCACCTTGAACTGCGCATCCAGCATGACCACCTTGGGGATCAGCACCGTCTTGCTGACTTGAGAGGCAAGCGTGATGGCCAGATTGCCGGTATTGACGGGCAGACGATAGGCGGCGAAGTAGCTCATCCCCTCGTCAAATTGATAGCTTGGCTGCTTGCCATCGATGGCAAGCAGCGTCTCCCCTTCGGGCAGAGAGACATAGTTGAATTCGTTGAATCCCTTGCAGCAGCTAGTGACCTGAGAGAGCGCCTGCTTGGCCTGGTCGGCATTGCTCAGGATGGAGGCGTGCTCTTGCATGGGCACCACCATGCTACCGGAACAGCCGGCCAACAGCGCGGTAACCACGGCCGCGATAGACATCTTTACCAGTTTCATTCTTCTTATCTCCATAACCCGGTTGCCAAATCCAGCAAAACAAAACTGCCCCCATAAGGGGGCAGTGACTAACTTAACTGAAGATACTGCTTACCACCAAGCTTCTGCTTGCACGCCCACTTGCCAGGTGTCACTGGAAGTGCCGCCTTCGAAGCTGTTCTTGCTGCCGGTGCTATCGGCTTCGGTGTCAGCCAGGTAGGAGGCGAACACACGGATTTCCGGACGGGCCCAGAAGCTGGGGCCGGCAGACCAGGCTTGAGCCAGGGTCAGCTTGTAACCACCATCCTTGCTGCTGCTGCCATTATTGAGGCTGGTCTTGTCTTTGAACACACCACCTTCGAAGATGGTCTTGTTGTAATCATCCCACTTGTACATCGGGCGGATAACGGCAGACAGGGTTTCAGTCTTGTCGTGGCCATTCTCCATCTCGTTGCCTACCCCGTAGACCAGCTGGTGACCCATCTCCCAGGAGTTGCCCATCGGGATCACACCGTGGTTGATGAAGCGATAACCATCTGCACCGGATTTGGCTTCGGCACCGTACCAGGAGCCATCACCGTAGAAGGCCATGGTCTTGGAGTAGCCTTCGGTACCGTACTGCAGCACGGTCTTGTTGAAGCCACCGAAGATGCCCTGGGTCAGTTCGGCGGTCAGCATGACGCCGTTCTTCATGTTGTCGTTTTTCAGATCTTTCTGGGCTTCGGTCTCATTGACCAGCGCATACATGGCGCCCACTTCCAGAGAGCCGTCTTGCCACAGCGGGATGCCGGCATAACGCACGTCCAGAGTGTTGACGTTCAGATCTTCGTTTTTCTGGAATACACCCGGACTGATTTGGGTGTACTGACCGAACACGTCGGCAGCGCTGCGGTCGTTGCGAACCCAGGCGAAGGAGAGCTTGCCAGGACCGGCCTGGATGCCTTCGATACCGGCACCGGCACCGGAGATGTTCCAGTAGTAGAAGTCAGAGATGTGGATGTCGTGACGTTGGTAGTAACGCTTACCAGCCCAGAGGGTGGCTTCCGGTGCGAAGCCCAGCAGGCCCTTGGCTTGCACGTTGAACTGACGCAGCGCGAACTCGGAATCGCCGTTGCACTGTTTGGCGTCGAAGTTACAGACGGTACCAGTGCTCTCATAGTCATTGGAACCGTTGGAATTCATGGAGAACATGGAGTCTACGTAGAAGGTCTTGCCATCTTTGTTGTAGACCTCCTGACCCAATTGCACTTCGCCGTAGGTATCGTTTTCGTTACCCAGACGGCCAACCTTGTTGACGTTGTATTTCACCATGTCGCCGTCGCCGGAAACACCGACACCGGAACGGAAGTAGCCGTGGAAATCAACGGCGAAGGCGGCTTGTGAAGCCAGGGCAGCGGTTACTGCTGCTGCAATCGGGAGCCACTTTGCTTTCATTTTCATTTTTCCTTATTCCCGCTGGGAGTGTGATCCTGATATTCAAGTTTTTATCACCTTAAACATCCCTAGGTGATAACCGAGGTCGATTATAAGTAGCCAATTTCACGACAAACATGAGCTGATTCACAAAACGGCGACAAATCGCCCGCCCACCACCTAACGGGTGCATTTGTGATGAAAACTGACGTTAACTGGCAAGAAATCACCCATCATCAAAGATTAATCACAATGAAAACCCCTTGAAAACGCTTTCTGGCATTAATTTGCAATGGAGATTAAGTTGCAACCCAGCTATTCCGTGACGAAAACATGACTGAAATCGCTTTCATCACGGAACTTTTAATTTTCTGATTTGTCGCCCTGTCGATGAATAACAGGCTTGGCGGAGGAGTGTTGCGCATGAAAAATAACCCGACAAAATGCAGGATATATTTCCACATCAGGCTGAGTGAGCCCTAAAATAACTATCCCCCGTGGACCAGCCAACGGGGGATATTGATGAAATATCGGGATGGAAAATTTACAGCGTATTTTCCCAATGCGTTAACCAACCGAGCGCCGCCACTTCGGGCTCATCCTCCAGGGTTGCGTCTATCTCCAGACGTGGCACCAGGGGCTCGGCTGCCAGCTCCTGCAGCAATTCATCGAGCCTGCGGCCCGCCCCGCAGAAGTACTCATAGCTGCTATCGCCCATGGCGATGAGGGCATAACGCCAGCCTTTCATGTAGGGGGCACGATCGGCCAAGGCGCTGGCGAAGGCTTGCAGGTTGGGGGGGATGTCCCCCTGCCCCGTGGTCGCGGTGATCAGCAGCAGGAAGCGGGAGGAGTCGATGTCTTCCAGCTCTGCCTCGTCGAAGATCCGGCAGACATGACCTTTTTCCTGCAGATGGCGGCTCAGTGTCTCGGCCACCAGCATGGCCGAACCGTAGACGGTGCCAACCAGGATATCTATCTCGGCCATCAGCGCCACCTCAGGCAGTCAACGCTGCCTATGCCCAGGGGGGGGACCCCGGAAAAGATGTGAAGACGGGGGGGGGCTAGCGGGGTATCTCTTTGAGCCATAACCTGTTCCTCTGACTGACGTGGCCTACAGCATGCCACAGCCGAGTCAGAGGCAACAGGCGACGGGACGGCTAGAGCACGTAATCACTCTCGCTGGCGGGCCAGCCCAGCTTGGCAAACAGACCCAAGACTTCCGGGCCGAGCGGCGCCTGGATCCGCATCGGCACCTTGAGCACCGGGTGCTCGAAGCTCAACTTGTGAGCCACCAGCAGCAACCGGTCGCAGCCGTAATGTTCGCGAAAGAAGCGATTGTGGCGACCGTCACCGTGGGTAGTATCCCCGACGATGGGGTGGAACAAATGATCGAGATGGCGACGCAACTGATGCTTGCGACCCGTCTTCGGGAAGAGCCTCACCAGACTGTAGCGACTGGTAGGGTGCTTCTTGGAGACCGCATGGGGCAGCTCGACCTGATGCAACCGGCGAAACGCCGTCACCGCCTCCTGGGCCGGACGATCGGGGGAGCTCATGGCATCGGCAATCTTGTCCAGCTGCTCTTTGAGCGGATAGTCGATGAGGCCCTGCTCCGGCGCCCAGCCACGCACCAGCGCCAGATATTCCTTGTGCACCCGCCGGGCGGCAAAGGCCTCGGTCAAGGTGCGCGCCACGGCAGGATCCAGTGCAAACAGCAACACGCCCGAAGTGGGCCTGTCGAGCCTGTGCACCGGATAGACGTGGCGGCCACCGATGAGATCCCGGGTCATCTGCATGGCGAAGCGGGTCTCCGCCTTGTCGAGCCAACTGCGATGCACCAGCAGACCGGACGGCTTGTTGACCGCCACCAGCCAGTCATCCTGGTAGAGCAAGGTGAGCTTCATGGCGCCACCGCCTTTGTGTAGTAGCCGTTGAGACAGCCACCAACCAACGCCTCCTTCCGATAGAGCAGAGTCAACGTCATCACTACTGCTCCACCACTTTGCCGGAGAGCAGCAGATCGAAGCGCGCGATGAGATGCAACAGCCCCTTCACCTCGGCCAGCTCTTCCTTATAGACTTCGCTCGCCATGGGGTAGAGAGAGACGCTGGTGGGCAACGGAGCCTGCAGCAGCACCAGCTGTTCCATGCGCGGGATCAGCACGAACTGCAACCACTGATCGAAGCTCAGGGTATCGACGCAAAAGGGCAAGTCGCTTGCCAGCGCCTCGGCGCCCGGATGGCCTGTTTGCCAGCGATCGAGGCGTTGCAACTCGGCGGTGAGTTCACCCAGCAGGTTGGCTACCAGCAAATATTGATTCATCTCGTCCTCTTCCTCATTGTCGGGTCCCGCGCTGCCAGGCAGGCGGGGCGACCGAACTCATCGAACTGCGTGTCAAAAAGGGGCGCTACTATACACCGGCCCCCCGCTGGCTGCCATGCCGCCGTCACTGACACTCCCCGCTGGCTATCTGATACCGCGCCCTTATAATCGCCGACATCCTCTTTAGCCGGACCCTCTCATGTCTGACATCAACACCTTGACCGAATTCCTGACCCAGGCCGACACCCAGTTCCAGCTGTTTGACATGGGTCGCCAGGTACGCCCGCTGGCCAGCGATCTCTTCACCCGCATCGAACAGCAGCAGGAGCCCTACCCCTGGCCTCTGCAGCAGCATGCCTGGCTCGGCGTGCATTTCTTCCAGCCAAGCGATGCCAAGCACTATCTCTGGTTCCTCAAGTTTGCGCTCGATGAGCGTGGCCTGCTGGTGGGCGCCGGCCCCAAACACTTCATGGATCAGGTGGTCGAGACCCTGGGCTACAAGCTCACCGGCGATCTGGACGAGGAAAAGGCCGAGCGGCTGGCCGACAATCCCTACACCTTCCGCCCGGCCGAGGCCAAGATGGCGAGCCTGCACGCCAAGCTGGCCCGCCAGCTGGAACAGCCAGCCTCGGCCTACTACGACGCCCTGTGCCACTACCTGGCGGCGCCCGGTGAAGAGGGTTGGCAGAGCCTGGGGCTGCAGGGCTTCGCCGACCTGGCCGAGCGCCTGCAGGACGAGCGCAATCTGGCGCTGGTGTGCAAGGCACTGCCCAAGCTGCCCCAGGCCCCGCTCTATGCCCTGTGCCAGAGTCTGGAAAACGCCCCGCTGCCCCCGGCACTGCAGGGGGCACTGCTCGAGCGCATCGGCAAGGAGCAGGAATGCGGCGAACCCAATGCCGAGACCCTGGCCTATCTGTGCCGGGCACTGGCCTCCTGCAATGACAACAGCCTGCGCACCAACAAGCTGCTGACCCTGCTGCAAACCCAGCCGAGCCCGGCCCTGCTGCTCGCCATCGCCGGTCGGCTCTGGCCGGACCTGAAATACCCCGCGCTGCTCAGCCTGTTCCTTGAACAGTTGGCACTGCAACCCGGCCAGTTCTTCAACCAGGTGTTTGCCGAGCTGGTGACCCTGCCGGCCCTGCGCGATGATATGCTGGCAAGGCTGCGTGATCCCGAGCGCAGCGACGCGCTCGGTCAGGCCATCGGTCGGTTGTTTGCGTCAGCATAATGAAGGGGGTGGCGCTTCTGCCCGATGAGCCACCCCAGACCATCGCCTCAGACCCTCATCTCACAAAAGGAGCCCGTTGATGGGAGAAATGCTCGGAATCTTGTTGCTGATCCTCATCGGGGGAGCCTTCTGGCAACAACGTCGTCAGGCCGAAATCGCCTGGCAATACATGCGACGCTACTGCCAGCACCACGATCTGCAACTGCTCTCCCTCGCCCGCACCCACCGCGCACTGGGACACGGGCCCTTGCGTCTGCTGACCTATTACCAGTTCGAGTTCTCAAGCGATGGCGAGAGCCACTATCAGGGCCAGCTCTGCATGCAGGGCTTTCACGTTGCCGGCGTCGAGCTGCCGCCCCATCGACTGCCCTCCTAGCAGGGCCTTGAGGGCAAGGGGATCAGGCTGACTATAATTCTCGAAAAGCCCTTTCAAGGAGAGACGAGATGGAATTGCTGACCCACGACATGTCCGCCCTGTTTGCCCAGCTGGGACTGGCCAATGACGAAGTAAGCCTGCACCGTTTCATTCGCGAGCACCGTCTGGACAATCAGACCCTGCTGCCCGAAGCCGACTTCTGGAACCCGGCCCAGGCCGGTTTCCTGCGCGATGCGCTCTGGAATGACGCCGACTGGTCGGCAAGCATCGATCAACTGGATGTGATGCTGCGCCAGGCAAACTGACCCTGCCCCCTTCACGCGGCTTTCCTGACGGCCAGGCTTTGGTTAAGCTCCGTGCTCCCATTCGCAAGCAGCAAGACGGCCACCAGCCAGGTCGCAGTGAGAAGCCCAGATGTCAGCCCAAGAGATCATCCGCATCGCCAACGAACTGAGCGCCAAGGGGATCACCCCCTCCACCGCCATGATCAAGGCGCGCCTCAGCCAGCCCGTGCCCATGGCCGAGCTGCTCAAGGTGTTGAGCCAGTGGAAACAACAGCCCCAGCCTACAGAGCCAGCCCCGACCATGACGCCCAGCGCAACCAGCCGGGAAACGCCGGCCGAGGCCGTCAACCTGCAGCAACTGAGCGAGCAGCTCAACCGGCTCGAGCAGAAGGTGGATCGTCTGACCGCCCTGCTGCTCCAGCACCAGCCGGACTGACGCGCCGCCATGTATATCCTCGAACTGCGTTTTGAATGTTACCGCGACACCTCCCTTGGCGACGCCGAGCGGGCCATCGTCAACTACCTCGACATGCTGCGCTATCAGGGTCAGATCCTGGGGCGGGAATTTCCCACCAGCATGCAAGACGGCTATTTCATCAGTCGGGTGGTCTGCCCCGAGCAGGACAGCCTGCACCCGGACAACCAGAGCGAGCAGGTGGCGCTGGCCGAGCAGGGCCTGCATCAGGCCGGGCTGCTGGCACCCAAGCTGCACCTGCAGGGCATGGATCTGCTCTCGGACAGCACGGATCCGTGCGGCCACGCAGGGGAGCGGCCGAGCTGGATGCTGCTCTACACCAGCTTCCTGCACAGCTGCTCGCCCCTGCGCTGCGGCGATCATTTCGCCCCCATCCCGCTCTACCGGCTGCCCGCCGTCGCCAACGGGGATCACAAGCAGATCCTCAAGTGGCAGGAAGACTGGGAGGCCTGCGATCAGTTGCAGATGAACGGATCCATTGCCGAACACGCTGTGCTGCACGAGATTGGCGAGGTGGGCAGCCGCCTGCAGCGCCGAGGCAGCGATCTGGTCAAGCGGCTGGAAGGCTTGAGCGGTATCCCGACTTACTACTATCTCTATCGGGTCGGTGGCCTGAGCAAGGCCGCCGAGCTGGCGCGCCCCTGCCCCGGCTGTGGCGGTGACTGGGCGCTCGAGGCCCCGCTGCACGAGATCTTCGACTTCAAGTGCGATCCCTGCCGACTGGTCTCCAACCTCTCCTGGGATTTCAAGGATTGAGGAGCGGTGCCCGCAGCCATCGAGTGACGATATAAAAGCGCGCACGACCGTCGGACGACGATATAAAAAGAAGGGCCTTGCCATCCGGCAAGGCCCTTCTGCTATTGGAGGATCAATGAGGCAGGGTTTCCAGCCGGGCGAGGAAGGCGGGCAACGAGGGGGCCAGCACCAGCCGGCGGCCGGAGTCGAGCCATTCCAGCCAGACTTGGCCGCTCTCGTTGTCGAGGGAGATCAGCGTCATCTCGTTGCGGGTGGTGGCGATGAAGAGCGATGGCGTGCGCTTGAGTTTGCGCAACATCAGCAGGTGCCCGATGAGGTTCTCCTTGAGCAGGTCCAGATCCTCCTCGTTCCACGGCAGGATGAGTTCGATGCGCAGCCCCTTGTACGAACAGGGGATGGGGCGGCTGAACCAGTGACCAAACAGGGCAAGAACCGCGGGATGCAGGGTCAGCTCCAGCGCATCGGCCATGGCACCGAAATCGGCCGGCTCGCTGCGCTGCTGGGGACGCCAGGCGACCTTGCCTTCCTTGGGCTCATCCAGCTCGCAGGGGGAACGCCATCCCTGCTCCCATTCGCACAGGGGCAGCCCTCGCCTCGCCTCACCATCGCGCTGCCAGCGTAAAAAAAACTGCTCAAGGGCAGACAAGACTTGATCCGACATCGAAATCCCCCACAATAACGGCCCAAAATAGCCGCGAAGCATGATCGAAAAATTTGGCTATTGCACCACCAAACAGCTGAGCAGACAAGCATGAGCAAACAAGAGAGATACGCCGGCGCCAGCGCGCTGCAGGGCCTGAGCCTGGGCCAGCAATCGGCCTACATCAGCCAATACAGCCCCGAGCTGCTGCAACCCGTGCCCCGCAGCCTGAATCGCGACGATCTCGGCCTTGGCGAGGCGCTGCCCTTCCTGGGTTGCGATGTCTGGACCCTGTACGAGCTCTCCTGGCTCAACGCCAAGGGCAAGCCCGTGGTGGCCGTTGGCGAGGTGTCGGTGCCGGCGCAGAGTCCGAATCTCATCGAGTCCAAGTCATTCAAGCTTTACCTCAACTCCTTCAACCAGACCCGCTGCGACTCGCTGGCGGCGGTACAGGCCCTGCTGGCCAAGGATCTGAGCGCCTGTGCCGGGGCCGACGTCGGCGTCACCCTGTTCACTCTCGATCAGGCCCCCCACCAGATAGCGACGCTGCCGGGGGAGTGCATCGACGAGCAGGATATCGAGATCGACGGCTACGAGTTCGACCAGACCCTGCTGCAGGGCGCGGCGGGCGCGGAGATCGTGGAAGAGACACTGCACAGCCACCTGCTCAAGTCCAACTGCCTGGTCACCAGCCAGCCTGATTGGGGCTCCCTGGTGATCCACTATCGCGGCCCACGCCTGGATCGGGAGAAACTGCTGCGCTACCTCATCTCGTTTCGCCAGCACAACGAGTTCCACGAGCAGTGCATCGAGCGGATCTTCATCGATCTCAAGCACTTCTGCGGCCCAAGCGAGCTGACCGTCTATGCCCGCTACACTCGCCGCGGTGGGCTGGACATCAACCCGTTCCGCAGCGACTGGGAGCCGGTGCCCGCCAACCTGCGCCTGATCCGCCAGTAAATACCGGCACCGCCGACAAGAGTGGGCCTGACACCATTGCCATCACTCCTGTCCATAGTCCACTGCAGCTGGCAGTGGGCTTGGCTCATCGTTCCCAATCTGTCGGTAAACGCTGGACGCAGCAGACGGCAGTGGGCTTGGCTCATCGTTCCCAATCTATCGGTCAATGCTGGACGCCGCAGACGGCAGTGGGCTTGGCTCATCGTTCCCAATCTGTCGGTAAACGCTGGACGTGCAGGGGTGGGCTTGGATAACATGCCAGCACTCCTGTGGCGTTGTTAATCCAATGAATCAACTGTTTTTTCTGGCAATGATGATGTCCTCCCTGTCGGCTCCGGATCTGGATCTGGCCAAGGAGCAGTTGTCTATCGATCTGCAACAGGCCCAGACCCTGGTGCTGACCGATCCCGTCAGATGTACCCAGATTGCCACCGCCTTCCTCGAACGCACGGCCAATAATCCCAAGCAAATCATCAGCAATCGCCAGGAGTTCGGTTACAGAGAGCCGATCCTGAGCTATGGCACGGCCACCCAGGCCACCGGCGCCTACCTGCTCAAGGGCGAGTGCCTGTTGCAACTGGGACAGTTCAAGGCGGCTCAGGAGTCCCTCGAGCAGGGCATCGCCATGGCCGAGAAGGAGCAGCAGTTCGAGCTGCAGGCCCACGGTCTCTATCTCAAGATCCGCAGCCGGAACATGCAGGAGCGCTCCCACGGCGCCAGTGCCATCCTGCTCGATGAACTGGACAAGTTGCTGACCAACCCCAGCCTCAAAGAGAGTCAGCTGCAGGTATACAGCCGCCTGCTGCACGTCAACGCCAGCATAGAAGGGCAGCAGTTCGATGCGGCCAAGCGCCAGCTGGCAGAGGGCCACAAGTGGGCGGAGCAGGGCAATAATCCCCTGTCACTTGCCTGGGTCAGCGCCGTCGGGGGGGACCTCTACCATGCGCTCGGCCAGCCCCAGCTCGCCCTCGGCGAATACATCGATGCCCAGCAGCAGGCCAAGGGCCTGCAAGATCCGCTGTTCCTCGGCTTGCTGTCGAACCAGATGGTCAGTCTCTATCAGGATGAGCAGGAGCCACAGAAGGCGCTGCAATACGCCAATGAGGCCGCCAACTACTTCCACGCGCTGGGCAACCCTTCCCTGCTCAGCGATGCGCTGATCGTGCTCGCCCGCCTCAACCGCGATCAGGGCGAGATGAACATGGCGCTGGTCTACTTCTTCAACGCCCTGGACTTGCTCGATGAGGGCAGCAACCGCATCCGCATCGCCAACCTCAAGTACGAGATTGGCAAGACCTACCTGCTGACCGGCAACCTGACCCTGGCCCGCAACTATCTCAATGCCGCGCGCCAGTCCCACGAGCTGGGGGATGACAAGGAGTCGCTGATCGATACCCTGCTGCTGCTCGGGGAGCTGCATCTCAAGCAGCAGGAAGCGGGGATCGCCATTTTGCAGCTGGAGAATGCCCTGACCCTGGCGAACCGCATTGGCGACGTCCGGCGCCAGTTCGAGATCTTCCGCCTGCTCTCCATCGCCTACGAACAGAAGGGCTATATCAAACAGGCCCTCGACAGCTACAAGAATTTCCACCAGCGCAGCGAACTGGTGCGCCAGCAACAGCTGGATCAGGAGCAGGAGGCGGTCCGCGACAACTACGCCCAGGTGGAGCGGGCACAGCAAGTCAAGGAGCTGGAACAACGGCTCGATATCAGTCAGCACCAACAGGATCGCTATCTTTGGTCCAGCGTCAGCACCGGCCTGCTGCTGGCCCTGTTTATCTACCTGTTCTTCACGCTCTGGCTCAAGCTGCGGGTCGCCCGCCTCAATGCCAAGCAGCTTGGCGAGGCACTGCTGATCGAGCCGCGCAGTGGCCTGGCCAACTGGCAACGACTGATGAGCCGCTGGCCGCGGGAGATGGCCAAACGCCAGCAGAAATCCGATCGCTGGTATCTGAGCGAGCGCCCCACCAGCGAATTCGACGACAAGCTGCACTATCTGCTGTTTAGAGTGCCTTTCCTGGTCAACAGCCTGGAACAGCACGGTTATCAGGTCAGCCGCGAGATCGAGCAGGCCTTTGGCGCCTACGTCAATCAGCTGACCCCGCAAGATGGCCGCATCTACGATCTGCGCGAAGGGCACCTGCTATATGTGGTGCCACAACGTCACGTGGCGCAGTTGCACGAGCTGGCACAGGAGCTGCTCGATACCCTCGCCGCCTTCCCCTGCGATCACCCGCTCGACAGGCATATCAGCCTCGGCATCGTCAGCCACCCCTTCCTGCCGAAGGCGGCGATGGCGCTCGATCACCACGGCCTGTTCGATCTCTGTTACCTGGCATTGTCAGGGGCCATGCAGCTCAGTGAAAAATACCGCCAGAGTGTCTGGCTGGAGCTGGCCGCCATCGATTGCCAGCAAGCCGCATTTTTTAATGGCGATGTGTGGCAATGCTGCTTGATGGCAATTGACAAGGGGCTGGTAAAAGTAAATTCTTCTCATGAAAAGCAATGGGTTAACTGGCTTGTACTTTCACGGACGAAAGTGCTGGATAACGCCTGACAACAAGGTACTCAACGGGGTCTTTCATTGGCTTACTGTTGCTGGACGACACAAAAACGATAATGACAACAGGGCGACCTGAACAATGAACGACATCGCGGCCGTAACAGGACAACTGGCAAGACTCAGGGAATCCCTTCAGCAAAAACAGCAGGAGCTCGATGGCATGGCCACCTTCTCCGATGCCGAACGCACCCGCAGCGTCCAGTTTATCGGCAAGCTGATGCAGGCCTGCCGTGGCCACGACCGTGAACTGGACAGCCGCCTCGCCAAGCTCAAGCAGAAACTCGATGGCAATCCCCCGCTTTCATCCCTCGATGGGGATCTGGCTGCCATCGAGAAGCTGTTGCAGCAACACGGCAACGCGCTGGAAGAGTCCATCGGCCTGACCCGCACCGCCATCGAACTGGGCAGCAAACAGCTCAAGTCCCTCAAAGGCTTCCCGGATGATACCCGTCGCTCGCTCAAGGAGTTTCTGGCGAGCCCCGAGGGCTATGGCATTGGCGATCACCAGAAGAAGGTGATCCGCTTGCTGGAGTTCTACCAGCAGGCCATCAAGATCCAGCTGCTGCCGACCCAACCCCTGCTCAACCAGCCCGCTTCCCAGCTGGTCGGCACCGATCTGGCCCCGCCGGAGGCGGCCGCCTCGTTTGACGTCAAGGCTCATGCCCAGATCGCCGACGAATTGCAGCGGCTCATCACCGAGCTCGACTTCGCCGGTGCCGTCGGCGAGAGTCTGGCCGACATTCGCCGCCAGTTGCTCACCGGCATCACACCGCAGTTGCTGGCCGAGATCTGCCTGCAGATCATCGAACTCATCATCGAGGGCACCCGGGAGGAGCGCAAGTCGTCACAGGCCTTCCTCAGCACCCTCAACGAGAGCCTGTCCGCCGTCCATTTCAACTTCACCGAATCCCTCGACGAGGGGCGGGCGCTGCAAAATGCCAGCCACCTCAGCGATCAGGCGCTGAGCCGGGAGCTCGAGGCCATCGATCGCACCCTGAGCACCCATGACTCTTCCATTGCCCTGAAAGACGCCATCTGCAGCCACGTCGACGCCATTCGTCGGCTGCAGCAAGACAGGGACGCCATGGCCGGCCGTGAGCGTCACCTGCTCACCCATTTGTCCAACATGGAGGCCAAGCTGCGGCTGATGAAAGAGGAGACCGCCGAGTACAAGAAGCGGCTCACCATTCAAAAGCACAAGCTGTTCCTCGACAGCCTGACCCAGGTGCACAACCGGGCGGCCCTCGACGAGCGGCTCGAGCTCGAGTACAAGCGCTGGCTGCGTTACAGCACCCCGCTCTGTCTGGCCATCATCGACATCGATCATTTCAAGAACATCAACGACAACTACGGCCACATGGCCGGCGACAAGGCCTTGAAGGTGGTCGCCAAGGCGCTGCAAAGCGCGCTGCGTGATACCGACTTCATCGCCCGTTTCGGCGGTGAGGAGTTCGTGGTGCTGCTGCCGAACATCAACCCGGACAAGTATCAGAAGCCGCTGGAGAACCTGCGCCAGACCATCAAGAGCATCCCGTTCCGGTTCAGGGATGCCAAGGTCGAGATCACCATCTCCATCGGTGCCACCCTGTTCCGCGAAGGGGACCACACCACGGATGCATTTGAGCGCGCAGACAAGGCGCTCTACAGCTCCAAGCACCTGGGACGGGATCAGGTCAATCTGGCCTGAATCCGGCCTGACCAGCGGCTAAAAAACGCGCAAACGCACCCACTCCCTATTCCCCTTCCCCACCCCTTGCCTCTACTATCGAAATCGAGGGATGTCACGGCATCCCGTTTTCTCCCCAGGGAAAGCACAACGATAACAAGACGAGTGAAGGGGACCTTATGATTACGCACATCAATCCTGTCGGCAGCATGGACTTGCTGTCTCAACTCGAGGTGGATCGCCTCAAACAGACCGCCTCCAGCGATATCTATCAACTGTTTCGCAACTGCTCGCTGGCAGTGCTCAACTCCGGCAGCCACACCGACAGCTCCAAGGAGATATTGGAGCGCTTCAAATCCTTCGATATTCATGTGATCCGGCGCGAGCGCGGGGTCAAACTCGAGCTGTTCAATGCCCCCGAGCACGCCTTCGTCGATGGCGAGATCATCCGCGGCATTCAGGAACATCTCTTCTCCGTGCTGCGGGACATCCTCTACGTCTCGGCCCAGCTGGAATCCAACAGCCGGGTCAACCTCACCAACGCGACCCACATCTCCAACCTGGTGTTCGCCATCCTGCGCAACGCCAAGGCGATCCTGCCGGGGGCGGATCCGAACCTGATCGTCTGCTGGGGCGGTCACTCCATCAACGAGATCGAGTACCAATACACCCGCTCGGTGGGCAGCGAGCTGGGTCTGCGCGAGCTGAACATCTGCACCGGCTGCGGGCCGGGCGCCATGGAAGGACCGATGAAGGGGGCGGCCGTCGGCCACGCCAAGCAACGGGTACGCAACGGTCGCTACATAGGCCTGACCGAACCCTCCATCATCGCCGCCGAGCCGCCCAACCCCATCGTCAACGAGCTGGTGATCCTGCCGGACATCGAGAAGCGGCTGGAAGCCTTCGTGCGCCTCGGCCACGGCATCATCATCTTCCCCGGTGGCGTCGGTACTGCCGAGGAGCTGCTCTATCTGCTCGGCATCATGATGCACCCGGCCAACGAACGCCAACCCATCCCCATAGTGCTGACCGGGCCCAAGGAGAGCGCCGACTACTTCCGCGCCATCGACGACTTCGTCAAGGCTACCCTGGGTGAGCCCGCCACCAGCCTGTACCGGATCATCATCGGCGATGCGCCCGAGGTGGCCAGGGTCATGAAGGAAGCGATGCCCAAGATCCGCGAATACCGCAAATCGGTCGGGGATGCCTACTCCTTCAACTGGTCCCTCAAGATCGAGCCGGAATTCCAGCTGCCGTTCGAGCCGGATCACGCCAGCATGGCCAGCCTGGACTTGCACCGCAACCAGCCGCCCCAGTTGCTGGCAGCCAACCTGCGCCGCGCCTTCTCCGGCATAGTCGCCGGCAACGTGAAGGAAGGGGGCATCCGCGCCATCGAGAAGAAGGGCCCGTTCAAGCTGCACGGCGACAAGGAGCTGATGCACCTGATGGACCGGCTGCTGGAGAGCTTCGTCAGGCAGCAGCGGATGAAACTGCCCGGCACCCAGTACATTCCCTGCTACGAGATAGTGAAATGATGGGATGACGGTGGATCATCATCCATGACAGAGGGGCCAACGGGCCCCTCTTCTCTTGCATTGCCCCTGTGTCATCACAGGGTTAGCATGTGCTCCCCCAATTGTTACAATGGGCCGTCCCGACCGCCAAGAGTGCCCTTTTCATGTCAAAACCCAGGCCACAGCTGCTGATCATCGATGCCCTCAATCTCATCCGCCGGCTGCACGCGGTGCAGGTCCAGCAGGCGCTGACCCCGGCTCAGGCGCTGATCGCCACCCGTGCCAACCTCATCAACACCTGCCGCAAGCTGCTTGCCAACAGCGAGCCGACCCATGCCATCGCGGTGTTCGACGGGGAGGTTCACAGCTGGCGCAAGGAGGTCTACCCGGCCTACAAGGAGGGACGCACCCCCATGCCACAGGAGCTGAGGGAAGGGCTGGCCGAATTGCAGGATGCCTTCTGGGAGTGCGGGGTGGATGCCCTGCTGTCCCAGACCGACGAGGCAGACGATCTCATCGCGACCCTGGCAACCGGGATTGCCCAGCACGGACATCAGGCCACCATCATCTCCACCGACAAGGGGTTTTGTCAGCTCATCTGCCCGCAGATCCAGATCCGGGACCATTTCAACAAACGCTGGCTGGATGCGGCCTTCGTCCAGCAGCAATATGGCGTGATCCCGGAACAACTGGTGGACTTCTGGGCCCTGACCGGCATCGGTGGCTCCAACATCAAGGGGGTGCCGGGCATCGGCCCCAAGACGGCCACCACGCTGCTGTTGCAGCACGGCAGCCTGGCAGCCCTGCTCACCGCCTGCGAGCAGGACGATGCCACCAAGCCCCTGCTCAAGCTGCGCCAGCACAGAGACGAGGCGCTGCTGGCCCAGCGACTGGTGCGGTTGCAACGGGATATCCCGCTCGGTTTCAACTTGCGGGAGATCCGCTACCCGCCCCAGATGGACAGGGCCGAGTGAAGCGACCAGCATAACCCGCATCCTGCACGCATCTTTTCTGTTGACATAAATGGGAAACATGTAAAGAAACATGGAGAAAGTGGTGCAAAAATGGTATAAAACCGCCGAATCCTCCCCCTCTGTCCCCTAGAAGTGGATACGCCTCATGTCAAAAAGAAAGATTACCGTCATTCCGGGCGACGGCATCGGCCCCAGCATCATCGAATCCGCCATCCAGATCCTGACCCACGCCGGTTGTGATTTTGACTACGACTATGCCGACGCCGGTCTGGTCGCACTGGAGAAGCACGGCGAACTGCTGCCGCAAAGCACCCTCGACCTGATCGAGAAGAACAAGGTCAGCCTCAAAGGCCCGCTCACCACCCCGGTCGGCGGCGGCTTTACCTCCATCAACGTCTCCCTGCGCAAGAAGTTCAACCTCTACGCCAACGTGCGTCCGGTCATCTCCTTCAAGGGCACCAAGAGCCGTTACGACAACATCGACATCATCACGGTGCGTGAAAACACCGAAGGAATGTACTCGGGGGCGGGCCAGAAGCGCAGCGATGACAACCAGAGCGCCGAGGCGATGAGCATCATCACCCGGGATGGCGCCGAGCGCATCGTCACCTTCGCCTTCGAACTGGCACGCCAGGAAGGACGCAAGAAGGTCACCATCATCCACAAGGCCAACATCCTCAAATCCACCTCCGGCCTGTTCCTGGAAGTGGCGCGGGAAGTGGCCGCCCGCTATCCGGATATCCAGAACGAAGAGATGATCGTCGACGCCGCCTGCATGAACCTGGTGATGTACCCGGAGCGTTTCGACGTCATGGTCACCACCAACCTGTTCGGCGACATCCTCTCGGATCTGTGTGCCGGTCTGGTGGGCGGTCTGGGCATGGCGCCCGGCGCCAACATCGGTGAAGGGGCCGCCATCTTCGAGGCAGTACACGGCTCAGCGCCGGATATCGCGGGCAAGAACATCGCCAACCCGACCTCGGTGATCCTCGCCGCCATCCAGATGCTGGAATACCTGGGCATGCAGGACAAGGCCGAGCGGATCCGCGAAGCCGTGCGCTCGACCATAGAATCCGGCGATCGGGTCACGCGGGATCTGGGGGGCTCAGCCTCCACCAGCGAATTTACCCAGGCCATCATCGATCGCCTGTAAATCATATCTAACATCATGATTTTAAAAGGGAGCTTCGGCTCCCTTTGTTTTATGCCGGATCCCCCTACCCCCCTCGCCAGATGACTACTATGTTCATAAGGAGGATAAGGAGATCCACTATGCGCGCTACGTTAATCTTGCTGATCTTCAGCAGCTCTACCATGGCATTGGACAGGCCCATCGATAATGCCTGGTTGACCCCTCCTCCCCAGAGCGCGCAACCGGCCAAGCAGGTCTGGCAATCCACGATTGACACCAACGACCTGCTCAAAGCCCCCAAGCAGCTCTCCTTCGGGGTGGACATCATGACCGACAGCAACGGCAACAGCCGGCTCACCCCCTACCAGAAACTGAATCTCACCGCCGAGAAGAGCGTCAGCCTCTCCTTCGAACAGCACAAACCCAGGATCAAGTTCAACGCCGGCGGCATCAGCACGGCAATCAAGCTGAGGGGCGACGGGGTCAAGATGCAGTTCAACCCGACCGACAAGACCATTCCCCTGCAGATGGAGCTCAAGGTCACGGATGACGAGTCCAAGGTCACCTTCGACTACCGCTTCTAGGACTGCTGAAATGAAAAAAACCGGACGGGTTAACCCCGTCCGGTTTTTTGATGCCGCGACAACGGCCGGAATAGCCCTGCCATTACGACTTGGGTTCCAGCTTGGAGGCCCAGTCTATTGCTGTAGACGTGGGTTTTACTCACTTCGCTCGAAGAGAGTTACTCCTTTGGCGTCAGCTTGGAGACCCAGTACTTGTTGTAGACGTGCACCGTGATCTCTTCACGATCGTGATAGAGCTGCTTGGCCTGGATCACGAACGCATTGTCGATCTCCTTGAGCATACCGCGCAGCACCTCGATGTTGTGTACCGCCTCGGCGTAGCGCTTCTTCATCGGCAGCTTGAGGTTGAACATCGCCTCCTGGCAGTCGTTCTCGCGGAACCAGTCGGCGATCATGTGGGTCACCCGCGCCGGCTTCTCCACCATGTCGCACACCAGCCAGTAGATGTTCTTCTTGCTCGGCCGCCAGACGAAGCCATCATCACGGATATGACGGACCTGACCGGTCTCCATCAGGGACGGTGCCATGGAGCCGTTGTCCACCGCAGTCACCATCATGCCGCGACGTACCAGCTGATAGGTCCAGCCACCCGGGCAGGCGCCGAGATCGACGGCCTTCATGCCGGAGGTCAGGCGCAGCTCCCACTCTTCCCGTGGCACGAACACGTAGAAGGCCTCTTCCAGCTTGAGGCTGGAGCGGCTCGGGGCGTCCGCCGGGCAGCGCAGACGCGGGATGCCCATGTGGAATTCGGAGTTGTTGAACGAGTAGGAGTAACCGATCAGCAGGTGATCGTTGGCCATGAAGAAGGCGTGGAACACCGGACGGTGCGGCGTCTCCTTCTTGGTCAGCAATTCGTTGCTGCGCAGCGCCTGGCGCAGCGGCACGGTGAACTTGCGGCAGAAGGCCGACAGCTCTTTCGCCTCGTTGGTATCGGCCGTCTCCACCCGCAGATCGCCACAGATGGTATAACCAGCGGCCGCCTCCAAGATGGGTGAAATCCGATCGGAGAGATCCAGATCCTTCAGCTCATGGGTCACCACCAGCATCTGGCGGATGAAGATGAGCTCGCGGAACGGCAATTTGCGGGCCAGCAGATCGGCCTGCTCCTCGTCATACAGCTCGAATATCACATAACCGCTGTCGTCCTTGACCCGGGCGAAGCCGTAGCACTGCATGTTACTGGCACGCTCGGTGATCTCTGCCGCCGCCTCTTTCTCAAAACCGGGGCGGCAATAAAGCAGCAGATTATTCATTTTTTCCTCCAAGACGACAGCCAGCCCATATCAGAGCCGCCCATCCCAACATAAAACAGAGGCCACCGGCCGGGGTAATGAGCCCCAGCCCCTTGCTGCCGAGCAGCGCCATGGCGTAAATACTGCCGGAGAATCCGAGGATCCCCAGCACAAAGGCGGTGCCGGCAAAGGTGATGACCTTGCTGCGCACACCGCACCAACCCAGCACCAACAGGGCCAGTGCGTGAAAAAACTGATATTGCACGGCGGTATTGAACGCCGCCAGCAGCGAAGGCGTGATGCCGCTCGCCGCCAGGCCGTGGGCACCATAGGCCCCCAGCATGGTGGCCGTCAGGCCGAAGAAACCGGCCAGCACCAACCAATGCCGCTGAAACTCGCGATGGATCTGCATCCTTAGCTCCTCGTTGTCTCGCCAAAGACCCTCAGGCCAGAGCCTCGGCGATAAAGCCCCGTATCCGATCGGCCGCCTGTTGCAGGTTCTCCTGCTCAGTCACCCCGCTCGCCTTTCGCGGCTTGAAGCCATGATCACCATCGGTCAGCCAGTGGACCGATACATGGGGTGAGAAGGGGAAATCGGCCAGTTCGGCGCGCGTACCGAAGGTGTCGCGCTCCCCTTGCAACAGCAGGGTCGGCGTCTTGATTTGCTTGAGCACCTCGCCCCGCCAGCTATCGGGCTTGGCCGGGGGGTGGAAAGGATACCCGAGAATGACCAATCCTGCAGCATTCATCTCGTCGCAGATCTCGGCAGCCATCCGCCCCCCCATGGACTTGCCCGCCAGCAACAGCTTGGGATGGGCAAATTCCCGCGCCTTCTCGCGCCAGTGATCGAGCAAGACCGGCTGCCTGTCCGGCGGCCTGCGCTTGCCATCCTGGGCCCGCTTGCTCATGTAGGGAAAGTTGAAGCGCACCACCTCGATCTGCGGCCCCGCCAGCAGCCGTGACAGCTCGGCGAGGAAGGCATGCTCCATGCCCGCTCCGGCGCCGTGGGTCAACAGAATGCGAACGGGGGCGTCGCTCGCCCCCTCCCTTATCACCTCAGCCATGACGTCCTCCCTCATGCATCGGCGAGCCGGGCCCGGCGACGGGCCTCTTCCTGCTCCACCAGCTCCAGCATCCAGTCGCGGAAGGCCACTATCTTGCCCTGATCGGACTGCTGCTCCTGGCACACCAGATAGAAGGCGTTCTTGCTCACCAGTACCTGTTCGAACGGACAGATGAGGCGCCCCGCTTCGATCTCGGGCTGGGCCAGCACGCTGTGACCAAGCGCCACGCCCTGGCCGTGGATCGCCGCCTGGATCACCATGGTCGAGTGGCTGAAGATGGGCCCCTGATTGACGTTGGGCGCATCGATGTCGAGCTGGCGAAACCAGGCCTTCCAGTCGCGGCGGGAGGTGTCGTGCAACAGGGTATGACGGGTCAAGTCCTCCGGCGTGCGCAGCGGCTTGGGGCCGGTCAACAGCAGCGGGGCACAGACCGGGATCAGGTATTCGGTGTGCAGCTTGTCCGAGCGCAGCCCCGGCCAGTTGCCACGGCCGTAATAGATGGCCACGTCCACGTCGTCGGTGAGCGACCCCTCGTCCAGATCCACCGCCTTGATCCGCACATCGATGTCCGGATGACGCTCGCTGAACCTCACCAGCCGGGGTACCAGCCACTGGATGGCAAAGCTCGGCTGCAGGCTGACGGTAAGCGCTCCCTTGGCACTGCGCGCCAGCAGCTTGTCGGTCGCCTCCGAGATGGAGGCGAAGATGTCCTTGATGTCGAGGAAATAGCTCTGCCCCTCCTCGGTCAACAGCAGGGAGCGGTTCTTGCGGCGAAACAACTTGATGCCGAGATACTCTTCCAGCGCCTTGATCTGGTGACTGATGGCGGCCTGGGTCACGAACAGCTCTTCCGCAGCCCGGGTAAAGCTTAAGTGACGAGCGGCTGCTTCAAAGGCTTTCAGTGCATTGAGCGGGGGTAAACGACGAGACATGGGATCGGCCGACGATGAGTTTTTCTAATGGTGCGCATTATAAATTGTCGGTTGCGGGTCGACCAGTGAATAAACATAATTCGCCACGCAATTCGTTGCCATATGGCTCACACTTTTTCTTCCATGTTGGTTTACATGTGATTTTTGTGAGTGGGTCGGCAAAGATTGTGGTGTTGTGTTTCTTCCTCTGCGGGAAGAAAGGGCTAAATCGGACCGATTTAACCCAGTCTGTCATCTGAATGTGTTTGGCGCCTCCGGTTGGATGGCGCCTTTTTTCTCATCCCTACACCCTGAACTGCCCCACCAGTTGCTGCTGCTTGTCCGCCAGTTGCGACAACTCGCGCCCATTTTCGGCCGAGGTGGCCGCCTCGGCCCTGATGGTGTGGCTCACATCACGGATGTTGCTGACGTTGCGATTGATCTCGTCCGCCACCCCGCTCTGCTCCTGAGCCGCCCTGGCAATCTGTTCGTTCATCTGGTGGATGGTGGCCACCGCGTGGATGATCTGCTCCAGCACGCTGACCGACAGCTCCACCTTGGTGAGCGTCACATCCGCCTGACTGTGGCCCGTCATGATCGCCTTGACCACCGCCTCGGTGCCCGATTGCAGCTGATTGGTCAGGGTCTGGATCTCGACGATGGCATTCTGGGTACGACCGGCCAGGTTGCGTACCTCGTCCGCCACCACCGCGAAGCCGCGACCCTGCTCGCCGGCCCGTGCGGCCTCGATGGCGGCATTGAGCGCCAGCAGGTTGGTCTGTTCGGCAATGCCCTGAATGACGGCGAGGATGTCGTTGATGTTGTCGCTGTTGGCGGCGAGGCGCTCCACCACCGGCTTGGCATCGCTGATGACCGTCATCAGCCTGGACATGGCGGCTTGGGTGTCTGCCACCACGGATTTGCCCTCCTGCGCCGCGGTGTCTGCCTCATTGGCCGCGTTCACCGCCGAGTTGGCGTTGCCGGCGACCTGCAGGGCGGTGGCGCTGAGCTCCTCGAACGCGGTCGCCACCAGATCCACCTCCTGATATTGGGCCTGCATGCCGGCGCTGGTGCGCTCGGCTCCGTGCGCCGCCTGCACCGCACTGGCTCTGGTGCCCGCCACCGTATCGATCACCTGACTGATGGTGGACTGCAGCTTGTCCAGGAAGTTGTTGAACCACTTGGCCAGCTCGCCTATCTCGTCATCGCGCTGCAAGATGATGCGCTGGGTCAGATCTCCCTCACCGCTGGCGATATCCTTGAGGCGGGCCACCATGGTGCGGATCGGCGCCACCGTCCGCAGCGCCATCAGCCAGATGCAGAGCAGGCCCAGCAGCGAGATAGCGCCGCCGATCAACAGCTGCGTCACCACACTGCTCTGGGCCTGATCCTCAAGATCCCCTTGCAGTTGCAAGGCGGAGGAGAGCACCACGGCGCGCGGCAGCTCGATGTAGATACCCCACTTGCGATCCGTGCCGCGCATGCTGACCGGCACGAAGGTCTGCAGCAAGGCGCCGTCAGGGCTCCAGCGGGTGACCAGCTCCCCTTTCCCGAGCCAGCCATTCAGATCCGTCGCCAACCCTTTCTCCTGCTGTCCCAGGGGGTCGCCGAGCCCGACCTTGAATCCCTCCACGCCGGCCACCCGGCCCTCGCTGCTGAGCAGCAACACCTTGCCCTGCCCCTCGTAGAGAGCCTTGTCCATCTCCACCACCAGGGTCTGCAACCTGGTCAACGAGATATCGACCCCGACCATGCCGAGCAGCTTGCCCTGCTCCAGCAGGGGGGCCGTGACCGAAGTCATCAACACCTGCTGGGTGCCTATCTCGTCGAGATAGGGCTCGAGCAGGCAAAGCGCCCCCGTGCGAATGCTGCACTTGTACCAGTCATTCTTGGCGCCGCCGTTGGCGGCCGGCTTGTCGTCGGCCAGTGCGGCTTCGTCCATGACCTCCAGCGTCACCTTGCCATCGACCCTGGCCCAGTAGCTGGAGAAGCGCCCCTTGTCGTTGGCCCCTAGTGCCGTCGAGCCCTGGTAGTTTTCGTCCTCCCCGTCGAGCTGGTTGGGCTCGAAGATACCGTAGACCCCGAGCAGATTGTCCGACGACTCCGCCGCATCCTGCAGCTGCTGGTTTACGGCGCCGCGCAGCGCCTCGGAGTGGACAAAGTTGTCGGCCGCATTCTTGCGCTGGAACAAGATGCCCTCGGCCAGCAGGGTGACCCGGAAATAGGCTTCATCGAGGTAGCTGGTGACCCTGGCCGCCTGGGTGGCGCCCATGGCCTGCATCCAGTTTTCTGCCGCGTGCTGCGCCTCCAGGGTGGTGGAGGTGTGCACTTGCTCCTGCATGCGGGCCGCATTGAAAAGGGAAGAGGCGACCAGTGCTCCGGCACTGGCCAATAGACAACAACCGGCGATCAGGGTGATCCGTCCCTGAACAGAAAGAGCACTCATGCATGATTTCCTAACGTCTACAGATGTGATCATCTGTATCGGTTTCGGATACAAAAACTTAACTAAATCAGCCGAGATCCAGACTAAGTTGATTGATTTCCCCTGCACCGGGCAGGCCAACCACCAGACCGAGCAGGCGTATGGGTTTTCCTTGGGCCCGCTGCAGCCCCTCGTGCAGCAGGTCGTGGAACAATGCCGCCTGATAGCCGCCCCGGCGATAGACGGTGGTCTGCTGAAAATCGGCGAACTTCAGCTTGATCCCCTGCCCCATCAGCGCCTCGGCGGAGCACGCCTTGGCGAAGCGCAACTCCAGCTCCGGGATGAGCTCACTCAGCACCCGCCAGCAGGCATCTTCGTCCAGCACATCGCTGGCCAGGGTAGTCTCCACCCCGATCGTCTTGCGTACGCGCTCGGCCTGGACCGGCTGCTCGTCATGTCCCCAAATGCGGCCGGTCAACATCTCTCCCAGCTTGCCGAAGCGAGCACAGAGCTCCTCCGGAGAGAGCGCCCGCGCATCTTCGCAGGAGTAGAGCCCCTGGGACTCCAGCCGCTCGGCGGTCTTGCGACCGATGCCGGGCAACTTGCCAAGGGGCAGCTGGCGCACGAACTCATCCACCTCCTGCGGCCGGATCACGAACAGGCCGTCGGGCTTGCGCTGCTCCGAGGCGAGCTTGGCCAAAAACTTGTTCGGCGCCACCCCGGCCGAGGCGGTCAGTCCCAACTCGCGCTCGATGGCGGCGCGGATCTCGGCCGCCATCAGGGTGGCGCTGCCGCCGCAGTGGGGGCTGTCGGTGACGTCGAGGTAGGCCTCGTCGAGGGAGAGCGGCTCCACCAGCTCGGTGTAGCGCAGGAAGATGCCGCGCAGCTGACGCGACACCTCCTTGTAGACCGCCATCCGGCCGGGGATGAGCACCAGCGGCGGGCAGAGCTTCATGGCCAGGCCGCTCGGCATGGCGGAGCGCACCCCGAAGCGGCGCGCCACGTAGTTGCAAGTGGAGATGACGCCGCGCCGGTCGGAGGAGCCACCGATGGCCAGCGGCACCTCCCGCAGGGCCGGGTTGTCCCGCATCTCTACCGCGGCGAAGAAGCAGTCCATGTCGATGTGAATGATCTTGCGCATATTTACTGTATATATGAACAGTTACCAGCCCCATGCTACCCCAGCCCTGCTATTTCTGCCAGTCACGGCGGGTGCGGCTTGTAGATAGACTCTTAAGGCACCATCACTGTGAGACTCAAGGAGGAGAAGCATGAAGGCAATCTGGCTGGGGCTCTGCCTGCTGCCGCTGCTCGGCATGGCCAAGGATCACCCGACCGCCGAATGCAGCTGGCTGTTCAAACGCATCGAGGTGCTGGAGAAAGCCATCAGGAAAGGGGACGAGCTGGGTACCAAGGAGGAGCTGGCGCGCTGGAAGCTCGAATTTCGCAAGAAGTCCTGCCAGCAATACGACTACTGAGCCCATAAAAAAGCGAGCCGACCCTTGATTCAACACATGGGTCGGCTCGCTTGCATCAGGCATCCGTGACCAGCGCAGGGTCAGATGATCCGGTTCTCGGTCAGCATCTTGCGACGGGCCTCTTCCTTGGCCATCTTCTTCTTGCGGTTGTCGCAAGGCTCGGGGCAATCACACTCCTTCTCGATCCCTATGGTGCCGAGGCCCCCACAGGAGCCGGAAATGGTCCTCTTCTGGAAGATATAGCCGATGGCCATGGCCACCACCACCGTCAGAAATACCCCGAAGGTGATCAGAAAAATCTGCATGTCATTACCCCTTACTTTTTCACTAAATAGGGTTTGAAGGCATCCGAGTAGGCTTCCTCGAAACCCTCATCCGTCTTGGTGATGGTGAAGATGGCGATGCCCCGCTCCTTGGCGTAGGCCAGGCTCTTCTCGGGCCCCATAACCATGAACACGGTCGCCAGACCGTCTGCGGTCATGCAGGAGGGATGGATCACTGTCACCGACACCAGGCGATGCTGGATCGGCTTGCCCGTCACCGGATCCATGGTGTGGGAGAAGCGCTTGCCATCCATCTCGTAGTAGTTGCGATACTCGCCCGAGGTGGCCACGCCATTGGTCCCCGGCAGGATCACCTCCTGCACCGAGCCGGCATTGGCGGTCGGCTTCTCGATGGCGACCCGCCAGGGGTGGCCCTTGCCGTTGACGCCACTGAGACGCAGCTCACCGCCGATCTCCACCAGATAGTTGCGCGAGCCCAGGGCTTCCAGGTATTCGGCCACCTTGTCCACCCCAAAGCCCTTGGCGATGGCGGAGAGATCCACGTAAAGATCCGGGATGTCTTTTTGCAGGGTATCCGCGTCCACTGAGGTCTGGACGTGCAGGTTGCCGAGCCCGGTCTTCTGACGGGTTTGGTTTATCAGCTCATCGGACGGCACCTTGGTCGGCCTGGCATCCGGCCCGAAGCCCCACAGATTGACCAGCGGGCCCACGGTCACATCCAGCGCACCGCGACTCTCGCGGCCGATGTGAATGGCCTCGGTCACCACCCGCGCGGTATCGCGGGAGACCACCACCGGGGTCGAGCCCTTGTGCTGGTTGAAGCGCGACAGCTCGGAGTCGGGTCTGTAGGTCGACATCTGATCGTTGACCCGCTCCAGCAGCACATCGATCTCCGCCTGCAGCTTGGCCGCATCCGGGGCGACACCGTCCGCTACCTTGATGGAGTAGTAGGTCCCCATGGTGCTGCCGGTGATGTGCGTCTCGGGTTTGGCTTTAGCCGCCTCCTGACCACAGCCTGTCATGAAAAAAGCTAGCCCGAAGGCTAGCCAAGTCTTTACCACACTGTTCATGGATTAACCACCAAAGTCATCCAGGAGGATATTTTCGTCTTCAACACCGAGGTTTTTCAGCATGTTGATGACGGCAGCGTTCATGACGGGAGGCCCACACATGTAGAACTCGCAATCTTCCGGCGCCTCGTGATCCTTGAGGTATTGCTCGTAGAGCACGTTGTGGATGAAGCCGGTGTAACCGTCCCAGTTGTCTTCCGGTTGCGGATCCGACAGCGCGACGTGCCACTGGAAGTTGTCGTTCTCGGTGGCCAGCATGTCGAAGTCTTCGACATAGAACATCTCGCGCTTGGAACGGGCACCGTACCAGAAGCTCATCTTGCGCTTGGTCTTCAGCCGGCGCAGCTGATCGAAGATGTGGGAACGCATCGGCGCCATGCCCGCACCACCACCGATGAACACCATCTCGGCGTCGGTGTCCTTGGCGAAGAACTCGCCAAACGGACCGGAGATGGTCACCTTGTCACCCGCCTTCAGGTTGAAGATGTAGGAAGACATCTGACCGGGAGGCGCAGTCCAGTTGCTCGGCGGCGGAGTCGCGATCCGCACGTTCAGCATGATGATGCCGAACTCTTCCGGATAGTTGGCCATGGAGTAAGCACGAATGATCGGCTCATCCACCTTGGATTCCAGCTCGAAGATCTTGAAGCGATCCCAATCCCCGCGATATTCCTCTGGAATATCGAAGTTTTTGTAGTGCACGTGGTGTGCAGGCGCTTCGATCTGGATATAACCACCGGCGCGGAACGGCACGCTCTCGCCGTCCGGGATCTGCAGCTTGAGCTCCTTGATGAAGGTGGCCTTGTTGTCATTGGAGATGACGGTACAGTCCCACTTCTTCACCCCGAAGATCTCTTCCGGCAGTTCGATGTCCATGTCGCCACGAACGGTCACCTGGCAGGCCAGACGCTCGCCGTGACGGGCCTCGCCCTTGCTGATGTGATCGAGTTCGGTCGGCAGGATATCGCCACCACCGGCCTTCACCCGCACCTTGCACTGACCACAGGAGCCGCCGCCGCCACAGGCGGAGGAGACGAAGATACCGCTGCCGGCCAACACGCCGAGCAGCTTGCCACCCGCCGGGCTGGTGACAGCCTTGGCCGGGTCGCCGTTGATGCTGATTGTCACGTTACCCGCGGTCACCAGCTTGGACTTGGCGAACAGAATGACTGCTACCAGGGCCAGCAGGATCACGGTGAACATGACCACACCCAGAATAATTTCCATCTATATTTCCTTTCCGATTACAGGGAAATACCAGAGAAGGACATGAAGCCCAGCGCCATCAGACCCGCGGTGATGAAGGTGATGCCCAGACCACGCAGGCCTTCGGGGACATCGGAGTACTTCATCTTCTCGCGGATACCTGCGAGCGCCACGATGGCCAGCATCCAACCGGCACCCGATCCCACCCCATAGACCACAGACTCCACGAAGTTGTAGTCACGCTGCACCATGAAGGAGACGCCACCGAAGATGGCGCAGTTCACGGTGATGAGCGGCAGGAAGATGCCGAGCGCGTTGTAGAGCGCAGGGAAATACTTGTCCAGCGCCATCTCCAGGATCTGCACCAGCGCCGCGATCACCCCGATGAAGGTGATGAAGCTCAGGAAGCTCAGATCCAACCCTTCTACCAAGGCGCCCTCTTTGAGGACGTAGTTGTAGATCAGGTTGTTGGCAGGGACGGCGACCGTCTGCACCACGACGACGGCGATGCCCAGACCAATGGAGGTCTTGACCTTCTTGGATACCGCCAGGTAGGTACACATCCCCAGGAAGAAGGAGAGCGCCAGGTTTTCGATGAAAATCGAACGAATCAACAGACTCAGATAGTGTTCCATACCTTAATCCTTCGCCTCCACCTGCTTGGGATCATGGGTGCGCACGCCCCAGATGATCAGACCAATGATGAAGAACGCACTCGGCGGCAGCAGCAGCAGGCCGTTGGGCACATACCAGCCACCGTTGTTCACCAGCGGCAACAGCTCGAAGCCGAACCAGGTACCGGAGCCCAGCAGTTCACGCACGGTCGCCACGGCCAGCAGCACGGCGCCATAGCCCAGACCGTTACCGATGCCATCCAGGAAGGAGGGCAGCGGAGCACTCTTCATGGCATAGGCTTCGGCACGCCCCATCACGATACAGTTGGTGATGATGAGACCCACGAATACCGACAGTTGCTTGGAGATGTCATAGGCATAGGCCTTGAGCACCTGGTCAACCACGATAACCAGCGAGGCAATCACCGCCATCTGGGCGATGATCCGCACGCTGTTCGGGATCTGGTTGCGGATCAGAGAGATGAACAGGTTGGAGAAGGCAGTCACCGCCGTCACCGCCAGCGCCATCACGAACGCCGTTTTCATCTGGCTGGTAACGGCCAGCGCGGAACAGACACCCAGCACCTGCAAGGCGATGGGGTTGTTGCCGATCACTGGCGTCAACAGCAGCTTTTTCATTTCGCTCTTGTCAGCCATTGTTGAGTTCTCCTGCACGAATCTTGGCCAGGAAGGGACCGAAGCCCTTGGGACCCATCCAGAATTCGAAGGTGTGCTGCACGCCGTTACCGGTCAGGGTTGCGCCGGACAGGCCGTCGATCTCATGCTCGGAGCCCGCCGGAGCGTGGCCCTTGATCACCTTGATCGCAGGCTTGCCATCCTGATCAAACAGCTTCTTGCCGACCCAGATCTCGCGCCACTCGGGACGCTCGATGCCATCACCCAGACCCGGGGTCTCACCGTGGTCATAGTAGGTGATGCCCTTGACGGTCTGGCCATCGGCCGCCACCGCGACGAAGGCATACATGGTAGACCACAGACCGCGGCCGTAGACCGGCAGTATGATGTTGTCGACCTTGCCCTCGGCATCTTTGGCGAAGAACACCGGGATCAGCCTGGAGATCTGGCGCACACCGGCCTTGTCGTCGGCCGGCGCCAGACGAATGTTCTGGGCCGGATCTTTTGCCGCCTTGGCGGCGTCGAAGTTGTCGGCATCGCCATCGACGAACTCACCTGTGGTCAAATCGACCAGGCGCGCCTCGATCTTGTCGCCATACAGCTTGGCCAGGTCACGCTTGGCCACGGTGGTGACATCGACACCGGCCACGGCCAGGATGTTGCTTTGCTTGTCCAGCGCCTTGTTTTCCTGCTGTATCGGGCGCAGGCCCACGGCGGCCACGGAGACCACGATGGAGCACACCAGACACAGACCGGTCACGACGGCGATGGTGCCGAAAGTAGAGTCTTTATTAAACGCCACGTGCGATCCTCCGCTTGATGTTCGCCTGCGCCACGAAATGGTCAAACAAGGGGGCAAACAGGTTGGCAAACAGAATGGCCAGCATCATGCCTTCAGGGAAGGCGGGGTTCACGACCCGGATCAGCACCACCATGACGCCGATGAGGGCGCCGTACCACCACTTGCCTTTATTGGTGAAGGCGGCGGAGACCGGATCGGTCGCCATGAACGCCATACCAAAGGCAAAGCCGCCCAGTACCAGATGCCAGTGCCACGGCATGCTGAACATGGGGTTGGTATCGGAACCGATGACGTTGAACAGCAGGGAGGTTGCCACCATGCCGATCATCACACCGGCGATGATGCGCCAGGAGGCGATCCGCATGTAGACGATCATGGCCGCACCGAGCAGGATCATCAGGGTGGAGACTTCACCGATGGAACCTGGCAGGTTGCCGAGGAAGGCATCCATCCAGCTGATGGCTTCGCCGGTGGCACCGTTGATCAGTGCCATCTGGCCGCCCTGGGCCCACTGGCTCAGCGCAGTCGCGCCGGAGAAGCCATCGACGGCCACCCAAACGCTGTCGCCGGAGATCTGGCCGGGGTAGGCGAAGAACAGGAACGCACGACCCGCCAGGGCCGGGTTCAGGAAGTTCTTGCCGGTACCGCCGAACACTTCCTTGGCCAGCACCACACCGAAGGTAATGCCGAGCGCGGCTTGCCACAGGGGCAGCTCGGGCGGCACGATCAGCGCGAACAGGATGGAGGTCACGAAGAAGCCTTCGTTGATCTCGTGCTTGCGCACCATGGCAAACAGCACTTCCCAGAAACCGCCGACCAGGAACACGGTCAGGTAGATCGGGAAGAAGTGGGTCGCCCCGATCAGCATCTTGCTGCCGATACCGGCCACCGCCGGATCCAGCGAGGCACCGAGCAGGGTCGCCAGGGTGTATTGCCAGGTATCGGCACCGGCCGCAGAGCCCAGATGGGCAATGGCGGCGATGGACTGATTGCCGACGTTGTACATGCCCCAGAACATGGCCGGGAACACGGCCAGCCACACCATGATCATCATGCGTTTCAGATCGATCGCATCACGGACGTGGGCAGCATTGCGGGTCACGGACCCGGGGGTATAAAACAGGGTGTACGCCGCCTCGAACAGGGCGTAGTACTTGGCGTACTTTCCACCCGGTTCGAAGTGATGTTCCATATTTTCAAGAAGTTGCTTGAAACTCATCGCTTAACCTTCCAGTTCTATCTTGGTCAGGCACTCTCGCAAGACAGGGCCGTACTCGGTCTTGCCGGGGCAGACGAAGGTACAGAGCGCCAAATCTTCCTCATCCAGCTCCAGGCAGCCGAGTGCTTGCGCATTGTCGGTATCGCCGGAGACCAGATCCCGCAGCAGCAGGGTCGGCAGGATGTCGAGCGGCATCACGCGCTCATAGTTGCCGATAGGCACCATGGAGCGATCACTACCGTTGGTGGTGGTAGTGAAGTTGATGAGTTTGCCCTTCATCAAATGAGAGAGGGTGGTGCGGGTGATGGAGAATTTGTCCGCGCTCGGATTGATCCAGCCCAGGAACTCTTTCTCACGCCCTTCGCCCAGTACGCTCACCTGATTGTGGTAACGACCCAGGTAGTCATGGACACCCTCGGCCTTGGCACCGCTCAGAATGGAACCGGAGATGACACGGTTTTCATCCGCACGCAGCTCGTTGTTGGTCAGCTGGCTGATGCAGGCGCCCATGCGAGTGCGCAGCAGGCGGGGTTTGACCACGTTCGGACCGGCCAGGGAGATCACCTTGTCGGTACAGATCTGGCCAGTGGTGAACAGCTTGCCGTAGGCGATCACATCCTGATAGTTGATGTGCCACTGTACCTTCTTGGCACCCACCGGATCCAGGAAGTGGATGTGGGTACCGGGCAGGCCGGCAGGGTGCGGGCCGACAAACACGGCTTCCTTGACCTGGGCCAGGGAGGCGTGCGGCAGGCTGGCTTCACCCTTGCAGACATGGACGGCGCCATCGGTCAGGCGAGTCAGCACGGCCAGACCATCGAGGAAGGCCTGGGCCTGCTCCTTGATGATGAGTTCGGCATTGGCGGCGAGCGGGTTGGTGTCCATTGCGGTGACGAAGATGGCGCGCGGGGCAGAGCCCACAGCCGGCACCTTGCTGAATGGACGGGTACGCAGAGCGGTCCACTGACCTGACGCGACCAGGATATCCTGCACCTTGCTGCGCTCGAGCTGTGCGAGCTCGGCAGACGCAAAGTGTTCAAAGGTCACCTGCTCGTCGGAGCCATCGAGATCGATGACGACAGATTGCAGAACACGCTTGGCACCACGGTTGATCTCAGAAACTACACCGGTGGCAGGAGCCGTGAATTTAACGCCGGGATTCTTCTTATCTTCGAAGAGCTCCTGACCTTTAATGACGCGATCACCTACTTTGACGAACATAGTAGGACGCATCCCCACGAACTCTTCGCCGAGTGTAGCAACACGGGTGATGGCCGGGCCATCGTAGATTACTTGCTCCGGAGCACCCAGCACGGGGATGTCCAGTCCTCTTTTAATTGTAATCATACTCACTTGCACTACCGTTAAGGGAAGACAGGTTGGCGCCGGGAACAGATCCCGACGAGTTGTTGAATGAGCCCGTCGACATCGCAAAAAATTGTCGAGAAAACAAACAAATCAGCAACATACAGGTTCATTCAAAAGCGACTGAGTTTACCACCTTAGACAAGTTACCCGCCACGCAAAATAGGGAAAACCCCTGCGCTATCACAAAATTAACCTCTAATGAATATTTTTGACCCGTCGTTGTAACCCGTGGTTTTAAAGGATTTTTTACTTGATTACCCCAATGGTGGTAGTTTGATGAAGAGAAGCTATTGATTAGAAAAAATAATCCTCATCCAGACCCGTTCTTTCCAGCCTCCAGCCATCTGAAAACTGAAAATGTAGGTAATTTGTTAACTGGTCGAGGATTAAGTAATTGGGAGGTAAATAAAGTCAGGCGAAGGGTGATTTGCTGACACAGCTCGGCGTCTGGGGAGCCTGTTCCCGCGATTGCCACTCAGCTTCGGTATAGGTATGCAATGCCAATGCATGGATAACACCTGCCAGCTCCTCGGCCAGCACCCCGTTGACCTGACGATGACGCCCGAGGAGGCGTTGTCCCTCGAACGCCTGGCTCACCACGACCACCTTGAAGTGACTCTCGGAGCCCGGCGCCACCCTGTGCATATAGCTCTCGTTGATCACCTCCAGATGGCTGGGGGACAAGGCGGCGGCCAGCTTGGCCTCGATCTGTTGTTGCATGCTCACGGTAAAGACTCCCTCGATGGATGTATGGCCATTGTAGCCAGGGTTGCGTGCCGGATACATCGGCTCTTGGGGAATAGGGCGCTGATCGGGGGCTGCACCGGGCTGGTGAAATTCTTTGCCGCCGCTAGAATAGCGCCACTTTAGTTGTCCGCCAGGCACGCGTCGGCGGGCACATCTCTTTGCAACACAGCTTGGACTCTCTCTATATGCAAACCCTGCTCGACACGGCCCATTGTCGTCTGACCCTCTATCGTTACCCGCGGCAGAGCCAGGATCCCCTGCAGGCCTGGGATGCGGCAGACGAGTATCTGATCAATCAGCTGGCCGAAGCGCCGCTCGAACAGGGCGGCCCCGTCATCATCATGAATGACGCCTTCGGCGCCCTGGCAGCCTACCTGCACAGCCATGCCCCCGTCAGTGTGACCGACTCCTATATCAGCGAGCGGGCAACCCTGGCCAACCTGGTCGAAAACGAGCTGGATCCCGGACAAGTCCGGTTGCAGGATGCGCTGGCCCCCTTGCCATCGGCCCCCGCACTGGTGGTGATCAAGGTCTCCAAATACCAGGCGTTGCTGGAGCAACAGCTGCTGGCCCTGCGTCAGGTGGTGACACCGGCGACTCGCATCCTGGCCGCCGGCAAGGCAAAGGACATCCATAGCTCCACCCTCAAGCTGTTTGAGAAGTATCTGGGCGAGACCCGCACGTCGCTTGCCTGGAAGAAGGCGCGGCTCATTCACTGCACGCCCTCAGCCGAGCGCCCCCCACTGGCCAGCCCCTTCCCGACCGTCTGGCCGCTGGAGGGCACCGACATGCTCATCCACAACCACGCCAACGTATTTTCGCGCACCAGCCTGGATATTGGCGCCCGCTTCATGCTGGACAACTTGCCAATCCACAGCGCGCGGCGAGTGATCGATCTGGGCTGTGGCAACGGCGTGCTGGGGCTGGCCCTGCTGGCACGGGACAGCGAGGTGGAGGTGACCTTCATCGATGAGTCCTATATGGCGGTCGCCTCGGCGCGGCTGAACGTCGAGCACAATCTGCCGGACGCCCTGCCCCGCGCCCACTTCCTGGTCAACAACTGTCTCGACGAGATGCCGGTGGGTGCGGCGGATCGGATCCTCTGCAATCCGCCCTTCCATCAGTTGCAGGCGATCACCGATCACATCGCCTGGCAGATGTTCACCGACGCACACCGGGTGTTGCCTCAGGGGGGGGAACTCTGGATAGTAGGCAACCGTCATCTGGACTATCACAACAAACTCAAGCGCTTGTTTGCCAACGCACAAGTCGTTGCGTCGAACAGCAAATTCGTTATTTTGAAAGCCATCAAACGATAAAAGCCATCAAACGCTAAAGGAAACCCATGATGAAAAAGTCACTCTTGCTGCTGGCCGCCCTGATGCTGGGTGGTTGTGCCACTCACTGGCCGGAGACCGCCATGCTCAATCCGCAGGTCATCCCCTCCAACCAGCAGTATTACTCCGGCAACAGGATCACCATGGAAGGGGTGGACAAGCGTGAAGCCGCCTATGTCTTCTCCATCAAGAAGAAAGAGAAGGCCGCCGTGCTGGTCAACAGCGAACAGCCGCTCAACAACCTGCTGGCCGAGAAGCTGGCGGAAGGCCTGCGCAGCCAGGGGCTGGAAGTGGGCAACAGCGGTACCACCAACCTGACCCTGGCCATCTCCACCGCCGCGGTCACCGTGGAGGAGAAGACCTTCACCTACGTCACCAAGTCCAAGGTCAGCCTGCAGGTGATCGCCGACTTCCAGGGCAACAAACTGACCAAGCAGTTCAACATGTCGTCCAGCAAGGAGGAGCCGGGTGAGCCGAGCATGGCCGAGCTGGAATCCACCCTGAACCAGCAGCTTGGCAGCCTGTTGCAGCAGATCATGGCTGACGAGGCACTGCGCGGTTATCTCAAGGGCCAGCCGAGCTGAGCGAGGATAGACAGATGAAGACACTCTGGTTACTGGCCATGCTGATCGCCCCGCTGGCGTTCGCCGGCCCCAAGGTCCGGATGGAGACCAATCACGGCAACATCGTGATCGAGCTGGCGCCCAAACAGGCGCCGCAGACGGTGAAGAACTTCCTGCGTTACGTGGCGGACGGCAGCTATGACGGCAGCCTGTTCCACCGCGTGATCCAGAACTTCGTGGTGCAAGGGGGCGGTTACAATCAGCAGTTCCAGCCGCTGCCGACCTTCGAACCCGTGGTGAACGAGTCCAAGGGCGGCCTGCCCAACAAGCGGGGCAGCATCGCCATGGCGCGCACCCAGGCGGTAGACAGCGCCACCCGCCAGTTCTACTTCAACCTGGTGGATAACGACAATCTCAATGCCAATGCCGGTGCAGGTTACACCGTATTCGGACAGGTGGTGCAGGGCATGGAGGTGCTGGACAAGCTGGCGCAGGTGCAGACGGGCTACAGCTCGATCCTGCGTGCCAACGACGTGCCCACCAGCCCCATCATCCTGAAGAAAGTGGTGCTGCTGGCAGATAAATAACGCGGACCGGATCACATTCCGCCCACGCATTGACCGGGTCACCTGCTCTGCCTTTCTATACTCTGGCCTGCCCCTTATCCGGGGCAGAGCCCAGATGAGGAGAGGGAGGTCAGGTGATCTGTCAAGACTACATAGCCCGCCACGCTATCCCGCTGGCCCGGGCGGTTCGCCATTTTCTGGCGCGGGAACTCCCCTACCAACGGCTGGCAGACTTGAGCTGGCAATTGCTCTCTGACTGGCAGTCCCTGCCCCATATCCCCACGGACAAACAGCCGGCCAGCGAACAGGAGGCCGTCTTCTGGCACCTGCTGCACAGCCTGCATCAGTGGGACGAGCAACAGATCATCACCGATGCCTGGCTGCGCTTGCAGCTGATGGCCTGTGCCAACTTCCTCACGGCAGAGGGCCCCTGCCCGCGTCACTGCATCGGCTCACGCCCCTGAAATCCTGATGGCCGTGCTCGGCTCGCCTTGGCTATCCCCCGCGAACCTGACAAAATGACCCACTTTTCCCAGAGGAGTCAGGCATTTGAACACTCTCCGCCCGCCCAGCCGTCGCTCAGGCCGCACCACCAGCTGGCGAGCCGCCCTTGCCGTCTATCTGGAGGCGCGGGTACTCACTCTGTTTGCCATGGGCTTCTCCTCCGGCCTGCCGCTGCTGCTGGTGTTCGGCACCCTCTCGTTCTGGCTGCGCGAGGCCGATGTCAGCCTGACCGACATCGGCTACATGAGCTGGGTGGCGCTGGCCTACGGCTTTAAATGGGTGTGGTCGCCGCTGGTCGATCGGCTGCCGCTGCCGCTGCTCTCCCGCCTGCTGGGGCGTCGCCGCAGCTGGATGCTGCTCTCCCAATTGCTGGTCGCCCTCTCGCTGGTGGGCATGGCCTACTGCGATCCCAAGACCCAGCTCGCCCAGCTCGCCCTGTTTGCCCTGTTGGTGGCCTTCGCTTCGGCGACCCAGGACATCGTCATCGACGCCTATCGCATCGAGTCGGCGCCGGAGCGGCTGCAGGCGGCCATGGCGGCCTCCTACATGACCGGCTACCGGTTGGCGATGATCATGGCGGGTGCCGGTGCACTGGCGCTGGCGGCCTGGCTCGGCAGCAACAGCGGTTATGACTATCGCGGCTGGCGGCTCACCTACCTGCTGATGGCGGGGCTGATGTCCCTCGGCGTCATCACGACGCTGTGCTGCCACGAGCCGGAGATCGACGTGGCCCGGCAAAACGAGCAACAGGCGGAGCGCAAGACGCTGCTGCTCGGCCAGGGCTGGCCAACGCCGCTAGCCGGGCTGGGAGCCTGGGTCTATGAGGCGATCTGGTGCCCCTTTGCTGATTTCTTCCGTCGCCATGGCGGCTCTGCCCTGCTGATCCTCGGGCTCATCGCCTGTTATCGCATCTCGGATGTGGTGATGGGGGTGATGTCCAACAGCTTCTACGTAGACCTGCAGTTCAGCAAGACGGAAGTGGCCACCATCACCAAGGTGTATGGCGTCATCATGACGCTGGTGGGGGCGGCGCTAGGAGGGGTGCTGGTGATGCGCTTCGGCACCTTGCGCATCCTGTTTCTCGGCGCCGTGCTCACCGCCAGCACCAACTTGCTGTTTGCCCTGCTCAACCAGGTTGGCCACGATCTGGAACTGCTGACCCTGATCATCTCGCTGGACAACCTCAGTGCGGGGATCGCCACGGCGGCCTTCGTGACCTATTTGTCGAGCCTGACCAACGTCGCCTTCTCGGCCACCCAGTACGCGCTGTTCAGCTCCATCATGCTGCTGCTGCCCAAATTGCTTGCGGGTTTTTCCGGTCACTTCGTCGAGCAGTTTGGCTACAGCAGCTTCTTCATCGGCACCAGCCTGCTCGGCATTCCGGTGATGGTGCTGATCATCATGGTTGCCAAACGGCACAAGCATTTGTTACCACAAGCGAACAAATAGCAAGCGTTTGCGCCATTTAGGGGGTGATTGGACTCACAGATCCTGAGAAAGTTCCCTGGCTCTTGTTTATCCGTTGAAATTAATTGGCTAGAATCCCTCCCGCTCCTTGTGGGCAGGCTACGGAAAACCTCAACTAAACACACAAGAGACCAATAAAATGGCCAAATTTACCAAGACTCTGATCGCTGCCGGTCTGCTGGCTGCCGCCGCTACTCCGGCCTTCGCTGCCGACTACAGCGGTGACATCCATAAGAACGACTACAAGTGGTTCCAGTTCAACGTCATGCACACCATCGATCAGATGCCCTACAGCGAGTCTGAAGGTGGTTACAACGATACCTACTTCGAAATGGAGTTTGGTGGCCGCTCTGGTATCTTCGATCTGTACGGTTACGTCGACGTCTTCGACATCTTCCAGAACCCCAGCGACGACAAGCACAACCAGGACAACCTGTTCATCAAATTTGCCCCGCGCATCTCCATCGATGGCATGACTGGCAAAGACCTCTCCTTCGGTCCGGTACAAGAGCTGTACATCGCCAACCTGATCAACGTCGGTGGTCCGGATGGTCTGTTTGAAGCCATGACTGGTCTGGGTGCAGACGTACAGGTGCCTTGGTTTGGTAAAGTTGGCATGAACCTGTATGCCCGTCACGTCAACGAAGGCGGCGGCGAGCAAGGCTGGAACGGCTATCAGTTCTCCATGAACTGGTTCAAGCCTTTCTACACCTTCTCCAACGGCAGCTTCATCGCTTATCAGGGTTACCTGGATCACCTGTTTGATGCCAAGGACACTTCCACCGACGGTACCGCCATGTTCAACGGCCTGTACTGGCACTCCGACCGCTACGCCGTCGGTTACGGTCTGAAGTACTTCAACGACATCTATGGCATCCAGAACGGTTCCTTCGGTCTGAAGACCACCGGTTTCGGCCACTACTTCTCCGTTACCTACAAGTTCTAATCGAACGGGTAGCGCAGAGACAAAAAACCGGAGCAGCTGCTCCGGTTTTTTTATGGCTCGCCTGTAGCAAACGGGAGGGAGCAAGCCCTCCCCCCGCTTGTCATCAATCGCGGAAATTCTGGAACTGCATCGGCTGACCCAGCTCGGCCCCGCGCACCAGCGCCATGGCCTCCTGCAGATCGTCACGCTTCTTGCCGGTGACGCGCACTTCGTCGCCCTGGATGGCAACCTGCACCTTGATCTTGGAATCCTTGATAAGCTTCACCAGCTTCTTGGCGATCTCTTTCTCGATCCCCTGCTTGAACTTGACGTTCAGATGGAAGCGCTTGCCGGAGTGGACGCTGTCCCCCACTTCCATGGAGCTGTTCTCGATGTTGCGCTTGAGCAGGGCCCCGCGCAGGATCTCGACCATCTGCTTGAGCTGGAAATCGGCGTCGGCCTCCAGCTTGACCTCTTCCTTGCTCATCTCGAAGCTGGCTTCGACACCACGAAAATCGAAACGGGTCGCCAGTTCACGATTGGCGTTATCGACGGCGTTCAACACCTCGTTCATTTTGACTTCAGAGACAATATCGAATGACGGCATAACCGGGCTCCTCATGCTGTACTTTAGGTTGTGCTTATAGGTGGGCAAATCTACCAGAAAACAGGCAAATTTGCTGATTTCGATGGGGTTGCTCTGCTAGAATCCCCTGCGCACAGGAATGGCGAGACCCGATAGTGTCCGCCAAGCGACATCTCACTTATCCCAGGTAGCCGGTTGATTGGATTGCGACCACTACCCTGATCGAGCCTCTCCATGCCAAGCGGATTACGCGATAACAACCTGAAAACCAGTCGACAACTCACTTCTCCTCAGTGGACATTACTGGGCTGCGGTGCCCTGGGTGGCGTGTTCGCCTCCCTGCTGACCCTGAGCGGTCAATCGACCCGCGTCCTGCTGCGCGACCGGCATCGTGCCACCCTGCATCCCGGTATCGACTTCACTTCCCTCGAAGGCCATACCCAGCTGCTCGCTATCGAACGGAGCTTCATCAGTCAGCCCGGCAAGATCACGCGACTGCTGGTGATGACCAAGGCCAATCAGGTCGTGCCCGCGCTGACGCCGCTGGTAGGCAAACTGGCAGCGGAGACTCCCATAGTACTGCTGCACAACGGCATGGGCATCGCCGAGCAGGTGGTGCAGCTGTTCCCCCATAACCCGGTGATCGCCGGCGTCACCAGCCACGGCGCCATGCAGGGCGGCCACTTCGTGTTCCGTCACACCGGCAAGGGCGAAACCTGGCTCGGCCCGGTCAATGAGGCGGCCAAGTCCCACTCTTGTCTGGCGGAAGAGCTCGCATGCGCCCTCGGCCAGGCCGGCTGGGATGAGCAGATCCTGACCCGCCAATGGCAAAAACTCGCCATCAACTGCGCCATCAATCCACTCACAGCACTCTATAAACTCAAGAATGGCGAGCTGGCCGGCCCACGTTTCGTCGATGTCCTGCAACAAGTCTGCGTGGAAGTGGCGGATGTGATGCTGGCTGAAGGCCAGCCAACCAGCAGCGACGAGCTGCTACGCCGGGTGATGATGGTAGTGGAGCTCACCGCCGACAATTACTCTTCCATGTATCAGGACATGGATCTGGGACGAGAGACCGAGATTGAGGCCATCACCGGCTACCTGCTGGCACGTGCCGCCAAACATGGTATCGCGGTGCCGGTCAATCAGGGCCTCTATCAGGCCATCAAAGAGAAGCAATAGACCCGGCAAGATCGCGGGCAACTAAGGAGTCCAGTATGACCGTATTGGTATTGGTAGCCCCAGGCTCGGAAGAGATCGAGACCGTCGCCATCGTCGACACCCTGGTGAGGGCCTCCATCGAGGTGGTGCTCGCCTCCTGTTGTCCGGCCGGTCAGCGCCAGATCCGCGCCTCCCGCGGGGTGCAGATGGTGGCGGATTGCCATATCGATGAACTGACCAGTCGTGATTTCGAGGCCATCGTGGTGCCGGGTGGCCTGCCCGGCAGCGAGATGATCCGCGATACACCGCTTGCCATCGACCTGCTCAAAGAGCAAGCCGCGCTCGGCCGCTGGCGGGCGGCCATTTGCGCCGCCCCCGCCGTGGTGCTGCAACACCACGATCTGCTGGGGGATGCCAGCGTCACCTGTCATCCCGGCTTTCAGGCCCAGCTACCCGTCGCCCAGCTCAGCACAGAACGGGTGGTGAGGGATGAAACCCACCGACTCATCACCAGCCAGGGTCCCGGCAGCGCCATCGAGTTCGCCCTCGAGATAGTACGGGTGCTGCGTGATGACGAGACTGCCCGAGCAGTAGCCGGCCCCATGGTAATGCCCTAACCTCTGAATCGCCCCTACTTTCCTAGACACCTCAAGAGCCTCAAACTGAGGTCATTCAGGAGATGTTATGAGCAAGCAGCAACGTTACACGGAAGAATTCAAACTGGCCGCCGTCAAGCAGGTGACTGAGCGCCATTACCCAGTGGCAGAGGTCGCTGAGCGACTTGGTGTTTCCAGCCACAGTCTCTACGTCTGGATCAAACGCTACAGCCAGCCCGACGTGCAGCAACAGCACGACGCCAGCCAGCAAGCCGAAATTCGGCGCCTCAAGGCTGAACTGCGCCGCGTCACCGATGAGCGAGATATCTTAAAAAACGCGCTGTCCCAATTACATGTTGGAAGACTAACCTTGGAGTAGGTCATCACCCTGAGGGCCTCCATCATGGATACCCAAGCCTTCCAACATATCCTTACCCTGTTCCCGCAACTCTCTGTTCGACAACGACATATCGCTCAACGTGAGTTACAGCAACCCAGTTTGCCTCCTCCCATTAACGCCCTGCTACCGGATTGCCCTGCTTGTCCCCATTGTCATGCACAACCAGACCAGCTCGCGCCTTGGGGTTGGAGTCGGGGGTTGCGGCGTTACCGTTGTAAACAATGCTTGCGGACCTGCTCTACCTTGACCAAGACGCCATTGGCACGCCTGAGAAAATCCCAATGCTGGCAAGCCTATGCCCAGGCGCTCATTGACGGTCTAACCGTCAGAGCCGCGGCCCGGCGCTGTGGGGTCAGCAAGAACACAGCTTTCCTGTGGCGCCATCGCTTTTTGCGCGCCATGGCGGAGCATCAGGCCGACCATGAAGGCGGGATTGTGGAAGTGGATGAGACCTTCTTTCTCGAGTCCTTCAAAGGTCAGCATGTCTGGTCACGACCAGCCCGACAGCGAGGTGGGAAAGGGCGAACCCGAGGAACGGGACCGGATTACATCCCGGTGGTCGTGGTGCAAGACAGGGAAGGCCATCTGGCTGATTTCCAACTGGAGCAACTGGATGCCAGGCATGTGAAGGCGGTCCTGGCGCCGCTAGTCGACAAGGATGCGGTGCTGTGCAGTGATGGGGCGGGAGTGTATGCGAGCTTTGCCCGTAGCCAGGGATTGAGTCATCAGGTGCTGCATAACCGGGCGGGACAGCGGGTGATAGGCGGTGCTTACCATATCCAACATGTGAACGGGTATCACCGCAGGCTAAAGGAATGGATGGAGCGATTTCACGGTGTCGCGACGTCTTACTTGAGGAATTATCTGGGTTGGCGGCGGATGCTGGAGCGTTATCAACGAGGGATAGGCGTCAGATGTTGCTTGCATGAGGCGCTAGGGCGCCCCATGCAACACGTAATTGGGAGATAGCCTTAAAAAAGGCCGCTGTAGATTCAACTTGTCAACGCAACACCCTTTTCAATAACTTCTTTTGGTGTTTTAAATTTCAGGGTCTTCCTCGGTCTGCTGTTTAGTTGGGCTGCAACCTTATCCAGCTCCTGCTGGGAATATTGGGCAAGGCATGTCTTTTTGGGGAAAAACTGTCGTATCAGACCATTGGTGTTCTCGTTCGTGCCCCGTTGCCAGGGACTTTGAGGATCACAGAAGTAAACTTTTACTCCTGTACTGGCAGTAAGCTCCAGATGCTTGGCCAGTTCCATGCCGCGATCCCACGTCAGGGACAGCCTGAGCGTGGGTGGCAGTGCCTGGAATTTATCTATAAGCGCTTGATTTACAGACCCTGCATCCTTTCCATTTAGCTTGAGAATAACGGTATAGCGCGATTTCCTATCTACAAGTGTGGCTATGTGAGAGTTATTAGTGCCGGACACCAAATCCCCCTCCCAGTGACCGAATGATCGTCGGTTATCGATGTGCTTGGAGCGCTCGTGGATTGATATGCCATTCACGATATTGATGGTGCCTCTTTCTCCCTTGCGTATATGGCGTTTTCCATGGCGCAGGCTATGAGAACGGCGCAGATGTTTGACAAGCAGGTGGTGCAGCGCACTCCGATTGCGAAAATACAGCGTTTTATAAATCGTCTCGGCGGATATCTGCATCATGTTCTGGCGGGGGAACGTTCTTCTGAGCCACCCAGAGATCTGCTCCGGAGACCATTTTAACTCGAGTTTTTCCAGCACCAGATTTCGCAGTTGCGGATTCCGCTCCAGAAGGCATACCTTGGGTCTTTTGGCCATTCGATTAGCGCGATTATTGGCATCAACAGCTTTGTAGCCGCGTCTACCACGATTACGTTGAACTTCCCGAGATATTGTTGAAGGAGAGCGGTTAAGGGAGCGTGCTATGGCACGAATACTCATTCGTGCCGATAGACCGGCTCGAATCTCCTCACGCTCAGATAACGTCAGGTGAGCTACTGCTCGACGGCGCTCGCTCGGTTTGATGCCTCCCGTGTCCCTCAACATGGTGAAAATGGTGCCGGGCTTTGAATCCAAGATTCTCGCTATCTCGCTGAAGCCTGTTCCCCGCTTCCACAGATCAAAAACAAACGCTTTTTCCTTTGCTGTAAATGTTCGCTTCATTCAACAATCCTCCGCAACGGCATGCTTTCACATGGTTGTTGCGTTGATCAATTGAATCTACAGCCGCGTACTTTGCCAAGCTGTCAGGGTAAGGTACGCCTTCATCCGGGAGCACGCGTCCACACATCCCATCCGCCGACTGTGTCGGATGATGAATGTCCACCCGAGCGGTTATTACGCTTGGCAGCACCAGCCTTTATCTGCCCGAGCACTTGAAGACCAACGCCTTCTGGGCCAGATCAAGCAATGTTGGCTAGAAAGCGGCGGCGTCTATGGTTATCGCAAGATCCGGGATGACCTGCGAGAGATGGGCGAGACCTGTGGGAAACACCGGGTGGCGCGATTAATGCGTCATGAAGGTTTACGTTCACAAACCGGTTATCGTCGCCGTCCCGGTCATTATGGTGGCCGGCCAACGGTGGTTGCACCGAATCATCTTGAACGCCAGTTCGATGTAACTGAGCCAAATAAGGTCTGGGTAACGGACATCACTTATATTCGAACCCATGAAGGCTGGCTCTATCTGGCCGCGGTATTGGATTTGTTTTCACGACAAGTCATTGGTTGGTCAATGGGACCACGGATCGACCGAGAGTTGGCCATCAGCGCGTTACTGATGGCGGTGTGGCGACGGCAACCCGAACAGGAAGTGCTGGTTCATTCTGACCAAGGGAGCCAGTTTAGCAGCTATGACTGGCAGGATTTTTTGCGGGATCACCGGCTCAAGGCCAGCATGAGCAGACGTGGTAATTGTCATGATAACGCGGTGGCGGAGAGTTTTTTCCAGCTCCTCAAACGCGAGCGGATCCGACGTAAAACCTATGCGGATCGCGAGGAGGCCCGGCAGGATGTGTTTGATTACATTGAGATGTTTTACAACCCCAAGCGTCGGCACAGTTTCAACAATGGGCTATCGCCAGTAGAGTGTGAGAAGCAATATTTCGAACGGCTCAAAAGTGTCTAGAGAAGCCAGGGTGATTCATTAGGAAGCTGACACCATTAGGTTCTCAATTGGAAATTAAATATGTAATGGGAACAACATCCAGTCATGCCTTTTCGACCTATCCCCCTCAGCATTCCTGCGACATACAGCACAAATTTAATACTAAACATTAAAAAACCTTGTAAACATCGCTAGCTTACGCAATCTTTATATGAAATTGGTTTAACCCAAAAAGGCTAAGATGAAAGATAAAAATTTTGTGGATACTACCAGAGATCGATTTAAGGAATGGCTTCAAAAGGAGAGTTTCGTACCAGGCTCCCGGTTACCATCTGAACGGGAACTCTGCGAGTTACTGGATGCCAAGCGAATGACCTTGCGTCAAGTACTCAAAGAACTGGAAGTTGAATCAGTGATTTTTAGAAAAAATCGCAGTGGGTGGTTTATTTCTCCGGCTAGGTTCAGGTACAACCCAAAATCCTTCTCCAGTTTTGATGCTGAAGCGAGAAGTCAGGGACGGAGTCCATTTTGGGGATATCTTGAAATTGCAGAGGCCCCTACAGAAATGAATGTTGAGTGTCTTCAGGATAAGAACATTTATCGAGTGACCGGTTGGTGTGGTCTTGACCAGCACAAGGTTTTTTATCATGAGTCGTTTATTGACGCAGATGTTGCACCTGAGTTTACTCGTAAGCTGAATAACCAATCATTTGCCAGTGTATGGAGAGATAGTTTTGGACACCATCTAACAATAAAGAAATTAATATTCAAGCCGGTAAAAATGCCAGAAATGGCATGTAAGGCATTAGGGGTTGCACAGAGCTCTTTTGGTATATTAGTCGAAAAGCACCGCGCAACACGTAACAACACTGTCGTCCAGATTGACTTCGAATACTGGCGGCTTGATTCCGTGGAATTGGTCATTGACGAGTCATAGAGGGAAAAATTAAAATGACAGATAATACAGTCCTTTCAGAAAGAGCGAAATGCATACCATTATATTTACACGCATATGCATTTCACTTGAACATGAGATATGAGCGAATTCTTCCATGCGATTTACTAGAAATAGCTCAGCAACAAAAATTACATGGTGTAAAAATACATGTAGAGGATGGGGAGTCGCAGGCATTACAGGCAGTCGGTGATGGCGAGTTAGCAAAATTTAAAGAACTTGCAGCACGATATTGCTTAGAGATTCATATTGAAACCAGTGCATCAGATAAAGAAACTCTAGATGATGCCATCCGGATCGCTTGGGCGACCGGTGCCACCTCCGTAAGGTTTTATCCTCGATATGAAGGTTTTTTGGATGATGTTCTTGAAAAAATCACCAAAGATATTAGTTATTTATCTCAATTCGATGATTGTGGTCTGACATTTACCATAGAACAGCATGAGGATCTTAAGTCTCATGAAATTGTCGCTCTGGTTCAGAACAGTGGTATGAAGAACCTCTCTATTTTATTTGATTTTGCTAATATGATTAATGCTAATGAGGAACCGCTTACCGCCTTGGAGATCATGGCGCCTTATATCACCCAGGTTCATATAAAAGATGCCATAAGGATTAAAGAAGGAGATGGTTGGGCGCACGAAGCCTGTTGTACAGGGAAAGGGGACCTTCCAATAAGAGAGATGCTATATAGACTGTTGGCATTGGGTGAGGACAAACCTCAGGTAACGTCTTTTGGTTTAGAAGAGGAAGTTGATTACTACGCACCGGCCTTCCGCTTTGATAATGAGGGACATAACCCATGGATCCCTTGGCGTACGGCGAGTTATTCACCACTACCCAATGAACACCAAATAGATGAACGATTGATGCTAGAAAAAGAATACGCACTGGCACAAATTAAATATATAAAAGAAATGTGCAATGCAATTCCTTAAATTAACCTAATGCTTTATATTTTTCTTTCGCTGTGTTTTTTTCTGACTATTCGTATAGTCCAAAGCTTTCTTTGGATGGAAAACCATATTTCATCATTGACAATGGGGTGTTGACAATGCTTTTCAATAAATGGGCTAGACTTTGTTTTCTAGTGCTCGGCGGTGGCACAATCTTTAAGCTGTCGAGTATGAAGGACGTGTTTTATGTGCCTATGCAAAATGATTGGGGGTTAACCAACACCCAGATTGGACTTGGCTTCACTATTTATGCAGTAGTTCAAACAGCAGGTCTCTTTCTATCTTTATACATCTCAGACCGTTATTCTAAAAAAATATTATTACCTGTTGGGTTACTTGGTGTTGGTCTGTGTGGGCTTTATTTATCAACCCTGCCACCGTTTGCTGGTTATCTCATCTGCTTTGCCGCCATGGCCTTATTTGGTGAAGTATTATTTTGGCCAGTGTTGCTTAAGGCCGTCAGACTTTTGGGGACAAAAGAAGAACAGGGTCGCATGTTTGGCTTTCTCGAAGCCGGTCGTGGCGTGGTAGATGTTATTATCGCATCAGGTGCCCTATTTGTTTTTGTCTCATTTGGCGAAGGAAAAGCCGGCATGCAGGCAGGATTGCTGTTCTACACCTTTGTTACTATGACGGTAGGGATTATCACTTACTTTATTGTTGATGATGATAAAAAAGTTGCAGGTAACAAAGACAGTAGTGCAAACATGGAAGTGCTTAAGGGTGTGAAGCATGTACTGTCCAGTGTGAACGTATGGTTGGCGGCATTCGGTATTTTTTTCGTTTATGCCGCCTATTGTGGATTAACCTATTTCATTCCATTTCTGAAAGATATTTATATGTTGCCAGTGGCATTGGTGGGAGCCTACGGCATTATTAATCAATATGCACTTAAAATGGTAGGAGGGCCAATTGGGGGATTCCTTGCCGATAAGGTAGCCAAATCACCAACGGTTTATCTGAAGTGGTCATTTCTGATTTCAGCTATCGCGATGCTTGTATTTATTCAGCTCCCACACAACTCCATGAATGTCTATGTCGGCATGGCAGCGACTCTTGGATTTGGAGCAATCATATTCTCACAGCGTGCTATTTTCTTTGCACCGATGGATGAGATTGGTATTTCGCGTCAATATGCAGGCTCCGCAATGGCATTTGGCTGTATCATTGGCTACATGCCTGCTATGTTCGCTTACACCCTATATGGCTGGATGTTGGATAATCATCCAGGAATTAGTGGGTATAATTACATCTTCAGTATGATGATTACCTTCAGCTTGTTGGGATTTGGTTGCTCTACAATACTTGTACGGAGGCTTAAAAAGAACACAGTGTCTGAGTTAGCACCAGAAATAAGTTAAAGCCGTGATCAAAGGTGTCCACCAACACTCGGTGGACACCAGCTTAGATCGGATAGTCCCACCTCAAGCAGCCTGAGCTTTTTGCCACTATCGCTTGGTAAACTTTACCGAACTGACATTGCCAATATCGTAAGTGCCGATGCTGACGATTATATAATATTTTGATATATCCTTAGATCGCCACCTTGGTCTCGACTCGGCGTTGTTGCCCAAACCTGTCTGGTCCAGACGGAACTTTTCACGTAACAGAGGCTCTGATCCCCCAAATCCCCTTCACGTCAGCATCATGGGCAAATCGCTTCACCCCGTCACCAACTGGTCTAAATATAACAAGTCTCTGATTGACCGTAGTTCTCTCGCTTTCTGGGTCGACGCAGACGCCATGGATAACTGGTTCCACCATGGACGGCGGGGACTCATCAGCTCTACACCGACCAGTCCATCTGCACCTTCCTGATGCTCAAGGGGATTTTCAGCCTTTCGCTGCGGGCTACCCAAGGGTTGCTCGACTCCCTGTTCGAGTTGATGGTAGTGCCGCTCTGCGCCTCTGACTACAGCTGTGTCAGCAAGCAGGCCTGCTCGGTGAAGGTGACCTATCGTCAGCCACCGAAAGGGAAGGTCACCGATCTGGTTATCGACTCGACCGGTCTGAAGGTGTTTGGTGAGGGCGAATGGAAAATTCGCAAGCATGGTAAAAAGAAGCGACAAGTGTGGCGCAAGTTGCATCTGGTGCTGGATCCCGTGACCCATCACATCGTGGCAGCCGAAGTTTCACTGGCCAATGTCCATGATGCCAAGGTATTGACGACTTTGCTCAAGCCGCAGCGCCGCGGTCTTGGTACGGTGTATGGGGATGGGGATGGGGATGGGGAAGTTGCGCCTAGGCTGTGTTCTTAAAATGCTGGTTTCTGCCCACCAATAGTTCCCGTAATTAACGAAGGCAGAAAGCCAGCTTGATGAAGGCTGCAAAACTTCCCGCCAGCTTTTCATATCTCGTTGAGGATCGGAAAAACTTCTTCAGCCATCCGAAGCTCCTCTCTACCATATTTCGCCTGCGATAACGTGCTTTGCCTAATACCAGTGGTCGGCCCTCATGGTGCCGCTGCTGGTCGCGGAGCTGCGGGATGACCGCTTTTATCCTTCTGCGCCGGAGCTCGGCTCGAAAAGCTCTGCTGCCATAGGCCTTATCTGCGGCAAGATGTGCTGGACAGGTGCGATATCGGCCTGATGACGTCGGTATCCTTGCCATGACCAACGCACTTGTCGCATATCTGATTTCCGCTGATTGCCCCGGCGAAAGGCAGAGCCCCAGCGGCAAACCATGGCTATCGGTGACCAAGTGGATTTTGCTGCCAAAACCGCCACGTGAGCGGCCAAGAGCTTGATTCACCGGAGTGTTTTTTACGCGCTCCGGCTGCATCTTTGGATGCCCTGACATTGGAGCCATCAAGACACCACAGGTCAACGTCGATAAGCCCTTCTTCATTGAGATGCAATTGCAGCGCTTCAAGGATGGCATCGATGCGGCCTGTACTCTGCCAACGTAGAAAGGTGGTGTAGACCGAACTCCATGGGCCGAAACGTTCTGGCAGATCTCGCCAAGGTGCACCGCTGTGGAGTATCCAGAGAATACCGTCGAGTACCTAGCGTGGTCACGAGTAGGGCATCCGCTGATGCGGTGATGTGGAAACAGGGGCTCGATAAATCCCCATTATGCATCGGTTAACTGATAGCGACAGGACACTGCATAGGTCATAAGCTGTTGAGAAAATGTGAGATTATATCTTCATCACTTTAAGAACACAGCCTAGTGGATTATCTTATGGACAATCTTGGTTCGCCTAGCCAAAAATAACTTAACTATATGTTTTAAAATGATTTTAAGGACCCCTTGAGGTGGCCGTCCATGCTACCCGCTCCTGAAGCTGCCGGACTGGCTATGATCAGTGAGCCACTGGAGAAAATGCCTACATCGCTGGAAGCGCTCAGCAATAAAACATCTACAAGATCCAGCCAGCAGCTCACTTTGCCGCTCGACTCCTGCACGCCCACTTTCTGTCGCAACGTAGCGAGCGTCCGACACGCTCTCAACCCGTGGTAGCGCCCATCGAGATTGGCCGCAACGAGCCGTGCCCCTGTAGCAACAGTAAGAAGTACAAGCAGTGCTGTTTACACTGACCAACAAAATAGATAGCAAGAGAGGGCCAATCGCCCTCTCTTGTTTTGGGTAACTTGAAGGAAGTCGTGGCAATGACCTGTCCAAAGGAGTGCTATCAAGGGGTAGGACAGCCAACACTGAATGGCATACTAAAAAATGTAGATACAAAAAAGCCCAACCGATTCAATCGATTGGGCTATATAAATGGCGGAGGAGGTGGGATTTGAACCCACGGATGGTCGCCCATCGCCGGTTTTCAAGACCGGTGCATTCAGCCGCTCTGCCACCCCTCCGCAGCAGTGCGCCGAATATTACCCATCGCGATCCTGCTTGTAAATCCCCGCCTCGTCTGTTTGCCGATTTATTCGGCTAAATGGCGCATAAAACCCGTAAAGTGGGCACAGGTCGTGCTTTTTCGGCCGGATAACTTGACTTGAAAACAGACTCACCCACTATAGTGGCCTCCACGATATTCCCAGCAAGTTGGACCTATGAGAATCAAACATGCCCTGATCGCTGCCTTGACTGGCGCGACCCTGCTTGCGGCGCCGCTGCAGGCGAGTGAGCTGACCAAGACGGATGTCGAGCAGATTGTGCGCGACTATCTGGTCAAGAACCCGGAAATACTGGTCGAGATGTCCAACGCCCTGCGCGCCAAGCAGGAGAGTCAGCAGTCCGCCAACGACAAGTCGCTGATCGAGGCTCATGCCAAGCAGCTCTATTCCAACAAGGATCCCGAGAGCGGCAATCCCAAGGGCACCCTGACCGTGGTCGAGTTCTTCGACTACAACTGCGGCTACTGCAAGCGCGCCCACCCGCTCATCCAGCAACTGCTCGGCGAAGACAAGGAGATCCGCTACATCTACAAGCAGTTCCCCATCCTGAGTGAGACCTCCTACTACGCCGCCCGCGCGGCGCTGGCGGTGCAGCTCGGCCAGCCCGACAAGTATCAGGCCTTCCACGACAAGCTTTACGCCCATCAGGGCCCGCTGTCCGACGAAGCTCAGGTGAAAGCCGTCGCCAAGGCCGCCGGGGTAGACTGGAGCAAGGTCGAGGCGAAGATCAAGGATGGCAGCATCGATCAGAACCTGGGTACCAACCGCGCCCTGGCCGAAGCCATGAGCATCTCGGGCACCCCGGCCTTCATCATCGGCGACCAGATCCTGCGCGGTGCCCCCCGCGATCTGGCGAGCCTGCAGGCCATCGTCAAGGACGTGCGCGCGGGCAAGAGCATTCAGTAATTCTGCCCCGCCCCCATAAAAAACGCCCCGATTTATCGGGGCGTTTTTATTCATGCTGCAAACCACCAAGCCTGATGGACCGTCGCGAGAAGCGGTCAGCAAGGCGAAGAGCAGCGCAGGGACCGGAGTTTATATGAATAAATGAGGTTCCCGAGCAGCGCATGACCCTTGATCACGGCTTCGCAGCAGGACCATAACCGCTCGGGTTCTGGCTTTGCCAGCGCCAGGTGTCCACCATCATCTGCTCCAGCCCGCGCACCGCCTGCCAGCCCAGCTCGTCACGCGCCAGAGTGGGTTCGGCCCAGCATTCGGCGATGTCGCCGGGGCGGCGGGGCTTGATCTGATAAGGGATGGGGCGACCGCTGGCCGCCTCGAACGCACGGATCATCTCCAGCACTGAGTAACCCTGACCGGTGCCCAGGTTGTAGGTGAACACCCCGGTGTCGTTCTTGATGCGGGCCAGCGCCTTCAGGTGACCGATGGCAAGATCCACCACGTGGATGTAGTCGCGCACCCCGGTGCCATCCGACGTCGGGTAGTCGTCGCCAAACACCCCCAGCTCCTTGAGCTTGCCCACCCCGACCTGGCTGATATACGGCAGCAGGTTGTTGGGAATGCCGTTGGGATCTTCGCCAATGAGGCCGCTCTCGTGGGCGCCGACCGGGTTGAAGTAGCGCAGCAGCACGATGGCCCAGCGCGGATCGGATGTGGACAGATCCCGCAGGATCTCTTCGACCATCAGCTTGGAGCGACCGTAAGGATTGGTGGCGCCGGTGGGGAAATCTTCCCGCAGCGGCACCGAGGCCGGATCCCCGTAGACGGTGGCGGAGGAGCTGAACACCAGCCGGAACACCCCGGCTTTGGCCATCTCCTCACACAGCACCAGGGTGCCGGTCACGTTGTTCTGGTAGTAGGTGAGTGGGATCTGACCAGACTCTCCCACCGCTTTCAACCCGGCGAAGTGAATGACTGACGCGATCCGGTGCTCGGCGAACAGCGCCTGCAAGCAACCACGGTCGAGGATGTCGCCCTCGACGAAGGTGACGGCCTTACCGGTGATCCGCTCGACCCGCTTGAGGGACTCGGGGGATGAGTTGGAAAGGTTGTCCAGCACCACCACCTGCTGCCCCTCGTGGAGCAGCTCGACCAGGGTGTGGGAGCCGATATAACCGGCGCCGCCCGTGACCAGTATTGTCATTTTTTATCCCGTCTTCTATTGAAACTGGGCCAAGTGTACCCGCCCGGTTGCAGCGGGAGAAGACTGAGCTCCTCATGGCGCCATCAATAGTCGAGGCTGAGGTCCCCCTTGGCGGTGCAGGAGCAGGCCAGCGCCACCCCGCTCTCGAGATCCTGCGCGCTCAGCGTCATCACGCTCTGGCGCTCAATCTCGCCGCTAGTCGTGCAACGACAGGAGCCGCACACCCCGGCGCGGCAGGCGGCCATCACGGTCTCCCCCGCCCCTTCCAGCGCGGCCAGCAGGGTCTGCCCCGGCAGTATCTTCACCTTCTTGCCGCTCTTCTTGAGGGTCAGCCAGAAATGGTCACCTCCTGCGGCAACCGGTGCCGCAGGAGGCAGACCGAACGACTCCTGATGCAGTTGCGCAGGCGGCAGCCCCAGCTCCGCCAGCATGGCGCAGACGGCGGTCATATAAGGTGCCGGCCCGCACAGGTAGACATGGCGGCTAGCTAAGTCCGGCGCCAGCTCCTTGAGCATGTCCGGGCTGAGTCGACCCAGCCAGGGGTGAGCGGCCGGCGCCTGTTCCAGCACCAACGCATGGCGCACGCCGGGGTGGGCCTCGGCCAGGGCAGCCAGCTCCCCTGCGAAGATCACATCCTCGGGGGAGCGGGCGCTGTGAATGAAGCGAATATCCGCATCGGGTCGCTTGGCGAGCTCATCCCGCAGCATGGCCCACATGGGGGTGATGCCGGAACCCGCGCTCAGTAGCAATGGCAACTCGCAGGGGATCGCCGTCAGATTGAAGTCGCCGAAGGGACCGTCGGCCCGGATCTCGTCCCCTACCTGCAGGCTCTGGTGCAGGTGATGGGAAACCAATCCCACATCCTTGATGGTGACCTGCCAGCAGGCATCCTGCGGGCTGGAGGAGAGGGTATAGGCACGGCACTGGGGCTGACCGTCGATGTGGGTGTGCAGGGTCACGCACTGGCCCGCCAGCACGGGAGGCAGGCTGCCCGTCGAGGCGACAAACTGCCAGCTCACCACATCGTGGGTATCCGCCCGGCGCGCGACGCATCTGAGAGTAAGAGAGGTTGAGCTCATCACTAGGCTCCTCTATCTGAAAGTAAAAGGTTTGATGAACAGCCTTGTTCGAAAAAAAGGCGAGCCAATCGGCTCGCCAAAGGCTTACAACATTCTGAATTCACAGGGCCGGGCAAGCCGACCCCTTGCGTCGATCAGGCCGCCAGGATCTCGGCCAGATCCGCTTCGGCACTGGTGGTGCCCTTGAGGCCGAACTGCTCCTCCAGCACCTTGAGCAGGGCCGGGGTCAGGAAAGCCGGTGCGGTCGGGCCGGTACGGATGTCCTTCACGCCCAGCGCCAGCAGGGTGAGCAGGATGACGATGGCTTTTTGCTCGAACCAGGAGAGCACCAGGGTCAGCGGCAGATCGTTGACGCCGCACTCGAACGCCTCGGACAGCGCCAGCGCGAGCTGGATGGCGGAATAGGCATCGTTGCACTGCCCCACGTCCAGCAGGCGGGGAATGCCGCCGATGTCGCCGAAGTCGAGCTTGTTGAACTTGTACTTGCCGCAGCCCAGGGTCAGCAGCAGGCTGTCCTGCGGGATCGCCTTGGCGAATTCGGTGTAGTAGGCGCGCTCGGCGCGGTCGCCGTCACAGCCCCCCACCAGGAAGAAGTGGCTGATCTCGCCGGCCTTGACCTTGTCGATCACGGCAGGAGCGGCCTGCATCAGGGCGTTGCGGGCAAAGCCGATGGTGATAAAGTGCTCCAACTCCTCATGTTGGAACCCCTCCAGCGCCTGCGCCTTGGCCACCACGGCAGAGAAATCTTCCCCTTCCAGGTGGGTGACTCCCGGCCAGCCGACGATGGAGCGGGTGAAGATGCGATCGCTGTAGTCGCCCACGTTCGGGTCGATGATGCAGTTGGAGGTCATCACCACGGCGCCGGGGAAGTTCGCGAATTCCTTCTGCTGGTTCTGCCAGGCGGAGCCGTAGTTGCCCACCAGGTGCGGATACTGCTTGAAGAAGGGGTAGGCCAGGGCGGGCAGCATCTCGCCGTGGGTGTAAACGTTGATGCCGGTGTCTGCGGTCTGCTCCAGGATGAGCTTGAGATCCACCATGTCGTGGCCGGAGACCAGGATGCACTTGCCCGGTATCGGGGTGACGCGCGCCTGGGTCGGCTCCGGATGGCCGAAGGCGGTGGTTTCACCGAGGTCCAGCATCTCCATGATCTTGAAGTTCAGCAGGCCGATGTCCATGGCGCACTTGAACAGCGGATCCAGATCGCTCGGATCCGTGCCCAGCCAGCTCATGATGCGGTGGAATTCGGCAGCCACCTCGCGGTCTTGCTGATCCAGCACCCGGGCGTGTTCCATGTAGGCGGCGGCACCCTTGAGACCGTAGAGGCAGAGCAGACGCAGCCCCATGATGTCTTCGTTGACCTCATGCTTGCCGCGGTTGACCGCGGTTTGCGGCGCATTGGCCAGCTGGGCCAGCAGCTCGTCACCGGGTTCGAAACCGGCGGCGGCGGGCAAACCGTTGATCTGTACCGCCAGCTCGGCCAGACGAGCGGCGAGGTGGCGACGATGAGCCAGCGCCTGATTGACGTAGGCGACGATGCGATCGGAGTCGAAGTTGACGTTGGTGAGGGTGGCGAAGAACGCCTTGGGGACGAAGGCATCGATCTCGTCATCGACGATACCGTGCTCGCGGGCGGCCAACGCCCAGGCGCTGAGGCCTTGCAGCGTATAAATCAGCACATCCTGCAGATCCGAGGTTTCAGCCGTCTTGCCGCACATGCCTTGTGCATAAGCACAGCCATTGCCTGCCGGGGTACGAATTGTCTGTTCACATTGCACACAAAACATCATGCCTCTCCTAATTGGACATTTCAGTTACTTGTTTTGTGGCGATTCTATTCCCCCCGTTGGGAACTTAATAGGTATTCAATTTACCAATTAAGTATTCATTGATGCAGATCAAAAACAAAAAAGCCGCCCAAACAGGGCGGCAAAGGGGTAGATATAGGGGAAAGACGACTCGGGCCTGCAACAATATTCGATAACCCAAGGGGTCGGATCGAGGCTTGAGGACACAGCCCCGACCTTTTCTATCAGGCCAGGTAGGCCCGCAGCATCCAGACCAGTTTCTCCTGCTGCTGCACGTAGTCGGAGAGGATGGAGGCCGTGCCTTCATCACCGGCCTCGGCGGCCTGCCCCAGGATGCGGCGCTGGGCCACCAGCAGCTCGCGGAAGCTCTCCAGCAGTGACTCGACACAGGCGCGGCCGTCATGCAGCCCCTTCTGCTCGGGGATGGCAGAGACTTTCAGGTAGTCGCTGAAGCTGTGCATGGGCACCCCGTCCAGGGTGAGGATGCGCTCGGCCAGCGCATCGACCTTGAGCAGCAGATCGTTGTAGATCTCCTCGAACTTCAGGTGCAGCTCGAAGAACTGGTTGCCGCGGATGTTCCAGTGGAAGCCGCGCACGTTCATGTAGAGGATCTGGTAGCTGGCCAGCAACTTGTTCAGCTCGGCGGCCAGGGCTTGTGATTGAACGGTATCAAGACCGATGGGGCTCTTCATCATTCACCTCCAGGTGGGAAACAAAACGGGTATGGGGCAAGAATACCCCCACACAGACTCAAAGGACAATTGTTTGTGCCTTACCCATCGATAGTGAATGACTATCAAACTGTCTCCTTTCCCACTTCTGGCTATAGGAAAGGGCTGACTGCAGATGCCTGACAGCATGCGATCCACCACTGACGGGTGGTGCGAGGCGGCAATCGGCAACATGCATACCAGGGCGGCGTGCTAGCTCCAGCCCCTGTGCCAGCGAGCGGGATCCTCCAGCTCATGCCAATTCAGCTCCTGCTCCTGCAGGGTATTGATCTCCTGCATCACCACTCCGGTCAGCTGCCCTCGGGCATCTCGCTGGCAGGCAACCACCAGATAGAAGTGCTCACTCGGCGCGTGCTGACCCTCTCTGGTCCACTTGGAAAACAGCAGCGTATCGGTCGACAAGGTGCTCATCTTGGCTCACCCTCCAGCTTGACCATTACCCACAGGCACAGGGGTAACACCACATCCGGTTCAGCCGCGGCGCCGAACCCAATGCCCCATACAAGTGTACTGCTTCCATGGCCATCTTCCCCCTCACTCAGCCCCCAGCCTGCCACGAAGGCTGCGCATGAGGCGCCCGAGCAGCGGCAAGGGTTCATAGAGCAGGCTGCCGAGATCGAAGTAGTCGCGCTGCAGGCTCACCTTGCCCCAGGAGTTGAACTGCAAGCGAGTGGCACCCTCGATCCGCACCGGTCTGGCGAGCCAGGGATGGGCGCAGATCATGATCCAGCCGAGCCAGGCCTCATTGCCTTGCTGCTGCTGGCTCACCAGTTCGAAGCGGCGGTACTCCAGCCGCCGATACAGGGAGGCGAGATGCTGATGGAGCGCGGCCAGCCCTTCGACCCGGCACACCGGATCCGTGAAGATCACCTGCTCGGCGTAGATCTCCGGTAACCGGTGCAACTGTTGTCTGTCCAACTGCAGATAGAGGACCATGAAGCGGGCAAGGGGCTCGTCCATCCTATTTTCTCTCCAATTCCTGGAACATCTCGATGGCCCTCAGCCGTGCCTTGGCATGATCCACCATGGGTGCGGGATAATCCCCTAGTCCCTGCTGAGACAGCCACTCGTGAGGCTGATGCAGCCGGGCGGCAGGCACCTCCCGCAGCTCGGTCACCCAGATACGGATGAAGTCCCCATCCGGATCGAAACGCTGGCCCTGGGTGGTGGGATTGAACACCCGAAAATAGGGTGCGGCGTCGGCCCCGGTCCCCGCCGCCCACTGCCAGCCACCGTTGTTGGCCGCCAGATCGCCGTCCACCAGCTGGCTCATGAAGTAATCCTCCCCCAACCGCCAGTGCAGATGCAGATCCTTGGTCAAAAAGCTCGCCACTATCATCCGCAATCGGTTGTGCATCCAGCCGGTGGCATTGAGGCAGCGCATGGCCGCATCGACGATGGGATAACCGGTGCGCCCCTCGCACCAGGCCGCGAAAGCCACCGGATCCCAGCTCCAGGGCAGGGCACGGGTCTCGGCCTTGAACGGCAGGTTCATGGAGAGGGTCGGCACCAGCATCAGCAGGTGACGGTAAAACTCACGCCAAATGAGTTCGTTGAGCCAGACAAACCCGGGCTGAGCCTTCGACTGGGGTCGGTAACCGAGCCGCTGTTGCAAGGCTGCCACGCACTGACGCGGGCTGATGAGCCCCGCAGCAAGGTAAGGCGAGAGGGTCGAGGTGCCGGCCTGCGCCGGAAAATCCCGGGTCTCCCCATAGTTCAGCACAGCCTGCTCCAGAAAGCCGTGCAGCCGCCGCTGTGCCTCGGCCTCCCCCACCGGCCAGTGCGGATCCGGGCTTCCATCCCAAAGTTCGGGTTCGGCCAGGCCCGTCTTGCAGAGCGGTTGCCATGGCAGCGGCGCCCCTCTCGGTGCAGGGGCACGGTGGATGACGAAGCCATCCTCCTCCAGAGCCTTCAACCAGGCCCGACTGAAGGGGGTGAACACCTTGAACATCTCTCTGGCACCGGTCAGCACCCGCCCTGGAGGCAGCACGCAGCAGCCGTTGAACCAGTGGCAGGAGATATCCAACTCGCGCAGGCGCTCGCTCACCGCCCCATCCCGCCGCTGCTCGTCCAGCTCGATGGCCTGATTGGCGTAGAGCTGGCGCACCCCGAGCCGGATCGCCAGGGTCTGGATCGCATCAGGCACCTCGGCAAAGCGCTCCACCCGCAGCAGGTGCAGGCGAATGCCGAGCGCCGCCAGCGCTTTACCCAGCTCATCGACCTGGGCCAGCAGGAAGCGCTGCCTGATGGGCGCCATCTTGTGCAACCGCCACTGGGCGGGGGAGATGACGAACAGGGCCGCGACCTCGCCTCTCTCACCCTCTACATCGGCGCAAGCATGGCGCAGGGCCGGATTGTCGGCGAGGCGCAGATCGCTTCGAAACCAGACGAGTTTCATGCTTCCTCGCCCTCCGGTGCAGGCGTGCCCTCAAGCCACGGTTGACCGGCCAGCGCGGCCGCCAGGGTCGGTGACCAGGCGTGTTCCACCAGCCAGGCCGGCTCATAGAGACTACCCAGCGGGCCGAACAGCCGGACCGAGGCGAGCCAGCGCTCCGCCAGTTCCCCCTTGCAAAGTCCCGCTCCCAGCAATACCAACCAATCAGCCGGCACCCGTCCCCCTAGCAGTGCGGCGCCCTTTGGCTCGCAAGGGCCGACCAGATGTACCTCGTAGCCCTGGTTGACGAGCTCATAGGCGCACCAGAGCAGGTCCAGCGGGCCGACCTGACCCCAGCTCGCGAGGCAGAGGGGGATCCCCTTCTCCTGCCCGATGAGGTGGCGGCCGAAATGGACCTGCAGCCAGCTCAGCCAGAAGCGTTGCAGCAGCTCTCCATCGGGCCGTTCGCGCCACAGGCCGAGCAGCTGATCCTGCAAGGGTTGCAATACGCGGCGACGAACCAGCTCGAACGGATAGCTGGTGAGCAGATCCTGTAGCAGGGCCTCGGCCTTGCGCTGATTGAAGGCCAGCATGGCCTCGCCACACTGCGCCAGGCTCTGTTGCCAATGATCGCTGGCAAGGGGGCTGTCTGGCTCGCTCAGCAGCCCCTTGACCTGACCGATGCTCACCCCTCGCTCAAGCCAGCTCAGGATCTCGCCGATCTGCCGAATATCCTGCTCGCTGTAGAGCCTGTGCCCCTTCTCGGTACGGGCCGGTTGCACCAGGCCATGGCGTCGCTGCCAGGCGCGCAGGGTAACGGCATTGACGCCGGTCAGGCGTGACACTTCGCGGATGGGGTAGACCCCGGAATGACTAACTTTTTGTTGCATGGAGAATCCATCTGATCAGAGAGAGTGCCGTCACGTTCGCCTTCCTGGCGCCGATCGCACGGTCATGGAAAGAGTCGCCCTTGCTCACAGTCCATACCTGAGTCTGAGCGTTTCGGGGTGGGGATTGAGATAGACCTGCTCGGCCAGATAGGCATTGGGATGCTCGCGCAAATGGTGGCGCAGCAGGGTCAGGGGGACCAGCAGCGGAAAGATGCCGGTGCGGTACTTGTCGATGGCTTCGGTCAGTTCCTGCTTCTGGGACGGGGTCAGCACCCGTTTGAAGTAACCCTGCAGGTGCATCAGCACATTGGTGTGGCTGCGCCGATTGGCACGCAAGGCCAACGCCGCCATCAGGCCCTGGATGTAGCGATCGGCCACCTCTTGCAGCCTGGCCTTGCCCAGATTGCCGAGCAAGCTGCCGAGCGCCCGGTAGTGACCGGTGGCGTGAGAAAGCACCAGATACTTGTAGCGGGAGTGAAATGCGATCAGCCCGGCGGCGCTGAGCCCCCGGGCGAGCAGTTGCTGCCAGTCGTGATAGGCGAACACCCGCAGCACGAAGTTCTCCCGCAGCACGGGATCGCACAGGCGGCCATCCTCCTCCACCGGCAACAAGGGGTTGGCCGCCATCAGCGCCCTGGCAAACAGCCCTACCCCCTCCTTGGCACCGCCCTCACCGCCCGCCTCCTTGCTACCGGCAGAATAGACCCGCACCCGCTCCATGCCACAGCTGGGAGACTTGGCGCAGAGGATGTAACCGGAGAGAAAGTCGAGGCGGCTGGCCTGCTGCTCGCTGAAGGCGATCAGCTTTTCCGTCACGTCGAAGCTGCCGTTGCTGGCCTCGGCGCGGATCTCCCCCTCGCGCCTGACCAGACGAATGGCGGCACGCGGAGATCCCAGACCGATGGCCATCTCGGGACAGACGGGGTGGTAGTCAAAGTGAGCGCCAAGATCCCGTTCGCAGAAACTGGAGCGCTTGTGGCCTCCGTCGAAGCGCACCTTCTGACCGAGCAGACAGGCGCTGATCCCTACCCTTATCTTGTACATGATTACACCCCATGTATAACTATTGATTCAGTTATAGCAGTTGTACAAGATTAGTAAAGGTGTACAAGATTTAGCGACGGATCAGGCCAACACGAAAAAACCCATGGTCGAGACCATGGGCAAAGAGACGACGACAGGAAGGAGAGATTAGAAGCTGTACTTCACACCCAGGCTGGAGATGGAACCCTGTTGCAGGTCCCACTTGCGGTAGGTGTAGTCGGCGGTCAGGGCCAGGTTCTGGCTGACCTTGTAGGCGGCACCCACCTTGAAATCGTGCATGTCGTCAGTCATGTTGGCGTAGCGATAGCCGGTGGAGAGTTCCATCACGCCCAGGTCGTAGCGCAGACCCACCTCACCGTACAGGCTGCCGCTCTGCTTGCGGGTGATGTTGTCCCAGCCGGAGTCGTTCACGTTGTTGGCCAGTTCACGCTCCATGCTGTAGCCCATCAGGCCGGCTTCACCATACAGATTCAGGCCGGTGCTGAGGGGAGTGAACACCCCCATCCCCAGGTTGGAGATGGCCATGCTGTCGTTGCCGCTGTTGCGGGAGGTGTATTCGGAGCCGAGGCGACCGTAGTAATTGGAACCGAAGCTCTTGGACAAGTCCAGGCTCAGACCACCGAAGTCACGGTTGTTGCTGTCTTTGCCACCGACGAAGTCGGAATTGGTGTGCGCCCAGGTAGCGGCGCCCTTGGCGTAGCTGAAGGCGTCCTGCGCCATGACGGAGGTAGAAGAGAGACCGGCCAGAACCAGAACAGACAGTGCGACTTTTTGCATTTGGTTGACTCCATTGGTTGAGCTAGCGGGGCGCTAACTGGTATGGGGTCATTGTGACGGGCAAAGGGCGGGGAGCCGAGCGGCAAGCTGTTTCGAAACCATTGCAGATGTAAGCAAATATTGCTGGCGATTACCGGGTTAACAATTGAACAGGCAAACGGGCCCGGCGGCCCGTTTGCCGAGACTCAGCGAAACTCGACTTCGTCTATCTGTACCCGCACCAGCGGCTGACCGCTCAGGCCAGCGGGACGAGCCAGCTCGATGGCGCGGGAGGGACGCTGCTCCCCCTTGCGCAGATAGGAGTCGGGCAGCCGGTTTTCCCCGACCCAGAAGTGCACCTCCTGGCTCGACAACTGTGTCCCCTCGGCGCTGAACAGGGTGACAGTGCCGTTCACCCGCACCGCGTTGCGGCTGCCGGTGTTGCTCAGCATGAACTCCAACTGCAGCGGATCTTCACCCTCGATCCGGTTCAGCTTGACGGTGATGCCGTCACGCACCGCCTGGGAGAGCAGATCAGGATTCGCCCGGGCTTGCTCGGTCAGCACAGGCGCCACTGCGGCCCCCGCCACCGTCGCCTCGGCCGTGGTCGCCGGCTTGATCAGCAGATATTCCCAGGTGAAGTCATCGTTGAGTTGAACCTGGCGCCCATCCGGCAGGGCAACCTGAGTCAAAGGGGCGGCCTGGGCCAGCAGAGGGGAGAGACAGAGGGCGACCAGCAGTCGGGACAGGGGCTTCATAGGCTAGTGACTCGATAGGGATGCAAAGGAGGGCCAGTATAGAGAGTCGGATCGCCCTTGCCTATGACCCGACTCACGTTCCGACCCTCTTCAGCTGCCCACCGCCTGGGGATCCTCCGCCGCCACCATGTCCAGGGTGACCAGATCGAACTGGGAACTCTGCAGTATCTCGAGTATGGCGGTCTGCATATCGAACACCCGCGCCCGCAGCCGCTGGGGGATCCGCACTCGCGCCAGGGTCGTCGCCCTGTCCGCCAGGGTGTGGAAGTAGACGAGCGCCTCATCCAGCCCCATGTCGGAGAGCATCTGCTCGGCCATGTCCACCATTCGCAGATGGTGGCCATCCAGAGACTCCGGCTCGGAGAAGCGCCGGCTCAGGCAGACCTCTCCCCCCTTGCCCCAGAGATCCAGCCGCCGCTTGTTGAAGCCGTAGCGAAAATCCCGGCTGGTCATGCCCTGCTCGGCATAGAGCCAGAGCGTGTTAGGGGGCAGGCTATGGAAACGGCGCAGATACTCCCGCATCTCCTCGACGGAGGCCGACATCAGGATCGGTGGACCCTCTTCATGACGGTCAAGCCGCTGGCAGAGGTAACGCACCGGGTCCTTGACGTCGGCGAGATGGCCAAGATGCACGCTGAAGATCATCTCGTCGCTCTTGATCACCTGATGGGCGATGCCGTAATGCTGGCAATAACGCTTGGCCCTGGCCACCGCCTTGCGGCTGAGAGTCGGGTTATCCAGGGTGATGGCACTGAACCGCACCCCGCTGGCCCGGCACAGATCCATGCTGTAGCAGGACTCCAGTCGCCCCGAGAAGGTGACGATCAGCTCGTCATAGCCAGACAGGATCTCGATGAGCTGCTGCTCCCGATCCTGAAAGCTCTGATCGTACCCTCTGTTCAGTACAACGACATTGGCATCCATAGCATGGGCCCCGATAATGAATTGGCTGCCATTCTGCTGGCAAAAGACTGAATATACACTGAAACGAACGGCATAAATCAGTGCTTTATTTAAACAAAGACGCTAACGGCACTGTCCATGGCCTGGTATGGATCCCATGGTGACGCCACACCGCCCGGCTCAGGCGGGCAACAACCCCGACTCGATCAGCTGCCGCCGACACTGCGCCGCGTCGATGAACACCATGCCCCCGATCCCCAGCGCCTCGGCGGCCGCGACGTTGGCCGGGCTGTCGTCGATAAACAGGCACTCTTCCGCCTTGAGACTGAATGATACCAACAGGTAGCGGTAGATATCGGGCTCCGGCTTCATCATCCGCACTCGCGCCGACACCACCTTGCCGCTGAAGAAGCGCCAGAACGACTGGTGTTGCTCCAGCCAGTCGATACTGGCATGGCCCATGTTGGAGAGCGCGTAAAGGGCGTGGCCGGCACCGTGCAGTTGCTCGATCAGCGCCAGCATGGCGGGATCCGGTACCAGCGAGGCGGGCACGGCGTCGAGGATCGCGAGGTTCTGCGCCGCAGACAAACCGGTGCGTGCCTCGGCCTGGCGCGCCATGGCGTGCAGGGAGAGGGTGCCCCTGTCCACCTCCAGCCAGTCTGGGTGATTGAACAGCCGTTCCGCCAATTCCTCGGCCCTCGCCGGCCCCATCACCGAGCTCACTATGGCCACCGGATCCCAGCTCACCACCACCCGTCCCAGATCGAAGATAATCGCCATCGTTTCACTCTCCTGCTGTCCAAATCCAGGTCTCGATGGCGCCGATCCTGCACCGGATCGCCCCATCGCCTCGTGCAAATACCCTGCCTCCAACCAGACGCCCGGGCAAGTTTTACTTGCATCGAACGCCTAAATCCCTTAATGGTTATGACGTTACCTCAAGGACAACCCCATGCACGCACCGTTCTTCTTTGTTTTCTCGTTTATCCGGCCCACATGAGGGAAGGCCCTGTCGTCGCATGAACAGAAAGCAAAGACGAATCGAGCCTCCCCTAGCGGAGGCTTTTTTTTGCACTCACCACCACAGACAAGTTGGATAGGGAATCACAATGGCAACGCTCGACGAGATCAGACACGACATTACCCAGTTGGATCAGGAGCTGCTCGCCCTGCTGGCCAAACGCAAGACCCTCAGCATCGAGGTCGCCCGGGCCAAGCAGGCCAACCCGCGTCCCATCCGCGACACCCAGCGTGAGCAGGATCTGCTGGTCGCCCTGATCCAGAAGGGCCGTCTGCTCGGGCTCGATGCCCAGTACATCACCCGCCTCTACCACACCATCATCGAAGACTCGGTGCTCTCCCAGCAGGCCTATCTGCAGAGCCTGCTCAACCCGGAGCAGCAGGAGCCCATGACCAGCGTCGCCTATCTGGGCCCGCGCGGCTCTTACTCCAGTCTGGCGGCGCGCAAGTACCTGGCTCGCTACAAGGATCAGGTGATCGAGGTGAACTGCCAGAATTTCCGCGAGGTACTGGATTCGGTGGAATCGGGCCGTGCCGCCTTCGGAGTCTTGCCCATCGAGAACACCAGCTCGGGCTCCATCAACGAGGTGTACGACGTGATGCAGCACACCACCCTCTCCATCGTCGGTGAGCTGACCTACCCCATCGAGCACTGCATCCTCACCGCGGTGCCGACCGAACTCACCCGCATCAAGACCTTCTACGCCCATCCGCAGGTGTTCCAGCAGTGCTCCCACTACCTGAGCAAACTGGAAGGCGCCCGCCACGAGATCTGCGACTCCTCCTCCAGCGCCATGATGAAGGTCAAGGAGCTGGCGAGCCCGGAGGCGGCAGCCATCGGCAGCGCGGCGGGTGGCGAGCTCTATGGGCTGGATGTGCTGGCCGAGCAGCTCGCGAACCAGAAAGAGAACTACAGCCGCTTCATCGTGGTGGCCCGCAAACCCATCGACGTGGCGCCGCAGATCCCGGCCAAGACGACCCTCATCATGTCCACCTCCCAGCGTCCCGGCTCCCTGGTCGAGGCGCTGCTGGTGCTGCGCAGCCACGACATCAACATGACCAAGCTGGAATCCCGGCCGGTGCAGGGCAACCCCTGGGAGGAGATGTTCTATCTGGATGTTTCCGCCAACCTGCAGACCCCCGACATGCAGGCCGCCCTGCTGGAGCTGACCAAGATCACCCGCTACGTCAAGGTGCTGGGCTGCTACCCGAGCGAAGACGTCAAGCCCACCACGGTGCCGCCGGTGCTGATGGGTAAATAGGCCGCCCCGACCGCAAGAGGCGAGCATCCTGCTCGCCTCTTTTTTTCTCTCCCTGACCCCGCCCGTCCCCTCCCCCACAGCCATCCCCCTCGACTGCACGTTTAATCAAATTGAACGACAGGCACCGAGCATTCACTTTATTGATACGCGCCAGGCCGCCAGCGAGACCCTTTTTCCAGACTTATGGGGCGACAATACCCCTGCTACACCCGGCAGATCCGGATCCCGGGCAACAAAAAGGCGAGCCCCTGGCTCGCCTTGTTCACACGGGTGCCGGCGGCCCCTAGAACTGGCCCGCCATCAGCTGGTTGAGGTGATAGAGGTTGCGGGTATCGAGTTCGAGCTCGGTGGCATAGGTGTTGCCACGGGGATAGGTTGCCACCACCCGGGCGCCACGCACCATGCCGGCCACCGACACATCCAGGGTGTTGGCGGTCTGGGTCAGGTCCTTGTAGCTGCTGCGGCCGCTCACCTGCTGGCCGTTGAGCTGTTCTGCCAGCTCCCGGTAGGCATCCATCTTGGAGGCGCGAATGGCCTGCAGCATCTTCTCCGACTGGGACGGCCCCGGCTGGATGTCGATCACCGCGTAGCCGACCGCCTTGAGCACCGGGAAATCATCCGGTTTGCCCCCGCCGTCGTAATTCACGACTCTATTCCCGCTGCAGGCAGTCAATAGCATCGCCATCAGGAAACCCAGTAGAATCTTCATCTGTTGCTCCTTGTCAGGGGGTCAGGTTGACCAGATGGCCGGACGGGCTCTGGCCGCCCCGCATCAGGTAACCCCGGTTGACGGATGCCCGGCCAAACGAATTGCTGGCGCCGGACAGATATTGTTGCGGGATCAGGCTCTGGGCCGTGGTCTCCACCATCTTGGTGCGCAGATCGATGATGCGGGCGTTGACCAGGATCCCCTGCGAGTTGCGACTGAAGGTGCCGGTCAGGATGCGGGAAATGGGCAGACGGGCCGAGAGATCCCGGTAGTTGCGGCTCATCACGAAGTCACCACCGGGAGTCACCTGAATGCTACCCGTGGTCTTGAAGTCCACCACCACTTCCCCGCGCCGGTTGAGCTCATAGATGAAGCTCTCCTCGATCTGCAGCCCCATCCAGTTGGTGTCCTTGAGGGTATCGAGATCGACGAAGGAGGCGACGGCGATGGGCTCGGCCAGGGTGGTGAGGGATTTGCGCTCCATCAGCTGATCGGTCATGCGCGCCACCAGCCAGTTGAGCTCCATCCCCTTCGCCGCCTGACGAGGATCCCCTTGATCCCGGTTGATGGGATCGGCGGCCCCGCAGCCGGCCAACGCCAGCGCGAGAGCCAGCGCCGTGATAAATCTGTTCATGGATACCTTTCCTGTATCTACACCTGACTTGTTATCGGTCGAAACAGCCAACACTTGAGGCGGGAATGCAGGAAGGATCTCGCAGTCGTTCATCCGCAGGCAGGGCGGCGAGACAACACAGACTGCCACTCACCAGGCTTGCGGCAAGACAGGATCCTGCCTGCCGGGCAGGCCGGACGGGATCCGCCGCGACGATCCCCAGCTCCGGACACGCCGGTGGTCAGGAATGAGGCATGGATCTTGCTTTTATTTGCAGCAAAAGTGCAAACCGGCAAGTGTTCATGCTCAGTCCCGGCCCTGGCCGTCGTCTCGACAGCCGGCCGCCGGTGTCTGCTTATTCAAGGTGTCTGTTATGAAAGTTGTGCTGCTGTTAACCCTGCTGCTGGCCAGCCTGTCGGCCCGGGCCGAGCTCATCGAGGCCCAGGGCAGCGCCGCCATTCTGGACGGCGATGAAGCCTATGCTCGCGAGCAGGCGACCCGGGATGCCCTGCGCCAAGCCCTGCTGGCGAGCGGCGCGGCCGTCTCCAGCATCCAGCGTCTGGAGAACGGCAGCCTGCGCTCCGAGCAGATCCAGATCCGCTCGGGGGGCGACATCCGCCAGTACCGGCTCAAGCGGGAGGAGGTGCGCAACGGCCGCATGTACATCACGGTGCAGGCCGATATCCTGGCACAGCGCCAGATCTGCCAGACCCAGCAGTACGCCAAGGATTTGACGCTGGTTCGGCTGCGGATGCGTTACCCGGATCAGGCCAGCACCGGTGCCCTCGACGACATGCCGGCCGATCTCTCCCGTCGTCTGTTCGAAACCCTGGTGGGCGCGCCACAAGGGGTGCTCGCCCGCCAGTGGCTGGATGAGAACCTGCGCATCGATCCGCTCCATCTGCAGCAGGGAGACCGCAGCGTCCTTGAGGAGATCAAGGCCCTCAGCCTGCGCACCGACAGCCAGTATCTGGTGCTCGGCAGCATCGACGATCTCTCCCTCGAGCCTCAGGGCAACCAGCTGACCAGCTGGTACCGGGACCCCATCCGCAATTTCCGCATGCAGCTCTACCTGTTCGACGGCATCAACGGCAGCCTGCTCGGCCGCAAGGAGTATCAGGGCCGCGCCAACTGGACCTTCTCCAAGCGGGAGCAGGTCGGCAGCAGCAGCGGCCAGTTCTGGCAGTCGAGTTACGGCCAGGAGGTGAACTACCAGTTGCAAGAGGCGGCGCAGGACATCATCGCCGAGCTGACTTGTGCCCAGGTCACCGCCCGCATCGTCGGCCAGCACGAGCACGGCCCTCATATCAATTTGGGACGGCGTAACGGCGTCAAACTCGGGGATCAGTTCCGCATTCAGCACAGCGCCGACTTCGTCGATCCTTATGGCAAGTCCCGCGTGATGCGCAACCCGGCCGATGGCCTGTTCGAGGTGGTGCAGGTGTTCGAGGATGGCGCCGTCATCAGCAGTCAGAACAAATATTCGCCGTTTAACGTCCAAGTCGGTGATTTGGCCGTATTGGAATAGGAATCAAGGGTTTAAAAGGCGGTGGCTTCTTGTATAATGCCCGCCACAAGGTTCCCGTAGCTCAGTTGGATAGAGCGGTCCCCTCCTAAGGGACAGGCCACTGGTTCGACTCCAGTCGGGAACACCATACAAGACAAGGGGTTGGCATCATCAGATGCCAACCCCTTGGTCGTTTATGGCTCTAGGGAACTCGCTTCGCCAGCCACGTCGATGCCTGTACGCCTGACCGCACCATCAAGCGTCACCTGCCAAGATCATCCCCAGGCAGCACAGCAACCCGGGGCAGCCGGCTTTAACCATGATCCGCCGGTGGTATGCCAAATAGAGGCATCCCCTCATCATTCCAGGCGATCATTTTCAGACGGGTATGACGATTGGGGTCATACAACGGATCGCCTTCGATCTCCGTGTAATTTCGCCCGTGATAAACCAGTACATCATCGCCTTCATGCGTTTTAGTGAAACTATTGTGGCCCGGCCCAAACTGCCTGTTTTTATAACTGGTAGTAAAGACGGGATGCGGGAATTTATGCCAATTTTCGACATCAATTGGGTCTGAATTTATATCGATCCACAATAGCCCAAGGCAATAGTTTTCATCCGTGGCGCTGGCCGAATAACTCACAAAGAGTCTCTCCCCATGCACCACCACGGCGGGCCCTTCGTTCACCAGGAATCCTCGGCATTCCCAGGGTAATTCGGGTTTGCTAAGCAACACTGGCTCACCCTTAATTGACCATGGTGTCTCCATCTCCGCCAGATAGATATTCGAGTTGCCAGGAATATCAGGGGCTTTTTGTGCCCAGAGATACCATTGTTTGCCCTGATGATGGAAGCTGGTGGCATCCAGGCTGAAGGTATCGAACTGCGTCTTTATTTTCCCTATTGCCCGCCATTGACCCATCAGCGGATCCCTATCCGCGCATTCCAGCACAAACATTCGATGCTGGAACATATTAAGGCTATCAAGAGCCTGGGTGTGAGCCGCCGCGAAATAGATATACCATTTACCATCAATATGGTGCAGCTCTGGCGCCCAAATAAGGTTGCTCATGGGGCCTATGTCAGGCTTGCGCCATACCACAACGGCTATTGCATTGGCCAAACCATCGATAGTGGCAGCACATCGAATTTCGATCCTGTCATATTCCGGCACAGAGGCAATAAAATAATAAAATCCTTCATGGCACAGAATAAATGGATCTGCACGTTGTTCGATAAATGGATTAGGCCAGGATTGATGCATAACTTAGTGTTCCTTATATTCCGGCGTCAACAGGTTTGCTATTGAGTTCCTGATAGTTGGTACGGCGTTTCTTCAGATCTTCTTGAATCTGCCTCATCAATTTCGTGTCGACTTTAAGCAGGCGCACGACACCGGCGGTGATCAGGTATCCAATCCCTGGAATGATGGTGAACAGCATGACGATGCCATGGACCGCATCCGGATTTTGCTGCTGTGCGCTCGCGTCATAGCCATACCAGGAAAGCAGGAAACCAACCATGGCACCCGCTATCGCTAGGCCAAGTTTCAGGAAGAACAGGTTTCCGGAGAAGCTGATACCTGTGATGCGTTTACCGGTTTTCCATTCGCCATAGTCATCCACATCGGCCATCAGCGACCAGTGCAGCGGAGAAGGGATCTGATGCAGAATATTGAGCAAGAAATACATCACAACGATCAGCACAGTGGCATTTGGATCGAGGAAGTAGAAGCCGCAGGAGAAGAGGGCCAGCGCGATGTTCGTCCAGAAAAATACCTTCAGCTTGCAGAACCGGTCGGTCAAGGTTTTGGCAAGCATGCTGCCACCCATCATGCCGACTACCCCAAGACTGATGAACATAGTGGCAAAGCCGGTGCTTTGTTGCATGACCCAGAGGACGTAATACATGGTGGCGGCCATGCGAATAAAGCCAGGGCAGACATTGCACAACGTCAGCAATAAAATTCGCACCCACTGATCATTCTTCCAGATATCTATCAAATCTGATTTGATATCGCTGGTGGTTGGCACCGCCGGATGAATACGCTCGCGGACTGTCGCGAAGCAGAATAAATACATGCACATGGCGAGTACCGCGAGCACCGCCATGGCCATTTGATAGCCCTTCGCCTTATCCCCATTACCAAACCACGCTACCATTGGCAACAGCGTCAGCGACAGGATCAGGGTTGCTATCCCCACCATGACAAAGCGATAGGATTGGCAGGAGACACGCTCCTTCGGATCGTTGGTGATCACGCTGCCCAGCGAGCAATAAGGCACGCCGACGGCAGTGTAGGCAAGCGAGCACAGGAAATAGGTTGCAAAGGCATAGATAACCTTGCTTTCATAACTCCAGTCGGGAGTCGTGAACATCAAAATGCTGCAGATGGCAAATGGCAGGGCCATCCATAATAGCCATGGGCGAAAACGGCCCCAGCGGCTCTGCGTTCTATCGGCGATGGCCCCCATAATGGGATCCGTTATTGCGTCGATGATTCTCACCGAGAGTAACAGCACCCCCACCAAGGCCGGCGCAAGACCAAATACGTCGGTATAAAAATAATTAACAAAGAGCATTATGGTACCAAACAGAATATTGCATCCGGCATCGCCCATCCCATAACCGATTTTTTCTCTCACCGATAGTCGATTGCTTTCCATCGTCAGCTCTCCCGAGCAATAAGTTCGTGAACAACATTATTCATCCCTGATGAAAGTCTTACCTGCCAAGAATTTGCTGAGAATATGGATAATGTTGTCATGGGCAGTAAAGTGTGACGCTCGCTGGATCCGGATGAAATAATTGAGAGAATGGCTAATATAGTATCATTTAAATCTAGCCAGACATGTATTGCTTTTAATTGCAACCCTGACTGGATATAAATTATCAACCCACCTGAACTGCCCCTGACTCACCAGAGGGTATTCCAATCATCCTGCAATAATATCATCACCCCGTCATGCTCCGGGACAGGGTGGCAATACCGATATTTTATAACTGGGGTCATCCGGGCACTCTGAATTGGATGTCATGGGGCAGCGAAACCATCAGAGCGGGGCGGCACACTTGCGATATTCGGTCGGGCTGACCCCGACCCGCTTCTTGAACACCCGGGAGAAGTAGAGCTGATCGTCATAGCCGACTTGCTGGCCGATGACGGCCACCGCCAGGGGGGTGGTTTGCAGCAGCAGCTTGGCACGCATGATCCTTTGATCCTCACGCCAGCGCACGATACTCACCCCGACCTGATCCCGGAACAGATGAGCGAGGCGTGAGGGGGAGAGAAAAACTCTTTCAGCCAGCGCCTCAATAGAGATTTCCGCCGAGAGCGACTCGCTCAGGATCTGGCAGGCCTCATGAACGCGGTGATCGATAGGGGAATATTCCGTCAGGGAGGTGACCTCATGACAACGGATCAGCAGGCGCTCCAGCAGGTTCATCGCCAGCTGTTCAGACATGGGGCGGATCTGCTTGTGGGTCTCCGCGATATCGATAAAGAGATCATCGAACTCCTGGAGCAACTGCTCATCGGCCAGGTTCAATCGCCCCACCTTCTCGACCACATGCGGCCACTTGAGCCAGTCGGCCCAATAGGCCCTTGGCCTGAAATAGACCCAGCGGTGATGCCACTCCTGTGCATCCTGCGCCCGACCGTAACAGTGCACCGCCGCGGGCGGGAACAGCAACAGATCCCCAGGCTCGACCGTAAAAGCCTGATCGCCCTGAAAGATCTGCCCCTTTCCCTTGATGGTCAGATTGACGATGAAGCCCTTCATCCCGCTCGGGCGATCGATGATGAAGTCGAGCGCGCTCCCCTTCTCGATGGGGGTCATGTCGGATACGAGGAACACATTGAATGCGTACCCCGGCAACAGGGGATTGAGTTGTTTTGGCTTGTCTTTCTGTATCGAGGACATGGCAGAGAAAAGCGTTTCAGTAAAAAAATCAGCGTCAGCCATTGTAGAGATTCATCCTCCGAATACGCTATCTGGCGGCCAGCCCGATGCGGGATAATTGAGCTGGATCACACTCATTGACATGAAACACAGTGTAAACAACCAGGCCAGCGGGGGGCTGGCCTGGTCTGCGGCGTCAGATACGAGCCTTGCGCACCTGCTTGTAGCGGTCAAACAGCACGGCGGCCAACAGGATCAAGCCCCGTACCACATACTGGGCAAACGGCGAGATGTTGAGCAGGTTCATGGCGTTCTCCATCAACCCCAGGATCAATACCCCCGCGATGACGTAAGAGATCTTGCCGATCCCCCCCTTCATGGAGACCCCGCCCAGCACGCAGGCCGAGATGACCACCAGCTCGAAACCGATGGAGGTCATGGGCTGCCCCGAGGTCATGCGGGACGCGAGTATGATGCCCGCGATCGAGGCGATGAGACCGGTCATGGTGAAGATGATGATCTTGGTGCGCACCACGTTGACCCCGGCCAGTCGCGCCGCCTCTTCATTCCCCCCCATCGCCAGGGTATTGCGACCGAAGGTGGTTTTGTTCAGCAGCAGACCAAACAGGATGAAGCAGAGTGCGGTCAGCCAGACTGGCGTCGGAATGCCCAGCAAGGCGGAGTTGCCCAGATCGAAGAAGCCCTCTTCGACGATACCGACCGCCTTGCCGTCCGAGATGATGTAACCCACCCCGCGCGCCATCTGCATGGTCGCCAGCGTGGTGATCAGGGCATTGATCTTGAATTTGGCCACCACGATGCCGTTGATGAGACCAAACAACACCCCGACCGCCATCCCGGCAAAGATGCCGACGGTGATGCTCTCGGTCGCGTTGATCGCCACGGCGCAGGCCACGCCGGAACAAGCCACGACAGAGCCGACCGACATGTCAAACTCGCCGGAAGCCAGGCAAAACAGCATGCCGCACGCCACCATGCCAGACATGGAGACGGCAAGGCCAAGCCCGCGCATGTTGATCAGGCTGGCAAAGTTGGGCACCAGGGCACAGGCCAGCAGAAACAGGATGGCGAAGACCACGAGCATGCCGTATTGATCCCAGATACGGGCCAGTTGCAGTCGGGGGCTGTTTGCCGTGGACAGGCTCGATTGCTGTCCGGTTGAGGTGGTGGTAGTCATGGTATTGCTCCTTGTTATTCTGGGTCGCTGTCGAATGGGGTGATAAGGGATTACCGCGCAGGCATCGCCAGATTCAGTGCCTTTATTTCGTCGGCTTCATCATGGGATAGCTCCCCCGCGATCAGCCCTTCCCGCATGACCATGATGCGGTCCGCCACGCCCAGCACTTCCGGCAGTTCGCTCGACACCACCACCACGGCAATGCCGACCTTGGCCAGATCGTAAATCACGTTGTAGATCTCGTTCTTTGCCCCGACGTCGATGCCCCGGGTCGGTTCGTCGAGCAGGATCACCTTCATGTCTTCCGAGAGCCAGCGCCCCAGAATGGCCTTCTGCTGGTTGCCGCCGGAGAGGTTCATGATGGCCTGCTGGGGTGACGGGGTCTTGACCCGCATGTCGCGGATCCGCAGCCTGGCGTTCTCATCCTCCCACTTCTGGTTGATCCAGAAGCCTCCCCACGCCTTGTGGCGGCGCGCACTGATGTTGATATTTTCCTGTACCGAGTGGATGGGAATGATGCCGAGCGCCTTGCGGTCTTCGGTGCAGAGCATGATCCCGCTGCGGATGGCGTCGATAGGGCCACGAATCGTCACCGGCTTACCGAAGATGGATATGTCGCCGGACACCATCTTGTCGGCGCCGAAGATGAGCTTCATCAGCTCGCTACGACCGGCGCCGACCAGTCCGAAGATGCCGAGGATCTCCCCGCGCCTGACCTCGAATGAGACGGGCGCCTTCAACCCTGACCCCATCAGCTCACGGACCTGCAAGCCCACCTCACCCAGCGGGCGCGGGCTATAGCCGTAGATATCGGTCAGCTCGCGCCCCACCATGGTCTTGACCAGCAGGTCGCGGTTGACCTCGGCCATGGAGGCGAAGGTGCGCACGAACTGGCCATCCTTGAAGACGGTGATGGCGTCGCACAGCTCGAAGATCTCGTCCATGCGGTGGGAGACGTAGAGGATCACCTTGCCTTCGTCGCGCAGTTGGCGAATGACCCGGAACAGCTGTTCGATCTCGCGGGCGGAGAGGCTGCTGGTCGGCTCATCGAAGGCGATGATGCTGGCATCACGGGTCAGCGCCTTGGCGATTTCCACCATCTGCCACTGACCGAGCGACAGGTATTTGAGTGGCGTCTCTGGTGCCACGTCCATCCCCAGCCGGGTCAGCTGTTTCGCCGCATCCTGATAGAGTTTTTCCCGGTCTATGACCCCGCGCCGGGTCGGCAGCTGGCCGAGATAGATGTTCTCGGCCACCGTCATCTCAGGCACCAGATGCAGCTCCTGATAGATGATGGCGATCCCGCTCTCCAGGGCATCGACCGTGCTCTGGAAGACCTGATCCTGACCGGCCAGCTTGACGACCCCGGTGGTCGGCGCCTGAAAGCCACTCAGGATCTTGAGCAGGGTGGATTTTCCGGCTCCATTCTCTCCCATCAGCGCATGGACCGTGCCCTGATGGCAGGAAAAGGAGACATTTTGCAGCGCCTTGACACCAGGAAACTCCTTGCTGATGCCGCAAAACTCCAAATAAGGAACTGACTGATTCATGTGTTCACTCCAAGCAACCGGCATGGCGGCTCTGCGCCATGCCGGTATCAATGCCAGTACTAATGACGACTATTACAGGCCTTTCTTCTGCAGCTCTTCCTTGAAGTTGTTGCGGGTGATCAGCACCACATCGGTCACTTCGGTGAACTTGGCCGGCTCGACATCATTGGTGACCCAGTCGTGCAGCATCTGGATGCTCTTGTAGCCATGCACGTCCGGGCTTGGCAGCAGGGAACCGAAGAAGCCGGTCGCCTTCGATTTGGACAGCTCATTCACCGCATCCACCCCGTTGATGCCGATGCCGATGACGCTCTCGGCCTTGAAGCCCTGCCCTTCGGTGGCACGGACGCCGCCCAGCACCGTGTTGTCATTCATGCCGACGATGAGCCAGTTCTTCACCTCCGGGTGCTGCACCAGCATGGAGTTCGCCGCATCCAGGGCACCAGGAATGTCGTTGGCCTTGGTCGGGGCGCGATAGATCTGGGCATCGGGGAAGCCTGCGGCCTGCAAGGCACTCAGGGAGCCTTCGACGCGGCGGCGGGCGGTATCCAGCTCATCGGCGGTGATCGCCAACACGGCCGATGCCTTCAGATCCCACTGGCGATTCTGCATCTCTTTGTGCAGCTCCTGGCCCTGACGCTCACCGATCTTGGTGGCGGCCATCATCACCAGCGGCACATCCGACATCGGCTGGCCCTTGGCATTGACGAACTGGTCATCCACAGTGATGACTTTCAGATCCATGCTCTTGGCCTTGGCCATGATGGCCGCCCCGAGCTTGGGATCAGGAGTACAAATAACGAATCCTTTGGCCCCGTTTGCCGCCAGGCTGTCGATCGCATTCAGCGTCTTCTCACCATCCGGCACGGCGATCTTGATGACGTCAAAGCCGAGGTCTTTACCCGCCTTGTCGGCGAAGTTCCACTCGGTCTGGAACCAGGGTTCTTCCGGCTGCTTGACCAGATAACCCAGCTTCAATTGTTCGGCAGAAAAAGCAGTATTTGCTATGCCAAGTGCCAATCCGACAGCAATCATGCTTTTAACTATTTTGTTCATGCCATTGTCTCCAATCGTTCAATCAATCCATGTATCTAAGAGGAGCTGCTTATTGATTCATTTGCTTCACTCAATTCACAGCGAGCATAAAAACATTTCAAAACATAATGTTATTCTTGTTTCGTTATTCAGTGCCTATGAGCGAGCTTAGTTTTAGTAGTTTTTCAGGTGGGAGTTTGAGAGCAGGATCACGCCATGGGATCGTAGCTATTTAGTCTATATCTTTAGCTAAATCGTCATATATCGGATTTAAGTACCCGGTCACACCCTTACATTAACAGCTTAAATATCCATATTTTTAGCAGCCTATTGATAACTCCCTCCTCGTCTCATCTCCTATGGTTGCTCCCCAGTCACCCCATTCATTAATGGTCAGGAGCACAGCATGCTTGAGCACATCGTCATCGGACTCGACTTCGGTAGCGACTCGGTCAGGGCACTCGCCGTTCGTTGTCACGACGGCGCCGAACTCGCCACTCACGTTGTCTACTACCCGCGCTGGCAGGCCGGCAAATACTGCCAGCCGATCCAGAACCAGTTCCGCCACCACCCCCTCGACTACATGGAATCGATGGAGCACGCCGTGGTCAATGTGGTCGGTCAGCTGTCCGCTGCACAACGCGCCGCCGTCCGTGGCATCGGGGTCGACAGCACGGGCTCGACGCCCGCCCCCATCGATGACGAAGGCCGAGTGCTGGCACTGCGCCCCGAATTTGCCGACAACCCCAATGCCATGTTCGTGTTGTGGAAGGATCACACCGCCATCGAGGAGGCGGAGGCCATCACCGCCCTCTGCCACGGTGGCCAGTTTGCCGACTACAGCCGCTATATCGGCGGTATCTATTCCTCCGAGTGGTTCTGGGCCAAGATCCTGCACGTCTCCCGCAGCGACGCGGCGGTGCGTGCGGCCGCCTGCAACTGGGTTGAACTCTGTGACTGGGTGCCTGCCATCCTGAGCGGCACCCAGGCCCCGGCCGACCTCAAGCGCGGCCGCTGCGCCGCCGGCCACAAGTCCCTGTGGCACCCGAGCTGGGGTGGCTTGCCCCCCGCCGAGTTTCTCAATGCCCTGGATCCGCTGCTGACCCAGGCGCTCGACTTCCCGCTGTTTAGCGATACCTGGACCGCCGATGTGCCGGTGGGCAGGCTGACGCCTGAGTGGGCCGAACGGTTCAATCTGAGCTGTGATGTGGTCATCGCCGGCGGCGCCTTCGATTGCCACATGGGGGCGGTTGGGGCGGGGGCCAGCAAGAATGCGCTGGTAAAAGTCATCGGTACCTCCACCTGCGACATCCTGATCGCCGACACCGAGACCATCGGCGATCGCGCGATCAAAGGGATCTGTGGTCAGGTCGATGGCAGCGTGGTGCCCGGCATGATCGGGCTGGAGGCGGGACAGTCCGCCTTCGGCGATATCTATGCCTGGTATCAACGGCTGCTGAGCTGGCCACTGGATCAGCTGGCAGAGCAATATCCCGAGCTGCACACCGCCATCGACACCCAGAAACAGCAGTTGCTGCCCAGCCTGGCCGCGACCTGGGACCAGCAACTCGACCTGCAGCATCTGCCGGTGGTGCTCGACTGGTTCAACGGCCGCCGTACTCCCTACGCCAACCAACGCCTGCAAGGCACCATCACGGGTCTGAACCTGGGCTCCAACACCGCCGATCTGTTTGGCGCCCTGGTGGCGGCCACCGCGTTCGGGGCTCGCAGCATCATGGAGTGCATGACCCGCCAGCAGGTGCCGGTTGAGCAGGTGATCGCCCTCGGCGGCATCGCCCGCAAATCCAGCAGCGTCATGCAGACCTGTGCCGACGTGATGAATCGCCCCATCCAGGTAGTGGCCTCGGATCAGTGCTGCGCCCTCGGCGCCGCCATCTTTGCCGCCGTCGCCGCCGGGATCTACCCCAACGTCGCCGATGCCCAGGTGGACATGGCCAGCGGCATTGAACGCACCCACCAGCCCCGGGCCGACAGGGTGGCCGAGTACGAAGTGCTGTATCAGCGCTATCTTCGCTGGAGCGCCGCCGCCGAGCCCCTCTACAACGAAGGAGCCCTGGCATGAACCTCAAACGACTCAAGGAGCAAGTGCTCACCGCCAATCTCGACCTGCCGAGGCACGGTCTGGTGACCTTCACCTGGGGCAATGTGAGCGGCATCGATCGCGAGCAGGGCCTGGTGGTCATCAAGCCGAGCGGTGTCAGCTACGACAAGATGCTGTTGGAGGATCTGGTGGTGCTGGATCTGGCGGGCAGGCAGATCGAGGGAGTGCTGCGTCCCTCCTCCGACACCGCCACCCATCTGGTGCTCTATCGCACCTACCCCGAGCTTGGCGGCGTCGTGCATACCCACTCCACCCACGCCACCGCCTGGGCCCAGGCCGGTCGCGCCATTCCTGTGTTTGGCACCACCCAGGCCGACTATTTCAACGGCGCCGTGCCCTGCTCCCGCCTGCTGACCCCGACTGAGGTCAGCGAGGACTACGAGGGGCTCACCGGCCACCTCATCGTCGAGACCTTGCAACAGACCCCCATCCTCACCATGCCGGGGGTTCTGGTGGCAAACCACGGCCCCTTCAGCTGGGGCAAGGATGCCAATGAAGCGGTGCACAACGCCGTGGTGCTGGAAGAGGTGGCGCGCATGGCCTGGCTCACCCATCAAATCAATCCGCAGGCAAACAACCTGCCCGACTACATGCTGGAAAAACACTACCAGCGCAAGCATGGCAAACACGCCTACTACGGTCAGACAAAAGCGTAAGCAGAGGACAAGAACATGGAATTTATGAAGCAGCTGGAAGTGTGGTTCCTGGTCGGCAGCCAACATCTGTATGGCGCCAGCACCCTGAAGCAGGTCGCCGATCACGCCGACACCATCACCAGACAACTCAACGAGCACGCCGGTCTCCCCCTCAAGATCGTGCTCAAGCCCACCGGCACCACCCTCGATGAGATCAGCAGCGTCGCCCGCGATGCCAATCACAGCGCGCACTGCGCGGGGCTGATGGTGTGGATGCACACCTTCTCCCCGGCCAAGATGTGGATCCCGGCTCTGAGCCAGTTGCAGAAACCCCTGCTGCAATTTCACACCCAGTTCAACCGCGATCTGCCTTGGGGCGAGATCGACATGGACTTCATGAACCTGAACCAGACCGCCCACGGTGGCCGCGAGTTTGGTTTCATGGGGGCCCGCCTGCGCCTGCCGCGCACCATAGTGGTCGGCCACTGGCAGGATGAGGAGACCCACAGCAAGATCGGCAACTGGATGCGGATCGCCGCCGCCATTCATGACAGCCGCAAGCTGAAAGTCGCCCGCTTTGGCGACAACATGCGCAACGTCGCCGTCACCGAAGGGGACAAGATCGAGGCTCAGATCCAATTCGGCTATCAGGTGAACTATCACCCGGTCGGCGATCTGGTCAAGGTGATCAACGCCGTGCCTGCAAGCGATATCGAGGCGCTGCTGGAAGAGTACGAGCAGAGCTACACCCTGACCGAGGCGGTGCAAGCGGGCGGCGCCCAGCGCGAATCCCTGTATGAGGCGGCTCGCCAGGAGCTGGGGATGAAGAAATTCCTCACCGATGGCAACTTCGGCGCCTTCACCACCACCTTCGAAGATCTCTACGGCATGCACCAGTTGCCGGGACTGGCCTGTCAGCGCCTGATGCAACAAGGTTTCGGCTTTGGCGCAGAGGGTGACTGGAAAACCGCGGCCTTGCTGCGCACCATCAAGATCATGGGCTATGGCCTGCCGGGCGGCACCTCCTTCATGGAGGACTACACCTACCATCTCGAGGCGGGCAACAACCTGGTGCTGGGCTCTCACATGCTGGAGGTCTGCCCCTCCATCGCCGCCGAGAAACCGGTGCTCGATGCCCAGCATCTGGGGATCGGCAAGAAAGCCGATCCGGCGCGCCTGCTGTTCTCGGCACCTGCCGGCAAGGCCATCAACGCCAGTTTGATCGACATGGGCAATCGCTTCCGCCTGGTGGTCAACCAGCTCGAAGTGGTGGATCTGCCGGAATCCATGCCGAACCTGCCGGTGGCGAGCGCACTGTGGAACCCCATGCCAAATCTGCAAACCAGCGCCGAAGCCTGGATCCTGGCCGGCGGCGCCCACCACTCGGTCTTCAGCCAGGCGGTGGACATCGAGCAGTTGCGTACCTTCGCCGACATCATGGGCATCGAGTTCCTGGTGATCGATGAAACCACCCGGATCCCCGCCTTCAAGCAAGAGATCCGCTGGAACGAGGTCTACTACAAGATCTGCCAGTGACCCCTCGCAAGCCCCCACTCCCGGGGGCTTTTTGTTGCCCCATTTTGCCAAGGACAATGTTATGACCAGTCTGCTGGCGCAGCTTAGCGCCGTCACCACAGTGGTTGCCGATACGGGTGAACTCACGGCCATCAAGGCATTCCAGCCACAGGATGCCACCACCAACCCCTCCCTGATCCTCAAGGCGGTGACTCATCCGGACTATGCCCCCTTGCTGGCAAGCGTCATAGAACAGGCCAGACAACACGGCAGTCAGTTGACGGAGCGGGTGATTGAGGCCGCCGATCACCTGATCGTCGCCATCGGCTGCGAGGTGCTGAGCCATATTCCGGGCCGCATCTCCACCGAGGTGGATGCCCGCCTCTCCTTTGATACCGAGGCGACCATCGCCAAGGCACGCAAACTGATCGCGCTCTATGGGGCGCAAGGCATCGGCAAGGAGCGGGTGCTCATCAAGATGGCCGCCACCTGGGAAGGGATCCGCGCCGCCGAACGGCTGGAGCAAGAAGGGATCAACTGCAACCTGACCCTGCTGTTCAGCTTCGCCCAGGCTCGCGCCTGTGCCGAGGCCGGCGTCCATCTCATCTCGCCATTCGTCGGCCGCATCCTCGACTGGCACAAGGCCAAAACCGGCCAGGACTATGAGGCCGACACAGATCCTGGCGTTATCTCGGTGCGCGACATTTACCGCCATTACAAGGAGCACGGCTACGAGACAGTGGTGATGGGCGCCAGTTTCCGCAATCTGGGCGAAGTGCTCGCCCTGGCGGGTTGCGATCGCCTCACCATCAGCCCGGCGCTGCTCGACGAGCTGGCCAGCCAGCAAGGCGTTGTGATCCGTCAGCTGGTCGATGACGGCGAGCGCCGCAAGCGGCCCGCCCCCTTGTGTGAAGCGGCCTTCCGCTGGCAGCACAACGAAGATGCGATGGCGACCGAAAAACTGGCCGAAGGGATCCGGGCCTTTGCGGTCGATCAACAGAAGCTGGAGCAGTTGCTGGCCGCCAGGCTAACCTGATCCCACGAGCGACTGACTCCCCGGGGCGGCCATGCAGCGTGACCGCCCTGCGGCAAAGCCCCGTTTTGCCACTTCAATGAAGCACTCGCGGGAGATACAGATGCCTTCTCGTAAAACGCTGCCAATGCCATCGCCGACGACGGGTGTAAGTAGGTGGGCTTGGCGGCAAGGCTGTCGGCATGACCCCTTTCGGCGAGTCCGCGTCGGCCGAGCGCTTGTTCCAGGAATTTGGCTTTGCCGTGGAGGGCGTGGTCGCGACCGCCGCCCCCCTGCACCTGTCATCGCTGGCCCAATAGCCAGAACTATAAAACGCCTCCCTCGCAAGAGGGGGGCGTTTTCCTACTGCCGGGGATGGCGCATCAACATCACCCGATGCTCTCATCGCAACACCTCATCGAACATACGAAGGCCCTGGCAGCCCGCTGATCTCTCCAGCCCGAGGGGAGGAACCACGGGGCGACATGGGTCGCCATACAGCACAGGGGGTTGGCATCCCTATGATGCCAACCCCCTGCTACTTCAGCTTTTTAGCGTCCCCCTTCTCTGTACACCGGGCAGAGGAGGCGTCAGCCATTGCTTCCGGCTATGTCATTACCACCAGACGTTGGCTTGCAGGCCGACGGTCCAGGTGTCATCGGCGGTGCCGTTGTCGAAGGCGTGGGAACCATCCCAGTCGGAGTTGTCGCTATCGAGGTAGCTGGCGAAGACGCGCAGCTCCGGCTCGCCACGACCGAAGGAGAACGCCTGGGCGATGGTGGTCTTGGAACCACTGCGGGACTCCACATCACCGTTTTCGGTCTTCTCGTCATCGAAGTAACCGGCTTCCACATAGGTGCGGGTGATATCGGTCCAGTGGTAGGTCACCTTGGCGCTCACCGCGAAGGCGCTTGCGTCACCTTCTTTACCATCCCACAGCTTGATGTCGTTCGCTTCGGCGTAGTTGATGGCGTGGCTCAGCTCCCAATCGGCGGCCAGCGGGATGATACCGTGGTTGCGGATGGCGAAGCCGTTACCGCTCTCGACGGTACCGTTCAGGGTGTCGGCAGCACCGAAGGTGACGCCTTGCAGGGCGGAGCCGTCTGCATAGTACTGGAGGGTCGTCTTGTTCCAACCGGTTCCCAGGAGGGACTGGTTCAGCTCCAGCATCACCGCATGACCATCGGCGAAGTCATGTTTATGAAGGACATCAGTTTGCTCGGTGGTCGCATCGGCGTTCAGGAATTTGTATCCCATGGCCAGGGTTGCGCCGTTCCACACAGGCAGGCTGTCGTAGGTCAGCTCCAACTGATTGGCGTCGATCATGTCCTCAACATTCTGCGCATCATCATTGATATAGGAGTCCGCGATATCACGATGCAGTGCTGCCACGGAGAGCTTGCCCTGGCCCAGCTTCATGCCTTCGATACCGCCGCCGATGTTGGTCTGGTTCCAATAGTCGTAATCGTTAGAGCCAATGCTATAGCTCTTGTTGTACTGACGAATACCAACCCAGGAGGTCTCCCCCAGCCCCATGAAGTTGCGAAGCTGCATGTTCAGGTTTTCCCAACCGAAGTTGGAATCATCCATCTTGCTGTTGGTATCGCCGTCGTACATGTTGAACATGGTCTGGATATAGACAGACTTGGTGTCATCGCTCTTCAGCTCTTTGCCAAAGCCGACTTCGGCATAGGTATCGAACTCGTTACCCAGACGACCCAGCTTTTTCTTCTCGAAGCTGCCACCCACGGCGTCTTGCATGGAGCCACCGTCACCAGTGCCCATGCCGGAGCGGAAATAACCGTAGTAGTCAAAACCGGCAGCCTCGGCAGAGACGGCGGCTTGAGCGGAGAGTGCCGATACGACAGCGACAGCAATTGGGAGCCACTTGGTTTTCATTATTTATTCCTTATTACAGCGATTGATTGGGAAGCACCGATGATCAATGCCTCACTGAGTCAACTCCCTGACTGATTTAAACCTCTGCACGTCGTTGTACAGCGGGTTGAAAGCGTTAATCATTGGCATGGCAAATTTTGGAACCATCATCCCAGATGAGAATGTCACGCAGCCCTTCATTCTGCTGGGCGAGTTCGCCCCTCTCCTCAATGAAGAGATATTGATAATTCGAGCTCTGCTTGCACTTATTTAAAATAATCCACACTGAAAACACCAACATACTAATTGTTGATATCAATGTGTTATTCACCAGGATCAGGAGGCAATCGACGAGCCTCGTTAAAATATCAAGTCATCATAGAAAACTAATAGCTGCCGAGTAAAAGGCAGACTACCTACATAGATTTAATTATCACAACGGCTTCATTCAGCACGCCTCAATCATCGAAGACGACCATGCACACAACCAACCTGCGAGCCAGCTGGAACGGCACATCCCCGTTGAAACTGACGCACGAACAGTGACCGATGCCACGTGCAGGGTTGCATGGCCACGCATCTTTGCGGTGAGTCGATAGACGCACATTTCAACCGCACAGAATAGATAGTTATCATTGTTAACATATCAATATTCCATTCGGTCGACAGCCACTAATGAGTTTTTGTTTCTAAGGAGGACAACTATAACAAAGGCATTTGACGATGACAGAAACCGACTACTGTTTTGCTGTAAGGTTCACACAAATTTCATTTATTATGAATTTAATGGACTCATATTGACATCCGGAAGCGAATTAACGAGCTCATCATACATCCAAGCTGTATTAGCGCTGAATTAAAACTCTTTATTAAAACTGAACCCAGGCTTAATTTAACTGGAGCTGAACATAAGAGATTCAGGGCCTGTTTCATTGCTTGTCCATATTGACAATGAGCACCCTCATCATTACATGAGAGTGGTGTGGCGGCATCGGCCGAGGTTTCCTCGGTTCGACAGGATTCAGCTGACTCATATGAGCCCTCTTTATTTGTTTTACGACTGTTATCAAATATGTCGTCATGTACACTCAAGGGGTAACCGTCAAGGGTGACGGCCGATCTTCACCAGTTTGAGACATAGAGAAGGACATCATGGGTAACAAGAAGAAAGCCAAGGTCGAGCAAGTCACAGAGGCACCCGAGCACAAGTCGCTCGGCACCAAGGAGTACGAAAAAGAGCTGCGCCGCCTGCATGTGGAGCTCGTCAAGCTGCAACAGTGGGTGGTACACAAAGGGCTCAAGGTCTGCATCGTGTTCGAGGGACGCGACGGTGCCGGCAAGGGCGGTACCATCAAGGCGCTCACCGAACGGGTCAGCCCGCGGGTGTTTCGGGTCGTGGCGCTGCCCGCCCCCACCGAGCGGCAGAAGAGCCAGCTCTATATGCAGCGCTATGTTCCCCATCTGCCCGCCGCCGGCGAAATCGTCATCTTCGATCGCAGCTGGTACAACAGAGCCGGTGTGGAGCGGATCATGGGATTCTGTACCCCGGAGGCGAGCGACAAATTCCTGGTCAGCACGCCACAGATGGAGTGGTCCATGGTCGATGCCGGCATCATCCTGTTGAAATACTGGCTGGAGGTGAGCCCGGAGGAGCAGGAGCGCCGGTTGCGGGATCGCATCGACGACGGTCGCAAGACCTGGAAACTCTCGCCGATGGACATCAAGTCGTTCAATCGTTGGGATGACTACACCGAGGCGCGGGACGCCATGTTCGCCGCCACCGACACCAGCTGGGCACCCTGGTTCGTGGCTCGTTCAGAGGACAAGAAGAAGGTGCGGCTCAACATCATCTCCCATCTGCTGGCCCACATCCCCTACGAAGAATTGCCGGTCGAACAGGTCAAGCTGCCCAAGCGCAAGATTGGCAAGGCCAAGCCCACCGACCATCCGTTCCGCTTCATCCCGGAACTCTTCTGAGTGCCATCACGGGAGAGCCTGAGGCTCCCCCGTGCCTCGCCCATAAACCCCTCGGGTACGGATCCCGGGCCCGGGGGGACAGCCTGAGGCTTATCTCTCGCCCCACCCATTCTGACGAAAGCCCCTAGGCCATGGATCTCGGGCCCGAGGGGAAAGTGATGACCTATCCCTTGCGTTGCTGATATTGACGGATAGCCGCCCTGGCATTGAAGAGCATGCGATCCTGGCCGAGTTGCCCGGCCAGGCCGCTGCGGCGCACGTTTTCTAGCACCCCGGGGTTGAGGCCGGCCAGCCAGAGCTCGACTCCCCTGGCACGCACCTGGAGCTCCCCCTCCATCAGCATCATCAGCGCCGAGTACTCCACATCCAGCACCCGACTCATGTCCAGCACCACCACCTCGGGTTGGTGGGTCTCGATCAGTTGCCGCAACTGGGCCGCCACGTGCTGGACGTTGATGAAGAAGAGCCGCCCTTCCGGCCGCAGGATCAGCAGCCCCGGGATCGTCTCATCCTCGGGATGGCGAGCGGAGAGCGGACGCAGCACATCCTCCCCCGGCTTGCGGCCGATCACATACACCCGGGGCTGCGCCGTCTGACTCGCCAGCCCCAGCAGGGAGGCCAGGATCGCCACCACTATCCCCTGCAGGGTGCCAAACAGCAGCACCCCCAGGCAGGCGACGGCGGCCCAGCGAAACTCCATCATGCGGATCCGCCCAATCTTGAGAAACTCACCCGGCTGGATGAGCCCCACCGAGTAGACGATGACCACCACCGCCAGGGTGGCGTTCGGCAGCCAGGACAACAGCGGTGCGAGGAAGATCATGGTTGCCAGCGCCATCGCCGCCGTGACGACGGAGGCGCGCTGACTGAGCCCGCCAACGGAACGGACCACCGCGGTCTGGGAGGTGCCGCCCCCCGCCGGCATGCTGCCGCAGAAGGCGCCCCCCAGATTGGCCAGCCCGGTGGCCACCAGCTCGCGGTTCGGATTGATCTCGGGATCCCCCTCCCCCATGAAGGCACGGCCGGCGGCGATGGTCTCGGTAAAGCTCATCAGCGCTATCCCCGCCGCCCCCGGCAGCAACCGCAACACCAGTTCCAGATCCGGCATCGTCAGGCTGGGCAGGCCGGTGGGGATGGTACCGACGATGGTCACTCCCGCCTCGTTCAGCCCCCCACCCCACACCAGCGCTATGCCGAGGCCCACCCCCAACAGGGGGGCGGGCGAGTGCGGGAAGCGCCACTCCATCAGCACCAGCACCACCAGGGTGGCGAGGGCCACCGCCAGGGTCGCCCAGGAGGTCTCGGGCAGCGCCTGTCCCAGATGGTAGAGATCCACGAAGAAGTTCTCTTTCTGCAGGTGTACCCCAAACAGCTTGGGCAACTGATCGAGAATGATGACCAGCCCGATGCCGCTCTTGAATCCCACCAGCACCGGCAGGGAGATGAAGTTGGCCACGAACCCGAGCCGCAGTACCGCCGCCAGCATCAGCATGGCCCCCACCAGCAGGGTCAGGGTGGCCGTCACCGTGATCAGCTGGCCGGGATCCCCATCCGGCACCACCACCCCGAGCTGAGTCGCGGTCAGGATGGCCAGGGTGCTGGTGGAGCTGACGTTGAGCACCCGGGATGAGCCCAGCAGGGCGTAAATCAGCATGGGCACGAAGGCGGTATAGAGGCCGATCGCCACCGGCAGACCGGCCACGGTGGCGTAGGCCATGGCCTTGGGCAATACGACCGCCGCCGCAGTGACACCGGCCAGCAGATCGGGCAGAAGGCGCCTGGGCGCCGCGGTGAGTGATGACATGCTCTCCTCCATACATGCTGGCCTGAGCGGGCCCAGATGCCGTCATCTGGGCGATCGGCTCCTGTGGTTGTCAACCGTCCGCTGCGTGAAACGGTCCCCCCCTCCGATCCCACGCTGGCCGATGACCCGAGGGAACGTCTCCACAAAGCCAGAAGATCGGAACGCCACTGCTGAAAGTGTATGCTTCCACCGCCCATAGAGCCGGGCGGCAGGCAACAGAATGGATGAAAACTGATGGGTCGAGCGGGGCGGCGATCTGCCGATCGCGCCATTACGCAACACGGGACGCTCCCACGTCCCGTTCAAACCAGACTGATTCGCTGCCGGCAGCGTCACGGCAAGCAGAAGACGGAGACCAGCTCCCGGCTGACTGGGCTGTCATCCGGGTTGGAGGGCATGATCTCCTTCATATAGGCCCACCACCTCCGGCAGATGGCGGTATCGGCCACCTGGTTCCAGTGCACCTCATCCTCTATTTCGACATAAGCAAACAGCTGACAAGTCTCCGGGTGGAGAAAGATGTTGTAGTTGCTGGCACCGTGTACCCTCAGCACCTCGGCCAGTTCGGGCCAGAGTTCATCGTGGCGACGACGATATTCCGCCTCGCAACCCGGGTGAACCGACATGACAAACGCCTTTCGAATCATTTTCTATCTCCTTACGCCATGCCCATGCCGACCAGATTGGCGGCACCGACGATCACCAGCATGCCGACGCAGAGAATACGCACCGGACGGGTACCAACCCCTTTCCATTCCGCCATCAGCAGCCCAACGATGCCACCACAGAGCACATAACCGCTCATGTGCAGCATCCAGTTCACGAAGGAGAGATGGTCTGGAATGCTGGCTTCACCCCAGGCATAGAAGAAGAATTGCAGATACCACATGATGCCACCGGCCGCAGCCAGCAAGCCATTGAGCAACAGACTCCTGGCTGGTTGGGCCAGATCATTGCGCAGTGACAGCTCGGGACGTGTTGCGAGCCGGATGAAGCAGTAGGCCATGTTGACGATGGCACCGCCGCCCATGATGATGCCGTAGCTAGGCAGTACGGCATAGAGCGGGTTGATACCCAGTGCCAGTGACGCCTCCCTGATGGGGGCAGCGGCTTCCAGGCCGAAAGCAAATCCCGAAGAGAAGATGCCGCACATCACCGCCAGCAGCAGCCCTTTCTTCAGATTGAATTCCCGGGTGGTCGTGCCCAGGGCGATCTCCTTCTGATGCCCGGCCCAGGTGACGATACCTATGCCAATCAACGCGACGAACACGCCAAGCAGGGTGAGCTGGCCACTGCCAGTGGTGAGCAGATGACCAAACTCCCCTCGCAATATGGGTGGCATCAGGGTTCCGACCACCAGCGTCACACCAATGGCGATCCCGATGCCGAGAGACATCCCCAGATAGCGCATGGTCAGGCCATAGTTAACGTTCCCTATGCCCCACATGGCCCCAAACAAGAACATCCCCCAGAATGCCTTGCTGTCGACCACGCTGTAGAAGGCGCCGAAGTCATCGATCAGCGTCGAGGTAACCAGCCAGGGCAGCAGGATCCATGAAAACAGACCGGCGAAAGCCCAGGTGGTTTCCCACGACCAGCGCTTGACCTTGCTGAGAGGCGCATAGAATGAAGCCGCCGAGGCGGCGCCAACCAGGTGCCAACCGATTCCCGATACGATTGCAGACATGAGATGTTCCTTGCATGAGGTTTGATTGTGTTTTTGCTTCCCAATCCAGGGAAGCGTCCTTGATAACAACCGTGCTTTTTTTATTATTTTCCTGACGCCCGCCACAGATGGCGGGCGTCAGATGACACGCCACTCAGCGGCGAGTCATCAATTCCTTCTCCTCGTATGCCTTGACGACAGCGAGCCATTCAACACCTACCGCAACCCCTTCACGGGCGCAGGCATAATCCCAGACCGCCTGCCATGGCAGGCTGCGGGTCTCCTCCATCAGCGCCAGGCGGGTAGCGTAATCCCCCTCCTGTTCGGCCTGACGCAGGCTCTCGATGGGCTCGAGCAAAGCCCGCAGCAGCGCTTTCTTCATGTTGCGGGTACCGATGACCCAGGCGGCGATGCGGTTGATGGAGGCATCGAAGAAGTCGAGACCGATGTGCACCCGTTCCAGCAGCGCGTTGCGGATGATCTCGTTGGCGATGGCCTGGGTTTCGTCATCCAGCAGCACCACGTGATCGCTGTCCCAACGCACCGGGCGGCTGACGTGCAGCAACAGGTGGCGGACAAACAGGGAGGCGGCGCTGATCTTGTCGCTGATGACCTCGGTGGGATGGAAGTGGCCGGCATCCAGACAGAGCGCGATATCGCGTGAGCTGGCATAACCCAGATAGAACTCGTTCGAACCGACGGTGTAGGACTCGGCACCGATACCGAACAGCTTGCTCTCCACCGCGTCGATGTGATGCGCCTCGTCGATCCGCTCGGCCAGCACCTCGTCCAGAGCGGCCATCAGCCGTTGCCGCGGCCCCAGCCGATCGGCGGGCAGATCCTTCATGCCATCCGGGATCCAGATATTCATCACCGATGGCGTGCCGAGCGCTTCACCGAAGGAGGCGGAGATGCGGCGGCTCGCCTTGCAGTGATCGATCCAGAAGCGGCGGATTTCAGGGTCCGGGTGCGACAGCGTCATGCCATCGGCACTCAACGGGTGAGAGAAGCAGCTGGGGTTGAAATCGAGGCCTATCCCTTTCTCCCTTGCCCAGCTCACCCAGTTGGCGAAGTGCTTGGGTTCGATCTTGTCCCGCGCGACCGAGCTCTCCGACTCCAGGTAGATGGCGTGCAGGTTGAGGCGCTTGGCCCCCGGGATCAGCGACATCGCCAGATCCAGGTCACGACGCAGCTCGGTGGCGTTGCGCGCCTTGCCCGGATAGTTGCCGGTTGCCTGGATGCCGCCGGTCAGGGCACCGGCATCCGCCTCGAAGCCCCCAACATCGTCCCCTTGCCAGCAGTGCATGGAGACGGGGATGGTGGTCAGAGTCTCGAGCGCCTGCTCGACATCGACGCCGAGGGCGGCGTACTGCTGCTTGGCCAGGGCAAAAGCGGTCTCAATGTTCGGGTTCATACTGCTTCCTCGATTAAATGATCTGAATGGGTGTGCGCGCAGAGCGCGGCAAAGCGCGTCCGATAGCGCTCCAGTTGCGGGAGCTCACGCGGATGCAGGGTGTCGATTCGGGTGTTGTGGCGGATCAGGCGACGCACGTCTGCCAGATCCTGCAAGAGGCCCAGCCCCTTGAGCTGCCAGCCGATGTTGCCGAGTGCCGAGGCCTCCACCGGTCCGCTCAGCACTGTGCATTGGCAGATGTCGGCGCAGAGCCGGTTGAGCAATTGATTCCGGGAGCCACCACCGACGATATGCAGTCTGGTGATGGGCTCGCCGGTGACGGACTCCAGCTCTCTGAGCACCCGGTCGTAACAGAGCGCCAGGCTGTCCAGCACGCAGCGCACCAGCTCACCCGGGGTCTGCGGAGTGCCTTGTCCCGTCTCCTGGCAAAAGTGCTGGATGGCGCTGCGCATGCAGGCGGGATTGAGAAAGCGTTCGTCATTGGGATGGATGAGGTAGGCAAAGGGCTCGGCCCGCTCGGCCTGCGCCACCAGCGCCGCAAAGCTCTGCTGCGGCCACAGCGCCTGCAGCCCTTGTACCAGCCACAGCCCCATGACGTTCTTGAGCAGGCGCCAGGTTCCCTCCACCCCCCCCTCGTTGGTCAGATTTGCCGCCTGCGCCGCGCTGCCTGTCAGCGGTGCGTGGCGCTCGACACCGACCAGTGACCAGGTGCCCGAACTGATGTAGGCGGCACCCGGCCCGCTCAGTGGGGTGGCAACGATGGCCGAGCCGGTGTCGTGGGTGGCGGGCAGAATGACGCTGACCCTATGGCCGGAGGGGCTGGTCCAGTGGCCCAGTCGGGTGCCTGGCGCGACTATGGGTTGCAGCCATTTGCCGCCGTCACCGAGCAGCGCGACCAGCTCGGGATCCCAGTTCCGGCTGCGGGCATTGACCAGCTGGCTGGTGGAGGCGTTGGTGAACTCGCAGCTGAACTCGCCAGTCAGGCGGTAGTGCAGGTAATCGGGGATCAGCAGCAGGCGGGCGACGCTATCCAGCCAGACCGGCTTTTCATCGAGCAAGGCCCGGATCTGGTACAGGCTGTTGAACTTGAGGAACTGGATGCCAGTACGGCGATAGATCTCATCACGCGGCAGTTGCTGCCAAACTTGCTCCGGCACGCCGTCGGTGCGGGCATCGCGATAGGCTACTGCCTCACCGAGCATCTGGCCGGCCGCATCCAGCAACACGAAGTCGACCCCCCAGGAATCGATGCCTACCGCATCGAGCACAATGCCGGCGGCATCTATTTTCTCCAGCCCGAGCAGGATATTGGAAAAGAGACGCTCGGGTTCCCAGCAGTCATGCCCATTGCGATGCACCATGCCATTGGTGAAGCGATGCATCTCCTGCATGGTGATACTTTCGTTGACCGGATCATACTGAGCCCATATTACCCGTCCGCTGGACGCGCCCAAATCCACTGCCGCAATATTGACTGACATCGAACCCACTCCGTAATTTTCGATGTCGCCACTTTAGGTGCCAATATGATCGACAACCTTGCTGTTACGGCCAAGGGGAGGGTTCTGGTTGGCATAAAAATCGAGAAACAGAGCTCTCTTCACAAATATGTGAGTGAGTTCAAATAATCCCGACGAACAAACGGAAGCAATCGAAGCCAGCTGATAAATAAATACAATATAACTGTGAAAGCCTTCACGGAACCCGGTTTATTCGTTTGACCCAGACGGGAAGCTGCCCATATTCACAGGCAATTACCTCATAAGAGCCTGCTCATGTTTCGCCTGCCGCAGACAGATTTTTTTGATCACAACAAGGTCATCAGCGTGGTGCCACGCGTGCCTCAGGAGCCCTTCCCGGAGCACTGCCACTCGTTCCATGAGCTGGTGTTGATCAAATCCGGTTGCGCCATCCACATCACGGATGGCAGCGCGGTGCATATCAGCCGTGGCAGCGTATTCTATCTGCGAGAAGACGATGCCCATCTGTTCGACCAGATGAAAGGTCTCTGTCTGGTCAATGTGTTGTTCAGACCGGAGGGATTCCACCTCGCAGGCGAGCTGCAAGCCATGTTGCACGCCAGCTGCCACCCTGCCAGCGGTGGGCTGCGGCTGCCCTCAGCCCTGCAACAACAAAGCGAGCTGCTGCTTGGCCAGATAGTCGAGGAGGAGAGCCGACAGGATGACAGCTCTCGCCTGATGATCGAAGCCTTGTTCTCCCAACTGGCCGTGCTGCTCTGGCGCACGCGCAAGCAGAAGGGACTGTCAGCCAGGGACGGCGAGAGTGATCAGGAGCGGCTGTTCGCGCTCATCCATTACCTTGATGAACATTACCAGGACGAGATCGACTGGAGCGAGTTGTCCGAACGGTTTGCCATTTCCCCACGCACGCTGAATCGCAAGCTGCAGGAACATACCGGCCTGACCCCCAATAATTATCTCGGACGAGTTCGGCTCTGCCACGCCTCCTGGTTATTAAGCCATACCAATCATTCGGTGACTGATATTGCATTCGAAAGTGGATTCAACGATGGCAATTATTTCTCGAGCAAATTTCACAATGTGTTCGATATGACACCACTGCAATATAGAAAACGCTACAAATAATCTTAATTTCATGGCCAGGGTATTATTTATACTGGCCAGGCATTAAAGGTATCCTCCTTCAATAAGCCTAATATCCCCCTTAGTTTCATCTGAAGAAGAGGGATATCCTGATGGCCTTTGCATTGTGTTTACCCCAGATCAGCCTGTCGGGCCGTGGAGCCATCCACGATCTGGTGCAATTGATGTGCAATCAACCCGCTCGTCGCCCGCTGATCGTGACAGAGCAGGCCCTGCTCTCGTTCGGCCTGCTGGACGGCCTGCTCGGCGCACTGCGCGATCACGGCTTCAGTCCGGTGATCTACGATGGCGTACAACCCAACCCGACCGATCTGGTAGCCAATGCGGCGCTGGCCAGCTGGCAGACCGGGCTGTGCGATGCACTCATCGGCTTTGGCGGAGGCAGCGCCATGGATACGGCCAAGGCGGTTCGCGCCCTGGTCGCCAACCCGGGCAAGCAAATCCATGAGTTTGAGGGCATCGGCAAGGTCGTTCATCCCGGTCCCTTCATGGCCTGCATCAGCACGACCTCGGGTACGGCTGCCGAAGTGACCAGCAATGCCGTGATCACCGATACCCGGCGCAGGGTCAAGATGGTCATCATAGACTCCGCGCTGATCCCGACGGTGGCAGTCAACGATCCGAGTCTGATGGTGGGCTTGCCTGCAGCCGTCACCGCCGCCACCGGCATGGACGCCCTGACTCACGCCATCGAGGCCTATGTCTCCATCGGTGCCCACGTGCTGACCGATCACTCGGCGCTTGCCGCCATCCGGATGATCGCCGAATACCTGCCGCAAGCGGTGGCGAACGGCAAAGATCTGAGCGCTCGCGAGATGATGGCCCACGGCCAGTTCCTCGCCGGCATGGCATTCAACAGTGCAGGCCTTGGCTATGTTCACTCTCTCGCCCACCAGCCGGGTGCCACCCACAATCTGCCACACGGGGTCTGCAACGCCATCCTGCTGCCAGTGGTCTGCGAATTCAATCTGGCCGTCAGGGAGGAACGTTTCGCCGACATCGCCGCCGCCATGGGGGTGGACACCCGGACCATGAGCCAGCGCGATGCGGCCAGGGCAGCCATCCAGGCCATCCGGACACTCTCCGCCCGGGTAGGTATTCCGGCCGGCCTGCATGAATTGGGCATCCAGTCGGACGATCTCGCAGGCTGGGTCGATGCCGCCGCGGCAGATCCCTGCTCCGGCTGTGCCCCCCGGGTAGCCAGCAAGGCAGAGCTGCTGGCCCTCTATCAGGCCGCACTTTGAGTCGGTATCAGGCATGATGCCGAAGCCGTCCACTCTGGACGGCTTCTTTTTGGGCGGTCAATCCTTGTGGTCATGCACTTCTTGAAAATCCAGCCAACTCCACCCTCGGCGTGGCGCCTCCGTTGAGGCTCATCCCATCGGCGCCCGTTACAGTGGGTGTCATTAACAGGGCTCTTCAACGCAAGGTAGAGGGAATGATGCAGCAGATTGAATTCAATGCGGCCGTGCTGGCTGAAATAGAGAAGGTCGTCGAGGTCTCCGCCTACTTGTGGCAACGGGAGTGGGCCGAGCGCAATGGCGGCAACATCTCCGTCGATCTCACCGACATCTTTGGGCCGGCCCCCGCCGATCTGAGTGCCTTTCCCCACTGCCCGCTCTCCATGGTCGGTGGAGCAGGCGTCTTCCCGGCCGACAGCGCCGGCCACATCTTCTTCGTCAAGGGTACGGGGGAGCGCATCCGCGAGTTGCGCCGCCCAGAGCTCGCGGGCTGCGTCCTGCGGATCGATGACGAGGCACGGGGTTACCATATCCTGTGGGGGGGGCGTGAGCGCTCCGATTATCAGCCCACCAGCGAGTTCATCTCCCACGTGGAGATCGTCATGGACAAGCAGCGGCGGGGCACAGCCGATCGCTGCGTGGTGCATACCCACCCCCTTGAGCTCATCGCGCTCTCTCATCACCCACGTTATGCCCGCGACAGTGCAGCCTACACCAACGCTTGCTGGAAGATGCTGCCAGAAGTACGGGCCTTCGTGCCACGTGGTATCGGCGTGGTGCCCTACTGCATGCCCGGCAGCCAGACCATGGCACAGGGCACCACCGACGCCCTGCGTCAACACGATGTGGCCATCTGGGAAAAACACGGCGCCGTGGCAACCGGAACGGATGCGCTGATGGCCTTCGACTTTGTCGATGTGGCAAACAAGGGTGCCAAGCTTCATCTCATGTGCCTCGCCAGCGGCTTCGAACCGGAAGGGGTCAGCGCACGGGACATGCAAGAACTGCAAGAGACCTTCGGCCTGTAATCCCGCTAACCCAACAAGCCCCTGCCCATGCAGGGGCTTGTTGTTTCTGACTTTTCTTCCTCACCCCCCTCTATACTTCAGCGACGACGGCTCACGCCAGACCCGATACAACATGGAGGTTCCCAGCTTGCGTCCCCTGTTCATCCTGTTGCTGCTCTGTCTGCTGGCGCCGGCCAGGGCGCTGACATTGGTCCCTCTGGTGGACGGGCTCACCCACCCCTGGGGGCTGGTCTTCCTGCCAGATGGGGAGCTGCTGGTCGGCGAGCGCCCCGGCCGTTTGCTGCGCATCGATGTCGGGGGGAAGCGCCATCCGGTCTCAGGTCTGCCGCCCATTGCCAACCAGGGACAGGGCGGCCTGCTCGATCTCGCGCTGGACAAGGAAGGCTGGCTCTACTTGAGCTACAGCGAGCCCGGTGAAGGAGGGGCCGGCACCGCGGTGGCCAGAGCGCGTCTGCAAAAAGACGCCCTGACGGACTGGCAACTGCTGTTTCGCCAGCAGCCCAAGGTGGCCGGCGGCGCTCACTTCGGCTCCCGCCTGTTGCTGACGGACGATGGCTACCTCTATGTCACCCTCGGCGATCGCTTCACCGAACGGGAGCGGGCCCAGAGTCTGGACAACCACCTCGGCAAGACGGTGCGCCTGCACAAGGATGGCCGGATCCCCGCCGACAATCCTTTCGTCGAGACGGCCAACGCCCTGCCCGAGATCTGGAGCCTGGGCCACCGCAACATGCAGGGCGCCGCGCTGCGCCCCGGCAGCCAGCAATTCTGGGCCCACGAGCACGGCCCTCAGGGTGGGGACGAGGTCAATCTCATCCTGCCCGGCCACAACTATGGCTGGCCCAGGGTGACCTTCGGTGAGGAGTATGGAGGCGGCAAGATAGGCTCGGGCACGACGGCGCCGGAGATGACCCCACCGCGGTGGATCTGGGTGCCCTCCATCGCCCCCTCGGGCATGACATTTTATCGAGGCGAGCTGTTCCAGCAGTGGCGGGGGGATCTGTTCGTCGGCGCTCTGCGCGGCCAGGCCCTGTTGCATCTGCGGCTGTCAGGGGACAAGATTGTGTCTGAGGAGCGGCTGCTGACCGAGGTGGGAGAGCGGATCCGCACCGTCAAGGAGGGGCCGGACGGTGCCCTCTACCTGTTGACCGATGCCGATAACGGGCGCCTGCTCAAGCTGCTCCCCTGAGGGGACCATGGATCATGGACAACGCCGCCATAGGAGAAAGAATGATGACCACATTGCGATGCCTGTTGATGCTGGGTGCCTGCCTGTTGCTGCTGGGCTGCAACACCATCCATGGCATGGGCAGGGATGTCGAGAAGGCGGGGGAAGTGATCCAGAAATCGACCAATCTCTCAGACGATAAATAGTCGAACACCCCAGCGGAGCTGCCCCCCTTCTCCCCGTACCTAGCCTCGCAAAGAAGCACTCGTACTCACTGTCTCACGAGGGCCAGTCTGATAGACTGGCCCTCGTTTTTGTTCATCTTGCAAAGGAGTGTTGGATGTCTGCTGTTTCCTGGTGGGACAAGTCCACCGGTCTGGCCCTGCTCACCATCTTGCTGTGGGCCTCGCTCGCGGCGCTCACCTCCAGAATCACCAGCGTCTCGCCGCTGGTGCTGGTGGGGCTGGTGCTGTTCTTCTGTGGCGCCGGGGCCCTGCCGTTCTGGCGCAAGTGGCGGGCTCGCCCCGTCACCTGGCTGGTGACCATCACGGCCCTGCTGCTCTATCACCTGCTGTTGTTCATGAGCTTTCGCCACGCTCCCGTGCTCGAGGCGAACCTCATCAACTATCTGTGGCCCCTGTGCATCATCTTGTTCACGCCGCTGCTGCTGCCAAACCACCCGCTGCACCTGCATCACCTGCTGGCCGGGGCGCTCGGCCTCGCCGGCTCCGTGCTGGTGATGGTCGATGGCGAGCTGCAACTGCAGCAGGCCTATCTGCCCGGCTACCTGCTGGCCCTTGGTGCCGCCATCATCTGGGGAGCCTATTCGGTACTCTCCCGTCGCCTGCCGCCCGCCCCCGCCGTGGTCACCGCCGCCGCCTGCCTGCCCGCCGGCTTGCTGGCGCTGCTGCTCGCCTGGATGCTGGAGGGGCCACTGCCCCTCGCCCAGATCCCGACGGCTGACTGGCTGCTCATCGCGGGGCTCGCGCTCGGCCCCATGGGGGCGGCCTTCGTCACCTGGTATCTGGCACTGCGAGACGGGGATCCGCGCCGCATCGGGGCGCTCGCCTATCTGACCCCCCTGCTGAGTACCCTGCTGCTGGTCTGGCTCAACGGCGAGCAGCTCACCCCGCGCCACCTGCTGGCGGGCGCCCTCATCATGGGCGGCGCTCTGCTTGGCCTGCTGGTACGCGCCCCCAAGACTCGCAAAACGAGCACACCGCTGTCATAAAAACGCCATCACTCCTGCTTTAAGCTCCAGCCCATTGCGTGGTTCAAGCAGGAATGATGATGTGAAAATTGCCCATTTTGCCGCCCTCTCCTCCCTCGTGTTGCTGCTGGTCGCAGGCATCCAGGTCACCGCCCTGTTTCATGGCTGGCAACGACTGGATCAGGCGGAACAGACCCTGCGTCAGAACGAACGCCTGCAGCAGCGGCTGAATGGCCCGCTGCAAGGGGCGCTTCGCGACTACCTCGGCAGCGGCGATCCCCTGCGGCTGACCGAAGCCCAGGGGATCCGCAAGCAGGCGCTCGGCCAGCTGGAGCAGCAGGATCCCAGCCTGAGCACGCCGCTGCGCACCTTGCTCGAACAGATGGGTGAGCGCATCGACAGCGATTATCTGGCGGCGGGCAAACTCTCCGGCAACAGCCAGTGGCTGCTGCAAAATGCCGAGAACGAGTTGACCGCCCACGCCAAGGCGCTGCTGCGCTACGGCCAGCAAGGGGCGACGGGAACGGATCCGTTGAGTGCCGATCAGTACCGTCTTGGCGCCGCCGACCTGCTGGCGACCCTGCCGGGGCTCGGTCATCTGCGCCAGAACTACATGGAGCAGGCCAGTCCCAAGCTGCTGGAAGGCTTGCAATTCGAACTGGCAGCCCTGCAGAAACAGGCAGACAAGCTGGCGGCCCTGCCAGCACTCGGGATCGTTGAAGAGGCTCCCGCCGACGAATTCACTCTTGGCGAACCCGAGCGCAGGGAACTCGGGGAGCTGCCCAAAGCCGAGCTGGTCTCCCTGTTCAAGCGCTACCCGCAGGAACTGGACAACAGCCGCAAGGCGTTGCAACAGCAACTGGTGGCTCGCCAGATGGTGCAGCAAGACATAGCGCAATTGCAGCAGGCAAGCGATCAACTGGGGGAACAACTCGCCAGCGCGCGTCAGGATGTGAACAAGGAGCTCGCCACTATTCTCGGCTCCCTGGCGCTTTGTCTGGTGGTGGTTGCCCTGCTGTTTGCGCTGGTGCAACGACGCTGGCTGGTCAAGCCACTGCTGCAATTGCGCGGCGCCTTCGCGCAACTCGATACCACGGGTCAGGCCCAGTTGCTGCCGGCAAGGTCCGAGCACAACGAACTCGCCGACATAGTCGCGAGTTACAACCGCCTCATCCTGCGGCTGCAACAGGATCAGCAACAGAAGGCGGGACAGCTCTCCAGCGTATCCTCGAGCCTGCAGCAGATGGTGCAGCAGGTACAGGAGATCCATCACAGCACCCGCACCACCGAGCTGGTGGTGGATGAGAGCGATCAAATGATGCACGAGCTGAACCAGCTCGCCAGCGAGGTGCATCAGGTCGCCGCCGACATCGCCAAACACGCCCAGCACAACGAGCACTCCATGAGCCAGAGCGAACAGTTGGTGGGCGGCATGCTGGCCGCTACCGCCCAGACCGGCCTGGCCATCGACGAGAGCAGCGGCGCCCTGACGCAGCTCAAACGTTCGGTGGAGGACGTCACCGCCATCGTCGATGTCATCGGTCACATCTCCCAGCAGACCAACCTGCTGGCACTCAATGCCGCCATCGAGGCCGCCCGCGCTGGCGAACAGGGCCGCGGCTTCGCGGTCGTCGCCGACGAGGTGCGGCATCTATCGGCCGATACCCAGCGCTCTCTCGGCCAGATCACCGAGATCCTCGCCAGCCTCACCCTGGCGGGGGATCAGCTCGCCACCGTGCTGGCCCGCATCACCGCGGAGGCTGCCGAACAGCGCCAGCAGGCCGAGCAGTTGCGCCAAACGACCCAGACAGTGCGGGAGATGGCCCGCAGCACCGCCGTCATCGCCCTGCAGGGGGCCGACAATGCCAGGAGCCAGGAACACCGGCTGGCCAGCTTCGCCACCCTGATCGGCCGCATCAGCCAGCATGCTCACCAGGGCAGCCAGCTCTCTGTCCAGGTCTCGCAACATATCCACCACCAGGCCCAGCAGATCCCCCGGATTCTTGGTCAGACCTGATCCCATCCCTGCAGTAGCCATTGCTTATTCATTCCCTGACCCGGCGGATCTCCATCTCGATCTCTCCGGGTCAGACCTGATCCCATCCCTGCAATAGCCATTGCTTATTCATTCCCTGACCCGGTGGATCCCCATCTCTCCGGGTCAGACCTGACCCTTTCCCGATGCCGTGGCTTATCCAGCCCCTGACGCCGCACATCAGCCATCTCAAGTCGAGGCCTGGCCCCCCGATAGGCTGCCACGACCCGCCCATCACCCAGCCATAAAGCCTCTGCACACACGGATCAAATCGGGCCCCTTCCTGGAGGGGGAGTACTCTCCTGTGGAATCCTTATCTTTTTTTGTGACACAAAATTATCTGTTGCCACGAGGTTAATGGCGAAAGTTCCGCATCCTGTGCGAGATCCGCCCGCTGTGACGAAGAATTTCACCTGAAAGCGCTGTCATCGCCGATATAAGCGGGCTGGGAGTGCCCACACCAAGAATCATGATTATTTGCACTCGGTCATATTTTTGAAACTTCAAGGGAACTTTCCGTTGATATTTCGCACCGCGAACGTACTCTTGGTGTTATCCGATCGCCAAGGGTCGGTACCCAAAAAATAAAGACTGTAAAAATACAGACTGCCCTTCAGCGATGCGCCAAGGCATCCGCGGATACAGGGCACAGATAGACCAAAATTTTGCCCTTCGGGGTATTCATTGCAATGCCAATACCGAGCGGCGGGCCTTTGCCTGACTGCCGGAAAAAAAGCTAAGTCCATAAAATCAGGAGCAATACAAAATGGAAAAAGTGATCTTCAAGCGTGCCGCGTTAAGCGCCGCCGTGGTTGCAGCGCTGGTCGCCCCCGGTATGGCATTGGCCGCTCAGGACATGATGAGCCCGGAATACGGCAAGTCCTACGAAGCGTTCACCGATGACGCAAAACTGTCCGGCGGCCTGTTCTACTTCCAGCGCGAGCGTGACCGCGTACAAGCCGGTCCCGGCCAGGACGGCAAATACCACTCCAACCTGAGCCATGCCACCACCCAAGCCGCCCTCAACTTCAACTCCGGTTACGCCTGGGATGTGGTCGGTATCGACGTGGGCGGCTTCGGTGCCTATGATCTCGCGGTTGACGAGAGCAACGGCGTCAACGAAGAGAACGAATTCTCCTTCTGGGGTGACCAGTGGGGTTCCGGTGGTGACGGTGTTCCCGAGAATGGCTTCAGCCTCTCCACCGCCGCCCTGAAATTCAAGTTTGGTGACAAGGTGACCGCCAAGGGCGGCTACACCCAGCTGTATGTCCCCGGCATCCTGGGCGTGAACTGGTCCTATCAACCCGGTACCTACCGTGGTGGCCAGATCGAGGGTAACTTCGGCAATCTTTACCTGACCTACGCCATCGCCGATGAGTACAAGGCGCCCTGGTTCAAGAACACCGCCGGCTTCTCCAAGAGCAGCCCCTACGCCAGCGACCCCTTCACCGATGCGAACAAGATCGACTACATCCATGGTCTGGCCGCTCGTTACACCTTCGAGAACGGCACCGCCGTCACCGGTGGCTTCGGTCAGTCCGAAGGCTACATGGACAGCTACCACTTCAAACTGGCACACAAGTTTGACGTGCTGGGTGGCCTGAACACCAGCTACCAGTTCTATGGCTCCAACACCGACAACGAAGACTATGACGGCCTGGCCTGGCAACAAGCCCTGACCGCGAGCTGGGCATCGGGTCCTTACGGCTTCCGTCTGGAAGGCCTGTACACCAAGGCTGAAGGGGATCTGGGCAACTACCTGCCCCGTCTGACCCGTGGCTACGGCAACTCCCAGGGTGCGAACGAGATCTGGTGGGATTCCCGCTCAGACTGGAACCATAACGAAGAGAAGGCAGTGTTCTTCGGTGTGACCCGTTCCCTGGATGATCTGGTGGGAGCACCTGGCTGGTCCACCGGTATCTCCGGTGCCTACGGTTGGGATGCCAACAACGGCGACGGTACTCTGGAAGGCGGTAAAGAGTGGGCTGCGAACTTCGACGTCATGTACACAGTACAAGACGGCAAGCTGAAGGGCACCCTGTTCAAGCTGCACTACACCGACTACAACAACGAGCAGGACGACAAGGGCAGCTGGTACTACCCGAACATGTTCAGCTCCGAGCATGACGTCAAGTTCCACATCATCATGCCGTTCACCTTCCTGTAATCAGGGGGTAGCAGATGAGCAAACCGGGCCCTTGGGCCCGGTTTTGTTTTTGGGGCGCTCGGGCTACCATGCCCTCAGCCATTCCGACCCCGCCAAGGACAACGCCATGCCCCACCCCTTCGTACTCATCACCGGCTGCTCCAGCGGCATCGGCCTCGCCGCCGCCAGGGCGCTCGGGGCCCACGGCTTCACCGTCATCGCCTCCGCCCGCAAGGAGGACGATGTCGCCTCGCTGCGCCAGCAGGGGCTGCTGGCGGTGCGGCTGGATCTCGCCGACGAGGCCAGCATAGAGCAGGGCGCCGCGCAGGCGCTGGCGCTGGCGGGGGGTCGCCTCTATGGGCTGTTCAACAACGGTGCCTACGGTCAGCCCGGCGCACTGGAAGACTTGCCCACGGCCGCGCTGCGGGAGCAGTTCAATACCAACCTGTTTGGCTGGCATCACCTCATTCGTCAGGTGCTGCCGACCATGCTGGCGGCGGGAGAGGGCCGGATAGTGCAGAACAGCTCTGTGCTCGGGCTGGTGGCCATGAAGTATCGCGGCGCCTACAACGCCAGCAAGTTCGCGCTGGAAGGCTACACCGATACCCTGCGTCTGGAGCTCAGCGGCAGTGGCGTGCAACTGAGCCTGATCGAGCCCGGCCCCATCGATACCCGCTTTCGCGCCAATGCCCGCGCCGCCTTCCTGCGCCACATCGATCCCGAGACGAGCCGCCATCGGGCCGCCTATGGGCAGACCCTGAGCCGGCTGGAACGGGAGGGGGGCGCCCGTGGCTTCACCCTGCCGAGCGAGGCCTGCATAGCGCCGCTGCTCCATGCGCTCAAGAGCAGGCGGCCGAAACACCGCTACCCGGTCACCTTCCCGACCAAGCTGTTCACCGTGCTGCGCCGCCTGCTGCCGAGCCGCTGGCTCGACAGGCTGCTGATCAAATCGGCCTGAACCGGTTCGCTCACAAGCGCGCAGGGTACGACGGCGCCCAGCACGCTGCGGCCATCAGGACGCCCTAGTAATGTTCGCCGTTGCTGTAGTAGTGGGATTTCACTATGGGCAGCACCTGCACCACCACATAGGTCTGCTCCCCCAGCACCGCCTTCAGGTGGCGGGTGATGAGGGCGGCGGCGGCATCTTGCAATTCCTGAGGCCGCTCGAACCAGACCAGCTCCACGAACGGGAAACCGGCCTCGATGGCGCCGTCGCGCACCCGGGTGCTGTCGACACACTCCAGGGTGACAAACTCCGGCTTGCCGCCGGTCAGGGTGCAGAGCTCCGCCAGCAGAGGGGTGCTTATCCGCTGAAGAGTGTCGACAGAAACTGCCCGAAAACGAAGGTGGGGCATGGGAAACCTCTTGGCTGTGACAAATGAGGACTTATCATAGAGAAGTCATCCCGCTCGCATAAGGTACCTCATGAGATTTCATCACCCCCTGTTCTCCCTGCTGCTGTGCCTGCTGCTGCCGCTGCCGGCCATCGCCGATCCGGCCTTCTATCGCATCGAGAAAGACAACGAACAACACTGGCTGCTGGGCTCCATCCATGCGGGCAAACCTTCGCTCTATCCCCTGCCCGATCCCGTCGAGCGCGCCTGGCAACAGAGCAGCACCCTGGTGATGGAGGTCGACATGACCCACATCAGCCAGGCGCAGTGGCAGGAGATGGGCGCCATCACCCGGCTGGTGGATGGCAAGACCCTCAAGGATCACGTGCCACTCGATCTGTATCGCCGCACCCTGATCGCCGCCGGTCAGAGCGGTCTCACCGAAGCCATGCTGGCCCCGCTGCGGCCCTGGTTCGCGGCCATCACCCTGACCCAGGCGGCGCTGGAGCGCACCGGCTACAGCGGTGAGTACGGGGTGGATCAGCACTTCGCCAAGCGGGCAAACGAGGGAGGCAAACCCATCGTCGGGCTGGAGACCCTGCTCGAGCAGCTCGGCTACCTCGCCAGCGTCGGCGACAACCAGACCCTGATGCTGGAAAGCACCCTGGACGAGCTGCCCGAGCTCGAGAAAGGCTTCGGCGAGGTGATGAACGCCTGGCAGAGCGGGGATCAGGCCACCCTCATCAACCTGCTCAAGGAGGAGATGGCGCCGCCCAAGCTGCAAGCCTGGCTGGAGCAGACCCTGCTGGCACAGCGCAATCGCAACTGGATCGCGAAGTGGCCGACACTGCCGAACGAGAGCTTTATCGTGGTAGGTGCGCTGCACCTTTACGGCGATCAGGGCCTGCTCGCGCTGCTGGAGCAGCAAGGCTGGCGCATCCAGGCGCTCACCGAGCCCACGCCGCAGACCGCCCATTGATGGCCTGAACGGCCACGCAGAGCAGCCGGTGCCCTCCCTTCGCCATGGCGCCGGTGCGAGGCAGCTCACAGAACTGACTGACGTTTAAATAACCACGAGGGGACTTGATCGGGATCATCTCTTCACTCCCAAAGAGGTATCTATCATGCCTGTCATCGAGAGGACGACAGGAGTGAACGAGATGGAATTTTGGATGAACCTGATGTTTGGCAACAGCGTGGGCCTGATGTCCATGCTGGTGATTATCGGCACCTTCCTGCTGATCAGTTCCTACGCGGTCTACTTCATCTACAAGGTGATGCACGCCGAGCCGCCCACCGAGGAGCAATAAAGCGGCGGGGCGCCAGACCAGGTGAGATCTGAGCCGCCGACCAGGCAGCAATAAGCCGGCGGGTGAGCCGGCCGACCGCGAGCCGCCATTCTAAGCAAGGCCCTGCCCCGCTATAATGCCCGCTCATTCTCATGCGGGGAGCCTGCCGTGTCCCATGACGACGAACTCTCACTGTTCCTGCAGGAAGTGGCCGGTGTGCGGCCCCTTCGCAGCGACCATCTAGCCCCTCCTGCGGGCAACAACCCTCCGACCGAGGCGCAACTCGCACGCCGTCAGGCCGCCAGTGCCGACCCGTTATCCCAAGATCCGCTCAGCATGGAAGGGATCGAGATGCTCGATCCCCACGACATCGTCGGCTTCAAGCGCGACGGAGTACAGGAGGGGGTCTACAAGAAGCTGCGACTCGGCAAGTACGAGCTGCAGGGTAGCCTGGACCTGCATCAGAAGACGCTGAACGAGGCGCGGGTTGCCCTGGTGCAATTCATCCGGGAGTGCGAGCAGCGGGACATCCGCTGCCTGCTGATCCTGCACGGCAAGGGAGAGCGCAGCACGCCGCGCGCCATGCTCAAGAGCCACGTCAGCGCCTGGTTGCCACAACTGCCCGAGGTCATGGCCATCCACAGTGCCGAGCGTCGCCACGGTGGCAGCGGCGCGCTCTACGTGTTGCTGCGCAAGAGCGAGCGCCAGAAGGCGGAAAACCGCGAACGCCATCAGAAGCGTCTCGATTGAGCATCGGGAGTGGAAAAACGCCTGACGGCGGTGCTAGCATCGAGGCGTCCCGATCACGCCAGGTACGGGACCGATTCTCTCAGGGCGATAACAAGGACAATTCCATGTCATATCAGAAGCTCGAACAACACCAGCAACAGCTGCACCGTCTCAGCCACCTCAGCGCCATCTGCGGCTGGGATCAGGCCGCCATGATGCCGGAGGGTGGCAACGAGGCGCGCGCCGAGGCCATGGCCGAGCTCGGCGTGCTCATTCACGAGAAGCGCACCGCCCCGGAACTTGGCGACTGGATAGCGAAGGCCGAAGGCGAGAGCCTGGATGCGACCCAGCGCGCGAACCTGGGCGAGATCAAGCGCCACTGGCAGGATGCAAGCCTGCTGCCCAGCGAGCTGGTGGAGGCGCTGTCGCTCGCCGGCAGCAAGTGCGAACACGCCTGGCGTCGCCAGCGCAAGGAGAACGACTGGGCTGGCTTCGCGCCGAACCTGGAAGAGGTGGTGCGACTGTCGCGGGAAGTGGCGCGCCTGCGCGCCGAGGCGCTGAACGTGCGCCCCTACGACGCCATGCTGGCGCTGTACGAGCCCGGCATGACAACAGCACGACTGGACGAGATCTTCGGCGATCTCGCGAGCTGGCTGCCCGGCCTTATCCAGACGGTGAGCGAGCAACAGAAGCGCGACGCCATCCTGCTCCCCCAGGGCCCCTTCCCGATCGCGACGCAACAGGCGCTCGGTCAGGAGGTGATGGGGCTGCTCGGCTTCGATTTCGCCCACGGCCGGCTCGACGTGAGCAGCCACCCGTTCTGCGGCGGCGTGCCGACGGACGTGCGCATCACCACGCGCTACAACGAGGACGAATTCGTCTCCAGCCTGATGGGCATAGTGCACGAGACGGGTCACGCCCGTTACGAGCAGGGGCTGCCGCGCCATCTGCTCGGCCAGCCGGTCGCCGAGGCGCGCTCCATGGGCATTCACGAGAGCCAGAGCCTGTTCTGCGAGATGCAGCTCGGCCACTCCCCGGCGTTCCTGGCCCTGCTTGCGCCGCGCATCCGCGCACACTTCGGCACCCAGCCCGCGCTGGAGCCGGCGAACCTCGCGAAGCTGTACAACCGCGTCGAACCGGGCTTCATCCGCGTCGATGCGGACGAGGTGACCTACCCGGCGCACGTGATCCTGCGCTACGAGCTTGAGCGGGATCTCATCGAGGGACGCATCGAGGTCGCTGACATCCCCGCGCTGTGGGATGCGAAGATGCAGCAGTGGCTCGGCCTGTCGACGAAGGACAACTACCGCAACGGCTGCATGCAGGACATCCACTGGACGGACGGCTCGTTCGGTTACTTCCCGAGTTACACGCTCGGCGCCATGTACGCGGCGCAGCTGCGCTTCGCGCTGGAGAAAGACCTGGGCGACATGGGCCAGCTGATCGAGGCGGGCCGCCTGCCGGAGATCCTCGGCTGGCTCGGCCGAAACATCTGGTCCCAGGGCAGCCGGCACGATACCGATACGCTTATCCGCAACGCGACTGGCGAGGCGCTGAATCCGCAGTGGCTGCGCAAACACCTTGAGCAGCGTTATCTGAAGTAACCTCTGGCTTGATGCAACAAACGGCGCCCTGACCGAGGGCGCTTTTTTATCCCTCTTTTCCATTAAATGCCTGCCCCGACTATTTTTCCTATCCCTGTCCGTTTTTGGCTAGTCAGCCCCCTCGTCCCCGCTTAGTCTCAGGACATGAACAGCATCTGCGGAGTCGTCCCCATGAATATCGAGCAGCCCGGATCCCAGGATGAGATCATTCCCGGCCTCACCCGGGAGCAGTGTCACGCCGCCCGGCTCGCCCGGGATGCGCGCTTCGACGGCCGCTTCTTCACCGGCGTGCTGTCCACCGGCATCTATTGCCGTCCCATCTGCCCGGCGCGCGCGCCGCACGAGCACAATGTGCAATATTTTCGCGTCGCGGCCGCAGCCGAACAGCACGGACTGCGCCCCTGCCTGCGTTGTCGACCGGAGCTCGCACCGTCCCCCGGCGGCGAGCTGCCTGCGTTGGTCGGCCAGGTGCTGGCACGCATCGAGCGCGGTGAACTCGCGGACAACACGCTCGACGTGCTCGCCCTGCAGGCCGGCATCACCGAGCGCACGCTGCGGCGCCAGTTCGAGCAACACCTCGGCGCCTCGCCGAAACAGGTGGAGCAGACGCGCCGCCTGTTGCTCGCGAAACGGCTGCTGACGGAGACCGCGCTGCCCATCACCGAGATAGCGTTTGCGGCGGGCTTTGCGAGCATCCGCCGCTTCAACGATGCGTGGCAGCACGCCTATGGTCTCGCCCCGAGCGCGCTGCGCAAGCGGGACGGCATACGGCAAGAGGGCGGCGCAGTGGCGACAGCCCAGCCGAGCCTGACACTGCAGCTGACGTATCGCCCGCCCTATGACATTGAGGCCATGCTCGCGTTCTACCGGCTGCGCGCGATCCCGGGGCTGGAGCGCGTCGACGAGCACGGTTACGAGCGGCGTCACAAGGTCGGCGATCAGGAAGGCTGGATCCGCATCGAGCCAGGTGAGGGGCGCCATCTCAAACTGACGCTGCGGGATCTGCCGCCGAGTGCGCTGCCGGATCTCCTGTATCGCGTGCGCCGCATGTGGGATCTCGACGCAGACATGCAACGCATCGGTGAGCGGCTCGGCCAGGATCCGCTGCTCGCACGGATACAGGCGCACTGGCCCGGGGTACGGTTGCCGGGGGGCTGGGATGAGTACGAGGTGCTGCTGCGCGCCATCGTCGGCCAGCAGGTGTCGGTCAAGGGGGCCATCACCATCATGGGGCGGCTGGTGGCACGCACGCTGGCGCAGTTTGGCGTGACCGCACTGCCGACCCCGGCACAGTTGTGCGCGCTCAATCTGGACGGCATCGGCATGCCGGGCAGCCGGATCATAACCTTGCAGGGGATAGCCGCCGCGCTCGCGAGCGGTGAGCTCACCCTCGCCACCGCGAGCGACGAGCAACTGCTGGCACTGCCGGGCATAGGCCCCTGGACCATCGCGTACTGGCGGCTGCGCACCGGCCAGGATCCGGATGCCTTCCCCGCCTCCGATCTGGTGCTGCAAAAAGCGCTCGGCGGCGGCATCAAGCTGCCGGTCAAGGAGGTGGAAGCCTTGAGCACCGCCTGGCAACCCTGGCGCGCCTACGCCGCGAGCTGGCTGTGGCACGCCATGAGCGAGCAACCAGCACTGCTGACCGAGGCGGTGACGTCACAAGAGAACGAGGAGACAACATCATGATCCGTTATGACTTTCTGGATACCGCCTGCGGCGCGCTGCTGGTCGCCATCGACGAGGCAGGCCTGCGCCACGTGGACTTCGTGGACGGCCTGCGCCCCCTGCCCGATCAGCAAGCGTGGCAGCAAGAAAGCGACGCGCTGGCGCCCTATCTCGCGCAATTTCGGGCGTACTTCGCGGGCCGGCTGCAACGCTTCACCCTGCCGCTCGCGGCCCAGGGCACGCCATTTCAGCAGGCGGTGTGGCAGGCGCTGTGCGACATCCCCTATGGCGAGACGCGCAGCTACCGCGACATCGCGCTCGCCATCGGCAAGCCGACCGCCATGCGCGCGGTGGGGGCCGCGAATGGCCGCAATCCGCTGTCGATCATCGTTCCCTGCCACCGCGTGATCGGCCGGGATGGCAGCCTGATCGGTTACGCCGGCGGCCTGCCCATCAAGCAGGCGCTGCTGAAACTCGAAGGCATAGAGCGCTGAGTGCAAGGGCTGAAGTGGGTCTGATCCCATGAGCCGTCCTCAGCCGGCATGCACGGCTGGCCAGACTCACTTGCTCGCCGCCACTAGCAGGCATTCCCCCCCGACCTCGAACCCGTCCGGCGATTCGAAGCGGCCCATCGCGGCCACGACTTCGTTCCAGATGGACTCGCGCTCCGGCGCGGGCAGATGCGCCATCATGGCGTTGAGCCCGCCGAAGGCCTCCCGGGCGACCCGCACGTACTCCTTTGCGCTGCCCATGCGATGGGGCACGGGCAGAGCCTGCACTTCGAGATTCGCGAATCCCGCCTGCCGGAAGATGCCTTCGAGCACCCCGGGCGCCCCCAGACTGAAGGGCCCGGGTTGCCCCGCAGCGGGAGCCGGTAGCCGTGCGCGGCGGCGGATGATGGACGCGGGCACAGCCCCCCAGTCGTTGCGATCCGCCGTGGAGAACACCAGGACGGCGACACGGCCGCCGGGTTTCAGCACCCGCCGCCATTCCCGCAGCGCGATCAGCGGCCGCGGCATGTACATCAGGCCGAGCCGGCACAGGACGGCGTCGAAGGCATCGGCGGGCAGCGTCAGTTGCTCGCCATCCATGACCCGCGTCTCCAGCTGGCTGAGCCCAAGCGCATCGGCGACCTGGCGCGCCTGCTCCATGATCCCCTCAGAAATGTCCGTCGCCAGCACATAGCCTCCGGGCCCTACCCGGGCGGCGGCACTGACCGCCGGCTCACCGGCGCCGGCGGCCACGTCCAGGATCCGCTGGCCGGGAGCAATGTGCGCCAGTTCGAGCATCTGACAGGTCGCCTCGCCATACCAGGCGTCCAGCGTCGGATTCCAGCGTCGCCAGGCCGCGCCATCCTTGTTCCACTGCGCCCGCTGCGCGTCCTTGTATTGTTCGGCATCGAACGGGGATTCTTGCTCGGCCATCTTATGCCTCCTCTGGACGGGATCCCGCTGCCACTTGGCCTCCTGACGGGATGAGCCGCCCACCGTGGCCGCTCTTCTGATCCTCTAGTCCATGTCGGCGGCACTTGCCAAGCCCTGCGCGCTCCAATCCCGAGTGGACCCGTCTCTCCCCAGGCACAGACATCTTCACCACTGCGCGAGCGGCGCGTCCGGCCCTCGCAACGGCGACCCGTGCAGGCGGCCCCAGGCTCTATGATTGAAGAGGCGAGGCGCCGATGGCCTCGCCGCAAATGGAAGCATTTTTCAACTCGCAAAGGAGAGAGCAGATGAAATTCTTGCATGCAGTCGTCCTCTCGCTGTCGGCGCTGCTGATGGTCGGCGTCCCCTCCTGGGTCGCCGCCGAGACCATGGTAATGACTCAGGCCGATCTCAAGTGGAAGGAGATGGGCAACGGCATCGCGGCCGCCCCGGTGTCCGGTGACATGGCCAGCGGGCCGAGCCGGTTCTTCCTGAGGTATCCGGCGGGACTGGTGACGCCAAACCACCATCACGATGCGGATCACTATGTGACCCTGGTGTCCGGCGCCATCACCCTGACGGTAGGAGGCAAGGCATATCATCTCGGCCCCGGCGCCTACTTCGCCCTGACCGACAAGGTGCCCCATGTGGCCAAGGTGGAGGGCTCTGAGCCGGCGCTGTTCTTTATCCAGGCGGATGGCCCCTGGAATGTGGTGATGGAGAAATAGGTGGTGTGATCTGCGGCGGGTGCCTGCGGGCCCCGCCGGATCGGCTGGCTGCATTCCTTCCTTCTGGATCTCATCTGCACTGACCCCCATCCACCCGACTCAACACCGCAGCGCCAACCAGCCGTGAAAGCCCAGCGCCTGAAAGTAGCGCTGCCCCGCCTCGAAGCCCGAGTCTTACAACAGTTGCTGAAGTTGCCCTTCCTCGAGGGGGATAAAGTCTTGTTCGAGTCGCTGCACCATGTGCTCGCTGGCTGACCGGGACAGACCCGCCAGCCGGGCCTGTTGCCCCATCACGGCACGCTCCATGGGATGCTGCCGTCATGAGATCCGCCAGCAGCAGCGGGGAGCCAGCCTTGAGCTGGCGTGAAATATCGGCAAGCAAGACCGCCTTGGTGTCTTTATCCAAAAAATGCAGCACCAGCAGACAGAGTACCCCATCACAGCGCAACGAGGCAGTGGGTAAGTCTCCCAGCAGCCAGCTGATCCGCGCTCCCATCCCCGCCTCCTCGGCGCTATGGCGCGCTAGCGCCAGCATGTCCGCCGAGATGTCCTGGGCGACAAACTGCCAGTCGGGGCAGAGCCTGCCGAGCAGCACCAGCTCGTTGCCTGTGCCGACCCCCACCAGCAGCACCCGCGCGCCGGGGCCGAGGCGCGTCATCAACTGGGCCGCGCTGAGTTGATGCAACAACTCATAACCCGGCACCTGCAAGGGAATGCGCTCGTCATAGGCCTGCGCCCCCTCTCCTGCAAACCGCTCCGTCATCTCGTTCTCTCCTCTGGTTGGAGTCCCTTGATAGGGGCTACCGCCGGGAGAAGGTAAAGCACAATCTGAAAGAACGCCGTTCAGATCAGGGCCGGGGCGAGGAAGGTCCGGACATGGCGGCCCGGACCCGAAAGGCTGCTTATCTTGCCTTGTGTCCCAGGGCCGTTTTCAGGGCAGGATTGAAGACGCGCTTCAGGGAGGCGGGATTGGCCGTCAACTTGGCGGTGGGGCGGCGGGGGCGACTGACCAGCTCGCCGCCGCAGTTCGGGCAGACATGATGCAGCAGTTGCTCGGTGCAATCGGCGCAGAAGGTGCACTCGAAGGAGCAGATATAGGCGTGGCCGGTGTCGGCGGGCAGGTCTGTGTCACAACATTCACAGCCGGGTCTGAGTTCAAGCATGGGCAACCTCTTGGGGAACGGAAGAAAAGCGCGGCTCAATCGACTATAAAGAGCCGAGCACCGGCTTGGGTGGAAGACCTATGGGGCTCGGCGTTGTCGGCCACCTGATAGCTCATGCCCGCCGTCAGGGTGAAGACGCGGCCATCCTGCAGCTCGGTGTGCAGCTCCCCTTCAATGCAGAACAGGACGTGGCCCTTGCTGCACCAGTGATCCGCCAGATAGCCGGCGGAATACTCCACCAACCGTACCCGCAACTCCCCAAAGTGCTGGGTGTGCCAGAAGGCCACCCCGGTTTCTCCCTTGTGCTCGGTGGGCGCTATCTCGGCCCAGTTCGTCGTACAAAATGGCAATTCATTGATTTTCATGACAGATCCTTTGTCTACTCACGGAGATCCCGAGAGTGCTCGCCGAGCACGGCGGAAAATCCGTGGCAGGGCAGGCGCCCTCTCGAGCCTCCCTATACTGCCATTGAATCCGCTCCTGCCCTATGCCCAGAGGGTGGCTGGATAGGCCATTAACGCTTGAGGCTGCCCATCACCTGCATCTCGCAGCGCTTGCAGTCGAAGCGCAGGCGGAAGCTGTCCTTGCCCATCTTGAGTTCGAGGGGTTCTGGCTTGAGGCCGGGCACCTCCTTGGGGCAGAGGTTCTGGCTGTAGCGGATGCAGTGCTTGGTGATCATCAGCATCACCTCCCCCTCCTCCTTGTTCGCCTCATAGGCAGGGGCTATGCGCTCCACCCCGTGCTCCCGAAAGAAGTCCTCGGCGGCCTTGTTCAGCACGTTGCCAAGGTAGGAGAGCCGGTGCTGGGGATAGCTGACGTCCGCCAAGGGAACCCGCCGCTCGGGGCGTCGGTAGCTCGCGAGGCGGGCCGCCTCCAGCGCCGCTATGCCGTCCCGGCGCAGGCCGTTGAGCTGGGAGGCGGCGATAAACAGCGGAGAAGTGAGCGCCAGCTCAATCTTGCGCGCCACGAACAGGCTGTTGCCGAGCTTGGCGAGCTGATCCCGCGCCTGCTGCAGCGCCCGCTCGGGATTGTCGGCGGGGACCCTGTCGCACGCCAGGGTGACGCCGGCCTCGACTCCCTGCTCGTCGCAGAGCGCGAGCCGCAACCCCCCTTCGCATTCCGATAGCCGCATGTCGACCCGAATGCGGCGATCGCTGCTCGGCTTTTCCAGCAGCTTGCTGAAGGCCTGATCGTGGTTGCGGTAGACTTCGGTGCCGATCTTGAGCCCGGGCACGGGTTCAGAAAGCAGTAACTGCCTGCCTTCCACCTTGTTGAGCCGCATCCCCACCAGCTCGTCGTTCGGCTTGAAGAAGCCGAGGCCATCGCCGTTGTTGAGGATCACGGGTTTGCCTTCTATCTCGATGCCATCCCGGCTGATCTTGCTGACCCGGCCAAGAGGCTCTCCCAGGTATTTCGGGCTGCGGGGGGAGTCGATCCCCTGCTGGCGACCGTGCAGGAAGTAGTCGGTGCCGCCGCGGTTGAAGCTCTTCTTCGGATCCGGTGTGAAGCCATAGGTGCAGCGGCCGGCCGAGCCGGCCACCAGATCCGGGCGCCTCTCCAGGATGGCGTCCAGCTTCTGGCGATACCAGGCGGTGACGTTTTTGACGTAATCCAGCCCCTTGAGCCGCCCCTCGATCTTGAAGGAGCGGATCCCCGCCTCGATCAACGCCTCCAGGTTCGCGCTCTGATCCATGTCTTTAAGCGACAGCAGATGGCCGCTCTCCACCAGCACCTCGCCGTCCGGCTTTTGCAGCGAGCAGGGTAAGCGGCACAGTTGGGCACACTCACCCCGGTTTGCGCTGCGGCCGGTGCGGGCATAGCTGATGTTGCACTGGCCGCTGTAGGAGACGCACAGCGCGCCGTGGATGAAGAACTCCAGCTGCACCGAGGTCTGCGCACTGATGGCGCGAATCTGCTCGAGGGACAATTCCCGGGCCAGCACCACCTGGGAGAAGCCCACGTCCTGCAGAAACGTCACCTTCTGTGGCGTGCGGTTGTCGGTCTGGGTGCTGGCGTGCAGCGCTATGGGGGGCAAGTCGAGTGCCAGCAGCCCCATGTCCTGCACGATCAGCGCATCGGCACCGGCTTCGTAAATCTGGTGGGTCAGGCGTCTGGCCTGCTCCAGCTCGTGCTCGTGCAGCAGGGTGTTGAAGGCGATGAACACCTGGGCGCCGAAGCGGTGGGCATGGCGCGCCAGCGCTTCTATGTCTTCGAGGGTGTTGCCGGCGGCGCTGCGGGCACCGAAGGCGGGGCCGCCCATGTAGACGGCATCGGCGCCATGGTTGATGGCTTCGATGCCGTAGGCGAGGTTCTTGGCCGGGGCCAGCAGTTCGAGGCGATTCTGTTCGAGACGATGACGTTCGAAGCGGCGAGTCTGGGTCTGATCGTGCATAGGGTCGGGTTCGCAGGGGGCAGCAAAGGCGCCACTCTAGCGAGGCCGACGCCTCCCTGCCTTGATCCCGCTTAAGATCACCGCCAAATACAGGATTGGATCATAGGCCCCAGGCAGAGGGCGTTGTTCTCGTGAGGTGCTGCTGTTGCCCCCTCATCCCCACCCCTTCTCCCACGAGGGGAGAAGGGGGCAGAGAGATTGCGCGGCTACCCTGGCGCCAAACGCGGGTTTAGATCACCACCTTGAGCGCCAGGTCGATCAACATCAGACCACTGACTTTATCGATGACGAAGGATTTTTCCTTGAGCCAGGCGAGCCATGGACAGACCGCGGGAGAGCTCAGATCACCACCTTGAGCGCCAGCCCCAACAGCACCAGGCCGCTTATCTTGTCGATGACGAAGGACTTCGCCTTGAGCCAGGCGAGCACGGGGCCGCGAGAGAGTACCAGCGCCACCAGCACGTACCAGACAGCGTCGATGCCGCCCGCGGTGAGCATCATGATCAGCCCCTCGCGCCAACCTGTGTCCGCGTGGACGAACTGGCTGAACAGCGCGATGAAGAAGATGGCGAGCTGGGGATTCAAGAAGGCCACCATAAAGCCCTCGAATGCCCCCTGGCGACCGCGCACGCCATGGCCCTCTTCCACCCCGCCAGTTGCGGGTTTGGCCAGCAGCGCCTTGATGCCGAGCCAGGCGAGGAAGGCGGCACCACCGTAGCGGATGATGTCAAACAGTAGCGGCGTCTGGGTGATCAGCAGCGAGAGGCCGAACGCCGTGATCAGTGCATAGATGCCGACCCCCAGGCCATGGCCGAGCGCCGTCACCACCCCGTGCCCCTGCCCGCCCTGCACCGTATTGCGGATGATCAACGCCAGACTGGGTCCCGGGCTGATGGCCCCCATCACACAGATTGCGGCCAGTGCCAGCCAACTCGTCAGTTCCATTACTGCCTCTATCTCGAATGAATATGAATACCGGTCGTCAGGTTAAATGGGCCGGATACATGCAAGAAGTGAAAGTTATGAATAGATCCCATAGCCAATGGTGATGAAGCAGCGTAATCAACTGCTCAATGCCGACCCAATGGTCTGTAGTCCGGATCATTCAGAGCCAGGATCCACTGGCCTATGGCTTGCGCCCGAGCTGCTTGCGGCTCTCGCCGAGGGTGCGCTGCAGGTGATCCCGCAGGAAGGGATAGGCCAGCTCCCGAAACCAGCGGTGGGCCGGGTCCTGGTGATGGCGCTGGTGCCACAGCAGATGATACTGCTGGGAACGGGTGGCGAAGGGCAGATCGCAGAAACTCAGTTCATGTTCCCGGGAGAGCTGCCAGGCGATGTGAGCCGGGGTGGTCATCAGGCAGTCGGTGCGCAGCAACACCTCCACCGCCGCCTGGAAGAAGGGCACCCGGGCAAACCAGCGCCGACTCAGGCCTTGCGGCGCCAGCACCCGCTCCACCGGGCTGTCCTTGTCGCCGCCGCCGCTCACCTGCAGGTGGGGCCAGGCGAGGTAGTCGTCCAGCGAGGGGACCGCGCCCGAGAGCGGATGGTGGCGCCCCATCAGCATCACCAGTCGGTCCTCCCCCTGATGCAGGCCCCGGATCTGATCCGGCACCAGATCCGTGATGGTGGAGACCAGATCCAGCTCGGATTGCCACAGCTGCGGCAGCTGGCGTTTGTCCCACAGGCTGTATTCCAGCGCCGCCAGCGGCGCGGCCCTGGCCAGCGCCGCGCAGATGTCCGGCAGTATGTGCTGGGCCACGTAGTCCGAGGAGGCGAGCCGGAACACCCGCTCGCAGCGACCGGGCTCGAACTGCGGCGCCTCGTAGAGCCGGTCCAGCGCACCGAGGGAGTCGGCAAGCTGGGCCGCCAGACTCTCGGCTCGCGGGGTCAGCAACCAGCGTTGCCCCTCCCGCACCAGCAACTCGTCGTCAAATTCGCTGCGCAGCTGGGTCAGCTGCTTGCTGATGGAGGGCTGACTGAGGTGCAGCAGCTCGGCCGCCCGGCTGATGTTGCGGGTCTCCAGCAAGACCTTGAGGGTCGGCAGCAGGTTGAGATTCGCTTTGTGCACTAACATCACCTCGGGGAAGAGAGCCGGTTCTGGGCCCATCTTAGGCCATGGTAGGGCAGGATCTTAAGCAAAATCACCGCCTTGCTCACCATCCCGCTCACCCCCTTGCGGTAATATGACCACCAGATGACACTGGTTGACCCGTGCGGCATAATTGCCCGATTGCCCGCCCACGGGCGACTCATAACGAGAAGCGACCACAAGATGAAATACGCCAATATCACCGGCTGGGGCAAATGCCTGCCCCCCAGCGTGCTGACCAACGATGATCTCAGCACCATCATGGACACCTCGGATGAGTGGATCTATCCGCGTACCGGCATCAAGGCACGCCGGGTTTCCCACGTCAGCACCCAGGCGCTGGCCACCCTGGCCGGTCGCCGTGCCCTGGCCTGCGCCGGACTCGATGCCAGCGCCCTCGATGGCATCATCCTGGCCACCGCCACCCCCGGTACCCTGGTGCCCAACGGCGCCTCCGCGGTGCAACAAGCCCTCGGCGCCCACCAGGCGGCGGTCTTCGATCTCAATGCCGCCTGCACCGGCTTCGTCTACGCCCTCTCGGTCGCCACCTCCCTGGTTCAGACCGGCATGATGAGCAAGGTGCTGGTGATCGGCGCCGAGCGTCTCACCCAGTTGCTGGACTGGGCCAAGCGCGACACCGCCGTGCTGTTTGGCGACGGCGCCGGCGCCGTGGTGATCGAGGCGACCGACGTGGCATCCGGCCTGGTCGCGAGCAAGCTCGGCTGTGACAGCGAGGCCCGCGAGATCCTGCACGTGCCGAATTTTGGTACCGATCGGGTGCGCTTCGCCGACATCGACGGCCTGTTCACCTTCAACTTCGAGGGGCAGGAGATCTTCAAGCGCGCCGTGCGTGGCATGGGCGAAGCCACCGGCGCCGTGCTGGCGCAGGCAGGCATCACGCCGGAGCAGGTCGAACTCATCGTCCCGCACCAGGCCAACATGCGCATCATCGAGACCCTGGCCAAGCGCATGAACGCCCCCATGGACAAGGTGATGGTCAACATAGAGCACTACGGCAACACCTCGGCCGCCACCGTCCCCATCGCCCTGTGCGAGGCGCTGGAGCAGGGCCGGGTCAAGCCGAACAGCTATCTGCTGAGCGCCGCCTTCGGCGCCGGCCTGACCTGGGGCGCCGCCCTGCTCAAATGGGGCGACCGGGTCACCCCGCTCGGCCAGTGTGACGAGGAGCTGCCCCCCTGCGAGCAGAGCGCGCTGGCACTCATCGCCCATGCGGTCGAAGGTTGCCAGCAGGCCCGCGACGCCTGAGTCGTATCTCAGATCCCTGCTTGAGAGGAGCCCCTGGCTCCTCTTTTCGTTGGCTGACCCACCTCCCCGGCCAGGCATGCCAACCAGCCTTCCCTCGGGATGAAAGTCATTGAAAAGCGTGATTTTTGAGCGATAGATATCAAAAAATGACCAAACGATACTTTTTTCTCGTCAGAATGGAGCTGAGGGGTTCACAACCCCACGGGATCTGATAGTATGCGGCCTCGCACTTGGGGAGGGGTTCCCGAGCGGCCAAAGGGATCAGACTGTAAATCTGACGGCTCTGCCTTCGAAGGTTCGAATCCTTCTCCCTCCACCATTCAAGTGCGAACAATCAGGAAAATACCCCGTGGAGGGGTTCCCGAGCGGCCAAAGGGATCAGACTGTAAATCTGACGGCTCTGCCTTCGAAGGTTCGAATCCTTCTCCCTCCACCATCTTCCTGAGTGATGAAAGCAGGCCAGTAGTACAAAGTAGTACCCCGTGGAGGGGTTCCCGAGCGGCCAAAGGGATCAGACTGTAAATCTGACGGCTCTGCCTTCGAAGGTTCGAATCCTTCTCCCTCCACCATTCTTCAGAAAACCCGGCCTTGTGCCGGGTTTTCGCATTTCTGGCCGAACTCCATTTGGCACTGTCAAATCTGACAATTGCCCTCCCCCGGTTTTTTCGAAACAGTGGACTCCTTCATGGCAAGGAGCCGCCACACATGTTTGAGATCTGGGATGAAACGGGCCAGGAGCACGGATTGACGCTGCCCGAGTTGCAACAACGCCTCTGTACCTATCGAGGGGACGTCATGGTGCGCTATCTCAATCGGCTCGGCCTGCCGGCGACCCTGTTCCTGACCGTGCACCAGGGGCTAGCCTATCAGCGTTTCAAGGCCGGCACCCCACCACTGGACTGGGGCTGGCTGGCACAGTCCATTCATACGGTGCATACCCGCGACACTGGCATTCACCGGCTGAATAATATCCTGCGCCCGCAGGCCAATTAAGGCTCAACCTCACCGCCAGGCCCCGGCTCCCTGGCTGGTCGACTCTGTCTCGGCCAGATAGGCCAAGCCCGCCTGCCAACCCATCTGATAACCCTGCTCCAGCCTGTCTCTGTCCGTGGTCATGCGCCCGACCCGAAAGCCCGCGGGCGGTACTATGACCCGAATGCGGCAATCCGCCGGCGGCTGACGAATGAAATCGATGGCGTCGTTGTAGCTGCGATGACGGGCGAGACTAGCCTCGGCCAGCGCCGGGGTGTGGCGCAGCAGGTGACGCTGCAGGGCCGGCAGGCGCGGCGCACTCTTGCGGTAGCCGAGCGGACGGGACAGCACCACGGTGATGTCGCGCGCGCCCTGCTCGTAGGCGTGGCGCACCGGGATGGAATCCGCCACCCCGCCGTCCGTCATGGCCTCCCCCCCGATCCGCACGAAGTCGCGATAGGCCAGCGGCACCGAGCAGGAGGCCTTGATCTGCTGCTCCAGCTCGGCGGCACTCCCCTCGAGGTAGGCGGCCCGTCCGTCCGAGACCCGGGTGGTCACCACGGTCAGTGGCACCGGATTGGCGGCAAAATGCGCGAGATCCAGCCTGATCTCGCGGATGGTGATCTCCCACAGCCAGTCGAGATCCAGCCAGTGACCGCCGCGCAGAAACTTGGCCAGGCTGATGAACTCGGGGCGACAGGAATAATCCGTGATGACCCTGTGGTTGCGCCCCTGCTGACCGGCCAGATAGGCCGCCAGATTCACTGCCCCCGCCGATACCCCGACGCAGCGATCGAAGCCGGTGGCCCCCCGCGCCAGAAAGGCATCCAGCACCCCGGCGGCAAAGATGCCGCGCATGGCGCCCCCCTCGACCACCAGGACCGTTTGCTGCCGACTCATCCCGCCTCCCTCTCATTTCAATGGTGGATAGATTCATATCCTGATTCATTCGCAGCAGGATGGACTGCCGTCTCTGGGGGGCCGCATGCTCCGACGCTGGCTGCCCATTTTCCTGGCACTTTTTATGGCACTTTTTATGGCGCTTTTCACGGCACTTTGTGAATGGACACACAGTTTGGCTCATTCAGAACCCCATCCCCGACCGGGATCCCTATAATGTCCGCGCCTCACTTGACCCTACAGAGGCATAACATCTTGATGCTACGGAATATTACAATGAAAAACATCAACAAAACCCTGGTCGCCGCTGCCATTTCCCTCGGAATGCTGGCAGGCTGTAACAGCCAAAACGACTCAGAGACCCCGACCCCCATGGTTCGCTTCGCTACCTTCAACCTCTCCTTCGACCGCACCGCCGCCGGTATGCTGAGCGCCGAGCTGGCGCTGGATCGCGTCGCTCAGGATGCCCTGCTGGCCCGCCTCGCCGACGGCACCTTGAACGGCGCAGAGAAGACCAAAGCCCTCGACGTGCAGCAGATCCGCAATATCGCCGAAATCATCCAGCGCACCCGTCCGGACGTCTTCCTGCTGAACGAGTTCGACAACGATGGCAAGGGCGAGAGCAGCGCCGATCTGCTGGCGTTCAACAGCAACTACCTGGCCCACCCGCAGCACGCCGAGGTGCAAGCCATCAGCTACCCGGTGATGCAGAACTTTGCCACCAATACCGGCCTGATGAGCGGCCAGGATCTCAACCTGGACGGCAAGGTCAGCAGCGGGCCGGACGACGCCTGGGGCTTTGGCAACTACCACGGCCAGTACGCCTTCGCGGTGATGTCGAAATATCCCATCGACACCAAGGGGATTCGCACCTTCCAGCACTTCAAGTGGAAGGACATGCCCGGCGAAGCCAACCCCGTCATCGACGACTGCAACAACCCCAAGGCGCCGATCCCGGCCGGCCGCCAGTGTGGCGAGCCCTGGTATGACGCCGCGGCCTGGGCCCAGTTCCCGCTCTCCTCCAAAAACCACGCGGATGTGCCGGTGCGGGTCAAGACCAATGACGGCGAGCAGGTGATCCACTTCCTCATCTCCCACCCGACCCCGCCCATCTTCGGTAACGCGGCGCGCCACAACGTCAAGCACAACAGGGCCGAGGTCGCCTTCTGGCAGGACTATGTGGAAGCGGCCAGCTACATGGTGGATGACGCGGGCAAGGCCGGTGGTCTGCCGGCGGGCGCCAAGTTCATCATCGCCGGGGATCTCAACGCCGATCCCCAACTCGGGGATGGGGATCTGACCGCCATCCAGGATCTGCACAACCATGTGCTGGTCAATCAGGCGGTCACCAACGGCGCCCTGATCCCGATGAGCCAGGGGGGCCCGGAGTGCCTCGCGAGCCAGCCGGATCAGTGCAAGCGCAACAACAACCGCCCGACCCCCGAGCGCATCACCAGCAGCAGCGGCCTGCAACTCGACCACCTGCTCCCCTCCGCCAACCTCAATGCGGTGGCCTCGGGGGTGTTCTGGCCCGCCAGCTTCGAGCCCGGCTACCACCTGGTGTATGACGCACAGCGAGGCATCGCCAAGGGGGTGAGCTCGGATCACCGCCTGGTGTGGGTGGACTTCGAACTGGACAAGTGATCCTCAGGATCGCCGAACATAACGCGGGGCCATCATGGCCCCGCTTTTTTGCATCCGGCGTCACACCAGCTTCTCGACCCTGGCCGGCAGACCCTGCCGCGCCGAGGAGCCGATGGCCCAGTCCACCAGGGGGTAGCGCCCATGGCGACTGGGATCCAGCACCGCCAGATCGTTGAGGTTGACCCCGGCCCCGCGCAGAGGGCTGGCGGCTATCTGCTGGCCGTCGACCCAGTGCGCCCTTGCCCCCAGCTCCTTGTGGCCGAAGCCGTGCTCGATGGCGATAGCATCGGCCTGCACCCCGGCCACGCACTCGGCCACCCCGATCACACTGCCATCCGGGGTGCTGACCCGCACCCTGTCCCCACTTTCGATGCCGAGGCGCGCCGCCGTCTCGCTGTTGAGCCGCACCCGGTTGCTGGGGTGTACCTGGCGCAGGCGATCCGAGCCGATGCTCATGGAACTCATGGTGTGGGACTTGTAGCTGGTGAGCAGCAGGGGCCACTGGGCCGGCTTGAACGCCTCGCTGAGCGGCGTGCCATCCGCCAGCTGGGGGCGGAAGAAGCGCGGTGTCCCGCTCAGGAACTGGCCGCTCTGGCTGTGACGCCGGCTACCCACCTCGGGGTTCCACAGCATCAGCGGCTTGGGCCAGCGCTTGCTCGGCTGACCGGCCTCGTCGCGCCCCTTGGCGGCCGGCTCGAAGCGCCCGCCCCGGGCGAAGAGATAGGCGGCGCGGCTCGCCTCCTCCGCGCTCAGGGTCGCGCTCAGCACCGGCATGATGCGCGCCACTCCGGACCAGGCGAGATCCTCGGGGCCGATGGCGGGCACCGGCTCGCCGAGATAGGCCACGTTGGCCGCGCCATAGAGGGAGAAGTCCGCCGCCTTGTTCAGGGCATGCAACTTGCCGTCCGCTCCCTCGACCACCCCCTCGCCGAAGCCCGGCAACTCCAGCCGTTTGGCCAACGCGATGAGGAAGGACTCCATGCAGACGGGATCCCCCGAGGCCGTCTTGGCGACTCTTGGCTCCACCACGGGCCAGCGGCCGGTGGAGACCTTGGTCATGACCCCGTGCCAGGCGGTAGCCCAGCCCCAGGACTCGTAGGTGAGGGTGTCCGGCACTAGGTAATCCGACAGCGCCGAGGATTCGTTGATGAAGCTGTCGATGCTGATAAAGAGCGGCAACACACTCGGATCTTTGAGCTGCGGGCCTATGGCCTTGGCGAGCCCGGCCTGACCGTAGAGGGGGTTGCCCATGTGGTTGATCCAGGCCTTGAGCCGGTAGGGATAGCCGTTCACCGCCGCGGTCAGGTGCTCGCCGAGCAAGGGCCCCGAGATGGGGAACCAGGGCTCCCGCGCCGGATAGGGGTTCTGCCCCGCCTCCCGCTTGCGCCTATATTCCGAAGTCTTCTCGTAGGGGAACTTGGAGCGGGACAGGAAGACCCCGGCGGGCTTGACCATGCCCGGGAAGCTCGCCAGATCGTAGCGCGGCCCGGCGCCGAAGGGATCGAACTTGCCGCCGCCCGCCACGGCGCCGCCTCGGGCGTTGAGGTTTCCTATCATGGCGTTGAGCATCATGATGGCCCAGGCCGAGTAGAAGCCGTTGGCGCTCATGGTGCCGCCGTGGGAGACCACAGCCGCCCGGGTGCCATGGCTGGTGAACTCCCGCGCCAGCTCGACGATGTCGTTCACCGGCACGGCGCACTCGGCGCTGTACTGCTCCATAGTGTGCTCCCGGCACGATTCGGCCAGCAGCTGGAAGCTGCTCTTGACCGCCAGCTCGCCCTTGGGGCCCAGGATCTTGCGATCCACCCAGAGGTTGGCCCGCTCGCACTGGCCAGCGGGCAACAGGGCGCCACTGCCCGCATCGGCCACCAGCATGGCGTCCCCTTCCCCATAGGCTTCTCCCTCAAAGGGCAGCCCGAGATCGCTTGAACGCAGCATCTGACCGAAGCGCGGGTGGGATTGCTCGCAGACCACCAGATGACTGGCATTGCTGAAGCCACGATAAGCGGCCCGCTCGGCGGCTTCTGCGTTGGGGGCCGCCAGGAAGGGCTCGGCGTAGCGGTCGTTGTCGATGATCCAGCGCAGCATGGCCAGGGCCAGCGCCGAGTCGGTGGCGGGCCTGATGGGCAGCCAACGGTTGGCGGGGGCGGACGGCATATTCACCGTGTTCGGCAGGCTGGGGGCCACCACCACGTAGGAGAACGGCTTGCCCTCCCGCGCCCGGTTCGCCGCCAGCTGGCGGGACTGACGCTTGAAGGGGTTGCCGGATTGCTGGGGTGAGGTGCCCATAAACAGCAGGAAGTCGCTCTCGTCCCAGTCCGGCTTGAGGTGGGCATTCTTCTCCAAGTCGTCCAGCAAAGCGCCGGCCCCGACCCGGAAAGACAGGCCGCAGTAGGCGCCGTGGTTCGCGAAGTTACGGGTACCAAAACTGTTGAAGGTGAAGCGCTTGATGAAGTGATCCCGGCCCTCGTCCGAGGCGTTGCTCACCAGCAGCTGGTTCGCCCTGGGGCCGTATTCCGGGTTGGCCGGATCCAGCGGCTCCGCGAGGTTGCGGATGGCCCTCAGCCCCTCGATCTGGCCCTCGCCGAACAGATCGCCCCCCTCCACCACCTCATCGATCAACTGCTCGAAGGGGATGCTCTGCCAGCGACCACTGCCGCGCGGCCCCACCCGCTTGAGGCAGCGGGTGACTCTGTGCGGGCTGTCGAGCTGCTCGAGCATGGCGTTGCCCCGGGCGCAGGCGGTGGAGCGGCCCTCCAGCCCACCCTCCTGATAGCCGCTGGTGCCGAGCAGCGCCTGCTTGATCGGGGTCTTGAAGTCGATGTGGTGGCGGGCGGATAGCGGGTGATAGGGGTTGCCGAGGATCCGCACTATCTTGTCGCTCTCGTTGTCGATGCGGGCCCGCACCCCGCACAGGGTCCAGCAGCCCAGACACATGGTGTTGGCGAGGCGCTGGGCCGGGTTGGGGTGCAGCTCCCCCTGCGCATCGACATGGTATTCCACCGGGAGCGAGTTGCCGTGGATGGGATCCCGGGTCGGCTTGCCGGCGCTGCCGGTCGTCACCCCGTTCACCACCTGCTTGAGGGTGTCGCTGTAACCCGCCACGAAGAGCCCTGTGCCCCCGGCGATGGCGGCGCCCTTGAGAAACTTGCGTTTGCTGTGATCCATCTAGCGTGCCTCGTCTGTGTTGGGATGGGGATAAGGGGTGAGCACCAGCTCACTGAGCGCCACCAGCAACGCCAGCAGCAGGCCGAAGGTGCCGAGGATGCCGAGCACGCCCTCTGGGCCCCAGGCTATCTGGTAGAGATAGACGCCGGCCCCGTACTTGGGGGCGAGCTGCCCCTGGATCAGCACCAGCCAGCGCAGCCCCCAGACCAGGTGCAGAGAGAGCAGCGCCAGCCCCCACAGCCGCCAGGGCTGCGCGCGGCTGGTTATTTTCCCCACCAGCATCAGGGCGCCGAGCAAGCAGAGGGTCAGCAGCAGCCAACGGGCAGCTAACCGCCAGCTGGGATCGAGCCGATAGAGCGCGCTCGCCTCCGCCGCCGAGGCGCCCCCAAACAGGGCCCAACCCAGCAGGGAGAGGGCGAGCAGGGCCAGGGTCCAGCGGCTCTGGCGCAGCAGGGTCGACTCTGTCTTCTCACTCCAGCCCGCCAGCAAGCGGTTGAGCAGCAGCAAGGCGCTCTGGGCCCCCAACAAGGCGCTGAGGGTCAGCAGCCAGGGCAGCCAGGGCGTGTGCCAGAGCGGGCGCGCCGCCACCACCATGGTCTCGAGGCCGGTGTAGAGGGCGATGCTAAGGCCACTCAGGGCCGCCAGCAGGGAGAGCGGCTTAAGCCAGGCTTGCCCCGACCATTCCCCCAGGCAGAGCAGGCGGGCCAGCCGGGCGACCTTGTCATCGGCCGCGCCGCGCCGGGCCAGGGCTGGCCTTATCAGCAGCCAGCCGAGCAGCATGGAGAGCAGGCTGAACAGCGGTAGCAGATAGGCGCCGTACCACATGATGGAGCCGAAGCGCGTCTGGGCGTAGAAGTGCCAGGCTCGGGCGGGTTGGTGCAGGTCTGCGGTCAGGGCGATGGGGGCCACCAGACCCGCCCCCATCATCAGCACGGCCGCCAGGGTCTGCAGCCGACTGTCCGGCGCCTTGCGCCACAGATCGGCGGCACCGAGCCAGAGGGCCCCATAGGCGAGGCCGATGAGGAAGAAATACTGCACCGCCCAGGGCAGCCAGGTGATGGGCTGATCCGGGGCCAGCAGTTCGTTAATGACCATGGGCTATCTCCTTGCCATCGCTATCGAGCAGAGTTCGCAGGGCCGGGTTGCCGTCGACCTTGCTGACGAAGGCCTCGTCCATGCCCAGATAAAAGACCCGCGGCTGGGTATTGGCCTCGGGTTTGAGCACCTTGAGCGCCGGCTCGTGCTCGCGCAGCAGTCGGCTTATCTGGCTCGATGGATCGTTGAGATCCCCGATGATGCGCGCCTCGCCGACGCAGCTCTCCACGCAGGCGGGCAGGAGCCCCGCCTCCAGCCGATGGGCGCAGAAGGTGCACTTGTCGGCGGCGTGGGTCTCGTGGTTGATGAAGCGGGCGTCGTAGGGGCAGGCCTGCACGCAGTAGCCGCAGGCGACACACCAGTCGTTGTTGACCACGACGATGCCATCGTCGCGCTGGAAGGTGGCACCGGTCGGGCAGACCTCGAGGCAGGCTGGCTCGGCGCAGTGGTTGCACAGCCTCGGCAGCATGAAGAGGGAGGCGGGGGCATCGAGGGCCGCCACCTCGCCCACCTCGTACTGGCTGACCGTGGTGCGAAACTGGCCGAGGGGGGGCTGGTTCTCGACGGTGCAGGCGACGGTGCAGGCCTGACAGCCGACGCAGCGACGCAAGTCGATCAGCATGCCGTAGCGCTTGCGGTTGTCGCCCCGACTGATGGCCGCGCCTCGGTGCGAAGCGTTGACCCCTGGCCGGACCTGAACTTGGGCCTGGGTCACGGGGATCAGGGCCGCCCCGGCGGTAATGGCGGCAATGCCGGATAACAGTCGGCGCTTGCTGGGCTCCATGGACTCTTCCTTCTGCTGGCTCGCCCGAGGGCAAGCGTGGGGATGCGCCCATTGTCCCCAGCACAAAAATCCGTCTCTATTGTGGTTTTCCACATAGCGAAGGCCCCCTTGATCCAGCGCAATAAAATCCGCGCGCCAAAGACCGAACTGTGACGAGTCCCCCATTCACCGCTCGGCAGGGAGCCAAGCCGGCCCCTGATGGCCCTCCCGGTGATAGACTGGCCGCCTATGTTCGCGCCCCTGTTCCTCCAACCCTCGCCATCGTTCCGGTGCCGGCGGCTGAGCTGGCTGCTGTCCGGCCTGCTGCTCTGGCTGATGGCCTGGCCCGCCTTGGCCATGCCGCAGCCGAACCCGCCCCTGTTCCCGTCACGCCAGACGGCGCCGGTGCCGGGCCAGACACCGCCCGACTCGGCCCAGGCAGCGCCGGTGCGGGTCGGCGTGCTGGCGACTCGTGGCCTCCCCCTCACTCGCCAGCAGTGGCAGCCGCTGATGAGCTGGCTGGCACAGAGGGTGCCGGGCCAGCACTTCAAACTGGTGCCGCTGGAACTCGACGGGCTGGCCGAGGCCGTCGCCGGGGAGCATTTGGACTTCGTCATCACCAACCCGGGGCAACTGGTCAGCCTGTCACGCCAGTATCCCCTCGCCTGGCTCGCGACCCTGAGGAGCCCGGACGGCGGGGACAATCTCGCCATCGGCGCCGCCCTGGTGGTGCGCGCCGACGCCCCCTTCCGGCGCTGGCAGGATCTCAAGGGAGAGGCGGTTGCCGCCGTGTCCCAGGAGGCCTTCGGGGGTTATCTCGCCTACCGTTTCGAGGCATATCAGCAAGGTGTGCGGATAGATGACTTCTTTTCAGCGATAAACTTCACCGGATTCCCGCTGGATAAACTGATCTCCCAGCTACAGAGCAAGGCGGTAGCTGCCGCCATAGTGCCGGTCTGCCAGCTGGAGCGCATGGTGCGGGAGGGCAAGATCCTCCATTCGGATTTCCGGGTGCTGGACAAGCAGGCCGCCACCGGCCTCGGCTGCCAGAGCTCGACCCGGCTCTACCCGAACTGGTCCCTCGCGAGCACGGAGCGGGTCTCCCCCGCGCTGGCGCTGGCAGTCACCCGCGCCCTGTTCGCCCTGCCCCCGGACTCTGAGGCCGCTCTGGCCGCCGACTCGGCGGGCTGGACCGTGCCCACCAGCCCGCTGGCCATCGACCGCCTGCTCAAGGAGCTGGATCGCCACCCCTTGCAGAGCCCCTGGTGGCAAGAGGCCTGGCATTGGCTGCGCCAGCATCGACAGTGGGGCTGGGGCGCCCTGCTGGTGCTGGCACTGCTCGGCGGCCACCACCTGCTGCTGCAATATCTGTTCAACCGCAGCCAGCGGCGACTGCTCAAAGCCCGCCGCCGGCTCGATGAGCAGGGGCGCCAGCTCGAGCAGGCCCGGCGCCTCGCGGAGCTCGGCGAGCTCGGCGCCAACATGGCCCACGAGATCAACCAGCCCCTGACCGCCATCGCTGGCTACAGCCAGGGGGCCCTGCGACGCCTCGCCAAATGCGAGCAGGAAGGCCGGGAACAAACAGGGCCGGATCCGGCCCTGACCTTGGCCCTGGAGCAGATAGGTCAGCAGGTAGAGCGCATCAGCCAGACCATAGGGCGGCTGCGATCCCGCTGGCGAAAGCAGCCTCGCAGTCCCGAGCCCACGGATCTGGTGGCGCTGATGGGGCGGCTGACGCCGCTGCTTGAACAGATGCTGGCGCCGCTTGGCGTCCACCTGACCGTCGGCTGGCAGGGCCAGCCACGCCGGCTGCTGCTGGATGGCACCGGGATAGAGCAGTTGCTGGTGAATCTCGTCAAGAACGGCGCCGAGAGTGCGGCGCAGACAGACATGGCCGCAACGCAAGCGGCAGGGGCAGAGCCCGGGGTCGAGCTGCGGCTAGCCTTCGAGCCGGACCGGCTGCGGCTGGAGGTGCAAGACAATGGCCCCGGCCTCGCGGCTTCCCAGGCGCAGCTGCGGCAGGCATTTTACAGCAGCAAGGCCGATGGCATGGGGCTCGGCCTCGCCATCTGTCGGGACGTGGTGGAATTTCACCACGGCCGTTTCAGCCTGACGAACGTCCCGACCCGGGGCTGCCTCGCCCGGGTCGAACTCCCCATGGATCCCCCGCAGGCCAACGCCGCCCCCGGCACAAGGAACTGACATGCCGACCACAAACCGACTCCCGCTCTACCTGGTCGACGACGATCAGGCCGTGCTCGACTCCCTCGGCTTCATGCTGGAGAGCTGCGATCTCCCGGCGCACGGCTTCGCCGATGGCGAGCGCTTCCTCGCCGAGGTGGACCTGGGTCTGCCCGCCTGTCTCATCCTGGATTGCCGCATGCCGGGGCTGTCGGGCCCCGAGTTGCAGCAACGGCTCAAGGAGGCCCAGAGCCCCATCGCCATCCTCTTTCTCACCGGCCACGGGGATGTGCCCCTGGCGGTGGAATCCCTCAAACAGGGGGCCGTCGACTTCCTGCAAAAACCGGTGCAGCTCGCCCCCCTGCTCGCCGCCATCGAGCGCGCATGGCAGGCGACCCAAACAGCGGCGACGCGCCTCGCGAACCAACAGGCCTATCGGCGCCTCACCCCCCGCGAGCACCAGTTGCTGCAGCTCATCGCCCTGGGCCACAAGAACCAGCAAATCGCGAGCACGCTCTGCATCTCGGTGCGCACCGTCGAGGTGTGCCGCGCCAGCCTGATGCGGCGGCTCGAGGTCGACTCCCTGGCCGAGCTGATGCTGCTCTATGCCGATGTCCACTCGGCGCCCTGGTGCGGCAACCCTGACTGACCAAAAAACGCGCACTTCGTCGGCCGCCGGGCACAAAACGCGATGAGATCACACACTTGGCAGCGCTATGGGGGTATGGTGCCCTCCTGCTTTTCTCAGAACCTGTTCACGCTCTGTGACCAGAGGTCGTCAGCAAGGTAACGCGCAGCGCCGGAACCGGTGTGCATGTGAATACACGAGCACTCTTGGTTACAAACAGGCGAGCTGCACATGCGCCTTGATCACGGCCTCACAACAAGAACGTGAGCAGGTTCTCAGGGTCAGTTGACCCTGTGCCTTTCGATATCGAGGAGTCACTATGGAACTGCTTCTTCTGAGCAACGGTAAAGCCGCCGAACACCCCGGCCTGCTGGGTTGGGCCCGCGAGCGGGTACAGGACCTGCTCGCCCGCAAACAGGTCAAGCGCATCCTGCTCATCCCCTATGCGGTGATCCGCAGCGACTGGGATGCCCGCGCCAATGAACTCGGCGAGAGCCTGGGAGTGGAAGCCATCAGCCTCCACCAGTTCGACGATCCGGTGGAGGCCATCAATCAGGCCGATGCCATCTTCATCAGCGGCGGCAACACCTGGCGCCTGAACCAGCTGTTGCACGAATACGGCCTGGTGGTGCCAATCCAGCGCGCGGTGCGCGAGCGTGGCGTGCCCTATGTGGGCTGGAGCGCCGGTTGCAACGTGGCGACCCCGAGCATCCGCACCACCAATGACATGCCAGTGTGCAACGCCGCCGTACTGCCGGCCTTGGGCCTGTTCCCCCAGCAGATCAATCCCCACTATCTGGATGCCAGCATCAGCGGCCACATGGGGGAGACCCGCGACGAGCGCCTCGCCGAGTTCTGTGCCATCAACCCGAGCGAGCACGTGGTGGCCCTGCGCGAGGCCAGCCTGCTGCAGATCAGTGGCGAGTCCATCGAGTACTGGAGCGCCCGTGGCGAGGGCTTCAAGATCTTCAAGCACGGCGAGACACCCCAGGAATTTATGGACGCGGCTCCCCTTGCCGGACTGACCCCCTTCACCCCCAGGGTCTGATGCGGTTGGCATAATCCAAGCGATGCAAAAATGAGAAGAGGGATGGCCCGGGCCATCCCTCTTTTTTATCCCATTTCTTATCCCAAACGCGCCCGGACAAGATCTTATTCCAGGATTGCCAGCTCCTCCTGCTTGCCGCCGCCCTTGGGGGTCTTGAGCAACAGCACCAGCGGGATGGCGCACAGGGTCACCCACATCATCAGCCGGAAGTCCTGCAGATAGGCGAGCAGGCTGGCCTGACGGGTCACCTCGCCGTTGAGCATGGCGAGTCCCTTGGGGGTCATCAGCGCCGCCGCCCCCATCCCCTGCTGCAATCCGGTGTTGAAGGGGGTGATGTAGGAGGCGAACACCTCGTGGTTCATCTGGGTGCGCTGGGCCAGGTAGGTGATCACCACCGAGATACCGATGCTGCTGCCGATGTTGCGCACCAGGCTGAACAGCGCCGTGCCCTCGTTGCGATAGCGCGGCGCCAGGGTCGCGAAGGTGATGGTGGAGAGCGGCACGAAGATGAAGCCAAGCCCCAGCCCCTGCACGATCCCGGTACGCACTATGTCCCAGCTGCTGATGTCGGTGTTGAACAGGGTCATCTCCCACATGGAGAAGCTGGTGAGCAGCAACCCCGTCAGGATGAGGTAGCGCACGTCTACCCGCCCCGACAGCCGTCCCACCAGCATCATGGCGAACATGGTGCCCACCCCGCGCGGGGCCAGCAGGTAGCCCACGTCGATCACCGGGTAGCCCATCAGTCCCTGCATGAAGGGGGGCAACAGGGTCATGGTCGCCAGCAGTATGATGCCGACGATGAAGATGAACACCAGCCCCACGCTGAAGTTGCGATCCTTGAACAGGGCCGGCTCTATGTAGGGGTGCTTGTGGGTGAAGATGTGCACCACGAACAGATAGAACGCCATCACCATCAGGATGGTCTCGATGACGATCTCGGGGCTCGCGAACCAGTTCTGGGACTCCCCTCTGTCCAGCGCCATCTGCAGCGCCCCTATGCCCAGGCTGAGCAGGGCGAAGCCCAGCAGATCGAAGCGGCGGCTCGCATCGAGCTTGGTCTCCTCGATGAAGGCGGCGAGCCCGAACCAGGCCAGCAGGCCGAACGGCAGGTTGATGTAGAACACCCAGCGCCAGTTGTAGTACTCGGTGAGCCAACCGCCCAGCGAAGGCCCGAGGATGGGGCCGACCATGACCCCGATTCCCCAGAGCGCCATGGCTGAGCCGTGTTTCTCGGGCGGGTAGGTATCGAGCAGTACGGCCTGGGAGAGCGGCACCAGGCTGGCGCCGAAGATCCCCTGCAGCAGGCGGAACAGGACGATTTGATCCAGGCTCTGGGCCGCGCCGCAGAGCATGGAGGCGACGGTGAAGCCCGCCACCGACCACATGAACAGCCGCTTGCGGCCAATTCTCGCCGAGATGAAACCGGTCAGCGGCATGAAGATGGCGGCAGCCACTATGTAGGAGGTGAGCACCCAGGAGATCTGATCCTGGGTCGCGCCCATGGCGCCCTGCATATGGGGCAGGGCCACGTTGGCGATGGTGGTATCCAGCGCCTGCATGATGGTGGCCAACATCACCGACAGGGTGATGAAGCCACGCTGGGAACGTTGATCGGCTCCCTGATGGCTTTGCGTTGTCATATCAACCTCAGAATGACCAGCCCAGCAGGCTGCGTTTGTGGCCGGTGTCGATCTTGGTCATGGCGCTCAGGCCCGCCCGCAGCACGGGCTGATCGGTCACCTCGTCGAGCTTGATCCGCACCGCCACCCGCTGGGCGATCTTGACCCAGTTGCCGGTGGCATTCTGGGCCGGGATCACCGAGAACTCGGAGCCGGTGGCCGGACTCAGGCTCTGTACCACCCCGTGCCATTGGGCGTCCGGGTAGGTATCCACACTGATGTCGACCCGCTGTCCCGGCTGGACATGGGTCAGCTCGGTCTCGGTGAAGTTCGCCTCGACCCAGGGGCTGTCCGTCTCCACCAGCATCATGGCGGTCATGCCCACCAGGCTGTACTGGCCCGGCTTGGGCAGCTGGCTGGCGATGCCGTTGGCGGGGGCATAAATCTTGGTGCGGGCGAGATCCAGCTTGGCCTTGGCGAGGCCGGCGGCGGCTTCCTGATAGGCGGGTTGCTGCTCCACCGGCAGGTTGACGTCCCCGTTCAGGGAGGCCTCTATCTGCTTGAGCCCCTCCTCCAACGCCACCTGTTGCTGGGCGGTCTGGATGGTGAGCTGACGCGCATCGTCATAGTTGGCGGTGGAGGTGAAGTGCTTGGCCACCAGATCCGCCTGACGGTGCTCTTCCTTCAGGGCATAGGCATGGCGGGTGCGGGCCACGTCGATCTCCGCCTGCTGACCGCGATAACTGGTCTGCAGCGCCACCAGATCGGTGCGCACCTTGGCAAGCTCGGCCTCGGCCTTGGTCACGGCCACCAGGAAGGATTCCGGATCCAGCTCGAACATCAGCTGGCCGGCCTTGACCTGTTCATTCTCGCCGACGAGCACCTTGGCCACCCGGCCCAGCACCTCGGTACTGATGGGTACCTTGTCGGCCTTCACATAGGCGTTGTCGGTCTCGACGTAACGGCCACCCAGCATGTAGATGGCACCGATGCCGAGCAGGGCCAGCGCGGGCACAACCACCAGCAACAGCAGTCTGGTCCGGCGGCGGTTGGCACCGGGGCTCGGGGCAACGGGGCTCGGCGTGACGAGGCCCTGGGAGGAGGGAGAAGTGGCATTCATAAAAACGCTCCGCTAATGGTGCTTGAAGGAGAAAGAGTCAGGAGTGGGAAAGGTTGGTGCGCAGGGTCTTGAGGGAGTCGCACAGCGCGCGTGTCGCCTCCTCCCCCAGCTCGCCGATGGCGCGCTGATGCACCGCCGCCGAGGCTTGCTTGATCATCGCCAGATAAGGGGTCGCGGCCTCGGTCAGATAGAGCTGATAGGCCCGCCGATCGCTGGGATCGTTGCGCCGCTCCACCAGGCCGTTCTCGGCCAGCTGATCGAGCTGACGCGCGAGCGTAATGGGCTGAATATCCAACCGCTCGGCCAGCTCCACCTGGCGGATCCCCTCATCGCGGGCGATGTGGACCAGGGCGCGCGCCTGAGCCAGGGTCAGGCAGCTGCCTTCCAGCTGCTGCTGGAACTGGCGGCGCATCAGGCGCTGCACGTCGCCGAGCAGGAAGCCGAGGGAATCGGATTGTTTGTTCATGATAGCCAACCTATATAATAAGCTTTACTTATTATATGTAAGGCGCAGGAATAAGCAAGCTGGCCTCGGCCACCCTTTATGGTCATGCTAGGGAATACCCAACGGCAGGAGAGCGCAGATGAACATCAGGATGGAAAGAGACAGCCTGGGGGAGATAGCCGTCCCGGCGGACAGACTCTGGGGTGCCCAGACCCAGCGTTCCCTGCACCATTTCAACATCTCGGGGGAGCGGCAGCCGCTGGAGATCATCCACGCCCTCGCCCGCATCAAGTCGGCCTGTGCCCGGGTCAACCATGGCCTTGGCCTGCTACCCGCACGCAAGGCCCAGGCCATCATGGCCGCCGCCGACGAGATCCTGTGCGGCCAGCACGGGGAGGAATTTCCGCTGATGGTGTGGCAGACCGGCTCCGGCACCCAGACCAACATGAACCTCAACGAGGTGCTGGCGAACCGCGCCAGCGAACTGCTCGGCGGTGCCCGGGGCGAGGCGCGGCTGGTGCATCCCAACGACGAGGTCAACAAGAGCCAGTCCAGCAACGACGTCTTCCCGAGCGCCATGAACCTGGCCGCCGTCACCGCCATCACGGGCCAGCTGCTGCCGGCGCTTGTCGCCCTGAAAGAGACCCTCGCCAGCAAGGCCGCCGCCTTCGATGACATCGTCAAGATTGGCCGCACCCACCTGCAAGATGCCACCCCCCTCACCCTGGGACAGGAGATCTCCGGCTGGGTCGCCCAGCTCGGTCAGGGAGAACGCCACCTGCGCGCCACCCTGCCCCATCTGTATGAGCTGGCCCTCGGCGGCACAGCCGTCGGCACAGGCCTGAACTGTCCCCCCGGCTTCGCCGAAGCGGTGGCCAAGACCCTGGCCGAGCAGACGGGCCTGCCGCTGGTCAGCGCCCCCAACAAGTTCGAGGCGCTGGCGGCGAGCGATGCCCAGGTCTTTGCCCATGGCGCCCTCAAGACGCTGGCGGCTTCCTTGATGAAGATCGCCAACGACGTGCGCTGGCTCGCGAGCGGCCCCCGCAGCGGCCTCGGCGAGTTGCTCATCCCCGAGAACGAGCCCGGCTCCTCCATCATGCCGGGCAAGGTCAACCCGACCCAGAGCGAGGCGCTCACCATGCTGTGCGCCCAGGTGATGGGCAACGACGTGGCCATCAACATCGGCGGCGCCAGCGGCAACTTCGAGCTCAACGTGTTCAGGCCCATGATCGCCCACAACTTTTTGCAGAGCGTGCGGCTGCTGGCGGACGGCATGAAGAGCTTCAACGAGCACTGTGCCCGCGGCATCAGCCCGAACCGGGCCCGCATCGACGCGCTACTGGCCAGCTCCCTGATGCTGGTGACGGCGCTCAATCCCCACATCGGCTACGACAAGGCGGCCGAGATCGCCAAGCGCGCTCACCACGAGGGCTCCAGTTTGCGGGAGGCAGCCATCGCCTCCGGCCACCTCACGGCCCAGCAGTTCGATGCCTGGGTGGTGCCCGCCGACATGGTGGGGCACAGCAAATAAGGTTTTGGTCAGAACAAACAGACAAAAAGGGCGCCGAGGCGCCCTTTTTCATGACAAAACCGCTATCAGGTCTTGCTCTGGCAGTTGAACATCCAGTGGGTACCGAACTTGTCCACCAGGGATCCGAAGTAGTCGCCCCAGAACATCTCCTGCAGCGCCATCTCCACCTTGCCCCCCGCCCCCAGGGCCGCAAACAGCCTGTCGGTCTCGGCGCGGCTGTCCGGCTCCAGATTGAGGTAGCTGTTGTTGCCCTGCACCAGGGTGAAGCCCATGCTGGCGGGGGCATCCGTGCCCATCAACACATGGCCGCCGAGGATGGCGAGCTCCACGTGCATCACCAGCTCCCCGTCCGCCTCGGACAGGGCCGGCTGGCCCGGGCAACCGGGGGAGTCCTTGAATCGGTGGATGGGGCCGTTGAAGTCGCCGCCAAACACCTCCCGGTAGAACAGGAAGGCGGCCTCCGTCTCCCGGGCGAAGTTGAGATAGGTACTGACACGCGCCATGGCTTTCTCCTTGTCACTGAGGGATGTGATCTGCAAACCCGCTATCAGCATAGAAGAGTCGGCCGCTGACGCTCCCTCACCTGATGGCGGAGGTCAGACGAGCAAAGAGCAACCTCACATCATTCTGGGTTGCACCTTTTTCCAAGACCGAGGGAGACAAGCCACCAAGTCCCTCATCTCCCGGCAAAAAATGCCGGTGGCAACGCCTCGCCCGGCCCTATCCCCAGCCCAACAGGCACGGCTTAATTCAGCAATGTAGCGCAGGCATTAAAATTTATAACTTGCGGGTTGCACCTAGTTGCACCATTATCGCCAAAATTTAACCGTCCGGTAATATTGTTACCTTCTCGACACAGGAAGTCCCATGGCCACCACTACCCTTGGCGTTAAACTCGATGATGCGACCCGCGACCGACTCAAGCAGGCCGCCCAGACCCTGGATCGCACCCCCCACTGGCTGATCAAGCAGGCGATCTTCACCTATCTGGAGCAGCTGGAGCAGGGCCTGACCCCGGCCGAGCAGTCCGGCCTGGCCGCTGCCGCTGGTGAAGAAGCCGTCGAGGCGCTGACCGAGCAGGGCATCCAGGTCTTCCTCGAGTTCGCCGAGAGCATCTTGCCGCAGTCCGTGCTGCGCGCCGCCATCACCTCCGCCTACCGCCGTCCCGAAACGGAGGCCGTGCCCATGCTGCTGGAGCAGGCCCGCCTGCCCAAGGACAAGGCCGAGGCGACCCAGAAGCTCGCCATGAGCATCGCCGAGAAGCTGCGCAACCAGAAGGGGGCCAGCGGCCGCCAAGGCTTGGTGCAGGGGTTGCTGCAGGAGTTCTCCCTCTCCTCCCAGGAAGGGGTGGCGCTGATGTGTCTGGCGGAGGCGCTGCTGCGCATCCCGGACAAGGCGACTCGCGATGCCCTCATCCGCGACAAGATCAGTGGCGGCAACTGGAGCCAGCATCTGGGCAACAGCACCTCGCTGTTCGTCAATGCCGCCTCCTGGGGCCTGCTCATCACCGGCAAGCTGGTGGCCACCCATAACGAGGCCGGCCTCAACACCTCCCTCAAGGGGTTGATCGGCAAGGGCGGCGAGCCGCTGATCCGCAAGGGCGTCGACATGGCCATGCGGCTGATGGGTGAGCAGTTCGTCACCGGCGAGACCATAGCCGAGGCACTGGCGAACGCCGGCAGCACCGAGAGCAAGGGCTTCCGTTACTCCTACGACATGCTGGGGGAGGCGGCCCTGACCGAGGAGGACGCCAAGCGTTATCTCGCCTCCTACGAGCAGGCCATCCACGCCATCGGCAAGGCCTCCCACGGCCGCGGCATCTACGAGGGCCCGGGCATCTCCATCAAGCTCTCCGCCCTGCACCCGCGCTACAGCCGCGCCCAGTACGATCGGGTGATGGAGGAGCTCTACCCCACCCTGCTCTCCCTGACCCAGTTGGCAAAACAGTACGACATCGGCATCAATATCGACGCCGAGGAAGCTGATCGGCTGGAGATCTCGCTGGATCTGCTGGAGCGGCTCTGCTTCGATCCGAGCCTTGCCGATTGGAACGGCATCGGCTTCGTCATCCAGGCCTACCAGAAGCGCTGCCCCTATGCGATCGACTACGTCATCGACTTGGCCAAGCGCAGCCGTCACCGCCTGATGATCCGGCTGGTGAAGGGCGCCTACTGGGACAGCGAGATCAAGCGCGCCCAACAGGACGGCCTGGAAGGCTATCCGGTCTACACCCGCAAGCCCTATACCGACCTCTCCTATCTGGCCTGCGCCCGCAAGCTGCTGGCGGTGCCTGAGGCCATCTATCCCCAGTTTGCCACCCACAACGCCCACTCCCTGTCGGCCATTTATCAGCTGGCTGGGCAGAACTACTACCCGGGCCAGTACGAGTTCCAGTGCCTGCACGGCATGGGTGAACCGCTGTACGAACAGGTGGTTGGCAAGGTCGCCGACGGCAAGCTGGGCCGCCCCTGCCGCATCTATGCGCCGGTCGGCAGCCACGAGACCCTGCTCGCCTATCTGGTGCGCCGCCTGCTGGAGAACGGGGCCAACACCTCCTTCGTCAACCGCATCGCGGACAACAACATCTCCCTCTCGGATCTGGTGCAGGATCCGGTGCAGCAGATCGAGCAGATGGCCGCCCGCGAAGGCACCCTGGGCCTGCCGCACCCGCGTATTCCCCTGCCGCGCGATCTGTACGGCGACGCGCGCCCGAACTCCGAAGGGCTGGATCTCGCCAACGAACATCGCTTGGGGTCTCTGTCCGCCGCCCTGCTTGGCAGCACCAATACCCGCTATCAGGCGCTGCCCATGTTGGGCGCTGATATGCCAGCACCGACCGAGTTCCAGAATGTGGTCAACCCGGCAGATCACCGCGACATCGTCGGTCAGGTGAGCGAAGCCAGCCCTGAGCTTGTCGATCAGGCCCTCGCCTGCGCCCTGGCCAGCGGCCAGATCTGGCAATCGACTCCGCCGGCCGAGCGTGCCGCCGTGCTGGAGCGCGCTGCCAATCTGATGGAATCCGAGCTGCAACCCCTGATGGGCCTGCTGGTGCGTGAATCCGGCAAGACCTTTAGCAACGCCATCGCCGAGGTGCGCGAGGCGGTGGACTTCCTGCGCTACTACGCCGCCCAGGCCCGCAACCACTTCGCGAACGACAGCCACAGGCCGCTGGGCCCCGTGGTCTGCATCAGCCCCTGGAACTTCCCGCTGGCCATCTTCAGCGGCCAAGTCTGCGCCGCGCTCGCCGCCGGCAACACTGTGCTGGCCAAGCCTGCCGAACAGACCCCGCTCATCGCAGCGCAAGCGGTGCGCATCCTGCTGGAAGCCGGTGTCCCGGCCGGCGCTGTACAACTGCTGCCGGGCCGCGGTGAAACCGTGGGTGCGGCGCTTATCGCGGATGAGCGGGTACGCGGCGTCATGTTCACCGGCTCCACCGAGGTGGCGGGCATCATCTCCCGCAACCTGGCCGGTCGCCTCGACGCCCAGGGTCGCACCATCCCCCTCATCGCCGAGACCGGTGGCCAGAACGCCATGATCGTCGACTCCTCCGCCCTGACCGAGCAGGTGGTGATGGACGTCATCTCCTCCGCGTTCGACAGTGCCGGCCAGCGCTGCTCCGCCCTGCGGGTGCTGTGCGTGCAGGAAGACGTGGCGGATCGGGTGATCCGCATGCTCAAGGGCGCCATGGCCGAGTACAAGGTCGGCAACCCCGAGCACCTCTCCACCGACATAGGTCCGGTGATCGATGCCGAGGCCAAGGCCAACATCGAGCAGCACATCAAGGCCATGAGCGACAAGGGCCGCAAGGTGCATCAGATAGCCCGTGCCCAAGGCGCCGATTACAGCCGCGGCACCTTCGTGCTGCCGACGCTCATCGAGCTAGACAGCCTGGATGAGCTCGGCCGCGAGGTGTTTGGCCCCGTGCTGCACCTGGTGCGCTACCCGCGCGCCAAGCTCGGCGAGCTGCTAACCCAGATCAACGACAGCGGCTACGGCCTGACGCTCGGGGTCCACACCCGGATCGACGAGACCATCGCCCAGGTGGTGAACACCGCCAAGGTCGGCAACCTCTACGTGAACCGCAACATCGTCGGTGCCGTGGTCGGGGTGCAACCCTTCGGTGGCGAAGGCCTCTCCGGCACCGGCCCCAAGGCGGGCGGCCCGCTCTACATGTACCGCCTGCTGGCGACCCGCCCGCAGGATGCGCTGGCCAGCCAGCTGCGTCAGGAATCCGGTGCAACCCAGCGCACCGAGGCGACCAAGCCGGCCCTGCAAGCCCTGCGCAACTGGGCAGCCAAGCAGGAGAAAGCGCTGGTCACCCTGTGCGACCAGTATGGCGAGCTGGCCCAGAGCGGCCTGACCCAGGTGCTGGTCGGCCCTACCGGTGAGCGCAACACCTACAGCCTGCTGCCCAGGGAGCGGGTGCTCTGTCTGGCCGAAGATAAAGCGGATCTGCTGGCCCAGCTGGCAGCCTGTCTGGCGGTCGGAACCGAGGTGCTGTGGCAGGACAACGCCCAGAACCGTACCCTGCAGTCCGGCCTGCCGGCCGAGGTGCGCGGCCGTATCCAGCTGGTGGCGGACTGGGCCAACGGCGACATCGGCTTCGATGCCCTGCTGCACCACGGTGACTCGGATCAGCTGATCGAGGTGAGCAAGCTCGCTGCAGCACGCCCTGGCGCCATCGTCGGCGTGCACGGCCTGCACCGCGGCGAGACCGACATCCCGCTGGAGCGCCTGCTGATCGAACACGCCCTCTCGGTCAACACAGCTGCCGCCGGTGGCAACGCCAGCCTGATGACGATCGGCTAAGCGCCACATAATCACAGAGACTCAAGCCCCGCCGATGCGGGGCTTTTTATGCCCGCATCGCGCTCACCAGCGCATAAAAAAGGCCGCCCCGATAAGGGCGGCCTTTTTGTTGGTGCATTCAGCAGGGGAACATATTGGGTTATGACAGCGGCCGATTACGCTTCGCTAATCGACCCTACAGGTACTCCATAAAGACTCTGGAGGTGAGCTTGGTGATCAGCTCATAGGGAATGGTGCCAATCTCCTCGGCCACCCGCTCCACCGGCAGGCCTTCGCCCCAGAGCACGGCCTCGTCGCCGGCCTTGTCGGTGGCGCCGGGGCCGAGATCCACCGTGGTCATGTCCATGGAGACCCGACCCACCAAGGGCACTATGCGGCCGTTGACCAGCACGGATGTACCGTTGGGCGCCATGCGCGGGTAACCGTCACCGTAGCCGATGGCGATGACCCCGAGACGGGTATCGCGCTCCGATACCCAGTTCGCCCCATAGCCCACCGGCTCGCCCGCCTTGTGATCCCGCACCGCGATCAGCTGGGTCTTGAGGGTCATCACCGGCTTGAGGTCGTAATCCGCCGCCACCGTGTTAGGGAAGGGCGACACACCGTACAGGATGACGCCGGGGCGCACCCAGTCGCAGTGGGAGTCCGGCCAGGCCAGGATACCCGCCGAGTTTGCCATGGCACGCTCGCCCGCCAGAGGGGCAGTCAACTTGCTGAACAGGTCGATCTGTTCGCGGGTAGTGGCCTGTTCCAGCTCATCGGAGCGGCTGAAGTGGGTCATGATGTTGAACGGCTGCACCACGTTCTTGCATTTGGCGAGGCGTTCGATAAAGGCGGGCATCTCGTCGGCCCGCACCCCGAGCCGGTGCATACCGGTATCGAGCTTGAGCCAGGCCACCACGGGGGCCGGCAGCTCGGCCTGCTCCAGGGCTTCCAGCTGCTCCCAGGTGTGTACCGCAGTCTGCAGGTTGTTGGCCGCCAGCACCGGCAGATCCGCGCTCGAGAAGAAGCCTTCCAGCAGCACTATGGGTTTGACCACGGCGCAGGAGCGCAGCATCAGCGCCTCCTCGATGCGGGCCACCGCGTAGGCGTCCGCATCCACCAGGGTGCGGGCGACCGGCAGCAGACCATGGCCATAGGCGTTGGCCTTGACCACGGCGATGATCTTGCAAGAAGGGGCGTGGCGTTTGACCACGGCGAGGTTGTGGCGCAGGGCCGCTGTATCGATTTGGGCAATAGCCGCTTTCATCTGTTTTCCCTTACGAGGGCATGATGGCGCTTGCATGCGCCAGGCACCGGAGGGTGTCAGCCCTTAATTGTCATCGTCTAAGGCCGGACCGGCAGAATTGTCGAACCGGGAAAACTGTGTCTTGTCATCCGGGAGCTGTTAACTCCCGCTTAGTAATCGTCATCAAAGGCCGGGCCGGCGTAGTTGTCGAACCGGGAGAACTGGCCCTGGAAGGTGAGGCGCACCCGACCGATGGGACCGTTACGCTGCTTGCCGATGATGATCTCGGCGATCCCCTTGTCGGGGCTGTCGTCGTGATAGACCTCATCGCGGTAGATGAACATGATCAAATCCGCATCCTGCTCGATGGAGCCGGATTCCCGCAGATCCGAGTTGACCGGGCGCTTGTCGGCGCGCTGCTCCAGGCTTCGGTTCAGCTGGGAGAGCGCCACCACCGGGCATTGCAGCTCTTTCGCCAGCGCCTTGAGGGAGCGGGAGATTTCACCGATTTCCAGGGTTCGGTTGTCGGACAGGGCCGGCACCCGCATCAGCTGCAGGTAGTCGATCATGATCATGGAGAGCCCACCGTGCTCGCGGGCGATCCGCCGCGCACGGGAGCGCACATCGGTCGGAGTCAGGCCGGAGGCGTCGTCTATGTACATCTTGCCCTTCTCGAGCAAGAGCCCCATGGTGGAAGAGAGCCGCGCCCAATCCTCGTCGTCGAGCTGGCCGGTCCGCACCTTGGTCTGATCGATGCGCCCGACGGAGGCGAGCATACGCATGATGATCTGCTCGGAGGGCATCTCGAGGGAGAAGATCAGCACCGGCTTATCGGCGGTGAGGGCCGCGTGTTCGCACAGGTTCATGGCAAACGTCGTCTTGCCCATGGAGGGACGGGCCGCGACTATGATGAGATCCGAGCGCTGCAGACCGGCGGTCATCTTGTCGAGATCCCCGTAACCGCTGGAGACCCCGGTCACCCCGTTGTGGGGGGTCTTGAACAGCTCTTCAATCTTGTCGACCGTCTGTTCCAGGATGAGCTTCAGGGGCTGTGGGCCCTCGTTGGCGCTGGTGCGCTGCTCGGCGATCTGGAACACCTTGCTCTCGGCCAAGTCCAGCAGATCGCCGGAGGTACGACCCTGAGGCTCGTAACCCGCCTCGACTATCTCGTTGGCGACCGAGATCATCTCCCGCACCACGGCCCGCTCACGCACGATTTCGGCGTAGGCGTTGATGTTGGCGGCGCTCGGGGTGTTCTTGGCGATCTCCACCAGATAGGCAAAACCACCGGACTCTTCCAGCTGCTCGGAGCGTTCCAGCTCCTCTTGCAAGGTGATGAGATCGATGGGGTTGCCCGCGTTGGAGAGGCGGGTCATGGCCTGGAAGATGAGGCGGTGGGGACGGCTGTAGAAATCCTTGTCGATCACCCGCTCGGCGACCCTGTCCCAGGCCTCGTTATCCAGCATCAGGCCGCCCAGAACGGACTGCTCGGCCTCAAAGGAGTGGGGGGGAACTTTCAGCTGTTGTGTCTTGGCGTCTTTTTTCGCCGTCACTTGCTCTGCCATACACATAAAAACCGCAGCGGGAAGGGGACGGGAATTTTACAAAAGAAACCCCGCCACCGCGAGCGCTAATGCTCGCCATTCACGTCACCCTCCACTTGGTGGTTGCTGGCGAAGCCTGCGCTCATCGTGCTTCGGGACTATGGGGCGGCCTCACAACACGAGGAAGGGCCACACCAGCACCGGATCCTGTGCCTTGGCTCGCGCCTTGTTACGTTGTCTGCGCACCGTCCGACTCGGTCGTCTGTTTTTCATAGCGCTTCTCCTGCAAAGCCCCTGGATGGGGCACAATCTGTTCATGAATAATTCATGCCAAACATGTTAATCATAGTCGCAAGCTGCACCACAAAAAGGGACTGGCAGCCTGCCATGCGCCTCGTACAAGCAGAGCATGCCCCCATCCACATGAGAGTGAAAAGAGTCAAAATGAAAAAGATGCTGACCCTGTTTGCCGTGATCCTGGCCATTGGCCTCGGGGCACCCATCGCCGAAGCCAAGAAGTTTGGTGGCGGCAAATCCTTTGGCAAGAGCTACAAGACGGCGCCGGCCCAACCGGCTCCGGCCGCAGCACCAGTGAATGGCAAGAACCCGACCCTGGCCGCAGCTCCCAAGAAGAGCGGCATGATGGGCGGCCTGCTCGGCGGCCTGCTGGCCGGCGGCCTGTTCGCCTACCTGCTGGGTAGCGGCGCCTTCGAAGGTCTGCAGGGCATGGACATGCTGCTGATCGCCATGTTGGCCCTGGGTGCCGTCTTCCTGTTCCGTGCCATGCGCAAGAACAAGGCGGCGACAGCCCAGCCACAGGCTGCCTATGCGGGTTATCAGCCGCCATCGGCCGCGCCGCAGCAGTTCGAGCAGAGCCACAGCGCCCCCCAGGCCACCGGTTTTGCCGACAGTGACGTGCCCTTCCGTCTGCCCCCGGGCTTTGACATGAATGGTTTCCTGTCCGGTGCCCGCGATCACTATCGCACCCTGCAAGAGGCCTGGAACAAGAACGATCTGGAAAAGGTACGCGAGTACGTGAGCCCTGAGCTGTTCGAACAGCTCAAGACCGAGCGCGCCGAGCTGACCGGCGAGCAGCATACCGAAGTGATGTATGTGGACACCCAGCTGGTCCGCGCCGACTACGGCAGCGACTGGGCCCAGGTCAGCGTGCGCTTCAGCGGTCGCTACATGGACCGTCAGGAGCAGGTCGAGGAGGACATCAAAGAGGTGTGGCACCTCGAGCGCAACCTGGCCAAGGACAATGCGCCCTGGCACATCGCCGGTATCGAGCAGCTGTAATAGCCTCCCTCCGGTAAATACCAAAAAGGCGACCTCAGGGTCGCCTTTTTATTTGCAGCCTGGCTGCTGGGCCATTTCACTTGGCCCTGGTGACCGCGCACAATGCGCCAATCATTAATAACAACATCGTCAATGTAATGAGGTGCCATGAATAATACTCGAATAAAAAAGGCAGCCATGGCTGCCTTTTTTAATTAGTACGAGGGTGCCTGAATATTATTGGCAGCCCGCAGTCGAGGGGGAATTCAAATAACTGACTTCACCATTGGGCTGATAATCGGCCACCTGGATGGTCTTCTTCAGCTCGATGAACTCCTTCAATACGGCGGCATCGACCAGACCGGCATTGATGGTGTTGATCTTCGGATAACCGTCGCCACCCGCCGCGCTGAAGCTCGGGATGGCGAAGCTGTAGGTCGCCGCCGGATCGAACGTCTTGCCACCAATGCTGGTGATGGTCACGCTCTTGGCCTGGCAATCCACCGCCATGTTGATGCCACCGAACTGGGCATAGCCACCCGTGGTACGGGTCTTGGTCGCTACCTGACCCAGGTAGGTCGCCAGCTCGCTGCCCTTCATCTCGGCCTTGTTCACCGTATTGCCGAAGGGGTGCACCAGCAGCACGCTGCGGTAGCTGATGTCGCCGGCAACGATGGAGTCACGCACCCCGCCGGAGTTGACGATGGCAAAGTCGGCGTTCAGCTTCTGCGCCGTGGCGGTGGTGATGAGACGGCCCAGGTTGGTCTGCTGGCTGCGCACCACGGCCCTGTCCCCTTCCAGCTTGCCGTCGGTGGAGCCGATCACCACGCCGAGTTCCTGCTGCCCTTTCTCTTGGTAAGAGAGCAATGTGTTGTACAGCTCGGGATCCTTGGTGATCTCTTCCTGAATGAAGGCACCCTTGCTGTCTTTCAGGTTGACCGGGATCAGGTCGTAGCTCGTCAGGGTCAACTTGCCATTCTGGTAGTCAAACTGGGCACGGCCCACATACTTGCCCCACTCGTGGGCCTGCATGATCCAGGTGCCATTCTGCTGATCCGGCTGGCAGTCGTCCCCCGGCTGGAAGTTGGCGTACTTGTCGGGGGTACCCGGCTCCATGCAGACCGGATTCTGGGAGTGGCCACCAATGATGGCGTCCAGGGTGCCGGCCGGCAGCGCGCGCGCCATCTCGACATCACCAGGGGCATTGCTGCCGTGCTGACCATTCTCGTAGTGGCCCATGTGGGTGATGGCGAAGACCAGATTCGCCTCTTTGTCGCTGCGGATCTGCTGGCCCAGCTTGGCCGCCTCCGTGGTCGGATCGCGGAACTCCAGGGTCTGGACGTTGTTGGGATCCACCAGCTGGGCGGTGTCTTCGGTGGTCAGGCCCAGCACGGCGACCTTGAGGCCGCTCTCCAGCTTGAACACCTTGTAGGGGTCGAAGTAGCGCTTGCCGCTGGCCTTGTCGTAGATGTTGGCAGAGATCATGGGGAACTTGGCCCACTCACGCTGTTTTTCCAGGATAGTCAAAGGGTTGTCAAATTCGTGGTTGCCCACGGCCATGGCATCGTAACGAATGCTGTTCATGGCCATGAAGTCCGGCTCGGCATCCTGCAGATCCGACTCGGGCACCCCGGTGTTCACGTCACCACCGGAGAGCACCAGCACCTCGCTGCCTGCCGCCTTGGCCTCGGCACGCAGCCGCTCGACCAGGGTCTTCTGGGCCGCCATACCGTATTCACCCTTGTCGTTGTGCCAGAAACGGCCATGGGTATCGTTGGTGTGCAGGACGGTCAGTTTGCAGACATTCTCGGTACAGGGGGCGACACTTTCATTCTTGGAGGAATTACAACCACTCAGCGCGGCGAGTACAGCCAGTGCGACACTTCCTTTGATAAATTTATAATTCATTTCCATATCACCTTGTTATTTTGTTATTGGACGACCCAGCCTCGGGTCGGGCGGTAATATAACAAACAACATGTGACGATTTTTCATCGACGACTCACAAATTCCGCTAAATGTGATCACCCGCGCAACCTGATTTGGCGTTCTGATATCCAGACCCTTTTTCGGCGGAGCACCGGGTTATTTCGTCGGCCCAAATGGCAGTCTGCGGGCAGCAGTTATGGCATAATTCCCGCCAACCGACGCCAAGGAGCGCCTCGAATGGCAAAGTACGACAAGATTTCCCCCGAGACCCAGCAAGAGGCGATGAAGATCGCCCGCGCCAACCAGAAACCGGGCCAGACCAAGGAGCAGACCCAGCTGATCGCGCAAGGGATCCAGAAAGGCATAGATGAATACAAGAAGCAGATGAAGGCGCGGGCACGGGAGGCCAATCGCCAGAAGAAACTGCAAGCCAAGGCGAAGTCTCTGCCGCAAGGTGAACAGGAAGAAGAGAACGAGCTCGAGGTCATCGAGGTCTCCCGCCAGCATCCCTTGCCCTGGGTGCTGCTGGTATTGAGCTGGTTGTCTTTCGCCGCTGCCTGGTTCTGGCTGCGTTAAGCCAGGCTGGGGCAAACCTTTGCCCTGGGATCGGCTTCACAGGCCGGGGCCGAGATGCTGGTCATCTCCTCCCCTGGCTGATTAAATTCGCCCCCCATCGTCGGGTGTCAGTCGGCAGCCAGCCTTGCCGCCGTCGCCCGCAGGATGCCGACGAACCCGGCCTCCTTCAACCTGCCATCATCTGGAGAACTTCCGTCATGAATCCGGCCCCGCTCTATCTGTTGGCCCCCCTGGTGCTGTTCATCGTGACCCTGGTGCTATATCGCATCTCGCCGCTGCGGGCCGTCGCCTCCGGCAGCGCCCGCTGGTTTATCCTGCCCGCCTTCACCCTGTTCATCCTGCTCATCGTCATCAACGGCGCCGCCGACCCTGCCCAGCGCAGTCCGGGCTTTCATTGGCTGATGCCGGGGCTTGGCTTTGCGCTTAGCCTGTTCCCCGCACTGCCCAAGGCGCTGGTACCGCGGCTCGCCATCAAGGAGGGCGCCTTCGCCGCCCTCGGCCTGATGCTGATGAGTCTGGCCATGGTCTATTAGGCCAGGAGAGCACCGGCCTCTCGCCCTGTGATAATGAAATAGGAGATGAGAGGGCTGATGTTCAGCCCTCTTTCAACGCTGGCTCGCCTCTTTCCTGCCCTGCTGCTTGCGGTAGATAGACAGAAGATAGGAGGAAGGGCTGATGTTCAGCCCTCATTCAACGCTGGCTCGCCTCTTTCCTGCCCTGCTGCTTGCGGTAGATGGACAGAAGATGGGAGGGCTGATGTTCAGCCCTCATTCAACGCTGGCTCGCCTCTTCCCAGCCCTGCTTCTTGCGGTAAATAGTGGAGGGGCTGATTTCCAGCAGCGCCGCGGCCTTGGGAATATTGCCATCACAGCTGGCGATGGCCTGCTCTATGGTCTCCTTCTCCACCAGCCAGAGCGGGCGGATCGGGGCACTCGGCCGCGCCGGGGAGGACACCACATCCGGCTCAGCCAAGGCCGACACCGGCACGACACCGGCGCGGGCACCGTTGAGGGGGGGCGGCAGTATATCCGGGCTCACCAGCTCCCTGTCGTTGAGCACCACGATATTGCGCACCACGTTCTGCAGCTCGCGCACGTTGCCGGGCCAGGGGTAATCGAGCAGCACCCGCGCCGTCTCGGCATCGAAATCCCTGAAACGCTTGTTCTCCTCCTTGGCATATCGCAGCAAGAGATCCCGCGCCAGCAGCAGTATGTCTTCGCCGCGCTCACGCAGGGGCGGCAGGCCGAGCGGGATCACGTGCAGACGATAGTAGAGATCCTCCCGAAAACGTCCCGCCTTCACCTCCACCAGGGGATCCCGGTTGGTGGCGCAGACGAAGCGCACGTCCACCGTCTCCAGCTTGCCGCTGCCGACCCGCTGCAGGGTGCCGGTCTGGATGAAGCGCAGCAGCTTGCTCTGCAGATCGAGATCCATCTCGCAGATCTCGTCGAGGAATAGGGTACCGCCATCCGCCAGGCTGGCCGCCCCCTTGCGATCCCCCTGGGCACCGGTGAAGGAGCCCTTCACGTGACCGAAGATCTCGCTCTCCATCAGGTCATGGGGAATGGCGGCGCAGTTGAGCGCGATGAAGGGCTGCTCCCGGCGCGGACTGCACTGATGAATGGCCTCGGCACATACCTCCTTGCCGGTACCGCTCTCGCCGGTGATGAACACCGTCGCCTTGCTCGGCGCCGCGCTCTCTATGATGCGATACACCGCCTGCATCGGCATGGAGGCACCGATGAAGCCGGCGAAGGAGCTGCGCTCGAAGTTCTCCCGATACTGGGCCACCAGCGAGCTCAGTTGCTGGTGGGTCAGGGCATTGCGCGCGGTGGCGCACAGCCGCTTGCCATCGAACGGTTTGGTCAGGAAGTCGAAGGCACCGTGGCGCATCGCCTCCACCGCCACATCGACCGAGCCGTGGGCGGTGATCACCACCACGGAACAGGGCAGTTGTTGCTCGGTGATCTGCTGCAGGATGTCCATGCCAGACATGTCGGGCAGCTCGAGATCCAGCAACACCACCGGCGGCGGGCTCGCCAGCAGTTGCGCCAGCGCCTGCTGGCCACAGTCGGCCAGCAACACCTCATAGCCATCCTGGGTCAGGTACTGCTCATAGACGACCGCCAGACTGCGGGTGTCTTCCACCAACAGGACGCGAGGTTTGCTTTCAGCCACGGGATCCATCCTTGCGATTGATTTTGTTGTCTATTCTGGGGGTTAGCCGTCACACACTCAAGCCGTGACGCCCCTCTTTTATTGCACCGGCCATCGGCCGAGCCAAGTAAAAACGGCTCCCAAGGGAGCCGTTTTTGAGCAGTTTCCTGCTTATTTCTTGGCGTCTTCAGCGCCTTTCTTGGTGCCTTCGGCCTCGGCAGCCGGCTTCTCGATAGCCAGCAGCTCGACGTCGAACACCAGCACGGCATTGGCCGGGATGGAGCCTGCACCGTGCTCGCCATAGGCCAGCTTGGACGGCAGGAAGAACTTGAACTTGGAACCAACCGGCATCAGTTGCACGCCTTCGGTCCAGCCCGGGATCACCTGGTTGAGCGGGAAGGTCGCCGGCTCGCCACGATCGACAGAGCTGTCGAACTTGGTGCCATCGGTCAGGGTACCGGTGTAGTGAACCTTGACGATATCGGTGGCCTTGGGCTTGGCGCCCTCACCGAGCTTCTCGACCTGGTATTGCAGGCCCGATTCGGTGCTCTTCACGCCCTCTTTCTTGGCGTTGGCGGCCAGGTACTCTTCACCCTTCTTCAGGTTGTCCACGGCATCTTTGTCAGCCTTGGCCTTGGTCAACTCGTTGATCTTGGCATCGTACTGTTGCAGAACCTTCTGGATTTCCTCATCGGTCATGCTGGCTTCTTTGCCCAGACCGTCGGTCACCCCTTTGAGGATGACGGTGTTATCCAGCTTGATACCCAACTCCTGCTGACGTTCCAGGGTGTTGGCGATATAACGACCCATGGAGAGGCCGATAGCGTAGCCAGACTGCTCTTCAAAGCTCTTGGCTTCAGCCTTGGGGGCCTCTGCCGGCTTGCTGGCTTCTGCCTTGACCTCTGCGGTATTGGCAGCAGGCTTCTCATCTTTTTGGCAACCAGTCAGACCGACGGCAACGGCCGCAGCCAGCAGGGACACCTTCAGAAAATTGTTCATCAGTTTCTCCAAAACTCTAAATACCGCTCTCGGTTCCTTCGTGAAATGAGAGGTTTATCGTGATAAGCGCCTTATACTAACGCCCTGATCGCAGGTAACGAAAGCATGAGACAGGAAAAATGATCAAAAGTGCCATTTATCTCATTGCTATCTGCCTGACGCTGGCAGGCTGCGAACAGAGCTCGTTGCCGAACCAGCAGATCCCCCTCGCCGAACGAGGCTTGCTGAGCGCAGATCTGAGCCGTGACGGCAAGCAGGCCATCGTCTCCAGCCTGAGCCAGGGCACAGTGGTGTGGGATCTGGCACAGGGCAAAGAACGCTGGCACTGGCGTCAATCCGATGACAACAACGACTTCGTCACCCTCACCCGTTTTTCCCCGGACGACAGCCACGCCATCACCGCCACTTCGCACAACTTTGCCATCTGGCGCCTGCAAGATGGCCAGTCCCAAGGCTACTATTCACTTCCTGAATCCAGCCTGAGGGACGCAGCATTATCAGCCGATGGTCGCCAGGTGCTGATCGGCCGCGAAGATGGCAAGGCGGAACTGGTGGATACCCGAAGCGGGCGCCGCATCCAGTTTCTCGGCCACACCGAGCAGGTCAACACCGTGGATCTCTCCGCCAATGGCCGCTACGCCCTCACCGGGGGCAACGATTACAGCGCCTACCTGTGGGACACCCGTAACGGCCAGGCGGTGTGGCGCTTCAACCACGGCGGCAGGGTAGTGCTGGCCAGGCTCGACCCGATGGGACGCTTCGCCTTCACCGCCGACAGCCGCCAGGCCAGCGTCTGGGATCTCAAGACCGGCAAGGAGCTGAGCAGGTTGCAGTTTGACCACCGCTTCGAGATCTATACCAGCGCCCGCTTCGCCAATGACGGCAATTGGCTCATCACCGGCGCCCCTTCCCGTCAGCTCTCCCTGTGGCGGGTGAGCGATGGCAGCCTGCTGCAGCGCTGGCGCGTCTCCCCCCATCCCAAGGTGAAACCGCCGAGCGCTGTGGTCTACGGCGTGGCTTTGCGCGACAATAGTCACCTCGTCAGTGCCAGTTCCAGTGGCCTGGCCGAAATCTGGACTATCAAGTAAAGGACCAAAAGGCCCATGAGTCAGCAACTTAACGATCGCCTCGAGACCCTGGAAAGTCGTCTCGCCTATGCGGAATACACGGTGGAGCAGCTCAACGAGGAGGTGACCACCCAGGGCCGTGAGCTCGATCGGCTCAAACATCAGATCCAGCTGCTGGTCGACAAGCTGCAGGGCGTGCAACCGAGTCACATCGCCAGCATGGCCGAAGAGACGCCGCCACCGCACTACTGAGCGCAGCCGCACTGAACCATAAAAAAACCCGCGTCAGACGCGGGTTTTTTTATCAAGCCTTGGGGCAGATCAGTGCTGGTGACCCTTGCCACCGCAACCGCCACCGCCACAGCAACCGCCGTGGCCATGGTCATCACCGTGGTCATGGCCGTGGTCGTGAGCGTGACCGCCGCCACCGCAGCAACCGCCGTGCTCATGGCCGTGGTCGTGATCATGGTCGTGGCCATGATCGTGACCGCAACCACCGGCACCGTGGACGTGGCCATGGGCCAGCTCTTCGGCAGTGGCGGCGCGTACGTCCTTGATCTCGACCTTGAAGCCCAGGGTCACACCGGCCAGCGGATGGTTGCCATCCACCTTGATGAACTCTTCGGACACTTCAACCACGGTCACCGGACGGTGGCCATCGTCGGTCTCGGCAACGAAAGTATCGCCTTCGGACACTTCCATGCCATCGAACAGCTCACCAGGCACTTCCTGCACCAGAGTCTCGTCGTACTCGCCATAAGCCTGGCCTGGCGTCAGGGTGACGTCGAACGCCTCGCCCACGCTGCGACCTTCCAGCTCGGCTTCGAGGCCGGCGACCAGATAACGGGTACCGTGCAGATACACCAGAGGCTCTTTACCGACAGTGGTGTCGATGACTTCACCGTGTTCGTCGGTGACCGTGTATTCCAGCGTAACCACGCTCAGGGGAGCTACTTTCATGTCAGGGATCCTGCGGATAGAAAAAAACGGGCCCAGAATACCTTAAAAAGGTGGCCAAGCATATGGCAGGGCCCCCTCCCATATGCTGAAAAACTCATCAGTCCGGCGCCAGGCTGGCTTTCTTTTGAACCTCTGAGGTTGCCCCTATTCCGGCCTGAACACCCCGATGACCTGTTCGGCCTCGCGGGTCGCCTTGTCCACCTCGGCCTGGGTCTGCACCTGGGTATCCCCGCAGTCGACACAGGTCACCTTCTCGACTCCATGCTCCATATACAGCATCATGGTGTCCATCTTGCCGCACGCCGGGCAAACCGCACCGGCAATGAAGCGTTTTTTACGTCTGGTTTCCATTTTTGTTACCTCCAGGCAGCATCATATCAGGGTTTCACCATGCATCACGCCATCGAATATCAGCATTTTTCCACTCCTCATCTGCAGGTCGGTGCCCGCAAGCGTGTCCCCATGGGGCAACTGCTGCGCGTCACCCAGGGAGCGGCACTGCTCAGACTCGGCGCCCATGAACTGCTGCTGACGGCGGGCAGCCACTTCTGGCTCTGCGCCGATGCCCTCGCCGCCTTCACCCCTCTGGCTGGCTGCCATTATGATCGGCTGATCTGCTCGGTGCGCGTGGCGCAACCCGCGCAGGCGGGCTGGGTGCAACCGACCCCCTTGTTGCCGGCCTTGCTGGACAGCCTGGCCAGCTGGAACAGGGAACATGACTGGCAAGGGGCCTATGGCCACCGCCTGCAGGTAATCCAGGACGAGTTGCAAGGCTGCACCATCAAGCCACAGGCGGACCTGTCGTTGCAAAGCGCCTGGCGTGCGCTGCAGGGAGGTGACCTCGCCGCCGGGCAAAGGCTCGTGGCCGCCGGACTGGATCCCGAGGCCCTCGCGGCCCAATGGCAACTGCTGCAGGCGGTGCGCCTGCTCAAAAGCGGCAGCAAGCCGGCGCAGGTGATGGCAAAACTCGGGTTCAGAGATGAAACTGCACTGGCTGAGGCTTGCCTGCACTGGCTCGGCTCGACCCTCGATTCTCTGTTGCAGTCCCCCTCGGCCTGAACCTGTTGAGGAAAGAATTAATGGTGAAAGGGATCCAGTTTTGCGGCCCACGGTCGTTAACAGCAGACGGATCATCGCTATCATCATCTTCTATGCTGAACACCGAACTGACCGCCACCGTTTAGATCAACAGGACATCCGCCATGACGAGCAAGGCCAACCAATCCCAGGGCATGTTGCTGTTTCACCTCTCCGCTAGGCAATCCTTCGCCATCGGTACCCTCAAGGTGAAGGAGATAGTCCCCTACACCCAGCTCACCGCCCTGCCCCATTCACACCCGACCGTGCTCGGTGCCGCCAACATGCGCGGCACCACCATTCCGGTGATCGACATGGCCATGGCGGTGGGGTACAGACGCATCACCCGGGAAGAGATGGCCCGGTGCTTCATCATCATCACCGACTGCCGCCGAACCCTGGTGGGCTTCCTGGTGCGCGGCATCGACAAGATCACCGAGTGCAACTGGCGTGACATCGAGCCGCCCCCGCCCTCCCTCGGCCAAAACGTGTTCGTGACCGGGGTGACCAAGGTGGGCGAGCAGTTGATCCAGCTGCTGGATGTGGAGCTGATCCTGTCCCGGGTCTATCCGGACGATCCCAGTCACCTCTACCCGGTGCTGACCGATGTGCAGCGTGAACGGCTTAAACCTATGCGGATCCTGCTGGTGGACGACTCCTCGGTCGCCCGCCGCCAGCTGATGGCGGCGCTGGACTACATCAACATTCCGTACGAGGTGTGCACCAACGGGCGCGATGCCCTCAGCCTGATGCAGGGGAAGGTCGGTCAGGGCAGCCGCATCGACATCCTGGTGAGCGACATCGAGATGCCGGGACTGGACGGCTACGAGCTGGCCTTCGAGGTGCAGAGCGATCCCAGGCTGGCGGAGGCCTACATCATCTTGCACACCTCGCTCTCCAGCGAGATCAGCGTGGAGCGCGCCCATCAGGTCGGTGCCCACGAGGCGCTGACCAAGTTCGAGGCCAACGAACTGATCCAGGCCATGCTGCGCGGGGCCGAACACCACGACCGCCTGCCCGCCTGATCCATGCGGCGAGCCAGCCTCGCCGCCCCCTTGACCGCCCCGCAACCCCGAGCCGCTTCATGTTGACAGAGAGCCACTTTCACGCCCCCTGGTGGGCCCGCAATCCCCACCTGCAAACCATCTTGCCCAAGTGGCTGCGCCGCACGCCGGCCCGCTTCACCCCGGAGCGGTTTGAACTGGCGGACGGGGATTTCGTCGATCTCGCCTGGAGCGGTCCGATCAGTCAGAATGAAAAGCCGCTGCTGGTGCTGTTTCACGGTCTGGAGGGGAGCATCCACTCCCACTATGCCAAAGGCCTGTTTGCCCACCTGCAGCGGCAGGGAGATGAGGCGGTACTGATGCATTTTCGCGGCTGCAGCGGCGAGCCGAACCGGCTGCTGCGGGCCTACCACTCCGGCGCCATCGAGGACGCGCAGGCCCTGATCGCCGAACTCGGCCGCCGTTTCCCCGGCAAGCCCATGGTCGCCATCGGCTATTCCCTCGGCGGCAACATGCTGGTGAATCTGCTGGCTCGCGGCTGCCCGCCTGAGCTGACCGCCGCCGTGGTGATCTCGGCGCCACTGCAACTGGCGAGCTGCGCCGATAGGGTCAATCGGGGATTTTCACGGGTCTATCAGCGCTATCTGCTGCGCACCATGCGCGCCAATCTGCAGAGCAAGATCCGCCATCAGCCGGCGGCCCGGTCTCGCTGGCAACCGGAGCAGGTCGAGCACATCGCCACCCTGCGCGACTTCGACGAGCAGGTCACGGCGCCGCTGCACGGGTTCGACAGCGCCAATCACTACTATCAGAGCTGTTCCGGCCTCGATCTCTTGGCCCGGATCCCCATCCCGACCCTGGTGATCCACGCGGCCGACGATCCCTTCATGACCCAGGCGGTGATCCCGACGCCGGAACAGCTCTCCCCCCTGGTGCGCTACGAGCTGAGCCGCCGTGGCGGCCATGTGGGCTTCCTGCACGGCACCCCCTGGCGCCCCCGCTTCTGGCTGGAGGAGCGGATCAGCCAGTGGCTGAAAGAGCAGGCTCAGGGCGCGAGTCGATAACCGTTGCGTCCCTCGTCCTTGGCTCGATACAGCGCCTCATCCGCCCGTGCCAGCAGCTCGGCGATCGTCTCCCCCTCGCGCCACAGCGCGGCCCCCTGACTGACGGTCACCCAGTCAGACACGCTGGAGGCGTCGTGAGGAATGGCGCAGGCGAGCAGCTCGCTGGCGATTCGCCTCGCCACCATCTCGGCTGAGGCGCCATCGGCACCATGGAGCAGGATCACGAACTCCTCCCCACCATAGCGGGCCACCACATCCGTGGGCTGACGCAGGGAGAGGCGCAAGCAATCGGCCACCGCGATCAGGCACTCATCCCCCTGCTGATGACCATAGCGATCGTTGAACAGCTTGAAGAAGTCCACATCCAGCAGGATCAGGGCAAGTGCTTCTTGCCGACTCTGTACCTCTTTCAGGATCTGCTCGCTGACGGTCGAGAAATAGCGCCGGTTTGCCACCCCGGTCAGGGGATCGCTGTTGGCCATGGCATCCATCCTGCGTGCCAGCACCAGGTTGTCATGCTCACGTGACACCGCCAGTTCGAACCAGCCGTTAAGCATCCGTCGCCCTGTCTCCAGCACGATCAGCAGACAACCCACCGCCAGCCAATGCACACTGAGCGAAGGGACCAACACCCAGTGCCCCTCGAGTGACAGGAAGATCATGGGCGGGCCTATCAGGCAGTAGAACAGCCGCCATTCGCAATAGAAGGCGATCAGCGCCGTCAGCAGCAACAGGCTGACCATGTTGAACGCCAGACTGAAACCGACCTTGAGTTCGATTGTGACGATGGCGTAACTGATCAGTGCCCAGGCAGAGCCCCACAACAGGGCGCCGGCCCACAACCAGGGCAGCCAGATGGAGGGTCTCTGACGCGAGAGCCAGCGCCACCCCAGGGGCATCAGCAGACAGGAGACGGCCATCAGGCCGAGCTGCCACTCATAGGTCCAGGGCAGCGCGTCGAGGGCCACCAGCCGGGCGTCGCTATAGACGTGGAAACGGGCGAGCAGATAGAGGAGGGACAACAGGTTGATGACCCAGAACCAGCGCAATCCGGCGCTCAGCGCCCGGCGACGGGCATCGTTCAGGTGGTGATCGAGATGGCTGGCGAGACGGCGCTGTTCAACGGACAACATGCACGCACTCCCCCAGACAAACCCCTTGCGCTTGGCGGCCAGACGCAGACAATGTGCGCATATCAATGAACGAAGATGAAACCATGATAATCCCCTGGCAAGAGCTTGATCCGGATACCCTCAACAATCTGCTCGAACACTTCGTCCTGCAGGAAGGCACCGAATACGGTGAACAAGATGTCAGTCTGGCCGACAAGGTCGAGGCTGTCAGACAACAACTGCGCCAAGGCAGCGCGGTGATCGTCTACAGCGAACTGCACGAGAGTATCAATATAGTGTCCAAAGAGTCCTTAAGTCGCGCTACCACCGAGGATTTTCCGGAATAATACCCTTCAGCCGCGGTGGCCGTGGAGTACCCGGTCAGCCTGGGTGTCCCACGGCTCGCTCTCGCCCATGATTCACCGCCAAGGGTCCGCACGGGTCGCCGGCTACGACAGCCGCTGACGCCAATGCCGGCGCGAGGCAGGAGCAGGCCTTCCCCTCTCATTTGCCACGGCAGAACGCCGCCTGACATCGAAGGCGCACTTGACCGCGCTTTGAACATCCCCTTATAACGGAACTCCCAAGGAAGAGAGAATTCTATGTCGGCAAAGCATCCCATCATTGCGGTTACCGGTTCGTCCGGTGCCGGCACCTCCACCTCCACCAACGCCTTCCGATCGATGTTTCATCAACTCGGTTATCAAGCGGCGGTAGTCGAGGGGGACAGTTTTCACCGCTACACCCGGCCCGAAATGGACGTGGCGATCCGCAAGGCCCGCGAGCAGGGTCGCCACATCAGCTACTTCGGGCCCGAGGCCAACGACTTCGGCCTGCTGGAGTCTTTCTTCCAGGAGTACGGCCAGAACGGCAACGGCCAGTACCGGCGCTACCTGCACAGCTTCGACGAGGCGGTGCCCTTCAACCAGATGCCGGGCACCTTCACTCCCTGGCAGGATCTGCCGGGGGAGACGGATCTGCTGTTCTACGAGGGGTTGCACGGCGGCGTGGTCACCGGCGAGCACAACGTGGCCCGCCACGTGGACTTTCTCATCGGGGTGGTGCCCATCGTCAACCTGGAGTGGATCCAGAAGCTCATTCGCGACACCTCCGAGCGCGGTCACTCCCGCGAGGCGGTCACCGACTCCATCGTGCGCTCCATGGATGACTACATCAACTTCATCACCCCGCAGTTCTCCCGCACCCACATCAACTTCCAGCGGGTACCGACCGTCGACACCTCCAACCCCTTCAGCGCCAAGGTGATACCCAGCCTGGACGAGAGTATGCTGGTGATCCGGTTTCGCGGCATCAAGCAGGTGGACTTCCCCTACCTGCTGTCGATGATCGATGGCGCCTTCATGTCCAGAATGAACACCATAGTGGTGCCGGGCGGCAAGATGGGTTTCGCGATGGAGCTGATCCTGCGCCCCCTGATCCAGCAACTGATCGAAACCGGCAAGATCACCTGAGCCAAGGAGCTTATGATGCGCGGTGCACTTCTCTCATTAACACTGGCGGCCCTGCTGGGGGGTTGCAGCACGGGCCCAGCCGCCCCCACCGTCGAAACCGGCACCATGGTGGTACGTCCGGCAGATAACTGGACTTATGGCGCCACGCCACGCTACGCGCTGGCCGAGCAGTTCCAGTATGCGAGCAACAGCGCCGCCGGCTGGCTGGAGCCGGTACAGCAGGCCGTCAACCGGGATCTCAATGGCAAGGGATGGCAGAGCGTGCCGCTCGATGAGGCCGATGTCTGGGTCGCCATCGGAGTGGCAGGCAGCAAGGACATGAGCGATGGCGAGATCTTTGCACGCCTCGGCATGACCCCGGGCCTGCAGGCTGGCGCCGATGCCCGCAAGGGTACCCTCGCCATCATGCTGCTCGACCGCAAGACCCAGCAGACGGTGTGGAGCAGCGCCATCCAGCTCGCCAGCGACGTGCCCATCGACGACAGAGCCCGCAGCCAGCTGAGCCAGCAACTGGCCGAGCAGCTGCTGGGCGCCCTGCCCACGCGCTAACCCCCATAACACAACGGCCCGCTTGAAGCGGGCCGTTTGTTGATACACCAGACTGACAGCGGGTTATTTGAGCTCGCAGGTGAGCAGGGTCACGCCACTCTTGACCAGGGTGGCCTTCTTGTCCTGACGGGAGAAGGTGGTGACCCCATCGGAATAGCTGGCTGTATCCTTGGGCGACTCGATGCGACCCAGCTTGTTATACACGCCCGCATAGGGGAACTGCACCATGTCGGCCTGAGCGTCATAGGTGATGGCCAACAACTCTTCCCCACACTGATACTGACTGTACTGATACTGGGTCGGCTGCGGCATGCTGCAGGCAGCCAGCCCGAACAGGGGAAGCAACATTATCGTCTTTTTCATCGCACTTTCCTTATGTCATGGCGTTATCGACGGGACAAACTACAACTATCAAGCTTCAACAATTTGATAACTATGGGTAATTTCTACCGCTTTTTCCAACATCAGGGAAACCGAACAATACTTTTCCATCGACAAGTCGACCGCACGGGCCACCTGCTTCTCGGCCAGCCCCTTGCCGGTCACGACGAAATTGAGATGGATTTTTTCAAACACACGGGGGACGGAATCGGCCCGCTCCCCTTCCAGCTCCACGTGACAGGCGGTCACGGATTGACGCGCCTTCTCCAGGATGGAGACCACGTCGATGGAGCTGCAACCACCGACCGCCAGCAGGATCATCTCCATCGGGCTGGCACCTTCGCCCGGGTTGGCGCCGTCCAGCGTCACTTGATGACCGGACTCGCTCTCGCCCACAAACTTCATGCCTTCCACCCAGCTGACCTTGGCTTTCATCTCACATTTCCTCTCAATGACGACGGTTCTGACGCCCATAGCATACCTCAAGCAGGGGCCGAGTGGCACATGCCCATTATCTTGCGCACTTCCAGCGTAAATAGATCGAAATCAACATCTTCAGAGCTCTTCTTGCCTAGAATGGCCGGGATGGCGCAGCAGATCGATGCACAGAGATGGACGGCACAGTCCCAAAGCCTTGTCAGCACAGACAAAGGCTCTTATTCTACTGCGACCAAAGACGAAGGAATGGCAGGCTTGGCAACTTGCCCGGACGCACGAGTCCATAAAAAAGACACTACAGAGGAAGTCTCATGATCATTGGCAAACCGCAAAGCGATCCCACCCTTGAGTGGTTCTTGTCGCATTGCCACATCCATAAGTATCCCGCCAAGAGCACCCTGATCCACGCCGGCGAGAAGGCAGAAACCCTCTACTACATCGTCAAGGGCACCGTCGCCGTCCTGATCAAGGATGACGAGGGCAAGGAGATGATCCTCTCCTACCTGAATCAGGGGGATTTCCTGGGCGAGATGGGGATGTTCGAAGAGAACGAGAACCCGGAACGTTCCGCCTGGGTGCGAGCCAAAGGCGCCTGTGAAGTCGCCGAGATTTCCTACAAGAAATTCCGCCAGCTGATCCAGGTCAACCCGGACATCCTGCTGCGCCTCTCCGGCCAGATGGCCAAGCGCCTGCAGCACACCAGCCAGAAGGTCGGCAACCTCGCCTTCCTGGACGTAACCGGCCGGATCGCCCAGACCCTGCTGAACCTGGCCAAGCAGCCGGATGCCATGACCCACCCGGATGGCATGCAGATCAAGATCACCCGTCAGGAGATAGGCCAGATCGTCGGCTGCTCCCGTGAAACCGTTGGCCGCATCCTCAAGATGCTGGAAGAGCAAGAGCTCATCTCCGCCCACGGCAAGACCATAGTGGTGTTTGGTACCCGCTGACCGGGGGTCCGACGGCCTCGCACAAGCCGTTGAAGACCTCCGCCTGATAAAAAGGCTGCCACGGCAGCCTTTTTCGATCGTCTCCCTTATAATCCCGAACGCCCTTCCCTGGCTTCAACCAAGCGAGTAGCTATGCATCTTCAATGCCCCCTGTGCCGCAGCCCCCTGCATCTTCATGAAGCCTCCCGCGGGGTCTATTGCGACAACAAGCACCATTTCGATCCCGCCCCTGAAGGCTATCTTGACCTCATTCCCGGCAAGAAAGATCCCAAGGACAGCGACAGTCGCATGCTGATGCGCGCCAAGCGTCACTTCCTTGAGCAAGGTCACCAGCTGCCGCTGGTCGAGGCCATGGCGGCGCTGCTGGCACCGCTCGACACCCATGAGCTGATCCACCTCGGCTGCGGCGAGGGCTACTACTGCCGCGCCCTGAGCGAGCGCCTGCCCGGCTGGCGCGTCGGCGGCTTTGATCTGGCCAAGAACGCCATCTTCGCCGCCAACAAGGCGCAGCCGGAAGGCCACTTCGTCATCGCCGACCCGGCCAAGGCCCCGCTGCTGCCGGGTACCGCCCAGGTACTGCTGGTCAACGATCTCAAGATCAAGACCGAGCAGCTGGTCAGCTGGCTGGCACCGGGCGGTTATCTGCTGCTGCTGCAACCGGGCCCGCGCCACCAGTGGCAACTGCGCGTCAGCCTCAACCCGGTGAGCATGGAGCACCCCTTGAGCTGGCCGGCCCTGGCCGGTCTCAACCCGGTTGAGCGCCAGCGTTGCCAGTTCTCCATGACCATGGATCAGAGTCTGCGCAGCCACGTGCTGGAGACCAGTCGCCTCGGCTGGCGGGCCGGTGGTGAGCAGCGCCACGCCTTCACCCACCAGGGGCCGGATGAGATGGAGCAGGATATGTTGCTGAGTCTGTGGCAAAAGCCGCTCTGATGACGCATGTCCTTCCATGAAAAAAGGCCCCGAGGGGCCTTTTTTATTGCACAGTCAACTGTGCTTTTGCTCTATTTCACACCACTAAAACCTATTATGTCAGCATGAGTCACTACTGAAGCGGGCGTCCGTTGACGGTATAAGTCAGCATCACGCCCGGCGCCGAAACAGCCTGCTGAGCCAGCGTCCGCGCGGCGCAAATCACGCTGGCGCTGCGCGGCTCGCTCGCCGTCGGCACATTGACGTGGAACTTGTTCATCACGCCGGTGCTCAGCCGGTGGTTCGCCAGTTTGAAACGCAACAGACCATCGCGGGTCTCCACCTGCAGCTGGCAATCGCTGGCCGCCAGTCGGCCCGCATCATCGCCGTAGCCAAAACCGTAGGCACCGTGCAGCGCCGGGTAGAGGTAGCTCTGCAGTGACCCTGTGGGATCGTAATAACCGACCAGGGTGGTGATCGGCACCCCGAAGGCCTGCGGCTTGCGCGGGGTACTCAGATCCGCCGGCGGCCCTTCGTTCCAGCGGTTGCCGTCCGAGGTGTAGCTCTTCTTGAAGCCGCGGGAGACGGTGATCTGCTGGCCATTGATGAACAGGGTGCTGTTGTAGGCGGCCCCGTGATCCAGAGAGACGATCCGACCACGGTTCGCCGCCGACGCCGACGGCAGCTGGATGTTGCGCGCCCAGTTGCCGTCCCACATGGCGATCTTGACCAGATCGTATTCCGCCAGCAGCGCCGCCAGTTTCAACTCGCCCAGATCGCTGACCGGGGCGCTGACTTGCTCGGCCAGATTGACCCTGTGCTGATAGGGCTCCATGGCGGCGGTCGCGTCATTCCATTTGCTAAAACCGGTCGGCGACGCGGCATCAAACACCGCTTTGCTCTCGAGGAAGCGCTGAATGATGGCGGCCGAGTTGGGCGTATAGAGGGTGAAACGGTTGAAGCTGGAGAGAGGCGCGCCGCCGGCCATGGCATCGAAGCCGAATGGATGGCCCTCGAAAGGGGCCTGGCACTGGCCATCGAGACAGGCGCTCTGACCGCTGCGGTTGACGCCGAAGCTGGGGATGAAGCGGTTGCGATCCCCGTCCCAGCCCCAGGTCGAATTGACCGCCTCCGCGCTGTGGTGCACCGAGCCGGCGAAGCCGCCGACGTAGTGCCCCAGACCATAGTTGTGGCCCACCTCGTGGCTGAACTCGTTGCCAAGAGAATCATCGAGGGTGACGATGCCACCGCCGCCGGAGCCGCCGTGCACCTGGATGCCGTTGGCATACTTGCCGCGGCTGTTGTGGGCCGCCAGCTGGGCCACCACGTAGGGATGGCTGTTCTCCCCCTCGCCGGCGGTGCTGTTGATGCCGTAGTTTGCATTGTCGATGCCAAGGGAGATCAGCTCCTTGCCGATGCGCTGGCGCATGGTGCCCTCATGCCAGCCGCCCTGGCTCGGGTCAAAGTCGGTGAGCAGGGTACCGTCCGGCAGCATCACCTCCGCCAGCGACAGGGGCGCATACTGGCTGACGATCAGCCGGCTGGTGGGCACCGTCTGGAAGTATTCGCGATGGGCCTCGGGATCCCCGGCGAAGTCGAACTCGCCGCGGGGGCTGGTGAGCATGCCGAGGTCGATGGTGTGAATGAGCAGCTCGCTCGGGGCGCCGACCTTGAGCGCCGTCAGTTCACCACTGAGGGCCCCCTGACTGAACAACAGGCTGATGCCGGGCCGGATCCAGTCTGCCGGCAGCACGGTGCTCCAGGCGTCGGTCGCATAACGCAAGCCATTGTTCTCAAGCTCCCCGTCGCGGATCCACTGGCCATCGACGAACTTGAACTGCAGGCTCTGGCCGCGGGAGAGCGTCACCTGCCGGTCGCTGTAGCGCACCGTCGAGTTGTAACCGGCATTGGAGCTGGTGCGCACCATCTTGCCTTCCAGGCCGGCGCCGCTCGGCAGCTGAATGTCTCTGACCCACTGACCATCGGCGGTCTGGATCGCGACCAGGGCGTGCTGCTGCAGCCGTTCGCGCAGGAAGGCGGCGGCCGGATCGCTCAACCGGGCCAGTTCACTGCTGCTGCGAATGACATTGGTGGTCCCGGCACCCGGCGTGAAATCGACCCCCTCCTCCGGCGATCCATCGAGGTAATAGGCGGTTTTCGGGAGCTGATCTGGCGGATTGAGGGCCAGCGTCCCCAAGGTTTGCCCCGCGCTGTCTTGCACCCTCACCTGCATCGGCACAGCGCTGTCGGCTTGCAAGGGTCTGACCAGCAGCAGGCTCTTGCGCTGGGCCGTGAGCCGGGGCTGGTTGTCCCCCTCGGCCACCCGTGCCGGCAGGATCTGGCTCTGGGCAAACTGTATCTGGGCCGCCAGCGAGCCTTGCAGATCGTTGATCGGTGTCTGGGTATTGAACGGTAACGGAGTGGGAGCCTGAACGGTGGCCAGCAAGGGGCCGCTCGCCAACGTGGCCATGACAAGCGTGGCCAGGTGCGTTTTTTTCATTGTGATGATCCTCATCGTGTTGGGCATCTCCAGATACCCTGTTGCAAGCCTGATAAAGCGGGCGCCGGCTCCTCGCTCCCGCGCCCATGAAGAGGTTGATTGTCGATGCCGGAGTACAGCATGCCAGCCGTACTCCGGCGGTTTAGCGCTGCGCCGTTCCCTCGCTCACCCCGGGATCCCCCGCGTCGATGCGGCTGCTCAGGGTCTGGTGGATCGGCCGCCACTGGTATGCAAGGAAGATCCTCTCCTTGCGACCGGCGGTCATGAGGTTGCTGTTGCGATAGGGATCCGCGTTGCCCGTGTGCCACAGTCCCAGGTTGTGGCCCAGCTCATGGGCCAGGGCCAACGACTGACCCAGTTCGGTGGCGTTGCCGGGGCAGGGGGTGGCGCATCGCTTGACCCTATCCCTGATGGCTCGTCAGTGACAGCTTGCGACCCCCTGATCGACCCAGACTGCGGCCTTGCCGGGCTCATCGCCCCTGGTCCAGTACTGAGCCTTCCACTTGCGGCCGTTATAGGCGGTGGTCTCACCCCCGTTGTAGGCGACGCCGGCATTCCAGCCCAGCTGTACCTGGCTGAGCAGCTTCCACTGCTCGGCGGTCGGTCCTGGCTCGTTGCCCTGAGTCCAATACTTGGCCTCCCAAACCAGCTGCTTGTGGCTCACCAACGCCTTGCCGACGTAGGTTTTGCTCGCCTGCCAGGCGGGGTACTTGGCCGCCTCGGGATCCGTGCTGGCACAGGCCGTCGCAGATGCAGGCTGCACGGTGAGGCGGGTGCTCGCCTGGCTGTCCAGCCCGCCGTCGGTGACGGTCACGGTCAGGTCATAACCCTGCTCGGTGGCCACCTCGGGCGCCGTGATGCTCAGGCTGGCGGAGTGCTGGCCGCTGGCCACCACACCGGCTGGCACCTGCCACTGATAAGTCAGGGCATCGCCATCGGGATCCGATCCTTGCGCGCTGATGGTCAGCGACTCCCCCGCCTTGGCGGAGAAGGTGGCGGGGAGGCGGATAACCGGCGCCTGATTGACCGGCATGGCGCCGTTGTGAACCAGCACCTTGTCTGTCGCCTGCACGCCCTGCTCATCGGTCACCGTCAGCTCGAACTCCAGCTGACTCTCTTGCTGGGTGGCGGGCACATCGATCCTGATCTGCGCCTCGTTGGCAGCGGCGAGGCTGAGTGGTGTACCACTCAGTTGACGCCATTGATAACGCAGTGGCTGCCCTTCCGGATCGCGGGAGGCGCTGCCATCGAGCACCATCGAGGCCGGGCCTGTGACATTCAGATCGCTACCGGCATTGGCCAGCGGTGGTTGGTTGAGCGGGGGCACGGGAGCCGGCTCCCGGTCATCGCTCACACGCACCCCCTGATCGCCCGCGGCGAGGCGTGCGTTAAGGGTCTGGTGGATAGTCCGCCACTGGTACGCGAAGAAGACGCCTTCCTTGCGACCCGAGGTCATGAGGTTGCTGGCACGGTAGCTGTCGGTGCTGAGCGTATGCAGCAATCCCAGGTTATGACCCAGCTCGTGGGCCAGGGTCAGCCCCTGACCCAGTTCGGTGAAGTTGCCGGGACAGGCACCGCGATAACCGATACGCGGCGGCGCATCGGTGCCTCCCATGCCGATGGACGAGCCACTGCCCGACGCACTGCACTCTCGGGACGCATCCTTGTAGTTCCTGATGACATAGAGGTTGGAGAAGACCTGGCTCGCATGAGGAAGCCAGCCATCCTTGAGCGGGGCTTGCTGTTCGGTACGACTGGCTTCGCCATTGCCGCTCTTGTCCCACTCATGGATCAGCACACCGTTATCCACCCACTTGAGCTGGATGTTGTAGGGGGCGTAACGACGGGTAAGCTCGCTCTGGATCAGTGGGCCATCGTCCCACAGGTGGGTCTTGACCTCACCGGGGTAGGCGATATAGCTGTAGGAGAGGGTCACCTCTTTGGGGGTGGTCACGAGCAGCCGCACCTGATCGACCGTCTTGCCGTTGGCACGGATCTCCAGATTGGTTTCCCCCGCCTTCAGGCCACTCAGCAGCAGCCTGTCCTGCTGTGCGCCGGCCTGCATTTGCAGGGTGGCCAGCGTCGGGTCGGCGATGACATAGGTCAGATCCTGCGAGTCGGCGGCGGCGAGCTTCTGGATATAGAGCACCTCCTGGCCACCCTGGCTGCTCAGCAGCTTCTCTTTGAGCGGGCGGCTCAGGCCGGGGTCGTATGCCAATTGGTTGGCGGGATCGGCCAGCACCTGGGCATAGGGATAGATCGCCTGCGTCTGCTGACCTACCCCCACCAGCCAAGCTTCGCCATCCTGATTGCTTCTAAAGCCCTGTGGTTGTATGCCTGCGAGATAACGCAGGGTGAAGCGATACTCTTTATCGACTTGCAGCGAGACGGGTTTGGAGAGGGTGAATTGCCCATCGACATAGGCGGCAGGCTCCTCGAGGATTGGGGTGTCGCTCTCGGGATCGGTCAGGACCAGGATAAACTGGCGGCTGTCACCCCCCCACTTGCTCTCTGCGAGTTTAAAGGCGGTGAGCTCCACCCTGTCATCCAGCAGGGGCAGCGACGCACCATCGATCTGGAAGCTGCGGCTCAGTTGCTGTCCTATCGCCGTCAATATGCTGGAATCCTTGACGACCTCCTCCTGCCAGAGCGCCCCCAGTTGGACGTTGTTTTCGGGCTGCTCAACCGCCGGATCATAGACAGTCACCGGCAGTGAGAAGGTGGTGGTGGAGCCGTACCACCCCAGGAATCCATCCACCATCGGCAGGCCATCGTCCTTGACCTGATATTGGGCCACATAGTGACCCGGCTGCTGAGTATTGACCCCGCTCGCCTGAGTGAGACGGGCGGTCAGATCGCCATCCTGGGCATCCCAGGCGGTCAGCAACGGGGCGAAGGTCGCGCCCACCGGCAGCGTTTGGGCGAAGTTATCGACCAGCCCCTCCTGGCTATAGACCTTGGGTTCGCTGTTGTCCTTGCGAAACTCCCCCGTGGTGCTGCTCTGCTGGGCCATCGCCAGCGGGGCCAGTCCCAGGATGGCCAGTGCCACCAGGGAGCGGCGTGGCCAGCTCGGGTTGTTCATACTACGTTGTTTCATTTTTATCATCCTTGTTATCTAGCCTCAGGGCTGCGCCATGCATGGCGATATGGCGCAGCCGTGAAGAGACATCATCCAAAAAAATGGGGCACCTCGGCCCCATTTCACCTGTGATGGCAATCAGTTGCAGCTGGCTGCCCCTATATCGACCCAGACATTGCTCTTGCCGGGCTCATCGCCCTGAGTCCAGTACTGGGCCTTCCAGCGGCGATCGTTATGGTTGGTTTCATCGTTGCCGTTGTAGGCGACCTCGGCACTCCAGCCAAATTCGACATCGCTCACCAGAGCCCACTGATCCGCGGTCTGGCTCGGCTCGTTGCCCTGGGTCCAGTACTTGGCCTGCCACACCAGCTGGCTGTGGCTCACCTTGTTAGGCGAGTTGTAGACGGTGCTGGCGTTCCAGGCCGGATAGTTGGCCGCATCCGGATCGGTTGCCTCACAGCCGCCACCCGTGCTGGCTGGCTTGACGGTCAGACGAGTAGCCGCACTGGCGTCCAGCGCCCCGTCGGTCACGGTCAGCGTCAGATCATAGAGGGTGTCGCTGGTCACACTTGGGCCTGTGACCACCAGGGTCGCACTGTTCTGGCCGGTCGCAACGAGACCCGCAGGCAGGCTCCACTGGTAGGTCAGGGCATCACCGTTCGGATCGGACGCCGTGGCCTTGATGGTTACCTGCTTGCCCGACTCGACACTGGCGGTGGCCGGCACTGTCACTACGGGGGGCAGGTTTGGCTGCGGTGCCTTGTTGGTCACCACCACCTGATCCTTGGCCGAGAGGTTGTGGTCATCGGTGACGGTCAGCTCGAACACCAGGTTGATGTCGGTACTGACGGCATCGAGTACCACCCGAGCCTTGGCCTGAGTGGCATCGACCAGGCTGACCTGAGGACCCGAGACCTGCTTCCAGCTGTAGCTCAGCACGCCACTTTCCGGATCGTGGGAGGCGGCACCGTTGAGGACCACCTCGGCCGGGCCAGTGACATTCAGATCGCTGCCGGCATTGGCCACCGGCGGCTTGTTGGTTGGTGGCGTGGTGCCCTCCCCGTGGCCCAGACCCTCGTGCATGGCATTGAGGATGTCGCCGTTATCGGCATCGATCTCCCAGGAGAACAGGCCGCCGAGCTGGTTTGCCAGCACATACTGGCCCTTGGCCTTGACCGAACGATCGTTGTCATAAGTGATGAGATCACCGGTCGCGGCCTTGAACAGGTAGGGAGCCTCGGCCACCTCGTCATAGCCCTTGGCCCAGTCGCTGCCCATGCGGTTGTTGACGATGTCGCGGTAATCCACCACGCCATTTTCCCAGGTGCCCTTGATGGGGCCAGTAGCGGTACCGGTGAAGGGGTTGTTGCCCTGATAGTTGCTAACGCCGGTCCAGCCACGGCCATACATGGCCGTGCCAACCACCAGCTTGCCGGGTTCAACTCCCTGGGCCAGCATTGCCTTGACGGCCTTGTCGGTGGTGTAGCGGGTATTGGGATCCCAGCTCGCCTCGAACAGGTTGGTCTGATGCCCCAGTTCGGTGTTGGTCCAGGCGCCGTTGAAGTCGTAAGTCATGATGAAGATGTTGTCCATGTACTGCTGGGCAGCCTGGTAATCCACATCCTCGATCTTGTCATCACCCGCACCGATGGCGGAGGTCAGCTCATACTGGCGACCGGTCTCGGCCTCCAGCTCGTCGAGCATGGCACGCAGCTCTTTCATCAGCGTCACATAGGTGGCCCCATCGGAGGGATGGCCGAGGCCGGGGTTGGCACCCTGGCCTCCCGGGAACTCCCAGTCGATGTCCACGCCATCGAAGAATTTCCAGGTTTGCAGGAACTCCTTCACCGAGGCGACAAAGGTGTCACGTTTGCCCTTGTCTCCGAGGAAATAGAAGGGGTCGGAGAGCGTCCAACCGCCCACGGAGGGCAGGATCTTCAGATCCGGATTCGCCTGCTTGAGCGCCATAAGGTTGCCGAAGTTGCCCTTGTAGGGCTCATCCCAGGCGCTGAGGTTGCCCTGTGGCATCTGGATCGCCGCCCAGGGATCGTGGATGGAGACCTTGAAATCCTCCCGGCCGGCGCAGGAGCGCTGCAATGCCTCGAAGCTGCCCGCAATCTCCTTGAGGCTGTCGTTGATGCCATCCCCCCCACAGATGGGGGTAAAACCGTAGAGGATGTGGGTCAGGTTCTGGGCCGGGATCTTGTCCACGGTGAACTTGCGACCATAGACGCCCCACTCCACGTAGTAGGTGCCAACCACCTTGCCCGACTTGTTGATGTAGGGCTTGTTGTTCTCCTGCAACGGCGCCTTGAGCGGCTCCAGGTGGCTGCCGTCTGTGTCGGCCACCATGATCTCTTTTGCATCGGAGAGAGTACAACCATCGGCGTTGCACAGGGCCACCTGCATCTGGTAGCGACCCCCCTTGGTCACCTTGAAGGTCGCGGTACCTGCGGCAGAGGCGGGACCTGACCAGACCTCCTTGCCATCGAGCAGCACCTTGGCGGTCTGCCCGGCATCACCGGACCAGAGGTTCCAGCTCACGCTGACCGAGGCACCGTCTGCATGAACGGTCACCAGCTGGTTGTAGGCTGTGGCAGACTGATTGACTTCGACGATGGCGAACTTGGTGGGACCCGAAGCAATGACGGGTTTGCCGGGGGCAGCCGCAAAGGCGGAGGTAGTACAAAGCCCCCCGACCAACAGTGCCAACAGGGACAGTCTTGGACTTAACATTATTGAATTTCCTTATTTCGTTATTGGAATGAACAACGAAAAAGGCAACGCAACCCGACAGGTGACGCAGACAACATCGCAACCATGGCTTGGCCCATGGACGATACAACCCGTGGCGACCCCGCTATCTTAGGTACTGCTGACCCTTAGACCGGAGGCTTTGCGTCCCGGACTTTCATCCGGTTTGCCTTTTTCACAACTTGATTTGCGACAAAAATAATCGCCGGACGACTATAGAGGAGGAGTCGGAAGAGGCGCTACCTAGTAAAAATGACAGTGAATGGGACTCGCTTTTCCTGATTTTCAGCGAACATGCACATATGTTGTCGCCAATCTCAGGGGTGGGTCGACTTACTCCAGCTTCTGGACCCTGGCTGAAATCATCGGTCAAAGATTAATTCTGTGATGCATATCACTGTATTGGCAGCAACAAGCTGTTCATCAGCGCCCGCAGCTTGAGCGGCTTGACCGGCTTGCTGACGTAACCGAAGCCGTGCTCGCGGATCTGCGCCTGCAGATCGCTCTTGCGATCCGCACTGATGATGATGCCGCCGATGCCATTGCCGTGGGCCAGCCGGATCATGTGCAGCGCCTGCAGCCCGGTCTTGCCGTCGTCAAGGTGATAATCCGACAGTACCAGCCGGGGCTGGAAGCCGTCACCGATGAGCGCCTGCGCCTGCGCCAGGCTCTGGGCGCACTTCACCTCGCAGCCCCAGCGCCCCAACAGGGAGTGCATGGCGGTGAGAATGTCCTCCTCGTTGTCGATGCAGAGGATCCTGACCCCCTCCAGCTGGCTGTCCCGCACCATGGGGGCCGCCATCTGGCTCAGCATCACGGGCCGGGTTGCGAGGTTGAGGGTGATGGAAAACACCGAGCCCGCATCCGGCCAACTGCGCAGGGATAGCGGGTGACCCAGCACTTGGGAGATGCCGCGAGCGATGGCGAGCCCGAGCCCCAGCCCCTGCTCCCTGGCGGTGCGGGAGTGATCGAGGCGGGAGAACTCGTCGAAGATGGTCTCCTGCTTGTCGAGGGGGATGCCGGGGCCGTTGTCCCACACCTCAATGCGCACCTTGTCCCCCAGCCGGCGGCAACCGAGCAGCACCCGGCCCCCCGGGTTGTAGCGAAACGCATTGGTGAGGAAGTTCTGCAGCACCCGCCTAAGCAGGCGCACATCGCTGTAAACCGCGAGCCGGCTATCCACCACCGAAAACTGGATCTCCCCCGCCTGGGCCAGCACCCCGAACTCCGCCTTGAGGTTGCTCAGCACGTCCCGCAGGGCGAAATCGAGTTTCCTGGCCTTGAACTTGCCCGCCTCGAGCCGCGAGATGTCGAGCAAGTCGGTGATGAGATCCTCGGTCGCCCCCAGGGCGTCGTCGATGTGGCGGGCGATACGGATTTGCTCCGCCGCCTCTTCCCCGCTCTGGGGCAGCATCTCCAGCAGGGAGGAGGTGAACAGCTTGGCTGCATTCAAGGGCTGGGTCAGATCGTGACTCACCGCCGCCAGGAAACGGCTCTTGGAGTGATTGGCACGCTCCACCTGCTGGTTCACCAGCAACAGCTGGCGGTTGAGCTCGGACAGCTCGTGGGTGCGCTCGGCCACCCGCGCCTCCAGGTGTTCGTTGGCCTCCCGCAGCACCCGCTCCGCCGCCCTGAACGGGGTGATGTCGGTGAAGGTCATCACGAAGCCCCCCGCCGGCATGGGATTGCCCTGCATCTCGATCACCCGGCCATCCGGCCGCTCCCGCGCCGAGACGTGGGGGCTGCCGCGCTGCATGAAGGCGACCCGCCGGGCCACATGCGCCTCCAGCTCGCCCGGACCACACAGCCCCTGCTCGGCGTTGTAGCGGATGATCTCCTCGATGGAGCGCCCCACCTGGATGAGGCCGGGCGGATAGTGGAACAGTTCGATGTAGCGCCGGTTCCAGGCCACCAGCTTGAGCTCCCTGTCCACCACCGAGATCCCCTGCCCCATGTGTTCGATGGCTCCCTGCAGCAGCCCCCGGTTGAAGCGGAACACGTCCGAGGCCTCGTCCACTATGGTGGCGATCTCCTCGAGCTGCATGTTGCGTCCCTGCAGGGCAGAGGCCAGCACCAACCGGGCGGACGAGGCGCCGAACACCCCGGCCAGCAGCCGTTCGGTGTGGGCAATCAGCTCGGCCGATGCCTGCATCTGGGGCGCCAGGGTGCCACCGCGCTCACCGGCGAAACGGCCGAAGGCGCGCTTGACCCGGCTCGAGCCGACGAAGCGGGCCGCCAGCATCTCCAGCTCCTTGACCGAGACTCGCGCCTGATAGAGCGCCGCCAGATCCCGGCTCGGCTTGCCGACGAAGTTCGCCGCCTGCAACCGCTCGCTCACCGCCGCCTGCGACAAAAGCGAGCCAGCCACATAGCCCATCAGGTTCAGCAACAGGCTCAGGAAGATGCACCAGGCACCCAGGCTCAGATCGCGGAACGCGAGCCAGTCCGGCGGCGCCAGCAGCGCCTCCAGCGGTGAGCCGGCCAGCAGGCCGCTCTCCGCCAGCAGGGTGAGGAACCAGAGGCTGACCCCGAGCGCGAGGCCCAGATAAACCCCCTTACGGTTGCCGTGTCGCCAGTAGAGGCCGAGCAGCAACGCTGGGGCGAACTGGGCCACGGCCCCAAACGACAGGTAGCCGATGCGCGACAGGCTGGTGAGATCCCCGAGCCAGAGGTAGAGCGTCCAGGCCGCCAGCAGGATCAGCAGGATGGCGCCACGGCGCACCTGCAGCAGCAGCCGCATCAGCCGCTCGTCCCGCCCCTGTTGCCAGAAGCGGCGCAGCAATACCGGCAGCACCAGATCGTTGCTGACCATGATGGCCAGGGCGATGGTGCAGACGATCACCATGCCGGTGGCCGCCGAGGTGCCGCCGAGGAACGCCAGCATCGCCATGCCGTCGTAGCCGAGCGACATGGGCAGGCTGATCACATAGGTATCCGAGCCCATGCCGGCCCCGACCCACTGCTTCCCCGCCAGCGCCAGCGGCCAGATGAAGAGCCCCATCAGGAACAGATAGAGCGGGAACAACCAGCGTGCCCAGTGCAGATCCTGGCCCTGGTTGTTCTCCACCACAGTCACGTGAAACTGGCGCGGCAGGCAGATGACGGCACACATGGCGACTAGGGTATAGATGGCGAGCTCCAGCAGACTGCCCGGGCTGACCGCCACCACGGCATCGAAGAAGTCGCTGGCGACGAGAGAGCGGGCCTCGCTCGGCTTGGCGATGATGAGCCAGAGCGCGAAGCCCCCCACCGCCATGAAGGCGAGCAGCTTGACCACAGATTCGAAGGCGATGGCGACCACCATGCCACGATGATGCTCGGTGGCGTCCAGGTTACGGGTACCAAACAAGATGCTGAACAGCGCCAGCAGCAGGGCGACGCCGAGGGCCAGCCCGGCGCTGTTGCCCGCTGTCGTGCCTATGCTACCGATGGGTACCGAGTTGGCCATCAGCAGATCCAGCCCGGTCACGATCGCCTTGAGCTGCAACACCAGATAGGGAAGTATTCCCATGATGGCGATCAGGCTGATCACCATGGCGAGGCGCTGGGACTTGCCATAACGAGCGGCGATGAAGTCGGCGATGGAGGTGATGTGCTCGCGCTTGGCCACCAGAATGAGCCGGGCCAGCAGCCGCCAGCCGAACAGGAACACCAGCATGGGGCCGAGGTAAATGGGCACGGGTGACCAGGGGGATTCGCTGGCCTGACCGACGGTGCCGAAGAAGGTCCAGGAGGTGCAGTAGACCGCCAGCGACAGGCTGTAGAGCAGGGGTTGACCCTTGGGCCGACGGCGCTTGTTCTTGTCCGCCACGAAGGCGATGAGGAACAGCAAGCCCAGATAGGCGAGTGACAACCCGATCAGCAGCCATCCTTGGTGCATCTACATTCTTTCCTTGTCCAGATGTGTTGAGTGCCGCGCCAGTCTAGAGCCCCGGTGCGGCCATGTCACGGGGCTCGCTCAGGACTGGCTGCCTTCCGGCACCGGGCGCAGGCGCAGGAAGAAGACCGGTACCACCACCAGCACCATGATGAAGAAGATACCGCCGCCGAGGGGCTCGAACAGCGCGCCACAGATCGTCATCAATGCCGCCACCGTCATGCCGAGACCGAGGGCGGCATAGAGTGCCTGGGTGGGGATGAGCTGCTCGGGAGGCAACTGCCGGGTCATGAAGCGGATCGCCCCCAGATGGCTGACGCAGAAGGTGACCGCGTGCAGCAGCTGGCCAAGCACCAGCACCAGCAGCTCGCTGGAGGCGCCGAGCAGGCTCCAGCGCACCACGCAGCCGATGGCGCCGACCAGGAACAGGGTCTGGGCCCCGAAACGCTGGAGGAAGCGCTTGTCGGCGGCAAACATGCAGATCTCCGCCACCACCCCCAGCGCCCACAAGTAGCCGATGATGGTGCCGCTGTAGCCTTCAGCCTTCCAGTAGATGGCGCTGAAGCCGTAGTAGGCAGCATGACTGCCTTGCAACAGGGCGGTGATCAGCAGGAACCGCCGCACCGGGGCGGATTTAAGCGTCTCCTTCAGCGAGGCCTTGGCCCGCTCCCCCTGCAACTCCTGCGGCGCGGGTCGCAGCGGCAGGGCGCTCAGCATCAGCATCAGCAGCAGCCCGATGACCATGGTGTGCAGCACCCATTCGCTGCCGAAGTTGCCCACCAGGGCGCCAACCAGGGTGGAGGCGACGATAAAGGCGAAGGAGCCGCACAACCGCACCTTGCCGTAGTCGAGGTGGGCCTGCACCACCATGCGGGTGGCCAGCGCCTCCCCCATGGGCATCAGGGTCGGGTAGATGAAGTTCGCCACCAGGGTCAGTACCACCAGCCACCAGAGGCTGTGGCTGACATAGAAGCCGAGGAAGGCCAGCAGGCTCAGCCCGCAGAGCAGCCGGGTGACGGGCAGCAGCTGCCCCGCCCCCTTGAGCTGTCCCATCACCACCAGGTTGCCGGCGAAGCGGATCGCCATCCCAGCCCCGAGCAGCAGGCCTATCTGCTCGGCGCTCACGCCTATCCCCTCCAGCCAGAGCGACCAGAACGGCAGGTAGGCACCATAGACGAAGTAGAAGGCACCAAAGAACAGGGCTAACCAGGAGAAGGCGGGCATAGGGACTCGGCGACGGCGCAAGGGGGACAAATGATAACCGATTTTGACGCGCCGATCCCCTCGCGCGCGCGAGAATAAATGCCATACATATCAACAGCGTTAAACCTTTGCTCCGCCCCCCTGTCTGGGGGTACGCCTGCGCTGGCGGCAGTCATCCTTCCTTGCGTCCGGTACGGGTTTCTCTTTGGGGCAGTGCGAGCGCGACCAAACAAGAAAGGGGCCCAAGGGCCCCTTCATCATCACAGTCATGTCGAGCATCAGAACACGTACTTGACGCGGGCGCTCAGGTTGCGGCCCGGTTCGGTCTGGTTGCTGGTATCGGTGGTAGCACTCAGGCCGGTGATGCTTTCGTAGTTGACGTATTCCTTGTCAAACAGGTTGAAGACACCGACGTTGAGCTGCAGATCCTGCATCGGCTTGAACTGGGCGTAGATGTCCACCACACCCCAGCCGGCGCTCTTGATGTTGTCGTTGCCTCTGGAGTCCTTGCCCACCTTGTCCATGTCATCGGCGAAGCGCAGGGCGGTGTTGATGTTCCAGTTCGGCTGTTCCAGACGCACACCCAGGCTGCCGTTGAGCGGGCTCAGGCTGTTGATGTAGTTGCCATCGCCATCCTTGCCTTCGATGTAGGCCAGGTTACCCCAGATGTTGACCAGATCGTTCAACCAGTAATCGGCCTTGGCCTCGACGCCCTTGGTGGTCGCCTTGTCCAGGTTCTGGTACTGATAGATGGCGGTGCGACCTTCACTGCCCACCTGGGCCAGTTCGATGAAGTCGTCGAACTTGTTGTAGAAGGTGGCAATTTCGTAGCCAAAGCCGTTGCTGTTGCCACGGATACCCAGATCGATGCCGTCACTGCTCTCGGGTTTCAGGTTCGGGTTCGGCTCGATGCGATAGCCGTAAGCCTGATGATTCAGGGTCGAGAAGGCGTTGTCATACATGGGCGCCTTGTAACCGTGGCTGTATTGGGCGAACAGATTGGCCGCCTCGTGCGCCTTGAACACCAGACCCAGCTTGGGTGAGAACTCCCCTTCGGAGAACTTCTTGAGGTTCTCGCCGGTGTAGGCCGGATCTTCGTCCGGGGTCATCTTGTAGTATTCGTAACGGGCCCCCGGGGTCAGCACCCAGCGCTCGCCAAACTTGATCTCGTCGAAGGCCCAGAGTGCGGCACGCTCGCTGGTGGTGGACGGGAAGCTCAGCTCGTTGTAGCCAACGAAGTCACCGGGCTTGGTGGGTGCCTTGAAACGGGTCCGCTCGTTGTCGGTGTGCTCATACTCGACACCCCAGGCCAGACGCTGGCTGGCGAGGGCCTTGCTGAATTTTACCTGGGCCCCCAGGCTCTCCTGATCGAAGCCGTTGCTGTCCAGGGAGTTTTTGGTCACATAGGGGTTGCTCGGGCTGACCGGGTACTTGGAAGAGGCGTACTGATCCAGGGTCTGCTTGGTACGAGCGTAATAAATCTTGCTGTCGACGCGGTCGGCCCAGACGGTATTCAAGGCGAGGCCGTGATCCAGCATCAGGGAGAGGTTGTCGGTGTCTTTGTCGGTGATCGGTTGCTTGAAGACGGAACCAGCCTTGGTCAGGTCGACGGCGTCCGGATCCTGGCCCTCGGTGAAGTAGTCGACGGTCAATTTCAGGAACTGGTCGTCGCTGACATTCCATTGGCTCTTGAGCAGCACGGCCTGGCTGACGATATCGAACTCGTTCTTGTCACCGTCGTAGTTCTGGGTCACACCACCATCGCGCCAGGTGTAGCGCAGCAGACTCTCCACATCCCCGCTACGCAGGGCACCGGTGAAACCGGCCATGTTCTGGTGGCTGCTGGAGGCATAACCGGTGGTCGCGTCCAGATAGCTGTCACGGCCCTTGAGGAAATCGCTGGCATCCTTGGTAGTGATGGCGATGACGCCACCCAGGGCATCGGAGCCGTAAGCGGCAGACGCCGGCCCCTTGGCCACCTCAACCTGCTTGATCATGTCGGTATCGAAATAGGTCTGGCCGACCCCGCCGTTCTTGTAGGCGTCGTTCTGGCGCACCCCGTCCTGCACTATCTTGACCCGGTTCTCACCCATGCCACGAATGACGAAGGTCTGGGCATCGCCCGCCCCGCCCAGCACGGTGACACCCGGCTCGTAGCGGAACAGGTCGGCGACGTTGCTGACGACCTGCTCTTCAATTTGTTCGGAGGTGATAACGGAAATCGGGCCTGCGACATCTTCCAGTTTCTGCTCCATCCGGGAGCCGCTGACGACGATGACTTCATCGACTTTCTTGTCTGCTGCGAAGACAGGGGAAGCCAGGCCCGCCGCGACGGCGAGGGCAATCAGTGAAGGGGTGTTGTTGTGCGCCACTGCAAAATCCTTATTGAGAATTATTATCAAGCGGAAGGCATATTACCCAGCTCGCAACAAAGATCAATAATAAAGTGAATCATTCTCATTTTCTTTTGTCGTGATTCAGTTTTACACTAGCCCCTCTTTTTTCCTGCTCGCCATGCTGCCATGGTATGGCGCAACTCCGTTTCCATTCTCTGCCATTGCTAGTGAGATACCATGACTCGACGACTGCCCCTGCTCGCCCTGCCCCTGCTGTTGGCCGCCTGTGCCGCTCCACCGCAGAGCGAGGCGCCCCGGACGCTCTATCACTACCAGCTCAGCGAAGGTCAGGGCGATAAGCCGCTCACCCTGGCGCAGGCGCTGGACAAGGTGGTGGACGCCGACATCGTACTGGTCGGCGAGTTGCACACCCATCCGGCCGTGCACCTGCTGCAGGCTCGCCTGCTGGCGGGGCTGACCGAGCGTGCCCAGGCCGATAGCCGGGCCCAGGTGCTCTCCATGGAACAGTTCAGCCGCGTCGATCAGCCGACCCTGGACGCCTATCTCGCCGGCCGCATCGGCGAAGCGGCGCTCATTCGGGACGGCAACGCCTGGCCCAATTATCCGAGCGACTATCGCCCGCTGGTGGAGTTTGCCAAGGCGCAGCACCTGCCCGTCATCGCCGCCAACGCCCCCAAGCCGCTTGTGAGCTGTGTCGGCCAGGAGGGGCCGCAGTGGCTGGACAAGCTGCCGGCCAACCGCCGCAGCCAGCTCGCCCGGACGCTCACCCTGAGTGACGATGGCTACCGCCAGAAGTTCATGGCCTCCATGCATCACGGCGATGCCGACGGCAATGCCCGCCGCTTCGCCGCCCAGACCAGCTGGGATGACACCATGGCCGAGAGCATGGTCGACTACTTGAGCAAACACCCCGGCCAGCGCATCATGCACATCGCCGGCAACTTCCACGTGGAGGGAGGGCTTGGGATCGCGAGTCGCATCGCCAGCCGCAACCCGGCCCTCAAGGTGGCGCTGATCGTGCCCGATGTCCCATCAGAGAAGGCGTCGCAAATCACCCCGCAGGCGAATGACAAGACGCCAACCGATCGCGAGGCAGAGGTACGGGTCCGGATCGCGCCCTTGCCGGAGCGCTGGCTAAATGCCGATGAAATGAAGCAAGATATGGGCGCGCTGCATCAATCCCGCAGCCGTGACTGCAACCAGTGGTTGCAGCCCTGACAATCGCCTGAGGATCTCATATGGATGTGTTACTGGTCATCGACATGCAACAGGGGTTGTTCGAGTCACCCCGCCATCAGGATGCGCAGGTCATCGCCAATATCAATCGACTGGCAGAGAGCGTGCGCGCCAGCCAGGGGCGAGTCATCTATGTGCAGCACGACGAGCCGGGCTCGGAGCTGGAACCCCACAGCCCGGGCTGGCAACTGCATGCCGACCTGATGCCGGCGCCGGGGGAGAGCCGGGTGCGCAAGACCGCCTGTGACAGCTTCCTCGACACCGAGCTCGGTTTCCTGCTGGCGGAGCAGGCGGTGGACAGACTGCTGATCTGTGGCTGCGCCACCGATTTTTGCGTCGATACCACCCTGCGCAGTGCCGCCAGCAAAGGATTTGAGGTGACAGTGCTGACCGATGCCCATACCACGGCGGATCGCCCTCACCTCAATGCGGTGCAGATCATCGAGCATCATCACTGGATGTGGCAGCACCTCAGCCTGTCAAAAGGCAGAAGCGTGACCCTGCTCACCACCGATCAGCTGCTCGGCATCACGCAACCGGTACCGGCGTGCTAAGCTGCCCGCCCCCGTCGACCTGATCTGGAGTCTTTCGTGCGTCTATTGCCTGCCGTCATCTGCATGCTGTTGTTACCGCCGCTCACCGCCTGCTCCAATCTGGCGGGATCGGCACCGGATGGCCCGGCCCCCCTGTTTAGGACTCACATCAACGAAGAGGGGAGCAAGCGCTTCACCTTCGAGGCCGCCCCGCTCGAGGTGCTGCCTGGCCGGTTGCAGGACGTGAATGACAGCCGCAATAACAAGGATCTGCTGGAGCGCCGCGAGGCCCTGCAGGACGAACAACTGACCCAGGCACTCGCTACCCGCGACTATTGCCGCATGGGTTACATCGTCCTCAGCCAGACCTCCTGGAAGGTCCGGGGAGAATGCAACGAGACCGCCACCCAGGCCGATCGCAGCGCTTTCCCGAACCTGGCCTCCTGGCAAGACTGAACAGCCGCAAGAAAATCCCATAAAAAAACGGGCAGCTCAGGCTGCCCGTTTGCTATCTCATGCGTGCACCATCAGACCGGTGCGTCGATCTCGCTGGTCAGCTCGGCGCCGTTGTCGACGCGCTTGTGGCCTTCCACCAGATGAACGAAGTCCACCAGCTCATCACCGGAGACACGGAACGCCTGGCCGAAGCCCTTGACGAACAGGCCCTGCTCGGGCTTGAGGCGGAACAGCACGAAGTCCTTGAGGTTGGACAGCCCCTTGACGATATCGCCAAAGCGCCCTTCCAGGGCCCCGATGGCCTTGCCCCAGCGCTCGTCATCCCGAGCCACCACTTCGGCGACCGCATCGAAGGTCAGGCGCTTGCGGGCAAACAGCTCGCGGGCACCGGTTTCGTCTTCGATCAGCATCAGGGAGACCTTGGGCACCTGTTGCAGGTTGCGGGCATGGCGGGCTATCTCGGAGATCAGCACATAGTAGCCATCTTCCTGCAGCACGAAGGGGGCATAGCTGGCATTGGGATTGCCTTCGCTATCCACGGTCGCAAGCTGCAGGGTACGGCAACCGTCACGAAACTCACGGATCTCCGGTTGCAGACGGTTCTGCAGACGTTCCTGACGTTCACTCATGCTTTCACTTCCTCATTGTGCTGGTGGCGCAGGGCCATGAAGCGTTCCACCTGGTCCGGCAGCAGCTGACGCTGTTCGTCACGCCCCAGATAGACCTTGAAAATGCAGCGACCGCTGTGGCCAAAGAACTGGAAGGAGTGCCCCTCCTTGCCCATGAACAGCTTGCTGACCAGGGCGATGCCGACCACGTTGTCGAGTTTGAGGTGACCATGCATCTCGCCGTCACGGCCCATCAGGTTGTAGTAACCGCGTGCGGTCTTGCCCTTGGGGAAGGGAGCCTTCACCTCGAAGATGGAGCCATCGGATTCGACTATGGTGGTCACCGGGCCCCAGCTGGCCAGATCGGCCAGCAAGGCTTCCGCCTGCTCGCCCGGCACCAGGGTCACCAGCTCGGCGGGCAGGTGGCGTACCACCTCCCATTCGCTGACCGCCAGTTGGCTGGCGAGGCTGGAGGGATGGGCGCTGGGATCTTGTTCCAGCAGCTCATGAATGCGTTGTGCAATGCTCATCGGTTCTCCCTTGGGATAATCTGGCTATTGTGCTCTGTATCGCGGCGGATACTGTAATAAAGCGGCGGCCTTAACGCAATTGATAATCGCTTTCATTATCAGTGCATTTTTTTCACGAGCTTGATATTCTCGGCGGCAATCCCACTCTCATTCATCCTTCGGAGGTTCGCATGGGCCGTCGTTTTGCCCTCGTACTCAGCCTGCTCGGCTGCGTATCCCTTTCCCTCTCTGCCACGGCGCAAGAGCGCATCGTCAGCGTCGGCCCTGCCACCACAGAGCTGATCCTGGCACTCGGTGGAGAGGCGAGCCTGGTCGCCACCGATGTCAGCAGCCCCGAACCCAAGGCGCTGCCCAAGGTAGGCTATCACCGCGCCCTGGCCGCCGAGGGGATCCTGAGTCTGGCACCGACCCGGGTGGTCGGCAGCGACGAGATGGGTCCCCCCGCCACGCTGGAACAGCTGCGCCGGGCCGGCGTCAAGGTCGACGTGCTGGCCACGGCGCCGACCCTGGCGAACCTCAACGAGCGCATCGATACCCTGGCTGCATTGCTGGGAGATGAGGCTGCAGGCACCAAGCTGAAGGCGGAGATCGCCAGCCAGAGCGAGCAGCTGGCAAAACAGGCCAGTCAGAACAAACCGCTCAAGGTCGCCTTCCTGCTGCTGCACAAGGGTCAGCCCACCAGCATCGCCGGTGGCAACACCACCGCCAGCGCCCTGGTAACTCTGGCCGGCGGCATCAATCCGGTGGCCCAGTTGCACGACTACAAGCCCGTCTCCACCGAATCCCTGATCGAGCTGCAGCCGGATCTGGTGCTGGTGAGCGGCCGTGACTGGCAGCAATTCCAGAACATCGACAGCGTGCTGGCCCAGGTCCCCGCCCTGGCCGCTACCCCGGCAGGCAAGAACAAGGCCATCCACGCCATCGACGGTCACGCCCTGCAAGGGGGGCTGAGCCTGAGATCGCTGCAACAGGCTAGCCAGATCGCCCAGTGGATCCAGCAGGGTTCATGATGCGTCTGCCGCTGCCCTGGCTTTTCGCGCTCACCGGCACCAGCCTGGCACTGCTGCTGGTCGGGTCGCTGGCGACCGGCCCCATGGCGCTCTCGTTTGGCGAGAGTCTGCAGGCGCTGTTTGCCGGCAAGGAGAGCGGAATTGAAGCGCATAAACTGCTGATCGTGCAGGAAATCCGCCTGCCTCGCACCCTGCTGTGCATCGCCGTGGGGGGGATACTCGGCCTCTGTGGCGCCGTGATGCAGGGTCTGTTTCGCAACCCCCTCGCCGATCCCGGCATCATAGGGGTGTCAGGCGGCGCGGCGCTTGGCGCGGCGCTCGCCATAGTGCTGCTGGCCCCTCTGGGTCAGCAGTGGCAGAGCCTGCTCGGCATCGGCCTGCTGCCCCTGCTCGCCTTCCTCGGCGGGGCGTTGACCACCACGCTTGTATATTTGCTGGGCACCCGCGAGGGAGGCACCTCGGTCACCGTCATGCTGCTGGCCGGGGTTGCCATCACCGCCCTCTCCGGCGCGGTGATCGGGCTGCTCACCTATCTGGCCGACGATCAGATGCTGCGCAACCTGAGCCTGTGGCAGATGGGATCCCTGGCCGCCGGCAAGCCGGCTGACGTGGCACTGGCGCTGGCCACCCTGGCCGCGCTGCTGCTGCTGTTCATGCGCGACGCCAATCCCCTCAATGCCCTGCTGCTGGGCGAGGGAGAAGCCCGTCATCTGGGGGTGAACGTGCAATCCCTCAAGCGCCGCCTGATCCTGCTCACCGCCGCCGGTGTCGGCGTCGCGGTGGCGGTGGCGGGCATGATCGGCTTCGTCGGGCTGGTGGTGCCCCATCTGGTGCGGCTGCTGGCTGGCCCCAACCATGTCAGGTTGCTGCCACTCTCCGCCCTGCTGGGCGCCGCCCTGCTGCTCGGCGCCGACATGCTGGCCCGCACCCTGCTGGCACCGGCCGAACTGCCGGTCGGCATCATCACCGCCCTGCTCGGTGCTCCCTTCTTCATCTGGTTGCTGGTCAAGAGCCGCCGGACGCTTTAACAGGAGAGTTGCTCTTGCCTGGATCATCTTCACCCGCCCTGCTTGACTGCCGGCACGTCAGCCTGACGAGGGGCGATCGCCTCATCCTGGACAGGCTCAACCTCTCCCTGCACTCAGGCACCCTGACCGCCCTGCTCGGCCCGAACGGGGCGGGCAAGAGCTCGCTGCTCAAGTGCCTGACCGGCGAGCTGGAATATGAGGGCGAGATAGCGTTGTTTGGTCGCGAGCGGCAGAGCTGGGCCGGCAACGAGCTGGCCCATAGCGTGGGCGTGCTGCCCCAAAGCTCGTCGCTCAATTTCCCCTTCCTGTGCGAGGAGGTGGTGGCCATGGGGAGGCTGCCTCACACCGAACCCGGCAGCCGCCGTGACGAGATAGTCAAAGCCGCCATGAGCCATGCCGGGGTCGAGCATCTGACCGGACGCCTCTACCCCGGTCTGTCGGGCGGGGAGCGCCAGCGGGTGCAATTTGCCCGGGTGCTGGCCCAGATCTGGCAAGCACCGGAGGAGCCACAGGCGCCACGCCTGCTGCTGCTCGACGAACCCACCTCGGCGCTCGATCTCAAGTATCAGCATCAGTTGCTCACCATGGCTCGCGCCCTCGCCGGCCGCAACACCGCCGTGCTGGTGGTACTGCACGATCTGAACCTGGCAGCCCGCTACGCCGATCGGCTGGTGATGCTGGAACAGGGCAAGCTGATGGCGGACGGCACCCCGGCCGAGGTGTTGACCCCCGAGCGTATTGCACGGTTGTATGACTACCCGGCCCAGGTGTTGCACCATCCCGACACCGGCCTGCCCATGGTGGTGTGACAGCGAATTCGTCAACTACACGCAGATAACAACAGAGCGCCCGAGGGCGCTCTGTTTGTTTCGACTGGCGGGGCCACATCAGGCTATCTGATAGCGGCCCGGCTTGTGATTGAGTGTCAACACCAGGTTACAGATGATGGCCGCCACCACGGAGAGCCCCAGCAGCCAGGGCGACACCACGAAGAAGGAGGCGATGACGATGACGCAATCAAGCCCCATTTGCAGCTTCCCGGCCCGGATGCCGAACTTGTCCTGGATGAAGAGCGCCAGAATGTTGAAGCCACCCAGGCTCGACTTGTGGCGAAACATGATGAGCAGCCCCATGCCGATCAGGGTACCGCCGATCAGGGCCGCGTACACCGGCTCTATCTTGCCGATTTGCAGCACGGCATTGAGGTGGTCCGTCATGAAGGAGACGACCGCGACCGAGGCAAAGGTATTGAGGGTGAAGCGCGGCCCCATCCTGAGCCAGGCCAGGGCATAGAACGGCAGGTTCATGCCGAAGAACAGCAGGCCGAAGCTCAGCCCCGTCATCTGCTGCAGCAGCAACGCCAGCCCGGCGGTGCCGCCGGTGAGCAGCCCGACCTGATGAAACAGGAAGATACCGAGTGATACGAAGCCTGCCGCGGTCAGCAGGGCGAGCACATCCTCATAGAGCGGATGCACCGAGCGGGGTTTGTTGTCCATAACCTGTATCCATAGCGAAGTGAAAGAGTGTCGACAGGCCCCTCATGGAGGCGCGAGCCCCGTGTATCGGGGCTTCGTTATGAGCACAGTGTCCGGTTTTAGTGAGCCGGATCACAAGATCCCGACCCAACGCCCCCAAATGGTGCGCGTCAGCAGGGCGTTACACTTCTTGCACCAAAATATGCCATTCGGACCAGCCTGCTCCTAGTCTGAACGAGTCGCAGGATCCCGCTTCTCCTACGCGCAAATCGTTCTAGAATGGATGCCTTGCCACTGCCGGTATCAAGGAGCAACAGCAGATGAGAGTCACCGTATTCGGAATAGGTTACGTAGGGCTGGTCCAGGCCGCCGTGTTAGCCGAGATGGGCCACCTGGTGACCTGTGTGGATGTGGATGCAGCCAAGGTCGAGCGCCTGAAAGAGGGCATCATTCCCATCTTCGAACCCGGCCTCACCCCCATGGTGGTGGCCAACCATCAGGGCGGTCGCCTGCACTTCACCACGGATGTCAACGAGGGGGTGAACTTTGCCGAGCTTATCTTCATCGCGGTCGGCACCCCGCCGGATGAAGACGGCTCCGCCGATCTCAAGCACGTGCTGGCGGTGGCGGGCACCATAGGCCGCCTGATGCAGGGCCGCAAGGTGGTGGTCAACAAGAGCACAGTCCCGGTCGGTACCGCCAGCCGGGTACGCCAGCACATCGCCGCTATCCTCAGTGATCGCGGCGTCGACTTCCCCCTCGACGTCGTCTCCAATCCGGAGTTTCTGAAAGAAGGGGCCGCGGTGGCCGATTGCCTTAGACCGGATCGCATCATCATCGGCACCGACTCGGCCCACGCCATCGCCATGCTGGAGGAGCTTTACGCCCCCTTCAACCGCAACCACGATCGCATCATCCAGATGGACGTGCACAGCGCCGAGCTGACCAAGTACGCCGCCAACGCCATGCTGGCCACCAAGATCTCCTTCATGAACGAGATGGCCAACCTGGCGGAGAAGCTGGGAGCCGACATCGAGGCTGTGCGCAAGGGCATAGGCGCCGATCCCCGCATCGGTTACCACTTCATCTATCCCGGCTGCGGCTATGGCGGCTCCTGCTTCCCCAAAGACGTCAAGGCACTGATCCACACCGCGAGCGAGATTGGCTGCGAGGCGCCGCTGCTGCGCTCGGTGGAGAGGGTCAACGATCGCCAGAAGCACAAACTCATCGAGCGCCTGCACCAGCACTTCGGCGCCGACTTGAGCGGTCGAACCTTCGCGCTCTGGGGGCTCGCCTTCAAGCCCAACACCGACGACATGCGCGAGGCACCGAGTCGGGTGCTGATGGAGGCCATCTGGGCCACCGGTGGCAAGGTGCAGGCGTTCGATCCCCAGGCCATGAGCGAGGCCCAGCACCTCTACGGCCTGCGCGACGATCTGAGCCTGTGCGGTACTCAGGAGGCGGCCCTCAAGGGCGCCGATGCCCTGCTGATCTGCACCGAGTGGCAGCAGTTCCGCGCCCCCGATTTCGAGCTGATCCAGCAAACCCTGAGCCAGCCCGTCATCATCGATGGTCGCAACCTCTATGATCCGGCCCGTCTGCGCCAGCGCGGCTTCACCTACTACGCCATCGGCCGCGGCGACAGTCTGGAGCATTCCCAATGAAATACCTCGTCACCGGCGCCGCCGGTTTCATCGGTTTTCACCTGGCGCAGCGGCTGTGCGGTGAGGGCCACGAGGTCATCGGCCTCGACAACCTCAACGACTACTACGAGGTGAGCCTGAAGGAGGCCCGCCTCGCTCTGCTCAGTCCCCTGCCCGGCTTTCGCTTCGAGCGGCTCGATCTCGCCGATAGGGCCGGGATAGCTGAGCTGTTCGCGCGCGAGCGGTTCGATCGGGTGATCCACTTGGGCGCCCAGGCCGGGGTGCGCTACTCGCTGGACAACCCCTTCGCCTACGCCGACAGCAACCTCACCGGCACCCTCACGGTGCTGGAGGGATGCCGCCATCACGGGGTCAAGCATCTGGTCTACGCCTCGTCGAGCTCGGTGTACGGCCTCAACGAGCAGATGCCGTTCAAGACCTCGGACGGGGTGGACCATCCCGTCTCCCTCTACGCGGCGAGCAAGAAGGCCAACGAGCTGATGGCCCACTCCTACTCCCACCTCTACGGCCTGCCCACCACCGGCCTGCGCTTCTTCACCGTCTACGGCCCCTGGGGGCGGCCCGACATGGCGTTGTTCAAATTCGTGCGCGCCATCCTCAAGGGGGAACCCATCGACATCTACAACCAGGGCCAGCTTAGCCGGGATTTCACCCACATCGATGACATAGTGGAAGGGATTGTGCGTATCGCGGACTGTCCGCCGGTCGGCGACGGGCACTGGCAGGGGCAAATCGACACCAGCCCGGCCCCCTACCGTCTCTTCAACATCGGCAACGGCAGCCCGGTGCGGCTGCTGGACTTCGTGGAGGCCATCGAAACGGCGCTCGGCAAACCGGCAATTCGCAATATGCTACCCATGCAGCCCGGTGACGTGCTCGCCACCTGGGCCGACACCGAATCCCTGTTCGAGACTACCGACTACCGCCCCAAGGTTGCATTAAAGGAAGGGGTCGAGAGCTTCGTCGACTGGTACAAGGCGTACTACCGGACCTGAGCGCACCGAGCGCTTTGGTCATGAAAAAGGGGCTACCACTGGCAGCCCCTTTGTTATTGGTCAAAGCCCAGCCCTTATTGCCCGACGTCAGAACCCGGTGCGTAGTGGAACGGCTCGACTTGGGCAGCCAGCCCCTGGCACTCGGGTTTCAGCGCCGCACTGTCGGCCAGCAGCCAGTCGGTACGATGACGATTGCCGAGATTTTCCATCAGAGCCGGATCGAAGCACACCGTCATGATGTCGGCAGATCCCAGCACCCAGCGCTTGGGTGCACCGGCGACCCAGGCGGCCGCCTCACGGGCCTGCTCGCCATCGGGCATCTGATAGGAGTAGTGCCAGAGCGGTTGCTGGCTGAACAACAGGTGCTGCTCCTTGAAACCGGCGAGCAGCAACTCATCGCCCGCAGGCACCCGCTCAGCCGCCTGCGCCATCACCCCCTGGGGGGTGCGCATGTCGTTGAGCTTCACGCAGATCCAGCTGGAATAGATGAGCCAGCCCACCGCGAGAGAGCCGAGGATGGCGCTGAGCGGGGCACGGCGCAGCAGGGCGTTGATCAGCAGCAGGGCCGCCCCCATGGCCAGCAGGGGCAGCCAGGGCGCTGGGCCCAGGTCACCGAGCTTGCTCGCCAACTTGGTGTTGAACGCCAGCGCCACGGCGCCCCCCACACAGAGGATCCCCAGCAACCAACCGAGCCCGCCCAGCAGACGTGCAGGCCAGACCCGCGTCAGCAGCGCACCGATGAAGGGGGCCGCCAGCAGGGCCAGCGCCGGCGTGCCAGGTGTGACATAGACGCCGCGCTTGCCCGGCGAGGCCGAGAAGAAGACGATCACCAGCACCAGATAGCCGAGTAGCAGGATGATGCGTTTGTCCCGCGCCTGGATCCCCTTGTGCCATTCCACCGCCAGCCAGGGCAGCAGCAGGGAGAGCGGCAGCCAGAACGGCGGGATCACCGAACTGAGGTAGTACCAGAAGGGTTTGACGTGGTGCCAGGCGTTGGCATAGCGGGTCACCGTCTGGCGCAGCAGTATGTTGTCTCTGTAGGCCTGCAGTATGGGATCGCCGCTCTGGGCCACGGCGCTCAGCATGGGCACCAGCCAGAGGCCGATGGCCAGCAGCATGAACAGCGGCCCCGCCAGCCCCTTGAGCCAATCGCTCTTTGAGGCGGCGCGGATCTTCTCCCTGTGGGTCCAGATAGCCGGGATCAGGATCAGCAGGGCCAGCAGCCCCACCCCCTTGGTGATGATGCCGAGCCCGGCGGCGAACCAGCCGAGCCAGTACCAGCGCCAGCCGCCGTCACAGAGCAGGAAGCGGACAAAGCCATAGACACCGAGCGTGATGAAGCAGGTGACCAACGCATCGATCTGCGCCGTCTTGGCCTGCAAGGTGAACTGGACGGTGAACAGCAGCAGCAAACCGGCCAAGAAGCCGACCGAGGGATTCCACAGCCGGCGGCCCATGTCCCACACCAGGGTGATGGTCAGCAGGCCCGCCAGCAGGGAGGGCAGCAAGAATGCCACCTTGATGGAGCCGGTCAGCAGATAGCCGATGGCAATCCCCCACATGAACATCGGCGGCTTGTCCGGATAGATCTCGCCACCGCGCATGGGGAACAGCCACTGACCACTCTCCACCATCTCCTTGGCGATCAGGGCGAAGCGCGGCTCATCGGCGGGCCAGGGATCCCGCAGGCCGAGACCGGCGCCAAGTACCACCAGCGCAATCAGCAGCAGCCAGCCGAGGGAGGTCTGATTGAGTAACGCGCGGTCATTTACCATGGCGGGCCTCATGCTCGTTATTGGTGACCTTGTCCCGCTTCCAACCCCGATGCTGGATATCCAGATAGAGGCTGTAGAGCGCGGTGAAGGTGGGGAAGAGGTTTTGCAGCACGCCGACAGAGTCCTGCTTGGGGGAAAAGACGAAGTAGCTCAGGGTCATCAGACTGCCGAGCACGCTCATGTACCAGAACATACGGGGAATGACCGGCTTGCCGGCGCGTTTGGAGGCGACGAACTGCACCAGCCAGCGGCCACCGAACATCAGCGCGCCGGTGTAGCCGATGATTTTCCAGCCAGTGACGTGCAAGCCCGTCCAGTCCAGCCAGTCGAGCGGCATCGAGAGCAAGGCATCGATCATATCGGCCACTCCAGGTGTAAACCGGTCACCTGCAAAACACCATCAAGGCAGTCGAGCGGCATCGAAAGCAGAGTATCAATCATATCGGCCACTCCAGGTGCAAACCGGTCACCTGCAAAACACCATCAAGGCAGTCGAGCGGCATCGAGAGCAGGGTATCAATCACTCCAGTATCTCCCTGACCTCGACCACCTTGGAGCGGCGCTGCAACCACCAGACACCGACCACGTCCACCAGCCCGACCCAGAGCCGGTTCCAGACGCCATATTTGGAGACGCCCGCCTGTCTGGGTCTGTGGTTGACCGGCCAGGGGGACATGCGGCCACCCTGGGCCTGGATCAGCGCAGGAATGTAGCGATGCATGTGGTTGAACGAGGGCAGCCGCAGATACCAGTCACGGCGAACCACCTTGAGACCACAGCCGGTATCCGGGATGCCGTCGCGCAGCAACAGGTCGCGAAAACCGTTGGCTAGTTTTGAAGAGAGCCGTTTCACCCAGTCATCGCGCCGATTGACCCGATGACCGATGAGTCCGACCAGATTGCTGTCTGCCGCGAAGCGGCGCTTGGCCTCTTCCAGCATGGCGGGAATGTCGGCCGGATCATTCTGACCATCGCCGTCCAGCACCACCAGCCAGTCACCGCGGCCGTGACGCACCCCGCTCAGCACCGCCATGCTCTGGCCGACGGCCCGCACGTGACGCACCACCCTCAGACTGGCAAAGCGAGCCTTCAGCTCGCCGAGGACGGCAAAGCTGTCATCCTCGCTGCCGTCATCCACGTAAATCAATTCGTAGTCATACTTCCCCGCCAGCGCGGCATCGATCTCGCCGATAAGGGGGGCCAGGTTGTCCCGCTCATCCTTAGCGGGCACCACGACTGATACATCGACTGAATAACCCATATGAGCTTCCCGACTATAAAAAAGGATGTAACACCGGCGGTCATTTGCACCATGAGTGGCTTGTAGACTGCCTTTCGAACCTCATGCAAATACAAGGTGTTAAAATTAAACACCCGCAGTTTACCACCCCATTAATAACAAGCACATCACTAGCAGGGTGATTGAAAGTACCTTGCCGCTGGTCTCACCATAGCTTCCAATGGCGCCAATTGGACTGACTGATTCCTGCGCACCAAAAGTTCCATATCGTTTTCATCTCTGATGCTCGAACACATAACCATATGTTCCATCGCCTGGCTGGCAACCGCCCCAGAGAGGACCTATATCTTCCGGATACAAATATGAGGTATCCATCATGCAGCGACTCTGTGCCTGGGGCTGGGGACTCCTGATACTGCTTGCCACCACATCATCCCATGCCGAGTCATTTCGCCAGGCCCCCAAGGCCATGAGCGCCTTGCGTCAGGGCGCCGCCATCGAGCGCAGCAACCCGAGACAAGCCATATCCCACTACTGCAACGCGGCCAGCCTTGGCAACCCGGAGGCCTATTTTCGCATCGGTCGCCTGCTGGCTCGCGGGCCACAGGGGATCCGCAGTGCCAGCCATGCCAACGCCTATCTCGCCATGGCCATGCGCCTTGGCAACCAGCAGGCTGCTCGCTACTACAACCCGCGGGTGGGCAACGCCCCGCTCGGTACCTGTGGCATCGGTGGCGGCTCAGGCGGGGCGCCCTGGATACGCCCCGGAGTCCCCTTCGATCAGGATAGCTATCTGGCCCGTCAGTCCCTCACCAAACAGAAGCTGGCAGTCCTGATCCGCCAGGCAGCCCACCGCCACAAGGTCAATCCTCAACTGGCGCTGGCCATCGCCATCGCCGAGTCGAACCTCAACAGTTTCGCCGTCTCGCCCAAGCAGGCGCAGGGGGTCATGCAACTCATCCCCGAAACCCAGCAGCGTTTCGGGGTGACCCGCCCGTTCGATCCCGAGCAGAACATCCGTGGCGCCATGATCTATCTGAAGTGGCTGGAGAAGCAGTTCGGCCCTGACTGGGTCAGGATCAGCGCTGCTTACAACGCCGGTGAACAGGCCGTAGTTCGCTACGGGGGGGTTCCGCCCTATCAGGAGACCCAGGAGTACGTGCAACGGGTGCTCTATTACTCGGGGCATGACCAACCCAAGGCGGTGCGGCGACCACGCTGACCATGCTCGTACCGGATTGCCAAACCCACCATCCGGGGGGCAGACCGAATCCTATCTAACCAGGCTTAAGGAAGAATTAAGCTTTCATCCCCGATAGCCTCGCGGACTTGCTTCCCCTATCCCAAGCCCTCCCTGCTCAGAGGCACCTCGGCACACTGTGGCCGATCGGTTGTCCGCTTTGCCGCCCTCTGTCCATTGGTTTACAATCGACGGGTTTTTTGGAACCGGGTTGGCCTGTGCCGGCCAGGCCCCACCACGACATCAGTCTGTTAATGCCAAGACATTAAGCTGCTGAAAAGGAAGAGAATTAGCCAATGGCTCAATTTATTTACACCATGAACAGGGTCGGCAAGGTCGTGCCGCCCAAGCGTCATATTCTCAAGAACATCTCCCTCTCCTTCTTCCCGGGCGCCAAGATTGGCGTATTGGGCCTGAACGGAGCCGGAAAATCCACCCTGCTGCGCATCATGGCCGGGATCGATACCGACATCGAAGGGGAAGCCCGCCCGCAACCCGGCATCAAGATCGGCTACCTGCCCCAGGAGCCCAAACTCGACCCCGAGCAGACCGTACGCGAAGCGGTCGAAGAGGCGGTCGGCGACGTGAAACGCGCCATGGCGCGCCTCGACGAGGTCTATGCGGCCTACGCCGAGCCGGATGCGGACTTCGACAAGCTGGCCCGCGAACAGGGTGAGCTGGAAGCCATCATCTCCGCCCAGGGTGGTCACAACATGGAAAACCAGCTGGAGCGCGCGGCCGATGCCCTGCGTCTGCCGGCCTGGGATGCCCAGATCAAGCACCTCTCCGGTGGCGAACGCCGCCGGGTAGCGCTGTGCCGCCTGCTGCTGGAAAAGCCGGACATGCTGCTGCTGGACGAACCGACCAACCACCTGGATGCGGAATCCGTGGCCTGGCTGGAGCGTTTCCTGCACGACTACGAGGGTACCGTGGTAGCCATCACCCATGACCGCTACTTCCTCGACAACGTGGCGGGCTGGATCCTGGAACTGGACCGCGGCGAAGGTATCCCCTGGGAAGGCAACTACTCCTCCTGGCTGGAGCAGAAAGACGCACGTCTGGCGCAAGAAGCGAGTTCCGAGGCCGCCCGTCGCAAGTCCATCGAGAAAGAGCTGGAGTGGGTTCGCCAGAACCCCAAGGGTCGTCAGGCCAAATCCAAGGCTCGTATGGCGCGCTTCGAGGAGCTCAACACCAACGACTACCAGAAGCGCAACGAGACCAACGAGCTGTTCATTCCGCCCGGACCCCGCCTCGGCGACAAGGTGCTGGAGGTGACAAACCTCTGCAAGGCCTACGGTGACCGCCAGCTGATCGACGATCTCTCCTTCTCCATTCCGAAGGGGGCCATCGTCGGCATCATCGGCCCGAACGGCGCCGGTAAATCCACCCTGTTCCGCATGATGTCTGGCCAGGAGCAGCCGGACTCCGGCGCCATCACCCTCGGCGATACCGTGGTGCTGGCCTCGGTGGATCAGTTCCGCGACAGCATGAACGACAAGAAGACGGTGTTCGAGGAAGTTGCCGACGGCCAGGATATCCTGCGCATCGGTACCTACGAGTTCCCGAGCCGCGCCTACATCGGCCGTTTCAACTTCAAGGGCGCCGATCAGCAGAAGCGGGTCGGCGAGCTGTCCGGTGGGGAGCGCGGTCGTCTGCACCTGGCGAAACTGCTGCAAACCGGCGGCAACGTGCTGCTGCTCGATGAACCGACCAACGATCTGGACATCGAAACCCTGCGCGCTCTGGAGAACGCCCTGCTTGAGTTCCCCGGCTGCGCCATGGTCATCTCCCACGATCGCTGGTTCCTCGACCGCATTGCCACCCACATCCTGGACTATCAGGACGAGGGCAAGATCGCGTTCTTCGAGGGTAACTTCACCGAATACGAAGAGTGGAAGAAGAAGACCTACGGCGCCGATGCGGTTCAGCCGCACCGAGCCAAGTACAAGCGTATCGCCAAATAAGCGAAGCCGTGCATCACCCCATCGGGGGGATTGCAGCATGACAAGGGGAGCCAAGGCTCCCCTTTCTATTGCCTTTTGACTTACACTCTCCCCGCCTCCCCCAACCGATATCGAGCCATGGCCCACACCACAGGCACAGCGAAACGCCTCACCATTCAGATCCGGATCGAACCCGGCTGCCTCGGGCCGGACGGCAACGTCCATATCGATACCTTCTGCACCGCCGCCAGCCAGGTCTTTGCCGTCATCGAGCCGGAGCGGGTGGGCTGGGTGCTGATCCCGCGCCATGACAAGCAGTTGCCCGAGCAGGAGTTCCTCATCGAGGGGCGCAAGCTGAGCGAGGCGCAGGCCGCTCTGCTACTGCAACGCCTGGGACTGACGCTGCCTGCGTTGCAGGAGCGCAGCGATGCCGTGCTGGCGCGACTGGTCGAGCGCTACTTCAAGACCCTCTGACATCACCGCCCTGAAAGGCCCCCATCGAAACCCGTTCTCCCCCCCCTGATGGCAAACGTTTGAATTTTTGCTCTATTCATTGAGCCGCTTCGCAGATCCGGGGTTTGTAAACGCCGTCGCCTGTGTAAAAATGTGCGCGCTGTCACGGTATCAGGACGAGTCCGGCGAATTCATCGCCAGAGACAGCGATCAGAGCCCCTCATGGATGGGTTTTATCGCGTGCCTGCTGCTTATTTCACGTCACCCATTGGAACCCAACATGAATCAACCACATCAAGCCACCAGCCAGGCTGCCGGGCAAGGATTGCTCGAGCGTCTGTTTGCCCTGAAAGGCCACGGCACCACCGCCCGCACCGAAGTCATCGCCGGGATCACCACCTTCCTGACCATGGTCTACATCGTGTTCGTCAACCCGCAGATCCTCTCCGCTGCGGGCATGGATACCCAGGCCGTGTTCGTCACCACCTGCCTCATCGCCGGTATCGGCAGCATCCTGATGGGCCTGCTGGCGAACCTGCCCATCGCCCTGGCGCCCGCCATGGGCCTCAACGCCTTCTTCGCCTTCGTGGTGGTCGCCGGCATGGGTTACTCCTGGCAGGTCGGCATGGGCACCATCTTCTGGGGCGCCCTGGGACTGCTGATCCTCACCCTGCTGCGGGTACGTTACTGGCTGATCGCCAATATTCCGCTCACTCTGCGGGTCGGCATCACCGCCGGTATCGGCCTGCTCATCGCCCTGCTCGGCCTGCACAATGCCGGCATCGTAGTGGCGAGCCCGGCCACCATGGTGACGGTGGGCAACCTCACCTCCCTGCCCTGCCTGCTGGGGCTGCTCGGCTTCTTCCTGATCTGTATCTTCTCCTCCCGCGGCGTGCATTCCGCCGTGCTGATCGCCATCGTGGTCACTACCACCCTCGGCTGGTTGTTTGGCGACGTGACCTTCAAGGGCTTCGTCTCCCTGCCCCCCAGCATCAGCCCGGTGTTCGGTCAGCTGGATCTGATGGGCTCGCTGGACATCAGCCTCGCGGGGATCATCTTCTCCTTCATGCTGGTCAACCTGTTTGACTCCTCCGGCACCCTGATCGGGGTCACCAACCGGGCCAAGCTGGCAGATGATCAGGGACGCTTCCCGCGCATGAAGCAGGCCTTGGTGGTCGACAGCGTGAGTTCCGTGGGTGGCGCCTTCATGGGCACTTCCTCGGTGACCGCTTATATCGAGAGCAGTGCCGGGGTCGCCGTCGGTGGTCGCACCGGCCTGACCGCCATCGTGGCCGGCGTCTTGTTCCTGCTGGCGATCTTCTTCTCCCCCGTCGCCGCCATGGTGCCGGCTTATGCCGCCGCCGGCGCCCTCATCTACGTGGGCGTGCTGATGTGCTCCGAGCTGACCCGGGTGAAATGGGAAGATCTGACCGAGGCCGTGCCAGCCTTCATGACCGCAGTCATGATGCCGTTCAGCTTCTCCATCACCGAGGGGATCGCCGTGGGCTTCATCTCCTACTGCGTGATGAAGGCAGGCACCGGCCGTTGGCGCGAGATCAACCCCTGCGTGCTGGTGGTTGCCCTGCTGTTCGTGCTCAAGTTCGTCTGGGTCGACAGTCACTAATCCTGGTTGCCAGAGACAAAAATGCCCGTCATCGACGGGCATTTTTTATGGCTTGCGTTCAGGCAGACGGTTAACGGATGCCGCGCGCCTCGCGGATCCACTCCCAGGCCTGCTGGATCTCCTGGGTCTTCTCCTTGGCCATCTCCATCATCTCGGGCGGCAGGCCCTTGGCGGCCAGTTTGTCCGGGTGGTGCTTGCTCATCTCCTTGCGATAGGCCCGCTTGATATCCTGATCGCTGTCGCTCTCACTCACCCCCAGCAACTGGTAGGCATCCTTGAGGCGATCCGCCGAGGGAGCCTCCTGCCGGTATTGGTGCCCCTGACCCCCGCCCTGCTGCTGACGATGGAAGAAGTTCATCTGGGCCTCAGCCATGGCCAGAATACGGGCCAGCTCGATACGGCTGACCCCCAACTCATCGGCGATGGTCTGCAAGATGGCGCGTTCATCAGCCTCGACCCGGCCATCGGCGAAGGCGGCCTGCAACTGCACCTCCAGGAAGAAGCGCAATATGTCGCGCTGCCCCAGGCTGGCACGACGGAACTCGGCCAAAGTTTCCCGCAACGGGAAGTCGCTCTCCTTGCCCTGGCGGAACGACTCCTGCGCCCGCACCCGCTGCTCGCCGGAGAGCCGCATCCTGTCCATCAGATTGGAGGCGACCCGGATCTCCTGCTCGGTAACCTGACCGCTCGCCTTGGCGATGTGCCCCATGACGGCGAAGGTGGCGTGAAAGAACACCGCCTGCTGCTGGGAGGTGGGCGCACGCCGGAAGGACATCCCCATGCCGCGATCGAAGCGGTGACCGATCCAGAGACCAAGCAGGGCACCGAAGATATTGCCGAGCAGAAAACCGAAGAAGGCGCCAAGCACCTTACCCCAAATACGCATGGTTCAAGACCTCGTGAAATGAATGAGTACGTCCCGGGCGGTGAGTCACTCGCTGTCGCGAGAAGCCGCCAGCAAGATGAAGAACCGCGCAGAAACCAGAGTTTATATGCATCAATGCGGATTCTTGTAGCACATAATCCCGCATCATGGCTTTGCAGCAAGATGCTGTACAGCTGCCAGCAATTGTTCGTCCAGCGCGCGCAGCCGCTCGACCGTCCCTATGTCCCGCCATTCACCGGCCAGCAGGCTGCCTGCAACCCGTCCCTGCGCCATCCAGTCGCGCAGCAGGGGGGCCAGCTTGCGCGCACCGGGCGCCAAGTTGGCAAAGGCGGCGGGATGGTAGATCCCGACCCCGCTGAAGGTAAAGACGGCGAGCTCAGCATGCTCGCCATCGCCGCCGGGGACCTGGACGGGCAGATCCTGCACCCGGCCGGCCTGCAGGACAAAATCTCCCTGCGGATGCTGGGGCGGATTGGGCACCAGCCAGAGGCGGGCCAGATCGTCCCCCAGTGGCTGTTGCATCAGGGCCCCCGTCAATACGCCGTAGTCCATCTCAATCCAGGTGTCGCCGTTGATCACCAGGAAGGGCTCCTCCCCCAGCAGTGGCAGCGCCTGCACTATGCCACCGGCAGTCTCGAGGGCACTCTCTTCCGCCGACCAGCGAATACTGACTCCGAACCGGCTACCGTCGCCAAGCGCCTCCACCAGCTTGTGGCCGAGCCAGGCGTGGTTGATGACCAGCTCGGTCACCCCGGCGTTCTTGAGTTTCTCGATGTGGTGCACGATGAGGGGCTTGCCCCCCACCGCCAGCAGCGGCTTGGGCAGGAGATCGGTGAGCGGACGCATCCGCTCGCCGCGACCGGCGGCCAGGATCATGGCCTTCATGAGCGCGACTCCGCCACCCTTGCCAGCCCCGGCAACACCGCCTGCTGCAGCCAGTCGCCGAAGCGGGCCAGCACCGGATGGTCGGCCCCGTGCAGGCGGCAGGCATCCACCACATAGCCCAGGGTGCGGGGAATGTCCTTGAGGTAACCGGACTTGCCATCCCGGTGATAGAGCCGGGTGAAGATGCCGGCCGCCTTGAGGTGGCGCTGCATGCCGGTGAGATCGGCGTGGCGACGGAAGCTGGCATAGTCGAGTTCGCCGAGCAGACCCGATTGGCCGAGCGTCTCGAAGCCGTCACGCATGCCCTGCTCTATCACGGCATCGGGCCAGCGCACATAGCAATCTTTCAGCAGCGAGACCAGGTCATAGCTCAAAGGGCCTATGACCATGTCCTGAAAATCGATGATGGCCAGCTCGCCGGCGTCCGGGGTCGGCTCACCACAGACCATCAGATTGCGACTGTGGAAGTCCCGGTGCATCACGCCCTGAGGCTGGGCCAGGTTGTTGGCGCTGAGGCAGGCGAAGGTGTCCGCCAGCAGCCGTTGTTCGGCCTCGCTCAGGACAAGCTGCAGGTGATGGCCGAGCAACCACTCGGGGAAGATGGCGTTCTCCCGATCCATAAAGGCGTGATCAAACGGCTCGAGCGCCAGGGCAACCGCCCCCAGCCGCGGCAACAGTGCGATGGCCTTGTCATACCAGGCCAGCACATTGTGCTCGTTCAGACAGCTTATCAGCTGGGTGTCGCCGAGATCCGTCACCGCCAGCAGGCCCTGTTCGTAGTCCACCGCCCTGACCTCGGGGGCCAGCAGCCCCATGGTATTCAGTGCCGCGGCATTACGAACAAATTCATGATTTTTTTCGGTTTTCGGATTAGCATCCACCCACACCAGACCGGCACCACGGAAGTAGCGGCGAAAACTGGCGTCACCGGAGATCAGGGTCAACTGGAGGTTGGCATCACCGGAGATCCGGCGCGCCCAGAGCAATAACAGGGAATCGCGATCGTGCATGAGTCAGGGACCAAATTGGAAAGCAGCGCTTGGCTGTTAGCCCTGGCCGCAATAATGCTTTATCATTGCCGGCTAACATAAAGCAATGACATGCAATGTCAACTCGATGGATCCTGACATAAAATGCATGCCCTGAATCAACCGTTTTTACTACGGATTGCGCGAGCCTTTCACATGACAAAATGGACACTGGGAGCCTCTGGTCCCATCGCCCTGACCATCAGCCTTGTCCCTGCCTTGAGTCCGTTCACGGTACAGGCTGCGCCATTCAACGCGCCACCGGCTACCGGGATCTTGGACAGCCTCTGCTATGACTATGTTCCCAAGGTAGAAAAACCCAAAACGGATCAAGACGCCAACGCGCTGCCCGTCGAGGTCGATGCGGATCGCCTCGAGGCCAAGCAGGGTGAGACCGCCGTCTATGAGGGTGACGTCAAGGTTCGCCAGGGTGTGCGCAAATTCGACTCCGACTACGCTCAGCTGGATCAGCAGAGCCGGGATGTCATCGCCATCGGCAATATTTATTACAACGATGGCCAGATCACCGTCACCAGCGACAAGACCCTCAAATCCAACCTGGATACCAAGGATTCAGAGCTGGAAGAGGGCAAGTATCAGGTCCACGGCTCACCGGTGCGCGGCTTCGCCGACAAGGTGACCATGACCAACAACAACCAGAACATCACCCTGGAAGGGGCCCAGTACACCACCTGCCCACCGGGCCAGGAGGCCTGGACCCTGAAGGCGGGGACCATCGACATCGATCAGGCCGAGGTGTTCGGGGAGGCTTACAACGCCACCCTCTGGCTCTACGATTACCCGGTGTTCTACACCCCCTACATCAACTTCCCGATCAAGGATGAACGCAAGACCGGCCTGCTCTATCCCTACTACAAGCAGAGCTCGGATAATGGCATGGAGATCACCCAGCCATTTTACTGGAACATAGCGCCGAACTACGACGCCACCATCACCCCCCGCTTCATGGACAGACGCGGCTTGATGAATCAGGTCGAGTTCCGCTACATGCCGGATCCGGCTCATACCGGCAGCTTTTACTTCGAGAACCTGGCGGAGGACAAACAGTACGACGAGACGGACAGCCTCAACGACTATCTGTCCGATGGCCACCGCTACCTGATCAATGCCCGTCACACCTCCCTGTTCATGGACAACGCCCTGCGGGTGTCCGTGGACTACACCAAGGTGCGGGACAATGACTTCAACTACTTCAACGACTTCGACCCCAAGGTGGGCACCCAGGTCGACAACCAGTTGCAGCAATCCCTGACGGCTGGCTACTTCCAGCAGAACTGGAACCTCAAGACCGAGGTGCGAACCTACCAGATCCTGCTGGCCGGGGCCCAACAGCCCCACTCCATGCTGCCGCGTATCGACCACAACTACTATCAGCAGGGCAGTTGGTACGATCTGGCCTGGAACACCGAACTGACCAAGTTTGGCTACGACAACGACGAGTCCACCATAGGCGAAGTCTACACCGGCACACGTCTGCACAGCGCCCCCACCCTGACGGTGCCGCTCGTGACCTCCGCGGCCTACTACCTCGATAGCCAGTACAAACTGATGTACACCCAGTACAATCAGGACGTGCCGGATGCCAGCAAGCTCACCGCCTACTACCGTGACCGGGGCTTGACCGAGCTCGATGACAACGTCACCCGGGTGCTGCCGTCGTTCCGCCTCAAGGGGGGTCTCACCTTCGATCGCCAGCAGCAGTGGTTCGGCGAGGGCGCCAACCAGACCCTGGAGCCGGAGTTCCAGTATCTCTATGTGCCCTACAAGGATCAGGACAACATCGGGATCTATGACTCCACCACCATGCGTCAGGACTATTACAGCCTGTTCAGCGATCAGCGTTATGCCGGTCTCGATCGCATCAGTGACTCCAACCGCCTGACCCTCGGCATCACCAGTCGCGTCTATGATCCGGCCGGCGATGAACGAATTCGGCTGGCCGTTGCCCAAGCCTTCGACTTCGTCGCCCCCAGAGTCACCCTCTACCCCAACGACGAGCTGACCAACAACACCCGCTCCCCGCTGTCGTTCGAGGGGGATGCCAAGATCAACGAGCAGTGGTTTGCCCATGCGGGCGCACAGTACGACATGGAGCAGAATCGCATCAGCTCGGCCAACAGCGCTCTGGAATACCGCCACGAGAAGCTGATCAGCCAGTTGAACTACCGCTTCATCCGGGATGCCAACTACGACCTGAACAACAAAAACCAGGTCACCGATCTCAACCAGATCGGCATGTTGCTGACCACCCCGCTCAACGATCAGTGGCACCTCTATGGCGGTTACTATTACGAGCTCGATCAAGGGGTCAAGGTTGACCGCAAGGTGGGCCTGAAGTATGACTCCTGCTGCTGGAGCATCAACTTCAATATGGAGTGGGTCAACGACCCGGATAACGTCAATTACCAGCCCAGCGCAGAGCGCAGCCTGGGCATTCAATTTGAAATGAAAGGATTGGGTAGCGTGGGGACGGGTCCCAAGGGGACGTCGCTGGATACCGAAGCTCTGCCTTACATTCGTCCGTTTAACCTGCGAGACCAATAACCGGTCTGGCAAACGCCTTGAGAGATGGATATGAAGAAGACGTTGATTTCCCTGCTGACCGCAGGCCTGTTTGGAGTCATGAGCCAGGGTGCCTTCGCCGCTCCCGAGCTGATGGACAAGGTGCTTGCCGTGGTCAACAAGGACGTGGTGCTGGTCAGCCAGCAGGAAGCGCTGGTGCAGAAGGTGAAGGCCTCCGCCCGGGAGAGCGGCCAGTCCCTGCCCGATGACGTGACCCTGCGCAAGCAGGCGCTGGATCGCCTGATCCAGGAGAGCCTGCAATTGCAACTGGCGGATCGCCAGGGCCTCAAGATCAGCGACACCCAGTTGGAGCAGGCCATCCAGAGCATCGCCGCCGACAACAAGATGACCCTGGAGCAGTTGCGTGCCCAGCTGGAGCGTGAAGGCCTGACCTATGCCCAGTACCGGGAAGAGGTGCGCCGCGAGATCCTGATGAACGAGGTGCGCCGCAGCCAGGTGCGCCGCCGCATCAACATCTCCGAGCAGGAGGTGAAGCAGGTGGTCGAGGCGCTGAGCAAACAGGGTCAGCAGCAGACCGAATACCATGTCGGCCACATTCAGGTTGCCCTGCCGGACAACCCGAATGCCGAGCAGCTCAATGCCGCCAAGAGCAAGATAGAGCGCATCCTGGCCGCCCTGAAGGAGGGTGCAGACTTCCGCAAGCTGGCCATCGCCGAGAGTAATGGTCCCAAGGCCCTGGAAGGGGGCGACTGGGGCTGGATGAGCCCGCAGGAGATGCCCACCCTGATGGCCGAGGCAGTACAGGGTGCCAGCAAGGGGGACATCGTCGGTCCGCTGCGCTCCGGTGCCGGTCTGCACATCATCAAGATCTTCGACACCAAGGGTCAGCAGCAAGTCATGCAGACCGAGGTGAAGGCCCGCCACATCCTGATCAAGCCCTCCATCATCCTGAGCGAGGAGAAGGCCAAGGGTACCCTCGACGGCATCCTGCATGACATCAAGAGCGGCAAGGCCAGCTTCGCCAGCATGGCGGAGAAATACTCGGAAGATCCGGGCTCCGCGGTGCAGGGCGGTGAACTGGGCTGGTCCGATCCCAGCGTCTATGTGCCGGAGTTCCGCGACATGGTCAACCGTCTGCAACCGGGTCAGATCAGCGAGCCGTTCCGTACCAGCCACGGCTGGCACATTGTGCAGCTCGAAGATCGCCGCAGCCAGGATGCCACCGGCAAGGCTCAGGAGCAGCGCGCCTATCAGCTGATCTTCAACCGCCGCTTCACCGAAGAGTCCCAGGCTTGGCTGGACGAGCTACGCGATGAAGCCTACATCCAGATCGAACCCAATTGATGGGAGACAAATTGATGAGCTGCCAGCGTCTCGCCATCACGCCGGGTGAACCGGCGGGGATAGGCCCGGATCTGGTGTTGCAGATAGCCCAGCAAGACTGGCCCCATCAGCTGGTGGTGATCGCCGATCCCGCCCTGCTGCTGGCGCGGGCCGCCCTGCTGGGACTGCCCATCAAGCTGGAACCCTACGACGCAGACGCGCCTCCGAGTGCGCAGCGGGCGGGAACGCTGACGCTCTGCCCCATCCCGCTCGGCGCACCAGTGACGCCGGGCGAACTCGATGAGGGCAACGGCGCCTACGTGCTGGCGACCCTGCAGCGCGCCTGCGACGGCAACATGAACGGCGAGTTTGCCGCCGTGGTGACCGGGCCGGTGCACAAGGGGATCATCAACCAGGCCGGTGTCTCGTTCAGCGGCCACACCGAGTTTTTCGCCCAGCAGTCCGGCACCGCCGACGTGGTGATGCTGCTGGCAACAGAGGGGCTGCGGGTGGCGCTGGCGACCACCCATATTCCCCTCGCCTACGTGGCCATGGCCATCACCGAAGATCGCCTCGGCAAGGTGATCCGCATCCTGGATGCGGATCTCAGGACCAAGTTCGGCATCGCCCAGCCCCGGATTTACGTCTGTGGCCTCAATCCCCATGCCGGGGAAGGCGGTCATCTTGGCCGGGAAGAGATCGAGGTGATCGAGCCCGCCCTGGACGGCTTGCGCCAGGAGGGCATCGATCTGATCGGTCCGCTGCCGGCCGACACCCTGTTCCAGGACAAATACCTCAAGGATGCGGATGCGGTACTCGCCATGTACCACGACCAGGGGCTGCCCGTGCTCAAATACAAGGGCTTTGGCAACTCGGTCAATATCACCCTCGGACTCCCATTCATCCGCACTTCGGTGGATCATGGCACCGCACTGGATCTGGCAGGCAAGGGCCTGGCGGACTCGGGCAGCCTCACCACCGCGATTAACCACGCCATCCAGATGGTAGAGAAAAAAAGATATGAGCAGTAAGGTGCAGAACAATAAAGTGCACATGGGTCACACGGCCCGTAAGCGTTTCGGTCAGAACTTCTTGCACGACCGTTACGTGATCGACCAGATTGTCGCCGCCATCAACCCGCAGCCGGGTCAGAATCTGGTGGAAATCGGTCCGGGTCTGGCCGCGCTGACCGAGCCGGTCGCCTCCCAGATGGACAAGATGACCGTGGTCGAGCTGGACCGGGACTTGGCCGCGCGCCTGCGCGAGCACCCTACCCTGAAAGACAAGCTGACCGTGATCGAAGCCGATGCCATGCGCTTCGACTTCGGCACCCTGATGGGGGAAGGCAAGGGGCCGCTGCGCATCTTCGGCAACCTGCCCTACAACATCTCCACCCCGCTCATCTTCCACCTGTGCGAGTTCGCCGACAGGGTGGAGGACATGCACTTCATGCTGCAAAAGGAAGTGGTCTTGCGGATGTGCGCGGGCCCGGGCAGCAAGGCCTATGGTCGCCTGAGCGTCATGGTTCAGTACTACTGCCAGGTGATCCCGGTGCTGGAAGTGGGCCCCGGCGCCTTCAAACCGGCCCCCAAGGTCGACTCTGCCGTGGTGCGCCTGATGCCGCACAAGAACCCGACCCTGGTCGCGAAAGACATGCGCTGCCTGAGCCGCGTCTGTACCGAAGGTTTCGGCCAGCGCCGCAAGACCATTCGCAACAGCTTCTCGAACTTCATCACCGAGGCTCAGCTGACCGAGCTTGGTATCGATGGCAGCCTGCGCCCGGAGAATCTCTCCCTCGAGCAGTTCGTCCTGATCGCCAACTGGCTGGCCGATCAGCAGCAGGCCTGATCCCATGGCACATCCCCGGATAGTGGTGCGCCCGCACCCCAGCTATGTGGCGGGCACCGAGGAGCCTTACCATTTTCTCTATCTCATCGAGATAGAGAATCTGGGGCCGGGGACGGTGCAACTGCTGCATCGGCGCTGGCTCATCACCGATGCCAATGGCAAGATGCAGGAAGTGGAAGGTCCCGGGGTGGTCGGCGAACAGCCCTTGATCCCCCCCGGTGAGACCTTCAGCTACCAGAGTGGCGTCCCCCTCGCCACTCCGTTAGGCGTGATGGAAGGCAGCTACATCCTGCAAGATGAGTCGGGGCAGCAATTTGAAGCCCCCATCGCGCCCTTCACGCTGGCCGTTCCCAACATTATCAACTGAGGTTTCATGGCGAACTGTTTCGTCGGTGATATCCAGGGCTGCTACGACGACTTGCGCCGCCTGCTGGATCTTGCCGAGTTCGACTTCGATAACGACACGCTCTGGCTGTGTGGCGATCTCGTCGCCCGCGGCCCGGACTCGCTCAATACCCTGCGTTTCGTCAAGTCCCTGGGACAGCAGGCCGTCACCGTGCTCGGCAACCACGACTTGCACCTGCTGGCGGTCGCCCACGGCGTCGCGCCGCTCAAGAAGAAAGACAAACTGCAGACCCTGATGGAGGCCCCGGATCGGGACGAACTGCTGGAGTGGTTGCGCCATCGCCCGCTGCTGGCAGAGCATCCTGACCTGCCCATCATGATGATCCACGCCGGCCTCTCCCCCGCCTGGGATGCCCACACCGCCCGCAGCTGTGCCCGCGAGGTGGAGAGCCTGCTGCGCGGCGATCAGTACCAGTGGCTGCTGCACAACATGTATGGTGACCAGCCGGACAGCTGGGACGACAGCCTGATGGGGATAGAGCGCTACCGCTACATCATCAACAGCTTCACCCGCATGCGTTTCTGCTACTTCGATGGCCGCCTCGATTTCAAGTGCAAGAAGGGCCCCACGGAGTCCACTCCCGGCCTGCGTCCCTGGTTCGAACAGCGTGAGCACCATGTGGATGACCCCATCCTGGTGTTCGGCCACTGGGCGGCCCTGATGGGCGACACTGGCAAGGCGGATATCAAGGCTCTCGATACCGGCTGCGTATGGGGCAACAGCCTCACCCTGTGGCGCTATGAAGATGACGCCCTGATAGCGACCCCCTGCCCCGCCTACGCCAAGTAAAGGGAGTGGAGCGGCGTGGTGACACCGGGTTCTCGATACTCCCAGCCCCGCCAGCGCCAAGCGAGACAAGGAACGGGAAATAAAACGGGCCCGGCATAGACTGCCGGGCCCGTTTCTTATGGGTGAGCCTCTGACCTACAGCTTGCGCCCCAGCCGCTTCTCCACCTGACGTCGCTCCCACTCGGGCCCGAACAGCCTGAATGGCTGGAACAGATTGATGGCGTGGGACATCAGACCCAACCCCCAACCCAGCATGGGCCACCAGGCCCAGATGTAATCCGGGTTGCTCAGGTAGTTGATGATGAACAGGCCCGTCATCACCAGCACATAGCTGGTGAGGTGGCCATAGAAGCCCTTGAGCCCCTCGACAAACTTCATCGCCTCCCGCTCATCCCGCGCCACGTGTACGCTGCCCTGACCGTCGAACTCATTGCCTTTCATCTCGCTCTCCTGCAGTTGAGTCACGTCGAGCTCAAAGACGGAGGCCAGGGCCTTGAGGGATTCCAGTCCGGGTTGTTGCCCCTGCTCGATCCGCTGTATGGTGCGCACACTCAGACCGGACAGGGTCGCCAACTGCTCCTGTGACCAACCCCGCTGCAATCTCAATTTCCTGACTATCATCATCGGCTCCTTGTGATTTTGGACAGGGCCAGCATAGGGCCGGAAGCACGCTCGGCGATACGACAAAGGCCTGACATCAACCTGACTGTCGTTTTAAATCAACACCTTAACTCTAATTCGCCTCATGATTTAGAGGCTCTGCATCAGCTCGGCGGCGATCTCGAACGAGCGCAGCCTGGCCTGATGATCGACGATGGGGCCGTTGAACATCAGCTCGTCGGCGCCGGTTTCTGCCAGCAATGCCTGCAAGCCGTGCCGGATCCGGTCTCTGTCCCCCACCAGGGAGCGTGCCAGGGTCTGCTCCATCGCCATCAACTCCCGTGGCGACCACTCCTCCCCCAGCGCCTGCACCGGCAGCGGCAACTTGCCCGCATCGCCACGATAGAGCCGCAGGAACTGCTGCTGCAGGGTAGTGAACAGGAAGCGGGCCTCGCGCTCGGTGTCGGCGGCCACCACATTGATGCACACCACCGCATAGGGCTTGGGCCAGCGAGCGGAAGGCTGGTACTGGCTGCGGTAAAGTTCCAGTGCCTGCAACAACAGACCGGGCGCGAAGTGGGAGGCAAAACCGAACGGCAGCCCCATGGCGGCGGCCAGCTGGGCACTGTAGAGGCTGGAGCCCAGCAGCCAGACCGGCACCTGCAACCCCTGACCGGGCACCGCCTGCACCGCGCCCGGCTGGTCGCCAAAATAACGTATCAGCTCGCGGACATCGGCAGGGAAGTCGTCCACCTCGCCGCTACGCTGACGGCGCAGCGCCTGCATGGTGCGCTGATCCGTGCCGGGGGCACGCCCCAGCCCCAGATCGATCCGGTCCGGATAGAGGGACGCCAGGGTACCAAACTGCTCGGCGATCACCAGCGGCGAGTGGTTTGGCAGCATGATGCCACCGGACCCCAGTCGTAACCGCTGGGTGCCACCGGCCAGATGGCCGATCAGCACGGCCGTGGCGGCGCTGGCGATACCGGGCATGTTGTGGTGCTCCGCCAGCCAGTAGCGGTGATAACCCCACTGCTCGGCGTGGCGGGCCAGATCCAGCGAGTGGCGGAATGATTCGGCTGGCACAGATCCTTCGGGAACGGGCACCAGATCGAGGACGGAATAGGGGATGGCGGACATGGGACACTCCATTGATTCAGGCAACTCATCAGCGGGCACTGTAGCACGAGATATCTGAATGAATCACGCGCCCCCCCGTGGTGGGCATGCCGATGTCACCCGGTCCCACAGCAGCAAGCCTGGCTTCCCCACGTCCGAATCTTGTAAATCCTCGAAAGGGTCCACTTTTCCGCTGATATTCCCGCAGACAGCTGTGTTTTTTGTCATCCAGCGAGCACACTGATGATCGACCATAGAGGTTATCGTTCGTGGGCAAGGATGCATTCATGACAACGGCAAGACTGGGTCGCCGGCCCTTTTATGTACACATCGCCACGCTGTTCATTCTGCTGTTCACCCTGCTGGGAGGGGCCCTCCTCCTGCTGCAGTACCAGCAGGGCATGCAACAGGGCCTGGAGCACGAGCGGCAAAGCTTTCTGCAGTATCGGGAGCAGCTGGCGCTGGCGCTCAAGCTGAACGAGCGTCCGGCCCGCATGTCTCTCAGCCTGCTGCGCAGCGGCCAGCTGGCGGCGATGACCGATCTGGAGGCTCGCCTCGGTTATCTGCCCCAGCTGGCGGAGGTGCTGGCCAACAGCGCCAGCTACGGCGCCGTCTATGCGGGTTATGAGAACGGTGATTTCTTCCTGGTGCGCAAGTTGACCAGCCGGGCCAGGGAGCGGCTGGAACAGGCTCCTCCCACCAGCGACCTGCTGGTACAGAGTCTGAGTCAGGGCCAGGGAGAGTACCTCTATTTCGACAAGCGGCTGCACCTGCTCGAGCGCCGGCTCATGCCTGACTATCGCTTCGATCCCCGCAGTCGTGACTGGTACAAGGAAGCCCGCTGGCGCACCGGCATCGTCGCGACCCATCCCTATCTCTTCTTCACCACCAAGGAGCCGGGCATGACACTGGCGGTGGAGAGCGACAACCGGCAGGCGGTGCTCGGGCTCGATACCAGCGTGGAGGGACTTTCCGCCCTCATCGGTGAGCTGCCCCTGCCGCGCCACTGCCAATTGGTGCTGTTCGATGAGTTCGGCACCCTGCTGGCCACGGATCCCGAGCGACTGCCGAGCTTCGATCAGCTGAGCCGGTTGCCCATGCTGTCGGCACTCAATGACCCTATCCTGACCCAGCTGCAGCAGCAGATCGCCACCCAGCCCACCCTGCTGCACGGTCCGAGCGAGCAGAGCCTGACCCTGAGCGCGACGGATCGCAGCGACTGGCTGATCAATCTCTCGGCCCTTGGCGAAGGCTCCCCCTTCTATGTCGCCCTGCTGGTCCCGACCGAGGTGCTCACCGCCCAGGCGCGCCACGAGGCCCTGCGCAACCTGGCCTGGGCCCTGGCCGGGCTGTTGCTGCTGCTGCCCGTCATCTGGCTGGTGGCGAGGCGTACCGCGGCGCCCTTGCTGGCACTGACCCAGGAGGCCGAGCGGATCCAGCATTTTGACTTCAGCGAGAGGCGCGTGCCCGATTCGGCGATCAGGGAGATCGACGATCTGGCCCGCACCATGTCGGGCATGCGCCTGACCCTCGGCAACTTCATGAGCATGGGGCGGGCACTGGCGGCCGAGCGCCGTTTTGACTCCCTGCTCAACCGCATATTGCACGAGACCATAGCCGCGGTGCAGGCGGAAGGGGGCTGTCTCTACCTGGCACAGGGCGAGCACATGACGGCGATACAGGCCATCTGGCAGCAACAGTCCCTCGCCGCCGAGCAGGTGCACTGGCAGGATGAGCTGCTCGGCGGCCTCTATCATAGCGAGCGCCTCAGCCTGAGCCTCGATGCCGCCACCTGGCAGCAATATCTGACCGGCTGGGGTCCCTTCCCCGGCCCCCGCCAGTTGCTGGTCGAGCCGCTGCATAATCACCGCCAGGAGCGGATCGGCTGCCTGCTACTCATCCTGCCGCAGTGCTCGGCACCCGAGCTGGCCTCCCGCACCAGCCTGATCGAGGCGCTGGCGGGGATGTCCGCCTCCGCCATTGAGAATCAGCGCCTACTGGAGGAGCAAAAGCAGCTGCTCGAGGCCTTCATCGAGCTGATCGCCGGCGCCATCGATGCCAAGAGCCCCTACACCGGCGGTCACTGCCAGCGCGTACCCGAGCTGACCCGCATGCTGACGGAGGCCGCCTGCGCCCAGCAGCAGGGGCCCTTTGCCGACTTCCAGCTCAGCGAAGAGGAGTGGGAGGCCATCCATATCGCGAGCTGGCTGCACGACTGCGGCAAGGTCACCACGCCGGAGTTCGTGGTCGACAAGGCCACCAAGCTGGAGACCATCTACGACAGGATCCACGAGATTCGCACTCGCTTCGAGGTACTCAAGCGCGATGCTTACATAGAGGCGCTGGCCGCCCGGCTGCCGGAGCAGGAGCGGGAGGCGAGCCGGGAGGCGGTGACCCCGCTCTGGTCGATCCTGGATCGGGAATTTGCCTTCGTCGCCGAGTGCAATCTCGGTGGTGAGTGGATGGCGCCGGAGCGGCTGGCGCGACTCGATGCCATCGCCAGCCGCACCTGGCTGCGCACCCTGGACGACAGGCTGGGGCTCAGCCGGGATGAGCTCAGGCGACATCCGGATGGACCGGCGCCGGAGCTGCCCTGTCCCGAGCCGCTGCTGGCCGACAGACCGGAACACCTGGTTCCCCGCCCCGGCCACGACAAGCTGACCGATCACAATCCCTGGGGATTCAAGGTCAGAATCCCCACCCACCTCTACAACAGAGGCGAGCGTTACAACCTCGCCATCGGCCGCGGCACCCTCACCGAGGAGGAGCGCTACAAGATCAACGATCACATCATCCAGACCATCCGCATGCTGGAGCGACTTCCCTTCCCCCGTCACCTGCGCAAGGTGCCGGAAATAGCCGGGGGCCATCACGAGCGAATGGACGGCAAGGGCTACCCGCGCCAGCTGCAGGGGGAACAGATGAGCATCCCCGCCCGCATCATGGCCATCGCCGACATCTTCGAGGCGCTGACCGCGAGCGATCGCCCCTACAAGTCGGGCAAGACGGTGTCCCAGTCCCTGGCCATCATGCAACGCATGGTGCAGGAGCAGCACATAGATCCGGCACTGTTTGATCTCTTCCTCATCAGCGGTGTCTGGCGGGAGTATGCCCTGCGTTTCCTGGCACCGGAGCAACTGGATGAGGTCGATGTGGGGGCGCTGCGCGGCAGCAGGGCGACTCATGAGGCGGGTTAGCCACCCTCTGGCGCTGTTGAACGGGCGGGATGCGTTGACCCCTGTACCGCGATGACAGACACCGCAGGCGTGATACATCAATGACTGCATATCAACCACCTGACAGGATGTAGACATTGCAGCCTACGAAATGACAGAATAAAAAATCAGTAAAATCACAATAAAGCAGCTTTTATCGCTAAAACGCCATAAAAAAACCGGAGCCTGTTGCCAGGCTCCGGTTTTTTCAAGGGGTGGGCTAGAAGCCACACCGCTCAGTCAAGACTGATCAGTCGCGGACGTAGATGACTTCGACGCCATCATCATCGTCGTCATCGAAATCGTCGTCATCGTCCAGTCCATCATCGAAGGCCTTGGACGCAGCCAGAGCTTCGGCTTCCGCCTGGGCCAGCTGGTTCTTGTGGTAGTCATCCCACTTGAACTCCACCTTCTCGATGGCGGCCTTGGCATCGGCTTCCAACTGCCGAGGCATGGTGTCCAGCAGATCCAGGATATCGTAGCACACCTTCTTGGTGCCTTCCTTGCTGATGGCGGTGATCTGGTAGACGGGACCTTCGTAGGCCAGCGCGGCCTTGACGCGATCCATCACCTCACCGGCTTCCTCTTCCAGGATCAGATCCATCTTGTTGAACACCAACCAGCGCGGCTTGGCCGCAAGTTCCGGGCTGTATTTTTCCAGCTCGCGAACTATGGTCACGGCGTTTTCGGCAGGATCCGAGCCATCGACCGGGCAGATGTCGACCAGATGCAGCAGCACGCGGCAACGCTCAAGGTGCTTCAGGAAGCGGATACCGAGGCCAGCCCCTTCGGCGGCGCCTTCGATCAGGCCCGGAATATCGGCGATGACGAAGGAGCGTGAGTTTTCGCCACGCACCACACCGAGGTTGGGGACCAGGGTGGTGAAAGGATAATCGGCGACTTTCGGACGGGCCGCGGACACGGCGCGGATGAAGGTGGACTTGCCGGCGTTGGGCAGACCCAGCATGCCGACGTCCGCCAGCAGCAACAGCTCCAGCTTCAGGGTACGCACTTCACCCGGCGTGCCGTTGCTCTTCTGATAGGGAGTACGGTTGACCGAGCTCTTGAAACGGGTGTTGCCGAGGCCATGGAAGCCACCTTTGGCAACCAGCAACTTCTGGCCATGAGTGGTCAGATCTCCCAGCAATTCGCCGGTATCTTCATCGCTGGCACGAGTACCGACCGGTACGCGCAGGACGCGATCCTTGCCACGGCGACCGGTACAGTTGGCGCTCCTGCCATTCTCACCACGCTCGGCGGCGTGGAAACGCTCGAAACGGTAGTCGATCAGGGTGTTCAGGTTCTCGTCGGCGAGCAGGTACACATCGCCACCGTCACCACCGTCACCACCGTCCGGCCCGCCGTTGGGAATATACAATTCCCGACGAAAGCTCACACAACCGTTACCACCGTCACCGGCATCGACTCGAATCTGGACTTCATCAACAAACTTCATAGCTAACCGTCACCTTAATTCGAAAAACCGATACGCAATTATAGTGGTACAGACCCCTGCGGGCGAGACGCATCTGGCCGATGGGCCCGTCTACGCCGGCTCATCCGCGTGCCGTTTTTTCGTCAAACTCATCAGAAAAACAAAAGCCCCGCCAGGTTGGCGGGGCTTCGGATCCTTGCGGTCCGTAATTACTCAGCAACGATGCTGACGTACTTACGATTCTGCGGACCTTTAACTTCGAACAACACTTTACCGGTCGCGGTAGCGAACAGAGTGTGATCGGTACCCAAGCCAACGTTGGTGCCAGGGTGGAACTTGGTGCCACGCTGACGAACGATGATGCTGCCTGCCAGTACAGTTTCGCCGCCGAAGCGCTTGACGCCGAGGCGTTTGGCTTCTGAGTCGCGACCGTTACGGGATGAACCGCCAGCTTTCTTATGTGCCATTTTTCAGATTCCTCTCGAATTAAGCGCTGATGCCAGTGATTTTGACTTCAGTGAACCACTGACGGTGGCCCGCTTGCTTGCGATGGTGCTTACGACGACGGAACTTGACGATAGTCACTTTCTCGCCACGGCCGTGAGCCACAACTTCAGCAATAACCTTGCCACCTTCAACGAAAGGAGCACCTACTTTAAAAGTGTCGCCTGCAGCAACCATCAGAACTTCGTTGAAGTCGATAGTAGCGCCAGTCTCAACGTTCAGCTTTTCCAGACGAACGATTTGACCTTCGGCCACACGGTGTTGTTTTCCGCCGCTTTGGAATACCGCGTACATTTGATTAACTCCGTAAAGGCGTGTCTTTTGCTCAAGGCCAGACACGCGCAAAAACCTATAACAATGGGCCGGCATTCTACGCAAATCGATCTGCTCAGGCAAGGCCAATTTAGCAAAAAGTTTACTTTGTGCGCATATCCGCCGCCGTGAATAAACGCTTAACTGTAACCCATTGTGAAATCGTGTAGAATCCCCGCCATTGCTAAAAACGCAGTAATTGCTGCCGTCACGTTACGAGACTTATGGACCAACAGACTATCCGTGCGCTCTGTGCCGCCGACATGACGGCGGTCAATGAACTGATCCTGGCGAGACTCCAGTCCGATGTCAGCCTGATCAACCAGCTGGGTTTCTACATTGTCAGTGCAGGCGGAAAACGGATGCGCCCCATGCTGACAGTCATGGCCGCCCGCGCACTGGGATACCATGGTCAGGATCATCTCAAGCTCGCCGCCATCATCGAATTCATTCACACCTCCACCCTGCTGCACGACGACGTGGTCGACGAATCCGACCTGCGCCGCGGCCGGGAGACCGCCAATGCCCTGTTTGGCAATGCCGCCAGCGTGCTGGTCGGTGACTACCTCTACAGCCGCTCCTTCCAGATGATGAGCGAGCTCTCCAACCTGAAGGTGATGGAGATCCTGTCGGATGCCACCAACACCATCGCTGAAGGGGAAGTATTGCAGTTGATGAACTGCAACGATCCCGACACCACGGAAGAGAGCTACATGACGGTCATCTACTGCAAGACCGCCAAGCTGTTCGAGGCCGCCACCCGCCTCGCCGCCGTGCTGACCCATCAGCCCGAGTCGGTCGAGCAGGCCATGACCGATTACGGCAAGTATCTGGGTACCGCCTTCCAGATCATCGACGATGTGATGGACTACTGCTCCCAGAGCGACGAGATGGGCAAGAACGTCGGCGACGATCTGGCCGAAGGCAAGCCGACCCTGCCGCTGCTACGCGCCATGGCGGTAGGCTCGCCCGAGGAACGTCAGCTCATTCGTGATGCCATTGAGCATCGTAACGGCATGGACCATCTGGAGCGGATCCTGGACATCCTGGATCGCACCGGAGCCCTTGAGTACTCCCGCCAGCGCGCCCGGGAAGAGGCCGACAAGGCCATCGCTTCCCTCGCCATTCTGCCCGACTCCGAGCACAAGCAGGCACTGGCGACCCTGGCCGAGATGGCGGTGCAACGCAGCGCCTGAGCCAAGGGTTCCGCATCGAATAAAAAAGAGGCCATCGGCCTCTTTTTTATGGTCTGCGCTCAGGCATCAAAGCGCGGCTGGCGACTCAGTGGCCCAGCGCCCAGAGAACAACGGCTCCCGTCACCACCAGACAGCCACCGATGCGGCGCAACTGCTCCGGTGGCTGATCGCTCATCAGCCGCAGCATCTGCTGCCAAGCTCTCGGCATCAGCAGGGGGCCCAGCCCCTCAAACAGCAACAGCAGCCCCAATCCCATCAAGACGGATGTCAGCATCCTGCCCCCTCGAATGAAAAAGCCACCCGCCTCGGCATGGCTCGACACGCTCATACAAGAAGGGCCTGAATATTCAGGCCCTTCGTTCGTACTGCTTGGTTCGTTACTGCTTGTCGCCGTGAGGAGACTTGAGGTAACGGAAGAACTCGCTGTCCGGCTTCAGGACCATGAGGTCATTGCCACCGGCGAAGCTCTTGCGATAAGCCTCCATGCTACGCACGAAGCTGAAAAACTCGGGGTCTTTCTTGTAGCTGTCGGCATAGATCCTGGCGGCTTCGGCATCACCTTCACCACGCAGCTGACGCGCATTACTCTCGGCATCGGCGATCATGACGGTCACCTTGCGGTCGATGTCGGCACGCAGGATCTCGGCCTGCTCGCGGCCCTGGGAGCGATGCTCACGGGCTACGGCGGTCCGTTCGGCACGCATCCGTTGATAGATGGAGTTGGAGACTTCCACCGGCAGGTTGATCTGCTTGATCCGCACATCCACTACCTTGATGCCGAGCTCGGAGGAGCGCGCCATCTTCATCAGTGCGTCTTCCATCACGGTACTGCGCTCACCGGAGACGATGTCCTTGATGGTGCGGTTACCGATCTCCGAACGCAGACCGTTGTTGATCTTGCGCTTGAGCAGATCTTCGGCCTGGATCTTGTTGCCACCACCGGTTGCCAGGTAGTACTTGGAGAAGTCCTCGATCTTCCACTTCACGTAGGAGTCGATGATGAGGTCTTTCTTCTCCGAGGTGACGAAGCGATCCGCCTGACCTTCCAGAGTCTGGATACGAGCATCCATCTTGCGAACCTGGTCGATCACCGGCACCTTGAAGTGCAGGCCCGGCTCGAAGAGACGGGGTTCACCGGAGTCAACCCGTTTCACCTTGCCGAACTGCACCACTATCCCCTTCTGCCCTTCATCAATGATGAAGACGGAAGAGAAGCAGACCATGGCCGCCACAGCGATGACACCAATAGCTATCTTCTTCATCTATTAGTTTCTCCCTGAGCTGAAACGGTCACCGCCACGCAGTGGCGTCGGGGTGGAATTCGCCCCCTCGTTGGATGCCGCAGCCGGCTCCACCGCAGGAGTACCATCCTGACGCGCCGGCTGTTGCACGGCATTCGCCTTGCCAGACAGCTTGTCGAGCGGCAGGTAGATCATGCTGTTGTTGCCAGCAGGCATGTCGACCAGCACCTTGTTGGCTTGCTGATAGAGCTCTTCCATGGTTTCCAGGTAGATACGCTCACGGGTCAGCTCGGGCGCGGCCTGATACTGGGGCAGCAACTCGTTGAAGCGAGCAACTTCCCCCTTGGCCTTCAGCACGATCTGGGACTTGTAACCCTCGGCTTCCTGCTCCAGACGCTTGACCGAGCCGCGAGCCTTTGGCTCCACTTCACGGGCATAGGCTTCCGCTTCACGAATGAAGCGCTGCTCATCTTCCTGAGCGGAGATGGCGTCATCGAAGGCGTCTTTCACTTCTTCTGGCGGACGGGCCGGCAGGAAGTTGACGTCGACGATCTGCAGACCCATCTGGTAGGGCTCGATGATGCTGTCGATCACCTTCCAGGTTTCCTGACGGACCTTTTCCCGACCCGTGGTCAGCACATCGTCCATCCGGGTATGACCCACCACATGGCGCAGGGCGCTGTCGGTGGCCTGGCTCAGACTCTCGTCAGCATTGGTGACGCTGAACAGGTACTGCTCGGGATCGACCACGCGATACTGCACGTCCATCTCGACCCGGACCACGTTCTCGTCCTGGGTCAACATGAAGCCGGAGGCCGGCAGGGAACGCACCGATTCCACATCCACCGGGATCACCCGATCGATGAAGGTGGGTTTCCAGCGCAGGCCAGGATCCACATTGTGGGAATACTCCCCAAAGCGCAGTACCACGCCGCGTTCGGCTTCACGAATGGTGTAGAAGCCGCTGACGACCCACACCACCACGGCTACCACCAGCACGATGGAGAGGCCAAACTTGCCTACATCACCACCACCGGATTTGCCACCGCCGAACAGACCACCGAAACGGCGGCTCACCTTACGCAGCATTTCATCCAAATCAGGGGGTCCCTGATTCTTGCCGTTATTCCCCCAAGGGTCACGGTCTTTGCCGTTGTTACCAGGCTCATTCCAAGCCATCAGCGTCTCCATTAATACATGCGGATGGATATCATCTCTATCGGGTCATCGCTCGTCGACGAAGCCGCTAAGCCTTCATCTTCATCGACCAATCAATGCCTGATAAAGCGTTGTAAACTCTCACCTTCTTGTTTCATGAGGCGGTTCCAGTCGGCCACTTGCAAGCGCACCTCCAGGACAAAATCCCCCTCCTCACTGAAGCCTTCCTGCTCAATGCCTTTCAACCGGTAGAGCGCACTGCGCAACCTCGCGGCCGAAGGTGGCAACTGCAAGGTGTGATGGACCATGGATCCAGCCAGCAGTTCGGTCAAGGCCTGGAACAGGAATTCACTCCCCTCACCGGTCTGGGCAGAGAGCCAGACCCGCCGTGGGCGACCCTCGTCATCCCGCTCCAGACCAGCCGGACGATCGCTCAGCTTGTCGATCTTGTTGCAGATCATCAGCTGGGGACGGTCATCCGCCTCGATCTCGGCCAGGACTGTCTGTACCGAGTCGATATTCTCCTGCATCTGTTCATCGGCACAGTCCACGACGTGCAGCAGCAAGTCCGCTTCGCGGGTCTCCTGCAGCGTCGCCTTGAAGGCCGCGACCAGATCATGGGGCAAGTGCCGAATAAATCCAACTGTATCCGCCAAGATCACATCACCCACATCCTGAATCACCAATTTACGCAGGGTGGGATCCAGAGTTGCGAACAATTGGTCGGCAGCATACACGCTGGCATCTGTAAGTTGGTTGAACAAAGTGGACTTTCCGGCGTTGGTATAGCCCACCAGCGAAATAGTCGGTACCTCGTTGCGGTTGCGGGCACGACGGCCCTGTTCCCGCTGCTTGGCCACCTTGTCGAGCCGACGCAGGATCGCCTTGATGCGTTCCCGCAGCAGACGTCTGTCGGTTTCAAGTTGGGTTTCACCCGGGCCGCGCAGACCGATCCCGCCCTTCTGACGTTCAAGGTGGGTCCAGCCTCGCACCAGGCGAGTGGAGAGATGGCGCAATTGGGCCAGTTCGACCTGCAACTTGCCTTCGTGAGTACGGGCACGCTGAGCGAAGATATCGAGGATGAGGCCGGTTCTGTCTACCACCCGGCACTGGAACAGACGCTCCAGGTTGCGCTCCTGGGCGGGAGTCAGGGCATGGTTGAAGATGACCACGTCCGCGTTCAGCATCTGAACCTGGGACGCGATCTCCTCCGCCTTGCCGCTACCGACAAAAAATTTGGCACTGGGTGCGCTGCGGCTGGTGGTAACCACCCCCAGCGCATTGACCCCGGCCGAGCTCACCAGCATCTTGAGCTCTTCCAGATCTTCCCGCTCACCCTCATCGCTGAAGTTGACATGTACCAGAACGGCCTGTTCACCAGCTTCGTAACGGTCAAACAAGCGCTTGCTCCTTAACAGATCTCATGATGAATCGGGGTTGGCGAGCCGGCTCGCCGCAGCATATCACGCCTCGGCTTCACCCTGCTCTTCACCGGCTGCACCCGGGACGGGCTGGTGATGATTGACGGCGCGGGCCGGCACCACGGTAGAAATGGCGTGCTTGTAAACCATCTGGCTCACGGTGTTCTTCAGCAAGATGACAAACTGGTCAAACGATTCGATTTGACCCTGCAGTTTGATGCCGTTCACCAAATAGATAGAAACAGGAATCCGCTCACGGCGCAGCGCATTCAAAAACGGGTCTTGGAGAGATTGCCCCTTAGCCATCTTTCTTTTCCTTATAGTTTGTTGTTTTTAAACACCGGATATCGATATAACAACCTGATTATACAGGGAGTGTCAAGCCGCACCAGCACGGGCGACGACCCTTGCCAGATTGCCAGACTCACCAGATTCCAACCAGGTCAGGTCGGGCCAGCCACGTAACCAGGTCATCTGACGCTTGGCCAACTGACGGGTGGCAACGATGCCACGATAACGCATCTCATCATATCCCACTTCCCCTGCCAGGTAGTCCCACATTTGGCGGTAGCCAACGCAACGAATTGCAGGCAGGTCGGGGTGGAGATCCCCCCGTTCAAACAGGGCGCGCACCTCTTGCTCGAAGCCGTTTTGCAGCATCAGATCGAAACGCTGTTCGATGCGCTGATGCAGCACGGCCCGATCGCTCGGAGCGATGGCAAATTGATGCACGCGGTAGGCTAATCCTTCCCCCTGCACCTGGGTCAACTCGGTGAGGGTCTTGCCGCTGATGCGGTACACCTCCAGCGCCCGGCACAGGCGTTGCGGATCGTTGGGGTGAATGCGCGCACCAGCCACCGGATCGATGCGCACCAGCTCATCGTGCAGGGCCTGCCAACCGAGGCGGGCCGCCTCTTCTTCCAGCCCGGCCCGAATGACCGGATCCGCTGGTGGCAATGGCGAGAGCCCCTCCAGCAGTGCCTTGAAGTAGAGCATGGTCCCGCCCACCAACAGCGGGATTCGGCCGCGGGCGACGATCTCGTCCATCTCGCGCAGGGCATCGCGGCAGAAATCCGCCGCCGAATAGCTCATGGCGGGATCCAGGATGTCGATCAGGCGGTGCGGCGCCAGCGCCCGCTCGGCGGCGCTCGGTTTGGCGGTGCCGATGTCCATGCCGCGATAGATCAGCGCGGAGTCCACGCTGATGATGTCACAGGGCAGCGTCTGGCACAGATTGATGGCGAGATCCGTCTTGCCGGAGGCCGTCGGCCCCATCAGAAAAATTGCATTCGGCAACTCAGCCACGTTCAGATTCCTCTAGCACGGCGGTGCCAGACAAGGCATAGACCCTTGGGTCATTGCGCCTGGCCGCTCTGTGCAAATTCGTCCAGCACGGCCGCCAGCGAGAGCGGGCGTATCATGCGGTTATCCGCCAGTTGGTCACTGAAATCGGTCACAAGTTCCGTCAGCAAGCGACTGGCCGTTGAAAAATCATATATTTTTTCGGGGCTTATGCCCTGCTCCACCAGCCATTGGCACAGCGTTTCGGCCAATTGGCTTCCATCGCTGCCTGATCCGCTCTCGATCAACTGCAGCAACTCGGGCAGGAGTCGCGCCAGATCGGTCTGGCGCAGCAATGCGGGCACCCGAGTCAGGATCATGGTGTCGCGTCCACCGCTTTTCAACTCCAGCCCCATCCGTTTCAGCAAACGTTCCTGCTCTTGCGCCAGCGCGACCAGGGGCTTGGGCAACTTGAAGGAGACCGGTAGCAGCAGGGGTTGCGCCGCCAGGCCCTGTCCCCAGGCCTCCAGCAACCAGTGGCGCAGCAGCAAACGCTCGGCCCGCACCAGGGAGAGCAGCGCCAGCTGGCCATGCCGTTCAAGCAGCAGATAAGACTGCTCCACCAGGGTCAGGGCACGATACGCCTGCGGCTGCGAGGTTGCCGTGGCGGCGCCAACCGGCGCAGCGGTGGCCACGGAGCCGGCCTCGACGATGGGCAGAGTGGTCAGCAGGGCGCCCATGCCGCGCATCGCCGCAGCGCGAGGGGGCTCGGGAGGCTGATAGTGGCCGCTACGAGTCGCGCCGCCCTCCCGCGCCTCACCGCTCTCCCTAATCTGGGCCGGGGAGCGATAGCTGTGCTCGGCCCCATACCACTCTGGACGCGGCGCCTGACCGGGATATTCTATTTGTGACGCGGATGACAGCTCAACCTGACTGCCTGCCAGCGGTTCAGCCAGAGTATCCGCTGCCTTCGCCTCGCGATGCAGTGCACTGAACAGGGCCTGGAAGATGAAGTCGTGGATCAGGCGGGCCTGGTGGAAACGCACCTCGTGCTTGGCCGGATGGACGTTCACGTCCACCTGACGGGGATCCAGCTCGATGTAGAGCACATAGGCGGCGAAGCGGTCGGCGGGCAGCAGCTCGTCATAGGCCTGACGGATGGCGTGATTGATGAGCTTGTCGCGCATCATGCGGCCATTGACGTAGGTGTATTGCAGATCGTTCTGCGGTCTGGCCCCTTCCGGCATTGCCAGCCAACCCCACAACCGCACGTCGCTGTGCTCGCTCTCCACCGCCAGGGCGTGGTGCATGAAGGGAGTGCCGCAGACGGCGGCGAGGCGACGCTCCTGCTCCGCCACCGTATTGGCGGACTTGTACTGGCGCACCACCTTGCCGTTGTGGCGCAGGATCAGGGTGATGTCGAAGCGGGAGAGGGCGATGCGGCGTATCAGCTCGTCGATGTGGGCGAACTCGGTCTTCTCGCTGCGCATGAACTTGCGCCGGGCCGGGGTGTTGAAGAAGAGATCCACCACCTCCACGGTGGTGCCCACCGGGTGGGCCGCCGGTTTGACGGTGACGCTCATCTCGCGCCCCTGTGCCTCGGCCTGCCAGGCCTCGGTCTGCTCCGCGGTGCGGGAGGTAAAGGTGAGACGGGAGACCGAGCTGATGGAGGCGAGCGCCTCCCCGCGAAACCCCAGGCTGTTGATCCCCTCCAGATCGTCCAGCGTCGCCACCTTGGAGGTGGCGTGGCGCGACAGGGCCAGCACCAGCTCGTCTTTGGCGACGCCGCTGCCGTTGTCACGGATACGGATCAGCTTGGCGCCCCCCTTGTCGATATCGACCTCGATCCGGTCTGCGCCCGCATCCAGGCTGTTTTCCACCAGCTCCTTCACCACGGAGGAGGGTCGCTCCACCACTTCGCCAGCAGCGATCTGGTTGGCCAGGATAGGAGGCAATATACGGATTGGCATCGCTTACTCCTGATTGTTCATCTTGGGTGACCCAGGCCAGAAGAGGGCCACTCCACCAGATTGCCACCAGCGGCAATCTGGTTAGCCAAGATAGGAGGCAATATACGGATTGGCATCGCTTACTCCTGATTGTTCATCTTGGGGGACCCAGGCCCGAAGAGGACCACTCCACCAGATTGTCACCAGCGGCAATCTGGTTAGCCAAGATAGGAGGCAATATACGGATTGGCATCGCTTACTCCTGATTGTTCATCTTGGGGGACCCAGGCCAGAAGAGGACCACTCCACCAGATTGTCACCAGCGGCAATCTGGTTAGCCAAGATAGGAGTCAATATACGGATTGGCATCGCTTACTCCTGATTGTTCATCTTGGGGGACCCAGGCCAGAAGAGGACCACTCCACCAGATTGTCACCAGCGGCAATCTGGTTAGCCAAAATGGGTGGCAATATGCGGAGCGGCATCGTTTACGCCTGCTGGTTAATCCTGAGGGATATAGATCACCTGCCCAATCTGGATGTCCCGTGACTTCAACTTGTTGATCTCGACCAGCTTGGCCTGGCTCACCCCGTGTTTCTCAGCGAGGCGGGAGAGGCTCTGGCCACGGGTAACCACGTGGCGGATCATCTGCGACTTGTCAGGTTGGGCACTGCTGACCGGGGCACCAGACTCCAGGGCCGCTACCTTGTAGGGCTTGATCACCCCGGCACCGGACCCACCGCTGACGCTGTTGACCGGAGCGCCACCACGGAGATTAGGCTCGGTCGCCGGCATTCGATTGATCACCTGCTGCTGGAGCGCCGCGGCGACCACCGCCTTTTTCGCCACCGGTTGGCTGGTCTTGGCCACTTGCTGGCCCTTGCCGGTCATCATGGGCCCCTTGGTCGGGTGGCTGCGATAATAGGTGCGGATCCCCTCAAAGATGGCGCGGGCCAGCTGATCCTGGTAACTGGCGGTGGCCAGCAGCTTCTCTTCCGCGTGGTTGGAGATGAACCCCGTCTCCACCAGCACTGAGGGAATGTCCGGCGCCTTCAGCACTGCCAGACTGGCGTGCTCCGGTGCCTTCTTGTGCAGGCGGGCGACCTTGCCCATGGAGCGCAGGATCTGGCGGCTGACCTCATAGCCCTCGGCCCTGGACTTGTCCATGGAGAGATCGAGGAAGGTCTGCGCCAGATAGGGGTTGGGGTCGGATTCGGCCAGTACCTTGCCGACGCCGCCCAGCAGTTCGCCCTGCTTCTCCTGCTTCTCCAGCCAGCTGCCCATCTCGCGGTTGGCGCGGTTGGTCGACAGCACCCAGACCGAGGCGCCGCGCGGCGTCGAGTTGTGGAAGCTGTCGGCGTGCACCGACACCAGCAGGTCGGCCTTGCCCTTGCGGGCGATCTCGGAGCGCTTGTTCAGGTCGACGAAGTAGTCCCCGCGTCGGGTCATCACGGCGCGCATGCCGGGCTCGCGGTCGATCAGCGCCGCCAGCTTCTGGGATACCGCCAGGGTCACCCGCTTCTCGTAGGTGCGGCGCGGGCCGATGGAGCCGGGATCTTCCCCCCCATGGCCGGGATCGATGGCGATGACGATGGCCTTGCCCTGCCCGCCGACGGGGGCGGATTGCGCCGCGGCGGCGGCCCCCCTCTCCTCATAAGGCAGATCGATCACCAGCCGGTGACCATAGGGACCGGCCGGTGCCAGCGGAAACACCACCGGCTTGATGGTGGAGCTGAGATCCAGCACCAGCCGCATGCTGCCCTTCTCGAGCGGCGTGCTCTCGCGGATCTTGCGCACCAGCTCGCTCTTGTTCTCGATGCGGGTCAGGTTGGCGGCGTTGCTCGCCCCCTTCAGATCGATGACCAGCCGGCTCGGGCCGGTCAGAGTGAAATAGTTGAAATTGGGGGCACTGCTCATGTCGAGCACGACCCGGGTGTTATCCGGCGATGGCCAGACCCGCACACTCTTGAGCTGATTCGCATAGGAGGGCAGGGCCAGCAGGGAAAATACAATGACAAGGATCAAGCGCACTGAGATGACAACCGTTCCAGAATGGCTTCGCCGATAGCAGTGCGGGCCGCAATCAGGGCCTCACGCTGCTCGTTTACATACGTCAGGGTAATCTCGAGATCGGGCGCTGGCAGCCAACCCTCCCCCTTCTCTGGCCACTCCACCAGGCAGAGGGTATCGGCCGCGAAATAGTCCCGAATGCCCATGAATTCCAGCTCTTCCGGATCCGCCAGTCGATAGAGATCGAAATGATAGACCTGCCACTTGGCCAATTCATAAGGCTCAACAAGGGTATAGGTCGGACTCTTAACCTTGCCTTGATGGCCGAGTCCTTGCACCCAGCCTCGGGTCAGGGTGGTCTTGCCGGCGCCCAGAGCGCCGTGCAGAAATACCGTGGTCGCCTGCTGGCACGCCTGCGCCAGTCGTCCGCCCAGAGCCACTGTTGCTGCCTCATCCGGCAGTGTCATCATCAACTGTTTTGCCATGTTCTTCTTTTAGCTTGTTACTGTGTCGGATTGACCAGACGGCGGATCCAGGGCAGCAGATCCGATGCCAGCATGCCCCTCTCCCCTTCGGCGGCAGCCAGATCGGCCGCCTCTCCGTGGATCACGGCGCCCAGCCGGGTTGCCATGGAGGCAGACCAGCCCTGAGCCAGGAGGGCGGCGATTATACCAGATAACAGGTCGCCCATGCCGCCGCTGGCCATGCCGGGATTGCCCTCATCGCACAGGGCTATACCGCGCCCGTCGCAGATGAGTGAACCCGCGCCCTTGAGCAGCACCACGCCGCCGTAGCGCCGTTGCAGGTGCCGCACCGCGGCGAAGCGATCCGCTTCTATCTCGGCGATAGAGCAATCCAGCAGGCGGGCCGCCTCCCCCGGGTGGGGGGTGAGCACCCAATTATCCTGATGACGAGGCCCCTGCGCCAGCCAATTCAATCCATCGGCGTCCAATACCAGCGGCCCCTCGGCCGCTACCTGATGCTCAAACCGGCCTCTGGCCCATTCATCCCGGCCGAGCCCCGGCCCCAGCACGCGTACCGAAGCCCAGCCATCGTCGGCCTCGCCGTACCAACCCATCAGTTCGGGCTGTACCAGGCTGACGGGAGGCAAGTCCGGGTGCTGACTGACTCGCACCAGGCCGGCGCCCGTCCGCAGGCAGGCCTGACCCGCCAGCAGGATGGCGCCTTGCATGCCAAGGTTGCCCCCCACCAGCAGCACCTTGCCGTTGCTCCCCTTGTGCGCCGAGCGCGGGCGCGGAGTCAGCAGTGACTTGAGGCCGGGATAGTCGATCCGCTGAGCCGCAGGAATGACCCCATCGGCGGGCGTCACGCCTAGACTGTCGCAGTCGAGCCGGCCGACCCCGTCCACCCCATCACCAGTCAACATGCCCTGCTTGATACCGATGAAGGTGAGGGTGCGGGTCGCCCGCACCAGGGCACCCATGGCGCGGCCGGTGTCGGCATTGAGCCCGGAAGGCAGATCCACCGCCAGCACGGGTGCCTGCAAGGCATTGATTGTTGCGACAATCTTTGTCATTGCGAGGGAGAGGGATAGATGGACGCCGGTGCCGAGCAGCGCATCGACCACCAGATCCGGTGGCATCAGTGAGGCGAACTCTACCTCCTCGGCCATCATCACGCTCCCGCCTGCGGCCAGCCATCCATCGGCGGCACGCCTGGCGTCACCCTTGAGCAATTCGGGGGGGCGGGCGGCGATCACCAGAGGCTCGATGCCGATTCGCCTGGCGAGGCGCGCCAGTACATAGCCATCACCACCGTTGTTGCCGGGGCCGACGAAGATCCACCAGTGGCGACTCCGGGGCCAGTGGTGGCAGGCATAGCTGCACAAGGCGGCGCCAGCCCGCTCCATCAGGTCGTAGCACTCGCGCCCTTCGTGCCTGGCCCAGTACTGCTCCAGGCTACGGATCTGTTCGGTCCGCCACAGGGGCTGTGCTAGACTGTTGGCTTCTTCCCCGCAGATAGCATCCTCGATAACCTGTACCATGACGGCTCCCGACCTTCATCATCCCGTGATCCGGCCTTCCGGCGCCGGGCATATGCCGTGGCATGACGACGTCTGCCCAGCCCCATGCCCGTCCCCCAAGACGTCGCCTTCGAGGCTCGGGATCGACCGCGCAGCATGACGGCAACCGAACTCCAGCAACTGGCTCAAGATATCAAGCTCTGGGCACGCGAGCTAGGATTTGACCAGGTCGGGATCACCGATACCGACTTGCGCATCGAAGAGCCCAGATTGCAGGCCTGGCTGGATGCGGGCCATCACGGCAACATGGATTACATGGCCCGCCATGGCATGATGCGCGCACGCCCCCATGAGCTGCTGCCGGGCACCCAGCGGGTGCTGTCGGTGCGCATGAACTATCTGCCCTTCGAAGCCGGCTTCGCCAGCACCCTGCGCGATCCCACCTTGGGTTACATCAGTCGCTATGCCCTCGGCCGCGACTACCACAAGGTCATGCGCAACCGGCTTAAGCAGTTGGGAGATCGCATAGAGCAACGCTGCCGGGAACTCTGTCAGGCCACGGGAGAGTGGCGCCCCTTCGTCGACTCGGCCCCCCTGCTGGAACGCCCGCTCGCCGCCAAGGCGGGGCTCGGCTGGGTAGGCAAGCATTCGCTGCTGCTCAACGAATCTGCCGGCTCCTTCTTCTTCCTCGGGGAGCTGCTCGTCAGCCTGCCGCTGCCCATGGATGCCCCGGTGGAGAAAGAGCAGTGCGGCAAGTGTGTGGCCTGCATCAACATCTGCCCGACGGGCGCGATTCTAGCGCCCTATGTGGTGGACGGCCGGCGCTGCATCTCCTATCTCACCATCGAGCATGACGGCCCCATTCCCCCCGAGCTGCGCCCGCTCATGGGCAATCGCATCTATGGTTGTGACGACTGCCAGCTGATCTGCCCCTGGAATCGCTATGCGGACGTGAGCCCCGAGCCAGACTTCAGCCCCAGGCCCAACCTGCACCGCCCCACTCTGCTTGGCCTGTGGCAGTGGTCTGAGGCCGAATTCCTCAAATACACCGAAGGCAGCCCCATCCGCCGCATCGGTTATCAACGCTGGCGCCGCAACCTGGCGGTGGCACTCGGCAACGGCCCGGCCAGCCCAGAGGCGATCGAGGCCCTGCAACAGGCGCTGCCCGAGGCCGAGCCCATGGTGGCCGAACATATAGAATGGGCACTGACCACCCTGGCCACACGCCAGCGAGAGGATAACAAGAAGACAAAATTGCTGATCCGTTGCATAGAAAAAGGCTTGCCAGGTCACGCCTGAGTGATCTGCCCCTTGCCGGATGCCAGTCATTTTTTCATGCTCTGCCGACGTTCGATCATCGGCGCACTAAAAGGAACATTCTGATGCAGATGTTGGGAGTAGATATAGGCGGATCCGGGATCAAGGGCTGCCTGGTCGATACCGTGACCGGCGAGCTCATCGGTGAGCGCCACCGTCTGGCCACCCCGCAACCGGCCACTCCGGCCGCTATCGCCCATACCCTCAAGGCGCTGGTCGAACACTTTGAATGGAAGGGCCCGGTAGGCTGTGGCTTCCCCGCCATCATCCACAACGGCATCGCCAAGAGCGCCGCCAACATCGACAAGAGCTGGGTCGAGACCGATGCCGCCCACTTGTTTGCGGATGTGACCGGTCTGCCCTGCCACGTGCTCAACGACGCCGATGCGGCGGGTCTGGCCGAGATGCGCTTTGGTACCGGCCGGGATCGCAAGGGGGTCATCATCCTCATCACGGTCGGCACCGGCATCGGTACTGCCGTGTTCGTCAATGGCCAGCTGCTACCCAACACCGAGCTGGGTCACCTGATGCTGGAAGGCATGATCGCCGAGCACTACTGCTCGGATGCGGCCCGCAAACGCGAAGATCTCTCCTGGAGCCGCTGGGGAAAACGCTTCAACAAGTACCTGGCCAGGCTGGAGTTCCTGTTTTCCCCCGATCTCTTCATCCTGGGCGGCGGCAGCGCCGCCAAGCTCGACAAGTTCATCGACAAGATAGAGACCCGCGCCCCGCTGGTGGCGGCGGCCAGCCTCAACCAGGCCGGCATCATAGGTGCCGCCCTCTACGCCGAGTCCCAACAAGGGCACTGAGCTGCAGTCACACGCTGATGCAAGAGGCCCGGCACATGCCGGGCCTCTGCCGTCAGTAATGCGGATTGTCGTCACAATCGCCCCTTCGCAATGCCCCACAGCGGCCACGGCGCGAACCTGCTCTCCCACTGCAAATCTTCTTCTCCACGACGCTCCCCGTCATCGGGTGTGCCGAGCATGCCATCAGTACCAAAGTGGTACCATTTCGGCCGTCGACGCCCTGCTTGATCTGGCTGTTTTCCCTCCAGCGACTCATCTCCAGGCCGGGCTGAACGGCCATCGCCTCTTCCCCACCCCAGAGCTGGCTATTTATTGTGCTTTATCAATAGGATGGAAAAGAAAAGAGGACGGGACAAGGCCGGCGGATCCGTGTCATCTTGGCAACGACCGATCCGGAGCGTCGACAACGAGATCAGGCGAGACTGATGAATCGGCGGTTTAAGACTAATGTGACGGGTTATATTCGGCAATTTAGCCACAAAAAAGAATCTAATATTGAATGGCCGCACATCCTGCCAATCCATAGTCGCTCGGCAGAAATTCTTATCCATATTTTAGACGTCTAGACGTAGAAACATGCGTTGACACAGCCATCCAGACATCTTAGCATCATCCTCCATGATGGCAGAGCAACCCAGTGAAACCTCTGCCCAATTCACCCGCCTGTAGCGCCCTGTGCTTTAAGGCTGTTAGCACGGAAGAATTCATGATCAAGTTGAACGGTCTCAACAAAGTCTACGGTAAGGGCACTGACGCCGTGCACGCCCTGCGTGACGTGAGCCTGCATGTGCCACAAGGCAAGATCTTCGGGGTGATTGGCGCCTCCGGTGCCGGCAAGAGTACCCTCATTCGTTGTGTCAACTTGCTGGAGCGCCCCACCGACGGCCAGGTCATCGTCGATGGCCAGGATCTGGTGGCCCTGCCCGAGCGGGATCTGACCCAGGCTCGCCGCCAGATCGGCATGATCTTCCAGCACTTCAACCTGCTCTCCTCCCGCACCGTGTTCGCCAACATCGCGTTCCCGCTGGAACTGGCGGGCTGGAGCAAGGCCCGGATCCAGACCCGAGTCGAGGAGCTGCTCGCCCTGGTCGGGCTGGAAGCCCGCGCCCACGCCTATCCGTCCGAATTATCCGGTGGTCAGAAGCAACGCGTCGCCATCGCCCGCGCCCTGGCGCCGGCCCCCAAGGTATTGCTCTGTGACGAGGCCACCTCGGCGCTGGATCCCCAGACCACCCGCTCCATCCTGAGCCTGCTCAAAGAGATCAACGTTAAACTGGGGCTCACCATCTTGCTCATCACCCACGAGATGGACGTGGTGAAAGGGATCTGCGACGAAGTCGCCATCATCAGTGATGGCCGCCTGATCGAGCAGGGCGAAGTGGCCTGGTTCTTCAGCAACGCCAAGACCCAGCTGGCCCGTGACTTCATCCACTCCACCATCCATCTGGAGGTACCGCAGGAGTATCAGGACAGGATGAGTGCGGAGCGTGTGGCGAACAGCTACCCGCTGGTCAAGCTCGGCTTCACCGGCAGCACCGTCGATACGCCGCTGATCTCAGAGGCGAGCCGCCGTTTCAACATCGATATCAGCATCTTGAGTGCAGACATCGAATACGCCGGCGGGGTCAAGTTCGGCTTCCTGCTGGCCGAACTGTTCGGGGATGAAGCCCAGTGCGCGGCGACCCAGCAGTTCCTGATCGACAACCATATTCAGCTGGAGGTGATGGGTTATGTCCGTAGCAATGACTGATCGACTCATCACGGCCCTCAACGGCTGCCCGGCGCAGTCCCCGCTCATAATCCTATTCAGCTGGAGGTGATGACTCATGTCCGAAGCAATGATTAATCTGCTGATCTCAGCCCTCGGCGACACCCTGATCATGGTGTTTGCCTCCGCCCTGTTTGGCTGCCTGCTCGGGCTGCCGCTCGGTGTGGCACTGCACGTGACCAAGGCCGGCCAGATCCTGGCCAACCCGCTGCTGAACCGGACCCTTGGCATCATCGTCAACGTCGGCCGCTCGGTGCCCTTCATCATCCTGCTGGTCGCCATCATCCCGCTGACTCGCTTCATCGTCGGCACCAGCATCGGCACCATAGCCGCCATAGTGCCGCTGACCATAGGCGCCGTGCCCTTCATCGCCCGCCTGGTGGAAGGGGCACTGATGGAGGTGCCGGACGGCTTGCTGGAAGCGGCCAAGGCCATGGGTGCCAAACCCTTGCAAATTATCGCCAAGGTGCTGCTGCCAGAGGCCCTGCCCGGGATCCTCAACAGCGTCATCATCACCTTAGTCACACTCGTGAACTACTCCGCCATGGCCGGTGCCATCGGTGGCGGTGGTCTGGGAGATGTGGGTATTCGCTACGGCTATCAGCGCTTCGATCCAACCGTCATGCTGGTCACCGTGGTCATTCTGGTAGTGCTGGTTCAACTTATCCAGAGCGCGGGTGAGCGCCTGGTTCAACAATGTGATCATCGTTAATCATCGATTTCTGACAGGAGGTTTTTATGAAATTGGGCATTAAATCCGCTGCGGCAGCCCTGCTGGCCGCTCTGGTACTGGTCGGCTGTGGCCAGAAAGAAGAGAACAAAACCCTGAAAGTCGGCGCCATCGCCGGCCCCGAGACCGAGCTGATCGAAACCGCCGCCAAGGTAGCGAAAGAGAAATACGGCCTGACCGTCGAGATCGTGACCTTCTCCGATTATGTCACCCCAAACGTGGCCCTGAATGACGGCAGCGTCGACGTCAACGCCTTCCAGCACAAGCCTTATCTGGATGCCCAGATCCGTGATCGCGGCTTCAAGCTGGTGCCGGTTGGCAACACCTTTGTCTACCCGATCGCCGGTTACTCCAAGAAGCTCAAGGCCCTCTCCGAGCTGAAAGACGGTGCCCAGATCGCGGTGCCGAACGATCCGACCAACCTGGGTCGCTCCCTGATCCTGCTGGAGAAGCAAGGTCTGCTGACGCTGAAAGAAGGGGCTGGCCTGGAAGCCACCGTACTGGACATCGCCAGCAACCCGCGCAACTTCAAGATCGTCGAGCTGGAAGCCGCTCAGCTGCCGCGCTCCCTGGAAGATGTTGATCTCTCCATCATCAACAACACCTTCGCCGGTCAGATCGGCCTGACCCCGACCGAGAACGGCCTCTTCGTGGAAGACAAGGAGTCCCCCTACGTGAACCTGATCGTCGCCCGTGAAAACAACAAGGATGACGAGAAGGTCAAGCAGTTCGTCCAGTCCTTCCAGACCGACGAGGTCTACAAGAAAGGCACCGAACTGTTCAAGGGTGGCCTGGTCAAAGGTTGGTAATCACTCACTCTGCAAAAAAGGCTGCGCCAAGCGTGGCCTTTTTTTTTACCCCCGCTATCATGGTCGGCAGCACGGTAACACGATAAAAAATAACACAATGAAAAAATGGTATCTGGCCTACTGCAAGCCGAGAGAAGAAGCTCGCGCCCGCGCTCATCTGGCGGCCCAGGGCGTCGAATCCTACTACCCCATGGTCGAAATCGAGAAACTGCGCCGTGGCAAGCGAGTGCCCGTACGCGAACCCATGTTTCCCAACTATCTGTTTATCTATGTGGATCTGGAAGAAGTCACCCCCGTCACCCTGAAATCGACTCGCGGCATCAGCCGCATCATTCATTTCGGCAAGGAGTGGACCGCCATCAGCAGCCAGCTGATCTATCGGTTGATGAGCCGGGATGACAGCGACGAGGCGAGGGCAAACTATGCCAGCCTGCCGACCCAGGGGGACAAGGTGCTCATCGAGGCGGGGCCCCTCACCGGCTTCGAGGCCATCTATCTGGAGCCGGATGGGGAGAAAAGAGCCATTCTGCTGGTCACCCTGCTCAATCAGGAGACCAGCGGCAGCTTCGACAACCAGACTTTCAGGCGGCTGGAATAAGCCAGACCATGCCGCTGCGTTGAGGGAAGCCTCCAGCGGCGCTGTCGACAGACGAAAAAGAGGGAGGCGTGATGCCTCCCTCTTTCTATGGTGCGCTACCCATTCGTGGTGGACTCACACCGCACCTTGGAACCAAACGCCCAACAGCATCCGGACAGGGCAGCCGGCTTCAGCCGTTGATCAACGTGGGCAAGCGCACGAGCCAGGCCTGATGCCACTGCGGCAGCGCCTCCGGCGGCATGGGACGGGCGGAGAAGTAGCCCTGACACTGATCACAACCCAGCTGGACCAGCGTCCGCCAGGTCGCCTCATCTTCGATCCCCTCGGCCACCGTCTTGAGCTTCAACTTGCGGGCCAACTCGATGCTCGATTCTATGATGGCCAGCCGCGCCGGATCCTCATGGCAGCGATCGACGAAGGATCTGTCCAGCTTCAGCTCGGTGAAGGGCAAGAGCGCAAGCTGCTGCATGGAGGAGTAGCCCGTGCCGAAGTCATCGATGGAGATGCCAAAGCCGTGCATGCGCAGCCGGGTCAGCTCCTCCAGCGACTTGCCCAGATCCTCGACGAAGGCGCTTTCCGTCACCTCCAGGGTGATGAACTCCGGCTCTATGCCCCAGTGCCGGCACTTCCCGAGCAAGGCATTGCAGAGATCCCCCTCGATGAGCGAGGCGGTGGAGAGGTTCATCGACAGCCTGAGGGAGCGCGGAATCCCCCCCTGCCGGTGATAATCGCGCAGAGCCTTGTCGATGATCATCTCGGTCAGCGGGGCGATCAGGCCATGCTCCTCCGCCAGCGGGATGAAGCGGGCGGGCGAGATGAAACCAAACTCCGGATGGCGCCAGCGAGCCAGCGCTTCCATGCCGACCCACCGCCCCGTCGCCAGACTCACCTTGGGTTGGTACCAGGGCAACAGCTCATCCTGCTCCAGGGCCCGGTGCAGATCGATGGGCTCCAGCAGCAGGCTGGGGTGCGCCGGCGACACGCGATCCTGATGCGGCCGCCAGCTCAGGATCAGCTGTCGCAGCTGCTGCGGGGTCGCCGGTTTGTCGATGCGGCCAAGCACCTTCAGGCCATAGGCGACGCTCATGCGCAGCACCGCCTCGACCAAATCTCCCTCCAGCGCGCTGGAAAGGATGACGCCACCGTGGAAACCGCTCACGGAGAGGCGCCGCAGCAGTGCCATGCCGTCCATGCCGGGCATGCGCAGATCGCAAAACAGGATGTCGATCCGATGTTGCAGGCACTGCGCCAGCGCCTCTTCACCGTCCTGCGCCTCCAGCAGGTCGGTATAGCCGAGCCCGCGGATCTGATGCATCAGGGTCTTGCGCTGGAACGAGTGGTCTTCCACCACCAGGATCCGCACCCCAGATTGGGTCTTATTCATAGAGCCAAAGTCCGATGTCTTGAATGATCGTATCCATCGATACCTGGATCGCCTGACTCCCTGCGGCGATCTTGTTCAGTTGTTGTCGTTGGACGGCCGCCTCGAGCTGCCTACCTCGCCAGGCTCCACAAGGCGAGCCATCACCACAAGAGAAGGCGATAACAGCGACACAGCATGGGTATTTCCTACACAAAATTGGGGTATACAGAGAGGGGCGAACCTGAGCCTGGGCGCCGCAACAGCCATCATGAAGGCACGGCGGGTACCATGAATGCAGTATGTTAGCATGTGCTCACCCAGAAGGGATTGAACAGAGGCTGTACGAAACTGGCAGAGAATCGGCTGTTATCTATAGGGTGCTAACGTCAACATCATCGTGACCATCCGATCTCATGCTCCCCACAGCCTTGCCAGATGACGTCAACAAATCATGGGGGCCGGGGTCGACCCCGGGTGAGGATCCGGCGCACAGGGGACAGCCGCGTCAGAGGCAGGTGGTGATGGGGACGCAGCCACTGACGGAGGTAAGGACATGTTTTGAGTGGATGGCGGCAGGCAGATCCACCTGCCCTATTGGGATCAGTCTGGCCCTAATGCTCGGAAAAAAGAGGCGGGCACCTGCCCGCCTGCATCTCAGCCCAGTTCGAACCGGCTGATGACCGAGGTCAACCGACCCGTCTCCCGGGTCAGTCTGGCAGCAATCAGCTCACCCTGTTGACCACGCTCACTGGATTGGCGGCTGAGTCCGGCGATCTCCTCGACCGTTCCGGCCACCTCCTGCGCCACTCGGGTCTGCTGTTCGGTCGCGGTGGCGATGGCCCCGAGCTGACCACAGAGATCCTGCACCAGCAGCGTCATGGCCTCGAGGGTGTCGGTCACCGAGGCCACGGCATCTCGTCCCTGCTCCACAAGCAGGGTACCACTGCTCACGGTATCGGCCGTCTGACGAGTCTGCTGCTGAATACTGGCGATGGTCTGATTGATCTCCGCCGTCGACTGGCTGGTACGGCTGGCCAGCTGGCGCACCTCATCCGCCACCACCGCAAAGCCGCGCCCCTGCTCCCCGGCACGGGCCGCCTCGATGGCGGCATTGAGTGCCAGCAGGTTGGTCTGCTCGGCGATGGTGGCGATGACCTCGGTGACGCGCCCCACCTGTTCACTCTGGGTACGCAACTGCTCCATGGCCTGATTGGCCTGGCTGATCATGGCGGTAATTTGCCGCATGGTGGTGCTCATGCGCGCCAGGGCGTCGTCTCCCTGCCGGGCCTGCTGCTCGGTCTGGCGGGCCGCCTCGGCCGCCTCGGCGATGTTGCCCGCCACCTCCCGGGTGCTGACCGACATCTGCTCGATGGCTGCGGCGACCGTATCGACCCGTTGATTCTGGCTTGCCAGATCCTCGACGATGGCGTTGGTGGTCTGGCCCACCTCGCGGCCCGCTCCCTCCACCTGACCCACAGCACCCTGGATCTCGCCCACCAGCTGGCGCAACTGGGTCGACATCCGGTTAATGGAGCCGGTCAATCCCCCCAGCTCATCCTGGCGCAGTACCGGCAAGGGTTCGGCCGGCAAGTGGCCATCCGCCACCAAACCGGCGCGCGTCACCAGGCTCGCAATATCCCGGGTCAGGCGACGGCTGAACAGCAAGGCCACCAGGGTGCCGAGCAGAATGACGCTGAGGGTGGCCAGCAGCAGGGTACGGTGAATGGCCTGACTGGCGCCGGCCATCTGCTGCGCCATCCCGTCCACCTCCGATCGGGTGTGGGTCACCTGAGACGCCAGCTGATCGGCGAGTCGGGCCAGCACAGGCTCGATATCGGTCGCCATCAGGTGGTTCGCCTGATCCCAGTCCGGCGCCTGGCGCTTACTGATCACCTGGCTCACCAGTTCGGCAAAGGGGGCCGACATCTGCTCAAACAGCGCCCACAATCCCTTCTGTGCCTCGGTGAAGTTCGCCTCCTGCTGTTTCAACTCGGCTACCCGCTGCCGGTGGAACTGGTAGTAATCCTGATACTTGTCCCGATACTCCTGCTCCCCCGAGATGAGAAAGTCCCGCAGGGCGGAGAGCGCATTGCCGAGGCCGTTGTAGGCATCCCCCACCTGCTTGAGCAGCAGCCGACGATCCCCTGGCAGCTGGTCCTGCGGGGTCGCGACCTCCTCGTTGGCAAAGGACTGCAACTGATCGAGTGCCGCCTCCGCCAGCGGACCCGCCTCCAGCAACATCAGGCTGTGGGCCGGCAGGTTCTCCTCGGTATGGGCGATGGCCCACACCTTCTCCTGGGCGTCTTTGAATGCCTTGAGCGACTGGGTCAGTGCGGGCGTGAAAGTCTGTTGTTCGATGGCATGCCAGGCACCATCCCACTCCTGCTTGAGACGCTCGGCCTGGGCCGGATCCTTGCCGAGGATGAGATAAGCGCGCAGGGAGGAGACGGTGGCGATCAGCGCCTTCTGACTCGCTTCATCCCGTTGCAGGGCGGGCAACGCTTGCTCCAGCAGGGCATCTTGCGACTGCTCGATCTGGCCGAGCTGATGGTAGACGAGGGTCGAGGAGAGAATGATGAGCAGATTGATAAAACAGAAGCTCAACAACAGCTTGCTTGAAATTTTCATGAACATCCTTGTTCCACTGCGGGCATCCTGCCCAGGGTTTAACTCTTGATCAATGCGGGCAATCGTTCGAGCCAGGTGCCGTGCCACCTCAGCAACTCCTCCCGCGGCATGGGGCGAGCGGAGAAGAAGCCCTGGCACACATCGCAACCCAGTCCGGCCAGCAGCTGCCAGGTGGATTCATCCTCGACCCCCTCGGCCACCGACTTGAGCCCCAGTCTGCGGGCCAGCTCGATGCTCGACTCAATGATGGCGAGCCGGGAGGGATCCTCATAGCAGCGATCCACGAAGGATCTGTCAAGCTTCAACTCGGTGAAGGGCAACAGGGCCAGCTGCTGCATGGAGGAGTAACCGGTCCCGAAGTCATCGATGGAGAGACCAAAGCCGTGCATGCGCAGCCGCGTCAGCACCTCGAGCGACTTGCCCAAATCCTTGACGAAGGCGCTCTCGGTCACCTCCAGGGTAATCAACTCGGGGTTGATGCTCCAGCGCTGACAGTGGTTGAGCAGGGTATTGCACAGGTCCCCTTCGATCAGCGACGTGGTGGAGAGGTTCATCGACAGGTTGAGAGAGAGCCCGGTCTGCTCCCACAGGTGACCATCGCGCAATGACTTGCCGACGATGACCTCGGTCAGCCTATCGATGAGTCCGTTTTGCTCCGCCAGCGGGATGAAACGGGCCGGGGAGACGAGACCATATTTCGGGTGCTGCCAGCGAGCGAGTGCCTCCATGCCGACCCACTGGCCGGTGCCGAAGCTCACCTTGGGTTGATACCAGGGCAGCAGTTGATCCTGCTCCAGTGCCTGACACAGCTCATCCAGCGTCAGGCTATGGCCATCTTCCTTCTGGCTGTGTACCTGCTGGGGCCGCCAGGCGCCGATCATCTGTTTGATCTGCTGATGGCTTGCGGGTTTGTCGATCCGCCCCAGCACCTGCAGGCCGTAGGCGCTGCTCATGCGCAGCACGGCGTCGACCACATCATCTTCCAGCGCACTGCACAGGATGATGCCGCCACGAAATCCCCCGAGCGAGAGCCGGCGCAGCAGCGCCATGCCGTCCATGCCGGGCATGCGCAGATCGCAAAACAGGATATCAACCTGGTGATGCTGGCACAGCGCCAGCGCCTCCTCCCCGTCCTGCGCCTCCAGCAGATTGCCGTAGCCGAGCCCGCGGATCTGGTGCATCAGGGCCTTGCGCTGGAAGTTGTGATCCTCCACCACCATGATTGCCAAATTATTCCCTGTGCTATTCATCGAGCCATAATCCAATTTCGCCTGTAATAGAGTCCATCAATGCCTGTACCGTCTGGCTCAACTCGGTGAGTCTGTCCAGCTGCTTCAGGCGGGCCGCCGCCTCCAGCCGGGCCGCCTCTTCTGCCAGCGCGAGCTGCCCGACCATGCGGGCCGCCCCCTTGATGCGGTGCGCCGTCTCCACCAACGCCTGGGCATCCTGCCGGGCCAGTGCCCGCATCATGTCTTCGCCATCTTGTCGATTGGAGTCCAGATACTCCATCGCCATGCTGCGCGCCACCGCCTCATCCTCAAACAAGGATAGCCAACTCGCCCCCTGCTCCTGCGCCCTGGCCTGCACGAGTGGCTCGGGCTCGCCCGACGGCAGGCTGGCGACCGGTAGCCAGCGCTCCAGCGTCTGGCGCAAGGTTTCCAGGCTGTAAGGCTTGAACAGCATGTCGTTCATGCCCGCCGCCTGCATCTGCAGACTGGCCTCCTCCGAGGCATCGGCGGTGACCCCTATGATGGGCGCCTCATCGCCCGCTGCACGCAGGGTGCGAGTCAGGGTATAGCCGTCCATCACCGGCATGTGGCAATCGGTCAGCAACAGGGCGAAGCCCTGCCCCTGCCAGGCGCGCAGCGCCTTCTCGCCATCATCCACCAGCTCGGCATCGATACCTAGAATGCTGAGCTGGCGGGCCAGCAGGGCTCGGTTGACGGGGTGATCATCGGCCACCAGCACCCGCCCCTGCAGCTTGTCCCCCAGGGCCTGCACCGGTTGACTAGCCAACTCCCCCGACAGCTGGCGACAAGTCTCCAGCAGCAGATCAGGATAGAGCGGAGACTGACCCAGCCGCCACCAGGCATCCGAGCCCATCCGGCCACGCAGCGCCTCCTGTGAGGAGAGCACTATGCCCTTGAGCGAGGATTGCTGCAAATGCTGCAACCAGTCGCTGCCGAGGGCTTGTTCCAGGCGACTCTCTTGGGCCAACAGGCGCCCGCTGAGCGACGACTGCCACTGGCCGGGATCCAGCCGATGAAGCCTGGCGCCGAGCCGCGTCATCACCGACTGCAGCACCTCATCCTCGCCAAACCACCACCACTCTTGCCCGGCCAGCGGCGGCAGATCCCACTGGCCGTCGCTCAGGGGGATATTGAAGGTCATTCTGGTTCCCACCCCTGGCTGACTCTCCAGCGCCAGACTGCCCCCCATCTTCTGGGCCAGCTGGTGACAAATGGCGAGCCCGAGTCCGGTCCCGCCAAAACGCCGGGTGATGTCGGACTCCACCTGCTTGAACGGGATAAACAGATTGGCCTGTTGGTCCAGCGGGATGCCAATCCCCGAGTCCTGAACGATAAATTCCAGTTGCTGGTCGCCATAACCGACCCGGATGTCTATCTGCCCAGACTCGGTAAATTTCACCGCATTGTTGAGCAGGTTGGAAATCACCTGGCCCACCCGCACCGCATCGATGCTGGCATGATCCGGCACCTCGGCCCCCCACGCCAGCGCCACGTTGAGCCCCTTGCCATAGGCCAGGGTGGCGTGGCCGCGGATGACGTCGCAGATGACCGAGGTGAGTCGGCAATGATGGCGATGCAATTGCAGCTGGCCCGCCTCTATCTTGGAGAAATCCAGGATGTCGTTGACCAGATAAAGCAGGTGGTTGGTGGACGTCGAGACGTTGCGCAGCATGTAGCGCTGATCGTCGTCCAGATCGCTCATCTGCAGCAGCTCCAGCATGCCGTGCATGCCGGAGATGGGGGTACGCAGTTCATGGCTCATGGTGGCGAGGAAGCGGCTGCGGGCCTGCATCGCCTCCTCAGCCACCGTCCTGGCCTGACGCAGTTCCAGTTCCTGACGCTTCAGGCTGGTGATGTCTTGCACCACCCCATTCAGGATGACGCCCTCTATCCCCTCCTGCTTCACAAAATGGCCCCGGATCTGCAGATAGCACGGCTTTCCATGGCGCATGATATCGACTTCGAGATCCAGCGGTTGCATCGTCCTGGCATGTTGTTCAACGGTGGCAACGAAATCATGAAGTGCTTGTCCCGTCAGCCCCAGCAGGGTGCTGCCGGTTGCGGCGGTCTGCACCGGATCCTCTTCATAGCCCACCATCTCCTTGATCCCCTGGGAGGTATAGAGGAAGCGTCCGTTCCTCGGCCCTAGCCAATGGTATTGATAGACGAGGCCCGGCATGCTGTCGGTGATCTGGGTGAGCCGGGTCTCCGCCGATTTGGCCCGCGCCTCGGCCTCCTTGGTGCGGGTCACGTCGGTCAGCACGGTCAGGATCCCCAATCGCTTGCCATCGGGGCCGACAAACAGGCGCTTGGTGTAGATCATCTGGTGCACGCTGTCATCCGCCAGCTTGAGCTCGCCACCACCATTGAACTCCTCGCCGCTCTCCCAGACGCCGGCATCTTCCCTGAGCACCCTCTCCCGAATGGCATCCGGCAACCGGTCCTTGAGCAACCGTGAGTAGTCCCCTGTGAGATCCCGCCCCTGCAAGAACAACTGTTGATAAGCCCTGTTCGTCATCGCGATCTCATGGCGCTCATTGGTCAGCACCACCAGGTTGGGCAGCGCATCGAGCATCATCTGCACGAATGCCAGTTGCTCCTCCAGCCGCTGCTCCGCCTCTCGTCGCTGGCTGATCTGGCGGCGCAGGGTCCGGTTCCAGCCAACGAACAGCAGGACGCAGAGCAGGAAGATGCCTCCTCCGAGAGAGGACCAGAGCAGCACCTTGCTCGGGTCCAGCCCCGTCTGTATGGTCAGGGAGAGCCACTTGTGATCCAGTCTGGCCAGTTCGTCCGGCCGGATGGAGAGCAGCGCCTTGCTCAGGATCTGCTGCAACATGGGGTCCTGCTGCTGCACCGCCATGGCAACGGGGACCCTGAGCTCATCGCCGGAGAAGACCACCTGATAGTGATCGCTGAACCCCTTCTGCAGTGATTGCCCCAGGGTGTTCATGCTGATCAGCGTGTAATCCACCTGATGGTTGTCGAGCAGCGGCAACAGTTGGATATCGCTGTCGGCGCTGACCATCACGGCCCCGACCTGCTCCAGCAGCAGTTGCTCCACCGATCCCCGCACCATCCCCACCCGGCGTCCCTTCAGATCCGCAGGGCTGGAGAGCTCGTCCGTCCCCAGCCTCCCCACGATGACCCGGTTGATGAAGGCATAATTCGGGGTAAACCGCATCGATCGGCGGCGTTCGTCGGTCGGGGTCATGGCGGGCACGAAATCCAGCTTGTTTGCCTCGAACTGCGCCAGGGTGTCACCCCAGCTAGGCGTCGGTACCAGGCTGAACTGCAGGCCGGAGCGGGCACTAATCAGATCCAGCAGATCGGCGACAAAGCCTACCAGCTGGCCCTGCTTGTCGATATTGCTCATCGCCGGCCAGTTGGGCGCCACCCCATACTTCAAGACAGGGTGCTGTGCCAGCCAGTTCAACTCCTCCTGGTTGAAGAGGTTCTGGCGTGGTCCATGCACTTGGCCATAATCGATGCCACCGCCCGCCTCCAGCACTTGTCGGCGTTCGCTGTCCGGGATGGCGTCCAGCACCCGTTGCAACAGGCTGTGCAATCCCAGATTGTTGGCGGTCATCACCATGGTCAGGCGGGTCGCCGGTACCCAGGATGGCGTGATCACCTGCAACTGGGCATGCTGTCGCACATGCTGCAGGCGGATCAGGGTCGGCAGGTCCGCCAGATAGGCATCCGCCAGCCCCCGCTTCACCATGAAGGCCGCCTCATCGACACTGTCAGCCTCGCTGTGATCCTTTACCCCGAGCCTGATCAGCTCATTGCAGGCCCCGAAGCCCCGTATGCATACCCAGCGCCAGTGCCTCGCCTCGGCCAGGGCGGTCTCGGTCTGGGTGCGCGCAAGCAGCACCCCCCGCGGCACCCCCATGATATCCAGCGTCTTCAGCGCCTGTTGCTGCGGTTTCTGCTCCGGCACCACCCCCAGCAGCAGATCGGTCTCACCATCGGTCAGTGCCTGCTGGGCGCGGGCATAATCGGGATAACCCCGGTACTTCAGCGTCAATCCCAGCTGGCTCGCCACCAGCTCGGCAAAGTCATCCAGCGGGCCGCTGAACCCACCCCGACCGTTGGTGTAGACATAGGGTGGCCAATCCACGGAAGGCATGCCCACTACCAGCTCGCTGCGCCGTTCGAGCCAGGCTTGCTCCGCCTGGACCAGGTTGTCGTGACTCAATGCGGTGGCAGCAGCCGTCACCAGGCTCCAACAAGCGAGCCAGCACAACAAGATGAGACGATAGCAACGGCGCAACATAATTAACTCCCATACGAACAGGGGGGTGATCATAGAGTTTTTGGTTAAATGTGCGACTAATAAATGCGTGTCGCCTTCATCTGGATATAAGAATGGCAGGCCGAGGCCTGCCATCGAGGAGTTCGGGGCCTGGCCCCTTACCTCAGGTTATTCGATTCCCGAGGCGAAAGCCGGTTTGAAACTCCCGCTCACGCACATGGGAAACCTGCACATTCATGCCTTCCAGGCCGATATCCTTCAACATGGCCGGGGAGAGGTGCAGATAGCTGACGCGCCGCTCCAGTCGGGTGATCCGTTTCTGAACCAGGGATTCGACGGTGCGCAGCAGAGTGAGTTCGATAGACATATGATTCTCCAGTTGAACATGCGGTTCTCCCGGAGAGAGGACATCACCCTGCGGGATAACCGCGGGTGATGAAAAGGCAGGTGTTACCTGTTCCCTCCACGCGGTAAATAACGAGTACGAATCTTCGCGCTGCTCATGCAGCGATCGAACGCAACGTTGAACATGGAATGTTGCATATTCGTCTCCTTACCAAGTGAAAGTTGAACAAGTTGCCACAGTCTAGAAAAACACCGAATGTTGTGCAATATCTGTCCCACCCATATGGGTGGGGCGTCTCATGAACCCCGGTCAGATCCCGGACAACAGCCGGAATTCCTCCAGCGCATAGGTATCCGTCATGCCGCTGACGTAGTCGAGCAGCAGCCGCACCCTGTAGTACCACTCCTGCTCGGCCGCAGAGGCAAAGCGGGGATCCGCCGTGGCCACCGCCAACCGGTATGCCTTGAGGTGACGGGCCGAGAGCCGGTGGAACAGACGGCGGGCGAAGAACAGCTCGCTTCCACCCTTGCCGGCCAGCAGCCGTTCGAACTGGGCGACCGGCAGCGCCAGCAGGCAGGCATAGGTAGACAGCACACCGCGCAGAGCGGCATAGCCTTCCAGCTCCAGCGCCTCGACCTCGGGGCGCATGAATACCAGCTCGCGCGCCACCTGCTTGAGGGTATCGAGTACCCTGGCAGCCGGTGCCTGGCCGTGCAGCAGCGCCCTGGGATAGGCACCGCTCAGAATGGCCTCGTGCTCGCTCACATAGGTAGCGGCCGCCAGCGCGCTCAAGTCTTGCGTGAGATGCTGACGAAAATGGGGGAAGAAGCCCCGCTCGGAGGCGCCGGCATCTGCCAGCAGGCCAGCCATATAGTCCCCCTCATCGGCGCCGCGCAGTGCCTGCAGCAGCTCGCCAAGGCTCAAGATCCGCCGGTCCACCGCATCCTCGAGATCGGCGATGCAGTAGGAGATGTCGTCCGCGGCCTCCATGATGTAGACCAGCGGATGACGGCAGCCCGGCGCCAACCCCAGGCTCTCGCTCAGGGCGCTGTAGAGCGGCTGCTCGCTGAAGAAGATACCGCGCTTGCTGGCCCAGCCATGGTGCTGGCCATAATGCAAACCGGGCTGGGGCTGCTGGGGATACTTGCACAGGGCCGCCAGCTGGCCCAGGGTCAGGTTCAGCTCGTGCAGGCTGTGTACCAGTCGCAGGCTCTGGGCATTGCCGTCGAACACCAGCAAGTCCTGGCGCAGCTCGGCCCACTGCGGGCTCGGCAGCTGACTCTGGGCGGCAGCGAACAGGCCATCCAGCTCCTGTGCCAGCCACTGGCTCATCACCTGCTCGCCGAAGTGACCGAACGGCGGGTTGCCGACGTCGTGCAGCAGGCAAGACATCTCCACCAGATTGATGAAGACCCCCTCACAGACCGAGCCTGCGGGCAGCGCGGCCAGGATGCGGCGGCTGATCTGGCGGCCGGTCTCCTGCACCTCCAGCGAGTGAGTGAGGCGGCTGCGCACCGAGGCCTTCACATCGAGCGGAAAGACCTGAGTCTTCTGCTGCAGACGGCGCACCGGCGCCGCCTGCACGATGCGGGCGCGATCCTGCTCGGTCGCCTCCAGCAGGGGTTCCTCGCCCCAGCTGTGAATTCGCAGTGACGGGATCAGGCGCTGATACATGGGATCTCCTTGGTGATAATGATGAGCCTGCTCAGGAGAGCAGCCAGCGGCGCAGTCGGGTGATGTCCCCCGGATATTCCCGCCGCAGCGTCTCAATCCAGTCTTCCACGTTCTCCCACCAGGCGGGATGATCCGGACTCTGGATCAGTTGCGCCGTCTGTTGCAGGCGGCGCAGGCCGATGGAGCCGGCCGCCCCCTTGATCTTGTGCGCCTCTTCCACCACCCCGGCCTGATCCTTGGCAATCATGTTGGAATCGAGCACCGCCATGTAATCGGGCATCATCTTCTCGAACAAGTCCACGCTGGAGAGCAGGATCGGCTTGCCGACCGTGCTGGCGTAATCGGTGAGGAAGGGCAGATCCAGCAGGGCGTCCTGATTGCCCGCATCTGCTATCGCATCGGCCTCATCGAAGGCCAGATCCGCAAACAGGTGGCCGATCACCTCCCGCACCGCCTTGGAGCCGAGCGGCTTGTTGATCACATCCTGCATGCCGCGATCCCGATAATACTGGCGATCCCCCGTGGTATTGGCGGTAAGCGCCACCATGGGGGGCAGGCTGTCGCCATAGCGTGCCAGCAGCTGGGCCGCCACATCGAAACCGGTCATGTCCGGCAGCTGAATATCGAGCAGGATCAGATCGAAGTCATCCGGGTTGGCCATGGCCAGCGCCTCTGCGCCATCCCGCGCCACCTTGACCTCATGGCCCAGCTTGCCGAGCAGGGCGCAGGCCACGGTCACATTCAGCTCCACATCCTCCACCAGCAGGATGTCGAGGCAGGGCAACTCCTGCTCCGGTTCGATGGCCTGAGGTTCGACGCACTCCACCTCCAGTTCGGCGGTGAAGCAGGAGCCCTCGCCCGGATCGCTGTCCACATAGAGCTGGCCGCCCATGGCCTGCACCAGCTGGCGGGAAACCGCGAGGCCGATGCCGGTGCCGGTGGCGTGCTTCTTGCCCTGCACCTGATAGTACATGGCGAAGATCTTCTCCTGTTGGGCACGCGGGATGCCGACCCCGGTGTCTTCCACCTCGAAGTGCAGCGCCAGCTTGCCCGGCACGTCGGAGGCGTGGGAGAGGCAGCGCACCGTCACCCCCCCCTCGTCGGTAAACTTGACCGCATTGCCCACCAGGTTCCACAACACCTGGCGCAGGCGGGTGCCGTCGGCCATCACGAACTGCGGCATGTCGCCGTCCCTGTCGAAATGCAGATAGAGCCCCTTCTGCTCCGCCTGAATGCGGGACAGGGTCTCCAGCTCGTCGAGGAAGGCGGGCAGGTCGATGCGGGTCGGCGCGATTTCCAGCCGGCGGCGATCGAGTTTGTCCAGATCGATGATGTCGTTGAAGATGTTGCCGAGCGTCACCGCGCTGAGGTGAATGGTCTTGAGCTGCTGGTGCCGCACGGGGTCGAGCGGTGTATCCATCAGCATCCGGCTCAGGCCCACTATGCCGTTGAGCGGGGTGCGCAGCTCGTGGCTGATGGTGGAGATGAAGGTGGTCTTGTCGCGGCTCGCCTTCTCCAGCTTGTCCTGATACTGCTTGCGCTCCGTGATGTCCCGGCCAAAGCCGAGCAGGCCGAGCCGCTTGCCGAAGCGGTCGAAGAAGGGCACCTTGCGCAGCTCGAAGTAGGCCTTGCGGCCATCCGGATACTCCAGCCACTGCTCATAGGTGAGCGGCTCGTTGTTGGCGAAGACCTGCTTGTCGGTCTCCACTACCTTGCTGGCGATGTCCTGCTTGTAGACATCGAAGGGGGTCAAGCCGATGAGATCCGCCTCGACCCGGCCGGTCAGCTCCTCCATGGCGCGGTTGCAACCGGAGAACTGCTCCTCCTCGTTGCGGTAATAGACCAGATCCGGCGAACAGTCGATGAAGGAGCGCAACAGGGCGGTGCGCTCTCCCAGATGCAGTTGGGCCTTCTCGCGCTGGAACACCTCGTTCTCCAGATCCTCTATCGCCTGCTGACGCAGGGTCTCGGCCCTGTTGGTCTCGGCTATCTGGGCGTTGAGGCGGTGGATGTTCTCCTGCAACTGGCTGTTGAGTTCGAGATCCCGCTCGCGCATGTCTTGCAGCTTCGCCACCAGGCGGCTCAGGCGCTGCCGGGAATCTTCCAGCTGATCCACCACGATGGAGAGAAAATAGACGGCCCAGGGCGTCACCAGCAGGCCGAAGAAGACCGAACGCACCAGATCGACGATGTCCACTGTGCCGCGCAGAAACAGGGTCACCCCCATCTGGATGGAGACCGCCAGCACTATGATGCAGGCCGCCAGCAGCATGCTGAAACGCACCAGCCCCAGCTTGGTCATCAGGTCGACATAGTATTGCGCCCAGGATTTGATTTGCTTCATCTCGTTGTTTTCTCCCCGTTATTGCGCAAACAGAATACCAGTACGGCGCCCCGAACTCTTGCCCGTTGCATCTTAAATTATTGATTAACGTCACACTCCTACTGGGGTAGCATGCCCGCACCCAGTCAGCTCCAGTTCAGCAAACGAATCCGAGCCAGACTACCGCCGCCATCATCCCCACTGTCAGGAGCCCTTACCGATGCGCAATCCCGTCCTGCTGAGTCTCGGCCTGCTGGTCGCCACTGCGGCCCACGCCGACCTTGGTGCCATTCCCACACAATCGGGCTGGTCCGGTTTTCTGCTGGGGGGCGTCACCGCCAGCAGCCATGAATCCAATTTCTATGCAGGTGGTGACAGCAACAGTCGTATCGACAACCTGAGCTCCCCCAGCAGCGACAGCGCGCTCTCACCCCTCATCAACGCTGACATCCGCTACACCTTCGCCGATACCCGCACCCAGGCGTTTCTCGGCAACCTGATCCAGGATGCGCTGCGCTTCGACTTTACCCAGCAGCTCGGGATCCGTCAGGCCATGGGCGACAAGGGAATAGTGGCGGGATCCGTGGTGTTCAACGTCATGCCGGTCGAGCTGTGGAGCGATCCCTTCGCCACCGGGGTGGATCGCAGTTCCACCGATGCCAAGTCAAAAGGGGTGCGCTTCGCCTGGGACAAGATCTGGGGCAGCAACTTCAACGGCAGCATCACCAGCCGGGAAGTGGATCTGGACGAGGAGCGCAGCGGCCAGCAGTACGACCTGGCCCACGGCACCCACTATGCCTCCATGCTGGATCGCAACGGCAAGGTCAACAACATGGAGCTTTCCTACCAGTGGCACTTCGGCGATGGCCAGCTGCTGGAGCCCGCCATTCTCTACAAGCAGGCCAAACTCGACGGCAGCGCCGAGAGCTTCAAGAACACCGGTTTGCAACTGACCTATGCCAAGCGCGGCCCCCAGTGGTCCATCGTCAGCAACGCCTATATGGGCAAGCGTGACTATGACGAGGCGAACCCCCTCTTTGGCCAGCGGGCCGATGCCGACGAGTTTGCCCTCACCGGTACCTTCTTCTGGCACCGTCTGCTCGGGGTCAAGGATCTTACCGGCGTCATCACCGCGGCCTACAGTCAGGCCGACTCCGACATCGCCTTCTACGACAACCAGACCAGTGTCTTCAGCACCGGCCTGCTCTACAACTTCTGAGTCGTTGTCGATGCCAACAACAAGGCCACCCCGAGGGTGGCCTTGTTGTTTCCGGCTTGCTGTCAGAGCCCGAGGGAGTTGAGCAGATCGTCGTGATCGTTGCTGGCGGGCGCCGCCGGTGCGGGGGCGGGTTTGGCCGCCGCCAGCTTGGCCTGGGCGATCAGCTCGTCCGGATCGACCTCCTCCTGCACCCCGCCGTCGTGGATCCGGATAAACTCGGTCCTGTCCATCGCCAGCTCCAGATAAAAGATGTTGTTGCTGGCGGTGAAGAAGGTGACGCGGCGAGTCTCGGGGTTGTCGAGGTTGGTGTCGACACTCAGCATCACCTGCTTGTTCAGGGCCAGCATCTTGGGCTGGTTCTGGGTGATGTGGGTCTGCAGCTCGCGACCGACCTTGCCGGTGAAGCTGCCGACAATCTGGTTCATCAGCTCGCCCATGACGTTGCTTACGTCGTCAGAGGTGTGAGAGATAGCGAGATCTTCCTTGGAAAGCCCCATGCTCAGCATGTAACTCTGATAAAGCTCCATGGCCGCCGCCGCGGAGAAGTTGATCACCACCAGCCCGGAGAAGCCGCCATCGAACAGCACGAAGCAGCCGATGTCCGGCTTGAGGCAGGTCTTGCTGATCCGTTGCACCATGCCGGAGAAGCGCACCTGGCTCATGGTCGCCGCGCTCAATACCGTCGTCACCGAATTGCACAGGCTCAGCAGCACATCCTCTGTGGTGAATACGGCATCATCCTCGGATCTTGTCACTATCATGGAACCTTCCTGCTGATCGAAAAAATGGGCTTGTCTGTCTCGTCACTCATGTCACCACGCGCTCGGCCGCCACGCTAACAGATAATGCGATTCTGGCGTCGAAACCGCGAGCCGGCTCCCACTTGACGAGTTTGTCAGTCGGCGAGCGGGCTGAATCCACTCAAGGTGGCCAGGCGGGCTCGCCAGTTATCGGCCTCGCGCTGCAAATCTTGTGCGCTATATGGGACGGCAGGATGAGCCCCCCAGATGGGGCCAGGCCAGGCGGGATCCGTGCCAAAACGGCAGACGTGATGCAGGTGCAGCTGGGGCACCAGGTTGCCCAGCGCCGCCACATTGATCTTGTCCGGGTTGAGCGCCAGCTCCATCAGGGTGGCGACGGCGCAGGACTCCTGCATCAGCTGTTGCTGCTGGGCGGGTGCCAGATGGTGGATCTCCCGCAAGTTGGCGACGCGCGGCACCAGGATGAGCCAGGGATACTGGCTGTCTTTGGCAAGCAGGACGCGGCACAACGGCAGATCCCCGAGGGACCGGGTATCCGCCAGCAGGCGGGGATGCAATTCGAACATAAGAACCTCGTCGGTAGGCGGGCACATCGCTGGATGCGCCCACGTTACTGCAACGAGGGGCAAACTTAAAGCCGGGGCACGGCCCAGCCGATGAAACGCTTGCGAAGCTCGGGGTCCGCCTGCAAGAACAGCTGCCGCAACTGCCCCTCCAGCGCGCTGGTCGCCACGGTGGGCGCCGTGCTGCTCGCGACCAAGGTCGTAGGTGCCGCCGCCGTCATCAGCGCCGCCTTGCCAGCGCTGCGGTTGTACTCCGCCAGCCGGGCAGGCCAGTCCATGCCGATCTGCATGCCCTTGATTACCAGCTCATCCTGCACCACCGCCAGCGGTTGCCCCGCCGCCAGCAGGCTCATGAGCGGCGCCTTGGCGTAGCGCTCCATCCCGATGTCGTCCCCGGGTGCATTGCCCTGCAGCTGCAACGGCTGAGCACGCGCCTCATAGCGGATCACCTGGGGCTCGGAGCGGATCTGGCGATCGTTGTCACTGCTGTTGCGACTCGGGATCACCCCCTCATAGCGCACCAGCAGTTGTTGCTCGCCATCGGCCAGCACCGCGTGTCGCTCGTCCTCCAGCTTGCCGTCACTCACCGCCAGGATCCGGACATCCTCCGGCGCCTCGACCCTGACCTCGGCCTGCGCCCCTCCGCTGCACAACAACATAACGCCAATCCAACCCTGATGACCCTTCATTCCCTGCCTCCTTGCCGATCGCTGTGATGGGCGCAGGCTAGCAGCCGGATATGACAGAAAAATAACGGGACCAGGGACGGTGCTTCATCGCGGTTTTTTACCGCCGGTTTTCGCCGCTTGTTTCTACAGCAGATAGTGCGGCCGCTCGGCGAACCACTGGGCCAGCACCTGCTTGAACAGGCGGATCTTGCGCGGTACCCGCCGCTGCTGGGCATGGAGCACGTGCAGCGGATGCAAACCCGTCTGCCAATCCGTCAGCACGGCCACCAGCTCCCCCCTGGCCAGACTGGCCTCCACCAGCATCAGCGGGCACTTGGCGTAGCCCATGCCGGCCTGGGCCAGCTGCAGCAGGGTGCTGTAGTGATTGGTCCGCACTCGTCCCTGCACCGGGATCTGCGCCTCCTCCCCCTCCTTGCGAAAGTGCCACTGCTCCCAGGCGGGGTTGCTCCCCTGCCGCAGGCAGGTGCGGCCGCCGAGCTCGTAGGGCGTGGCCGGGATCCCCTCCCGCGCGATCAGGGCCGGGCTCGCCACCACCACGTCCTTCAAGCGGCCGAGCGGCAACGCCACCAGGTTGTCCGGTACCCACGCCATGGCGCGCAGGGCGATGTCGTGCTCTCCCTGACTCATGTCGATCATGGCGTTGGTGAAGTTGAGTTCGACCTCGACCCCGGGGCAGAGCTCGGCGAAGCGGCTGAGCAACTCGCTCACCATGCGATCCCCGGTGCTGACCGGGCAAGTGAAACGCAGCCGACCACTGTCCTCCTCGGTCAGGGCCTGGATGTCCTGTTCCGCCTGTCGGGCCAGCGCGAAGATCTGCCCCGCCTGCAGGTAGAGGGTCTTGCCCGCCTCGGTCAGGCTGAGCCGGCGGGTGGTGCGCTGCAACAGCTGGGCATTGAGGGATGCCTCCAGCGCGCTGACATGGCGGCTCAGCATCCCCTTGCTCACCCCCATCAGGTCGGCGGCGGCGGAGAAACTGCCCCCTTTCACCACCTCATAGAAACTCGCCAGGTGAGTGACATCCATCCATTAACTCCAATATGGAAACAATACGTTCATGTTAAGCGCTTTTTCTTCTTTTTATGCCGACTAGAATGACAAATATCCCAAACAGGAGTGATCAAGATGAAAATCGTAATAGTGGGTGCCTCCGGCACCGTCGGATCCGCCGTCAGCGAACTGCTCGCCAAGGATCATCAGGTGATCCGGGTCGGCCATCGGCAGGGGGATGCCCTGGTCGACATGACCGACGGCGCCTCCATCGCCGCCCTGTTTGAGGGCATAGGCCGGTTCGATGCCCTGGTGGTCGCCAGTGGCAATGTCGCCTTCAACGCCTTGACCGAGCTGACGGACGAGCAGTGGCAGACCGGGCTCGAGAGCAAGTTGATGGGCCAGATCCGGCTGACCCGCGCCGCCATCCCGCATCTCAACGACAGGGGATCCATGACGCTTATCAGCGGCATCCTGAGCGAGGAGCCCATCAACTGGGGCGTCAGCGCCAGCACCATCAACGGCGCCATCGAACACTTCGTGCGGGCCGCCGCCTGTGAGCTGCCGCGGGGGCTGCGCATCAACGTGGTGAGCCCGACCGTGCTGGAAGAATCCATGGACAAGTACGCCGACTTCTTCCCGGGCTTCGTACCCGTACCCGCGGCCCGGGTTGCCCAGGCCTACAAGAAGTCGGTGCTGGGGGTGCAGAGCGGACAGGTATTCAGGGTCAACGGCTAGCGCCTTCCCAACGTCATTGAAAGCCCAATTAAAACGGGCCCCGCAATGGGGCCCGTTTGTCTGTCACCTCGATGACGCAGCCAGTCTTTCATCACCGGCAAACGTTTGTTTTCAGGTGACAAAAAAAGGCGGCAAGCCTCAGTCGATCAGACCGTACTGGGTGCGCAGCACCTCGATGATCTCCTGCTTCGGATTGGCGGAGCGTACCAGCGGCTGACCGATGATCTTCTCGGCGATCCCCACGTAGGTGTTGGAGATGTCCATCATCACTTCGGTCGGCAACTTGTTGTCCCGCGCCAGGGCGAAGCGCTCCGGCATGCGGTGCTTGTTGAGCAGGATGTCCGGATCCGGGAAATGGTTCAGCAGCCACTGGCGGAAGCCCTCTTTCGACTTCTCGATGATCTCGCCATCGCGCAGGGCGGGACCATCCCAGATCCGGGAGCTGTCGGGGGTACCGACTTCGTCCATGTAGATGAGCTTCTCGCGGCCTTCGGCGTCATTGACGTAGCCAAACTCGAACTTGGTGTCGACGAAGATCTGATCCAGCGCCGCCAGGGCATCGCTGATCACGTTGAAGCCTTCCTTGAGCAGTACCTCGTAGCGATCGATGTCGGCCGGCTTGCTGAAGTTGAAGGCCTGGCAGTGACGCTCGATGTCGGCACGGGAGATGTTGACGTCGTCGGCCTCAGGTATCCCTTCCAGCCCCTTGAGCACGCCCTTGGTGGACGGGGTGATGAGGATCTCCGGCAGTTTCTGATCCTTCTTCAGCCCTTCCGGCAGACGAATGCCGCAGAAGTCGCGCTCACCGTCCTTGTAGGCACGCCACATGGAGCCGGTGATGTATTGACGGGCGATGGCCTCGATCATCACAGGGCGGGCTTTCTGCACTATCCAGACGAAGGGATGCGGGATATCCAGGATGTGGCTGTCGGCCAGCCCCTTCTCCTTGAACAGCTTGAACCAGTGGCTGGAGATGGCGTTGAGGGCGGCGCCCTTGCCCGGTACGCCGTTCAGCCCGTCCACACCCTGCCAGATGCAGTCGAAGGCCGAGATGCGATCGCTGATCACCATGATGGCCAGCGGCGCATCGGCCGGTACATTGTAACCCTTCTCTTTGATCAGACGGGCGCTGTCTGCCGGGGTCAACCAGTAGACGCTGCGCACTTTGCCGGAATGGACAGGTTTATCGGTACGGATCGGGAGATCGTCGTTCACCGCCAATACTTGATCTGCAAGACTCATGGTTAGTAACACTTCCTGTTGTGGGCGTAATAACACAGGGGCGCAGGCCCCTGTTTGTGGGGGTTAACCTTACAAAAGTCGCTGGCCCCCGCTTCCGTCGGGGGACCAATATTAAAGCGTCGGGACACTGTCCCTCTTCACGAGGAGGCGGCCAGGGCGCTGTTCTCCCCTCTTCAAGCAGGGGACGAGACAACCGCGCTATGCCCCCGCTTTGAACGAGGGATTAACCTAACAAAACAGGGGCACTAGGCCCCTGTTTTCATTCTGCTTTTGCTGCTGCCTGATCGGCCTGCCCCTTGGCAAACGCCTCGGACAGGCTGATGTACATCTGGGAGATGATCCCGGAAGCGACCGGCTTCTTGTCCTTGTCGAACAGGGTAATGGAGGTCTTGCCTCCCGCCATCTCGCCGAGCTGGAAGCGATATGCCTCTTCTTCCAGCTTGAACGGCTCGGCGCCCTTGGCCTGCCAGAATTCGGCACCCGGATCGTCATACTCGACGTCGATCCAGCCAAGCGACTGCTGGGTATCCTTGATGGTGAAGCCGTAGCCCGGCAGCACCTGGTTGAGGCGGCGCCACACCTGCTCGAAGGAGCCGTCGGCGATCCAGGCACTCAGCTCGTTGTTGTCCAACCCCAGCTCCATACCCATGCCATCGCTGGACTTGTGCTGTTCACGGGCCTTGAGCTGCTTGTCGTAGTAGAGGGAGAACTGGTTCAGGGCCCGGGTCGCGTAGCGCTGGGCATCGGCGGCGGTCAACGCGGTGCTGGTCTCGCCGTCGTAGGTCTCTTCGTGCTCCAGTACCCGCACCGACATGTTGACGGCGTGGCGCTGGGGGTCATTTTTCAAGACGAACTGGTAGCGCTGACGGATCTTGAAGTCTTCGTCCTCTTCCCCCCAGCCATCGAGGGCGACCGTGTTGTCGAACCAGCCGGTCTGCAGCACGCCGGCCTGCTGATCCAGCTTCTCGGTGGTCACCTTGTGCTGAGCCAGGAAGTTCATCAGGAAGGCCCAGGTATCGCGTTCCACGCTCTGGCTGGTGCTCAGGGCATAGAAGGCCAGGGTTGGCTCGCTGGCCTTGGTCACCACCTGGCTGCCTGGTACCACGGTCAGCAACTGGGCGGGCGGGCGCACGTCGATCTTGGCACCCAGGGCACCCTCGCGGCTGCTTTCGGGCAGAGCCGGAATGTCGAAACTGCTGTTAAAGGCGGGGGTACTCAACCCGGCGGGTACGAGGAAGGCGCGACCTTCGAGGCGGCTCTCTTCATACTCGAAGCCACGGTTGGCCATCTTGCGATCCTGGGGTGAGCTACAGGCTGCCAACACGGCAACGGTCGCGACACTCAGCACCAGGCGCACTGCATTTCCCTTTCCATTTGCTTTAAACACTCGCCATCAACTCCGCAGTCGTCAGTGCTCGCGCCATCGCCTGTTCGCCCTCGGGAGTGAGGTCGGTCAGCGGCAAGCGCAAGGTCGCCGTCGCCATCAATCCCAGTCGGGCACAGGCCCACTTCACCGGGATGGGACTCGGTTCACAGAACAGAGTCTGATGCAACGGCATCAATCGATTGTTGATATCATACGCCCGTCCGGCATCACCGGTCAGCGCAGCACGACACATGTCGGCCATTTGGGCCGCCGCAATATTGGTGGTGACCGAGATGACTCCATCGCCCCCTTGCAGCATAAAATCACATCCACTGGCATCATCGCCACTATAAAGCGCAAAATCCGGCCCGCACAGCTCGCGCAGCAACGGAGTTCGGCTCAGATCGCCGGTGGCCTCTTTCAGACCTATGATGCCGGGCACTCTGGCCAATCTGGCCACCGTCTCGGGTTTGAGATCGCAGCAGGTGCGACCGGGCACATTATAGAGAATTTGGGGCAGACCACTAGCCTCGGCGATCGCACAATAGTGACGATAGAGACCTTCCTGGGTCGGTTTGTTGTAATAGGGGGTGACCGAGAGGCCCGCCACCACGCCGATGCTGGCGAAACGCCTGGAGAGCGCGATGGCATGAGCGGTGCTGTTGGAGCCGCAGCCGGCGATGACCGGAATGCGGCCGGCGGCGAACTCGACGGTTTTTTCCACGACGGCGATGTGTTCCTGCTCGGTCAGAGTGACCGATTCGCCCGTGGTACCCACCGCGACGATGGCACTGGTACCGGCGTCGACATGATAATCGACCAGGGCTGCCAGACTGGTCCAGTCGATCTCGCCCGAGGCCAGCATGGGGGTAACGAGCGCAACAATACTACCGCGTAACATGGATTTTTCTCCCGATTTTCAGGGGCGTTATGGTAAAGCTGCCCCCTTTGAAAAACAAGGGAGGCAAGGGACAAGCCGTGATACCATCCGCCCTAAAAATGACGCACGAGAGCCGGGCATGACCCGAAGCATGGCTGTCATGCCATCAATCGCGATCGCCGTCATCGCATTCGCACTAATGGACGAGAGACATTTATGACTCACTACCTGGTCGTAACGGCCATCGGCACGGATAGGCCTGGCATCGTCAATGAAGTTACCCGTCACGTCAGTGGCTGCGGTTGCAACATTGTCGACAGCCGTCTTGGTATTTTTGGTAATGAATTTACCTTCATCATGCTGCTGTCCGGTGACTGGAACAGCTTGATGCAACTCGAAATCAGTCTGCCCCTGCGCAGCCAGGAGTGGGACCTCATCACCATGATGAAGCGCACCGAGCGCCACCACTCGCTGCAATACGACATCAGCGCCAGCGCCGATGTACTGATCCGGGACCAACCCGGCATCGTCAGCCAGTGCACCCAGTTCTTCAGCGACCACGGTTGGGACATCCAGGCCATGCAGACCATCACCCTGGAACAGCAACCGTTCAACCTGCTCAAGGCGAGCTTCCAGCTGAACCTCTCCAAGCAGGGGGAAGCCGGCGAGTCGAAGACGGCCTTCGCCGATTTCTGTCGTGAACTGGGCGCCGAATCCTTCGACTTCCTCGTCAATCACAAGTACGCCTGACGGCTCAGGAGATCCTATGCAACCTTTATCCATTGGCACCCAGGCCCCCGACTTCTCCCTCTCCGATCAGGATGGCAACCAGGTCAGCCTGGCCTCCCTGCGCGGCAAGAAGGTACTCATCTATTTCTATCCCAAGGCGATGACCCCCGGCTGCACCACCCAGGCCTGCGGCCTGCGCGACGTCAACGCAGAGCTTGCCGCCCTCAACGTGGTGGTGCTCGGCATCAGCCCGGATCCCGTCAAGCGGCTGAAGAAGTTCGAGGAGCGCGACAGCCTGAACTTCCGCCTGCTGGCGGACGAAGATCATGCGGTCGCCGATGCGTTCGGCGTCTGGGGCCCGAAGAAGTTCATGGGCAAGGAGTACGACGGCATTCATCGGCTAAGCTTCCTCATCGACGAGGAGGGCAAGATCAGCCATCGCTTCGACAAGTTCAAGACCACCGACCACCATCAGGTGGTGCTCGACCTCCTCAAGGGTTGAATGGCAAACGCCGGAATAGCTGGAATAAGAACGAGGGCCTGCCATTGCAGGCCCTCGTCGTTTGGGCTCGGCTCATCAGAAGATGCCGCCGCAGGGCCGCCAGTCCAGCGACGATCTGTGCACCTGATAAGCGGTGCTTTGACGTCGCCGCCTGCGTTTTATCGCCAACCTCCCCGCTCAGATCAAAAAATTCATCCTGAATATGAGTTAACGTTATCCCAGTTTCATTTTCCAGTGAGAAAGCCCATGAACATGAGCCACACCGAACGCCTGATCCTGAGTAATCAGTACGAGATCCTGGCCAAACTCAATCCGGAGAAGGCGGCGTTTTACCAGCGGGCCAGCACCATAGTCGAACGTGGCTACTGCCTGCAGATCCTCGAGCTGGAGAAGAGTTTCGGTCACCTGGATCTCGCCACCTGCCAGGAGGTGCTGGACACCCTGGAGCTGCACCATGCGCTGGCCATTTCCTGGGGCAACTTGGACGCCTCCGCCCAGGCCGAGGTGAACGAAAGCCGCCTGAGCTTCAACGGCTACAGCCGCAGCCAGGAGCGGGAACTGGCAGATTATGTCTGCTTCCTGCTGGAGGTGGACAAGCGCTTCCCCGAACTGCCCTGCCCCTGCGACGAGCTCTCCAGCGACATCGCCATGCGTGACAAATACCAGCGCATGCTGGCGGCCTGGCGTCAATGCCCCCGTCAGTACAAGCTCTCCATTCAGGAGATCAGCAAGGTGCTGGCGGCCTGAAAAAACAGATGAAAAAGGCGCCCTCGGGCGCCTTGTTGCACAAGCTGCTTGTTATTCGTAGAGGAAGGACTTGTCCAGCTGCTTGAAGGCGGCGTTGAGGGTATCGGCCAGCTCTTCATAACGAGGCCGGGAGACAAGCTGGCGATGGCCGCCCTGCTCGTTCATCTTGCCGTTGATCTCTCTATACCAGCTGGCGAGGGAGGGCGGCAACCGGGTGTCGGCACGCTGACCGAGCCAGTAGTACCCCTGTAGCGGCAGACTGAGCAGAAACAGCACAGAGGTCATGACCGAGGGCCAGTAATGCTGTTCGCCGAACTGGAATTGCAGCATGACGCTGAGCACGGCGAGCGCCGGGATGATCTTGAGGGCAAACTCAGTCGCCTTGATCACCCGATTCTCCGGGAACATGGAATTAAGCTCGGGACGGCGCGGCCAAAGAGTCATATAATGACGGCCTTGCTGTAATTTAGTTCCAAAAATGTTCATGCTCATGCTACCTCCGAGCTCTTTTTGAACGTATTAACGGCAAAACCTCGACAATATTTGAGGTTCAATAACAAAGATTGAGGATGACTTTGTTATTTTTCAACAATCAGGTTATCCTTTGAACGCTTAATTTTTACGCCAACGGCCTGCCGTTGGCCAGTCAGGGACGTCTGGATTTCGGGTCTTGTATCACTATACAAGGGGCAAGCAACAGATTGCCAACCCTCATAAGGATAAGTTGAATGTTTTTGGACGCACCGCGTCCGGCGCATCCTCCAACCCAACCCAATCTGCGATAGGATTTATTCATGAGTAAGCTGGTTCTTGTTCTTAACTGTGGCAGCTCGTCCCTGAAGTTTGCTGTCATTGACGCAACCACCGGTGATGATCTGCTGTCCGGCCTGGCCGAGTGCTTCAACCTCGACGACGCCCGCATCAAGTGGAAGCTCAATGGTGAGAAAGGCAGCGCCGATCTGGGTGCCGGTGCCGCTCACCAGGAAGCACTGGACTTCATCGTTCACAAGATCCTGCCGCTCAACCCTGAACTGTCCAAGAACCTGATCGCCATCGGCCATCGCGTGGTACACGGCGGCGAGCAATTCACCTCCTCCGTGCGCATCTGCAAGGACGTGATCGCCGGCATCGAAGCCGCCATTCCTTACGCGCCGCTGCACAACCCGGCTCACCTGATCGGTATCCGTGCCGCGCTGAAGGTGTTCCCGGAGCTGGCCGAGAAGAACGTGGCCGTGTTCGATACCGCCTTCCACCAGACCATGCCGGAAGAAGCCTTCCTGTACGCCCTGCCGTACAAACTCTACAAAGAGAACGGCATCCGTCGCTACGGCGCTCACGGCACCAGCCACTACTACATCAGCCTGGAAGCCGCCAAGCAGCTGAACAAGCCGGTGTCCGAGCTGAACATCATCAACTGCCACCTGGGCAACGGCGGTTCCGTCTGCGCCATCAAGAACGGCCTGTCCGTCGACACCTCCATGGGTCTGACCCCGCTGGAAGGCCTGGTGATGGGTACCCGTTCCGGTGACATCGATCCGGCCATCATCTTCTTCCTGCACGACAAGCTGGGCATGAGCGTCGCCGAGATCAACACCATGCTGACCAAAGAGTCCGGTCTGCAGGGCCTGACCGAAGTCACCTCCGACTGCCGTTTCGTTGAAGACAACTACGACAGCAAGGAAGAAGCCAAGCGCGCCATGGACGTTTACTGCTACCGCCTGGCCAAGTACATCGGCGCTTACGCCGCCGCCATGGACGGTCGCCTGGATGCCGTGGTCTTCACCGGTGGCATCGGCGAGAACTCCGCCCCGATCCGTGAGATCACCCTGAACAAGCTGGGCCTGCTGGGCTTTGACGTCGACCACGACGCCAACCTGAAAGCTCGCTTCGGCAAGGGTGGCGAGATCACCAAGGCTGGCTCCACCAAGGCCCTGGTTATCCCGACCAACGAAGAGTGGGTCATCGCCCACGACGCGCTGGAACTGGTCGGCGCATAATTTAGCTGTAGAGCAAGGCCGCCCCAGGGCGGCCTTTTCCTGATCCCAAAAAAATGAACAAGGGGTAATAAGTGGCACGCACTATTATGCTCATCCCGGTCGGCACTGGTGTCGGCGTAACTTCCGTGAGTCTTGGCGTCGTTCGCGCCATGGAGCGTCACGGTGTCAATGTCAGCTTCTTCAAACCGGTTGCTCAGCCGCGTCCGGGTGAAACCGGTGCCGAGCGCTCCACCGCCGTGATCCGCGCCGCCGCCAACATCAACCCGCCCGAGCCGTTTACCCTCTCCTACGCCGAGAACATGATCACCTCCAGCAACACCGATATCCTGCTGGAAGAGATCGTGGCGCGCTTCGAAGAGCACGTAAAGGCCAGCGGTGCCGAGGTACTGGTGATCGAAGGTCTGGTCCCGACCGACAAGCAGCCGTTTGCCAACAAGCTGAACTACGACGTCGCCAAGGCGCTGGATGCCGACATGGTGTTCGTGACCCATCCGGGCAACGACTCCAGCCAGAAGCTCAAAGAGCGCATCGAGCTGGCCTGCTCCAACTTCGGTGGCGTCAGCAACCCGCGCATCGTCGGTTGTGTCATCAACAAGGTCGGCGCCCCGGTTGACGAGCACGGCGTGACCCGTCCCGATCTGACCGAGATGTTCGAGGCCCATCACCACACCTCCGACACCGCCCACAATCTGGAAGTGCTGCAAGTGTTCGGCAAGAGCCCGCTGCGCATCCTCGGCTGCATTCCCTGGAACACCCAGCTGATCGCCCCCCGTGCCAAGGATCTCGCCAAGCACCTGGCCGCCAAGATCCTGCACAAGGGTGAGCTCGACAGCCGCCGCCTGCAGACCGTGACCTTCTGTGCCCGCTCCATCCACAACATGATCGAGCACTTCCGTCCGGGCAGCCTGCTGGTGACCTCCGGCGATCGTTCAGACGTCATCGTCTCCGCCTGCCTGTCCGCCATGAACGGCGTCAAGCTGGGTGCCCTGTTGCTGACCGGCAACTATCATCCTGAGCCGCAAGTCATCGCCCTGTGCCAACAGGCCATGGCCACCGGCCTGCCAATCATGATCACCGGCACCAACACCTGGCAGACCGCCGTCAGCCTGCAGAACTTCAACGTCGACATCCCGGAAGATGACCGCGAGCGGATCGAACTGGTGCAGGACTATGTGGCTGGCCACATCGACAAGCACTGGATCGAGTCTCTGTCTGCCAAGTCCACCCGCTCCCGTCGCCTGAGCCCGCCGGCCTTCCGTTATCAGCTGACCGAGCTGGCCCGTCAGGCCAACAAGCGCGTCGTGCTGCCGGAAGGGGAAGAGCCGCGTACCATCAAGGCTGCCGCCATCTGTGCCGAGCGTGGCATCGCCCGTCCGGTGCTGCTGGGCAACCCGGAAGAGATCCGTCGCGTTGCCGAGCAACAGGGTGTGGTGCTGACCGATCGCGTCGAGATCATCGATCCGCTGGAAGTGCGCGAGCGCTACGTGCCGCGTCTGGTCGAACTGCGCAAGAGCAAGGGCATGACCGAAGTGGTCGCTCGCGAACAGCTGGAAGACAACGTGGTGCTGGGCACCATGATGCTGGAACGTGGTGAAGTGGATGGCCTGGTCTCCGGCGCCGTACACACCACCGCCAACACCATCCGTCCGCCGATGCAGATCATCAAGACAGCCCCGGGCTCGTCCCTGATCTCCTCCATCTTCTTCATGCTGCTGCCGGATCAGGTGCTGGTGTATGGCGACTGCGCCATCAACCCGGATCCGAGTGCCGAGCAGCTGGCCGAGATCGCCATCCAGTCCGCCGACTCCGCTGCCGCCTTCGGCATCGAGCCACGCGTGGCCATGATCTCCTACTCCACCGGTACCTCTGGCGCCGGTGCCGACGTAGAGAAGGTGCGCGAGGCGACCGAGCTGGCCAAGGCCAAGCGTCCCGACCTCATCATCGACGGCCCGCTGCAGTACGATGCGGCCATCATGGAGAACGTGGCCAAGTCCAAGGCACCGAACTCACCGGTCGCGGGTAAAGCCACCGTGTTCGTGTTCCCGGACCTGAACACCGGCAACACCACCTACAAGGCGGTACAACGCTCCGCAGAACTGGTCTCCATCGGCCCCATGCTGCAAGGCATGCGCAAGCCGGTCAACGACCTGTCCCGCGGTGCCCTGGTGGACGACATCGTCTACACCATCGCCCTGACCGGTATCCAGGCAGCCCAGGCCGAGTAATCCCCTGCACGCCTATGAAAACAAAAACCCGCCTTTCGGCGGGTTTTTTTATGGCGGCGAGATGTTGATCCGCAAGATCAAATCAGGATCCTGAGCGGATCCACCTGCCTGGTGCTGGGCCTCGTCTGGCAAGGCACCGACGATAAGCGAACGCTCACCCCCTCGCCAACGATTGCACAATTGCGATCCAGCCAGGATCAAATCAAAATATCCCTTTAATATCAGCCAACTAACGCCAGACACACCGCTAATCTACAGAGTTTTCCACAGCTTTTGTGGATAGTTTACCGATCATTTGAAAGAAAATGACAGACTCACACTCTCCCCGACTAGACTCGCCCCGTGAAAAAGGGCTCCGAAGAGCCCCTTTTGTGGATAACCGATTGACCGGCAGTATCGCTCAGGGACGCAGCGCCTTGTCGGCGCGGGAGATCCCGCAGACAGTTTGAGGCGCACCACCCGGTGAAATCACAAAAGGGCTCCGAGGAGCCCTTTTGTGGATAACCGATTGACCGGCAGTATCGCTCAGGGACGCAGCGCCTTGTCGGCGCGGGAGATCCCGCAGACGCCAGAGCGCACCACCTCGATGATCTCGTTGGTCTGGGCCGCAGTCTTGATGAAGGCGTCGAGCTTCTCGCTCGTCCCCACCAGTTGCACCGTGTACTGCTCCGGGGTCACGTCGACGATCTGGCCGCGGAAGATATCCGCCAGCCGCTTCAGTTCGTCGCGAGCCCCACCGGCGGCACGGGCCTTGACCAGCGCGATCTCCCGCTCGATGTGTTCACCCTCGCTGAGATCGCACACCTTGAGCACGTCCACCAGCTTGTGCAGCTGCTTCTGGATCTGCTCCAGCACCCGCTCGTCACCCATGGTGACTATGGTCATGCGCGACAGGGTGGGATCCTCGGTGGGGGCCACCGTCAGGGTCTCGATGTTGTAGCCGCGTTGGGAGAAGAGGCCCACCACTCGACTCAGGGCGCCGGATTCGTTTTCCAACAGAACGGAAATAATATGTCTCATCAGGTTCTCTCCGTCTTGCTCAGCCACATCTCGTCATTGATGGAACCAAACTTGAGCTCCATGAGCACGACCGAAATAATATGTTCCATCGTCAGGTCCTCTCCGTCTTGCTCAGCCACATCTCGTCCATGGCACCAAACTTGATCTGCATCGGATAGACGTGCTCGTCCGGATCGACCGAGATGTCCATGAACACCAGCCGATCCTTCATGGCGAAGGCCTTCTCCATGGCGCTCTCAAGCTCGGCCGGATCGCTCACCGCGATGCCGACGTGGCCATAGGCTTCCGCCAGCTTGACGAAGTCCGGCAGGGACTCCATGTAGGAGTGGCTGTGACGGCCGCCGTAGAACATCTTCTGCCACTGCTTGACCATGCCGAGGGCACGGTTGTTGATGGAGATAATCTTGATGGGCACCCCGTACTGCAGGCAGGTGGAGAGCTCCTGGATGTTCATCTGCACCGAGCCGTCGCCGGTCACGCAGCAGACCACCGCATCCGGGTTGGCGAACTGGGCGCCCATGGCGGCCGGAATGCCGAAGCCCATGGTGCCGAGGCCACCGGAGTTGATCCACTGGCGCGGCTTGGCAAACGGGTAGTAGAGCGCGGCAAACATCTGGTGCTGGCCCACGTCCGAGGCGACGAAGGCCTCCCCCTTGGTCACCTTGTAGAGCGCCTCTATCACCTGCTGCGGCTTGATCAGGGTGGGCGAGGTCTCGTAGGCCAGACAGTTGCGGGAACGCCACTGGGCGATCTGCTCCCACCACTGTGCCAACTCCTGCTTGTCGTTGTCGAAACCGCATTCGCGGATCACGTCCAGCATCTGCTCCAGCACGGTTTCCACCGAGCCGACGATGGGCACATGGGCCTGCACCGTCTTGGAGATGGAGGTGGGATCGATGTCGATGTGGACTATGGTCGCATTGGGACAGAACTTGGCCACGTTGTTGGTGACGCGGTCATCGAAGCGTGCCCCCACGGCGAAGATCAGATCCGCGTTGTGCATGGTCTTGTTCGCTTCGAAGGTGCCGTGCATGCCGAGCATGCCGATGAACTGCGGATGGACGCCGGAGAAGGCACCCAGCCCCATCAGGGTGGTGGTCACCGGCAGGTTCAGCAGTTCGGCCAGCTTGGTCACCAGCTGATCCGCATTGGCGTTGATGGCACCACCGCCCACATACATTACCGGGCGGCTCGCCTCGGTCAGCAGCTTGGCGGCCCGCTTGATCTGGCCCTTGTGGCCGGCCTTGGTCGGATTGTAGGAACGCAGCGAGACGGACTCGGGATACTGATAGGGGAACTTCTCTTTCGGGTTCTGCACATCCTTGGGCAAGTCCACCACCACCGGCCCCGGGCGGCCGCTGGCGGCGATGTAGTAGGCCTTCTTGATGGCATCGGGGATCTCGCTGGCCTTCTTGCACAGGAAGCTGTGCTTCACCACCGGGCGAGAGATACCGATCATGTCGGTCTCCTGAAACGCATCTTCCCCAATCATGCTGGTCGGCACCTGACCGGACAGGATCACCAGGGGGATCGAGTCCATGTAAGCGGTGGCGATGCCGGTGATGCAGTTGGTGGCACCTGGCCCCGAGGTCACCAGCACTGTGCCCACCTTGCCGGTGGAGCGGGCGTAACCGTCCGCCATGTGCACCGCGGCTTGCTCGTGCCGCACCAGGACATGCTCCATCTTGCCGTTTTCGAAGAGAGCGTCATAGATGTCGAGCACTGAGCCACCCGGGTAGCCGAACACGTGTTCCACTCCCTGATCTTCCAGCGCTCTAACCACCATCTGGGCGCCTGATAACATCTCCATGATAAAGCCCTCCAGGCTTTGCTCCGTTAAGCGAAAGCTATCGACAGTCCGCTGCTTCCCGGCAACGCCGGTCCGTGTCTTAGTTGTTGTCTGAATACAGACCAGGCGAGTACGGAGCGGTCGATAGTAGAAAAAGTGATTTTTTCCATCATTCACCCGAAAATCGGGTGAAAAACCAACTTAACCCGCTTGTGAACGCTTGTCCACGGCTTTGTCTGGCCTGAACAGTCATAAATTTCAAACAGCTATTAACATTCAGTGACTTGGTCACAGGGCAGGAAAGAAAGCGAAGAGGATGGACAATAAACTAGCGGATCATGCTGAAAATTTGCGGTTTCACGGAAATAAATGGCCCACCGCTTGGGTGGGCCCATCAACTATCCGGTGACTCACTGGCCCTGTTCCGGCTCCACCAGCCAGATCTGCTGATCCGGATCCGTCTCCTCGCAGACCGAGATGCTGACGCCCATATCCAGCAATTCATGGAGTGTCAGATTATCCGCCAGGGTCATGGTGTCGCCGTTCTCATTGGTAAAGCGCATGCTGTCCGTCCTCTCCTTGGGTGGGGTTATCTCAGTTTAGTCAAAGGCACTGAGTTGCGATAACCAGGGACGAGTCAATACCGGGTTTTCAGCCAGCTCGCTGAGCCGATCACACACCTCTTCCGGGAAGAGGGTGCGGGCCCACAGCCGGCGGGACAGATGCTCGATGCCCTCCTGTGCCCCGGCGGCCAGCCAGTTCGCCAGCTCGCCCGCCACATCCGGATAACGAATGGCCCCGGGTGCCGCCGTCTCGAGCCAGCCGCGCACCGCATTGGCATCGAGCACCTCCATCAGCTGGGCCAGCCCCATCAGCTCCAGAGTCTTGCCGTTGGTCAGCTGCTCGAACTGGCCGCCAAGGGGCTTGACCAGCAACTTCTTGCCAAGGGACAGCGCCTCCGAGGCCAGCTCGAAGCCGGCATTGGTGATGACGCCCCGACAACCGGCCAGCACCTGCTTGAACCCTTCCCGCGCCAGGGGCTCGAAATGAATGTTGCGCCACTGGCTGGGGGTGCGAATGGCGGGATGGAAGCAGACGAAATGCTGCTGGTTGAAGCGCGACAACAGGGCCGCTATCTGCTCGGTCTGCTCGAACGGCAGGTAGACCAGCACCTGCTGGTTGTCCGGCGCGAGTGCGATAGGATCGATGATGGGAGGCAACAGCGGCTGGCCGAAGTGGAACCAGTGCAACCCCAGCGACTGGCTAACCGGGGCGAAGCGACGCATCAGCTGGCGGCTGAAGCCGCTCTCACCCCAGCGCGGAATGGACCAGTCGAAGCTGGCCTGATGGCTGATGGTGAGGCTGGGTTTTTGCCAGCGCCGGGCGGCATGGGCGCTGAGTGGCTCGAAATCGCTGATCACCAGGTCATAATCGCGGCAATCCAGCGCCCGCATGTCCCGCCAGAAACGCAAGGGGGCCAGTCCCTTGAGCGTGCGCCAGCCCGAGATGCTGCCCTCGTGGCTGACGAAACTGATGCCGGGGAAGGTGCGATACTCCCCGAATTCCCCCATCTCGAAATAGCCGTCGGCGGGGCGGCCGCTGAACAGGTAGTCGACCTCGATCCCCCTGGCCTTCAAGGCGCGCGCCAGAGTCCTGCTGCGGCTGATATGACCGTTGCCGGTGCCCTGGACCCCAAACAGTATCTTCATCCCTGGCTCCAGCTCAGCGCCCAGAGGGCGCAACCACCGCCGAGCAGGGCACCGGCCACCAGATCGCTCAGGTAGTGCACCCCGAGCAGCAGGCGGGATGCCCCCACCAGCGCGGCCCAGGCGAACAGCAGTGGCGCCCAGAGCGGGAAGCTGACGGCCAGCACGGTCGCCATCAAAAATGCCGCCGCGGTGTGGCCCGACGGCAGGCTGTAGCGATCCGAGGGGGTGATGAAGACCGGCAGCCCTGCGGGACGCTGACGTCTCAGGGCATTCTTGAGCAGCAGATAGAGCGGAAACTCGAGGGCAAACGCCAGCAGGGCGACCAGCACCAGTTCGCGTTGCGCCCCTCCCTGCCACCAGAGCAGCGCCGCCAGCACCGCGTAGAGCGGACCGTCTCCGGTGTGGGAGATGACCCGGCTGACTCTGGCTTGCGAGCGGTTGTAGGGATGGAGCAGGCAGACACGGCACACCTGCAGGTCCCATTGCTGGATCTTGTTCATAACCCCTCCTTCCCCGAGATCTCTGTGCAGACTAGGGCGGCGGAGTGACACTAAGTTGAAGGACAGATAACAGATTTGTGAACGACGTAATGAAAAAAGGGCCGAAAGGCCCTTTTTTTGATTCTTCAGATGAAAATACCGGTGATCAGTTCAGGGAACCGCGCAGACCGTTCTCCATCAGTTGGCAGTTGTGGGCCGCCAGACGACTCATGAAGCTCTCGTCCACGGTCAGACCAAACACCTGCTCGTAGAGATCCTTCATCACGAACGGCTGCCACATCATGCTGAGGAAGGAGATCTTCAACATCTCGGGATCCAGATTGTCACCCAGCTGACCGTTGGACTTCATGGATTCGAGCAGGGCGTCGAACTGGGGCAGTTGACGCTCCAGCAGACGGTTCAACACGAAATCCCGTCCCGGGCTCTTCTCGGTCGACAAGGCACTGGAGATGGCGGAGGTCAGCTCGCTGTTCGGCGCCATCACCTGATAGTAGGTGTTGAGCAGATCGGTGAGGCTGCGGTTGCTGGTCTCATCGTGCCAGGCCTGATCCAGCGGCTCGGCGACATCCCCCAGCACGGCCTTGTAGAGGCCCTCTTTACTGCCGAAGTAGTAATGGATCATCGCCAGATTGGAACCGGCCAGCTCGGCGATCTCACGGGTCGTCACCTTGCTGTAGGGAGTGTTCAGAAAACGTTCGCGTGCGGCGGCAAGCAGCTTGTCACGAATGTCGGAACGTCCGACCGGACGACCTGGTCTGCGTTTTTCCATGGGATACCTCAGATAATTCAGCAAGTGCTGATAAGTCGATCTGATTGTGCGGGTGATCGAGTACAGCAGGAATGACCGGATAATCAGGCATGAACCGAATATGGGACAAGGAAATTTGCATTCCTTTACAATCCGATTAAATAAAACAGTGAAATGAACCTGCCAGTTCGAGTTGACACAGCATAAGAATCTCGTTATTGGTAGAAGCGTTATCGACTGGAAGGATTGAGTCATCATGCATATTGCCGCTCCGCTACTACTGCTTTCCCTAATCGCGACTCGTCGCGCGGGATCCTTGTAGCCGGGCTAAGGCATAGCCGGAATTTACAAAAACCCGTGCACCCCGCACGGGTTTTTTTATGCCATGCAGGATGCACGCACCGAACTTAGGAAGAGGGAAGTCACATGTCAGATCGCGTCATCATATTCGATACCACCTTGCGTGATGGTGAGCAGGCGCTGTCGGCCAGCCTGACGGTCAAGGAGAAGCTGCAGGTCGCCCAGGCACTGGAGCGGCTCGGTGTCGACATTATGGAGGTGGGCTTCCCGGTCTCCTCCCCCGGTGATTTTCTCTCGGTGCAGACCATCGCCCGTCACATCAAAAACAGCCGGGTCTGTGCCCTAGCCCGCGCCCTGCCCAAGGACATCGACGCCGCCGGTGAAGCGCTGAAAGTGGCAGAGGCGTTCCGCATCCATACCTTTATCTCCACCTCATCGATTCATGTGGAGAGCAAGCTGAAGAAGAGCTTCGAAGACGTGCTGGAGATGGGGGTCAGCGCCATCAAGCATGCCCGCCGCTACACCGACGACGTGGAGTTCTCCTGCGAGGACGCGGGCCGCACCCCCATCGACAACCTATGCCGCATGGTGGAGGCCGCCATCCGGGCCGGTGCCCGCACCATCAACATCCCGGACACCGTGGGCTACACGGTACCGACCGAGTTCTCCGGCATCATCCAGACCCTGTTCAACCGGGTACCCAACATCGATCAGGCCATCATCTCGGTACACTGCCACGACGATCTCGGCCTGTCGGTAGCGAACTCCATCGGCGCCGTGCAGATGGGAGCCCGCCAGATCGAGTGCACCATCAACGGCATCGGCGAGCGGGCGGGCAACTGCTCCCTCGAAGAGGTGGCGATGATCCTGAAGACCCGCGCCGATCTGCTCGGGGTTCACACCAACATCCGCCACAGCGAGATCCACCGCACCAGCACGCTGGTCAGCCAGATCTGCAACATGCCGGTGCAGCCGAACAAGGCCATCGTCGGTGCCAACGCCTTCTCCCATAGCTCAGGCATCCATCAGGATGGCGTGCTCAAGGCCAAGAACACCTACGAGATCATCACCCCTGAGAGCATCGGCCTGACCCAGAACAGCCTCAACATGACCTCCCGCTCAGGCCGCCACGTGATCAAGCACCGCATGGAATCCATGGGCTACGCCGAGAGCAGCTACGACCTGGACGATCTCTACGGCAAGTTCCTCACCCTGGCGGACAAGAAGGGCCAGGTATTCGATTACGACCTCGAGGCCCTCGCCTTCTTCAGCCAGATCCACGAGGAGCCCGAACACTTCAAGCTGGAATACCTCGGCGTGCAGAGCGGCAGCTCGGTGCTGGCCACCGCCTCGGTGAAGCTGAAGGTCGGTCAGGAGTTGATCTGCGAGGCCGCCACCGGCAACGGTCCGGTGGATGCGGTCTACCAGTGCATCAACCGCATCACCGGCTACGAGATCCGCATCGACAAGTACGAGCTCAAGGGCAAGGGAGAAGGCAAGAACGCCCTCGGCCAGGTGGATATCGTCGCCGAGTACAAGGACCGCAAGTTCCACGGCATGGGGCTGGCCACCGACATCATCGAGTCCTCGGCCCAGGCCCTGGTCCATGTCATCAACAGCATCTGGCGCGCCGATCAGGTCGCCGAGCAGATGGGACAGAAGAACAACATCAAAACGGAAACCGTCTGAACGGCGACAAGCTCGCTGACAGATGAGAGACAACAACATCAGAACGGAGACACTCTGAACAGTAGTCGGCCCACCGTATCGGGCCGCTGAGCAGAGGGATCTCAATAACAACATCAGGACGGAAACAGTATGAGCAGTTATCGGATCGCAGTATTGCCGGGTGACGGCATTGGCCCGGAAGTGATGGCCGAGGCCGTCAAGGTGCTGGAAAAGATACAGGCCAAGTTTGGCTTCACCCTCGAGTACGACCGCCATGACGTGGGCGGCATCGCCATCGACAACCAGGGCACTCCCCTGCCTTCGAGCACCATAGCAGGCTGCGAAGCGGCCGACGCCGTGCTGTTTGGCTCGGTCGGTGGCCCCAAGTGGGAGCATCTGCCGCCGAACGATCAGCCGGAACGTGGCGCCCTGCTGCCCCTGCGCGCCCACTTCAAGCTGTTCTGCAACCTGCGTCCGGCCCGCATCTACACCGGTCTGGAACAATTCTCGCCACTGCGTGCCGACATCTCGGATCGCGGCTTCGATATCGCCTGCGTCCGCGAGCTGACCGGCGGCATCTACTTCGGCCAGCCCAAGGGGCGCGAGGGGGAAGGCGCCATGGAGAAGGCATTCGACACCGAGGTCTATCACCGTTTCGAGATCGAGCGTATCGCCAAGATAGCGTTCGAATCGGCCCGGGTGCGCAAGGCCAAAGTCACCTCCATCGACAAGGCCAACGTGCTCGCCTCCTCCATCCTGTGGCGCGAAGTGGTGAGCCAGGTCGCCAAGTCCTACCCGGACGTGGCCCTGAACCACATGTACATCGACAACGCCACCATGCAGCTCATCAAGGATCCGTCCCAGTTCGACGTGCTGCTCTGCTCCAACCTGTTCGGCGACATCCTCTCCGACGAGTGCGCCATGATCACCGGCTCCATGGGGCTGCTCCCCTCCGCCAGCCTGAACGAATCCGGCTTCGGCCTGTTCGAACCGGCCGGTGGCTCGGCGCCTGACATCGCCGGCAAGGGCATCGCCAACCCCATCGCCCAGATCCTCTCCGCCGCCCTGATGCTGCGCTACAGCCTCGGCCAGGAAGCCGCCGCCCAGGCCATCGAGCAGGCCGTGGCCCAGGCCCTGGCCGAGGGTTACTTCACCGCCGACTTGCATCAGGCCGATGCCAAGCACCCGGTGCAGAGCACCGCCGCCATGGGCTCCCAGATCGCCGCGCGCATCTGAAGACAGCAGATAACAAGGAAGAGAGCAATGTCCAAGACCCTCTATCAGAAAGTATTCGACGCCCACGTGGTGCGTGAAGTGGCCGGGGAAACGCCGCTCATCTACATCGACCGCCACCTGGTGCACGAAGTCACCAGCCCGCAGGCGTTCGACGGCCTGCGCGCCATGAAGCGCCCCCTGCGCCGCCCGGACTTGACCTGGGCCACCATGGATCACAACGTCTCCACCACCACCAAGGACATCGCCGCCTCCGGCGAGATGGCCCGCATCCAGATGGAGACGCTGGCCGCCAACTGCAAGGAGTTCGGAGTCCGGCTCTACGATCTGAACCATCAGTATCAGGGGATCGTCCACGTGATGGGGCCTGAGCTCGGCATCACCCTGCCCGGCACCACCATCGTCTGCGGCGACTCCCACACCGCCACCCACGGCGCCTTCGGATCCTTGGCGTTCGGCATCGGTACCTCCGAGGTGGAGCACGTGATGGCCACCCAGACCCTGAAACAGGGCCGCGCCAAGACCATGCGCATCAGCGTCAACGGCAAGCTGGCCGAAGGCATCAGCGCGAAAGACGTGGTGCTTGCCATCATAGGCCGGGTCGGCCACGCCGGCGGCACCGGCTACGTGGTGGAGTTCGCGGGAGACGCCATCGCAGCGCTCTCCATGGAAGGGCGCATGACGGTGTGCAACATGGCCATCGAGCTTGGCGCCAAGGCGGGCATGATAGCCCCCGATCAGACCACCATCGACTACATCCGCGGCAAGGTCTTCGCCCCCGAGGGTGAGGCACTGGCGCAGGCTATCGCCTACTGGCAGACCCTCAAGAGCGATGAAGGTGCCAGCTTCGATGCAGAAGTCGTGCTCAATGCCGCCGACATCGCCCCCCAGGTGACCTGGGGCACCAACCCCGGCCAGGTGATCGCCGTGGGTGATCCCATCCCGGATCCGGACTCCTTCACCGATCTGATGGAGCAGCAGTCCGCTCGCAAGGCGCTGGCCTACATGGACTTGCAACCGGGCCAGAAGCTCTCCGACGTCGCCATCGACAAGGTGTTCATCGGCTCTTGCACCAACAGCCGCATCGAGGACTTGCGCGCCGCCGCCGCCATAGCCCGGGGCCGCAAGGTCGCCGCGGGGGTACAGGCGCTGGTGGTGCCGGGCTCCGAGCAGGTGAAGGCCCAGGCCGAGGCCGAGGGGCTGGACAAGATCTTCATCGAGGCAGGATTTGAATGGCGTCTGCCGGGTTGCTCCATGTGTCTGGCCATGAACAACGACCGACTGCAACCGGGGGAGCGCTGCGCCTCCACCAGCAACCGCAACTTCGAGGGTCGTCAGGGCCGTGCCGGCCGCACCCATCTGGTGAGCCCGGCCATGGCCGCCGCCGCCGCCGTCACCGGTCACTTTGCCGATATTCGCGCACTGTAAGAGGGAATGAACATGACAGGATTCAAACAACATAAAGGGATCGCCGTCCCCCTCGACAGCGTCAACGTGGACACCGACGCCATCATTCCCAAGCAGTTCCTGCAGAAGGTGAACCGCACCGGTTTTGGCAAGCACCTGTTCCACGACTGGCGCTTCCTGGATGATGCCGGCCAGCAGCCAAACCCCGAGTTCGTACTGAACCAGCCGCGTTACGCTGGCGCGAGCATCTTGCTGGCCCGGGAGAACTTCGGCTGTGGCTCGAGCCGCGAGCACGCCCCCTGGGCGCTGGCGGATTACGGCTTCAAGACCATCATAGCCCCGAGCTTCGCCGACATCTTCTACGGCAACGCCATCAACAACGGCCTGGTGCCGGTGCGTCTGAAGGACGAAGAGGTGGAGGCCCTGTTCCAGCTGGTTGCCGCCAATCCGGGCCAACAGATCGAGGTAGATCTGGAGGCCAATCAGGTGCGCGCAGGTAGCCTCAGCTTCGGCTTCGAGATCGACGAGTTCCGCCGCTACTGCCTGCTCAACGGGCTGGACGCCATCGGCCTGACTTTGCAGCATGAGGCCGCCATCGACGCCTTCGAGGCGAAGCAGCCGAGCTGGATCTGAGCACGTTCAAAACCCGTCTCTGCGCCTTCGAAACAAGGCAGCCGAGCGGGAGCTAGGCACGAATAGCCACAACGAGTAGCATCCACAGGGAGCCCAGGCTCCCTGTTTTATTTCCGGCAGACGGCCAACCGACACCTGAGGAGAGGATGATGACGACAACGAGCGGCCTCCTGCTCTGCGCCCTGCTGTTCGCGCTGCCGGCAATGGCAGGGCAGCGTTATTTTCACAGCAACGGCGGTCAGCTCAACGTCGGCTGGCAGGACAGGGAGGGCAAGGCGCAGCAGCTCAGCTACCGGCTGGAGACGGGCCAGTTGCCACCGCTCATCGCCTATAGACCCGCGCGGATGCAGGAGGAGATGTTGCAGCAGTTGCTGCAGCAGGCCGTCATCGCGTTCCCCGAGGTGCAGTTCTCCCTCTCTCGCCCCGCGCTGGCCCTCAACATCAGGAGCCGCAACGCCGACAAGGCGCGGGAGGCCGAGAGCTGGGTCGGGCCTGAGCGGGCGAAATTGGAGCAGGAATGGCTCAAGCAGCACTACTTCCAGCGCTTTACGCCGTACGACGGGGTGCCCGCCATCAAGCAGGATCACGTGCGCATCGCGCTGGAGAGTCGGGCCGAGCTGGCACCGCTGGCGGATCAGCTCAAGCGGCAGGGGACCACCGAGGTGGAGGCACGCCAGCAGACGGTGGCCTTCATGCTCGACTTCATTCAAGCCATTCCCTATAGCCTGCTGGACAGCCAGTCTGGCCGGGCCGGCAAGGGCTTCCTGACCCCGCGTCAGGTGCTGGAGCAGAACCGGGGGGATTGTGACAGCAAGGTGACCCTGATGGCGGCCATGCTGGCCCAGCTCTTCCCGGAATTGCCCCAGGCCATGGTGTTCGTGCCGGGCCACGCACTGCTGGGGGTCGCCCTGCCCGCCAAGCCGGGAGACGCGACCCTGAGCTGGGAAGGACAGACCTACCTGCTGATGGAGCCGACCGGCCCGGCCCAGCTCCCCATCGGCCAGCTCGCTCCCACCAGCAAGACGCTGGTCGACAGCCGGCAGTTGAGCGTGCAGCCCGTGCTGGCCAGCCACTGAGTCGCCCCCAGACAGGCCGGGAAGCGATGGCGAATGGCCAAGCGGCAGCATAACAATCTACTGAAAACCAAAATGACATCGACCAGCAGATGCTGGCCGATGAAAAGTGGTGGAATGTGCTACCGCGTCAGGCCAGAGACTGAAACTCCAGCGCCAGCAAGAGTCCCTCCTCTTCCTCCAGCACCCGCACTATGCGGGCCTGCACCTCGAACGGCGGCAGCAAGTTGCTGCTGGTCGCGAGGCTCACCCGGATGAGTTGATGCACATCGAAGCTGTGCTCGTTCACCTCGACCCCCATGCCGTTGGCGCTGAGATCCCGACAGATCCCCTCCAGCACGTCCTGATGCTGAAACAGGGTGACGGGAGCATTGATGACCATGCGCGCAAAGGCACGCCTTTCCTTGGTACTGGTGATCACGGGAACCTCCTCTGCTATGCCGCTACGCCCGTATCGGCCGGTGAAATAATTGTGCTGGCCTCCCCCAAGGAACGTTAATACAATGCGGTTCGTTTCTCAAACGGGGTGCGGCTTGCCGCTGAGATTATACCCGTGAACCTGATCCAGATAATGCTGGCGGAGGAATTTGAGGCATGGCGCTCGTTTTTTGCGCCCTCTCCCCGCTGGCACTTCACGACTCACAGGAGTGCCATCAATGAAAACCCTGCTGCTGGTTGCCACCAGCCTGCTCAGTGCCCAGGCCTTCGCGGCCGACACCCTCACCGTCTACACCTACGGCTCCTTCGCCAGCGAATGGGGACCGGGTCCCAAGATCAAGCAGGCCTTCGAGCAGGAGTGCGGCTGCACCCTCAAGCTGGTGGCGCTGGAAGACGGGGTCGCCATCCTCAACCGGCTGCGACTGGAAGGCAAACACAGCCAGGCCGATCTGGTGCTGGGGCTGGACGATGCCCTGGTGAGCGAGGCCAAGCAGAGCGGCCTGTTCGCCCCCCATCACACGGATCTCGCTGCCCTCAAGGTGCCGGGTGGCTGGCAGGACGATACCTTCGTCCCCTATGACTACGGCTACTTCGCCTTCGTCTACAACAAGGACAAGCTCCAGACCCCTCCCAAGAGCCTGAAAGAGCTGGTGGAGCGCCCGGATCTCAAGGTGATCTATCAGGATCCCCGCACCTCCACCCCGGGTCAGGGGCTGATGCTGTGGATGAAGTCCGTCTATGGCAAGGAAGCGCCGGCCGCCTGGGCCCAGCTCGCCAAGAAGACGGTCACCGTCACCAAGGGCTGGTCCGAGGCCTACGGCATGTTCCTCGACGGCGAGGCGGACATGGTGCTCTCCTACACCAGCTCCCCGGCCTATCACCTGATCGCCGAGAACAAGGCCCAGTACCAGGCCGCGGCCTTCGAGGAGGGCCACTATCGCCAGGTGGAGGTCGCTGCCAAGCTCGCGAGCGCCAAGCAAGACAAGCTGGCGGACCAGTTCCTGCAGTTCATGGTCAGCCCCGCCTTCCAGCAGGCGATCCCCACCGGCAACTGGATGTATCCGGTGACGGACACCCCGCTGCCCAAGGGCTTCGATCAGATGATCACAGTCACCAAACCGCTGAGCTTTAGCTCCGATGAGGTGGCCGCCAATCGCAAGGGCTGGATCAAGGAATGGCTGCAAGCCGTCACCCAGTGAGCCGTCACGCTGTAAAACCACAGGCTCGTCCTCTCTGGTGGCTGCCGGGTAGCGCAGCCACCAGCATCATCCTGTTGCTCTCCTTGGGGCCGCTCGTCGCCCTGTTGTGGCAGGCGGGCACGCTCCCTGGCAGCCTGCTGGCAGACCCCTACCTGCGCCATGTGCTGGGCTTCAGCCTGGGGCAGGCCCTGCTCTCCACCCTGCTGAGTCTGGGGCTGGCCATTCCGGTGGCCCGGGCCCTGGCGCGGCGCCGTTTTCGCGGCCGAAGACTGCTGCTGAAACTGTTTGGCCTCTCCCTGGTACTGCCCGTCATCATCGCCATCTTCGGCATAGTCGCGGTGCACGGCTCCCAGGGCTGGCTGCCCCATGCCCTGCGCAGCCTGGGGCTGGACCCCGGCAACTACCTGTACGGCCTGTTCGGCATACTGCTGGCCCACGTGTTCTTCAACATGCCGCTCGCGGCGCGCCTCATTCTGCAAGGGATAGAGAGCATCCCCGAGTCCTCCTGGCGCCTCGCCAGCCAGCTCGGCATGCATTCCTCCCACATCTTCCGGCTGCTGGAGTGGCCCATCATCCGTGGCCTGCTGCCGGGATTGGCGAGCCTCATCTTCATGCTCTGCTTCACCAGCTTCACCACAGTGCTGGCGCTGGGCGGTGGCCCCAAGTCCACCACCCTGGAGGTGGCCGTCTATCAGGCCCTGCGCTTTGACTTCGATCTCGCCACCGCCGGCGGCCTGGCGCTGGTGCAACTGCTGCTGACCGCGGGCCTGTTGCTGCTGCAACACAAATTGCAGACCACCCCGTCCAGTCGCCTCACCAGCCGCCGCCCCTGCCTGCGCCCGGACAGACAACAGCCGGGCACCCGCTGGGTGGATGGTGCCGCCCTCACCCTCGGCCTCGCCATCTTCCTGCCACCGCTGCTGGCCATCGTCGTCGCTGGCTTCAACCCAGGTCTGCTGACGGCGCTCGGCTCGTCCCGGCTGTGGCAGGCGGGGGGCCAGTCTCTCGGCATCGCGCTGGTGGCGGGGAGCCTCGCCACCCTGCTCGGGGCCGGCCTGCTGCTCACCAGCCGCCACCTGCGGGTGCGGGCCCGCAAGCGACGGGCGGCCGCCCTGTGGGAGGCCAGCGGCTCCATGATCCTGATGATCCCGGCGGTGGTGCTCAGCACCGGCCTCTTCATCCTGTTCATGCCCTTCACCGATGTGTTTGCCCTCGGCCCCTGGCTGGTGGTGCTGGTCAACGCCCTGATGGCGCTGCCCTATGTGCTGCGCACCCTCAGCGCGCCCATGCAACTGGTGGTGCGCCAGTACGATCGGCTGGCAGACAGCCTGGGAGTGCGCGGCCTGCATCGCCTGAAGTACGTCGAGTGGCCCCTGCTGCGCCGCCCGCTGGCGCTGGCCATGGCACTCTCCATGATATTGTCGCTGGGGGATCTCGGCGCCATCGCCATGTTCGGCAGCCAGGAGCTCACCACCCTGCCCTGGCTGCTCTATCAGCAACTCGGCAGCTACCGGTTGACCGAGGCGGCGGCCACCGCCCTGCTGTTGCTCACCCTCTGTTTCTCGCTGTTCTGGCTGGTGGAACGGGGTCTGGGAGGCAAGAACCTGGATGCTGGATAGTCGAGTTTGCTGCCATGGCACGGTTTCACATGCGGTCTGCGCACCCAGCCATATCACAGGAGTCAAAGATGCTGTTAATTGATGATTTTACAACCAGTTACCCTGATTGGCGGGTGACCTTCAACGCCTCCCTGCCCAAGGGGGAGATCACTGCGCTGATCGGTCCGAGCGGGGCCGGCAAATCGACCCTGCTCGGCATGATAGCGGGCTTCGTGCCGGTAGAATCCGGCCGTCTCAGCTTCGATGGCATCGACTTGCTGCCGCTCGGCCCCGCCGAGCGGCCGGTCACCACCCTGTTCCAGGATCACAACCTGTTCCTGCACCTGTCGGTGTTCGACAACATCGCCATCGGCCTGCACCCCGGCCTGCGCCTGAGCCCGGCCCAACGCGCCCAGGTGAAAGAGGCGGCCATCAAGGTGGGGCTCGGTGACATGCAGGATCGGCTGCCGGAGCAGCTCTCCGGTGGTCAACAGCAACGGGTGGGGCTGGCCCGCGCCCTGGTGCGCGGCAAGCCGCTGCTGCTGCTGGACGAACCCTTCTCGGCGCTGGATCCCGCCCTGCGCCGGGAAATGCTGGCGGAGGTCGCCCGCCTCGCCTGCGAGCAGGGCATTACCGTGCTGATGGTGTCCCACAACCCGGAGGATGCCCAACTCATCGCCGATCGAGTGCTGTTCGTGGACGAGGGACGCATCGCCCTGCAGGGCACGCCCGACATTCTGCAAAACAGCGGTCACCCGGGCCTTCAGCGCTATCTGGGCCACTCGCAGAGTGCCTAGGGCAGGAGCGCGGGATCAAAAAAGGGAGGCCAATGGCCTCCCTTTTTGTATGAAGATATTCAGTGAAATCAGAGATTTTCCTCGGCAAAGGAGGCGAGCTTGCTGCGCACCACCCCGTTCAGGAAGATGTTGGCACTGCCATCGAAGTCCTTGAAGCGCTCGACGATGTAGGTCAGCCCCGAGGTGACCGGGCTCAGGTAGTTGGAGTCGATCTGGGCCAGGTTGCCGGAACAGACGATCTTGGTGCCCTCGCCGCAACGGGTGATGATGGTCTTGATCTGGGACGCGGTCAGGTTCTGGCACTCGTCCAGCAGCACGAAGGTGTTCTGGATGCTGCGCCCGCGCATGAAGTTGACGGATTTGAACTGGATGTTGGCCTTCTCCATGATGTAGCTCAGGGACCCGCTCATGTTCTCGTCCTGCTTGTGCAGCACCTCCAGGGTGTCGGTCACCGCCGCCAGCCAGGGCATCATCTTCTCTTCCTCGGTACCGGGCAGGAAGCCAATGCTCTCGGCAATCTCCGGGGTATTGCGGGTGACGATCACCTTCTCGTAGATCCCCTTCTCAATCACCAGCTCCAGCGCCGCCGCCATGGCCAGCAGGGTCTTGCCGCAGCCCGCCGGGCCGGTCAGGATCACCAGATCGATGTGCGGATCCAGCAGCGCATCCAGCGCCATGCCCTGATAGACGTTCTTGGGGTGAACGCCCCAGGCCTTGCGCGACATCAGCCGCTCGCGGCCGAGATCCTTGAGGCGGATCTTGTGGCCATCGTGACTCAGCACCCTCGCTGCGAAGAAGTTCTCCTCGTCCAGCAGGTACTGATTGACGTGTACTCCCTCCAGCAGATTGGCATCGATCACATGCACGGTGTCACGGCCATGGGTCTCGCTGTCACACTCGCCGACCCGCTCCCAGAAGCTGCCGGGCACCACCTGGAAGCCTTTGGCCAGCAGGCGGATGTCGTCGATCAACTGGTCGCTGCGATAGTCCTCAACGTGCGCCAGCCCGGCCCCCTTGGCCTTGAGACGCATGTTGATGTCTTTCGTCACCAGCACCACCTGGCGCTTCATCTCGTGCTTTTGCAGGTAGAGAGCCGCGTTGATGATGCGGTTGTCCGCCTCCTTGTCGGTGAACACCTCGGCATCCTGGGGCAGGTGGTGATCGCTGAAGATGGAGATATGACCGCTCGCCTCCCCGGCCAGCGCCACCCCCTGCACTATCTGCTCCGGAGTGGCATCACGAAACACGTCTTCCAGCGCCCGGATGGCGACCCTGGCATCACGGCTGACGTCCTTCTGGCGATCCTTGATGTTGTCGAGCTCTTCGAGCACCGTCATGGGGATGAGCACGTCGTGCTCTTTGAAGGAGTAGATGGCGAGGGGTTCGTGAAGCAGAACGTTGGTATCCAGGATAAACAGCTTTCGGTCCGTATTGTCCATAAGCATCCTCCTTGGCACTGAAGGTGCCACGCGTGTGAATCTCAGATGTCATTGAAACCACACCGCCGTGACAGTTTTATTACTTCCCAACGCTACGCCCGATTTTACCAGCGTGCAACAAATCCCTTTGGCTCCCCCATGGACCGAACAAAAAACAGCCAACAAGAAAGACCGGCTCATCGGCCGGTCTTTTTCGATTCGCTATCCCCTCAACCACACTTGGAATCGCCGCAGTTGAGGCAGGTCATGCAGCCATCTTTCTGCACCAGCGCCTTGGTGTGGCACTTGTAGCAGAGCGCCGCACTGGCCGGGAAACCGCTGCCGACCTGCTGTGCTTCCGCTTGTTGTCCGCCCTGCAGCTCGGCCTGTTTCTCGGCCAGGAATGCCTGCTGGTGCTCATCCAGCCCGGGCACCTTGAGCATGCCGATCTCGGTGAGGTGAGTCTCGATCACGTTGCCAATCTCGGCGATAAGGGAGGGAACGTACTTGCCCTTGTTCCAGTAGCCGCCCTTGGGATCGAACACCGAGCGCAGCTCCTCCACCAGGAAGGTGACATCCCCGCCCTTGCGAAACACCGCCGAGATGATCCGGGTCAGCGCCACTATCCATTGGTAGTGTTCCAGGCTCTTGGAATTGATGAAGATCTCGAACGGGCGGCGGGTCTCGTGCACCGTGCCCTCGTTGAGAATGATGTCGTTGATGGTGATGAACAGCGAGTGCTCGGAGACATGCTCCGGCGTCTTCAGTTTGTAGGTGGTGCCCATCAGCCGCTCCGGCCGCAGCACCGTCTCGTGCATGTGCACCACGTCATCTTGCGGGGCCGGCGCTTCTTGCGGCTCATCCCGGGTCTTCACCTTGTAGGCGACGATTTTGCTGTCGATCTTCTTGACCATGTGTCGTCCTCAGAATTTACCGTAATAGCCTTCTTTCAAGGCGTCATAGAGGTTGGCGGCGGTGTGCAGCTCGCCATCGTACTCGATCTCTTCGTTGCCCCTGGCGGTGATGACGGAGCCATCCTCCAGGGTGAACTCGTAACATGTATTCTCCAGATCCTTCTCCTTCACCAGCACCCCCTGGAAGGCGGCCGGGTTGAAGCGGAAGGTAGTGCAGCCCTTGAGCCCCGAATCAGAAGCATAGAGGTAGATGTCCTTGAACTGCTCGAACGGGAAGTCGGTCGGCACGTTGGCGGTCTTGGAGATGGAGGAGTCGATCCAGCGCTGGGCTGCGGCCTGGATGTCCACGTGCTGGGCCGGGCTGATGTCATCGGCGGTGATGAAGTAGTCCGGCAGCCGGGTCGCCTCCTCCTCCCCATAGGGCATGGCGCCAGCATTGACGAGCCCACGGTAGGCCAGCAGCTCGAACGAGTAGACGTCCACGCTCTCCTTGCTCTTCTTGCCCGGCTTGATGACATTGCGGCTGTAGTGATGGGCAAAGCTCGGCTCTATGCCATTGCTGGCATTGTTGGCGAGCGACAGGGAGATGGTGCCGGTCGGCGCTATGCTGCTGTGATGGGTGAAACGACCACCCACCTCAGCCAGCTCGGCCACCAGGACGGGGTCCACTCCGGCGACTTGTTGCATGTAGCGGCTGTAGCGCGCGTGCAGCACCCGGCCCTTGATCTTGTCGCCAAGCTTGATGCCATCGGCGGCCATCTCGGGGCGCAGCCGCAGCATCTTGCCGGTGACCTCGAACTCCTGCTCCATGATGGGGGCCGGGCCCTTCTCTGTCGCCAGCGCCAGGGATTCGCGCCAACCGGTCATGGCCAGCTCCTGGGAGACCTGCTCGGTGAAAGCGACGGAGGCGGCGGAGCCATATTTGATCCGCAGCATGGTGAGGGCCGAGCCGAGACCGAGGAAGCCCATGCCGTGACGACGTTTGTTGATGATCTCCTCCCGCTGTTTGGCCAGCGGCAGCTGGTTGATCTCCACCACGTTGTCCAGCATGCGGGTGAAAATGGCCACCACCTTGCGAAATACCTGCCAGTCGAAGCTGGCCTGATCGGTGAAGGGATTGCGCACGAACTTGGTGAGATTGACCGAGCCCAGCAGGCAGGCGCCGTAGGGCGGCAAGGGCTGCTCGCCGCAGGGGTTGGTGGCGCGGATTTCCTCGCAGAACCAGTTGTTGTTCATCTGGTTGACCTTGTCGATCAGGATGAAGCCGGGCTCCGCGTAGTCGTAGGTGGAGCTCATGATGACGTTCCACAGCTTGCGGGCGGGCAGTGTCTTGTAGCGCTTGCAGGCCACCTGGCCCAGCTCATTGATGACCACTCCTTCCTTGTTCGGCCAATCAGCCCAGAGCACCTGCTCGGGGTCGTCCAGCGCGATGCCGTCCTGCTCCACCTCCTTGGCGGTGTAAGGGAAGATCAGCGTCCAGGGAGCATCCTCCTTCACCGCTTTGACGAACTCCTCGGTGATCAGCAGGGAGAGGTTGAACTGGCGCAGGCGGCCATCCTCCCGCTTGGCCTGAATGAACTCGATGACGTCCGGGTGACGGATATCCATGGTTCCCATCTGGGCGCCGCGGCGACCGCCGGCGGACGAGACGGTGAAGCACATCTTGTCGTAGATATCCATGAAGGAGAGCGGGCCCGAGGTGTAGGCCCCAGCCCCGGAGACAAAGGCTCCGCGTGGACGCAGGGTCGAGAAGTCATAGCCGATGCCGCAACCCGCCTTCAGGGTCAACCCCGCCTCGTGGACCTTGCCGAGAATGTCATCCATCGAATCTTCGATGGTGCCGGAGACGGTGCAGTTGATGGTGGAGGTGGCGGGCTTGTGCTCGAAGGCCCCCGCATTGGAGGTGATGCGTCCCGCCGGGATGGCGCCGTTGCGCAGCGCCCACAGGAAGGGCTCATACCAGGCATCGGGTTCGCGCTCCTGCGCTGCCAGGGCGCGGGCCACCCGCTGGTAGGTCTCGTCAACCGAGCCATCGATGGGAGTCGCGTCCTTGCGCTTGAGGCGATACTTGCTGTCCCAGATCTCGAGGGAGGTCTCCTGCAGGGGTATGAGATCGGCGCCGGGATCACTCGCCGGCACAGGGTTGGATTTAGCCATTTTCAAGCCACCTTATGTGAATGCATCAACGTCATGCAGAAGATCAAAACACAACCAATAGATGAATGTGAAATACAAAAACACTATATATAGTAGCACCCATATCATGAACCACCGCCAAAAGCCTAAAAAAACGCCCCGGCCAGCAGAGTGCTGGACCGGGGCAGTTAACCGTTCATTGCCCGAGGGATTGACCGCTCGGGGCCGGATCAGGGCTTCTTGACGTACACCGTCGGGGTTTCGCCAGCCAGGTTCAGATAGAACTCATAGACCCCGTCCGCCTCCGGCGAGAACTTCATGTCCTCGTACTTGGAGCAGGGGTTGACCGGAACAGGTTCACCACCCAGCACGGCGACGCCATCGCTTGGGCTCTTGTAGCCGAAGTTGGTGCCGCAACTCCAGCTTGAGTCACCAAATTTGAATTTGTAGGGGGCCCACTCCTTCTTGAGGGTACCCTTGGCCATATAGAGCTTGTCGGCCACCTTGACCGCCTTGGTCTCATCGTTGGCCATCCAGTCGTTCATCTCCCCGCGCAGGTAGATTGACTTGCCGCCGAAATCGCTGTTGTCCGCCCCCGCCTGCTCAGCGCCACCGTTAGATGCGCAACCGCCTAATACCAGGGTTCCCGCCGCCAGCATCATCGTTACTGTTCTCTTGAACATGTGTCCATTCCTCAGATTATTGTGATTCCTTGGCCCATCGAATGTGAGCAGACGAATTAAAGCAGAGCGGACTCGGCAAGAAAGGTAGGGGTATCACATTCTGTGCTTTTTATATCCAAAACAACGAGAAAGGGACAAAAAGCTATCTGTTCTGCGAGAGAAGAAGAGTGCGAGGTGGGGCCAAAGCGTCTTGATGGTGCCGGTTGGCCTGCCACTCCCGAGCCGAGCAAGCGGGATCCTCCACCCAAGCCATGGCCTATCGGCAGGCTGGCAGGCACAGGAATAGGTATCAGGTATCAGGTATCAGGTATCAGGTATCAGGTATCAGGTATCAGGTATCGAGAGTGGCTCAGGAGGCGGGTAATCAGAGAAATAAAAGGCAGTTGTCATGACTAATAAATCAACTTTATCAATATTTCTAACCATTAAATAAGCATTATGTAGATATTCATACTATAAAATTACGATTTTCAGGCAAAAAAAAGCCCGCTCGATTGAGCGGGCTTCTTCTAATTGGGTGCCTGGCAGTGTCCTACTCTCGCATGGCGAATGCCACACTACCATCGGCGCTACCGCGTTTCACTTCTGAGTTCGGCATGGGATCAGGTGGTTCCACGGCGCTATGGCCGCCAGGCAAAAAACTTCATCTGGAAAGCTGACGTGAATAACGACTTAGGCGTTTGCCTTGTCACTATCACTGAATTAGATAAGTAGTTCGTTCACTTGCTACAAGGCCCAGAACACTTCTTGGGTGTTGTATGGTTAAGCCTCACGGGTAATTAGTATGGGTTAGCTCAACACGTCGCCGCGCTTACACACCCCACCTATCAACGTTGTGGTCTCCAACGGCCCTTTAGGACCCTCAAGGGGTCAGGGATGACTCATCTCAGGGCTCGCTTCCCGCTTAGATGCTTTCAGCGGTTATCGATTCCGAACTTAGCTACCGGGCAGTGCCACTGGCGTGACAACCCGAACACCAGAGGTTCGTTCACTCCGGTCCTCTCGTACTAGGAGCAACTCCCTTCAATCATCCAACGCCCACGGCAGATAGGGACCGAACTGTCTCACGACGTTCTGAACCCAGCTCGCGTACCACTTTAAATGGCGAACAGCCATACCCTTGGGACCGACTTCAGCCCCAGGATGTGATGAGCCGACATCGAGGTGCCAAACACCGCCGTCGATATGAACTCTTGGGCGGTATCAGCCTGTTATCCCCGGAGTACCTTTTATCCGTTGAGCGATGGCCCTTCCATTCAGAACCACCGGATCACTATGACCTACTTTCGTACCTGCTCGACCTGTCCGTCTCGCAGTTAAGCTGGCTTATGCCATTGCACTAACCTCCTGATGTCCGACCAGGATTAGCCAACCTTCGTGCTCCTCCGTTACTCTTTGGGAGGAGACCGCCCCAGTCAAACTACCCACCAGGCACTGTCCGCGAGCCCGATTCAGGGCCCTGCGTTAGAACATCAAACATACAAGGGTGGTATTTCAAGGACGGCTCCAGCGCAACTAGCGTCACGCCTTCAAAGCCTCCCACCTATCCTACACATGTAGGTTCAATGTTCAGTGCCAAGCTGTAGTAAAGGTTCACGGGGTCTTTCCGTCTAGCCGCGGGTACACCGCATCTTCACGGCGAATTCGATTTCACTGAGTCTCGGGTGGAGACAGCATGGCCATGGTTACACCATTCGTGCAGGTCGGAACTTACCCGACAAGGAATTTCGCTACCTTAGGACCGTTATAGTTACGGCCGCCGTTTACCGGGGCTTCGATCAAGAGCTTCGCTTGCGCTAACCCCATCAATTAACCTTCCGGCACCGGGCAGGTGTCACACCCTATACGTCCACTTTCGTGTTTGCAGAGTGCTGTGTTTTTGATAAACAGTCCCAGCCATCTGGTCACTGCGACTCCCAACTGCTCCATCCGCAAGGGACTTCACTGTCAAGAGCGAACCTTCTCCCGAAGTTACGGTTCTATTTTGCCTAGTTCCTTCACCCGAGTTCTCTCAAGCGCCTTGGTATTCTCTACCCGACCACCTGTGTCGGTTTGGGGTACGATGACTTGTAATCTGAAGCTTAGAGGCTTTTCCTGGAAGCAGGGCATCAATGGCTTCACCACCGTAGTGGCTTCGTCTCGTGTCTCAGCGTTGTATCTCCGGATTTGCCTAGAGATACCGCCTACGCACTTTCACCAGGACAACCGTCGCCTGGCCCACCTAGCCTTCTCCGTCCCCCCATCGCAATTACAAGTCGTGCAGGAATATTAACCTGCTTCCCATCGATTACGCCTTTCGGCCTCACCTTAGGGGTCGACTCACCCTGCCCCGATTAACGTTGGACAGGAACCCTTGGTCTTCCGGCGAGGAGGCTTTTCACCCCCTTTATCGTTACTTACGTCAGCATTCGCACTTCTGATATCTCCAGCATACCTCTCGATACACCTTCGCAGACTTACAGAACGCTCCCCTACCACTCACACATACGTGTGAATCCGCGGCTTCGGTGCCTGGTTTGAGCCCCGTTACATCTTCCGCGCAGGCCGACTCGACTAGTGAGCTATTACGCTTTCTTTAAATGATGGCTGCTTCTAAGCCAACATCCTAGCTGTCTGAGCCTTCCCACATCGTTTCCCACTTAACCAGAACTTTGGGACCTTAGCCGGCGGTCTGGGTTGTTTCCCTCTTCACGACGGACGTTAGCACCCGCCGTGTGTCTCCCGGATATTACTTACTGGTATTCGGAGTTTGCATGGAGTTGGTAAGTCGGGATGACCCCCTAGTCCAAACAGTGCTCTACCCCCAGTAGTATTCGTCCGAGGCGCTACCTAAATAGCTTTCGGGGAGAACCAGCTATCTCCGAGTTTGATTGGCCTTTCACCCCCAGCCACAGGTCATCCCCTAACTTTGCAACGTTAGTGGGTTCGGTCCTCCAGTTGATGTTACTCAACCTTCAACCTGCCCATGGCTAGATCACCCGGTTTCGGGTCTACACCTTGCAACTAGACGCCCAGTTAAGACTCGGTTTCCCTACG